>OY970240.1:0-2292144 GCA_963715445.1 uncultured Solirubrobacterales bacterium
ACCACCTGCTCGCCTACTTCTGGAAGTTCCGGCGCGACCTCCAGCGCTTCAACTTCTGCATGACGGCGACGGACGACCTGCCGCTCGGCGCCGGTGCGCTGGCGGGCGTCAACTTCGACACGAGCCGGATGTTCGTGGCGCAGGAGCTCGGCTTCGGCGGCATCTCCGAGAACTCGCTCGACGCGGTCTCCAACCGCGACTTCGTGCTCGACTACCTCTCCGCGGCCGCGACCTGCGCGACGCACCTCTCCCAGCTCGGCGCCGAGATCGTGATCTGGTCCAGCGAGGAGTTCGGCTTCTGCGAGGTGGCGGACAGGTTCGCCTCCGGCTCGAGCCTGATGCCGCAGAAGAAGAACCCCGACGCCGCCGAGCTGCTGCGCGCCAAGGCCCCTCGCGTCGTGGGCCGCCTGACGACGCTGCACGGCGTGCTGCACGGCCTGCCGCTGACCTACAACAAGGATCTGCAGGAGGACAAGGAGCAGCTGTTCGACGCGGTGGACACCGTCGAGCTGTGCCTGCGCGTGGCGCGCGAGATGCTCGCCACCATCAGCTTCGACCGTGAGCGGCTCGCCGCCGCGGCGACCGACGAGTTCCTCGCCGCGACGGACATCGCGGACCTGCTCGTGAAGCGCGGCGTGCCCTTCCGGTCCGCGCACGGGATCGTCGGCACCGTGGTGCGGGCGGCTGTGGAGCGCGGCAAGGCGCTTTCGGAGCTCACCGAGAGCGAGCTCACGGAGCTGGCGCCGCAGCTGGACGGCGAGTACTACGAGGTGCTGAAGGACGGCGCCTGGCTCGAGTCGAAGATCTCGGAGGGCGGCACCGCCCTGCCGCGGGTGCGGGACCAGCTGGCTCAGGCCCGCCACCTCCTGGCCGAGGCCTCGGCGTGAGCGTTCGCGCTCTCGCCCCGTCAGACACAGCCTTCTACGACCGCCCGGTGCTCGAGGTCGCGCCCGACCTGATCGGCTGCGTGGTGCGCCATGGCGACACCGCGGGCCGGATTGTCGAGACCGAGGCCTACCACGAGTCAGAGCCCGCCTGCCACGCCTTCGTGGGTGTCACCGATCGGACGCGGGTCCTGTTCGGGCCGCCGGGGCGGGCCTACGTCTATCGCTCGTACGGCATTCACGCGCTGCTCAACGCGGTCACCGGGCCCGAGGGCGAAGGCGCCGCGGTGCTGATCCGGGCGCTCGAGCCGCTCGAGGGGATCGACCTGATGCGCGAGCGGCGCGGAGTCGAGAAGGTTGAGGGTCTCTGCTCGGGCCCGGGCAAGCTGACCCAGGCGCTGGGCATCGACCTCGGCCTGAACGACACGCTGCTCGGCGAGGGGATCACGATCGAGCACGCGTCGGCACCGGTCGGCCCACTGGCCGTCGGCACGAGGATCGGGATCACGCGCGCCGTCGACCTGCCGTGGCGGTTCTGCGAGGCGGGGAACCGGAACGTGTCGCGGCCGTGGCCGGCTCAGCCGGGCGCGGCTCCGCCGCCCTGGGTCTCGCCACCGGCCGGCGGGGGCGAAGGCGGCGCTGCGGGAGGGGCGGCCGGCGTCCGCGGGACCGGCTCGCGGTCGGGCTCCGGGTCCGGCTGAGCCGGGTCGGGCTCCTCTTCCTCCACGGGCGGGGCCTGGGGCTCCGCGCCATCCGTCTCGGCAGGCTCCTCGACCGCCGGCACCTCGGGATCCACCGGGGTGGTGGGAACCGTCACGGCCGAGCCGTCTTCGTCCCCGTCGTCCTTGGCGGCCTCACGCAGGTCGCGGATGCCGAGCCAGGCGCTCATCAGGTCGTGCCATATCTCAGCGGGGTAGGTCCCTCCGGCCACCGGCCCGCCGTGGTACTCGGTCTTCATGAACCGCAGCTCGTCCGGGTAGCCCACCCAGATCGCGACGGTCAGGTCCTTGTTGAAGCCCACGAACCACGCGTCGCCGTAGCTCTCGGTGGTCCCGGTCTTCCCGGCCGCGAACTCGCCGATCTGGGCGGCCTTGCCCGTGCCCACGGAGACCACTCCTCCGAGCATCTCCTGCGCGGTCGTCCCCACCGACTCTGAGAAGACGCGCTCCTCGCGCTTCTCGTTGTGGTCGTCCCGTCCGCCGCCCTCGACGCTCTGGATCGCCACCGGCCCGCCCTTCGACGAGGCCAGCGAGCCGGACACCCGTCGGCCGCCGTTGGCGATCGTCGAGTAGGCGAACGCGAGCTCGAGCGGGGTCAGCCCCTCCTCGAGCCCGCCCAGGGTCATCGCGGGGTTCGTCGAGACGTGGGTCTTGACGCCCATCCGCTTCGCGAGCCGCGCCACCCGGCGGGTCTTCACCTTCAGGCCCAGCTCGGCGTAGACGGAGTTGTCGGAGCGGATCGTCGCGGAGCGCAGCGACGAGACGCCCGTATAGGAGTCCTCGTAGTTGTTGACGATGAACTTCTCGCCCTTCGAGTTCGGCACCGGGAAGATCTTCTGCTGAGACGTGAAGGTCGCCTCCGGGCTGATGCCGTCCTCCAGCGCGCGGATCAGGATGAACGGCTTGAACGACGAGCCCGGCTGCCGGTGACCGTTGGTGGCCAGGTTGAAGGGCCTGCTCTCGAAGTCGGGCCCGCCGACCATCGCCTTCACCTCACCCGTCTTGTTCTCGATCGCCACCAGCGAGGCGCTGGGGCCGACACCCGCCAGGCGCCCGCCGATCGCCTGCTCGGCCGCAGCCTGGAGGTCGGGGTCGAGCGTGGTCCTGACCTTGAGCCCCCCGCCGAAGACGGCGCCGGGTCCGTAGCGGTCCACGAGCTGCTGCGTCAGCCAGGTGGTGAAGTACGGCTGGCTCGAGTTGGGCTCGGGCGGGTCGATGTCCTGATCGCTCGGAAGCGCCTGGCGGACCCCGTCGCGGTACTCGGAGCTCGTGATCATCCCCTGGTCGAGCATCCGGTCGAGGACCAGGTTGCGCCGCTGCATCGCCCTGACCGGGTTCTGGGTCGGGTCGTAGAGGCTCGGGGAGGCGATCATCGCGGCCAGCAGGGCTGCCTCGGCCGGGCTCACGTTGGCGGCCGCTCGGTGATCGAGATCGTCGGCGTCCTCCTCCTCGGCGGTCGCGTCCACCGCGGCGATCGCCGCGGGATCGTCCTCAAAGTCGGACCCGAAGTAGGTGCGGACGGCCGCCTCGACGCCATAGGCGCCGTTGCCGAAGTAGACGCTGTTGAGGTACTGCGTGAGCACCTTCTGCTTGGACCACTGACGCTCGAGGTGGTAGGCCAGCGCCGCCTCGCGCAGCTTCTGGAAAACCGAGCGGTCGGCCTGCGCGGCGAGCGCGTTCTTGACGAACTGCTGTGTGATCGTCGAGCCGCCCTGAACGGCGCTGCGCCGCATCACGTCCTGCACCAGCGCGCGCGCGATGCCCTTGTAGTCGACACCCTCGTGCTCGTAGAAGCGGCGATCCTCGATGGCGATAACCGCGTTGGTGATGTTCGGAGAGATGTCCTTCGCCTCGGCGAGGATCCGGTTGTCGTTGCCGGTCAGCTTCGCCAGCACCGGGTCGTCGTCGGTGGGTCCGTCGGCGATCACCTCGGAGTTCTTCGCGCGGTGGAACTCGGCGCGGTTCTCGAGCTGGGGGAGATCGCTCGCGACCGCCATCATCATCCCGAACACGGTCGAGACCAGCGCGAGCATCCCCAGCCCGCCGAGGATCAGCAGCAGCCGCAGCTTCTTGAGCTTCGGCTTGGGCGGCTTCGGAGGCGCGGCGGGACCGCTGGGCCCTGCCGCACGTGTGGCGGAACGGCGCGGAGTCATGGCTGTGAAGGAGGGTCCTGGATGGCGGTGATCCTCGGCGGGCGTTGCTCCCGGCCGCCGACGTCGGCGGCGCCCGTGCCCTGGGACGCTAGCCGGATTCTCAAGACGGCGGCGAAGCTCGGACGGCCCTTGCGGGCGGCCGCCAGTCTAGCATTGGGGCCATGACGGATTCAGCGGGCGAGGATGCCCGTTTCCTGACCCGCAACGCCGTCGACGCCCTTCCCGCGGGCGCGCTCGCGCGTCAGCTCGCCAAGGGCGAGCCGCTGCGCGTGAAGCTCGGCATCGATCCCACGGCGCCGGACATCCACCTCGGCCACACGGTCGTCCTGCGCAAGCTGCGCGAGTTCCAGGACAAGGGACACACCGTCGTGCTCATCATCGGCGACTACACCGCGCGCGTGGGAGACCCGTCCGGACGCTCCAGCACGCGGCCCGTTCTCTCGGGGGACGAGATCGACGCGAACGCCGAGACGTTCCAGCGCCAGGCGTTCAAGGTGCTCGACTCCGATCGCTGCGAGGTCCGCCGCAACAGCGAGTGGCTCGACATGTCGATGGAGGACCTCTTCCGCCTCGCTCGCGTGGCCACGGTGGCGCAGCTGCTCGAGCGCGACGACTTCGCCAAGCGCTACTCGGCGCAGGAGCCGATCTCGATGCTCGAGCTGCTCTACCCGCTCCTGCAGGGCTACGACTCGGTCGCGGTGAAGGCCGACGTGGAGCTCGGGGGGACCGACCAGAAGTTCAACCTCCTGCTCGCGCGTCAGATCCAGCAGGCCTACGGGGTGCCGCAGCAGTCCGTGCTCACGATGCCGATCCTGCCGGGCACCGACGGGGTGCAGAGGATGTCCAAGTCGCTCGGTAACTACGTCGGCGTCGACGAGCCGCCCGACGAGGTGTTCGGCAAGCTGATGCGCGTCCCCGACGACGCCATGCCCATCTACTACGACCTCCTGCTCGAGGGAGGCCTCGATGCGTCGAGGCCCGCGGTGGAGTCCAAGCGCGCCCTGGCCCGCGGGCTGACGGCGAGGCTGCACGGGGACGAGGCGGCCGCCGAGGCCGAGGAGCATTTCGACCGCCTGCACGTTGAGCGGGCGCTGCCGGACGAGATCGCCGAGCTGCCCGTTGCCCCGGACGACGGCTCCGTTCACGTCCCGAGCCTTCTGCGCGACGCGTTCGGCATCTCCGCGTCCGAGGGGCGCAGGCTGCTGGCCCAGGGGGGCGTGAAGCTCGACGGATCCCCGCTCGGGAGCGGAGATCTGGACGTCTCGGCCGACCGCCTGGAGGGCGCGGTGCTCCAGGTGGGCAAGCGCCGCTTCGTCCGCGTGCGGATCGCCTAGCCGACCCTCTGGGCATTCCGTCGCAACGGCGCTATACTCCTCGTCCCCTCGAATGATCAGGTCCTTGGAGATGGCAACGGCGTAAGGCTCCGCAGCAAGTCGGAGCAGTATCGCTGAGCCTCTTCGGAGGCTCTTTTCATGCGAAGGGCGCGTACGAAGGGCGGTATCACCGCCCGGGGGCGCGGCGGTCTTTGAAAACTCAACAGCATGTGCGACCGATGGGCTCTATGAGCTCACGGTCGTGTCCAGGTTCGACCCTGCGGCTTTGGCTTGTCCAGAGCGCGTAGGGCTTACTGAGCAGTAAAAACCCGTCGAATCCGAGGTGTGTCGCATTGTGTACGCGGCCACCGAGTTAGTACGGATACGACAGCTTTCCTGAACTGACAGTGGAACCGGCCTTCGGGTCGGATGACACGCCAGTCTTTCACGGAGAGTTTGATCCTGGCTCAGGACGAACGCTGGCGGCGTGCTTAACACATGCAAGTGGAGCGACGAACCAGGCTTCGGCCTGGGGCAGAGCCGCGAACGGGTGAGTAACACGTGGGTAACCTGCCCCGATGACTGGGACAACCCGAGGAAACTCGGGCTAATACCGGATGTGCTCTCTCACATCAGTGAGATGAGTAAAGGAAGCTTCGGCCTCCGCATTGGGATGGGCCCGCGGCCCATTAGCTTGTTGGTGGGGTAACGGCCTACCAAGGCAACGATGGGTAGCTGGTCTGAGAGGACGATCAGCCACACTGGGACTGAGACACGGCCCAGACTCCTACGGGAGGCAGCAGTGGGGAATCTTGCGCAATGCGCGAAAGCGTGACGCAGCAACGCCGCGTGAGGGAAGACGGCCTTCGGGTTGTAAACCTCTTTCAGTTGGGACGAAGGTCGGGCGGTGAATAGCCGTTCCGACTGACGGTACCTTCACAAGAAGCCCCGGCTAACTACGTGCCAGCAGCCGCGGTAATACGTAGGGGGCAAGCGTTGTCCGGAATCATTGGGCGTAAAGAGCGTGTAGGCGGCTCGATAAGTCGGCTGTGAAAGTCAAGGGCTCAACCCTTGAATGCCGGCCGATACTGTCGAGCTAGAGTCCGGAAGAGGCGAGTGGAATTCCTGGTGTAGCGGTGAAATGCGCAGATATCAGGAGGAACACCAATGGCGAAGGCAGCTCGCTGGGACGGTACTGACGCTGAGACGCGAAAGCGTGGGGAGCAAACAGGATTAGATACCCTGGTAGTCCACGCCGTAAACGATGGGCACTAGGTGTGGGAGGTGTCGACTCCTTCCGTGCCGAAGCTAACGCATTAAGTGCCCCGCCTGGGGAGTACGGCCGCAAGGCTAAAACTCAAAGGAATTGACGGGGGCCCGCACAAGCAGCGGAGCATGTGGTTTAATTCGACGCAACGCGAAGAACCTTACCTGGGCTTGACATGTTCCTGACCGGTGTGGAAACACATCTTCCCTTCGGGGCAGGATCACAGGTGGTGCATGGCTGTCGTCAGCTCGTGTCGTGAGATGTTGGGTTAAGTCCCGCAACGAGCGCAACCCCCGTCGTATGTTGCCAGCATTTAGTTGGGGACTCATACGAGACTGCCGGTGACAAACCGGAGGAAGGTGGGGATGACGTCAAGTCATCATGCCCCTTATGTCCAGGGCTACACACGTGCTACATTGGCCGGTACAAAGGGCTGCGATACCGCGAGGTGGAGCGAATCCCATAAAGCCGGTCTTGGTTCGGATTGGAGGCTGAAACTCGCCTCCATGAAGTCGGAGTTGCTAGTAATCGTGGATCAGCAACGCCACGGTGAATACGTTCCCGGGCCTTGTACACACCGCCCGTCACACCACGAAAGCGGGCAACACCCGAAGCCGGTGACCCAACCCCTCGGGGAGGGAGCCGTCGAAGGTGGGGCTCGTGATTGGGGTGAAGTCGTAACAAGGTAGCCGTACCGGAAGGTGCGGCTGGATCACCTCCTTTCTAGGGAGCTCCTAACTAGGGAGCCCGCCTGTCACATCAGTAGTAGGTGACAACTGTTCCATTGGTTGTCTCCGATGTGGCAAGCGTTCCTAGCATGTCGACCGAATCTGAAGCTGTGCGCATTTTGTGTGCACACCATGCTGTTGAGTTTTGAGAGACCGGCCGCGGCCGATCCCTCTGCGTTGGCACCCTTCTGTGGGTCCAAGCGGAACGGATGAAGGCGGCTCGCGGTGCGTCCCTCTTTCGCCGGACCTTGAAAACTGCACAGTTGGCCAAACAAACGCTCGAGGCGTAAATCTCGAGCGTGGGTAAATCACCGAGCTCTCAAGGCCTTCGGGCCCGAAGAGTTCAGATCACCGTCAAGATAGTAAGGGCACACGGTGGATGCCTTGGCATCAGGAGCCGATGAAGGGCGTGGACGACTGCGATAAGCCACGGATAGGCGTTTAACAGCCTTTGACCCGTGGATTCCCGAATGGGGAAACCCGGCGCTGGTAATGCGGCGTCATCCCGGTCTGAATACATAGGGCCGGGAAGGCAAGCGGGGGAACTGAAACATCTCAGTACCCCGAGGAAAGGAAATCAACCGAGACTCCCCGAGTAGTGGCGAGCGAAAGGGGATCAGCCTAAACCCAGTAGATGTAAGCGGACACGCGTTGTCTGCTGGGGGTTGTAGGACATCACTTCCCGGTTGTGTCTGACCGGGCGGAAGTTACAAAGCCACACGCTAGCCGAAGAACAGTGGAACTCAGATACCAAAGAGGGTAACAGTCCCGTAGGCGAAAGCGAGTGGCCTTCCGTGTGATGTTCCTGAGTAGGACCGCACCCGTGAAACGCGGTCTGAATCTGGGGGGACCACCCTCCAAGGCTAAGTACTCCCTGATGACCGATAGCGGACTAGTACCGTGAGGGAAAGGTGAAAAGTACCCCGGAAGGGGAGTGAAATAGTATCTGAAACCGCGTGCCTACAAGCGGTCGGAGCACCTTCGGGTGTGACGGCGTGCTTTTTGCATAACGAGCCGGCGAGTTACTCGTCACTGGCAAGGTTAAGCGATGAGCGGAGCCGCAGCGAAAGCGAGTCCGAATAGGGCGATTCAGTCAGTGGCGGTAGACCCGAAACCGAGCGAGCTACCCATGGGCAGGTTGAAGCGAGGGTAAGACCTCGTGGAGGACCGAACCGACCTAGGTTGAAAACTGGGCGGATGACCTGTGGGTCGGAGTGAAAGGCTAATCAAGCTCGGAGATATCTGGTTCTCTCCGAAATATATTTAGGTATAGCGTCAGATAAATTGCGTGTTGGCCGTAGAGCACTGTTTGGACTAGGGGCCCTACCAGGTTACCGACTTCAGGCAAACTCCGAAGACCAATACGTTTACTCTGGCAGTCAGTCTGCGGGGGATAAACTTCGTAGGCAAAAGGGAAACAGCCCAGACCGCCAGCTAAGGTCCCCAAGTACTAGCTAAGTGGGAAACGATGTTCGATTGCACAGACAACCAGGAGGTTGGCTTAGAGGCAGCCATCCTTTAAAGAATGCGTAACAGCTCACTGGTCAAGTGGTCGAGCGCGGAAAATTCAACGGGGCTCAAGCTAGTCACCGAAGCTGCGGATGCACAGTTCCTTCGGGTTCTGTGCGTGGTAGGAGAGCGTTCTCGTACCCGTGAAGCGGCGGCGTAAGCCAGCCGTGGAGGTGCGAGAAGTGAGAATGCCGGCATGAGTAACGAAAGAGGGGTGAGAATCCCCTCCACCGATTGTCCAAGGTTTCCTGAGCAACGTTCGTCGGCTCAGGGTCAGTCGGGACCTAAGGCGAGGCCGAAAGGCGTAGCCGATGGCCAACGGGTTGATATTCCCGTACCACGTCGTGTCCGTTATGACCGATGGGGGGACGAGGAAGGCTAAGGGTACCTGGCGAAGGTCGTCCAGGAGTAAGCATGTAGCCAGAGCTCTCAGGTAAATCCGGGAGCTTGTTACGGCGAGGTGCGATGCCAGCTGACCGGAAGGTCGGCGAGTCCCTGACGCCATGCCTCCAAGAAAAGCCTCTAGGCAGGATACGCGTGCCCGTACCCCAAACCGACACAGGTGGACAAGTAGAAAATACTAAGGTGATCGAGATAACCCTCGTTAAGGAACTCGGCAAAATTGCCCCGTAACTTCGGGAGAAGGGGCGCCCCGGTAGGGTGAAATCCTTTACGGATCGAGCCTGAGGGGGCCGCAGTGAATTGGTCCAAGCGACTGTTTACCAAAAACACAGGTCTCTGCTAAGTCGAAAGACAACGTATAGGGGCTGACGCCTGCCCGGTGCCGGAAGGTTACGTGGAAGTGTTAGCTGTCTTCGGACAGCGAAGCAGAGAAACTAAGCCCCGGTAAACGGCGGCGGTAACTATAACCGTCCTAAGGTAGCGAAATTCCTTGTCGGGTAAGTTCCGACCTGCACGAATGGCGTAACGACTTGGACGCTGTCTCAACGAGGGGCTCGGTGAAATTGCAGTCTCGGTGAAGATGCCGAGTACCCATGGCTAGACGGAAAGACCCCGTGAACCTTTACTATAACCTGATATTGGAGTTTGAGGCATCTCGCTCAGGATAGGTGGGAGGCTTGGAAGCGTTGGCTGCGGCCGGCGTGGAGCCACCCTTGAGATACCACCCTTGGTGTTTTGGGCTTCTAACACTCCGCCGTGAATCCGGGGAGTGAACAGTGTCAGGCGGGTAGTTTGACTGGGGCGGTCGCCTCCTAAAATGTAACGGAGGCGCGCAAAGGTTCCCTCAGCACGGTTGGAAATCGTGCATAGAGTGCAAAAGCAATAAGGGAGCTTGACTGCGAGACTGACAAGTCGAGCAGGTGCGAAAGCAGGCTTTAGTGATCCGGCGGTAGCAAGTGGAAGCGCCGTCGCTCAACGGATAAAAGGTACTCCGGGGATAACAGGCTTATCGGGCCCAAGAGTCCACATCGACGGCCCGGTTTGGCACCTCGATGTCGGCTCGTCGCATCCTGGGGCTGAAGTAGGTCCCAAGGGTTGGGCTGTTCGCCCATTAAAGCGGCACGCGAGCTGGGTTCAGAACGTCGTGAGACAGTTCGGTCCCTATCTGCCATGGGCGTTGGAGAATTGAGAGGAGTCGTCCCTAGTACGAGAGGACCGGGATGAACGGACCTCTGGTGTACCAGTTGTCCCGCCAGGGGCATCGCTGGTTAGCTACGTCCGGACGGGATAACCGCTGAAAGCATCTAAGCGGGAAGCCCACCTCGAGATGAGTTCTCCCATCCCCTTGAGGGAGTAAGAGCCCTGGAAGACCACCAGGTTGATAGGCCGGATGTGTAAGCACGGCAACGTGCTCAGCAGACCGGTACTAATGCTTCGAGGGCTTGACGGATTTTTTTCTCCTCCACTTTCGTGGAGGGGTGCTTTACCCAGTTTGGCTACTGTGCGGTTTTGAAGGCCCGGCGGAGGGCGGTCCTGGGTGAGGATGCTGTCAAGAGCATTCCTCATCATTTTTCGGTGGCTTTGCGAGGGGGTTACACCTCTTCCCATTCCGAACAGAGCAGTTAAGCCCCTCTGCGCCGATGGTACTTGGCCTGAAAGGGCCTGGGAGAGTAGGTCGCCGCCGATTTCTTGACTAGGAGCGGGTCGTCCCTTGTGGACGGCCCGCTCTCTTTATTTCGCCGTTCCGCAGCAGACACAAATGTCAACGCTCGCAATCGTCCTCATCGCAATCGCCGTTGTGCTCGTCCTGTTCCTGGCGGGCGGCTTCGTTGCCGCCGCACGGCGGGCGAAGGCACACGAGCGCGATTACGCACAGCACGTGGCAGCTGCCGACAACGCCTTGGAGCAGGCCCGCGCCGCGGACCGCGGCTGGGACAAGGCCGTGCTGGAGGACGTCGCCCGGGCGGCGCTGAACGAGCACCGTCCCGGATGGGACTACCGCAGCCTCGACCTGGTCCTCGTGGAGGATCGTCCGGGAGTCACCGAGGATCGCGCCCAGCTCGAGGCCCGAGACGGTGACGAGCGAGTCCGGGTAACCCTCGCGCGTGGCGAGTCCGGGTGGGCCGCAGAGCAGATCGGCTGAGCGAGGTGGCGTCAGCCGCGCCGGCGCCGCAGCGGGCGATCGCCCCTGAGACGGACCTGGAGCGGCGGCTCCTGGAGGATCCGGTCGTAGTCGAGGGCCTGGCCTGGGGAAAGCCCAGGTCTGGGCATCCAGAGGGCGCCGTCGGCAATCACGTCGCGGACCTGCTGGCCACGATCGACGCGTGGGGCGAGGAGGAGCCGCGCAGGGGGGAGCTGCGCTTCATCGCGATCGTCCACGACGCGCTCAAGCTCCGGGTGCAGGAGTGGCTTCCGCACGCCGGGCCCAACCATCACGCCTGGCGAGCGCGACGCTTCGCCGAGGGCTATACGAGCGATGAGCGGGTGCTCGCCGCCATCGAGCTGCACGACCGGCCTTACGGGCTCTGGCGAAGGATGCGGCGCAAGGGGGAGATGGACGAGAGCGCGTTCGACCACATGCTCGCCCGGCTGCCCGACCACGAGCTCTTCCTGCGCTTCGTCGAGCTCGACGGCTCGACGGAGGGCAAGGACCCGGAGCCGGTCGAGTGGTTCAGGACCGAGCTGGCACGGCGCAGCCACGAGCGGTAGCGCCCGGAAGATGGCTGCATTCATCGCGAAGACGGGGCACGAGGGAATGCGCCTGCTGCGCCTCCGGCTCGAGATGCATCACCCTGCCGTCCTCTGCGATGCCGTACTCGCCGAGGGTCGAGAGCTCCACGACGACGTCGAGGCGGGCGAGAAGGTTCTGTTTGATTCGGGGGAACATGTGTTCGTAAAGGTAGGACGGCCCGCGGACGGAAGTGCTCCTGGGATGCAACATCCGTTGCAGTGCCTCAATGATCGCAGGCTGCGAGCGACTCCGGGTGGGAGCCTCGGCTTCCGGACCGTCCCATGACGGCCGAGCGCTGCACCTGGTGCGGCTGTCACGTCGAGCGCGACGACGGCTACCGGCTGGCCGAGCACCCGGGTGAGCGCCGTGGGACCTTCTGCCGGCTCGAGCACGTGGTGCCCTGGGCGATGCGCGGCCCGCACTGGGAGGCGGGGAGCCCAGCGGAGCCCGAGGGGATCTTCGACTCGATCGACGCCTGCGCCCACTGCGGCGAGGGACTCGGGGACGTCCGGCTCCTGCTCGTGCGCCATCGGGGCGAGCACCGGATTCCGGACGGCTTCTGCTCCGTGGAGCACCTCGCAACCTGGGCCGCGGCTGGCGGCAGGTACGCCCCGGGCTAGAGCCCGGCGCGCGGCAGCGGGTGCGCGGCCTGCAGGAGCGCGGCGCCAAGGCAGGGGATCGGAGGGTCGAAACGAACTCCCGATCAATGGCCTTCGCTACCCTTGCCCAGCCCTCAGACCCCCACAGTCGGGCCGGTTCTCACATGCAGAAATTCATCATCGAAGGCGGACAGCCGCTGTCCGGCACGGTCGTGCCGGCAGGCAACAAGAACGCGGCGCTGCCCGTGCTGGCCGCGACGCTCCTCACGCAGGAGGAGGTCGTGCTGCGCAACGTGCCGCGGATTCGCGACGTGGAGGCCCAGCTGGACCTGCTGCGCGCACTCGGCGCGGATGTCGAGTGGCGCGACGAGAACGTCGTCGCCGTCTGCGCGGCGAACGTGGAGGCCCACGAGGTCGACGCCGGCCTCGCCGAGCGCATCCGCGCCTCGTTCCTACTGGCGGGGCCGCTCCTGGCGCGCTTCGGCAAGGCGACCATGCCCCCGCCCGGCGGCGACGTGATTGGCCGCCGGCGCCTCGACCCGCACCTCGACGCGTTCCGCGCCCTGGGCGCGACCGTGCGCTCGGAGCGGCTCTACCACCTCGAGGCGCCCGACGGCCTGCGCGCGTGCGACTTCTTCATGGACGAGCCGTCCGTGATGGCCACCGAGAACGCCCTCATGGCCGCCGCCCTGACTCCGGGCTCGACCGTGATCCACAACGCCGCATCGGAGCCGCACGTGCAGGACCTCGCACGGTTGCTGCTGGCGATGGGCGCCCGGATCGAGGGCATCGGCTCGAACGTGATCGTCGTCCACGGGCAGGAGGTGCTCGGCGGCGCCGACTACACGATCGGCCCGGACTACATCGAGGTCGGGAGCTTCATCGCACTCGCCGCCTGCACCGGCGGTGAGCTGCGGATCAAGGACACCGCGCCCGGCGACCTGCGCATGACGCGGCTCGCGTTCGAGCGGCTCGGCTGCCGGATCGAGTTCGACGGGGACGACGTGATCGTGCCCGCGGGCCAGGAGCTGCGCGTCAAGGACGACGAGGGCGATGCCATCTCGAAGATCGAGGACGGGCCGTGGCCGGCGTTCCCGGCGGACCTGACCTCGATCGCGCTCGCGATCGCGACGCAGGCCGAGGGCATGGTCCTGATCCACGAGAAGATGTTCGAGAACCGGCTGTTCTTCGTCGACAAGCTCGTCTCCATGGGCGCTCGGGTGATCGTTTGCGACCCGCACCGCGCGGTCGTCAGCGGCCCGAGCCGGCTTCATGGCGAGCGCATGGAGAGCCCGGACATCCGTGCCGGCATGGCGATGCTCATCGCGGCGCTCTGCGCCGAGGGCACGTCCGAGATCGGAAACATCCGTCAGATCGACCGCGGCTACGAGCGGATCGACGATCGCCTGCGGTCGCTCGGCGCGCGCATCGAGCGCGTCGCGACAGAGCCGCTGCGGGTGTAGGCGCGCGTCGCCTCGATTCGAAGGAGGACCAAGGTGATCCACCCGATCCCAACGGGCACGCGCGACGTGCTGCCGGACGAGATGCGCGAGCTGCGCACGATCACCGAGCGGCTGCGCGAGACGTTCGAGACAGCCGGCTACGGAGAGGTCTGGACGCCGCTGCTCGAGTACGAGGACGTGCTGCGCATCGGCGACGAGCGAGCGGCGGATGCCGGCTACCGGATGTTCGACGACCAGGGCCAGGTGCTGGCGCTGCGCTCGGACATGACGATCCCGATCGCCCGCGTCGTGGCCACGCGCTTCCCCGCGTCCGAGGAGCCGCTGCGGCTCTCGTACTGCGCGCACGCCTACCGCGCCGTCGGCGGGCGGAGCGGGCAGCAGCGGGAGTTCATGCAGCTTGGGATCGAGCTGATCGGCGTGCCCGGCGAGGAGGGCGAGGCCGAGGTGGTCGCCCTTGCGCTGGCGGCGCTCGACGCGGCGGGTCTGGCGCGCCACCGGGTCGGGATCGGCGACGGGTCGCTCTACCGCCGCCTGCTCGAAGGCTTGGACGTCCCACCGGATAGTCACCGCGAGCTGCTCGACTGCCTGGTCCGCAGGGACCTGGTCGGCCTGGAGCTGCGCGTCGACGCGCTCGGCCTGGCCGATGACGCCCGCGACGTGCTCGTGGGCGTGCCCTCGCTGCGCGGCGGGCCGGAGATCCTCGATGCCGGGGGACCCGCAGGCGGGGCGCTCGACCAGCTGCGGGCGCTCTACGGCGCGCTCGAGGCCCGCGGGGTGGCCGATCGGGTGATCTTCGACCTCGGCCTGGTTCGCGACCTCGGCTACTACACCGGCGCCGTCTTCGAGCTGTACGACCCGGCCGTGGGCTTCGCGCTCGGCGGCGGCGGGCGCTACGACGACCTGATCGGGAGGTTCGGCGATCCGCGCCCGGCGTGCGGGATCGCCCTCGAGGTCCAGCGCGTGCACATCGCGCAGGCGGCCGAGGAGAGGCTGCGATGAGCACCGGCCTGACGATCGCGGTTCCGCGCGGAGCGTTGATGAAGGGCACGCTCGACCTGCTCGACGGCCTCGGCATCGACACCTCCGAGGTGCGCTCGAACGATCGCAAGCTGCTCTTCGAGGACGCCGGGATCGTGACGATGCGCCCGAGCGACGTGCCCACCTACGTCGAGCACGGCGCCGCGGACATCGGCATCACCGGCAAGGACGTGCTGCTCGAGGAGCCCGAGCGCGAGGTCTACGAGCTGCTCGACCTCGGCTTCGGCCGCTGCGAGATGGTCGTGGCTGCGCGCACCGGGGACGATGCGCTGGGCGAGTCCCTGCGGCGCCTCGGCCGGGTGCGCATCGCGACCAAGTACCAGCGCATTGCCACCGCCCACTTCGCGGAGACCGGCAGGCAGGCCGAGATAGTCGGTGTGAAGGGATCGGTCGAGCTCGCTCCGCTGACCGGCCTCGTGGACGGGATCGTGGACCTGACCGCCACCGGCAAGACGCTCGCCGAGAACGGGCTCGAGGTGGTGGAGGAGATAGTCACCTGCACCGCCCGGCTGATCGCGAACCCCGTCGCACACAAGCTCAAGGCCGCCGAGATCGATTCGCTCGTGGAGCGGATCCGCGAGAGCGCGGGATGAGGTTCCACGAGCTGGGGCCCAAGGCCACGGCCGCAGACGTCAGGGCCCTGACGCCGGACCCGCGCGAGGTTGAGGCGGACGTGCGGGCGATCCTGGACGAGGTCCGCCGCGATGGCGATGCGGCGCTCGTGCGGCTCACCGAGCGGTTCGACGGCGTCAGCCTGGCGCCGGATGCGCTGCGCGTACCTCAGGAGGCGCTGGAGGCCGCTCTGCAGGCCGTTGCGCCGGACGTGCGCGCCGGCCTCGAGACCGCGATCGCCAACGTGCGCGCCCTGGCCGAGGCTCAGCTCGGCGAGGCGGTGGGACTGGACCTGCCCGAGGGCCAGCGCGTCGACGTGGCCGAGGTGCCGGTGCGCCGCGCCGGCGCCTACGTGCCGGCCGGGCGCGCGGCCTATCCCTCTTCGCTCGTGATGTTGGCCGTGACGGCCCGCGCAGCCGGCGTGGACGAGATCGCGGTCTGCGCCGCGCCGGGGGAGGGCGGGGAGATCCACCCGCTGATCCTCGCCGCCTGTGCGCTGTGCGGCGTGGACGAGGTCTATCGCGTGGGTGGCGCACAGGCCGTCGCCGCGCTCGCCTTCGGAACCGAGAGCGTCCCGGCTGTCGACGTCATCGCCGGGCCGGGCAACGACTGGGTGCAGGAGGCCAAGCGTCAGGTGGCCGGCAGCGTCGGCATCGAGGGCGTGGCCGGCCCGAGTGAGCTCGTGGTGGCCGCCGACGGCGGGGAGGACCCGGAGCCGCTCGCGCTCGACCTGATGGCCCAGGCCGAGCACGGCGCCGAGAGCCTCGTCGTCCTGATCTCGCCGGATCCAGAGCTATTGACAGGCGTGCGCGCGGTGATCGAGCGGCTCGCCTCCGAGCGGCCGTCCGTGGCCGATGCGCCGCTGGCGCTCATCCGGGTCGAAGAAGCGGCCCAGGCGGTGCGGCTCGCCGACGAGATCGCGCCGGAGCACCTGCAGCTCGTGGGCCCCGAGATGGAGGGGCTCGCCGCCTCGGTGCGCTCCGCGGGCTGCCTGTTCGTGGGCGCACAGGCCGCGACCGCCTTCGGCGACTACGTCGCCGGGTCGAACCACGTCCTCCCGACCGGCGGTGCCGCGCGCTTCCAGGGAGCCTTGTCCGTGGGCACCTTCAGGCGCCGCATGGCTCGCGTATCCTTGCCTGGTCAGGCCGCAGCCCGCCTGGCCGCGAAGGGCGCC
This sequence comes from uncultured Solirubrobacterales bacterium, assembly GCA_963715445.1. Classification (GTDB taxonomy): domain Bacteria; phylum Actinomycetota; class Thermoleophilia; order Solirubrobacterales; family Thermoleophilaceae; genus JAAYBF01. Next base: position 16,593 of record OY970240.1, read on the forward strand.
CCGCTCGCCCGCGCCGAAGGCTTTCCCGTCCACGCCGAGTCAATGGAGCGCCGCGCGTGACCCGCAGCGCAGACATCTCCCGCCGCACCAAAGAGACAGACATCGCGCTCTCGCTCGCCCTCGACGGCGTGGGCGAGGGAACGCGCGACACCGGGGTCGGCTTCTTCGACCACGTGCTCGACGCCGTGGCCCGCCACGGCCGCCTCGACCTGGACGTCAAGGTGGAGGGCGATCTCGAGACCGGTCCGCACCACACCGTCGAGGACACGGGGATAGCGCTCGGGCAGGCGCTCGACGAGGCGCTCGGCGACCGCTCCGGCATCCGCCGCTTCGGTCACGCCGTCGTGCCGATGGACGAGGCGCGCGCCCGCTGCGCGATCGACATCTCGGGTCGCCCCTACGCATCCTTCGAGGGAGACCTGCCGGCCGAGGCCGTCGCCGATTTCGACTCGGACCTCACCGAGGAGTTCTTCCGCGCCGTGGCGAGCACCGCTCGCATGACCCTGCACGTCCAGGTGGAGTGCGGCACCAACACGCACCACATGGTCGAGGCGGCCTTCAAGGCGTTCGCCCGCGCGCTGCGCGAGGCGACCTCGATCGATCCCGACGAGATGGGCATCCCGTCCACGAAGGGCCTTCTGTGACGACCATCGCGATCCTCGACTACGGCATGGGCAACCTCCGCTCGGCGGAGAAGGCCTTCGAGCACGTGGGCGCGAGCGTGGTGGTCACGCGCGAGCACGATGCGGTCCGCGCGGCGGACGGGGTCGTCCTGCCCGGCGTCGGCGCGTTCCCGAAGGCGATGGAGGCGGTGCGGGAGTTCGCGCTCGACTCACTCCTGCGCGAGCGCGAGCAGGCCGGCGTGCCGATCCTGGGCATCTGCCTCGGCATGCAGCTGCTCTTCGAGAGCAGCGAGGAGCTCGGCGGGGCGGAGGGCATCGGGCTGCTCGAGGGCCGCGTGCGAGCTCTGGACGCGCCGGGCCTGAAGGTCCCGCACATGGGCTGGAACCCGGTCGCGTGGCGCGGCGATTCCGATCTGAACACGGGCCTGCCCGATCCGTGCGCCTTCTACCACGTGCACTCCTTCGTGGTTGACGCCGCGAACGAGGACGACGTGATCGGCGTGGCGGCGTACGGAACCGAGTTTCCGAGCGTCGTGGCCCGCGGCGCGGTCTACGGCACGCAGTTCCACCCCGAGAAGTCGGGCCCGGACGGGCTCAGCCTGCTCCGCAACTTCGCCGCTCGCTGCCGGGCCGCGGACCCGGTTCCGGCGTGATCCTCCTTCCCGCGATCGACATCAGGGACGGCAAGGCCGTGCGCCTGCGCCAGGGCCGCTTCGAGGACGAGACGGTCTACGCCGACGATCCGTTGGAGGCGGCGCGGTCCTTCGTCGAGGCCGGCGCCAGCTATCTGCACGTGGTGGACCTCGACGGCGCCCGTGACGGCGAGCCGGCCAACCTGCATCACCTGGAGCGGATCTCCACCGAGCTCGAGGTGCCGGTCCAGTACGGCGGCGGCTTGCGCTCGCTCCAGTCCGTCCGCGCGGCGCTCGCCGCTGGGGCGGCGCGAGTCGTGGTCGGCACGGCCGCCTATGGCGACGCCGAGTTCCTGCAGACGGCGCTCGAGACCTGGCGCCAGCGGATCCTGGTGGCTGTCGACGTGCGCGGAGGCCACGTCTCCGTGTCCGGTTGGACCCGTGAGACCCAGATGCGCCCCGAGGAGCTGATCGCGCGCCTCCAGCAGCAGGGCGCAACCCGCTTCGTCTATACGAACGCGGACCGCGACGGGATGCTCGAAGGGGTTGATCTCGACGAGGTCCGGCGGATCGCCGACGCGGTGCGCGGGAGGTTCATCATCTCCGGCGGCGTCGGATCGCTGGCGGACCTCGAGGCGCTGCGCGACCTTCGCCTGCTCAACCTCGCCGGCGTGATCTCCGGCAAGGCGCTCTACGAGGGGCGGTTCACGGTCGGCGCGGCGCGCGAGGCGCTGGAGGCCAAGCCCGCTCCGAAGCTGGGCTAGCGATGCTGCTCAAGCGCGTCATCCCGTGCCTGGACGTCGACAAGGGGCGGGTGGTCAAGGGCACGAACTTCGTCGACATCCGCGACGCCGGCGATCCCGTCGAGCTCGCCGCGCGCTACCAGGACGAGGGAGCAGATGAGATCGTCTTCCTCGACATCACGGCCTCCCACGAGCGGCGGGACACGGTGGCGGCGCTGGCCCGCAGGTGCGCGGACGAGGTGTTCATCCCCTTCACGATCGGGGGCGGGATCCGCTCCGTCGCCGATGCCCAGGCGGTGCTCGATGCCGGGTCAGACAAGGTCGCCGTCAACTCCGCGGCCGTCGAGCGCCCCGAGCTGATCGCCGAGCTCGCCCAGGTCTTCGGCGCGCAGTGCGTGGTGCTTGCGATCGACGCCCGCAAGCGGCCCGACGGGACCGGCTACGAGGTGGTCGTGCACGGTGGCCGCACCGAGACCGGGCTCGAGGCCGTGGCCTGGGCTCGTCGCGGCGCCGAGCTGGGAGCGGGGGAGATCCTGCTGACGAGCATGGACCGCGACGGCACCGAGGACGGCTACGAGCTCGAGCTGACCCGCGCGGTCGCCGATGCGGTCGACGTGCCGGTGATCGCCTCCGGGGGCGCCGGGCACCTGGACCACCTCGTGGATGCGATTGAGATCGGTGGCGCCGACGCCGTCCTCTGCGCGTCGATCTTCCACTACGGCCAGCACACGGTCCAGGAGGCCAAGGAGCGCATGCGGACCGCCGGAATTCCCGTTCGTCTGTAGGCGCTCTCGGCGGCTCTCGGCCCCGGACGCCGCATGCGGGTGGAGAATGGAGCTGTGATCGACGCGATCGAGATGCGCGGGCGCCTCCAGTCCCTCCAGGGGGTCGAGCGGCTGCTGCCCGCGCTCGAAGGCCTTGCGCCGTGCTATCTGGTCGGTGGGGCCGTCCGGGACCTGCTGCTCGGCACGGACTCGCTGGATCTCGACATCGCCGTCGAGGGCGACGCGGAGCTGGTTGCGGCCGAGCTGGCGGCGAGGCTGGGCGGCACGGTGCGCACGCACGGGCGCTTCGGGACGGCGACGGTCGAGGCCGACGGCCTGCGCTTCGATCTCGCCGGCACCCGCCGCGAGGTCTACCCGCAGCCCGGTGCGCTGCCGGAGGTGGAGCCCGCGAGCCTCGCGGAGGACCTCGGGCGGCGCGACTTCACGATCAACGCGATGGCGCTGAGCCTGGGCGCCGGCGATCTCGGGACGATCCACGATCCGCGGGGCGGCCAAGACGATCTCGAGGCCGGGCTGGTGCGCGTTCTCCACCAGCGGAGCTTCGAGGACGATCCGACCCGTCTGCTGAGGGCGGTGCGCTACGCGGCCCGGCTGGGCTTCGCGATCGAGCCGGACACGGAGCGCCTGGCGCGCGAGGCGATCGCGGGCGGCGCGCTCGAAACCGTCTCGGGGCAGCGCGTGCGAGACGAGCTGCTGGACCTGCTCGCCGAGATAGAGGCTCCGCGAGCGGTCGAGTTGATGCGCGAGCTGGGGCTCGCCGAAGGGCTGCACAGCGGGCTGAGCGCGGACCCGGAGCTCGTCGCGTCGGCCAAGCTGGCCGCTGCGGAGACCGGGGCCGACCCGACGCTCGCCGCACTGGCCGCGCTCTGCCGAGAGGGCTCGGACGGAATCGACGCATGGGTCGACGGCCTCGGCCTCGAGAGTGCCTCGCGTGCCGCCGTCCTCCGCGCCGCTCGCCGTGGTGAACCGCTCGCCGGAGAGCTGCGCAGGGACATGCAGCCCTCGGAGCTGTACGCGCTGCTCTCCCCGGAGCCACCCGAGGCGCTCGCGCTTGCGCTCGCACACGGCGCGCGGGCGGAGCCGGTGCTCGAGTTCGTGTCCCGCCTGCGGGGAGCCCGGCTGGAGATCGACGGAGCCGACCTGCTCGCCGCGGGTGTGCCGGAGTCCCCTGCCCTCGGGCGGGCGCTCGCGGCAACGCTTGCCCTCAAGCTGGACGGAGCGGTCACCGGCCGCGATGAGGAGATGCAGGCGGCGCTGGAGCTGGCGAGGGGGGAGGGCGGATGATCGAGGTGAAGCTTCCCGACGCCTCGGTTGCGTTCTCGACCCGCGAAGGCGGCGTCAGCGAAGGTCCCTACGCCTCGCTCAACCTCGGCCTGCAGACCGGTGACGATCCGGCCAGGGTCATCGAGAACCGCGGCCTGCTGGCCAAGCGGCTGGGGCTCGACCCAGGCGCCATCGCGTTCGGGCACCAGGTCCACGGCACCGCGATCGAGCGCTGGGGAGCCGTTCCCGACCCCCAACTCCAGGGCTTCACCAACCCCCTTCCCGAGCTTCCCGAGGTGGACGGCCACACGACGGCCCGCCACGGCCTCGGCCTACTGGTGCAGGTCGCCGACTGCCTGCCCGTAGCCTTGGCCTCGCGACAGCGGGCCGCGATGCTCCACTGCGGCTGGCGCGGCCTCGCGCAGGGGATCGTCGAGCACGCGCTGAACCTCTTCGAGACTCCGCCGGTGGCGGTCGTAGGGCCGGGCATAGGTCGCTGCTGCTTCGAGGTCGGCCCCGAGGTGCTCGCCGAGTTCGAGGATGTCGAGGGTGCCGCGGAGGGCAGGATGCTCGACCTACGGCTCATCGCGGAGGCGAAGCTGCGCGCCTGCGGCGTCGAGCGCGTGGAGCACGTCGACATGTGCACCTCCTGCCGGGAGGACCTCTTCTTCTCGCACCGCCGGGACGGCGGGGTCACCGGCCGCCAGTGCGGCATCGTCTGGCGCCCGTGACCCGGCAGTTCACCGATCTTGACCCGGCGCTGGTGCGCTCTAACCTCGAGCGGGTCTCCGAGCGGATAGCCGCCGCCGGGCGTGACCCTGGCGCCGTGGAGGTCCTGGCGGCCGTCAAGTACGTGCCGGCCGCTGAGCTGCCGGTGCTGGCCGAGGCGGGCGTCCGGCTGGTGGGGGAGAACCGTGCCGACGAGCTCGGCGCTAAGCATGCGCTGCACGGGGATCTGTTCGACTGGGACTTCATCGGGGCGCTCCAGAGCCGCAAGGTGAAGGAGATCGCCCCGCTTGCGCGCCTGATCCACTCGGTCTCCTCGAGATCGGCGCTGGCCCAGCTGGAGCGCCATCCGGCGAACGAGGTGCTGATCCAGGTCAACGTGGCCGGGGAGGAGGGCAAGGCGGGCATCGCCCCCGAGGACCTCGGGGCCTTCATCGTCGACTGCCCGTCTCCCGTCGGGGGGTTGATGACGATGCCGCCCTTCGTGGAGCGGGAGGAGGACAACCGCAGGCACTTCGCCAGGCTCGCGGAGCTGGCCGCCGAGCACGGCCTGACGCGACTCTCGATGGGAACGTCGCAGGACTACGGCGTGGCCCTGGAGGAGGGCGCGACGATCGTCCGCCTCGGCTCCTCTCTCTACTCCTGAGCGCCCTCGACGCGCTCGAGGAACTCGCCGATCGCGTGCGAGAGTCGCGCGCCCTGCCAGGCCAGGGGCGAGGCTCCCTCCTCTTCCACCGCGAGCTCCGCCCGTGGCAGGCGCCGCGCGTACTCCTCGGCGATCGCCAAGGGGTGGCCCGGGTCCGTCTCGTCCCGGCTGCCCACCACGAGCACGGGCAGGTCGAGCGATTCGAGCACGTCGAGCCCGGCAAACGCCTCGGAGCGCGGCACCACGCGCAGCGCGTCCGCCACCGCGTCGAGGTGGAGATGTCGCTCGATCCTCTGCCGGGTCGCGATCCGGGCGGGCTTGCGCCAGCGCTCGGGCAGGTCCGCGACGCCGGTTCGCTCGACGAACGCGTCGATGTCGCCGGCATCGAGCGCGTCGGCGAGGCTGCTCCAGTGCGCCATGTCGGCATTGCTCGAGCGCCCCCTGCCGCCATACGCAGGGGTTATCTGCACGAGGGCCGTGACCCGCTCGGGGTTCGTGAGCGCGAACCGCATCGCGGTGGCCGCGCCCATCGAGCTGCCCACGAGCACCGCGCTCTCGAGGCCGAGCTGGTCCAGCACGCCCGTCAGATCCGCTTCGAGATCCGAGTACTCGTATGCACCCGGGTCCGCCGGTGGGGCCGACTGGCCATGCCCGCGCGCGTCGTAGCCGATCAGCCTCCACCCGGCCGAGACCAGATGCCGGGAGCCCTGCACGACGTTGCGGCGCGTGGCCGTCAAGCCGTGGAGCAGGACGATCGGGCGGCCCTCACCGGCGCTCTCCCCGGACAGGAGCGCGCCCGTCGCGCCGGCGGCGTTGAAGGGAATCGGAGCTGTCCGGCTGCGTGCGTCCATTGAACTCAGGGGTTACTACCCGATAACTTGTCAACAAGGGATTCCGGCGTACTGCTCGAAAACCCCGAGCGATGGCTCTCAGCGATACATGGCACCGCACGCTCGTCTACTTCGGCCTGGCCGAGGAGGATGAGCCGCGCTACGAGGCAGTCCCCGATCACGAGCCCGAGGCCGAGCTCGAGGACCGCTACCGCGAGCGCCCCAACGTCCGCCGGCTGCAGCGTCGCCGCAGGGACGAGTTCGACGACATCTTCGCCGACGACTCCCCACGCGAGACATCGCGCGAGACGCGGGTCCTGCGACCCGTCGCCGGCAATGGGGCGCGCGAGCTCGACCTCCAGGTCCACCTCGTCGTCCCCAAGAACTTCAACGACGCCCAGCAGATCGCCGATCGCTTCAAGGACAACGTCCCGGTCATCCTCAACCTCCAGCAGACCGACCCCGAGCTGTCCAAGCGCCTGATCGACTTCTCCTCGGGCCTCACCTACGCACTCGACGGCGGCATGCAGCGCATCGCCGACAAGGTCTTCCTGCTCACGCCCCGCAACGTCGACGTCTCGGCGGAAGAGCGGGCCAGGTTGATCGAGAAGGGCTTCTTCAACCAGTCCTGAGGCTCGCCTCGGCGGGCTTGGCCGTAGACTCGCCCCGGTGAGGATCGGGTTCATCGGAGCGGGAAGCATGGCGTCGGCGCTGGCGCGCGGGCTGGGAGAGCCGGCGTTGATCTTCGACGTCCAGGCTGAGCGTGCCGAGGCGCTGGCGGAGGAGGTCGGCGGCAAGGCCGCCAACAGCGCCGGCGAGGTCGCCGAGCGCTCGGACGTCGTGATCCTCGCGCACAAGCCGGCTCAGCTCGAGGAGGCTTCCGAGGGCGTCGCGGGCACGGCCAAGGCGATCGCGTCGATCGTCGCCGCCACACCGGTGAGCAGGCTCGAGGAGGTCTACCCCGAGACCCCGGTGTACCGCTTCATCCCGAACATCCCGGTCGAGGTCGGACGCGGCGTCCTCTGCTACGTCCCGGGCTCCCTGGCCGCCGAGGGGCCCCAGAAGGAGCTCCTGCAGCTGCTCGGGCACTGCGGCACGGTGATCGAGGTCGAGGAGCGCCTGATGGGCGCGGCAACGGCGCTCATGAGCTGCGGGCCGGCCTTCGTCGCCCTGGTGGTGGACGCATTCGCCGATGCGGGCGTCGCGCACGGCCTGGAGTCCTCGCTGGCTCGAAGGCTGGTTGTGGAGACGATGGCCGGCAGCGCCGCCTTCCTGGACGCCAACTCGCTCGACGCCGGCGGGCTGCAGGACAGAGTCGCCACCCCCGGCGGGCTGACCGAGAAGGGCCTCGGCGTGCTGGAGGAGAACGGGATCCGCGAGGCGTTCGCCGCCGCGGTGGACCTGGTGCTGGAAACGGGCGCGCAATGACGCTCCTGGCGATCACGCGGGTCGACGTGGCGGACTACGTGAACACGCTCGTGATCGTGTACATCGTGCTGATCTTCGTACGGATCGTCATGAGCTGGGTCCCCCGGATTCCCTACAACCGCTGGCTCTCGGCGGTGCTCGGGTTCGTTACGGACGTGACCGACCCCTACCTCAACCTCTTCCGCCGCTTCATCCCGCCGCTGCGCATCGGGCCGGGCGCGCTCGACCTGAGCCCCACGATCGGGCTGATCGTCCTCCTGATCGTCGGCGATGTGGTCGTGGCCCTGATCCGGGGCTGATGCGGGAGGAGCGCAGCCCGATCGTCTGCGGGAGGAGCGGAGTCCGATCGTCGATCGGACGAGCACCGCACCGATGGCTTTGACGAGCACCGCACCGATGGGTCGGTCGCGCGCGGGCGGTTGGGCGCGTGCTCTCGCCACGGTCTCGGTCGTGATCGCGATCGACCAGGCGAGCAAGCAGATAGCCCTGGCGTCGCTCGACCGGGGCGAGTCGGTGAACGTCTTCTTCGGCATCGACGTCACGAACGCCCGCAACGACGGGGTGGCCTTCGGCGCCCTCCAGGGGCGCACCACGGTCGTCGCGCTGCTCATCGCGGCTTCGCTGCTGCTTCTGCTCGGCTACTTCGCCCTGCACGCCGGCTCCCGCTGGCTCTGGCTGCCCACCGGCCTTCTCCTTGGCGGAGCGCTCGGCAACCTGATCGACCGCGCGCGCGAGGGCGCCGTGGTGGACTTCATCGATCCGATGGCATGGCCGGTGTTCAACCTCGCGGACGCGTCGATCGTGATCGGCGTGCTCGGGCTGCTCTTCGTCATCGAGGCGCGACCGGGGGAGTCGTGACCCGGGTCGAGCGCGTGGTCGAGGAGGCGGAGGACGGGCTCAGGCTCGACTCCGCGCTCACCGCGGCCGGCGCCGTGGGGTCCCGGGCCGATGCGCAGCGCCTGATAGAGCGCGGGCTGGTGACGGTCGACGGCCTGCCGCGGCAGAAGTCGCACCGGGTGCGCGCCGGCGAGCGGATAGAGGTTCGGCTCGAGCAGGACGACGGGGAGGACGAGAGCGGCCCCCAGGCGCCCTTCGACGTGGTGCTCGAGGACGAGCACCTGCTGGTGGTGGACAAGCCCGCCGGGGTGGTCGTGCATCCCGGGGCCGGAGTCACCACCGGGACGCTGGCCCAGGCCCTCGCGGGGCGCGCGGCCGGCGGGCCGGACCCGGAGCGCGCTGGGATCGTCCACCGGCTGGATCGCGACACCTCGGGACTGCTGGTGGTGGCGCGCTCGGATGAGGTCCACAGCGCGCTGCAGGACCTGATCCGCCGCCGCGAGGTGCACCGCGAGTACCTGGCGCTGGTGGTCGGCACGCCGGAGTCGCGCTCGGGGACGATCGACGCCCCGATCGGGCGCGACCGCTCGAATCGCACCGTCATGTCCACGCGCACCGACCGCCCGCGCGACGCCGTCACTCACTTCGAGGTGCTCGAGACGTTCGAGACGACGTCGCTGCTGCGGGTGCGCCTCGAGACCGGCCGTACCCACCAGATCCGCGCGCACCTCGCCGCGATCGGCCATCCGCCCTGCGGCGATCACGCCTACGGGGGCGCCGCGGCCGGGAGGCGGCTGGGCCTGGAGCGCCAGTTCTTGCACAGCGCACGGCTGATGTTTAGCCATCCGATCACGGGGGAACGAGTCGATTGCGAGTCCAAACCACCCGCTGATCTGCATCGTGCACTCGATGCGGTCCGGCGGGGCACAGTCTCTGGAGGGCCAGACGGAGACTGAACATCGGGGCGAGGCGGTCTTCGGACCGCCTCGTTTCCGTTCCGGGCTCGATCGGCGTGCCGGGTCGCTGCCGAGGACGGGCCCCAAGCCCGCTTGGGAACTCGGCGGCGGGCTGCCTGCCCTATGCTTCGAGCCTAAGCAATCTACCTCCGTTGGGGCCCCGCGCGGCCCTGCCCGGGCAAGACCCGGGTCCGTGCGGCTACCAGCGGCAGCATCCATTCGAAGCGACCAAAGGGAGCAAGAAGTTGGCTCAGGTAACACTGAAGGAGCTGCTGGAGGCCGGCGTCCATTTCGGCCATCAGACACGCCGCTGGAATCCGAAGATGCGCCGCTTCATATTCGGCGAGCGCGGCGGAATCCACATCATCGATCTGCAGAAGACCGATCGTCTGCTCGCCAAGGCGCAGGAGTTCTCGTCCACGATCGCCGCGCGCGGTGGGACGGTCCTGTTCGTAGGCACCAAGAAGCAGGCCCGCGACTCGATCAAGGAAGCGGCCGAGGCGGCCGGGATGCCATACGTCAACCAGCGCTGGCTCGGCGGGCTCCTGACGAACTTCCAGACGATCAACAAGCGCATCAAGCGTCTGCACGAGCTGACCGAGTGGACCGAGAACGGGACGCTCGAGCTGCTTCCGACCCGCGAGCGGATCGCCGCGACGAAGGAGCACGAGAAGCTCGAGACGAACCTCGGCGGAGTGCGCAACATGCAGCGCGTCCCCGATGCGATGTTCGTGGTCGACCTGAAGACGGAGGTGACCGCGGTCCGCGAGGCCAAGCGGCTCAACATCCCGATCATCGGGCTCGTCGACACGAACTGCGACCCGGACCCGGTGGACTACCTGATCCCCGGCAACGACGACGCGATCCGCTCCTGCAAGCTGATCGTCGAGGCGATCGCGAACACCGTCGGGGAGGAGCACAAGCGCTTCCGCGACGAGGAGGAGAGGGCGCGCCTGGAGGCCGAGGAGAAGGCTCGCGTCGAGGCCGAGGAGAAGGCCCGTGTCGAGGCCGAGGAGAAGGCCCGCAAGGACGCTGAGGAGCTGGCCCGCAAGGAGGCCGAGGAGCAGGCTCGCCAGGCTGCCGAGGCCGCCGGCCACCCGCCGACGCCGAACCCCGCGCCGGCGCCCCCGGCGGAGGTCGCGGCGCCGTCCGAGCAGCGGACCTTCGATCCGGACGAGGGCGTCTAGCGATGGCCGATGTCACCGCGAAGGACGTCAAGGAGCTGCGCGAGCGCACCGGGGCGGGCATGATGGAGTGCAAGTCGGCGCTGGTGGAGTCCGAGGGCGACATGGACAAGGCGATCGAGCTGCTCCGCGTCAAGGGCCAGGCGAAGGCCGCCAAGCGCGGCGAGCGCGTTGCCTCCGAGGGTGTCGTGACGAGCTACGTCCACCACAACGGCAGGGTCGGCGTGCTCGTCGAGATCGACTGCGAGACGGACTTCGTTGCCCGCAACGACGACTTCGCCGAGTTCGCGCGCGAGGTCGCCTCGCACATCGCGGCGGCGGCTCCGCTCTACGTCACCGAGGACGAGGTCACCGAGGATGCCCGCGCCGCCGAGGCGAGGGTGTTCGAGGAGCAGGCCGCAGAAGAGGGCAAGCCTGAAGAGGTGCGCCAGAAGATCGCCGAGGGCCGCATGAAGAAGTGGCTCGAGGAGGTCGTGCTGCTGAACCAGAAGCACGTCAACGCGGACAAGCACGACGGCCGCACGATCGAGGAGATGCGAGCCGCGATCTCGGCCACTACGGGAGAGAACGTGGTCGTCCGACGCTTCGCCCGCTTCGCGATCGGGGAGTAGCCGTGGCCGAGGCTGCCGTGCGCGGAGCAGGCGATGACGCCGCACCGGTCTTCAGCCGCATCCTGCTGAAGCTCTCCGGAGAGGCCTTGATGGGCGAGCTCGAGTACGGCGCCGATCCGGCGCGGATCCAGGCGATCGCGGCGCAGGTCAAGCGCGTCGCGGCGCGCGGGGTGGAGGTGGCCATCGTCGTGGGCGGCGGCAACATCTACCGCGGCATGTCGGGAGCGGCGCAGGGGATGGACCGCGCCACCGGTGACTACATGGGGATGCTGGCGACCGTGCTCAACGCCCTGGCGCTGCAGGACGCGCTCGAGAAGGCGGGAGCGGTCACCAGGGTCCAGTCCGCGATCACGATCTCCGAGGTCGCGGAGCCCTACATCCGCCGCCGGGCGATGCGGCACCTCGAGCGGGGCCGCGTGGTGATATTCGCCGCCGGCACCGGCAACCCGTTCTTCACCACGGACACCGCCGCCGCGCTGCGGGCGCTCGAGATCCGCGCGGAGGCGATCCTGATGGCCAAGAACGGCGTCGAGGGCGTCTACAGCGCCGATCCGCGGCTCGACGACAGCGCGACCTTCATAGCGAAGATCACCCACCGCGAGGCGATCTCGCGCCAGCTGCAGGTGATGGACGTGACGGCGCTCTCGCTGTGCATGGACAACGAGCTGCCGATCCACGTCTTCAACATGGACGACGAGGGCAACATCGACCGGATAGTGTGCGGAGAGGTGGTCGGAACGGTGGTGAGCAGCGATGGATGACGATCTCATCAAGGAGTTCATGGACGAGGCCGGCGAGCGGATGGGCAAGTCCGTCGAGGCCACGCGCGGGGAGTTCGCCACGGTTCGCACCGGGCGCGCCTCGCCACACCTGCTCGATCGCATCGAGGTGGACTACTACGGCACCGTGACGCCGCTCAAGCAGATGGCGAGCGTGTCCGCCTCCGAGGCGCGCATGCTCACGGTGACCCCGTACGACAAGTCCTCGATCAAGGCGATCGAGAAGGCGATCATGGAGTCGGACGTCGGGCTGACCCCCTCGAACGACGGGAACCTCATCCGGCTGACGATCCCGGAGCTCACCGAGGAGCGCCGCCGCGAGCTGGTCAAGGTCGTCCACGGCATCGCCGAGCAGGGCCGGGTGGCCGTTCGCAACGTGCGTCGCGACGTGATGCACGACCTGCGTGAGCTCAAGAAGGAGGGCGACCTCGGCGCCGACGACGAGCACCGCGGCGAGACCGAGCTGCAGAAGCTCACCGACGAGAAGATCGGCGAGATCGACGCCGCGCTGGCCGGCAAGGAAGAAGAGATCCTGCAGGTCTGACCGGCATGGCGGACCTGACCGAGCCGGTCGCCGGGCAGGCGCCGAAGTACGTAGCGATCATCACCGACGGCAACGGCCGCTGGGCTCAGTCCCGCGGCCTGCCGGTGATCGAGGGCCACCGCGCGGGTGCCGACGTGGTGAAGGCGCGCCTGCGCGACGCCGCGCGCCTCGGGATCGAGGAGCTGACCGTGTACTCGTTCTCCACCGAGAACTGGGCGCGTCCCGCGGAGGAGGTGAGCGGCCTGATGGAGATGTTCGGCGAGCGCATCGACCGCGAGACCCCGGAGCTGCACGAGGAGGGCGTGCGGATGCGCTTCATCGGCCGCCGCGAAGGCGTTCCCGCCAGCCTCCGGGAGAAGATGGAGTGGGCCGAGCAGATGACCCGCGACAACGAGCGCATCACGCTCTTCGTGGCCTTCAACTACGGGGGCAGGGCCGAGATCGTGGACGCCGCGCGCAAGTTCGCCGACGGCGGCGAGAAGGAGTTCCGCGAGCTTCTCTACGCCCCGGACATGCACGACCCGGATCTGCTGATCCGCACGAGCGGTGAGCAGCGCATATCGAACTACCTGCTGTGGCAGTGCGCCTACTCCGAGCTCGTCTTCCGCGACGAGCTCTGGCCCGACTTCACGCGCGAGACCTTCGAGGAGGCGCTCGGGGAGTACGCGAGCCGCCGGCGCAGGTTCGGCATGAGGCAGGGCGTATGAGCGCGCGGGCGCAGCAGGCCGGGAGAGAGCCTGCCCCCGGGCGGCGCTCGGACCTGGGTGCGCGCATCCTCACGGCGATCCCGGCGATCGCCTTCGCGATCTTCATCGTGGATCGCGGCGGGCTGATTTTCGCCCTCGGGCTGATCGGGCTCGGATGCGTGGCGCTGAGGGAGCTCTACGGCCTGATGAGCCGCGCCCGGCCCGTGGAGGCCGCCGGGTACCTGGGCGTTGCGGCAATGGTCCTGCTGGCCACCTACGAGCAGCGCGCGGACGTGCTGATGGCCCTCGTGGCGGTCCTGCCGGTTGCATTCGTGCTTGCGCTCATCCGGCCCAGGATCGAGAACATCTCGTGGGGCCTGGCGGCGACGATCCTCGGCGTCGTATGGGTGGGCATGCCGCTCTCGCACGCGGTCTTCCTGCGCTCCCTGGAGCACGGTGACGGGCTGCTGGTCGATGTCCTGATCGGGACCTTCGTCGGGGACACGGCCGCGTACCTCGGCGGGCGCGCTTGGGGGCGGAGGCCGCTGGCGCCGGACATCTCGCCGAACAAGACGGTCGAGGGCCTCCTGGCGGGGATAGTCGGCGGCACGACGGCGTTCTGGTGCGCCGGCCTCTACCAGGACTGGCTCTCCGGGATCGACGCACTTCTGATCGGGCTCCTGGTGGCCCTCGTGGCGCCGCTCGGGGACCTCTTCGAGTCGGCGCTCAAGCGAGATCTCGAGGTCAAGGACACCGGGCGCTTCTTCGGCGTCCACGGCGGGGTCCTGGACCGCCTCGACGCGGTCTTCTTCACCGTGGTCGTCGGTTTCTACGCCGCCGTCGCGCTCGGTTACGGCTAGACGGCCCTGCCGCCGCCTGGACAGCGAGCCCGGGCCCTTCAGGTGCTTGGTCGAATAGCCGATGAAGAAGGCATATGCGTACGCCCGAGCCTGAGCTGCGCGCATCGCGCCGGCAGCAGCCGTCGGCCTCCTCCCGCGCGGCACGCCGGGTAGGGGAAGCGGGACGCGCAGCAGACGAGCGCGATGCCCTGATGCGGGTGGCCGCCGCGGCCGCGGACGCCTACCGCCTGGAGGACGTGATCGAGCAGGCCGCCGAGGCCGCCCTCGACGTCATCGAAGCCGCCTCGCTCTCGATCAGCCGCTGGGAGCGGGGCCAGGAGGCGATGCGCACGCTGATCAACGTCGGCTCCCTCGGGCCCGAGGAGGAGCGCTTCCCGGCCAATGAGCTCTATCCGCTGGCCGACAACCCGCTCGTGGCCAGGCTCCTTCAGGAGAAGCGCCCCTACCACACGGCCGTGGACGACCCGGACGCCTCACCGAGCGCCATCGAGCTTCTGCGCAAGCTGGGCAAGGAGTCCGACCTCGCGGTCCCGATCGTGGTGGACGGGCACGTCTGGGGCGAGGTCTGGGCCACGACCCAGCTGGGCACCCGCCGCTTCAGCGCCGGCGACGTGCGCTTCCTGGAGGCGATCGCCGCCCAGCTGGCACTGGTGCTGAGACGGGCCGAGCGCTACACCAAGGTCTCCCAGCTGGCCTACGAGGATCCGCTTACCGGGCTGGCGAACAGGCGCGCGATCGAGGAGCGCCTGGACAGCCTGCTCTCGGATGGCGAGCTCGCCGCCGACGGCATGATGACGCTGATGCTGTGCGACGTGGACGGCCTCAAGGCGATCAACGACAGCCACGGCCACGAGGCCGGCGACGAAGCGCTGCGCAGGGTCGGCATGGCCCTCGTGACCGCTTCCGCATCCGCCGGGGCGACGCTCGTGGGGCGCCTGGCGGGTGACGAGTTCTGCGTGCTCCTCGAAGGCAGGGGGCTGGAGGATGCGGGCAGGGTCGCGGAGGCGGCCCTCGAGCTGCTCGACGACGATGACGAGGATCTCGCGCTCTCGGTGTCGTTCGGCGTCGCCGTGGCTGCGCCGGGGGTGTCGCCCGGAGAGGTCCTCTCAGCGGCCGACGCCGGCCAGTACGCGGCCAAGCGCCGCGGTGGCGGAATGCTCTGCACGGCGGACGCCGACACTCAGCGGGCCACGGAGGTGCAGCTGCGGCTGCCCAAGCATCGCGACCTAGAGCCCCAGCTGGAGGCGACGGCCTCGGCCCTCCTGCGGCTGCTCGACGGTGAGATGACCGGCAGATCAGACCTGGATCGGCTGGAAGCGGTCACGATCGGCTTCGCGATGGCGCTCAACGGCGCCGCGTGGGCGATCTCGGCATGGCAGCCGGGCAGTCAGGTGCTCGGGCTCGTATCGGCCGCAGACGACCGCGACCACCGCTGGCGCGGCGCGCGCATCGGGGTGGAGCACGAGACCTACGACCTGAGCGAGTTTCCCGACACCGCACGGATCCTGGAGCAGGGGTGCGGCGGCTTCCTGGCCCGCGTGGAGGACGAGCACTCAGAGCCGGCGGAGCGCCGGCTGCTCGAGGAGCTCGGGTTCACCACGGCGCTGGTCAGCGCGGTCGCCTTCGACGACGGCGTCTACCTGGTCGAGATCTACGGTGACGAGCGCACCACCGACATGGGCTGCGCGGCAACGCGCCTCGAGCTCCTGCTGCGGGCGGCCGCGGGCCGCCCCGCGCGTCTGCGGGCTCGGCACGGAGAGCTCGAGCGGCGCACCCGCGACCTCGAGGCGACCGGTGCGCTCGGCGCGCGGCTCGCCGGGCTGACGGACAACTCGTCGATCGCCGACGCCGCGGTGGAGGAGCTCGACCGCAAGCTGGGCTTCACCCTCTGCTCGATCGTTCGCGTGAACGGGCAGGAGGTCGAGCTCGTGGCCGCCCGCGGCCAGGGAGCGGCGGAGCTGGTGGAGAAGGGCTGGCGCCAGTCCTCGGCCGTCGGGCTGATCGGCCGCGCGCTGCGCGAGCACAACGTCGTGATCTCGGACGACGTGGCGGTCGAGCCCGACTATCGCTCGACCAGCGACACCGCGCACATCAGCTCGGAGCTGTGCGCGCCGATCTGGGTCGGCGGTCGCCTGTGGGGGGCGATCGACCTCGAGGACTCCTCCGGCGCCGCCTTCGACGAGGCGGACGCCCGGCTGCTCACCACGGTGGCCGATCAGGTGGGCTCGGCGCTGCACTCCGCGGAGCTCTTCGACCAGGTGGAGCAGGCCTACGTCGACACCGCCAGAGCCTTCAGCACCGCGCTCTACGTCAAGGACGCCTACACGGCCAGCCACTCCGCCTCGATCGTCCAGAACGCCGAGGCGACCGGGCGGGCGATGGGGATGGAGGAGGGCGCGCTGCGCACGCTGCGCTACGGCGCGGTCCTCCACGACATCGGCAAGCTCGCGATTCCCGCCTCGATCCTCACGAAGCGCAGCGCGCTGACCCTCGAGGAGCGCCGGCAGATGGAGCAGCACACCCTGATCGGCGAGCAGATCCTGGCACCGATCCGCTTCCTCAGCGAAGTGCTGCCGCTGGTGCGCCACGGCCACGAGCGCTGGGACGGCACCGGCTACCCCGACCGCCTGAAGGGCGAGGAGATACCGCTCGGCGCGCGGATCATCTTCGCCTGCGACGCGTACGACGCGATCATCACGGACCGCCCCTACCGGGACGGGAGGTCGCCCGAGGAGGCCCGTGCGGAGCTCGCTCGGTGCGCCGGCACGCAGTTCGACCCGGCAGTCGTGGACGCCCTCCTCAGCGTGCTCGGCGAGCAGTCGCCTCCCGCCTCCTAGACTGGGGCGGATGCGCAAGATCGTAATCGCCGGCTCGACCGGTTCGATCGGCACCCAGGCGCTCGACGTGATCTCGCGCAGCGAGTCGCTCGAGGTCGTTGGGCTGGCCGCCATGTCGAGTGTCGACGCCCTGCTGGAGCAGGCTCGCGCCCATGGCGTGCAGACGATCGCGCTCGCCGACGAGGACGCCGCGGCGGTGGCCGCGGAGCGGTTCACGGAAGGTCGCGTGCTCGCGGGCGCCGAGGGCCTCGTGGAGCTGATCACGGGAGTGGACTGCGATCTCGTGCTCAACTCCCTCGTGGGCTCGGCCGGGCTCGGCCCGACCGTGGCGGCGCTCGGCGAGGGCATCGACCTCGCCCTCGCCAACAAGGAGAGCCTCGTGGTCGGCGGCGAGCTCGTGATGGCGCTCGCCGAAGCGACGGGCGCCCAGCTGCTGCCGGTGGACTCCGAGCACACCGCGCTGCACCAGCTGCTCGCCGGCCTGCCGGTCGGATCCGCGGAGCGCCTGGTCCTGACCGCCTCCGGCGGGCCTTTCCGGGGGCGCGACAGGGAGGCCATGCAGAGCGTGACCCGCGAGCAGGCGCTCGCCCATCCGACCTGGGAGATGGGCGGCAAGATCACGATCGACTCGGCCACCTTGATGAACAAGGGGCTCGAGGTCATGGAGGCGCACCACCTCTTCGGGACCCCGTACGAGCAGATCGATGTCGTCGTGCACCCGCAGTCGATCGTCCATGGGCTCGTCGACCTCGTGGACGGCGCGACGCTCGCCCATCTCGGGCTCCCCGACATGCGCATCGCCATCTCCTACGCCCTCAGCCATCCGGATCTTGCTCCGCTGCCCGCGCGGCGCATGCGCCTCGAGGAGATCGGCTCGCTGACCTTCGAGCCGGTCGACGAGGTCGCGTTCCCCTGTCTGCGCCTCGCCCGCGAGGCCGCCGTCGCGGGGGGCACGGCGCCCTGCGTGCTGAACGCGGCGAACGAGATCGCCGTCCACGCCTTCCTGCGAGACGACCTGTCGTTCCTCGGCATCG
This sequence comes from uncultured Solirubrobacterales bacterium, assembly GCA_963715445.1. Classification (GTDB taxonomy): domain Bacteria; phylum Actinomycetota; class Thermoleophilia; order Solirubrobacterales; family Thermoleophilaceae; genus JAAYBF01. The sequence continues at coordinate 34,597 of OY970240.1, forward strand.
CCGAGGTGATCGAGCGCACGCTCGACGCCGTCCCGGTCGATCCGGTGCGCCACTTCTCGGATCTCTACGCGGCCGACACCGAGGCGCGCGAGCGCGCCCGGGAGCTCGTGGGGGGAGTCCGCGCATGAGCTGGTTCCTGGCCTTCGCCGGCTTCGCGGTGCTCGTCGTGCTGCACGAGCTCGGCCATTTCGCGGTGGCCAAGTGGGTCGGCATGCGGGTCGAGAAGTTCTCGCTCTTCTTCCCGCCGACCATCTTCAGCAAGAAGATCGGCGAGACCGAGTACGCGCTCGGCTCGATCCCCGCGGGCGGCTACGTGCGCATCAGCGGCATGAACCCGGACGAGGACCTGCCGCCGGAGGTGAGGGATCGCGCCTACCACGCCCAGCCGGTCTGGAAGCGGATCGTGGTGATCGCAGCCGGTCCCGCCGTGAACCTGATCGTCGCCTTCGTGCTGCTCGTCGTCTTCTTCGCGGCGATCGGCCCCGAGCGGGGCACCGGCAGCGTCGGCACCATCGAGAAGGGCTATCCGGCGCAGGGCACCCTCGAGCCCGGCGACAAGCTGATCTCGGTCGACGGGGTCAAGGGCACCCCGGGCGAGCTCTCGCTCCAGATCTCACGTCACCGCTGCGCCCAGTCGCCGCCGGTCGAGGACTGCCGCGCCGCGCGACCGGCGACGATCGTCTTCGAGCGCGACGGCCGCCGGCAGGTTGAGCGGCTGACCCCGATCTACGATCCTGCGGCGAAGCGGACCCGCCTCGGCTTCTCGTATGCGCCCGGGCCGAACGAGCCGCTGCCGTTCGGCGAGTCGCTGACCACGTCGCTCGACAGCTTCTGGTTCATCACCAAGGAGACGGTGAAGCTCCCGGCGCGCATCTTCGACAGCGAGAAGCGCGAGGAGATCACCGGCGTGGTCGGCTCCTACGAGGTCACGCGCCAGACGATCCTCTCGGACGTGGGCGAGGTGGTCGGCATCCTCGCGATCATCTCCCTCTCGCTCGCGATAGTGAACCTGTTCCCGTTCCTGCCGCTCGACGGCGGCCACATCTTCTGGGCCGTGGTCGAGAAGGTGAGGCGCCGCCCAGTGCCGCTCTCGGTCATGGAGCGCTCCAGCGCCATCGGGTTCACGTTCGTGATCGTCCTCTTCCTGATCGGCCTGACGAACGACATCGGGCACCTGCGGGGAGAGGGCTTCCAGGTGCGCTGACGCCCTCGGAGGGGCGCCAGGTACCCTTGGCACGTGGCTTCCAAGCGCCAGATCATGGTTGGGAACGTGCCGGTGGGCGGGGGAGCGCCCGTGGCCATCCAGTCGATGACCAAGACGGAGACCGCCGACTTCGACGCGACGATGAAGCAGATCCACGCGATCGCCGACGCCGGCGGCGACATCGTGCGCTGCGCCGTCCCGCGCGAGAAGGACGTCGATGCGCTGAAGCGCATCGTGGTGGAGTCGCCGATCCCGGTCATCGCGGACATCCACTTCAACCACACGCTGGCGCTCAAGGCGATCGAGGCCGGAGCGCACTGCGTGCGGCTCAACCCGGGCAACATCGGCGGGCCGGACAAGGTGGCGGAGGTGGTCGCCAAGGCCAAGGAGCACGGCACGCCGATGCGGATCGGGGTCAACTCCGGCTCGCTGCCCAAGCATCTGCACGAGCTCGAGCGCGAGAACTCGGTCGAGGCGCTGGTGGCGGCCGCCGTCGAGTTCGTGGATCTGATGGAGCGGCTCGAGTTCCAGGACTTCAAGGTCTCGATCAAGTCGACGAGCGTGCCGAACACGATCGCCTCCAACAGGCTCCTGTCGCAGAAGATCGACTACCCGCTCCACCTCGGCATCACCGAGGCGGGCACCAAGTGGTCCGGGTCGCTGAAGTCCGCGGTGGGCCTCGGCACGCTGCTGGCGGACGGCGTGGGGGACACAATCCGGATCTCGCTCTCCACCTTCCACGCGGAGGAGGAGGTGAAGGTCGCCTGGGAGATCCTGAAGGCGCTGAAGCTGCGCGAGCGCGGCCCGGTGCTGATCGCCTGCCCGACCTGCGGCCGCCTCCAGTTCGACATGGACACGGTCGTCGCGGAGATCGAGCAGCGCCTCGAGTCCTATCTCGAGCCGATCGAGGTTGCCGTGCTCGGCTGCGCCGTGAACGGCCTCGGAGAGGCCGCCCACGCCGATTTCGGCATCACCGGCGCCAAGAACGAGGGCTTGATCTTCGCCCACGGCAAGCCGCTGCGCAAAGTCCCCCAAGAGCAGCTGGTGGACGAGCTCTTCGCCGAGATCGACCGCTCGCTCCAGGCGGGGCGCACGGTCTTCGACAACGACGAGTCTGCCGCGGGCGCCGCCTGGCTCGAGCGGATCGAGGAGGAGAACGCGGGCGAGCTGACGCCCGAGCGCCTTGCGGCTCTCGAGGCGAAGGCCGCCAGCGCCGAGGCGATGGCGAACGCCACCGTCCTGCCGATGGCACCGTCGAAGGGTGGGGAGCGGCGCGAGGTCAAGCTGGACGAGGGCGCTTCGCCCACCGCCGGGCGCCGCTTCACCAGAGCCTGAGGTCTGCTGCGCCTGCGAGCGCAGCGAGTACGGCCCCCCTGCTCAGTGGTGGGCCAGCGAATCGGCGCCGACCGAGGCCTGGACCACCACTTGCCTCAGGGCATCGACGACCCGCGGGTCGAAGCGCGTTCCGGAGCGCCGCTGAAGCTTGGCGATCGCCTCTTCGGGAGACGAGACGGTGCGATCCAGCGTCTCCCCGGCCAGCATCGCCCCATACGCCTCGCAGACGGCCACCACACGGGAGCCGAGCGGGATCTGCTCACCGGCGAGGCCGTCGGGATAGCCCTTCCCGTCGAAGCGCTCGTGCGTGGCTCTCACGAGCTTCGCGACGGGGCGCAGGGCGGGGGCCGCGCCCAGCACGCGCTCGCCGATGACCGGATGGCGCTGGATGAAGGACAGCTCGTCCGAGTCGAGCGGGCCCGGCTTGTTCAGGATCGTCTCCGGGATCGCGATCTTCCCGAGGTCGTGGAGGTCCACCGCGCGCGCCAGCTCGTCGAGCTCCTCGCCCTTCATGCCGAGGCGGCGGCCCACGGCGACGGCGAGGCTTGTCAGCTCGGCGTGGTGCGCCTGCATCTCCGGCGCCCGCTCGCGCAGCAGGCGGACCAGCACCGCGTGGGACTGGTTGTCGATCGAGGAGGCCCGCGCGCCCTTCTCCGCGTACATCCGCCGATCGGCGAGGTGCAGGACGTCCGCCGGCTCAAGGGCGTCGTCGGGGATCACGACCGCGCCTGCCGAGCTCGTGATCTCGAAGGCCTCGCCGGTCTCGGAGAGGGCGGAGCGGGCGAAGGCGACCATCTCCTCGGTCGTATGAGAGCCGCAGCGGGTCAGGATGCAGAACTCGTCGCCGCCGAGCCGGTAGGCGGTGCCCTCGGGCTCCGCCATCTCGCGGAGGCGCTGCCCGAGTCGGGCGAGCAGCTCGTCACCGGCCGGATGGCCGAAGCTGTCGTTGTATGACTTGAAGCCGTCGAGGTCCAGCAGGATGCAGATGCGTGGACGCTCCGGGGTCGTGGACAGCGCGAGGCGGTGCAGGTCGGCGAGCAGCAGCCGCCGGTTGCCGAGCCCGGTCAGGCCGTCGGTCATCGCCTGGTTGTGGTTCTCCTGCAGGGTCCGCTGCGCCTCGGTGAAGGCGATCGCCATCCGCAGCGTCACCAGGAGCAGCGTCACGAGCGCCAGCGCCGAGGCCTCTTGCGCGAGATCATCGAACACGCCGAGGGCCACGAGCGCGAGCGCCACGAGGCCGCAGAAGAACGGGATCAGGACCAGCCGCCTGTCTGTGCCGAGCGGCTGGCCGAGCGTCACGGAGGGCTGCCAAGCGGCAAGCGCGACGGTCAGGATCGAGGCGGACCAGAGCGAGTCGATCAGCCCTCCCGACGCGTATGCGCCGTTCGTCGCCTCGACCACGTAGGAGACATCGGCGATGGTCATCATCGCGAGCCCCGCGCCGAGGACCGTCCACGACCTTCCAGGCCGCCAGCCGGACAGGGCGACGACCATGATCACGAATACGAGCAGGACCACGTCGAGCACCGGGTAGGCGAGGTTTATCCCTGTGGCGGCGACATCGGCGGAGGAGACGTCGAAGGCCGGGAAGACCGCAGCGACGGCGACCGCCGCCGCACACGAGGCGCCGATCACGCCGTCGAGCCAGAGGTCCCGTCGCCCTATCAGCGCGCGTCGCCTCACGAGCACCACGAGCGCCGCGTACGCCGCCGGGTAGAAGCCCAGGTAGAGGATGTCTCCGATGAACGGGGAGGAGACCTCGTGGTGGGTGGAGTCGGCGATCGTCCAGCAGAGGTCGCCCACCGCCCAGGAGGCCAGGCCAATGCCCATCAGCATCCAGGGCAGCCGCTCCTCCCGCTTGGCCAGTCCGCGCGCCAGGCAGAGAGCCACGGCGGTCATCTGGAGGACGATGTAGACGCTGTTGGCGGCGAGGGTGTTCTCGCCCACTTCCCCGAAGGCGCCGAGAGCGTGCAGCGAGAAGAGGACCCAGCACAGCGCGAGCGGCGCCACAACGGCGCGCGGAGTGCTGTTTGAGCTCTGGCGCTGCATCGTTCGAGTCCTTACGTCGCTGGTTGGCCGCTGGTTGAGCTATCGGCAGAAAACGCCTTCACGTTGAGCGCTCCTGGCCGGGCCCCTCGATCGGCGGGACCGCGTGGGCCGTCAATAGACTCGCCCGTCATGACACGCCTCAGCGGTTATCTGCTCCCCACCGAGAAGGAGCCTCCGGCGGACGCCGAGGCGGTCTCGCACCGCCTCATGGTCCGTGCGGGACTGATCCGCCAGCTGGGCGCGGGGATGTGGACCTATCTGCCGGCCGGGTGGCGGGCGCACCGCCGCACCGAGCAGATCATCCGCGAGGAGATGGACTCGATCGGCGCGCAGGAGATGCTGATGCCGGTCCTGCAGCCGGCCGAGCCCTGGAGGCGCACGGGTCGCTACGAGATCGATGAGCTGTTCAAGCTGCAGGATCGCAAGGGAGCCGACCTGGTCCTGGCGATGACGCACGAGGAGGCGCTGACCTTCCACGTCGCCCGCGAGGTGCGCTCCTACCGCGACCTGCCCCTCCTGCTCTACCAGTTCCAGATCAAGGAGCGCGACGAGCCGCGCCCGCGCGCGGGCGTCCTGCGCACGCGCGAGTTCGTGATGAAGGACGCCTACTCGTTCGACTGCGACGCCGAGGGGCTCGATCGCTCGTACGAGCTGAACGTAGGCGCCTACGACCGGATATTCGAGCGCTCGGGGATCGAGTGGTACCGCGTCGAGTCGGACGTCGGGATGATGGGCGGCGTCGGCGCGCACGAGTACATGGCGCCCTGCGCCGCGGGCGAGAACGAGGTCGCGCTCTCGGACGCGGGCTACGCCGCCAACGTCGAGATCGCGAGCGCGGAGGCCCAGCCCGTGGAGGGCCTCCCGGCTGCGCTCGGGGCGCCCGAGCCGGTCGACACGCCCGGCGCATCCTCGATCGAGGACGTCTCGCGCATGCTCGGGGTCCCCGAGGGGGCGCTGATCAAGGCGATGCCCATGATCAGGGAGGACGGGCAGCCGCTGCTCGTCCTGATCCGCGGCGACCACCGGCTCAACGAGATAAAGCTCCAGAACCACCTGGGAGTGCCCGCGCGGCAGGCGAGTGAGGACGAGATCCGCTCGGCATTCGGGGCTCCGCCCGGCTTCATCGGGCCGGTGGGCATCCGGGTGCCGGTGCTCGCCGACGAGGCACTGCGGGGCCTGCACGGCCTCGTGGCCGGCGCGAACGAGGAGGGACGCCACCTGCGGGGGGTCGATCCGGGGCGCGACTTCGATCCGAGCTGGGGCGACGTTCGCGGCGTGGTCGCCGGAGACCGCTGCCCCAAGGGCTCCACGATCAGGATCGAGCCGGCGATCGAGGTGGGCAACATCTTCAAGCTCGGCACGCGCTACTCGGAGCCGCTTGGAGCCACCTACCTCGACGAGGGGGGCACCGAGCGCCACATCTGGATGGGCTCCTACGGCATCGGGCCGGCGCGCATCGTGGCGGCCGCCGTGGAGCAGTACGCCGACGAGCAGGGCATCTGCTGGCCGCGTGCGCTGGCTCCCTTCGACGTCGAGCTGGTGACGCTCGGCAAGGAGGGGGAGGAGGCGCGCGAGGTAGCCGACCGCCTCTACGGCGAGCTGACCGAGGCCGGGCTCGAGGTGCTGTACGACGACCGTGGCATCAGCCCGGGGCAGAAGTTCGCGGATGCCGAGCTGCTGGGATGCCCGCTGCGCCTGACCGTTGGGCGCAAGGGCATCGAGGCGGGCGAGGTGGAGGTCCAGATCCGGCGTGGGCGCGAGCGCCGGTCCCTGCCGATCGAAGGGTCGGCGCAGGCGGCGGTGGACCTGTGGCGCGAGCTTCCCTGAGCACCCGGCGGCTGCTGGGCATCGACCGCTCCGGCGGGCCGCCGCCGGAGACCCTGAAGGGGCAGCCGCTGCGCCCCTGGACGCTTCCCAATGCGGTCTCCTATGTGCGCATCGCCCTGCTGCCCGTGTTCCTCGTGGTGGCGCTCGGCTCGGACGACGGGCGAGACGTCACCGCGGCGGCGCTCTTCTGGGTGATCGCCTGGGGGGACCAGCTCGATGGCTTCGTCGCGCGCGTGACGGGCCAGTACAGCCGCCTGGGCGCGCTGCTGGACCCGCTGACCGACCGTGCGCTCGTGCTGGCGGGGGCGGTTGTCTGCTGGCACTTCGAGCTTCTCCCGCGCTGGGCCCTGGCGGTGCTGGCCGCCCGCGAGCTCGTGATGCTCCTGCTCTCCCAGTGGGGGCTCCGAGCCGGAATGGACCTGAAGATCAACATGGTCGGCCGCTGGGCCGTCTGGCCGGTGATGCTCTCCGTGTTCCTGACCCTGCTGGTGGACACCTGGGTCGCGACGGCGTCCCTCTACCTCGGCCTCGCGCTGACGCTCTGGGCCACGGCGATCTACCTGCGCGACGGCCTGGCATTCGTGCAGCAGCGCGACCGACCCTCAAGCTCGACTTGACGCCTGGCTCTATACTCGGCTTCACGACGACTCTGAAAGGACTCACGAGCGATGGACGACGACACCTTCCCTGATCTCGGCGCACTGACCGACCAGGAGCTCAAGGACCTGATCCAGGCCCTCACGGAGGAGGAGCAGGAAGTCTCGTATCGCCGCAGGATCCTTCACGGCAAGATCGACATCCTCCGCGCCGAGCTCGTCAACCGCCTGCGCAAGCTCCATCAGGACGGCGAGTCCGCGATCAGCGGAGCCGACGTCGAGCAGCTGACGAACATCCTCGCGGGCAAGGCGATGCCCGACAGCGAGCGCTGACTGGAGCTCCATGCACTGTCCGGAATGCGGCTTCGGCAACCCGGAGGGCGCCAACTACTGTCAGAAGTGCGGCGCCTTCCTGAGCGAGGCGGAGGCGTCTCCAGGGGACACCACGGCCTCGTACCAGCTCGACGAGGCGGGCGAGCTGAGGCCGGTGGACATCGAGCAGGTCACCGCCGAGGGCGCGACGCTCGCGATCCGCTCCGGAGGCGGGCGCGCCGGCGAGGTCTTCCAGCTCGCGGGAGAGCGGATGACGATCGGGCGCAGCCCCGACGCGGAGGTGTTCCTCGACGACGTCACCGTCTCGCGCAACCACGCGCTGCTGGTGAGGCGGCGAGACGGCCTCTACGTCGACGACCTCGGCTCTCTCAACGGCACCTATGTCAACCGCGGCCGGATCGAGTCCCATCGCCTCCAGAACGGCGATGAGCTGCAGGTCGGCAAGTACAAGCTCACCTACCTCGAGCGATGAGCGCCGAGGCCGGCACCGAGGCAGTGCCGTCGGACGGCGCACCCTCGCGCGGCAAGTCCCTGACGATCGGAGCCGTCTGCAAGCAGCTGGAGCGCGAGTTCCCGGACATCTCGATCTCGAAGATCCGCTACCTGGAGGATCAGAAGCTGCTCACGCCCCGGCGCACCGCCGGCGGCTACCGCCTCTTCAGCTCCTCCGACGTCGGCCGCCTGCGCACGATCCTGAGGCTCCAGCGCGACGAGTTCCTGCCGCTGCGGGTGATCCGCCAGGAGCTCGCCGCGGGGCGGGCGGACCAGGACATCGGCAGCTCGAACGCGGCGCCGGACGCAAAGACGCTTCGCCGGGCGACCGTCTCAGGCCCGAAGGAGTCGCTCTACCCGCTGGACGACGTGCTGGCGGACACCGGCGCCGACGCGGCGCTCGTCAAGGAGCTGGAGGACTACGGAGTCGTCCATCCCGTGAAGCAGGGCGGCGAGCGGCTCTACGACGAGACCGAGCGCGAGATCGTGCGGGCCGTGACCGAGCTCCAGCGCTTCGGCGTCGGCGGCCGCAACCTGCGCGTGTTCCGCACCTCGGCGGACCGCGAGGCGGCGCTGCTCGAGCAGATCCTGGCCCCGGCACTGCGCTCGCGCAACCCCGAGCGCCGCAAGGAGGCCGTCGAGGCGCTCGAGAACCTGGCGGCGATCGCCTCGCACCTCAAGCACCTTCTGCTGATCAGGGATCTGCGCAAGCTCACGCAGTGACGCTGGGATGCTGACGGTCACTCGCCGCCGGAGCCTGCCGGCCACCCCCGAGCGCATCTGGTCGATCGTCTCCGAGCCGGAGCGGCTGGCGGAGTGGTGGCCCGCCGTGCAGCGAGTGGAGGACGTCGGCTCCGGAACGTGGACGACCGTGCTCAAGCCGCCCAGGGGCGGCAGGCCGGTTCGCGTGGACTACACGCTGCTCGAGTCCGAGCATCCGCGCCGGCGGGCCTGGCGGCAGGAGGTGGAGGAGTCGCCCTTCGAGCGGCTCTTCAAGTCGGTGACCACCGAGCTGACGCTCGAGCCGGCGCCCGACGGGCGCACCCAGGCCGCGCTCGAGGAGCAGGTGGCCCTGCGCGGCTTCTCCCGCTTCGGCGGGCTTCAGATCCGCCGCGCGACCCGGCGCAAGCTCGACGCCGCGCTCGCGGGCCTCGAGGAGCGGATCCTCGCGTCAGGGTGGGCGGCCTCGTGAGGTGGTGGGGCTGGGGCGAGGACGCCGACGCGATCGCGCTTCCCGACGCGGCCCTCTCGCTCCTGCGCGACGAGCTCGGCCTCCCACCGGACGCACATGGGGAGCGCGTGGCGATTGAGCAGGTCGCGCTCGAGGAGACGCGGCTCTCAGGCGCTGCGCGTGAGGCGCTCGTCGCCGTGGTGGGGGAGCCGGGAGTGCTCTCCGATCGCACGGCGAGGATCATGCACTCCGCCGGCAGGAGCTATCCGGACCTCGTTCGCCTGAGGTCCGGCCAGGCGCTGGCCGCGCCTGATGCGGTGGTCGTGCCGAGCGGGGTCGATCAGGTGGCGGCGCTGCTCTCGGCCTGCGGCGAGCACGGCATCGCCGTCATCCCATTCGGCGGTGGCACGAGCGTCGTGGGCGGAGTCGAAGCGCTGCGCGGCAGGCACGCCGCCGCCGTCTCGCTCGACCTGACCCGCCTCGATCGCGTGGTCGACGTGGACCGCAAGTCCCTCACCGCGACCTTCGAGCCCGGCCTCATGGGCCCCGAGCTGGAGCGCCGCCTGGCGGGCGAGGGGCTGACGCTCGGACACTTCCCGCAGTCGTTCGAGTTCTCGACGGTGGGCGGCTGGGTGGCCACCCGCTCCGCTGGACAGGCATCCACCGGATATGGGCGGATCGACGAGCTAGTCCAGGCCGTGAGGCTCACCGCTCCCGCGGGCGAGCTGACCACATCGAACATCCCGGCGAGTGCGGCCGGCCCTTCCCTGCGCGAGCTCGTGGTGGGCTCCGAGGGGGCCCTGGGGGTGATCACCGCGGCGACGCTGCGCGTGCGTCCGGCGCCGAGCGAGCGGCGCTACGAGGGCTGGTCGTTTCGCTCCTTCGAGGAGGGCGTCGCCGCGTTCCGGGCGATCGAGCAGGCAGGCGCCGCGCCCGACGTCGCGCGGCTCTCGGACGAGCACGAGACACGCCTGACGATGGCTCTCAGCTCCAGCGGCAGCACCGCGGAGCGGTTCGGCAAGGCTTACCTGCGCGCACGCGGGCACGTCGGCGGCTGCCTCGCCTTCACCGGGTTCGAGGGCGAGCAGGGCGCCGTGGCCGCACGGCGGGGGCGCACAGCCGAGATGCTGCGCGCCGCCGGGGCCGTGTCGCTCGGAGAGCGGCCGGGGCAGGCGTGGCTGCGCGGACGCTTCGCGGCGCCGTACCTGCGCGACGAGCTGCTGGACCGCGGGGTGATGGTGGAGACGCTGGAGAGCGCAACCACGTGGCGCAACCTCGACGTCCTGTACGCAGCCGTCGGCGAGGCGCTGCGCACCGCGCTGACCGGGCGCGGCACGCCCCCGGCGGTGATGTGCCACGTGTCCCACCTGTATCCATCGGGCGCTTCGCTCTACTACACCTTCCTCGCAAGGCAGGAGCGGGGAGCGGAGATCGAGCAGTGGCGCGATGCCAAGAAGGCCGCAACCGACGCGATCCTCGCTCACGGCGGCACGCTGACCCATCATCACGGCGTCGGCATGGACCACCGCGAGTGGATGCCAGCCGAGATCGGAGAGCTCGGAGTGGATGCCCTGCGCGCGGTCAAGGAGCGCTTCGACCCGACCGGGATCATGAATCCCGGCAAGCTGCTGCCGGGTTAGGCGGCGCTAAGGAGCGGGAGTGGTGGTGGTGCTCGCCGAGTCTTCCTCGACGGGGACCATCTTGCTGATCTCGCCGCGCAGGACGGTCTGCCCGGAGTGGCTCGGATCGCCCTCCACCTCTTCGCGGGAGACGTCGATGAACTTGTAGCGCTCGTAGTTCTCGGGAAGCTTCGCTATCCCGGAGAAGAGGCCCTGAGCGTCGGCGTACTGCGCGCCGAGCGACTTGGCGTCCTGCTTCGAGTTGTAGAGCCAGACCTGGTAGGCGCTGTCCTGCTTGGTGGCCTTGAGCTGCGCCTGGACGCCGATCTGCTCTCCGTCGCCCTGACGGCTGAAGATCGCGATGCCGGCGAACTTCTTGTTGCCGCCTGAGGGGGGAAGCAGTGGCAGCTGACCCAGGAGCTCCGGCTCGGCCTGATCGGCGCCGTCGCCGCTGGCGTCGTCGCCGTCGCCGGTGACGAGGCCGATCGGCCAGACCAGGACGAAGAGCGCCAGGAGGATCGCGAGGGCGGCCCCACCGATGATTCGGCGCCGCTTCACGAGCGCCTGCGCCTCTGGCGTGAGGGAGCGCGCGCCTGCGCCGGGGGCGCGCTCTACGGCCGCGTCGCCCGCGGGGACGCTGGGGATCTCGCCGGGGCCGTAGAGGTGGCTGAGGGAGTCGAGTACCGAGCGTGCCCAGCCGCGAGCGGCCTCTGACCGGCGGAGGTGCCCGCGCGTGGCGGCGGCCTCGGGGCCCGGCTGCTGGTTGAGCAGGTAGTCGGCTAGCTTGCCGCGCCAGCCCTCCTCGACGGCCTCCGCGCTCACCGGAGCGAGCGTCGTGAGCGCCTCGCACGCCAGCTCACGCACGCGGACCACGGGGATCCCGAGGGTGTCCGCGAGCTCGTCGTAGCCCTGTCCGCGCCGCAGCAGCAGGTCGAGGATCGCGCGCTGCTCGGAGGAAAGCTGATCGTAGGTAGCCATGCGGCGCAGAACGATAGCCTGCGGATGGTGATCGACGATGCAGAGCTGGCCGAGCGCGTCGCCCGCAGCCTCGACGGCACGCTCGGATTCAAGATCGGGGACGTCTCCGAGGATCACGCCACCGGCAGCTTCGAGGTGGTCGACGCGGTGCGCCAGCCGCTGGGGATCGTGCACGGCGGCGCCTATGCGGCGATGGCGGAGACCCTCGCATCGGCAACGACCTTCATGTTCGTCCGCGAGGGCGGGGAGATCGCCGTCGGGCAGTCGAACCTGACCAGCTTCCTGCGCCCCGTGGCGAGCGGGACCGTGCACGCCGAGGCACGGCGCCGACACCGCGGGCGCACCAGCTGGGTGTGGGAGGTCGACTTCACCGACGACGACGGCCGGCTGTGCGCGACCTCGCGCATCACGATGGCGATCCGGCCGATGCCGGACGCGGCCGACCGGCCCTAGCGCGCCTTCAGTCCAGGGCGCGCAGCGCGGGCTTCGCCGAGGCGCGGCGGCCCGAGTAGCGGTTCGTGATCGGCAGGCGCCGGTCGCGGCCGAACGCCCTGGTGGAGATGCGCACTCCTGGCGGCGCCTGGCGGCGCTTGTGCTCGGCGAGGTCTACGAGCCGGATCACCCGCTCGACCTCGTCGGCGGGATATCCGCGGCCCACGAGCGCCGGCGCGTCGAGATCGCGCTCGACATAGCCTTCGAGGATCGCGTCCAGCAGGTCGTAGGGGGGGAGCGACTGGTCGTCGCGCTGATCGGCACGCAGCTCGGCGGAGGGCGGGCGCTCGATCGCGCTCAGCGGCACCAGCTCACGGCCCGCCTGCTCGTTGCGCCACCGTACCAGCCGGTAGACCCAGCCCTTGAAGACGTCCTTGAGGACGGCGAACCCGCCTGCCATGTCCCCGTAGAGCGTCGCGTAGCCGACCGAGAGCTCGGACTTGTTCCCGGTCGTGAGCACCAGCCAGCCGAACTTGTTCGACAGCGCCATCAGGAGGTTGCCGCGGATGCGCGCCTGCAGGTTCTCCTCGGCGATACCCGTCTCGGTGCCCGAGAAGGGCTCGCTCAGGAGCGCCTCGTAGGCTCTCATGGCGTCGTCGATCTGCAGCTCGAGGAGCCCCGTCCCGAGGTTCTCGGCGATCGTGCGGGCGTCTCCCTGGGTGCCGTCCGAGGAGTGGGGGGAGGGCATGATCACCGAGGTGACCCGCTCTGGGCCCAGGGCATCCGTGGCGATCAGCGCGACGAGGGCGGAGTCGATCCCGCCGGACAGCCCGAGCGTGACGTGGGAGAAGCCGTTCTTCTCGACGTAGTCGCGCACGCCCGTCACGAGCGCGCGGTAGACCTCCTCGTCCTCGTCGAGCAGATCGGCGGGGGCCTCCTCGGGCGCCGCGCGAACGTCGATCGACCTCGTGCGCAGATCTGCCAGCGCGCTGACGGCCGTGCCCGCGGCCTCGCGCTCGCGTCGCGCGGAGCCGCGATGCCGGGTGTCCAGCAGGCGTGCCGCGGCGGCTTCGCCGCCCTCGATGGTGCAGAGGGTCAGCGATTCCTCGAACTGCGGGGCGCGCGCGAGCAGGGTGCCTGTGTGGTCGATCGCGACGCTGTGCCCGTCGAAGACCAGCTCGTCCTGCCCGCCCACGGCGTTGCAGAAGAGCACCGAGACGAGGCTGTCGCGAGCCCGCTGCGAGAGCATCCGCTCGCGCAGGGCACCCTTGCCGCGGTGGTAGGGCGACGCGGAGAGGTTGACGACCACCTGGGCGCCGGCCAGCGCCTCCGCGGTGGCGGGCGGGCCGGGCTCCCAGATGTCCTCGCAGATCGTGATGCCGACGGTGGTGCCGTTGACGTCGATCGTCGCGGGCGCGTCGCCGGCCTGGAAGTAGCGCTGCTCGTCGAAGACGCCGTAGTTGGGCAGGCGCATCTTGCGATAGACCCCGGCGATGCCTCCGTCGGCAAGCACCGCCGCGGAGTTGTAGACGTCCTCCGCGCTCTCGGGAAAGCCCACCAGGGCCACGATGTCGTGCGTCTGGGCAGCGAGATCCCGCAGCGCCGACTCGGTGTCCTCGAGGAAGTGCTGCTTGAGCAGGAGGTCCTCGGGTGGGTAGCCGGTGAGCGCCAGCTCCGGCAGGACCACGAGCGCCGCGCCCTCGGAGCGGGCGTCCTCGATCGCCTTCGAGATGCGCTCGGCGTTGCCCGCGATGTCGCCCACCGTGGAGTTGATCTGGGCGAGCGCGCAGCGCAGCGGTTGTGGCCGGGCCGCCATGTCTCGATTATGAAGGTCGCGGAGGCTCGCGCGGCGCCTTGCAGGAGGTCGTTCGAACTGCTGCCAGCAGGCTGGGCGTCTACTCGGCTACCGCTGCGACGGTCGCCGCCGTGCAGCTCGCCAGGCGGAGGGGCTCCACCTCGAAGACGCTTCGCCCGTCACCGCACACCGCCCACACCGTTTCGTGCTCAAGCGCCGTCTCGTCGAGCACGATCGGCAGCTCGTGCCCGAAGGGCGGCACGCCGCCCGCGGCGAAGCCGGTGGCCGCCCGCACCTCGTCGGCCGTGGCGGGGCGCACTGCGGCCACGTCGAGCACCTCGGCCAGGAGCGCCTCGTCGACGGGGTCGGACCCGCAGGTCAGGCAGAGGACGGCATCTCCATCCGCGACGAACACGCTGGAGCTCATGATCCGCCGCTCGATGCAGCCCATCGCCTCCGCGGCCTGCTCGACGGTCGCGGCCAGGCAGGGGAGGCGTTGGAGGTCCGGGTCGAGGCCGATCTGCCGGGCGCTGTCCAGAACCTCCTGACGCACGGGCTAGGCCTTGGCTCCCGTGCGCTTCGGGCGCGTCGCCACGATCTCCGCGGTCGGCGCGTGGGGATGTGGCGACGTGATGCTTGTCCCGGCCGCCTCGGCGAGCTCTGCGAGCGAGTCGTAGAGCTCGCCGGCCAGCTCGTCGATGTCGTATAGGACGTCGTAGTCGCCCACGAGCCCGAAGTTCATGTGCCCGTCGTAGCTCATCACGGCGATGCCGAGGCCCTGGTTCTTGGCCAGCGGCACCATCGGGAAGGGGTCGAGCGCGCGACGCCCCATCAGGTAGAGGGGGATCTGCGGGCCCGGCACGTTGGTGATGACGAGGTTGAAGAAGCGCTGGCGGCTCATCAGCCGGGCCGCCTGCCCCATCACCGTCGGCGGCGCGAAGCCGCTCAGCTCGGTGAGCGCCTGCGCGCCCACCGCCTGGCCGCCCTCCTTGAGGTGGCCCATCGCCTCGCGCATGATGTCGAGGCGGGCTGCGGGATCCTGGCACCAGACGGGGAGCGGAGCCATCATCGCGGCGACCTGGTTGCCGAACTCCACGTGGTCGCCCTCCGGGCGCACGCTGACCGGGACCATCGCCTTCAGCTCGAGCCCTTCGGTGGGCACTCCGCGGCGGCGCAGGTGCCTTCCGAGCGCGCCTGAGACGGCGGTCAGCACCACGTCGTTGACCGTTCCGCCGAGCTCGTCCTTGATCGCCTTCACGTCGGCGAGGTTGGCGCGTACCCAGGTGAACCGGCGGTGGGGGCCGATCGGGCTGTTGTAGGGGGTCGCGGGGGCAGGGTTCATGCCCGCCCAGGCCATCGCCCCGAGCCCCGCGGCGGTGTTCACGACCTCTCGCGCCACACGGCGCGGCGCCCTGAAGAGCGCGCGCACCGAGCGTGCGGCCTCGGCCGGGATCGTGGCGCGCTCCACGAGGGCCTCGCCGAGCAGCTGGGCCTGGGTTGGCATCGGCCTGGGGAGCCAGCGGCCGCCCGCGTCGGGGGGCACCAGGGGATCGGGCGAGGTGTCGAAGAGGACGGTGACGATGTCGACGCCGGCGATGCCGTCGACCAGCGCGTGGTGGGTCTTGGCCAGGATCGCGAAGCGGCCACCCTCGACGCCCTCCACGAGCGAGAGCTCCCACAGCGGCTTGTCCCTGTCCAGCTGCTGGGCGAAGACCCTGCCGGCGAGCGCGCGCAGCTCCTCCTCGGAGCCGGGCGCGGGCAGCGCGGCGGCGCGCACGTGGTAGCGGAGGTTCAGGTGCGGGTCGTCGACCCAGCGTGGCCTGCCCTGGCCGAAGGGAACGAAGGCGAGGCGCTGGCGGTAGCGGGGCACCAGGTGCAGGCGCCGCTCGACGTGCTCGAGCAGTTCCTCGTGCGTGGGAGCGTCCCCCTCGAAGAGGATCACCGAGGCGACGTGCATATGGGCGGCTGCGTCCTCCAGGTGGAGGAAGGACGCGTCCAAACCGGTGAGCCGGTCTCCTGCCATGAACTGTCCCTTTCCAGAGCGGGTTGAGGCCACGGTACCGCGTGTTGGCCCCACGCCCTGTGTGAGCCTGGTCACAAAGCAGGCCTGAGAAGCAACTTACTCTCGCTGCAATTGGTCGATTTGGCCTCGCCGAGCCGTCTTCCCTCACAGGGCGACGGACGGGGGAACCAGTGTCAGCCGCCGGCGTTTCGTCGGTGGAGGGCAAGGGGCGAATCGGACGCTGGCACGCACGGCGGTCAGTGGTCCGTAGGGCCTGTGCCGGACTCGAGCAGCGAGGCCGGGAGCAGGCGCGAGCCCGTCAGCTAACCCCGTAGGTAAAGAGGCCTGGAAAGGCTCCATTGCACACCACGCATCCCCCGGTGCGGAGACTGCCACGCGCGGTTTTCGCCACATGCCTATGTCTCACCACAGCAGCGCTCAGCGTTGGAATCGGAGCCTCGAGCGCCTTCGGCGCACAGCCCTCGGCAGCGCCGGCGGTGGGGGAGGCGACCCTCGTCTCCGGCGTCGGCGTGGCCGGTGCCGGCAATGCCCGGCGTGTGCGCCACGGGCGTGCGGTGGAGGTTGCGGGCAGCGTCGCGCCACGCACCGCGGGCGTCGGTGTGACGCTCGAGTACGCGGCGCGTGGACGTGCATACCGGCAGGTGAGGCGCGCTGCGACTCGCAAGGACGGCGGCTACCGGTTCGTCGTGCGCGCCCGGCGCTCGGGCTCGTACCGCGTTGCGGTCGAGCCGCCTGCCGTTGCCGCCACGGCGGCAAGGGCTGTGGCTTCGCGGCCGCTGCGCGTGACGGTGGTGGCGCGCCTCGGCGGCACGGCGACCCGGCACGTCGTGGGTGGCCGTGCGGTACGGGTGCGAGGGCGGCTCCGGCCGGCTCTCCGGGGCAGGCGCGTGAGCCTGCAGGTGCGCACGGGCGGCGCCTGGAGGACGCTCGGACGGGCGAGGACGAGGCGAGGTGGCCGCTTCAGCGCGAGCTGGCGCCCGCGCGGCATCGGCTCGTATCGGCTGCGGGTGCGCTTCGCGGGCGATGGCGCGGCGGCAGCCGTCACGGAGCGGCTGGGCTCCACGCACGTCTACCGCGCCGGGCACGCGTCCTGGTACGGGCCCGGCTTCTACGGCAACACGACCGCATGCGGCGGCGCGCTGACTCCCAGCAGCCTCGGCGTGGCCCACAAGTGGCTGCCCTGCGGCACCCGCGTGACCTTCCGCTACGGCAGGCGATCGGTGACCGTGCCGGTCATCGATCGCGGACCGTATGCCGCCGGGCGCGACTGGGACCTCACGGCCGCGACGAAGGCCAAGCTGGGGTTCGGCAGCACCGGGACCGTGTGGTCTACGCGCTGAGCGCCGCCCGGTCCGACGGGCTGGATCTCATCAGAGCGTGAGGCTGAGCTGATCGGCGTCGCCCGCCGCGGCGTCCTCGCGCTGCTCGGCCTCGAACGAGGCCACCCGCACGCCGAGCAGGCGGACGGGCCGTGACGGGTCCAGGGCCCTCAGGAGCGACAGCGCCACGCCGTGGACGGTGCCGAGCGCGTTCGTGTGGGAGTCGATCGTCCGCGCGCGGGTGAGCAGGGAGAAGTCGTCGAGGCGCACCTTGATGCCGATCGTCCGAGCCCGGCGGTCGTGCCGCTCGAGGTCGGCGCAGAGCTCGGTCGCGAGCTGCTCGAGCATCGGCTCGAGCTCGGGGAGCCCCTGGAGGTCCCTGTCGAAGGTCGTCTCGCGCGACTCTGACTTGCGCACCCGCTCCGTCTCGAGCTCCCGGTCGTCCTCGAAGCGCGCGAGGCGGCCGAGGTGGGGGCCGAGGCGATCCCCGAACCACGCGGCGAGCTGGGCGTCCGGCACGCCGGCGAGCTGATCGAGCCGCTCGATGCCCTGCCCGGTGAGGCGCTCGACGGTCTTGGGCCCGATGCCGGGCACGAGAGCGGGGGAGGCGCCCGCGAAGCGCGCTCTCGCCTCGTCCTGGGTGAGGGCGAGGAAGCCGTCGGGCTTCTCTGCGTCGGAGGCGACCTTCGCCACGAGCTTGTTCGGGCCGATCCCGATCGAGCAGCTGAGGCCGGTCGTCGTGGTGACGGCGGCCTTCACCCGCCGGGCAGCTGAGCGCCAGCGCTCGATGCCCGAGAGGTCGAGGTACGCCTCGTCGAGCCCCACCACGTCGACCCGCTCCACATGCGCGTGCAGGACCTCCATGACCTCGCGCGAGCGCGCCCGATAGAGCTCGAAGTCAGGTGAGACGAACACGGCGTCCGGGCAGAGGCGGCGCGCCCGCGATGCCGGCGTCGCCGAGAAGATGCCGAACTTCCTCGCCTCGTAGCTCGCCGTGGTGACAACCGCACGCGGGCCGCTGCCGGCTACCACCACGGGCTTTCCGCGCAGCTCCGGGCGCCGCTGCAGCTCGCAGTTGAAGTAGAAGGCGTCCATGTCGATGTGCCCGACGCGGCGCTCGCTCATCCGAGTGAAGTTAGAGAGCGGCCCGGATGCGGCCTGGAAGCCGCCGCGGACGCGCTGAGCGGCCGGTTAGTCTCCGGCTCGATGGCCGAGCCGCTGCGCACCACCGCCCGCTTCCCAGAGGTATCGCTCGGGGCGGGTCACTACGAGAGCTTCTACATCAAGGCGTGCCATCCGACGGAGCCGATCGGGGTGTGGATCAGGCACACCGTCCACAAGCGCCCGGGAGCCCCGCCGACGGGATCGGTGTGGTTCACGCTCTTCGACACCGGGGCCGCCGGCCCGTGGGCCGTCAAGGAGACGACCGATGACGTCGCGGCCGGAGAAGGCGCGCACATCCGCGTGGGAGCCGCGAGCCTCACGCCGCGTGCGGTCAAGGGAAGCGCCGCGGCCGGAGAGCTCAGGGCCGCTTGGGACCTGGAGATCGAGTGCGACGAGGAGCCGCTGCGCCATCTGCCGCGCGACTTCCTCTATCGGGCTCCGCTGCCACGCACCAAGCTGCTGAGCCCGTATCCGGACGCCCGCTTCAGCGGGCGCGTGGAGGCCGGCGGGCGGGCGCTGGCGCTCGACGGCTGGCGCGGCATGGTTGGTCACAACTGGGGCGTCCAGCACGCCGAGCGCTGGATCTGGATGCACGGCGCGGGCTTCGAGGAGCAGGACGACGCCTGGATCGATGTCGCCCTGGGCCGGATCAAGGTCGGCCGCTTCACCACGCCGTGGGTGGCGAACGGCGTGCTCTCGCTGCAAGGAATCCGTCACCGCCTCGGCGGCCCAGGGCGGATCAGGCGCACAGAGGTCTCCGAGAGCCCCGACCGCTGCCGGTTCACGCTCACCGGCAATGACATCACGGTGCAGGGCACCGCCGGCGCCGCCCGCAAGGACTTCGTCGGCTGGATCTACGCGGATCCCGACGGCTCAGAGCACAACACGGTCAACTGCTCGGTCTCCGATATGACGCTCGTGGTCTCACGGCCGGGAATCGCGCCGCTGACGCTCAACCTCTCCGCCGGAGCCGCCTACGAGCTCGGAATGCGCGAGAAGACCCATGGAATGGCCATCCAGCCCTTCCCAGACGGCTGATCGGGCTCTGGGGCCCCGCTTATCCCCGTTTCCAGCCTCAATGTTCGATAACGGATCTTATGTAGACCTGATGTAGAAAACGGGCTGAGGAGGCCGCGACGGCCCTCTCCCGCCGGACGCCGACGGTAGCCTCGCGCCCGTGCCGCTCGTTCCGATCGCAACCTCGTCCGGGGACCACATCGAGCTGGTGATCCTCGGCCTGCTCGTCGCGGTGTCGGCGCTCGCGGTCATAGCGCCGTTCCTGCGCGTGCCGTATCCGATCCTGCTGGTCATCGGCGGCCTCGCGATCGGCTTCGTGCCCGGCGTCCCGGGCATCGAGCTGAACCCGGACCTCGTGCTGCTGATCTTCCTGCCGCCGCTGCTCTACGCGGCCGCGTTCTTCTCGAACCTGCGCGAGCTACGCGCGCACGCACTGCCGGTGGGCCTCCTGGCGATCGTCCTCGTAGCGCTCACGACGGGCATGGTCGCCGTGGTCGCCCATGTGGTCGTGGGGCTCGACTGGCCCGTGGCGTTCGTGCTGGGTGCGATCGTCTCGCCGACTGACGCGGTCGCGCCCGCGCAGATCCTCCGGCGGCTCGGCGTCCCGCGGCGGGTCGTGACGATCGTCGAGGGCGAGAGCCTGACCAACGACTGGACCGCGCTCGTGATCTACCGGTTCGCCGTCGCCGCGGTCGTCACAGGGTCGTTCTCGCTGGTCGAGTCGGTGCCCGAGTTCCTCCTGACCGGCATCGGAGGAGTCGTGATCGGCGTCACCGCCGGAAAGCTGATCTCGTTCGTCAGGCGGCGCCTGGACGACCCGCCGACAGAGATCACCATCTCGCTGCTGACCGCCTACGCGGCCTATCTGCCGGCCGAGGAGCTCGGCCTCTCGGGCGTGATGGCCGCGGTCACGGTCGGCGTCGTGCTCGGCTGGCAGGCGTCGGAGCTGACCACGCACACCACCCGCCTGCAGGCCTTCGCGGTCTGGGAGATCCTGCAGTTCCTGATCAATGCCCTGCTGTTCTTGCTCGTCGGACTGCAGATGCACACGGTCCTCGACCAGCTCGACGGCTACGGCGCCGGAGAGCTCATGGTGTACGCCACGGCAGTGGCGGCCGTGGTGCTCGGCGTGCGCGTGACCTGGGTCTACGCGCTCGCGTGGCTCTCGCCCCGCTTGCGAGCGCCCCTCCTCCCCGCCGCCGAGGGCGGCACCGACTGGAAGCAGGCGACGCTGATCGCGTGGAGCGGCATGCGCGGCGCCGTGTCGCTCGCCGCGGCGCTGGCGATCCCGCTGCAAACCGATGCGGGCGCCGCGTTCCCCGAGCGCGACCTCGTCCTCTTCCTGACGTTCGCCGTGATCATCGTGACGCTCGTGCTGCAGGGCCTGGCCTTCCCCGCGCTGATCCATGCCTTGAGGCTCGAGGAGGACACGCTCGACGCCGACGAGGAGCTGGACGCGCGTCTGGAGATCGCGTTCGCGGCGATCGACAAGGTCGAGCAGCTCTCCGAGGAGGACTGGGTGCCGGACGACAGCCTCGACCGCGCACGCAGGCTCTACGACTACCGGCGGCGCAGGTTCAGCTCGCGGATCGACGGTGGCGATGGTGATGACGACTTCGCCTACGAGGACCGCGCCGAGATCTACGCCCGCTTCATGGGCGAGGTGATCGGCGCCCAGCGCTCCACGCTGCGCAAGCTGCGCGACGACGGGCGGATCACCGACGAGGTCAGGCGAAGCGTGGAGCACGACCTCGACCTGGAGCAGGCGCGCCTCGAGCGGACCTAGGCCTCGCGACTCAGCGGAAGCGCGCTAGGGCTGGTCCGCAGGCTTCGGCCGCTCGGCGATCAGGAGCGTCTGGGTCGAGCGGCCGATCATCCCGCGCTGGTCGTGGAGCGATGTATCGGAGAGGCCGATCCCGTGGCCCTCGGCGTACGTGACCGAATCGAGCCCCACCCACTCCCCCTCCGGGAGCCGGCGCAGGCTCACCGTCAAGTCCGTGTTGATGAAGAGGAACCGGTGGTAGTCGAGCGGCGCGCTCACCCCGTTGCCGGAATCGGCCGCCACCAGCACGCGCTCCTGGGGAGTGGGCTCCTCCCCCTCCACCAGCGCGACCTTCATCCGCATCCATGCTCGCGCCGGCCCCATCTCGGTGAACCCGCCCGTCACGAACCGGACCTCCATCGCCGTGTGGTACCCGACGTCCCAGGCGACCGGGAAGAACTCCTTGGCCTCCGCCTCCTCCGGCCCAGGCAGCGGGTCGGGCTCGAGCGGCTCCCGGTCGATCGCCACGTCGGCCGTCCTGATCCTCCACGCGCGAGCGCGGATGACGTCCTCGCCTTCGTGCACGAGGGCGCCCTCGACCAGCTCCACGCTGCGCCCGGGCCTGACGACCCGGGCGGCGACCTGGAGCTTGGCGATCGGCACCGGCCGCAGGATCTCGTAGGTGACCCGGCCGAGCTGGGCGGGCGCGAGCAGCCCGGCCCGCCCGAGCTCTCGCCCGAGCAGCGCGCAGGGCGGCCCGGCGTGCTGGCTGCCTCGGTCCCACGGGCCGCGCGTCAGCTCCGTCGCGACGTAGCCGTCGTTCTCCGGCACGTAGAAGGCCGGGCCCTGATCGATCTCGGTCACGGGCGGATCCTATGCTCGGCGCTTGGCGGACCCGTCGTCTGGCAGACTGCCGACCCGTGGCAAAGGAGAGGCAGACCAAGCTCAAGATGCAGGCTGGGACGCTGATGGCGATCCAGCAGCTCGAGGATCGCACGGACGAGCAGCTGATGAGCGAGTCCAAGCACCGGGTTGCCGCGAAGGCGCTGCTCGGCGCCCGCGCCGCGGAGCGCTACGACGCGAAGGCCGCCCGCGCCTACTTCAACGAGGCGCTGTCCGGCTGCCATCCGCAGGAGCGTCAGCCCTTGCGCCAGATGATGAATGCGTCGATGGCGCTGGCCGAGCGACGGCCGGACGACCTGAAGGCCGCGATGGAGAAGCTCGGGCACGCCCCTCCCTCGGGCCGCAATCTCTTCATGCTGCGGCTGATGGGGCTCATCGCCCCGGCCCAGGGCGCGAGCCTGGCCCTGCGGATGAGGGGAATCCTCATCCTGGTCGCGTTCGTGGCGGTGGTGCTGGCGATCGGCTTCGGCCTGGCGAAGCTGGTGGCTCTACCCTTCGGCGGAGTCGGGACGATCGGCGGGGTGCTGCTCGGCCTCGTGATCGTCGCGGCGGTGCTGGGCGTCCTCGTGCTGCTCGGACGTCGCCGTCAGGCGCGTGCCGCCGGTCAGGCGCCCTCTTAGCGCTGCTTGACCGTCGCCTTCTCGATCACTGCCGGGCGTGACGGCAGCTCGCTGCCGCTCTGACCGAGAGCCTCGATCCGGTCGACCGTGTCCATGCCCTCGGTGACCTCGCCGACGATCGCGTACTCGGGCGGCAGCCCGGCGTCGGCGCCGGTCACGATGTAGAACTGGCTGCCGGACGTGCCGGGCGCCTCGGCTCCCGTCTTGGCCATGGACACGACGCCGCGCAGGTAGCGGGCGTTCGACGGCGGGACGTCGACCGTCTTGTAGCCGGGACCGCCTGTCCCGGTGCCGGTCGGATCGCCTCCCTGGATGACGAAGTCCGGGACGACCCGATGGAACACCGTGTCGTCGTAGAAGCCCGAGCGCGCCAGCGACACGAGCGATGCCGAGGTCTTGGGAGCGTCCTCGAGGTCCAGCCTGATCGTGATGTCGCCGCAGCTCGTCTGGAAGACGAGGTCGTAGGCGCGATCGGCGTCGAGCTTGACCTTGGGCTTGCGCTGACCGCCGTCCGGCTTGGGAGCGGGCGCATCCACCTCTCGGCAGCTGTCCTGCGAGGAGGCGCCGGGCCCCTTGTCGGCCTCGGAATCGTCCTTCCCGCAGCCTCCCAGGAAGAGCAGCGGCAGGAGTGCGATGAGGGCTGTCGTCGAGCGAGTCACGGCGAGCAGCCTAGCCACCCCTACGATTCGATGCGGACCTTGGCCCTCTCGCCCCTCCTCAGTCGCTACGACCAGGTGATCCTGGACCTGGACGGCTGCGTGTGGCTTGGAGACGAGCCCATTCCCGGGTCGCCGGAGGCGATCGCCGCCATTCGCTCCGCGGGGATGCGGCTTTCGTTCGTCACCAACAACTCGTGGCGGTCGGCGGAGGACCAGGTGGCCAAGCTCTGGCGCATGGGTGTGCAGGCGTCGCTGGCGGACGTCGTGACCGTCGGCGGTGCTCTGCAGCACATGCTCGCCGAGACGCGGAGCGGCAGGACGGCCTTCGTGATCGGGACGGAGGCGCTCGTGCGGCACGTCTCCGATGCGGGGCTCCGCGTGCTGAACGGGACCGAGCTCGCATCCGGCGCCGAGGTTGTGGTCGTGGGCGGAACGGAGAACTTGACCTACGACGACATCCGCTGTGCGGCGTTGGCGGCCCGGCGAGGCGGCGACCTGATCGCCACCGGGCGGGACCCCACGCTGCCGATGCCCGATGGCGATTGGCCGGGCACGGGGTCGATCCTCGCCGCCGTGGAGACAGCCTCAGGCGAGGTCGCCTCGATCGTCGGCAAGCCTCAGCCGCAGCTCTTCGCGACCGCCCTCGACCGGATGGGCGAAGGTCGCACCCTCGCGATCGGCGATCGGCTCGACTCCGACGTGGCAGCCGCGGGTGCTGCGGGCATCGACGCGGCGTTGGTGCTGAGCGGCGGAGACGACCCCTCCCCCGAGGACCTGGAGCGCGAGCCGGTGCCCGTCCAGGTGGCCCGTGACCTGCGGGAGCTCGTCATTCAGGAGTGACGTCGGCCGGCGGCTCCTCGGGCGTCTCCTCAGGCGTCTCGTTGAGCGGAGCGGTCTCGCTCGGTTCGACGGTGGATGTCGGCTCGTGTTCCTCGGGAGCGGCCACCGGCTCGCTCGGTTCGACGGCGGGTGTCAGCTCGCGTTCCTCGGGAGCAGGCGCCGACTCGCTCGCGTCGGGAGCGGGTGTCGGCTCGCTCGGGGGTGCGTCGGCCACCGCTCCGTCGTTCGATCCCCCTGACACGAGCAAGCCCGGCAGGATCAGGGAGATCCCGTTCGCGGGAGGCTCGTCTGTCATCTCGGGCATCTCGGTCGGAAACTCTGAGCCCGGCGGAGGGACCGCCGAGGGACCGGTTCCCGGCAGAGGGCTCGCGGGGGGCGGCGGTGCGGAAAGCACAGGCGGGACGGGCACCGGGGCATCCGGCGGCGGCGGAAGCGGCGGGACACCCTCCGCCTGAGCGGCGTCCGCCTGAGCAGCATCGGCCGGCTCGCCGGGCGAGCTTCCGGGGTGCACCGGCGGGGTGTCGGCAACGGGCGGCGTCGAAGGTATGGCCCCTACGGGCATCACCGTCGGCTGCGCGGGGGGACCGGAGCTCACGGGCACGATCGCCGGCGCACCGTCCATGGACCCGATCCCAGGCGCTTGTCCGGGAATCGACCCTCCCGGGATCTGCGCTCCGGCGACGACAGGCGCAGCTCCGGCTTCGGCGGGCTGCGCTCCGACTACGGCAGGCGCCGCACCGGGTACGGCGGGCTGCGCTTCGACTACGGCAGGCGCCGCAGCGGGAACGGCGCTCGAAGGCTCTCCAGCTGTCGCGACGGGTGCTCCGATGGCCGGCGCAATGGCCGGAGAGGATGCAGGCTGGGCCTGAGTGGCGCCGTTGCTCAGCGCCACCTCCGGCGGGATGCCGAGCAGGGCACACGCATCGGGCGTCACCGTGAGCCCCGTCTCACAGGCCTGGCGCAGGGAAAGCACTGGATCCACCCCGGCTGACTCGCGCAGGTGCGCGGCGCACACGGCCACGGGGAAGTCCGACCAGTGATCGGCGTGGATCGCGATCGCGCCGGGCTGCTGAAGCCGCTCGTTGAGGAAGGGCAGCAGGGCGCGCAGCGCCTCGGCACCCTCGGTCGCGCGTGCGATCGGCACGTGGTGCCACTGCATGCCGGCGTTCTCGTAGGCCTGGAGGTTGTGGCGCGTGGGCATCGTCGACACAACCAGGCGGACGCCCACTGCATACATCCATGCGATCTCGGCCGCCCTCCGATCGGTGCGGTGGCTCCTGCCGCCTCCCCCAGGACGCGGCAGAACGCACAGCTTCTGGGGGCGAGCCCACCAGATTCGCGGCGGCTCGAGCATGGACATGAAAGGGACCTCCTCGCTGTCTTTTCCCGTCAGAGCGGCCGGCCGGCCAATGTGGCCCCCCTGCGCCCCTAGACTCTGCGCTCGTGAGCCGGCGCTTCGTGGTCATCTGCAATCCGGTGGCCGGCGGAGGTCGGTCGCTCAAGCGCCTGCCCGCGGCCATACGCGAGCTGGAGCGCCTGGGCGCTCAGCACCGCGTCGTCAGGACGCGGGACATCGAACACGCACGGGCCGAGGCGCTCATCGCGGTCGAGGCCGGCGAGACCGTCGCGGCGCTGGGAGGCGACGGCCTCCTGCGACCGATCGCCGCGGTTCTGCGGAACACCGAGTCGGCGCTCGCCATCCTGCCGGGAGGGCGCGGGAACGATCTCGCGCGCGTCCTGGGCGTCCCGACCGACCCCGCAGCCGCGGCTCGCCTGGCGGTCGAGGGCCGGGAGCGGCTGATCGACATGGGGAAGGTGAACGGCGAGCCGTACCTCGGCATCGCGAGCTTCGGCTTCGATTCCGACTGCAACCGGATCGCCAACGAGACCCGGCTGATCAGGGGCAACCTCGTGTACCTCTACTCGGCGGTGCGCGCCATGGTGGCGTGGCGCCCGGCTACGTTCACCGTCACCGTGGACGGCGAGCGGCACGAGCTGACCGGCTTCTCGGTCGCCGTGGCCAACTCGAAGGCGTTCGGCGGCGGGATGATGCTCGCACCGCACGCCGAGCTGGACGATGGGCAGCTCGAGGTGGTGATGATCTCCCAGACCTCGAAGCTCGAGTACGTCTCCAAGCTGCCGCGAGTCTTCAAGGGCACCCACCTCGAGGACGCGAGCGTGCACGTGCTGCGCGGCTCCACCATCGAGCTCGCGGCCGATCGCGACTTCGAGATCTACGCCGACGGCGACCCGATCGGTCAGGTGCCGGCCCGGGTCGAGGTGGAGCAGCGCTGCCTGCGCGTCGTGACTCCCTGATGCTCACGATCTGGCGCCCCCTGGCGCGCCTCGTACGCACCCTTTCGCGCATCCTGGGCCGCGGCGGCGGCACGACCCTGCCCGGCCGGCTGCTGCTCCGCGTGAGCCCGGACGCCCTGGCCCGGATGGCCGGGGAGCTGGACGACGGGGCCGCGGTCGTCTCGGCCACCAACGGCAAGACCACCACCTCGGCGATGGTGGCGGCGATCCTCGAGCTGGCCGGAGAGCGCGTGGTCCACAACAGGGCCGGCTCGAACATGGGCTGGGGAGTCGCCACCTCCCTACTCGACGCCAAGAGCGGCCGTGGCCAGCTCGGGCTCTTCGAGGTCGACGAGGCGTGGCTGCCGCGCGTCGCCCGCTCCCTCGAGCCCGACACGTATCTGCTCGCCAACCTCTTCCGCGATCAGCTCGACCGCTACGGCGAGCTCGAATCGCTGGCGGAGGGCTGGGCCGGCCTCGTGGCCGAGCAGGCGGGCGCCGCCAGGTTCGTCCTGAACGCCGACGACCCGCTCGTGGCGGACCTCGGGCGCGAACGCGACGGCGTCGTCTACTTCGGCGTCGGAGACGATTCGCAGGCGCTGCCGCAGCTCCAGCACGCGGCCGATTCCAAGCACTGCCGCAACTGCGGCACCGCCTACACCTACGAGGCCGTCTACCTGGGGCACCTCGGGCGCTACCGCTGCGACGGCTGCGGCCGGCGCAGGCCGCAGCCGGAGGTCGAGGCCGTGAGTGTGGCCCTCGAGGGGATGCGTGGCGCCCAGGTGCGGATCAAGGCGCCGGCGGGCACGATCGACGTGCACCTCCCCCTCCCCGGCCTCTACAACGTCTACAACGCCGTTGCGGCCGCGGCGCTCTCCCTCGAGCTCGGGGCGACCCTCGATCAGGTGCGGACCGCGCTCGAGGGATTCGGCGGGGCGTTCGGGCGCGTCGAGACGATCGCGGTGCCGACGCCCGACGGCCCTGAGCGACCCGTATCGATCCTGCTGGTCAAGAACCCGGCCGGTGCGAACGAGGTGCTGCGCACCCTGACCCTCGAGGGTGAGCGCCTCGACCTCTGGCTGGCGCTCAACGACAAGGTGGCGGACGGCCGTGACGTCTCCTGGATCTGGGACGCGGACTTCGAGCTGCTCACCGGGAAGGTCGGGCACGTGACCTGCTCGGGGACGCGCGCGGAGGAGATGGCCCTGCGGCTCAAGTACGCCGGGATCGAAGCCGAGCCGGTGGTGGACCGCGACCTCGGCCGCTCGCTCGACAGCGCGGTCGCCTCCGGCGATCCCGGTCGTCCCCTCTACGCGATCCCCACCTACACCGCGATGCTGGAGCTGCGCGTCCTGCTGAGCTCGCGAGGCCTTGCGCGGCGCTGGGCCGACTGATGCCCGCTCGCCCTGCGACCCCTCTCCGGCAAGGCTACGATCGCGTGAAGGTGCCCTTGAAGCTCGATCCCGCCCTCGATCCGGCCATCTGGCACGACGTGGAGTGCGCGTCCTACCAGGCGGATCTGCCGCTCTGGCGCGACCTCGCCTCGGAGCATGGCGGGCCGGTGCTGGACATCGGCTGCGGCACGGGCAGGGTGGCGCTCGACCTGGCGCTGCTCGGCCACGAGGTGCTCGGCGTGGACGCCGAGGCCGCGCTCGCCGCCGCGCTCAACGCTTGGGCGGCCGCGTTGGGCCTCACCGCCAGCGCGATCGCCGCAGACGCCCGGGCGCTTTCGATCGGGCGCCGCTTTCCGCTCGTGATCTTGCCGATGCAGGTCGCTCAGCTGCTCGGCGGGCCTACCGGGCGCGCTTCGATGCTCGAGGCGCTGAGCGGGCACGTGGAGCCCGATGGGCTGCTCGCCGTGGCTCTCGCCGACCCGTTCGACGCCGTGGAGCCGGGAGAGTCCCTCCCCCCGCTGCCCGACGTGCTCGAGATCGACGGCTGGACCTTCTCGTCGACGCCGGTCGCGGTTCGCGACGAGGGCGACGCCGTGGCGATCGACCGCCTGCGCAGCGCGCGCTCCCCGAGCGGCGAGACGAGCGAGGAGCTCGCCACCATCCGGCTCGACCTCTGTGCGCCGGGCACACTCGAGGCGGAGGCGCGCGCCGTCGGCTTCCAACCCCTCCCCTCCCGCCATGTTCCCCCCACCGCCGACTATGTCGGCAGCACCGTGGTGCTGCTGGGAGCGCCTTCGTGAGCGCGGCCGCCCTGCGTGTCTGCGCGCTCTACCCGGAGCTCATGAACATCTACGCGGATCGGGGCAACATCTCCGTGCTGCGCGCCCGCTGCGAATGGCGCGGCATCGGCTTCGAACTCGCCTCTTCGACCCTGACCGAGCCGCTCGAAGCCGCCTCCCACGACCTCTTCTACATCGGCGGTGGGCAGGACCGCGATCAGGCCGCGGTCGCCGAGGACATGGCGAGGACCAAGCGGGACCCGCTGCACGCGGCAGCCGACCGCGGCGCGGTGGTGCTCGCGGTCTGCGGGGGCTACCAGCTGCTCGGCCACAGCTACGAAATGGGCGACAGGGAGCTTCCCGGCATCGGCCTGGTGGACCTGCGCACGGTGCGCGAAGACGGGCCGCGGTTGATCGGCAACTGCGCGATCGAGGCCGATCTCGGCGGTGGTCAGCGCACGATCGCCGGCTTCGAGAACCATGGAGGCCGCACCTATCTAGGATCCGGGGAGCGCCCCCTCGGACGAGTCCTGGCGGGACACGGCAACAACGGCCGCGACGGCTTCGAGGGCGTGCACAGCCGCAACGTGATCGGCACCTACCTCCACGGCCCGCTGCTGCCGAAGAACGTGTGGCTCGCGGACCGCTTGATCGAGCTGGCGCTCTCGATCGAGCTCGAGCCGCTGGATGACAGCCTCGAAGAGGCCGCCCACGGCTCCGCGCGCCGCGCTGCGGGCGTCTAGCTCTAGGCCGTCGAGCCGAGCACCCGCAGGAGCTCGGGCATCGAGGTCAGGCCGCTGCGGACCTTGGACAGCCCGTCCTCGCGCAGCCCGCGCATGCCCTGCCTCTTCGCGACCTCTGCGATCTCGTCGGCCGTCCGCTTCTCGACGATCAGCTCGCGGATCTCGTCGGTGATCTCCATCAGCTCGTAGAAGCCGACGCGGCCGCGGTAGCCGGTCTGAGCGCAGCGGACGCAGCCGACCGGCTCACGGCCCTGGATTGGCTCCGTCTCGGAGTCGAAGCCGTTGAGCGCGAGCGCCTCGACGCTGATCTCGACCTCTGTGGCGCAGCTGCAGATGCGCCGTGCGAGGCGCTGGGCGACGATGCAGGTGACGCCCGCGGCTACGAGGAACGGCTCGATCCCCATGTCGATCAGGCGCGCGACGCTCATCGACGCGTCGTTGGTGTGGAGCGTGGAGAGGACGAGGTGGCCGGTCAGGGCGGACTCGATCGCGATGTGCGCCGTCTCGCGATCGCGGATCTCACCCACCATCATCACGTCGGGGTCCGCGCGCATCATGGAGCGCAGGCCGGTTGCGAAGTCGAGCCCGGTCTTGTTGCTCACCTGGATCTGCTTGACGCCGGCGAGCTCGTACTCGACCGGGTCCTCGATGGTGATCAGCGTGCGCTCGGGGGTGTTGATCTCGTTCAGCGCCGCGTAGAGCGTGGTCGACTTGCCCGACCCGGTCGGGCCGGTGGTCAGCACGCAGCCGTGCATCTGCGAGACCGCTCGGCGCAGGCGCGCCACCGCGTCGGGCTCGAGCCCCAGGCGGTCGAGGTCGAGCAGGGCCTTGCCCTTGTCGAGGATGCGCATGACCACCGACTCGCCGTGGACTACCGGCAGGGTGGCGACGCGGATGTCCACGTGGTGCCCTTCCACGGTCAGGCCGATGCGCCCATCCTGGGGCAGCCGCCGCTCGGCGATGTCGAGGTTGGCCATGATCTTGATCCGTGAGACGAGTCCGGCGACCATGCCGCGCGGGACCGTGGTCGAGTCGGTGACCACGCCGTCGACCCTGAAGCGGACGCGCATCGGGCCGGACTCGTTGTCGAAGTGGATGTCGGACGCGCCCCGATCGACAGCCGTGGCGACGATCGAGTGGACGAGCTTGACGACCGGTGCGTCGTCGGCCGACTCGCGCAGCTCGATCACCTCGGCCTCTTGAGGCTCATCCACCTCCGCGACGGTCTCGCCGATCCGCGTGAGCCTGCCCAGGAGGGCGTCGACGTCCTCCTCTGTCGCCACCGCTCGGCGGATCTCCAGGCCGGTCATCATCGCGAGGTCGTCCATCGCCAGCACGTTCCCGGGCTCGGTCGTGGCGACGATCAGCGTGCGCTCGTCGGCAAAGGCGATCGGGATGGCCCTGTGTCGTCGCAGCACCGACGCGTCGACGAGCGAAGTTGCGGTGGGGTCGACCGGTGCGACGTTGAGGTCCACGTGGTCGACGCCGTAGCGCTCGGCCACCGCGCGCGCAAGCTGATCGGGAGTCACGGCGTCGCTCTTGAGCAGCGTCTGCCCGGTCGTGATGCCGGCCTCGCGACCGTGCTCCACGGCCCGCTCGACGGCTTCGCGGCTGGCGAAGCCGAGCTCGACGATGATGTCGCCGATCCGTCCCATGGCGTTGGCGCGGCTGGAGGGAGGAGTGAAGCCCGTTGGGGCGGTTACGCCATCCGCCGGCGCTGGTGCGCCATCGGTCGGAGCTACCGCGCCATGGGCGGCTGAATCAGCGGCAGGGGTGGACACCTGTTCTATATCGGCAGTGCCGGAGAAGGGTTGAGCCTGGCCAGCCGTCATCCGCGCCGTTGCGCGGATCCAGTGGTTCAGCGCCCTGTCGAGCCGAAGCCCGCGGCGCCGCGCACCGTCTCCTCGAGGGAGTCGGCCTCGACCACCTCGGGGGACGCATGGGCAACGATCAGCAGCTGGGCTATGCGGTCGCCCGGGGCCACTTTGAACACGTCGTGCTTGTCCGTGTTGAGGAGCAGGACCCGGATCTCGCCGCGATAGCCGGCGTCGATAAGGCCCGGGGCGTTGACCACCGAGATCCCATGCCGCGCGGCCAGGCCGGAGCGCGGCAGCACGAGGCCCGCGTGGCCCTGCGGTATCTCCACCGCGATGCCGGTGCCGACGCTCATGCGCTCGCCGGGCGCGATGCTGGCCGCCTCGGCGGCGTGGAGGTCGTGCCCCGCGTCGTCGTCGTGGGCGCGCTTGGGCGGCAGGCCGGACTCGCTCAAGCGAGTGAAGCGAAGCCTCACCCGCGTGTCCCGTTGGAGGCGCTGAGCTCGAATCGCGCAAAGCGCGCGGCCACCGTAGCCGGCACCCGAGCCTTCACGCGCACCCCCTCCGGGGTGTCCTCGCGCTCCACCTCGCCGGCCAGGTCGTGCAGCTCCGAGAGGCGCCCTCCCTCCTCGTAGGGCACGAGGAGGTCCACCGCGCGCAGCGTGGAGAGGAAGCGGGTCTCGATTCCCTCCTTGAGCTCCTCCTGGCCCTCGCCGGTCACCGCTGACACCTGCACCGCCTCCGGGAAGCGGAAGCGCAGCTCCCTGCGACGCTCGGCGTCCAGCTCGTCCACCTTGTTCAGCGCCAGCAGCCTCGGGCGCTCGGCAGCGCCGATCTCGATCAGGACCTTCTCGACCGCCTCGAGCATCTCGTGCAGGTCCTCCTCGGGGGCCGATGCGTCGGCCACGTGCAGGAGCAGGTCGGCCTCGAGCGCCTCGTCGAGGGTCGCGCCGAAGGAGTCGACCAGCTGATGGGGCAGCTTGCGGATGAAGCCGACCGTGTCGGTCATCAGATAGGTCCGCCCGCCGATCTCGAACGAGCGTGTGGTCGGGTCGAGCGTGTGGAAGAGCCTGTCGCGCACCCCCACCTCGGACCCGGTGAGCGCGTTCAGCAGCGTGGACTTGCCCGCGTTCGTGTACCCGGCGAGGGCAACCGTTGGCAAGGCCGCGCGGTCGCGCTCCCGGCGCATCACCTGGCGGGTCCCGCGCGCCGTGGAGAGGCGCCGCTTGAGGGCGGCGATGCGGTCGCGCGCCAGGCGCCGGTCGGTCTCGATCTGGGTCTCGCCGGGACCCCTGGTGCCGATCCCGCCGCCGAGCCGCTCGAGGTGCGTCCACAGGCCCCTCATGCGCGCCAGGTTGTACTCGAGCTGCGCCAGCTCCACCTGCAGCTTGCCCTCGGAGGAGTGGGCGTGGTCGGCGAAGATGTCGAGGATGATCGCGGTGCGGTCCACCACCGGCACGCCGACGGCCTCCTCGATGTTCCTCTCCTGTCGCGGCAGCAGCTCGTCGTCGCAGGCGACCAGGTTCGCGTCGCACTCCTTGACGGCCTGTTTGAGCTCGGCGAGCTTGCCCTTGCCGAAGTAGCGGTCCGGGTCGGGCTGGGGCCGGCGCTGGGTCATCTCACCCGTGACCGCCACGCCCGCGGTGCGCAGCAGCTCGCGCAGCTCGCTCAGGTTCGGCTCCTCCGGCGACGTGGCGATGCAGACGGCGCGCTGGCGGGCCCGCGGGCTGCGCGTGCCGTCGCCGGGACGGCTCTCGTTGATCCGGCCGTTGCGTCCTCTGTCCATCTGCCTCCAGTCTAGGGAGGCTAGGAGCGCTCGCGCGCCCGCTCGCGGGCGTTGGCCTTCTGATCCAGGGTCATCGCTCCGGGATGCCCGTTGCCGGGCCACGGCGCGAGCAGGAGAAGCAGCCGAGCGTCCGTCGTGGCCCGCACCTCGTGGCGCTCGTGCGGGTCGAACTCCGCCACAAGGCCGGCGGTGCCTGCGGTGCGCTCGCCGTTCACCTCGATCTCGATCTCGCCGGCCACCACCGTCAGCCAGGCGCGCTCGTTCACCTCGTGCTCTTGAAGGCGCTCGCCGGCGGGCAGGCTGATCAGGATCACTCGAGCGGCGTCGCCCGAGGAGAGGATCCGCGGGCTGTGCGGCTCGACCTCGAGAGCCTGCGTGTCCCAGGTCTGCATCAAGCTTGGAGTTCCCCCGCCCGGCGTTCGGGAAACTTCACGGTCAGCCGCTGAGGCTCGAGCGCAGGCGCTCCATTGCCTCGGCGAGGCGCTCGTCGGAGACCGTCAGCGAGATGCGGAAGAAGCCCTCGCCGTTCGGCCCGTACGCCCCGCCCGGCGATACCACGACGCCCGACTCCTCGAGCACCATCTCGCAGTACGAGGCGGAGCTGTGGCCCGCGGGCACCGGCGCCCACACGTAGATCGTGCCCTTCGGCGATTCGACCTCCACGCCGATCGCGCGCAGCGCGCTGACCACCAGGTCGCGACGCCTCGCGTAGACCTCGCTCATCTCACGGGGGATCGCTCCTCCCTCGTCGAGTGCCCGCGCCGCGGCGAGCTGCACCGCCTCGAACATCCCGGAGTCGATGTTCGTCTTCAGCTTCCAGTAGGCCTCGACGGCGTCTCGGTTGCCCACGATCGCGGCGGTTCTCCAGCCGGTCATGTTGTAGCCCTTGGAGAGCGAGAAGACCTCGACTCCGACCTCCTTGGATCCGGGCGTCTCGAGGAAGCTCGGGGCGACATAGCCGTCGAAGGTGGTCTCCGTGTAGGACGCGTCGTGCACCACGAGGATGTCGTGCCGGCGGGCGAACTCGACGACCTGCTCGAAGAAGCCCTCCGGCGCGACCGCCCCGGTCGGGTTGTTCGGGTAGTTGAGGTACATCAGCCTCGCGCGCTCGAGCGCGTCGGCCGGGATCGCCTCCAGATCCGGCACGAAGCCGAGTTCCGGCACGAGCGGCATCAGCACTGTCTCGGCGCCGGCGATCAGCGGACCGCCGGTGTAGACGGGATAGCCGGGGTCCGCGGCGAGGGCGACGCTGCCCGGATCGAGGAAGGCCAGATTGAGGTTGAAGATGCACTCCTTGGCGCCGAGCGCCGGGATGATCTCGGTGTCCGGGTCCAGGGCCACGCCGAAGCGCCGGTCGTAGAAGGCGGCGAGCGCGGAGCGGAGCTCGGGCCGACCGCGGTTCGAGGGGTACTGATGCGTGCCCGGCTCGGCGGCGGCCTCGGCCAGCGCGTTCACGACGAGCTCGGGGGTCGGGGTGTCGGGATCCCCGATCCCGAGGCTGATCACATCCACGCCGGCCGCCTTCTTCTCGGCGATCTTGCGCTCCAGCTCGGCGAACAGGTACGGGGGCAGGCGGTCCAGCCGCGCGCTCGTCTTCATGCCTCTCTCAAAGCCTCCAGGAATTCAGGGCTGAGCTCGCCCGCGTACACGGGAACAGCCCAGCCGGTCAGGTTCACGTGCAGATCCTCGCCGACCTCCACCTCGAGGTCGCCGCCGTCGAGGTGCACCGTCACAGGCCCGTCGAGGCCCCGCAGGACGGCCGCGACGGCCGCTCCGGTGGCGCCGGTGCCGGAGGACATCGTCTCCCCCACCCCGCGCTCGAAGATGCGCGCGGTGATCTCGTGCTCGGACTCGCGGCGCCAGAAGGAGACGTTCGTGCGGTTCGGGAAGAGCTCGTGGCGCTCGAGTGCCGGCCCGATAGCGGGCAGGTCGAGCTCTTCGAGGCCCTCCGGCCACTCGATGGCGCACTGTGGGTTGCCGATCGAGACGTGCTGGAAGGCGTAGTCGCGACCGTTCGCGGTGAGCGTGCCCACGCCGTCCTCGGGCCCTGACGGGAAGTCCTTGGAGGAGAGCTTCGCCCTCCCCATGTCGACCGTGCAGGTCGTGGGGCCGGTGATCCGCGGTCGGACCTCGCCGGCGGCCGTCTGGATCCCGAAGCTGTCGGCGTCGGTCCAGCCGGCACGGCGCAGGTACATGACTGCCTCGCGGACGCCGTTGCCGGACAGCTCGGCCTCCGAGCCGTCGGGGTTGAAGATCCTCAGCGAGGCGACGAAGCCGCTCTCGCTCGGCTCGTCCAGCAGCAGTATCCCGTCCGCGCCGATCCCGCTGTGCGGAGCGCAGATCGCCTTGATGCGCTCAGGCGTCAGCTCGAAGGGAAGATCCTTCGCCTCCACGATCGCGTAGTCGTTGCCCAGGGCGTTCCACTTCTCGAACCTCACGGAGCCGGACTCTATGCGAGCGCTCGCTCGATCTCGGCGGCCGTGCTCCGGGGATCGCCGTCGGTCACGTCGAGGACCGTGATGTCGGGCATCTTGCGCATCCAGGTGAGCTGTCGCTTGGCGTAGTTGCGGGTGCGCCGCTTCATGTCCTCGACATCCCCGTTGAGGAGCTGCGCGTAGCCGAGCGCCTTGCGGGCGGTCCGCGAGGCGCCGGCGGCCTCCGAGTTGCGGACCTCCTGCTCGGCTCCGGCCTCGATGATCCGCTCGACCCGGGCGTCGATCCGCTCGTAGAGCGCCGAGCGCTCCATCACGAGCCCGATGATCAGGGCCGGGTGCCGCGTCGCGGGAGACCAAAGCTCTGACTCCGCGGCGTCGGGGCCCGCCTTGACCAGGGACAGCTCGGCGAGGGCGGCGCGCAGGTAGAGGCCGGTGCCCCCCACGACGATCGGCCGCCGCCCGGCCGCGAGCGCGGAATCGATCTCGGCATGCGCCAGCGGCATGTAGTCCCCCACCGAGAACGGCTGCGTGACGGGCACGAAGCCGATCAGGCGATGGTCGAGGCGCTCCCGCTCCTGCGCGGTGGCCGCTCCCGTCAGCGCCCCGAGGCCCTCATAGACCTGGAGCGCATCGGCCGAGACGGCGATCGGGTCCTCGCCGCTCGCGCGCAGCCGGTCCGCGAGCTCGAGCGCGACGGCCGTCTTGCCGACCCCGGTGGGGCCGAAGATGGCGACGATTCGATCGGGCATGGCGCGGCGGGCCCCACTCAGACGATGCGCGAGAGGAGGCGCTCCTCGCCGGCGAGCGTCGTGCTCGTGGCCGACTCGATCTCCACCTCGGTGAGCTCGCCCGCCTGCGCCAGGCCGGTGAAGTTCACCGCCTTGTTGTGGCGGGTGCGGCCTCTCAGGCGGGACGGATCGGTGCGGGAGGGGCCCTCCACCAGGACCTCCATCGAGCGGCCCACGAAGCGCTGCGCCCGCTCGCGCGCGATCCGCTGCACGGCCTCGAGCAGCGGCTCCATCCGCTCCCGCTTGACCGAGTGGGGCAGCTGGTCCGGCAGGTCCGCGGCCGCGGTTCCGCGACGCGGGGAGAAGACGAAGGTGAAGGCCGAGTCGTAGCGCACCTCCTCCACCACCTCGAGCGTCTCCTGGAACTCCTCGTCGGTCTCGCCCGGGAACCCGACGATGATGTCGGTGCTGATCGAGCAGTCGGGCACGAGCTCGCGAATCATCGCCACCCGGTCCATGTAGCGGCCACGGTCGTAGGTGCGGCGCATCGCCTTCAGCACCCGGCTGGAGCCCGACTGGAGCGGCAGGTGGATGTGCTCGCAGACGCTCGCTAGCTCGGCGTGAGCGCGGATCACGTCCTCGCGCATGTCCTTGGGGTGCGGGCTCGTGTAGCGCAGCCGCTCGATCCCGTCGATCGCGTCGACCATCGCCAGCAGCTCCGCGAACGTCGCCTTGGACCCCTTCGGGAGGTCGCGGCCGTACGAGTTCACGTTCTGCCCGAGCAGCGTCACCTCGCGCACACCGTCGGCGGCGAGCCGCTCCACCTCCTGCACCAGCTCGTGCACGGGCCGCGAGACCTCTCGGCCGCGCGTAGAGGGGACGATGCAGTAGGAGCAGACGCAGTTGCAGCCCACGGAGATCTGCACCCAGCCCTGGAAATCGCGCTCGCGCTTCATCGGCAGATGCCCGGTGAAGCCCTCGAACTCGAAGTAGCCCTGGGCCGTGAGGCTGTCGCTGGTCAGGAACTCGGCCAGGCGGTGAACCTGCCCGGGCCCGAAGGCCACGTCCACGAAGGGGAACTGCTCGAAGACCTTCTCCTTCAGCGACTGGGACCAGCAGCCCCCCACCCCGACCACGCGGCTCGGGTCCTCGGTCTTGAGGCGCTTGGCCTCGCCCAGGTGGCCGATGAAGCGCGAATCGGCCGACTCGCGGATCGAGCACGTGTTGAAGAGGATCAGATCGGCATCGGCGCGCTCCTGCGCCTGCTCGTAGCCGAGCGACTCGAGCATGCCCTTCATCCGCTCGGAGTCGTGCTCGTTCATCTGGCACCCGAAGGTGGTCAGGTGATAGCGCCTCATCGCCACAGAAACTAGCGCGCGTAGTCGGTCGCGCGGCTCTCCCGGATCACCGTGACCTTGATCTGCCCCGGGTACTCGAGCTCCTTCTCGACGGCGCGGGCGATGTCGCGCGAGAGGATGGTCGCGCCGTCGTCGTCGATCTGCTCGGGCTTGACGATGACCCACACCTCCCGGCCCGCGTGCATCGCGAAGACCTTCTCCACGGCGTCGTGCCGGGCGGCGATCGCCTCGAGGTCCTTGAGCCGGGTCACATACCTCTCAAGCGACTCGCCGCGGGCTCCGGGACGGGCGCCCGAGAGCGCATCGGCGATCTGCACGATCACCGCCTCGACGGTCTGGGGCTCCACCTCGTTGTGGTGCGCCTCCATGGCGTGCGCGACGGCCTCCGGCTCCTTGTGCCGGCGGGCCAGCTCGCCGCCGACGAGGGCGTGTGGGCCGGGCGTCTCGTGGGAGACGGCCTTGCCGATGTCGTGCAGCAGGGCGGCCCGGGCGGCGGTCTTGGGATTCGCGCCCAACTCCGAGGCGATCATCGCCGCGAGGCGGGCGCACTCGATCGAGTGGCTGAGCACGTTCTGGCTGTAGCTCGTCCGGAATCGCAGCCGCCCGAGGAGCTTCGTCAGCTCCGGATGAAGCGTGCCGACGTTCGCCTCGAAGACCGCCTGCTCGCCGAGCTCGACGATGTGCCTGTCGATCTCCGAGCGAGCCCGCCCGTAGGCCTCCTCGATGCTCGCCGGATGGATCCGGCCGTCGGCCAGCAGCTTCTCGAGGGTGACCCGCGCAACCTCGCGCCGCAGCCCGTCGAAGCCCGACAGCAGGACGGCGCCGGGTGTGTCGTCGACGATGAAGTTGATCCCGGTCGTGGCCTCGAGCGCGCGGATGTTGCGGCCCTCGCGGCCGATGATCCGGCCCTTCATCTCATCCGACTTGAGCTCGACGATCGAGACCGTCGAATCCACGGCGTGGCCCGCGGCGATGCGCTGCATGCACGCCGCGAGGATGCTGCGGGCGCGGAGCTCGGCGTCGTGGCGGGTCTCTTCCTCCACCTGGCGGATCAGCCGGGCGCGCTCGTGCTGCAGCTCGTCCTCCAGCTCGTGCAGCAGGGCCTGCTTGGCCTGCCCGGGAGACAGGCCCGCCACCCGCTCGAGGGCGAGCAGCTGCTGATGGTGCGCCTCCTTGAGGGTGGCCGTCTCCTGCTCCACGTTGCGCTCCCGCTCGGCCAGGCGGGCCTCGCGCACGGTCAGGTCCGCGCCGCGGCTGTCCAGCGCCTGCTCCTTCACACGGTGGCGCTCCTCGAGCCTGCCCAGCTCCACGCCGCGGCGAGAGCGCGTCGCAGCCACGGCCAACAGGCCGAGCGCGGCTGCGACCACCAATGCCGCCAACAGGATCTCCATAGTCGCAATCTCCTCGTGCCGATCGAAGATCGGCGTCGCATTCGTCGAGCGTCCGGCCCGCCGGCGCGAGACTTCAGGGGACTGCCTCTGTCAGGCCACGCACCTCCGGAGGGGGCTTGGCCAGTGGTGCGTCAGCGTGCGGTCCGCGTCCCTTCGATCACGTTCGCCCGCCGGTCATCCAATCGATGCTGTCTTCGGTCTCGGTGTGTCCGGAGTCTGTTTTCATCCTGCAAAGAAGCAGTTTCTCTGTTCGTTCAAGTCTCGCGCCAAGACGTCGGCGCTTGGAGTCCAGCGTAGCCAGCGGCCCCCTCGACCGCAACATCGCGTCCCGAGAGGAGCCTGCCACCGCCGGATCTCGCTCAGGCGGCGCGACGAGCGCTGTGGGTGCGCACGGCGTCGTAGGCGAGCTCCGGCGCATACCCCTTCCGGACCAGCATCCGCCATGCCCGATCGCGCTCCCGATCGTCAGCCGGGGGCTCGGGTACACGCTCGGCAAGCAGCTCGAGGGCGTTCTGCAGCTCGTCCCCCGCCCCCTGCGCGGCCGAGACCGCGTCGATGATCCCCTCCGGCACGCCTCGGCGACGCAGATCGCGCGCTATGCGCTCCGCCCCCCAGCTCTCGAGCTCGCGCTTGTCCTCGGCGAAGCGCTGCGCGAAGCGCTCGTCGTTGAGGAACCCCGCGGCCTTCAGCTCGGCGACAGCATGGTCGATCACGTCCGGCTCCACGCCCTTGCTCTCCAGGCGGTCGCGCAGCTGGGCGACCGTCCGCTCCCGCTGCGCGAGAGCGCGATAGGCCAGCTCCACCGCCTTCTGCCGCGCCTCTTCCCCGCTCAGCTCACCAACTGTCCTAGGAGGTTTGATGCGAGCTGTCCTAGGACGCAGGGAGGTCATCGGGCGCTAGCCCATGACCGACCGAGGACACCGGACAGCGAAGTAGCAAGCCTTCTAGGCGGCCTGGCGGACCTCGCCCGTTTCAGGATCGACCCCCGGCGGCACCTGCGCCTTGCCGGCGTCATCAGCCCCTGCAGCCTCGCCCTCGGCAGCCCCCACACCGGCGGCGACGAGGACCTTGGCCTCGATCTCCTTCATAACCTCGGGGTTCTCCCGCAGGTAGCCCTTGGCGTTGTTGCGACCCTGGCCGAGGCGCAGGTCACCGTAGGAGAAGAACGACCCCGACTTGTGCACGATGCTGTGCTCGGTGCCCAGATCGAGGACGCATCCCTCGGAGCTGATCCCCATGCCGTACTCGATGTCGAACTCCGCCTGGCGGAACGGCGCGGCGACCTTGTTCTTCACGACCTTGACGCGAACCCGGTTGCCGACGGCCTCGGTGCCTTCCTTCAGGGTTTCGATCCTGCGGATATCGAGGCGCTGGGACGAGTAGAACTTGAGCGCGCGGCCACCCGGCTGAGTCTCCGGCGAGCCGAACATCACGCCGATCTTCTCTCGGATCTGGTTGGTCAGCAGGCAGAGCGTGTTGGCCCTGTTGAGGTTGCCCGCAAGCTTGCGCATGGCCTGGCTCATCATGCGCGCCTGGACTCCCACGGTCTGATCGCCCATCTGCCCCTCGAGCTCGGCCTTCGGGGTGAGCGCGGCGACCGAGTCGATCGCCACCACGTCGATGGTTCCCGACCGGATGAGCATGTCGGCGATCTCCAGCGCCTGCTCGCCGTGATCGGGCTGCGAGACGAGCATCTCGTCCACGTCGACGCCGATCCGCTTGGCGTACAGGGGGTCCATCGCGTGCTCGGCGTCGATGAACGCGCAGATCCCGCCCTGCTTCTGCGCCTCTGCGAGCACGTGGTAGACCAGCGTCGTCTTGCCCGAGGACTCGGGCCCGAACACCTCCACGATCCGCCCGCGGGGCATTCCGCCGACTCCTAGCGCGAGGTCCAGCGAGAGGGCCCCGGTGGGGATCGCAGACACGTTGACGGCGGCCCGGGGGTCGCCCATCTTCATGATCGACCCATCGCCGAACTGGCGCTGAATCTGGGTGATGGCGCTGTTCAGCGCCTCGTCGCGGGCCTTTGCGGCCTTCTCCTGGTCCTTGTCCATGCTCGCTCCTCGAATCTCTGGGACAACGCAGGCTAGGACGCCTATCGGACGCATAGAGCCGCTAATTGCGACGAAAGCGTGCTCGTTGCGTCCCGGAAAGGCGTCATAGGCCCTGGAGAGCCTCAGAGGAGGCTGTCGCGGCCCACACAAGTCTCCCAAACGGGTCGGCGGTGCTCAGGCCTAGTCGCGGCCACCGAGCACGAGCAGACGCCGGACGAGGTGCATCGCCACCGTCGTCGAGCGGTCTCGAATCTCGGTGCGCCCGCCGGGCATGTGCGCGGTGAGGGCGCGCTCCTGGCCATCGCCGGTCAGCGCACACCAGAAGACGGTTCCCACAGGCTTCTCCTCGCTGCCTCCGCCAGGCCCCGCGATCCCCGTGATCGCTATGGCCACGTCGGCGCCGAAGCGGCGAAGCGCCCCCTGCGCCATCGCCCTCGCCACCTCGGCCGAGACGGCTCCGTGTCGCTCGATCAGCTCGGGCTCCACGCCCAGCAGCGCCGTCTTGGCCTCGTTGGAGTAGGTCACCGCCCCGCCGCTCACGTAGGCCGATGCACCCGGCCGCTCGGTCAACCGGGCCGCGACCAGGCCTCCCGTGCAGGACTCGGCGGTGGCTATCGAGCGGCCGGCGAGCAGGTCGGCGATCTGATCGTCGATCGTCGAGCCGTCCTCTGAGAACAGGGTCGCCGCGTGACGCTCGGAGATCAGCGCCGAGAGGCCCTCCCAGGCGTCCCGCGCGCCGGGCTCGTACCGGGTGACGACCTCCACCTCCCCCCTGCGCAGGCAGGTGGTGACCTCGAGCCTGTCGAGGCCCGGGACCTCGCGCTCGGCGATGCGCAGCGTCTCGGCGATCTCGGACTCCGGCATGCCGTAGAGGCGGAGCGTGCGCCGCTCGTAGTGCACGGCCGCGGCGGTCGCCTCGCGAAACGGCTCGGACGCCGTGACGGCGGGCCACATCGCCCGAAGCTCCCGAGGCGGGCCGGGCAGGACCACCACGGCCGGCAAACCCTCAGAGCCGGGAACCACCATCCCCGGGGCGGTTCCCGCCGGCTCGATGATCGTCGCTCCCTCGGGGACCATCGCCTGCTTGCGGTTCGCAACGCGGACGGCCTCCTCGTCGAGTCCCGGCCAGCGCTTCATCAAAGGAGCGAGGATCGCCGCGATGCGCCCCTCGAGCTTCTCGTCGAGCTCCAGCTGCCGGCCGGCGAAGCGGGACACCACCTCGAGCGTCAGGTCGTCCGCAGTCGGGCCA
Source organism: uncultured Solirubrobacterales bacterium (assembly GCA_963715445.1). GTDB lineage: Bacteria > Actinomycetota > Thermoleophilia > Solirubrobacterales > Thermoleophilaceae > JAAYBF01. The sequence goes on from OY970240.1 coordinate 76,761, forward strand.
AGGCCGCCGCTGGTCAGGATCAGGTCCACGCCCTCGGCAGCGAGGAAGCGCAGCTGCGCCTCCATGTCCTCCGGGCGGTCGCCGCAGATCGTGATGTGCGCGAGGTCCACGCCGATCTCGTGCAGGCGGTCCGAGAGCCAAGGGCCGTTGCGGTCCACCACCCGGCCGGTGAGCACCTCGGTGCCGGTTACGACGACTCCCGCGCGGGCGCTCATGCCCTGATGCTCATACGCAGGGGCGCTCGGCCTCGGGGATCTCCCGCGTGCCGCCCGGGCGAACCGCGAGCCCGAGCGGCTCGGCGCTCTCCTCCACCGGCAGCGCATGCCCGTTCACGCTCAGCTCGATCGAGCGCCGCCCGAGGTTGACCCTGACCAGCTTCTTGCTGCGGAACGTCCGCGGAGCATCCAGCGTGCCCTCGAACAGGACCGGCGTCTCAGGACCGGTGTCGACGCAGACATAGGTCGGCTCCATCGGCGCGATCCGGAGTCTCACCCCGGGCCGTGGTGTGGCCGCGGGCGCGCGCCGCGCAGGGTCCTTGTCGGTGCTCTGCGCAGGCTGGTCCGTGGTCGCCACGGGGGAACCTGCGTCACCGGGATCGTCTCCGTCGTCACCGCCGAGCAGCCCGAGCACGAGCAGGAAGGCCACCACGCCGATCGCGAGCATCGCGACGATCGCGCCGCGGTTGAAGGGACGCGGCGCGCTCTGCCTGCGCCCACCCCCTCGTCCGCCGCCGCGTCCACCGCGACGACTGTCGCGCGGCACCGGAGCGAGGGGCTGGAAGTCGTAGTCCTCGCCGGGCTCGTGGTTGACGCGGTACTCCTCCACCAAGATGTGGGGATCCACCCCGACGACCTCCGCGTAGGTCCGCAGGAAGGTCTTGACGAAGGTCGGGCCCGGGAGCAGGCTCCACTCCTCGTTCTCGAGCGCCCGCAGATACTTCGCGCGGATCTTCGTGCGGCCCTCGACATCCGCGATGTCGAGCTGCTGACGCATCCGCGCCTCTCGCAGCGTTTCGCCGATCGGAGGCATGAGCAGGGCTATTCTGGCGGACGCGGGAAGGGAGCGGGGCTCAGTCCTCGGCCAACGCTCCCACCGGAGCTGCGTCCTCTGCCTCTCCAAGTGCCGCGAGGACGCGTGGCAGGTCCGCTTCGGAGACCAGGACCTTGCGCGCCTTGGAGCCCTCGTAGCCTGAGATCACGCCGCGTCGCTCCAACATGTCGATGAGCCGCCCGGCGCGCGTGTAGCCAACCCTGAGGCGCCGCTGAAGCATGGATGTGGAGGCGGTGTCCATCTGCACGACGGTGCGGATCGCCTCCGGCAGCAGCTCGTCCTGGTCGGGGTCGTAGTCGCCCCGGGACTCCTCCTCTTCGGGTTCGATGGCCTCGAGCAGCTCCTCGTGGAGCTCGGGCTCGCCCTGGCGGCGCCAGTGCGCGGTCAGCTTCTCGATCTCGCCCTCGTCGATGAAGGCGCCCTGGATGCGGTTCAGCTTCGACCCGTTGCCCGGCTTGAAGAGCATGTCGCCCTTGCCGAGCAGGGACTCGGCTCCGTTCTGGTCGAGGATCACGCGGGAGTCCGTCTGCGAGGAGACGGCGAAGGCGATGCGGGCGGGCACGTTCGCCTTGATCATCCCGGTGATGATGTCGGCGCTCGGGCGCTGCGTGGCGAGCAGGAGGTGGATCCCGACGGCGCGGGACTTCTGCGCCAGCCTGATGATCGCGTCCTCCACCTCGCCCGGGGCGATCATCATCAGGTCGGCGAGCTCGTCGATCACGCAGAGGACGTAGGGCAGCGGGCGCTCGCCGTTGCGAACGCGCATCCGGTTGAGCTCCTCCAGCTTGCGCGTGCGGGACTTGCTCATCAGCGAGTAGCGCTGCTCCATCTCGCCGATCAGGTTGTGCAGCACGTTGGCCGCGAGGCGGGGGCTCGTCACGACGGGAGTTAGGAGGTGCGGGATGTGCTCGTAGAGGTTCAGCTCCACCTGCTTGGGGTCCACGAGCACGAGGCGGACGTCGTTCGGCGATGAGCGCATCAGGATCGAGGCCAGCATCGCGTTGACCGCACCGGACTTGCCGGCGCCGGTCGTGCCGGCCACGAGCACGTGCGGCTGCTGCGCCAGATCGATGCCGATCGCCCGCCCGTCGATGTCCTTGCCGAGCCAGACCGCGAGCGGCGACCAGCCCTTCGGCGGATCCTGGGAGACGTCGCCGAGGTGGACCATGTGGCGAACGGTGTTGGGCACCTCGACGCCGACGGCGCGCTTGCCTGGGATCGGGGCGAGAATGCGGACGTCGTCCGCCGCGAGGGCGTAGGCGAGGTCGTCGCGCATGTTCGAGACCTTCGACATCTTGATCCCGGGAGCCAGTCGCAGCTCGTAGCGGGTGACGTGAGGGCCGCTGACGCTGCCTACGACCTTCGCCTCGACGCCGAAGTGGCCGAGCGCCTCGACCAGCTGCGTGCCTACCTTGTCGATGGCGGCGGTGTCGGCCTTGCGCCCAGCCGGAGAGCGCTTGAGGAAGCTCTCGCTCGGAAGTACGTAGTCCACGTCGTCGGCCTCGGTGACGCCCGAGGTGCGGCGGTTGCCCATCGGCGTGAGCGGAGCCTGAACCGGCTCGCCCTCGTGGGTAGGCGCAGCCTGCACTCCCTCCGGCTCGCCCTCGTCCTCTTCATCCTCCGCGCCCATGGGCTCCTCGAGCTCCGGCTCCGGGACCTCTTCGTCCTCTTCCCCGAACAGGTCTGGGAAGCGCTCCTCGGCATCGAGGGCGGGCGCCTCCACGTGGGTCGCGTGCACGACGGGCTCGACGCCGGGCGGCTCGGGCGGCAGGTCCATCGCCGGATCCGAGGGTCCCGGATCGCCGGATCCCTCGGCCGGGTCTTCACGAGGGACACGCGCGGCAGGAGTGCGGGGCCCGACCGCGCCGGAGAAGACGGAGGTCAGCTCGCCGGTGGAGCGCTTGACGGCACGGGTCGTGGTGGTCAGCGAGGAGCCCGTAACCCGCACCACCCCCGCGACGGAGGCGCCGGTGATCAGCAGCACTCCGGCCAGCACCAGGAAGGCGAACAGGATGTGCGAGCCGACCGTGGAGAACAGGCTGCTCGAGACCCAGAGCATGATCTCGCCGAGCGCCCCTCCCCGATCGGAGACGTAGGACACGTCGAGCAGAGGCTCGTGATGCCAGGAGCCCGGCCCGAGGCCGAGCGAGCCGCCGGCCAGGCCGAGCGCGAGGCCGAGCGTCAGGCAGATCCCGCCGGCGCGCAGGGGGCGGACAGAGGGCATGAGCGGCCCGAGGACGATCGCCGCAGCCGCCACGAGCAGGCCCAGGGGCGCGAGATAGGTCACCTCACCGATCAGGAAGCGGAGGCTCTCCTCGGTCGCCTCGCCCACGCGGCCACCCGCCTGACCGCCGTAGATGACCACGGCGAGGAAGCAGCCGAAGGCGGCCATTCCAAGGCCCAGGAAGTCGAGATGGCGCTGCTCCAGGTCGGTCAAGCGCAGGGTCGAACGCGCGCCCCGTTTCCGCGAGCGACTACGGGGCCGTTTGCGAGTGCTGCCATTGCGTGCCATGACCGTTCCCGTTCCTTCGACGGACATCGGCCTCTCCCTCCCTACCATCAGGGGCATGGAAGGCTCCGCGAGAGTGCTGATCGTCGAGGACGATCGCGACATCGCCGACGTTCTGCGCCGCTCGCTCGACCTCGACGGCTACGAGGTGCGGCTCGCGGCCGACGGCGAGGAGGCGCTGGCCGAGGCCGCAGTGTTCGAGCCGGACGCCGTGGTGCTGGACCTCGGGCTGCCGAAGATCGATGGAGTGGAGGTCTGCCGTCACCTGCGCGAGGCGAGCGACGTCCCGATCCTGATGCTCACGGCGCGCGACGGCTTGGACGACCGCGTCACCGGCCTCGACTCGGGCGCGGACGACTACCTCGTCAAGCCGTTCGAGCGCAAGGAGCTGCTGGCCCGCCTCCGGGCTCTGCTGCGTCGCCGGCCGCCGCGAGGCACGGCGTCCCTCGTGGCCGGAGATCTCCGCCTGAACCCCGCCACCCGCGAGGTGCTGCGGGGCGATCGTGCGGTGGATCTCACCAGCCGCGAGTTCGAGCTGCTCGAGTACCTGATGCGCAACGAGCGTCTGGTGGTGTCGCGCCGGAGGCTGCTCGATGAGGTGTGGGACTACCACCCCTACGCCGAGACCAACACCGTCGACGTGTTCATCTCGAATCTCCGCCGCAAGCTCGAGGCGGGCGACGAGGCCCGGATCCTGCACACCGTGCGCGGGTCGGGCTACGTCTTGAGGACGGATTGAGGACCTTCCCCAAAGCCGTCGGAGGGCGCGCGTTCGCGGCGGTCCGGTGGGCCCGCCTGCGCCTGCCGATCCGCTGGAAGCTGGCCACGGTCTCCGCGGCGCTCACGTTCGCCATTCTGCTCCTCTTCGCGCTGGTGGTGGGAATCGTCACCGAGGACAAGCTCCGCTCTAGCGCGGACTCCGAGCTGCGCGCCACGGCCGCCGACTTCCAGAGCCAGTTCCAGCGGCTTCGCATCGAGACCGACCCGCTCACCGGTCAGCGCAGGGCCTTCTTCGAGAACGGCGACCAGCTGTTCGAGGCTGCCGCGGCCGGAGGCACCGTGATCCGGATCGTCGACGAGGCGGGGAACGAGCTCTCCGGCTCCCGCAACGCCCCGGACCTCGGACGGCCGATCGAGGGCGCCGCCCGCGACGTCGGCGACTACCGCGTTCTAGTCAGGCCTCTCTACGCCAGGTCCCTCGACAGCGCAGCCCAGCTCTCGATCGGGCCGATACCGACCGACCAAGCGCTCGCGTACTTCCAGTATGCGAAGCCGCGGGAGAACCTCGAGTCCACCGTCGACCGACTCCGTCTCTTCCTGCTGATCGGCGTGCTCGTGGGCACCGGCTTCGCGTTCATCGCCGGCTTCGCCGTCGCGAGGCGCGCGATGCGCCCGATCTCCGACCTGACCAAGGCCGCTCGGGAGGTCGCCAGGACCCGCGATCCCGCCCGCTCTCCCCTCCCGCGCCCGGCCGCCGACGACGAGGTCGCGGAGCTCGCCGTGACGCTCAGCGAGATGCTCCGAGAGCTGGACGCGGCACGCGGGGAGACGGAGGCCGCTCTGGAACGTCAGCGCGAGTTCGTGGCCGACGCCTCGCACGAGCTGCGCACGCCGCTGACGAGCATCCTTGCCAACCTCGAGCTGCTCGAGGAGCAGCTCGGCAGCGGCGGGACCGCCGAGAACCGAGCAGCCACTGAGATGGCGAGCTCCGCCCTGCGATCGTCCCAGCGGATGCGGCGCCTCGTGGGCGATCTCCTGCTCCTCGCGCGTGCAGACGCGGGCCAGCGCACCTCCAAGCAGCCGGTCGACCTGGCCGAGGTGGTGCGCGAAGCGGCTGCGGAGGCCTCGGCGATCGCGGCCGAGCACCCGCTCACGATCGACGTGCCTCCCGAGACGGCGCCGGCGATCGTCGACGGCTCGCGCGACGACCTGCACCGCCTCACGCTCAACCTGGTCGAGAACGCTCTCCTGCACACCCCGCGCGGCACCCCGGTGGTCGTGTCGGTGCGCCGGGATGGAGATCGGATCGTCCTCGAGGTCGCCGATCGCGGCGCCGGCATCCCTCCCGACCGGCGCGACCACGTCTTCGAGCGGTTCGCCCGCGACGGCGGCGACGGTGCGGCCGTCGGCGGCAGCGGGCTCGGCCTGGCGATCGTGCGAGCGGTCGCGGAGGCCCACGGAGGCACGGTCCGCATCCGTGACGCCGAGGGCGGCGGCGCTATCTTCGAGGTCTCGCTGCCGCCGGCAGCGATCCGATCGCCCGACATTCGTGTTCCCACATCGGAGCACGTCACGGCAAACGACCCAAAGGGAGCAACGCACACGTGAAGCGCATCCTCCGCCGCCCCACTCCGGCCACAGTCATCGCCTGCATCGCGCTCTTCGCGTCCCTCGGCGGTGTCTCCTACGGCGTCGCCACCGGCTTCATCGACAGCCGGGAGATCAAGGACAACGACATCCGCTCCCAGGACGTCCGCGACAACGCGCTGCGCACCCAGGACCTGCGCAACAACGACGTCCGCGGTGTCGACATCCGCAACTCCACGATCCGCGGCCGCGACGTCGCGCTCGACACGCTGACCGACAAGGACATCGTCGAGTCGAAGCTCGCGAAGGTGCCCGCGGCCGCTCTGGCTGACAACGCCGCCAAGCTCGCGGGCAAAGACCCGAGCGCCTACGCCCCCGCCCAGGCCGAGGCGGTCCGCCTCGTCGGCGCGTCCGGGCAGCCTCCGTTCGAGACCCCCTTCACGGCGCGGGGCGGGGATTTCTTGGCCCCCGGGTTCTGGAAGGACCCGTTTGGCACCGTGCATCTCCAGGGTTCCGCCACGAACGGCCCGCTGGCCATGAGCACCATCTTCACCCTGCCCGTCGGCTACAGGCCCGCCGGGACCGCCGAGTTCCAGGCTCCCGGCTCGTTGGTCACAATCGATGCCGCCGGCGCGGTTCAGATCGACACCGGCGCCGCCGCGCTCGACGGCATCACCTTCCGCGCCGCCGGCCCCTAGTCGCTGGGATCAGACCTCTACGACGACGGGGAGGATCATGGGGCGCCGCTTGAGGCGCTTGTAGACGAACTCGGCGATGTCGTCGTGCAGGTGCTTCTGGATCACTGAGACCTCGCGCAGCCCCTCTTTGGCGGTGGCCGCCAGCGAGTTGTTGACGGCGGCGCGCAGATCGTCGAGCAGGCCGTCGGTGTCGTCCACGAAGGGCACGCCGCGGAAGATGATCTCCGGCGGCGCCACGGACAGCCCGTCGTCCTCGGCGACGGTGGCGACCACGATGAAGATGCCGTCCGCGGACAGCATCCTGCGGTCGCGCATCGCGACGTCCTCGACGTCGCCGATCTCCATCCCGTCGACGAAGACGAGGCCCGACTGCTCGTGCGACCCGAAGGAGGCGCCGGAAGCGTCGATCTCGAGCGGCAGCCCGTTCTCGCCGCGGAAGATCGCGTCGGGGGCGATGCCAACCGCCTCGGCGAGCTCGCCGTGGAGGCGGATCCGCTTGAAGTCTCCGTGGGACGGCAGCACGTAGCGCGGATTGGTCAAGTTGAGCATCAGCTTGATCTCCTCCGCATAGCCGTGTCCGGACGCGTGGATCGGCGCGTCGCGCGCCGTCAGCACGTCCGCCCCCAGGCGGTAGATCCGGTCGATGGTCTCGTTGACGGCTCTCTCGTTGCCCGGGATCGGCGTCGCCGAGAAGATCACGGTGTCGCCTGCGTGAAGGTCGACGTGCCGGTGGTCTCCGGCAGCCATGCGCCGCAGCGCCGAGAGCGGCTCGCCCTGGCTGCCCGTGGACACGACCACAAGCTTGTGATCCGGGTAGTCCTCGATGTCGCGCGGCTCGACGAGGATGCCGTCGGGCACCTCGATGTGACCGAGCTGGCGCCCGATGTTCACGTTCTTGCGCATCGAGCGGCCGAGCAGCACGACCTTGCGGCCGAGCGTGGCCGCCGCGTCGATCACCTGCTGCACGCGGTGGATGTTGGAGGCGAAGCAGGTCACCACGATGCGGCCGTCGCAGCGCGCAAAGGTCTCCTCGAGGCGCGGCCCCACCAGGGACTCGGACAGCGACCAGCCCGGGCGGTCGGCGTTCGTCGAGTCGCCGCAGAGCAGCAGGATGCCCTCCCGGCCCAGCTCGGCGAGCCGCGCGATGTCGGCCGGGATGCCGTCCACCGGCGTCTGGTCGAACTTGTAGTCGCCGGTCACCAGCGTCACGCCGAGCTCACAGGTCAGCGCGTAGGCGAACATGTCGGGGATCGAGTGGGCGAGCTTGATCGGCTCGATGTCGAACGGCCCGGCCTGGATCTCGTCCCCCGGCAGGACGCTCTCGAGCCGCACGTCCTTGATCTTGTGCTCGTCGAGCTTCGAGCGGACCATCGCCACGGTCAGGGGACCGCCGTAGATCGGCGGAGCCTGCTCGAGCTCTCGCAGCACGAACGGCAGCGCGCCGACGTGATCCTCGTGCCCGTGCGTCAGCACGATCGCCTCGATGTCGTCCGCCCGCTCGCGCAGGTAGGTGAAGTCCGGCAGCACGAGGTCCACCCCGAGCTGCTCGGGCGTCGGGAAGCGCAGGCCCATGTCGACCACGACGATGCGGCCCTCGTACTCGACGACCATCATGTTCTTGCCGATCTCGCCGAACCCGCCGAGCGGCATCACCCTCAGTTTTCCGCTCAAGGGATTCTCAGACCCTCTCGAGGAGGCCGCTGGCATCAAGCGCGGAGCGAATCTCGGCGCGCTCTTGGGCCGAGGCCTCGACCAACGGCAGCCGCAGCCCGCCGACCTCGTAGCCGAGCAGCGCAAGGGCGGTCTTGATCGGGATCGGGTTCGTGGTCACCGACAGCGCGTCGAACAGCGGGCGCAGCTTCGAGTGGATCTCCGCGCGCGCCTCCGGCTCGTCGATCATCCGCCGCATCTCGCGGCCGACGAGGTGCGAGGCCACGAGGATCCCTCCGGTTCCACCCATTGCGAGCACGTCGGCGAGCATGTCATCGTTGCCGGCCAGCAGGTCGAGCCCCTCGACGGGAGCGCAGTTCTCCGCCCGCGACTGCTTGACCGCGACCACGGTGGGAATCTCGGCGAGCTCGCGCAGCAGGTCGTTGGAGATGTCGACGATCGTCCGCGTGGGGACGTTGTAGACGACGACGGGAAGGTCGGTGGCCCCTGCGACGGCGCGGAAGTGCTCGGCAACCCCGCGGCGGTTCGGGTTGTTGTAGTAGGGCGTGACCACGAGCGCTCCGTCCACGCCCGCCCCTGCTGCGCGCTCGGTGAGCTCGACGGTGTGGCGGGTGTCGTTCGACCCGCTGCCGGCGATGATCGTGGCGTCGCCGGAGACCTCGACGGCGATCTCCCACAGGCGGACCTTCTCGTCGTCGTCCAGGGTCGGGCCCTCGCCGGTGGTGCCCGCCACGACCAGGCCGTCCGAGCCGCTGTCGAGAAGCTGACGCATGAGTCGCGCCGCGGCGCCCTCGTCGAGCACGCCGTTCGCATCGAACGGCGTGACCATGGCGGTGAGAATCCCTCCGAAAGTCACTGCTCAGCACCTTACCGATCCCAGTGCCCGGCGGCACCAAGGTTGCAAGCGCACCGAGACATCAGGCCCGGCTGACACAATCAGGGGCTGAACTATGCCTGAACGTGACTACAGCCACCGCAGCACCGCCCAGAAGCTCGGCGTCCAACCCGGTCAGAGGGTCGAGGTCATCGGCGACGTCGGCCCCGGCCTGCGCAACGACCTCAAGGATGCGCTGGGACGAGGCCTCGTCCGCTCCGGCGATCTCGACGGGGCGATCGTCCTCGTGGACGACCTCGACGACGCCAAAGAGACGCTGGTGCGCTACCGCGCCCGGCTCAAGGAGGCCGGCTACCTCTGGCTGATCACCCGCAAGCGCGGGCACGAGCGCTACCTCAACCAGATGCTGATCGTCCCCCACGCCAAGCGCGTCGGAATGATCGACAACAAGACCTGCTCGGTCGATGACGAGCGCTCAGGCATTCGCTTCGTGATTCCCCGCGCGCTGCGCAAGGGCAGCGACGAGGGCGAGTCCGAGTCGGTCGCCGCGGCCTAGCAGCCCGGACCGTCGCCGCGGCCTAGCGGCCTGGGCGATCGCCATGTCCAGCGCCCCAGCGGCTCCGGGGCACGCGGTGCGCGTCTAGAAGAGCAGGTGCTCGAGGCCCACGGTGGGCGAGCTCTCGAGCGAGGAGACGCGGCGCACGGCAAGCAGCACGCCCGGCATGAAGGACTCGCGGGAGATCGAGTCGTGACGGATGCTCAGCGTCTGCCCGAGCCCGCCGAAGACGACCTCCTGGTGGGCCACGAGGCCGGGGAGCCTGATCGAGTGGATCGGCTCGTGGACGTTCCCGCCCGCCTCCGAGATCAGCTCAGCAGTGCGCGCAGCGGTGCCCGACGGCGCGTCGAGCTTGCGATCGTGGTGCAGCTCGACGATCTCGCACTCGGGCATGTGGGGAGCGACGAGCTTCGCCGCCTCCATCATCAGGACGGCCCCGATGGCGAAGTTCGGCGCCGCGAAGAGGTTCGCGCTGCCGACTCCCGCCAGCTCCGCGAAATCGGCGCCGGTGGTGCCGGTCACGCAGTGAACCCCTGCCTCGAGGCAGAGGCGGGCGTTCTCGAGCGCGGTGTCGGGCTGCGTGAAGTCCACCACGACCTCGACCGAAGGCAGGATCTGCTCGAGGGAAGTGTCCAGCTGAGGATCGGCGCGCCCCGCCAGCTCCATGTCCTCGGCGCCCTCCACGGCACGGCAGACGGTCTCGCCCATCCGCCCCGCGGCGCCGGAGACGCCTACGCGGATCATGCGGCCAGAAGGGGGTTGACGTGCTCGAGCGCGGCGCGGAAGCTGTCCTCGCTCGCCCCCACTCCGGCCGCCGACATCCGCCCGGGCGCAAACAGCTCGGAGGCCAGGCTCGCGACGTCCTCGAGCGTCACCGCATCGATCGCCGCCAGCACCTCGTCGAGCGTCAAGAGCGGGACTCCGGTCAGCAGCGCGCTGCCGGTGCGGTTCATGCGAGCGAGGGTCGACTCCATCGAGAGCGTCGTGCGACCCTTCACGTTCTCGCGGGCGCGGGTCAGCTCCTCCTCGGTGACGCCGTCGGCGGCGATCCGATCGAGCTCGGTGCCGATCACCTGCATCGCCTCGCCGACGTTGTCCGGGCGGGTGCCCACGTAGAGGCCCACCTGGCCCGAATCGAGGAAGTGGCTGCTGAAGGAGTACACCGCGTAGGCGAGGCCCCGCTTCTCGCGGACCTCCTGGAAGAGGCGCGAAGAGGTGGACCCGCCGAGGATCGTGTCGAGCACGCGCAGCGCGAAGCGGCGCTCGTCGCCCCGTGGGAGGCCGGGCGCCCCGAGGCAGACGTGGTACTGCTCGGTCTCCTTGGCCTGGAAGCAGAGCCGCGGAGCGGCGTCGGCCGGAGCGGCCTCGGGAGCCGCCACCGTCGAGGTGGACATGGCGCCGTCCAGGGAGCGCTCGACCAGCGCCACCATCTGCTCGTGCTCGATGTTCCCAGCCGCGGCCACGACCATGTTGTTGGGAAGGTAGTGCCCGTCGTGGTAGGCGGCGATCTCGGGGATCGTCACCGAGGAGACGACCTCGGCCCGGCCGATGATCGGCCTGCCGAGCGGATGGTCGCCGAAGATGGCAGAGGAGAGGACGTCGTGCACCTTGTCCTGCGGCTCGTCCTCGTACATGGCGATCTCCTCAATCACCACCTCCCGCTCGGAGTCGATGTCGGGATAGGAGGGCCGCAGCACCATGTCGGACAGGACGTCGAACGCCTGCTCGAGGTGCCGGTCGAGGAACCGCGAGTAGACAGACGTCGTCTCCTTGCCGGTGCCCGCGTTGACCTCGGCGCCGATCGAGTCGAAGGTCTCGTCGATCTCGCGCGAGCTGAACCGGTCCGTTCCCTTGAACAGCAGGTGCTCCAGGAAGTGCGAGAGCCCCGCCTGCGCAGGGCTCTCGTCACGCGATCCGGCCCGAACCCAGAACCCGAGCGCGATCGAGCGCGTGGACTCCATGCGCTCGGTCGCAACGCGAACCCCGGACGGGAGCTCGGTTATCTGGGCTGTGTCGGTCATGCCAGTCGCAGCCGGGCCTCAGCCCGAAGGCTGAGGCACCGACCGCCGTCGGGTTCTTGAACGACTGGGCTCAGCGACTGTCTCGTCCGTGGCCGCCGCCGTTGCCACCCTCGCGACGCCCGCGGCCACCGCGGTCGCCGCCACGCCCGCGGCTCTCGCCGCCGCGCGATCCGCCCTTGTCACCGGTGCCGACGCCGCTGAGCTCAGCGGCCGTCTTGCCCGCGATCTCGGGGTCGTCGGCGAGGCGCAGGCCGACTCGACCGCGCTCGCGGTCGACCTCGACCACGCGCACCGAGATCTCGTCTCCGCGGTTGAGCACATCCTCGACCGCGTCCACCCGCTCGCCCGGCTTGACGTTCGAGATGTGGAGCAGCCCGTCGTTGCCCTTGGAGAGCTCGACGAACGCGCCGAAGGTCGTCGTCTTGACGACCTTGCCGTTGAACTCGTCGCCGACCTCGACGTCCTTGGTCATCGAGCGGATGCGCTCGACCAGGGCGTCGCCCTGCTCGCCGTTCGAGGCGAAGACGCGCACGGTGCCGTCGTCGTCGATGTCGATCTGGGCATCGAACTCCTCGGACAGCGAGCGAATCGTCTCGCCGCCCTTGCCGATGACCATGCCGATCTTCTCGGTGTCGATCTGGATCTGGCCGATCGAGGGAGCGTGCTTGGACAGCTCCTCGCGCGGGCCCTGGATCGCCTCGGCCATCTTGCCGAGGATGTGCGTCCGACCGACCTTGGCCTGGGCGAGCGCGTCGCGCAGGATGTCGAAGGTGACGCCCGTGATCTTGATGTCCATCTGGAGCGCGGTGATGCCCTCGGACGTTCCGGCGACCTTGAAGTCCATGTCGCCGAGGTGGTCCTCCACGCCCGCGATGTCGGAGAGCACGATGTAGTCGTCGCCCTCCTTGATCAGCCCCATCGCGATGCCCGCCACCGGCGCCTTGATCTGCACGCCGGCATCCATCAGCGCCAGCGACGATCCGCAGACCGACGCCATCGAGGACGAGCCGTTGGACTCGAAGATGTCCGACACGACGCGAATCGTGTAGGGGAAGTCCTCGGGGTCCGGCACGACCGGCACCAGCGCACGCTCGGCCAGCGCGCCGTGACCGATGTCACGGCGCTTCGGGCCGCGCATGAAGCCGGCCTCCCCGACCGAGAAGGGCGGGAAGTTGTAGTGGTGGAAGTAGCGCTTGGTCGTCTCCAGCCCAAGCGTGTCGAGACGCATCTCGTCACGCGTGGTGCCGAGCGCGGCGACCGAGAACGCCTGGGTCTGACCGCGGGTGAACACGGCGGAGCCGTGCGTGCGCGGAGCGACGCCGACCTCGATCCAGATGTCGCGGACCTCGTCCGCGGCACGCCCGTCGGGACGCTTCTTGTCGATCGCGATGCGGCGCCGGATGGTCTCCTTCTCCAGCTTGTCGAACGCGAGCTGAGCAGCCTGACGGCGCTCCTTGTAGCCCTCGCCCTCCGAATCGCCCGCAAGCGCCTCGAGCGCCTCCTCCTCGACGGCCTTGGTCGCGTTCTGGCGATCCAGCTTGTCGGTGATCTGCGTGGCCTCGGACAGCTTCGCGCCGAAACGCGAGGTCAGGTCGGAGAGCAGCGACTCGTCGACCTGCGGAACCTCGACCTCGGTCTTCGGCTTGCCGGCCTTCTCGGCCAGCTCGCGCTGCGCCTGGCAGAGCTTCTTGATCTCGCCGTGGGCGATGTCGAGAGCGTCGAGGATCGAAGCCTCGGAGATCTCGTTCGCGCCCGCCTCGACCATCAGGATCGCTTCCTCGGTGCCCGACACGACGAGGTCGAGCGGGCTCTCAAGCAGCCACTCCTCGTCGGGGTTGACGATGAAGTTGCCCTCTTCGTCCTGGCCGATGCGAACCGCGCCGACCGGCGTCGGGAAGGGGATGTCGGAGACCATCAGCGCCGCGCTGGCACCGTTCATCGCGAGGATGTCGTACGGGTGGACGTGGTCGATCGACATCGGGATCGAGACCAGCTGCGTCTCGCGCCGCCAGCCCTTCGGGAAGAGCGGCCGGATCGGCCGGTCGATCATGCGGGCGGTCAGGGTGCCCTTCTCGCCTGAGCGACCCTCGCGCTTGAAGAAGCTGCCGGGGATCTTGCCCGCGGCGTACATCCGCTCCTCGACATCCACCGTCAGCGGGAGGAAGTCGACATCGCGGAGGTTGCCGGCGGTCGCGGTGCCGAGGACCATCGTGTCCCCGCACTGCACGACAACCGATCCGCTCGCCTGCTTGGCGAGCTTGCCGGTCTCGAAGCTGATCTCGGCGCCGCCGATCTCAACTGAGACCCGGGTTACGTCAATACTCATATGTTCCTTTCACTGCCGCCTCCGGTTGGCGGCTCTTTTCATGATCTCTCGAAATGGAGTCCCGGGCATGGTAACAGCGCCCTCGAGCCACGCGGGCGCCACTCACTGAGCCGCCCAGGTCCCGACTTGGCTCCCCCGCCAAGCAGCTCAGGGGCCGCGGCGGCCGTCGAGCGCTTCGACGATGAGATCCGCGCTCGGTATCTCGAGCGGGCTCGGGGGGCGGTACGCCCACTCCACCACGAGGTCCGGCCCGATCAGGACCAGCGCCCGCTCGCTGTGGCCGCGCCGCTCCAGGTAGACCCCGTAGGCGCTCGCCACCTCGCCCTTGGGATTGAAGTCCGAGAGCAGCGGGATCCTCACCCCGAGGTGCCGCCGGAAGGCGTTGTGGGTGAAGGCCGAATCGACCGAGACGCCGTAGAGCTGGGCGCCCCGCTGCTCGATCTCGTCCAGGCGCTCCTCGTACGAGGTCAGCTGGTCGGTGCAGGCCGGGCTGAAGTCGAGCGGGTAGAAGGCGAGGACGGTGCGCTTCCCCTCGAGGTCCGAGAGGGAGACGTGCTTCCCGTCCTGGTCCGGCAGTTTGAAGCTCGGAGCCGGGGAACCCGGCCCGATCATCGGCGCAGCCCGAGCTCCTTGATCAGCGCGCGGTAGCGATCGAGGTCCGTGCGCTGGAGGTAGTTCAGGAGGCGACGGCGCTTGCCGACGAGCATGAGCAGCCCGCGACGGCTGTGATGGTCCTTCTTGTGGTCGCGCAGGTGCTCGGTGAGATCGTTGACCCGCGCGGTCAGCAGAGCGACCTGGACCTCGGCGGAGCCGGTGTCCTTGTCGTCCTTGCCGTGCTTGGAGACGATCTCCTGCTTCTTGTCGACTGTCAGCGTCATGCGGCGCGGAACGGTAGCAGAGCAGCCGCCCGGCGGCCCGGGCCCGGCGTTCTCACGAGGACAGGCCGGGATAGACGGTGGCGGCGCAGATCTCCTTCGCCTGCCTCACGTCCGCCCACATCTGCTCCACCAGCTCCTCGACCGACTCGAAGCGCTTCTCGCCGCGCATCCGCTCGACGAACGCGATCCGCAGCGTCTCTCCGTAGAGATCGCCCTCGAAATCGATCAGGTACGCCTCGATCAGCAGGCCGCGGCCGGTGTCGAAGGTCGGGCGCACGCCGACGTTGACCGCCGCGGGGTGACCGTGCGCCCAGGCGGCGTAGACGCCGTGCCCGGGGCACACGAGCGCGTCGTCGGGCACCAGGTTCGCGGTCGGCATCCCGAGCTCGCGCCCCCGCTTGTCGCCCGTTACGACCTCGCCCTCGACGAGGAACGGGCCGCCGAGGAACTCCGACGCGCCGCGGACGTCGCCCGCCGCAACGAGGCCGCGGATGTGGCTCGAGGAGGCGGTCTCCCCCGCGGCCTCCACCAGCGGCACCACGCGCGTCTGGAACCGGTCGTCGGCGGCGAGGAACTCCGGGGTCCCCTGCGCGCCGCGGCCGAAGCGGAAGTTCTCTCCCACGGAGACGCTCGTCGCGCCGAGCTGGCCCACGAGCACGTCGTCGACGAACTCGTCGGCGGTCTTCGCCGCGAACTCGCGATCGAATGGGATCACCACCAGCTCCTCTACGCCGAGGCCGGCGATCAGATCGCGCTTGACCGAGAACGGCGCGAGCAGCTTCGGCGCGGCCTCGGGGCGAATGACCGAGACCGGGTGCGGATCGAAGGTCAGGACGGTGTCGTTGCCGCGGATCACCTCGCGGTGGCCGACGTGCACGCCGTCGAAGGTCCCGATCGCGACGTTGCGAGGACCTGCCTCGCCGCGGGGCAGGACGGGCAGGTCGGTCAAGCGGGTGACCTTCACGTCGCGAACACTACGACGGGCTGCATCTGCCGGTCTCGCGGCTCGGCGATCGCCAGCAGCTTGCCATCGCGCGTCAGGCGCAGCACATCGCCCTGGAAAGTCCCCTCGGCCGCCACCGGCACACCATGGGCGACGCCCGCGGCACCGGCGGCGTCGAGCTGCTGCTCCGGCAGGAAGCCGAGCGCCTCGTTGGCGGGGACGACCCGCTCCGGGTCCGCGTCGGCGAGCTTGAAGCCCCCGATCGCGCTCCGCTCGAGCTCCTCGCAGTAGGCGTCGCCCAGGTCGGCGATCAGCTGCCGCACGTACGTGCCGGAGGAGCACTCGATCTCGAACGCGGCACGCTCGGCCTCGGCCCAGAGCGTCTCGGCCCGATGCACCGTGACCGGCCGGGGCTCGCCCTCCTGGGCCTCTCCCCTGCGCGCCTTCTCGTACAGGCGCTCGCCACCCACCTTCACGGCGCTGTAGGCCGGCGGGCGCTGCATGATCTCCCCGGTGGGGATCGCGAGGTCCGCGGGCATCCGGCCCGTCATCTCGAGCGTGCCGTCGCGATCGCCCGTGTCGGAGCGCCAGCCCAGCCGTGCGACGGCCCTGTAGGTCTTCGGGAGATCCATCAGCCACCGCTGCGCCCTCGTCATGCGGCCCACCAGCACCAGCAGCAGACCCGTCGCGAACGGGTCGAGCGTGCCCGCGTGGCCCACCTTGGTGCCGCGCGGCATCGTCCGCCGCACGCGCGCCACGCAGTCGTGCGAGGTCACACCGGCCGGCTTGGGGTAAAGGATCAGCCCCGTGGGACCCGCCTCGCTCGCAGCCACTCGACTACCGGCTGCTCAGCCGGCGAGCTGCCGGCGCACTTGCGCTCGGATCTCCTCCGTCAGCGCGTCGATGTCCAGCTCGGTCGTCGCCCCGGCGGCCTGCCGGTGCCCGCCGCCGCCGAGCGTCCTGGCGATCTCGGAGACGTCCACGCGATCGTCGGTGGCTCGCAGGGACACCTTGCGCTTGCCCTCCCGCTCGCCTCCGAGGTCGCGCACGAGCACCGCCACGGCGGTTCCCTTCACCGCGCGGGCGTGATCGATGATGCCCTCGGAGTCGTTCTCGAGCGCGCCCGCCTGCTCGAAGTCCTCGCTGGTCAGGCTGAGCATCGTGATGCACCCGTCGTCGAAGCGCTGGATCCTGGCCAGCGCGCGCTGCAGCAGCAGAACCCGCGCGAACGGCAGCGACTCGTAGATGCGGCTGTACACGCGGTGCGGCTCCACCCCGGCATCGATCAGCTCGGCCGCCATCTGGTGCGACTCGGCGGTCGTGTTCTCGTACATGAACCGGCCCGAGTCGGTGATCAGGCCCACGTAGAGCGCCGCGGCGATGTCGGTGGTCAGCTCCGCGCCGAGCTCCTTGGTCAGGCGCCACACGATCTCAGCGGTGCAGGAGGCGTTCGGGTCGACCAGGTTGGCGGTTCCGAAGCGGGTGTTGTCGTGGTGATGGTCGATGTTGAGGATGTGGACACCCTCTCGCTGGAGGAAGTCGACCGGCATCCGATCGATGTTGCCGCAGTCGAGGAAGACCGCCACGCGATCGGCCATGTCCTCCGGCGGGCTGCCCACGAGGCCGTCGAACTGCAGGTCGCGGTACTCGTACGGCAGCGGGAACTCGTCCGGCGAGAGGTACATCAGCGAGTCCTTGCCGAGCTGCGTGAGGATGCCGTGCATCCCCAGCAGCGATCCCAGGGCGTCGCCGTCAGGGTTCTCGTGGGTGGTGAGGAGGAACTTGTCCGCCTGACGGAGCTCCTCGACCACCTGCTCGACGTCGGTCGCCACCTCGGTCACGATTCTTCCGCTTCGCCTTGGTCCGCCTCGTCGAGCAGACGGGAGATCCGCATGCCGCGCTCGAGGGCCTCGTCATGGGCGAACTCGAGGGTGGGCGTCCGCTTGAGGCGCAGTTCCTTGGCGATGATCGCCTGCAGGTAGCCGCGGGACGAGGCGAGCCCCTCGAGGCTCTCCTCGCGCTCCTCCTCGGTGCCCAGGACGCTCACGTACACGCGGGCGTGCTGGATGTCTGGGCTGGTGTCGACGGCGGTCACGGTGACGAATCCTACGCGCGGGTCTTTGAGGCCGGCGGCGATGCGAACCGAGAGGACCTCCCTCAGCGCCTCGTTGACCCGCCGCATGCGATCGCCGGGCATCCTACCCACCCCCCGAGCCGACGGTGACGCGGGTCTTGGGAGAAGCGCCGCCCACTACTGGAGGGTCTTCTCGACCTGCCGAGTCTCGTACACCTCGAGCAGGTCGCCCTCCTTGACGTCCGCGAAGTTCTCGAGCACGATGCCGCACTCCATTCCCTGGGTGACCTCGCGCACGTCCTCCTTGAAGCGCCTCAGAGAGCCGATGCGCCCCTCGTAGACGATCGTCCCGTCGCGCACGAGACGGACGGTGGCGTTGCGCCTTGCGAGGCCGTCGGTGACCATCGAGCCGGCGATCGTCCCCACGCGCGAAGCCTTGAAGATCGCGCGGATCTCGACGGTGCCGATCGTCTCCTCGACGTCCTCGGGCTCGAGCAGGCCCTCCATCGCGGCGCGGAGCTCCTCGATCACCTTGTAGATCACCGAGTAGGTGCGGATCTCCACGCCCTCGCGGGCGGCGACCTGACGGGCCTCACCCACAGGCCGCACGTTGAAGCCGATGACGACTCCGTTCGAGGCGGAGCCGAGCATCACGTCGGACTCGGTGATCCCTCCCACTCCGGTGTGCACCAGGCCGACCGCGACCTCTTCCTGAGGCAGCTTCGCGATCTCGTCGGCGAGCGCCTCGAGCGAGCCGGCCACATCGGCCTTGACGATCAGGTTCAGCTCCTTGAGCTCGCCCTTCTGGGCGCGCGCCATGACGTCCTCGAGCGAGATCTTCACGCCCGCGCGGCGCGCGAGGGTCTCGGTCTTGAGGCGGTTGGCGCGATCGCCGGCGAGGCGCCTGGCCTCACGCTCGTTGGAGACGACGTAGAAGCGCTCGCCGGCCTCCGGGACGCCGTCGAAGCCGAGCACCTCGACCGGGGTTCCCGGCGGCGCCTGCTTGATCCGCCCGCCGAGGTAGTCGTGCATCGCCCGGGCGCGACCCGGGTGGCCTCCGGCGACGATCGCGTCGCCGACGCGCAGCGTGCCGCGCGAGATCAGAAGGGATACGACGGGGCCGCGGCCCGGATCGAGGCGAGACTCGATCACCACGCCCGATGCCTCGGTGTTGGGGTTGGCCTTCAGCTCCTGGATGTCGGCCAGGGTGGTGAGCGTCTCGAGCAGCTCGTCGAGGTTCTTGCCCGTCTTCGCCGAGACGTCGCAGAACTCGGTGTCGCCGCCCCAGTCGGCCGGGGTCAGCCCGTGCTGCGCCAGCTCGCCGCGGACGCGCTGCGGGTCGGCGCCCTCCTTGTCGATCTTGTTGACGACGACCACGATCGGCACGCCGGCCGCCTTCGAGTGGTCGATCGCCTCGACGGTCTGAGGCATCACGCCGTCGTCGGCCGCCACGACCACCACCGCGATGTCCGTCACGCTCGCGCCGCGGGCGCGCATGGCCGTGAAGGCCTCGTGGCCCGGGGTGTCGAGGAAGGTGATGCCATGGTCGCCGTGGTGCACCTGGTAGGCGCCGATGTGCTGGGTGATCCCGCCGGCCTCGCCCGCGGCCACCTCGGTCTCCCGGATCGCATCGAGCAGCGAGGTCTTGCCGTGGTCGACGTGGCCCATGACCGTGACCACGGGAGGCCGCTCCACGAGTGCTTCCTCGGCGTCCTCGAACTGCTCGACGACCTCCACCTCGTCCGCTGCGTGGACGATCGTGACCTTCTTCTCGAAGCCTTCCGCGAGGACCTCGATCGCCTCATCGGAGAGCGTCTGCGTGAGCGTGGCCATCTCGCCGAGCTCCATCAGCTTCTTGATCACGTCGGGAGCGGATAGGCCGAGAGACTCGGAGACCTCCTTGACGGTCGCGCCCGACTTGATGTCGGTGACCGGCGCCTCCTCGGGCGCCTTGTCCAGGTCTTGGCTGAAATCGGGCTCGACCCAGGGGGTGCGGCGTCGGCGTCCCCGCCTGCGCGGCGGGGTCTGCTGCTGCGGCGGCGGTCCGGGAGCGCGCCGCGAAGCCTGCGAGTCGATGACCACACGGCGCCTGCGGCCGCCTGCCGCTGCTCCTCCGCCCGCCTGGTCACGCGTGGGCCGCTGAGCCGGAGCCGCGGCTCCGCCGGATGCGGGCGCAGCCGGCGGTGAAGAGCCCTCGCTCGGCTTGGGCTCTGAGCTGGGAGTGCCGGAGGCCGCCTTCCTGGGCGCCGCGGCCGGCTTGCGCGCCGTACCGGTGCGCCTGCCGTTGGCCTTCTCCTCGGGCGGCGCCTTCTTGCCGCCGCTGAACGCCAGCTTGATGTCGTCCTCGTCGACGCTCGAGGCGGCCGCCTTGACGTTGAGGCCGGCGGCCTGCAGCACCGCGATGACCTCCTTGCTGGGGATGCCTCGCTCTTTGGCTATCTCGTGGACGCGCTTCTTGGCCATATGCGATGTGGGCTAGGACTGCTCTCCGGCGGGCTCGGCCGATGGCTCTCCGAGCTCGGGCGCCTCCGCCGCCGGATTGTCCGCTTCGACCGTCGCCTCGACGCCCTCATCAACCTCGGAGGGCGCCTCGACGGCGTCTTCGATCTCAGCCTCGGGCGATGCCTCGAGGTCCGCCTCGTCGTCATCCGCGGCGGAGTCGCCGTTCACGTCCTCCGTGATGACCGGAGGAGCGCCGGTGACGTAGTCGTTCTCGGTGTCGTTGAGCGCCTGGTGAGCCGGCAGGCCGCAGTAGCGCGAGCCCGGGAGCCCGGCGTTCGGGCAGCGCTTGCCGTTGGCGAGGATCGCCGCGCAGCGGCCGGCGACCTCTTCCTCCTCGAGGCCCATCTCGGACTCGACCTCGGCGAACTCGGTTTCGGAGCGGATGTCCACTCGCCAACCGGTCAGACGGGCCGCCAGGCGGGCGTTCAGGCCGTCCTTGCCGATCGCCAGCGAGAGCTGGTCGTCCGGGACGATGACCGTGGCCTGCCTGCCGTCGTCGTCCACGAGCACCTCGCGCACGCGGGCGGGCGAGAGCGCCTTGGCCACGAAGCGGGCGGGCTCCTCGTTGAACGGGATGATGTCGATCTTCTCGCCGCGCAGCTCGGACACGACCATCCGCACCCGCGATCCACGCGGGCCGACGCAGGCGCCGACCGGATCGACGCCGTTCGCGTGCGAGACCACGGCGATCTTCGAGCGGTAGCCGGGCTCGCGGGCGACGTTCTGGATCTCCACCAGGCCGTCGGCGATCTCGGGGACCTCGAGCTCGAAGAGCGCGCGAATCAGCTCCGGCGAGCGGCGCGAGACGATGATGCTCGGGCCCTTGGACTGCGAGGAGACGTCGGTGATGATCGCCTTGATGCGCGCACCGTGGTCGTAGCGCTCGCCCTGCACCTGCTCGGAGCGCGGAAGCAGCGCCTCGACGCGCTCGTGCAGCTGGACGAGGGTGTAGCGCGAGTCGGACTGCTGGACGAGGCCGGTGATCAGCTCGCCGACGCGGTCCTGGTACTCGTCGAACATCATGTCCCGCTCGGCCTCGCGGACGCGCTGCAGGATCACCTGCTTGGCGGTCTGGGCGGCGATGCGGCCGAAGTCCTTCGGCGTGACGTCGCGCTCCTCGATCTGCTCGCTGTACTCGGCGAGCACCTCGGGATCGAGCTCGGGCTCCTCCGGCTCGCGCATCTCGCCCGTCTCCGGGTCGACCGTGGGCTCCTCCTGAGCCTCTTCGGCCTCGGCCAGCAGACGCTCCTCGAGCTCCGCCGGGAGGATCAGCTCGTAGACGGTGAAGTCGCCACTCTCGTGATCGATGTCAACGCGGGCGTACTTGGCGGATCCGGGGCTCTTCTTGTACGCGGACAGGAGCGCATCGGCGAGCGCGTCCATCAGAGTGTCCGTCGCGATGCCCTTCTCCTGGCCGAGCGCCTGGATCGCTTCGACGATTTCCTTGCTCATGCCTGGCTCCCTCTCTTCCCGGTGCTCGTGTCTTCACCGGCTGCTTCGGCTTGCCCCTCGACCAGGTGGCTGCCAGCGATCTCCGCGTACGGAATCGTGACTACCCCTGTGCCTGCGGCGACGGTCACCTCGGCGTCGGATGCACCGACCAGCTCGCCCGTGAAGCTGCGATGCCCATCGCGCGGCTCACGCACACGTACGCGCGCTCTCCTCCCCAGGAAGCGGCGATAGTGATCGGGCTTGACGAGTGGTCGCTCCGGACCGGGCGAGGACACCTCGATGCCGTACTCCTCGAGCAGGTCCCGCAACTCGGCGGTCACCTGCTCGCAGAGCGCCAGGCTGACCCCGTCCGGATGGTCCACGACGATGCGCAGACGATCGCGGCCGAGAGGCTCGCAGGCAAGCAGCTCCACGTCCGGCAGCGGACCCGCGATGCGGGCCTCGACGGTGGCGTGGAGTTGGTCGGTGGAAATGGTCATATGGTCGAAAAAAAGGTGGGCTGCGAAGCCCACCTCCAGGCGCGACCGGGTGGCCGCGGTACGACTGAAAGTCCTAGCGCGCTCAGTATAGACGCGTCCTTGGCCTCCGGTCACCTCACGCGGAAGGGCTCTCCAGCAGCAGCGTGACAGGCCCGTCGTTCACCAGCTCGACGGCCATGTGCGCGCCGAATATCCCGCCTGCGGCGCCCAAACCGTCGCGAACCTGCTCGTAGAGCGGCTCGGCCTCCTCGGGCGTCGCGGCCTCGGTGAAGCTCGGGCGGTTGCCGCGCCGGACGTCGCCGTAGAGAGTGAACTGGCTGACGCAGAGCACCTCCCCGCCGATGTCGCCGACGGAGCGGTCCATCCGGCCGCCGTCACCCTCGAAGACGCGCAGCGAGGCGACCTTGCGGACGAGCCAGTCGGCCTCCGCCTTCGTGTCGCCGCTCCGCACGCCGAGCAGCACCAGGAGCCCGTGGCCGATCGCCGAGACCTCCTCGCCCTCCACCGAGACCGATGCCGAGCTGACCCGCTGGACGAGCGCGCGCACGCAGGAGACCGTACTGTCAGGACATGGTCGCCGTCGACATCGTGGACGCCTATCTCCGGGGCCTCCCGGGCGAGACCCGCCGCGTCGCCCACACCGAGTGGGGCATCACGCTGGAGCCCACCCAGGCGCTCGGCTGGCCGCTCGACGTGGGAGTGCGGATCGCCGACGGGCTGCTGACGGCGAAGGCGCACGCGCTCTCCGACGCGACCGACGTCGACCCGTGGATGCTGCTCTGGTGGAACCGGTCGACCCGCATGGTCCGCTTCGGCGCCACCCAGGGCCGCGAGGTGTGGGTCCACGCCGACCTGCCGGTGACGGGCGTCGACGAGGAGCAGCTCGACCGGCTGCTCGGACTGCTCGTGGAGGGTGCGATCGCCGTGCGCGACTTCCAGCAGGCTCAGCGCGACCCGGCGGACGAGGGCGCGAGCTGGCTCGGCGAAGCGGCTAAGCCGCCCTCAGCCGGTCCTTGAGCACGCGGTAGTCGTCGCGATCCGGGCGCATCCCCGCCGCCAGCACGGCGTGGCGGCGTGCCTCTTCGGTCCGCCCCGTCTTCTCCAGCGCCTTGCCGAGGCAGAAGTGGGCGAAGTCGTTGACCGGGTCCCGCTCGACGACCGCGCCGAACTCCTCCGCGGCCGATCCGAAGCGCCCTGAGCGGTAGTAGGCGCGTCCGAGCGCTTCGCGGATCGAGGTCTTGTCCGGCTCCAGATCGCGCGCCTGCTCGAGGGGGACGATCGCGGCGGCGAAGTCGCCGCCCTCCAGCAGCTCGCTGCCGCGTCGGTACAGGTCGTACACCTGCTCGGCCCTCTGCTCCGGCGTCTCGCTCACCGCTGGACCTCCACCTCCAGGCCCTGGGCCCTGAGCGACTCGACGTGGTCGAGGATCGCGCCGGCGATGTCAGCCTTCGGCCCGCGCGCCACCGGGTGCTCGCCGTCCCCGGTGAGGATCAGCACCTCGTTGTCCGGCGCGTCGAAGCCGATGCCCGGCTGCGACACGTCGTTCAGCACGACGGCGTCGAGCCCCTTGCGCTCGAGCTTCGCGCGGGCGTGCGTGAGCGCCCCCTCCCCGTGCTCGGCCGCGAAGCCGACCAGCGTCTGCCCGGGACGGCGCGCGGCGGACAGCCCGGCGAGAACGTCGTTGGTCGGCTCGAGGCTCACGGTCAGGCCTTCTCGGCCTGCCTTCTTGAGCTTCGTGTCGCTCGGATCGGCCGGCCGGAAGTCCGCGACAGCCGCGGCCATCAGCAGGACGTCGCAAGCGGGGAACTCTGCGGCGGCGGCGGCCTCCAGCTCCGCGGCCGTGACCACCTCCACGCAGCGCACGCCCTCGGGCGGCTTCACAGCCATGTTCGCCGCTACGAGCACGACCTCCGCCCCGCGCCGCGCAGCCTCGGCGGCGAGCGCGACGCCCATCCGGCCGGACGAGCGGTTGCCCACGAAGCGGACCGCGTCGATCGGCTCGCGCGTGCCCCCGGCCGTCACGAGCACGCGCAGCCCGTCGAGCGAGCGGGGAGCGAAGGGAGGCGCTCCGAGCGCGCCCTCGATCGCCGCGAGGATGTCCTTCGGCGGAGCGAGGCGGCCGACCCCCCACTCCCCCTTCGACGCGAGCCGCCCAGTCCCCGGCGCGACGAGCCGAGCGCCGCGCAGGCCCAGGGTGTCCAGGTTCGTCTGGGTGGCCGAGTGCTCCCACATCGCGCTGTTCATCGCCGGAGCCAGCACCAGCGGCGCCTTGCAGGCCAGCGCGGCGCTCGTCAGCAGGTTGTCGGCGTGCCCGCCCGCGAGCTTCGCGATCGTGTTCGCGGACGCGGGAACGATCGCGAAGACGTCGCAGCGCCGCACCAGCTCGAGGTGGGAGATCGGGGCGTGCTCGGGAGCGGCGTCGCCCGGGAAGGCGCCGCGCGCCGGGTCTGGCTCGAACTCATCGACCAGAACTGGCGCCCCTGTGACGCCCTCGAAGGTCGCCCGGCCGACGAAGTTGAGGCTCGCGGGCGTCTGGACGACCCGTACAGCATGGCCGGCCGCGGTGGCCAGCCGCACCAGCTCGACGGCCTTGTAGGCCGCGATCCCCCCAGAGACTCCCAGCAGGATGCGCGCCATCTCGAGGCCCCGGGAAGCCGCTCTGGGCTAGTCCCGGTAGGTGTGCTTGATCTTGCCCTGGGCGATCTCGTCGAGGGCGATGCCGAGGTAGTTCTTGGACCCCGTCTCGACCATCGGCGGCGGGTACTCGTCGAAGGTTCCCTCGCCGAGGTTGTGGTAGTAGCTGTTGATCTGGCGAGCACGCTTGGCTGCGACGAGCACGCACGCGTAGTGCGAGTCGACGTTCTCCAGCAGCGTGTCCAGGCGGGGGTTGATCAAGGGTCGTTCCTCACTTCGGGGCCACACATGGTAGCGGCGAGCCCGACGAGCTCCCGCAAAGCCTCTTCCAGGTCCGAGTTGACGACCACGTGGGGGAACTCGTCCTGGGCCGCCAGCTCGCCCCGCGCGACCGCCAGTCGCCGCTCGATCTGCTCCTCGCTGTCCAGCCCGCGGCCGGTGAGCCGGCGCTCCAGCTCCTCGAAGCTGGGAGGCGCGATGAACACCTGGTCGACGTCCGGGAGCGTCGAGCGGATCTGCCGTGCGCCCTGGAGGTCGATCTCGAGCACGATCAGGCGGGCGGGCCGCTGGAGCTCGCTGCGCAGCGTGCCGTAGCGGTTGCCGGCGTACTCCGCGTGCTCCACGAACTCGCCCCGATCCGCGCGCTCCTGGAACTCCGCGCCGTCGAGGAAGTGGTAGTCCCGGCCGTTGACCTCGCCCTCACGCGGCGAGCGCGTGGTGGCCGACACGGACAGCTCCGCGCCCGGCACGCGCTCGAGCAGCCCCTGTATGAGCGTGCCCTTCCCTACGCCCGACGGGCCGGTGATCACTAGGACCGGCGTGCCCATGCGGTGTCCGATCGCCCGGCTAGCGCCGCAGGTACGAGACGAGCTCGTTGCGCTGGCGCTCGGAGAGGCCGCCGATCGTCTTGCTCGGCGAGATCCGGCAGTGCGTGAGGATGCGATTCACCTTCACGCGCCCGTACTTCGGCACCGCGAGAAGAAGATCGAACACCTTCGCCGTGAGCAGATAGTCGGGCGGGCCGAGCAGCAGCCCGTGGATCTGAACGCGCCCTCCCTTGAGGTCCCGCTTCAGCCGCGCTCGCTCGGTGCGGATCTCGTTGGCGCGCTTCAGCGCGTCCATCCGCTGGGTCAGCGAGCGCTCCGGAGTGAGCCCGCCCTGCGCCGTCTTGGGGTCCCCCGCTGGCTGCTTCTTGGTGGGCGTTTCAGGGGCGACCGGCATGGGCGGCGACTATACACACAGAAGGGCCGCAGGTTCGGGCAACAGGGCGAAATTCCTGCGAATTCACCTAGACCTAAGCTTTAGGTTTAGGAGCCTTTGTGCTGCTTGACCCTTTCCGGCCCCTTTGCAGGCCCTTTGGCCATGCGACCGGGGCCGTTGGAGGGCAAACAGCCCGCTCAGGCCAAAACCGAGCCCGCAGAGCGCCTGATCGCGTCCAGCTCGGCACCGATCCGGCGGCCGGCGGCCGGGTCGCGGAAGCTCTCGGTGCCGACGGCCACCGCCACCGCCCCGGCGGCCAGGAAATCGGCCGCGTCCCTGCCCGAGGCGATTCCCCCCATGCCTACGACCGGTATCGAGACGCGCTCGGCCACCGCCGCCACCTGTGCGAGCGCCACCGCGCGAACGGCCGGTCCGGAGAGCCCACCGGTGCCTCCCCCGAGCCACGGCTCACGCGTGACCGGGTGGAGCGCCATCCCCTTGAGCGTGTTGATCAGAGAGACGGCGTCCGCGCCCGCCTGCTCGGCGGCCCAGGCGACCGCCGCGGGGTCGACGGCGCTCGGAGTGAGCTTGACGATCAGCGGCTTGGACGTCAGTGGGCGCAGGCGCTCCACGGCGGCCGCGGTCTCGACCGGGTCGGCGCCCATGACGGTGCCCGTCTCCACGTTCGGGCACGACACGTTCAGCTCGATCAGCGAGATCTCCTCGCGTGCGTCGACCGCCTCCACCAGCAGCGCCAGCTCGTCGCGGCTGAACCCCATCACCGAGACGCAGAGGGGAACCGGCAGCTCGGCGAGCTGCGGCAGGTCCTGCACGAGGAACCCCTCCACCCCCTTGTTCGGGAGCCCGATCGAGTTGATCATGCCGGCCGGGGTCTCCCACAGCCGCGGCGGAGGGTTGCCCAGGCGGGGCGCGACGGTGATCGTCTTCGACACGAAGCAGTCGAACGGAAAGCGCTCGAGCAGCTCGTCGCCGAACGCCCTGCGGGCCGCGATCGCGTCGAAGGTCCCCGAGCCGTTGAGGATCGGCCCCTTCAGGTGAACGCCGCACAGCTCGATCGCGGAGTCGGTGCCGTGGAGCGTGCCGCTCAAGCGAGCTCCTCCCCGCTGAACACCGGTCCGTCAACACAGACGCGCGCATAGCCGTCCACCGTCGGCACCACGCATCCGAAGCAGGCGCCGTAGCCGCAGGCCATGCCCGCCTCGAGCGCGAGCTGCGAGGGAACGCCCAGCTCGGCGCAGAGCGTCCGCACCGCATGGAGCATCGGCTCGGGCCCGCAGGCGTAGACGGTGGCGCTCTGATCGCTCTCGAGCTCCCGCCGCAGCGGCTCCGTCACGAGTGCGCGCTCGCCCACCGAGCCGTCGTCGGTGACTACCGTGGGCGGCTCGACGAAGAGCAGGCCGCCCGCCGCGTGCTCAGCCGAGCGGAAGCCGAGGAAGACAGGAGGCTCCAAGCCGCCCGCTCGCAGCTCGTCGTCCCAGGCGAGCAGCGGGGCCACCCCGATGCCGCCCCCGACCAAGACCGCCCGGCGACCTTCCTCGGGCGGGCGGAACCCGACTCCCAGCGGCCCGAGCAGGCTCAGCGAGTCGCCGGGCTCGAGCGCTCCGAGACGCCGTGTCCCCGGGCCCACGTCCTCGAACAGGAACTGGAGGTCCACGCCGACGCCGCCCGCCAGCTGCCGCGACCGTGCGAACGAGAAGGCCCGCGGCAGGTAGGGCCGCTCGTCGGTGCCGCCGCCCCAGCCCTCGCCGGAGGCCAGCATGTAGAACTGGCCCGGCCGCGGCTGCACGGGGCCGATCGGGTCGCGCGCGGTGATCAGGTCGTAGGCGCCGACCCGCTCGACCTCCTTGATCTCAGCGATCCTCCGCTCAGGCGGGGCAAGCGTCCGGGGCTCGGCGGCAGCGGTCACTCGGCCGCTCCGCCGACGGGCGTGCTCGGCGGCTGAGCCTGGGCGCTCTCGGCGCGCGAGTGGAGCTCTTGGAGGGAGACCGGCTCGGGCGCCTCGCCGCGGCCGGCGCGGATCGCGCGCTGGGCGGCGGAGGCTCCGCTCATCGTGGTGATGCACGGGATGCCCCGCGCCACGGCGGCGCGGCGGATCTCGTACCCGTCCGCGCGAGCGCCGGATCCGGTCGGGGTGTTGATGACGAGATCGACTTCGCCCGCCTCGATGCGCTCGACAACGTTGGGCGAGCCCTCGCTCAGCTTCTTGATCCGCTCGACCGGCACTCCCATGCGCCTGATCGCCTGCGCCGTGCCGCCGGTGGCGAGCACCTTGAAGCCGAGATCGTGCAGGGACGCGGCCAGCTGCGTCGCGCTCGGCTTGTCGCCGTCGGTGACGCTGATGAAGGCAGAGCCGGATGCGGGCAGCTCCGAGCCCGCCGCGGCCTGCGCCTTGCCGAACGCGGTCGGGTAGTCGGACGCGATGCCCATCACCTCGCCGGTCGACTTCATCTCGGGGCCGAGGCGCGCGTCCGCGCGCGGGAAGCGGCCGAAGGGCAGCACCGCCTCCTTGACCGCGACGTGGCCGGGATGCGCCGGCAGCGGCAGGTCCATCTCCGCCAGGCTCTCGCCGAGCATCAGCCTGCAGGCGATCTTCGCCAACGGCACCCCGACCGCCTTCGAGACGAACGGCACCGTGCGGGATGCGCGCGGGTTCGCCTCGATGACGTACAGCTCGTCATCGCCGTAGACGGCGAACTGGATGTTGATCAGCCCGACCACTCCGAGGCTGAGGGCGATCTGCTCGGTGGCGCGCTCCACCTGGCCGAGCATCTCCGGGCCGAGCGACATGGCGGGGATGACGCAGGCCGAGTCCCCCGAGTGCACGCCGGCCTCCTCGACGTGCTGCATGATCGCCCCGACGCGGGCCGTCTCGCCGTCGCAGAGGGCGTCGACGTCGACCTCGATCGCGTTCTCCAGGAAGCGATCGAGGAAGATCATGCCCTCTGGGCGCCCGCCCTCCGCTGTGCGTTCGAGGTAGTCGGCGAGCCCGTCGCGGGAGTAGCAGATCTCCATCGCGCGGCCGCCGAGCACGTAGCTCGGGCGCACGAGCAGCGGATAGCCCACCTCCTCGGCCGCTATCAGCGCCTCCTCCGGCGTCGCCGCGGTGGCGTACGGCGGACCCTTGAGGCCCAGCTCGTCGAGCAGGGCCCCGAAGCTCGGGCGATCCTCCGCCCGGTGGATCGACTCGACCGGCGTGCCGAGCAGGGTCACGCCCGCGTCGGTGAGTCCCTGCGCGAGCTTCAGCGGGGTCTGGCCGCCGAACTGGACGATCACGCCCTCCGGCTGCTCGAGCTCGATCACGCCGAGCACGTCCTCGAGCGTCAGGGGCTCGAAGTAGAGCCTGTCGGAGGTGTCGTAGTCGGTCGAGACGGTCTCCGGGTTGCAGTTGACCATCACGGCATCGCGGCCGGAGGCGCGCACGGTCATCGCGGCGTGGACGCAGCAGTAGTCGAACTCGATCCCCTGGCCGATGCGGTTCGGACCCGAGCCGAGGATCACTACCGAGGCGTTGTCGCCGCGGCGCACCTCGTGGCGGGGCCCGTCCGGCCCCGGCCGCTCCCAGCCCGAGTAGTAGTAGGGCGTCGCGGCCTCGAACTCGGCGGCGCAGGTGTCCACCGACTTGAAGGTGCGGACGAGCCCGGCCTCGGGATCCTCGCCGCGCGCGATCGCCGCAATCTCCGCGATGTACCAGGGGTCGATCTGCGTGCGCGCGCAGATCTCATCCTCGGCGACCCCGCGCCGCACGGCCTCGAACAGCAGCTCGTAGCGATCGTGCGCGGGCCGCTCGAGGCGGCGCAGCAGCTCCTCGGTGTCCTTGGGCGGCACCGGCTCCACGTCGAGCTCGCGTGAGCGCATCGCCTTGACGAAGGCCTGCTTGAACGTCCGCCCGATCGACATCGCCTCCCCCACCGACTGCATGTAGGTGGAGAGCAGGCCGTCGGCCCCGGGGAACTTCTCGAACGCGAACCGCGGCCACTTGACGACCACGTAGTCGATCGTCGGCTCGAAGCTCGCCGGCGTCACGCGCGTGATGTCGTTGTCGATCTCCTCGAGCGCGTATCCCACCGCCAGCCTGGCGGCGATCTTGGCGATCGGGAAGCCGGTCGCCTTGGAGGCGAGCGCGGACGATCGCGAGACGCGCGGGTTCATCTCGATCACGATGATCTCGTCGGTTGCGGGGTTGACCGCGAACTGGATGTTCGAGCCGCCCGTCTCCACGCCGACGGCCCGGATCACGGCTATCGCCTGGTCGCGCAGCATCTGGTACTGGCGGTCGGAGAGGGTCTGCTGCGGCGCCACAGTCACCGAGTCGCCCGTGTGGGCGCCCATCGGGTCGATGTTCTCGATCGAGCAGACGACGACCACGTTGTCGTTGTGGTCCCGCATCACCTCGAGCTCGAACTCGCCCCATCCGATCACCGACTCCTCCACGAGCACCTGGCTGATCGGGCTCGCGGCGAGGCCTTCGGCGACCCGCTCGTGGTACTCGGCCTCGGTGCGCGCGATGCCGCCGCCCTCACCGCCCATCGTGAAGCCGGGCCGCACGATCGCCGGCAGGCCGATATCCGGCAGGGCCGCGAGAGCCTCCTCGAGCGTGGAGACCGCGGCCGAGCGGGCCGTGCGCAGACCGGCGCTCGCCATCGTGTCCTTGAACAGATCTCGGTCCTCAGCGCGCAGGATCGCGTCGTAGTTCGCGCCGATCAGCTCGACGCCGTAGCGCTCGAGCGTGCCGTCCTCGGTCAGGTCGCGAGCGATGTTGAGCGCCGTGCCGCCGCCGAGCGTGGGCAGCAGCGCGTCCGGGCGCTCGCGCTCGATCACCCGCGCCACCGAGGCGGGCAGCAGCGGCTCGATGTACGTGGCCGTGGCGAACTCCGGGTCGGTCATGATCGTCGCCGGGTTCGAGTTGACGAGGACGACCTCGTAGCCCTCCTCGAGCAGCACCTTGCATGCCTGCGCGCCCGAGTAGTCGAACTCGGCCGCCTGGCCGATCACGATCGG
Organism: uncultured Solirubrobacterales bacterium; assembly: GCA_963715445.1. GTDB lineage: Bacteria > Actinomycetota > Thermoleophilia > Solirubrobacterales > Thermoleophilaceae > JAAYBF01. The sequence goes on from OY970240.1 coordinate 107,915, forward strand.
CCCGCTGCCGACCACCATGATCTTCGAGATGTCGTCGCGCCTAGGCATCGAGGGTCACCTGACGGCCTCGAGGAAGCGGTCGAAGATGTGCAGCGAGTCGTGCGGGCCGGGGCCCGCCTCCGGGTGGTACTGCACGGTCGCGCCCTGCACGTCGCGCAGCACGAGGCCCTCAACCGTTCGGTCGTAGAGGTTGATCTGCGACAGCTCGGCTACTCCGAAGTCGGTCTCCCAGCGCACCGGCTCGTCGGTGTCGATCGTGTTGCTGCCGTTCGGCCCGACCACCGCGAAGCCGTGGTTCTGGCTCGTGATGTCGATCCTGCCGGTCGCCAGGTCCTTGACGGGGTGGTTGGCGCCGCGGTGGCCGAAGGGGAGCTTCGTGGTCTCGAGGCCGACCGCCCGGCACAGCAGCTGGTGGCCGAGGCAGATGCCGAACACGGGCCGCTTGCCGACCAGCTCGCGCACCGTGTCGACGACGTAGCCGAGGGCCGCCGGGTCGCCCGGGCCGTTGGCGAGGAAGAAGGCGTCGGCGTCGCGCGCGAGCAGGTCCTCCGCCGAGGTCGTGCAGGGATGCAGCTCCACCCGCGCGCCGCGCTCGCGCAGGTTGCGCACGATCGAGTCCTTGATCCCGGTGTCGATGGCGGCGAAGGTCGGCCCCACCTCCGCGGTCAGCGGGTCGAGCACGACCATCTCGGCGGGGGTCACCTCGCGCGCCAGGTCGGCGCCGGCCATCGGAGGCTCCGAGCGAACGCGCTCCATGGCCTCGCTCTCGGGCAGGTCCGCGGGGAAGATCCCGCCGCGCATCGCACCGCGGTCGCGCAGGTGCCGCACGAGGGCGCGCGTGTCGATTCCGCAGAGCGCGGGCACGCCGCAGTCGGCGAGCCAGGTGAGCCATCCGCCCTCGGCGTGCGGAGAGTCCTCGCGATCCACTCCCTCGCGCATGATCACTCCGCGGGCATGGATCGAGTCGGACTCCATGTGGTCGGCGCAGACGCCGTAGTTGCCGATCAGCGGATACGTGAAGACGATGATCTGCCCGCCGTAGCTCGGGTCGCTGACGGACTCCTGGTAGCCGGACATCGAGGTGTTGAACACCACCTCGCCGGTCGCCGCCAGCGGCGCGCCGGCCGCCTCGCCGTCGAACCTGACGCCGTCCTCGAGCAGCAGGTAGGCGCTCACTTCACGAGCCCCTGAACGGCCTTGAACTCGTCGCCGCCGGCTGCGCCGAGAAGCTCGAAGAGCGCCGTCTCGACGCTGGTGACGATCGCCCCGGACTCCTCCATCTTGCGCATCCCGATGTCGCGGTTCTGCTCGGTGCGCGAGGTCACGGCGTCGAGCGCGACGTGGACCTCTGTCCCCCGCCCCAGCAGGTCGTGCGCGGTCTGCGAGACGCAGACGTGCGTCTCGATGCCGCAGAGGAGAGCCTGGTCGCGCCCCTCGAGGTCGAATCCATCGGCGGCCGCGGCCGAGAAGGCGGTCTTCTCGAGCCGCTCCACGCCGTCGAGGTGCTCTGCGAGCTCCGGGACCGTCTCCCCCAATCCGCGCGGGTACTGCTCGGTGACCACCACCGGCACGCCGAGGATCCTCGCTCCCTGGACGAGCGTCGCGGCGTTGCGCGCCACGCGCTCGAAGTCCAGCACCGCGGGCCGGAACGCTTCCTGGACGTCGACCACGACGAGCGCGGCGCGCGAGCGGTCCAGGACCCTCGCGGCCATCAGCGCACCGCCTCGATCGCGAAGCTCCGCTCCCGGAAGGCCACCGCTCCGGCGGCGATCGTCATCCGCACCCGTCCGGTGAGCCGCCGGCCCCCGAAGGCGCAGTTGGCCGAGCGGCTCTCGTAGCCGGTCTCGCCCACCTCCCACTCCGCGCCGAGGTCCACGAGGCAGACGTTCGCCGGCGCGCCCTTCTGCAGCGTCGGGGTGCCGAGGCCGAACGGCTCCACGCCCGAGGTCATCCGCTCGACCAGGATCCCGAGGTCGAGCACTCCGGGCACCACGAGGTCGGTGTGGATGGAGGCGAAGGCCGTCTCGAGCCCGGTGACCCCCATCGGGGCGAGCTCGAAGGGCTCCTCCTTCTCCTCGCGCGAGTGGGGAGCGTGATCGGTCGCGACGCAGTCGAGGACGCCGGAGCGCAGGCCGTCGATCAGCGCCTGGCGATCGTCCTCGTCGCGCAGCGGCGGGTTCATCTTGAAGTGCGTGTCCAGCGAGCGCACGGCCTCGTGGGTGAGCAGCAGGTGGTGCGGGGTCGCCTCCGCGGTGACCTGGACCCCGGCGGCCTTCGCCCGCTCGAGCACCTCCACCGTCAGCCGGGCCGAGACGTGCTGCACGTGGATGCGCGCGCCTTCATAGCGGGCAAGCTCGCAGTCGCGCGCGACCATCGTCGACTCGGAGACCGACGGGATGCCCGCCAGCCCGAGGACCGCCGAGACCTCGCCCTCGTGCATGACGCCCCCGGCCGAGAGCGAGGGATCCTCCTCGTGGAGCGCGATCACCCCTCCGCACAGGGCCTGGTAGCGCAGCGCCTGGCGCATCACCCCGGCCGAGCGCAGCGGCAGGCCGTCATCCGTGAAGGCGATCGCACCGACGTCGGCCAGCTCGGCCATCTCGCTGAGCTGCTCGCCCTTCTGGCCAACGGTGACCGCCGCCGTGAAGCCCGTCGGGATGCGGGCGTCGGCGCGGGCTCGCTCGCGAAGAGAGCGCAGGATTGGCGCCGAATCGACGACCGGATCCGTGTTCGGCATCGCGACGATCGCGCAGAAGCCGCCCGCCGCGGCGGAGCGGGTGCCGGTCTCGATGTCCTCCTCGTCCTCGCGCCCGGGAGTGCGCAGGTGGACGTGCGGGTCGACGAAGGCCGGGAAGGCGTGCAGCCCCTCGCCGATGACGATCTCGGCGCCCTCCGGCGCGACCAGCGCACCCGGCGCGCCGATCTCGGCGATGGCGCCGTCGCGCACGAGCAGGTCGCCCGGGCCGTCGAGGCCGGCGCGCGGATCGAGCAGGTGGGCGCCGCGCACGAGCACGGTCGCGTCGGGCACGCTGGCGCGATCGAGGCGCTTGTCGACGAGGCCGGCCACCGCGGTCTTGAGGGTCATGCGGGCTGGGGCTCCGTGGTCTCGCCGTCACGCTCGCCGGAAGGGCCGCCCTGCGCGGCGAACGGCCCGGCGCCGCTCCCCGCGAGCAGCTCGTAGAGCACCGCCATCCTCACCACCACTCCCGACTCGACCTGATCGGTGATCAGCGCCTGCGGCGAGTCGATCACCTCGGCCGAGAGCTCGACGCCGCGGTTGACCGGTCCCGGGTGCATCAGCAGCTGCCCTGCGCCCAGCCGGCGTCCGTCGATCTGGTAGCGCGCGGCGTACTCGCGCAGCGAGGGGACGAGCAGCCCGGCCATGCGCTCCTGCTGCATCCGCAGCGCGTAGACCACGTCGGCCTCCCCCAGGTCGTCGAGCGTGTGGCGCACCTCGCAGCCGAGGGCCTCGATGCCGCGCGGGATGAGCGTCGGCGGGCCGCAGACCGTGACGTGACAGCCCATGCGCGTGAAGGCGAGGATGCCCGACCGCGCGACCCGGCTGTGCAGGACGTCCCCGACGATCCAGACCTTCAGGCCGTCGAGCGTCCCGGTGCGCCGGCGCAGCGTGTAGAGGTCGAGCAGGGCCTGGGTCGGATGCTCGTGCTTGCCGTCCCCGGCGTTGATCACCGCCGCGCTCGTCCAGCGCGCCACGAGCGCCGCGGCGCCGACGTTCGGCGATCTGAAGACGATCGCCGCCGGGTCGTAGGCGGACAGCGTCTGCACCGTGTCCTTGAGCGACTCGCCCTTGTCCACGGAGGAGCCCAGCGCCTTGATCGACACCAGGTCGGCGGAGAGCCGCTTCGCCGCCAGCTCGAAGGACGAGCTCGTGCGCGTGGACGCCTCGTAGAAGAGGTTGACGACGGTGCGCCCGCGCAGCGTCGGCACCTTCTTGATCTCACGGCCGGACACCTCGGCGAAGCTCTCGGCGCGGCCGAGGATGTGCTCGATGTCCTCGCGGCTGAGGTCGTCCACCGAGAGCAGATGGCGGTTCACGAGTCGCTCCCGTCGCTGACGATGCCGGGGCGCTCGGGGTCCGCCTCGCCGAGCAGCACCTCGTCTTCGCCATCGAGCTCCTCCACACGCACGTTCACGCGCTCGGCGCGCGCGGTCGGGAGGTTCTTGCCCACGTAGTCCGGGCGGATCGGGAGCTCGCGGTGGCCGCGGTCGGCCAGCACGGCGAGCTGCACCCGCTGCGGCCGGCCGTAGTCGAAGAGGGCGTCGATGGCTGCGCGGACCGTGCGGCCGGTGAAGAGGACGTCGTCGACGAGGACGACGGTGGTCTCCTCGATCGGGAAGTCGAGGTGCGAGGCGCGCACGACGGGGCCGCTGGGGCCGCCGTTCGGCGATTCGGCCGCGGCGCGCAGGCCGACGTCGTCGCGGTAGAAGGAGATGTCGATGTCGCCGAGCGGCACCGGCTCGCCGAGCAGCTCGGCCACCTGATCGCGGATCCGGGCGGCGAGCAGAGCGCCGCGACGGTGGATGCCGACGATCGCGATCGGCTCGCTGCCGTTCTTCTCGACGATCTCGTGAGCGATGCGCACCAGGGTGCGCCGCACGTCGTCGCGGTCGAGTACGACCTTGTCGTTCAAGCGATTCTGTCCTTCCTGGCCTCGCGGGACCGGGTTAAAGGAGCGTCACGACGAATCTAGCACGCGGTCTCGACGGTGGAAAGCGCCGGTGCCGAGCCTTCAGGAGCTCTCGGCGCGCTCGTGGACCGGCTCGCCCCGCTCCGGCAGCGGCAGCTCCACGCGGTCGAAGTCGCGCGGGACGATCGTGTCGCGGAACTCCTCGCGGGCCTCGTCGCGGACCTGTCCCGCCGGGTAGCGCGACGAGAGGTGCGTCAGCGCGAGCATCGTCACCTCGGACTCCGCCGCCAGCTCCGCGGCCTGGCGCGCCGTCGTGTGCCCGGTCTCCTGGGCACGGCCGAGGTCTTCGTGCAGGAAAGTCGCCTCGTGCACCAGCAGGTCCGCTCCGTGGGCCATCGCGCGGGTCATCTCGCAGGGCGCCGTGTCTCCCGAGAGCACGATCTTGCGCCCCGCCCGCGGATCGCCGAGCACCTGCTCCGGCCGAACCTCGCCGCTCGATCCCTGGACCGTCTCTCCCCGCTGCAGGCGACCGAAGTCCGGGCCGGACGCCACACCGAGGCGGGCCGCCTCCGACTCGTCGAAGCGCCCCGGGCGCTCGTGCTCGATCAGCGCGTACCCGAGCGCCCGCACGCCGTGATTCACCGAGAACGCCGCGATGTCGTAGCCGTCGCGCTCGAGCTCCTCGCCGCCGTCCAGCTCGTTCAGGCGCACGTCGTAGCCGGGCCGCCCGATCACCGGGTCGAGGCTCTTGAAGAACCGCTCCAGGCCCGCCGGGCCGTTCACGTACAGCGGGCGCTCGCGGCCCTGCAGGCCGAACGTCTTGATCATCCCCGGGAGGCCGAGCACGTGGTCCGCGTGGAAGTGGGTGATGAACACCTCGTCGAGGTCCACGAGGCCCACCGAGCGGATCAGCTGGCGCTGGGTGCCCTCGCCGCAGTCCACCAGCAGCCGCTCTCCCCCACGCCGGATCAGCGTCGCGGGCAGGCCGCGCCGCGCGGTCGGCGCGGAGCCCGCGGTGCCGAGGAAGATCAGATCCAGATCCATGGAGGCGAGAGGCTATCCCGATGGGGCCCTTCGCCTGGGCGAGTCGTGCCTGGGCGGTGCCTCAGCTTTGAGCGAGGTAGCCGTCGAGCTCTTCCGCGGCGACCTTGGCGCCGGACGGCCAGAGCGGCTCGCTGGATGCCTCCGACTCGAAGCTCCCGGTACCGGCCAGCCGGGCGCTCACGTAGAGCGGGGCGCGGCCGGTCAGGATCATGCCGCGGATCAGGGGCTGGAACGGCTCGGCAGGGATCTCGGCGCCGGCCAGGACGGCGATCGCCGCGGCGGCCGTGTCTGCCTGCTGCGCACCGAGGCCTCCGTGCTTGATCGGGAAGTCCACCGCGTCACCGACGGCGAAGATCCTGCCGCCGCCTCCGGGCACGGCGCAGTGCGCGTCGATCGATATGAAGCCATCGGCGCTCTCGCCCGGCAGGCCGCGGATGCGCGGGCCCACGATCCGCGGGAGCGCGATGATCCGGTCGGGCGCGAGCTCGATGTCCTGCGGCTCCAGCCGCAGCGTCTGAGCAGAGGGGACGTGAGCGATCGTGGATGCATGGACGGCTATCCCGGCGTCCTCGAGCAGCCGGCTGACGGCGTTCGATGCGTTCGACCCGAAGATCGCGAGCGGCGCCTCGTCGGGTGTGACCACCATCACCTCGACCTCGGTCATCCCCATGCTGTCGGCGCGCTCGGCGGTCATCAGGGCCAGCTCGTAGAGCGGCAGCTGCCACACCGGGCCGGAGGGAGCGATGAACGCGACGCTCTTGGTGTAGCCCCCCTCGATGTCCTCGATCACTCCGCTCAGCAGCGCGTCGGCGTCAGCGTCGCGGAATGTCGTGACGTGCTCGAAGGCCGGCTCCGGGCGGGCCCCGACGGCGATCAGCAGAGCGTCGTAGGGAAGCTCAGCCCCTTCGCCTGTGTGCAGGATCTGGCCGTCTGGATCGACCCAGGCGAGCGAGTCCTTGACCCACTCGGCGCTCGTGTCGCGCGCGATCTGACTGATCGGGTGCCGCTCGGCGGCGCCGAGCGCGAACGGCTCCTTGACGCTGAGCGCGCGAAACGCGAACTCCTCGTTGGGCGCGAGCAGCGTGATCCTCGCGGCGTCGCCCACCAGGCGGCGCAGGCGCAGCAGACCCTCGATCGCCGCGACTCCACCACCTGCGATCACGACCGAGAACTGATCCATGCAACGGAGCCTAGACGCTGCCGGAGAGGCAGCTGCAGCTAGCGCGCCACAGAAGGACGGCGCTGAGCACGCTGTCGCCTGTTGAGGAATGTCACCCAACCCGTGTCGAGCTTGGGGCTATGCGAGACGTCCCAAGGCTATCCTCGCCGCACACGCGCCCGTAGCTCAGTGGATAGAGCGTCCGCCTCCGGAGCGGAAGGTCGCTGGTTCGAATCCAGCCGGGCGCACTCCTCGTAGAGCGGGACCTCCCGCCCCGCTCCGCCTCCACGTAAGGCCTTACCAACTCTTGGCCTTCGCTTGACCGGACGCTGAAAGCCGTGTGCCGATGCTGGGCACATGTCACTGAACCGCACACGCATCTCCGCAGCCGTGACCCTGATCGCCCTCGGCGGACTCGCCGCGGTCGCCCTGGGAGCGGGCGGCGACGAGGAATCGCCGGGCGGGCCGGCGGCCGCTCCGGCCCCGGAGGTTCGGACCGAGGTGGTGCGCCGCACGGTCCGCGTCCCCGCCCGAGCAGGAGCGGCGGCTGCCGCGCCTGCCCGCTCTGCGGGCGGCGGCGCCGCACCGGCGGCTGTGGCCGCGTCGCCCGCTCGCGTCGCCCCCGCAACACCCGCCCCCGTCGTCGATGACGACCACCATGGACACCACGGACGCGACGACGACCGTGAGGACCACCTCGACGACATCCAGGACGCGCGCGAGGACCGCCTGGACGATCTCGAAGACGCGCGGGAGGACCGTGAGGAGGACCGTGAGGACGACCGCGACGACGATCGAGACGACAACAGCGGGCACGGCGGCGGGGACGATGACTGACCGTGGCCGAACCCTTCCCGTCGCGGCGATCGCGGGGGCGCTGTTCTGCGTCGTCCTGACCTACCTGGCGCTTCAGATCCGGGCCGGGCGGGATCCCGCCATCGGGGCGGCGAAGCCACGCGCTGCCGAGGTCGGCCGGCAGGTCATCGTCCGGCGCGTCATCGTGCGGCGGATCGTCGAAGAGCCGGCGGCGGGGTCTGCCCCGGCCGCGGCCTCGGGCGGCCAAGTCGCGTTCGCGCCCTCCCCCGCCACGGCCAGCGCGCCGGCGGCACCTGCGGCGCCCGCACCAGCACCCGCCCCGGCCCCTGTCGTGAGCGGCGGCTCATGAGCGGCCTGGTCGTGAAGCTCGAGGCCCCCACGGTCGACGAGACGTTCCGCGCCCTCGGCACCGACGTCCGCCTGATCGTGACCGGCCGCGGTGCGCACACGGCGGTCGCGCACGTCCGTGAGGCGATCCTCGACTACCACGCGCGCCTCTCCCGCTTCCTCCCGGAATCGGAGCTGTCGGCGCTGAACCGCGATCCACGACCTGTGGTGCCGGCTTCGGCCCTGCTGCGCGCGGCGGTCCGCGCCGGGCTGTGGGCCGCAGAGCGGAGTGGCGGCCTCGTGGATCCCTGCCTGCTCGACGCGCTCGAGGCCGCCGGTTACCGGAGCTCGTACCGCTCCGACGAGGTGGTCAGGCTGCCCTCCGGACCGTTGCGGGAGGCCATGCCCGATCCGCAGCGCCGCTGGCGGGAGGTGGTCGTGGACGACGAGGCGGGCACGATCGAGCGTCCCCCGGCCTGCGCCTCGACCTCGGCGGCTCGGGGAAGGGCCATGCGGCTGACCTCGCCGCGGACATGCTCGAGCCGTTCGGGCGGTGGGTCGTGGACTGCGGCGGCGACATCCGAGTCGGCGGTGGCCGTCAGATCGAGATCGCCCACCCGCTGGGCGACGAGCCAGCCGCACGCGTGACGATCCCCGGCGGCGGCGCCGTGGCGACCTCGAGCGTCGTGTCGCGGGCATGGGCGACCCCCGACGGGCGCAGCGCCCATCACCTCCTGGACCCGCGCACGCGCAAGCCAATCTGGACGGGGCTCCTGACGGCGACCGGGCTCGCGCCGACGGCCCTCGAGGCCGAGACGCTCGCCAAGGCGGCGCTCATGCGCCGCGCAGCCGACGCACGCCGCGTGCTCGGAGCCCACGGCGGCGTGCTCGTGCATGCGGACGGCCGCGTGGAGACTGTCGGCCGGGCATTCGCGGTGGCGGCATGAGCGGGCCGGACCCGGCCGAGTTCAGCTGGTGGCTGGCCTCGCGCGCGGCGGGCGTCGTCGCGCTGCTGTGCATCGCGGTGTCCGTGGGCATCGGCCTGGCGATGGCCGGCCGCGTGTCCAAGCGCCCCGGGCTGGCGCGTGCGCTGATGTCCGTCCACCAGCAGACCGCGCTCGTGGGCCTGGTGGCGATCGCCGTGCACGGCATCACCCTGCTCGGCGACAAGTTCATGTCGCCCTCGATCGGCGATATCGCGATCCCCTTCACCAGCACCTACGAGCCGCTCTGGACCGGTCTCGGCGTGACCGCCGGCTGGCTCGGGGCGATCCTCGGGCTCAGCTACTGGGTCAGGAACCTGGTCGGCCCTGCGCTGTGGCGCAGGCTGCACCGGGCGACGGTCCTGGTCTACGTCCTCTCGGTCGCCCACACCCTCGGAGCGGGGACCGACGCCTCCGAGCCCTGGATGCTCGCGCTGCTGCTGGCGACCGCTGCCCCGATCCTCTTCCTGTTCCTGATGCGGGTGCTCACCCCGCCCGTCGGGCCGGTCTTCCGCCGCTACCGCGTCACGGGCGTCACCTTGGAGAGCAGCACCGTGTGCTCGTTCGAGCTGACCCCGGCGCGCCGCAAGCGCCTGCGCCCGCCCGAGCCCGGCCAGTTCGTCACCGCCCGAGCCGACATCCCCGACGCCGGGTCCGCCGTGCGCAGCTACTCGGTCTCGAGCGCGACCGACAAGCGCCGCCTCCGCATCAGCGTCAAGCGCGAGCGGGGCGGCATGATGAGCGAGCACCTGCACGCCGCGCTCGGTGTCGGCTCGACCGTCGAGCTGGCCGGGCCCCACGGGAGGTTCGTCCTCGGAGAGCACCCCACGCGCCCGGTCGTCCTGATCAGTGCCGGGATCGGCGCCACGCCGCTGCTGGCGATGCTGCACTCCCTCGTCAGCGCCCACTCGCGGCGGGAGGTGTGGTGGGTGCACGGCGCCCGCAACGGGCGCGAGCACTCGTTCCGCGGCGAGGCCCGCCAGCTCACGGCGCAGCTCGCCAACGGCCATGCGCACGTGCGCTACTCCCGCCCCGATCCACGCGATCTCGCGGGGCGCGACTACGACGCTCGAGGCAGGGTCACCGCGAGCGCGCTCACCGGCCTCGCCGTCCCCTTGGACGCCGAGTACCGCCTCTGCGGCCCCGAGCGCTTCGTCGCCGACCTCAGGGCGGGGCTGCTCGAAGTGGGCGTCGACTCCGATCGGATCCAGAGCGAGAGCTTCGGCGGCGCACCGCCGGCCCGATCGGACTCCTCGTCGGCGCAGCCGGCCCCTTCTTCAGCACCGAGCGAGATCTCGCCTTCAGAGACGACCGCGGCACCCTCGGTCGCGTTCTCCCGATCGGGCGTCACCGCGACGTGGGAACCGGGATGCGCGAGCATCCTCGAGCTCGCCGAGGCCAACGGCGTGGCCGCCCCATCGGGCTGCCGCATCGGCTCCTGCCACGACTGCCAGGCGCGTGTGCTCGAGGGGGCCGTGCGCCACCACCCCGAGCCGATCGAGCCTGCGCCCTCCGGCGGCGCGCTGCTGTGCTGCGCGGTCCCCGAGGGCGACGTCGTGCTGGACGCCTGACGACCAGCCGGCGGACGCGGATGGACTCGCGACAGGCGGCCTATGCCGCGAGCGTCGAGTTGCTCGGGCTCGGTGCTCTCGCCCGGGCCCACGCAGCGAACTGATCGGCCGGGATGGCGCGGCTGTAGTAGTAGCCCTGCGCGTAGTCGCAGCCGAACTCCATGAGCGCGTTCAAGATATCCCCGTGCTCGACACCCTCCGCGACGACCTCGATGTCCAGGGAGTGGGCCAGCTCGATGGTCGAGCGCACGATCGCCGCGCTGCGGCGATCTGTGGTGATGCAGTCCACGAAGGAGCGGTCGATCTTGAGCTCGTCGACGGCGAGGTCACGCAGGTAGGCGAGAGCGCTGTAGCCGGTGCCGTAGTCGTCGACCGCGATTCGCAGACCGCTCCACCGAAGTCGCTCGAGAACCTTGCGAGCACGCGGCGGATCGGTCATCAGGACGCTCTCCGTGATCTCGAGCTCGAGCGACTCGACGGACACACCGTGCTCGGTGAGCAGCCCGGCTATTCGATCGGCGAGCTGCTCGTCGAGCAGATCCGAGGCCGAGAGGTTGACCGAGACGGTGATGTCGAGGCCCACCTCGCTCCACGCCGCGAGCTGTCGAACCGCCGTCTCCAGCACTATCTGCGTCAGGGCGCCCATCTCCCCGTTCTGCTCTATGACCGGCAGGAACTCATCGGGGTAAAGGAGCCCGCGGGTGGGGTGCTGCCAGCGCACGAGGGCCTCGGCTCGGGAGGCGACGCCCGTCCGGACATCGACCTTCGGCTGGTAGTGCAGGACGAACTGCCGGCACTCGAAGGCGGTGTCGAGATCTCGGACCGTTGCGAGACGTGAGCGGTTGGCCTCGTCCAGCTGCGGGTCGTAGAGCCTCACCCGCGAGCGGATCGTCTTGGCGGCGTACATCGCCATGTCGGCGCGGCGCAGCAGCTCCGAGATGCGGACGTCCGAGCTGTCGCTCTCCGCTACTCCGATGCTTGCGTCGAGACGTAGCCGAGCTCCTTCCATCTTCAGCGGTCTGCTCAGGCGATCGAGGAGCTGCCCTGCGAAGAGATGCCCGTCGTCGTCGGGCGCGAGCGTGGTCACGACCGCGAACTCGTCGCCGCCGAGCCGAACCAGCAGATCGGAGCCACCGACCTGCTCGGCGAGGCGCCGCGCGATCTCGCGCAGCAGCTCGTCACCGGTGTGATGGCCCAGCGTGTCGTTGACCTCCTTGAAGTTGTCCAGATCGATCATCAGGAGAGCGAGCCTGTCCGTGCCCCCTGCGGCCAGCAGCTTCCGCTCGCCGTGCTCGAAGAGATGGCGACGATTCCCCAGCCCGGTGAGATCGTCGGTGAGGGCCTGGTGGTGGACCACCGAGAGCCGCTGCGTCTGCCGAAAGCTCATGAACGTCCTCGCCGCGGCGAGCAGCAGCGTGAGAGTCGCCAGCGCGATGACCGGCGGGGCCAGGTGGGCGAACGAGGAGATCACGAGCACCACGACAGCCGACAGCGTGGCCAAGGTGGGCAGCGCCAGGATGGCCGTGGAGTGACCGGCCTCGATCGCTCGAGGGCGCTCGGGCCGCCACAGCGCCAGCGCCAGGACCGTGATCCCGCTCGTCCACAGCACGGACAGGATGGTTCCGATGGCGTACGTGCTGGAGGACACCTGCAGGGCGTACACGACGTCCGCGGCGCAGAAGACGACAAGCCCGGCCGCGAGCCAGAGCCATATGGAACCGCCCCGAAGGCCGCGCACGGCGAGCAGCCCGCAGATCATCGCGGCCAGCACCAGGTCGGCAACCGTGTAGGCCGCGCCGACCAGCACCAGGTTGAGCTCCCCGGCGGGGGCGGAGAAGACGGGATTGAGCACCGCCGCCAGAACCGTCGCCGCACCGGCGGCGCCGAGAGCGCCGTCCAGCCACATCGAACGCGCCAGCGACCCCCTCTCACCTCGCGCGAGGCAGAACATCGCCGCCGCGGCACAGACGTAGAACCCTAGGTAGGCGACGTCCGCCGGCGAAGGCACCGGGGGTGCCACTTGGAACTGCGTCCACCCGACGAAAACCACGTTGCCCACGGCCCAGCAGAGCATCCCCATGGCAAGCCAGGCCGCCGCGGCCCTGCGCGGACCTCCCAGGATTGAGCGAACGACGCAGGCCACGATCGGGGCGACCATGACGAGGTTCCCGATCCAGCCGTCCCACAGCGGGCTGTAGGCCTCTCCGCTGCGCAGCGCCAAGAGACCCGCCAGCAGAACCACGTTCAACGCCAGGAGGCAGGCCCCCGTGACCCTGAACGCCCGCGACTCCCATACCGGCCGGGTCACACCGGCAGTGCGAGGATGCTCGTCGGACCGGGTTCGGCGCATCCTCAGCACGTGATTACAGCCATAGACCTGTATCGGCTTCCCAGCGCGACAGCTTGAACGGCTCGAGCCGCTTTGAGGGAGTCAGATCCGGGCTTGGAGCAGCGGCGCCGACGTGGGCTCGCCGTGGCCGCGGCGCTTCTCGTGCGTGACCATCACCTCGTCGCCGTCGTGGAGGCGCTCCCGCATGGCGACCGTCGCCGTGCCCTCCCCGGAGAGGACGAAGGCGCTCGAGGGCTTCAATCCCCGGCTGCTCCTGACCCATACCTGGTAGACGGTGCCCTCGGGGATCTCGGGCAGCCGCTCGACATCCAAGGTCCAGGACTCGCCTTCCCGCACGAGAGCGGCGGATGCGTCCCTGCTCGGCGCCAGCGCCTCGACCGGGACGGTCGCGTCGGGCGTCGGATCGCCGCTCCCTGAGATCAAGGTGACGGCGAAGGCGACGGCGATCGTGCCGGCAACCGCTGCCGCCGAGAGCGCGCGCAGGCGCGGGAGCCGGAAGCGCCTGCCTGCAGGGGCTCCGCTGCCGCTCACGGGCCTCGCGGCCTCGGCCCTCACCGTGGCCATCAGCTCGCGGCGCAACGAGGGCGGCGGTGTGAGCTGCTCGACCGAGGCGGGCAGGAGCTCGACGGCCGACATCAGCCGGACGAGCTCGACGCGACACTCCTCGCAGCCCTCCAGGTGGGCCTCGAAGGCCGCCGACTCCTCTCCATCGAGCGCCCCCAAGGCATGGGCCGCCGCGTCCTCTTCCCACCGGCCGTGGTCCGACCCACTCACGAGAGCACCCCCTCCATCCTTGCGCGGACCTTCTCAAGGCCGAGGCGCATCCTTCCCTTGACGGTGCCGAGCGGCATCTCCAGCAGGTCGGCGATCTCCGAGTGGCTGAAGCCGCCGAAGTAGGCGAGCCCGATCACCTGCGACTGATCGGGAGGCAGGCTGTGCAGCGCACCGCGGACCTCGCGGGCGCGCTCGCGGCGGATTGCCTCGCCGTCGGTGCGCTCGGCTGCGGGCTGGGCGTCCATCAGCGCATCGTCGTCGAGGTTGAGCTTCGGCGCGCGCGAGGAGGAGCGGCGCAGGACGTCGACCGAGCGGTTGCGGATGATGCCCAGCATCCACGAGCGAAAGCTCCCACGGCTTGGCTCGTAGCTGGAGCTGGTGCGCCAGATCGAGATGAACGCCTCCTGCGTCACGTCCTCGGCGGCCTGCGGCTCGCCGGTGATGCGGTGCGCCAGCGAGTAGGCGGGACCGCCGTGACGGTCGTAGAGGGCCTCGAAGGCGTCCGGATTCTTCTGCCTGACCAGCTCCATGAGCTCCTCGTCACCGAGATTCTGAAGGGGGGCGCTTCTCATCCCTGGTCAATCCTCGCAGCTGCCTGCAAGCCTCAAGCCGGTCTGCGCTCGATCTCGCCCTCCGGCTCGTCCTTGCCGGCGATCGAGTCCTTGAACTCGCGCAGACCGCGGCCCACCGAGCGTCCCGCCTCCGGAAGCCGCTTGGGACCGAGCACCACCAAGGCGATGATCAGGACGACGATGAGCTCCATGGGTCCTATGCCGGGCAAGGTGGCCTCCTCGGTTCGGTCTACGCGACGGGTCCTCCGCCGAAGGTGCTTCTCCCCTTCCTTCGCGGCCGGCACGCCACTGGATCACTCGCCGCCCGTCGCCGGGCGCCCAGTTCGAGGGCGCCGTTCCCATGACCGGTGATCCAAACGCCGCGGCGCTTCGCAAGAGGGGTACGGCTGCCCACCCGGCAGCCAGCTCACCAAACGAGGAGGCGACGATGAGCGAGATCACCAGAGAGGAAGACCCGGAGGCGCAGACGCATCCGGGCCGCGACTCGATGTCGCGCAGGCGGTTCATGGTGGCGACGGGCGGTGCGGGAGCGCTCTCGGTGCTCCTCGTGGCGTGTGGAGACGACGATGACGAGCAGCCGGCCACCACCGAGCAAAAGGCTCGCGACGAGGGCGCTCTGAGCCAGTTCGGCGAGGGCGACCTGGGAATCCTCAACTACGCGCTGACGCTCGAGTACATCGAGTCCGCCTTCTATGCGGACGTCGTGAAGAGCGGCCTGTTCAAGGGAGACGACCTGGCGCTGATCAGGTCGTTCGGCGCGGACGAGCAGGCGCACGTCGGCGCCCTGACCGCCACGGTGAGGAAGCTAGGCGGCAAGCCGGCCGCCAGGCCCAAGACTGAGTTCCCCCTGGACAGCGCCAAGTCCGTGCTCGACCTTGCGGCGACGGTCGAGAACCTCGGCGCCGCGGCCTATCTCGGCCAGGCGGCGAGCATCGAGAGCGACGAGGTCCTCGCGGCCGCGCTCTCGATCCACTCGGTCGAGGCGCGCCACGCCTCGGCGCTGGGCACGCTGACCGACAAGTCGTTCGTGCCCGACGGGCCGTTCGCGAAGCCGGCCGACGCGGGAACGGTGCTCGCTCAGGTCAAGCCGTTCATCGTCGGCTAGCGCCGGCGAGCCCGAACACTCTCGAGGAAGGGAACGATGACCATGGACCAGATCAAGCAGACAGCACCGGAGCTCGCCGCGATCGACATCGAGCCGATCAGCCGAGGATCGATGCTCGCGAAGGGGATGCTCGCCGTGGGTGCGCTCTACGGCGCCACCGCGGCCGGCCCCTTCGTGAAGCGGGCGTTCGCACAGGGAGCGATGAGCGACAACGACATCCTCAACTTCGCTCTCACGCTCGAGTACCTCGAGGCCGCGTTCTACATGCGCGCTCTCGATCAGCTCGACCTGAGCAGCGAGACCAGGGAGTTTGCGGAGACGATCCGCAGCGACGAGGACAAGCACGTGGACGCCCTCGTGACCACGATCGGAAACCTGGGCGGAAAGCCCGTGAAGGCACCGATGGTGGAGTTCCCGTTCAGCGACGAGACCGCCTTCCTCGAGCTCGCCCAGACGCTCGAGGACACCGGGGTGAGCGCCTACAACGGGGCGGCGCCGGCGATCAAGTCGAAGGAGCTGCTCGCCACCGCGGGCTCCATCGCGCAGGTCGAGGCCAGGCACGCCGCAAGGGTGCGCCTGGCGCGCTCCCAGCCCCCGGCCCCCAATGCGTTCGACAAGACGCTGAACACGAAGCAGGTGCTCGCTGCCGTCAAGCCGTTCGTCAAGTCCTAGCTGGCGGGCGGCGGGACCTGCGTGCTGCCGCGGTCACCTCGGGCGAGGTGGCCGCGGTACCACTCCCATGCGTCGGCCAGGCCCTCGTCGAGCCCCACGCGCGGCTCCCAGCCGAGCTCCTCGCGGATCGACGAGGAATCTAGGTACTGCCTGTCGATCTCGCCGTGCAGCGCGCCCTTGCCCCGCACCTCGAGCTCCACATCCGCTCCTGAGGCCGCGATCAGACGGTCGACCACCTCGCGCGCGGAGACCGGCGAGCCCCACCCCGCGTTCCAGGCGCGCCCCCGCAGCTCCTCGCGGTCGAGCGATTCCGCCACCGCCAGATAGGCGTCGACCGCATCCTCCACGTGGAGGTAGTCGCGCTCGGGCGTGCCGTCCGAGCGGATCACCGGCGCCTCGCTCCTGGCGAGCGCCCGGCACGTGTCCGGCACGATCCGCGACCAGTTGAGGTCGCCCCCGCCGTAGACGTTCGCCAGCCGCGTGACGGCCACCGGCATCTCGTAGGTGGTGGCGAAGGAGCGCGCGATCATGTCCGCGCAGGCCTTCGAGACGTCGTACGGGAAGGCCGGCTGCAGCGGGAAGCCCTCCCGGTAGGGCAGCTCCTCGTGGGTGCCGTAGGCCTTGTCGGACGAGGCGACCACGATCCGCTCGGCGCCGCCCACTGCGCGGCACGCCTCGAGCAGCATGTAGGTGCCGCGGATGTTGGCCTCGAAGGTCGAGAGCGGCGAGCGGTTGGCGGTGCCGACGATCGTCTGCGCGGCCAGGTGGAAGACCGCGGTCACCTCGTGCTCGTTGAGGATCCGGACGAGTCCGTCGTAGTCCTGGATGTCCGCGAGGGCCACGACGCAGCGACCCTCGATCCCCTCGGCGCGAAAGCGGGACTCCGGCTCGACGTCGCGACGCGGCACCACCACGCGCGCGCCGGCGTCCAGCAGCCGCTCGGCGAGCCAGGACCCGACGAACCCCTGAGCGCCCGTCACCAGGACGGTCGAGTCGGCCGCGCCCCAGCCCACGGCGGGAGGGGTCAGCCGCCGGCGACTGCCGGCAGGATCGTGACCTCGTCGCCGTCGTTCACGGCGGTCTCGAGGCCGTCCAGGAAGCGGATGTCCTCGCCCCCCACGTACACGTTGACGAAGCGACGCAGGCCGCCGTCTTCGGCGATCCGGTCGCGCAGGCCCTCGAAGCGCTCATAGAGCCCGTCGAGCACCTCGCCCACGGTGGAGGCCTCCTCCACCTGCGTCTCGGCCTCTCCGCCGGTGACGGCGCGGAGCTGCGTCGGGATCTTCACTGTCACGCTCATCGGCGCGGCAGTCTATAGCCGGTCACGAGACAGCGGCCTCGAGGCCGACGCCGGCCTCGAACGACGCGATCGTGGGATCGATCTCGATCGTGTCGAAGCTGCCGCGGACGGCGTCGAGCGTCTTCAGCCCGTCGCCCGTGATCACAAGCACGACCTGCTCGTCCGGCCCGATCTCCCCGCGCTCGGCGAGCTTGGCCAGCGTCGCGGTGGTCACGCCGCCGGCGGTCTCGGTGAAGATGCCCGTCGTCTCGGCGAGCAGCTTGATCCCGTCCTTGATCTCGTCGTCGGTCACCGCGTCGATCCCTCCGCCGGAGCGGCGTGCGAGGTCGAGCGCGTACGGGCCGTCGGCGGGATTGCCGATCGCGAGGGACTTGGCGATCGTCGAGGGCTTGACCGGGCTGCAGAAGTCGCGCCCCGCCTCGAACGCCTGGGCCACCGGGGAGCACCCCTGCGCCTGAGCTCCGTTGAACTTGGGCAGGTCCCCCTCCACCAGGCCGACCTCGCGCCACTCCTCGAAGCCGCGCGCGATCTTGGTGAAGAGCGACCCGGAGGCGATCGGCACGACGAGGCGGTCGGGCAGCTTCCAGCCGAGCTGCTCGGCGATCTCGAACGCGAGCGTCTTCGAGCCCTCCGCGTAGTACGGGCGCACGTTGACGTTCACGAAGGCCCAGTCGCGCTCGCTCGAGAGCTCGGTGCAGAGGCGGTTGACGTCGTCGTAGTTGCCGTTGACCGCCACGAGCTTGGTGCCGTAGACGCCCGTGGCGAGGATCTTCTGCTCCTCGAGGTCCGAGGGCACGAAGACATACGACTCGAGCCCCGCGGCTGCCGCGTGGGCGGCGACCGCGTTGGCGAGGTTCCCCGTGGAGGCGCAGGCGACGACCTCGAAGCCCAGCTCCTTCGCCTTGGCGAGCGCGACGGTCACCACGCGGTCCTTGAACGAGTGGGTCGGGTTGGCCGCGTCGTTCTTGACCCAGACCTCCCCCAGGCCGAGCCTCTCGGCGAGCCGATCGGCTCTTATGAGCGGCGTGACGCCGGCGGCGAGCGCCGTGCGCGGAGGCGAGTCGAACGGCAGGAAGTCCGCGTAGCGCCAGATGCTCTGGGGCCCCGCCTGGATCTTCCGCCTGGTCCCGGCGGCGTCCAGCCCCGAGAAGTCGTAGACGACCTCGAGCGGGCCGAAGCACTGCTCGCACACATACCGCGCCTCGAGCGGGTAGCTCGTCCTGCATTCCTTGCACTGAAGCGCTTCTACAGCCATATATGTCCCTTCAAATCGAAAGCCTCCGCCGCGTTGCTTGTGACGGAGGCCCTGAAGGGCTCGTCACATCTGCCAGGCCACTTTGGCCTGATGGACTTGGCACCTTTCCGAGCAGCTCGCGCTGTCCGGATGGTTGCCGGGGCTTCGTAGGGCCATTTCCCTCCACCCCTCTAGATGCGTACGGCTATGTCAGATACGAAGAATAGCGCCCATGGCGATGGATGCAAGTCTGCCGCCGCAGGACGCTCCCCGAGCGCACTGCACGAGCGCTGGCGGCAGCGCGGGCGCCGCCCGGGCAGGGGTAGAATGGCAGCCATGACGGTCCCGACCGACGACCCGCTCAGTCCGAGCCATGCCGAGCATCCCAAGACCACGCCTGCGGCGCGCCGCGCGAGTCGGACCCGAGCCCGGACCCCAGACCGAGCCTGAGCCCAACGTAGAGATCGTCCATCGGGACGGCGCCGGGAGCGGTCCCGCCGACGCAGAGCGCCGCGAGCTGCGCTGGATCAACATCGAGCGCCCCGGCCCCGTGGACCGGGCGTGGCTGCAGGAGCACTTCGACTTCCACCCGCTGGACATCGAGGACGTCGCCTCGCGCAACCAGCGGCCGAAGATCGACGAGTACCCCGACTACCTCTTCATCATCCTGCACTTCCCCGTCTACGACAAGACGGTCGGCCGCCTCAACACCGCGGAGCTCGACATGTTCGTGGGGCCGGACTTCCTGATCACGCTGCCGAACCGCCCGATCCCCCCGATCGAGTACCTCTTCGAGCGCTGCCGCGCATCGGAGGAGATGCGCGAGGAGATGCTCTCCAAGGGCCCCGGCTACCTCCTCTACAAGATCGTCGACGACTCGGTGGACTACTGCTTCCCGATGCTGCGCAAGATGGGCAACAAGCTCGAGCAGATCGAGGAGGACATCTTCCAGGGGCACTCCGGCGAGGAGCTCGTGCGCGACATCTCCAACGTCAAGCAGGAGATCATCACCTTCCGCAAGGTCATCCGCCCGCAGCGGCCGACCCTGCGCGACCTCGAGCGCACCAAGCAGCGCTACATGGCTCCCAGCCTCGACGTCTACTTCGACGACATCGTCGACGCCTCGGAGCGGATCTGGGACATGCTCGAGAACTACAAGGAAGTAGTGGAGGCGCTGGACGAGACGAACGAGTCGCTGATCTCACACCGCGTCAACGACATCCTGCGGGTGCTCACGGCGATCAGCGTGGTGGTGCTTCCGCTGACCCTGATCGCCAGCGTGTGGGGCATGAACGTGGCCGTGCCGGGCGAGAGCACGTCCGAGGCCTTCTGGGGCGTCCTCACCGCGATGATCGCGCTGCTGCTGGGCATGCTCGGCTACTTCCGCTCGCGCGGCTGGCTGTAGCCTCCGGGCGCGTGAGCGCAATCGACCCAGGGATCTTCAAGGCGTACGACGTGCGCGGCCTCTACGGCGACCAGATCGACGAGGAGGTCGCCTACGCCGTCGGCCGCGGCTTCGTCCGTGTGCTGGCCGAGCTGCAGGGCACGCGCCCGCAGAACATGCGCCTCGGGCTGGGACGCGACATGCGCCTCACCGCGCCCGCGCTGGCCGAACGCTACGCGGCGGGGATGAGCGACGAGGGCGCCTCGGTGCTCGACATCGGGATGGTGGGCACGGAGATGCTCTACTGGGCCGTCGGCTCGCGCGATCTCGACGGCGGCCTGATGTGCACCGCCTCACACAACCCCAAGGCCTACACGGGCGCCAAGCTCGTGGGCCGCGGGGCGCTGGCCCTCTCGGGCGACTCGGGCATCGGCGAGCTGCGCGACCTGCTGACCGCGGGCGAGCTGGGCCCGCCGACCGGCGAGCCCGGGGCGATCGAGCGCGAGGACGTCTACGAGCCGTTCGGGCGTGACGCGATCGCCTGGATCGACGTCGATGCGATCCAGCCGATCAAGGTGGTGCTCGACGGCGGCAACGGCATGGCGGGGCCGCTGTGCGGGCCGCTGCTCGACCAGCTGCCGATCGAGCAGGTGCAGACCTACTGGAAGCCGGACGGGGACTTCCCCGACCACGAGCCGAACCCGCTGCTCGAGGAGAACCGCCGCTTCATCATCGACAAGGTTCGCTCCGAGGGCGCCACGCTCGGCATCGCCTGGGACGGCGACGCCGACCGCTGCTTCTTCATCGACGGGACGGGCGCCTTCGTGGACGGCGACTTCCTCACCGCGCTGCTCGCCCGCTCGATCCTGGAGCGCCAGCCGGGCTCGACCATCCTCTACGACGTGCGCGCGAGCCGTGCCGTGCGGGACATCGTCGAGGAGGCCGGCGGCGAGGCCCGAGTGAACCGCGTCGGCCACGCCTTCTTCAAGCGGCGCATGCGCGACGAGGGCGCTGCGTTCGGCGGCGAGGTCTCCGGGCACTACTACTTCCGCGACTTCTACTGCGCCGACTCGGGCGTGCTGCCCGCCCTGCTGATCCTCGAGCTGCTCTCCAAGCAGCGCACCACCCTCGCCGAGCTGCTGGCGCCGCTGCGCGAGCGCTACTTCATCTCCGGTGAGATCAACTCTGAGGTATCGGACCAGGACGCGAAGATGCGGGAGATAGCCGAGCGCTACTCCGACGGCGAGGTCTCGTGGCTCGACGGCGTGTCGGTGGACTACGAGGAGTGGCACTTCAACGTGAGGCCATCCAACACCGAGCCGCTGCTGCGCCTCAACCTGGAATCGCTGGTGTCGGCCGACCACATGGCGGAGAGGCGCGACGAGGTGCTCGCGCTCATCCGAGCGTGAGCGAAGACCCCTTCGCAGCGGCCGCCGCGGCGGGTATCCACCGCATGGCGATCCCCACGCCCTTCGCCGTCGGGCGGGTCAACGTCTACCTGATCGACGACGACCCGCTCACCCTCGTGGACGCCGGCCCGAACTCGGGCACCTCGTTCGACGAGCTGACCAAGGGGCTGGCCGCCCTCGGCCACGGCCTCGAGGACATCCAGCTCGTGATCCTCACCCACCAGCACATCGACCATCTCGGGCTGGTGGGCCTCGTGGCCTCGCACTCCGGCGCCGAGGTCGCTGCGATCGAGCACGCCGTGCCGCTGGTGGAGCGGTTCTCCGAGGAGGCGCAGCTCGACGACGACTTCGCCGGCGAGGTGATGCTCCGTCACGGCATCCCAGAGGACGTGGTCAGCGCCCTGCGCTCGGTGTCCCGAGCGTTCCGCGCCTGGGGCGCTCCCGCGAAGGTCACGCGCGTGCTGCGCGACGGCGACGAGATGGCCTTCCGCGACCGGACCCTGCACGTCCACTGGCGCCCCGGCCACTCCCCCACCGACACCGTCTTCGAGGACGCCGAGCGGCGGATGCTGATCGCCGCCGACCACCTGCTCGGGCACATCTCCTCCAACCCGCTGATCAACCGGCCGCTCGACGGGTCCGTCGAGCGGCCGCAGGCGCTCGTGACCTATCTCGAGTCGATGGCGCGCACGCGCGAAATGGACGTGGACCTGGTGCTGCCCGGGCACGGCGACCCGGTGACCGACCATCGCGCCCTGATCGACGAGCGCTTCACCCTTCACCGCCGGCGCGCGGACAAGCTCCACCGCCTGATCAACGAGCGCCCGCGCAGCGCCTACGAGCTGGCCCAGGCCCTCTGGGGGAACATCGCCGTGACCCAGGCCTACCTCACGCTCAGCGAGATCCTCGGCCATACCGACATCCTGCTCAACGAGGGACGCGTCCGGGAGATCGAGAGCGAGGGCACCGTGCGCTTCGAGGCGGTGGCGGGCTGATGCTCCCCTCGCGCAAGCACAAGAAGCGGATGCTGATCATCGTCAACCCGTACGCGACGACGGTCTCCGACCGGCTCAGGCATCTGGTCGTCTACGCGCTCCAGTCGCGTTACAAAGTGGAGGCCGTGGACACCGAGAAGCGCGGCCACGCCACCGAGCTCTGCCGCGAGGCCGCCAAGAAGGGCTACGACATCGTGGTCGCCTTCGGCGGCGACGGCACCGTCAACGAGGCGGCGAACGGGCTGATCGGAACCGACACTCCGCTGACCTGCCTGCCGGGCGGCGCGACGAACGTCTTCCACCGCACGATCGGGATCCCCGACGACGTCGTCGACGCCACCGAGCACCTGCTCCGCCTGGCCGACGACTTCCAACCGCGCAAGGTCGACCTCGGGCTCGTCGACGACCGCGCGTTTGTCTTCTCCTCAGGGATCGGGCTCGACGCGAGCGTCGTGGAGCGCGTGGACGCCCATCCGCGGATGAAGGCCCGCCTCGGCGAGTACTACTACACGTGGGCGGCGCTATCGACGTTCAACCGCCGATACCTGGTGCGCCCGCCGCGGGTCCGCGTGACCGTCGGCGACCGGACCGTAGAGGGCGTGACGGTGGTCGCGCAGAACGCCGAGCCCTACACGTTCTTCGGCGATCGGCCGATCCGCATCTGCGAGGGCGCAGGGCTCGAGACCGGCACGCTCGGGCTCGCGGTGCTCCACAAGGCCACCCCGATGGAGATGCCGACCCTGATCCCCCGCCTCTTCACCGGCAAGGCCGCGACCGTCTCGAAGCACCGACAGATCGAATCGTTCCCGGACACCCTCGAGGCGCTCGTTGAGAGCACCGACGGGCAGCCCTTCCCGGTCCAGGTGGACGGGGACTACATCGGCGAGCACCAGTCCGTGCGCTACAGCGCCGCTCCCGCGGCTCTGACCATCGTCTCCTAGGGCAGCTTCACGTCCAGAGTCCCCATCGAGACGGTGAGGCACTACTCGAGTGGCGCCTAAAGCACGCTTCGTACAGGCCTCTTGACCTGCAAGTTCACCTGTGGTCACCCCGTTGCTGATTCGGGACACGGTCTAACGATGGGAGATCCGTTGACGAGCCCAGAGGCCATCGACCGAATCCAGCGGGGCCGAATCGCGCGGCGGGCAGGCCGAGCGGCCCGCCAGGCTGTTCGCCGTGCGACAAGCGCAAGTCGCAAGCTTCCGCAGTTCCTGATCATCGGAACGCAGAAGGGCGGGACGACTTCGCT
The DNA here is from genome assembly GCA_963715445.1 of uncultured Solirubrobacterales bacterium. Taxonomy (GTDB): domain Bacteria; phylum Actinomycetota; class Thermoleophilia; order Solirubrobacterales; family Thermoleophilaceae; genus JAAYBF01. The sequence goes on from OY970240.1 coordinate 131,508, forward strand.
GCATCAGTATCTGGGGGAGCACCCGAACGTCCGCTGCCCCACCACCAAGGAAGTGCACTACTTCGACTTTAATGCTCACCGATCGCTCAACTGGTATCGCAGCCACTTTCCGTACCTCCGAAACGGACAGATGTGTGGTGAGGCGACTCCCTACTACCTGTTTCACCCCCTCGCTCCGCGCCGCGTAGCCGAAGCACTGCCAAGCGTGAAGCTAGTCGTGCTGCTGCGCAACCCGATCGACCGCGCGTATTCGCACCACAACCACGAGGTGGTACTCGGGTTCGAGGATCTCTCCTTCTCTGAAGCGATCGCCGCGGAGTCCTCGCGGCTCGAAGGCGAGACCGCACGCCTGACAACGGACCCCGGATACCGAAGCTTTGCCCACCAGCACCATGGCTACGTAAGCCGCGGTCTATACGCCGATCAGATCGAGGCCTGGCGAAATTGCTTCAAGCCGGAGCAGATCCTCATCGCATCGAGCGAAGACCTGTTCACCCGGCCAGCCGAGGTGTTGGGCCAAGTTCAGGACTTCCTCGGGCTCGATCGCCAGATCCCCCCCCACCTCCACCCTCACAACGCCCGGCAATACACCGGAATCGACCCCAAGCTGCGCGGCGAGTTGAGCGCGCATTTCGAGCCCCACAACCGGCGGCTGTACGAACTCGTCGGGCGCAACTTCGGCTGGGAGTCACCGCTTCCTGATTGACATAGTGCTCCCGGCGAGTGCTGACATCTAGCCCCCGTCGACGCGGCGGACGAGCTCCGCGTCGCGCGCGGCGAGCAGGGAAGCGAGGAGCCTCTGCCGGCGACGACGTTGGCGTCTGCTTCCCGTCTGGTCGTCCTTGATCTCCTCCTTGCCAAAGTCGGGACGTCGCGCCGCCTCTTCGACGATCGCCCGCTGGAGAATGTGCCAGTAATCGGCCTCCCCCTCCCTGTCGCCCCCATGCGTTGCCTCCTCATGGGCTGTGAGCGCGATCGCGTAGATCTCCGCCAGCTCGTCATCGCTCTTGCGTGAGGCGCAGCGCCGCGCCTCATCCTCCAAAGGCTCGAACACCACGAGCTCCAGTGGTGGCGGTTGCCAGTCTCCTGCCTTCGCAATCGGCCTTTCAGCTTTGATGCTGCTCACGGCGTCGATCGCTCTGCGCTCCTCAGGGTCCCTGGCCCGGGCCAAGCAGGCGATTCAACATGCGCTCGGCCCAGGGCAGCGCCTGTGGCCGCTGTTGCGGGGAGGCGCCGTCGGCCGGCTCGGCCGACCTTGCCGCCAACTGCATCGGCTCGACCATGGATGCCAGTCCGACCGTCACGGCCGCCGCGCCCATCGCGTCGAGCGCCGTCATTGCCGCGTCGCGCACGGGGTACTCCTCGTCGCGGGTGGCTTGCAGCAGCGCCTCGACGGATCCTGCGTGCTTGAGCTGGCCCAGCGCCGTCGCCGCGGTCGCGCGGGCATCTGGGTCCGGATCGGCGAGCAGCCGGACCAGCGGCTCGACGGCACGCGAATCGCGTGAGGCGCCGAGCAGGCGGGCGGCAGGGATCCGACCCCGCCTTGCCTCCAAGCAGCGCAGGAGGGGTTCGACGCTGTCGGCCGCGAGCCACTCGAGCACGCTCTCGGTGACCGCCTCCGAATCGCCATTCGATCTCTCCAGGCGGGAGATCAGGAAATCGACGAGCGCCTGCCGCGCGGCCGGGCCGCGAGCGTCAGCCGCGAGCAGGGCCTCCAAGACTTGCCTGTCGAAGGGCACGGCCGTCGTACGGTCGGATTCGACGAGCGTGGCCGCGTAGGCCTCTGGAAGGCCGGAGGCATCTATCTCCTCCAGACCCGTCGCAGCATCCGCTCTGAGCTGAGGGTCGTGGCCCTCAGGCCAATCGACCAGTGCAGCTATCAGAGCGCTCGCGACGGATGGCGAGTCGAGCGCGAGCAGTCCCGTGACTGCTGCGCGTCGAACCTTTGCGTCACGGTCCCCGATCGCCTCGTAGAGCGCCTCGACGACCTCGGGCCCGTAGAACTCGGACAGCGCCTGCACCGCCTCCGCGCGCACCGCTGCGCCCAGGTCGACGGGGCGGTCGTCTCGGTCCCATAGCACGTCCTCGTGCCGGCTCACTGCCCGCAGACCTGTCAGATCTCCCTTGCTCCGCAGCTCAGCCACGTCTGGCTTTCGTTGCCGTCGAAGTCTCACCGACGCCAGGATAGATCGACCGGCCCCGCGACGCTCGGGGGGAGAGTCCTTGCGGCTGAGGGCGACCGTGCTGCTCACGCCGCCGCCTGGCTGCGAAACGAGTCCGCCACGGCACGGGCGACGGCTGCCGCGCCGGTGCCTAGGGGCACGTCCACCCGTTGCAGGGTCGCCGTGTCGGCGAGTGCTGCGCACACTTCGAGTTGGGTGACGAGCCGGTCGCTGTCGCGGTGATACGCGTTGAACGTCCCTCCGAGCAGAACGGCAGCCGGGCTCGTGTCCATCTGGGTGAAGGAGAGGCTGCTCGCGTCGTCGCGCCGGGTAAGCACGTAGACGGCCGCGATCGGGTACGGCTCCTCCCCCACGCCGTCGATCACGAGCCGAGCCTCTCCGTCGCTGATCCCCAGTTCACGCCGTCCCGGCGCCGTGTCGGCAAGGCGCTCGACCTCCTCGACATTGACGCTCGCCAGGGAGGTGCCGGGATGGGCCAGCACCGAGGCTCCGTCCAGCTCCAGGACCGTGACGTCGTCGGACAAGAGCGTGGCCCCCTCGCCTGTCAGATGGAGAGCCACAGAGGTCTTGCCCGCCCCGCTGCTGCCCAAGAAGAGCAGCGCGCGCCCGTCTATCGCGACGGAGCTTGCGTGCAGAGTCTCGAGGCCATGCAGGAGCGAAATCAGCGGCAGCACCTGACCAACAAGGAAGCGCTGCCAAAGCCAGTCCGGGATGTCGCTGGGGGCGCAATCCACCTCGGAGCCGGACGCAGCGACGCGATAGCGGCCGTAGAAGTCGTTGTGCAGGAGGAAGCCGTGCTCATCGTGCCGCCGGATGGAGTAGAGAGTGCCTGCCAGGTCCTGCTCGTAGAGCGTTTGGGCGCTGGGATCCGCAAATGCCGGCGCGAGCTCTGAAGCGGCGACCAGTCGCAGGAGGGCCGAGCGTCCAGGATGGCCTCCGGCACGCCTGATGTCGATCCCGGGAGCGGGAAAGCTTCCGATCAGGTCGACTCCGAAAGCCGTACCGCTCCAGGCGGTCCCGCCCATCTCTAGCTCGCGACTAGCTCTTGCGTCGCAGCTTCGATCGCAGCGCCACGCCGGCGGTGGTCAAACCGGCGCCGGCTGCGGCGGTCAGCATCGCGTAGTAGCCGGTGAAGGGAAGGCTTCCGCCTCCAGAGCTTCCACCTTCCGCGCTCGTGCCTGCGACACCGCCCGCATCGACCGGGCCGCCGGAGTGCACATCCCCAGCAACGGCCGGCCCGCCGCCGAGCGCGTCGAGAGATCCGCCGGACCCGCCGTCTCCGAGCACCCCGGCGTTCTCGAGCACGCCTGCGGGCCCACCGACCGTGGGAGATCCTCCGCCTTCCGGGGTCACGGTGGGTACCACCGAGCTCACTGCTGCCAGGCTCACGACCTTGGCCACCGATCCGACAAAGCTCAGATCGAAGTCGGCAGTGAGATCGACCAGCGAGCCGTGATCGATGATGCCCGGCGGGCTGTAGGAGGTCATCGTCATTTCGACACACTACATCGGGTATTCACAACTCGCACTAATTGCTGGCCATTTCGTTCTCAAACGCGAATAACGCGGCCGGCAAGCTCGCGTATCAGTAGGGACAGGAAGCGCGCGTTGGTGACCAGATAGCGCCGCCATAGCCTCCGGGGCTCCTGGGCGAGCCTGTACAGCCACTCGATTCCCAGGCGCTGGAACACGCGCGGGGCGCGGCGTGTGATGCCAGCGATGACGTCGACCGACCCGCCGACGCCCATCACGAACGGAACGTCGATCTCACGCCCGTGGCGACCGAGCCAGTACTCCTTGCGAGGCGAGGAGATCGCGACGAAGAGGATGTCTGGACGCGCGGCCTTGATCTCATCGGCAACGGCCGCGTCGTCCGCCTGAGAGAAGTAGCCGTCACGCCGGCCAACGAGTCGCAGCCGCGGGTGGCGCTCGAGGATCTGCTCGCAGGCGGACTCGAGCACGTCAGGCTTTGCTCCGAGAATGAAGACGCCGTAGCCGCGCTGCTCCGCGCGGGCGAGCAGCTCGTGCATCAAGTCGATGCCCGCGACGCGGCTGGGAAGCGGATCGCCGAGCAGCCGAGACGCCCAAACCACGGACTGGCCGTCGGCCGAGATCACCTCGCAGCGCCTGATGATCTCGCTCAGCTCCTCGTCGCTGCGCATCGCAACCAGCTTCGCGGCGTTGATCGCGACGTGCTGGGCGAAGCCGCGGCCCTCGATCAGCCCGTCGATCCGCGTGAGCGTCTGGTCCATGTCGAGGCGGTCGATCGGACAGCCGAGTACGTCGGCACGATCGGGTTCCTCGTTGGCCCCAGCGCGCTTGTCATGGGCAACCTCAAGCATCCGGGTGACCAACGTGAGAGGCCGAGTCCCTCTTCCGTTGATGGGTGCCTTGGCGGCCTCCCCGATGCTCCGCCTCATGAAGGCGATAGGCACCGTCGCGAAGAATGGGGTCGTGCGAGCGTTCTCTCGATGTGAGGCGACCCGCTCAACTCCAGGTACCGATGTGAGTTCTCGCGGGTCCTACCGTCAAGGCTTCAGCTACGCGCTCCTGAGCATGGGCAGCTTGGCGATCGTCGGCATCGTCGCCACCGTCGTGACCGCACGCGTGTACGGCATAAGGGTGATCGGTGAGTTCGCGCTTGCAACCGCCCCTGTCGGGGCGATGTGGTTCCTGACCTCCGTCAAGGAGCAGGCCGCGCTGATCCGCCGACTGACCTCGCTGCAGCCACGCGATCCGCTGGTCACGGCCCTCTTCCTCGCGGTGCTGGCGTTCTCTGGTGGGTTGACCGTGGTGGTGTCCGCCCTCGCGGCGGTCGCCATCCTGGTGGTCTTCCCGGGCCCGCTTGACCAACCCGATCTCGTCGTGCCGGCGCTCGCCAGCCTTGCGACCTATGCGCTGGTGATCAACCTCTCGTGGAACATCGATGGGATCTTCTCCGCGTTCGTTGCGGGGCGACAGCTGTTCTGGATCCGATTCCACGAGGCCGTCGGGCTGCTCGTCCTCTCGGTCGTGCTCGGACTGTTGTGGCAGGACGTCTGGAGCATGGTGATCGCCACCACCGCCATCAGCCTCACCACCCTGCTGCATCGCGTGCTCTGGGCTCGGCCCTTCATGCGCCTGCGCATCGGTCGCGTGGTGCTGCGCCAGGGCTTCTCGGAACTGCCGAGCCTGATCAGGTTCGGCCTCAAGATCGTCCCGGGCACGATCGCCCAAGGGCTCAGCAACCAGACCGGAACCTGGGCGGTCGGCTTCACGGGGGCCATCACAGGCGTGGGCGCGTACAGTCGCGCACAGCTGCTCGGCAGCCGCTTCCAGGACCTGAACCGGCGCGTAATCGAGATTCTCTTTCCGACGCTCGCTGCACGCTGGGCCGGGGGCGATCGGGGAGGATTTGATCGAGCGCTGATCGACACGCTGCGCTACATGACGATCGGGAACCTGCTGCTCGCATCGGTGGGTGGCGGAGCCGCTGTCAGCGTGATGGCGCTGTTTGGCCCCGGCTTCGATGAAGCGGCCACGGCGCTCGCCCTGCTCCTGCTGCTTCCGACCTTCGCAACGGCCTCCTCGATCTATGCCCACGCGCTCTACGCGGTCGATCGGCCGTGGGCCGCCACGCTCAGCTCAGGCGTACGGCTGGCCGTGACGCTCGTGTCGAGCATCGCTCTCACCATCTCATTCGGGGTCACCGGAGCCGCGTTAGGCTTGGTGACCGGAATCGCTGTGGACGCTTTCCTGAAGGGAGCGATGATCAGGCGACATCTCGACGCGCCGTTCTTCGAGCTCTGGCCGCGGCGAGAGGTCGCCGCGCTCGTCGTCGCCTCGAGCGCGGCGTTTGCGACCGCTCGGGTCGTCGACGCAACGCTGCCGGGGATGCTCGGCCTGCTCGCCGCGCTCACCGGCGGCACGCTCGTGTATCTCGTTGTCTTCCTCGCAACTGGGGGGATACGGGCGATTGACCGGCAGCGGCTATCTAGTGTGCTCTCTCGCGTTCCGCACCCACGGATGCTGCGGCTGGCCGATGTCGTACGCAACCACTAGGCCTGGTTCCAGGAGACTGATTCCAGCCCATGGTCGAGCATAGGGTGATCGCGGTGCGAATTGAGGGCGAGACCCCCGAGGAGGAGCTCGTTCGGCTCCTCGTCGCCACGGACGAGATGCGCCGCGAGGGGACTGCGCGAATCGAGGAGCTACTTGCTGTCGCACGGTTCGAGGAGCTGCTGCAGCTAGCGACGATGCAGCGTCTCCTGCCATTGGTCGGCTCGCGCCTGCGCAGCAGCGACCCGACTGGTCTCCCAGAGTGGTTCGAGCAGGCCGTGGACAAGGCGCTCTCGTTCGAGCGGAGGCGGTCGCTGCTCCTGGAGGAGCTGACCGCAGCCGCCGTGCGCGAGCTCGAGAGCGCCGGCGTGCCGGTCCTCGTGTTGAAGGGGCCACGGCTCGGCGAGGAGATCTACGGCGACCCGGGGCTGCGGTCGAGCGGTGACGTCGACCTGCTCGTGTCGCCAGACGCCCTCGAGACCGCACGCGAGCTGCTGCTCGCAGCGGGCTACTCGTCGGGACATGACCCCCTGTTCGACGATCGCCCGCTGCTCCACTATCGCCTCTTCTCCGCAGGCCCGATCCAGATCAGGGTCGAGCTGCACTGGCGCATCCACTGGTACGAGTCGGCCTTCTCGGAGGAGCTCGTGCAGTCCGGGGGTCGTGGAGCTGTCGCGCCCGCGGTCCTCGATCCCGCGAGCGGACTGGCGGCGCTGCTGCTCTTCTGGGTGCGGGACGGACTGGTCGGCTTGCGCTACGCGGCCGACATCGCCGCATGGTGGGATCGATTCGGCTCGGAGATCGAGCCCGGCGCCCTCGCCGCGATCGGCGCTACTCATCCTCGCCTCGAGCGCGCCCTGGCTGTCTCGGGGGCGGTCGCGGCACGAGTCGTCGGGCTGCCCCACCCGGCTCTCGCGCGTCAGCCGGCGCAGCTGGATCGACGTGAGCGGCTCGCCTGTAGGCTCGCGAACTGGACCTGCCGCGGAGATTCCGACCAGATCGGGAGCAACCGCGTGCTGGTGGACCTGCTCGTAAGCCCGTCGCGCGGGCACGCCGCGTTCGCACGGCGCCAGCTCGCACCACCGCCGGAGACACTTCGCGAGCTGTACCCGAGCCGGTCGCGGGCGGCGATTCCGCTCCTGCGGGCGATGCACCCCGTAAAGCTCGCGGCGCGGTTCGCCTACGCGGGCGCAACCGTCCGGGGCTCTCGCACCTTTGCGACCGAGGCTCCGCGAAGCACCTAGCGCCACGCGCTCGGGGCGCGGAAGGAAGACCCACGCCGATACGTAGTTCGAGAGTGCCTGTCAATCTTTCGGAAACGGCTCCGCCACGCGCTCGGCGCGTCGTCTTCCTGACCGACATCGTCACGCCCTACATGGTGCGTGTCTTCGAGTCACTTTCGGAGCTCGTCGACCTGCACGTCGTCTTCTGCTCAGAGACCGGGACGCGAGGTATGCCCTGGGAGCTCGAGCGCAGCTTTACCTTCACCCACACCGTGGTCGGCGGACTCGCGATCCGCCGGAGCAGTCCGGACGCCACCGACTACTACCTGAGCCCGCGAATCTTCGCCGCCCTCGCTCGAGCGCGACCGGATGCCATCGTGACGGCTGGGTACTCGATCCCCACCGTGTATGCGTCGACCTACGCGGGGCTCTCGAAAGCCAAGCTCTTGATCCACTCCGACGGCACCAGTCGGTCGGAACGAGATATCTCGGCCCTGCAGAAGCTCGCTCGTCAGGTGCTGCTGCGCGTCACGGACGGCTGCGTCGCGAACAGTGAGCCCGCAGCGCGGCGATTTCAAGAGCTCGGAGTTTCGTCGTCCGAGCTCTTTCGCGCGCCCCACAGCACCGAGCTGGCACCACTGTGGTCGATCGCCGACACTCGTCGTTACGGTTCCTCGACACGGCTGCGGATCCTGAGCGTCGGCCGGTTGATCCCTCGCAAGGGCAACGACAAGCTGCTGCATGCCGTCCGAGTGGCCGTCGATCGCGGTTCTGACATCGAGGTCAAGCTAGTTGGGACGGGTCCCGATGCGGACGCCCTGCTCACCCTCGGACGCAAACTGGGACTGGAGGACCGGTTGCAGATGAGCGGCTTTGCGGGGCCGCGGGAGCTGGCGGGCCACTTCGCCGACGCGGATGCCTTCGCGTTCCCGACCCTCGACGACCCCTTCGGATTCGTGCTGCTAGAGGCGATGGCCAGCGGCCTGCCGGCGGTGGCGTCGCCGTTTGCCGGGGCTACCGAGGAGCTCATCGTCAATGACGAAACGGGTCTCGTGGCCGACCCGCACGACATCGACGCCTGGGAGAAGGCCCTGACACGCCTGGCCGGTGAGCCCGGGGTGCGCGAGCGTCTAGGCATCGCCGGCGCCCAGGCGACCCGTGGGCGCACGCCGGAGGCGAGCGCCGCGGGCTACGTCGAAGCGATCGAGACCGTCTCGGGCGTGCCTGGCCGCGCCCTCGTTCCAGGCTGACCGGCGCTCAGCGAGCGCGGAGCGCCAGCGCGGCATCGGCGAGGCCGATCGCCATGTGGGCATCCACCCAGCGCAGGTAGGCGACGCGCGTAGTGCCCCAGCGGTAGCGGCGGTGGACGCCGCGACCGCCGGCGACCATGTGGCTCAGCGATCGCTGCGTCACCCGCTCCAGCAGCTGCTCGTGCGCGCGGTCTCGTCGCGTAAGCATGGCGAGCGACGTCATCCCGGTGCCAGCGGAGTGCCCGTCCTCGGGGAAGGGCCGATCGGGCCAGAGCCTTGCCTCCCCGCCCTCCCCGAAGAAGCGCCGCACGTAGTACTCGCCACCGCGCTCGATCGCCTCGGCTATGCGCGGGTCGAGCGTCTCCAGCTCGGCCAGGCAGCCGAGCACGTAGCCGGTATGGAAGGAGTCGACGAAGTCGAGTCCTGGACCCTCTCCGTAGGGCCATGCGCCGTCGGGGCGTTGGGCGGCCAGGGTGCGCTCGACCGCCCGGCGTATGGCGTCGAGCGCACCCGCGTCGTCGCCCAGGGCCCGGTGGACGGCCCGCGCGCCGAGCAGGTTCGCGTTGTGGATCAGGCTTCGCGACCCCGCGTGGTAAGCGTAGATGCCGTCGGACGCTAGGAAGAGCTCCTCTTGGAGCCACTCCCCCGCGGCGCGGGCCCGCTCCGCGTAGCGCTCCACGGTCAGCGCCCGAGCAGCCTCGTCGAGAGCGCAGACCGCGAATGACGTGACCACGACGTTGGGGCTGTCGGCCGGGTAGAAGCTCCAGCGCGTCTGGGTGTCGAACGGGTAGCCCCACCCCGGCGTGCCAGAGCTGTGGTCCTCGAGCAGGACCTCCAGCGGCCGCTCGATGTGCTCCCGCCCGTCGCCGAGCGCCTGGAGGCGCACCCCAGCGCTCGCGAAGGCCGCGAGCGACTTGGCGAGCCGCGGATGATCGCGGCGGTAGAGGCGGCGCACGTCGACCGGCGAGCGCGCGTGGAGTTGGATGATCGCCTGTCGACGCCGACGACCGCCGCGCAGGGGCCGGGGCCAGCGTCGCCAGAGGCCATCGTAGGAGTCGGGGCCGCGCCAGCCGGCGAGCTCGGCCACGTTGCAGAGCTCGCGAGCCACCCGCGCCGCCGCCGCGCTGGCCTGGCTACGCTGCTCGAGGGTCGATGCGGTCACGTCGAGGCCTGCAATGCCTTCATATACGTGCGCGGCGCCACCGGACTTTTGTCGCCTCCGAGAGTTTTTCGACAGCCTCGGCGTTGGTAATGAGATGCTGGACGAGATCACATCCCACGACACCCGGTCGAGCTTAGGCAATGGCGGTGCTCGGGGCCCGGCCCCACGGATCGGCCTCGCGGCCGCGATCCGACGCCATCCGCGCTGGGTCATAGCCCCGGTCCTCCTGCTCGTCGGGACCGCCATCGCGATCGGCCTCGCCCGACCAGCGACCTACACGAGCGAGGCGCGCCTGACGGTGGGTCGCATCAACGTCGCGAACGCCGGTGCGCTCGCGGGCTTCTCGGAGGCGAGCCAGGCGCTCGCCGACGCCTACAGCCGCTCCATCGACGCGGACGGCGTCGTGGTGGCGACCGCGCGCGAGACCGGCCTCAGCCCAAGTCTCGTCCGCCAGCGGATCACAGCGACTCCCGTGCCGAGGAGCCCGGTGTTTCGCATCACCGCGACCGGGCCGTCGACAGAGGATGCGACAACGCTCGCCAACGCCACCAGCAACGCGCTGGTTGCCTACGTGACCAAGCTCAACCGCTCGAATCCCGATGCGGAGCGTCTCGCCAAGAGCTATCGCCGCGCGTCGCTCGAGCTCGCCCGCCGTCAGTCGCTCGAGAATCTGCTTCGTGACGGCGACAAGGGCGCCTACCAACGCGCACGGGCCGAGACCAATCTGACGCAACTTCGAGTCGAGACCCTGCGATCCGTCTACCTGACGAGCCAGCAGGGACAGGCCTCGACGGCGCTCGTCCAGGTGCTCTCGCAGGCCAACGAGGCCATCAGCGATCGCTCCTCGCGCCTTCAGCTGCTTGTCTTCTTCGCGCTGCTCGCCGGCCTGGTAGTGGGATGCGCGCTGGCGCTGCTGCGCGCGAACCAGGCCGCCAGGCGCGTAGCCTAGCCGAGGCCGGCAGGCCTGCTCGTCCGATGAGCACGCTCTTCCTCCTGATCGCGCTGCTGGTGCTCGTGGCGGGCGCCGCCTACCTCGTCTGGCACACGAATCCGGCGTATACGATCGCCGTCGCCATCGTCCTGTCGCCGATCTCTGGCCACTGGCCCGCACTCGGCATCCCCGGCTTCGCGGCTCCCGACCGACTGCTGCTGGTCGGAGCGGTGCTCACGATCCTGCTGCGTGGACCGGGGGCGCGTGACCGCCCACGAGTCGAGGTCAGGGCGGTCCACTGGTTCATGGTGGCCGCGGTCGCCTTCGCGGTCTGCTCGGCCTTCGCGGCGGGCACGCTCGACGACAAGGGCTCGACGTTCAAGATCCTCGAGAGCTTCGGCCTGCTGCCCTTCCTCATCTTTCTGCTCGCTCCGTCCGTCTTCAGGACGCCCGAGGATCGCAACGTGCTGCTCACGGCGCTGGTCGCGCTCGGCGGCTACCTCGGGATCACCGCGCTCGTGGAGACCATCGGCTTCGACGCGCTCGTATTCCCTAAGTACATCCTCGACCCGAACGTGGGGATCCACTTCGGGCGCGCCCGCGGGCCTTTCGTTGAGGCGACGACCAACGGCCTGGCCCTCTACGTCTGCGCCGCCGCGGCTGTCGTAGCCATAACGACCTGGCGCAGGCCGCTTCCGCGCTTCGCCGCCGGGGGCGTCGCGCTGCTGTGCCTGCTCGGCACGCTGTTCACGCTCCAGCGCTCGGTCTGGGTCGCCACGATCGTGGCGACGCTCGCGGCGCTGGTGCTCGTTGCACGGCTGCGGCGGTATCTGGTCCCAACGGTCGTCGCGGGCCTGCTAGTGGTCTTCGGCGCGCTGCTGTGGGTTCCCGGCCTATCGGACCGGGCGAACGAACGCCGCAACCAGCAGATCACCGTCTGGGAGCGCAAGAACTACAACACGGCGGCGCTCAACATGGTCGAGCGCAAGCCGCTCACGGGCGTCGGCTGGGCGCAGTTCACCGTCGTCGACAACGACTACTTCGAGCTCAACCCCGACTACCCGCTCGCCGTCACGCAAGCGGGTGTGCACAACCTCTTCCTGACCTACGCCGCCGAGCTCGGGCTGATCGGCCTGACACTGTGGCTCGTCGCGTTCCTGCTGGGAATCGGGTCGGCGCTGCTCCAGCGCGCGCCACCCGAGCTCGAGTCCTGGCGGGCCCTGCTTCTCGCTACGACCGCCTTCGTCGTCGTGCTCGTCAGCTTCGTCCCGCCGTCGGTGTTCCCGAGCCTGTTCGTATGGCTGCTGGCGGGAGTCGTGGTGGCAGGCCAGCAGATGTTCCGCAGCGGCCGCATCGCCGCCGAGCGCCCGCCTGCGATCTAGGCGCGGGCGTCCGGGTCGATCCGGAGCAGGCGGGCCGGCACGCCGGCGACCACGCCGTGGTCGGGCACGTCGTGGATGACGACAGCGTTGGCCCCGATGACCGCGCCACGGCCGACGCGTATCGGGCCGAGCACGCGCGCACCCGCTGAGAGGTAGACGTCATCGCCGATGACCGGCGGCTGGACGTGTCCAGAACGCCCGCCAACCGTTACCTGGGGCCCAAAGAAGACATTGCGGCCGATCTTCGCTTGCGGATGGATCACGACGCCCATGCCGCCGTAGCCGAGCCAACAGCCCTCCCCGATCTCGGTCTCCGGTGGAATCGAGCAGTTGAACAGCAGGAAGATCGTCCGGTGGACGACGCGCGGCAGCACCGGCACACGTCGAACGTGCAGCCAGTTGCCCAGCCGGTAGAGGACGATGGCGTTCATCCGCGCTCGCCAGCGCACATGAACAGTCGCTGGAGGGCGCTTCCGACGGAAGCGATGTCGTACTCGCCCGCCACCTTCCTACGAGCCGCAGCGGCGAGCTCGTGGCGGCGCTCAGGGTCCTCGGCGAGTGCCCGGATGGCCTGCGCCAGCTCGTCCGAGCGGGCGGGGCGTACAAGCACCCCGTCGCGGCCGTCTTCGATCAGCTCGGGGATCCCCATGATCGCCGGCGCGATCACCGGGGTCCCAATGGCCATCGCCTCCATCAGCGACACCGGCACGCCCTCGGCCAAGCTCGAGAGGCAGAACACGTCGGCGGCCGCGTAGTACTCGCGGATCCGGTCCTGGCCGACGGCGCCTGTGAGGGTGATCGCGTCGCCGAGGCCACGCTGCTCAACGAGGCGCTCCAACACGGCGCGCTTCGGGCCGTCGCCGACGACGGTCAGGTGCACCGGTACACCCTCATCGACGAGCTGGGCGATGGCCTCGACCAGCAGTACCTGCGCCTTCTGGGTCGCTAGGCGGCCGACGGTCAGGATCTCGGCACGACCGTCGCCCGCCGGCGCGGCGCCGTTGGAGCTCGTGCTCGCGAAGACGTCGAGATCGACCCCACAGCGGACCACCTCGATCTTCGGCCACTGGTCCTCGTCGACCGTCGACATCAGCTGACTGCGCGCGAAGTCGCTGATCGCCACGGTGAAGCTCGCGTCGCGCACCTTCTCGCCGATCCGGTAGGCACCCACGTCGTAGAAGTCGACCGGACCGTGGACGGTCCAGCTCCAGGACCACTCTCCCCCGCTCGCGCCGCCGTTTCCGAAGCGGGTCGCGAGCATCGCCACCGACGACGAGGTCCCGACGAAGTGGGCGTGGAGGTGACGGACGCCGTGGTCGCGGGCGAGCCACCAGACCGCCGTCGCCTCGAGGAACCAGGAGAGGCCGAGCGCGATCCTGCGGGGCCCCGACGGCGCGAGACGAACCGCGCGCCACGCCAGCCGGAGATAGGCCGCAGGGGACGTGCGCAGGGCCGCGAGCTGCGCGCGCACCAGCGTCAGGTCGCGAGACGGGAAGATCGAATGGGTCCGCCGCGCCTCGGCACGGTCGTCCTCGGTGAGCAGCTCCGTCTCCGGCGCCCGCCAGATCGAAAAGGACTCGATCTCTATGCCCAGCCGGCGCAGCGACTCGATCTCGCGCGTGATGAACGTATGCGAGACGGCCGGATAGTGGGCTATGACGTAACCGATGCGCATTGGATGGGCGGAGGAATTCGCCGCCTCCGCCTCAAGATGCAACGGAGCGCGACCGAACTGGCTTCCATCCCGGGTCTGGGAGCGCGTGGAAACTTCGCCGTCCGAACGGCGTTGCTTGAAGGCTGACGGCATGGGAAAAGCAGAGCACAGCGACGAGGCCGCGACCGCCGGCGATCGGACGTCCGATCACGCGATAACGCCGATCTTCATCTTCTCGCTGCCCCGCAGCGGCTCCACGCTCACCCAGCGGATACTTGGAGCACACGCGGGCGTCGCCACCACATCCGAGCCGTGGATCCTCCTGCCGCTGCTCAACCCGCTCCGTCAGGACAAGGCGGGGCTCGACTCCTGGCAGCAGTCGATCGGTGCCGCGGTCAAGGACTTCGCTGACGACCTGCCACGTGGGCGGCGCGACTACCTCAACTCCGTGCGAGAGATGGCGCTCTCGGTGTACGCCAAGGCTGCGAGCGGTGGCGACCGGTACTTCATCGACAAGACGCCCGGCTACTTCGCCATCCTGGACGAGATCGTCGAGACCTTCCCGGACGCCAAGTTCGTCTTCCTGTGGCGCAATCCCGTCTCCGCGCTCGCCTCGATTGTCACCCTGCTCTGCGACGACCGCTGGGACACCTACTCGTTCCGCGGCACCCTCTTCACGGAGGTCGAGCAGCTGGTGGAGGGTTGGCAGCGCCACCGCGCCCGCAGCTGTGCGGTTCGCTTCGAGGACCTGCTCGACGGCACCGCCGAGTGGGAGCGCCTCGCACGCTACCTCGACCTGGAGTTCGAACCTGAGGCACTCGAGCGGTTCAGTTCGGTCGAACTCACCGGCCGCTACGGCGATCCGACCGGCACTAAGCGATACCAGTCGATCAGCGACGAACCGCTCGACAAGTGGCGGGCGACGGTCCGCACCCCGCTGCGACGCTGGTGGTGCAAGCGCTACCTGCACTGGATCGGCGAGGAGCGCCTCGGCATCATGGGCTACGACCTCTCGGAGCTGCTCGACGAGCTGAAGGAGACCGAGGTCGACTGGTCGGGCACGATCGACGACGTAGCGGTGATGGCGTCGTCGTTGGCCCACGAGGCGATTGGCTCTCGAGTCGGCGGCAATGGGTTCCCGAGCAGCTGGCGGCTCATCCTCGGCCGCTGACCGCGAGCGTTCAAGACACGCAAGTACTGACAGCCCCCGGACGTTTCGTGAGCATATGGAGGGACATGCGGCTGCCGAGGATCGCCGCGGCTTCTGGACCGCCTACCAACCGGGCTTTCGCTTCTCGTCCGCGGAGGTCGGCTCGCCCTCGTTCTTCGCCGAGGTCGAGGCCCATCGGTACAGGCTCGAGCCGGCCATCCCCGAGATGGCCCGCTTCGGGGACTGGCGCGGCCGCGACGTCCTCGAGGCGGGATGCGGCATCGCCACCGACGGGATCAACTTCGCTCGCGACGGCGCAAGCTACACGGGCGTCGACTTCTCACCGACTGCCATCGACGTCGCGCGCGAGCGCTTCGCTGACGAAGGACGCCCTGGCACGTTCGTGCACGCCTCGATCACCGACCTGCCGTTCGCCGACGACTCCTTCGACCTCGTGTATTCCAATGGCGTGATCCACCATCTGCCGGAAACCGAGCAGGTGGTGCGCGAGTTTCACCGCGTCCTGCGGCCCGGGGGGCGCGCCGTGGTCATGGTGTACCACCGGTCCTCGCTCAACCACCACGTCAACATCATGCTCGTCCGTCGCGCGCTGGCTGGGCTGCTCGTCGTCCCGGGATTCAGTCGCGCGGTGACGCGAGCCACCGGTGAGGCCCCGGACGTGATCGAGGGGCATCGCAAGCTACTCCGCCAGTACGGCCTCCGCTACCTCAGCGACAAGGCGCTCTTCCTCAGCAACAACACCGATGGGCCGGGCAACCCGCTCTCAAAGGTGTACTCACGCACGGAGGGCCGCGAGCTGTTCTCGCCCTTCGCCAAGGTCACAACGCGCGTGCGCTTTCTCAACCTGCGCGCCTATCCGGGTGGCGAACAGCTCGGGGCGATGTCGTTCGCGGAGGAACTCGGCCGCCGAGTCGGCTGGCATCTGTGGATCGAGGCGGAAAAAGCGCCATGAGGCGGCCGCACTAGCTTCCGCGGTTAACGAGCAGCTATCCGCGCTTGACGGCCGCCTCGCGCGCACGGTCCGCAAGAGCGACGCCTGCCCACACGTTCATGCGAGGTGTGCGGCATCGTCGGCATCCGTGGTCGCCTGGATGGGTTCCAGGTCGATGAGGCGACTCTCATTCGCATGCGCGACACCCTTGTCCATCGCGGCCCGGACGACGGCGGAGTAAGACACTTCGAGCAGGATCGGGTAGCGCTCGGCCATCGCCGCCTGTCGATCGTCGACCTCTCCGCCGCCGGCCACCAGCCGATGGCCAACGAGGACGGAGACCTGTGGATCACCTACAACGGCGAGATATACAACCACGCCGAGCTCCGCGAGGAGCTCGAGGCGAAGGGCCACGTCTACCGCTCTCGAACCGACACCGAGACGATCCTCCATCTCTACGAGGAGGAGGGGCCGCGCTGCGTCGAGCGGCTCCACGGCATGTTCGCCTTCGCGATCTGGGACCGCCGTCGCCGCGAGCTGTTTCTCGCGCGTGACCGCCTGGGCGTCAAGCCGCTGCTCTACGCCGACCTGCCGTCCGGTTTCATCTTCGCCTCGGAGGCGAAGGCCATCGTCGCTCATCCGTCGTTCACGCCGGACCTCGACGAGGACGCCTTCCACCACTACCTGACGTTCGCCTTCGCCCCCACGCCGCTGACCCTCTTCAAGGGCATGCGCAAGCTCGCCCCAGCCGAGCGCATGACCGTGCGGGCAGACGGGTCGATCGAGAGCGACATCTACTGGGACCCGTTCTCGGCCCCCACCGCCGAGCGCCTGGCGGGGATGTCCGAACGCGAGGTCGTGGACGAGCTGCGCAACCTCCTGCGCGACTCGATCGGCCGACGGATGATGTCCGACGTCCCATTCGGGGTCTTCCTCTCGGGGGGGATCGACTCGTCCACCAACGTGGCGCTGATGTCCGAGCTGACCGAGGAGCCCGTCCGGACCTACTCGACAGCGCCCAAGGGACACCCGCGCTATGACGAGCTCGAGCACGCAAGGGTGATCGCCCGCCGCTTCAACACCGATCACCACGAGATCGTCATCGACGACGACGACATGCGCGGCTTCCTCCCTCGCCTGATGGACCACCAAGACGAGCCGACGGCCGACTGGACGTCGGTGCCGCAGCACTTCGTGACCAAGCTCGCACGCGACACCGGAACGATCGTGGTGCAGGTCGGCGAGGGCGCCGACGAGATCTTCCACGGCTATGACGGCTACGAGACCCATCGCAAGGTGGTCGTTCCCTTCCAGCGCCTGCCGCCGGCACTGCGGAGGCCGTTGGGGAAGCTGGCCATAGCGGCCACCCAGCGCTCCGGCAAGGCCATCCGCCACGGCGAGGCGCTGTTCGACGCCGCGCACAGCCCAATCCCCTACTGGGGGGGTGCACTCTGCTTCCGCGGGCCGCTCAAGGACCGGCTGGTCGCCTCCGCCAACGGCCGGCCCAGTTCGCTGGAGCGCGTCGAGCAGCTATGGGACGAAGCCGAGGGCCACCTGTCGACGGTCGACCTCTTCCAGCGCATGACCTACGTCGAGCTCAAGCAGCGGCTCCCCGAGCTGCTGCTGATGCGCCTCGACAAGATCGCGATGCTGTCGTCGGTGGAGGGCCGCGAGCCGTTCCTGGACCACCGCGTCGTCGAGCTCGCGATGGCACTGCCCCCGGAGATGAAGTACCGCAACGGATCGGGCAAGTGGGCGCTGAAGCAGTCGATGGAGGGGATTCTGCCGCGCGAGATCCTCGACAGGCCCAAGCAGGGCTTCGGGACTCCGATGGCGGAGTGGCTCAGGGGGTCGTTCGGCCGTGAGGCCCACGAGCGCGTTCGCAACTCGAGCCTGGCGGACCGGGGTCTGCTCGACTACGACGTGGTCGCCCAGCTGTTCGACGCTCACGCCCGCGGCAAGGGCGACTGGAGCAAGCACCTCTGGAACCTCTACAGCGTCAGCGTCTGGCACGATCGCTGGATCGGCGATCGACCACGCCCATAGCGGCCCGCCGCCGCAAGCCCAACCGCCTCCGGCGTGTCGGCTGGCTGCTGCTCGTGTTGGCTGCTGTTGCTGCTCTCGTGGCCGGAGCGCTGGTCGGCTCGACGAGCTACGACTACCGCCCGACCGCGTTCACGAACCCCAAGGACGGTCCGCTCCCGAAGTGGACGCTGCCGTGCCGCCGCGATCCCCCACGCGGGCGTCCCTACCTGCTCGCCTGCGCTCACGTCAAAGGCAGAGTCGTCTACGTGGAGCGACGGGACGCCGACGGAGACGGTGACGCGCACCTCGTCACCGTGGCCGGGCCGCGCCTGGTCGTCCTCAAGCTGCGCGCGGGGGGCGCCCGTCCCGCGCTGCCGAGGGTGGGCGAGACGGTCGACGCCGCCGGGACGGTGACCAAGGACCGCGGGCTGACGGAGATCGACGTCGGGGTCATCGACGGCCGGGGCGTCCCTGGCGCCGTCAAGCAGGCTCCCGCGACGGGCGGTCTCAACCGCCGAGGGAGCAGAGCTGGCTCGGGCCCGCCGCCGCCGAGGCCCTGACCGCGGACTTGCGAGCCCGACGCGCGCTGGCGCTCGGTGGACGCCAGTCCACGTACTGAGGCAGAGCCTCCACCTGCTGTCGCAGCCACGGATGCTCCTGCTCGCGCGTCGTCGCACTGCTGCGCACGCCCTTCGCCGCTGCTCTGCGTAGGACGCGGGCGAAAGTCCTGAGCACATGGCCGCGGCTCTTGCCGTTGCGCGCACCCATATCGGCCAAGGAGAGGCCGCGAGCGCGCAGCCGATGGTAATCGGGCCACGACGTGCCAAGCGCGGACTCGAAGGCCTTGCTCAACGAGCGGGTGTGGAGCGTGTGGAACAGCAGGTGCTGCATGAGGTGGCGCTGGGTGAAAGTCTTCCACGCACGGCGGCGGAGCTCCTGAAGGTAACCGGGAGAGACGCGGGAGCGTGCGGGCTCCACGAGCTGCCTCGCGATCCGGCGTGGGTCAAGCCGCTTGTGACGCGCGAGGGCCGCCAGATTGCGACCCGTGCGCAGCCAGGCGCGCACCTGCTCGGGGTCGACGCCGAGCTGTCGCATCAACTCCGCATCCGAGTAGGGCAGCCATCGCTCCATCACCCACGCATCGCTCGGAAGCCAGTAGCCAGGCGCGCCGGCGGGCGCATCGGGGTCGGGTCCGTAAGCGTCGGGCCCGTGAGCGGCCCCGGATGCTGTGGGCACTGCCAGGGCCGCCGCGACGGCAGCAAACACCACGCACGCAATCGAGTTAAATGGCATGCGACCCACGTCGAACTGATCGGCACACGGCGATCCCCGCTTGAGCGTTCGGCCTCCGGCCAGGCATTCGGTACGCTGAACCGCCTGCTCGCACCCCGACCCAAGCGGGTCCGCGCGATCTTCTCAATGGGACAAAAGCCGAGTCGAATGCTCCACGCGCCCGTTCTACTGGCGCTCTTGGCGATACTCTGCGTCACCATCCTCGTCTACGGCTTGGCGGCTTGGTCCTCGGACGAGGGAACGTCCAGCGCTGGCTCGTGCGGCGCCGATCCCGAGTGCGTCGAGCGCTCCCAAGCCGGTGACGCACAGCGACTGTTCGCCCCCGACTCGGTGTGGAACCGGGAGCTACCGCGGCAGGTGGCGCTAGATCCGGGCTCGGCCGCGCGAGCCGGCGCATTGGCCCGAGAAGTCTTTAGCAAGGTCGCAGCCGGTCTGCATCCGGCCATCGCCGCCGACTCGTACAGCACGCCGATCTACGAGGTGCCGAGAGGCCAACCACTGGTGCGGGTTCAGCTCGACACCGGACCATGGGGAAATCCGCTGCGCAAAGCATTCGCGCCGGGGGTGCCGATACCACGCAACGCAAAACCGGCAGTCGGCACGGACGGCCACATGACCGTCTACCAGCCATCGACCGACCGGATGTGGGAGTTCTGGCGCGCGGTTCGGCAGGGCGACGGCTGGCATGCCAGTTGGGGAGGCGCCATGCGAGATGTCTCTAAGAGCCCCGGCTACTACAGCCCGGAGTCTTGGAGCAGGCTCTCCCCGAAACAGGGGTGGAATTGGGGCGCCACCGCCACCAGCCTCCCCGTCGCGGCCGGAGTCATGACGATCACCGAGCTTCGCGTCGGCGTGGTGGAGCACGTCCTCGCGATGGCGGTGCCGAACCCATGCAAGGAGTTGGTCGCCCGCCCTGCACAACGCGGCGACGGCCACAACCGGAGCCTGAACTGCATGCCAGAGGGCGCTCACCTGCAACTCGATCCAAGTCTGAACGTGGACAGGCTTGCACTGACCCGTCTGGGTGAGATCGCGGCTCGAGCCGCGCAGCGGTATGGCCTCATAGTCCGCGATGGCACAGGTTTGGAGAACTCCGTAGCGCTCTATGCGGAGGCACCTCAGGGTGGACCCTCTCCCTACCGCGGCGAGCATGGGCTCTTCGGCGGCCTACAACCATGGAAGGTGTTGCACAACTTCCCGTGGCGGGAGCTAAGGGTGCTCCGCTTCGATGCGTGCCGCAATCCGCCTTGTGCGAGCTAGAGGCCGCGTCTACCGATCACGAAGCCGGCCGTCCGCGCCAGGATCTTGATGTCGAGCCAGAGCGACCAGTTCGCGCCGTAGAGATAGTCGATCTTGACCATCTCGCTGAGGGGTATGCGTGCCGAGCCGAGCACCTGCCAGATCCCCGTCATGCCGGGCATCAGCTCGAGCCTGCGACGTTCCCAACCCCCCACCATCGAGTCCTCCTCCGGCACGAGGGGACGCGGTCCGACGAGGCTCATCTGTCCGCGGAGCACGTTCCAGAGCTGAGGCATCTCGTCGAGTGAGAAGCGCCTGAGTGCACGGCCGACATCCGTCAGCCGGGGATCGTCGGCGATCTTGAACAGTCCGTCGGCCTCGTTGGCACCGCGCAACTCTGCCTTCTGCTCGTCTGCTCCGTCGACCATCGTCCGGAACTTGATCATCTCGAACTGCTCGCCGTGTCGGCCGATTCTTGGCTGATGGAAGAAGACCGGTCCGGGAGACGTCAGCTTGACGAGCAGGGCGAGCGTCAGCAGGGCGGGCGCGAGCACGATCAAGCCGACACTGGCGCCGACCATGTCCATCCCGCGCTTGAGCAGCTTCGACGAATCCGTGAGGCCGTAAGTAGGGACGCCGAGCAGAGTCAGCCCTTGGATGTCATCGAAGCGAACCGTGGAGCCGACTGCCTCGAACACGCGCGGCAGCAGGCTGACCTTTACGCCCAGCGCCTTGACGAGACGGATCGCGTCGAGCAGCTCGTCGGGATCCGAGGACGTCGGCGCGATGATCACGCGCTCGATCTCGTGACACTCGAGGAGCACGGGAAGGCTCGAGAAGTCTCCCAGCAGCGACACGCCGTTGCCACTGGAATCGCCATGTTGGAGGGTGGCGCGGCCGAGCACCTTGGCGTTGATCGCGGGGCTGCTGTCGATCTTGTAGCTGATGGTCGCGGCGCTCTCGGCATCCCCGAGCACGAGGCACCGCTCCACGGGCGCTATCCGCCGCAGCAGCAGGCGCACGCTGGCCCTGCCGGCCGCCATCGCGACGAACAACATCCCCCATACGGCCAGAACCTGGTTTGGGTGAAGCGTTCCGTGGATGAACACCCCCTGGGTGAGCCAGATGAGCAGGGTGTAGAGAGTCGTCATCTGGAACAGCGCCGGCACCTCGTCGAGCGTCGTCCGATGAAGCAGGTTCTCGTCGCGGTCGTAGAGGCCGATCGCCTTGCTCACGAGGATGACGAGCGGCAGCGCCGCGAGCAGCGTCAGCTTGAGCTTGTCGTCGCCGAGCAATGGCACCGCCACGACCAGTGCGACCACCGCCGCAACCACATCCGCCATAGCGAGGCTGCGGCGGTAGAGCGCGTTGCGACGCAGTCCGGCAACTGTGCCGGCACCCTCGGGGATCGGATCCTTCGAATCGGTACGGCCTCCTGGACGCATGCGCAGCGAAGCCGTCGCGAAGGCACCGTCCCATGCGTACTTACGCCACGGCTTTTGGATCGGGACACGCAGATCCGCCTTGCTACCTGCCTTGTCCTGCACAGGCCTGACCGTCACCTCGGTCCGCTCAGTCGGCATCCTTGGTCCTCTGACGTCGCGGACGGCGAGAGCTGGCCACGACACACGGAACGAAGCTCACCGCCAGAAACTTGCTCCGGCAGCGTGGATCCGCGCAGAGGCGGCGGTCAGGCGCTAGCCGATACGGCGGAGCGACGGACGCTGCGCCCGGCGCGACGCCGAGTGCCGCTGCGAGGTCTGTCCGTCCACGCGGCGACGGAGGTAGGCCGGGTAGGCGAAAGCGAATGCCGTGATCGCGAGCGGGACGCCTGCCGCCCAGGCGAGAAGAAGCAGATGCCATGTGGTCATCGAATGGCCCCTCGTGAGCTTGCCTGACCCATCTATACCCCCCTCGGCAGACGGCATCCGGACCTTGAGCGTTAGAGGCCAAGACCGACGATTCCAACCTTTACGCGCTCCTCCTGGCCGATAGAGCGCCGTCGAGCGCAAGCTCCGTCGCCAGCACATCCACGATGCGGGCCGCCGCGGCCCCGTCCCAGAGCGGCGGTACAAGCGCCTCGCGGCTCTTGACCTCAGCGATCATCTGCGGAATCTCGCGCAGCAGCTCGGGCCGCAGGCCGAGCAGCCGGTTGGTTCCCATCGTCAGCGTGACGGGGCGCTCGGTGTTGTCGCGCAGCGTGAACGACGGCACCCCGAGGTACGTCGACTCCTCCTGGATGCCGCCGGAGTCCGTGATCACCGCGGCTGCGTCGCCGAGCAGGCTCAGGAAGTCGAGGTAGCCGAGCGGCTCCAAAACCTGGAAGCGGTCGCTGCGAGGGTCGAGGCCGAGAGCCTCCATGGCCTTGCGGGTCCTCGGGTGGGCGGGGAAGACGATCGGCAGCTCATGGGAGAGCTCTACGAGCGCGTCGAGCGCGTCGGCGAGCAGCGGACCGTCGACAAGCGCCGGCCGGTGGAGGGTCACGAGCACGTAGCCACCGGAGTCGAGTCCATAGCCGTGAGCCGCTTGGAGGCCCTCGACGCGCTCGCGCATCGCGACGAGCGTGTCGATCATCGTGTTGCCGACGTAGTGAATCGCGCTCTCGGGAGCGCCTTCGGCGAGCAGGTGATCGCGTGCCTCCGGCGAGTGGGTGAAGAGCAGATCGGAGACGCGGTCAGCCACCAGGCGGTTGATCTCCTCGGGCATCGTGCGATCGAAGCTGCGCAGGCCGGCCTCGACATGGCCGACGGGGATCTGCAGCTTCGAAGCGACCAGCGCGGCCGCAAGTGTCGAGTTCACGTCGCCGGGAACCAGCACCATGTCGGGCTGCTCCTCCAGCAGCACCGGCTCGAGCCGCTCCATCACGCGCGCGGTCTGCTGCGCGTGCGAGCCGGAGCCGACGTCGAGCATGTGGTCGGGCCTGATCCCGAGCTCCTCGAAGAAGACCTCGGACATGATCGGGTCGTAGTGCTGCCCGGTATGGACGAGCACGCTCTTGAAGTCCTGAGGACGACGGTTGAGCTCGGCGACGATCGGCGCCATCTTCATGAAGTTCGGCCGCGTTCCGACTACCGAGAGGATCTTGCGGCCCTGCCCGTTCACGGCATCACCTCTTGACGCTCTGGCTCGGGATGGTGAGGATCCCCATCCCGAGCCCCGCACGGGGATCGAGGATCAGCGCCGTCGCCTCGTTGCGTGAGCCTACGCCGAGCTTGCCGAAGGCCGAGGAGAGGTGGCTCTTGACCGTGCTCTCCGTCACGTAGAGCTTGCCTGCGATCTCACGGTTGCCGAGCCCCATGACGACCAGCGAGAGGATCTGCTTCTCGCGCGTCGTGAGGGTCTCCGGGATCGACTCCTTGCGTCGAGCAAAAGGGATGACGAGCTGACCCGCCGCGACCGCCCGGACGGTGGGCGCCAGCGTGATATGCGCCTCGTCCAGTCGCACGAAGCCGGCCGCCCCGCTGCTCACGCCGCGACGGATCACCGTTGGGGCAGAGGTCTCCGACACTGCGACGGTGCGCGCCTCTGGCCGGCGCTCGAGGACCTGACGGATCTCCTGGTCGCCGTCGTGCGCGTCACAGAGCACCACGACGATGCCCGGCAGCCCATCGGCGGGCGGCCCACCCGGCCCGAGCTCAACCGGAGACGCCAGGCGCTCCAGGACGGGAATGTCGGCTGCAGTGAGCAGCTCCCCGAGGTCTGGGCCCTCGACCACCATTTCGGGAACGATCAGCGTCACGGCGAGCGTGGCCATGGATGGTGGCGCCTCGGGCGTAGATCGGGATTGCGCTCCCACGCCGACCTAACGGCTCATATGTGCCCGTGCTTCCAAGCGCCGAAGCCCCAGACGCCCCTCAAATGGTCTACCGCTCAGTTGGCTCGCGCGATGGCGTGACCGTAGGGAGACAGTTGAAACTCCACCAGCGAGAACCCGCCCGCTTCGAGCTCAGCCTCGATCTCGGTGCGGGTGAAGTAGTGCAGGAAGTTGCCGGCGATCGCGTCTCCGAGCTCGACCGCCTCGCGGCGACGCACGGATCGCACGGCGTTGGCGACCGCCGCCACGACCGTGAAGTAACGCGGCCGTGCCGAGTGCGCGAAGAACGACAGCAGGATCGGATCGCCCTCACTCAGGCGCTGCCGCGCCGCGCGCAGGAACGCGACCCGCCGGGCACGCCCTGCGATCAGCATGTATGAGCCCCAGCCGACGACGACGCAGTCGCAGCTTTCGATCTCCCCGGGAAACACATCCCGCGCGGACAGCCGCAGTCGATCCTGATGGCCGCGCCGACTCAGGAAGTCGGTGCCCGCGGTCGCGAAGCGCTGGTTCGGCTCGTAGCCGACCGCGTCGAACCCCTGGTCGAGCAGGGCGAGCACCTCCCGGCCACCCCCCGCCCCGGTCACCACGACCCGCGCCCCGGCAGCGAAGTGGTTGCGAACCGCCGCTTCCTCCCAGTCGAAGAGCCCGCGCGCGTTGTAGGCGTCATCGTCGTAGCGCTGCGCGGCGCCGTCGATGTGCTCGATGCGCTCGTCGTAAAAGCGCTCGTCAAGCGCGTGAAGCTGCTCACCGTCTAGCAGACCGAGCCAGAGCCCGTCGAAGACGGCGCCGATCCCGCGCGCGATCCGATCCCTCTCCCGACGCGTCGCCAGGTAGCGTCGGACCAGCTGGTCGCCTCGCGCTGGCGTCGGAGATAGGGCCATGGACTTATCGAGCAAACGCAGGGGGTCGAGGCGATCTTCTATCCAATGTGATGATCCCGCCATGATCTCGGAGGTGCCAATTCCCGTTCCGGACCGCCATCGGCACTTGCCGTTGGAGGCATGCATCGCCGCGGTCTGGGGCGAGGACGAGTCGGCTCCGGGCCTCCCGCAGGCGGACGGGCGCACCCCGCGAGCAGTGCTCGAGGACATCGCTCTGCGCTGCCTGCGGCGGTCGCCCTGCCTGGTCACCTTCTCCGGCGGCAGAGACTCCTCCGCGGTGCTCGCGGTAGCGACGCACGTCGCTCGAGAGCACGGCCTCGCACCCCCCGTCCCGGTCACGAACCGCTTCCCAGCGGCGCAGCAGGCGAATGAGAGCGACTGGCAGGAGCGCGTGGTCGCACACCTCGGGCTGACCGATTGGGTGCGGTTGTCGTGGACGGACGAGCTCGACCTGGTCGGGCCCTACGCCCAGCGCGTGCTACGCCGGCACGGGCCGCTGCTGCCCTTCAATGCCCACTTCATCGAGCCTCTGCTCGAGCAGGCTGCCGGCGGATCGCTGCTCACCGGCATCGGCGGGGACGAGCTCTTCTACCCGGGCGACCGTCGGACCGTGGTGCGACTGCTCTACGCCAGGGAGCGCCCCAGCCGCCGCGATCTCCGGCGCCTGGCACGCGAGGCCGCCCCACGCGCGGTTCGCACGCGGCTGATCGAGCGCGAGCTGCCGTTCGATTTCGGTTGGCTGCACGAGGACGTGCGCAGCCGGATCACCCACGACTATGCGAAGGCCGCGGCCGAATGGCCGCTGCGCTGGGATCGCTCGCTCGAGGCGCTCTGGCGCAGTCGCCACGTCCAGTGCATCCGCTCCACGCTGCAGGCGATGGCCTCCGCGTACGACACCGAGCTCAGCAGCCCCTTCATCGAGGGCGACCTGCTCAGCGCGTGCGCTCGTTACGTGGGCCCCGCCGGCCTGCCGGGCAGGGGATCGGCCCTGATCGACCTCGTAGGAGATCTGCTTCCGGAGGACGTGCTCCGCCGCACTACGAAGGCCGGCTTCGACAACCCGTTCTGGAACCGCCACGCACGCGCCTTCGTCGAAGGTTGGTCGGGACGCGGCGTGGACGAGCGGCTCGTCAGCGTCGAGGCGCTACGCGCGGAGTGGCGCCTCCCCCAGCCCACGGGCAACTCCTACACCCTGCTCCAACACGCCTGGCTCGCGGACAGCACGTAGCGGGGCCGGCACTCAGCCGCCCCAGCGCGTCCTACGGCAGCGTTTCTGCGCTTAGCCGCGGATCGCGTCCAGCAGCAGCGTCGCTGCGTCCGGCAGCGTCTCGAAGCGGCGCGGGCGGGTCAGGCGCCAGGCCGGCAACGCGGCCATGTCCATCAGCGCCTCGGCGTTGGGAGGCATCAGCCTGACGGAGAAGTTGCGCACGATCGCGGGCAGGAGCTCCGTCGGGCCGAGCCGCTCGAGCGCGAGGTCGTCACCCCAGGCCAGCTCGACCCAGCCCCGCAGTGGCACCGTCTCCTGGACCTGCTCGAGGCGCATACGCCAGCGCTCCCGCGCGCCGACCACGCCGAGCGCCTCCCCAGCGCCGAAGTGCCCCGCGGCATCCTTCCTCAGGTCGATGCAACGCGGCCCCGCGAGCGCACGTCCGTCCGAGTCGATCACCAGCACGTCGTCGCAGAGCACGCCGACATCGGATTCGAGCGCGAACCACGCAACCGTCGAGCTCTTGCCCGCCCCCTTGTCGCCGAGCACCCCCCACGCCCCTCCGTCGACGACGATCCCCCCGCTGTGAACGCAGCTCCATCCCCGCCAGCGCGCGCAGATGGCCGCCGTGGCGGCGAGGTAGGGATGGACCATCTCCCTATCCGCCGGTCGTGCCGGGAGGATCAGCGTCGAGCGCCCGGCGCGACGATCCAGCTCGACCCAACCGCCGCCCGAAAGCTCGACGAATGCGTCGTCGGGACCCACCATCACGGCCCGCGCGGCATCGGACTCCCGCGGGGGGCGTTGAGCGAGACGCCAGCCGACCCACGACTCCCGAGCCGGGACGAGCAGCTCTGTGGCCTGGGGCACGTCGCACAGCTTCAGGCCATAGGCCCCGACCGCCGGCGAGTCGTGTTCGGAGGCCATGAGTCGGCGCAACCGTAGAGCAGAACGGTACGAAAAAGGAACTAAGTCGCTTGCGGCATCTCCTTTCCTCCATATATTGGGCGCATGGACACGCACAAGGAGATCTCGATGAGCCAGCCGTACGAGCAGCCTGAGGTCGAGGATCTCGGTTCCCTGACCGATCTGACACAGCAGAACAAGGACTACGGTGTCGGCGACGGCTTCCTCTTTCAGGGGCAGCCGATCATGAACGTCTCCTAGCGCTTCGCCGCGCGGCCGTCGGGCCGCAAGAAACGCTCGCCGGCCGCCGTTCCTACGGTGTGAACGAGCCGATGTCTGGCATCGGTCTTGCTCCAGGGGGAGATGTTCAGGAAGGCCGGCCCGACACGGGCATCTCCTCGGGCGAGCGAGCCTCCGCCCCTGCGCGGATCGCGCCGTCCGACGGACTGGTGCTCACCGGCGTCTGCAAGCGCTGGCACAGTCAGAAGCCGCCCAACTCGGTCCTCCGCGACGTCGATCTCGAGCTCCCACCGGGCTCGGTCGGATGGGTCGGCGGGATCAACGGCGCGGGCAAGACCACGCTGCTGCGACTGATCGCGGGTGTCATGTCCCCCGACTCAGGCGCCGTCAGCTTCCACGGCCTCGATCCCTCCCGCCACCGCCAGGACTACCACCGCGGAGTCGGATTCGTATCCGCGGGCGACCGCGGGCTCTACGCGCGGCTGTCGGTGCAGCGGCATCTCGAGTACTGCGCACGGATCGCCTTCATCCCGCGTTCGGAGCGCAGCTCCGCGAGCTGGCGAGCGATCGATCGCTTCGGCCTCTCGGAGCTACTCGACCGCCGCGTCGAGCGGCTCTCGCTGGGCCAGCGCCAGCGGGTCCGCCTTGCTCTCGCCTTCCTGCACGACCCCGGGCTTGCGCTGCTCGACGAGCCGGCGAGCAGCCTCGACGACGACGGCGTCGGCCTGCTGCGAGCCGAAGTCGAGCGGATCGTCCAGAAGGGTGGCGTCGTCGTCTGGTGCTCCCCTCCCGGTGAGCGATCCACGATCGACTCCCACTTCGAGCTGACGCTTCGCAACGGGACCCTGGTCGAGTCGTGAGCACCGTCGAGGCATACGCGGGAGCCCTCTACGGCGTCGTCGCGCGCGACATGCGCATCTTCATCAGCTATCGGACGCAGACGTTCACCCAGCTCTTCGGCCTGATCCTGACGATGACGATCTTCTACTACGTCTCCCGGCTCGTGAAGGTCGAGCAGTTCAGGACCGGCGACGAGTATTTCGCCTTCGTCGTCGCCGGGTTGCTGATCATGCTGGTCTTGCAGGCGGCCGCTGCGGCGCCGGCGTCGCTCCGCCAAGAGCTCGTGGCCGGAACCTTCGAGCGCAGCCTGGTCTCGCCGATGGGTCCGCTCGTCGGCATCCTCGGACTGATGCTCTTCCCGATTGCCTTCGCGTGCTTTGTCGCCTTTGCCGGCTTCCTCGTCTCGGCCGCGCTCTTCGACCTGCAGGTCGACTGGTCGACCGCGCCCTTCGCCATCCCGGCCTCCCTGCTCAGCGCAGCCACCTTCGCCGTCCTGGCAATTTTCGTGCTCGCGGTGGTCGTCGTGTTCAAGCAGAGCCCCGGAGTGACCTGGCTGGTCACGCTGATGACCCTGACCGCCGGCGTCTACTTCCCCGTAGCGCTGCTGCCGGACTGGATCGCGTGGGTCTCGGAGGTCCAGCCGTTTACTCCGGCGGTCGATCTCATACGGCATCTGCTGCTTGGAACGACGGTGGGCGATCCGGTGCTGACGGCGAGTCTGAAGCTGGGAGGGTTCTTCGCCGTGTTCGCTCCGTTGAGCATTGCGGTCCTACACGGCGCGATCCAGATCGGGCGCCGACGCGGAACGATCCTGGAGTTCTGACCGATGACCGGCAAAGGGACAGGAGATCCAGCAGTGCAGCCGCCGCGCGCATCGGACCTGGCGCCGCTGCTCAACCGGGAGGCACGGGTGCCCGAGCACGTTGTGTTTCGCGAGTTCGCCCAGGAAACGGTGATCCTGAACATGCAAACCGGGCTGTACCACGGGCTCAATCCAACCGGCGGCCGCATGCTCCAGGTGGTCGAGCAAGCGGCCTCGTTGCGAGAGGCGGCTGTCACGCTGACCGCCGAGTTCCCGGCCGCGGGCGAAACCATCGAACGGGACCTCCTGACCTTCTGCTTGCAGCTCTCGAAACGCGGATTGATCGAGATCGTTGATCCCTGAGCTCTTGGAGCGATTCCCATGACGGCGTCACGAGCGATCGCGTGGTCGACGCCTACGCCTGAAGATGCGGATCCTCTCTCCGCGTACGAGAAGGGGATCCTGATCGCCGAGGTCCTAGCGACCTACCTGCGTGCCCGCTGGCTGCTTTCGCGCTGTGACCTGCCTACTGCGCTCCGG
Source organism: uncultured Solirubrobacterales bacterium (assembly GCA_963715445.1). Classification (GTDB taxonomy): domain Bacteria; phylum Actinomycetota; class Thermoleophilia; order Solirubrobacterales; family Thermoleophilaceae; genus JAAYBF01. Next base: position 161,223 of record OY970240.1, read on the forward strand.
CGGCTGCGCGGCGACGACCGTCCCGCACCCCGCGGAGCGACCTACGACTTCACCGCCATACGTCTGAGCCACGCTGTCACGCGGATCCTGTCGGCGCTGCCCATCGAAGCCAAGTGCCTCGTCCGATCCCTGGTCCTGACCGGCGTGTTGGCGCGGCGAGGAATCGAATCGAGCCTCGTCATCGGAGTCCGGTCAGACGACGAATTCGCGGCTCACGCGTGGGTTGAGACAGGAGGACGTCCAGTCCTTCCCGATGACGGCTTCCCTCGACTGCACACCCTCTAGGTTCTAGGCGTAGGCCGAATCGACGTCAGCCAAGTAGACGAACATCGCGTGTGCGAGCAGCTGCTCGATCGCCACGTGCTGCCACGTCGCCTCGCGCTCGAGAGCCAACTTCGTCTCGCTATCCAGCTTCAGATCGACGTCGAGGAGCGCGCCGTCGGATATCCGGTTGCGTGCGAAGCGCGGGAACGGTGCAGCCCGGCCCTCCTTCGACTCGCGCACGTAATGACGTACCGCGGCGCGGACGGCGCATGCCACGCCCGCTCCCGTGCTCGCCTCGTTAGCCATGCCACCCCAAACGTTCGAGTGCCCCCTCAACATCTGCCTTCGCCAAATGACGCCTGAGCGATGGCCTACCCACCTAACTCAGAGAGCCCATCCGGACTTTCCGGGGCATGCAAAAGCTCGTCCAAAATTCCCACCTGCCACGCTCGAGCATCGAACGAATGGCCAGATTTGACGATCTCGCTTAGGGTATTCCCGCTACCTCAGCAACTGCGGTGGAGTCGGGAGGCCGACCGTAGGGCTGAGAGAGGGAAAACGGACTCGTTCGGAGGTCCGCCAGTGTGAGCGATCTGCGGCTCAGAAGCTGATGCTTCTGCGGTGCCGAGAGCTTGGCGGCCTTCCAAATAGACATTGGGAGTGGGAGATGACCAGCAGCTCGTCCGAGCTAGGCTCGAGCGATCAGGATCGGTGCATCAAGCACCGTTTCGCCTCATCGGCCAGGAGCGATCGAGGTGAGAGTCAGCTGATACTGCAGGCCGTCGACCTCGCCAAGGAGGGCGATATGGACGCCCTGCACTTCTTGTACGCGAGATACGCGCCAGACGTCCTCGGCTATGTCAGAAGCTTTGTCAAGGATCACCACGAGGCCGAAGACATCACGCAGAACGTCTTCGCCAAGCTGATGAAGGCGATACAGAAGTACGAGCAGCGCGAGGTGCCCTTCGCAGCGTGGATCCTGCGCGTGGCCCGCAACGCCGCGCTCGACCACATACGCGCCCGACGCGAGGTTCCCTGTGAAGAGGTGCGCACAAGCGACGAGGGCCACCACGAGGTTGGGGCCGAGCGTCGCCGGAGCCTTCGGCTGGCCTTCGACGAGCTGCCTGTGGAGCAGCGCGAGGTGGCGGTGCTCAGACATATCGTCGGCCTGTCGCCCACAGAGATAGCCAGCGTCCTGGGAAAGACCGAGAGCTCGATCCACGGTCTCCACCACCGGGGTCGCGGCACGCTTCAGACGGCGCTCAGGAACCTCGACGCAGCTCCTGTCACCGCCTAGACATAGGACCAGAGGGCGCCCTGACGATGGTCAGAGGCCTCCCGTGCTCGGTCAGCCGGTGGTCGGCGTGACGCGGTAGGCGTCGAACACCGAGTCGATGTTGCGCAGGCGCTGGATGCAGGCCTTCAGTCCCTGGGTGTCCCCCACCTCCACGACGAAGCGGTTCTTGACCATCGGCTCGACGGTCGTGCAGCGGGCGTCGATGATGTTGATGCCCGTCTCGGCGAAGCAGCGGGAGATGTCCTCGAGCAGGCGGTGGCGGTCCCACCCGTCGATCTCGATCTCGACGCGGAAGGACGTCGCCTGGCGCTCGCCGTCCCAGGAGACCTTGGTGAAACGCTCGGGGTTGCGCTGCAGCGCGCGCACGTTCGAGCAGCCCTCGTGGTGGATCGTGATGCCCTTGCCGAGCGAGATGTAGCCGAGGATCGGGTCGCCCGGGACGGGGCGGCAGCACTTCGCCAGGCGGAGCATGACGTCATCGATCCCATCGACGACGATGCCGTAGGCCGACGCGCTGCTGGTGGGCTTGGGCTTCTCCTTCTTGTGCTTGAGCAGCTCGGCGGCGGCGCCCTCGGGCTCCACGGCCGACTCGCCCTGGCGCAGGCGCTGCATCACCTTCTGGGTGACCACCTTGGCCGAGATCTTGGCCTGCCCAAGCGCGATGTAGAAGTCGTCCGCCTTGCGGAAGCCCATCTCGCGGATCACGTCCGCGAGCAGCGGGGAGCCGGCGATCTTCTGGGGCGGCAGGCCCTGGCGGCGGAGGCTCTCCTGGAGGATCTCGCGGCCGGTGCGCTCTGAGTCCTCGCGCCGCTCGCGCTTGAACCAGGCGCGGATCTTCGACTGCGCGCGAGTGGTCTTCGCGAGCGAGAGCCAGTCGCGCGAGGGGCCGCGCTCCTGCTTCGAGGTGAGCACCTCGCAGATGTCACCCGACTGCAGCTCGTACTGGAGCGGCACGATCTTGCCGTTGACCTTGGCTCCGACGCAGCGGTGCCCGACATCGGTGTGCACGGCGTAGGCGAAGTCGAGTGGGGTCGCCCCGGCGGCGATCGACTTGACCTCGCCCTTGGGCGTGAACACGAACACCTCGTCCTCGAAGAGGTCCGCCTTGAGCGTCTCGGCGAACTCCTGCGGGTCCTGCATCTCCTTCTGCCAGTCGACGAGGTGCTTGAGCCACTCGACCTTCTCCTCGGGCTTGCGCTTGCCGTCCTTGTAGATCCAGTGGGCGGCGATGCCGTACTCGGCGGTGTGGTGCATCTCCATCGTCCGGATCTGGATCTCGAGCGGCCTGCCCTCGGGCCCGATCACCGTGGTGTGGAGGGCCTGGTACATGTTGAACTTCGGCATCGCGACGTAGTCCTTGAAGCGGCCGGGCAGCGGCTTCCAGAGCGAGTGGATGACGCCGATCGCGCCGTAGCAGTCCTTCACCGAGCCGACGAGGACGCGCATCGCCGTGAGGTCGTAGATCTCGTTGAACTCGCGGCCTTTCTTGGTCATCTTCGAGTAGATGGAGTAGAAGTGCTTGGCGCGCCCGGAGATGCGCGCCTCGATGCCCACGGCGCCGAGCTCCTTCGACAGGTAGTCGCCCGCGCGCGACACGTAGTGCTCGCGCTCCTCGCGCTGCTGGCTGACGAGGCCCTTGATCTCGGTGAACTTGCGCGGGTGCAGGGCCGCGAACGCGAGGTCCTCGAGCTCCCACTTGATCGCGTGGATGCCGAGCCGGTGAGCGAGCGGCGCGAAGATCTCGAGCGTCTCCTTCGCCTTCTCCTGCTGCTTCTGCTTGGGCATCGCGTCGATCGTGCGCATGTTGTGCAGGCGATCGGCGAGCTTGATCAGGATGACCCGGATATCCGAGGCCATCGCGACCATCATCTTGCGGTAGTTCTCGGCCTGGCGGTCGTCGCGGCTCTGGAAGGTGATCCCGGCGAGCTTGGTGACGCCGTCGACGAGCGTGGCCACCTCGTCGCCGAACTGCGAGCGCACCTCGTCGAGCGAGGCACTCGTGTCCTCCACCGTGTCGTGCAGCAGCGCCGCGCAGAGCGTCGCCGTGTCGAGCCTCATCCCCGCGCAGATCTTGGCCACGCTGACCGGGTGGACGATGAAGTCCTCGCCGGAGGCGCGCAGCTGATCGGCGTGGCGCTCGCAGGCGAAGGCGAACGCCTCCTCCACCTCGTCCCGGTCGACCGCCTCGGCAGTCTCCTCGGCGTGCTCCTCGACGACCGCGAAGAGATCGCCCAGAAGCACCCGCTGCGCCTCGCTCAGGCTCTCGTGGCGCGGCGCGACCGCGGTGGCCTGGGCGTCGTCGATCGGGTGCCGCTCGAACTCGGGCACCGCTACCGCCGCCGATCCGCCGGCCGCGGGCTTGCCGTCGGCGCCCTGCTGGGAGCCCTGCGACGGCTTCGCCGCGCGGGCACGGCGTCCGTTCGACTTGGGCACCTTGGGCATGCCCTGAGTGTAGACCGAGCCTCCGCCATCTCGCGCGGGCGAATCCGGTCAGCCGGTGGCCGCCACCGCGCCCACCTCGGAGCCCGTCAGATAGCGCTCGGCGTCTGCGAGCCGTGCCGCGTAGGCGCGGTAGGCATCTGAGTGCTCGAGCTCGGTGTCGGCGCCGGCCCCCTTGCGGAGCACCGGGCCACCGCGCTCGGAGACGTCCCAGTTCGCCAGCTCCAGCTCGCAGAGCACCCGCACGAGGCGGCCGCAGTGCGCGCCCCCCCGGGGATGGGCGCCGTGGCCGCGCAGGGTGTCCCTCAGCCCGTCGCCGAGGAGCTCACCGGCGCTGTCGAGGGCGCGCCAGAGGTCGATCAGCGCCGGGCGCAGCGCCAGGCGCTCGCGCCAGCAGCTCAGCGCGAACTCGCGCTCCGGAGGCCCCCAGGCCAGGTGCACGAGGCCCTCGCCGGCGGCGGCGAGGACTCCCAGGCCCTCCTCGACCGGCGGGGGGTCGAGCACGACGATGTGATCAAAGCCGCTGGCGGCGAACGCGTCCTCGCCGATCGCCTCCCAGGACACCACGGGCAGCGGGCGCTGCTCCGGCGTCATCCCCGCCACGACCCGCTCGAGCGTCTCCACGCGCCTCGACACGTCGGCCACCACCAGCAGCATGCTCTCGCCGCTGGAGAGCAGATCGCCCGCCAGGCCGGCCATCCCCTCACCACGTCGATCGCGCGGGGGATGCGCTGGCGTGACCCCTACGAGCTCCTCGGGCCACCATGCGGCCGGGTCCGCGGCGAGCTCCATCTCGATGCCCTCGTAGAGCTCTGCCTCGGGACAGAGGTCCTCGACCGTCCCGGACCGCGTCGGGCTGACCGCCTTCAGCAGCACCCGCGGCTCGATCGTCCCGTTCCAGCGGCTGCACTCGAGCCCCACGATCACGTCCTGCTCCTGCGCGCCGCTCTCCGCGAGCGCCTTCTGGGACATCCGGAACGCCACCCCGCGTGCACGGGCGCCGCCCGACGAGAGGCTGAAGCGGGCGTGCTGGTCCTCGCTGCCCATCGCGGTGACGTGCTCGATGCGGCCGCTCGGAACCACCAGGACGGGCTCCGGGTTGCTCGCGCCGAAGGGCCCGAGCCGCTCGAGCTCCTCCGCCATCTCGAGGGTCAGCGCACCGGCGGGGACCACGACGTCCACGTCCTGGGTGGCCAGCAGGTCGTGTGGGGTGAGGCGCTGACCGGCGTGGGTCGCAAGCGCCGTGCGGAAGGCGTCCACGTTCTCGGCGGCGAGCTCGAAGCCCGCGGCCATGCGGTGACCGCCGTGCCGCGTGAGGTGCTCGGACACGGCCGCGAGACCCTCGTGAAGGTCGTAGCCGGGGATGCTGCGAGCGGAGCCGCGGCCCGTGTCGCCGTCGAGCGAGATGACCGCGCACGGGCGGTGGTACAGCTCCACGAGCTTCGAGGCCACGATGCCGACCACTCCGGGATGCCACCCCTCTCCCGCCACGACGATGACCGCGGAGTCCATCTGCGTGGCGCAGAGCGCGTCGGCCTCGCCGGCGGCGCGCTGCTGGGCCTCGCGCCGCTCGTGGTTGAACGAGTTGAGCTCGCTCGCTATCTCGGCGGCTCGGTCGTCGTCCTCGGTCATCAGCAGCTCGAGCGCGGCGTCGGCGCGGGCGAGCCGCCCGGCCGCGTTGATCCGGGGCCCGAGGCGGAACGAGGCCGTCGTCGCGTTGACGTTGACCGGATCGAGCGCCGTCTCCTTCATCAGGGCGCGCAGCCCCGGGCGGCGGGCGCGTGAGAGGGCGACCATCCCCTCGCGCGCGATGCGCCTGTTCTCCCCCACGAGCGGCACCATGTCGCAGACCGTCGCGAGGCCGGCGAGGTCGAGATCGGCGTCGGCATCCGTCGGCTCGAGCCCGGCGGCGGCTCGCAGCGCCTCCGAGAGCTTCAGCGCGACCCCCGCGCCGCAGAGCTCGGCGAAGGGGTAGTCGCCGAGCGCCGGGTGGACGATGGTGCAGTCGGGAAGCTCCTCGTCGGGCCGGTGGTGATCGGTCACGATCACGTCGACGCCGAGCGTGCGGGCCAGCGCCACCTCCGGGACCGCGGTGATCCCGCAGTCGACCGTGAGGATCAGCTTCGCTCCCTCGTCGACGAGCTCCTGGATCGTGGAGAGCGAGAGCCCGTAGCCCTCGTCGCGGCTCGGCAGGCGCCAGGACGGGCTGCCGCCGAGCGCCCGCAGGGCGTTCACCGCGATCGCCGTGGAGCAGACGCCGTCCACGTCGTAGTCGCCGAATACGACGATCGAGGAGCCCGACTCGATGTGCCGCAGAACCGTGTCGCACGCATCGCGGATGCCGCTGAGGAGCAGCGGGTCGTGCCTGTCCTCGCCCGCGAAGAAGGAGCGGACCGTCTCGGGCCCGGACATGCCGCGCCGGCAGAGGATCGCCGCCGTGTAGGGCGATATTCCGACGGCGTCGGCCAGGCGCGCGGCAGCCACCGCCGAGTACGGCTCACAGCGCCAGCGCGCCACGGATGGGATCACGGCGAACATCCTGTTGCCTGGACTGGACAGAACAGCGGCAGGTGCCGTGTGGCGCCTCGAGCGGCCGTCCGGAAAGAGACGCTCGAGGTGGAGGCGATTCCGGAGGCTCCTACAGGACGTCGGGGCGGTGCTCGCCCTCGGTGCGGGACCCGTAGAACCAGGAGGCCGCCAGCGCGAGCACTGCGCCGGGGATCGCCTCGAGAGCGGCGCTCAGGTGGGTGTCGTCGGGCCCGGGGATGGTGAAGCCGGATACCACGAAGCCGAACAGCGCGGCGCCGAACATCGCCGCCAGGAAGGCGCCGACGATCCCGCCGTAGAAGCGGTCGGGCACGAACACCGCGAAGTGCCAGAGCGCGATGCCCATCATGACCCAGACGACCATGCTCATCTCATCGCCTCCCGTGCCTCTTGCGTGCCCGGTTGCGAGCGCGCCGATCCTTCGCGGACTCGCCTTCGCCGCCATCGGCGGCGCCGTCCGCGGGTGTCGCGGAGCCGTCTGTCGCACCTGATCCGGCGGGAGGCTCACTGCGGCTGCCGCTCGCGCTCTCGCCATCCGAGGGCGCCGCCTGCTCAGAGGCGGTGGAAGATGTCTGGGAGGACGCCGGCGGCTGTGGCGCCGGGGGCCTGCCCGCCGCCGCTGACCGCTTGGCCCGTGAGACCGGCTTGCGACGGGCTGTCCGGGGGATCGCGGCGGCCCCCTCGCTGCCCTCGACCCCATCCTCGGACTCGCCGATCACGCGCTGGGCGAAGGGCGGCACGACGCCGTTGTTCTCGGCCATGATCATCTTGCGGCGGCGCACGTAGATCTGCTCGCGCTCCTTCCACAGGGTCAGCACCGGCGCCGCGATGAAGATCGAGGAGTAGGTGCCCGAGGCGACTCCCACAAGCAGCGCGAAGGCGAAGTCCTGGAGCGTCTCGCCGCCGAAGAACATCAGCGCCGCGACCGGCAGGAGGGTCGAGAAGCTCGTGACCAGCGACCGCGTGAGCACCTCGGACATCGAGCGGTTGACGATCTGCGAGAACGTGGCCCGCGGCATGCGCGGCACGTTCTCCCGGATGCGGTCGAACACGATGATGGTGTCGTACAGCGAGTAGCCGAGGATCGTCAGCAGGGCCGCGACCGTGGATGCGGTCACCTCCCGGTCCGTGAGGGCGTACACGCCCGCGGTGATCAGGATGTCGTGCATCAGCGCGATCAGCACCGGGACGGCGAACTTCGCCTCGAAGCGCATCGCGATGTAGATCGAGATCAGCAGCAGCGAGGCGATCACGGCGATCAGCGCCGTCCTCGCCACCTGAGCCCCGAACGTCGGGCCGATCGAGTTGACCGAGAAGTCCGAGCGCACCACGCCGAACTCCTCGTCGAGGGTCGTGCGCACCTCGGTGACCTGAGCGGAGGTGAGCGTCGCGGTGGAGATCTGGAACACCGTGTCGCCCAGGTCCGGCTCCTCGACCTCCTGGATCTCCGCGTCGCCGTAGCCGATCGGCGTCAGCGCCTCGCGGACCTCGTCCACGCCCACCTGCTGCGTGACCGGCGTCTTGATCCGGGTGCCCGACTCGAAGTCGATGCCGAAGTTGATGCCCACGCCGGCGATCGCCAGCGCGCCGATCACGAGGATCAGGCCGGAGCCGGAGAAGAACCACTTCGACTTGCCGACGAAGTCCATGTGCCAGCGCGGGCCGGCGCCCTCGCGCTTGCCGACCCCGAGCGCGAAGCGGGTGCGGATCAGCCGGGTGCGCGCCATCGAGCCGAGGATCGCCGAGGTGGCGAGCACCGCCGTGAAGAGGGAGACGATCGTGCCGACGCCGAGCGTGAAGGCGAAGCCCTTGACGCCGGCGGTGGCGAGCGTGAAGAGGATGAACGCGACGCCGATCGTCACGACGTTCGCGTCGATGATCGTGCGCAGCGCCTTCTGGTAGCCGTTGGAGATCGCCGCTGGGATCGATCGCCCGGCTCGCGCCTCCTCCTTGATGCGCTCGAAGATGACGATGTTGGCGTCCGCCGCCACGCCGAGCGTGAGGATCAGGCCCGCGATGCCGGGCAGCGTGAGCGTGACCGGGATCAGCTTGACGAGGGCGAACAGGAAGACCGCGTAGGTGATCAGCGTGGCCGCGGCGACCATGCCGAGCACCCTGTAGAAGAGGAGCAGGAACAGCAGGGTCAACGCGAGGCCGGCGATACCCGCCAGCAGGCCCTCGTCGAGCGCCTGCTGGCCGAGGGTGGCCGAGACCTGCGTCTGCGAGACGAGCTCCAGCTCGATCGGCAGGGCGCCGATCCGCAGGCTCTCCGCGAGGTCCTGGGTCTCCTGGATCGAGCCGATCCCGTTGATCTGGGAGCCGGTGCGGCCGTCGATCCCCTCGGGGTTCTCGCGGAAGTCGATCGTCGCGAGCGAGACGATCTCGTTGTCGAGCGTGATCGCGAAGCGCTGCAGCGCGGCATCGCGCTGACTGCCGGGCGGCAGCAGGATCTTCGAGCCGCGCTCCGCGATGCGCTTGGTCACCGCCGCGAACGCCTCGCGCCCGGTGTCGGTGTACTCCATCGTGACGATGGGCTCCTGGGTGCGCTGATCGAAGTTCTGCTCGGGGTTCTTGATGTCCGCCCCGCTGAGCTCCGAGTCGTCCTCGAGCACGAAGTAGTTCCCAACCGTCTCGGGCTGGTTGGGCTGGCGCTCGGCCTCCACGACGACTATGCCGCGCGGCACCATGAGGACCTCGGACCCGGCCGGCGGGCCGCTGTCGCGCGAGCCCGGAGCGGTCCCCACGATGGGACCGGCCTTCCCGACGGGGATCTGGGCAAGGTCCTTGGAGCACTCGCTGCCCTTCGGGACGTCCTTCGCCTTGCGCTTGGGGCCGGTCACCTCCTCGAAGTCCGAGAGGAGGTCCTCGCACTCCGAGGCGGGGCCCTCGATCAGCTTCTTGTCAGGGCCGAAGAGGTAGTACTTGGCGCCGGCCGCGCTGTCGTTGCGCTTGTCGTAGTACTCGCGGATCTTCTTGGTGTCGCCGCCGAAGCGCTCCTCGACCTCGTCCGAGGGGCCGCCCGCGGGCACGTCGGTGGCCTCCGCCCTGGGCTCCTGCTTCGAGCCGAAGGTGACCGCCTTGTGAAGCGAGGTGGCCCCCGTGAAGGGGCTGTCCGGCCCCTGGGGGTTGAGGACGTTGGGCTCCCAGTCGTAGAACTGGAGCTGAGCGGTGGTGCCGACCTGCTCGATCGCGCGATCGGCGTTGCTCACGTTCGGCAGCCCGATCGAGATCTGGTCGCGGCCCGCGCGCTGGATCTCCGGCTCGGAGACGCCGAGGGCGTCGGTCCGCTTGCGGATCGTCTCGATCGCGTCGTCGATCGCCTGCGGAGTGACCTCCGGGACCTTCGCCGTCGGGCGGCCCTCGTAGACCAGCTCCACCCCGCCGCGCAGGTCTAGGCCCAGCACGGTGGGCTTCGTGGCGATCACGTAGCCCGAGAGGGCCAGCATGAACAGCACGAGGCCGATGATCGAGAGATTGCGTGTTCTTGAAGTCATGTGATGACGAGGGGGCTAGCGAGGCGTGAGGACGAGCAGCAGGCCGCCATCGTCATCGTAAGCGGGAAATATGTCCGCCACTGCCGGTTCGGGCCTGTCTCCCTCAGCGTTGACCGTCACCGGTTTGTCCAGCACCCTAACGCCCCACTCGAGTGCCGTGCCTATGTGATCGCTGCCGTTCTCGAACTCCAGCCCCAGAACCTCCGCCGCGGGCCGGCCGATGACGTCGAGATCCCCCAGCCCTGTGAGCTCGCGCGCGCCGCGTCCCGCGCCGATCAGGCGGGCCTCCTGGTCGCACAGGAAGAAGGCGGCGTTGGGCGCCGGGTAGTAGTCGTCGAGCAGCTCGAAGAGGAAGCCGAAACCGCACTTCTTGCAGCCCCGCGAGCGGCTCTGGAAGCCTGCGGTCCGCTCGGTCGAGATGCTGCGGTCCCCGCAGCTGGGGCAGATGAAGTTCGGCACGAGACGGAGATTAGCTTCTGGCGCGGAACCGCTCGCCGGCCTAGAAGAGCTGCGCGACGTCGCTCGGGGGCTCGACGCCCAGGTGGTTGTAAGCCGCCACGGTCGCCACCCGTCCGCGGCTGGTTCGCATCAAGAGCCCCTGCTGGAGCAGGTACGGCTCGTAGACGTCCTCGATCGTGTCCTGCTCCTCGCCGACGGCGATCGCGATGGTGGACAGGCCGACCGGGCCGCCGCCGAACTTCTCGCAGATCGTGCGCAGGATCTCGCGGTCGAGCCGGTCCAGCCCCAGGCGGTCCACGTCGAGCAGCTCCAGCGCCTCGTTGGCCACCGACGAGTCGATGAACCCGGCGCCGCGGACCTCCGCGAAGTCCCTCACCCGCTTGAGCAGGCGGTTGGCCACTCGGGGGGTCCCGCGCGAGCGCGAGGCGATCGCCTCGGACCCTGCCGTGTCGATCTCCACATCGAGGATCGTGGCCGAGCGGCGCACGATGCGCCCGAGGTCCTCGGCGTCGTAGAGCTCGAGCCTGGGCGCGAGGCCGAAGCGGTCGCGCAGCGGCGTCGTGAGAAGGCCCGCGCGCGTGGTGGCCCCGATCAGCGTGAACGGCGGCAGCTCGAGGTTCACGACCCGCGCCCCCGCCCCCTGGCCTACCGTGATCGGCAGACGACGGTCCTCCATCGCGGGATAGAAGGTCTCCTCGAGGGCGCGCGGCAGGCGGTGGATCTCGTCGACGAAGAAGACCGATCGCGGCTCGAGCGATGAGAGGTAGGACGCGACGTCCCCCTTGCGCTCCAGGGCGGGCGCCGCGGTGGCCACGAGATCCACCTCGAGCTCGTTCGCCACGATCTGCGCGAGCGACGTCTTGCCGAGCCCGGGCGGACCCGCCAGCAGCACGTGGTCGAGCGCCTCTCCACGAGCGCGCGCGGCCTGGATGAACACGGAGAGCTGCTCCTTGACCTGCTCCTGCCCGACGAAGTCCTCCAGCCGCTTGGGCCGCAGCGAGCGGTCCAGCTCCTCCTCGCCGACGTCACTGGCGACAGGGGTCTGGAGGCGCTCGACGCCGGGGGTCCGGATGCCGCTCATCGTGCGGCCTTCAAGGCTTCGGCGATCAGGTCCTCGGGCGTCTCCCCGGACGCCTCGTCCAGCATCGAATCGGCCTCGACGACGGAGTAGCCGAGGCCCATCAGGCCCTCGCGGGCGATCGATCGCGGGTCGTCGGGCGAGCGGTGGACGACGATCTCGTCCGCCACCTTGTCGCGCAGCTCGACGATGATCCGCTCGGCGGTCCGCTTGCCGATGCCTGGCACCGCCTGGAAGCGGGCCGAATCGCCCTGCGCGAGTGCGGCCAGGAGCTCCCGCGGCGGGCCGCCGCTGAGCACGGCCTGCGCGACCTTCGGGCCCACGCCCTGCACGCCGACGAGCATCAGGAAGAGGTCGCGCTCGGCCTCGGTCGCGAAGCCGAACAGCTGCATCGCGTCGTCGCGGATCACCAGATGCGTGTGAAGCAGCACCTCCTTGCCCGCGGCGGGCACCGAGGAGAGCGTCTCGGTGGACACGGCGAGGCGGTAGCCGACGCCGCCGGACTCGATCACCACGTCCGTGGGCCTGCGAACCAGCACCTCTCCGCGCACAGAGGCGATCACGACGCCACCGCCGCGCGCATCGGCGCCCCGTTGGCATGGCAGATCGCCACGGCCAGGGCGTCGGCCGCGTGGTCGGGCTCGGGCGGGGAGTCGAGACTGAGCAGCGAGCCGGTCATCCGCTGGACCTGCCCCTTGTCGGCCCTCCCCGAGCCGCACACCGCCTGCTTGATCTGCTGCGGGGTGTAGGAGAAGCACGGGACGTCGGCCATCCCGGCGGCCAGCAGCACGACGCCGCGTGCCTGCCCGACGGCGGAGGCGCTGTGCGCGTTCTGGCCGAAGAAGAGCGCCTCGATCGCCATGGCGTCTGGTCGATGCTCGGCGATCAGCGCCTTGATCTCGGCGTGGATGTGGGTCAGGCGCCGCTCGAGCGGCTCCGTGGAGCTGGTCTCGATCGTTCCCCCGTCCAGCGCACCCATCTTCTGGCCGCGCGCGACCACCACGCCGTAGCCGGTGTTCGCAGTACCGGGATCAATGCCGAGGACAACCACCATCACATGGATTCTGCGCGGAGAGTCGGACGCCTCCCCCCGATCCTTCCGTCCTTCCGCCGGTCCTCAGGCGACGCGCTCGAGGATCTCCGCGCTGATGTCGAAATTGGCGTGGACGGCCTGCACGTCGTCGTTGTCGTCGAGCGTCTCCAGCAGGCGCATCAAGGTGCCCGCATCGCCCTCCTCGACGGCGACCCTGGTGGTGGGGCGCATCGCCAGCTCACCGGACTGCAGCTCCACCCCGGCCTCCTCCAGCGCGGCCCTGACGGCGGTCAGCTGCGCCGGCTCGGTGACGATCTCGAAGACGTCCCCCTCCAGCGTCATGTCCTCGGCGCCCGCGTCGATCGCGACCATCAGGTCGTCCTCGCTGTAGCGGGCCGCGTCCACGAGGATCTCACCCTTCTTCTCGAAGATCCAGGCGACCGAGCCGGGCTCGCCGAGGTTCCCGTTGTGCTTGGAGAAGGCGTGGCGCACATCGGAGCCGGTGCGGTTGCGGTTGTCGGTGAGGGCCTCCACGAGAACCGCCACGCCGGCGGGGCCGTAGCCCTCGTAGAGCACCGTCTCGAAGGCGGCCGCGTCCTGATCGGCACCGGTGCCCTTCGCGATCGCCCGCTCGATGTTGTCCTTGGGCATGCTGGCGTCCTTCGCCTTCTGAACCGCGAGGACGAGCGAGGGATTGCCGGTGAGGTCGCCGCCGCCCGCGCGGGCCGCGACCGTGATCGCACGCGTCAACTTGGTGAAGAGGGCGCCGCGCTTGGCGTCAGTCGCCGCCTTCTTGTGCTTGATCGATGCCCACTTGGAGTGACCGGACATGGCTTCAGCCTACCTCCACCGCTTCAGACCAGGAACTTGCCGTCGCGCTGCAGCTCGATCCCGTCGACGACGATCGCGCCTCCCCGGCGCAGATCGCAGACCATGTCCCAGTGGACGGCCGACTTGTTGGTCCCGCCCGACTCCGGGTAGGCCATGCCGATCGCCATGTGCACCGTGCCGCCGATCTTCTCGTCGAGCAGGATCTCCTTGGTGCCGGTCGTGATGCCGTAGTTGGTGCCGATCCCCAGCTCGCCGAGGATGCGCGAGCCCTCGTCGGTATCGAGCATCTCGATCAGGAAGTCCTCGCCGCGCTCGGCGCTCGCGTCCACGACCCTGCCGCCCTCGAACCGGAAGCGGACGCCGGAGACCTCGCGGCCCCCGTAGCTGGCGGGGAAGGAGAAGCTCACCTCGCCGTCCACCGAGTCCTCGACGGGGCCGGTGAAGAACTCGCCGTCGGGCATGTTGTGCGTTCCCACGCACGGAATCCAGTGCCTCCCGGCGATGCCGAGCTTGATGTCGGTGCCCGGCGCGGTGATGCGCACCTCCTCGCGCCCCTCGATCCACTCGGCGAGGCGCTCCACCTCCTCGGACTGCCGCTTCCATGCGGTGACGGGGTCGTGGTCGTCGGTCAGGCAGGCGCGGTAGTAGAAGTCCTCGTAGGCCGAGAGCGACATCCCCGCCTCGCTCGCATAGGCGTTCGTGGGGAAGAGCGTCAGGGCCCAGCGGTGCTCCCCTGCCGCGGCGCGCCGCATCGTCTCCTCCATCATCGGGCGGCGCGCCGTCTGCGCGCGAGCCTGCTTCTTGGGGTCCACCTGGGAGAGCTCGCGGGGGTTCGCATCGGCCATCGCGACGATCCGGACGTCGGCCTGCTCGGCCGCCCACTCGGCGGGCGGCGGCACCCAGTCGAGCTGATCATCGGATGCCAGCCCGTAGAAGGCCGCCGCGGCCTCCTCGGTGGTCAGCTGCATCACGGGCAGGCCGCCCGCGCGCAGCACCTCCTCGTAGATCGCCTGGATCAGCGGCTCCGCGGTCGTGGTGCCCTGGATGACGCACACGTCCCCGGCCTTCACCTTCGTCGAGTACCGCACCAGGATCTGCGCGAGTGCCTCTGCCCGCTGGTCCCTCATCCCGCCTCCGTTCCGTTCCTCGTTGCGACCCGCTCGAGCAGCCACTCGTGCAGGCGTGTCTCCCCATCCAGCTCGGGATGAAACGCCACGGCCAGGACGTCGCCCTCGCGCACCGCCACCGGATGTCCGTCCACCTCGGCGAGCACGCTCACCCCCTCCCCGCGCTCGCTCACCCACGGCGCGCGGATGAACGTGGCCGGCACGGCCTTCCCGATCTCCTCGAGATCGAGCTCGGTCTCGAAGCTCCTTACCTGGCGCCCGAACGCGTTCCGCTCGGTGGCCACATCGAGCACGCCGAGGTGGTCGCGGTCCAGCATGATCAGGCCGGCGCAGGTCCCGAGCGTGGGCGCACCGCCGCGCACCAGGCCCCTCAGCGGCTCCGCGAGCTCCGCCCGCTCGATCCCAAGCGTCATCGCCGTCGACTCCCCACCTGGGATCACGAGGGCGGCGACGCCCTCCAGATCGCTCGGGGCGCGCACCTCGCGCACCTCGGCCCCAAGCCCCTCGAGGACGCCGCGGTGGGCCTCGAAATCGCCCTGGATCGCCAAGACGCCGACCGTGGGCCTCGGCCCGGTCACCAACCGCGTTGCTGGAGCAGGCCGCCGTTCGCCTCGATCGCGTCCATCCCGATGCCCGTCATCGGGGCGCCGAGATCCCGCGAGGCGGCCGCGACCCGCGCCGCGTCCTCGAAGTGAGTCGTGGCCTCCACCACCGCTACGGCGGTGCGCTCGGGATCCTCGGACTTGAAGATCCCCGAGCCGACGAAGACGCCCTCGGCTCCCAGCCTGCGCATCAGCGCCGCGTCAGCCGGCGTGGCGACCCCTCCCGCGGAGAACATCACCACCGGAAGCCTTCCCGCGGCGGCGACCTCGCGCACGAGCGGCAGCGGGGCCTGAAGCTCCTTGGCGGCTGTGGGCAGCTCCGCCGCGTCGAGCGTGGCAAGGCGGCGGATATCGCCCGTGATCCTGCGCATGTGGCGGACCGCCTCCACGACGTTGCCTGTGCCGGCCTCGCCCTTGCTGCGGATCATCGCCGCGCCCTCGCCGATACGCCGCAGCGCCTCGCCGAGGTCGGTGGCGCCGCACACGAAGGGCACCTTGAAGTCCCATTTGTCGATGTGGTTGGCCTCGTCGGCCGGAGTCAGGACCTCGGACTCGTCGACGTAGTCGACCTCCAGCGCCTGCAGCACCTCGGCCTCCACGAAGTGGCCGATCCTCGCCTTGGCCATCACGGGGATCGTCACCGCGGCCTGGATCGCCTCGATCATCGAGGGGTCGGACATCCTCGCGACGCCACCGGCGACCCGGATGTCCGCCGGAACGCGCTCGAGCGCCATCACGGCGCAGGCGCCGGCGGACTCCGCGATCCGCGCCTGCTCGGCGGTGACCACGTCCATGATCACGCCGCCTTTGAGCATCTCGGCGAGGCCGGACTTGACGTTGAAGGTGCCTTCCTGCTTCACGACGCCCATGCTACGCCCTAGCGGGAGGGCGCGGCCGGCTCCCCGGCTACTTGAGCCGGAAGGCCTTGATGCGGTCGGAGTACGCCGACTCGTCGAGCGCGTAGACGCCGTAGGCCAGTGCCTGCACGATGCTCAGGAGCGCCGAGTGCGAGCGGACGTAGGCGGGGCTGTTGGACGAGTAGAAGAGCTTGTGGTCCGCCAGCTTGGCGACCTCGGAGAGCGTCGCGTCGGAGACCGAGATCGTCGCCGCGCGCCTGTTGCGCGCGAGCTTCATCGCCCGGACCACGAGCGGATGCGGCCGCCCTGCCGAGAAGCCGACGAGCACCGTGCGGTCGTCGATGCGGCCCAGCTTCGCGAGCCCTTCTTGGCTCGGGCTCGCCACCACCTCGCAGCGGAGGTCGAGCAGCATCAGCAGGTGGCGCATGTAGCTGGCGAAGAAGGCCATCTGGTCGGTTCCGCAGAGCACGATCCTGTCCGAGCGGGAGATCAGCTCGACGCAGGCGAGGACCTCTTCCCGGTCCAGCTTGCGCGCCGTGTCCTCCACGTTGACGTGGTCGGCGGCGAGCGCAGCCTCGAACTCGGTCTGATCGATCGGGAAGAGCGGCGGGTTGGCGAGGTCGACGGTGCCGCTCTCACCTTCGCGGGCGCGCCGGTACTCGTCGCGCGCCGCTGCCTGAAGCTCGGGGAAGCCCTCGAAGCCGAGCGCCTGCGCGAAGCGGACGACGGTCGAGCTGGAGGTGTTCGCGCGGCGGGCGAGCTCCTCGGCCGTATGGAACGACGCCTCGTCGAGATGGTCGACGATGTACTGCCCGACGTCCTTCTGCGAACGGGAGAACTCCTCGAAGCGGGAGCGGATCTCGGAGGACAGTGTGAGGGCGGTCGTACCTGAGGACTTCACGGCGCATTGTTTCGCCCACCGCCGAGAAGTTCCTTCACCAGAGCTTCCAGGGAGCCTCTCCGCCTGCCCACAGATCGTTCAGGTGAACGGCGTCCTTGTAGGTGTCCATGCACTCCCAGAAGCCGGTGTGCCGATAGGCGCTCAGCCGGCCGTTCGCGGCGAGCCGCTCGAGCGGACGGCGCTCTAGGACGCTCGAGTCGTCGAGGTACTCGAACGCCTCGGGATCGAGGCAGAAGAAGCCGCCGTTGATCCACTGCTCCGAGCGCGGCTTCTCCTCGAAGCCGAGCACCCGGCCGTCCTCCCCGAGCCGCGTCACCCCGAACTGCAGCTCCGGCCGCACGACGGTCATCGTCGCCGCCGAGCCCGCGGCGCGGTGGGACGAGAGCAGCGATCCCAGGTCGATGTCCGCGACCCCGTCGGCGTAGGTCGCGCACACCGTGCCCTCCCCCATGCGCTCGCGCGCCATGTGCAGCCGCCCGCCCGTCGGGGTCTCGAGCCCGGTCTCGACACACTCCACCGTCACCCCCTCGGGCCAGCTCTCGGCGGCGGCGAACTCGGCGATCATCTCGCCGCGGTATCCGGTCATGAGGACGAAGCGCTGGAACCCCTGGACCGCGTAGATCTGGATCACGTGCCAGACGATCGGGCGGCCCCCGATCTCCACCAGCGGCTTCGGGATCGACTGAGTGCTCTCCTGGAGGCGCGTGCCGCGCCCCCCGCAGAGGATTGCAACGGTCGGGGTCCCCGAGCCTTCGACGGACTCCATGCCGGCGGCAGGTTAGCCTCCGCCCGCATGGAGCGGCTCGACACACGGCTGGACGGCCTGGTTCTGATCCAGCCCGAGGTCCACGGCGACGCGCGGGGCTTCTTCCAGGAGACCTACCGCCGCGACGCCTTCGCGAGCCTCGGCGTGGACGTCGAGTTCGTGCAGGACAACCACTCCCGCTCCACCCACGGGATCGTGCGCGGGATGCACTTCCAGGTCGGCGAAGGGCAGGCCAAGCTGGTGCGCTGCGCGCGTGGGTCGATCCTCGACGTGGTGGTCGACGTTCGCCGCGGATCGCCGACGTTCGGCGAGTGGGAGGCGGTCCAGCTCGACGACGAGTCGCTGCGCGAGCTGTACGTGCCGGTCGGCTTCGCGCACGGGTTCTGCGTGATGAGCGAGGTCGCGGACGTCGTCTACAAGTGCTCGTCCTACTACGACCCCGAGCTGGAGCGCGGCATCAGCTTCCGCGACCCCGATGTGGGGATCGAGTGGCCCGCCGGCATGGAGCTCACCGCCTCCGAGCGCGACGCCGCGGCGCCATCGCTGCGCGAGCTGGAGCCGGAGCTTCCGTTCTCCTACGAGCGCTGACCTGCGCCGCCATCAGCCTCAGGGGGCTGACGTCGGACGCGACCCGCCCGAGGAAGTAGCGCAACCCGAGCAGGGCCTCGTCGCTCGGCCGGCCTTCGGCGCGCCCCGAGTCGCTGCCGTGCCGGGCGCCCGGTGAGGTGGTCGCGCTCGAAGGATGGTCGAGATCGTCCGGGCACCACAGGGACGCGTCCTCGCGCATCAGCTGCTCCAGCAGGCCGAGCATCCCGGAGGACACATGGAGCGGGGCCTTGGTGGGGTTCGGGCGGTTGGCAAGCTCCCGCGGCACCCCCAGCCGCTCGGCGAGCCGCCTGAGCGGCACCTTGTCCTGCCCTTCCTCTCCGTAGAGGACGCCCGCGTCCAGCCGCCTGGCGAGCCGAGCGGTGGGAAAGCCCTCGAACGGCGTCCTCAAGCACAGGCCGTGCACCGATCCGATCGTCCCATAGACGTTGATCGGATCCTCGACGCGGTAGTCCCGCTCCACCAGCCTGAGCGTGCGCTCCCAGAAGCGCTCGTGGAACGTCCTGCCCCTCCCCTTGTCCATCTCGCTCCTCGGGGCGCCGCCTCCGAAGAGGACGTCGAGCCCGCTGTCCGTCCACACCTCGTGAGTCCCCGCGCGCTTGGCGGTGGTCACCAGCGCGTCGAGCAGCAGCCCCGAGGCCACGCTCCAGACGCCCCAGTGGCCGAGCGCCCTGACCACCGGCTCGAGTCGTGCCCGGACTCCCTCCACAGTGAGGTCCACACCCGTCCAGGGAACGCCGAAGCTGTGCGCGAGCGCCGCGGCCGCCTCACCGTCCTCGGATCCCGCGGCATGGGCCGTGAAGCACCGCGGCCGGTAGCCCGCGCGCACGAGCAGGGCGAGCGTGAGCGCGCTCTCGACTCCGCCGGAGAGGAGCAGGCCTACCCGCTCGCCGCCGAGGCGCGGCCGGCCGACTATCGATGCGAGCCGCTCGTCGAGCAGGTCGACGGCGGCGTCCAGGCCGGTGGCGGCGAGCTTCGTGTCCCGCAGCATCCGCAGCTGCTCTGGGCTGTAGCGGGCATTCGAGTACGCCTGTTGAGCGGTCAGCGCTATCGCCACGGGTGCTCCTCCTCGCAGAGGTTGGTCCACCTGTACGACCCCAAACGCCGAGGCGGCATTTCGGTCACCACCGGTTGGCGACCGAGCGGCCCATCGGCCGCGCACTCGTCGCCTAGTCGCGAGACCCCGGCTGTCGCAACACGTAGCCGAGGGCCCTCAGGCCGGCGATCGCCGAGCGCAGCCTTCTGTCGGCGGAGGTCAGCCTGACCCTCGCCCTGTCGTAAGCCCGATAGCTCTTCCGCTTCGCCATCGCCGCCAGCTGGTCGAAGACCTTCGCAACAGCCGCGGCGGAGGTCGCGACGCGCTCGATGCCCGCACGGTCCTGGAGCGGCACCGATCCGCTACGCAGGCTCCGCGCGAAGGAGCGGTGAGACCTCGCCAGCATCCCGGCTCCGCGCGCCTTGGCAGCCGCCGAGCGTGAATTGAGCAGGCGCACCTGCCGCCGCCGGTCGCGGCGCAGCTCCGACATGGCCCCCTCGAGTTTCGAGACCACCGCCGCACTCGCT
This sequence comes from uncultured Solirubrobacterales bacterium, assembly GCA_963715445.1. Taxonomy (GTDB): domain Bacteria; phylum Actinomycetota; class Thermoleophilia; order Solirubrobacterales; family Thermoleophilaceae; genus JAAYBF01. The sequence goes on from OY970240.1 coordinate 181,087, forward strand.
CCGACGGGCCGTGCAGCGTTCCCCGCAACGCTCGCCGACGCGACAACCGCCTCACAGGCCCTGACGAAGTCCGCGTCGTCGGGCGCCGGCGTCTCGCACGCGACCGCCAGGTAGTGCCGCTCCGTGGGGATGAAATACGAGAGCTGCGTCCCCTCCTGCTTCAGCGGGGCTCGGTAGGCGTACGCCTCCACGTCGCCGAGTCGCACCCTTGTCGGCGTGACCTCCTCCCTCCAGCGGGCGCGGAGCTCCTCGGGTGCCGGGCCGGGCCCCGAACCGGGGTCTGCGACCACTCCGGCAGCGAGCCTGCCCTCACTCGTCCCCTCGGCTCGCACGAGCCCTTCCGCGGCGGCGAGCCGGAGTCCCGGAAGGCTGGTGTCGGCCGTATCCCAGCTCGCGTCGTACCGCAACCGCAGCTGCCCGACGGCGATCTCGCGCTCGTCGGCTCCGCCTCCAGAGCCGACGGCCACGAACCCCGCGACGGCGCAGAGAAGCGCGGCGGCGGCAACCAGCGCACCGGCCAGGGGGAACGCGTGGGGCCGAGCCCAGAAGCTGCGCGACGGCGCGACGGGCGCCGCCAGAGGCCTGGGCTGGACGCGATCGCCGACGCGCGGCTTCGGTCGATCTTCGGGGCTCTCGACGGGCTCCCATGCGCCCGGCAGGCCGGGCGGCAGCGAGACCTCGTCAGGCGCGCTGTGGGGGAGCACGCCGAGCGGCAGAGAGACCTCGTCAGGCGCGCTGTGGGGGAGCACGCCGAGCGGCAGAGAGACCTCGTCGAGCGCGCTGTCGGGGAGCAGGCTCAGCGCCCACTCGGCCTCGTCCATCAGAGACCCCGCCGTCACGAAGCGATCCTCGGCCCTCTTGGCGAGCCCGCGCGCGATCAAGTCCTCGAGCGCGTCCGGAACCCCGAACCCGAGGTCCTCGAAGCGCGGCGGATCGGCCTCGAGGTGCGCCCGCAGGAGGCTCGACTCGGTGTCGTGCTCGAAGGGAGCTCGGCCCGAGAGGCAGCGGAAGAGCAGGCCCGTCAAGGCGTAGATGTCGGTCCCCCTGGTGACCTCTTCGCCGTTGATCTGCTCCGGAGCGGCGTGGCCGGCAGAGCCCAGGAACCCACGGGCGTTGGTCGTCCCTTGAGCGACAGACCTCTTGGCGATGCCGAAGTCGGTCAGATAGGGGTGGCCGGCGGCGGAGATCAGGATGTTCTCCGGCTTGATGTCGCCATGGACGAGACCGACATCGTGTGCGGCATCGAGCGCCGCCCCGATCGGTTGGAGAACGTGGAGCGTCTCGCGCGGGGTCATACCGCCGCTCGCGAGGCTGTCGGACAGCGTGACCCCGTCGACGAACCGCATCGCGAGAAAGAGCATCCCCTCCGCTTCGCCGAGCTCGAACACGGGAACGATGTTCGGATGGTCGAGCCGCGCGGCGTGCCCCGCCTCGAGTCGGAAGCGCTCCTGAAGCTGAGCGTCATTGGCAAGCTCCTCGGAGAGAATCTTGAGCGCCACCGTCCGTTCGAGCGAGAGCTGCCAAGCCCGGTAGACAGTCCCCGTCTCGTTAACGCCGAGGACGGCTTCGACCTCGTAGTCCGCGAGCCTCTCCCCAGGTTTCAGGGCCATCAGCTAGACGCCTTGGGAGCTCGGCGCGGCAGGGTAGGCTTGACACGTGGCCCGCGCCATGGCTCCAGATCCTCTCCTCACCCGGGCACTGACCCCGAGATCGAAACGGCCCCGGGCGATCTGGCTGCTCGCGCTGCCCGCCGCATTGTTGATTGGGGTCGCGCTCGCGTCCGCCCGCGGAGACGGCGATTCAGCGCACGACAAGCCGGTGAAGAGCATTTCGGTCATCACCGTTCAGCGAGCGATCCCACAGATGCCCGCAATCAAGGCGACGCCCCTCCCGCGACCCAAGCCCAGGGCCAAGCCGAAGGCTGCCGTGGCGTCTTCCCCGTCGCCGCAAGCGTCTGCGCCGATCACACCCTCCGCCCCGCAGTCTTCGGCGCCGGCCCCTTCATCGCCGGCGCCGTCTGCACCGTCTGCTCCGAAGTCGAACAGCGGCGGAGGCGGCGGTGGAGGCGGAGGGCTCATAACGGAACCGAGGTAGGACGCTCCGCTGAGCCCGGCGTGCGCCGGCTGTGCGGAGCGGCGGTCATGGGCACATCGGTGTATCGAGCTCAGCAGCGCGCGGACTTTCCGCGTTGGTCCAGGCACCCCTTCTTGACGGGTCGCGCGAACAAGCCGTTGCCGAGCCGGGCGAGCCGATACCTCCGGAACCTGCCGACGCGGTCGGGAGCCGTGACCTTGACGGTGAACGTCGTTCGCCAATGGAGGCGAATCCGGTGGAGGCGCACGGTCGCGGACCCCTTGCGGGGGTGTGCGCGAAGGATTCGCCCAACGGTCTTCCCCTTCTTGGCCCGCCCGCAGCGCGCCCGGCAGCTCACGACGATGCGAGAGCGCTTGAGGACCGGATGGACTCGCAGGCGTCCGCGTCTGATCAGGATCTTGAAGTCGGGGGTCACCCGCCGGCGAATCGCGATGCTCGGAGCCTCCCGGGCCGCTTCCCCCGCGATGTTGCTCGCGGTGACCACGCAACCGAGACGGTGGCCGATGTCCAAGCCGGTCGTCGTGAAGGCAGGACCGGCGCCGATCGGAGCCCCATCGCGAGTCCAGCGAAAGCTGAAGCTGGTCGGCCCATCGGTCCAGGACCCGGGCGAGCACACGAGCCGCTGCCCCTTGAATCCCTTGCCGGTGATCGCCGGGGGCCCCGCGCTCACAGGCGGGTAAGCCGCGTCGACGATCTGCGGGTCACCGAGATGGGCTCCGTCGAAGTTGAAATTGCCCCGGCCGGCCATATAGAGCTGGGCACGCAGCGTAGTCGTGGCGGCGGGCATCGTCGCCGTGGCCGTCAGGAGGTGCCAACGCTCGGTGAGGACCTTGGACTGGCACGCGTTCTTGGCCGCCGGCAGCGACCAGAGGCAGAGGTTGACCCTTCGGCTGCTCCCCGGGTTGTCCGATGCGCGCCGGGCCCAGATCGAAAACGTCGCGGTGTCCCCGCTCGACAGGCTCACCGGGACGTCCTGCACGACGGATCCCTGATCAGGGTTGGTATTGGCTTCCAGGAACCAAGCACCATCGTGCGCCCCGCTCGGGTAGTTGTAGGCCGCCAGCGCTCCGGCCGGAGCCGGTCCGACGAACCCGGGTGGGTTCACGAACGCCCACCCCTGCCCGCCCCCCTCGAAACCGCCGTCACGGAGCAGATTGCGAGCGACCACTCCGCTGTCGTAGTCGATGTTGCCACGCCCGTTCATGTACATCTGAGCCCGTAGCGCACTGGTGTCGCCCGACATCGTGGTCGTCGTCTGAATCTGCTGCCAGTGGGCTGACAGCCTCTTCAACTGGCACGCGGAGGTTGCCGGCAGTCCCCACAGGCACAGAAGGACCTCCCGACCCGTCTCTGGGGTGCCCAGCGCACGACGAGCCCACATCGAGAAGGTCGCCGAGTCCCCTGCGTGCAGGCTCACGGGGATGTCTTGGTACAGCGAGCCCCCGTCGGGGTTGGTGTTCGCCTGCATGAACCAAGTCCCGGCCTGAGCCTGAGCGGCGATCCCATAGGCCTGGTACTGCGTGAGGCCACCTGACGACGGGTTGAGCGCCGTCCAGCCCTGTTTGCCCGCCTCGAAGCCACCGTTGCCAAGCAGATTGGGAGTCAGCACGGAAGCCCGAGCGATCTCGCCACCGGCGATCGTCAGGCCGAGCGCGAGCAAGCCGGCCATCGACGCATTCCGAACGAAGCGCACCATCCTATGAGCCAGGTTAGCCGCCTCTGCTCGCTCCGAGCGAGGTCTACCGGTCGGCTCGTCTACCAGCGGGTCAGGAAGTCGAACGAACCACGGTTGGTCACCCCACCCTAACCTCGAGCACCTCGCTCCAGAGCAGTGTCGCCAAGAACTTCGGCATCGGCTCACCATCCCGGGTGGCACCTGACGAGGGATCCCAGATCGGCATTGCGATGCGCCAGGGCCCTGCCCTGCGGCGGACACCCTCGGCGACGACCTTGGTCTCTGGAAACTCACCCTCGAGGTAGACGCGCATCACCCGCTTGCCCAATCGAGCAGTGGCCACCGCGCCTGACTCGAGCGCCAACATGGCCTCCTCCAGGCAGCGCGTCTCTATCGCCTCGCGGTCGATCAATTTCACTCGGCGTCACGTATGCCCGACACCAAGGACACAGCATGGAGCACAGCTCGCTGACTATCCACCGTCAACCGTGAGCCGTTTCGCCCCCTCGCAGGGCGGGTAGGCGCGGCCCATGGAAGCCCACGCGCCGGCGGCACCGTCCGCGAGCCCGGAAAGCCCCGATTCCGGTGCCGGTCCGGGCGCGCCTCGAGGGCTTGCCGGCTACGTGACGCTGGTCGGCGCCTTCGGCGGCATGGTCGCCGCCGCGACGGTGGCAGCGAAGGCGATGGGCCGCGAGGTGCCCGAGCGGGTCTCGCCGCTCGACGTGGCTATGGCGGGCCTCGCCACCCACAAGCTGAGCCGCCTGATCGCCAAGGAGAAGATCACCCGCTTCGCCCGCGCGCCCTTCACCGAGGTTCAGGAGGAGCCCAGCCCCGACGGCAGAGCGTTGAGGGAGAAGCCGCGCAGGGGCAGCGTCCGCGGCGCCGTGGGCGAGCTGCTGCTCTGCCCCTACTGCCTCGACCAGTGGCTCTCCGCCGGCTTCACGGCTGGGCTCGTGCTCGCCCCCAGGCCAACCCGCCTGGTGGCGGCCACCTACTCCGCCGAGGCGATCGCGGACTTCCTCCACGTCGGCTGGCTCGCCGCGCGCAAGCACACCTGATCGGCTGGGTCAGCGCGCCGGGGATGGGCGCTGGGACGGGGGTCGCCGGCCTGTGGCTACCAGACGAACTCGTCGATCACCCGGGCGACATCCTCACCCGGCACGGGCCCTACCCGCAGCTCCCATCCCCGACCGTCCGCATGCTGAGTCAGGCGGGCGCGGATCTCAGCGCCCTCCAGCAGACGCCGGACCACCGTCGCCCGCCTGTTGCCATCGGCACCGGTCCAGCAGACGTCAATGCCGAAGCCCTGATCGTCGAGTGGCCAGATCGTCAGGCGGTCAGGCCGCGTCGGCCCCAGCGAGCTCGAGGTCATCCCCTCCCCTCTCGTTAGCCGGAGGCACCTGGGTTGCGGGCGGCTGCAGGGCTAGTGCCACGAGCCATCCAGCGACCGCTGCCAGGACCGCAATCGGCATCGTCTCCGCGGCCGCGGACCCTGCCATCAGCGTGCTCAGCAGCGCCCCGAAGAACGGGGCTCGCAGCGCTGCGGCCGAGCCCGCCGCGACACCCGCGATCACCGCCGGCGTGAGGGCCAGGCCCGGCAGGACGCTCTCCGCGAGGGCGGCCAGCGCGACCCCGAGCGCAACCGCTGGGAAGACCGGTCCGCCGCGGAAGCCCGCACCCAGCGAGACGGCATAGGCCAGCCCCTTCGCGACGAGGAGCGCCGCCAGCACCCCAGCAGATCCCTCAGCGATCGTCGGGCCGAGCGAGGTGGCCCCGGAGAACAGCACGAGGTCGACCGGACGATCGGTGAGCTCCCTGAAGAGGACCGCGACCAGGCCGACGCACAGACCGCCCACTACCAGCCCGACCGCCGGCCGCGACTGAATCCTCCGGGCGAGGGATCCCGCCCCCACCTGGCATCCGACCACGACCGCCGCAACCGCCACGGCGACGAGTAGGCACCAGCCGATGTCGACGAGCTGGACCGTCGGGTAGGAAGGAAGCCGGGGAAGCTCCAGCACGAGGCCCCGAACGCCCGGCCAATCCTCGATACCCGTGAAGACCAGCGAGCCCACCCCGGCCGCGACGAACCCCGGCACGAGCAGTCGCCCGAGCTGCGCGGACGGAAACCTGCCGCTCGCGGCAACTACCTCGAACAGCAGCAGAGCGGATGGAAGCGGGCCGCCGAACACCGTGCTCAATGCCGCGTAGGCGCCGGCAAACGCGAGCACCTGAGCCTCGGTAGGCCCGTCGCGGACGAGCCGCCCGGCCACGAGCCCGAGCGCCAGGCCGAGAGCCACGAGCGGTGCCTCCGGGCCGAGAACGAGGCCGAGCGCGAGCGACGCGAGCGAGGCCAGCAGGATGCTCGGGAGGTGGCGGAGGGGCACCTCGTCGAGCGAGAGGCCGTCGAGCGCCGCGTGGCCCCCGTGCCCAGGCAGCCGCAGGGCGCCCGCGACGACGGCCCCGGCCAGCGTGGGCACCGCCACGACGAACCACCACGGCGGCTCGTGCCACCCCGCCGCATCCGGCAGCTCGTGCCACACCAGCGACTCGAGCCCATGCAGCAGCGACGTGAAGGCAACCGCGGCCACGGCCGCCGGAACGCCGACCAGTGCCGCGAGAGCTAGAACCCGCAGGTATCGGCTCGGTGCCATCGGCTGGGCGAGCCTACCGCCGCCGACGGCCGCCCCAGCGAAAAAAGCTCACGCCGCCCTCGCGGGTGTGGGAGGGTAGGCCCGAATCCCGCGAAGTCCCACAAAGGAGGCCTCATGGTCATCGCAGCGAGCTATCCCTTTCTCGAGATCGTCGGGACGATCATCGTCTTCTTCGCCTGGGTCGCCTGGTTCTGGATCCTGATCTCGATCCTGTCCGATGTGTTCCGCCGCTCCGACATCTCCGGCTGGGGTAAGGCGGCTTGGACCCTGTTCGTTGTCGTCCTCCCCTTCCTGGGTGTGCTGGTCTACCTCGGCGCGCAAGGCAGGCACATGGCCGAGCGCAACGTCGAGCAGGCCAAGGCCATGCAGGCGCAATTCGCGGCAGCCGGCCCGGCGAGCGAGATCGCGAACGCCAAGCACCTGCTGGACAGCGGCGCGATCACCGAGGCCGAGTTCGCCGCCCTCAAGCAGAAGGCGCTGAGCTGACCGCCTGACTTTCCTGCAGTGGGCCGCCGCAAATCGAAGCGGCTCAGGCCACGCGGGCTGGGAGCACCAGGAGCGCTCCGTCGCTGTGCTTCTCAATCTCGATGACGACCTCTTGGCTCGGCGCAACCGCGCCTACCCCCACGCCGAGGGCCCTGAGTCGATACGACGTCTCGAGCAGGGTGTCTACCTGCTTCCGGGTCATGACCTTGTCGATCAGCCGTTTTGGCGATCGCACCTCCAGAGCCGACAGTCGTAGAAGGACGTTGTCAATGCGTGCTTCCAGCTCAAGGATGCGTTGCTGGTCATCTTTGAGGCTGCGAACGAAGCTCGCAAACGGGTTGTCCGGGTCACTCTGGCCGGCCTCCACGCCCTGCAAGAGGACCACACGGTGTTTGAGCGAGATGGCGAGAGTCGCAAGTTCGAGGTGAGTACGGAACGCGCCACCGTCCTCACAAACACCTGGAAAACCCACCTCCAGCTCCGAGACCTCGACGCGAGCGCCGACGAAAGAGTCGAGTGCGGCCTCCCACTTCTTCACTCGGCGGTCCGCGTTCTGGATCGCAGTGCTGATTGCATGAACGGCTGAGTCCAACCCGAGGGAGGCGCCCACTTTTCCACGATCCAGTAGAAGCCCGGTGGCTTTGTCAATCGCGTCGCGGCAGCCGTCGAGTTCGTTGCGCTCGCGCTCCAACTTGTCGTCGTGGAGCTGTTCCAGCAGCTCAGTGATGTGCTCGTTGGCTTTCTGACGCTGGTTATCGGCATAGGCGCTTACACCAACCGCGACCGCCAGCAAAACCAGGGGCGCAGCGACAGTAATCGCGCTGCTGGCAGCGGCCGTCCCCACAGCCGTTCCGGCTACCCCAGTGGTGGCGGCGCCCGCCGCCGCCGTCTCGACGGGAACCAGCGTTGCTTTGGCGACCGACACGTTGGTCGCAGCGTCAACCAAGTTGTCGTAGATGCCGTTCACGACGGCTTTAGACCTCATCGGTTTCACGAGGCCCTTGCCGACCTGCGCGGCGACCTTGGCGGGAACCACCATCCGGTAGAGCACTTCACTGGACTCCGCGACCTGCGCGACGGCTGGCACGCTCTTCACATTCGCTGCGACCAAGCGCGAGAGTTCCTGCGCGAGCGGGCTCACAGCGTCGAGCGGCAGGCCCGCTGAGCGGCCGCGCTTCTTGGCCAGCGGATGGGCCTCCAGAGTCACGAGTGGCGCCGATGAGAACATGGCGAGCGCACTGCGAAGTTCGGTCAAGCGCTCGGGCGTGAGGGCGCCTCCTTCAGCCACCGCTGGAACGAGGGTGTTGGCCTCGGACGTGCACAGTGTCCAAACGGGCACGATGTGGGCGTCGTTGTCATTCATGCGGTTCCTTGTGACGATGCTGGTTCAAGCTGGTCGAGCATCCGCCGGAGGCGCGTCGGCAGGTCGACTGGCTTCATTCCAGATGATCACATGTACTTTCAGTGTTGCTTCCCGATCCGCAGGTCGTCGCTGAGGCTTCTGGCCAGACGGGCGCCAACGCTGCCCTTCACCGCGTCTATCGGCAACGAGGACAGGAGCTATAGAAGCGTTCGGCCAGGGCGATGCGCCCGAAGGTGCACGCGCAGCCTGGAGAGGCCTGCTGCTCCTTTCGGCTTTCCCAGCACTCGATCGACTCCTTCACGTCCTCGATTAGCTCGTCACCGAAGGTGCGTCGGTCTGGGACGAAACCAAGCACCCCAGCAAATACCGCTCTGGGATGCCCGATTCCGCATGGGCCGGCCAGGACTCGAACCTGGGACCGACGGATTATGAGTCCGCTGCTCTAACCAACTGAGCTACCGGCCCTTGCGCAACGAAGCGAAGCTTAAGGCGCACGCTGGAGCTACCGCTGCGGCACTGGCGACAGCACGGGCCGCCGCGGCCGCAGCTACCGCCGCTGGGCGGCGGCGATGGCACGCTCGAGCTCGCGGGCGCTGAAGGCGCCCTCGATCCGGGCGGCCACCCGCCCGTCGCTGCCCACGGTGAACACCCAGGGCTCGGTCGGCAGGTTCCAGGCGGCCACCTGCGGGCGGTAGCCCTTGTCCACCTCGTTCTCGCGGAAGATCTCCTGGTGGACGAAGGCGACGTCCTGGCCGGTCTCCGCCTTCACCTGCTCTGTCACGTCCACGACCGGCCCGCAGACCCTGCTCTGGCACAACGCCGAGGTGGCGAAGAGCAGGACGACGGGCTTGGTGCCCACCACGTCGGCGAAGTCCACGTCGTGCATCGAGGAGGCGGGGCTGCGGGTGTCGATCTTCGCCATGTCGCCGGCCACGTCGGCCTTGGTCTCCGTGTGGATCCTCGGTGCGGGATCACCGACGTTCGGCACCGGGCCGCCATCCTTGCGCACCTCCAGGGGCCTGCCGGCGGGAGTCGCGGCCACGAGGCGGCCGTCCAGGCGGGCGATTCCCAAGACCTCGTAGGAGCCCTGCTTGGGCAGCTTCAGCCGCGCCACGTAGACCGACTTGGCCGCGTCCGGGTCCGTGGACACGGATCGGCTCTGGAACTGGGCCTTCACCGCGAGCGCCTCGTAGTCGGCCGTGAACGGGCCGAATGCCTTGCCGTCGCCCACGCGGGCGAGATAGAGAGCCACCGGCGCATCGGCAATCTGCGCGTGGGCGGGATCGAAGAGGCCGAAGCCGAAGCGGTTGTCCCCCGGCTCGAACTGGGAGACCGAGGGCGCCAGCACGAGGCCGCCGCCGCCCGCGTCGGCCAGCAGCTGGCGCAGCGTCTTGCCCTCGGCGGATGGGAAGTCCTCCGGCTGGGCCGGCGGAGGCGGAGCCGTTGCGTCCATCTGGTCGTCCCCGCCGCATGCGGCAAGGGTCGTCAGCGAGGCCGTCACGGCGAGCAGCGCCGCCCATCTGAGGGATCTCGATCGCACCGCACGGAGCGTATGTGACCGGAGCACCCCCGCGGGGGACTTCGGTGCCTTCTTAACGCCGAATTCAAATAGCCTCGGCTGTACCTATTCACCTTCAGGGGAGGGCCTGTGGGAGCACGCGCAGCAATCGTCACCGGCGGATCGAGTGGGATCGGCCTGGCAATCGCCAGAGCGCTCGGGGAGGACGGCTACGCGCTCACGCTCTCCGCTCGTCGCGCGGACAAGCTCGAAGAGGCCGCCGAGGGGCTGCGCGAGCAGGGCATCAAGGTGCTCAGCGTGCCCGCCAACATGGCCGAGGAAGAGGACATCGTGGCCCTGGGCGCGGCCCACCGGGAGCGCTACGGCCGGCTCGACGTGCTCGTGAACAACGCCGGGGTGGGCATCGGCGGGCTGATCGCCGAGCAGGACACGAAGAAGCTCGACATGCAGCTCGACGTGAACCTGCGCTCGATGTTCCTGATGACGCGCGAGTGCCTGCCGCTGCTCAAGGAGGCCGGCGCAGAGCACCGCAAAGCCCTCGTCCTCAACCTGGCGTCGATCGCCGGGAAGTCCGGCCAGCCGGGGCTCGCGGCCTATTCGGCGAGCAAGTTCGGCGTGGTGGGCTTCAGCCAGGCGCTCCACCGCGAGCACGGCTCGGACGGCATCCAGGCGACCGCCCTCTGCCCCGGCTTCGTGGCCACCCCGATGACCGACTGGGTGGAGGGCTCCGTGCCCAAGGACGAGATGATCCAGCCCGGGGACATCGCCGGAGCGGTTCGCTACCTGCTGAGCACCTCGCCGGCCTGCTTCATCCCGGAGATCGTCTTCGTGAGGCCAACCGAGGCGATGTAGTCGGGCTCCAGCGGCGCGACCTCGTGCTCCTCGCGCTGGGCGCGGGCGAACTGGGAGCTGCGGTGCTCGGCGATGGCGCGCCGCAGGGCGTCCGGCTCGCGGCCGGCCTCCTCGGCGATGCTCGCCTCCAGCATCGCGCTCAGGGCCGCGACCTCGCGCTCGGTGGCTAGGCGGGGGCGCTTGTCGACCCCCGCGTAGCGGTCCCACGCGCGGGCGAACTCGGAGAAGTCGGTGCGGCCGCCGTTGCGGTGCGCGGCGAGCATCGGGCAGACGCCGCCGTCCGGGGACGCGTAGGCGCCGACGATGATCGAGTTGCGGCCGAGCGCGTCGAGCATCGCCCGCCGGGTCTCGCCGGGCATGCCGTCGATCGCCGAGCGCAGCTCGCGTGCCGGCTTGCGCGGGCGCCTCATGGCTTTGTCACCTGGTGGGGTCGCATACGATGCCGGCAGCCGGCCCGCCGAGGGTACGGCCCGTCGTCGGCGACATCAAGGTCGCCCCTTCAGGTGAGAGGAGACTTGCATGCGGTTGGGCCTGCACGTTGGGTATTGGGGACTCGGGCTGACGTCCGATCAGCAGCTCGAGATCGTCAAGGAGGCCGAGGTCGCGGGCTTCGACTCCGTCTGGGCCGCCGAGGCCTACGGGTCCGACACAGCGACGGTCCTCGCCTGGCTCGCCTCCCAGACCGAGCGGATCAAGCTCGGCTCCGCGATCTTCCAGATGCCCGGCCGCACGCCGGCGATGACCGCGATGACGGCCACGACGCTCGACCAGCTCTCGAACGGCCGCATGATCCTCGGGATCGGGTCCTCGGGGCCGCAGGTGGCCGAGGGCTGGCACGGCCAGCCGTTCGCCCAGCAGCTGCAGCGCACCCGGGAGTACGTGGAGATCCTGCGCAAGGCGCTTGCCCGCGAGCGCCTCGAGTACCAGGGCGAGCTCTACGAGCTGCCGATCCCGGACGGCCCCGGCAAGGCTCTGAAGCTGATGATCTCGCCCGTCCAGGAGCGGATGCCGATCTACATCGCGGCGATCGGCCCGAAGAACACCACGTTGACCGGTGAGATCGCCGACGGCTGGCTGCCGACCTTCTTCTCCCCCGAGCACGTTGCCGAGTTCCGCAAGCTGCTCGAGGAGGGCGCTGCCAAGGCCGGCGGCGGGAAGAAGATCGACGAGTCGTTCGACATCGCCCCGAACGTCCAGGTGTGCATCGACGACGACATCGACCGCGCCCGCGACATGGTGCGGCCGATCCTCGCCCTCTACGTGGGCGGGATGGGCTCGCGGAAGAAGAACTTCTACAACTCGCTCGTGCGCCGCTACGGGTTCGAGGAGGCGGCCGACGAGGTGCAGAACCTCTACCTCGACGGCAAGAAGGAGGAGGCCGCCGCGGCCCTTCCCGCCGAGCTGATTGACCGCACGTCTCTCGTCGGCCCGAAGGACCGGATCAAGGAGCGCCTCGAGATCTACCGCGAGGCGGGCGTCGGCACGCTGGTCTGCAGCCCGATCGACTTCGATCCAGAGAAGCGCAAGTCGATGATCCACGACCTCGTGGAGATGGTCTGACCAAGCGGCGGTTCCTCCTCACCGCGTTCGGCGATCCCGGGCACGCCTTCCCGGCGATCGCACTCGGCCGCGCACTGACCGCGCGCGGCCACGCGGTGTGCCTGGAGACCTGGGCGCGCTGGCGGGAGGATGTGGAGCGCGAGGGGATCGAGTTCTCCCCCGCGCCGGAGTACAGCGTCATGCCCGAGGGCCGGGACATGACCCTGTACGAGGCCGCCTTCGAGGCGACCCGGGCAACCGTCCCGCTGATCCGCTCGTTCGACCCGGACGTGGTGGTGGCGGACATCCTCACGGCCGTGGGCGGGCTCTCCGCCGACATGGAGGAGCGCCCGTTTGCGACGCTCGTGCCGCACGTCCTCCCCACCTCCGAGGCCGGCCTGCCCCCCTACTCGATCGGCGCCCGGCTGCCGCGCACGGCGGTCGGGCGCCACGGCTGGGGTCTCCTCCAGCCCCTGCTGCGGCGCGGCGAGCTGCGCGGCCGGGACGAGCTGAACGCCGTGCGGGCCAAGGTCGGGCTGGCACCCCACAGCTACACCCACAACGGGATATCGCGTGAGCTGGCGCTGGTCGCGACCTTCCCCCAGCTCGAGTACCCGCGCCGCGACTGGCACCCGGGCTTCAAGGTCACCGGTCCGCTGCTCTGGGAGAGGCCCTACCACGACGTGGAGCTTCCCCCCGGCGAGGAGCCGCTCGTGCTCGTAGCTCCGAGCACCTCCCAGGACCCCGACGGCCGGATGATCCGCTCGGCGCTCGAGGGCCTCGCGGGCGAGCCCGTGCGGGTGATCGCCACCACCAACCGCAGGCCTCCGGCCGAGCCGCTGCGCGTGCCGCCGAACGCACGGGTGGTCGACTGGCTCTCCTACGCGCGGACGATGCCGCACTGCGACGCCGTCGTGTGCCACGCCGGCCACGGCACCGTGGCGCGTGCGCTGTCCTGCGGGGTTCCCGTGATCGGCTGCCCGGCAGCCGGCGACATGGCGGAGAACGCGTCCCGCATCGCCTGGGCCGGCTGCGGCCTCTCCCTGCCCCGCCGGCTCGTCACACCGCGCGGCATCCGGCTGGCCACGCGCAAGCTGCTCGCCGATCCGGCTATCGCCGAGCGTGCCCGGCAGCTGAGGGACTGGGCCAAGCTCAACGACGGCGGCGAGGCTGCGGCAATGGCTCTGGAGGAGCTCGCCGGGCAGTGAAGCGCCCCCTTGCGGCAACCCGGGCCAGTACCAAGCTCCGGGGGTGGGACTCGAACCCACAACCTCTCGGTTAACAGCCGAGCGCACCGCCGATTGTGCTACCCCGGATCGCACGAACGGAGTGGATCTGAATCCAGAACCCTGTTCGAGAGGCTCACGATACCTGCCTCGACCTCCGCGTGACAGTTGGCGCAGAGCAGGATGCACTTCGCAGCTTCAGCGCGCGCCTTCTCCAGAGATCGCGTAACCCCGACCGCCCCCAGCGCGAAGCTCTTCGTCTCGGGATCGACGTGATGGAAGCCGAGCGCGCCGAGGTAACGCGAGTACCCGCACACAACGCATCTACCACCGGCTTCCTCCACCAGCAGAGCCTTCACCCGCCTCCGGCGATTGCTCACCGCCTCGGATGCGCATCGCGCACATCGGTAGCGAGTTCCCCGCCGGTGAAAGCGCGTGAGCCCGTGCTGCTCACATTCCAACTCCGCCACGGGAGCATCGTCTGCAGGAGCAGTTTTCCTCCTACCGCGGAGCCGATCGGCGCGAACCGTTACGAGCCCGTACTTGGCCGCCCAGTATCTGACCGTAGACGCGCTAACACCAAGCTGGCTTGCGATCTCACGAAGAGAGCCCCCTCCGCTCAGCAAGCGCTCTAACGACTCCCTATCCACGAACGTATGTTCGCATGGCGAGCGGACGGACGCGACTGCGCTTGAGGCCCTATGCAGGGTCGTCCATGGTGCCCTCGAGGCTGTCCGCAAGCCCCGAGTCCTTCAGCACGCGCAGGGTCCTGACCTCGATCTGACGCACCCGCTCGCGGGTCAGGCCGATCTCCTTGCCGATGTCCTCGAGGGTCATCGGACCCTTGGGATCGAGACCGAAGCGCAGCTCGATGACCCGCCGCTCGCGGTCCGAGAGAGCCTGGAGGACATGCTGTACGTCCGCGTCGCGCAGGCGCCGGGCGACCGTCTCGAGCGGGCGGTTGGTCGGCTCGTCCGAGATGAAGTCGGCCAGCTCGGCCGCGTCCTCGCCGTTCCCGACCGGCGACTCGAGGGAGACGGTGTCCTGACCCATCTTGAGGATCTCCTGCACCTTGGCCGGAGTCATCTCGACCTTGACCGCGATCTCCTCCGGTGTCGGAGCGCGCTCGAGCGCCTGCGAGAGCTCGTGCTGCGCCGAGCGCACCTTGTTCATCCGCTCCACCATGTGGACCGGGATCCGGATCGTCCGCGACTGGTCGGCCAGGGCCCTCGTCATGGCCTGGCGGATCCACCAGGTCGCGTAGGTGGAGAACTTGAAGCCGCGGCGCCAGTCGAACTTCTCGACCCCGCGGATCAGGCCCATGTTCCCCTCTTGGATCAGGTCGAGCAGGGTCAGGCCACGCCCCTGGTAGCGCTTGGCCACCGACACCACGAGGCGCAGGTTCGCCTCGATCAGCGCGTTCTTCGCGAGCATGTCGTTCTGCTCGATCCGCTTGGCGAGCCGCACCTCCTCCTCGCGCGTCAGGAGCGGCACCTGGCCGATCTGCTCGAGGTACATGCGGACGGCGTCCTCGGTGCCGCCGGCCGGGGGTGCCGGCTTCAGGCCGGCGGTGACCACGCCGCCCTCTTGGAACTCTTCGTAGCGATCGGGCGATTCGGCCTCCGCCGCCTCGATCTCCACCGCCTCCTCGGACGTGGGCACGCCGTCGACCGGCAGATCGTCGGGCGGATCGACGGGAGGGGTGTCTGCGCCCTGCTTCATACCGTCTCCCCCATCACCGCGTCCATGTCCTGGCGCACTCGCTGGCGGGCGCTCGCGAGCTCGCCCTGGCGGGCGAGGTCTCCGTCCTGGCGGGCGCGCCGCACCTCCCGCTCGATCCGGCGCAGCTCCAGCTGCAGGAAGCCCATGCGCAGAGTCGATCCGACCGTCGGCTTGGACTCCTCGGCGAGCAGGGCGATCCCCGCCACGAGCATCGCGACCTCACGGTCCGCGCCGTCGAGGTTCGCGAGCGGATCGTCGAAATGGGCGACCAGGTGGTCGCGCGCGCCGACCATGCCCTCAGAGGTGAAGTGCTCGGGCGCCATCTCGCCGAGCATGTCGCGGCCGGCCGAGCCTCCCGCCAGGCACAGCGCCAGGAACACCCGCTCCGACTCCAGCGCCGCCGATCCGGGGTTGCCGGAGACCGGAGGCTCGTTGCGCCGCGGCGGCACGACCGCCTGGGCCGGACGCGGGTCCCCACGCTCCGGCGGCGGGCTCGAGGGCCCCCGCTCGACGGCCGAGACGACGTAGTCGACCGGCAGGTCGAGGCGGTCGGCGACCATGCGCACCAGGTGGTCCCTGCGGGCGCTCTGGGCGGGCGCGGATGCGACCAGGGCACCGGCCTGGCCGAGCGCCCGGTCACGCCCGTCCGGACTGCCCAGGTCGCCCTCGGCAAGCGCCCGCGAGACCGCGAACTCCAGCACCGAGAGAGCGCCGTCGAGCCTTGCCAGGAACGCCTCCGATCCCTCGCCGGCCACGAGCTCCGCGGGATCGACGCCGTCGGGCATCTGGACGACGCGCAACTCGACGTCGCGGTTCTCCGCGATGCTCGCGGCGCGCAGCATCGCCTGCTGGCCGGCGCTGTCGGCGTCGAGCGCTAGGTACACGACCCCCTCCGTGCCGGCCGCGCGCGCGAGCTCGGAGAGCTGGTGCTCTGTCAAGGCTGTTCCCATGATGGCGACAGCCTCCCGTACCCCGGACTGGTGAAGCGCAAGCACGTCGGTGTAGCCCTCCACCACGACGACCCGCTCGGACTTGGCGGCTGCCTGGCGCGCGCGGTCGATCCCGAAGAGCTGGCGGCCCTTGTGGTAGATCTCGTTCTCGGAGGTGTTGATGTACTTCGCGCCCTGCTCGTCGCGCATGGCGCGCGCACCGAACCCCAGCACCCTGCCGCGGGCATCCGCCAGTGGGAACATGATCCGCTCCCGGAAGCGGTCCACGACCCCTCCCGAGCGGGTGTTCTGGGCCAGGCCGGCGGCCGCGAGCTCGTCGACCTTGAAGCCGTCGCGCTGGGCGAGCATCAGCAGCCGGTCCCACGCCTTCGGCGCGTAGCCGACCCGGAACTCGCGCAGCACCTCCTCCGAGAGCCCACGCTCTGCCAGGTACTCGCGCGCGCGCCCCGCTTCGCCCGCGTCCCAGAGGTACTTGTCGTAGAAGCCCGTCGAGCGCTCAAGCAGCGCCAGCAGGCGCTCGCGGCGACGCCGGCGACGCTCCTCCTCAGGGTTCTCCTGCTCGCGGTGGAGCTCCACGTTGTAGCGCTCGGACAGCAGCTCCACCGCCTCTGCGAAATCGAGGCTCTCCGTCTCGCGGACGAAGTTGATCGCGTCGCCGCCGGCTCCGCAGCCGAAGCAGTGGTAGAGGCCCTGGGTCCCGTCGACCGAGAACGAGGGGGTCCGCTCCTCGTGGAAGGGGCACAGCCCGACCCAGCGAGATCCCACCCGGCGCAGGTCGGTGCGTCCACCGACCAGCTCGAGCATGTCCACGGACTCTCGCAGACGCTGTATCGAGTCCTGTGTGTAGCGCGCCATCAGTAGCCCTGCGGGATCGCGAGGTCCGAGAAGGACCGGATCGCGAAGCGGTCGGTCATCCCGGCGAGGTAGTCCACGACGCACTCGTGATCGGCGGCGCCCGACGTGAGCGCAGGCGGGACGTTCTCGGCGTAGTGCTCGAAGAGGGCGCGCAGCAGGCGCTCGATGCGCGGCTTCTCGCCCTGGGCGTCCGGGCCCAGGTAGACGCGGTCGAACATGAACTTCCGCAGGCGCAGCATGGCCCCGCCGACGACCTCGCCCTGCGCGATGTCGCCCTTCTCCTGGGAGTGGACGATCATGTCCCTGACGAGCGTCTCGATCCGCGCTGAGCCGGTCTCGCCGAGCGTCGCAATCTCGTCCTGGGGCAGGTCCGAGCGGGCGATCACACCGGCCCTGATCGCATCGTCGATGTCGTGATTGATGTAGGCGATGCGATCCACGACCTTCACGATTCGGCCTTCGAGGGTAGTGGGCGTGCCCGAGCCGCGGTGGTTCAGGATCCCGTCGCGCACCTGCTCGGTGAGGTTCAGCCCCTCGCCATCGCGCTCCAGGCACTCCACGACGCGCAGCGAGTGCTCGTTGTGGCGGAAGCGGATGCCGTAGCGCTCCTCCACGCACTCGTCCAGCACGTGCTCGCCGATGTGGCCGAAGGGCGGGTGCCCGAGGTCGTGGCCGAGCCCGATCGCCTCGGTGAGGTCCTCGTTCAGCCCGAGCGCCCGCGCGACGTTGCGGGCGATCCCGCAGGCCTCCAGCGTGTGCGTCAGGCGGGTGCGGTAGTGGTCCCCCTCGGGCGCGATGAACACCTGTGTCTTGTGCTTGAGGCGGCGAAAGGCCTTGCAGTGCACGATCCGATCGCGATCGCGCTGGAACGGAGTCCTGTGGAGCGCGTCCTCCTCGTCCCGGGCCCGCAGTGCCGGGTAGGAGCGCGCGGCCTGCGGAGACAGCCAATCCTCTTCGAGGCGGGTCACTCGCTCTCTGAAGCCGGTCACGTCGTCGTTGCTTCCGCTTGCGGTGACCATTGCGTCGATTCTCTCAGGAAGGAGCTGGGCGCGGGAGCGGCGGCCGGCGGCCCTTCTCCCGGTGCGTGAGACTTGAGGCCATGAGCAGCCACGAGATAGCGCTCGCCCGCCACGGCGAGACCGAGTGGAGCCGGGACATGCGGCACACCGGCCGAACCGACGTGCCCCTGACCGACGTCGGACGCCGTCAAGCCGAGGCGCTCGGGCAGCGGCTCGCGGGACGCAGCTTCGCGCGGGTCCTCGTCAGCCCGCTTCGGCGCGCGCTCGAGACCTGCGAGCTCGCCGGCCTCGGCGAGCAGGCCGAGCAGCGGCCCGAGCTGCTCGAGTTCGACTACGGCGAGGCCGAGGGCCTCACCACCCCCGAGATGAGGGAGCGCATGCCGGACTGGACCGTCTGGACCCACGGCGCTCCGGGCGGCGAGTCCCCCGCCGACGTCGGTGCCCGCCTTCAGCCCCTGCTGACCGAGCTGCGCACCGCCGAGGGCGACGTCGCGATCTTCGCCCACGGCCACGTCCTGCGGGTCCTGGCGGCTCTCTGGATCGACCTCGGACCCTCCGACGGCGCCCGCTTCACCCTCAAGACCGCCTCGCTCAGCGGGCTCGGCTGGGAGCGCTCCACCCCCGCCATCCGCCTCTGGAACTCCTGACCCGCTCGCGAGGGTGCCTACTCGGTGGACGGGTTGTCCAGCGAGAGCTTCCAGCTGGCCCAGCGCCTGACCTGCGGGTCGAGATCCGCGGCTGCCCGCAGGATCAGCTCCTCGGCTTCCGGAGCGCCGGCCGCGTCGAGAGCGGCGAGCAGGGTGGTTCGGTAGTCGTCGATCGTGGCGCGCTCGTAGGCTCGCAGCAGCGCTGCGCTATGAGCTGGGTCGGCGAGCTTGCGCAGAACGCCGGCGGGCCCCATGCGGTCCCACTCGTGCTCGAGCTGATCGCTTTCGAGCCACTGGGCGGCAAGCTCTCCGGCACGCGGGTCACCTATCTCCGCAAGCGAGTCGAGCATGTTCAGCTTGCCGCCGCGTACGCCCTCGACGTACTCGGAGGCCCGTTCTGGCTCCGGCATCCATTCTGGGCGATTGACCTGGAACCAGAGGAAATCAGCGAATGATCGGTATGCACTCGCGCCATCCCAGGCCATCTCCCACAGCTCCCACTCCACGGCCCCGTCCCGCGGAACGAGGATGTCTCTCCAGACCTGCAGTGGCCGGCTTGCCAGCAGCCCTCTCCGGAGCGGCTCGTAGTACCAGACCCTCACGGGGTCGGCACCCGTGGGCGGGTTGTCCTGTTCCGGGTCGTCCAGTCCGTCGCCGGTCCACAGCTCCACCGTGCTCGCGTCGGCTTCGGCCGCCGGCGCGACCTCCTCGATGGGGAGCAGGCCGTGGCGGCTGGAATCCGCGGCGTAGGTCTTCTCGGCTCCGAGGGACGACGCGTACGCGCCGTTCGAGACGAGAAGAAACGCCCGGTAAGACGGCGGCAACCGCACCCCGAGGCGCTCCTCCGCCTCGGCCAGCTGCTCCTCGGTCGCCGGTTCGCGCAAAACCGTGCCATGTTGCTCGATCTCCGGAACGACGCGGTCGAAGCGACTGACCTCCCGGCGCACGCGCTCATCCCACTCATGGGCCAGTCGCACAACTTCATCAGGGGCCCAGCTCATCGGGGATACCGCCAGAGCGCCTATGCGACGCGGCGGAGGCGGACGTGGGC
The DNA here is from genome assembly GCA_963715445.1 of uncultured Solirubrobacterales bacterium. GTDB lineage: Bacteria > Actinomycetota > Thermoleophilia > Solirubrobacterales > Thermoleophilaceae > JAAYBF01. The sequence continues at coordinate 200,739 of OY970240.1, forward strand.
GTGGTGCTCGAGAGTCTCCGCGATGGCTCGATCGGCTTGGCCGAGAGCTCGCTCCGAGGCCTCGGGCGTGTCTGAGAGCGGCTGGCCGAGGGCCTTGACCATGAACTGGTGCGATTCGCTCTCGAGCATGAAGGCGCCGGACTCGCAGCCGCCGCAGACGATTCCGCCGGCGGCGGGCGAGAAGCCCACGATCTGGTCCACCTCGCCGCAGTTGGCGCAGGAGGCCAGCTCGGGCGCGAAGCCGGCGGCCAGCAGGAGCTTCAGGCGGAAGGCGAGCGACTGGGCGCGCGTCGCCGCTTGCGGGTTCGCGTCCAGGACGGCCAGCTGATTGCGGAGCAGGTTGTAGGCGGCGGAGTTCGGCTCGGCGGAGTCGAGCAGGCGGAGCACCGCCTCGCATGCCTCGCTGGCGCGCTCGAGCGGCGCACGCGTCTCGCGCAGGGCGGGATGGGCGTGCACGGTGTCCGCGGACGACACGGTGCAGAGGTCTCCCCGCCCCTGGTGGAGGATCAGGCGGACGCAGCTGAGCGGCTCGAGGCGGCCGCCGAGCTTCGAGCGCGTGCGGCGAGCCCCCTTGGCTATCGCCCCGATGCGGCCGCGGTCGGCGCTGTACAGGTGCAGGACCCGATCCGCCTCTCCGTAGCGGATCGAGCGGAGCACCACGGCTTCGGTCTTGAAGCTTCCGGCCATACGTCCATGCTGCGTCAGGCCCCGGACGGAGCCGCGCGCGGAGGGCGCTGACAGCGCGGGCAGACGTAGGTGCCGCGGCCCGCGGCGCGCAGCTTGAGGATCGCCACTCCGCAGCGCGGGCACGGCTCGCCTTCGCGACGGTGAACGAGGAAGCGGTCCTGGAAGCTGCCCCGCGCTCCGTCGGTGTGGCGGAAGTCGTCGATCGAGGCCCCGCGGGCGTCGATCCCGGCCTCCAGCGACTCGACCACCGCGTCCCTGAGCGCCTCTATCTGCGGGCGCCGCAGCGTTCCGACCGGCCGCAGCGGATGGATCCTGGCGCGGAAGAGGGCCTCGTCGGCGTAGATGTTCCCCACCCCCGCTATCCGCTCCTGGGAGAGCAGGAACGCCTTGACCGGCGAGCGGCGCTTGCGCGCGAGGGCGCGCAGGGCGTCGGCGGTGAAGTCCGGGCCGAGCGGCTCGACCCCGAGGCGCTGCTCGAAGTAGGCGTCGCGGGCGGCATCGCCCAGCAGCACGAGGCCGGTCCCGAAGCGGCGCGGGTCGCAGAAGAGGAGGTGAGAACCGTCGTCGAGCGCGATCCGCACGCGGGTGTGGGGCCGCTCCCCCTCCTCTCCGGCGGGGATGAGCAGGAGGTTGCCGGTCATGCGCAGGTGCATGACGAGGTGGACCTCGTCGCTCAGCTCGAAGTCGAAGTACTTGCCGCGACGCCCGACGGACCCGACTTGCCGACCCTCGAGCGCAGCAGCGATCTCGCCCGGCGGCGCCGGTGAGGACCAGCGCGGATCGAGGATCTCGACCCGCTCGAGCGTACGGCCCACCAAGTGCGGGGCCAGCTGGCGCTTGATCGTCTCGACTTCGGGCAGCTCGGGCATGAGCCGCGAATTATCCGCGGCTCACCGTCGCGCGGGGGTGCGCCCGGAAGTACACGTCCTTCAGCCGCTCGCTGGAGAGATGCGTGTAGAGCTGCGTCGTTGAGACGTCGGTGTGGCCGAGCATCTCCTGAACCGCGCGCAGGTCGCAGCCGCCGGCCAGCAGGTGGGTGGCGAAGGTGTGCCGGAGTGTGTGCGGGCTGGTTCCCTCGGCGAGCCCGGCGGAGCGGGCGTGGCGGCGCACGATCTTGTAGAGGCCGTCGCGTGTGAGCGGCCGGCCGCGATGGTTGAGGAAGAGGGTGGCGCTCGTGCCGCCGCCGATCAGCTGCGGCCGCCCGCGCTCCAGGTACCGCGCGACCGCCGCTCCCGCGGTCCGGCCGATCGGCACCATCCGCTCCTTCGAGCCCTTGCCCCGGGCGCGCAGGACGAGCTCTTCGAGGTCCAGATCGCCGACCTCGAGGCCGATCGCCTCGGAGGCCCGCAGCCCGCACGCATACATCAGCTCGAGCAGCGCGCTGTCCCGGAGGGACGTGGGCTCGGTGCCCTTTGGCTGCTCGAGCAGATGAGTCATCTCGCCCCGGCTGAGCACCCTCGGCAGCTTGCGGCCACGGCGGGGAGCCGGCAGGCTCGCGGTGGGATCGGTCGAAAGCAGGTCCTCGCGGCGGAGGTGGCGGTAGAAGGAGCGCAGGCTTGCCGACTTGCGACTCACCGTGGCGGGCGAGGCGATGCCTCCGCTCGAGCCGCCGAGGCCAGCCAGGAAATCGGCCACGTCGGCCGGCCCCACGATCAGCGCCGTGAGCTCGCGCTCCTCGAGGAAGCGGCCGTACTGCAGGAGGTCCGAGCGGTACGCCTCGAGCGTGTTGCGCGAGAGGCCGCGCTCAAACTCGAGATGAGCCAGGAAGTCGAGCACCAGGTGCTCGTGGGAACGGCTCGAAGCGGGCTGCACGGCGGTGGCCACCCCTTGAGGTTCGCCCGACCGGCGCCCATCCCTTGACCGCGCAAGACGCCGCTCACGGGGCCTGGGGAGCCGCGGCCTGGTGCGCGATCCCGAAGGCGATGTCGAGCACGCGCTCGAGCGCATCGACCGTGACCGCTTCGTCGGGCTCGTGGTTGCGCTCGGTGCCGTTGGCCACGTTGAGCACCTCCAGCCCGCCCGCGACGAGGATGTTCGCGTCGCTCCCGCCGCCGGAGGCCACGAACGACGGCTCGATGCCGAGGCCCTCGAGCGCGGCCGCGGCGACGCGCACCGAGACCGCGGACTTGGGCATGCGGTAGGAGCGGAAGAGCTGCTCGACGGTCAGCTCGAGGTCGCACTCCTGATCGCTGCCGGCCTCGGTCAGGCGATCGACCATCTCGCCGACGACGAGCCCGACCGCGTCGTCGTCGAGGCCCCTGGCCTCGAGTGCGACCGTGCAGCGCTCCGCGACGATGTTGCCAGCGCTGCCGCCCTCGATGAGACCGACGTTCGCGGTCGTGCTCTCGTCGATCCTCCCGAGCCTCATCCCGGCGATCGCCCGTGCCGCGGCGGCGATCGCGTTGCGACCGTCCTCCGGCCTGATGCCGGCGTGGGCGGCTGCGCCGTGGTAGCGCGCCTCCAGGCGGTAGTAGCTCGGCGCGGCGACGATCAGCTCGCCGATCGGCGTGGCGTGATCGAAGGCGAAGCCGAACTCCGCGCGCAGCTCGTGCCCGAGCTCCTTGGCGCCGAGCAGCGCGAGCTCCTCGCAGGTGGTGAACAGCAGCTCGATGCCCACCGGAGCGCCGCCGGCGAACCGACGGGCCACCCCGAGGAGGACGGCCACCGCAGCCTTGTTGTCCGCCCCGAGGATCGCCTCGTTGCGGTTGGTGAAGCGCTCGGACTCCCGCCGCACCTCGACCGGCGCCGTCAGCGGCACCGTGTCCAGGTGGGCGCAGAGCAGCACCGTCGGCGCTCCCTGCGGCCCCGGGAGGCGGGCCAGCAGGTTGCCCGCGTTCGATCCGGTCTGGGCGGCGCTGTCGTCCTCGTGGACGTCGAGGCCGCAGGCACTGAGCTCAGCCGCCACGAAGTCCGCGACCTCGCGCTCGGAGCGCGATGGGCTCTCGATCTCGCAGAGCCTGACGAAGTCCTCAGCCAGCCGCTCACGCTCCTCGAAGGAGGCGCGCGGCGCGACCGCCGAGGTCACACCCTGGACTCGGAGTCGATCCGCTCCGTGGCGGACGCCCGGATCTCGTCGTCACCGTCGCCCTCGCCGGCCGCGGCGATCCTCTCGCGCCCGCGCCAGCGAGGCGCCGACGAAGTCGCGGAACAGCGGCTGTGGTCGCAGCGGGCGCGACTTGAACTCCGGGTGGAACTGCGACGCGACGAAGAACGGGTGGTCGGGCAGCTCCACGATCTCCACCAAGCGCTCGTCGGGAGATGTGCCGGAGCAGACGAGACCTTCCGCCTCCAGGCGCCGACGGAGGTGGTTGTTCACCTCGTAGCGGTGGCGGTGGCGCTCGTAGATGACCGGCTCGCCGTAGATCTCGCGCGCCCGCGTTCCCTCGTGGAGCTTCACCGGGTCGGCGCCGAGGCGCATCGTCCCGCCCATGTCCTGCACCTCCTGCTGCTCGGGCAGCAGGTCCACCACCGGGAAGGGCGTCTCAGGATCGAACTCCGTGGAGTTGGCGCCGTCGAGGCCGACCACGTGACGGGCGAACTCGGCCACCGCGATCTGCATCCCGAGGCAGATGCCCAGGTACGGCACGCCGTTCTCGCGTGCGTAGCGCGCAGCGCGAATCTTGCCCTCCACCCCGCGCACCCCGAAACCGCCGGGGATCAGGATCCCGTCGCACTCGTCGAGCTTCGAGAGGTGCTCGCCGTCGCCGTCGAGCTTCTCGGAGTCGATCCAGCAGACCTCCACGCGGCCGCCGTGGTGGGCGCCGCCGTGGCCGAGCGACTCGATGACCGAGAGGTACGCGTCCTCGAGCTTCGTGTACTTGCCCACGAGGCCGATGCGCACGACTTCAGTCGCCTCCTCGTAGCGCTTGACGATCGACTCCCAGCCCGACAGGTCCGGGGTCTCGGTCTCGATGCCGAAGCGATCGAGGATCTGGTCGTCGACGCCCTCGGCGCGGAAGTACAGTGGCACCTTGTAGATCGAGTCGACGTCGCGGGCGGAGACGACGGAGTCGATCGGCAGGTTGACGAACAGCGCGATCTTCTCGCGGATGTCCCGTGAGAGCGGCTCCTCGGAGCGGCACATCACCATGTCCGGCTGGATGCCGATGCGGCGCAGCTCCTGAACGGAGTGCTGGGTCGGCTTGGTCTTCAGCTCACCCGCGTGGCCGAGGAACGGGACCAGGGTGAGGTGCAGGAACATGCAGCGCTCGCGGCCCTCGTCGACCTGGAACTGGCGCAGCGCCTCGAGGAACGGCAGCGACTCGATGTCCCCGACGGTGCCGCCGATCTCGGTGATCACGATGTCCACGTCGTCGGCGTCGGCGACGCGGCGGATGCGCGCCTTGATCTCGTCGGTGATGTGCGGGATGACCTGGACGGTGCCGCCGAGGTAGTCGCCGCGGCGCTCGCGGCGGATGACCGCGTCGTAGATCGCGCCGGTGGTCACGTTCGAGCCGCGGGTCGTGTTGACGTCCGTGAAGCGCTCGTAGTGGCCGAGGTCGAGGTCCGTCTCCGCGCCGTCCTCGGTGACGAAGACCTCGCCGTGCTGGAACGGGCTCATCGTGCCGGGATCGACGTTGATGTAGGGATCGAACTTCTGCAGCGACACGGAGAGGCCGCGTGCCACCAGCAGCTGCCCGATCGAAGCGGCCGCGATGCCCTTGCCGAGCGACGAGACGACGCCCCCGGTGACGAAGATGAAGCGCGTGCGGGAGTCGCTAGACACGGGCGCCTCGGAGGTCGGTGGTCTGCTCGGCTGAGTTGGAGGAGAGAAAGCGACCGGCGGGCGACTGCACAGGACGAAGATAGCGCGCCGGGGAGACGGTCACGCGGCGAGCAGCTCCTTGGCGTGCCGGCGGGCGCCGGCATCGGAGGAGTCCGCGCCGAGCATCCGGCAGAGCTCCTCCACCACAGCGGTGTCCTCGAGGCGCTCGACGCTCGTGCGGGCAACGTCACCGGTGGCGGACTTCTCGATCCGGAAGTGGCGGTCGGCCATCGCGGCGATCTGCGGCAGGTGCGTGATGCAGAGCACCTGGCGATCGTCTCCCAGCTTGCGCAGGCGCTCCCCGACCGCCCGCGCCGTCTGCCCTCCGACGCCGGAATCGACCTCATCGAACACGAGCGTGGAGGCTCCGCCCGCACCCGCGACGGCCATCAGCGCCAGCATGACCCGCGAGAGCTCGCCGCCGGAGGCGCTCTCGCGCACGGGCGCCGCGGGAACGCCGGGGTTGGGCGCCAGCATCAGCTCCACGCGCTCGGCGCCGGTCGGGCCGACCTCCTCGCGCGGCTCCAGGACCACTTCGAAGCTCGCGCCCTCCATGGCAAGCGCTCCCAGCTCCTCGACGACCTGCTCGGCCAGGCGCGGCGCCGCCGCGCGGCGCCCCTTGGTCAGCCGAGCGGCGAGCGCCGTCCGCTCGCTCTCGGCCTCGGCCAGCGCCGCCTGGGCCTGCTCGAGCACCACCTCCGCGTTCTCGAGCCGCTCGCACTCGGCGCGGCAGCGCTCGGCGTGCCGGAGCACCTCCTCGACGGTGCCGCCGTGCTTGCGCTTGAGCCGGTCGTAGTCGGAGAGGCGCGACTCCACCTGCTCCAGCCGCCCCGGATCGGCCTCGAGCCCGTCCAGGTAGCGGCGCAGCTCGCCGCCCAGGTCCTCCGCCTCGAGCCGCAGCGCGCGCAGCCGCGCCACCAGGCCGTCGAGCGCCGGATCCGCGCCCTCGACCGCCTCGGCGGGACGCTCCGCGGCGGCCAGGAGGGCCGCCACCCCGCCGTCCCCGTCGTCGGGGGCGATCGACTCCGCCCCGGTCGCCGCCGCTTCCCGCAGCCCGTCGAGCTGGCGCAGCCGCGAGCGCTCGGCGACGAGCGAGTCCTCCTCGTCGATGCTCGGGCCCACCTCGTCGATCTCCTGCAGCTCGAAGCGCAGCAGGTCGAGATCCCGCTCGCGGGTGCCGGCCCGCTCGGCCAGGTCCGAGAGCTCGGCGGCCAGCGTGCGCACGCGCCCGTGCGCCTCTCCCACGCGGCCGCGCAGCTCGAGGTGCTCGGCGCCGCAGAAGCCGTCGAGGAGGTCGAGCTGGGCGGAGGCGACCGTCAACCGGCGGTGCTCGTGCTGGCCGAAGAACGACACCAGGCGCCCGCCGAGCTCGCGCAGGTCGGCCGCGGTGGCCGATCGCCCCTGCACGTAGGCGCGCGTGCGGCCCTCCGCCGACACCCGCCGCGCGAGGACCACCTCGCCCTCGCCCGGGTCGATGCGCTCGCGCAGCTCGGCCAGCTCCTCGGCGTCGAGCAGCCCGTCGGGCAGGTCGAAGACGCCCTCCACGTATGCCTCCTCGGCACCGGGACGGACGATCCCCGACTTCGGCTTGCCGCCGAGCAGCAGGTCGAATGCGTGCGCCAGGACGGTCTTGCCCGCGCCGGTCTCGCCCGTGATCGCGTTCAGGGACCCGCCGGGCAGGACCTCCGCCCTCTCGATCAGCAGCAGGTTCTCTATTCGCAGCTCGAGCAGCACCCGATTGGTGTACCGGCGCGCTCGGACGGAGGCGAGCCCTTGTGGCGATTCAGCGCGTCAGGCGGCCGAACTTGTCACGCAGGCGGTGGTAGAAGCTCGCGCCCTCCACCTGGGCGAGCTGAGCCATGTCGCCGCGGAAGCGCACGGCGATCTCCTCGCTCGGGCCGAGCGTGCAGACCTTGCGGCCGTCGGTCGTGACGTCGACGGGATCCTCGGGCGACTTGTTGGCCACCTGCAGCACGTCGTCCGGGGCGACCACGAGGGCCCGCGCCGAGAGCGTGTGGGGCGCGATGAAGGAAACGACGTAGCCCTCCACGCCCCAGGCCATCACCGGGCCTCCGTTGGCGAGGTTGTAGCCGGTCGAGCCGGCAGGGGTGGCGATCACGAGCCCGTCGCAGCGGACCTCGCCGACCTGCTCGCCGAGCACCGAGTAGCCGAGCTCGGCGACGCGCAGGTCCGGCCGCCGGTGGAAGGAGACGTCGTTCACCGCGAGCCACTTGCCCGAGGAGGTCTCCACCTCTAGCGCCGGCAGCGGCAGCACCTCGAAGTCGCCGCGCAGCGCACGGACGATCGCGGCGTCCAGGTCGTCGCGCTCCACCGTGGACAGGAAGCCGATCGCCCCGAAGTTGATCGCGAAGACCGGAACGCCGCGCCCGGCATAGAGGCGCATCGTCGCGAGGATCGTGCCGTCGCCGCCGAGCGCCACCGCGAGGTCCGTGGGCCCGTCGGGATCGGCGCCGAGCTCCACGCCCGCCATCGGCTCGAGCTGGTGCTTCTCGACCTCCTCCGGAGGGACGCGCAAGACGATGCCGGACTCGCTCGCCAGCTCGGCCAGGCGACGCAGCCCGTCCCGTATCTCCCGGCTGGGAACGCGGCGCGTGAAGACGGTGATCGACGTGGGTGCGCTCACGGCTCCACCGTTCGGGCCGCCGCGTCCAGATCCTCTACCGCGCCGGGCCTGCCGGCCTCCGCGATCCACACGAAGGTCTCCTGATTGCCTGCCGGCCCAGGCAGCTCCGAGGAGGCGTATCCGAGCACCGACGCGCCCAGCTCTGCGCGCACGCACTCGCCGACCGCCACGAGCGCCTCGCGCCGGTCCGCCGCCTCGCGCACGACCCCGCCGCTTCCCAGCCGCTCGCGGCCCACCTCGAACTGCGGCTTGACCATGGCCAGGCAGTCGAAGCGCTCGGCCGCGCTCGCCAGCACCGCCGGGAGCACCTTGCGGAGCGAGATGAACGACACGTCGATGACGATCAGGTCGGGCCTGAACGGCAGCGCGTCCCGCTCGAGGGCGCGCGCGTTGACCCGCTCCACCACCGTCACGCGGGGGTCGTTGCGCAGGCGCCAGTGAAGCTCGCCGTACGCCACGTCCAGCGCCACCACGGCGGCCGCCCCCTGCTGGAGCAGGCAGTCGGTGAAGCCGCCGGTCGAAGCGCCGACGTCCACGCAGCGGCGGCCCTCCACCTCGACGCCGAGCGCCTCGAGGGCGTTCGCGAGCTTCACGCCGCCCCGGGACACGAAGCGGGGACGCTCGTCGACGATCAGCTGGGCGTCCTCGGGCACGAGCTGCCCTGGCTTGGCGGCGCGCCTGCCGTCGGTGCCGATTGTCACCTCGCCGGCCATGACGGCAGCGGCCGCGCGCGAGCGCGACTCGTAGAGCCCCCGCTCGGCCAGCAGCGTGTCAACCCTGCGCTTCGGCATCGGAGCAGCGTATCCGGCGGTCGGCCGCGCCCCGCCCGGGGCATCTCAGAACGTTCTCGGGAAGAGGGGACCGAACCGCGTTCCGGGCGTTTGGTCGAGCACCCACCACTTCTGTGTGATCACCCTCACAGTGAAGTTTTGGAAGCTGACTACTCTGCATATCGACGGTACTGAGCAGCACCTGGAACACACACCGTCGGACCACAAAGACTTCCTGTTCCAGATCACATACGCATCACTCCTCCCTCGGAAGCGGCCCGCCAATAGGCGGGCCGTTTCTTTTGGTGGGTGCGTACGGAGCGCTAGGCCAACTGCGTACGGAGCGCTAGGCCAGCGCGCCGCGCGGTGAGAGGACCGCGGCGGCGACCTTGCTGGCCACGGCGTCCGGCGTCAGTCCCACTTCCTCGCGCAGGAGCGCGGGCTTGCCGTGGGTGACGTACCGGTCGGGCAGGCCTATGCGCAGGATCCGCACGTCGCCCATCAGGTCGCGGTCGGCGAGGTGCTCCAGGACCCCTGCCCCGAAGCCCCCTGCCAGCACGTTCTCCTCGATCGTCACGAGCACGTCGTGCTCGGCCGCCAGGCGCTCCACCAGCTCGGCGTCGATCGGCTTCGCGAACCGCCCGTCGGCGACTGTCGGCTCGATCCCGTGCTCGGCGGCAAGGAGGTCCGCGGCGCCGTTGGCGAGGGAGACGCCGAAGCCGTAGCCGAGCAGCGCAACCCTCTCCCCCTCCCTCAGCACCTGGCCCTTGCCGATCTCGATCAGCTCGGGGGCTGCTGGGAGCGGCACGCCCTCGGCCTCGCCACGCGGATAGCGCAGGCCGACGGGCCCGGGGTGCGCGACCGCCGTGTGGAGCATGTGCACCAGCTCGGCCTCGTCGCGCGGGGCCATCAGCGTCATGTTGGGCAGGCAGCGCAGATAGGAGATGTCGAACGCGCCGTGGTGCGTCGGCCCGTCGTCCCCGACGAGGCCGGCGCGGTCCATCGCGAACACCACGTCGAGCTCCTGCAGGCAGACGTCGTGCACGATCTGATCGAAGCCGCGCTGGAGGAATGTCGAGTAGATCGCGGCGACCGGCTTGGCTCCCTGCAGCGCCAGCCCCGCGGCGAACAGGACGGCGTGCTGCTCGGCGATGCCCACGTCGTAGTAGCGCTCGGGCAGCTCCCGCTGGAGCACGTCGAGCCCCGTGCCCGTGTTCATCGCGGCGGTGATGCCGATCACGCGCTCGTCGCGGCGAGCCTCGGCCACCATCGCGTCGCCGAAGACCTGGGTGTACTGGGGCGGCTTGGCGGCGCCGCCCGCCGGGCTGGGAGCGGCTGCAGGCTTCGGCGCCGGCGCGCCGTTGACGATCGACGCCGGCTTCGCCGCGTGCCACTGCTCCATCCCTTCGAGCCCACCGTCCTCTGCGGGAGCGAAGCCCTTGCCCTTCACGGTCGCGCAGTGCACGACGACGGGGCGGTTGGCCTCCAGCGCCTCTCCGATCGCCTCGCGCAGCGCGCCCACGTCGTGACCGTCGATCACGCCGATGTAGGCGATGTCGAGCTCCTCCCAGAAGAGGCCGGGCGCCCAGTAGGCCTTCAGCGACTCCTTGACGATCGGGCCGAGGCGCTCGATGCGCTCGCCGATGCCGGCGGGGAGCTTGGTGAGGCTCGACTCCACGTCCTCGCGCGCCTTGTGCAGCTTCGGGTTCATGCGGATCCGGTTGAAGTAGCGCGAGAGCGCCCCGACGTTCGGCGCGATCGACATGCCGTTGTCGTTGACCACGATCACGATCGGCAGCTCGAGGCCGCCCGCGTGGTGCAGCGCCTCGAACGAGACGCCGCCGGTGAGGGCGCCGTCGCCGATCACGGCGACGACCTTGCCGTCCTCGCCCACGCCGTTGCGCATCGCCTCCTTGAGCCCCACCGCGTAGCTCACGGAGGTCGAGGCGTGGCCGGCGCCCATGATGTCGTGCTCGGACTCGGGGATCGAGCAGAAGGGAGCGAGGCCGCCGTAGGTGCGGATCGTGGGCAGCTCGTCGCGGCGGCCTGTCAGCACCTTGTGCGGGTAGGCCTGGTGGCCGACATCCCACAGCACCTTGTCGCGCGGGGACTCGAGCAGGCTGTGGATCGCCACGGCGAGCTCGCAGGCGCCGAGGTTGGCGCCGAAGTGCCCGCCGATCTCGCCGATCGTGTCGATGATCAGCTCGCGGACCTCCTGCGAGACCTGCTGCAGCTGTGCGTCGTCGAGACCCTTGAGGTCTGCCGGCCCTTCGATCTTGTCGAGCAAGTTGGTCATCTGCTGCGGGTGGTCAAGTCTGGCGGGTCAGGATGTAGTCGGCGATCTGCTCGAGGCGCTGCGTCTCTCCACTGGCCCGTGCCAGCGCCGCCCGGGCCTCGGTATGGGACTCGCGCGCCAGCTCCCGTGCACGTTCGAGGCCGAACACGCTCACGTAGGTCCGCTTCCCGTGCCGAGCGTCCGATCCGCTGGGCTTGCCGAGCTCGGCCTCGCTCCCGGTGACGTCGAGGATGTCGTCGACGATCTGGAACAAGACGCCCAACTCGGCAGCAAAGCGGCCGTACTGGATTGTCGCAGGTCCGGGCGCGCCGCAAAGCAGCAGCACGGAGACCACGGAGGCGGCGATCAGCCTGCCCGTCTTCAGCTCGTGCAGGCGCCTCAGCGCGGTCGCGTCGAGGTCGCGCGGAGCGGTGATGTCGAGGAACTGCCCGCCGACCATCCCGCCCACCCCGGCCGCCGCCGTCAGCTCCTTGACCGCGGCGAGGACGTTGGCCGGACCGCCCTCCTGACGGGCCAGGACGAGGTGTAGGGCCTCGGCGAACAGGCCGTCGCCGGCGAGGATCGCCACGTCCTCCCCGAACGCGACGTGACACGTCGGCTGGCCGCGGCGCAGGTCGTCGTCGTCCATCGCCGGCAGGTCGTCGTGAATCAGCGAGTAGGTGTGGATCATCTCGAGAGCCGCCGCGAGCGGCAGGACCTCCTCGGGATCGCGCCCCAGGCTCTCGGCGGTCGCCAGCGCCAGCACGGGGCGGATGCGCTTCCCGCCGGCGAGCAGCGAGTACCTCATCGCCTCTCCCAGGCGCTTGGTCCCGGGCTCGGCGCTCAGCTGGACAGCCTCCAGGTAGGCATCCACCCGGCGCTGGATCTCCACCGGGTAGGTCGCCTCACCTGCGGCCGCCGTCACAGCAGCTGCTCCTGGCCGTCCGCCGTGGTCTCGCGCTCGGCCTCGCGGCCGGCCCGCTCGAGCTCCGAGCCGATGCGTCCCGCGATCTCGGCGCAGCGCTCCACGAGCTCCGCGGCGCGGGCCGCGTCGATGTCTCCCGCGCGCAGGTCGCGGGCGGCCTCCTCCAGCTCCCGGATCGCCGCGTCCAGGCTCTCGCTCATGCCGGCTCCACCTCCTCCTTGGCCACGGCACCGAGGATGCCATTCACGAAGCCGGGAGCGTCCTTGCCGCACAGCTCCTTCGCCGCTTCGACCGCCTCGTCGATCGCGACCTCCACCGGCACGTCCTCGCGGTGGAGCATCTCGTAGAGCGCGACACGCAGGATCCCGCGCTCCAGCGGAGCGATCCGGTCGAGCGTCCAGCCGGTCGAGTGGCGCTCGATCAGGCCGTCGAGCGACTCCTGCTCGCCGGTCACGCCCTCGACGAGCTCGCGGGTGAAGGCGCTGGCCTCACGCGGGAGCAGCTCATCCAGCGGGCGCTCGGTGAGATCGGCCTGGTAGAGGGTCACGACTGCAGCTCGACGCTGTTCGGTACGCCGCACCTGCTGCCTAGACCCGCGACATGTAGTCGCCCGAGCGCGGGTCGACCTTCACGCGATCGCCGACGTTCACGAACAGCGGCACGCGGATGGTCACGCCCGACTCAAGCGTTGCGGGCTTGTCCCCGCCGCCCGACGCGGTGTCGCCGCGCAGACCGGGCTCGGTCTCGGTGACAGCCAGCTCCACGGAGGGCGGCAGCTGCACGTCGGCGGGCTTCTCGTCGACGTAGAGGACCTCGACCTCCTGGTTGTCGACGATCCACTTGAGCGACTCGCTGACCTGCTCCTCCGGCACCGCGAGCTGCTCGTAGCTCTGGGAGTCCATGAAGTGGGCGTCCGTGCCGTCGGAGTAGAGGTACTGCATCTTGCGCGTCTCGGTCCGAACCAGGCGGAACTTCTCCCCCGCCCTGAACGTGCGGTCGATCGCCGCGCCGTCCTGCAGGCGCTTGAGCTTGGTGCGCACGAAGGCGCCGCCCTTGCCCGGCTTGACGTGCTGGAAGTCCACCACTTTGAAGATGACGCCGTCGACGTCGATGTGGGTCCCGTTCTTGAACTGGTTCGTACTGATCACGGCGGTCAGGGTATCGATGCGCCGCCGGCCGGCCGTGGCTCCTACGCCCGCGGCATGTCGGCGGGCAGGCGTCCCTCCTCGGAGAGCTTCTCCAAGTGGGCCTGCAGGGTGAGGGCGGCGGCGAAGCGGAGCTCCGGCCCGACGTCGGCCCAGGCGTGGTCGAGCAACTCGGACTCCGAGCGGGCGCCGGCGTCCAGCGCCTCCAAGAGCAGCCGCTCGCGCTCCAGGCGGTGGGCCAGGTAATCGCCGATCCTGGCCGCGGGATCCCAGACGTACGGGCCGTGGCCGGGACAGAGCACCTCGAGGTTGAGCGGAAGGAGGCGGCGCAGCGAATCCAGGTACGCGCCCAGCGAGCCCTCGCCGGGGCCGATGAAGACGCTCCCCGCCCCCAGCACCGTGTCGCCGGCGAAGCAGATCCGGCCGAAGAGCAGGCACACGTGGTCGGGCGTGTGGCCGGGAGTAACGATGGTGAGGAAGGGGCCGACCTCGTCGCCCTCGCCCGGGCGCACCACCGGCACGCCCCCGGCGAGCGCCGCGAGCGGCTCTGCGCCGGCAGCGTGATCGGGATGCGAGTGGGTCAGCACGATCCCGTCCAGCGAGCCGCCGGCCGCTTCGAGCACCGCCCGCAGATGGCTCTCGTCGTCGGGCCCCGGATCGACCACCCAGCCGCCCACGACATAGGTGTTCGTACCGTCGAGGGTCAGCGGCGACGGGTTCTGCGCCCTGACCCTGACCACTCCCTCGGGATGACGCTCCGGCTCCACCGGCGCATCCTCGCACGCTCGACGCAGCCGGCGCGGGTGCCGAAAGCCGACAGGCGGTCCAATTCGGCCGCGCGATCTTTGGACGCCGGGCGAATGGAGGAAGGCCCCGCACAGACCACCATTGAGGGGGTGCGGGACCCGGACCGGATCAAGCGCTACGCGCTCGTGCCACGCGGCTCTCAGAACGGCGACAAGCCGGATGGGGAGAGCGTGCGCCGCTACAACCTGGCCAGGATCGGGGTCTCCCCCCGCTCGGCGCTCGGCCAGGACCGCCACGAGCGGCTCGAGCAGATCGCCGACTCAGAGCGCAAGCGGCAACGCTAGAGGTCAGTGGGCGAAGGTCACGTTGGCGCCCGCCTTGCCGGCCTCGACCATCTCGTTGACGAGCCGCTTCGCCGCGCCGGTCTGAACCAGGATCGAGAACTGCGTCGCGACGTCGCCCTTCTGCTGCGGAGTGAGCATCGCCCAGGTCGTGCCCGACTGCCCATAGAGCGAGGAGGCGAGGTCCAGCTGCTTGCGCACCTCGGGATTGGCAGCCGCGGCGCTGTCCGCGGAGCGGATGGCCACGTTGCGGAAGTCGCCGAGCTTCTCGAGCGCCTTGACGAAGTCGGGCATCGCCTTCAGCTGCGCGGTACGAAAGCCCGCGCCCGCCTGACCGACCGAGCTTGGGAACTCCTGCTTGCTCTGCTTCTTCTTCGGGAACGCCTTGTCGAACTGCTTCTTCAGCTCGTCCTTGTCCTTGAAGAACTTCTCGATGTCCTTGAGAACGTCGCCGAAGGTCTTCTTCGGCGCCGGGGCCTTCGATTTCGCGTAGCTCTTCTGTGCCTGCTTCCCCCGCTTGACGAGCGTCTTGGAGCGCTTCGCCGTCTTGACGACTTTCTTCAGCACGGCCCGCTTCTGCTTCTTGGTCGTCTTCTTCTTCGGCTTGGGCTTCGGCGCCACGACTCGCTTGTCGGTGACGGTCAGCGTGCGGTGCTCGCTCTCGGCGACGATGACCTCGCCGTTGTTGGCGGGGTTCGGGCAGTTCATCCGCCCCCACCACTCATGCACGCCGACGGAGCTCGGCCCGAAGGTCGTCGAGAAGGAGCCCTCGTTGAGGCTGGAGCCGATCGGCAGCGCGAGCGGGAAGCTGGGGCCCTTGGTGATGATGTTCACCCAGACGTTGCCCTTCCCGCAGCCGCTGGTATTGGCGGTCGCGCTGACCGGCAGGGCGGGGTCGAGGTAGTAGCGCTGGGTTCCGCTCGGCGGTCCGCTGATCGTTACCGATACAGCCTCGGCCGAGCTGGCGGCAAGCAGCGAGACGAGGACGGCACCGAGGACCAGGTGGATGCGCATCGGGCGAAAATAGATCAGGTTCGCGGATCGCGCAAGCGACGGGAACTTCGGACACTTGACGGGGCCATAGGCCGGTGAAGTGTCCATTCTGCGGCGTGAAGGTCAGCCGCGGCGGCCCCAGCGGTGGCCCATCGGGGCGACGGCGCGCAGCTGGCTCTCGGTGTCCTGCACGTCCTCCTCGGCCTCGCTCCAGTCGGCCGCGGCCCGCTGCTCGAGGATGTGGACCTGCGCGCCCGGAAGGTCGACGCGCTCGAGCCGGCGCACGTCGCTCACGAGCACGTTCGTGACGCCCTCGCGGTGCTCGACGCGCCCATCGGCCGCCACCAGCGGCTCGCCCCGCACCGCCGGGCGGCAGCGCTCGCCCACCTGCCGCGGAACGATCAGGTTGACCGTGCCGAACTCGTCCTCCAGGAGCATGAAGGTGATCCCCTTGGCCGTCGCGGGGCGCTGGCGGGCCACGACGAGCCCCGCCACCCGGACGCTCGCCCCGTGCCCGGCCTCATGCAGCTCGGTGCTCGACAGGGTGCCCGCGGGGAGCGCGGGGCGCATCAGCTCCAGCGGGTGCTCGTGCAGGGTCATGCCCGTGGACCCGTAGTCGGCCAGCAGCCGCTCCCAGGCGGTCATCTCCCGCAGATCTGGCCCAGCGTGCGGCTCCAGC
Source organism: uncultured Solirubrobacterales bacterium (assembly GCA_963715445.1). Lineage (GTDB taxonomy): Bacteria > Actinomycetota > Thermoleophilia > Solirubrobacterales > Thermoleophilaceae > JAAYBF01. Next base: position 216,710 of record OY970240.1, read on the forward strand.
GGCAGGGCCAGCTGGCCGTGGGCCGGTCCGGTCGAGGGGCCGGGCGCCGAGACGCCCAGCATCCACAGCGCCCGCCGCCGGCGCTCCTGCATGGGCCCGTCCAGCAGCACGTCGCAGGCGCCGGCCCAGGCGAGCCTCTCGAGCGTCGTCAGCCCGGCCCCGGATCTCGAGGCCAGGTCCGGGATCGAGCGGTATCCCCCACCCCGCTCGCGCTCCGCCACGAGCGCCCGCGCTCCCTCCTCCTTCACGCCCTTCACGTAGCCCAGGCCGATCCGCACGGCCCCGCTCTCCACCCGGCACTCGGCATCGCTCGACCCGACGCAGGGGCCCAGCACCTCCAGGCCGCGCCGCTGCGCCTCGTGCACCAGCGCGTCCGGCGGGTAGAAGCCCATCGGCTGCTCGTTGAGGAGCGAGCAGAGGAACTCGGGCCCGTAGTTCACGCGCAGCCAGGTCGACTGGTAGGCCAGCAGCCCGAACGCCGCCGAGTGGGCCTTCGGGAAGCCGAACCCCGAGAAGCCCACGATCTGGCCGTAGACGCGCTCGGCGACGGCGAGCTCGACGCCCTTCCCCACGGCCCCCTCGACGAACCTCTGCTCGAAGCGGCGCATCTCCTCCTCCGAGCGGCGCCGGCTCATGGCCCGGCGCAGTCCCTCCGCCTCGGCTGCGGAGAAGCCGGCGAACTTCATCGCCACCTCCACCACCTGGTCCTGGAAGACGATCGCGCCGAGCGTCTCGCGCAGCACCGGCTCGAGCGAGGGGTGCTCGTAGGGGATCTCGTAGCCGGGGTCCTGGCGCAGCCGGCGGCGGCGCTCGATGTAGGGGTGCACCGCGCCGCCCAGGATCGGCCCCGGCCGGACGAGGGCCACCTGGACGGTCAGGTCGTCGAGGTTCTCGGGCCGCGTGCGCTTGAGCATCTGCATCTGCGCGCGGCTCTCGATCTGGAAGACCCCCATCGTCTCGGCCGCCTGGATCTCCTCGTACACGCGGCGATCGGCGAGGTCGATCCGGGAGAGGTCGATCCGCTCTCCCCGGGTGCGCGCCACCATCTCCACGCAGCGCTCGACGCAGGACAGCATCCCCAGGCCGAGCAGGTCGATCTTCAGGAAGCCCGCGTCGGCGCACGAGTCCTTGTCCCACTGGACCATCTGGCGGCCTTCCATCGAGGCGGGCTGGATCGGGCAGATGTCGGTCAGCGGCTCGGTGGATACGACCATCCCCCCGGGGTGCTGGGACATGTGCCGCGGCAGGCGGTGCGCCTCGCGGACGAGCTCCACGAGCGCATGCCAGCGCGGCGACCCGGCCGCCGTGCGAAGCCCTTCCACATCCGCGGCGATGTCGCTCTCCGGCCTCCAGGGATCCACCGTGCGCGCGAGCCGCTCGACCTCGGTGGGCGCCAGGCCGAGCGCCTTCGCGAAGTCCCGTATCGCCGAGCGCGCCTGGTAGGTGGGAAAGGACGCCACGAGCGCCGAGCGATCGTGGCCGAAGCGCTCGTGAACCCGCGGGATCAGCGCCTCGCGGATGTCGCGCGGGAAGTCGAGGTCGATGTCCGGGACGGCCACGAGGTCGTCGTTGAGGAAGCGGCCGAGGTGCAGGTCGCACGCCACCGGGTCGACGTGCGAGAGGCCCGTGAGGTAGCAGACGAGCGAGGAGACGCTCGACCCCCGCCCCCGCCCGGGGGGCAGCAGGGCGCGCACCGTATCGGGGCCGCGCACCTCCGCCGCCACCTCCCGCGCCAGCTCCAGCATGTCGCGGTGCAGCAGGAAGAAGCCCGAGAGGCCGAGGCCGCGGATCACCCTCAGCTCCTCGTCCAAGCGGGTGTCGGCCTCACCTCGCATGCCTTCACCCGGCGGGTAGCGCTCATCCATGCGGGCCCGGCAGACCTCGGCCAGCTGGAGGTCGGCGTTGGGATCGCCCGCGCGCGGGTAGGCGTAGCCGAGGTCGCTCCCGAGGTCGAAGACGAGCCGGTCGGCCAGGCGGCCCGCCTCGTGGACCGCGTCGGGGTGATCGCGGAAGCGCTCGACCATCGCGGCCGCAGGCGCGAGCACGTGCGAGGAGTTGCCGCGCCGCTGCACCTCGCACTCGTCCAGCCCCCGGCCGAGCCGGACCGCGACGAGGGCGTCCTGGAGCGGAGCCCGCGAGCGATCGTGGGCGTGGACGTTGCCGGTCGCGACGCACGGCACGCCGAGCCGCTCTGCCAGCTCGGAGAGCAGCAGGTTGCGGCGGCGATCGTGGCGCGAGAAGGGCCGCTGCAGCTCTACCCGCAACCGGTCGCGACCGAAGATGCGCAGCAGGCGCTGCGCGGCTTGGAGGGCCTCGGCGTGACGGCTCTCCTCCAAGGCCCGGGCCAACGCTCCCCGGCGGGCGCAGCCCGAAAGGCAGACGAGACCCTCGGAGCGGCGCTCGAGCTCGCCGTAGGCGGTCTGCGGCGGCAGCGGCTCGCGTCCCGGCTTCGGGCGCGTGTCCGCATGGGCCGCGGTGATCAGCCGGCAGAGGTTGCGGTAGCCCGTGGACGTCTCGCAGAGCAAGGTGAGGTGCGAGCCGTCCTCCATCGTGAGCTCGGCGCCGGTGATCGGCCGGATGCCCATGGCCTTGGCGGCCGTGGCGAGCTCCATCGCGCCGTGCAGGCCGTCGTGATCGGTGAGAGCGATCGCCGGATAGCCCTGCGTCGCCGCCCTGGCGGCGAGCTCCTCAGGGAGCGAGGCCCCGTCGAGGAACGAGTAGGCGGAATGGCAGTGAAGCTCCACGTAGGGCACGGCCAGACCGCCTCAGCTCCGTTGAACGAACCAGTGCCCCCCGGTCAGGTCGTGGAAGACGACGACGTTGCGGCCGTCCTCGAGCACCAGCTCGAAGTAGCGCCGGCGCAGAGCCTGCCCGGTCCACCAGCGGTCCTCCACGACCCAGTCCTCGCGCACGGCCTCCACCGCCGTGCGCGCCACGGCCACAGGCACCCCGGTCGGCCCCACACGAACCGTCGCCGCGCGCGGAGCGCCCAGCCTCTTCGCCGCCGTCGCCATCACCACTCACCCCTGGACATCATGCGACGCCTCATGAGTCCGGGTAGGGCGCTAACACTGCGCGGCGCTCAGGGATACGTGACCCGGGATCGATCTGGAGAACCCTCAGAACCGCATCCCCTCCGGCCGCCTGGCGGGCTTGGCGAACCGCCTCGGTCAGCCGGGTGCGGCGCTCGGCGGCGCCACCGTCGAGCATGCGGGTCTGCTCCCGCCCCGGAGGCCCGAACGCCTCGACCTCCAGCCCAAGCGACCCGGCCGGGGCCGGGAGCTCCATCAGCCGGGAGGCGAGCGCCAGCCTGATGCGGTCCGGATCGGCGCTCGCGTGGCGAAGGGTCACAGACAGGCGCCAGGTGCCTCCGGAGTGGAATCGCGCCGACAGGGCGAGCGCGCGCAGCGAGCGGCCACGGCGCTCACGCCGGGCCAGCACGCGCGCGATCAGCAGGTCGAGAGCGCGCTCCAGCTGCTGCCCGAACGCGACTTCGGGCAGATCGATCCGCTCCACCACGGGCTCTGGCGGGCGGCGGGACTCGAGCGGGGTGTCCCGGCCCTGCGCAAGGTCGCGGGCCAAGAGGCCCGGGTGGCCGAAGCGCTCCGCCACCGCGGGTGCGGGGAGCGCCGCCAGGTCGCCGAGGGTGCGCACCCCGAGCTGCTCGAGCGTGTCGGGCAGGCCGGCCAGCTCAGGGCGGGAGCGCAGCAGGCTCGCCGGCAGCGGCGCGAGGAAGCGGGCGACCTTCCGCGGCTCGACCACCACCGTCCGCCGCCGCTGACGCGCGTGGGTGGCGGCGCACCACGAGGCGAACCGGCTTGCCGCGACGCCGAGCCGGGCGCTCGTGCCCAGCGCGCGGCCCGTGGCCGCGAGCACTCCGTCGAGAGCGCCGCCGTGGATCCCACGAAGGCCGTCGGAGGCGAAGAACGCGACGCCCGGACGGTCGGACTCGGGTGCGCCACCGATCGACTCGATCCGCTCCAGCACCTCCCCCCAGAGCCCTCGCGCCCCTTCGGGGTCCGGCGGCACGAGCCGCAGCTCGGGGCAGCGCGACAGCGCCTCGCCGACCCGCATCCCCGAGACCACTCCAAACGCCTCGGCTCCCGCGGAGGTCTCACCGATCACCTGCTCGCGCCCGGCCTCCGGCGCCAGGGCCACCGGCTCCGCCAGCAGCGCCGCACGGTCGCCGAGTGCGGCCAGTAGCAGGAAGCGAGGGATGAGGACGCATACGATCATGCGAACACATGTTCGCATACACCCCGGTCGGCCCCCAGCCGCCTAGATCGTCGTCAGCTCCTTCGGGAAGCGAGTCAGGACGCGCGGGCCGCCCTCCTGAACCACCACGAGGTCCTCGATCCGCACCCCCAGCTCCCCGGGCAGGTAGACCCCGGGCTCGACGGTGACGACCATGCCCGGCTCGAGCAAGTCCTCGGAGAGCTTGGTGAACCGCGGGCCCTCGTGGACCTCTAGGCCGACTCCGTGGCCCAGGCCGTGGCCGAAGCGATCGCCATGGCCCGCCTCCTCGATGATCGTCCGCGCCACGGCGTCCACGGCGACGCCTGCGGCGCCGGGCTCGACGGCGGCGAGCGCGGCCTGCTCCGCGCGGAGCACCAGCTCGTAGATCTCGCGCTCGCGCTCCCCCACCTCGCCGGCGGCGAGCGTGCGGGTGCAGTCGGAGCAGTAGCCGTCGACGCGAGCGCCCCAGTCGATCGTCACCAGAGCTCCCGGCCGGATCTCGACGTCGCGCGGCTCGGCGTGCGGCAGCGCTCCGTGCGCGCCGTGCGCGACGATCGAGGGAAAGGACGCGTCCTCTGCCCCGGCCAGGCGCATCTCCTGCTCGAGGTCGAGCGTCAGCCCTCGCTCGGTGCGGCCGGCCAGACCTCCCTCCAGCACCCGCTCCAGAGCCACCGTCGCCAGCTCGGCGGCCTCGGCTATCCGCCCCCACTCCTCCGGGTCCTTGACCTCGCGGAGGGTCTCCACCGCACCGCCGGAGGCCACCAGCTCGACCCCGGCCGGAGCCTTCTCCACCAGGCGCGCATGGCTCCTCACGCTCAGGTTCACGTCGTCGAATCCGACCCGTCCCGAAGGCAGGCGCGCCCCCAGCTCTCCGGGGAGGCTCTCGCTAGCGCGTGCGACCTCGAAGCCCTCAGCCTGTCGAGCGGCCTGCTCCATGTAGCGGAAGTCGGTCAGGAGCAGGCGCTCGTCGGAGCTGAGCAGGCAGGCGCCGTTCGTGCCCGTGAAGCCCGTGAGCCAGCGGAGGTTCGTCCGGTCGGTGACGAGCAGCGCGTCCAGCTCCCGCTCGGCCAACGAGCCGAGCAGCCGGTCGGCCCGCGCCGTGGTCACTCGCCCAGCTCGCGGCGCAGGATCTCGAGCGCCTCCCGGTAGCCGTCGGCGCCCTTGCCCTGGACGCGCCCGACGCACAGGTCGCCGATCACCGATGTGCGCCGCCACTCCTCGCGCTCGTCCACCGCGGAGATGTGCACCTCCACCGCCGGCAGGCCGCAGACCTCGAGCGCGTCCCTGATGGCATACGAGTAGTGCGTCCAGGCGCCGGGATTGAGCACCAGGCCGTCGGCGCGCTCGCGAGCCACATGCAGGTGCTCGCAGTACTCGCCCTCGTGGTTGGTCTGCCAGAACGTGACCTCGAGCTCGAGCTCATCCGCGAAGCGCTTGATCCGCCCGTCGAGCTCGGGCAGCGTGAACGTGCCGTACTGCTCGGGGTCGCGCTTCCCGAGCTGGTCGAGATTGACCCCGTGCAGAACGTAGATGCGTCGCTTCCTCATTCGTGGACCTCCTCCACAGCATGTCGCAGGTCCTCGGCCGATACCTCGTGACCGGGAGTCACATCTCCAGGCGCTCCCATGAGCACGAACGGGACGCGCCCACCCTGGCGCTTCTTGTCTCGCTCGGTCAGGGCCACGACCTCGTCGACCGTGGCTCCCCCGAACGCCAGCGGCAACCCCTGCGCCTCGAGCAGGGCAGTCACCTCGCTCCTCAGGGAATCCGCACCGGAGAGGCGCAGCGCGGCGAGCAGGCCGATCGCGACGGCCTCGCCGTGGCGGTAGCGCGAGTAGCCGGTCGCCGCCTCGATCGCGTGGGCGACCGTGTGACCCAGGTTGAGCACCTGCCGCCCGCCGGCGTCGCGCTCGTCGGCGGCGACCGTCGCGAGCTTCGTCCGCAGGCAGCCGAGGACGATGTCGTCGTCAACCGGGCCGCCGCGACGCACCCGCGCCCAGAGCGGCCCGCCGGCGATCAGCGCCGTCTTCACGACCTCCGCGTAGCCGGCCGCCATCTCCTCTCGCGGGAGCGTCTCCAGGACCGCCGGATCGCAGATCACCGCCGAGGGCTGGTGGTAGGACCCCGCGTAGTTCTTGCCCTCGCGCAGGTCCACCCCGGTCTTGCCTCCGTAGGCCGAATCGACCTGCGCGACGAGCGTCGTGGGCACCTGGACGTGGCCGGTGCCGCGCTGGTAGACGGCGGCGCAGAAGCCGGCCAGGTCACCGACGACCCCTCCCCCGACCGCAACCACGAGGTCGCCGCGCTCGGCGCCGGCGGAGGCCAGCTCGCCGAGCACGCGCTCCGCCGTGGCGAGCGTCTTGTGCTCCTCGCCCGCGGGGATGGTCACCGTGTGCTCGGCGTCCACCGAGTGATGGCGTGCCACGTGCTCGTCGGTGACGGCGAAGCGGCGTGCCTCGCCGGGATGGAAGAAGCCGGCGGCCACCAGGCCGCGCCCGATGTACACGGGGTAGTCGCCCGAGCTCGCGGTGGCCCAGACGAGGCGCATATCGAGGCCCCTGCCCCGTGCCTCGCGCAGCGCCAGCAGCGCCGGGAGCACCCGATGGGCGACCTCACGGCCGGTCGGCGGCAGGGCCGCGTCCGCCGCCGCCTCGTAGACGGCGATGCGATCTGCGTGGAGATCCTCGAAGCGCGCTCTATCACGAGCGAGCGGGCGCCCCTTGCCGGAGGCTCGCCGCCACGCCTCTTCGGGCGTCACCTCCAGATGCACGACCGTGTGCCGGCCCAGCGCCTCGCGCACCCGCTCTGAGCCGAGCGCGCCACCGCCAAGCGCGACCACCTGCGCATCCGCGCGGGCGAGGATCCCGAGCACGACCTGCTCCTCCCGCACGCGGAAGGCCTCCTCACCCTCGCGATCGAAGAAGGACTCGATCGATTCGCCAAGCTCCGCCTCGAGCTCCCGGTCGGAGTCGAGCGCCTCGGCACCCATCTCCGCCGCGACCGCGCGGGCGGCGCTCGACTTGCCCGCGCCCATGAAGCCGACGAACACCAGCGCCCCGCCGGCGCTGCCGGCCGGGTCCGTCACCGCGTCTCCGCTCAGCGCCTCCACCCGATGCGCTCCTCGTAGGCGCGCAGGGCCGCGACGGCGTCGTCCACATGGTCGCCGCCGAGCTTCTCCTTGTAGGCGTCGGCCAGCACCAGCGCGACCATCGCCTCGGCGACGACCGCGGCCGCCGGCACGGTGCACGAGTCGGTGCGCTCGCGCAGCGCCTGAGCGGGCTCCTTGGTGGCGATGTCCACCGAGCGCAGCGGCTTGGTGAGCGTCGGCAGCGGCTTCATCGCTCCGCGCACCACGACCGGATCGCCCGTCGTCATCCCGCCTTCGATGCCGCCCGCGCGGTTGGTCTCGCGGTGAAAGCCGCCGGCCTCGTCGTAGAAGATCTCGTCGTGGGCCTTCGACCCGACGCGGCCCGCGAGCTCGAACCCATCGCCGATGCCCACGCCCTTCATCGCCTGGATCGACATGATCGCCTGGGCGAGGCGGCCGTCGAGCCGGGAGTCCCAGGAGACGTGCGACCCGATGCCGGGAGTGAGGCCGAAGGCGACGACCTCGTAGATGCCGCCGAGCGACTCGTTCGCCTTGCGGGCGCGGTTGATCTCCTCGACCATCGCGTCGCTCACCTCGGCGTCGAGGCAGCGGACCGGGGACTCGTCGACGCCTTCGAAGGAGGCGGTGGTCAGGTCGTCGCGCACCGGCGTGGCGACCGCGCCGATCTGCGTGACGTGGCTGAGCACCTCGACGCCGAAGGCGCGCAGGTAGACCTTGGCGAGCGCCCCGACGGCCACGCGTGAGGTGGTCTCACGCGCGCTTGCCCGCTCGAGCACGTTGCGCACGTCCGTGAAGCCGTACTTCTGCACCCCTGCCAGATCGGCGTGGCCGGGGCGCGGCAGATGCACCTCCGCCACCTCGGCGTCGACCGGCCAGGGGTTCATCCGCTCTTCCCAGTTGGCGTAGTCGCGGTTGGCGATGCGCAGGGAGATCGGTCCGCCGAGCGTGCTCCCGTGGCGGATGCCCGAGGTCACCTCCGCGCGGTCCTTCTCGATCTTCATCCGCCCGCCGCGGCCGTGGCCCAGCTGGCGCCGCGCGAGATCGCGATCGATGTCCTCCGGGGTCAGCTCGATGCCGGCCGGGAGGCCTTCGATCACTGCGGTCAGGCCGGGCCCGTGGGACTCGCCGGCGGTGGTGAAGCGGATCGACATGCGGCCCCACACCCTACTGGTGGCACCCGCCTGCTCCGCAGGCACCCGCTGCTGCCGCCTGGTCGTTCAGGCGAGGCTAATTCAGTGAGGCCCAGTTGAGCGAGCCGTCGAACGGCGCGGGGGCGTTGTCCCCCAGGCTGGGATGGCGAGTACACGTCCGCGACCATCTCGCGGGGAGGCAGGGGTTGTACGGATTCACGCGGCCGTATGCGGTCGGATGGTTCGTGTCGGGCGGTGAGGGGAGATCCTCGGCGCCCCTGCAGCTGTAGCCCGGCTCGGCATCCCACAGGCCGGATGCGGCGAGGCGGCTGAGCTCCATCACGTTCGGGACGTCGTCGTGGTCCTGATCGTCGGCGCCGTCTCGCACGCCGTCCCCGTCGCTGTCGGGATCGGTGGCGTACGTACCTGCATATACGTTGGGGAACGCCCGCTCGCCCTGATAGCAGGCGGCCCAGTACGCGCTGGTCATGCGGCTGTGCGTCTCGTCGAAGTTGGTGAGGCCGTCCGCGTCCTCGTCCCGCTCGTCGTCCGACAGGTACCCGTCGGTGTCGTAGTCGAAGTAGAGCGTCTCCGAGTGCGCGTAGCCTGCCAGCACGGTCGAGGCCTCCGCGCCGTCGCGGTTGAAGTCCAGCAGCCCGTACGAGTTCCTGGTGACGTCGTGGTTCCACCAGGGCTCCCCGTCGGAGAGCTCGACGCTCCGGTAGCCGTTCGAGGCCGTCCAGGCCAGGAAGTTCGCCTGCCGCTCGTACCCGGCCGAGAGCAGGGTGGGGACACGCCGCCCATCACTGCGGCGCGTGAACATCGAGTACTGCTCCCCGTCCGAGTAGAACAGGGGCGAGCGCGTCCGGGCGGCTCGGCCGCTCGCAATGGCGAAGCTCCAGAGTGTCTGCTCCTCGATCAGCGTCATCGAGTCTCCGTCGAAGTCGGTGTTGCGGTCCGAGGGATCGAGCGGATTCGGATACGGGCGCTTGCCGGGATAGGGCAGGAACGCGTTCGGCTCCTGATCCTCGTCGTCATTCAGATCCAATGCAGACTGGTACTCGTAGCCGTCCTCGAGCCCGTCCTCGTCGGTGTCCTTGAGGCAGGGATCCGTGTGGATCTGCAGCTCGAGGGAGTTCGACAGCAGGTCGTTGTCGTGGTCGGAATCGCTGTTGCAGACCGGAATCGGCTTGATGGGCTTGCCAGGCTTGCCGCCCGGGCCGCTGATGTCCGTGGCGCTGGTGACCACGGGCGAGAGCCGTCGCGGAGTGAACTTGCTGAACTTGCCCGCGAGGACGCGGAGCTTGAGCCGGGTGGGCTGCTGGAGGCTGTTCGCAACTCGCAGCAGGCGCGCCACGCTCGCGGACACGCGCAGGACGAGCTTCTTGCTGCTCGCTCGCTGCGGCTTGACGAAGGCCGTGCGGCCGGTGCCCGACTGGAAGATCACGGTGTTGCTCTTCGGCTTGGCCTTGAAGCCCTTGCCCCTGATCGTCAGCGTGGCACCTACGCGCAGGCGCATCGGCGTCACGCGGGTGATCGTCGGCTGCGCCGACTTGGCGCTCTTGGACGCCTTGGGAGACGCACCGGCATTTGCGGCGCTCGGTGCCCAAGCCAGCAAGAAGCCGGCGGCAAGGGTCAGCAGAATGGTCGTGAAACGGCGCATTCTCACTCCTATCGGCTCTCGGCCGGATTGTCTGAAGGGGTTGTGTCGGTGGTCTCCTCGAGGCTGGGCGCCTCGTCGGAGCCGACGACCTCTATGAGGTCTGACAGGAAGGGCATGCTGAACCGCCGGGACTCGGACTGGTCACCGAGCGACGCGTTCGCCATCTTGGGCTCGTCCTTGCGCTTGCTCGAGCTGGAGGCGCTGGTCTTGGCCGTCCGGATCTCGTCGATCCGCAGGGTGTAGGACTTGCCCTCCTGGTCGGTGAACGTGTGCTCCGAGCCTGGCCCGATGCGCACGAACGCGCAGTTCGAGCGGCTCGGGGTGCAACGCCCCTCGCCTGCGGCGCGCAGCGTCGAGTCGACCAGGAAGACGGCGTTCGAGCCGTTGCCGGACACACCCATGAAGATCAGCAGCGGAACGGTCTCGCTCGGCAGCATGTCCAGCTTGGAAAGTCCCTTGACGGCGCGGCGACTGTTGCCGGTCCAGAAGGTCACGTCGGCGACGTACTCGTACTGAGTCGTCGTCGGGGCAGGCGGAGCCACAGGCTCGTCGCCGCCGGAAGGTCCACCGTCGGAAGCGGGCTTGTCCCCACCGCCGCCGTCCTTGGACGCACCGGAGGCTTCCGCCTCACCGCTGCGGGCCTTGGTCACCGCCGCGGGCGGCTTGAACGGATCCTTGGACGCGAAGGCACCCAGCGCCGAGCCGGCGCTCGCGCCACCGGACTTGTCGACCACGTCGAGATCGAGGTCGTCGGTCTTCGTCGGGGACTCCACCGCCACCGGCTTCTGAGGGGCCGGCTCGGAGGCCGTCTTGGCGAGCACCACGGGTACCGCGATCACGCCCAGGAGCAGGCCGAGGGCGACGGGCCACAGGCGCTTCTCGCGCAGGTCGTGCCACAGGTCTTGGAGGAAGTCGTTCATGTCAGCGTGTCGCAGTCGCGGTCGGGATCTCGGTAGCCGGAGCGGAGGTCGCCTCGGTCGTCACAGGAGCGGCGGCAGGTCCGCCGGGGGTCGCGCCGGCCGTGGCACCCTCCGCCTTCGGGGCGAGATAGGCCGTAGCCGTTATTTCCACGTTGAGCTTCGGAAAGATCTCCGGATCGCTCGAGAACGAGAAGCCGTCGATGGTGAGAAGCCTGCCGCGAACCAGGACCTGCTTCTCAGACGTCTCCACGTAGCGCTTCAGCTTGTGGAAGAAATCGGCGAGGTCGAAGAAGTTGCCCGTGAACTCGAGGTCCAGCGGGACGGACTCGAGGCCCGGCGCGGCCCCCGGGGTGGCCGTCGTGCTGGCCCCAGTCGCGTCGCGAGCGTTCGTCGACGTGGCCGTATCGGCCGGGTTGACGCCCGACTGCTCAGCCGCGGCGGTCGCGTTGTTCGCTCCCGCGACGGTGTTGCCGGCGGTCTCCGCAACCTGCCCGGGCGCGCTCTGGGCAGGCGTGCCCCCGGCCGCGGCGGGCTGGGAGCCGTCACCGGTCCCGGGTGCTGCGGGCGGCTGTGGAGCCACGACCGGCGCGCTCTCGCGCTCGCCGGTGGCGATGCTCATGAAGGCGATGTCGGTTCCCTGCGATGCGGCCTGGAGCTGAACCAGCAGCGTCGGCATGTCGACCGAGGCCGGCACCGCCTTGCCCAGCCGGACGAGCTCCGTGTAGTCGGCCGCGAAGTCGGTCTTGGCGCCCGCGAGCTCGTCGGCGCGCTGCTGAGCCAGGTCGCGCCGCTGCTCCTGGACGACCACCTTGTCTGCGGCGGCGGATGCCTCGTCGCGCTTCGGCGAGAGCATCAGGAACCAGTATGCGAAGACCAGCACGATCGGCCCGAGGAGCAGGGCGATCTTCCTGTCGCGATCGGTGAGGCTCATGATCCCCCTCCCAGCGATGCCGGAACGCTCGTCCTGCCCGCGGGCGCCTCGGAGGCGACAGCGGCGGCGAAGGTCACGTCGAGGTCAAATTGGTAGAGCCTTCCGCAGGTCTCGAGGCTCGCCGGCGATCCGGCCTTCTCGCGCTTGGACTCGTTGAGCGTCACGTCCTCGACGCGGTGTACGCGGCGCAGCCTGACCATCAGGCTCGCGACGTCGGACTGCTTCGGCGTGCAGCCGATCAAGTTGATCTGGGGGCCTCCGGCCGCTACGGGCGAGCCCGTCGATGCGGCAGCCTCCTCACCCGTCAGGGACGCCTCGGCCTCCTGCAGCCAGCCCTCGTCGGGCAGCACCCGGGCGAGCTCTCGCATCAGGCGCTCCCAGTCGAAGCGCGAGGAGGCAAGCTCTCGAACCGAAGTGGCGCGCGTCTGGAGAACCTGGGTGAAGTCCCCAAAGGCTCCGAGCGCTCCCACACGCGCCTCCAGGCGCTCGGCCTCGGCGCTGGCCGCGGCGGCCTCGTTGTTGCGCGACGTGATCTGGTTCGAGACCAGCACGTACGCGAGGGTCATCACGAGCAGCGCGGACAGCACTCCCACGACCACGTAGGAGCTGCCGGCTCGAGCGCCGGGATCTCGCCGCCGCTGCGACTCGGGAAGAAGGTTTACGGGCCTCATGCGCTGGCACCCATGGCCAGTCCGGCGGCGACCGTGTAGCGGTGCGCCTCGTCCTCGCTGCCGACGACGGTCGCATCGAGTGCGCCAAGCGGCTCCGCGGACTGCACGGGAATCCCCAGCTGGGCGCCGATGTCGATGAGCAGCTGCTCATCACGCGCGCCGGGGCCGGAGACAACGACTCCAGCGACGTCGCACGCGCCGGGCTGAGTGCGGTAGTAGTCGATCGAGAGCCGGATCTCGTCGGCGAGCTTCGCGGCGGCGCCCTCGTCGTCCACGGTCGTGGACAGGGCGCGCGTGAAGAAACAGGAGGACCCGACGGCTACGGCGAGGTTCGTGACGCCGCCGAGGTGGCAGTACACGCGTGCGGTATCGGCCTCCGAGGAGTCGTCGGCGAGCGTGCGCACCAGTGCGAAGGCGTCCAGGTCGATCCCGTCGAGCTTCAGGCCGGCATCCTTGGCGGCGGCGAGGAACTCCTCGATCATCGTCCGCCGGGCGGCTACCAGCACGACGCGCATCCGCTCGGCTCCGCCCTCTTCTACATAGGCGGCGACCTGGTGGTCCAGCACAGCTTCGTCGAGCGGCATCGCGATCGTCTCCGCAGCCTGAAAGCGCAGCGCCGAGGCTCGTTCGCTCTCGTTGTCGATCCTCGGAAGGTCCACGACCCTGACCACGATCTGCTGGTTGGAGACGCCGAGGCGCACATGGCGCGGAAGGCCGTTCTTCGTCGTGAACTCCTTGAGAGCGGCGCTCAGGGCGGCGCGATCGATCACCTCGCCGTCCTTCAGGACGCCCTCGGGCAGCTCGGCGCTGACCGTGCGGGTCAGCCGCCCGCCGGTCGCCTGCGCGGCGGCGAGGTAGCGCCCGTCGATATCGATACCGACGGAGCCGCTGTCAGAGTTTTTGCGTAGAAGTGAGAGGGCCATGAGATGAGGGGGACTTGGTGTCTTCCCCTCTATCGGCACCTGCCGGCGCGCCTTGACCCCCAATCTCTGGGACGAAAGATCTCTTGCGCGGACCTAGAGGAAGCGATCGGCGTAGAGCGAGATCAGCTCGTCTCCCGCCAACAGCGCCACGAAGCCGCCAAGCGCGAGGAACGGACCGAACGGCACGCCCTTCTTGCGCGCATCGCCGCCCTCGCGGGCGATGATCGCGATCCCGACGATGGAGCCGGCCGCAAACGCCACGAGGAGCCCGGGCACCACGGAGAGCCCGAGGTAGAGACCCATGACGCCCGCCAGCTTGACGTCTCCCATCCCCATGCCGGCCGGGTATGCCAGCGCGACGATCAGGAAGAACAAGAATGCCCCGGCGCCGGCAGCGAGCGCCTCGGGAAGAAAGCCGGGATCGACGATCGCCCATCCGGCGAGCGCCCACAGGGCGGCCGGCAGGAGCGCCTTGTTGGGGATGATCCGGTGCTCCAAGTCGATCGCCGCGACGGCCACCAGCAGGGCGGTGAACGGCAGCAGCAGGGCCAGCTCGGCATCGACCCCGCGTGCCAGGCCGACCGCGGCGAACAGCGCTCCCGTCAGGGCCTCGATCAGCGGATAGCGCACGGAGATCGGGGTGGCGCAGTCACGACAGCGGCCACGCAGGAGCAGCCACGACACGACCGGCACGTTGTCTCGAGAGCGCACCTCCGTACCGCAGGAGGGACAGCGAGACCTCGGCTTGACGACCGACTCGCCGCGCGGCAGGCGATAGGCGACGACGTTCAGGAAGCTGCCGACCAGCAGGCCGAGAAGCGCGATGAAGACGATCTCCGCTGCGGCAGGCATCGAGGGCGGGACCGTAACCGGCAGCCCGGCCGGCTACCCGCCCGATCGACTACCAGATGGAGCCGTTGCAGCCGCCGTTGTCGATGGCGGCCACGCAGCTTCGAGCCTTCGTCCCGTCCATCTCCTTGGTGATGATGAAGGTGTTGCCCGATTGCGACTTGGCGGTGATCGCGTAGGCGTCACCGCTGTGGAGCGACTCAGCGTCGACCTGACCCTTGCTGCTCCCGATCGGGAGCCCCGACGAGCTCAGCGCCGCCGGGGTCACGCAGGCGGTGAAGCTCTGCTTCTGGGCGTAGCAGGCCTCGAGCTGGGTCACCATGTTCCTGGCATCGGACTTCGCCGAGGTGTCCTGGCCCTTGGCCTTCTGGCCGAGGAAGGCCGGAAGAGCGATCGCGGAGAGGACTCCGATGACGAGGATCACGACGAGGAGCTCGATGAGTGAGAACCCACCCTCCTCGCCCTGGAGGCGCCTGTTGAGCTTCTGCAGCACTTGCATTCCTTGGTAGCGATTTGACCCGGTTACGAAAAGGGGCGGGCCGATGGCCCGCCCCTATCGCAGTCGATAACGACCAGGTCGTTACCAGGTGGTGCCGTTGCAGCCGCCGTTGGACGCACCAGCGGAGGTACAAGTCCGCGTGGTGACTCCGGTGGAGGCAGCCTTCGTGATCGTGAACGTGTTGTCCGACTGCGAGTGCGCCGTGATCGTGTAGGCGTCCGCAGCCGTCGCGTTGAAGAGCACCGCTCCCTTGGCGGGAGTTCCCGAGTACACAACCGTCAGACCGGTGGTGCCGATCGTGGTGGCGTTGCACTGGAGGTAGCTCTGGGTCTGGGCGTAGCAGGACTCAGCCTGAGACACCATGTTCCTGGCATCGGACTTCGCCGAGCCGTCCTGGCCCTTGGCGCGCTGACCGAGGAACGCCGGAAGGGCGATCGCGGCCAGAATGCCGATGATCAGGATCACGACGAGAAGCTCAATAAGGGTGAAGCCCT
This sequence comes from uncultured Solirubrobacterales bacterium, assembly GCA_963715445.1. Taxonomy (GTDB): domain Bacteria; phylum Actinomycetota; class Thermoleophilia; order Solirubrobacterales; family Thermoleophilaceae; genus JAAYBF01. The sequence goes on from OY970240.1 coordinate 232,135, forward strand.
TCTCCTCGTTGTGAATTCGATTGTGGAGCTTTCGCAGCATGTCTTTCCTCCTTATGGGGAAATGACTTGATTTGGTCTGGGTTGCCATCCGCCGCGGTACGCCGTCGGTTCTCACAACGAGGCCGGTGGCAGCTCGGCCAGCCCTCTACGAGGGCCCCGGAGCTTTGCGCCCCCGCCTTGCGACGGGTTTGCTTTTTTCACCGTGGTCTTCTGGCTTCATCCCTGATCGGTAGGCCGGCCGATTCCCTTTAGCCCCTGAAAGAACTCGTTCTCGGCCATTCGTCCAACTCCGCTCTGGATCGGGCCATGTCGGCGCTCCGGGTCATCCGCTCCGTCCCTCAAGTTGCCCCCTCCTCAGGCCGATTCCACAGTTAATGCAACGCGCCTTCACCGCTCTGGCCGTTCTCCTGGTAGTCGCGCTCTCCGTCCGCGCGGGAGTCGCGATGGAGGCCGGCCTGGACTACTTCTCGGATGCCAGCGCCTCCATAGACGCGCTCGTGCGAGGCGACTGGAAGGACTTTGCCGTCAATCAGCCGCTGATGGGCAGCTTCTCGCTGCTCGTGCGAGCACCGTTCGTGGCACTCGTCTTCAGCGGGAGCCTCGACTCCGTCTACTTCATGGGCGCCCTGCCGTGCCTCCTGGCCACGATGGTCCTCGGACTCGCACTCGCCCGCATGCTGGCCGATCGCGGCCAGCCGCCATGGGTTCAGGGCCTCGCCGCCGGACTGGCGGTCATCAACCCGATCACCTTCCGAGCCCTCCACTGGGGCCACCCCGAGGAGCTGCTCGCCGCGGCGCTGTGCGTCGGCGCGGTGCTGGCCGCGCTCCGCGAACGTGAGGTCGCGGCGGGGATCCTGCTCGGCTTGGCGCTCGCGACCAAGCAGTGGGCGCTGATCGCGCTGCTGCCGGTGCTGCTCGCGGCGCCCCGGCGGCGGATCCTGCTGGCCTGCCTCGCCGCTTCGGTCGCCGCGGCTCTGACGCTCCCCCTGATGCTCGCGCAGCCCGATCAGTTCGAGAGCGTCGCCCGCAGTGCAGCCGGTCAGACCTCGGCAAGCGTTTCCACCACACCCTGGAACGTGTGGTGGCCGTTGGCCACGCTGGAGGCAATTCCCGGCATGGGAGAGCGGTGGATGGCCCCGGCGTGGGTCGCGACGGTGTCTCATCCGCTCATCGTCGGTCTGGCCCTGCCCCTGTCGATCCTGTTGTGGCGCCGCCGCGACCGGCGCCCCGACGACGCGCTGCTGCTGCTCGCGCTGCTCTTCCTCCTGCGATGCGTGCTCGACAACTGGAACAACGACTACTACCACGCGCCGTTCCTGCTCTCGCTGCTCGCCTGGGAGACGGTGAGGCGTCCGGGAGCGCCACGCCTGACGCTGGCCGCCGCGGTCCTCCTGGGCCTGAGCTTCTGGCCCCAGCAGACGCAGATCTTCGCGCAGTCAGTGGACGCCGCCCCCTGGCTCTGCGCGCTCTACCTGACCTGGGCCGTGCCTCTCGCTGCCTGGCTCGCGCTCCAGCTCTACCGTCCGGATCTCCTTGCCGCTCTGCGCCGGCGCGCCAAGCTGCGGGGCGGCGGGATGCTCGCCCCCGCCTCTCGGGCCTAGGGCTCCACCCGCCACTCAATAGCATCGGCGCCGTGCAGCTCCGTCGCGCCCTACTCCTGTTCGCAGTCGTCCTGGGCCTTGCCGCGATCGCGGGCTCGCTCAACAGGTCGGACCAGCAGGAGAGCAATGGCGAGCGCGAGCAGTCGCGGAGCACCTCCGAGAGCGCCGATCGAGGCGCTCCCCCCGCGAGCGAGACCCCCCAGTCGAGCAAGCCACAGACCGGGCGCTCCGAGAGCGCCGGGACCGAGCGCGCGACCGTGCGCTTCAAAGCCGGCGGGCCCGCCGAGACCCGCCGGATCGAGACCGGCGCCGCAGCGACCGTCCTCGTGGAGGTGGCAGGCCCGAGTCAGGTGCAGCTCGACGGCCTCGGGCTCACCCAGCCCGCCGATCCGCTGACGCCGGCGCGCTTCGACGTGCTCGCCGAGCGCCGGATGACGAGCGAGGTCCTCGTGACACCGGCGGGCGGAGGTACCAGCAAGGTCGTCGGGAACCTGATCGTCCAAAGCGGAGAGTGATGCCGCCGATCGCGGCCTCGGCCGAGATCGCCGACGTCCTCACCGACATATTCGTGCTGCTGCTGGCCGCGAAGGTCGGCGACGAGATCTTCAAGCGCATCGGCCAGCCGGCGATCGTGGGCGAGATCCTCGCGGGCGTCGTGGTGGGCCCGTCGCTCTTCGGCTTCGTGGAGCCGGGCGAGGTGCTGGAGGTCTTCTCGGAGCTCGGTGTGGTGTTCCTGCTCTTCTGGGTCGGCCTCGGCACCAGGGTCTCCGAGCTCAGAGAGGTCGGCCGCACCGCCCTGCTCGTGGGGGTCCTGGGAGTGATCGTCCCGCTCGCGGGAGGCATCGGCCTGGGGATCGCGCGCGGCGACGAGACGACGGAGGCGGTCTTCCTCGGCGCGGCTCTCGTGGCCACCAGCGTGGGCATCACCTCGGCGGTGCTGCTCGACCTCGGAGTCATCCGCACCCGCGCCTCGCGAACGATCCTCGGAGCGGCGATCGTGGACGACATCCTGGCCCTGATCATCCTCTCGATCGCCGTGGGGCTGGCTGCGGAAGGCGGCGTCGACCCGGCGAAGGTCGGAGCCGCGCTGGCCCTGTCGCTCGGCTTCGTCGCCTTCTTCGCGCTCGGCGGCACGCGGGTCATGCGCACCTGGCCGCGGGTCCTGGAGGCGCCCCGCTTCGCCGAGTCCCCCCTGCTCCCCGCGGTCATCCTCTGCCTCGGGCTGGCCGCCTTCTCCGCGCAAATCGGCCTCGCCGCGATCATCGGCGCCTTCCTCGCCGGCCTGATGGTGGCCGAGACCAAGGAGCAGAGCTCCGTGGAGAGCGAGGTGGCGCCGCTGTACGCGTTCTTCCCTCCCTTCTTCTTCGCCTTCATCGGCATGCAGGTGGATCTCGACGCCCTCGCGGAGCCGGGCACGCTGGGGCTGCTGGCGATGGTCACCGTGCTGGCAGTCCTGACCAAGTTCGCCGGCGCCTACCTGGGTGCGCGGTCCTTCGGGCGCCGCGAGGCATCGACCGTTGCCGTGGGCATGGTCCCGCGCGGCGAGGTGGGGATCATCGTCGCCGGGATCGGGCGGGCCGAGGGGGTCATCGGAGCGGAGATGTTCGCGGTAATAGTCGGCATGTCGATTCTCACCACCCTCCTGGCACCGCCCCTGCTCCGCCTGCTCGTGGACCGCGGAGAGAGGCCCGAGCAGGCCCTCTGAAGTCCTGTGGATCGCAACGGGGTCCGTCGCTAACCTCGAAAGTGCATCCGGTGCTGTGGCCCCCTGCGGCGCCGGATGCATTCAATCCGCAGAGGGGAGGCTCAGGCGGCGGGCCGCAGGACCACGCGGTTGCCGGACGGGTCGCCCGCGGAGATCGCATCGCCGCCGGCCTGCTCGACCTCCACGCCCGCACCGATCAGACACTCCCGGATGTGATCCACCTCCGAGGCATCCGGGACCACCACCTCGAACGAGCGCAGCCCGACGGCTCCGGGCGGGGACGCCGGAGCCCCCTCGCCGAGCCAGGTGTTCAGGCCGATGTGGTGGTGGTAGCCGCCCGCCGATGCGAACAAGGCGCCCGGGTACCCGCGGACGGTCACCTCGAAGCCCAGCAGGTCCGAGTAGAAGGCCTCCGCGGCGGACAGGTGGCTCACGTTCAGATGGACGTGGCCGATGTGCGTGCCCCGGCCCATCTCCGCATGAGCCGTCCCTCCCTGCGCCCCGCGCAGCTCCTCCTCCATCAGCCCGCGCAGGTCCAGCGGCAGGGTCGCCATGCGGATGCCCTGCTCGTCGGACTGCCAGGTCTCCCGCGGTCTGTCGCGGTAGATCTCGATCCCGTTGCCCTCGGGATCGTCGAGATAGAGCGCCTCGCTGACGAGGTGGTCCGACGCCCCGGCGAGCCGCCAGCCGGCCTCGGTCATGCGGCGGACGGCGTGAGCCAGCTCGGCCCGCGTCGGGACGAGGAACGCCTGATGGAACAGCCCGGTCGCGCCCTGCGGCCTGAGCGGAGCGTCGGGATCGGCGATCAGCTCCACGAGCGGCGGCCCGCCGGCAACGCCGAGGCGCGCCGCACCGGGCTCGGACTCGATCGTCCGCAGCCCCACCACCCGCTCGTAGAACTCCCGTGTGGCGGCAAGGTCGCGCACGGTGAGCGCCACGCTGCCGAGGCTCGTCCGTGGATCGATCTCATTCGGCATGCCAAGCCTCCCCGGCCCAGGCCCGCGCTTACCACGAGCCCACAGCCAGATCATGGCGCACCGCGCTACTTGATCTGGTCGTAGACCCGGAACATCGGCATGTACATGGCGATCACGATGAAGCCGACGATCGCGCCGACGACGATGATCATGATCGGCTCGAGGATCGAGGTGAGCGCCTTGACGGCCGCGGCGACCTGATCCTCGTAGAAGTCGGCGATCTTCTCCATCATCGCCTCCAGCGCACCCGTCTCCTCGCCGACGGCGATCATCTGGGTGACCATGATCGGAAAGGCCTCGGGAGCTGCGCGCATCGGAGCCGCGAGCGTGCCGCCCTTCATCACCGAGCTCTTGACGTCCACCATCGCGAGCTCCACGACGCGGTTGCCGGAGGTCCGGCCCGTGATCTCGATCGCCTCGAGCATCGGCACGCCGGCGGCGACGAGCCCTGAGAACGTGCGGGAGAAGCGGGCGAGCGCGACCTTCTGGACGATGTCCCCGATCTTCATCGGGAGCTTCAGCTTGAAGCGATCCCACTGGGTCCGGCCGCGGAGGGAGGCCTTCCACTTGCGGAATGCGTAGACGGTCGCCGTGGTGCCGAGGATCATCAGGTACCACTTGCCGGTGACAAGGTGGGAGATCGTGACGGTGATCTTGGTGATCGCCGGGAGCTCGCCGCCAAAGTCCGCGAACACCTTCTCGAAGACCGGCACGAGGAAGGTCACGAGCGCGAGCAGCACCACCAGGGCGAAGATCCCGATGACCATCGGGTACATCATCGCCGCCTTGATCTGGCGCCGCAGGGCGTCGTCCTTCTCGAGCTGATCGGCCACGCGCAGCAGCGTCGATTCGAGGATGCCGCCGGTCTCGCCCGCTGACACCATCGCCACGTAGAGCTCGTTGAACACGTCGGGCCGCCGACGCAGGCCATCGGACAGGGAGATGCCGGCCTCGATGTCCTTGCGCACGCCGATGAACGCATCGCGCAGCTTGTCGTTCTCGGTCTGCTCCTCGATCACGTAGAGCGCGCGCAGCAGCGACATGCCGGACGAGACCATCGTCGAGAGCTGGCGCGTGGCGATCGTCAGCTCCTCGGCCTTCACGCGCTGGAAGCGAGCGAAGATGTCCCCTACGTCGGTGGGCTTCTGCTCCTCGATGTCGAGGACGATCAGTCCCTTCGATCGGAGCTGGGAGGCAACGCCCTGCTTGTCGTCGGCCTCCATGTCACCGCGGGTAGGAATGCCCGCGAGGTCGAGGGCTTTGAATGAGAACTGGGCCATCTGCCTATGCCACCCGGACTGTCCCCATCAGCCGTCGCAGCTCGTCCGGCGACGAGGAGCGGGCCTCTGCGAGCTCGCGGGTGATCTTGCCCTCGCGGGCAAGCTCGGCGAGCGAGGCGTCCATCGTCTGCATTCCGTGCGTCGCTCCGGTCTGGAGCGCCGATGGGATCTGATGCGTCTTGCCCTCGCGGATCAGGTTGCGCACGGCCGCGGTCGGCACCAGCACCTCGGTCGCGGCGACCCGGGAGGTCCCGTCCGCCGTCGGAAGGAGCTGCTGGGTGACGATGCCCTGCAGGGCCACCGAGAGCTGGACCCGCACCTGGTGCTGCTGGGCCGGGGGGAAGACGTCGACGATGCGATCGACCGTCTGGGCGGTGTCCTGCGTGTGCAGGGTCGCGAAGACGAGGTGGCCGGTCTCAGCTGCCGTCAGGGCGGTCGAGATCGTCTCCAGGTCTCGCATCTCGCCGACGAGGATCACATCCGGGTCTTGGCGCAGGGCTGCCTTGAGAGCGAGCCCGAAGGTCTGCGCGTCGGCTCCCAGCTCGCGCTGGTTGACGATGCAGCTCTTGTGGCGGTGGAGGAACTCGATCGGGTCCTCGATGGTCATGATGTGCTCGCTGCGCTGCTCGTTGATGAGGTCGATCATCGACGCCAGGGTCGTCGACTTGCCCGAGCCGGTAGGCCCGGTGACGAGCACGAATCCGCGTGGCTTCTTCGTGAAGTCCAGCAACGTCGAAGGCAGGCCCAGGTCGGCGAAGCGGGGCATCTCCTGGGGGATCACACGAAGCGCGGCGCCGATCGAGGCGCGCTGGAAGAAGGCGTTCACGCGGAAGCGCGCCTTGCCGGGGATCGAGTAGGCGAGGTCGATCTGCCAGTCCGTCTCGAGCTTCTGGCGCTGATCGTTGCTGAGGATCGAGTAGACGACCTCGCGGATGGTCGCCGAGTCGAGCTCCGGGTAGTCGAGCGCGCTCAGGCGGCCGCGCTCGCGGACCATCGGCGGGGAGCCCGCAGTCAAGTGGAGATCCGATGCGTCGCGCCGGATCACCTCCAGCAGCACCTCTGCGAAATCAAATTCCATTTCGTCCCTATCGGCGCCCGCAGGCGATCCCTGAATCGAGAATCGACATTCCCAAGGCTCCAGCGTCAGACGACGCGCGCGATCTCGCTGATCGAGGTCACGCCCTGCCTTACTTTCTCGAGGCCGTCGCCGCGCAGCGGGCGCATCCCCTGCGCGACCGCGACCTTCATGATCTCCTCGGAGGGCGCCCGCTGGATGGCCAGCGAGCGGATCTCGTCGCTGAGGGTCATCACCTCGTAGATGCCGACACGACCCTTGAAGCCCGAGCCGCCGCAGCGCGAGCAGCCCACCTGCTCGTAGGCCTCGACGTCAAACGCGACGTGAAATCCGGTCTCAGCCAGGACGTCCACGTCGAGCAGCGTGCGGCGCTTGCAGAAGTGGCAGAGCTTGCGCACGAGGCGCTGGGCGACCACGCACTCGAGCGCGGAGGAGGTCAGGAACGGCTCGATGCCCATCTCCGTGAGGCGCGTGATGGCCGAAGCCGCGTCGTTGGTGTGCAGCGTCGAGAGGACGAGGTGGCCGGTCAGGGCCGACTCGACCGCGATGCGGGCCGTCTCCCCGTCGCGGATCTCGCCGACCATGATCACGTCGGGATCGGCGCGGAGCATCGACCGCAGCCCCCGCGCGAAGGTCAGCCCGGACTTGACGCTCACCTGAAGCTGGTTCACTCCCTCCATCTCGTACTCCACGGGATCCTCGATCGTGATGATGTTCTTCTCGATCGAGTTGATCGCGTTGAGCGCCGCGTACAACGTGGTCGACTTCCCGGATCCCGTCGGTCCGGTGGCCAGCACAGCGCCGTGAGCGCTCCTGATGCCGGCTTCGAACCGCTCCGCCGCCTCACTGGACATGCCGAGGAGGTCGAGCGTCATGAGCGCCTGCTCCTTGTCGAGCAGGCGCATGACGATGCCTTCCCCGTCGACGGACGGCATCGTGACTACGCGAATGTCCACGGCGTGGCCCTCGACCTTGAGGCCGACACGACCGTCCTGCGGCAGGCGGCGCTCGGAGATGTCGAGGTTGGCCATGATCTTCACGCGCGAGACGACGCCGGCGACCATCCGCTTGGGGATCTTGGTGGTCTCGCTCAGCACGCCGTCGATGCGGAAGCGCACGCGCATGTCGCGGCCGTTGGGCTCGAAGTGCACGTCCGAGGCGCCCTCGTCCACCGCCTGGGCGATGACCGAGTTGACCAGCTTGATGACCGGCGCATCCTCTGCGGACTCGTGGATGTCCGTGACGGACGCGATCTGATCCTCGGCGTCCTCCTCGACTGCCTCCGCGACGGCATCGTCGAGCCTGTTCATCCGGCTCGTGAGAGCGGCGACGTCGTCCGCCGAGGCGACGACCGGGTGCAGCTCGTGCCCGGTCAGCAGCTTCATGTCGTCGAGCGCGAGGACGTTCGACGGATCGACCATGGCTATCAGCAGACGCTCGTCCTCGAAGCCGATCGGCACCGCGCCGAAGCGCTTGGCCATCTGGGCCGTGATCAGGTTGACCGCACTGATGTCCGGCTTGTAGATGGCCAGGTCGACGTGGCTGAGGCCGAACCTCTGAGCGGTGGCACGTGCGAGCTGATCGCTCGTGATGACGCGGGCTTCGAGCAGGACATGCTCGACGGGGCGACCGGTGGAGCGCGCCTCCTCCACCGCGGCCTCGACCCGATCTGCGGGGGCGAAGCCGAGGTCTACCAGCACGTCTGAGACGAAACGGCTCCGGCCAGAGCGCGGGCGGGGCGGTGTCAGGCCGTTGTAATCCTCGTCTTGGTCGGGGGCGCCGTCGTCGTAGTCGGGGGCGCCGTCGTCGAGGTTTGCGGCGCCGTCGCCGTCGCCGTAGTCGGGGGCGCCGTCGTCGAGGTCGAGGGCGCCGTCGTCGTAGTCAGGAGCCGTGGCGGTCACCGCGGCGGGATCGGCAGGGGAGCCGTTGGAAAATGGGGATGACGGACGCGGATCGTCCGCTGTCATCGCATGTCCAAGACGTCCTGGCGGAACGCCTTGACGTCGATGAATCCCTCGGTCAGCCTTGTTCGGCGGCCCTTGCCCACGATCACCACGGCGGGCGCCTGGCTGATCCCGAGCGGCCCGACGACGGCCTGATAGCTCCCGAGCTCGCCAATCGGCGCGGTGAAGACGGAGACTCCTCTCATCCCACGAACCGCTGCGACGGCGCGGGCTGTGGCCGCGTCGTCCGCGGAGTCGTGCTTGAAGAAGAAGAGCACCACCGTCTTGCGCGCGTCGAGCGCGCGTCGAACCGGTAGGGGCGCACCCTGGCGGGCTGCCCGCTGGCTACGTTGCCGGGCTCGGTCCGCGACAGCTTCCCTGCGCTCGGCCTCCGAGACCGAGGCATTCGTGACCTCAGGCTTGCCGGCCTCCCGAGCATTCTTGGAGGGAGTCGGCTCGACCGGTGTGGGTGCGACGAAGCTCGAATCGCTGGACTCGCGCCCGGCGCCGCTGGCGTAGAAGCCGACGGCGGCAAGAACGGCCGCGAGCAGAGCGAGCAGAAGTGGACGGGACAGCGCCATGCGACGGTCTATCGGCAGACCGGGGCATAAGCCTTACCCGTTCATCCGGTTTTGGGCGGCAGTTTGCATCGCGCGCAGCGGCACGTCGCGGCCCGTCCAGCGCGCGAGGCTGCGCGCTCCCTGGTGCACGAGCACCTCGAGACCGGGCACGACTCGGGCCCCTCCCTGCTCCGCCCAAGCCGACAGAGGCGTCGCTCCAGCGCGATACACGAGGTCGCAGAGAACCTCCGGCGGCTCGATCCCGCTGAGCGAGAGCGCCGCCAGCGCATCGCCCACCTCGACCCGCGGATCGAGGCCTACCGAGGTGCAGTTGACGATCAGGTCGGAGGGCTCGGGGCGCTCCAGATGCCGCAGGCCCAGGTCCTCGGCGAGGGCGTGGGCCTTGGAGGAGGTCCGGTTCCACACCGAGACCTCCCCGGCGCCGGCCTCGCGCAGCGCCCACGCGACGGCGCGCGCCGATCCGCCGGCGCCGAGCACCAGGCACCGCAGGCCCGCGGGCGGTGCGCCAAGCGCGTCGAGGAACCCGCCGGCGTCCGTGTTGTCCGCCTCGATCCCCTCCTCCGAGTAGGTGAGGGTGTTCGCCGCGCCGATCGCCGAGGCGGCCGGGGTGAGCTCGTCGGCCAGCTCATATGCGGCGACCTTGTGCGGGATCGTCACGTTGATGCCCCGGAATCCCGATGCGGCCAGCGAGCGCGCGGTCTCCGTGAACAGCTCCGGCGGCAGCGGCAGCCGGAGATAGCGCCAGTCGAGCCCCATCTCCCTCAGCGCCGCCGTATGGATCTCCGGCGAGCGGCTGTGCGCGACGGGCCAGCCCGCAACGCCGAGCAGGGTAGGCGGCATCAGCAGTCCGTCGGGGACTTGCCGCCCCGCCTGGCGCGCTCGGCGTTGTAGCGCGCCACGTCCTCCTGGAACTCGGCGTCGGTGGCGGAGAAGGCGTGCTCGCCGCAGGCTCCCGGCTTCACGACGTAGAAGAGGTAGTCGGTCTGGGCAGGCCGCGCGGCCGCGCGGATCGCCGCCAGGCCGGGGCTGCCGATCGGCCCGGGCGGCAGCCCGGGGTTGGTCCGCGTGTTGTACGGCGAGCCCGTCGCGAGCTGGGACTGCGTGAGCGGCTCCGTCCAGTTGCCGACCGCGAACCGGATGGTCGCGTCTATCCCCAGGTGCATCCCCTCGCGCAGCCGGTTGTAGATCACCGAAGCGACCAGCCGGCGCTCGCGCGGCAGCTGCGCCTCGCGCTCGACCATCGAGGCGATCGTGAGGACGTCGTAGACCGTCAGGTTCTTGCGCTTGGCGTAGCCGAAGCTCACCTTGGCGATCTCCCGCTCGAACGCCTCGAGCTGGCTGTTCACCAGCTCGCCGACGTGTTGACCCCGCTTCAGCTCGTAGGTCGCGGGGAAGAGGAACCCCTCCAGGCTGGTCGCGCTCCTGCCGCCGAAGCTGCGTGGCGCGAGGCGCGGAGAGCGGCGAGTGGCGGCCAGGTAATCGCCCCGCAGGGAGCCGCCCACGACGCGCGCGGCCTCCTCCCTGGAGAGCCCCTCGGGGATCGTCAGCGTCACGACGTCGGGATCCGGTTCCGTCGAGAGCGCCTCGATCGCGTCGGCGTTGCTCATGTCGTGCGCAAGCTCGAACCTGCCCGGCTTGAGGTCGTCCCCGCCACCGCTGATCGCAAGCTTCGCCCTGAAGAAGAACGCCGAGGAGATAGCCCCGCGCTGCTCGAGGATGTCGGCGATCTGGCCCGCGCTCGAGCCCTGTGGGATGGTCACGCTCACCTTGCCTGACCCCTCGCCGTGGAACGGCTGGAACACCGAGAGCAGGAGCCACGCGGCGAGGGCTGCGAGCACGACGCCGACGATCAGCGCGATACGCCGGCCGCGACCAGGCGGCCCGGTGTGCGCAGGAACAACCCCGGGGCTGGCCTGGTGGCGGCGGTGACGCAGGAACTCCGTGGCCGCGGCGCGGCGCTCCGCGGCGGTGCGCCTCCCCGGGGCCGATCGCGGGACGGACGGCAGCGGAGGAGCCTCGTACGGGGCTGGAGGCTCGGGGGGCGCCGGCTCATGCTCGAGCGGGACCTCTGAAGGTGCAGGCTCGTGCGCAGGCGGAGCATCCACCTCTGGAGCAGGCTCGTCCACTGGCGGCTCGTGTGGCGGCGGCGGCTCCGGCGGCATGGCGCGCCCCTCCCGCTGGGCACGCCGCGCTTCGCGCTCGAGCCGCGCCTGCTCGCGCTCGCTGGGCGTCCGCCCGGTCACGATTCGTCCCGGGAGCGCGCCATCAGGTAGCTCTCCAGCAGATGGGCGGCGGCGATCGAGTCGGAGGCGGCGCTGCCTCCGCTCGCCTCCGCCATCCTCGTCGTCAGGCGCTCGTCATAGAGGTCCACCGGAACTCGCACACGCGCCCGCAGCCGCTCCGCGAACGCCCGTGCGCGCTCGGCCTGACCGCCCTCGGCGCCGGCGAGCGTGAGCGGGAGCCCCACCACGACGCGCTCGGCGCCGAGCTCCTCGGCGAGCGTCACCACGCGAGTGAGCCCGCGCTTGGTCTCGGGCCTCTCCACCACGGCCAGCGGCGTGGCGAGCGTTCCCGTCGGGTCCGAGACCGCGCATCCGCAGCGGGCCTCCCCATGATCCAGCGCCAGCACCCGCACGACCTCAGCCGAGCGCTTCCACGATCTGGCTGCGCGCAGTGGCAAGCGCCTCGTCGAGGCGCTCCGGGTGTCGCCCCCCAGCCTGGGCCATTGTGTCCCGGCCGCCGCCGCCTCCGCCGACGACCTCCGCGGCCGCGGCAACCAGCGCGCCGGCCTTGACGCCGCGCTCGACCGCCGAGGGAGTCACCTGCGCCACCAGGTGCACCCGCCCGTCGGTGACCGAGCCGAGCACCACGGCGGCGTCGCCGAGCTTCTGCGCAACGCGGTCGGAGAGCGCCAGCAGCGCCTTCGGGTCCGGCGCGGGCTCAACCGTCGCCGTGACCACCTTCACGCCCTGCACGTCCTCGGCGCTCGCGATGAGCGCCTCCGCCTCGGCGGCGGGGTCTCCCCCAGCCGGGCGCTTCTGGAGCTCGCGCACGCGGGCGCTCAGGCGCTCGACCGCTCGCACCAGGCCGTCCTCCGGGGCCTTGAGCATCGTCGAGAGCTCGCGCAAACGCGCCGTGCGCTCCTCGAACAGCCGAGTCGCCGCCGGGCCGGTGAATGCCTCTATCCGCCGCACGTTCGACGCCGAGGACGTCTCCGTGACGACGTGGAACAGGCCGATCTCGGCCGTCGTGCGGACGTGGATGCCGCCGCAGAGCTCGCGGGACACGTCAGAGACCTCCACCATCCGCACCCAGTCCCCGTACTTCTCGCCGAACAGCGCCATCGCGCCCAGCGAGCGGGCCTCGTCGAGCGTCGTCTCGATGCCGCGGACCGGCAGCGCCCGGGAGATCCACCCGTTCACCCGCGCCTCCACCTCGCGCAGGTCGTCCTCCGAGAGCCGCTCCCCGTGCGTGAAGTCGAAGCGCAGCTTGTCCGGGCCCACATATGAGCCGGCCTGCCTGACGTGCGTGCCGAGCCGCTCGCGCAGCGCGGCGTGGAGCAGGTGGGTGGCGGTGTGGTTGCGCATCGTCGCGAAGCGCAGATCGCGCTCCACGAGGGCGCGCGCCCGCTCTCCCACCGAGATCTCGCCCTCGAGCGGCTCCACGGCGAGCACCTGGTCCGAGCCGAGGCGAAACACCCCCACCACGCGCCCGCGCCCCGAGGGCGTCTCGAGGACTCCCGCGTCCGACACCTGGCCGCCGCCCTCCGGATAGAAGGGGCTGTCCTCGAGCTTCACGAGCAGGGCGCCCGAGCCGGCGTCCCCCACCGCTCTCACGACCGTCTCGGCCTCGGTGCGGTCGTAGCCCACGAAGGCGGTCTCGAACCCGGCTTCGCGTGCGAAGTCCGAGGCGCGCTGGGAGTCGCTCACGTCCGCGTCCCGGGCTCCCGCGCGCGCCGTGGCGCGGGCCTCGTCCATCAGGACGGCGAAACCGGCCTCGTCGACGCTCAGGCCCTGCTCGGCGAGCAGCTCCTTGGTCATCTCGAAGGGAAAGCCGAAGGTGTCGTGCAGCTGAAAGGCCTCCTCGGCGGGTATCTGGGACTCGCCCTCGCCCTGCGCGCGCTGGATCGCCTCGGCCAGGAGCCGCTCGCCCTGCACGAGGGTCCGCCCGAAGCCCTCCTCCTCAGCTGCGGCCCAGCGGCGGATCGTCTCGTGCTCGTCGCGCAGCTCGGGATAGACCTCGCCCATCTCGCGCACCACGACGTCGCAGAGCGCCGGCAGGAAGGGCTCCGTGATGCCGAGCACCCTCCCCTGCTGGATGGCCCGCCGCAGGATCCGCCGCAGGATGTAGCCGCGGTCCTCATTCGAGGGGACCACGCCGTCCGCCATCAGGAAGGAGGCCGCGCGGCCGTGATCGGCCAGCACGCGCAGCGCCCGGGTGGTCGGGAAGTCTTGGCCGTAGCTCCGCCCGGAGCGCTCCTCGCCGAACGCGATCAGCGGGCGGAAGTGGTCGGTTTCGTAGACCGAAGGAGCGTCTTGGAGGATCGCCGCCATCCGGTCCAGCCCGAGGCCGGTGTCGATGTTGCGCTGGGGGAGCTCTGTGAGCGACCCGTCCTCGTGGAGCTCGTACTGCATGAAAACCAGGTTCCAGAACTCCAGGAAGCGCTCGCTGTCGTCCCCCGGCCGGTCGTCCCGCCCGCCGAAGTCGAGCCCGCGGTCGAGGTAGAGCTCCGAGCACGGGCCGCACGGACCCGTGGGCCCGGACTGCCAGAAGTTGTCGTCCCGCCCGAGGCGCACGATCCGCTCGTCGGGAACGCCGATCGCCCGCCAGCGCTCCACCGCCTCCTCGTCCTCGCCGAGGCCGAGGTCCGGATCCCCGCCGAAGACGGTGACCCAGATCGATTCGGGATCGAGCCCGAAGCCCTCCGTGGAGAGCGCCCAAGCGAGCTCGACGGCCTCCTGCTTGAAGTAGTCGCCGATCGAGAAGTTGCCGAGCATCTCGAAGAACGTGAGATGGCGGGCGGTCAGGCCGACGTTCTCGATGTCGGTCGTGCGGAAGCACTTCTGGCAGGACGTGAGGCGCTTGGCGGGAGGCTCCTCCTCGCCGCGGAAGTACGGCTTGAAGGGCTGCATCCCCGCGGTCGTGAGCAGGACCGTGGGGTCGTAGCTCGCAGGCACCAGCGATGCCGAGGGCATTCGGCGGTGATCCCTCTCCTCGAAGAAGGAGAGGTAGCGCTCGCGGATCTCTGCTGCCTTCACCGTCTGCAGTCTAGGAAGAGCAGGCCCTTCGCCCACGCGCGGGGCGCCCATGGCCGCTTGTGAGCTGCCGCCCGACTCATGTTTCGGCTGCGGCAGACCCCGGAATCACCCAACTCGCAGGGCCCCGCCGACCGCATCAAAAGCGGCAAACAGAGACATCGACGACTACAAGGGCTGGGTCCCATGAGGTTCGCGTGGGCGAACCTCTGCAATGTCTCTCCCGCTTGAACGGTTTTTCCCCTACCTGCCGAACATGAAGGTGATGGCATCCGCCGATCAGCTGGTCGGGGCAGCGCGGGAGCGCCGCCGCCGACGCATGTCGCGACTGGAGCGCGTGGTCTACGCGGTGTCGGCGCTCGCCTTCATCGCCACCGCGGCGGCGATCGCCGTGTTCCTTCCGAACGAGCGCAGCACCGACCCCCTCCTGATCTGCGGCCTGATGGCCGGCTACGCGATCGTCTCGCGCGTTCGCTTCGAGTTCGGGCCCGGCTACGTCACCCCGGAGCAGCTGCTGTTCGTGTCGATGCTGCTGCTGCTCCCCCTCCCATGGGTTCCCGTCTTCGTCGTAGGCGGCACGCTGCTCGCGCAGCTGCCCGATTTCCTCGACCGCTCCTGGCATCGCGACCGCTGGGTCGGCTGCTTCCCGGACTCCTGGTTCTGCATCGGCCCCGTCTTGGTGCTGGCCGCACTGGCTCCCGGCGAGCCGCAGTTCTCCGATGTGTGGATCTACGCGCTCGCCTACGCCGCCCAGATCTTCTTCGACTTCACGTGGCACACCTCCAGCTTCCGAATCCTTGATCGCCTGTCGGGCAAGTACCCGGCCCCGCTCAGCGAGATGTGGGAGAACTACGCGGGAGTCGCCCAGTTCGACGCGATGCTGACGCCGATCGCCGTGACGGTCGCCATCGTCGCCGCCGACAAGCCGCTTGCGCTGCTCGCCCTGGCGCCGCTGGTGCTGATGCTCGAGACCTTCGCCCGCGAGCGCAAGGAGCGCTACGCCAAGGCCGTGGAGCTGCAGCGCGCCTACCGCGGCACGGTGATGCTGCTCTCAGACGTCGTCGAGTTCGAGGACCCCTACACCGCGGACCACAGCCGCTCGGTGGTGGACCTCGTCAACGCCGTGGCGGACGAGTTCAAGGTCGATCCGCGTGACCGCCAGGAGCTCGAGTTCGCCGCGATGCTCCATGACGTCGGCAAGATCGCCATCCCGAAGGAGATCCTCAACAAGCCCGCCGCCCTGACCAGGGACGAGTTCGCGGTGATGAAGCGGCACACGATCGAGGGCCAGCAGATGCTGGACCGCGTCGGCGGGCTGCTCGGAACCGTCGGCGAGCTGGTGCGCTCCTGCCACGAGCGCTGGGACGGCACCGGCTACCCCGACGGGCTCAAGGGCAAGGAGATCCCGCTCGCGGCACGCATCGTCTTCGCCTGCGACGCCTACAACGCGATGACCACCGACAGGGTCTACCGCGCCGCCATGTCGCGCGAGGAGGCGCTGGAGGAGCTCGTGTCGAACGCCGGCACCCAGTTCGACCCGGACATCATCACGGCGCTGACCAGCGTCATCGAGCGCTTCGAGCCCGAGGCGTTCAGCGCAGCCGACGACGTCAGGGCGGTGCTCGCAGAGAACGCCATCTCCGCGCGCCGCATGGGCGCCGCCGTCTAGCGGGCGGGACCCTCCGCGTCAGAGCCGGGCAGCTTCGGCAACCGGCTCCTCGGCGAGCCACTCCGTTCGCAACGCCATCGCCGATACGGCGAAGACGAGCAGTGCCGCCCCGCCCGCCGCCAGGATCAGCTCTCTGGAGCCGAGCGCCGAGACGAGCCCTCCTCCGGCGAGGAAGGCGATGCCGAACGCCCAGGCCGTGAGCGCGTCCTTGACCCCGAAGATCCGCCCCACGAGCCGATCGGGCACGGCCGCCTGGATCAGCAGCCGCTCGTACACGAGCAGCAGGCCGTTGCCGAAGCCGGAGAATGTGAAGGTCAGCGCGGCAAGCGCATAGCTCGAGGCCACGCCGGTGAGCAGCAGGCTGACGCCGATCGCCAGCAGGCCCGCCAGGTAGCGGCGCTTCAGCAGCGGCTTCGGGCCGCCCTTCGAGCCGACTAGGGAGCCGCCCACGAAGCCGATCCCGAAGCAGGTCACGAGCAGCGAGAACTCGCTGTCGCTCGCTCCGAGCTCCTGCGTCACGAAGAACAGCTCGGCCACGTTGAAGAGCCCGGCGCACACCAGTCCTGCCGCGGAGCCCATGAGGACGATCCTGATGTCTCTCATCCCCACGGTCGCGCGTACGCCCTCCCTGGTCTCCCAGAGCAGCGAATGGTGCTCCTCGGGGCGCTCGGGCGCCTCCCCGAAGCGCAGCCAGGCCAGCAGCGCCGCCGAGCAGGCGAAGGTCGCGGCGTTCACCGCCATGATCGTCTCGGGTCCGCCGGCCACCAGCAGCGCCGTGCCGATCGCCGGCCCGACGGTGAAGCCGAGATCTCCGACGATGCCGTAAAGCGCCGTGGCCGCCGGCGTCCGCGTGCGGTCGTCCACGATGCTCGGCAGCGACGCGAGCGCCGCGGGCGTGAAGAGCCCCGTTCCGACCCCGGCCAGCGCGGCGAACAGGACCGTCGCGGTGAAGCTGTCGACGAGCGCGACGCCGGCGAAGGCGGCCACGCGCAGGACGTCGGCCAGCACCGCGCACCACTTGCGCGACCAGCGGTCGGCCAGAGCGCCGAACAGCGGGCCCAGCAGCATCGCCGGGAGCAGATCGGCGATCAGCACCAAGCTGACCGCCCAAGGAGAGTGAAAGCGCTCGTAGGCGATCAGCAGAAGGGCTACGTAGCCCGCCCCGGTGCCCAGAGAGGATTGAGCCAGCGCCACGAAGAAGACCCGTGCGCGGCGCTCATATCTGAGGAGTTCGAGGGTCTCGCGCATGGGCAGGCTGGGACTAACCTAGAAGAGAGCACCCGTTCGGGCCAGAGTGGGCGCAAAAAAAGGGCCGCGCCCTGAGGCGCGGCCCTGTACTGCCTATCTACTGCTTAGCGCTTGTACGGCATTCGGGTGAACCTCCCTCGAATATTTTCCGGGGGTCTCTTCTCTCTCGATCTTGCACAGGTTGCAGGGCAAACCCAGCGCCCTATGCACAACTTATTGTGCCATAGGCGTTAGAACTGCGCCAGTTTCCTGCACCAAATTGTGCAAGTGCTCGCCCCGCCCGGGGCCGGCAGCGCACCCCCAAGGGACGCGCAAAGCTGCTAGGGGAGGGCCGGCTGCGCCTCGCCCGAGGCCACGGGGCTCATGGGCGAGCGGGTTGCCGCGGCGATCTCCGCGGCGCTGACTCCGAGCGGGTGATGGCAGGCGGCCAGGTGGCCGCCGGCATAGGCGGTGAGAGGCGGCTCGACGGCCCTGCAGATGTCCGTCGCACGCGGGCAGCGGGGGTGGAACACGCAGCCGGACGGCGGCGAGACGGGGTTCGGCGGCTCACCCGGCATGACGATCCGCTCACGAGCGCGGCTCTCTCGCGGGTCGGGCACCGGGACGGCCGCCAGGAGCGCTTCCGTGTACGGGTGGATCGGCTTGACGTACAGCTCCTCCGCCGGCGATACCTCCATCAGCTTTCCGAGGTACATGACCGCTATGCGGTCCGAGACGTGCCGGACGACGCTGAGGTCGTGCGCCACGAGCAGGTAGGACAGCCCGAGCTCGCGCTGCAGGTCCTCGAGCAGGTTGACGATCTGCGCCTGCACCGATACGTCAAGCGCGGACACCGGCTCGTCGAGCACCAGGAGGTCCGGCTCGAGCGCCAGCGCGCGGGCGATCCCAATGCGCTGCCGCTGGCCGCCGGAGAACTCGTGCGGATAGCGGCCGGCGTGCTCTCGCGCCAGCCCGACCTGCTCCAGCAGGCGGTCGACGCGCGCCGCGGCGTCGCCGCGGGTGGCTCCGTGGAGGCGCAGCGGCATGGAGATCGCCTGGCGCACCGTCTTGCGCGGGTTGAGCGACCCGAAGGGGTCCTGGAAGACCATCTGCAGCCGGCGGCGCAGCGGGGTGAGCGCTCGCCGGCCCGCGTGGGTGATGTCCTCGCCGCCGAAGCGCAGGCTTCCCGAGGTGGGCTCCAGCAGCCGGACGAGCGCCCTCGAGAGGGTCGACTTGCCGCAGCCCGACTCCCCCACGAGCCCCAGCGTCTCTCCGGCGCACAGCTCGAAGCTCACATCGTCCACGGCGTGCACGTGGCCGGCTGCGCGCTCCCGCAGCAGCCCGCCCTTGACAGGGAAGTGCAGCTCGAGGTGCTCGACCTCCAGCAGCGGGGAGTCGCTCACGAGCGGGTCTCCCGGGGCGCCGCAAGGCCGATCTGGCCCTCCACCACGCGCAGCTCCCGCTTGCGCTCCGCTTCGATCCAGCAGCGATCCATGTGTCCCGGAGCGCCGCCGCGAGCCTCGAGCGGCGGCTCCTCCGCACACTGCTCGAAGCGGTGCGGGCAGCGTGGCCGGAAGCGGCAGCCCGACGGCCGGTCCGCAAGCGATGGAGGGCTCCCGGCGATTGCCGGCAGGCGGTCGAGGCGGGGCCTGTCGATTCGCGTGATCGAGCCCAGCAGGCCCCATGTGTAGGGGTGCTGCGGGTCGTAGAACAGCTCGTCGAGCGTGCCCTGCTCGACGATCTGGCCCGCGTACATGACCGCCACGCGGTCGGCTATGCCGGCAACGACGCCCAGGTCGTGCGTCACGAGGATCACGGCCATCCCGGTCTCGTCGCGCAGCTCCCGGATCCGCTCCAGGATCTGCGCCTGGATCGTCACGTCGAGCGCCGTGGTGGGCTCGTCGGCGATCAGCACGCTCGGGTCGCAGGACAGGGCGAGCGCGATCATCACGCGCTGGCGCATCCCGCCTGAGAGCTCGTGCGGGTAGGCGCGAGCGCGCTCCGAGGCGGTCGGCATGCCCACCCGCTCCAGCAGCGCCACCGCTCGCGCATGCGCCTCCGCGTCCGGAACCCGTCCGTGGGCCTGTATCTGCTCGACGATCTGCGCTCCGATGCGGTGCACCGGGTTGAGCGAGGTCATCGGGTCCTGGAAGACCATCGCGATCTCCGCCCCGCGGATCCGGCGCAGCTCTCCGTCGGACGCCCCGACCAGGTCGGTGCCGCGGTACTCGGCCGTCCCCTTGAAGCTCGCGTTCGGGGATCGGGTGAGCCCCATCAGCGTCATCGCCGTCACCGACTTGCCCGAGCCCGATTCGCCGACCACCGCCAGTATCTCGCCCGGGCGCAGGTCGAAGGAGACCCCGTCCACCGCACGGACCACGCCCTCCTCGGTGGCGAACGAGACCTCGAGCCCGCGAACGCTGAGCAGCGGCTCGGAGGCGCTCACGTGACTCGCACCCGCGGGTCGAGCAGCGCGTAGGCGATGTCCACCACCGTGTTGAAGATGACGATGAAGAAGGCGCCGAACAGGGTCACCGCCAGCACGGGCGGCACGTCGAGCGTGCCGATCGAGTCGGCTGCGTACTGCCCCACCCCCTGCAGGTCGAAGACCGTCTCCGTGAGGATCGCCGCGCCGCCCACGACGGCGCCGAAATCGAGCCCCCAGAGCGTCACGATCGGAACCATCGAGTTGCGCAGCACGTGCCGGAGCAGGACCTGGCGCTCGGAGAGGCCCTTCGCCCGGGCGGTGCGCACGAAGTCCTCGCCCATCGTGTCCAGGACGTTCGCGCGCAGCACCTGCGAGTAGACGCCGATGAAGAGGACGGCGAGGGCGAACCACGGCATCGCCAGGTGGTAGGCCCAGTCGACCGGATCCTCCGTGAGGGGCACGTAGCCGCTGTTGGGGAAGAGCCCCGCCTTGAAGCCCAGGTAATAGCTCATCAGCGCACCGAGCCAGAACACCGGCACCGAGATGCCGATCAGCGCCAGCACCGTGAGCAGGCGGTCGGTGAAGCCCCCCGCGTGCATCGCGCTGAAGAGGCCGAGCGCGACGGCGAAGATCATCCAGATGATCGCTCCCCCGATCGCCAGCGAGAGCGTCCGCGGCAGGCCCTTGAGGATCTCGTCGCGCACGTTGAGCTGCGTGAAGTAGGAGATCGCGCTGCCGCTGAAGACCTTCTCCATCGTCGTCACGTACTGCGCCGGGAGCGACTCGTCGAAGCTCCACTCCTCGCGGATCGCCTGGACCTGCGTCTCTGTGGGGGACTTGCCCGCCATGCGCGTGGCGGGATCCCCGTTCGGGATCACGTTGAAGATCAGGAAGGTCAGCACCGAGACGGCGAAGAGCACCAGCGTCATCTGGACCAGCCGGCGCGCGATGAAGGAGCCCATGCCTGCCTCCTAGCCCCGCGCCAGCGCCTTCGCGCGCGGGTCGAACGCCGTGCGCACGCCGTCACCGAAGACGTTCAGCGCGAGGACCGTGAGCACCAGCATCGCTCCGGGCACGATCGCCAGGTGGGGCGCCGTGATGATCCGCTCGACGCCCGTCTGGATCATGTTCCCCCAGGAGGGCTGCGGATCCCTCACCCCCGCGCCGAGGAACGAGAGCGCCGCCTCGAGCAGGATCGCGTTCGCCACCAGCAGCGGGAAGAAGGCCACGATCGTCGATGCGAGGTTCGGCAGCAGCTCGGAGAGCATCGTCCGCGTGGGCCCCGCGCCCTGCGCGCGCGCCGCCTCCACGAACTCCTTCTCCCTCAGGGAGAGGACCTGCCCCCGGATCGGGCGCGCCATGTAGGGGATGTAGACCACCGCGATCACGAGGATCGGGATCAGCTTCGAGTCCCCGGCGATCTCCAGCGGGCCGATCTGGAGTCCTCCGACGGCGAAGGCGGTGCCGAAGGCCACGCCGAGGAGGATCACCGGGAAGGCCCAGATCAGGTCGAGCAGTGGACGCACGACCGCGTCCACCCAGCCGCGGAAGTAGCCCGCGAGGAGGCCCATCGCCACACCGAGCAGCGCCGTGAGCAGCGCGGCCGAGATGCCGATCAGCAGGGAGTTGCGCGCTCCGTAGAGCAGCCGGACCATGATGTCGCGCCCGTTGTCATCGGCGCCGAGGAAGTACTCGCCGCGCCACTGCGGGCCGATCGGGATGCCCTCCACCGAGACGACGTCGGTCGGCTCGCCGTCGATCTCGATCTTGCCGGTGAGGTTGTTCTCCTCCAGGCTGCGCCCGGCGACCTGGCTGGACCAGAGCGGGGCCGCGAGGGCAACCGCCACCAGGAGCGCGAACAGGATGCCGAAGGCGATCGCGACCCGATTGCGCAGCAGGCGCCGCAAGCCCGCCTGCCACGGCCCCCTTCCCGGCGCGGGAGCGCCCAGGGCGCTCCCGCCCGCGATGGCCGGGAGCTCAGCTGAGATCTCGGCCGCCATCGCTCAGACGCCGGCTACTTGAGGCAGAAGCTCGAGTAGTCGTTGCCGTAGAGCGGATGCACCACGGCGCAGTTCTCGAAGTCCATGCGGTCCGACATGAAGGTCGACAGCTCCTCCGCGCCGTACGGAGCGATGTAGGACTTCTCGATCGCCCTGCGGTCGAGCGCGGCCCAGCGGTCGGCGGTGGCGGCCAGATCCGGCTCCTGGATCAGCTCCGCGATCCCCTCGTTGATCTCCCGGTCGTTCACATTGCCGGGGTTGGGATTGTTGGTCGGCTGGATCACCGTTCCGTCGATCTGCTGCATGAAGGTCGCGGGATGGGGGAAGTCCGGGTACCAGCTCAGGAGCCCTGTCTGCGCCTTGGTCTTGGCGTTGCCGACCGTGTTGAAGTAGACGGCGCCGTCCACCACGCGCAGGTCGGCGTCGAGGCCGATCTGGTTGAGCAGGTCGGTGTAGTACTGGCCGATGCTCGCGCGGTTGGAGTCGTTGTTGGCGTAGACGGTCACCTTCTCACCGGTCGCTCCCGCTTCATCGATCAGATCCTTCGCCGCGTCCACGTCGCCGGGACCGTCGGGGTCCCCGAACGGACAGGGGTCCAGCTCCTCGTGACCCGGGATTCCCGCTGGGATCAGGTTGCAGGTCGGCTCTAGGCGCCCGGCGAAGAGCCGCGCGATCGCGGTCGAGTCGATGGCGGTGTTGACGGCCTTGCGCACATCCTCGTCATCGAACGGCGGGATGCTCTGGTTGAGGAAGAAGTAGTAGGTCGAGAGCGTGGGCCACTGCTTGTAGCGATCGGCGTTCTGGGCCTTGATCTCGGGCAGCAGGTCGTTCGGCGGCGGATCCTGCATGTAGTCGAGCTTGCCGTTGATCACGTCCTGGGCCTGCCGGGAGTCCGACTTCACGATCTTGGTCGTGATCGTCTCGATGTTCCCCTTCGGGATGTCCGGCAGGTCGAAGCCCTTGACCTGCTCCATCACGAACTCGCGGTTCGGAACCGACTTCGTGATCTCGTACGCGCCGACGCCGGGTGGCGGGCTCTCGGTGAGGTTCTTGATCGGCGTGTTGCCTGGCACCATGCCGGCGAAGTTCGTGGCCAGCACGTTGCTGAAGGTGCCGTCGGGGTCGTTGAGGTCGATCGTGACCTCGCCCGTGGCGTCGTCAGACTCGATGCCGGGAATGTCCGCCTTGGGATCGCCCGCCTCGACGTACTCGTCAGCGCCGGCGATGCCGGAGAAGAGGTAGGAGCCGCCCGATTCGAGGTTCAGCACGCGCTTGACGGTGTGCTCGAAGTCGCTCGCCTTGACCGGCGTGCCGTCCGAGTACTCGAGATTGGCGCGCACGGTGAAGGAGTAGGTCTTGCCGCCGTCGCTGATGTCGGGCAGCGCCTCGGCGATGCCGGGGATCAGCTCGGAGCCCTCTTCGCCTTCGGCATGCCTGTAGGTGAGCGGCGGCGTGTACACCAGCCACAGCGGCTCCCAGGAGTTCGACGTGTAGGCGAGCGCAGGATCGAGCGAGTCGGGCTGGGAGGTCTGCGCGATCGTGATCGATCCGCCGGCCTTTCCGCTCCCCCCGTTCGACTCATCGTCGGAGCTTCCGCAGCCGACGGCGACAAGCGCCATCAATGCAGCGGCCGCAAGCGCACTACCGAGCCTTGTCACGCAGACGTCCTCCTGTGGAATACGGGTTGTGCGCCCCACAGCGTGGGGAACGATGCATACGACGGTCCGCCCTCAACGCGAGCGCGATGCCGACTCCCCCCATGTTCTGCCGAGAGGCCCGCTCTCCTGCTAGATCGCGCGGGCCACCCGACGATCAGTTCAGGCAGATGCTTCCGTAGTCCATGCCGAGGACCGGGTGGAAGCGCGAGCAGTCCGTCGTGTTCACGCGCTCGGAGGTGAGCACCCCCACGGTGGAGACGCCGTAGGGGGCGATGTACGCCCGGCCGACGACCTCCCGGTCGACGTCGGCCCACTCCCGCACGTCCTCCACCGGAGCCTCGTCCTGGGCGAGCAGGCTGGAGCGCACGCGCAGGACCGTGTCCCCCAGCGAGCCCAGGTAGAGCGCGGGATGCGGGATCGCGGGCGCGCGGGTCACGAAGCGGATCTGGGCCCGACGAGCCCTGCCGCGCGGCAGGAGGCGAACCGAGAGCCCGATCTTCTCCAGCGTGCGCTTGAGATAGCGGTTGAGCGCCCGCTCCCGGCGCCCGCCCGACGGCGATAAGCGCACCACCGCCCCGGTCGCGTCGGCACGCTCCACGAGGCGGCTCGCCTCGACGAGGTCCGCGTCGCCGAGACGCTCGCCGAAGGGACAGGGATCGAGCCTGCGGTACCCGGGGACCGTCGGCGGGAGCACGTTGCAGCTCGGCCTCATGAACCCGTCGTAGATTCGCGTCAGCAGGGAGACGTCGAGCGAGTAGCTGACCGCGCGCCGAACCGCCTCGTCGTCGAAGGGCGGCCTGCGGAGGTCCATCGCCAGGTACAGCGCGGCCTGCGTCGGGTGCTCCTCGTAGCGGTCCTCGTACTTCGAGCGGGCATCGGGCAGCAGCCTCACCGGCGGCTCGCCCTCGAAGACGTCGACCCGGCCGTCGAGCGCGGCGCGCACGCGCTGACGGCGGTCCGGGATCGTCCGCGATGCGATCTCCTCCACATGACCGGCAGGCACGGCGGGCAGCCGCCAGCGCGCATTGCGGACGAGCACCACGTCCCCGCTCTCCGCGACCCGGGCCACGCGGTAGGGCCCGATGCCCGGCGGCGGGCGCGAGGACAGATCGCGGACCGGGGTCCGCGCCGGCACCGGCGCCGTCCAGGTCGAGGCCAGCGCGTAGGAGAAGAGGCGGTCCGGCCGCCGCAGGCGCATCCGCACCTCGCCGGTCCGATCGTCGGAGCTGATTCCCCTGATGTCCCGCGAGGGCGAATCCGAGCGCGCGTGCTCGCGCGCGCCCACCACGTCCCCGTAGAGCGCCAGGGCCCTCGGGTTGAGCCGCACCGCGCGCGAGACGGCGCGCTCGAAGTCGCTCGCCCTCAAGCGCGCGCCATCGGAGTAGCGCAGCCCCTCGCGGAAGGTGAAGGAGTAGACCCGGCCGCCCTTGGAGACCTCCGGCATCTCCTCGCTCAGCGCAGGGGCCAGGCGCGACCCCTCGATGCCCTCCACGTGCTTGTACGTGAGCACCGGCGTGTAGGCGAGCCACACCATCCGCCGGGCGCTCGGCGAGGAGGCGAGCGCGGGGTCCATCGACTCGGGCGGCGAGGGCAGCGCCACCACCAGCGAGCCCCCCTGACGCGGGTCCTCGCGAGAGATCTCGTCGTCCCCGCTGCAGCCGGCGCCCGCGAGCGCTCCGACGGCGAGGGCCGCGAGGAGCGCCGAGAGCTTGCGCAGCCTCATGTCAGCTCGTCGCGCATGGCCGCGAGGGACCTGCGGATCAGGCGCGAGACGTGCATCTGGGAGAGCCCGACGCGCTCGGCGATCTGCGTCTGGGGCAGGCCCTCCTCGAAGCGCATCCGCAGGATCTCGCGCTCGCGGTCGGGCAGGTGTCCCAGCGCGGGCGCGAGCGACGCGCGATCCTCGCTGCGGTCGAACCCCTCGTCCTCGGTCCCGATCACGTCGAGCGGCTCGCTCTCGTCGTCGGAGCCCGGCCGCGCGTCGAGCGAGAGCGCGGTGTAGGCCGAGCCGGCCTCGAGCGCCTCGAGCACCTCCTCGCTCGAGGTTCCCAGGGACTCCGCCACCTCGGCGATGCTCGGCGGGCGGCCCAGCGAGGCCGTCAGGTCGTCCATCGCGCCGGACATCTTGGCGTTCAGCTCCTGCAGAGCGCGCGGAACCCGTATCGCCCAGCCCTTGTCGCGGAAGTGGCGCTTGATCTCCCCCACCACGTTCGGCGTCGCGTAGGTGGCCAGCGAGACCTCGCGCTCGATGTCGAAGCGGTCGATCGCCTTGATCAGCCCGATCGCCCCGACCTGCTCGATGTCCTCGAGCGGCTCGCCGCGGCCCGCGTACCGCCGCGCCAGCGAGCGCACGAGCGGCATGTGGCGGGCGATCAGCTGCTCACGAGCGGCCGTGTCGCCGTGCTCGTGATAGCGCCGCAGGAGGCTCCTGTCCTCCGCGCGCCGCGCCTCCCTCTCAGCATCCCTCGCCGCGCTCACCGCGGCGGGGCTCCAAGCAGCTTCTCGAGCCTCACGACGATCTGCCCGTCGTCCGCCGGCTCGACGCCGAAGGAGTCGACCACGGTCGAGAGGATGCGGTTCAGGGTCAGCGTCCCGGGCGCCGCCTCGGGCTCCTGGAGCGCCTCGGCCAGCCGGCCCTCGGGCAGCGGCCCCACCCTCGTCCTGATGCCCTCCGGCGAGATCTCGAACGAGACGCCGACGCGCCCTTCGCTGCCCGCCTCGGCGAGCAGCCGCTCGATCGCCAGCTGAAGGTCGTCCATCTCCTCGAAGCCGAAGGACGCCTGCTCGGCGATGCCGGCCACGACCAGTCGGAAGACCCCCCGCAGCGAGGGGTCGAGCGGCGCCTCCACTTCGATCCGGTCATTCCCGGCCCTGGGCTCACTCGCCATCGAACGCCTCCTCCCGCTGCTCCGCTAGCAGCGCCCAGCCGGCCACGCGATCGCCGCTGAGCAGGCAGGCCATCTGGCCCGGCGCCGGCGCCACGACCGACCGGTCGAGAGCCAGGCGGAAGCCGCCGTGATCTCCGCTTGGCAGGTCCACCTCGATCTCGCAGGGCACGGCCGGCGAGTGGTAGCGCAGCCGAACCGAGTCGATCGACCGCGAGGGCCGGTGAAGGCGTCCGGGGCCGAGCTCGACGCTCGCGGTGCCGAGCTCCTCCCGCGGCCCCACGACCACGCGATTGGTGCGGGCGTCCTTCGCCAGCACGTAGAGGGGCTGAGGCGCGGAGAGGCCGAGGCCGCGCCGCTGGCCGACCGTGAAGTCGTGGTGGCCACGGTGGCGCCCGAGCACGCGGCCCTGGCGATCCACGATGTCCCCGCCGCGCTCGGCGGAGCGGAACCGCTCGCCGCCGTGGCGGCGCATGAAGGAGCGCGACTCGGTGCCGGCGAGGAAGCAGAGGTCCTGGCTCTCGGGCTTGTCCGCCACAGGCAGCCCGGCGCGCCGGGCGAGCTCGCGGACCTGCGGCTTCGCGAGCTTCCCGAGCGGGAAGCGCAGACGCGCGAGCTCGTCGGGGCGCAGGCGCGCGAGCACGTAGCTCTGGTCCTTGAGGGGATCCGCACCGACCTTCACCAGCGGGCTCTCGCCGTCGTCCTGGACCTGCGCGTAGTGGCCCGTCGCGAGCCGCTCGGCGCCAAGCCTCTCGGCCAGCTCGAGCATCGCCTCGAAGCGCACCAGGCCATTGCAGCGCACGCAGGGGTTCGGCGTCGAGCCTCCGGCGTAGCCGCCCAGGAAGTCCTCGACGACCTCTGCGCGGAAGCGGTCCCTGAGGTCGAGCGTGAAGTGCGGGATGCCCATCTGGTGGGCCAGGGCGCGGGCCGCCGTGACCGCCTGCGGGGAGCAGCAGCTCGCCTCCCCGTCACCGGCCGGATCGGACCAGAGCTCGAGCGTGACCGCCAGGACGTCCTCGCCCGCATCGATCGCGAGCTGCGCGGCGGCGGCGCTGTCGACCCCTCCGCTCATCGCCACGAGGGTGCGTCCCCTCGCCGGCGCCAGGCGCACGGCTCCTTCGCGCGCGGCCACTCCGAGAGCGCGGTGGAGTGCATCCGCCGCCAGCTGGGCGGCATGGCCGTGGGAAGGCGCAAGGCCTCCCAGCTCCTCGGCGACGGCCGCCGGCGTGACACTCGCCGCGTGCAGGGCCGGCGCGTCCTCCACCAGCTCGACCACCGCGCTGGCCGCCGCGCGTGCCGCGGCGCATCCGGCAGCTTCGAAGCCCGCCTCGGCCACGCGGTCTCCCTCGAGGCGGACCGAGATGCGCACGAGGTCGCCGCAGGCGGCGCCACCGGCCGCGCCGGTGTGAGGAGACCCGGACAGCCGTCCCTCACCGCGAGGGTGGGAGAGGTGCTGCTCGAGCTGCGACGGCTCGGATGACGAGAGGCCAGCCCGCATACGTTCACTCTACGAGATGGATAGCCCCAACTTGCCGCTGCCGGCGTCCGGGTTGGGCCTGCTGTAGCAAGCGTGGGTGTCCTCCGAGCCGTGACTGGCAGCGAACGTGCCCGTCACGGTCCGAGTCGAACTCCCAATCCGGTGGTGTTGGCTCAACATGTGGGCCGGCTGGCGCACAAGCTCGGGCTGCTGCTCACGCTAGCAGCTGAGCGGCATTCTCACGCCGGATTTGCGCCGGCTCCCGGCTCCGTCCGCAGGCCCAGCTCGCGCAGCTGCCGCGCGTCCACCGGCGCCGGCGCCCCCGTGAGCGGATCCGACCCGCTGGCCGTCTTGGGAAAGGCGATCACGTCCCTGATCGAGTCGCGGCCGGCCAGCAGGGCGAGGATGCGATCTATCCCGAAGGCGATGCCGCCGTGCGGAGGCGCGCCGTAGGAGAGCGCGTCCAGCAGGAAGCCGAAGCGCTCGCGCGCCTCCTCCTCGCCGAGCCCGATCGCTTCGAACACCCGCGCCTGGAGCTCCGGGGTGCTGATGCGGATCGAGCCGCCGCCGATCTCGGCGCCGTTCCAGACCAGGTCGTAGGCGCGGCTGCGCCAGGTTCCCGGATCGGCGTCGAGATCGCCGCTGGGGGCGGTGAAGGGATGATGCAGGGCGTCCCAGCGCTGCTCGTCGGCATTCCAGCCGAACATCGGGAAGTCGACGACCCACACCAAGTCGTGCCGATCCTCGGGGACGCCGACCTCGAGCCGCAGCTCTCCGAGCACGCGTGCCGCCATCGCCGGATCGTCGGCCACCGCCAGGATCGCGTCGCCCTCGCCGGCCCCGGTCGCCGCGATCAGGCCGGCGACCTCCTCGTCGGAGAGAAACTTCGCCACCGGAGAGCGCCAGCCACCGTCCTCCACCACTCCCCAGACCAGGCCCTTGGCGCCGAGCGCCTGCGCCCGCTCGGTCAGCTCGTCGAACCGCCGCCGCGGGAACTCGCCGGACGCGGCAAAGCCGCGGATCGCCCCTCCCGAGGCCAGCGCACCGCTGAAGACCTTGAACTCCGACTTCGCGAACAGATCCCCGAGGTCAGCGATCTCGATCGGGATGCGGCGGTCCGGGCGGTCGCTCCCGTAGCGCAGCATCGCCTCGTCGTAGGGAAGCCGCTCGATCGGGGTCGGCACCTCGATCCCGCCGAGCGCCAGCAGCTCCGGGATCAGCGTGTCCACGGTGGCGATCACGTCGTCCTCCTCGACGAACGACATCTCCACGTCGAGCTGGGTGAACTCCGGCTGCCGGTCGGCGCGCGTGTCCTCGTCGCGGAAGCAGCGAGCCACCTGGTAGTAGCGCTCGAAGCCCGAGACCATCAGGAGCTGCTTGAAGAGCTGGGGCGATTGCGGCAGCGCGAAGAACGAGCCGGGCTGGTTGCGGCTCGGCACCAGGTGGTCGCGAGCGCCCTCCGGCGTGGAGCGCGTCAGGATCGGGGTCTCGATCTCGAGGAACCCGCGCTCCTCGAGGTGGCGCCGGATCGCGGAGACCACCTGATGGCGCAGCCGCATCGCCTCCGCCATCGCCTGGCGGCGCAGGTCGATGTAGCGGTAGCGCAACCGCAGCTCCTCGCCCACGGGCTCGTCCTCGTCGACCTGGAACGGCGGCGTCTGCGCATCGGCGAGCAGCTCGAACGAGGTCACCTGGAGCTCCACCTCGCCGGTGGGAAGGTCCGGATTGACCGTGCCCTCCCCGCGCTGGACGAGCGTGCCGACGACGGTCACGACGTTCTCGGAGCGCAGGCGGTGCGCCGCCTCGTGCGCCTGCGGAGCGGTGTCTGGGTGGAACACCAGCTGCAGCAGCCCCTCGCGATCGCGCAGGTCGATGAAGATCAGCCCGCCGTGATCGCGCCGGCGGTGCACCCAGCCGGCGACCCGCAGCTCCGAGCCCACCTCGGCCTGACCGACCAGCCCGCACCAGGCGCTGCGATAGCGGTTGTCGAAGGTGTCCGCGCTCACGCTTCCAGCCCCACCGCGATGCGTACCGCCTCCTGAACGTTCGTCACCGGTCGCTGCTCCCCCGTTTGCATGTCTTTCCATTCGATTCCCTCTCCGACGATCGCCACGGCCTTCGCCTCAAGGCGGTCGGCGTGCTTGAGCTGACCCTTCATCGAGCGGCCGGCCTGCTCCAGCTCGGACCGGATCCCGGCCTCGCGCAGGGCGGTCACCAGCTCGAACGCCACGCGCCGATCGCCGCCTTCGGCGATCGCGACGAAGACCGGCCTCGGCGGGCCACCCAGGCTGCCCTCGGAGGCGAGCAGGATCCGCTCGACCCCCGCCGCCCAGCCGACGCCCGGCGTGGGCGGGCCGCCGAGCTGCTCCACGAGCCCGTCGTAGCGACCACCGCCGCCGACGCCGCTCTGCGCGCCGAGCTTCGAGCTCTCGAACTCGAAGACCGTGCGGGTGTAGTAGTCGAGCCCCCGCACGAGGGTGGGATCCACGTCGTAGGGGACGCCGGCGCCGTCGAGCAGCGCGCGCACCTCGGAGAAGTGCTCGGCATCGTCGCCGGAGAGGCTGTCGAGCAGCCGCGGGGCGCCCGCCATCACCGCACGTGTGCCCTCGTGATCGGCATCGAAGGCGCGCAGGGGGTTCGCGTCGATGCGGCCGCGCACGTCCTCGGACAGCGACCCCTCGTGCTCGCGCAGGTAGGCGCGCAGCTTGTCGAGGTAGGCGGCGCGCGCATCGGTGGAGCCGAGGCTCGCAAGCCGCAGCCGAACCTCGTGCACCCCGGCCGCCTCGAGCAGCTCGGCGAGCAGCAGGATCGCCTCGGCGTCGAGCGAGGGCTCGTCGGAGCCGAGCGCCTCCACCCCGACCTGGGCGAACTGGCGGTAGCGCCCGGCCTGCGCGCGCTCGTGGCGGAAGAAGGGGCCCCAGTACCAGAGCTTCACCGGCTGCGGCAGCTTGTGCATGCCGTGCTCGACGTATGCGCGGCACACGCCCGCCGTTCCCTCGGGGCGCAGGGTCATCGAGCGGCCGCCGCGGTCCTCGAAGGTGAACATCTCCTTGCGGACGATGTCGGTCGACTCCCCCACTCCGCGCGCGAACAGCTCGGTGTCCTCCATGACGGGGGTCTCGAAGGGGTGGTAGCCGTAGCGGCCGAGCACGGAGCCGGCGCGGCGGTAGAGCTCGCGGCGGCGGTGGCCGTCCTCCGGCAGCACGTCGAACGTGCCCCTCGGGGCTTGGAGCTTGCGGGCGCTCACGCTAGCCGGCGAACTGGCCGAGGAACGGGTTGGTCGCGCGCTCTGTGCCGATGGTCGTGATGCCCATGTGGCCGGGATGGACGACCGTCTCGTCCGGCAGCGCCGCGGCCAGCATGCGCAGGCTCTCCATCAGCACCTGAGGGTCGCCGCCCGGGAGGTCGGTGCGCCCCACCGAGCCCTGGAACAGGACGTCGCCGGAGAAGATCGCCGCCTCGTCCGGGATCGAGAAGGTGACGTGCCCGGGGCTGTGCCCGGGGGTGAACAGGACGTCGATCTCGAAGCCCGCCAGCTCGAGCCGCTCGCCGCCGCTGACGGTGTGCTCGGCGTCCCAGCTCTCGTAGGGCCCGAACTCCGACCACGGCACGTAGCTGTTGATGTCGGCGAGCACGCCCTTCTCGAGCTCCGGGACCCATACCTCGGCGCCGGTGGCCTTGGCGATCGGGGCCACGGCGCCGACGTGGTCGAAGTGCGTGTGGGTGAGCAGGATCCCGTCCAGCTCCACGCCGAGCTCCTCGATCGCCGCGAGCAGCCTCTCCGCCTCTTCTCCGGGATCCACGATCAGAGCGCGATCGGAGCCGTCGCGCCGGAAGAGGAAGCAGTTCTCCTGGATCGGCCCGACGGTGAGCATGCGCACGTCCACGCGCTGAGCCTACTTCCGGTCGGGCCGCTTGGCGGGCGCCGGCCGCTTGCTTCTGTTGCGGAAGCGGTAGATCGCCGAATCGGTCGCGTACCCGAGCGGGATGTAGAGCACGAACATGACGGCCCCCAGCGCCAGCCCGGCGGCCACCGGCCTTCCGAAAGCGAGGATCACGACCACCGCGAACACGAGCGCGGCGATTCCCGCGCGGTTCACCGAGCTGCGCCAGTTGGGCGGCGTGTCGAGCCGCGCGGCACGGCGCTCGCGCGCTATCCGCTTCGCGTCCTCGCGCGTCTGCGGCTTGCCGGTGCGGCCCGCGCGCTCGATGGTCCCGGCGGGTGTGCCGCGGTGCTTGCGGCTGCGCTTTCTCTTGGTCTGGGCCATCAGGCAAGTGAGCGTAACGCGTTCTCGATCAAGTGCCGCTCGGCGTCGAAGCCGCGCAGCGAGACCTCCGTGGGGAAGCCTTCGAAGGCCGCCGCCGGAGCCAGGCCGACGAGCTCGGCCTCGGCCACCTCGGCACGCGCGCGAACCGCCTCGACGACGGCTGCGAGCGGAGTCGCGCGGTGGTCGTGCACGTTGGTGGAGACCTGTGCGCGGCCGCGCGCCTCGAGGAAGAGCCCGATCGCTCGCACCCCCGCGAGCCCGCCGCTCGACTCCCGGATCTCGCCGGCGATCCGCCGCGCAACCTCGATGTCGGCGGTCTCCAGATCGACGTTGAAGGCTACGAGCGGCGGCCGGGCCGCCGCCAGCACCACGCCGGCGGTGGGGTGAGCCCGGGGCGGGCCGTAGTCGGGCCTGACCTCCCCCTCCTCGATCCGCCGCGCCAGCGCCTCGCGGCCGCCTTCGCGCAGCCAGGCGCGCTCGCGGTGCTCCGGGCGGGCGGCGAGCTCTCCGTAGAGGACGACCGGCACCTCGAGCTCCTCGCCGATGCGCCCGGCGGCTGTGAGCACCTCCGCGCAGGCGGCCCCGCGCTCGGCCTCCGAGCGGTAGACGACCGGCATCACGTCGAGCGCGCCGACGTACGGGTGGACGCCGGCGTGGCCGTTCAAGTCGATCTCCTCCACGACCCGGCGCGCGCCCGCGACGAGGGCATCCGCGAGCTGGCCCTGAGGGGCCGCGAGCGTGTAGACGGAGCGGTTGTGGTCCGGGTCGGCGTGGATGTCGAGGAAGCGCGCCGGCGCGAAGGCGCTCTCGAGGCGCTCGAGCGCGAGCGTGTCGCGCCCCTCGCTGACGTTGGGAACGGCCAGCAGCATCGGTTCCTCGGCCACGCGGGGAATCTTGACCGAGAGCGGGCTCGCGCGCCCGCCGCTCTAGAATCGACCGCCAATGGCTGGGTAGCTCAGTTGGTCAGAGCGCACGACTCATAATCGTGAGGTCGGGAGTTCGAGTCTCCCCCCAGCTACTGACGCGCCCTCGGGAACCCTCGCTTCATAAAGTAAAGTGAGGAGCAGTGCGCGTCTTCCGCAGACTGCTCGGGTTCCTGCGCCCCTACCGCGGGGGCGTGATCGCCTCCTTCGCGCTCGCCGCCGCGGCGATGGGAACGGGCATCCTGATCCCCTTCCTGATCGGCGTAACGATCGACGACCTCGGAGACGAGGGCAAGTCGCTCTGGCCGCTCGCCTGGGCGATCACCGGCGCGGGCGTCCTGCGGATCGCCTTCAGCGTGGTGCGGCGGCTCGTGGCCGGGCGCGTCTCGCTCGGCGTGGAGTACGACCTGCGCAACCTGATGTACGGCCATCTCCAGTCGCTCGAACTCGGCTTCTTCGACGGCCAGCAGACCGGCCAGCTGATGTCGCGGGCGACCGTCGACCTGCAGGCGGTGCGCTTCTTCCTCGGCTACGGGCTGATCTTCATGCTCCAGTCGGCGTTGACGATCCTGATCGCAGCCGTGGTGATGATCGCCGTCAACCCCCTGCTCGCGCTGGTGGCGCTCGCGCCGATGCCGCTGGTCGTGTGGGTGGCCGCTCGCTACGGGCGGCTCAACCGGCCCGCCTCGCAGGAGGTCCAGCAGCGGATCGCCGAGCTGACCGCCGCCGCTGAGGAGAACGTCTCCGGCGTGCGCGTCGTGAAGGGCTTCGCCCAGGAGCAGCGCCAGATGCGGCGCTTCGACGAGACGGTGCGGCGGGTGTTCGACCAGTCGATGGTCTCGACTCGCCTGCGCGCCTTCTACAACCCGTTCATCGGCTTCCTCCCCCAGCTCGGGCTCGCGGCGATCATCGTGATCGGCGGACGCCAGGCGGTGAACGGGACGATCAGCCTGGGCGACTTCGTCGCCTTCTACGGCTACGTGCTGATGCTCACCGGCCCGATGCGGATGCTCGGCGTGTCGCTCGGCATGGCTCAGCGCGCCATCGCCTCCGGCAACCGCGTGTTCGAGATCCTCGACCGCAAGCCGCTCCTCACCGCTCCCGCGGGGGCGCCCGCCCTGCCGGTGGGCGGCGGCCGGGTGGAGCTGCGCGACATCACGTTCGCCTACGAGGGCGGCGGACCGGTGCTGCGCGGCGTGGATCTAGACGTGGAGGCGGGAAAGACCGTGGCGCTGGTGGGAGCGACCGGATCGGGCAAGACGACCCTCGTGTCCCTCGTCCCGCGCCTCTACGACCCCCAACAGGGCCAGGTGCTCGTGGACGGGACCGACGTGCGCGAGGTCGACCTCGCCTCGCTCAGGCACGAGATCGCCCTCGTCTCGGACGACGCCTTCCTCTTCTCGGCGAGCCTGCGCGACAACATCGCCTACGCCCGCCCCGAGGCGACCGACGCAGAGGTGGAGAGCGCCGCCCGCCGGGCCGGCCTGGCGGAGGTCGTCGCCGAGCTGCCCGACGGCTACGAGACCCGCGTCGGAGAGCGAGGGCTGACCTTGTCCGGCGGCCAGCGCCAGCGGGTCGCGATCGCCCGCGCGCTGATCGCGGAGCCTCGCATCCTCATCCTCGACGACGCCACATCGAGCGTCGACGCGACCACCGAGAGCCAGATCAAGAAGGCGCTGCGCGAGGTCATGGAGGGCCGCACCACGCTGGTGATCGCCCACCGCCTGTCCACGATCGCGCTCGCCGATGAGATCGTGGTGCTCGACGAGGGGCGCTTGATCGCACGCGGCTCCCACGACGAGCTGCTCGAGGAGTCCGAGCTGTATCGCGAGATCGCCCAGCGCGGCCTGCCTGACCAGGTCTTCCTCACCCGCGAGGACGAGGAGCGCGAGGTGGCGGGCCTGTGAGCGGGCGACGGAGGTCTGCAGCCGCTTGGGCGGCGTTGCGGGGCGAGCGTGGGCGCACCCACAAGCTCCGCAAGCTGCTGGCGCTGCTGCGGCCCTACCGCCTGCGGGTGATCCTGATGTTCGTCGCGCTCACGATCGCGACCGCCGCGTCGCTGGCTCCGGCCTACCTCGCCGGGCGCGCCATCGACGAGGGCATCATCGGCAAGGACCTGGATGCGCTGACCTGGATCACGATCGCCTTCCTGGGCGCCGCGACGCTCAACTTCGCGGCCACCTACGCGCAGACATTCCTCACGAGCTGGGTCGGCCAGCGCGCCCTCGCCGACCTGCGGCGGCGCATCTTCGCGCACCTCCAGCGGCTCTCGATCGGCTTCTACTCGCGCAACCGCTCGGGCGTGCTGATCTCGCGCCTGACGAACGACGTCCAGGCGCTCGACGCGCTCGTCACGGACGGCATCGTCACGCTGTTCGCCGCCTCCCTGACCCTCGTCGGCACCGCCGCCATCCTCGTCGCGCTCGACCCCCAGCTGGCCCTCGTCACCTTCCTGGTCTTCCCCGTGCTGGCGATCGGCAGCATCGCCTTCCGCATCGCCTCGGCGGACGCCTACCGGCTCACCCGGGAGAAGATCGCCCTGATCACGGCGTACCTGCAGGAGACGCTCTCGGGAGTGCGCGTGGTGCGCGCCTTCGGACAGGAGCCCCGCCACGAGCGCCAGTTCGCCGAGCTGAACAACGAGAACCGCGCGGCGAACATGAAGACGGTCTACCTGAATGCCGCCTACTTCCCCGCGGTCGAGCTGCTCTCCGCGATCGCGACCGCCGGGATCCTCCTCTACGGCGGCAACCAGGTTCTCGAGGGAGCGCTGACGATCGGCGTACTGACCTCGTTCGTCTTCTACCTCCAGTCGTTCTTCGACCCGATCCAGCAGCTCTCGCAGCTCTACACGACCTACCAGGCCGGCATGGCGGCACTCGACAAGATCTTCGACCTGCTCGACGAGGAGCCCGACATCAGCGACGCCGAAGACGCGATCGACCTGCCCGAGATCGAGGGGGCGATCGACTTCGAGGACGTGACCTTCGCCTATGCCGAGGGCGGCACGCCTGCGCTCTCGAAGGTCACCCTGCACGTCCCGCCGGGCCAGACCGTCGCGCTCGTGGGCGCGACCGGCGCCGGGAAGTCGACCCTCGCGAAGCTGGTCGCCCGCTTCCACGACCCCCAGGAGGGGCGGGTCCTCGTGGACGGGCACGACCTGCGCGACGTGCGCGAGCACTCGCTGCGCTCCCAGCTGGGGATCGTCCCGCAGGAGAGCTTCCTCTTCTCGGGGACGATCCGCGACAACATCGCCTTCGGGGCGCCCGAAGCCGATCAGGCCGACGTGGAGGCGGCGGCGCGAGCGGTGGCCGCCCACGAGTTCATCGAGCGCCTGCCCGACGGCTACGACACCGAGGTCGGCGAGCGCGGAGGCCACCTCTCAGCCGGGCAGCGCCAGCTGATCGCTTTCGCCCGCGCCGCGGCCGCCAACCCCAGGATCCTGATCCTCGACGAGGCGACCTCGAACGTCGACGTGCACACCGAGGCCGGCATAGAGCGTGGCCTACGGCGCCTGCTGGCCGGCCGTACGGCGATCGTCATCGCCCACCGCCTGTCGACGATCCGCGACGCCGGCCGCATCGTCGTCCTCGATCACGCCCGCATCGTCGAGCAGGGCACCCACGACGAGCTGCTGGCGGCCGACGGCGCGTACGCGCGCCTCTACCGCGACTGGGCCGAGCAGGCCGCCGCCTGAGCTCCCGAGGACCCTAGGCAGCCATACGCCGCGACCCGGCGATGTTCCTGGCCGAGAAGTTCGGTGTCTGGCTGTGGCAGTTCGGGCACAGCAGCTGAAGGTTCTCGAGCCGGTTGTCATCGCCATTCCCGTTGACGTGGTGAAGCGCGAGTCCTAGACGCCTTCCGCGCCAGCTGGAGATCCCGCACTCCTCGCACGCCGGCTGTTTGAGCCCCTCCGCGAGCAGGCGGCCCTTCAGGTGTCCGCGCGACACGTACCGACCCTCCACGAGATACGTCGAAAGCGGAGCAGCCCTCGGGCGGACCTGAATATCGCCCCGCTCCTTGGCCTTGTGCCAGGTCTGCGATGCGAACCCGAAGCGCTCCATGCACTCGCGGACGGTGTGTCCCATGTCGTGGTAGCGCTGCACCTCCGCCCAGTCATACCGGCGGATGCAGCGTTCATCGCGCGCCAAGCCCAGCGCACGAGCGTAATACGCGACTGTGGCCATCGAGATACCGAGGCGCTCAGCGATCTCTACGCGGTTGAGCCCCTCGTCCACGAGGCGGCGGATTTCCCGACGCCGTTCCAGGTTGCGGTGTCCTCGACCTCCGACCCGGGGCACCACCAACCCGGCCTGCACCGCTTTCGCCCACGAGCTTCCTCCGAACCCGAACCGCCGTTGACACTCCCTCACTGTGTGCCCGGCGTCGTAATACGCCCGGATCGCCTCCCAGTCGAACGATGCTCTCACGAACGTATGTTCGCAGGCGCGGCGGACGAACCGCAGCGGGCATTGACGGCTATCCTCCTGACCCTGTCTCGATTGCGGG
This sequence comes from uncultured Solirubrobacterales bacterium, assembly GCA_963715445.1. Lineage (GTDB taxonomy): Bacteria > Actinomycetota > Thermoleophilia > Solirubrobacterales > Thermoleophilaceae > JAAYBF01. The sequence continues at coordinate 269,596 of OY970240.1, forward strand.
GTCGTCTAACGGCAAGACGCCAGCCTCTGGAGCTGGTTATCGGGGTTCGAGTCCCTGCCCCGCAGTAGCCGCCCTTCTACCCGGCGGCGGAGTTGCGGCTAGAGCGAGGCCAGGTCCGCCGATGGATCGGCCAGAGCGGCGCGGTCCGGCGCCGTGCACTCACGGATGAAACGGCGAGCGTGGTCGAGGTCGTCGGAGCGCCCGACGGTCAGAGCCGCGGTGACCGCTCCGTCACCGCCGACGTAGAAGGCGGTGAACTCGGCGTCGTCGAGCGAGCCGCGGATCACCGCCTCTCCGGAGCCGGGGCCCACGTACTCCATCGAGGACCAGTCGGCGAGGTCCGAGAAGAAGTAGGGGATCTCCTCGTGGAGCACGTCGCGGCCGAGCATGTTGAGCGCCGCGGTCTTGCCCTGGTTGAAGGCGACGTCCCAGTGCTCCACCCGCAGGGAGCGCCCGTGGACGACGCTGTCGTATTCGCAGATGTCACCGGCCGCGTAGATGCCGGGAACCGATGTCTCGAGCCGCGAGGAGCAGAGCACTCCCCCGCTCTCGCCGATCTGGAGGCCGGCCGCCTGCGCGAGCGTCACATCCGGCGCCACCCCCGCGCCGATCACCACGCAGTCGCACTCCAGCACCAGGCCGCCCCTGGTGACCACGCGGCTCACCTGGCCGCCCGAGCCCTCGAAGCGCTCGAGCTCGTCGCCGCCGTGGAGCTCTACGCCATGCCGCTCCAGCACCCCCTGGAAGAAGCCGCCGACCTCGGCGCCGAACTGGCGCTCGAAGGTCACCTCCTCCTGCATCAGGATCGTGCACTTGGCGCCAAGGCTCTTGGTGATCGAGGCCGCGACCTCGCAGCCGATGTAGCTGCCGCCGATCAGCACCACCCGCTCGGCGCCCTGCACCTCCTCCCGGATCGCGTCCGAGGTGCCGAAGGTGCGCAGGTAGTGGATCCCCTCGAGCTCCGAGCCCGCCGCGCGCAGGCGGCGGACGTTCGCGCCGGTGGCGATCAGGGCCTTGTCGAAGCGCACCTCCTCCCTGTTCGAGAGGAGAGCCGTGCGCGCTTGCGCGTCGAGCTTCATGACGCTCGTCCGGATCGTCAGCTCGATGTCCTGCTCCTCCCACCACCCCGCGGGCCGGAACAGCACGTCCCCCTTGGACTCCTCCCCGCGCAGGTAGCCCTTGGAGAGCGGCGGGCGGTTGTACGGGGCGTCCGGCTCGCGGCCCACCAGGAGGATGGAGCCCTCGGCGCCCTCCTCACGGAGCCAGCGCGCGCAGTTCGCGGCGGCCAGCCCACCACCGATCAGGAGATGGTCGACCTTCCGCATGGCCATCCGCTCAGGCGGCTTCGGATCGATCGGCGAAACGCCGGGTCACGTCGTCCTCGAGCCTGATGTCGAGCACCACGAGCACCTCGTCGCCCGCACGGATGACGGAGTCGCCGGCGGGCACGAAGCCCGCCCCGTCGCGCAGGATCGAGATGACGAGCGAGCCGTCGGGCAGGCGGAGGTCCTGCACGGTCGAGCCGGCGGCCGAGGAGCCCTCGGCGACCTCCATCTCGATGATCTCGAGGCGCTCCTCCTTGAGGTCGAGCAGGTGCACGAGGCCGTACTTGGGCACCTCGTGCTCGATCAGGCGGAGGATCAGGTCCGTCGCGGAGACGGCCGACTTGATGCCGAGCAGCTCGAAGTGCTGCAGGTTGCGCGGGTTGTTGCACCGCGCCACCACGCTCTCGACGCCGTACTTCTCGGTCGCCATCTGGCAGATCAGGATGTTGTCCTCGTCGTCGCCGGTCACGGCGATCACGAGGTCGGCACGGGCGATACCGGCGCGCTCGAGCACCCACAACTCGGTGCCGTCGCCGTACTGGATCGCGTGCTCGAGCTCCTCCTCCACCGTCTCGTAACGGCGTCGGTTGGCCTCGATCACGGTGATCTCGTTGCCCTTGTCGATGAGCTCCCGGGCGAGGTTCCAGCCCACCTTGCCGGCGCCGACGATCAAGCCGTACATGGTTAGCCGCTCACCCCCTCGAAGCGGATCTGGCCGCGCACCGCGGCCTCCAGCAGCTCGATCGCGGTCTGGGTCGGGCAGACGGTCTGCAGCCCCTGCTGGGCGTACCACTTGGCGCGACCGGGATCGAGCACGCGCACGACGACCCGCTCGACCTCGAAGCGGCGCTGCGCTATCTGGGCGATCACGAGATTCGTGTTGTCCCCGTCGGTAGACGCCACGAAGGCGTTGGCCCGCTCGATGCCCGCCTGCAGCAGCGCATCGATCTCGAGCGCGGTTCCCACGGTGAAGGAGCCGCCGAGGTCCTCCCAGCTCTGGTCCTGCCCGCGGTTGAGCAGGGCGATCGCTTCGGGGTTCTCGTCGAGCACCGAGACCTCATGGCCTTCGGCGAGCATCGACTTGGCGATCGACGAGCCAACCCGGCCACAGCCGACGATCAGTACGAACATGCTCCGGACAATACCGCTGCGCGCCCGTCTACCCGTCGGGTGCGACGTCCGCGGCGGCGGGCTCCTCGTCGTCCCACGTCTTGCCGTCCGCCGGCGGAGCGGTCAGGAACACCTTGCACGGGGCCTTCTCGACCACGTAGCGGGTGAGATCTCCGGCGAAGCGGTCCCTCGCGATGCCGTGCCCGCCCAGGCGCGCGCCGCCGCGGATCCGCGACGGCGGCTCTGCCGCCAGCACGATCGCCTCCACCCCGCGGCGCCTGGCCTCGAAGACGATCGCAGCGCCCACCGTGCGCCCGCGCACCATCGCCGTGGCCACCTCCACGCCCTCGTACTCCTCGCCGATCTCCTTGGCCCTCGCAAGGGCTCTGCGCGCCTGCTCCACCCGCTCCTCCGGCACCCGCGCGTCGATCGGCAGGGACATCGGGATCTGGAAGACCCAGACCGCCTCGAGCATCGCGCCGCCCTCGTCCTCGTCCATGCGCGTCGCCGCGAGGCGGCCCGCCGTGCCCACGATGTCGTCGTCCAGCTGCTCACCGAAGACGGGCACGAGGATGCTCCCGTACTCGACGGCCTTCGCCTCGCGCAGCGCAGCCTCAGGGATGGTGAAGCGCTTGGTGAGCGACTTGCCCTGGCTCTTGCGGTAAGCGACGTAGAGCACGAGCCCCATGAGCAGCCAGCCGCCGCCTACGTACCGGGCGCCCTCATGGAGCACTACGACGCTGACCCACGCCGCCGCGCCCAGGACGGCCCCGAGCGCGCTCGGGAGGGGGATCGACCCGCGACCCACCGGGATGCTCAGGGGAACGCGGAAGGCGCGCGGCCGATCCGGCTCGCGGAACCGCAGCACCACGATCGCCGTGTGGGCGATCGTGAAGGCGAGCATCGCGCCGAACGCGAAGATCCCGGCCAGCCACTGGAAGTCCGCTGAGCAGCTGAGCGCGAAGGCGATCGCCGCCGCGAGGCCGATCGCGACGTAGGGCGTGCCCCGCTCCTCGTCGAGGCGGGAGAGGAAGCTCGGTATCTGGCGGTTGCGGCCGAGGGAGTAGGCGAGCCTCCCGATGCCCAGCATCTGCCCGTTGACCGCCTGCACGAGCACCAGCGCGCCCAGGATCCCCGCCGCGTACCGGAGCACCTCAGAGAGCCATGCGGGCTCGAGCTGGGAGGCGACCCCGACCACCGGGGCGTCGAGGAAGCTGCCGCCGAGCTCGGTGGCGCCATCCTGGACGGGCAGGGCCAGGATCGCCACCAGCGCCATTCCGACGAACAGGATCAGCATCGCCACCGCGCCCACGGCCACGACGCGCTTCAGGCCGCGCCGGCCGACCCGCAGCTCCCCGGCGAGGCCGGAGGCCGACTCGATCCCGGTCAGGGTCACGCTCGCCACCACGGCGGCGAACCCGAGGCCCTCCCAGGTGGGGGTCTCGCCGAGATCGATCGAGTCCAAGAGGCCGCCGAAATCGTGGAACTCGAGCAGGCCGGCCACGATGATCGCCGTGAACAGGACGACCGTCGCGAGCACGAGCCGGAGCACGAAGCGGTAGCGATCGGCCGACTGCCCGCGCAGGTTCGTCCAGGCGACCCACGCCAGGACGGCCGCCGCCACGACGAGCTCGAAGCCCGGCTTGCCGGGCACGCTCCAGAAGACCTCGAGGTAGCCGGACACCGCCAGCGCCCCGATCGCCATGACGATCAGGAAGTCGAGCAGGATCGCCCAGCCCGCGATGAAGCTCCAGAGCTCGTTGAAGGCGTAGCGCGCGAGCACCGCCGCGCCGCCCCGCTCGGGGTGGAGCGAGTTCCCCTCGAGGTAGCTCAGGACGGTCAGGAAGAAGAAGGCGCCCGCGATGAGGAACGCCAGCGGCGTCAGCCCGAGGGCGTCGCCGGCGACTATGCCAAGCGCGAAGTAGACCGACGAGCAGACCGCCCCGCCGGCGATCGCGAACAGGGCCGGAGCTCCGAGCCCGCGCGCGATCCGCGCCTCGGTCTCGCCCGAGCCGCTCAGCAGGCCGCGAACCCGCGGCCCCCGCTCCTCGCCGTGGCTCACCTGTCTCCGCGAGCCTGCGGCCCGCGAGCGAGCCAGAACCTGGCGATGCCCAATGCCGTGAACAGCGTCCCGACGATCACACCGAGAGCCAGCGGCCCGCCGCCCCGAGCGAGGGTGCTCACCACCATCGCCACCCCAACGACGCACAGGAGAGCGCTGAGAACCCGCTGGGAAGTGAGATAGGCCCGGTCCACCGTCAACGATCCTAGGCCGCGCGGGCCGGCGGCTCACCCGTCGGGGAGGACTCGATGATCACGCGGCATGGTCGCTCTGCGAGCACCGTCTCGAGCGTCCGGCCGAACACCGACGTGCCCGTGCGCTTGGGCGGCAGCGCCATCACGACGGCCCGGGCGCGGATCTCGCGCGCCTCGAGCACGATCCGCCGCCCCGCCTCGCCGGCGCGCACCTTCTCCCAGTGCCCGGTGACGCGCCGCCCGCCGCGGACTCGGGCCGAGTCGATCGCCTCCTGGGCGCGCGCCTCGAGCTCCGGCATCGCGGCGTCGATCGGCAGGTTCGCCGGCACGGTGATCGTCACGAGGATGTGGATGCCGCGACGCCGGCGAGCCGCGAGCTTGGCCGCCGTGGCGATCGACTCGGGCGAGTAGTGGGCATCCTCGAACGCCACGAGCACCGATTCGTACTCCACCTCGTGCTCGACCATCGGCTTCGGCATCACGACCTTGCTGGTCTCGGTGAGCGACAGCCCCTGGCTGCGCCGGTAGACGACGTAGCTCGCGATGCCGATCACCAGCCACACCGTTCCCGTGATCAGGGTGGCGAGGTTCAGGACGTTCACCACCACGAACGCAGAGCCGGTTCCGAGCCCACCGAGGATCGCGTACAGGGGCAGGTCGTGTCCCCGCACGCGAATCGACCCCCGTCCCTTCCAGGGCCGCTCCGCATCGGGCTGAGTCATCCGCAGCCGGATCACGGAGAGGTGGGCGATCGTGAATGAGAGCATCGCGCCGAAGGCATAGATCGTCCCGAGGAACTCGGCCTGACCCGGCAGGATCGTCACGCAGGCGATCAGCCCGAACACGGCGATCGCGATGTACGGCGTGCGAAAGCGCGGGTGCAGCGTGCGCAGCGCCTCCGGCAGCTGACGGTGCTGGCCCATCGAGTAGGTCAGCCGCGACACGCCGATCAATCCGGCATTGGTCGCGATGAAGAGGATCGTCGAAGCCAGCACGCCCACGTAGATCTCGGCGGGGCCCTGCAGCGCGCCGAGGTCGAGGTTCTCGACCACGCCGAGCACGGGGTCGTCCGCATAGCCCCCTTCCTCCTTCGACAGCGCGAGATCGGTCACGCCGTCGGTCACCGGCAACGCCGACAGGGCAACCGCCGGCAGGAAGGCGTAGATCGCCACGACCGCGGCCACGACCGCGCCCATCCCGCGCGGGATCGTCTCGCCGTAGTCCTTGGCCTCCTCGGCCATGTTGGAGATCGTCTCGATCCCCGTGTAGGCGACCATGCCGACCGGAATCGCGATCAGGAAGTCGCCCAGCGTCGGATAGGTGCCGAAGTCGACGTTCTGGATCAGCGTGTCCGGCGAGAAGACGAGGACCATGCCCACCACCACGAGGAGCACCTGGGTGAGGAAGTCCGCCAGGGCGAGGAAGACGTTGAGCTTCGCCGACTCCTTGACGCCGACGATGTTCACGATCGCCAGGACAATCACGACCACGATCCCCGCCACGATGTCGGCCGGCGACTCACCGAGCGGCGCCCAGAACACCCCCAGGTAGTGGGGCACGAAGAACGCCGAGATGGCGACGGTGATGATGTAGTTGAGCATCTGGCCCCACGCGGCGAAGAAGGACCAGAACTCGTTGAAGGCTCGGCGGGCGAAGGACGAGGAGCCCCCGGCCTCCGGGTACATCGTGGTCGCCTCGGTGTAGGTGGCCGCCGTGCAGACGAAGATCACGCCCGCGATCAGGAAGACGAGCGGCGTCATCCCGAGCGCGAACACCGCGACGAGCCCTAGGGCGTAGTAGATCGAGCTGCCCACGTTGCCGTAGGCGGTGCTGAAGAGCGCACCGGTTCCGAGCACGCGCTCGAGGCCCTGCCCCTTGGGACGCCACTCAGCCATAAGGCGGGAAAGCTACTCCGCTCGCCGCGATGCAAGACTCGGCGGCGTGGAACTGCCGATGCTCGAGGGTGAGCGGCTGACGCTGCGGCCCCTGACCGACGGGGACGTAGAGGCGCTCCTGCCGGCGGTCAAGGCCCCCGGCATCCGGGAGTGGTGGGGCGACACGAGCGACGACGACCACCAGCGCGAGGGCTTCCGCAACGAGGGCTCGGCCTTCACGATCCATGTCGGAGATGCGGTCGCCGGCTGGCTCGCCTTCCATGAGGAGACGGAGCCCGACTATCTCCAGGTCGCCTTCGACATCCTGCTCGTGCCCGACTTCCAGGGTCGCGGGCTCGGCGCGGAGGCGCTGCGCACCGCGATCCGCTGGTTCACCGAGGAGCGCGGCCACCACCGCTTCACGATCGACCCCTCGGCCGAGAACGAGCGGGCGATAGCCGCGTACGCCTCCCTCGGCTTCAAGCCCGTCGGCATCCTGCGCAGGCACGAGCGCGCGCCGGACGGCCACTGGCGCGACGGCCTCCTGATGGACCTCCTCGCCGACGATCTCCGCTAGCGCCAGCTGAGATCTCCGCGCCCCCGGGTCTGTTACGGCCACATAGCGGCCGCAACGAGCCCAGCGTGGGCGGGCTCCGACCCACAACGCCACCGGCCCGAGAACGACGAAGGGCCCGCAGCGCGAACGCCACGGGCCCTCCTTGAAGCGGTTGCTCCGGGTCGGTTAGACCAGGAACGGGATGATCAGGATCGCGATGATGTTCGCGACCTTGATCATCGGGTTGATCGCGGGGCCGGCGGTGTCCTTGTAGGGGTCGCCGACGGTGTCGCCGGTGACGGACGCCTCGTGGGCCAGCGAGCCCTTGCCGCCGAACTCACCGTCCTCGATCAGCTTCTTGGCGTTGTCCCAGGCCCCACCACCGGAGGTCATGGAGACCGCGGCGAAGAAGCCGACGACGATCACGCCGATCAGCAGGCCGCCGAGCGCCTGGTAGCTGAGCAGGCCGACGACCACCGGCACGACGATCGGGATCAGCGCCGGCAGGATCATCTCCCGCTGGGCCGCCTTGGTCACGATGCTCACGCACTGGGCGTAGTCCGGCTTCTCGGTGCCGTCCATGATGCCCGGCTTCTCGCGGAACTGGCGGCGGACCTCTTCGACGACCCCGCCGCCCGCGCGGCCGACCGACTCGATCGAGAGCGCGGAGAACAGGTAGACCATCATGCCGCCGATCAGCAGGCCGACCAGCACCTCGGGCTGCGAGATGTCGAAGCCGAGCAGCACCTCGCCGCCGGCCTCGGCCTCCTCGCGCAGCTCCTCGATGAACGCCGCGAACAGCACGAGCGCGGCGAGCACGGCAGAGCCGATCGCGTAGCCCTTGGTGACGGCCTTCGTGGTGTTGCCGACCGCGTCGAGCGGATCGGTGACGTCGCGCACCTCTTGGGGCAGCTCCGCCATCTCGGCGATGCCGCCGGCGTTGTCGGTGATCGGGCCGAAGGCGTCGAGCGCGACGATCAGGCCGGTCAGCGACAGCTGCGCCATTACCGCGACGCCGATGCCGTAGATGCCGGCGAGCTCGTTCGCCACCAGGATGCCGAGCGCGATCAGGATCGCGGGCGCCGCGGTGGACTGGAAGCCCTGTGCGAGGCCCTGGATGATGTTCGTCGCGTGACCCGTCTGTGAGGCCTTCGCGGTGCTCCGGACCGGCTTGAAGCGCGTCGAGGTGTAGTAGTCGGTGATGACGAACAGGCCTGCGGTGATGCCGATGCCGATCAGGGTGCAGAGCCAGAAGTCGAAGCCGCTGGCAACGTCTCCGCCACCGCCGGTCAGCAGTGTCGAGGCGCCCTCCTTGAAGGAGAGGTCGTCCATCAGCCACATCGTGATCGGCAGGAACGCGAGCGCCGCGAGGACGCCCGAGACGATCAGGCCCTGGTAGAGCGCGCGCTCCACGTTGCCGGCCGCGCTGCGCACGGCGAAGGTGCCGATGATCGAGGCGATCAGCGAGACGCCGCCGATGACCAGCGGGTACATCGCCACCGCGTCGAGCTCGTTGAAGGTCAGGACGCCGAGCAGCATGACCGCGACGGCCGTAACCGCGTAGGTCTCGAACAGGTCGGCCGCCATGCCGGCGCAGTCGCCGACGTTGTCGCCGACGTTGTCGGCGATCACGGCCGGGTTGCGAGGATCGTCCTCGGGGATGCCCGCCTCGATCTTGCCGACGATGTCGGCGCCTACGTCAGCGGCCTTGGTGAAGATGCCGCCGCCCAGTCGGGCGAAGACGGAGATCAGCGAGCCGCCGAAGCCGAGGCCGACCAGCGCGTCGATCGCGTCCTTCTGGTCGACGTCGAACATCCGCAGGATGCCGTAGTAGCCGGCGACGCCGAGCAGGGCCAGGCCAGCAACGAGCAGGCCGGTGACCGCACCGCCCTTGAAGGCGACCTCGAGGGCCGAGCCGACGCCGCCGCGGGCGCTCTCGGCCACACGGGCGTTGGCGCGGACCGAGACGTTCATGCCGATGAACCCGGCCGCACCCGAGAAGGTGCCGCCGATCACGAAGCCGATCGCCGTCTCGATGTCGAGGGCGAGGGCCAGCACGATCGCCAGGATCACGGCTACCACGCCGATGATCTGGTACTGACGGGTGAGGTATGCCTTCGCCCCCTCCTGGACAGCGGCGGAGATCTCCTGCATCCGCTCATTGCCGGGCGACTTGCTCATGAGCCAGCGCGTGGTGAAGACTCCGTAGATCACGGCCGCGGCTGCACAGGCAAGCGCGACAAGGATCCCGTGGTCGGTCAGAAAGTCGGTCAAGGGGATGTGTCCTCCGTGTGGGTTTCGACAGCGGGCGAGCCGGCGGCGCGCGAAGATTGGCGCGCCGGACCGCATGGGGCGGTGGCGCCCGGTAAAGGCGCGCGCAGTCTACCTGCCGGCCGGACAGGATGCGGGCTGGGCTGGATGGGGCCGTCAGCTGCCAGCCCGACCGAATGTGGGGCGGTCAGCTGCCGGGCGGCGTCCAGATCTTCGCGCGCGCCTTCGCACGCTCGTCCTCGGCATCCGCGCCCGGCGCCTGGGGAGCGGCCGGGCCGGGGGTCTCAGACCCCGGTCCCGCGGGAGCTCCCGGGGCAGGCGCCGCGTCCTGGGCCTCGTGGGCGTAGGCCATCTGGAGCTGGCTCAGGGCCTGGCGGATCGGCTCCACCTGCTCCGGCGGGCACAGCGGTGCGAGCGCCCTCACCGCGTCGATCGCGACTCGCGCCTGCTCGATGTCCCGCTCGGCCGCTGGATCCTCTCCGGGGCCGGCGGCGAGGCCGAGGCGGCGCGCGCCGAGGTTCACCAGGGTGGCTGCCGTCTGGAGCAGCACGTCCTCAACGCGGATGCTGCGCATCTGCTCCTCGAACGCCGCGCGCATCTCCTCCTCCGAGGGCATGCCCTCCGGGCCGTCGGGCCCTGGTCCGGCCGTTGCGTCTGTCACGTCCTCACCTCCGAGTCTGCATAGGTCCGCTGAGCCTCCGCGACCTCCGCCGCGAAGACCTCCTCCATGGATGCGCCCTCCACGATCGCACGGCGCTGGCGCTGGGCGCCGTTCTCCGCCGGCAGCGCGAAGTCGAGTCCCAGCAGCGAGCGGGCTGGGCCGGTCCACGCGAGCAGGCGATCGGCCAGCGCCGCGGCGGGGAACTCCTCCCCCCGCTCCAGGTCGATCAGGCGCCCGTCGAGGCCGTTGCGAATCGCCCGCCACATGTTCTCCTCCACGAGCCTCGGCGGCGGGTCCTCGAAGGCCACCCCGTCGTCGTGGTCGAGCGCCGCCTGCGCGACCGCGGCCACTATCAGCGCGGCGAGGGCGGTCGAGTGCTCGGCGCTCGACTGCGCGTCGCAGATGCGGACCTCGACCGTTCCGTAGGCGTGATGCGGGCGGACGCTCCACCACAGCTGGGTGTGCTCGACGATCGAGCCCGTCCGGATCAGGAAGCGCACGTAGTCGGCGTAGGCGTCCCAGCTGCCGAAGGGATCCGGCACGCCGCAGCGGGGGAAGCTCTTGGTGAAGATCTGGGTGCGGGCGGAGTGCAGGCCCGAGTCGCGCCCGTCGAGGAACGGGGAGTTCGCGGAGATCGCCAGCAGCTCCGGGAGGACCGGCCGCAGGCGGTCGCACACCGCGATCGCCCGGTCCGCGCCCCTGACGCCGACGTGCACGTGGAGGCTGAAGGTGTTGTTGCGCCAGGCCACGTACTTGAGCCCGTCCTCCACGCGGCGGTAGTGGTCGGTGTCGATGATGCGCTGGTCCTGCCACGGGCTCCAGGGGTGGGTGCCGGTGGCGGCAAGGCGGGTGTCGTTGGCCTGCACCAGGGCGAACAGCCGCGCACGCGCGTCCTGCTGAGCGCTCACGGCATCGGCGAATGTCTCCCCCTTGCCGGAGCGGATCTCGATCTCCGACTCGATCAGCTCGCCGGCCACGGAGTCGCGCAGCACCGGGTCGGCCTGCGCCGCCTCGCTCAGGTCGCCGAAGCGGGGCGCGAGTGAGAGCGTCTTGGCATCGAGGGTCTGGAACTCCTCCTCGATCCCCACCGTGAAGTCCTTGGAGGCCTCGAAGACCTCCCGCGCCTTCGTCATGTCGAGCATGCTCAGGTGAGGTAGAAGTAGAGCGCGTACAGCAGGTCGACCGCCGGGCTGGAGGTGTGCACGGTCACCTCTGGCGGCACCTGGAGCAGCGCCTCGGAGTAGTTGAAGATGATCTTGACGCCGCTCGCCACGAGCTCGTCCGCCACGCGCTGAGCGGCCTCGGTCGGCACCGCGATCACACCTACGACGATCTGGTCCTGCTCCACGAGGGGCCCGAGGTCCTCGACGGGACGCACCACCAGCTGATCGGTGATCCGCTTCCCGACCTTCTTCGGGTCGGTGTCGAGCACCGCCACGACCCGGAAGCCGTGGTCGGCGAATATGTCCGAGCCCGCGATCGCCTGCCCCAGGTGCCCGGCGCCGAACAGCGCGATGTTGTGCTGCCCGCTCGTCCTCAGGATCTTGCGAATCTGCGCTACGAGCGAGTCGACGTTGTAGCCGACCCCGCGCTTGCCGAACTTCCCGAAGCCGGACAGGTCGCGCCGGATCTGGGTCGAGTTGACGTGCGTGTAGTCGGCCAGCTCCTGGGAGGAGATGGTCTGCTTGCCCATCTTGCGAGCCTGGGTCAGCACCTGCAGGTAGCGCGAGAGACGGGCCGCCACCCCGAGCGAGAGACGGTCCCGTGCGTTGTCCTCGAGGGAGGCGCCGGCCCGCATTGAGTCCAAGGGGGTCACGACTCGGCCACTCTAGCGAGCAGGCGTTCGAGCGCGGCTGCGTCCACATGGAGCTCGAGCTCGTCGCTGCCGTTCACCGCCACGACGGGGATTCGCTCGCCGTACTCGCTCTGCAGCACGGGATCGATCGAGATGTCCACCTCCTCGAGCTCGAAGCGGTTCGTCGCGCGCAGCTCCTCGATGGCCGCCCGCGCGTCGTCGCAGAGGCAGCACCCCGGCTTGCCGTAGAGGGTCAGCCTCGGTCCGGCGCTCAAGCGGGGACCTTCGGCGTGAGCCGAGCAGAGGCGTCGAGCGAGAGGTAGTCGGGATACGGCAGCGCCTCCGTGAAGCGCGCGGCGGCCGCGATCATCGCCGCGTTGTCGGTGCAGAGCTCCATCGCGGGAGTCCAGAGCCGCACGCCGACCTCGTCGCAGAGCTCCTGCGCCGCACGCCGCAGCTGGGAGTTGGCCGCGACGCCGCCTCCGAGCGCCGCGCGCTCCACGCCCTCGCGCTCGAGCGCCTGCCGCAGGCGGGCCGTAAGGGCTTCCACGATCGCCGCCTGGTACGAAGCCGCCAGGTCGGCGCGGCGGCTGATCGTCTCCTCCTCCCCGAGGTCTCGAACCCTGTAGAGAAGCGATGTTTTGACCCCCGAGAAGCTGAAGTGGAGAGCATCGGTGCGGTGCTCGCGCGAACGACGTTCGGGCTGCGCTCCTCCCGCCCGGTCTCCTGAGGGGAGGGAGCGGGGGAAGTCGAAGGCCTCCGGGTCGCCCTCGCGGGCCAGTCGGTCGATCGCGGGACCACCGGGATATCCGAGGCCCAGCAGGCGCGCGCCCTTGTCGAACGCCTCCCCCGCCGCGTCGTCGAGCGTCTGGCCGAGGATCGAGTAGGAACCGGCCTCCTCCACGCGTGCGAGGAAGGTGTGCCCTCCACTGGCAACGAGGCACACGTACGGCGGCTCGATCGGGTCGGGCAGCAGGGTCGGCGCCACCACGTGGCCGTGCAGGTGGTCCACCGCCACAAGCGGCAGGCCGCGCGCAGCGGCGAGCGCCTTCGCAGCCGAGAGCCCCACCAGCAGCGCACCGATCAGCCCGGGCCCGCGGGTGACGGCCACCTTCTCGATCTCGTCGAGGCCGATTCCGGCCTGCTCCAGCGCATCCGCCGTCACCGCGTCGAGCAGCTCGAGATGCCGCCGCGAGGCGATCTCCGGCACCACCCCGCCGTAGCGGGAGTGCAAGAGCCCCTGAGACGCGATGACGTTCGAGCGCACCTCGCCCGCGGTCGTCACGACCGCGACGCAGGTGTCGTCGCAGCTCGTCTCGATGGCGAGGATCACGGTCCCGCCGCACCCGCGGCCGAGGCGCCGTCCCCGGCCTGCCCATCGGGCTGAGGGCTGAGGCGCCACATGATCACGGCGTCCTCGCGATTGTCGTGGTAGTAGCCGCGGCGGCGGCCGGCGGCACGGAACCCGAAGCGCTCGTAGAGCGCGATCGCCGCCGTGTTCGAGGTCCGGACCTCCAGCGTGTAGCGCTCGCCGGGCTCATCGGCCGCGGCGAAGAGATGGTCGAGCAGGACCGTGGCGACTCCCTGCCGCCGCGCCCGGTCGTCCACGGCGACGTTCATCACGTGCCAGACCGTGTCGTAGCGCGAGCAGACGAGGTAGCCCACGATGCGGCCTCCGCGCGTCGCCGCCAGGCAGATGCCCGACGGCTTGGACAGCTCGAGCACGAACATCGCGAGCGACCACGGCGTGGTGAACGCCTGCCTCTCGATGGCGATCACCTGGGGCAGGTCGGGGTACGCGAGGCGCCTGATCTCGAGCGGGTGGCTCATTGGACGCTCGGCTTGGCGTCGGGCAGGCGCAGGTAGTCCGGCAGGACGGCCGCCGCCGGCGCGGCCGGCAGGGTCGAGGCGAGCCTGCAGATCGACAGCCCACTGACCAGATGGGCCGGCGAGCCATCGGACGCGACGCTGACGCCTGCCGCCTCGAGCACTTCGCGGAAGCGTACCGCCCCGTCACCGGCCGCCATTGGCGAGCGGCCGTCCGCGGCAACCCGCTCGGCCAGGGCCTCGGGGGCCGCGGCAAAGGGCTCCCAGCGCTCCTCCCCCGCCTCGTAGAGCGCCGCGAACACCTCGCCCCTGCGCGCATCGATCACGGGCAGCGAGGGGCTCGCGTCGATGCCCGCCGCGAGGGCGGCAAGCGAGGAGACCGGCCGCAGCTCGGCACCGTGCGCCTGTGCAAGCGCCCTGGCCGTCGCGACGCCGATCCGCAGGCCGGTGAAGGCGCCCGGGCCCACTCCGACCGCGATGACGTCGAGCTCCTCCCAGCCGAGCCCCGCCTGCTCGAGGCAGCTCGCCGCGGCCGGCATCAGCTCGGCGGCATGGCCGGGCGGCGAGGCGAGACGGGCCACCGAGGGCCCGGCCTCGAAGGCCTCGCCGTCCGCCCTCAGAACGCAGGCCGCGCTGGCGACGCTGGAGGTGTCGATGCCCAGGAGGTTCACTCCACCTCGATCCTCCGCCGATCACCGCCGGCGTGCTCGAGCCGAACCCGCGCGGCCACCCGCTCGATCGAGTGCTCGCCGACCTCGGGCCACTCCACGAAGGAGATCCGATCGGGCGTCAGGTAGTCGTCGAGCAGGGATGGGTCCTCGCCCGCCATCGACTCGAGCCGGTAGAGGTCGAGGTGGGCGATCTCCAGGTTCCCCTCCAGGATCTGGCCGATCGTGAAGGTGGGGCTCGTCACCGGCTCCTGCACGCCCAGCGCGCGACATGCGCCGCGCACGAAGGTGGTCTTCCCCCCGCCGAGCTCGCCGGAGACGAGCACGACGTCCCCCGGGGACAGCCGCGCGGCAAGCCGGGCGCCGGCCGCCTCGGTGGCCGCGGCGCTGTCGGTCTCGATCGTCACGCCGCAAAGTGTGACCGACCGGGCAGCGCGCCCCGGCTCCGCGGCCCGGAGCGCCGCCGCGTTACGGGCCGACCCGAGGCGAGCCGCCGGCCGGCGGCTCGCCCAGGCGCGGTTCAGCAGCTCACGATCAAGTGGAAAGGCTTGTTCTCGTTGACCGGGTTGCCATTCGCGTTGTAGGAGACGGTGCGGACCTGCACCCCGTTGACGCTCGACGGCAGTCCGGAGACCGAGGCCGTGCCGGTCCCGGGGCCGGCGGCGCTCGTGTCTCCCACAGTGGCCGTGTAGGCGCAGCTGCGCACATCGCGATCGAAGATCACCTGGTAGCGGCCGGCGGCCGTGCGCGCCACGCTCGTGACGCCGCGTGCGCGCGCAAGCTGGCCCACGCTCGAGACGACGGCCATGTGCGACAGGGCCTCGACCGGGCCGAGCGTGGACTCCTTGATCGACCCGCCGCCGATCGAATCCGCCTTCAGCTTCGAGCCGTGCAGCGAGCGCGGCTTGAAGTCGACGCCGGTCAGGCTGCCGTTCTTCACCGTCTTGCCGGTCACGACGATCGCCGCGTAGGCACCGCCGCCGAGCGACACGAACAGGGCCAACAGCGCCACCGCCATGGCTGGGGACGGACGTAGCTTCTTGGAGCGGATCACGGAACGCTGCCTCCTCTATTGAGTGTCAACTGCTCGTACAACCCGCAAGTTGCCCCAAAGTCGCTACCGGCGAACCTCTTGGTCCAGCAGCGCCCGCAGCCTCGAGTGCTCGTCCGGGGCCATCGTGTAGCCGTGCTCGGGCTCCGGATAGCGCCGTGCGCGCACATCGTCGGCATAGGCGCGCACGCCCTCGATCATCTGCTCGCGCACGTTCGAGTACCGCTTCACGAAGCGGGCTGCATGGCCGTCGTAGATGCCCAGCAGGTCATGCATCACGAGCACCTGGCCGTCCGTCGAGGGCCCGGCGCCGATGCCGATCACCGGGATCTCGAGGCGCGGCATCAGCTCGTCCGTGAGGTCGGAGGGAATCGCCTCGAACACGATCGCGAAGCAGCCCGCCTCCTGCAGCGCCAGCGCGTCCCGCGCCACCTCCAGCGCGCGCTCCGCCGTGCGCCCCTGGGAGCGGTAGCCGCCGAGCGCAGTGGCCGTCTGGGGAGTCAGGCCGACATGGCCCATGACCGGGATCCCCGCCTCGACGATCGCCCGCGCGCGGCTCACCGAGGTGCCGCCGCGCTCGAGCTTCACCGCGTCGCAGCCGGCTTCCTTGACGAAGCGCTGGGCGGTCGAGATGGCCTGCTCGTCCGAGGCCTCGTACGAGCCGAACGGGAGGTCGCCCACCAGCATCGGCGTGCGCAGCCCGCGCCGGACCGCCGAGGTGAGCATGAGCATCTCGTCCACGGAGACCGGGACGGTGCTCGGGTAGCCCAGCACCGTCATCGCGGCGGAATCGCCCACGAGGACGATGTCGACGCCCGCCTCCTCGGCCACCTGCGCGCCCGGGTAGTCGTAGGCGGTGACCATCGCCATCGGCTCGCCGAGCGCCTTCTTCTCGACCAGCGTCGAAAGAGTGACCGGCTTGCCCTTCGCGGCCGGAGCGGCCGCGATCTTCGGACGGGAGCTCATGAGAGGAGCTCCGCGACCGCGTCGTCCACCATGACGATCTCGTTCGTCGCGCCCACGTGGACTACGACCGGCTCGTAGGCCTCGAGCTCGGCCTCCTCGTAGTCCGCATAGGAGACCACGATCACCTTGTCGCCCGTGTGCACCAGCCGGGCGGCGGCGCCGTTGACCTGCACCTCGCCGGAGCCGCGGCGGCCGGCGATCGTGTAGGTCTCGAAGCGGGCACCGTTGTCGATGTCCAGCACGTGCACCTTCTCGTGCTCGCGTATGTCCGACGCCTCGAGCAGGTCGGCGTCGATCGTGATCGAGCCGACGTAGTTGAGGTCGCTCGCGGTGATCGTGGCACGGTGGATCTTGGACTTGAGCATGGTCCGTCTCATGGCGCGTCGGCTCCTTGTCGAAGGGTCTCGGCGGGCGGCTCGGCCGCCTCCGAATTGAGGATGGTGTTGTCGATCAGTCGGGCGCGCCCCACACGGGCGGCCACTGCCAGCAGCGTCGAGCCGTTGACCCGCTCGGCGCTCGAAAGGTCCTTGGTGGAGCGCAGCTCTAGGTACTCGGGGTCTATCCCGGCCCGCTCGAGCTCCGCCCGGGCCGCTCCGAGCACGGAATCGGCCCCGATCTCTCCCCGCTCCACCGCAGCCTCGGCGGCGGCGAGCGCGCGGCTGAGGCCGAGCGCGCGTTCGCGCTCCTCCGTGTCGAGATAGACGTTTCGGGAGCTGAGGGCCAGGCCGTCGGCCTCGCGAACGGTGGGCAGCACCTCGATCCGCACGGGCATGTCGAGATCGCGCGCCATCCTGCGGATCACGAGCGTCTGCTGGGCGTCCTTCTGGCCGAAGAAGGCGACGTCCGGCTGCACCATGTTGAGCAGCTTCGCGACCACGGTGGTCACGCCGTCGAAATGGCCGGGGCCGCGGCGCTCGGAGTCGCCGCAGAGGACGTCCGTGAGGCCGCGAACGGCGACCGTGGTGGCGAATCCATCGGGGTAGACCTCCTCGGCGGAGGGGGCGAAGAGCACGTCCACGCCCTCCGCGGCGGCCAGCTCGGCATCGCGCTGCTCGTCCCGCGGGTAGGCGTCGAGGTCCTCGGCCGGCCCGAACTGGGTGGGGTTCACGAACAGCGAGACCACGACGGTGTCGCACTCTGCGCGCGCGGCGCGCATCAGCGTCAGGTGGCCCTCGTGGAAGCTGCCCATCGTCGGCACGAGGCCGACGGTGCTCCCGGCGGCGCGGCCCGGCGCCAGCGCGGCGCGCAGCTCGGCGACTGTCCTGACGATCGTCATGCCGCCACCCCGAGCGCCCTGCCCGCGAGCGAGCGGGTGCCGGCGACCAGCTCGTCGAACAGCGGGAGGAGATCCGGCGCTACCGATCCCACGGCCTCGCGCTGGCGCTCCACGGTCGCATCGTCGCCGCGCGCGACCGGGCCGGTGAGCGCTTCTTCGGGCCCGCGCGCCACCCAGTTCTCGACGGTGCTGCGCACGAGCGGAGCCAGCAGGGCGCGCGCCTCGCTGCGCTCGAGCCCCGCCCCGGCGGCCAGCTCCTCGGCCGCGGCTTGGAGCGTCACGAGGAAGTTGGAGGCCATCGAGGCGGCCGCGTGGTAGGCGGCTCGCTCGGAGTCTGCGATCTCGAACGGGCGCATCCCCACGAGCTCCGCCAGCCGCCAGGCGGTGGACAGCGCCTCGGGCGTGGTGCCGGCTACGGCGCAGCCGACCCCGCGGAAGCGCTCGGGCGCCTCTCCGCCGGCGAACGTCTGGAGCGGATGGAGCGCAAACGCCGCTCTGCCCGCTCCCTCCAGCACCGTCAGGGGGGTGGCGCCGCTCGTATGGCCGATCAGCCCGCCGTACGCATCGGCGCGAGCCCGCTCCGCCGCCGCGGCGATCTCGCCGTCGGGCACGCAGAGCAGCGTCACGGCGGCAGGCGATGTCTCTCCCCGCCCGAGCGGGCCGGCGACGTCGAGGCCGGCCGCCTCCAGCGCGAGGGCGAGCGCGGCGCCGAGCCGGCCTGTGCCGACTACCGCGACGCCCAGGCGCGCGTGGTCAAGAGATGTGGTGGGGATTGGCATCGTCCGTTCCAGTCCCATCGGGTACCGGTCGGTCTCATTTCGCGGTCCACTCCCAATCGGGTAGCGGCCACTGTGTCCAGGATAGCGCCGACGAGGGAACTAGGCTAGGCCGCGATGCAGACGGCAGCAGAACGCCGCGAGGAGCTGGTCGCCCTCTTCAAGGAGGCGCAGGCCTGCACCCGCTGCCCGCTGCACTCGACGCGCACCCAGGTCGTGTTCGGCGCGGGAAACGCCAACGCCGACCTGATGTTCGTCGGCGAGGCGCCGGGAGCCCAGGAGGACCTCAAGGGGATCCCCTTCGTCGGCAGGGCCGGCAAGCTGCTCGACGAGCTCCTGGCCGAGAACGGGCTCGTTCGCGGGGACGTCTTCATCGCCAACGTCCTGAAGTCCCGACCACCGGAGAACAGGGACCCGCAGCCAGACGAGATCGAGGCGTGCAAGCCGTACCTCTACCGCCAGGTCGAGCTGATCGAGCCAACGGTGATCTGCACGCTGGGCAACTTCGCCACCAAGCTGCTCACCCGCTCGAACACCGGGATCAGCCGGGTGCACGGCGTCCCGCAGGTCCACCAGGTGGGCGGCAGGGCGGTCCAGATCTTCCCGATCTTCCACCCCGCGGCCGGCCTGCGCACCCCGCGCGTCAAGGAGCAGCTGCGCGAGGACTTCAAGAAGCTCCCGGGCATCCTGGCCGCCGGACCGCCGCCACAGCCGGGCGCGTCAGGCGCGTCGGCCGAGGCCGATCGACCACTCGCCGGAGTCGCCCCCCAGAGCCCCGGCCAGAGCCCCGAGGCGGATGCCGAGCCGCCGGTCGATCAGCTCGACCTCTTCGGCTGACCCGCGGGCCCAGCCTCCCCGTACTCGATCTCGCGGATCGGCTTGGCCGGAGCTCCCGCCGCGATCGTCCGGGCCGGGATGTCGCTCGTCACGACGCTGTTGGCCCCGATCACGGCCCGCTCGCCGATCGTCACGCCGCTGGTGATCACCACGTTCGCCCCGCACCACACGTTGTCGGCGATCCGCGTCGGCCCCTTGCTGGTGAACCCCTGCCACGGCACCGGCTTATCCAGGTCGTCGAAGCGGTGCGAGCCATCGGTGATGAAGCAGCCGTTGGCGAACATGCAGTGATCGCCGATCTCCACCAGGTCCACGGCGGCGACCATCACCCCGATGTTGAGGAAGCAGCCCGCTCCGATGCGGATCCTGCCGGGCGCGGGGGCGGTGAGCCACACGTTGGGCTCGAACAGCGTCCCCTCCCCGATCTCCAGGCGCCCCTCGCGCAGCATCTCGAGCACCTCACCCTGGATCGGCCAGCGCGCGAAGGACCCGCGACGCGCCATCTCGCGATGGATCGCCAGCCGTCGCCAGAGCAGCGAGTCGCGCTCGTACCAGCGCCACTTGCGCCACCAGGTGCGCGTCGCGGTCAGGCCCATGGCATGCAGCTTCCGGCTCCCTAAGCCGCAGCGGGCTCGGTCTCTTCGACCGGGCCCCTCGCGGCCTTCGCCTTGGGCCGCTTCGCCGGCTTCTTGGGCGCGGCTGGCGCAGCCGCCGGAGTCACGACCTCTTTCAGGAACCTGCCCGTGTGGGAGCCCGCAACCGCAGCCACCTCCTCGGGGGTGCCGGCGGCCACCAGCAGTCCGCCGCCCTCCCCCCCTTCCGGCCCCAGGTCCAGGATGTGGTCGGCGGTCTTGACGACGTCGATGTCGTGCTCGATCACCACCACGGAGTTGCCCGCCGCCACCAGGCGCTGCAGCATCTCCAGCAGCCGCTCGACGTCCGCGAAGTGGAGGCCGGTCGTCGGCTCGTCGAGGATGTAGAGCGTGCGGCCCGTGGCCACCTTGGCGAGCTCGGTCGCCAGCTTCACCCGCTGGGCCTCGCCGCCTGAGAGCGTCGTGGCCGGCTGGCCGAGGCGGAGGTAGTCGAGTCCCACGTCGTGCAGCGTCTGCAGGCGGCGCTTGATCTTCGGGACGTTCTCGAAGAACTCGACCGCCTCCTCGACCGGCATGGCGAGGACGTCGGCGATCGTCTTGCCCTTGAAGCGCACCTCGAGCGTCTCGCGGTTGTAGCGCTTGCCGCCGCACTGCTCGCAGGGCACGTACACGTCGGGCAGGAAGTGCATCTCGATCTTGATCTGCCCGTCGCCGCGGCAGACCTCGCAGCGGCCGCCCTTGACGTTGAAGGAGAACCGGCCCGGCTTGTAGCCGCGAGCGCGGGCCTCCTGGGTCCGGGAGAAGATGTCCCGGATCAGGTCGAAGAGGCCGGTATAGGTGGCCGGGTTCGAGCGCGGCGTGCGCCCGATCGGCGACTGGTCGATGTTGATGATCTTGTCGACCTGGTCGAGCCCTGTGATGCGCTGGTGCGCCCCCGGGCGCCGCTTGGCCCTGTGCAGCCGGTTGGCGACGGCCTTGTAGAGGACCTCGTTGACGAACGTCGACTTGCCCGACCCCGACACCCCGGTCACGCAGCAGAAGACGCCGAGCGGAACCCGCACGTCGATGTCCTGCAGGTTGTGCTGCGAGGCCTTCTCGACCTCGATGTAGCCGGCCGGCGTGCGGCGCTCGGCCGGGATCGCGATCGTGCGCTCGCCCGAGAGGAACTGGCCGGTCAGCGACCGCTTGACCCGCATCACCGCCTTCGGCGTTCCCTGGGCCACGATCTTGCCGCCGTGCTCTCCGGCGCCGGGCCCGAGATCGAGCAGGTGGTCCGCCGCGAGCATCGTGCCCTCGTCGTGCTCGACCACGATCACGGTGTTGCCGAGGTCGCGCAACCGCTCCAGCGTGCGGATCAGGCGCTCGTTGTCGCGCTGGTGCAGGCCGATCGACGGCTCATCGAGGATGTAGAGGACCCCCACGAGGCTCGACCCGATCTGCGTCGCGAGCCGAATCCGCTGGGCTTCTCCGCCCGACAGCGTGGCCGCGGCGCGATCGAGCGAGAGGTAGCCCACGCCGACGTTCTCCAGGAAGCGCAGCCGCTCGTCGATCTCGCGCAGGATCAGCCGCGCTATCTGCCGCTCGGTCTCGGTCAGGTCTAGCTCCTCCATCCACTTGATCGAGCGGTGCGCGGACATGTGCGTGAGCTGGTGGATGCCGAGGCCGCCGACCTTGACGGACAGGCTCTCCGGCCGCAGGCGGGATCCCTGGCACTCGGGGCACGGCCTGATCGACATGTAGCCCTCGATGCGCTGCCGCGACCATTCCGAGTCGGTCTCCCGGTAGCGCCGCTCGAGGCTCGGGACGATCCCCTCGAAGTCCGTCATGTACGACCGCTTGCGCCCGTAGCGGTTGGTGTAGGAGACGTAGAGCTTCTCGCCGCCGGTCCCTTCCAGGAAGGTGCTCCGCACCTCCTCCGGGAGCTTCTCCCATGGGGCGTCCAGGTCGACCTCCCACTTGGAGGCGATCGCCTGGGTCATCTGCTCGAAGTAGTTGGACGAGCTGGTGGACCACGGGAGGATCGCCCCCTCGTTCAGGGAGAGCGACGGGTCGGGCACGATCAGCTCGGGGTCGATCTCCCGCTGGGAGCCGAGCCCCATGCAGCGGGGGCAGGCTCCGTGCGGCGAGTTGAACGAGAACATTCGCGGCTCGAGCTCGGGCATCGAGGTTCCGCAGCTCAGGCAGGCGAACCGCTCCGAGTAGGTGCTCACCTCACCACCGTCGACGTGCTCGATGTCGACGATCCCCTCCGCGCGACCCACCGCGGTCTCGATCGAGTCGGCGAGCCGCTTGCGCAGGTCCTTGCGCATCACGAGCCGGTCCACGACCACCGAGATGTCGTGCTTGAACTTCTTGTCGAGGGAGATCTCCTCCTCGAGGCGGTGCAGCTCGCCGTCCACCTTCACCCGCGTGAAGCCCTCCGCTCGCAGCTCCTCGAAGAGCTTGCCGTACTCGCCCTTGCGCCCGCGAATGATCGGCGCCATGACCATGAAGCGCGTGCCCTCCTCGAGCAGCATCACCTGGTCGACGATCTGCTCGGCCGACTGCGCCGCGATCGGCTTGCCGCAGTTGTGACAGTGGGGATGCCCGATACGCGCCCAGAGCAGGCGCAGGTAGTCGTAGATCTCCGTGACCGTGCCGACGGTGGAGCGCGGGTTGCGCGAGGTCGTCTTCTGGTCGATCGAGATCGCCGGTGAGAGCCCCTCGATCGAGTCGACATCCGGCTTGTCCATCTGCCCCAGGAACTGACGGGCGTAAGCCGAGAGCGACTCCACGTAGCGCCGCTGCCCCTCGGCGTAGATGGTGTCGAAGGCCAGGCTGGACTTGCCCGAGCCGGAGAGGCCCGTGATGACGATCAGGGCATCGCGAGGCAGCCGGACGTGGAGGTCCTTGAGGTTGTGCTCGCGGGCTCCGGAGACGACGATCTCGTCGACCCGACTGCCCGCCGAAGACTTCGACGGCGACACGTATAGGAGTCTAGGGGGCGCGCCGGTCGAACACACGTTCGCCTGCATCAGGCGGCGGGATCCGGCTTCCGGTCAGGCGCCGGCGCGCGAGTAGACGTCGGCGAGCAGCTCGTCGACGTCGTCCAGCCCGAAGCTCTCGCGCAGGTGGCGGGCCGTCTCCTCGCGGGACTTGCCGTCGAGCGCCATGCTGAGCGCCACCAGCCGGGCGCCCTCCGGGCCTCCCCGGGGCTTCGACGGCTTCTCAACCAACGAGGCTTCTGCCCGCGCAGCCGACGAGGCTTCCGCCCGCGGTGACTCGTCCACCGCCGGAGCGGAGGGCCGGATCGGAGGCGATGCCTCCGACGGCTCGAGGCGCTCGGCGGGGGCGCTCGCCTGCGAGCTCAGCGAATCGACCAGTTCGCGGATCTCCGCGCGCAGCTCGCGCGCCTGGAGCTCCAGGCCCTCGGCGGCTGCCGCGAGTCTCCGAATCTGCGCTTCCATCAGCTCGGATCGTAGTCGTGCCGCGACCCGTCTGCGTCAGGCGCTGGCCTGGGCCTCGCCGGCCGGCTCGACCCCGCCCCTCGGCTGAGCTCTCGCCTGATGGGCGTCCAGCTCCCTGCGCAGCGCCTTGATCTCGTCGCGCAGCTTGCCCGCGTACTCGAAGCGCAGGTCCTCGGAGGCCGCGAGCATCTCCTCTTCGAGCTCGATCAGCGTGCGAGTGATCTCCTCCACGGACATGCGCTCGTCGGCCTGGCGCCTGCTGGAGCGGCTCGCGGGAACCTTCGACTCCCCTGTGAGGAACGAGCCGAAGTCGGCGATGCCCTTGCTGATCGTCGCCGGCGTGATGCTGTAGCGCTCGTTGTGGGCGATCTGGATCGCCCGCCTCCGCTCGGTCTCGCCGATCGCCGCCTCCATCGCGGCCGTCTTGCGGTCGGCGTACATGATCACCGTGCCCCGGATGTTGCGGGCGGCGCGGCCGATCGTCTGGACGAGCGAGGTCTCGCCGCGCAGGAACCCCTCCTTGTCCGCGTCGAGGATCGCCACCAGCGAGACCTCGGGCAGGTCGAGCCCCTCGCGCAGCAGGTTCACCCCCACCAGCACGTCGAACTCGCCGAGCCGGAGCTCCCTGATGATCTGGATCCGGTCGAGGGTGTCCACCTCGGAGTGGAGGTAGCGGACCCGGATCCCGTACTCCAGCAGGTACTCGGTCAGATCCTCGGCCATCTTCTTGGTGAGCGTGGTCACCAGGGTGCGCTCGTTGACCTCGGTGCGCGCCCTGGCCTCGTTCATCAGGTCGTCGATCTGGTTCTGCGACCCCCGCACGATCACCTCCGGGTCGATGATCCCGGTAGGCCGCACCACCTGCTCCACGAGCCGCGAGGAGTGGCTGCGCTCGAAATCGCCCGGCGTGGCGGAGACGAACACCATCTGGGGCGTGATCGAGAGGAACTCCTCGAACTTGTGAGGCCGGTTGTCCAGCGCGCTCGGGAGCCGGAACCCGTAGTCGATCAGGGTCTGCTTGCGCGAGCGGTCGCCGTGGTACATGCCGCCTATCTGCGGCACTGTCTGATGGGACTCGTCGATGAAGCAGACGAAGTCCTTCGGGAAGAAGTCGATCAGGCAGTAGGGGCGCTCGCCCGGCTTGCGACCGTCGAGGATCCGCGAGTAGTTCTCGATGCCGTTGCAGAAGCCAACCTCGCGCATCATCTCCATGTCGAACTGCGTGCGCTGGCGCAGGCGATGCGCCTCGAGCGGCTTGCCCTCGGCCTCGAGCTCGGCGCAGCGGGCCTCCAGCTCATCGCGGATCTCCACCACCCCGCGCTCGATCGCCTCGCTGTCGGTGGCGTAGTGGGTAGCCGGCCAGACGGCGGCGTGCTCGAGCTTGCGGATCACCTCGCCGGTGAGCGGGTCGAACTCCTGCAGATCCTCCACCTCCTCACCGAAGAACGATGCTCGGTACGCGGTCTGCGCGTAGGCCGGGAACACCTCCAGCGTGTCGCCGCGCACCCGGAACGCGCCGCGCGAGAGGACCGTGTCGTTGCGCGAGTACTGGATGTCCACGAGCTTGCGCAGCGTCTCGTCGCGGTCCACCGGCTCGTTGCGCTTGAGCAGCACCATCTGGGCGTTGTACTTCTCGGGCGAGCCCATGCCGTAGATGCAGGAGACGCTCGCCACGACGATCACGTCGCGGCGGCCGAACAGGGCAGCGGTCGCGGCGTGCCGGAGACGGTCGATCTCCTCGTTGATCGAGGAGTCCTTCTCGATGTAGAGGTCCTGCGCCGGGACGTACGCCTCGGGCTGGTAGTAGTCGTAGTAGGAGACGAAGTACTCGACCGCGTTGTCCGGGAAGAGCTCGCGGAACTCGTTGCAGAGCTGGGCGGCGAGCGTCTTGTTGTGCGCGATGATCAGCGCCGGCCGCTGCACCTGCTCGATCGTGAAGGCCATCGTCGCCGTCTTGCCCGATCCGGTGACGCCCAGCAGCGTCTGGAAGCGGTCCCCGGCCTCGAGCCCCGCGGACAGCTGATCTCGTGCCGCCGGCTGGTCCGCAATCGCGGTGTAGGAGGCGTTGACCCTGAACGGAGGCACCATTTGACGCTAGCAGGCGCCCTGGCGCACAAGAGGGAATTCAGCCGGGCGAAGCGCCTACCGGACGCCCGCCGCTAGAGCCCGAGCTCGTCGTCGTAGGTCTCGCGGTAGGCGTCGCGGTGCTCCATCACGCCGTCCACGTAGTGGCGCGTCTCGGGGAACGGAATGTCCTCGGACACGTTGAAGCGCGCTCGGCCTCCAGCCCGCTCGATCCAGCGGTTCACGTTCGTCTCGCCGGCGTTGTAGGCGGCCACCGCCAGGACCTCGTCGCCGTCATACCGGCGCAGCAGGTAGCGCAGGTAGTAGGTGCCGTACGAGATGTTCACCTGCGGCGTGGCGAGATCCTCCTGCACGAATCGCGTGCCGCCCGAGTCGCGCGCGATGAACTCCGCGGTGGCGGGCGTGATCTGCATCAGGCCTCGCGCCCCTGCGTGCGAGGTCTGATCGCGGAACTTCGACTCCTCGTAGATCACCGCCGCCACCAGTGCGGGATCGAGGCCCTTCTCGGCCGCCTGCTGGCGGATGATGTCCTCGTGGCTCAGCGGCAGGGTGATCTGGCGCACCGCCTCGCCGAGCGGGCCCAGGCCCCCGATCGTCATCGCGGCCCCGACGCCTATCGCGCCGGCTGCGAGAAGCGCGAGAATTCGCACCCAGGGGGAGCCGCGGTGGCGCTTGGATCGCCGGGCGGACGCCTTGCGGGCGCCCCGCGTGCTGGTTCGTGCTGCCGGTGGCAAGGTCTAGAGCCCAATGGTGGCAAGGAGGCGGGACAACTCTGCCTTCAACTCCTCCGGGCTGCCGTCGTTGCGGACCGTGTGGTCGGCCCGGCGGGACTTCTCTTCCTGCGAGAGCTGGCGCCCGGCACGCTCGGCAACCGCTGCATGCCCTCTCGCGACGGCCCGCTCGGAGCGCACCTCCTCGTCGGCCACGATCGCGACGGTCGTGTCGAACACGGCCTCCATCTCAGCCTCGAACAGCAGCGGCGTCTCCACGACGGCCACCGGCGGCGGGTCTTCGAGCGCCTCGAGCTCGCTGCGCCACTGCGCCACCCGCTGCCCGACGAGCGGCCAGAGCAGGCCCTCGAGCCAGGCCCGCTCGTCGGGACGCTCGAAGACCCGCGTCGCCACGGCGGCGCGGTCGAGATCCCCGTCAGCGTCCAGGACGCCGGGGCCGAGAAATCCGGCTATCTGCTCCCGAACCTCTCGCGTGGCGAGCAGGTCGTGAACCAGTGCGTCGGTGGAGAGAGTGGCGGCGCCGAGCTCCGCGAGCGCCTTCAGTGCCGTGGACTTACCGGAGCCGAGGCCGCCGGTCAGGCCGACGAAGGGCACCCGCGCCGAAGCGGCGGGGCCGGACATCTAGTCCTCTTTGGTATCGCCGTCCGCGTCGGCGACGGGCTCGTCCTCAGCGGACTCCGCCTCTTCTGCTGCGGGCTCCTCTTCGGGAGCGGACTCCGCCTCGGCGGCAGGCTCTTCCTCGGCAGCGGGCTCTTCGGGAGCAGCCTCGGCCTCAGGAGCAGACTCCTCCTCGGCGGGCGGCTCTTCCTCAGGGGCAGCTTCGGCCTCGGGCGCAGACTCTTCCTCAGCAGCGGGCTCTTCAGCGGTGGGCTTCTCCTCGAGCGGAGGCGCCTCCTCGGCGGCGGCCATGGCCGCGCGCAGGTCGCTCACACCGCTGACCTCGGGTCCGGCGAAGACGTCATCGGAGAGCCCGAGGTCGCGCACGGCGCCGAGGTCGGACGAGCCTGACCCGCCCTCCATGTCCGGCGGCGGCTCGTTGCCCGCGACGCGCTTGACGCTCAGGGAGAGCCTGCGACGCTCGGAGTCGATCTCGAGCACCTTGACCTTGACCGTGTCGCCCGGCTCCACGACCTCGCGCGGGTTCTCGACGTGGTGGTGGGCCAGCTCGGAGATGTGCACGAGGCCCTCGACGCCGTCCATGATCTCGACGAACGCCCCGAAGGTGACGACCTTCGTGACCTTGCCCTCGAGCTCGTCGCCCAGGTTGTAGGTGTCCACGATGCGCTGCCACGGATCCTGCTGGGTCTGCTTGAGGCCCAGCGAGATGCGCTGACGATCGCGATCGATGTCGAGCACCTTGAC
The DNA here is from genome assembly GCA_963715445.1 of uncultured Solirubrobacterales bacterium. Lineage (GTDB taxonomy): Bacteria > Actinomycetota > Thermoleophilia > Solirubrobacterales > Thermoleophilaceae > JAAYBF01. Next base: position 297,062 of record OY970240.1, read on the forward strand.
CGGCACCACGTCGCCGATCGAGAGGATCTCGGACGGGTGGTTGACGTGGCTCCAGGAAAGCTCTGAGATGTGGATCAGGCCATCGATCCCGTCGAGGTCGACGAACGCGCCGAAGTCGACGATGTTGGAGATCGAGCCCTCCACGACCTGGCCCGGCTGCAGGCGATCGAGGATCTGCTGGCGGACCTCCTTGCGCTCCTCCTCGAGCACCGCTCGGCGGGAGAGCACGACGTTGTTGCGCGAGCGGTTGAGCTCGATGACCTTGCACTCGATCTTCTGCGCGAGGAACTCGTCCAGGTTCTGCACGCGGCGGATGTCCACGAGCGATGCGGGCAGGAAGCCGCGCACGCCGAGATCGATGATCAGGCCGCCCTTGACGACCTCGATCACGGTGCCCTCGACGGGCTCGCCGGACTCGGCCGCGGCCTCGATGCGGCGCCATGCCTTCTCGAAGCGGGCGCGCTTCTTGGACAGCAGCAGGCGGCCGTCCTGGTCTTCCTTGGTGAGGACGAGCGCATCGACCTCTTCGCCGAGCTCGACCTCGTCGGCCGGATCGACCGACTTCCGGATCGACAGCTCGTTGGAGAGGATGACCCCCTCGCTCTTGTAGCCGATGTCGACCAGGACCTCGTCCTGATCGATGCGGACAACCTTCCCGGTGACGACATCGCCCTCCTCGAAAAGGACGAGGGTTGCGTCGTAGTTAGGGACGATCTGGCCGTCGACTTCGATCAGCAATCCATCTGATCCCTCGACGGCGCGAGGTGGAGTGAGCGTCTGTGTGTCCTGCACGCGACGGCGTAGGTTAGCGGCGCGCCGCGTGCGCCGTCGCCCGCGCCCCTTTCGAGCCCCTCCGCGAGGGGCTCGAAGATCGGCTGCGAGGTACCCTGCGACGTCGATGCCGGTACGACGCACAAAGCGCGGCGAGGAGCGCACGCCCCTCGCGGGTGACTTCGACGCCCTGATCTGCGGGGCCAGCTTCGCCGGCCTTGCGGTCGCCCGAGAGCTCGCCGGGGCGGTCCGCCCGAACGGCTCGCCGGCGCGGATCCTGATGATCGATCGCTACGACATCGGTGAAAGGCAGACCTCCGCCTGCGCCGTCCCGACGTGCTGGCTGGAGTCGCTCGACCTGATGGGATCGCACCGCCAGACCTTCTCCGAGCTCGTCATGACGACCCCCTACGGCACGTCGCGCTGGGCTCTCCCCTGGTCGCTCTCGACATTCGACTACCGCGAGCTGTGCGACCTGCTGTCCCGCCAGGGCGACGCGGTCTTCGAGACCGCCAAGGTGAACGGACGGACCGGCGACACCGTCCACACCGACCGCGGCGACCTCACCGCCCCGCTGATCGTCGACGGCCTCGGCTGGCGGCGCATGCTCGCGGCGGACGGCGGCTACCAGCCGCCCGACGCACCGCTCTCCCGCGGCCTCGAGGTGCACCCGAGCGGCCGGAGCGACGACATGGAGCTCTGGATCGACCGCTCGATCGTCCCCGCCGGATACGGCTGGCGCTTCCCCGCGGACGACGAGCTGCGCATCGGGGTCGGTTCCTTCGACCCGCGCTTCCACGTCAAGGACAACACGGTCAAGCTCGCCGCCGACCTCGGCAAGGAGCCCGAGGGCTACCAGGGCAACTGGATCCCGCACAAGCTCCGCCCGGCTACCGAGGACGGGATCTTCTTCGTCGGCGACTCGGCCGGCCACTGCCTGCCTCTCTCCGCGGAGGGGATCCGCACCGCGCTCTACTTCGGCATCGCCTGCGGCCGCGAGCTGCGGCGGGTCGTGGAGGGCGAGCAGACCCGCGAGGAGGCGCTCCGGAGCTACGGAGCCTTCAGCGCCGCCCACGAGCGCAAGTACACCCTGCTCCTCTACGCCCAGCGCCTCCTGCCGCGCCTGTGGCCCCGGCTCAGCCACCGCATGATCCGCGCGATGCGGCGCCGGAGGCTGGTGCACTGGGCCTTCGCGCGCTACCTGCGCATCGCCCCGCCAGAGTTCGTCACCGCTGCGCCGCCGGTCGAGCGCGAGGCGGCCCCCGCCCGCGTCGCCGCCTGATCACGGCCCCAGAAAGCACTCGACCCGCCGAGAGGCGGGTCGAGACTGTTGAAGTGGGGAACCACCCCACACGCGGCTGATACCCGGGCCAATCTTAGCGTGGCCCCCGCATCAAGTTTCATTTCAAGCACAGCAAATGTGCCGCCCGAAACCGCTCCGATGTGTTCTCATGTCGGCATGAACGATATGAGCTTGGGCAGGCTGGAACGAATCGAGGACATCAGAACGATCTGGCAACACGAGCGCCACGATTTCTCCGACTGGTTGCTGAACAACGCGGAACAACTGGCGGAAGTGCTGGGGATCGAACTGGAACTTGAAAACGCAGAGGAACCCGTCGGCGACTTCTGGCTCGATCTAATTGGACGAGATCTGACTCACGGCGCTGTACTCATCGTCGAAAACCAGCTTGAGGCAACCGACCACTCGCATCTTGGACAGGTACTTCTCTACGCCGCAGGCACAGGAGCTGGCACGATCGTTTGGGTAGCCAAGCAATTCCGTGCTGAGCATAGGCAGGCGCTGAACTGGTTGAACGAGAGCACCGACGAGGGCTTCCACTTCTTTGGTGTTGAAGTAGCTGCCGTTCGAATTGGCGATTCCCCTCCTGCGCCTCTTTTGACCTTGGTGGTACAGCCAAGCGACTCTCAGAAGCAAGTACGCGAGCGGGCGGACGCCAGCCGGCTCTCCGGTAAGGCGCGTTTGTACGCAGAGTTCTGGGCTCGCTTCATCGAACGAGTCAACATCGACTACCCCAAATGGACTCGCCGTCGGTCGGTTGTCCGATCGGACAATTGGCTTGACTTCCCATCCGGGATTTCGGGCACCTACTTCGCCGCTAGCTTCGCCCAGGGAGCAAGACTCCGTCACGAGCTCTATATCGACTGTGGAGATGCGGATCGCAACCTTGCGCTTTTCAAGGCACTCGAAGCCCAGCGCGATGCCCTTGAGAACCACTACGGCCGTCCACTCATCTTCGAAGCCTTGCCCGACCGACGCGCCACGCGGGTAGCTGACTACCTCGACGGCGCCGACGTATCCCAAAGCGCACGGCACGACGAGTTCATTGACTGGTTCTTCGACGCTGGAGAGCGGCTGCGTCGAGCAGTTGCCGCGGCAACCTTGCCGGCGGCGTAGCTCAGTTCCGCGGGTGGTGACGGTGGTGGTTGTGGAAGCGGAGGCGAGTCCGTCGCGGAGCGTCCGGGCGCAGCCCTGGCCCTAACGGCCGGTGGCGCCCAGCATCCGGCCGCGCGCTAGGACAGGGCGGAGTCCCAGCGCAGCAGGACGAAGATCGCCGCGGCCACAGGCACCCACCGGCGACAGGACCCGCGGAACGCGGATCGAGCCGTTCAGTCGCCGCGGATTACGAGGAACACGCCCAGCGCGAGCAGGGCGATGCCGGCCATGCGCTGGGGCGTCAGCGCGCGCTGCTCGACGCCGAGCAGCCCCGCCTTGTCGATGATCACCGCCATCGTCAGCTGGCCGGCGATCGTGGCAGCCGTGACCCCGCCCACGCCCAGAGTCCTCACCGAGACCAGCACGGTCGTCACGTAGGCGGCGCCCAGCAGGCCGCCGGTGAGGTAGTACCAGCGCAGGTCGGCGGCTCCCGCGACCTCGCCGAAGCCGCCCGCGAACAGCAGCGTTATGCACATCAGGACGGCGAGGCCGACCGCGAAGGAGATCGACGCGGCGGCGAACGTGCCGGCGGTCTTGCCGAGCGTCGAGTTGATCGGCGCCTGCATCGCGACGAGGCCGCCCGCGCAGACGGTCGCGAGGACCGGAAGCCAGCGGTCCACCGCTACTTGGCCTCCAGCCAGTTGAGGCCGCTCGCCACGTCGACCACCAGCGGAGGGTCCATCTCGAAGGCATCGGCCATCTCGCGGCGCACGACCTCGGACGCGCGCTCGACCTCCGCCTCCGGGGCCTCGAAGAGGAGCTCGTCGTGGATCTGGAGCACGAGCCGCGTGCTCAGGCCCCCCACGTCGAGCGCCTTCGAGCAGCGGATCATGGCGATCTTGATGATGTCGGCCGCGGTGCCCTGGATGGCCATGTTCACGGCGAGGCGCTCGCCGAGCATGCGCGTGTTGCGATTGCTCGCGCGGAGCTCGGGGATCCGCCGGATGCGGCCGAACTCCGTGGCGACGTAGCCGTGGTAGGTGGCCTCCTCGATCGTCTCGTCGATGAACCTCTTGACCGCCGGGAAGCGCTCGAGATAGCGGTCGATGAACTCCTGCGCCTCCTCGCGGGGGATCCGGAGGCGATCGGCCAAGCCGAATGCGGACAGCCCGTAGACGATGCCGTAGTTGACCATCTTCGCCTTGGAGCGAGTGCCGGGATCGACGGCTCCACCGAGGATCTCGGCGGCAGTGGCGGTGTGCACGTCCTCGTCGCGGCGGAAGATCTCCTTGAGCACCTCCTCGTCCGCCATGTGGGCGAGCAGGCGCAGCTCCACCTGGGAGTAGTCCGCGGAGATCAGCCGGTGCCCCGGCTCCGCGGTGAAGCAGGCGCGGATCTCGCGGCCACGCTCGGTGCGGATCGGAATGTTCTGGAGGTTGGGGTTGACGCTCGACAGGCGCCCGGTGGTGGCGGTCGTCTGGCTGAAGGTGGTGCGCAGCCGGCCGTCCGCATGGACCAGCGCCGGGAACGCGTCCAGATAGGTGGAGATGAGCTTCGTCAGCTCGCGCCACTCCTCGACGAGCGGCACGATCTCGTGCTCGGAGCGAATCGCCGCGAGGACGCGGGCGTCGGTCGAGAAGCCTGTCTTGCCCTTGCGCTTCTTCGACAGGCCGAGCTTGACGAACAGGATCTCGGCCAGCTGCTGCGGCGAGCCGATCGTGAACTCCCCTCCCGCGAGGGCCCATATCTGCTGCTCGAGCGCGTGCGCCTCGTCCGCCAGGCGGGCCGAGATCGCCCTCACCCGCTCCACGTCCAGCCGCACTCCCGCACGCTCCATTCCAACCAGCACCTCCACCAGCGGCAGCTCGATCTCGTCGAGCAGACGTGAGATCCCGAGCTCGTCGAGATCCTGGCGCTGCCTCACGGAGAGATCGTGCAGCAGCACGGCGCGCCGGACGTTCGCCGTTGCGGGATCCTCGTCCACCGTCTCGCCCTCACCCGCTGAGCCGTCGGCTGCCGGCGCGCCCCCGGCTCCGTTCGCGCCCTCCAGGGCGACGCCGAGCCCCCGCTCCTCCGCCAGATCTTCGAGCGGGTAGCCGCGGCGGGCCGGGTCGAGCAGATAGGCGGCGATCAGCGCGTCGTGCTCCAGCAGGGGCGTCGCGCAGGCGGGCTCCGAGATGGCCAGCGACTTCCAGTCGTGAGCGGTGAACGGGCGGTCCCCCCAGCCGGCCATGACATCGGCAAGCGTCGACGCCTCGCCGGACATCGCCTCGTCCCCGCCGGCGTAGGCGGCGAACTGCAGCAGACCCTCGTCCCCGAACCCGGGCAGCTGCCCCTCGGGCGTCGGCGAGCGCGCCGCGATCAGCGCCGGATGCTCCCCCTTGAGCGCGGCGAGCTTCGCCGGATCCACCACGCGGCTGCGGACCGCGGTCTTCTCCTGAGCCTCCGGCCGGGGAGCGGCGGCCTCCTCCCCGCCGAGCGCCTCCTCCAGGCGCCGCAGCGGGTCGCGCAGCTCGAACTCCCTGAACACCTCGCGCAGGCGCGACCGGTCGGGCTCCCGCTCGAGCGAGCCGTCGAGGTCGAGGCCCTCGATCGGCACGTCCCGGATCGCCGTGGCGAGCTGCTTCGAGAGCCGCGCGTTGTCGGCGTGGGCGACCAGGTTCTCCTTGCGCTTGGCGCCGGAGACCTCGTTCACCGACGCGAGGATCCCCTCCAGCGTCCCGAACTGCTGCAGGAGCTGGGCGGCGGTCTTGTCGCCGATGCCGGGCACGCCGGGGATGTTGTCCGAGCTGTCGCCCTTCAGGCCGTAGAAGTCCGGGATCAGCTCGGGCGGTATGCCGTAGCGCTCGATCACCGCCTCGCGGTCGTAGAGCTTCGTCTCGGTGATCCCGCGCCCGGTGGCCATCACGCGCACGCCATCCTCGATCAGCTGGAAGCTGTCGCGATCGCCCGTGATGATCACCACCTCCTTGCCCTGCCGGCGCGCGGTGGCGGCGAGCGTGGCGATCACGTCGTCCGCCTCGAAGCCCCCCGCCCTGACGTTCGTGTAGCCGAAGGCGTCGACCAGCGGCTCGAAGTGCGGCCACTGCTCGCGCAGAAGGTCCGGCCTGGCGTCACGGCCCGCCTTGTACTCCGGAAAGGCGTCCTTGCGCCCCGAGGAGCCGGCGTCCCAGGCTACGATCGTCGGATGCTGGCCGTACTCGGTGAGCAGCTTCACGAGCATCGAGGCGAAGCCGAAGATCGCGTTCGTCGGCTCGCCGCGGGACGTGGCTATCGACTCGGGCAGAGCGAAGAAGGCCCGGTAGACGAGGCTGTTACCGTCGATCAGGAAGAGCTCATGGGACGAGTCGGCGGCCACGCCTCCATCCTACGGACGCCGTTGGACCGCGCGGCGGCGACGGCTCTATATGTTTCAGGAGTGGCCAGCCCGAGCGCTCAGTTCTCACTCACCCTCCGCGTCGAGCTCCCTCATGAGTCGGGAACGCTCAGCAAGGTGACCTCCGCGATAACGCGGGCGGGCGGAGCGATCATCGCCGTGGACACCGTGGAGGCCGGCGGCGACGGCACCGTGCGGGAGATCACGATCGACTGCGAGAGCCTGGACCATCGCGGCCGCGTGATCAAGGCCGTGCAAAGCGTCCGCGAGGCCAAGCTGGTCGAGACGACCGACCGCACCTTCGAGCTCCACCGCGGGGGCAAGATCCACACGGGTCTCGGCGCGCCGCTCAAGACCCGCGACGACCTCTCGATGGCCTACACCCCCGGCGTCGCCCGGGTCTGCACCGCGATCGCGGAGAACCGTCAGAAGGCCTTCAAGTACACGATCAAGGCGAACACGGTGGCCGTCGTCACCGACGGCACGGCCGTGCTCGGGCTCGGCGACATCGGCCCCGAGGCGGCGATGCCGGTGATGGAGGGCAAGGCGATGCTCTTCAAGGAGTTCGCCGACGTGGACGCCTTCCCGATCGCGCTCGACACCAAGGACCCCGAGGCGATCATCGAGACGGTCAAGCTGATCGCCCCCACCTTCGGCGGGATCAACCTCGAGGACATCTCGTCGCCGCGCTGCTTCGACATCGAGCAGCGGCTGATCGAGGAGCTCGACATCCCCGTCTTCCACGACGACCAGCACGGCACGGCGATCGTCGTGCTGGCCGCGCTGATCAACGCCTGCCGCCTGACCGGCCGCAACATCGAGGACCTCTCGGTGTCGATGGCCGGCGCCGGCGCCGCGGGCGTGGCGTGCGCCAAGATCCTGATGAACTCGGGCATCACGAAGGTCGTCGCGTGCGACCGCTTCGGCGCGATCCACTCGGAGCGCGAGGACTACGGCTCCGGCTCGATGAACGCGCCCAAGCGCTGGCTCGCCGAGAACACCAACCACGAGCACCGCGGCGGATCTCCGGCCGAGGTGCTCGAGGGCACCGACCTGTTCGTGGGGCTCTCCGGGCCGGGGATCATCTCCGCCCAGGACCTGGCGCGGATGAACCCCGACCCCTTCGTCTTCGCGATGGCGAACCCGAATCCGGAGGTGCGCCCCGAGGAGGCCGCGCCGTACGTGAGGGTGATGGCCACCGGCCGGTCGGACTACCCGAACCAGATCAACAACGTGCTCGCCTTCCCCGGCATCTTCCGCGGCGCGCTCGACGTGCGGGCCCGCAAGATCACCGAGGAGATGAAGATCGCAGCCGCCAAGGGGATCGCGGCGACGATCGACGACGACGAGCTGACCGAGGACTACATCATCCCCTCGGTGTTCAATCGCGAGGTCAGTCGAGAGGTGGCGCGCGCCGTCGCCGAGGAGGCGGAGCGCGAGGGCGCGACCCGGCTCGAGGACGAGACCGCCGAGCTCAGCCTTCCCTCCTAGGCGCCCGCGGCCGCCCAGCGGCGCCTTTCCCTCCGAGCGACTCGCGACCCGCCAAGCAGCGCCGAGTGAGCCGATCCGCCTTTTCGGGCGTACTCTGGCTGGTGGGCAACGGCAGAAGGAGGAACTCGTCTTGAAGGTGGTCGTCACCGGCGCAACCGGACTCCTCGGACGCGAGCTCGTAGAGGCGCTGCTGGCTCGTGGCGACGCGGTGACGGTGCTATCGCGAAACGCCGCTTCCGCCGCCAAGGCGTTCGACGGCCGGGTCACCGCCTTCGAGTGGAGCGACCCGAAGGGCTCGCCGGCCCCCGCCGACGCACTCCTGGGCCGCGACGCCGTCGTGCACCTGCTCGGCGAGCCGGTCGACCAGCGCTGGACCAAGCGGGCGCGCCAGGAGATCAGGGACTCCCGCCTGCTCGCGACGCGCAATCTCGTGAAGGGCCTGGTGGCCGCCACCGCCGAAGGGCGCGGAGAGGCTCCGGGGGAACGGCCGGGAGAGGCGCGGGGCGAACGGCCGGCCGTGCTCGTGTCCCAGTCCGCCACCGGCTTCTACGGCGCCCGCGGCGACGAAGAGGTGAACGAGGCAACCCCGCCGGGCAGCGACTTCCTCGCCGAGGTCTGCCTCGGCTGGGAGCGCGAGGCGGCGAGAGCGAGCGAGCTCGGGCTACGTGTCACGACCACCCGCACAGGCGTCGTCCTGTCCCCTTCCGGGGGAGCGCTGGCGAAGATGCTGCCTCCTTTCCGGGCGGGTATCGGAGGCCCGATCGCCGGTGGCAGCCAGTACGTGCCCTGGATCCACGCCGACGATGTCGTGGGCGGACTGCTCTTCTGCCTGGACACACCGGATGCGACCGGGCCGGTGAACCTCGTCGCCCCGAATCCCGCCACCAACAGGGAGCTCTCGAAGGCGCTGGGCCGCGTGCTCGGCCGCCCGGCCGTGGCGCCCGTGCCCGAGCTGGCGATGAAGCTCCTCTACGGCGACATGGCCCAGATCGTGACCACGGGCGTGCGCGCCGTGCCGCAGCGGCTGCAGGACCTCGGCTACCGCTTCAGCCAGCCGGAGCTCGAGCCGGCCCTCAGGCTGGCCACCGGCAAGGCCGACTAGCCACCGCCTGCGCCCTCCGGTCCTGTGCTGGTGGCCGCGGGTTCCTGTCGCGGAACCAGCGTTGCTTCCGCGGGTAGCGCGGGGAAGTCGTTTTCGCGCGCAGCCTGCGAGCACGGAAAGGAGCTTCCCCGTCGACAGGACCCGCGGGCAGGACGTGTGGGTCAGGCGAGGAGCTAGCGCGCGCCGAGCGGCCGACGGGAGATCCCGGGCCCCTCGATGTCCCCGGAGGGGAGGACCGAGTAGCGGCCCAGCGGGCCGCGGCGCTCGCGCGGCTTGAGGGCCGCTCGGGCCACGGCACGGCGATCGGGGCCAGCCGCTTCGATCGCATCGAGCGCCAGCCGCATCGCCTCGTAGCCCAGGAGAGCCTCCGGGCGCACCGTGCTGCCGAGGGTGCGACGGAGCTCGGCGAGCAGGCGCCTGCCCGCAGGTGGGCGCTCCCGGGCCGAGAGCACGCCGGTGAACGCGGTCACCTCCGCTGGAGTGGCTCCCGACGGGTTCGCGAGAGCCAGCGACGGGCCCCCGTAGACAGGAACATCAGGCGCCTGCCGGGCGAGCTCGGCGAGCAGAGCCGAGGTGCTCGGGCCGGCGGGTGCTGCGAGCACGATCGAGCTCGGCCTCGACGCGACGACCTCGGCCACCAGCTCGGGCAGCTGCTCCGGATCTTCGGGCACCACATCGTGGATCTCCGGGGCGATGCCCTTCGCATCCACCAGCGTGCCCACGATCCCGTCGAGCTCGCGATCGTCGATCTGCTCGCTGTGCAGCAGGACGGGGCGCCGACCACCGGGTGGGGTGACTTCGCGGGCGATCTCGCGCGCCAGGAACAGGTCCGGCGGCACGAGGCGGACGAAGCTGTGGGCGCCCTCCTCGTAGTAGCGCTCGGGCCCAGACCGCGGTCGGCCGGTCGGGGTTCGCGTCAGGCTCGTGAGCCCGTCCGCGGGCGACACCTGGAGCAGCGCGGCCCTGTTGGTGACCGGCAGGGACACGGCCGAGCCGCCCTGTCCCAGCTCGCCCAGGTAGGCGATCGCGCTCGGATCGTCCACCGCGCGCTCCGCATTGGCCTCGATCGTCCCGGGATCCCAGGAGTCCTCCCCCGGGCGGGTGGAGGACAGGACGACCAGTCGGAGATTGCGGCCGCCAACGCGGCCGTCGACCTCGGCGAGCGCGCGACGCATCCCGAGCTCCGCGGCGCTCGCCGCGGCAGCAGACGGGCCGCGCGCGGGCAGGCTCGCGTAGACGGTCAGGGTCTTGCCCGGCGCCTTCGCCACCGGGTCGGAGGAATCGCTCTCGGAGCCGCAGCCCGTCACGCCGAGCACCGTGGCGAGAGCAAGAGCTGTCAGCAGGGCGGCGCGGCGCACCGAAGCGATTCTAGAAAGCCGCTCTGCGGCGGGGCTACCGGTCGCCCGGCGCAGCCGGTTGACCCGTGCGGATCTGCCGGACGAAGGGCAGCGCGATCTGCACGCCGGCCGCGACGAAGCTGATGATCCCGGTGAACAGGAAGGCGTCGAACGCCTTGATGCCGAAGGCCCAGGCGGTGATCCAGATCACGAGGCCGACGGTGAAGGTTACGAGGACGATCATGCGGCCGGGCACACTACCAGTCGTGTCGGCGCAGCCGGGCGCACGAAGCTCGCCTCAGGCCTCCGCCGCGAGGGCCTGAGCCAGCTCCCGGACGACCTCGGCGACCGCCTGCGGGCCGCCCTCGCCCGCCGCGCGGACGATCCGGCTGCCCACGATGACCCCGTCGGCCAGCTCGCCGACCGCCGCCGCCTGCTCGCCGGTCGAGATCCCGAAGCCGACGGCCACCGGCACCTCCGCCACAGCTCGGATCCGCTCCACGAGCTGCGGCAGCTCTGGCGGCAGCTCGCGCCGCTCGCCCGTCGTGCCCGCCAGGGACACCGCGTAGACGAAGCCCTGCGCCCGCTGCGCGATCTCCCCGATCCGCTCCGGGGTGCTGGATGGCGCAACCAGCGGCACGAGCGCCAACCCGGCGGCCTCAGCGGCCTCGCGCACCTCTCCCGACTCCTCCTGCGGAAGGTCCGGGACGATCAGCCCTGCCGCGCCGGCCGCCGCCGCGCGGCGCGCATACGCCTCGGCGCCTCCGGCCAGCACGATGTTGGCGTAGACCATCAGCACCACCGGCAGCCGCTCCGAGAGGCTCTCGCACACGCCCAGGACGTCGTCGGGCGTCACACCGGCGGACAGTGCGGCCGTGCCGGCGGAGTGGATCACCGGGCCGTCGGCCAGCGGGTCCGAGAAGGGAACCCCCAGCTCGATCAGGTCGGCGCCGGCCAGCGCGGCCTGCTCCCCTGCGGCGCGCGAGGAGTCGATGTCGGGGTACCCGCCCATCAGGTACGGCATCAGCGCAGCCCGCTTGCCGTGCGAGGCGAATGCGGCCTCGATCCTGCGCGCCCCCTGAGAGGCGCTCACCGCGCGAGCACCTCGGCAAGGTCCTTGTCGCCGCGCCCGGAGAGCACCAGCACGTCGAGCCCGCCCTCGATCGGGTTCGCCAGCAGCCAGGCGATCGCGTGCGAGGGCTCGAGCGCCGGGATGATCCCCTCGAGCCGCGAGAGCAGGCGGAACGCGTCGACCGCCGCATCGTCCTCCACCGCCACGTAGCTGACGCGCCCCTCGTCCCTCAGCCACGCGTGCTCGGGCCCGGAGCCCGGGTAGTCGAGGCCGGCGGAGATCGAGTGCGCCTCCAGCACCTGGCCGTCGGCGTCCTGGAGCACAGCGGACATGGCGCCGTGCAGCACGCCACGCGCGCCGGTGGTCAAGGGCGCGGAGTGGCGCCCGGTGTGGAGCCCCTCACCCGCCGCCTCGACTCCGATCAGCTCCACCTCGGCGTCGTGCACGAACGGCGCGAACGCGCCGATCGAGTTGGAGCCCCCTCCGACGCAGGCGATCACGCGGTCCGGCAGCCTTCCCTCGGCCTCCAGCACCTGGGCGCGGGCCTCATCGCCGATCAGGCGCTGCAGATCCCGGACCAGCGCGGGATACGGCGCCGGCCCGACGGCCGAGCCGATGATGTAGTGGGTCGTGTCGGCGTTCGCCACCCAGTCGCGGATCGCCTCGCTGACCGCCTCCTTGAGCGTTCGGGCGCCCGCCTCGACCGCCTCGACGCGTGCCCCGAGCAGGCCCATGCGCTCCACGTTGGGGCGCTGACGGCGCATGTCCTCGCTGCCCATGTAGACGATGCACTCGAGGTCGAGCAGGGCGCACGCGGTGGCCGTCGCCACGCCGTGCTGGCCGGCGCCGGTCTCCGCGATGATCCGGCGCTTGCCCATCCGCTTGGCGAGCAGCGCCTGGCCGAGCGCGTTGTTGATCTTGTGGGCGCCCGTGTGGTTGAGGTCCTCGCGCTTCAGGTAGACGGTCGCGCCCACCCGCTCCGAGAGCCGCCGCGCGCGGTAGAGCGGAGTCGGCCGGCCGACGTAGTCGCGCAGCAGCGTGGACAGCTCGTCGCGATAGCCGGGGTCCTCGCGCGCCGCGATCCACGCCTGCTCGAGCTCGTCCAGCGCCGGGATCAGCGTCTCCGGCACGAAGCGGCCGCCGTAGGGGCCGAACTCGCGCTCGCGGCCGGACCCGCCCGCGCCGTCCACAGTGCTGCTCACGAGTGTGCGGGCTCCCGCTCGTCGGCCACCGCGACCGCGCCGAAGAACGCCTCGAGCAGCTCCGGGTCCTTGCGCCCCGGCTCGGCCTCGGTGCCGCTGGCGCAGTCGACCGCGAAGGGCCGCGCCGTTTCGATCGCCTCGCCGACGTTGTCGGGCCTCAGACCACCGGAGAGCACGATCGGCACCGTGCCCTGATGGTGGCCCACGAGATCCCACGCGAACGTCTGGCCGGTGCCGCCGGGCAGGCCGGGCACATAGGCATCGAGCAGGTGGTAGTCGGTCCGGAACGCCTGCAGGCCTCGGATCGTCGCGGCGTCCTTGACGCGCGCCGCCTTCATCACCGTGCAACCGGTGCGGCGTGCGGCCTCACGGCAGTACGCGGGGCCCTCCTCGCCGTGCAGCTGCAGCATCGACAGGCCGTAGCGGTCGGCCGCGAGCGCCACCTCGTCGAGCGTCGCGTTGACGAAGACCCCGACCACCTCGCAGCGCCTGTGCAGCACGGCGCCGATCTCCTCGGCAGCGGCCGGCGAGCAGACGCGTGCGCTGCCGGGCCACAGGATCAGGCCCACCGCCCACGCACCGAGGTCCGCAGCGAGGCGGGCGTCGGCGAGGCTCGTGATGCCGCAGGACTTGACTCGAGTCACCGGTGAATCGTCGCACGCCCGCTCCGCGGGAGCGGGCGTGCTGTCCTCCCGCGGTCCTGTGCCGGGCCCCGTGAAGGGCTACGGCGCGTCCGGGAAGAGCTCCTGCTCCTCCTGCCCGCCGCTGTCGAGCGATCCCGGGCGCTTGGCGAGCTTCACCTCGACGGTCTTGAGCTCGTCGCCGCGGTAGTACTCGATCTCGACCGTCTCGCCGGGCTCGCGTGAGGAGATCGCAGCGGCCACATCGTCCTGAGTTCTCATCTCCTCGCCCGCGATCTTCACGATCAGGTCGCCGCCGGCGACCAGCTGCTCGCCGATCGGGGTGCGGCCACCGCGCAGCCCGGCCTTCTCGGCGGGGCCTCCCTTCTCGACCGACTGGATCAGCGCGCCGTAGTCGACCTCGAGGTTGAGGTCCCGCGCGATGTCCTCGGTCACGGGAGCCATCTTCACGCCGAGCCAGGCGCGGTCGATCGACTCGCCCTCCTTGAGCCGCGGCAGGAGATCCTTGGCGGTGTTGATCGGCACGGCGAAGCCGATTCCGACCGATCCGCTCGACCCGCCGGTCGCGATCTGAGAGTTGATCCCGATGACCCGCCCGCGGGCGTCCAGCAGCGGGCCGCCCGAGTTGCCGGGGTTGATCGAGGCGTCGGTCTGGATCACGTTCGGGATGCTGAAGCCGTTGGGCGCCTCGATGTTCCGCTGGAGCGCCGAGACGATGCCCGTGGTCACGGTGCGCGTGAACCCGAACGGGTTGCCGATCGCCACGACTGGGTCGCCCACCTCGATCTTCGAGCTGTTGCCAAGCGGCAGCGGCTGGAGCGTCGCCTCGTCGGGGTCCACCTTCAGGACGGCGACGTCGGTCGAGAGGTCCGCGCCGACCACCTCGGCATCGACGAAGTCCCCGTCCTCCTCGAAGCGCACGCGCACCTCGTCCGCGCCGTCCACCACGTGGGCGTTGGTGACGATCGTCCCCTCCTTGTCGACCACGAAGCCGGAGCCCGTGCCCGATCCCCCCTCGCCCTCAGGCGCGCCGAAGGGCGAATCGGGCTGCGTGGAGATGCCGCTCGCCTCCACGAAGACGACTCCCTTGCCCTCGCGCTTGTAGATGTCGGAGACGGAGCGGCTGCCGTTGCCCGAGTCGACGACGGGCTGCGCGGAGACCCCCTCGCTCACGACACGCGTCTGGGTGTCACCCGTGTCGATCACGTCGGTCGCGATCAGCACGGCGCCGATCACCAGCACCAGGAGCCCGCCGATGGCACCGGCGAGGACGCTCGACAGAGGGGATCGGCGGGGAGGAGTGGTCTCGTTCATGGGTTCACTATTAGGCGCGGCTGCTTAACGGGGCTTAAAGGCAGGACGATCGATGGTACTCGCCCCGGTCAGCCCTGCAGCGACTTCTCGCGGCCGACCAGGCGGCGCACCGCGGCCTCCGGGTCGGGCGCCCGCATCACGGTCTCCCCGACGAGCACGGCGTCCACCCCCACGCCCTCGAGCTCCTCGATCTGCTCGCGGGTGGCGATGCCGGACTCCGAGACCACCACCTTGCCCGCCGGCACGTCCACGAGCAGCTCGAACGTGCGCGAGATGTCGACGCTGAAGTCCGTCAGGTCCCGGTTGTTGACCCCGATCACGTCGGCGTCCACGGCCAGGGCCACCTCGAGCTCGTCGGGGCGGGATACCTCGACGATCGCGTCGAGGTCGAGGGCCCGCGCGCCGGCAAGGAGATCGGCCAGATCGCTCTCGCGGAGCGCGCCCACCACCAGCAGGACCGCGTCGGCGCCCGCCGCCCGCGCCTCGTAGAGCATGTAGGGGTCGACCGTGAAGTCCTTGCGCAGGATCGGCAGCCCGGTGGTCCTGCGGGCCTCCCGGAGGTCGTCGAGCGACCCCCCGAAGTGCGCCTCCTCGGTGAGCACGGACAGCGCCGCGGCTCCCCCGCGCTCGTAGGCGGCGGTGATCTCGGAGCACGCCGAGCCCGGCCTGATCTCGCCGGCGGACGGCGAGCGCCGCTTGTGCTCGGCGATCAGCGACGTGCCTGGGCGGGAGAGCGCCTCGGCGAACGGCCGGGGATCGGCCGGCTGCTCAGCCAGCACGCGCTCCAGCTCCGACTGGGGGACGCTCGCGCGGCGATGCTCGAGCGCCTCGCGGGTGGCGCGCACCAGCGCGTCGAGACGCTCGCTCATGCGGCCAGCTCCCCGGTCCGCGCGACGAAGCGGTCCAGGACGTCGCTCGCGGCGCCCGAGTCGATCGCCCGCTCGGCCAGGCGGACGCCGGCCTCGATCGAGTCGGCGCCTCCCCCGACGTAGATCGTGGCGCCGGCGTTGAGGACCGTCAGGTCGCGCTCGGCGCCCGGCTCTCCGGCCACCACCTTGCGGGCGATCCCGGCGTTCTTCTCCGGCGTGCCCGCGGCCACCGCGTCCTGCGGAGACGCGGCGAGGCCCACCGACTCGGGCGTCACGACGTAAGCCTCGATGCCTCCGTCGCGCAGCTCCACCACGTGCGTCGGTCCCGAGACGCTCAGCTCGTCGAGGCCGTCGTCGCTCGCCACCACGAGCGCATGCTCGCAGCCGAGCTCGCCGAGCGCGGCCGCCATCAGGTCCAGGAATCGCCGGTCCGACACGCCGATCAGCTGGCGGGTGGCGCCGGCCGGATTGGTCAGCGGGCCCAGGAAGTTGAAGATCGTGCGCACCGCCAGCTCCTTGCGGACCGGCACCACGTGCTTCATCGCGGGATGGTGCGCCGGCGCGAACATGAAGCCGAAGCCGACCTCGTCGATGCAGGCGCCTACGGACTCGGGGTCGAGATCGATCCGGGCCCCGAGCGCCTCGAGCACGTCCGCGGATCCCGACCGTCCGGTCGCCGAGCGGTTGCCGTGCTTCGCGATGCGGCACCCCGCGCCCGCCGCGACGAACGCCGCGGTGGTCGAGACGTTGAAGGTCGGCCGCCCTCCGCCGGTGCCCGCCGTGTCGACCAGGTCGCTGTGGGAGGTCGCAACCGGCGTCGCCAGCTCGCGCATCGCCCTCGCCATCCCCGCAATCTCCTCGACCGTCTCCCCCTTGCAGCGGAATGCGATCAGCAGCCCCGCCGTCTGCGCCTCGGACGCGCGGCCCTCCATCACCTCGTGCAGGCAGGCGGTCGCCTCGTCGGCGCTCAGCGCCTCGCCCCGGCAGAGGCGGTCGATGGCTTCGGTGAGGACGGGGTTCGGCATGCGGGCTGCTCTTGCGCGTGAGGCGGTCAGAGGGAGAGGAAGTTCCTCAGTATGGACATCCCGTCTCCCGTCAAGACGGACTCGGGATGGAACTGCACACCCTCGACGGGCAGCTCGCGATGGCGGATGCCCATGATCACGTCGCCGTGGCCGGCCGAGCGCTCGAGCTCTGCGGGCAGGTCCGGGTCGACGATCAGGGAGTGGTAGCGCCCGGCGGTGAAGGGGCTCTCGACACCAGCGAAGACCGTGCGCCCGTCGTGGCTGATCTCCGCCGTCTTGCCGTGCACCGGATCGCCGCGCACGACCCGGCCGCCGAAAGCCGTCGCGATCGCCTGATGGCCGAGGCACACGCCGAGCACGGGGATGCGCTCTTCGCCGAAGCGGCGGATCGCCTCCACCGAGATGCCGGCCTCAGCCGGGGTGCAGGGCCCCGGAGAGACGATCAGCCGGCCTCCGCGGCCACGCTCCAAGAGCTCCTCCGCGGTCAGCTCGTCGTTGCGCACGACGTCCACGTCGGCGCCCAGCTCACCGAGGTACTGGACGAGGTTGTAGGTGAACGAGTCGTAGTTGTCCAAGACGAGGACCCGAGGGCTCGCACCGCCGGACGCAGGGCCCTCCTGCTCGGGACGATCCCCGCTCACGGCCAGTCCCCCTGGCGGCAGGCCAGCGCGATCGCCTGGAAGACGGCGCCAGCCTTCGCCTCCGTCTCGCGCACCTCGTACTGGGGATCGGAGTCCACCACGATGCCGCCGCCTGCCTGCACGTGGATGCGCCCGTCCTTGACGAGCGCCGAGCGGATGTAGATGCAGGCGTCGAGATCGCCTGTGTAGGAGAGGTATCCGACCGACCCGCCGTAGGGGCCGCGGCTCACCGGCTCGAGCTCGTCGATGATCTGCATCGCCCTGATCTTCGGCGCCCCCGAAAGAGTGCCCGCCGGCAGCGAGGCCTCGAGCGCGTCCATCGCGCTGACGCCTTCGCGCAGCGTCCCGGAGACCGAAGAGACGATGTGCAGGACGTGCGAGTAGGTCTCCACGGCCATCATCTCGTCGACCGTCACGGAGCCGTACTCGCAGACCCGCCCGAGGTCGTTGCGCGCCAGGTCCACGAGCATCACGTGCTCGGCGCGCTCCTTCTCGTCGGCGAGCAGCTCCTTGGCGCGGGCCAGATCCTCCTCCACGGTGTCCGCGCGCGGCCGGGTGCCCGCGATCGGCCGCTGCTCCACGTGGCGATCGGTGACCTTCACGAGCGCCTCGGGCGAGGCCCCGGCGATCTCGAAGTCCTCGAAGTCGAGGAAGTACATGTACGGGCTGGGGTTGACCGCGCGCAGGCCCCGGTAGATCGAGAAGGCCTCCACGGGCGCGTCGGCGCTCCAGCGCTGGCTCGGAACCACCTGGTAGACGTCGCCGGCGCGGATGTACTCCTTGCAGCGCTCGACCGCCTCGGCGTAGCCCGACGGCCCCATGTTCGACTCGAACACGGGCTCCTCGCGGACCGCGGCGGCGGCACGAGGAACCGGCCCGGCCAGCCGCTCGCGAACGGTCGCTATGGACGCCAGCGCCTGCTCGTAGGCGGCGTCGAGGTCGTCGTCCACGAAGACGTTGGCGAGGATCGTCACCTCGTGACGCAGGTGGTCGAACGCCACCAGCACGTCGCTCACCATCAGCGCCATCTCGGGCATCCCGAGCTCGTCCGGGTTGGCCGGCCCGACCTTCGGCTCGGCGTGGCGGACGAGGTCGTAGCCGAAGAGGCCCACGGCGCCGCCGGCGAACGGAGGGAGCCCGTCGAGCGGAGCGATGCGGTACTGCTCGAGCTCCCGGGCGACGGCCGCATAAGGGTTGTCCGCCTCGCGCTCCTCGCCGTCCACCGTCAGCCGGCCCTGCTCGAGGCGGATCACAGTGCGCGGGCGGAAGCCCAGGAACGACCAGCGCCCGAAGCGCTGGCCCTGCTCGGCGGACTCGAGCAGGAACGAGGGGCCATCGCCGCGCAGCTTGAGGTAGGCCGAGACGGGTGTCTCGCAGTCGTCGATGAACGTGTGGCGCAGCGGCACGAGCGTGTGCTCGCCGGACAGCGCGCGCACCTCCTCGAGCGACGGCGTGACCGCCATCCCCTCAGCGGCGACGGCCATTGAGCTCCTCGAAGGCGTCGGCGAAGGAGAGCCCGCGCGAGGCCAGCAGAACAGCCAGGTGGTAGAGCACGTCAGCGGCCTCTTCGCGCAGGCGCTGGTCCGACTCGCCCGCGGCGGCCCGCGCGACCTCGTCGGCCTCCTCGCGCACCTTGTCGCCGATCAGCGGCGGATCGGCGAGCAGCTCGGCCGTGTAGCTCGACCCCGGGTCGGGAGCCGCCACGCGCTCGGCGATCGTGCGCTCGAGGGCGGCCAGCGCCTCCGCCGGCTGAGGCTCCGTGTCCCCGCGGTGGAAGCAGGTCCGCTCACCGGTGTGACATGCCGGGCCGGTCGGGTCCACGAGGGCGACCAGCGCGTCGGCGTCGCAGTCGTAGCGCAGCGCGCGCACGCGCATCACGTTGCCGGAAGTCGCGCCCTTGTGCCACAGCTCGGAGCGGGAGCGGCTCCAGAAGTGCATCTCCCCCGTCTCCCGCGTGCGCTCGAGCGCCTCGGCGTTCACGTACGCCAGGGTGAGCACCTCTCCGGTGCGCGCGTCCTGCATCACGCACGGCACGAGGCCGTCTGAGTCGAAGCGAATCTCATCCACGCCCCAATCCTCCCAGAGCGGGCGTTACTCGATGCCGAGGCGGTCAAGCAGGGCGTCGTCGGCGCGCCAGCCGCGCCGCACGCGCACACGCAGCTCGAGGTGCACGCGGCGGCCCAGCGAAGCCTCGATCTCGCGCCGCGCGGCTGTGCCGATCGCCTTGATCATCTTCCCGCCCGCGCCGATCAGGATCCCCTTCTGAGACTCACCCTCAACCCATACTTGAGCCTCAATCCGGAGCAGGTCGTCGGGGCGCTCCTCGACCGCCGTCACCTCCACCTCCACGGCGTGGGGAACCTCCTCGCGCGTGCGCCGCAGCACCTGCTCGCGCACGAGCTCGGCGAGGTGGACGTTCTCGGAGAGGTCGGAGCGGGCCTCGGGCGGATAGAGCCACGGCCCCTCGGGCAGCAGGCCCACGAGGTGCTCCACCAGCGCGTCGACGCCCGTGCCCGTGCGCGCGCTGATCGGGAACACCTCGCCCGGCACCCCCATCTCAGCCGCTTCGGAGAGCGCTTTGACGATCTTCGGATGGTCGAGGCGGTCGACCTTGTTCACGGCCGTGATCGTCGGCACCCCGGCCGCGCGCGCGGCCCGCGCGATGAAACGATCTCCGGCCCCGCGCCGCCCGGCCCCGTCGAGGACGAACAGCACCGCGTCGGCATCGGCCAGCGAGCGCTCGACGCGCTTCTGCATCCGCTCGGTCATCGCGTCGCGCGGGCGCTGCACGCCCGGCAGGTCGACGAGGACGAGCTGCCAGTCCTCACCGGTCGCGATTCCGCGGATCTCGCGCCTCGTCGTCTGGGGCTTGTCGGAGACGATCGCCACCTTGTCCCCCACGATGCGGTTGACGAGCGTCGACTTGCCGGCGTTGGGTCGGCCGGCCAGCGCCACGAACCCCGCCCTCGTGACGCTCATCGGAGCCGCTCCATGACCTCGTCCTGAAGCGCGAGCATCTCTCCGCCGTCCACCTCGTGATCGAGCCCGCAGAGGTGCAGAACGCCGTGCACCACCGCCTCCACGAGATCCTCGGTGTGCTCGGGGCAGACGACGACGTCGCCGAGCTCGCGTGGCCCGGCCGCGGCCTCCTCCACCCCGTCGACGGGAAAGGAGAGCACGTCCGTGGGGGCGTCCTTACCTCGGTGCTCGCGGTTCAGCTCCTGGATCCGATCGGGCTCCACGAAGGCGATCGCCACGTGCAGGTCGCCCCCCACGCCGGCGCTCGCGAGCGCCGCCCTGGCCGCCTCCTCGAACGCGATCCCTGGCTCGGGCGCGGCGATGACCTCGATCTCGATCAGGCTCTCCTGCGCGGCCGCAGCTCGGGCGCCTGCTGCTCGGCGTACTCGGTGTACGCGGCGACGATCCGCTGCACGAGCTTGTGGCGCACGACGTCCTCCGACGCGAAGCGCACGAACTCGATGCCCTCCACCTTGGCGAGGATGTCGCCGATCACGACTAGGCCCGAGCGCTGGTCCTTGGGCAGGTCGACCTGCGTGACGTCTCCGGTGACGACCATCCGGGAGCCGAAGCCGAGCCTCGTGAGCACCATCTTCATCTGCTCCGGAGTGGTGTTCTGGGCCTCATCCACGATGATGAACGAGTCGTTGAGCGTGCGTCCGCGCATGAAGGCGAGCGGCGCCACCTCGATCACGCCGCGCTCCAGGTGCTGGTTGACCCGCTCCGGCTCGAGCATGTCGTAGAGGGCGTCGAACAGCGGCCGCAGGTAGGGGTCCACCTTGGCCATCAGATCGCCCGGCAGGAAGCCGAGCCGCTCCCCGGCCTCGACCGCCGGCCGTGTGAGCACGATGCGGCTCACCTCACGACGCTGGAGCGCCGCGACGGCCATCGCCACGGCGAGGAAGGACTTGCCGGTACCGGCGGGGCCGATGCCCACGGTGATCGTGTTCTCGCGGATCGCGTCGACGTAGTGCTTCTGGTTGATCGTCTTCGGCGCCACCTTGAGCCCGCGATGGCGCCAGATCACGTCGTCGAGGATCTTGCTCGGGCTCTCGTGCTCCTGCAGGACCGTCCCGATCGCCTCGATCGTGCCCGGCGCCACCTCGTGGCCCTGGCCGATGAGCTCGGACAGCTCGCGCACCACCGTCTCCCCCATCTCCAGCTCCTCCTTCGAGCCGTCGAGCGTGAGCACGTTGCCGCGCAGGAAGACCTCGCAGTCCAGGTGCTCCTCGAGCGTGCGCATGATGAGGTCGCCCGGGCCGGCGAGCTCGGTCGCCACGTCGTTCGAGAGCTCGATCTGCTTGCGCACTAGGAAGTCAGCTTCTCCTTCACGGCGGAGCTGACGCGCTTCCCGTCGGCGCGCCCCTTCACCTGCGGCATGACGACCGCCATCACGTCGCCCATCTCCCGTGGCGAGCTCGCGCCCGTCTCGGCGACCGCGGCATCGACGATCGCGCGCAGCTCGTCGTCGGCCATCTGCTCTGGGAGGTAGCCGTCGATCAGAGCGGCCTCCTCCTCCTCGACGGTCGCGAGATCCTCGCGCGCCCCGTCCCGGTAGGCGGTGGCGGACTCGAGGCGCCGCTTGCGCTCGCGCTGCAGCACCGCGACCTCGTCGATCTCCGCCCCGGCGTCCTTGGCGGCGCGCTGGAGCTCGGAGACGATCAGCCGCAGAGCGCCCGCGCGGCGGCGATCGCCTGCCTTGAGGGCTGCTCGAGCATCGTCCTGTACCTGGTCCACAAGTGCCATGGGCATCAGTCTAGGCGGAGTGGCGGCCTTGTCGGAGCGGCCCGCCCGAAGCGACGGCTCAGGGCCGTTGTGCAGGGTGGACATAGACTCGCCGTCCATGGAAGACGGCACGCTCATCCTCGTCGCCGGAGCGCTTCTGGCGTTGGGGATCGGGGCGAGCCTGCTTGCCGGGCGCCTGCGGGTTCCCGGACTGGTGCTGTTCCTGGTCCTGGGCATGGCGATGGGGTCCGACGGGCTCGACCTGATCGATTTCGGCGAGTCCATCGAGGACGTCGAGCTCGCACGGACGATCGGCATCATCGCCTTGGCGCTGATCCTCTTCGAGGGCGGCCTCGCCGCCGGCTGGAGCGAGATCCGCCCGGTCCTGCGTGGCGCGCTGCCGCTGGCCACGATGGGCACGCTGATCACGGCCGCGATCACCGGCGTGGCGTCCCACCTGCTGCTGGGGCTCTCGGTGCTCGAGGGAATGCTGCTCGGCGCGGTGATCGCCTCGACCGACAGCGCCGCGATCTTCTCCGTCCTGCGCGGGTCGAGCATCGAGCGCAAGCTGGCGCGCACCCTGGAGGCGGAGT
The DNA here is from genome assembly GCA_963715445.1 of uncultured Solirubrobacterales bacterium. Classification (GTDB taxonomy): domain Bacteria; phylum Actinomycetota; class Thermoleophilia; order Solirubrobacterales; family Thermoleophilaceae; genus JAAYBF01. Next base: position 319,637 of record OY970240.1, read on the forward strand.
CCGGGTTCAACGATCCGCTCGCCGTGCTGCTCGTGCTCGGGTTCATCGAGTGGATCCAGCAGCCGTCCGACTACGGCGTCTCCCAGATGGTCGTGCTGATGGTCCAGCAGCTGACGGTGGGCGGAGTGGTGGGCCTCGCCGTCGGCGCGGGCGCCGTGATCGCCTTCCGCCGCGCCGCGTTCGCCACCACCGGCCTCTACCCCGTCGCCTCGATCGCCACCGCGGCGATCGCCTTCGGCGCGGCGGACCACCTGCACGGCTCCGGCTTCCTTGCCGTCTACCTGGCCGGACTGACCCTCGGCGGCGCCCGCATCCCCGCCCGCCGGACGGTCGAGGACTTCCATGCCGGCCTCGCCTGGGTCAGCCAGATCGCGCTCTTCTTCACGCTCGGCCTGCTCGTGTTCCCCAGCGAGCTGAGCACCGTGGTCACCGACGGTCTGCTGCTCGCCGTGATCCTCACGCTGGTCGCCCGCCCCATCGCCACCTTCATGACCACGAGCGTCGCCGGCTACAACGTGCGCGAGATGACCCTGCTCAGCTGGGCGGGGCTGCGTGGAGCGCTGCCCGTGGTGTTCGCCACCTTCCCCGTGATCGAGGGCATCCCCCACGCCGACCGGTTCTTCAACCTCGTCTTCTTCGTCGTCATCACCTCCGCCCTGATCCAGGGGGCGACGATCGACCCGCTCGCCCGCCGGCTGCGCCTGACGACCCGCCAGCCGGCGCTCCCGAGGCCCCTGATGGAGGTCGGCACGATCCGCCGCCTGGGCGCCGAGGTGCTCGAGTTCCCGGTGCGAGAGGGCGACGCGATCGTCGGAAGGCTCGTCAACGAGCTCGGGCTGCCCCGCGACGCGCTGGTCAACGTGATCGTGCGCGACGACGAGGCGCTGCTGCCGCGCGGCTCCACGGAGATCCAGGCCGAGGACCGCCTCCACATCATGGTCCGGGAGGCGGCGCGAGGCGATGTCCAGGGACTGTTCGAGCGCTGGCGCTCGGGCCCGCTCGCGCAGGAGCGGCCAGAGCACCCGGTCGTGCCCCTGGGCCGCAGCCCGATCTTCAGCGTCAGGCCCTGGCGCGAGGAGTACGGCGACCCGGCCGCACCGACCGAGATCGAGGGCGTGGCCGTTGACCGCACCCTCCGCACCCGTCGCGAGGTCCGTGGCGCGCTGGTGCTGCTCGAGGATGGGCGCCTCGCCGTGACCGGAGAGGGGATCGTGGCCACCGGCGGCCCGCGCCAGCTGGTTCGCTACTGCCGCGAGCGGGTGGGACGGGCACGCAGCGCCCAGGCCCGCGCGTGGTGGCAGGAGGTGGCCGGCGCCGTCCTCCAGAGCGCCCCTCCTGATCGAGGACGCCAAGCCGGTTCGGCGGACTCGGGCTAGGTGAGCAGGAGGGCCGTCCAGCCCTGATGCGAGACGCGGCGGCGCTCGACGAGCGGGGCAAAGGCCGCCGCGACCTCGTCGGCCTCGTGGTCGAGCAGGCCCGACATGACGAGGGCGCGCGGGCGGTGCTCGATCAGCTCCGCCACCCGCAGCAGCAGCGGGCGCATGAGGTTGGCCGTGATCACCTCGGCCCGTGGTGCGGCCTCCTCGCGCAGGTTGGCGCGGCGGACCACGTCGAGCACGACGCCGTTGTCCCGCGCATTGACCTCGGTGGCCTCCCCGGCGAGACGGTCGGAATCGACGGCCTCGATCGGGCCATAGCCGAGCTTGGCGGCGGCGATCGCCAGCACGCCCGACCCGCAGCCGAGGTCGCAGAGAGGGCCACGCCAATCGTCATCCGAGAGCTCCAGCAGCAGCTCGAGGCAGAGGCGCGTCGTGGCATGGGCGCCGGTCCCGAACGCCCTTCCCGGGTCGATCACGATGTCAATCACGCCCGGGCGCACCGGCGCCTCCTCCCACGGCGGCCGCACGTAGAGGCGCCCGCCCACGAGGATCGGGATGTGAAAGCGCTTCCAGCACTCGGCCCAGTCGTCGGGAACCTCGGTCCCGGATATCGAGACCTCCACGCCGCCGACCACCGCCGGTCCCTCCGGCAGCTCGGGGATCTCCCCCGGCGAGCCGTAGACCGCGAACTCCACCTCGTGCTCGGAATCGACCTGCTCGACACCCGAGGGAGCCAGCTCGAGCAGCGCCGCGAGCACCGGCTCGGCGTCCTTCGCGGCCGCCCGCACCGCCAGCCTGATCACCGCAGCGCCCGGCGCACCTTGGAGACGATCGACTCCGGCGAGGGCTCGCGCAGGTTCTCCTCCGAGATGCTCTCCTCGAGCTCCGTGAGCAGCTCCCGCTGCCGCTCCGAGAGGTTGCGCGGGATCACCACGTTGAAGACGATCTTCTGGTCTCCCCTGCGCCCCCGTCCGACCTGCGGCATGCCGCGCCCGCGGAGGGTGACGATCGTGCCCGGCTGGGTGCCCTGCGGCGCATCGACCTCCTCCTCGCCGTCGAGCGTAGGCACCATGACCTTGGCGCCGAGGGCCGCCGCGGGGGCCGGGAGGTCCACGACGCTGATCAGGTCGCTGCCGTCCCTGACGAAGCGCTCGTCCTCCTCCACGCCGACCAGCACGTAGAGGTCTCCCGCGGGGCCGCCGCGATCGCCCGCATGCCCGCTGCCGGTCAGGCGAACGCGCTGGCCGTGCGAGATCCCCGCCGGGATGTCCACGGAGAGCGTGCGGCTGGTGGCGCTGCGCCCCTGTCCATGGCACTCCTTGCACGGGACCGACGCGACCTTGCCGCCCCCGCCGCAGACGTCGCAGGGGAGCGTGCGAACCAGCTGGCCGAACGCCGTCCGGGTCACGGCCTTGAGCTGGCCCGTGCCCGCGCAGCGCTCGCAGCGCTCGATCGGGGTGCCGGGCTCGGCCTGGTTGCCGTGGCAGTGCCCACACACCTCCACGGCGTCGAAGGAGACCTCCACCGACGCGCCCCTGGCCGCATCCGCCAGTGAGATCTCGACCTCCACGCCGATGTCGCCGCCCTGGACCGGGCTCGGCCCATCGGGACCGCGGGACCCGAACGGGTCGCCGCCGAAGAAGGCGTCGAAGATGTCCGCGAACGAGCCGAAGCCGTGCGGCTGGGGCGCGTAGCCGCGCGAGTCGAGCCCCTCCCAGCCGTGCCTGTCGTACACGGCGCGCCGCTCCGGGTCGCACAGCACCTCGTACGACTCGGCCGCCTCCTTGAAGCGCTCTTCGGCGTCGGCCTCCGAGTTGACGTCGGGGTGCAGCTCCCGCGCGACCACGCGAAAGCGCTTCTTGATCTGCTTCTCGTCGGCGCCTCGGTCGACGCCGAGCACCTCGTACGCGTCGCGTCTCATCTACTCGCCGTATACCTCGGCCACGAACTTGGACAGCTCTCCGGCCGCCTGGCGAACGGCGCTGATCGCGCCGGGATAGTCCATGCGAACCGGGCCGAGCACGCTGACCGCGCCGAGGTTGCGCCGCGCCACGCCGTAGTTCGCGGCGACCATGCTGAGCGATCGCAGCTCCGGCGCCGAGTTCTCGCTGCCGATCCTCAGGTACACGTTGGACTCCGAGAGGGACGCGCGCAGCACCGCCAAGAGGGCAACGCGCCGCTCCAGGGCGTCCATCAGGTGGGAGATCTGGGGCAGCTCCTGGAAGCGCTGCTCGGAGATCAGCCGCGCCGCCCCGTCCACGAACAGGGTGTGCTCCGCGCTGCCCTCGAGATCCGTGAAGGCCGGGGCGAGGGAGTCGAGGAAGGCGCGCTCGCGCTGGTCGAGCTCCGGGTCGGTCAGCTTCGCGCCCAGGAGGCGCGAGCCGACTCCCCTGCCGCCGAGCGCCTCGTTCAGGTAGACGCCCGCCCATTCGACGAGACCGGGGTCGAGCGGCGACTCGCACGGGATGACCCGTTTGGTGACCCCTCCGGTGGAGGTGATCACCACGACCATCACGACCTGGGGCTGCAGGGCGAGCACCTCGACGTGCTTGATCGTCGCCGTCTCGATCGGCGGCGCGGACACCAGCGCGAGCAGGTTCGTGACCTGCGACAGGTGCTCGGTGGTGGTGCGCATCGCCTCGTCGACCTCACGGCGCATGCTCGACAGCTCTATGGCCTTGCGCAGCTCGGGCAGCGAGCTCTCGTCGACGATCTCGTCGACGTAGAAGCGGTAGCCGCCTTCGGTGGGAACGCGGCCGGCGGAGGTGTGCGGATGCTCGAGCAGCCCGAGCTCCTCGAGGCGGGCGAGCTCGGCCCGCACGGTGGAGGGCCCCCACGGCACGTCTTCCTGCTCTGCGAGCCACTTCGAGCCGATCGGGTTGTCGAGCTCGACGTGGCTCTCGACCACCTTCCGGAGGATGACCTGCTGACGGGCGCTGATCTGCACCCTCGTATTGTGACTCAGCCGAGCTCCAACTCCGCCACCGCGTTGCGGATGATCTGGTTGCCGGACTGCTCGGCGGCGGTCTCGACGACCGCTCGACCCTCGCCAATCTCCCTGACGGTGCCGCTCACGGCGATCTCCTGCTCGGGCAGCCCCATGCCGCGGAACTGGACCGCAAGGCGCTTGAGGGAGCGTGGATCGCCTCCCGCCGCGGCCGTGTTCGCGCGTGCAACCAGCGCCATGCCGTAGAGGCCGTGGAGGATCGGGCCGGGCAGCCCGACCTGGGTGGCGAACTCCCTGTCGATGTGGATCGGGTTGAAATCGCCCGAGGCGCCCGCGTAGCGGGCGGGCAGGAAGCGATCGGGGGTGACCCTCAGCTCCGGGATGGCGTCTCCGACGTTCACGTTCAAACCCCCCTGACGATGTTGGTCCAGGTGCCGCGGACGACCTCGCGGCCGTCCTGATCGGTCGAGACCGACTCGAAGACATAGAAGCCCTTGCCGTCCTTCTCGTAGATGTCCTTGCACTCGGCCACGGTGGTGATCGCGTCGCCCGAGCAGACGGGCTCCCCCCACTCGAACTCCTGCCCGCCGTGGACCATGAGGGCGAAGTCGATGCCGACCTCGGGATCGAAGATCGCCGGCCCCATCGCGCCCGCGGAGTAGACGACGGCGAACATCGGCGGCGCCGGGATGTCGCGGAAGCCGGCCGCCTTGGCCGCCTGCCGGTCGAAGTAGACGGGGTTCTCCTCGCCCACCGCCTGGGCGTACTCGCGGATCTTCTCCTTGCCGACCTCGTACTCGAAGGGCGGATAGGTCTTCCCCTTGGCGCTCGTGTCTACAGGCAACGCAACCTCCGATCCGTTTGAGGCGGCGCAGTCTATTTGCCCGGAAAGCCGGTCCCCGGCTAGGCGACTCTGCGCAGCGCCCGGGACTCCGCCAGCGAGGCGAGCTTGCGCACCGCCTTCTCCTCGATCTGGCGGGTGCGCTCGCGCGTCAGGCTGAACATCGAGCCCACCTCGTCGAGCGTGCGCGGCCGCTCGCCGGAGAGGCCATAGCGAAGCTCGACGATCCGGCGCTCGCGGTGCGGCAGGTTCTCCAGCGTCTCCTGCAGGCGAGCGCGGTCGAACGCGTCCACGGCCGCCTCGAACGGCGAGATCGCATTCTCGTCCGGGATCAGGTGGCCGAGCTCGGCCCCCTCGTCCTCGAATCCGCCCACCGGCTTGTCGAGCGAGACCGGGGCGCGCGAGGCGGTCATGATCAGCTCGGCCTCGTCCGGATCGATGTCCACGCCGGAGGCGGCGGCGATCTCCTCGAAGGTGGGGTCGCGGTCACCCACCGCCTCGAGCCGGCGCTGGGCGCCGTTGAGCTTCTGCAGGGTCTGGTTGATGTGGATCGGGATGCGGATCGTGCGCGACTTGTCGGCCAGCGCGCGCGAGATCGCCTGCCGGATCCACCAGGTGGCGTAGGTCGAGAACTTGAACCCCCGCCGGTGGTCGAACTTCTCCACCGCGCGCACCAGCCCGATCGATCCCTCCTGGATCAGCTCCATGAAGTCGAGGCCCTGGTTGCGATAGCGCTTGGCGATCGACACGACGAGGCGCAGGTTCGCCTCGACCATGCGCTCCTTGGCATCAAGATCGCCTCGCTCGACGCGCTTTGCGAGCGCGACCTCCTCCGGTGCCGTCAGCAGCCGGGTCTTGGCGATCCCGTCCAGGAAGAGCTGGAGTGGATCGGTGCTGGTCTCGCGGAGCGTGTCGGTGGCCACGCCGTGAACCTAAAGGGCCGAGATAAAGGCAATCTAAGAAGTCAGGAGGCGCTCTGCGCCCGGGCTGCGGGAGCTACTCGTCGTCCGAGTTGCCGAGCGTGAGGACGGACAGGAACGCCTCCTGCGGAACCTCGATCCGCCCGACCTGCTTCATCCGCTTCTTGCCCTGCTTCTGCTTCTCGAGCAGCTTCTTCTTGCGCGTGATGTCGCCGCCGTAGCACTTGGCGATCACGTCCTTGCGCACCGCCTTGACGGACTCGCGCGCGACGATGTGCGAGCCGATCGCCGCCTGGATCGCCACCTCGAACTGCTGGCGCGGGATCTGCTTGCGCAGCCGCTCCGCCAGCCCGCGGCCGGCGTCATAGGCCTTGTCCTTGTGGACGACCATCGACAGCGCGTCCACCTGATCGCCGGCGAGCAGGATGTCGAGCTTGACGAGGTCGGAGGGCCGCATCCCGGTCAGCTCGTAGTCGAGCGAGGCGTAGCCCTTGGTGCGCGACTTGAGCTGGTCGAAGAAGTCGAGCACGACCTCCGCGAGCGGGAGGTCGTAGTGGAGCTGGACGCGCTGCTCGGAGAGGAAGCTCATCCCTACGTGGGTGCCGCGCCGGTCCTGGCACAGCTCCATCACCGCGCCGACGGCGTCCTTCGGGCAGAGGATCGTCGCCTTCAGGTAGGGCTCGCGGACTTCTGCGATCACGCCGGGGTCGGGCATGTCATTCGGTGAGTGGACGGTGACCTCCCGCCCGTTGGTGAGCGTGCACTCGTACTCGACGTTGGGAGTCGTGGCCAGCAGCTCGAGGTCGTACTCGCGCTCGAGCCGCTCGCGCACGATGTCCATGTGCAGCAGGCCGAGGAACCCGCAGCGGAAGCCGAAGCCGAGCGCCTGGCTGGTCTCCGGCTCCCAGGACAGCGCGGCGTCGTTGAGCGATAGCTTCTCGAGCGCGTCGCGGAGGTCGGCGAAGCGGTCGGTCTCGACCGGGAACAGGCCGCAGAACACCATCGGCTTGACCTCGCGGTAGCCCGGCAGCGGCTCCGCGGCGGAGCGCAGCTTCGTGGTCAGCGTGTCGCCGACCCGCAGCAGCGAGACATCCTTGATCCCCGTGATGATGTATCCGACCTCGCCGGCGCGGAGCTCGTCCACCGGCATCATCTGGGGGCCGAAGAAGCCGATCTCGTCGATCTCGGCCTGCGTCCCGGTCTGCATCGCGACGATCGCGTCGCCCTTGCTCAGGACGCCGTCGACCACGCGGACGTAGGCGACGACGCCACGGTACTGGTCGAACTCGGAGTCGAAGATCAGCGCGCGCGGCGGCGCATCGCAGTCCCCCTCCGGAGAGGAGACCTTGGCGACGATCGCCTCGAGCACTTCGGTCACGCCCTCGCCCGTCTTCGCCGACATCCGGATGATCCCCTCGGACGACTCGCCGAGCAGCTCCGAGATCTCACCGGCGACGCGCTCCGGCTCTGAGCCCGGCAGGTCGATCTTGTTCATGACCGGGATCAGCTCGAGCCCGGCATCGACGGCCAGGTAGGTGTTGGCGACCGTCTGGGCCTCGACGCCCTGGGAGGCGTCAACAACCAGCAGCGCCCCGTCGCAGGCGGCGAGCGAGCGCGAGACCTCGTACGTGAAGTCCACGTGGCCCGGCGTGTCGATCAGGTGCAGGCGGTAGGTCTCGCCGTCCCTGGCGGTGTACTCGACGCGCACCGCCTGGGCCTTGATCGTGATCCCGCGCTCCCGCTCGAGGTCCATCGAGTCGAGCAGCTGCGGCCGGTGGTCGCGTGCCTCGACGGTTTTCGTCACCTCGAGGATGCGGTCGGCCAGGGTCGACTTCCCATGGTCGATGTGGGCGATGATCGAGAAGTTGCGGATGTTGGAGGCGGGAGCGCTCACTGCTCTTGATTATGCGGATCGGGCGGGAGGATCCCCTTCGAGCGACTCAGGCTGGTGGCCGAAATCGTCCGGTGAGAGTCATTGCGGTCAGACACGGATGCGGCGATCATCCGGTAATGACGACTCCCCGCCATGTGCTGCTGGTTGGCTTCGACGGCGTCCAGTCGCTCGACCTGACCGGTCCGCTGGAGGTGTTCGAGACCGCCGCTCGCCTCGTGCCGGGGAGCTACACCACAGAAGTCGTGAGCATGGGCGGGAAGCCGTTCGCCACCGGCAGCGGCCTGCGGATCTCCCCCGCGGCCGGGCTGGCCGCGCATGACGGGAAGGTCGACACCTTGATCGTTCCCGGCGGCACCGGCGCGAGAGCCTCCGCCGGCGACGAGCGCCTGGTCGCGGCGATCCGCTCGACGGCCGGGCGCTCGCGGCGGGTGGCCTCGGTCTGCACCGGCGCCTTCCTGCTCGCCGCCACCGGCCTGCTCGACGGGCGCAGGGCCACGACGCACTGGTCCTGGGCCGCGCAGCTCACCGAGCGGTACCCACTGGTCGAGGTGGACCCGGACGCGATCTTCGTCCAGGACGGCCGGGTCTGGACCTCAGCCGGGGTCACGGCCGGGATCGACCTCGCGCTGGCCATGGTCGAGGAGGACAACGGCCGCGAGGCTGCGCTCGCGGTGGCTCGCTGGCTCGTCGTGTTCGCCACGCGGCCCGGCGGCCAGTCGCAGTTCTCCGCCGCCCTGGCGGCGCAGCTGGCCGAGCAGCAGCCGATCAGGGCCGCCCAGGAGCTCGCCCGCACCCAGCCCGAGCAGAGCCTCACCGTGGAGGTGCTCGCCGAGCACGCCTGCATGAGCGTCCGCGGCTTCGCGCGCGCTTTCAGACGCGAGGTGGGCACCACTCCGGCGGCCTACGTCGAGGCCGTGCGCGTGGAGCGCGCCACGCAGCTGCTCCAGACCACGAACGCGGACCTCGACCGCGTGGCGCGCGACTGCGGCTTCGGGACCGTCGAGACCCTTCGCCGGGCCTTCAGGCGGCAGCTGAGCGTCAGCCCGAGCCAGTACCGCGAGAGATTCCGCGGCGCCCGGGCGGGCGCCGCATGACCGAAGGAGAGCCAGTGCAGATCGCCATCCCCCTTTTCGACCGCTTCACCGCCCTCGACGCGGTGGGCCCCTACCAGGTGCTCTCCGCCATCCCCGGCGCCACGGTTCGCTTCCTCGGCCCCGAGGCAGGGCCGGTGCGCACCGACAACCGCATGCTCACCGTGCTCGTCGAAGAGCGCTGGGAGGACCTCGCGCAGCCCGACGTGCTCGTCGTGCCGGGCGGGATCGGCACACGGGCGCTACTGCACGACGAGCGGCTGCTCAACTGGGTGCGGGGCGCCCACGAGAGCTCGCGCTACACGACCTCCGTGTGCACCGGGTCGCTCGTGCTGGCCGCAGCCGGAGTGCTCGATGGGCTGGACGCGACCACCAACTGGGTCGAGCGAGAGCTGCTCGCCGAGCTCGGCGCGCGCCCGGTCGCCGACCGGGTCGTGGAGCAGGGCAGGGTGATCACGTCCGCTGGGGTCACGGCCGGCATCGACATGGCGCTGCGGCTCACGGAGCTGCTGACCAGCGCCGAGGTGGCGCAGGCGATCCAGCTCGGCCTCGAATACGACCCGCAGCCGCCGTTCGACTGCGGCTCCCCCGAGAAGGCGCCCGCCGAGATCGTCGCGCTGGTGCGCGCCTTCAGCGAGCGCGAGGCGGAGGCCGTCAGGAGCGGCGCGAGCGGATGAGGCTCGCGACCTGACGGGCCTCGGGCACCCGCAGCGCCCAGACCCCGGCCGCGTAGGCGGCGAGACCAGCGGCGATCCCCGTGCCGACCGAGGCGATCTGAGCGAGCAGCGACCTGCCGAGGGCCTCGTCCAGCCCGTACCAGGCGAGATACGACACGGCCGCCAGCACCGCTGACGCGGCCAGCATGCGCAGGAGCGCCGCGAGCGAGCGGGCGCCCTCGATCCCGGCGAGCCGGTTGCGCAGCAGCCAGCCCTGGGCGACCGTCATCACGAGCGTGCCCGCGACCGTCCCGACCACGATGCCGGCGATCCCGTAGGGCTCGTAGAGGGCGTAGGCGACGGCCGCGTTGACGACCATGTTCACCACCGCGAGAGCCGTCGTGGCCCACGGCTTCTGGAGGCCGAAGAACGTCCGCGAGAACAGCAGGCTGACGCCCTGGAACGGCAGCGAGATCGACCACCACACGAGGGCCGTGGCCACGAGCTCGGTCGCCTCGGCATCGAACTCGCCGCGCTGGTAGATGAGGCGCGTGATCGGCTCGGCGAGCACGGCCATCAGAACCGCGCACGGGATCAGCAGCAGCATGATCTGGCGCATCCCGTTCGCCATCGTCGCGCGCAGGTCCTCGTGCGCCCCGCGCGCGGCGAGCTTCGCCAGCGTCGGGAAGAGCACGGTCGCGATCGAGATCGAGAACAGGCCCTGCGGCAGCTGATAGATGCGGAACGCCTTGTCGATCGCCGCCGGCGCCTGATCGGAGACGAGCGTCCCGAAGCGCGAGTTGATCACCAGGCTGAGGTTGATCATCCCGAGCGCGAGCGTCACCGGCAGCATCAGCCACAGGACGCGACGGACGTGCTCGTTGCGCCAGTCGAGCGCGATCGAGAACCTCCCTCCGCGGCCGCGCAGCCACGGGATCGGCAGCAGGAACTGGACGAGCGTCCCCACCAGCACGCCGATCGCATACGCGTAGACGCGGTCCTGGCCCTCGAAGAGCGGGGTCAGGAAGACCAGCGCGGCGATGATCACCAGGTTCCAGGCGACCGGCGCCAGGGCCGGCACGCTGAAGTGATCGAAGCTGTTCAGCATCCCGACGATCACCCCGGACAGCGCCAGCAGCAGCACGATCGGGAACATCAGGCGCGCCAGCCCGACGGTCAGCTCGGCCAATGCCGGGTCGTCGTTGAAGCCCGGCGCCAGGAGCGACATGAGCGGCTCGGTGAACAGCACGAACAGCGCTGTGATCACGCCGAGCACCAGCATGATCAGGAAGAAGATGCTCGAGGCGACGTGGAACGCCTCGCGCCGGCGCCCCTTCTCGAGCAGGTCGGTGAACACCGGGACGAAGGCCCCTTGGAGCGCCGAGTCGGCGAACAGTGCGCGCACCAGGTTCGGCACCTGGAAGGCGATCGTGAACGCGGACATCGCGGGAGACACGCCGAAGTACCTCGCCGCGACGATCTCGCGGGCGAGGCCGAGCGCGCGCGATAGGCCCGTCGCGGCCGAGAAGAACGCCGTGCTGCGCGCCAAGCGCCCCCCGCGCTCGCGCTGGTTCTCGTCCCGCGGCGCGGGCTCCACGGTGGTCGGACGGGCCATCCCGCTACACTACGCCGCCGCTGGGCGGTTCCCTGGTACCGCCGGCACCTGAGCTATGGCCAACATCGCATCACAGAAGAAGCGGATCCTGCGGACCGAGCGCGAGCGCGACGAGAACCGTCGCTACACCTCGTCCGTCAAGACCCACTTCCGCCGCCTCGAGACGGCGTCGGAGTCCGGTGACGCGGCCACGGTCGAGGTGGAGTTCCGCGAGCTCTGCTCCCGGATCGACCGCGCGGTGCGCAGCGGAGCGCTGCACAAGAACACCGGCGCGCGCAAGAAGGCCCGCGCCGACCGCCTGCGCAGCGCCGCCTCCTCCAAGTAGCCCTCTAGCGCTTTCCGGGCGAGCAGCTCGAGGACGCAGGGAGGCCATAGGGCGTCAGCCCATGGCCGACCGAGGACAACGGGATCCGAAGCCCGGTCAGCTTGCTGTGCGGGCGAGTGTGAGGGTGACGGCAGTGTCCTCGTCGAGATTGCCGCCGCCGCGCAGCTCGAGCTCGAGGTCGGCAAACCGGCAGAGCGCGCGCTCGAGGGTCTCGCGATCGGCCCGCCGGGCTACCGCGAGGACCTTCTTCGTCTTCCACGGGGGCGCCTTCATGGCGCCGGCGAGCTCCTTCTCGGTCGCGCCGCCGTCGATCAGCTCTGCGGCCCGGTGCACCTCTCGCAGCCGGCTGACGATCGGATAGACGAAGCGGCTGGGACGCTCATCGCGCGCCGCCAGCCCCTCGGCGAGCGCGATCGTCTCCTCTAGGTTGCCGCTCACCAGCGCGTCGGCGAGGTCGTAGACGCGCATGCTGGTCTCCCCCGCCGCGTTCTGCTCGACGTCCTCGACGCTCGCCACGACCGCCGGATGCACCGCGATCGCCAGCTTCTCGACCTCGCGGGCGAGTCGTTGCTGGCTCGTGCCGACCATCGTCACCAGCATCTTGGCCGCCTCGCCGTCGAGCCGCAGGCCCAGCTCGCCGGCGCGGCCGGTGACCCACTTCGGAAGCTCCCAAGGCTTCGGCGCCGGGTGATCGCGCACCTCGCCGCCGGCGGCGACCACCGCGTCCGTCAGCGCCTTCATGGGCTTGCCGCGGACGATCAGCACGATCACCACATCGGGCGCGAGCGATTTGAGGGCGGCGATCAGCGGATCGAGCACGCCAGCCTTCCACGCGCCAGCGTCCTCCACCGCCAGGTACCTCGTGCCGGTGGCGAAGGTGAGCGCCGAGAGAGAGGCTGCCACCTCGTCGGGAGTGGCCGTACGGGCGTGGAAGGCCTCCAGCCCGCCGGGGCCGTGCTCCGCCTCGGCCCGCTTGCGCACGCGAGCCTTCCAGGCGTCGATCTTGGCGTCGTCCTCGCCGCTGATCAGGTAGGCGGGCTTGAGGTCGGCCATGCGCCCCATGCTAGGGCGTGCTCGCGACGTCCCCTCGCTCCGGCTCCACGCGCAGCCTGCCCCCGCCGACCAGGAGGCGGACGCTGCCGTTGAGGTCCGTGCGCCATGTGGGCACACCCGCCCGCCGCAGCGCTGCCAGCGTGGACGGCGCGGGGTGCCCGTAGGTGTTCGCGCCGACGGTGATCGCCGCGGCCTCCGGTCGCAGGCGCGCGAGCAGCGCGGGAAGCCCCTCGTCTGCGCTTCCGTGGTGCGGCAGCTTCACAGCGTCGACGTCGGGGATCGCCAGCGGCTCGAGCGACGGGCTCTCGGCATCGCCCGAGAGCAGCAGGTCGAAGCCGCCCGAGCTGACCACCGCGACGACCGCGCGCGGGTTGGGATCCTCCGGCGGCGGCCCGGGCGGGCGCGGAGGGGGCGACAGGACCTCGATCGCGATCTCCCCCGCCCGCACCCCGAGCGGCGCCTGGACCTGCACTCGCCGGGCGCCGCGACGGACCGCCTCGGCCACCGTCGCCCGGAACGCGCGGTCGCGCGTGCCGTCGCCGCCGTCCAGGAGCAGCCCGACCGGGAAGCGCTGCACCACCTCGCTCAGGCCGCCGTGGTGGTCGCGCGAGGCGTGCGTCATGACGAGCGCCGACAGGCGCCGCACGCCGGCGCGCCGCAGGAGCCGGGCCACACCGCCCTCCGGCGGACCGCCGTCGAACAGGACGGCGCTCCCATCGGGATGCTGGATCAGCGTCGCGTCGCCCTGCCCGACGTCGAGGAACGTGACCGTGAGCTCTCCCGGCGGGCCCTGCGGGGAGAGGCCGCGGGCGAACACCAGCGCCGCGAGCGCTCCGACCGAGCACGCGAGCGCCGCCTGGCGGGAGCGCGGCAGGCGGCGCAGGTACGCCGCGCCGCTGCTCATCCGCGTGTCGTAGCGGGCCGCCACGCGCATCGCGGCCACGAGGCCGGCCGCTATCCCGACGTAGGCCGCGACAACCGCGAAGGGGCTCTCGAGCGGCAGCGAGAGCTGCCCGCCGGGCATGTCCGCGAATGTCCCCGCCACGCTGCGCAAAGCCCCGATCAGGGGTGAGAGGAGCCTTCCGGGCAGCTCACAGGCCAAGGAGATCGGACCGCCAGGCGCCGCCTCGGGCGAAATCGCCTGGCCAAGGCCCGCCCGGAGCATCCCGAGCCACATGATCGGCGCCACCAGGGGCAAGGCGACCACGTTGGCCGGCAGCGCCGCCAGCGACACCGAGCCGAAGTGGTATGCCAGCAGCGGCGCCGTCGCCACCGTGGCCGCCACGGTGATCGCGATGCCCTCGGCTGCCGCGCGCGGCAGGCCTCCGAGCCTTCTCCGCAGACCTCCCGCGAGCAGGAGGATGCCCATCACGGCGGCGAACGACAGCTGCCAACCGGGATCGCCGAAGGCCCTCGGGTTCAGAGCCAGGGTCGTGCAGGCCGCCAGGCCAAGCACATACCAGCGCGACGGCGGACGGGAGAGCGCCACGGCCGCCAGCGAGGCGGCGCCCATGATCCCCGCACGCTGGATCGAGGGCCCGGCCCCCGTGAGCGGCACATAGAGCGCGATCAGCCCGATCAGCGCGGGGATGCGAGCGGTGTGGGAAAGGCCGGCGATCGTCAGCAGCGGCACCGCCAGAGCCACCAGCAGCATCACGTTCTGGCCGCTGACCGCGAGGACGTGGGCCAAGCCGGAATCGCGGAAGTCGTCCCGCACGGCGGGATCGACCTCCTCGTCGGCTCCCAACACCATCCCCCGCGCGAGCGCCGCCGTGGATGGATCGAGGCCCGCCACGAGCGCCGCGTCGGCTCGCACCCGGATCGCGTCGACCACACCCGCGAGGCCTCCCCTCGCGCGTCCCGTGAGCCGGATTAGGGCAACCCCCAGCTCGCCGGCGATGCCCTGGCGGCGCAGATGCGCCGCATGATCGAACTCCGCCTCCGGATCGGGCCGGACGCGCCCGAACGAGCCGGACAGTGAGAGCTCGGCGCCCACCCCCAGCCCACGGGGCACCCGCCATTCGCGAGGCAGGCGCGCCAGCAGCCGCGCGCCCGCGGAGGGCCCGGAGACCATCTCCACCTCGGCCGAGACGCCGAAGGCCCCAGGCCGCGGAGGTGCGAGGAGATGCGCCCGGCCCGAGACGTGCTGTCCGTCGCGCAGGCGCTCTCCCGCCGCGTCGATCGCCTCCAGCCGAGCCGTGCCCGCGAGCGCCCCGGTCGCGACGGCGCAGGCCGCGAGCAGCCCGAGCCGCGGCGTCCTCAGGATGCCGCCGGCCGCCAGCGCTGCCAGCGCGACCGGCAGTGCGCCGGCCCCGGCTCCGGCGAGCGCGAGGCCCGCCGCGAGCCCCACCAGCGCCACCTGGGGCGAGCGAGCCATGAGCCGCTCCGAGCAGCGCTCGCGCAGCACGCTCGGCCAGCTCATGGCGTGAGCGCCGCCTTGAGCGACTCCAGCCGCTTCGCGCCGATCCCATCAACCTCGCTCAGCTGGTCGATCGAGCGGAAGCCTCCCTGCTGGGTGCGGAACTCCACGATCCGCTCCGCCAGCGTCGGGCCGATCCCGTCGAGCCCGTCGAGCTCCTCCGCGGTCGCGGTGCCGAGGCTGACCGGCCGCTCGACACCCACCACCCCCGCTCCGGTGCCCGCGGGCAAGCCGCCGGCCGGAGCGAGCGCCGGCACGACCACCTGCTGGCCGTCCTGGAGCGGTGCCGCCAGGTTGATGGCCGTGAGATCGGCGTCGGTGGCAGCGCCACCCGCCCGCCTGACCGCCGCGGCCACGCGAGCCCCCTCGCCCAGGCGGTAGAGGCCCGGGCGCCGGACGGCGCCCGCCACGTGGACGTACGGCCCCGCTCGAGCATGCGAGCGCTTGGAGCGCGCGGCTGGGCCGGCACCCACCACCTCGGCAGCGGGAGGGGCTGGATCCGCCGCCAGCAGACGCAGGCCGAGCAGGACGGCGGCGACCGCCGCCACGGCCCAGGCGGCGGCGTGCAGGGTCGCCCGATCGTCCACGAAGGCGACGCTAGGCGGCTCCGCACGACGGCTGTCTACCGTCGGCGCACCGATCCGCGACGAGAGGGCGACGATCCGGGCTTTCGCCCGGAGTCAGGCGCGCTCAACCTACGTTCGTGTTGCAGCTCAGCGCAGGGAGAGGGCGTAACGGAAGGCCGTGGCGTAGCCCGGATTGGCGCCGAGGCCGACCATCAGCCCCGCCGCCCGCTCGAGCGTCGCGGCGTCACCGTCCGAGACGCGGCTGCGCCACTCTGCCGCGTCCACCTGCTTGGAGATGTGCTTCTCGATGCGGGTCGCGATCGGCGGCGCCTTGTAGTCGACGCGGATGATCTGCTCCGGCGTCCGCGTCGGGAACTCGCGCACCTTGGCGGTGAGCCTGTTGAAGACCTGGCAGCTCGCCTCGATCTTGCCGATCGCCAGATAGGCGGCGTTGCGACGGGTGTGCGCCGCCACCGCCTCGCGCAGCAGGGGGTCGCCTACGCCGACGCCGTGAATCCCGGCCATGAAGCGATTGAACACCGGCCCGTAGGCCACGATCGGCGCACGCTGATCGTGCAGCAGAGCGCTCATGTCGCGCAGCAGGGTGCGCGCGGCGCGGGCGTACAGGTCGCGCTGGGGGCGATGACGCACCTTGCGGATCCGCTTCCATCCCGGTCCGCTGCGCATGCAGCTCTTGAGCGCGCCGGCGTCCTGCCGGCGCAGGCGCTCCACCGAGCTCGAAGCAGCCCGCTTGCCACGTGCGAGATCCACCGTGGCCCTCTGCAGCGCCGAGACGTCGCTGGCGGCGGTGCTGGCCGGCGGCGAGGCAGTTGCCGCCGACGCCGGGACGAGCCCAGCCAGGGCGGCAACCACGACGATCGCCGCGCTGACGGCCCGCGATGCGGCAGGCGAGTTACGCGGTTTCCACAGATCCACACTTGATGGATCGGGCCGGCGCCGGCTGCGCGTTAGCGCTCCGGCCGATCCTCGTCCAAATGGCCAGCCGCGGAGGAGCCCCGCCGCGGGCTAGCGCGCGACGAAGTTGACGAGCCGGCCCGGCACCACGATCGTCTTCACGACCTCTCGCCCGTCGAGGCGCGCCTCTAGGCGCTCCGAGCCCCTGGCGAGCGCCTCGACCTCCTCGTCCGAGGTGCCGGTGGGCACCGCGAGGCGATCGGCCACCTTGCCATTGATCTGGACCACGAGCTCGTAGGAGTCCGTGGCCAGCAGGCTCTCGTCGGCCTTGGGCCAGGGCTCCTCCCAGACGCGCCGACCGGTGAGCAGCTCGTACACCTCGCTGCCGAGGTGCGGCGCAAAGGGGAAGATCAGCGAGCCCGCGGTGGCCGTGGCGAAGCGCAGCTGGGAGGCGCCCTCCGGCGTGCCCGCCAGCTCCTCGCCGTGCTTGGTGATCTCGTTGACCAGCTCGATCACCGCGGCGATGGCGGTGTGGGTGGCGAAGCGCTCACCGAGGTCGCGGGTCACCTTGTCGATCGCCCAGTGGGCCTTGCGGAGCACCGCGCTCGGCTCGCCCTGCGGGTCGAGGGCCGGCCGATCGGCGGTCTGGGGAATCGCCTCGGCGGCGTCCACGGCGGCACGCCACAGCCGCTTGAGGAAGCGCGATATGCCGTCCATCCCCTTGTCGTTCCAGTCGCCGCCCTCGGCGGGATGGCCCACGTAGAGGATGTAGCAGCGCGTCGTGTCCGCGCCGTAGCGCTCCACGAACTCGCGCGGGCTGACGACGTTGCCCTTCGACTTCGACATCTTCGCCCCGTCGCGCGTGACCATCCCCTGGGTGAAGAGCCGGGCGAAGGGCTCCTGCACGTCGAGCAGGCCCATGTCCGCGAGCGCCTTCGTGAAGAAGCGCGCGTACATCAGGTGGAGGATCGCGTGCTCCACGCCGCCGATGTACTGGTCGACGGGCATCCACGCATCGAGCACCTCGCGGTCCCACGGCGCGGAGTCGTTGCGCGCGTCGCAGTAGCGCAGGAAGTACCAGGACGAGTCGACGAAGGTGTCCATCGTGTCGGTCTCGCGCTTCGCCGGCGCACCGCACTTCGGGCACTCGACGTTGACCCAGTCCTCGGCGGCGGCGAGCGGCGAGCAGCCCTTCGGGGCGTAGTCCTCGATGTCCGGCAGCACCACCGGGAGTTGATCGTCGGGCACCGGGACAAGGCCGCAGGAGGGGCAGTGGACGATCGGGATCGGGCAGCCCCAGTAGCGCTGGCGCGAAAGCAGCCAGTCGCGCAGGCGGTAATGGACCGAGGGCCTGCCCTTGCCATCGGACTCGAGCCACTCGACGATCTGGTCGAACGCCTCGCGGTTGTGGAGCCCGTCGAAGCGGCCGCTGCCCACCATCGGCCCATCGCCCGTGTAGGGCAGCTCGTCGCCGCCCTCGATCACGCGCCGGACCTCGAGGTCGTAGCGGCGGGCGAACTCGAAGTCGCGCGCGTCGTGCGCGGGCACCGCCATGATCGCGCCGGTGCCGTACTCCATCAGCACGTAGTCGGCCACGTAGATCGGGATCTGCTCGCCGTTAACCGGGTTCGTGACCGTCCGGCCGAGCGGGACCCCCGTCTTCTCCCTGTCCTCGGCGCCGCGCTCGTCGGCCGAGGCCGCGGCGGCGCGCTCCACGTAGTCGCGCACCTCGGGTGAGTCGTTCAGGCGCAGAACGTCCGGATGCTCGGGCGCCATGACGAAGAAGGTCGCTCCGAACAGCGTGTCCGGGCGGGTGGTGAAGACGGGGTAGTCGGTGCCGAGCTCCTCGCAGCGGAACACCACCTCGGCGCCTTCCGAGCGGCCGATCCAGTTGCGCTGCATCGTCACCACGTTCTGCGGCCAGTCGATCGTCTCGAGGTCGTCGAGCAGGCGGTCGGCGTAGTCGGTGATCTTGAAGAACCACTGCTCGAGCTGGCGCTTCTCGACGAGCGCGCCGGAGCGCTCGCCGCGACCGTCGATCACCTGCTCGTTGGCGAGCACCGTCTCCTCGACGGGGTCCCAGTTGACCGCCGCGTCCTTGCGGTAGGCGAGCCCCTTCTCGAACATCCGCAGGAACAGCCACTGCGTCCAGCGGTAGTAGGACGGCTGATGGGTGCCGATCTCGCGCGACCAGTCGATCGAGACCCCCCAGTCGTTGAACTGGCGGCGGAACTCGGCGATCGAGGCCTCGGTCGATTCGCGCGGGTGCTGGCCCGTCTTGATCGCGTGGTTCTCGGCGGGCAGGCCGAAGGCGTCGTAGCCCAGCGGATGCAGCACCCGGTAGCCGTTGCGCCGCTTGAAGTGCGCTATCGCGTCGCCGACCGAGTACACCTTCAGATGGCCGATGTGCGGCTCGCCCGAGGGGTAGGGCAGCATCTCGAGCACGTAGGACTTCGGCCGTCCGTCGTCCTCGTTGCCGACCTCCCAGGTGCGCTCGTCGGCCCACACCCGCTGCCACCTGCGCTCGATCTCGCGCGGCTCGTACTGCTGCTCGTCCGTCGTGTCCGTCATCTCGGACGGCAGAGTACCTGTGCCCCGCCCGCACGCGGCTGCGCGTGGGCCCGCGCCGGCCCTCCAGAGGACGCTCAGGCGTTCGAGGCCGCTCGGGCGCTCAGCCGATCAGCGAGGAGTCGGCGTAGAGGAAGAACCAGATGGTCAACGCGATCGCTCCGAGCGTCACGCTGATCACCATCACCACGTCGAGCACCGTCCGGGGCGCCGCCCCCTCGTCCTCGCCGCGCATGCTGCGCAGCCACGGCAGCCGCAGCCTCACGACCGCGGGCGCACCCGAAACCGCGCCGTACGCGGTGTTCACCCGCGCCAGCAGCTTGGCCAGCACGACGCCGGTGATGACGATCCCCACCAGCACCAGGACGTACGGCCCGAAGCCCGCCTCCTGGCTGTCCTTCTGCATCTGGGAGGCGATCCACAGCCATCCGAGCGGCGAGCCGATCCAGAGCGTGAGGCTGCCGAGCGCCATCAAGACGATCAGCGCCACCTTCGCTACCTGCCTGAGCGGCGAGGCGACCATGTGGGAAGTCTCACAGGCGAAGCCGACGGGAGCCGCCATCGACCGATCGCCGAACCCGACCACGGGGGTCGGCGAATGCGGAAGTGGAGCTAGTCGGGCTCGAACCGACGACCTCCGCCATGCCATGGCGGCGCTCTTCCAGCTGAGCTATAGCCCCGTAAGAGGTGGAGAGTCTAGCGAGAGCGGGCGGGACCGCCCGGCCGCCGCGAGCGCTGGGCCGCTACTCGACGGTGCGCTGTGGGGCGTCGCCCCACAGCACGTCGAGGCGGTAGAACTCACGCGCCTCGGGCGTGAAGACGTGGACGACGCAGTCGAGGTAGTCGAGCAGGATCCAGCGCGCCTCCTGGGCGCCCTCCGAGCGGCGCGGGGACAGCCCGCTCTCGTCCTTGAGCTCCCGGTGGATCGAGTCGTGGATCGCGCGGGTCTGCCGCTCCGTGTTGCCGGAGCAGATGACGAGGAAGTCCGTGTAGCCGACCAGGCCACGCAGGTCCACGACCCGGATGTCGATCGCCTTGCGGTCCGAAGCGATGGTGGCGATCCGATCGGCGAGCGCCGCCGAGTTGAGGCCCGGCGCTCCCGCGGCTCTCACCGGCGGCTCCGCGCTCATCCGGCCACCTCCTGAGGGGCTGCTCCGTAGAGGCCCTCGGCGGCGATCTCGCTCGCAACGGCATCGGGCACGAGGTACCTGATCGGCAGCGATGCGGCCACGCGCTCGCGCACGAGCGACGAGGAGACGTCTATCCGCGGCATGTCGAAGAACTCGATGCGACCCTCGATCGGGAGGCCGTCGAGCGCCGCGACCACCTCCTCGCGCTGCACGCCGCCGCGCGTGGCGACCCCCACCTGCGCCAGCTCCAGCACGGCCTCCGGCTCGCGCCACGAGCCGAGGCGCGACGCCTGGTCGGCCCCGAGGATCAGGACCGGCTTCTCAGCCGGGTCGCGGGAGCGCAGCAGCCGAAGCGTGTCGACCGTGTAGGAGGTGCCGGGGCGATCCACCTCGATCCGCGAGACCGCGAGCCTCGGGTCCGAGGCCGTCGCCCGGTCGCACAGCCGCGCGCGCACCTCGCCGCCCGGGTCGCGCGCGAGCTCGCGATGCGGCGCCTCGCCCACGGGGACGAGTCTGACCGAGTCGAGCACGAGTTTGGCGTGCGCCTCCTGCGCGCACATCAGATGACCGATGTGCGGGGGGTTGAACGCGCCGCCGAGGATTCCTATGCGCAGCTCGCTACTCCCGGACCTGGCCTGAGCCCTCGACCACGTACTTGTAGGTCGTCAGCTCGCGCAGGCCGATCGGACCGCGGGCGTGCAGCTTCTGGGTCGAGTTGCCGATCTCGGCGCCCATGCCGAACACGCCGCCGTCGGTGAAGCGGGTCGAGGCGTTGACGTAGACGCAGGCCGCGTCGACCTCGTGCGTGAAGCGCTCGGCGGCATCGGTCGAGTCGGTGACGATCGCCTCGGAGTGGCCGGAGCCGTAGCGGTTGACGTGGTCGATCGCCTCGTCGAGCGAGTCGACGACCTTCACCGCGATCTCGAGCGCCAGGTACTCGGTCGCCCAGTCCTCCTCGCTCGCGTCGAGCAGCGAGTCGGCCAGGTCTCCGGCGAGCGAGCGGGTGCGGGCGTCCGCGTGCAGCGCCACACCGGCATCGCGCAGCTCCCCGAGCACGCGGGGCAGGAACTCCGGCGCCGCGTCGGCGTGCACGAGCAGCGTCTCCGCGGAGTTGCACACCCCCGGCCGCTGGACCTTCGCGTTGAGAGCGATGCGAAGTGCGTCGTCGAGGTCGGCCGTGGCGTCCACGTAGACGTGGCAGTTGCCCGCCGCCGCGTAGATGACGGGAACCGTCGCGACCTCCTCCAAGGCCGCCTTGAGGCCCTCACCGCCGCGCGGGATGATCAGGTCGACGACGCCCTTCTGGGTCGCCAGCTCGCGCAGCTCCTCGCGGCCGCCGCCGGCCACCAGCGAGACGGCGGCGCGCGGCAGCCCGGCGGACTCCACAGCGGCCCCGGCCACCTCGGCCAGCACCGCGTTCGAGTGGATCGCCGTGGACGAGCCGCGCAGCACGATCGCGTTGCCGGACTTGAGGCAGAGCGCGGAGCAGTCGATCGTCACGTTCGGGCGCGCCTCATAGACGACGGACACCACCCCGAGCGGCACGCGGGTCTTGCGGATCTCGAGCCCGTTCTCCAGCCGATGGCCCTCGAGCACCTCTCCGACCGGGTCGGGCAGGGCGGCGATCTTGCGCACGTCGGCCGCTATCGAGAGCAGGCGGGACTCGTCGAGGCGCAGGCGGTCCAGCAGGGCGGCGGTCAGGCCCGCCTCCTCGCCGGCGGCCAGATCGCGGGCATTCGCCTCGAGGATCTCGTCGAGGCGCTCCTCGATCGAGCTGGCCATCGCCTCCAGCGCAGCGTCCTTCGTGCGGTCATCGGCCGCGGCCAGCGCGCGCGAGGCCTCGCGCGCGGCGAGGCACACATCGGCTACGGGCTGGACGGTCGCTGCCATTGGCCAAGGGTACCGGCATCCCCCGGCCGGCCTGAGCGCCTCCCCTCAGACGGCGACCAGCTCGCTCTTCAGGCGCACACCGTCGGAAAGCGTGTGCAGCACCACGCAGTAGCGCTCGGTCTTCTCGTGCAGCGCGGCGAGCTGCTCCGCGCTGGCATCCGGCGCGTCGATCTCGAGCCGCATCCGGATCTCCTCGAAGCCGACCGCCGCCTCATCGCCGATCCCGAGCGTGCCGCGGAGGTCGAGGTCCCCGTCGACCACGACCTCGATCGAGCGTGTCGGCACTCCCATCGCGGCGGCGACCATCTGGCAGGTGACCTGAGCGCACGCGGCCAGCGCGCCGAGCAGCAGGTCGCCCGAGCACGCCCCCCTCCCGGGGCCGCCGACGCCGGAGTGAGCCTCGGCCTGCTGGATCGCGCGACCGATGTCGATCGAGCAGGTGTCGGGGCCCTCGCGCTCGCTCCCCCGGGCGGTGATCGTGATCCTGGCGGCGTCCGCCTCCTCCCGATAGCGCTGCTTGAGCGGGCGTTGCCTCTCTCTCAGGTCCATCGAGCCTCCCGGCTAGTCGAGCACGAAGTAGTCACGGTGCACCGCCTCCTCGGCGGCCCGCGGAATCGCCTCCTGGACGGCGTCGGACTTGAGGCCCTTGATTCGCCTCAGCTCCGTCGCCGAGTAGTTCACTATGCCCTTCCCGATCGGGCGGCCGCCATCGGCCGCCCTCACCTCGACCGCGTCGCCGGCGCTGAACTCGCCCGCCACGTCGACGATCCCCACCGGCAGCAGGCTGGTGCCACGCTCGCGCAGCGCGCGCTCGGCCCCCGCGTCCACCGTCAGCGAGCCGTGGGTCGGCTTGGCGTACTTGAGCCAGAGCTTGAAGCTCGACACGCGGCCCTGCTGGGGGTGGAAGCGCGTCCCGGTGGACTCGCCCGCCAGCGCCGCCCGCACCGCGGCGGGATCGGTTCCGGCCGTGATCGTCGCGCCGATCCCCGCCGCTGTCGCCATCTCTGCCGCCACGACCTTCGAGCGCATGCCGCCGGAGCCGAGCGGAGAGGCCGAGAAGCCGATCTCGAGCCGCTCGAGCTCTTCGAAGTCGTGCACGTCGGCGACCGGCTCGGCGGAGGGATCGCGGCTCGGGTCCGCCGTGTAGAGGCCGTGGGTGTCGGTGAGCAGCACGAGCCGGCTCGCGTCGAGCAGGATCGCGACCTGGGCGGCCAGGAAGTCGTTGTCCCCGAAGGAGATCTCGTCGGTCGTGGTGGTGTCGTTCTCGTTGATCACCGGCACGACGCCCCAGTCGAGCAGCTTGCGCAGCGTGTGCCGCGCGTTGAGGTAGTGGGTCCGCGCCGACATGTCGAAGAAGGTCAGCAGCACCTGGGCGGTGGGCACCTCGCGCGCCGCCAGCAGCTCGTCGTAGGCGCGGTAGAGCTTGCCCTGGCCGACCGCCGAGGCCGCCTGGAGCTCCTCCATCGCAGCCGGGCGCGCCGGAAGGCCCATCAGCCGCATCCCGCGCGCGATCGCGCCCGAGGTGACGAGCACCACCTCGTCGCCCGCCGCACGCCGTTCGGCGACCGCATCGCAGATCGGGGCGAGCACGTCCGCGCGAACCTCGCCGGAGGGGTCCGCGACGATGCTGGAGCCGAGCTTTACGACGACGCAAGCCATGACGCGAGGAGGATAGGCGCCAGGCCCGTCGGGCCGGCTACCCGAGCGAGGTGCCCGGGTCGAGCTCGAAGACGACCCCGCCGATCTCGACATCGTCCCCGGGCTCGAAGCCCGATGCCTCGAGGGCGCGGATCACGCCCATCCGGCCAAGCCGCTCCTCGACGTACCGCAGCGACTCCTCGTTGTCGAGGTCGTGCCGCGCCAGCAGGCGCTCGACCCGCTCGCCCAGCACGCGGAAGGAGCGCGGACCGAGATGCTCCACGCGAAACGCGTCCTCCACGCCCGGGCGGTATACGCGATGGTGGGCCTCCACCTCCTCGTCCTCGTCGCCGAGGGCCTCCTGCGGGACCGCGCGGACGACCGAGGCGCGCAGCGCGTCGATCCCTGAGCCGGTGGCCGAAGACGTGGCCAACACCGCCAGCGCGCGCTCCCCGAGGTGCTCGCGCCACACGGCGACCGCAGCCTCCACCTCCTCCGGGGGCATCAGGTCGGCCTTCGAGACGCAGAGGATCCGCGGCAGCAGCTCGAGGCCGGCGCCGTGGTCGCGCAGCTCGGCCTCGACGGTCGCGAAGTTCTCCACCGGGTCCGACCCGTCGAGGGGCGCCGCGTCGACGACGTGCACCAGCAGGCGGCAGCGCTCGATGTGCGCCAGGAACTCGTGGCCGAGCCCCGCTCCCTCGCTGGCGCCCTCGATCAGGCCGGGGATGTCCGCCAGGACGAGCTGGCGCTCGTCGGTCTCGATCGTCCCGAGCACCGGGTCGAGCGTCGTGAAGGGGTAGTCGGCCACCTTGGGGCGCGCCTTGGTGAGGCGGGCCAGCAGCGAGCTCTTGCCGGCGTTCGGCAGGCCCACGAGGCCGGCGTCCGCCAGGAGCTTGAGACGCAGGTCCAGCCAGCCCTCCTCGCCGGGAAGCCCCCGCTGCGCCATCCGCGGCGTCTGCCGGGTGGGGTTGGCGAAGGCCTTGTTGCCTCGGCCTCCCCTGCCCCCGCGCGCCACCACGGCGCGCTGGCCGGGGCGCGTCAGGTCCCAGCGGGCCCCGCGCTCGGCATCCTCGGCGACGGTGCCGGCGGGAACGCCTATTTCGAGTGGCGGAGCCGTTGCCCCGTGGCGCTGGCTGCTCTCGCCGCGGCCTCCGGCCTCGGCCTTGCGGTGGCCGCCGCGATGGAACTCCTGGAGATCTCGCCGCGACGGGTCGCAGACGAGCACCACGTCGCCGCCGTCGCCGCCGTCGCCGCCGTCGGGGCCGCCCTTGGGGACGTGGGCCTCGCGGCGGAAGGAGACAGATCCGTCACCGCCGGCTCCGGCGCTGACGAAGATCCTGGCGCGGTCGTGAAGCACCGAGCGATCGTAGCCCGGCGCGGCCGGGGGGCCGCTACTCGGCCGGCTCTACGGAGATGAAGCGGCCGCGACGCCCGGTGCGGAACTGCACCGTGCCGGCGCGCGAGGCGAAGATCGTGTCGTCCTTGCCGATGCCCACGCCGTCGCCCGGCTTGAAGCGGGTGCCCCGCTGGCGGACGATGATCTCCCCGCCGGTGACGGTCTGGCCGGCGAAGACCTTCACGCCGAGGCGCTGAGCATTGGAGTCGCGCCCGTTCCGGCTCGATCCGAGACCCTTCTTATGCGCCATCGCCGTCCTCCTTCTTGGCCGCCGGCTTCTTCGCGGCAGGCTTCTTGGCGGCGGCAGACTTCTTCGCCGCCGGCTTCGCCTCTGCAGGCTTCTTCGCGGCAGGCTTCTTTGCCGCCGGCTTCTTGGCGGCCGGCGCCTTGGCCTCAGCCGCGGGCTTCTTGGCCGGCGCGTCGGTGGCGACAGGCTTCTCGTCGGACTTGGCTGCCGCGGGCTTGCGGCTCATCAGCTTGATGTCGCCGATCTGAATCCGGGTCAGCTCCGAGCGATGGCCGTAGCGGCGCTTGTATCCGCGCTTGGGCTTGAACTTGAGGCCGTGGATCTTCGGGCCGCGCTCGTGGCCCGCGACGACTGCCTCCACCTTCACCTTGCCGAGATCGTCACCGCTGAAGACAGGCTCGTCCTTGCCGTCGCCTTTGAACAGCAGGGGCTGGAGCGCCACCTTGGCGCCCTCCTGCTCGGGCATGCGATCCACGAGGAGCGAGTCACCTTGCTCCACGCGGTATTGCTTGCCGCCTACTTTGACGATCGCGTACATGACAGAAAAGTGGCGCCCCATCGGGGGCGCCGGACGGAGAGTGTAGCGCCTGAGGATCGATCCGCCCCGGCGCCTCCCTCCCGGCTATTCGGCAGTGGCCTCCTCTGCCGCCTCAGGCTTCTTGCGCCGACCGCGACCGCCGCGCCGGCCGCGACGCCGGGGCTTCGTCGGGTCGTCCTCCTCCGGCTTGGAGGAGGCGCTGCCGGGGGGCGCGGCGTCGGTCACCTCAGCACCCTCCACGAGCGAGGCCGAGGCCGCCGAGCGGGCCACCGTCTCGATCCGCACGAGCGTCTTCTTGCCGATCAGCTTGCCCGCGCCCTCCACGGAGACGACGTAGCCGTCGAGCTTGGCGACGGCATCGTCCTCGTTGTACATGTGCGGCTCCTCGATCGTGACGAGCACCTCCTCGCCCTCGCGGAAAGGCAGTGCCCGGTCCTCGACCTCGACCTGCGAGCCCTCCATCGACACCGCGAAGTGATCGATCGGCAGCGCCTCCGAGCCCTCGAAGTGGAAGTGCTTGCCGCTCTCCTTCTCGATCTGGAGCAGCGGCCGCCCGGGCCCGCCCGCGAGCAGCGCGGCCACGCGCGGATGCAGCTGGATCAGGAAGGCCTCCGTGCCCGGCCGCTCGGTCGCCAGCTCGCGCAGGCGGCGCTCCGCGTCGATCGCCACCGTCTCCTCGGAGAGGACGACGCCCTCGCCGTCACAGGTCGGGCATGTCTTGGTGAGGATCTCGCGCACGCCCTCGGTGACGTTCTGCCGTGTCATCTCGACCAGCCCGAGCGGCGAGATCTCGACGACGTAGGTCTTCGTCCGATCCTCGTCGAGCGCTTTCCGGAGCGTCTTGAGCACGGCCTCGCGATTGCGCGAGCGGGCCATGTCGATGAAGTCGATGACGATGATCCCGCCGATGTCGCGCAGCCGCAGCTGGCGCACCACCTCGTCCGCCGCCTCGAGGTTCGTCTTGGTGATCGTGTCCTCGAGGCGGGCTCCCTTGCCGCGCCCCACGAACGAGCCGGAGTTGACGTCGATGACCGTCAGCGCCTCGGCGTAGTCGATGATCAGGTAGCCGCCGGAGGGCAGGTCGACGCGCCGGTGCAGCGTCGACTGGATCGCGGCGTCGATCCCGTATCGCTCGAAGAGCGGCACCTTCTCGTCGCGGTAGAGCGACAGGCGCGGCAGCAGCTCGGGCGCGGTCCGCGTGAAGAAGGACTCGAGCCGGTGGTGCTGCTGCTCGTCATCGACGATCGCGCAGTCGAACTGCGTCGAGAAGATGTCGCGGACGACGCGCACCGAGAGGTCGGCCTCCTGGAAGACCATCGCCGGGGCAGGGGTCTCCTCGCCGCGCTTCTGCAGCACGTCGTGGAGCTTGTGCAGGTACTTGATCTCGTGCTCGAAGTCCGCCCGCTTGGCTCCCTGGGCGGCGGTGCGAATGATCGCCCCGCCCTCTCCGAGGTCGAGGTCCTTGGTCTGCTTGCGCAGCCGGGTGCGCTCCTTGTCGTCGAGGCGGCGCGAGACGCCGATGCCCTCTCCCTGGGGAACGTAGACGAGGTAGCGCCCGGCGATCGAGAGCTGCATCGAGAGGCGCGGGCCCTTGGTCTTCAACGGGTCCTTGATCGCCTGGACGAGGATCTCCTGACCGGGCTTGAGCAGCTCGGAGATGCGCTGGCCCTTGCCGCCGCTGCGTCCCCTGCGCGCAACCTCCACGCCCGGGATCACCACGTCGTCGGCGTGCAGGAAGCCGTTCTTGCCCAGTCCGATGTCGACGAAGGCGGCCTCCAGGCCGGGCAGGACGTTGTCGACCTTGCCCTTGTAGACGTTGCCGACGATCGAGCGCGATCCGCGCCGCTCGACGTAGAGCTCGCCTACGCGCCAATCGCCCTTGCGGCCACGGCTCTGCGAGCCCCCGCCCTTGTCGGCGCTCTCCTTGGCCCCCGCCTCAGCGGGGAGCGCGTCCTCCGATTCCAGGATGGCAACTCTGGTTTCGCCACGGTCGGCCGTGACGAGTACTTGCTTTTTCAAGAGGTCCTCTCATATTGCTAGGTCTCGGCCCTTCGCGAACGCCGTCTCGCGCGCTTGCGCGTGGACGCTCTGCAGAAGGCCGAGAGCGATGAAGGTGACTAGGACCGACGAGCCGCCGTAACTCATGAGTGGCAGCGTGACGCCGGTGATGGGCATGATCCCAATGGTCATGCCTACGTTTACGAATATCTGGTGCATCAGCATGGCGACGATCCCGCCTGCGATCAGTGTCCCGTAGAGGTTCTTCGACATGGTCAGAATGCGCAGGCAACGCCAGATCAGCAGGGCGAAGAGGGACAGCACCAATGCCGCCCCCATGAAGCCGAATTCTTCGCCGACTACCGAGAAGATGAAGTCCGTGTGATGCTCTGGCAGGAAGTTCAGCTTAGTCTGAGTAGCGTCCTCGCCGCGTCCCGTCTTCCCACCGGCCCCGATCGCGACCTGTGACTGGAGCTGCTGGTACCCCAGCTCGTAGCTCTCGTCGCTCGCGTCCTTGGGCGGGTTGACGAAGGATGTCAGGCGGTCCATCTGGTACGGCTTGAGCACCTCCACGCCCACCGCCGGGGCCACCACCAACACGGTCAGCACGGCGGTCACGGCGAGCGCCGCCAGCGCGGCGAAGTGGGTCCACTGCGTTCCCGCCACGAACAGCGTCGCCAGCGCGATGCTGATGTAGACGAGCCCGGTGCCGAGGTCCGGCTGGGCGATCACGAGCATCGCCGGGACCAGCCCGAGCAGCATCATCACGCTCGTCGTCTCCACCCTCCCCAACGCCCGCATGCGGTCCACCATGAAGGCGGACAGGGCGAGGATCAGCAGCACCTTTCCGAGCTCCGAGGTCTGCAGCTGGAAGAACGGCAGCTCGATCGCCCGCGTCGAGCCGCGCGCCGTGGCGCCGAACGCGTAGACGACGAGGATCAACGCGATCAGGAGGCCGTACACGCCCGCCTTCCACTCGCGCATGCGCGAATAGTCGAAGCGGGCGATCAGCAGCATCAGGAAGAGCCCGACGCCGCAGTAGGCCAGCTGGCGGTAGACGTAGTAGTTGGGGCTGCCCGGGAAGTCGTCCTGGGTCGCCGTCGCGAGCGTGTAGATCGAGCAGGCCACGAGGCCCAGCACCGCTGCCAGCAGCAGCACGTCGATCCGCACGAAGCGCGGCGCGGCCGCGTCCCGGAAGCCCCGGACGGTCGTGCCGAAGGGAGTCGCCTGCATCAGTAGCTCACCCTACTCGCCTAGTCGGGCGCGGTTCCGCTCGGGACGGCGCCGCCGTCCTTGACGTCGAAGAGCGCCGCGAGGATCTTGCGGGCGGCGGGCGCGGCCGTCTCCGCCCCGAAGCCTCCGGCCTCGAAGGTGGTGATGACCACGTACTTCGGGTTCGGATAGGGGGCGAGCGCCGCGTACCAGGACTGGTCGGGGTAGTTCCCCTTCTCCGCGGTGCCCGTCTTGCCGGCGATGTCGATCGGGAAGCCCTCGAAGACCGACGTGGAGGTGCCGCCCGGCTCGCTCGCGGCGGCGCGCAGCCCGTCGAGAACCGCCTGGCGATTCGCGGGATCGACCTCGACGCGCCGCGAAGGCGCCGCCTGCAGCTCCTGGATCGGACGGCTCGAGGAGTCCTCGACGCGCTGGCCGAGGCGTGGGCGCACGACGCGCCCGTCCGGATTGGCCAGCGCCGCGTAGGCGACGGCGAGCTGGAGCGGGTCGGCGAGCAGGTCGCCCTGCCCGACGGAGAGGTTGATGTTGTCGCCGACCGCCCAGGGCCGGTCCGTGAGTCCCTGCTTCATCCAGGACCTGCGCCACTTGGGCGTCGGCACGCGCCCGGGCTGCTCTCCCGGAAGGTCGATGCCGGTGAGGCGCCCCATGCCGAGCTTGCGCGCCCACTCCTGGATCAGCAGGCCGTTGCCGGCGCTGTTGGCCTCCAAGCCGAGCCTGTAGAAGTAGACGTCGCTAGACACGGACAGCGCCTGCCGCAGCGAGATCGTGCCGTTGACGGCGTCGCCCGCGTTGGCGAACCGCGTCCCGCCGACCTCGATGAAGCCCGGGTCGTAGACCGGCTCGTCCGCTGTCACGAGCCCGCCCTCGAGGCCGGCCAGCGCGGTGACCAGCTTGAAGGTGGAGCCGGTGGGGTAGCCGGCCCCCGTCGCGCGGTTGAGGAGAGGCTTCCCGTCGTCGCCCGCCAAGCGGTTGTAGTCCCTCCCGTACCTGTTCGGGTCGAAGGTGGGAGCGCTGCCGAGGCCGAGCACCTCGCCGTTGTGGACGTTCATCACGACGAAGGCCCCCGTGGCGCCGCCGAGCGCCTCCTGCCCGGCCCGCTGGACGTCGAGGTCGAGCGAGAGGCGCAGCTGGCGGCCCTGCTCGGGCTGCCGCGTGTCGAGCTCGTCGCGCATCACGCCGAGGGCGTCCACGACGATCCTCGTCGCGCCGTTGCGCCCGCGCAGGAAGCGGTCGTACTGGGCCTCGATCCCCTCCTGGCCGATGCGGTCGCCCAGCACGACGTCGCGATAGCGCTGGCTGTCCAGCTGCTCCTCGGTCACCTCACCGACATGGCCCACGATGTGCGCGCCGATCGGGCCGTTGGGGTACTCGCGCAGGAAGACGCGCTCGACCGTCACCCCCTTGAAGTCGTCCTGGTTCTCGAGCAGGTAGGCGACCACGTCGCGCGGGACGTCCTGCTTGACGGTCGCCGCCGAGTAGGAGACGTCGCGCAGCTGCCGCTTCACGCTGCGCGCGATCCGCTGCTCGCGCAGGCCGAGCACCCGGGCGAGCCTCCGGTAGAGCGCGCTGCGGGCCTCCGGGGAGTCCGGCAGCCTGTTCGGGGAGACCTTGACCGCGAGCCCGGTGCGGTTGCCCACCAGCAGCCGCCCCTCGCGGTCGACGATCTCGCCGCGCGGGGCTCGCACCGTGATCGCGCGCGTGCGGTTGTCGTTGGCCTCGGCGCGGTAGCTGTCGCCCGAGAGCACCTGCAGGTACCAGAGCCGGAAGAAGATCAGCGCGAAGGCGAGCAGCGCCAGGCCGCCGAGGATCGCGACGCGCATCGCCAGCTGCGGCGTGAGCGAGGGCCTGCGGTCGGAGTCCAGGTACATGCGGCTCAGATCTCCAGTCCGCGCAGGCCGAGCGGGCCCGCCTCGCGCGGCGGCCGCCGTCGGCGGCGCAGCTCCGTCGGGTCGACCGTCAGGGACGGTCGCAGCACTCGACGGCAGATCGCGAACACCGGCATCGCGAAGATGGCGCCGAGGATCGTGGTGGCGATCATGTCGCGGAAGATCAGAGGGCTCACGGTAGCGCCGATCTCGAGCATGAACGCGACGGCGGCGAACGCCAGCACCCATCCGAGCGTGGCGGCGGCGCCGACCGGGATCGGCATCAGGCCGTGGGCGGGGTCGCGCACCTCGCGGTAGCGGCCGACGCCGTACCCGATGGCGGTCAGGACGAGCGAGGAGATGCCCATCGTCTGGCCGACCAGCAGGTCGAGCAGCAGGCCCGTCCCGAACCCCATGGCGGCTCCAGGGACAGCGCCCCCGTAGATCGCGACAGCGGCGACGGCGAGCGGCACGAGGTCCAGATGAGCGCCGAACACCCGTCCCGAGCCGAGCCCGGATATCTGAAGGATCACGGCCGTCAGCGAGATCGCGCCGCAGCGCAGGAAGGTGCCGGGCGAGGTGATCAAGGGATCGTCACCCCAGCCTGCTCGGTGGCCGGCGGCTTGCGCCTCAGGACCTCGACGATGTCGATCGAGCGCATGTCGGCGGCGGGCTCGATGTGGACGCGCTGGAACTGGTCGAGCTCGTCGGCGTCCACGCGAGTGACCCGTCCGATCGCGATCCCGCGGGGAAAGCGCGACGCAGCGCGTGGCGAGGTGAAGCCGCTCGTCGCGACGATCGCGCCCTCGGTGACGTTCGCGTCGCGATCTATGTAGTCGAGCAGCAGGTCGTCGGGCTTGCCCAGCTGGGGCAGGACGATGCCGTCGGCGCCCTTGGGCATCACCTGCGCCGAGACGGCGCTGGAGCCATCGGTGATGAGGGTGACCTGCGCGGTGCCGCCGGTGACGCGCGTCACCTTGCCGACCAGCCCACCGGAGGCGATCACGGGCTGGTTCTCGCGCACCCCGTCGCTCGAGCCCTTGTCGATCGTGATCGACGAGTACCAGACGACCGGCGAGCGGCTGATGACCCGCGCGGTGAGAGGGTCGGTACCGGCCGGGAAGCCGTCGGAGCGGCGGACCTCGGCAATCCCGCGCAGCTGGCGGCCGTCGCGCACCGCCGTGGTCGCCTGCGCCAGACGCTTGCGCAGGTCGGCGACCTCCTCCTGAAGGTCTTCGTTCTCGCCCTTGGCATCGAACGTGTCGCCGAACCATCCGAAGAGGTCCCGAGCCGGCTTGAGCGCACGGCTGGCGCCGGTCTCCAAAGGCGCGAAAGCCTCCTGGGCGCCCTTCTGGAGCGTGTGGAACACGCCGCCGCCGGACTCGCCGAAGTATGCGGTCAGCATCCCGATCGAGAGCGTCAGGAACACTGCCAGCGCCGCCCTCCTACGGCGGATCACCTTGCTGTCCAACATTGTCCGGACTCCTCCGGCGCGCGCCTAGCGGCGGCGACTGTTTCGAGAGTGCTTGTTGCTGCGGTGGATGGCCTCGAACTCCTCGAGGCTCCTTCCTGAGCCGACCGCCACGCAAGTCAGGGGCGATTCGGCGAGGTGTGCGGGCATCTGGGTCTCGTCGCGCAGGCGCTCGTCGAGCCCCTGCAGCAGCGCGCCGCCTCCGGCGAGCATGATCCCGCGGTCCATGATGTCCGACGCGAGCTCGGGCGGAGTGCGATCGAGCGTCTCCTTGACGGCGTCGATGATCGCCTGGAGCGGCTCCTCGAGCGCGAGGCGCACCTCTTCGCTCGTCAGGACGACCGTCTTGGGCAGGCCCGAGACGAGGTCGCGGCCGCGGATCTCGGCCTGCATCTCCTCAGGAAGCGGGAAGGCCGAGCCGATCTCGAGCTTCACCTCCTCGGAGGTCTGCTGGCCGATCATCAGCTTGTACTCGCGCTTGACGTAGTTGATGATCGCCTCGTCGAGCTCGTCGCCGCCGATGCGGATCGACTGCGAGACGACGATGCCGCCGAGCGAGATCACGGCGACCTCGCTGGTGCCTCCGCCGATGTCCACGACCATGTTCCCGGTGGGCTCGCCCACCGGCAGGCCGGCTCCGATCGCGGCAGCCATCGGCTCCTCGATCAGGTAGGCGGTGCGGGCCCCGGCCGAGAGGCAGGCCTCCTCGACGGCCCGCTTCTCCACGCCCGTGACGCCCGACGGCACGCACACCACCACGCGCGGATGTGCCCAGCGGTTCTGGTGCACCTTCTGGATGAAGTGGCGCAGCATCTGCTCCGTGACGTCGAAGTCGGCGATGACGCCGTCCTTCAGGGGCCGGATCGCCGTGATCGTCCCGGGCGTGCGCCCGAGCATCCGCTTGGCCTCGATCCCGACCGCGTGCACCTCACCGGTGCGCGAGTCGATCGCCACCACGGAAGGCTCCGAGAGCACGATCCCGCGACCGCGCACGTAGACGAGCGTGTTGGCGGTGCCCAAGTCGACCGCCATGTCGCGGCCGCCCATGCCTGTCAGGTAGGAGAAGATTCCCATGGTCGGACGAGTGAGGATACGGCCTGGACACAGGGTGCGGGCGAACTCGCAAGACCCTGCTCAGCGCGACACCGGCCGCAGCCGCCGCGATGCGGCCTCTCACCGAGTGTAGCTGGCTAGCGGCCCGGCAAAACGAAGCCCGGGCGCATGCGCAGAAGCTCCGCCACCGGAAGGCCGACGACGTTCCAGTAATCGCCCTCGATCGCCTCCACGAGCGCCGCGCCGCGCCCCTGAATGGCGTAGCCGCCCGCGCGGTCGCGCCACTCGCCGCTGTCCAGGTACCAGCGCAGCGTCGGCTGCTCGAGCCTGCGGAAGCGCACGATCGTGCAGGCGGACGCGGTCTGCTCGGCCTCGCCGTCGATCAGGGCGATGCCCGAGCGCACCTCGTGCGCCCGTCCCGACAGCAGCCGCAGGACCGCTTCCGCCTCCTCCTCGTCGCCGGACTTCCCGTACGCCTTCCCGTCCACCACCACAGCCGTGTCGGCGCCGAGCACCGTCCGGTGGAGGCCGCCGGCGGCGTCCGCGGCGCGGACCGCACGGGCCTTGCGCAGCGCGTTCTCGATCACGAGCGCCTGCGGCTCGCCCTCGCTCAGCTCCTCCACCTCCGGGGCGACGACGTCGAAGTCGAGGCCCAGCTGCGTGAGGATCGCCCTGCGCTGGGGCGATGCCGATGCGAGGACGAGACGTTCGATCGGTCTACAACTCTGGGAAGAAGATCCCGACCTCGCGCGCGGCGGACTCGGGCGAGTCGGAGCCGTGCACCAGGTTCGTCTGCACCTCGAGGCCGAGATCCCCGCGGATCGAGCCGGTCTCGGCCTCGATCGGGTTCGTCGCGCCGATCAGCTGACGCGCGGCCTTCACGGCCTCGTGGCCCTCGAGCACCATCGCGACGAGCGGGCCGCCGGTGATGAAGTCGACGAGCTCGCCGAAGAACGGCCGCTCGCTGTGCTCGGCGTAGTGCTCCTGCGCCGTCTCACGCGAGACCACCATCCGCTTGAGAGCGGCGATCTTGAGGCCCTTGCGCTCGAAGCGATCGATTATCTCGCCGGTCAGGCCACGCTCGAAGGCGTCGGGCTTGACCAGGATCAGAGTCCTGTCCACTTTGCTCCTTCCGGGGGTTAATTCAGATTACGGGCGCGTGCGCCTGGTGCTGGGCCGCTCGGCCGTCGCTTCGCCGTCCACGGGCGGAGTGCTCAGCGGGCGCGAGCCCTGTTCGAAGGCGTTGGGATCGGCCGCGGGCTCGGCCGGGGCTCTGCCCTCGGGCTCGGCCTGCGGCGGCTTGGCCGGGGCTCTGCCCTTGGGCTCGCCCGGCGGCCGCTCGCGACGGCTCGGCCTCCGGCGCGGAGCAGGTGCGGCGTCGGGCACCTCGGCCTCGCAGTAGGGGCAGATCCGCCAGCGGGAGTCGAGCGGCTTGCCGCAGGTGCCGCAGGGCTCCTTGAGCCGCCTCATGCAGCTCGGGCAGCGCAGGAACGCCTTCTCCACCTCGTAGTGGCAGTACGGGCAGGACTCGTGCGCGGCCATCGCCAGGCGGGCCTCGGCGGCGGCGATCTCCAGCTCGCGCTCGTGCACGTCCTCCAGGTACTCCGGCGGGCGCACGATCATGTAGACGACCGTGCCGACGAAGGGGAACAGCGCCGCGAGCATCGCGCTCGTGACGAGCATCGGATCCTGGATGCGGCGGCGCGCGTCGGCGTACGTCCAGTAGACGAGCGCAAGCCAGACCACGACCAGGAACAGCAGCAGCAGGTTGACCACCAGGTTCAACCCGTCGTTGGTGATGCCGAAAACGGCTGAGAGGGCCATCGAGCGCAGGAGTGTACAGCCGGACCCGGCCGCTTTCGGCGCCTTCGGCTAGAGGAACATCCGGCCGATCGCGTACCCGACGCCGAAGAAGACGAGGATGACCGTCGCGACCACCACCGCGACGAGGCCGATCATCGCTCCGAAGCTGGGCCCGTCCTTGCGATCCATGCGACCGGAATCCTGCCAGGCCGCAGGCGTCGGCGCCTACAGCGCCGAGGCGCGCGCGTCGCCGGCCTCGCGGACGAGGTCGGCGATCAGGTAGACCGAGCCTGTGGCCAG
Organism: uncultured Solirubrobacterales bacterium; assembly: GCA_963715445.1. Classification (GTDB taxonomy): domain Bacteria; phylum Actinomycetota; class Thermoleophilia; order Solirubrobacterales; family Thermoleophilaceae; genus JAAYBF01. The sequence continues at coordinate 355,388 of OY970240.1, forward strand.
GACCGCTCCGCCGGCGCCCGCAAGCTCGCGCGCCCGCTCCATCGCGGCGTGTGGATCGGGGACTATCTCCGGCTCCCGCCGCCCGAGCTTGGCGGCGAGGCTCGCGAGCGTGCCCGGCGGCAGCGCGCGCGGGTTCGAGCAGCGCGTGAGCACCACGCGCTCCGCCAGCGGAAGCAGCTCGGCCAGCATCTCCGCGGCGTCCTTGTCCTCGAGCACGCTGAGCACCAGCACCAGTGGCGAGCGATCGCCTACGAGCGCCGGGACGGCGGCGGCCAGGACCGCGGCGCCGGCGGGGTTGTGGGCCACGTCGTGGATCGTCAGGGGGTGCTCCCCGACCACGTCCAGGCGGCCGGGCACGAGGGTCTCCGCGGCCGCGCGCTCCACCGCCTCGCCGTCCAGGGGCCGCCCCAGGAAGGCCTCGGCCGCGGCGTGGGCGAGCGCGAAGTTGCCGCGCTGGAAGCCGCCCGCCGCGCGCAGCTCGACGCCCACGTCGTCCGGGGCGACGATCAGGTCGGCGTGGCGCTCGGCGGCCACCTGCTCGGCCACCACGCGCGCCTCGGGGTGCAGCCCGTCGGGTATCACGAGCTTCGCGTGGTCGCGCACCACCGCGAGCTTCTCAGCCGCGATGTCCGCGATCGCCGGCCCCAGCCAGCGCGTGTGCTCCAGCCCGACGCTCGTGAGCACCTGCACGCTCGAGGGGATCACGTTGGTCGCGTCGTAGCGCCCGCCGAGCCCCGCCTCGATCACTGCCGCCTCCACGTCGCTCGCCGCGAGCTCGTGGAACGCGGCGGCCGTGAGCGCCTCGAACTGGGTGACCGGCTCGTCGTCTGCGCCCGATGCCCGCTCCACGAGCTCCGCGGCGGCGGCCGCGCGCTCCACCGCGGCGGCGAAGCGCTCGGGAGAGATGGGCTGCTCCCGCACCTCGACCCGCTCGCGGAAGCGCCGCAGGTGCGGCGAGGTGTAGCTGCCCGTCCGAACCCCGTGGCGCTCGAGGATCGCCGCCGTGAAGCGGACCGTCGACGACTTCCCGTTCGAGCCGATCACGTGCACCTGCGCGAACCGGCGCTGGGGCATGCCGAGCGCCGTCATCAGCCGGTGCATGCGGTCGAGCCCGAACCGCATCCCGAAGAGCTCCAACCCGAGCAGGTGCTCCTCGGCCTCCCCCTCCGTCCAGGCCATCTCGCTCAGGCCAGCCGTTCGAGGTCCGCCCGGTAGTCGGCGAGCTTGTCGCGCTCGCCCTGCACGACCTCGGCGGGCGCGCGCTCCACGAAGCGCTGGTTGGCGAGCTTGCCCTCCAACCGCCCGATCTCCTCCGTCAACTTCTGCCTGCGCTCGGCGTTGCGCGCGGTGGCCGCACCCGGGTCGAACGCGTCCGACTGCAGCAGCTGGACGGCGCCTCCCGGGATCGAGACCTCCGCCGCCACCTCGCCGGGCCCGTCGCTCAGCTCCAGGCGGGCCAGGCGCGCCACCTGGGCCGCCGTGCCGTCGTACCCCTCGGCCGCCAGATGGGCGGGCAGCAGCGCGGAGGGCTTGACCCCCGCCTCGTCGCGGTAGCGGCGCAGCTCGGTCACCGCGGCGATCGCCCGGCCCATCAGATCCTCGGCCCGCTCATCGGCCAGCGCCTCGTCCGGCTCCGGCCAGGTGGATACGGCGAGCAGCTCGCGCTCGACCGCCTCCGAGCCGGGCGCCGGCAGGAAGGACCAGATCTCCTCGGTGACGTGCGGCATCAGCGGGTGCAGCAGCCGCAGCGTGCGGTCGAGGCAGAAGAGCAGCGTCGCCGAGACGGCGGCGCGGTCGCTCTCCTCCTCGTAGAGGCGGGGCTTGGCGAGCTCGAGGTACCAGTCGCACAGCTCCGACCAGAAGAAGTCGTAGAGGCCGAGCGCCGCGGACGACAGCTCGAACCGCTCGAGCGAGCGAGTCGTCTGCTCGGTGATCCCCTCCAGCCGGGAGAGGATCCAGCGGTCCTCCACGGTCTCGGCTAGGTCGGCCGACGGCGCGACGCCCTCCTGCACCCCGAGCAGGATCAGCCGCGAGGCGTTCCAGAGCTTGTTCGCCAGGTCCCGCCCCTGCTTGACGCGCTCCTCGTTGAAGCGCACGTCCTGGGACGAGGAGGACGCGAGCAGGCCGAAGCGCAGCGCGTCCGCCCCGTAGGCGGGGAACTCCCCGCCCTCGGCGTACACCGGCGGGCGCGGGCCGCCGTCGATCAGCTCGAGCGGGTCGATGCCCGTGCCGAGCGACTTCGACATGCGCCGACCGTCCGGGGCCTGGATCACCGAGTGGATCGGCACGTCGGTGAATGGCAGTTCGCCGGTGAACTCGATGCCGAGCATCACCATCCGAGCCACCCAGAGGAAGATGATGTCGCGCGCCGTGGAGAGCACGTCGGTGGCGTAGAAGGCCTCGAGCTCCGGCGTCCGCTCGGGCCAGCCGAGGGTCGCGAACGGCCACAGCGCCGAGGAGAACCACGTGTCGAGCACGTCCTCGTCGCGCTCCCAGCCCTCTCCGGCGGGCGGCTCGCCGCCGACGTGGGTCTCGTCCCCGCGGTACCAGACCGGCAGCTGGTGGCCCCACCAGAGCTGGCGGGAGATGCACCATGGCCGGATCCCCTCCATCCAGTTGAGGTAGACCCCCGTCCAGGGCGCCTCCGGGTGGAAGCGCAGCGAGCCGTCCTTCACGGCGGCGACCGCCGGGCCGGCGAGCTTCTCCATGTCGCAGAACCACTGGAGCGAGATCAGCGGCTCGATCCGCATCCCCGAGCGGTGCGAGTGCGGCACGTCGTGCACGTACGGCTGGGTCCCGGACACGAGGCCCTGCTCGCGCAGCGCCGCGACCACGTCCTTGCGCGCCTCCTCCGCGGTCTGGCCGGCGAAGCGCTCGCCCGCCTCGGCGTTCATGCGACCGTCCTCGCCGATCACGGAGATCTCCTCGAGGCCGTGCCTGCGGCCGATCTCGAAGTCGTTCGGGTCGTGCCCCGGGGTGATCTTGAGCGCTCCGGTGCCGAAGTCCGTCTTCACGTACTCGTCGGCGATGATCGGCAGCTTGCGGCCCACGAGCGGCAGGATCGCCGTCTCCCCGATCAGCCGCGTGTAGCGCTCGTCGTGCGGATTGACGGCGATCGCGGTGTCCGCCAGCATCGTCTCGGGCCTGACGGTGGCGACGGTCACCGAGCCCGAGCCCGAGGCCAGCGGGTAGTCGATCATGTAGAGCGTGTCCTGGATCTCCCGCTGCTCGACCTCCAGGTCGGAGATCGCCGAGCGGGTGCCGGGATCCCAGTTGACCATGTAGTTGTCCCGGTAGATCAGGCCCTTCTCGTAGAGCGCCACGAAGACGTTCTGCACGGAGCGCGCGTAGGCCTCGTCCATCGTGAAGCGCTCGTCCTCGTAGTCGAGCGAGGCGCCGAGGCGCTTGAACTGCTCGGTGATCTGCGACCCATGGTCGCGCCGCCACTCCCAGACCCGCTCCACGAAGGCCTCGCGCCCGATCTCCTCCTTTGACCTCCCCTCGGCCGTCAGCGCCTGCTCGACCTTGACTTGAGTCGCGATCCCGGCGTGGTCGGTCCCGAAGATCCACTTCGTGCGCCTGCCGCGCATGCGCGCGGCGCGGATCAGCGCGTCCTGGATCGAGCAGTTGAGCGCATGCCCCATGTGCAGCACGCCGGTCACGTTCGGCGGCGGGACCGCGATCGAGAAGTTCTCCTCGGCGGTGCCCTCGGGCGCGGGATGGAAGACCCCCGCGTCCTCCCAGCGGCTGAAGATCCGCGGCTCGACGTCGCCCGCCACGTAGCGGGTGCGCTCCTCCAGGGACTTCAGGCGGTCGGCCGGCACAGGCCGCAGTCTGCCAGGGCGCCCGCGCGAGCGGACGGCGGGTGGAATCAGGCGCTCAGCGCGTGGACGACCGGGCCGGGCGGTGTTCTCTCGACAGCTGGGTGGCCGCCGTCAGCCGGCGAGGCGCGCGCAGAACTCCACGAACCTGCCGGTGTCACGCAGCGGCGCGCCGTGACCGAACAGGACCAGCGCCGGCTCGAGCTCGCCTAGGCGCTTCGCGGAGGCGCGGTTGGTCTTGGGATCCGGCGTCAGGAAGCGCTTGGGCTCGCGCAGCCCCGGGATGCCCGTGACGACATCCATGTTGTTGAGCACGTCGCCGAGGATCAGCACCCTGTCGGACTCGCGCCAGTAGGAGACGTGCCCGGCCGAGTGCCCGGGCGTGAAGAGCACCTCGAAGCCGGCGACCACGTCGCCTTCGCGCAGCGCACGATCGACCGCATGGCCCGGGCCCCTCATCACCTTGACGAAGAACTGCGAGAGAGGGTGGCCGGGCTGGAGCTCCTTCAGGAGCTCCGGGTCCTCCGCTGCGGGGATGTCGCGCTCAGGGACCCAGAAGGGGATTCCGAACTCCAGGCAGACCGCGCGGCTCGCACCCTGGTGATCGGGATGGACGTGTGTCAGCGCATGCGCGGAGAGCTCCCGGCCGCGCAGCTGGCCCAGGATCTTCTTGGTCTCGAAGCGCGCGCCCGCGTCGATCAGCACGTCCTCGACGAGATAGGTGTTGATGGCGTTCGGGATGGGCAGTGCGCCCTTCAGCTGCCAGACCCCCTCGGCAAGCCGCTTCACGACGTCTGCTCAGGCCGACTCTGCGGCCTTCTCCCCCGGCTCCTCTTCAGCGGCCTCGGTGACGAGCGTCGGGTGGAGGCCCTTCTCGATCGTCTCCTTGGTGACCACGCACTTCTTCACATCGCGCCGCGAGGGCAGCTCGAACTGCACCTCCAGGAGGGTCTCCTCGAGGATCGAGCGCAGGCCGCGGGCGCCGGTCTGGCGGTCGAGCGCCTTCTCGGCGATCGAGGAGAGCGACTCCTCGGCGAACACCAGCTCGATCGAGTCGAACTCGAAGAAGCGCTGGAACTGCTTGACGAGCGCGTTGCGCGGCTCGGTGAGGATCGTGACGAGGTCGTCGCGGGAGAGCTGGTGGATCACAGAGAGGACCGGCAGGCGGCCGATGAACTCGGGGATCAGCCCGTACTCGACGAGGTCCTCTGGGAGCACGTCCTCGAAGAGCTTCCCCGCGTCCTGCTCGTGCTTGGAGCTGACGGTCGCTCCGAATCCGACCCGCTTGTGGCCGATGCGCCGCTCGATCACCTTGTCGAGGCCCGCGAACGCCCCGCCGCAGATGAAGAGGATGTTCGTCGTGTCGATCGTCAGGAACTCCTGGTGCGGGTGCTTGCGCCCGCCCTGCGGAGGCACCGAGGCGACCGTGCCCTCGAGGATCTTCAAGAGCGCCTGCTGCACGCCCTCGCCGGAGACGTCGCGCGTGATCGAGGGGTTGTCCGCCTTGCGGGCGATCTTGTCGACCTCGTCGATGTAGATGATCCCCGTCTCGGCCTTCTTGACGTCGAAGTCAGCGGCCTGGATCAGCTTGAGGAGGATGTTCTCGACGTCCTCGCCGACGTAGCCGGCCTCGGTCAGCGCCGTGGCGTCGGCGATCGCGAACGGCACGTTGAGGATCCTCGCGAGCGTCTGGGCCAGGAGCGTCTTGCCGCAGCCGGTGGGCCCGAGCAGAAGGATGTTGGACTTCTGCAGCTCGAGGTCCTGCTCGGCCTCGGACTGCATCATCTGGACGCGCTTGTAGTGGTTGTAGACCGCCACGCTGAGCGCGCGCTTGGCCGGCTCCTGGCCGACCACGTACTCCTGCAGGACCGAGTTGATCTCGATCGGCTTCGGCAGGTTCTCGAGCTCGAAGGTCGAGGTGCCGGTGAGCTCCTCGTCGATGATCTCGTTGCAGAGGTCGATGCACTCGTCGCAGATGTAGACGCCCGGGCCCGCGATCAGCTTCTTGACCTGGCGCTGCGACTTCCCACAGAAGCTGCAGAGGAGCTGTTCGTTGGAATCCGTGGGTCGAGCCATATGTTGTCTCTCCTCCCCAGGAGAGCCGCGGAGCCCGCAGCTAGTGCTGCGAGATCACGCGGTCGATGAGGTTGTACTCCTTCGCCTCCTCGGCGGTCATGAAGTAGTCGCGCTCGGTGTCCCGTGAGACCTTCTCCAGCGGCTGGCCGGTGTGGTGCGCGAGGATCTCGTCGAGCTTGTTGCGCGTGTCGATGATCTCCTTGGCGTGGATCTCGATGTCGCTCGCCTGACCCTGGAAGCTGGATGAGACCTGGTGGATCAGGATCTTCGCGTTCGGCAGCGACATCCGCTTGCCCTTCGCGCCTCCCGACAGCAGCAGCGCGCCCATCGACATAGCGATGCCGACGCAGATCGTCTGCACATCGGGCTTGATGAACTGCATCGTGTCGTAGATCGCGAGGCCCGCGTAGACGGAGCCGCCCGGCGAGTTGATGTAGATCGAGATGTCCTTGTCCGGATCCTCGGACTCCAGATGGAGCAGCTGGGCGACGATCAGGTTCGCGATCTCATCGGTGACCGGCGTGCCGAGGAAGACGATGCGCTCGTTCAGCAACCGGGAGTAGATGTCGAACGCCCGCTCTCCACGAGAGGTTTGCTCGACGACCATCGGGACCAGTGGGCTCATTGCTCTCGCTCTGTTTCGTGTGTTCGAACGGATTCCTTCCGCGACGCGCAGTACGCACATCGCGACCGGGCCGACGGGGGGCCGAGTCTAGCAACGGCGGGGGGTCCGCCCGGAAGGGCTAGGCGGCGGGGCTGGTCTCGGAGAGCGGGACCGGCTCGGCGCTGTCCACGATCAGGTCGACCGCCTTGCGCATCGCGATGTCCTCGCGCAGCCCGTCGTCGGCGCCGCGCGCCCGCGCCTTCTTCAGCGATCGCTGCAGAGCCTTGTCACTCGGCGCCGGCTGGCCCGGCTGCTGCGACGCCTCACGCAGAGCGTCGAGCAGCTCCTCGTCGGTCACCTCGATGCCCTCGGCCTCGACGAGCGCCGCCAGCAGCGACTCCCTGCGCAGGGCGCGGAGGGCGTCCGGCTCGGACTCGACGACGAGGTCCTCCTCGGTCTTGCCCATGAACTCGAGGTACTGCGCCGGGTCGAGGCCCTGCGCCTTGATCCGGTGGGCGGTGGAGTGCCACATCTCGTGCGCCTTGGAGTGCACCAGCTCCTTGGGCACCTCGATCGTCGCGGCGTCGGCGGCCGCGTCGACCACCGCCTCGCGGTAGTCGCGCTCGACGCCGGCCTGCTTGGCCTCGCGGATGCGCCCCGCGATCTCCTCGCGCAGCTCGGCCAGCGAGTCGTAGCCGCCTGCCTCGATCGCGAAGTCGTCGTCGAGCTCGGGAAGCCGCTTCTCCTTGACCTCCTTGACCGAGACCTTGAAGGAGGACTCCTTACCGGCCAGGTGCTCGGCGTGGTAGTCCTCGGGAAACTTGGCCTTCACCTCGCGCTCGTCGCCGGCCTGGGCGCCCTCGAGCTGCTCCTCGAAGCCCTCGATCAGCCTCCCGGAGCCGAGCTCCAGGAGGAAGCCGCGCGCGTCGCCGCCCTCGAAGGGCTCCCCGTCGATCGATCCGACGAAGTCGATCACCACGAAGTCGCCCTGAGCCGCGGGCCGCTCGACGGTCTCCAGCGAGGCGAGCGACTCGCGCATGCGGTCGAGCTCGGACTGGACGTCCTCCTCGGCGGCGTCGGGCTCTCCCCTGCCGACCTTCAGCCCGCGCCACTCGCCGAGCTTGGCGGCGGGGCGTATGCCCACCTCGAAGGTGAACGCAAGCGGCTCGCCCTTGTCCGGCAGGTCCGAGACGTCGAGCTTGGGATCCCCTACCGGCGTGATGCCGGCCTCCTTGACAGCTCCCTCGTACCACTCCCCGAGGCCGTGCCGCAGCGCCTCCTCGAGGACCGCCTCGCGGCCGACCTGGCGCAGGACCACCTGGGGCGGGACCTTGCCCTTGCGGAAGCCGGGGACCTTCATCTCGCGCCCGATCTCGCCGGCGGCGACGCCGATCTCGTGCTCCACGGCGTCTGCGCCGACCTCCACCTCCACGCGTACGCGGGAGTTGCCGAGGTCTGTGGTCTTTGTCTTTAGCGCGCTCATCCGGAGGGCGGCGCACGATAGCGTGACGCACCGTGAGCGCCCCGCCTCCCCCGCTCCGCAGGCGGCCGCCCGAACGCCTCGCGGCCTGGGTCGTGACGGGGCCCCTCGGCCATTTCTGGAGTGTTCTCGCAGATGTCTCCTCCTTCTTCGCGCGATCCCTCTGGGCGCGGGCGCGGCGGGCCCTGCGGGACGGTCGGAGAAGCTGAGCGGCAGCCGCGGGCTCAGCGCATGCTGTCCGGCGCGGGCATGCGCCGAAGCGCGCGGCGGTAGCGGACCATCGCCGGCCGGGCGAAATCGCCGTGGGTCTGGCTGCGCAGGCGCGCGACCCGCTCCCGATGGAAGGGGCTCGACAGGCTCTCGGCGTGCCCGATGACGTTGCGTGTCGCGATCCGGTGGCGGCCCTGCAGCATCCGGGTGAGCCGCAGCGACGCGAGCCGCTGGCGGCGATTGCCGAGCACCCCGGCGTCGCTCGTGCCCACGTGCTCGATCCCGATCGCCGTCCAGTTGAGGCCCACCGTGTGCCTGCAGATGATCGTCGTCGGCACCAGCTGATGGATCGAGCCGTCGCGGTCGATCAGGTAGTGGGCGCACACCCCCGGCAGCTCGCCTAGCTCCACGTCGGGCGTGTCGGCGGCGAAGGTGTTGAAGGCGGACGCGAAGCTGTTGGACGCCGTGTAGTGCTCGACGATCACCCGCGGCCGCCGCAGCCGGTGCCTCGAGAGGCCGTAGTGCCTCATGGAGTAGGCGCGGGTCTCGCGCCTGCGTCGCTCCCCGAAGGGGATCGGGTCGTCCACGACGCGCGGCGGCGCGACCGCGCGGGCGATCGCCAGCACGGCGCTCGCGTGCCGCCCCACGGCGTCGCCCTCGAGGCGGCCGGCGGGCAGCTCGACGACGAAAGCCGTGTCCCGCGGGAAGGCGTGGTTCTGCCAGCCGGTGGCGGTGCCAGGCAGCGGATCCAGGCGCCGGCGCGGAAGGCCCGTCCTGCGCGCGTAGAGCCGCTCGAGGAACGGGTCGCCCTCGGCCCGGGCGATCAGCCTCATGTGCTGGTGGTACCAGAGCGTCACGCGCGGCTGAACCTGCTCCACCAGCTCGGCGAGCACGCGCGACTCGGGCTCCGAGAGCGGCTTCGGGCCGGAGTGGTAGGTGTCGAACGGCGAGCCGATCGGCTGCCAGCGGAGCGGGAAGTTGCGGTTCAGGTCGACCCCGCGGGAATTCTGGCGCGAGCCGGCCAGCGCTCCGTCGGGGTTGGCATCGTCCACCAGCAGCAGAGCGGTCCCGGCGGGTGGGCGGGCGCTTCGCAGGCGACGGGTCACAGCGCGCCCGGCCAGCTCCGTGCCGTGGATCTCCCCGACCACGAGCACGACCACTCGCGCGTCGCGGGCCCCGACGCGCCACGCCTCGATCGGGGCGCCCCGCGCGGATCGGCCTACGACCTCCGCCTTCGCCGCTGCGGCTTGCGCCGACGCCCCGGCCGGACCGATCAGGGCCACCGCCGCGAGGACGGCGGCGGTGGCTGGCAGGAGGCGCACTCGACTCACGCTATCCGCCGCGCCGATAGCTTTCCCGGCGTGAGCGAAGCGATCGCGGCCCAAGCCGCCGCCCATGGACGGGTGGCAATCGACACCGAGTTCGTGTCCGAGCGCCACTACCAGGCCCGGCTCTGCCTGATCCAGGTTGCGGTTCCGGCCCCCGACACGCCCACCGGTGTCTGGACCGAGGTGCTCGACCCGATCGACGAGGAGAAGTCCTTCGACCCCGAGCCGCTGGCCCGCGTGCTGGCGGATCCGGCGGTGAAGGTCGTGGTCCACGCGGGTCGCCAGGACGTGGCGATCCTGCGCCGGACGTGGAGCACGTCCGTCACGAACCTGTTCGACACGCAGGTCGCCGCGGGGTTCCTCGGGATGGGCAACCAGGAAGGCTACGAGGCGCTCGTCCGGCGCGTCCTCGGAGAGAAGCTGCGCGGCGGCGAGGGATTCACCCGCTGGGACAAGAGGCCGCTGACCGAGCGGCAGCTCGCCTACGCTGCGGACGACGCCCGCTGCCTGCTGGCCCTCGGCGAGGCGCTCGAACGCCAGCTCGACGAGCTCGGAAGGCTCGAATGGGCCCAGGAGGAGTGCCGGGTGGTCGAGGACTCCAGGGACGAGCGGACCCCCGAGCGCGCATACTCGAAGCTCCCCCGGCTGGGACGGCTCGACGGCGGCCAGCGCGCGGTCGCGCGCCGGCTCGTGGAGTGGCGCGACGAGGAGGCCCGCCGGATCGACCGGCCGCCCTCCCACCTGCTGACGGACCAGGTGCTCATGGAGCTTGCCCGGCGCAGGCCCACCGATGCGGCCGGCCTCGAGCAGATCCGCGGCCTATCGCAGCAGACCCTTCACAAGCGCGCCCAGGTGCTGATCGAGGCGATCGCGTCGGCCGGCGAGGACGAGCCGCCCCCGGCGACGCCCTCGGGCCCCCGGCGCGAGTCCTCCGACGCATCGATCGTCTCGCTCGCTCAGGCGCTCGTCCGCCACCGCTCCGCCGAGAGCGGAGTGGCCACCGAGCTGATCGCCACCCAGTCCGAGCTGGCGTCGCTGGTGGCGGCGGTGCGGCGGGACGAGGACGGGCACGGCATCCGGGCGCTGAGCGGCTGGCGCAGCGAACTGGTCGGAGACGAGCTGCGCGCGCTCATCACGGGTCGCCTCGCCATCTCCGTGTCGGCGGACGGCACCCTCCAGACGCGCGAGGCCTAGCGGGCGGGCTTAGGCTCGAGCGGGTCCGGGATCGGCAGGCCCGCCTGGCGGCAGGTCCTCCCCCGGCAGGCGGCGAGGCGCCGGAGCTCGCGGGCCAACGCGAGACGCGTAGCGCGATAGCGGCCGTCGGCGTGGCGCGAATGCAGCTGGAAGCGGTCGTACAGGAGGTCGTAGAGCTCTCGCTCGCCGGTCGGATAGCTCACGTAGAGCCACCTGTCGGTGCGCACGGCGCGGTAGGTCCTGATGCGGCGCACGGAGATCGGCCCTCCGTCGAGCTCGGGCTCGGTGGAGGTGGCCCTCAACCCCCCGGTCTCATGCAGCAGCACGCGGTTCGTGCGGCGCCTGGGATCCCGCGCGAAATCCAGCAGGGATCGCCCGTCGAGGGGCGCTCCGCCAGACGCGTCGGCGCCCGTGATGTCGAGGATCGTCGGGGCGAGGTCGATGTTCGCGACCGGCTCGAGGCTCGCCGAGCGACCGCGGATCCCCGGCCCGCGCATCAGCAGCGGGACGCGTGAGGACGGGTCGTAGGCCAGCATCTTCCCGCTCGGAACGCCGTGCTCCCCCTGCATGAACCCGTTGTCCGAGGTGAAGATCAGGTAGGTCTTGTCGAGCACGCCCTGCGCGGTCAGCTCACGCACGATCGCCGCGACCGCCTCGTCCACGGCGAGCAGCGATTCACGGCGCGCGCGCAGGTTGGCGGTGATCTGGGAGACCGCCCCCGAGCCGAACGGCGGCGAGCGGCGCATGAACTGCGGCTTGTCCGAGCGGTCGCGCTCGTTGAACCCCGGAGGGCGCGGCAGCGGCAGCTCGGCGAAGCGGCCGCGGTGCCGCGGCGCGGCTCGCACCGTCACGCCCGTCCGGCCCCGGATGCCCGCCTCCTCGTGATGAGGGGCGAGGAAGGCCAAGGAGAGGAAGAAGGGCTGCGCCGCGTGGCTGCGGCGGCGGATCAGATCCAGGGCGAGCTCTCGGTAGACGTCCGTCTGGTAGAGCGCCGGGCTCTCATCGGTCGGGCCGCCGTAGGTGACGAGCCGACCGTTCTCGTTGAGCGTGTAGTTCCACATCCGGTAGGTGGCGGGATCGACGGCGCCGTGCCACTCGCTCCAGCCCTGCGGCACGATCGCGGGGCGATCGGTGCCGTAGCCGTTCATGAACTTCCCGATGTGGGCGGTGTGGTAGCCGGCACGCGCGAGCCATACCGGCAGCGCGTCGCGATCGTCGAAGCGCCCGTAGCCGCCGGTCGGCAGGTAGAGGCCCATCACGCCGTGGTTGTGGGCGTAGCGACCGGTGAAGAAGGTCGCGCGCGACGGGCAGCAGACCGGATAGGAGACGTACGAGTTCTCGAAGGTGACTCCCCGCCGGACGAACGCATGCCGGGTCGCGGGCATCGTGCGCAGGTCCTCGACGGTCTGGTCGTCGGTCATGATCACGATCACGTTCGGGCGCTCGGCGATCTGCTGGGCGGCAACCGGCACGGCCGCCTGAATGAGGATCGCCGAGGCCAGCGCCAGCACAGCGGCCAGCCCTGCCCGCAGGCGTGACGGTCGGGTTGCTTTGGGGGCCTGGGCTTGGCTCACGTTGGATCAGGGCGCACGGGCACCGCGCCCCCACCAGACACCCCGGTGACGGCGAAGTTGCGCGGCGCGGGCCGGCGCTCACATCACCGTAGCGAGCCGCGGACGCTCGTCACACCACCCCGCCGGCGCCCGAGGCGGTCTCCGCCTCGGTGCGGCCCCCGCCCGACTGCCGCTCCCCGTAGAGGCATCCGATCAGCATCTCGGTCACCGTGGGGTCGAACTGGCCGCCGGCTCCCTCAGCCAGCTCGCGGACCGCCTCCGCGTGCGTCATCGCCTTGCGGTAGGGCCGGTCCGAGGTCATCGCGTGGTAGGCGTCGCACGCGAGGATGATGCGAGCGCCGATCGGGATCTGGTCGCCCGAGAGCCCGTCGGGGTAGCCGCCGCCGTCGAAGCGCTCGTGCTCGTGGCGCACGATGTGCGCGATCGGCCCCATGCCGGGAATCGCCCGCAGGATGCGCTCGCCGACCATCGGGTGCTCGCGCATCACCTCCCACTCCTCGCCGTCGAGCGGGCCGGGCTTGTTCAGCACGTCGTCGGGAGTGGCCACCTTTCCGATGTCGTGCAGCAGCGCGGCGGCCTTCACGTAGCTGATCTCGCGGGCGCCCAGCGCGAGCCCCAGCGCGACCTTCTCCACGAGCTTGACGACCGACTCGGAGTGCTCGCCCGTGTAGCGATCGCGCTCGAGCAGCGCCTCCCCCAGCGCGACCACGACGTCCTCCTGCACATCGGAGGCTTCGAGCTCCCCCGCTTCGGTTGGGGGGTCTGTCACGACGGCGCGGCCTCCCCCCTGCGAGCGCGCGCTCTCGACGCGCTGCGCGGCTGCGGCGAGCAGATCCTCAGGGGTCAGCGGCCGCTCCCATTGAGCGAGCCCGACGGAGACCGAGAGCAGGTCCACGTCCTCGACCTTGGCCGCCTCGAGCTCACGGAGGATGCGCTCGAAGGCCTGCAGGGCCTCGGGGGCAGACGTCTCCGGCATCATCACCACGAACTCGTCGGCGCCGGAGCGGCTCACCAGGTCGCTCGGGCGGGTGACCTCGTCGATCGTCTTGCCGATCGCGATCAGCACCTTGTCGCCGATCGTGCGTCCGTGATGGGCGTTGATCGCGCGGAACCCGTCCACGTCGAACACCGCGACGGTCAGCGCTGCGCCGTGGCGTCGGGAGCGCTCGATCTCCACCCCAAGGCTGCGGATGACCGTGCCGAGCAGGGGAAGTCCAGTCAAGGGGTCGCGCGTGCGAGAGTCCCGCAGATCCTGCTCCAGCGCGGCCACGCGCTGCCGTGCCTGCGCCAGCTCGCGCTGCAGCTCCTCGATCTCCTGCTTGCGCCCGCCCATCCTCACCAGTTTCGGCATGTCGAGGCCCTCACCGCAGCGCCGGGAGAGTCCCTGCACCGGGCGCAGGCGACCTTGTGCTCACGAGGCGAGGTCCTCACCTCGCGCCGGTCAGGGCGCCAGGCTCCTTCCGCCGCAGGTGAGGATGAGCTGACCGGTGATGTAGCGCGAGCCGGGAGAGGCGAGGAAGGCCACCAGCTCCGCGACGTCCTCCGGCGTCCCGATCCGGCCGGCCGGGGTCCGCGCCACCAGCTTCGAGAGCACGTGCTCGGGCATGCCGTCGGTCATCGGCGTCGCGATCAGCCCCGGCGCGATCGCATTGGCGCGCACCCGTGGCGCGAGCCGCTGCGCCAGGGCGCGTGTGAACCCGACGAGGCCGGACTTGGATGCCGCGTAGTTGGCCTGGCCGAAGTTCCCGAGCGCGGCGCGTGAGCTCATGTTGATGACGCTCGCCCCGTCCCCCAGATCGCCCTCCAGCTCGGCCGTGAGGCGCATCGGCGCCAGGAGGTTGACCGCTATGACCGCCATGAACTGCTCCTCGGTCATGTTCTCGATGCGCGCGTCCCGGTTGATCCCGGCGTTGTTCACGAGCACCTCGAGCGGGCCGTTCGAGTCCCTCACCTGGCCTCCGATCGCCGCGAGGCCGTCATCCGTGGTGATGTCGGCCACGCACGCGCGTGCCTCGGCGCCGTCGGCGGCGAGGCCCGCGGCGGTCTGCTCCACGGCCGGGTCGAGGTCCACCAGCAGGAGCCTGTGCCCGGCGTCGGCGAGCCGGCGCGCGATCGCGCTGCCGAGCCCGCCCGCCCCGCCCGTGACGAGAGCCGTACCGGAGGCGCTCACGGCCAGATCGCTCCCAGGTGGTCAGTGGTGGCCCGCACCAGCTGCCCGGACAGCCCGCTCTGGGCGAGCCAGGCGATCGTCTCGTCCACCGACGCGCCGTCCTCGCCGTGGCTGACGACGTTCACCCGCCAGCCGCGCCCCGCGCCCTCCGTCGCGAGCGCGCGAGCCATGCCGAGGAGCCCTGTCGCCAGAGCGGCACCCTCGAGGCTGTTCTGGCCGAGCAGATCGCTGTCGCGCACCAGGACGACGATCGGGCGTCCCGCGGCGACCGCGTCGCGCATCGCCACGAAGCCCTGCCGCAGCGCCTCGGCCATCGCCACGGCGTCCGCCACCACCGCCTGCTCGACGACCAGCGGCTCGGGCGCCGGCTCCGCGCTCACGCGAGATCCTTGAGACGGCAGCGCACGAGCGTGATGGCCTTCATGCTGCCGTGGAAGATACTGAGTGCCCCCGCGGCTCTACGAGGGGCGAACGACGGGACTCGAACCCGCGACCGCTCGGACCACAACCGAGAGCTCTACCAACTGAGCTACGTCCGCCAAGCCGGGGTGAATCTAGCAGTGAAGCGGCCGCGGGCCGCTCATCGGCCACCCGCCGGATCGGCTCCTTCACCGCGCGGAAGGCTGAACCGGACTCGGGTGCCCTGCTCTGACGCCGGGAGCCAGATGCGGCCGCCGTGGGTCTCGACGATCGCGCGCGAGATGGCCAGCCCGAGCCCAGCTCCGTCCGAGTCGCGGGCCGCTTCGGAGCCGCCGCGGAAGAACGGGTCGAACACGCGCGCGCGGTCCTCCGCGCGGATGCCGTCGCCGGTGTCGGCCACCTCGATCTCGACGACCTCGGCACTCGCCTCGGCGCGAACGGTGACGCTGCCGTCGGCGGGGGTGTGGCGGATCGCGTTGCGGATCAGGTTGAACAGCACGCGCTGGATCTTCTCGGGGTCGACGTGGGCGGCGAGCGCGTGGCCGTCCAGCTCCGCGCTGACCGCGACCCGCCTGGCGCGCGCCTCCGGACCCATCGCGAGGACGGCCTCGTCCACCAGGAGCCCCAGCTCGACCTGTCGCATCGACCAGTCGATGTCCCCCGCCTCGATCCGCGACAGCTCGAAGAGGTCGTCGATCATGCCGCTCAGGGAGGCGATGTGCGTCTGCATCGTCGCGAGGTAGCGGCTGCGCGTCTCCCCGTCGACGATGTCGTCCTCGATCGCCTCCACCAGCAGGCGGAGCGAGGCGATCGGCGTCCGCAGGTCGTGCGAGACCGCGGCCACGAGGCGGCGGCGCGCCGACTCCGCGGCGTCGCGGGCGCGCTCGCGCTGCGCGATCGCCGTCACGCGCAGGGTGACGAGGCCCGTGCCGAGCACGAACGCCGAGACGAGCAGGGCGTCGCGGTCGGATACGAACATCATCCGCGCCGCGGCGATCAGGACGAGCAGGATCACCGCGACGACGACCGCCGTGACCGCGATCTGGAGCCGCAGCGAGCCGAAGCGCCGATAGGTCGATCGGGGCGGCGAGGGGAGCCTCATGGCTGGAACCGGTAGCCGACGCCCCAGACCGTCTGGATGAAGCGCGGCTGCTCGGGGTCGGGCTCGACCTTGGCGCGCAGGCGGCGCACGTGGACCGTCACGGTGCCGGTGTCGCCCTGGAAGGCCGGTTCCCAGACGCGGTCCAGCAGCTGCTCGCGCGAGAACACCTGGCCCGGATGCAGGGCGAGGAAGTGCAGCAGGTCGAACTCACGCTGGCTGAGCGCCACGTCGCCGCCGCCTGCGCTGACGCGGCGGGCGCGGGCGTCGATCTCCAGGCCGTCGAAGCGCAGCGGCTCGGGGTCGCCGTCCTGCGGGTCGACGCGGCGCAGCACGGCATCGACGCGAGCCACCAGCTCCTTCGGCGAGAAGGGCTTGACGACGTAGTCGTCGGCGCCGTTGCGCAGGCCCACGAGCTTGTCGTCCTGCTCTCCCTTGGCCGTCAGCAGGATCACCGGCGTACGTGCGTCCTCGCCCTCGCGCAGGAGCCGCAGCACCTCGAGGCCGTCGATCCCCGGCAGCATCAGGTCCAGCACCACCAGGTTCGGCCGCCGCTCGGCCGCCAGCCGCACCGCCTCCAGCCCGTCGCCGGCCGTCACGGCGTCGTAGCCCGCGCGCTCGAGGTAGCGAGAGACGACCTCGGCGATCGTCGGCTCGTCGTCCACCACGAGCACGATCCGGCGGCTGTCGCTGCTCGCCACGGGATCAATTCTCGCAGCGAGGCTCATCCGAACGTGAAGGCATAGCCGGACACGCCCGGCGCCAGCTCGAGCTCCAGCAGGTGCCGGCCGGGGCGATCGAGCTCCACGAGGCGGTAGAGGCGCTCGCCGCGGACGGTCAGCGTGCCGCCGCGCACATCGCTGCCGGCGAGGCGGTCGG
Source organism: uncultured Solirubrobacterales bacterium (assembly GCA_963715445.1). Lineage (GTDB taxonomy): Bacteria > Actinomycetota > Thermoleophilia > Solirubrobacterales > Thermoleophilaceae > JAAYBF01. The sequence continues at coordinate 372,243 of OY970240.1, forward strand.
GCAGCGGTCGGCCGTCGAGCAGGACCCGCACCCGGCGCGGCTTGCCGCCGCTCGACCCGAGCACGAGGAACACCCGCTGGGCGCCGAACTCGACGCTCAGGCGGGCATCGCGGCGGGCGGTGGCGGCTTCGTCGGTGATCTGCCAGGTGCCGTCGTAGGAGAGCTGGTCGGGCAGCGGACCCTCGGCCGGCTCCTCGAAGGTCTGGGTGCCGGTCTCGATCGAGCCGTTGGCGAAGCGGTCCGCGCGCTCGGCGCCGAGGTAGCTCTCCGGGGTGCTCGCCCCGGCGACCGCCTCTCCGCGCGCCTGCGCGTGCTCGTCCCCAGGCTTCTGCCCGGCCTCGGCGAGCAGGCCGCGGATCGCCTCCTCGCTCTCCTCGTACTCGCCCTCGCCGAAGTGGACGTAACGCACCCGCCCACGGGCGTCGATCAGGTACTTGGCGGGCCAGTACTGGTTGGCGTAGGCGTTCCAGGTCTCGTAGTCGTTGTCCTGGGCGACGGGGTAGCGCAGCCCGTTCTGGGCGATCGCGTCGCGCACGTTGCCGGCTTCGCGCTCGAACGGGAACTCGGGCGTGTGCACGCCCACGATCGTCAGCCCCTTGTCGCGATAGCGCTCGTCCCACGACTTCAGGTAGGGCAGCGTGCGGATGCAGTTGATGCAGGTGTAGGTCCAGAAGTCGACCAGCACGACCCGCCCGCGCAGGTCGGCGAGCGAGAGCGGCTTCCCGCCGGCGGTGTTGAACCACTCCTGGTTGCCGGTGAAGTCAGGTGCGCGCCCGATCACGGGCAGGCCGCTCGAGCCGTCCTTCGGCGCCGGGCGCGCGGCCTGCTCGGGCGCCGTTCCGAGTCCCTTGCGCTGCTCATCGCGCAGCATGGCGATCTCGTCGCGCAGCCTGGGCATCGCCTCGATGTCGCGCGAGGGGTTGACGAGAACCGCCGGCAGGTCGTCGGCGATGGCGGTCTGGAAGCGGGTGTCGTAGTCGGCCGCCATCAGCAGCGCGACGATCACCATCACCGCGCCCATCCCCATCTGGAGCCGGCCCGCGTGGCGCGCCAGCCGGCTCGTGACCCGTCGCCCGCCGATCATCAGCCCGTAGAGCACGGTCGCGCTGCCGAGCGCGTAGACGAGCGCCACCGCGAGCCGCCCCGCGCTGAACGGCTGGGCCGCCGAGACCGTGATCACGCTGGCGAGGATCGGGCCGGCGCAGGGCGCGTAGACGAGTCCGAGGCTCGCGCCGACGAGCGTGCCGGACCAGAAGCCGTCCTCCGGGTCTCCCCCTCGGCGCTGCGGCGTCGGGACGATGCGCCCGATCAACGCCTCGACGCGGGCCGCGAGCGAGGGCACGAGCAGCGACACGCCGAAGCCGAGCAGCACCGCGATCGCCACGTTGCGCAGCAGGTCGTTCGGCAGGCCGAGCGCGTCGATCACGTAGACCAGCGCGACCGTCGCGAAGGCGAACGAGAGCGAGAGCCCGGCGACGATCCCCAGCGGACGGCGGCGGCCGCCGGTGAGGCCGGCCGAGAGCACGACGGGCAGCACCGGCAGGACGCACGGCGACACGGCCGTCGCGGCCCCTGCAACGAACGCGAATGCGATCAGCGCAACCACGGCGCCGACTCTCGCAGAGAGTTATTGCGAAACGATTACGAGCCCTAGCGCCGCGCGCCGCTAGGGCTGAGGCTGCAGGCGGGAGGCCGACGGCGTCTGCGTCGGCGGGGCAACGGAGTTCGGGTCGGACTGGTCGAAGTCGAGGTCGTCGCGATCGGCGTCGCGGGTCTCGCCGGCGTCCTCCTCGCTGCGCTCGTCGCCGTCCTCGATCCCGTCGTCGTCGGCGTCGTCGTCCTCGGGAAGGGGGCGGATCGGCCCGTCCTCGCCGAAGTCCGGCAGGGTGCCCTGCGCGGCGGCCAGCGGAACCTTCCAGAGCTCCGCGACGACGGGCGGGTGCTTGCGCACCACGTTCTCCTCCTCGTCGTCCTCGTGGTCGGAGTCGTCGTTCTCGAAGTCGTGCAGGCGCTGCTCGTCGCCGTCGAAGTCGGTCAGCATCAGCCAGCGCGGGTCTCCCACGGCGATGCTCGTGATCGACGCGCACATGAACGCCTCGCGCTTGGGCGGGTCCTCGTCGTCGAGCAGCGCGGTCAGGTCCTCGCCGTCCATCCGCCCCGGCCGGTCAATGCCGAGCATCGAGAGCAGCGTCGGGGCCACGTCGTGCGTGGAGGCGTAGTAGTAGCTGTAGTTGCCCGAGCGCCGGCCGTCCGGGTCCCGGATCAGATAGGGCACGAAGTAGGCGTCCTTGAAGCTGCCGGGCGCGCCGCGGCCGAGCCATCCGTGCTCGCCGAGCATCGTGCCCCCGTCGCTTAGGAAGTAGACGATCGTGCGGTCGGTCAGGTCGAGGTCGTCGAGCTTGGACAGCAGGCGGCCGACCGACCCGTCGACGGACTCGACGCCGTCCATGTAGGCGTCGCGCGCCATCGCGACGGTGGCGTCGTCGATGTCGGCCGGGACGATCCAGTCGCGCCGCTTCATCGAGGCGCCGAGGCTGGGGTCCACTTCGAGCTCGCGCGTCCAGGTGCGCGGAGCGGCGTAGGCCTCGGCGGGGTCGAACGCGTCGACCGCGAGGACGAACTGCTTGCCCTTGAGGCTCTCGAGCTGCCGGATGCCCTCCTGGGCCGCGCGCTCGGCGGCTTCGGCGCTGCGCTTGATCGAGCCCACCAGATGCCGCTCCACGTCCCGCCGGGCGGCGTTGCGCCCGAGCGTGCCGATCACCGGGTCGGGCGCCGGGTAGTCGGCGGCGTCCACCTCGATCGTGCGCTTCACCACGTCGTCGAAGCGGGGGCCGGAGAAGAAGGGGTTGTCGGTGATCCACGTGGTCGCCACGCCGGCGTCGCGCAGGACCTCGGTGACCAGCGGCTGGCGCGCGTAGACCGGGTTCCAGCCCGGCACGGGCGCGAAGCCCTCGCGCGGGACCCACTCCCGGTATGGGAAGGAGCGCTTTCCGGTGACGATCGCCCGCCGCGCGATGACCGCCGGCATCGCCTCCGGGACGGCGCGCTCGAAGCGCAGCGAGTCACCGGCGAGATCATCGATGTTCGGCGTGTCGGCGACCTGGTTGTCGTCGAACGCGCCGTCGAACGCGCCGACGCTGTCGGCGCGGATGCCGCTCGTCACGATCAGCAGGACGTTCGGCTTGTCCTCGTCGTCCTGGGCCTGCGCCGCGGACGCGCCGAGCACGCCGCCCGCCACGCCTCCGAGGGCGGCGGCGCCGGCCGCAGCCCCGCCGCGGCGCAGCAGCCGCCTGCGTGTCAGCCCGTCGCTCATCCGCCCATCACGCCGTCGTCGCCGAACTGGGGCAGCGTGCCGCCGGCCTCGTCCTCGAGGACCCGCCGCAGGCGCGCGACGATGTCCGGCCGCTGCTCGGCGAGGTTCTCCGTCTCCTCGGGATCGGTCTGGGTGTCGAACAGGCGGACGCGCTTGTTCTCGCTGTGGGTGATCAGGACCCACCGCCCGTCGCCGCAGATCAGGTAGCGCGCATAGGCGGAGGTGAAGTACTCGCGCTCGTCGTAGGGCTTCTTGCCGTCGAACATCCGCGAGAGGTCCTCGCCGTCCATCAGCCCTGGCGCGCGGATGCCCATGAAGCCCAGCAGCGTCGACGCCACGTCGTGCGTGGAGGCGAAGTAGTTGCTGCGCTCTCCCGCCCGCTTCTTGTCCGGGTGGCGGATCATGTACGGCACCCGGTAGATCGGCCAGTTGGGATAGGCGGCGTGCTTGCCGAGGAGGCCGTACTCGCCGAGCGTCAGCCCGTGGTCGCTGAGGTAGATGACCGCCGTGTTGTCGAGCAGCTTGAGGTCGTCCATCTTGTTCAGCAGACGTCCGATCCAGCGGTCCACGAACGTCAGCTCGGCGGCGTAGAGCTCGCGCACGCGCTCCACCGTCTCGTCGTCGATGCCGAGCTGGTGGACGCGGCTGTAGGGGGTGTCCCAAGGCTGGATCGGGATGATCCCCTGCTTCTCGCTGCCCTTCACCCGTGCGTACTTGCTCATGTACACCCGGGGAGGGTCGAGCGACTCGTGCGGATCGAAGGCGTCCACGCCGAGGAAGAAGGGCTGGGTGTCCTTGAGGTCGTCGAGCACGTCCATCCCGCTGCGGATGACGCGCGCGGCGGAGTAGTCGCTCTCGCGCCGGCGGTAGAGGTTGTTCCAGCCCACGTAGTCGCGCAGGCGCTCCACCTCGATCGAGTCGGACAGCTTCGGGAACAGGTACCGCTCGATCGCGCTGCGCGGCGCCGGGCGCTTGAAGGGGCGGTTGAAGGCGCGGTAGGAGCCCTGCGAGTAGTCGGGGCGCGCCATGTTCAGCGTGCGCCTGAAGTTGACGAACCTGGGACCGACGAGGAACGGGTTGTCGGTGACGTACGCCGTCTTCACGCCGGCCTCGCCCATGACGTCGGTAAACATCGGCTGGTAGGGGTAGATGTCGTTCCACCCGGGCTCCTGAGGCAGGTCCGGGGTGGGCGTCCAGTTGCGGAACGGGAAGGAGCGCATCCCGGTGATCAGCGCCCTGCGCACGGTGCCGGTCGGCATCGCCTCCGGCACGGCGTGCTCGAACAGGATCGACTCCTTGGCGAGCGCCTCGAGGTTCGGGGTGTCGGCGAGCTCGTCGACGTTGTCGTCGTAGGCGCTGACGAAGTCCCGCCGGGTGCTGTCGGTGACTATCAGAAGGGTGTTCGGCGCGTCCTCGGCATGGCCGATCTGCGGCTCGAGCTCGTCGTTGCAGGCGCCGAGGCCGAGTGCCATGGCTCCAGCGCCCCCCGCCTGGAGCGCGCGCCTTCTCGTGATTCTTGCTCCGTTGGCCATGAGGTGCGGCTGCGCAGACTATCCGGCGAGCACGACCGAGGACGAGGTGCGCGCCCGGCGCCGAGGCCCACGCGAGTGCTCGGGCCTCACCGCCTATATCTTGCTCGCCGTGTCTTCTCCAACGTTCGACCTCCAGTCCCATTCGATCCACTCCGACGGGGAGCTGCCCGCGGCGGACGTGGTCGCGCGTGCCGCGGCGGCGGGCGTGGAGCTGCTCGCGCTCTCCGATCACGACACCGTCGACGGCGTCGACGAGGCGCTTGCCGCCGGTCGCGAGCATGGCGTGGCGATCGTCCCCTCGACCGAGATCTCGGCCGTCGACGGCCCGTACGAGGACATGCATGTCCTCGGCTACGGCGTCGACCAGAGCGATTCGACGCTCGCCGAGCGGCTGCTCGACGCCCGCGGAGACCGTGAGCGCCGCGCCGAGGCGATGAGCGACAGGCTCAAGGAGCTCGGCTTCGAGATCGACCCGGGGCCGGTCGACGGACGGCGGGCGGCCGGCAAGCCCGTGGGGCGCCCCCACCTCGCCGCGGGCGTCCTGGCCCACCCCGCGAACGCCGAGCGCCTCGCCGATGAGGGCCACGCAGACGTCTCCTCCTTCATCCCGGCCTACCTGATCCAGGGCACCCCCGGCTACGTGGCCCGATCACACCCCACCGTCGCCGAGGCGATCGGCTGGATCCACGACGCCGGCGGGATCGCCATCTGGGCGCATCCCTTCTGGGACGTCAAGGACGACGCCGAGGTGCTCGCCCTGATCGACCGCTTCCGCGAGGCGGGCATCGAGGGCGTCGAGACCTTCTACGTCACCCACACCAAAGAGCAGGTCGAGCTGCTCGCCGCGCGCTGCGCCGAGCTGGGCCTCCTGACCACGGGCTCGTCCGACTACCACGGCCCCGACCACCGCCTCTTCTCGAACTTCCGCGCGCACGAGACGCACGGGATCGAGCCCAACCTGGGCCCGATCCCGGATCTAGCCACGCGATAGGCGCCGCGGGCTCTCGCCCGCTACCTCTCAGGCTCCTACAGGAGCCAACCCAAATTCCGCGCGGAACTCGTTCGTGTCATGCAGGTGCGGGAAGGGCTCGTCGGGCACCGGCACGCCGAGCGCTTCGGCGAGCGGCTCCCAGCCGTCGGTGCCGAGCTCCCAGACGATCAGGCGGTCGGGTGAGATCTCGCTCTTGATCTCGTCCATGCGGGCGAAGTACATCTCCCGCACCCACTCCTTGTCCTCGAAGCGGCCCTGGAAGTCGCCCTGCCAGATCAGCTTCTCGATGACCTCCCAGAGCACGGGCGAAGGCGGCTCGCGGTTGGCGTCCTGCTCGAGCTCGCCCGCCATGGCCGCCTGCTTGACCGCCAGGATCGTGTGCTCGCAGCTCTTGTAGAAGCCGTCGAAATCACGGTAGTTGAGCAGCACCTTCGCGTCGGGGAATGCCGCGCAGATCTCGCGCCACTTGGCGGCTGCCGGCCAGTCGACCGTCGCCTCCCAGCCGTCGAACACCTCGTGCCAGTCGACCTGCTCGCCGTCGGCGATCTTCTTCCAGTAGGGCAGGTCGCGCTCCTTGTTCTCCCCCATGATCAGATCGATCATGTGGAAGCAGGGGTTCGCGCCCAGCTGCTCCAGGGCGCCCTTCAGGGACATCGTCCCGGTCCGTCCGAATCCAACTCCGATCAGCTTCATCGTTCCCTCCTGTCCATGAGCTCTTGCACGGCATCTCTCGGCACCGCCTCCAGGCCCTTGCGGAAACCCTAACCCGATGGCTAGGACGCCGCAGGCCCTGGAGCGGCGGCCGGACCGGGCCCGGCGCGCGGTTCGGCCCCACTCCGGGCCTGCATCGCGGCCATCGCGGCCGCGCGAGCCTGCGCCGGCGATCTGGTCATCGTCAGGGTGAACGGGATCGCCAGCAGGATCATCAGCATGGCGACACGGAACGCCCAGCCGAACGAGTTGCGGGTGGCGCCGGCGGTGCGGCGGAAGACCTGCTCGTCGAAGCCGGGGTTGGGGTCGTGGCGGTCGGTCGATCCGCCGACGAAGGTCGCCATGTCCTGGTGCATCAGCCCGCCGAAGACCGCCGCCGGCACCTGGTAGTCCTGAGCGATGTCCTCGACGTCGTCGGCGGCCGAGCCGGCGTGCCACTCGAGCGTCGTAGAGAAGGTCGCCACCAGCAACGCGATGCCGATCGCCGCGCCGAGCTGGCGCGAGGTGTTGAGGATGCCCGAGGCGAGGCCGAGCTCCTGGCCCTGCACCGCCCCCATCGCGCCGACGTTGATGGTCGGGAATCCCGTGCCCAGGCCGATGCCGATCAGCACCAGCCCCGGAAAGACGACCAGGTAGTCGCCGAAGCCCTCCCACAGCGAAGGCGTGAAGGAGAACCAGAGCAGGCCGACGGCCATGATCCCGAGCGCCGGCGCGGCAAGCTCGCGCGGTGGCCTGCTGTCAGCCGCCCCGGCGATCCGCGGCCAGGCGAGGATCCCCGAGACCGGTACCGGCAGCAGCGCCAGCGCAGCCTCGAAGACGGTGAAGCCCCAGAGGTTGACGAAGGTGAACGAGAGCAGCAGCATCGCGCCGAGGCCCCCGGCGGCGAACAGCAGCATCGCGACGTTCGCCCCGACGAACTGCCGGTTGCGCTGCAGCGCCGGGGTGATCATCGCGACGCTGCGGCGCTGCGAGAGGACGAAGGCGATGCCGAGCAGCAGCGACGACTGCAGGAGGAAGAGGATCAGGCCGTCGTCCCAGCCGCGGTGGTTGGCCTCGACGAGGCCGAACGTGAGGCAGAGGACGGTCAGCGCCAGCAGCGTCATGCCGACCAGGTCGATGCGGCGGTCGGCGGTCAGGTCGTAGGTCTCGGGCCAGATCCGGCGCGCGAGGACGATGCCGAGGATGCCGAGCGGCACGTTGATCAGGAAGATCCACTCCCAGCTCGCGAGCTCGACTATCGCGCCGCCGATCGCGGGCCCCGATGCGCTTGCCGCGAGCGCGACGATCGCGATCGTCGCGAGCGCCTTGCCGCGCTCCTGGATCGGGAAGACGGCGGCGGTGATCGCGAAGCCGAGCGGCGCCAGGGTGCCGGCGCCGATGCCCTGCAGCACGCGGCAGGCGATCAGGACGTCGGCCGACGGCGCGAGCGCGCAGAGCAGCGAGGCGAACGTGAAGATCGCCATCCCGATGATGAACAAGAGGCGCCGTCCGAACTGGTCGGCGAGCTTGCCGGCCCCGATCAGCACGACCGCGAACGAGAGGTTGTAGGCGTTGACGACCCAGGTGATCGAGTCGATGTCGGTGTCGAGCTCGCTCTGCAGCTCGGGAACCGCCACGTTGATGATCGAGACGTCGAGCAGGCTCATAGCCCACCCGATCATCATCACCGCGAAGATCTTGTGCCGCCGCTCGTGCAGCAGCTCGACCGGCGGGTTGACACGCTCCTTCGCCACGGCCGGGGAGACTAGCCTGCGGTGGGGATCGAGGTGGCGCTAGTTGGGGCTGCCGACGGGGATCTCGACGGGCACGAGATCCTCGGCGACCGCCTCTACCGACTCCTCGAGCCCAGGCTCCTCCCCGCCACCGGCGCAGAGGATCTCGAAGCGTCCGGTGCCGATCTTGTCGTCCGGGCGGACCGGCACGCCGCGGATCTCGTCCCAGCCGAGGCGCTCGAGCTCGTAGGGGTTCATCAGCACCGCCAGCGTCGGGTAGTCGCACGTGCGCTCGTGCTGGTCGAGGGCCTTCGAAATGGCCTCGAGGTTCTTCGCCTCGGACGAGCTCACGATTTCGAGTATGTCAGCCGGCGGCCGGCGAGCCCAGCATGCGCGTGTAGTACTCGATCGTGCGCTCCAGCCCCACGCGAAGGTCCACCTCCGGGCCCCACCCGAGCAGGTCCCGCGCCCGGGCGATGTCGGGCTGGCGGACCTGCGGATCGTCGACCGGCAGGGCCTCGAACACGATCTCCGAGCGCGAGCCGGTCAGCTCGATCACGAGCTTCGCCATGTCGATCAGCGACAGCTCGTCCGGGTTGCCGATGTTCACCGGATCGTGGACGCCGGACTCCGCCAGTGAGATCAGTCCGCGGACGAGGTCGTCCACGTAGCAGAAGCTGCGGGTCTGGCTGCCGTCTCCGAACACGGTCAGCGGCCGGTCGCTGAGGGCCTGGCCCATGAACGCCGGGATCGCCCGCCCATCGTTGGCGCGCATCCGCGGCCCGTAGGTGTTGAAGATGCGGACGATGCAGGTGTCCACCCCCTGCTGACGCAGGTAGGCCATCGTCAGCGCCTCGGCGTAGCGCTTGGCCTCGTCGTAGACGCCGCGCGGCCCAATCGGGTTCACGTTGCCCCAGTAGCTCTCGGGCTGGGGGTGCACGAGCGGGTCGCCGTACACCTCCGAGGTCGACGCCAGCAGGAAGCGCGCGCGCTTGATCTTCGCGAGCCCGAGGGTGTTGTGCGTGCCGTAGGCGCCCACCTTGAGGGTGTGCAGTGGCAGCCGCGCGTAGTCGATCGGGCTCGCCGGAGAGGCCATGTGGTAGACGAAGTCGATCGGCTCGTCGACCTCGTAGTGCGAGGTGATGTCGACCATCCGGAAGTCGAACTCGTCGCGGCGGATGTGCTCGATGTTGCGCAACGAGCCCGTCTCGAGGTTGTCCACGCAGATCACGCGGTGTCCGCGCTCGAGCAGCTGGTCGCAGAGGTTCGAGCCGAGGAAGCCGGCGCCGCCGGTGACTAGTGAGGTGGGCACGGACGAGAGGCTACAACCCGAGTCTCCGCCGGGCCGGCCGCTGGTCGATGCCGTTCAGCGGCTGGGTGTCCGGCTTCGCGCCTAGCCTCGCGCGGGATGGCAAGCGTCTCAGCCGCCAACATCCACTTCCCGTCACGCGCGGGCTCGCCCTCGCGAGCGCTCGGCGTGCGGCTTCTGGTTGCGCTCACGCTGGTCGGCCTCGTCACCGCAGTCGCCTACATCGACCGCGGCGGCTACCGCGACCTCGACGGCTCGGTCTCGCTGCTCGACTGCCTCTACTACGCGACGGTCTCGATCACCACGACCGGCTACGGCGACATCGTCCCCGTCTCCGACAGCGCGCGGATATTGACCACGTTCGTCGTCACGCCGCTGCGCGTCCTGTTCCTGATCCTGCTCGTGGGCACGACGCTCGAGTTCCTGGCGTCCGCCACGCGCGCCAACCTGCGACGACGCGTCTGGAGGAGGAAGTTGCACGATCACGTGGTCATCTGCGGTTTTGGCACCAAGGGGCGCAGCGCGCTGCAGTCGCTGGTCGGCACGGGAACGAGCCTCGACCAGATCGTCGTGATCGACGAGCGGCAGGAGGCGATCGAGATCGCCACCCGCGACGGCGTGACCGGCGTGCTGGGCAGCGCGGCCCGACGCGACGTCCTGATGGAGGCGGCCGTCCCGGAGGCGGTCGCGGTCATCGTCGCGACCGATCGCGACGACACCTCGGTGCTCGTGACGCTCACCGCGCGCGAGCTCGCGCCGCAGGCGACGATCACGGCCGCCGCGCGCGAGGAGGAGAACATCCCGCTGCTGCGCCACTCGGGCGCCGACACCGTGGTCACGTCCGCCAGCGCCGCCGGCCGGCTGCTCGGGCTCGGCACCTCGTCCCCGGAGGTCGTAGCGACGCTCGAGGACCTCCTGTCCTCGGGGAGCGGCATCGACCTCGTCGCCGAGGTCGTCGGCGAGGCGGAGGCGGGCCCGATCGACGAGGCCGACAAGCGCTGCGGCGGGCCCGTGCTGATGGTCTACCGCGACGGACGGCCGCTACGCCGCGGGGAGAACGAGCTGCGCGAGATCAAGCCCGGCGACACCGTCGTCCACGTGCTCTGCCAGGGCGCCGCGCCGTAACGCCCGGCCCTCGCTGACGCCCCCGCCTGGATTCGAACCAGGGACCTGCGGATTAGAAGTCCGCCGCTCTATCCAGCTGAGCTACGGGGGCTCGCTCGTAATGATCGCCGCTAGCGCGGTCGCGGGCAATACTGCCTGCATGAGACAACGAGTGAGCCTCATCACCCTCGGCGTGAGAGACCTCGGCCGCGCCCGGCGCTTCTACGAGGCGCTCGGCTGGGAGACGGGCGCCGAGCCGGACGCCGACGTGGTCTTCTTCCAGACGGGCGACATGGTCCTCGCTCTCTGGGATCGCGCCCGCCTCGCGGAGGACAGCGGCGTCGAGGACTCGGGCGGCTGGGGCGGCATGACGCTCGCTCTCAACCTCGGCTCCCCGGCAGAGGTCGACGCGGCGACCGAGGAAGCGCGCACCGCCGGAGCCACGATCGCGCGCGAGCCCGAGGAGACCTTCTGGGGCGGCTACAGCTCCGTAATGATCGATCCCGACGGCCATCCGTGGGAGATCGCGCACAACCCCGGTTGGACCCTGACCGAGGACGGAGCAGTCCGGCTGGGCTGAAAGTCGGGGCGGCCGGATTCGAACCGGCGATCCCCCGCCCCCAAAGCGGGTGCGATACCAGACTTCGCCACGCCCCGAACGTGGGCGAGTCTAGCCCGCCCGCGTTTCGGCCCGGCCCACCACACCGCTCGATGGGGCTAGCTGTAGGGTGTGCGGCCGTCCATGGCCGAGATTCAGCCACTGCTCACCCTCCGCTATGAGCCGACCGTCGTCGGCCCGCTCGACGAGGTGATCGCACCCCCCTACGACGTCATCGACGCCGAGCTGCGGGCGCAGCTGCTGGCGCGCTCGCCGCACAACGTCGTGGAGATCGACCTGCCCGTGGACCCACAGGGCGGCGACCGCTACGCGCATGCCGCGGCGACCCTCTCGCGCTGGCGCGAGGAAGGCGCTGTCGTGCTCGAGCAGGAGCCCGCCTTCTGGGCGCTCCAGCAGGACTACACGGCGCCCGACGGCTCGCAGAAGACACGCCGCGGATTCTTCGCCCGGGTTCGCGTGGAGAGCTACGGCCCCGGCCGCATCCGCCCGCACGAGCGCACCCACCCCGGGCCCAAGGAGGACCGCCTCTCCCTTACCCGCGCGACCACGGCGAATCTCTCGCCGATCTTCAGCCTCTTCCCCGATGCCGAGGGTGCCGCCGCCGAGGCGCTCGCCCACGAGGTCACCCGCGAGCCCTTCGCGACGGTGACCGATCACGAGGGCACGCTCAACACCCTCTGGCGGATCGCGGATCCCGACCGGGTGGCCGGGCTGCAGGCCGCCCTCGCCGACGCCGAGCTCCTGATCGCCGACGGCCATCACCGCTACGAGACCGCACGCGTGTATGCGGACGAGATCGGCGGAGAGGGCGCCCACCGCTACGTCCTGATGTTCCTCTGCTCGCTCTCCGACCCGGGGCTGACCGTCTTCCCCACCCACAGGCTGCTGACCGGGCTCAAGGACGACCGCGCCAAGCAGGAGGCGATCAGGGACGTGCTCAAGCGCGACTTCGAGATCGCCGAGGTCGAGCCGCACCAGCTCGAGCCCGGCGGCGACGGCGACGGCCGCGTGCAGCTGGGCTACATGGACTCCTTCCACAAGCAGCCTTACCTCTTGACGCTCAAGGACCAGTCGATCGCCGACGCCGCGCTCGAGGGCATGCCCGAGCCATACCGCCGGCTCGACACCGCGGTGCTCGAGGCGATCGTCCTCAAGGGCGCGCTCGGGATGACCGAGGACGACATCTCGCACTTCAACGGGCTGGCCTACTCGAAGAGCTTCGAAGATGCGGTCGACTCGGTGCGCAGCGGACGCTCCGACGCCGGGTTCTTCATGCGAGCCACCCCCGTCGAGCAGGTCCGGGAAGTTGCCGAGGCCGGCGAGTCGATGCCGCCCAAGTCGACCTACTTCTACCCCAAGATCCCCACCGGCCTCGTGTTCAACGGGCTCGGCGAGCAATCGTGAAGATCTACACGCGCAAAGGCGACGACGGCACGACCGGCCTCTGGTACGGAGGGCGGGTCCTGAAGTCCTCCGCGCGACCGGAGGCCTACGGCTCGATCGACGAGGCGGCCTCCGCGCTCGGGCTCGCCCGCGCGGCATCCGAGTCAGGTTCCGAGATCCACGACGACATACTGCGCATGCAGAACGAGCTCTTCGTGGCGGGCGCCGAGCTAGCCACCGCGCCGAGCGCCGCCGAGCGCCTCGAGGAGGGCGTCTCCAAGGTCACCGAGGAGATGGTGAACCGCCTCGAGGGCGATATCGACAGGTACATGGAGCGGGTCGACCTTCCGCCGAAGTTCGTCATCCCCGGCGGCACCGAGCTCTCGGCCCGGCTCGACGTGGCCCGAGCGACGATCCGCCGCGCGGAGCGGCGCGTGAACTCCCTCCAGGCCGACGGAGAGCTCGCCGACGACGTCGTGCTGCGCTACCTCAACCGGCTCGCCGACGCGGTGTTCGCGCTGGCCCGGTACGCGGACCGCCCCGATCCGGAGCTGTTCATGGGGCGCGGCGGCTCGTGAAGGCGGTCGCGCGCCGGGTCGGCAACCGGCTCGAGCACCTCGTCCAGGTCGGCAGGCACCGCATCGTCTCGGACGAGCCGCGCGACGTCGGCGGCGATGACGCGGGCCCCAGCCCGCAGGAGCTGCTGGCGGCGAGCCTCGCCGCCTGCACCGCGGTGACCGTGGAGATGTACGCCCAACGCAAGGGCTGGGAGATCGGCGACGTGGTGGTGGACGTGGACTACGAGCCGGCTCAGCGCGGGTCGCCGACGAAGTTCCAGATGTCGGTCAAGCTGCCCAAGGAGCTGCCCGAGGAGCAGCGGGAGCGGCTGATGCAGATCGCCGCCAAGTGCCCCGTGCACCGCACGCTCGAGGGCGAGGTCATGTTCGAGGAGAGCTTCGAGCTCGTCTGAGACTCGAGCGGGGCTGGCGCGCGAGGCTCAGCCGCGCAGCTCCCACAGCTGGATCTCACCGAGCGAGCGGTATCCGAGCCGCTCGTAGACCGGGCGACCGAGGTCGGTCGCCTGCAGCGTCGACGTAGTGCGGCCGCGCTCGCGGGCATCGGCCAGGGCGTGCCCCATCAGCGCGCCCGCAAGGCCCTGTCCGCGAGCCTGCGGCAGCGTCGCCACCAGCCAGACGCTGCAGTCGTCGCCGTGATCGAAGGCCATCAGGCACGACGAGTCCCGGCCTTCACCGGCCGAGTAGACGTAAAGGCCCTCGAGGGGGCCCATGTCGGCCAGCGCCAGCTCGAACATCCCCGGGACGCCGTACGCCTCGTCGTTGATCCGCGCCACCGTCAGCGGATCGCACTCGCGGCTGAAGCCGGGCGGCTCGGGCGGGCGCTCCACACCCTCGAGGTCGAGGATCATCGCCTCCGGATCGGCGTCGAGCAGGTGCCCGCGCGCCGCCAGCAGCTCCGCGGTCGCCGGGTCGGTGTCCGGGACCCAGACCGTCCACGCCTCTATACCGGCCTCGCGGTACTCCGCCACGAGCCGCTCGTAGGCGCCCTCGAACGCCGCCCGGTCCCAGTACACGACGTCGTTGACGATCGACCGGGTAGGCGCCGCGGGGGTGATCGTGGCGACGAAGCCGTCCTCCTGGATCGTGCGCATTCCCTCGGAGGAGCCGTCGATCATCCGCGACCACTGCGCGAGGCTCGCAATCAGCCTTCGCCAGGCCTCTGAATCACCCACACGCCCCACAGCGCGATCATACGTCGCATGCCCGAGCTCGACGAGTTGGGCGGACTGCTCCTGACACCGGAGCAGGCCGCCGCCATGGACGCGCCCGGCAAGGTCGACGCGGCCGTGCTCGTGCCGCTGTTCCCCCAGGACGGCGAGCTCGTCGCCGTGCTCACCGAGCGGAGGGCGGACATGCGCCGCCACGCCGGCGAGATCTCGTTCCCGGGCGGCCGCCAGGACAGCCCCGACGAGGATCTGCGCACAACGGCCCTGCGCGAGGCCCACGAGGAGATCGGACTGTCACCCGCCGGCGTCAGGCTCATCGGAGCGCTCCCGCCGGTCGGCACCTTCGTGACGGGCTATCGGGTCTTCCCGTTCGTCGGGCTGATCGATCCCGGGCAGATCTGGGTTCCTCAGGAGACCGAGGTCGCGCAGGTGCTGGAGCTGTCCCTGCCCGACCTCGTGGGCGGCCACGAGATGAAGCGGCTCGTCCGCAAGGGCGTCCCGATCAAGACGCCCACCTACACCGTCGGGAACCACCTCGTGTGGGGAGCCACGGCCCGCATCCTCCAGCACCTGCTCACCCGTCTCGCCCCGATCCTCTAGCAGCTGGAGCCGAGACCGGCCAGGGCCCGCGGCGTGAGCCGCTAGGCGGACAGCAGGCCGGCGACGGCCGAGCGCATCTCGGCCAGCCACGCCTCGTGGCCGGCCGGATCAGCCTCCACGACTCGCACGGGCAGGCGATGCGTGGCCTCCACGGACGCCGCGATGGCGGCTCCCTGCTCCAGGAGCGCCGCATCGACCGTGCCGCCGCCCTCGTAGACGGCGCCGCGGCACGGGCTGTCCACGAGCCGCTCGAGCAGCGACTGCAGCCGCGGTCCGTGTAGCGCCGCCACTTCCTCCGGCGAGCCTTCCGCGGAGCCCATCAGCCAGCACACGACGCCCACCCCCTCGAGCGCCGAAAGCAGCGTTCCGAGGCGGTCTGGATCCGCCAGCGCCGCCTCCACCCCCGCGCTCTCGATGGCCGCCGTGCCGGCGGCGGAGCGGCTGGTGCCCCGGACCAGGTGCCCGTCAGCCGCGAGAGCCCCGGCCAGCGCGCGGCCACGGCAGCCGCAGCCGACGATCAGGACTCTGGCCAATGCCCCTGCTCCCTGCGCCAGCGCTCGTCCGCCTGGATGTCCGCCAGGACGTCGTCCTCTGTGATCTCGGGGCGTCCGCTCGCGCGGCGGCGGGCGTTGTTGGCCTCGAGCATCTCGTCAACGTCCTGGAGCTCGAGCTCCACCTCCACCTCCGGCGAGCGAGTCAGCTTCCAATCCACCTGCTCGGCCCCCGAGCCGGGATACCACTTGCCGAGCGCCAGGAAGACCAGGACCAGAGCCACGAGGCTGCCGATGACGAAGAGGGTGTAGCCGTCCATCTGGCGAGTCTAGATCGCCGCGACCCTCGCGCGGGGCGATAGCCTGCCGGCCCTTGATCGATTTCGAGCTCACAGACGAGCAGCGCCTGATCAGGGACACGGCGCGCGAGTTCGCCGACCGGGAGATCGCCCCCCGCGCCCGCGAGAGCGACCGCGCCGGCCGGTTCGATACCGAGCTCGTGGCGAAGATGGCGTCGATGGGCTTCATCGGCCCGATCCTTCCCGAGGAGTACGGCGGGCGGGGAATCGACTACCGCAGCTACGGCCTGATCGTCGAGGAGATCGGGCGCGCGGACTCCTCGGCCCGAACGGTCGTGTC
This sequence comes from uncultured Solirubrobacterales bacterium, assembly GCA_963715445.1. Lineage (GTDB taxonomy): Bacteria > Actinomycetota > Thermoleophilia > Solirubrobacterales > Thermoleophilaceae > JAAYBF01. The sequence continues at coordinate 388,391 of OY970240.1, forward strand.
CGTTAACACCTCCCTCGTCGGCTCTGCGATCGCCAAGTGGGGCAGCGCGGAGCAGAAGCGGCGCTTCATCCCCGGCATCTGCTCAGGAGAGGCGCTCGGGTGCTTCGGGCTCACCGAGCCGGACACGGGATCGGACGCGGCGAACCTCAGCACACGCGCCGAGCGGATCGAGGGCGGCTGGCGGATCAGCGGGCAGAAGCAGTGGATATCGCTCGGCAACGTCGCGGCCTTCGCCTTGATCTTCGCCCAGACGGATCCCCAGCTCGGGCACCGCGGCCTCGCCGCGTTCCTGGTCCCCACCGATTCCGCCGGGTTCACGTCCTCCGAGATCCACGGCAAGCTCGGGCTGCACGCCTCGGACACGGCCGAGCTCTCGCTCGACGGCGTCGAGGTCGGCGACGACGCGCTTCTCGGCGAGGTCGGCGAGGGCTTCAAGGTCGCGATGAGCGCGCTCGACTCGGGGCGCTTCAGCGTCGCCGCGGGATGCGTCGGCATCTGCCAGGGCTGCCTCGACGCCTCCGTCGCCTACGCCAAGGACCGCGAGCAGTTCGGACGGCCGATAGCCGCGTTCCAGCTCGTGCAGGCGATGATCGCCGACATCACCGTGGACACCCACGCGGCCCGCGGGCTCGTCTGGAAGGCGGCCTGGATGAAGGACACCGGGCAGCCCGACACGCTCGAGACATCGGTGGCCAAGCTCTATGCGACCGAGGCCGCTATCCGCAGCGCGAACACCGCGATCCAGATCCACGGCGGCTCGGGCTACGTCGACGACCACCCCGTCGAGCGCTATCTGCGCGACGCCCGGGTGACCACTCTCTACGAAGGCACCTCTCAGATCCAGAAGCTGATCATCGGACGGCAGATGACCGGCATCAACGCGATGACCTGACGGCCGCCCAGGCCGCCTCGGCCAGCTCGGGCGCGGAATCGAGCAGCGGAGGCGGATCTACGAGCACCGGCTCGGCGTTGAACATCTCCTTCGCACGCTTCGGGGCCTCGAGCCAGAGCCGCGCGTACTCCTGAGCCGGGCCCAGCCACACCGCATAGAGCAGCGGGAGCTCCAGATCCCGGATCTCGCCGGCGGCGACCAGCGGCCGCCGCCACCGCTCCAGTGCTCCGAAGAGCTTCCGGTTGAGCACGTCGACCTCGAGCTGCGCCGCTTCGAGCATCGCGGTTTCCCGACGTCCCAGCAGGAACCGGGCGCGAGCACGATTCGACTCGACCCAGCCGAGGTGGTGACGCACCGCCTCCCGCACGCCGTCCTCGGCGCCGGGGTTGGCGTGCAGCGCCTCGACGAAGCCCCGCTGGTAGTCCCGCAGGGACTCGCTGTAGAGGGCTCCCGCGATCCCCTCCTTGCTGCCGAAGTGGTGGTAGACCGAGCCGACGCTCACCCCGGAGCGCTTCGTTATCTCGTCGAGCGTCGTCGCGGCGTAGCCCCGCAGGTTGAACGCCTCCAAAGCCGCGTCGAGAACCTTGTCGGCCTGAGTCGGCGGCGGCTTCCACCCTGTTCGCGGCTTCATCTGTCCCCCGATCGGTGCATCTCTCCCCACTTCGGCTCCTCCGTCCCGCCACCTCGTACTTCCAACGACTAGAATTCTATTCTAGAATAAGATTCTAGTGTGGCGAGTGGGCCGGCAGAGGCCGGTGGGGCTCCCCCAAACGACCCAGAGGAGAAGCCATGAGGAACGTGCACGAGCGGAAGATCGACGGCGAGCCGGCGGTGGTGGGCGCGCTGATGGACACCCTCTCCTCGCGCGACGACAAGCTCTGGCCCTGGGCCCGCTGGCCCAGGATGCGCTTCGACCGCGGCCTCGAGATCGGCTCGAAGGGCGGTCACGGCCCGGTCCGCTACGCCGTCGAGCGCCATGAGCCGGGGCGGCTGGTGGCGTTCGCCTTCACGCCGGACTTCGGGGTCGTCGGCGAGCACCGCTGTGAGGTCCTCCCCGGCGAGAACGGCGGCACGCTGCTGCGACATGTGATCGAGGGACGCCCCGTCGGCTGGATGCGGCTCGGCTGGCCGCTCTGCTTCAGGCCCCTGCACGACGCGCTGATCGAGGACGCGCTCGACCGTGCGCAGAGCCAGGTCGCCGGAGAGGAGTGGGTGCCGCGCCGGCTGTCGCCCCCGGTCCGGCTCCTGCGCCGGGCGCTGGCCCGCTAGCCGGCTCTTAGGAGTCGCGCAGCTGGCGCAGGACGTAGTGGAGGATGCCGCCGTTGCGGTAGTAGACCCACTCGTTCGGCGTGTCGATCCGCACACGGGCGTCGAACTCGATCGGGTCGCCCTCCGCCGGCGTGGCCGTGACCCTGAGCGTGCGGGCGCCCTCCTCCAGCGGAGCGAGGTCGAACGTCTCGAAGCCCGTCAGCCCCAGTGAGCCGACGGACTCGCCGTCGGGGAACTGGAGCGGCAGGATGCCCATGCCGACCAGGTTGGAGCGGTGGATGCGCTCGTAGCTCTCCGCGATCGCGAAGCTGATGCCCTGCAGCCGCGGGCCCTTTGCCGCCCAGTCGCGCGAGGAGCCGGAGCCGTACTCCTTGCCGGCGAGCACGCACAGCGGCACGCCCTCGGCCTGGTACTCCATCGCCGCGTCGTAGATCGTCGTCTCGCGGCCGTCCTTGACGGTGATCCCGCCCTCGGTTCCCGGCGCAAGCTGGTTGCGCAGGCGGACGTTCGCGAAGGTGCCGCGCATCATCACCTCGTGGTTCCCGCGCCGGGACCCGTAGGAGTTGAACTCGCGCTGCTCCACCCCGTGCTCCATCAGGTACTTCCCGGCCGGGCCATCGCGCTTGATCGCGCCCGCCGGCGAGATGTGATCGGTCGTGACGCTGTCGCCCAGCAGCGCGAGCACCCGCGCGCCGCGGATGTCCTCGAAGCCGGCGGGCGCATCGGCGGGCATCCCCTCGAAGTACGGCGGCCGCTTGACGTAGGTGGACCCCTCGTCCCAGACGTAGCGGTCGCCCTCCGGCACCTCGAGCGCGTTCCAGCTCTCGTCGCCCTTGAACACCTCGCCGTAGCTCTTGCGGTACATGTCCGACTCGACGGCCGACTCGATCGCCGCGTTGACCTCCGCCTGGGAGGGCCAGAGGTCGCTCAGGTACACCGGCGCGCCGCTCGCGTCCTCGCCGAGGGGATCGCTCGTCACGTCGAGGTCCATGCGCCCCGCGAGGGCGTAGGCCACGCAGAGCGGCGGCGAGGCGAGGTAGTTCATCTTCACCTCGGGGTGGATGCGGCCCTCGAAGTTGCGGTTGCCCGAGAGCACGGAGCAGACGGTCAGATCCTCGGCTTCGATCGCGGCGGAAACCTCGTCCGGGAGCGGCCCCGAGTTGCCGATGCAGGTGGTGCAGCCGTAGCCGACGAGGTTGAACCCCAGCTGCTCGAGCGGCTCCGTCAGGCCGGCCCTGTCGAGGTAGTCGGTGACCACCTTGGAGCCGGGCGCCAGGCTGGTCTTCACCCAGGGCTTGCGCTGGAGGCCGCGCTCGACGGCCTTCTTGGCGAGCAGCCCGGCCGCCAGCATGACCGAGGGGTTGGAGGTGTTGGTGCAGCTCGTGATCGCCGCGATCACCACGGCGCCGTCCTCGAGCTCGAACTCCTCGCCGTCCATGACGACTCGAGCGCCGGCCTTCACGGGGGCCTGCGCCACGGCCGCATGGTCGTGGGCGGGCTCCTCGCCGTCTGACGCCATCTCCGCCTTGGTGTAGACCGGCGGATCGCTCGCGGGGAAGGAGAGGCGCGAGCCGTTGCCGCCCCGGTCGCCCTCGTTGCCGTCCGCGAGCTCGGAGAGCTCGGCGCGGAAGTCGTTCGCAGCCTCGGAGAGGGCGATCCTGTCCTGCGGGCGCTTGGGGCCGGCGAGGCACGGCTCGACAGTGCTCAGGTCCAGCCCGAGCGTGTCCGAGTAGGTCGCCTCCTCGCTCTGCTCGTCGTGGAAGAGGCCCTGCTCCCGCGCGTAGGCCTCCACGAGCTCGATCTGCTCGGCCGGGCGGCCGGTGAACTCGAGGTAGCGCAGCGTCTCGGAGTCGACCGGGAAGATCGCGCAGGTCGATCCGAACTCGGGCGACATGTTGCCGATCGTCGCGCGGTCGGCGAGCGGCAGCGTCCTCAGCCCGGGGCCATAGAACTCGACGAACTTGCCCACCACGCCGTGCTCGCGCAGCCGCTCGGTCACCGTGAGCACCAGATCCGTGGCCGTCGCGCCCTCGGGCAGCTCGCCCTCGAGGCGGAAGCCGATCACCTGCGGGAGCAGCATCGACACCGGCTGGCCGAGCATCGCCGCCTCGGCCTCGATGCCTCCGACGCCCCAGCCGAGCACTCCGAGGCCGTTGACCATCGTGGTGTGCGAATCGGTGCCGACGAGCGTGTCCGGGAAGGCCTGGCCGTCACGCGTGGCGACCACTCGCGAGAGGTACTCGAGGTTCACCTGGTGGCAGATGCCGGTGTTCGGCGGCACCACCGCGAAGTTGTCGAACGCCGTCTGCCCCCAGCGCAGGAACGCGTAGCGCTCTCCGTTGCGCTCGTACTCGCGCTTGGCGTTCTTCTGGAAGGCCAGCCGCTCGGCGAAGCTGTCCACCTGGATCGAGTGGTCGATCACGAGCTCAACCGGGACGAGGGGGTTGATCCGCGTGGGGTCGCCGCCGAGCGCCTCCATCGCGTCGCGCATCGCCGCGAGGTCCACGATCGCCGGGACGCCGGTGAAGTCCTGCATCAGGACCCTGCTCGGGGAGTAGGCGATCTCCTTCGAGGGCTCGTCGGTGGCGACCCAGCGGGCGACGTTCTCGATGTCGGCGCGGGTGACGGCCTTGCCGTCCTCGTTGCGCAGCAGGTTCTCCAGCAGCACCTTCAGCGAGTAGGGCAGGCGCGCCACGTCGTACCGCGCCTGGAGGGCCTCGAGCCGGAAGATCTCGTGGCTCGCGCCGCCGGCCTGGAGAGTGCCGCGCGCGTTGAAGCTGTCGGGGTTGCTCACCCCGTGAACGGTACCTGTAGCTTGCCGCCATGGGCACATCGGGCCTCTGGGAGCGCTACGAGCGCGCGTGCGCGGAGCTCCGAGCCCCATTCGCGATCGTCGACCTCGACGCGATGTGGGAGAACGCGGGCTCGATGCTCGCGCGGGCAGGCGAGAAGCCGATCCGCATAGCGAGCAAGTCGATCCGCTGCCGGGCGCTGATCGAGCGGATCCTGGCCCGGGACACGCGCTTCCGGGGTCTGATGACCTTCACCCTCCCCGAGACGCTCTGGCTCCACGAGAACGGCTTCGAGGACCTGCTGCTCGCCTACCCGACCGCCGATCGGACCGCGCTGCGCGAGCTGGCCCGCATCGAGGGGCCGGGGCGGCCGATCGTCATGGTCGACTCCGTGGAGCACCTCGACCTGATCGCGAGCAGCGGGGCGGGCCCGGAGGCCCCGGTGCGCGTCTGCCTCGAGCTCGACGCCGGCTTCCGCCTCCCCGGCGGGCTCGCCACGATCGGCCCGAAGCGCTCGCCGATCCGCACCGCCGCCGCGGCCCGAGCGCTCGCGCGCGCGATCGCCGGGCGCCCGCAGCTCGAGCTTGCCGGGCTGATGGCCTACGAGGGCCACATCGCCGGCGTCGGCGACGAACCGCTCGGGAAGCCCCTCCAGCGGCGTGTGATCGGCAGGATGCAGCGCGCCTCCGTCGCCGAGCTCGCCGAGCGACGCGCCGAGGTCGTCGCGGCGGTGCGCGAGGTCACCCCGCTCGAGCTGGTCAACGGCGGCGGGACCGGCAGCCTCCACACAACCGCCGCTGAGGCGGTCGTCACCGAGGTCACCGCCGGCTCCGGCTTCTACGCCCCCACGCTCTTCGACCGCTACTCCGCCTTCGCGCTGCGCCCGGCGGCGATGTTCGCGCTGCCCGTCGTGCGGCGCCCGCGCGAGGCCACCGCGACCCTGCTCGGAGGCGGTTACGTGGCGTCCGGGCCCGTGGGCAGGGACCGCCTGCCCGAGCCCTTCCTGCCGCCCGGTCTGAAGCTCGACTCCCTGGAGGGCGCCGGCGAGGTCCAGACGCCCGTCTCCGGAGCGGCCGCCCGCACCCTGCGCCTGGGCGACAACGTGTACCTGCGCCATGCCAAGGCCGGAGAGCTCTGCGAGCGCTTCGACAGCCTGCACCTGGTGGAAGGCGGCGAGGTGATCGATGAGGTTCCCACCTACCGCGGCGAAGGACGTGCCTTCCTCTAGCGCGCCGCCTCCGCAACCCCTTGCCCTGCGGCGTGTTGGTCGAGTCATCGGCCTTTCCACGCTCCGCCCACCCGCCCGCGCCCGGGCGGGCCTCCTCGTCGTCGCCGCCATCGGCGTCCTCGCCCTTGCCCCGGCTGCGCCCGTGGAGGCGCGGCCGAACGTCGTGTTCATCATGACCGACGATCAGACCGCCTCATCGATCGAGGTGCAGCGCAACGTGGGGCTGCTGCGGACCCAGGGGACGACCTTCACCCAGGCCGTCGCCAGCTATCCGCTCTGCTGCCCCTCACGCGCCACCTACCTCTCCGGCCAGTACTCGCACAACAACGGGGTGCTCCACAACGCCGGGCCCTTCGGCGGCTACCTCCGCTTCGGCAACTCGAACGCCCTCCCGGTCTGGCTCGAGCAGGCCGGCTACCGCACGATCCACGTGGGCCGCTACCTGAACGGCTACGGGACCATGAACCCAGACATCACCGAGATCCCGCCCGGCTGGACCGACTGGATCTCCACCGTCGACCCGACGACCTTCTCCTTCAACCGCTGGCGGATGAACGAGAACGGCGCGATCCTCGAGAAGCCGGATATCGGGCACCCGGGCGAGTTCCAGACCGACTACCTGGGCCGCCGCGCAGCGGAGATGATCGAGACAGCGGCCCCCTCGGACCAGCCCTTCTTCCTCTCGCTCACCTTCCCGGCGCCGCACACGGGCGGGCCCCGCGACCCGGACGATCCGCCCGACATGATCACCACCTCGCCCGCTCCCCGGCACCGCGACGCCTTCGCCGGCAGGCCGCTCCCGCGGCCACCCAACTTCAACGAGGCCGACGTGAGCGACAAGCCTCAGATCGTGGCCGACCGCCCGCTCCTGACCGAGCAGAAGATCCTCTCGATCCAGGAGAACTACCAGCAGGAGCTGGAGGCGCTGCTCTCGGTGGACGATGCGGTCGGAAGCGTGATCTCGGCCCTGGAGCGAACCGGCGAGCTGGAGAACACGCTCGTGATCTACACCTCGGACAACGGCTACTTCCACGGCGAGCACCGACGCCCGGCCGAGAAGATCCTGCCCTACGAGCCCTCCATCCGGGTGCCGCTCGTGGTGAGGGGCCCAGGCGTCCCGCAGGGCCGCAACCTCGGCCAGCTGGTGGGGAACATCGACTTCTCGCCGACCATCGTCGACGCGGCGGACGCCGTTCCGGGTCGGCTGATGGACGGCCGCTCGCTGTTCGAGCTCTTCGACGACCCGCGCCGCGAGACCGGTCGGGAGATCGTGCTGGAGAACGGGTTCGGCGCGAACGGGATCCCGGCCTACCGCGGCCTGCGCAGCGACCGCTACGTCTGGGTCGAGCACCTGACGACCGGCGAGTACGAGCTCTACGACCTGCAGAAGGACCCCTACGAGCTGCGCAACCTCGAGGACCGCGTCGCGTACGAGGACGTCCGGCTCCAGCTCGCCAAGCGTCTGCGCAAGCTGAAGCGATGCAAGGGGACGAAGGCGTGCAGCGCGAGCCGGCCGGCGCTGAAGCTTCGCGTCCGCCAGACCGCCGCGCCGGCCCCCCGCGGGAGGCGGGGCCGCGCGCTGAGCCCGCAGCGCCCGTGCGCGGCTCGCGGCGTCCGGCTTTCGCTCACCGGAAAGGAGGTCGGCGTCGCGCGGCACGTGCGCTACCTCCAGGGAGAGCGCCGGCTGCAGGCCGCCCGCCGGCCCCCGTTCGCCGTGACGGTGTCGCGCCGCCGCCTGCCGAAGGGCCGCAAGGCGGCGCTCCACGTCCGGGTGACGATGGACGACGGCCGCCGCGCCACCTACGACCGCTCGGTGACGCTCTGCAAGCGCTGACGCGCCCCACCGGCGGCTCCGGTGGACGGCCGCTCTAGACTGCGCTCAGCGCGATCGCAAGCGCTGGCCCCCGTGGAACGCCGAGAAGACCACTTCGACTTCGACTGGCTCGTCATCGGGTCGGGCTTCGGCGGGAGCGTTTCCGCTCTGCGCCTCTCAGAGAAGGGCTACTCCGTCGGCGTGCTGGAGTCGGGGCGCCGCTTCGAGGACCACGAGCTGCCGCGCTCCACCTGGGACCTGCGCCGGTACTTCTGGAGCCCGCGCCTCGGCATGCGGGGCATCTTCCGCCTCACCTTCTTCAAGCACGTGGCGGTCGTCTCGGGATCCGGCGTCGGCGGCGGCAGCCTCGGCTACGCGAACACCCTCTACGTGCCGCCGAAGCGCTTCTTCGAGGATCGGCAGTGGAGCGAGCTCGCCGATTGGGAGGCCGAGCTGGCGCCCCACTACCGCGAGGCCGAGCGCATGCTCGGCGTCGTGGACTACGACGAGGACGACCCGGCCGCGGTGCTGCTGCGCGAGTTCGGCGAGCACGTGGGCGCCGGGGACACCAACTCCCGCACCCGCGTCGGCGTGTTCCTCGGCGAGCCCGGGAAGACCGTGCCCGACCCTTACTTCGGCGGCGAGGGGCCGGAGCGCACCGGCTGCCTGCGCTGCGGGCGCTGCATGGTCGGCTGCCCGCACGGCGCGAAGAACTCGCTCGTGAAGAACTACCTCTGGCTGGCCGAGCGCCGCGGCGCGAAGGTGATGCCCGAGCGCGAGGTCGTGGACGTGCGCCCGATCGGCGCCGAGGACGGCTCGGACGGCTACCTGGTGACCACCGAGCGCCCCGGCGCGTGGTTGCGGCGCGATCGTCGGGTGCACAGGGCCAAGGGCGTCGTGATGGCGGCCGGCGCGCTCGGTACCAACAGCCTGCTCGCGAACTGCCGCCACAGCGGCTCGCTGCCGCGACTTTCCAGCCGCCTTGGCGAGCTGGTGCGCACCAACAGCGAGATGATCCTCGCCGTCACCGCGCCCGACGACGGCGTCGACTACACCAAGCGCGTGGCGATCACCTCGAGCGTCTACCCCGATCCCGACACGCACATCGAGACCGTGGTCTACGGCCACGCCGGCGGCGCCATCAAGGGCCTCTACACCGTGCTCGTGGGCGACGGCACGCGCATCACCCGCCCCCTCCGGCTGCTGGGCGCGCTGGCGCGCCACCCGGGCCGCACGCTCAAGCTGCTGCTGAGCCCCGGCTGGTCGCGCCGCACGATCATCCTGCTCGTCATGCAGACCCTCGACAACGCGATCTCGCTGCGGCCCAAGCCGGCCCGCAACGGCCGCGTGCGGCTGCAGACCGAGCAGGATCCGGGCAAGCCGATCCCCACCTTCATCCCGGTCGCCAACCAGGCCGCCGAGTGGATCGCGAAGCGCATCGGCGGCGTTCCGCAGAGCTCGCTCGGCGAGGCGCTCGCCAACATCCCGAGCACCGCGCACATCCTCGGCGGGGTCGTCATCGGCGCCGACCCCGAGCACGGGGTCGTGGACAGCGACCAGCGGGCCTTCGGCTACCGCAACCTGCTCGTCTGCGACGGCGCGGCCGTCCCCGCGAACCCGGGCGTCAATCCCAGCCTGACCATCACCGCCCTCGCCGAGCGGGCGATCAGCCGCGTGCCCGCCGCTCCCGGCAGCGCCGCCGAGGGCATCGTCGCCCCCGTGCCCGCCGCGCGGACCGCGACACCCACCGCCTAGCGCTTACGCGTTCGGCCGAGCGGAGAGGCCGGCTGGCCAGGACGCAGGGAGCGACGTGGGCGCCAGCCCACGAGCGACCGAGGACACCGCCAGGCGGGCTCTCAGCCGGCCGCGGCTGCTTCAGCGGCGGCTTCGACCTTGTCCGGATCCGGCGTCCAGTGCGCTTCCGGGTCCAGCGGCGTGTCGCGCAGGTATGCCTCGGCGTCGAGCGCCGCGGCGCAGCCTGAGCCCGCCGCGGTGACGGCCTGCCGGTAGGTGTGGTCCACCAGGTCTCCCGCGGCGAACACCCCCGCGAGGTTGGTGCGGCTGGAGCGGCCCTCCACGAGCACGTAGCCGTTCTCGTCGACGTCGACCTGCCCGCGCACGATGTGCGAGTTCGGCTCGTGGCCGATCGCGATGAAGGCGCCGTCGATGTCCAGCTCCCGTCCGGGGCCGCCGTCGGTGCCGTTGAGCACCGCCCGGCTCAGGGCTCCCCCCTCGCCCGCCTCGAAGCGGTCGATGACATAGGGAGTGACCAGCTCGATGTTCTCCGTCTCGCGCACGCGGTCGAGCATGATCGCCGAGGCGCGGAACTCGTCCCGCCGGTTCACGATCTTCACCTCGGCGGCGAACTTCGCGAGGAAGGTCGCGTCCTCCATCGCGGTGTCCCCGCCGCCCACGACGATCGTCTGCTTGCCGCGGAAGAACGCCGCGTCGCAGGTTGCGCAGTAGGACACCCCGCGTGCCGCGAGCTCGTCCTCACCCGGCACGCCGAGCTTCTTCGGCTCGGCGCCCATGGCGAGCACGACCGCTCGCGCGCGGTACTCCTGGTCGCCCACCCAAACGCGGTGGATGCCGCCGTCCGACAGCTCCACGCGGGTCACGTCGTCGGTTACGAAGCGGGTCCCGAAGCGCTCGGCCTGATCGCGCAGCTGCTGCATCATCTCCGGCCCCATCACGCCTTCGGGGTAGCCGGGGAAGTTCTCCACGTCAGTGGTCTGCTGGAGCAGGCCGCCCCACTGGAAGCCCTCGAAGAGCAGCGGCTGGAGGTCCGCACGCGACGTGTAGAGCGCCGACGTGTACCCGGCCGGGCCGCTGCCGATGATGATCACGTCCTCGATCTTCACGCTTGAGGCGCTCGCCTCGGTGCCTGTGCTCATGGTGCCTCCGCTTTCACTTTACTTTCTGAAGTATAGACCTGCCGCTCGGACTCCCACCTGGCCACGGTGCGCCTCAGCTGGAAGAAGGCCACCACCCCCGGGGGGATCGGCAGCCAGAAGGCGATCACCCGGTAGGTGAGCACCGCGGGGAAGACGATCCCGCCCGGAATGTCGAACAGCACGAACGCCCCGATCATGCCAGCGTCTACGGAGCCCACGCCGCCGGCGGGCGACGGAAGCAGGTTCGCGGTCATCCCCAGGAAGAAGCCCTGGACCAGGACGGCAAACGGCACGCTGCCCCCGAACGCCTCGAAGCTAGCCCACAGGACGCCGATGTTGGCGCTCCAGAAGCCGACGGCGCCGCACACCGCCAGGGCGCCGCGCCGGGGATGCCAGACGTAGTCCAAGGCGGTCCGCAGGCCGGTGGCGGCGGTGGCCGGGACCGTGGCGAAGCGCTCCGCGAACCTCGCGACGCGCCCATCGCCCGCGACGTTCGAAAGGCGTCGCTCGAGGTCGCTCGGCGTCAGCGCGATCAGCCCGGCGAGGATCAGCGCGATGCCGGCCAGGCCGGCCGGCACGATCGTGCCGGCCACCGGGGCCGCACCGGGAAGCACTCCCGTCCGGAGCAGGACGCCGAAGATGATCAGCGCCAGCACGTAGACCAGGTAGGTCAGCGCGAGGAAGGCGACCATCCGGCAGGCGGAGCGCCGCCGCGGCATGCCCGCCTTGCGCAGCGCCCAGTAGGTGAGCAGGATCCCGCCCGCCCCCGCGGCCGAGAAGATCCGCGTGGCCGCCAGCCCGGCCATCGTGATCTGGTAGCTGGCGCGGACGTCGAGGCGCGCCCGCAGGGCGGCGCTCCCCGCGCCGCCGAGCACCCCGCGGAACAGCGCCACGTAGGAGGCGAACGCCGCGGCGTTGAAGCAGATCGCGATCGCCACCCAGTACCACGTCGCGTCCTGGATCCGGGCCAGCTCATCGTCGAGGCCCACGACCTTGGGGAGCAGCACGTAGATCGCGGCCACGAGCGCCGCGAAGAGCGCCGCTCCAAAGGCGAGCCTACGCCGATCGCTGAGCATCGCCCCCATGCCCGAGACGCGCAGGTCCTCCTCCGCGTCCTCCTCGTACTCGTCGGCCTCCTCGTGCGCCAGACCGCTGTCGAGCGGCTCCAACTCCGGCTCCATGCCGCGCTGGCGCTGCTCGTCGGGTGCCATCAGGCGGCTCCCGGCTCCAGCCTCTGGACGACGCGCGCGGCACGCGCGAGAGCAGGGCCGGCGACCGGGGCGCCGCGACGGACGGCCTCGGCGAGGGCGAGGCCGGCGATCAGGTCGATCACGTAGTGCTCGCCGAGGTACACGAGGCCGAAGCCGAGCGTCAGCGCATACGTCCAGCCGAGGACGCCCGCACCCCTGCCCAAGTCGGACAGCACGTGTGCGGCCATGACCGAGGTTCCGAAGTGCAGTGACGGCATGGCAGCGAAAGGGTTCCCCTCGAGTGAATCGTAGAGCGGCCGCCAGAAGCCCTTCCAGAACTTCTCGCCCGCCTCCACCATGATGCGCCTGACGGGCTCCGCCCGGCCCGATTCCGCGGCCCACCAAGGCGGAGCCGTCGGAACGCCCCAGTAGGCGATCAGGCCGAGGTCGAAGGTCGCCGCGGTCATCGTCGCGCCGCGGGCGAACCTGCTCGGGTGCCGCACCAGCAGGTAGGCCACCGTGCCGTGCGGCACGATGAACCAGGCCCAGTGGACCATCGCCAGGGCGAGGTCGTGGCCGCGGACCTCACCGGGCGTCCCGAACGCCCGCTGCAGCCGCGCCGTGGGCAGCTCTCCCCGCCCGATGAAGCGGTCGACCCGCACCGGGTAGTCGACCCGCGTCCGCCTCAGCTGGGCCTCGGGATCGTCGTCGGGCATGTCGTAGTGGGCGTAGTAGGCCCACATCTGAAGCGCATAGATGCCGGCGTCGCGCAGCCTCGTCCGAGGCGTGGCGAGGGCGAGGGCCACCGGCGCCTGGAAGCTGAGCGCGGTGACCACGGGAACCCGCAGCCGCAGCCTGCGGCGCACCAGAGGTGCCGCCACTCCGACGGCGACGGCGCCCCAGGCAAGGGAACGGAGGGCGCGCGAACTCTGCAAACCGGCGGCAGTATAGGCCGGAGCGCGGGCGTGTCCGAGGCGCCGGTGCGTGTGCCGGGCCTATTCGTCCCGGTCGAGGATGCGGACCTCCACGGGCGCGCGGGCCGCGAAGGCCTCCGCATCGGCGCGAGTGCCGAGGTGGGCGCCCCAGCTCATCGGCACGGCCACGCGCGGCTGGATCCGGCGCGCCGCCTCGACCGCCTCGTCGGCGGTCATGACGTACGTGCCGCTGACCGGCAGGAGCGCCACGTCGACCCCCACCACCGCGTCCATCTCCGGGATCACGTCGGTGTCCCCCGAGTGGTAGAGCCGCTCTCCGCGCACGTTCAGCTCGAAGCCGACCCATCCGGCCTCGCGGGGATGGAACGCCGTGCCGTCGCTCGCGCGCTTCGAGGTGTTGTACGCGGCCACCGCCGCCACCTCCACGCCGTGCAGCTGCTCGAGCTCGAGCGCCTCGCCGGGCGCGATCGAGGCCACCCTGCCGCTCGTCCGCTCGGCGACAGCCGCGGGCGCGACGAGCCACGTCCCGTCGTGCGAGAGGAGCTCCACGTCCTGCGGAGAGAAGTGGTCGTAGTGGCCGTGGGTTACGAGGATCAGGTCGGCCTTGGGAGCGTCCGCCGGCAGGCGGTATGGGTCGATGTAGACCGTCGCGTCGCCGGTGTCGATCCGGAAGCTCGCATGCCCTAGCCAAGCGACCGAGTCGAGGAGCATTGGGCCAGGATACGGTTCGCCGGCAAGCCGAGAACGACCGGAGAGGCCGCATTGAGCTACGAGACCGTGCTGTGGCAGGTGGACGGAGGCGTGGGGCGCATCACGCTGAACCGTCCCGAGACCCTCAACTCCTGGAACGCCCAGTTCGGGATCGACCTCAAGGCGGTCGTGCAGGAGGCGGCCGCCGACCCGGCGGTCCGCGCCGTGCTCGTCACGGGCGCCGGCCGGGGGTTCTCCTCCGGCGCCGACCTGAAGGCGGGCTTCGAGGAGACGGCGGACGACGGCATGCCCGACATCCGCCGTCGCCTGCACGAGGACTACCACCCGATCATCGTCGGCCTGCGGACGATGGAGAAGCCCGTCGTCGCGGCCGTCAACGGGCCGGCGGCCGGCATCGGCATGTCGCTCGCGCTCGCATGCGACCTGGTCCTCGCGGCCGAGTCGTCCTTCTTCCAGCTCGCGTTCGTGAACATCGGCCTGATGCCCGACGGCGGCTCGACGCTCTTCGTCCCCGCCCGCGTGGGCAAGGCGCGCGCCTTCGAGCTCGCGCTGCTCGGCGAGCGCCTCACGCCCGCGCAGGCGCTCGACTGGGGCCTGATCAACCGCGTCCACCCGGACGCCGAGCTGATGCCGGAGGCCGAGGCGCTCGCCGCGCGGCTGGCCTCAGGGCCCACACGCGCCTATGCAGGCGCCAAGCAGGCGCTCAACGCGACCGTCTACCCGGACATCGACGGCCAGCTCGAGCTCGAGGCGGAGCTCCAGCACGCGCTCGGCCGCTCGAGGGACTTCATCGAGGGAGGCGTCGCCTTCGCCGAGAAGCGTCCCCCCGCGTTCACCGGGGCATAGCGCCAAAGCACACGAGCACCGGGCGGAAGGCTTGGCCGCCCGGTGCGCGGATATCATTCCGCGCGCTTTGACCGTCGCCCGTTTCGCCTCCCCCGCCCGCGCGCTCTCGATCGCGCTGCTCGCGGCTCTCGCAATCGCGCTCCTGGCGTCGCCGGCGGCGCTTGCCGACGTCTTCACGCCCGAGTCCGGCGGCTCGCCGAACGCGGACAAGATCGACTCGCTCTACAAGATCGTCCTGTACGTCGCGATCGTGATCTTCCTGGTCGTGGAGGGCGCGCTGCTCTGGTCGCTCGTCAAGTACCGCGCCCGTCGCGGCGGGCCCGAGGCCGCCCAGATCCACGGCAACACCCCGCTCGAGGTGGGCTGGACGATCGGCGCCGCGGCGATCCTCGTCGTGCTCAGCGTCGTCACCTTCGTCTACCTCGACGACATCCAGAACCCGCCCGCTTCCGGGCCCGGAGGGCTCGCGAGCGGAGTCGAGGTCGCAGCGATCGATCAGCCGGCCCCGCCCAAGGGCTCCAGCAAGCCGCTCACCATCGACGTCAACGGGCAGCAGTACCTCTGGCGCTACGACTATCCGGGCGGCGAGGCGTTCAGCTACCACGAGATGGTCGTCCCGATCAACACCACCGTGATCCTCAAGCTCCACGCGTCCGACGTCATCCACTCCTGGTGGATCCCGAAGCTCGGCGGCAAGATGGACGCCGTGCCGGGCCACACCAACAAGACGTGGTTCAAGATCTCGAAGCCCGGCACCTACGAGGGGCAGTGCGCAGAGCTCTGCGGCTCCGGCCACGCCGACATGCGCGCCGTGGTGCGCGCCGTCGAGCCCGAGCGGTACGTCGACTTCCTCGAACAGCAGACGCAGGACATCAAGGCCGCTCAGGACGGGCTCGCCGCGCAGCGCGAGCAACGCGATCAGGATGAGATCCAGTAGGAGGACCTGAGCGAACGTGGCCACCCAAGATCACACAGCGGCACCCGGCGGGCAGACGACTTCGCTGCGCCCCGAGGTCGTCATGCACGGCCTCCGCCCGGAGCCCAAGGGATGGCTCGCGTGGGTGACCACCACCGATCACAAGCGGATCGGGATCATGTACTTCGTCGCAACCTTCCTGTTCTTCCTCCTGGGAGGCGTGGAGGCGCTGATCATGCGGCTCCAGCTCGCGCAGCCGAGCGGCACGCTGGTCACCCCCGAGACCTACAACGGCCTCGTCTCGATGCACGGCACGACGATGGTCTTCCTCTTCGTGGTGCCCGTGATGGCGGCCTTCGGCAACTACCTCGTGCCGCTCATGATCGGCGCGCGGGACATGGCGTTCCCGCGCCTCAACGCCCTCTCCTTCTGGCTGCTCGCCTTCGGCGGCATCGCCTTCTACTCGAGCCTCTTCTTCGACCCGCCGCAGGCCGGCTGGACCTCCTACGCGCCGCTGTCCGACGACGCCTACCTGCCCAGCGGGGGCGTCGACGCGTGGATCTTCCTCGTCCACCTCACGGGCCTCTCGTCGCTGGTGGGCGCGATCAACTTCGTGGCGACAATCCACAACATGCGCGCGCCCGGCATGAGCTGGGGGCGCATGCCGCTGTTCGTCTGGTCGATCCTCGTCTACAGCTACCTGCTGATCGTGGCGCTGCCGGCGATCGCCGCCGCGGTGACGATGCTGCTCACCGACCGGCACTTCGGGACCGACTTCTTCGACCCCACCGGCGGCGGGGACCCGATGCTGTGGCAGCACCTCTTCTGGTTCTTCGGCCACCCCGAGGTGTACATCATGATCCTGCCCGCCTTCGGGATCATCTCGGAGATCCTGCCGGTATTCTCGCGCAAGCCGATCTTCGGCTACAAGGCGATCGCGGCATCGACGGTGGCGATCGCGTTCCTCGGCCTGCTCGTGTGGGCGCACCACATGTTCACCACCCCCACGGCGACGGTGGTGCTGATCTTCTTCATGCTCTCCTCGTTCGCGATCGCCGTGCCCACGGGCATCAAGATCTTCAACTGGATCGCGACGCTCTGGAAGGGCTCGATCGTCTTCAAGACGCCGCTCTACTTCGCGGCGGCGCTGCCCGCGCTGTTCGTGATCGGCGGCATCTCGGGCGTGATGCTCGCGGTGTTCCCGGTGGACTGGCAGCTGCACGACAGCTACTTCGTCGTGGCCCACCTGCACTACGTGCTGTTCGGCGGGTCGGTGTTCGGCATCTTCGCCGGGGTCTACTACTGGTTCCCCAAGATGACCGGCCGGATGATGAGCGAGGGCCTCGGGAAGCTGTCCTTCTGGGTGATGTTCGTCGGCTTCAACCTCACCTTCCTCGTGCAGCACTCGGCTGGCCTCTCCGGAATGCCCCGCCGGATCTACGACTACCCCGAGAGCGCCGGCTGGTGGGGCTACAACCTCGCGTCGACGATCGGCTCCTTCATGCTCGGGATCGGCGTGCTGATCACGGTCGTGAATGTGCTGATCTCGTATCGCCGCGGCAAGGTCGCCGGCAACGATCCGTGGCAGGGCAACACCCTCGAGTGGTTCGTCCAGTCGCCGCCGCCCGAGAACAACTTCGACGTGGTCCCGCGTGTCCGATCGGTCGAGCCGATGAAGGACATCCGTCGTGAGGTGGCGCGTGCCGGCGAGCCCGTGGGCACCGTCGCGCAGCCGGTAGCCTCGGGCACGTGAGCTCACCCCCGGCGGGTCGCCGGCCGGAACTCGCGGGCGACGACCCCGGCTTCCGCCGGCTCGCCCTCCTCACCATCTTCGCGACCTTCGCGCTCGTCATCGTCGGCGGCATCGTCCGCGTGTCCGAGTCCGGGCTCGGCTGCGGTCCTGCCGGCTCGGGCCTGCACGGCTGGCCGTTCTGCAACGGCGACGTGGTGCCGGGGCTGGACCTCAACTCGATCATCGAGTACTCGCACCGCACCCTGGCCGGCATCGTCGGGCTGATGATGGTCGCCCTCGCGGTGCTCGCCTGGCGCCGCCACCGCGACCGGCCCGTGCTCGTCAAGACGACTGCGGCGGCGGCGCTGCTCGTGCTGGCCCAGGCGCTGCTCGGGGCGGCGACCGTGGAGAACGACCTCGACGAGACGCTCGTGGCAGCCCACCTCGGCCTCGCGATGACGCTGTTCGCCCTGCTGATCTACATCTGGTGCGCCTCGAAGCCCGAGAACGTCGGCGCCGCCCCGGCAGACGGTGGTCCGCGCTTCCGGGCGCTGTCGATCACCTCCTCGGCGCTCGCCTTCTGCACGATCGTCGCCGGCGGCTACATGGCGGGCACGCAGAACTACGGCCGCGCCGACTATCAGCTCGGCGACGGCGCCCATCACGCCTGCGGCAAGGAGTTCCCCAGCTGCAACGGCGACTTCCTGCCGTTCGGCGGCACGCGTCTCGTGGACATCCACCTCACCCACCGCGTCTTCGTCTACCTCACGACGATCGCCGTGATCGCGCTCGTCGTCACGGCGCTGCGCCGCCGCCCGAGCCCCGGGGTGGTGCGCAGCGCGCACATCGCCGCCGGCATCCTCGGCGTCCAGCTGCTCCTCGGCGCGCTCAACGTGTGGCTCGACGAGTACGAGGCGCTGATCGTGGCCCACCTGGCCGTCGGCACGCTCCTGTGGGCGACG
The DNA here is from genome assembly GCA_963715445.1 of uncultured Solirubrobacterales bacterium. Classification (GTDB taxonomy): domain Bacteria; phylum Actinomycetota; class Thermoleophilia; order Solirubrobacterales; family Thermoleophilaceae; genus JAAYBF01. Next base: position 406,571 of record OY970240.1, read on the forward strand.
CTGGTGGGCCTGGCCTTTCAGCTCTTCCGCATCCCCGAGCCCGTAGAGTCCACATCCGGCGCCTCGCGACGCGAGGCCTCGAACGCGTAGATCGACGATGCCACCGGGAGCCACCAGCCACACCGTCGCGCCGCCCTCAGAGCGTGCGCTCGGCCTGCGCCAGGTCATCGGCGACTACGTCGAGATGACCAAGCCGAAGGTGCAGTCGCTGCTGCTCTTCACCACCGTCACGACGATGTACGTGGCGGGCGACCCTTCGCTGAGCCTCGTGGCTCTCACCTGCCTTGGCGGATACCTCTCAGCCGGCGGAGCCGGAGCGGTCAACCACTGGTACGACCGCGACATCGACGCGCAGATGGCGCGCACCGCAGACCGCCCGGTCGCGTCCGGGCGGGTTGCGCCGAACGCCGCCCTGATCTACGGGCTGGTCCTCGCCGCGCTGGCGATCGTCGTGCTCGCGGTGGGCGTCAACCCCCTCGCGGCGGCGCTCTCCTTCTCAGGCTTCCTCGGCTACACGCTCGTCTACACGGTCTGGCTCAAGCGCACGACGCCGCAGAACATCGTCATCGGCGGCGCGGCCGGAGCGGTTCCGCCCCTCGTCGGCTGGGCGGCGGCCACCGGCAGCCTCAGCTGGACGGCGCTCTACCTGTTCGCGATCGTCTTCTACTGGACCCCGCCCCACTTCTGGGCGCTCTCGCTGCTGATGAAGGACGAGTACGCCAAGGTCGGCGTGCCGATGCTGCCGGTGGTGCGCGGCGAGCACGAGACCCGCCGCCAGATCCTGCTCTACTCGATCCTGCTCTACGCGGTCACCCAGCTCCCGTTCTGCGCGGGCGGCTTCGGCGTCCCGTACCTCGTCGCCTCGGTCACGCTCGGCGGCGTCTTCATCGCGGGGGCGGTCAGGCTCTACCGCAGGGCGGACCGCCGCTCGGCGCTGACGCTCTACCTGTACTCGCTCGCATACCTGGCGCTGCTCTTCGGCGCCATGGTCATCGACGCCCGCATCTAGCGGACCGGCCCGAATTTGCGGGCGGATGTCCGGTCCCGCGGCACTGAAGAGCTCCTGGCCGTTCTGTCCGGACGATGGCCCACGATGCATGCATGTTCGGAATCGAGCTCATCTGCTCGGACGAGGCGTGTGCCGAGGTCTCGGAGGCCATGGTCGCCTCGCTCGACGAAGTGGATCTCCTCGTCTGCGATGGCTGCAGCTGCACACTGCAGGCGCTCGCGGTCTGGGAAGTCGTGGAGATGCGCGCGAAGCATTCCGAGATTGCGCACCTCCCGCTGGCCGCCTAGCCTCGGCGCTTCTCCGCGCGGGCGTCGAGCCCGTCGCTCATATCTGCGGCGGCAGCGGTCGCGTCGAGTCCGCGCTCGTCATGCGATCGGGCCGAGCCGCGAGGCGGCCTGGCCGTCGAGCAGCAGGGCCAGCGAGCCGTCCTCGGGACGGACGAGGCTCGCGGGCGCGTCGGGGCCGGGAGGCCCGCCGAAGGCGCGTGACACGGCATCGGCCTTGTCGCTGCCGGAGATCAGGAAGACGACCTCGCGCCCCGCATTCAGGACCGGCAGCGTGAGGGTCACGCGGGACACCAGCGGCGCCATCCCCGGCGTCTCCACCCCGGCCGCCCAGCGCCCTCGCTCGCCGAGCGCGGCATCCCCCGGGAAGAGAGACGCGGTGTGGGCGTCCGGTCCGAGCCCGAGCAGGATCAGGTCGAAGGCCGGCGGCGCGCTCGAGGCGCCGAAGGCAACCCGCAGATCGACGTCGTAGGCCTCCGCGGCGCGGGTTGGCCCGTGCTCTCCCGGCGGGCGATGGATCTCGGCCGGCCGGAGCTCCTCGGGGATGCGTTCCACGAGCGCCTGCTCGACCATCAGGAGGTTCGAGTCCTTGTGGTCGGGCGGCACGCAGCGCTCGTCTCCGAGCCACAGCTCGGTCTCGCGCCAGTCCAGGTCCATCTCCGCCAGCAGCTCGTACGCGCGCCGCGGCGTCGAGCCGCCCGCAAGCGCGATGTGGCCGCCGCGCCGCACGACGGCCGCGGTCCTCTCTGCCGCGGCCACGGCGGGATCCGCCTGGATGAGGATCTCCCTCTTCCTCATCGGCAGAGCATGTCCGCGCTCGCGGTCAGGGACGCCCCGTACGCCTTGTCGCGCAGCAGCGCCTGGCGGATCCCCTCGCCGAGGATCCCGGCCTCGCCGCGCGAGGCTCCGAGCACGGTCCATCGCAGCTCGTGGCCGCTTGGAGTCCTTCTCCTGGCGGAGAGCCCGCCCGGGCCGCGATCGAGCGAGATGCTGAGCCCTCCGCGCGTCTCGATCGTGACGCCGGCCAGGCCCGGGATCCGCATCGACGGGTCCGCGACGAGCGTCACCGCGACATCGCCGTCGGGCGCCCGCGCCGAGCCGGTCAGCGTCCCGTCGCGCTCCTCGAGCCGGCGCCGCTCCCAGCCGAGGCGCGTCGCGAGCCATCCGAGCAGCAACGTGCCGGCGACGACCGAGTCGGGGTGATGGCGGACAGTCACGGCCTCGATCCGCTCGAGCTCCGGACGCCACTGCGGCGGGTCGAACGTGGCCGCCACCCGCTCGCGCCACGGTGTCGAGCGCAGCCAGGCCAGGTCCACCACGTAGGCCCGCTCCGTGAGGTCGTCCGCGCGCTCGATCGCCGCGCGCGGGTCGGGCTCGCTGACGGAGTCGAGCAGCACCACCTGCGCGAGCCGCAGCAGCGAGTCGACGGCCTCCGGATGGCCGTGGGGAGACCAGACGACCGTCGGCAGGTCGGTGACCACCAGCGGATCCACGATCCGGTCGAGGTGGGCCAGGTGCTTGGGCCCCAGGTCCAGCACCAGCTCCTCGCGCGCCACCGCGAGCCGCCCGGCCACGATGTCCTCCTCCTCGGCCTCCATCGTCGCCCAGGCGTCGATCTCGGTGCGCCCCTCCTCCACGGCGCAGACGATCGTGCGCGACGCGTGGTAGCGGCCCACGTCCTCGAGCCGGTTGAGGATCTCCCCGCGCCACTCCCGGTCCACGATCACGATCAGGTTCAGCACGCGCGCCGGGGCGTAGGCCTCCCCCTTCGCCCGCCGCTCCTTCAACAGCTCTCGCAGCGCCTCCTCGATGACGGAGGGCTTGGTGCCGCGCTCCGACCAGACGGCCGCGCTCTCAGTCACGAGCGGCCTTCGCTGCCGGCGGCTCGCTCATATGGCCCGCCAGCGGTGGCCGGGCAGCAGCAGCCGGTCGGCCTCCACCGGCCCGCTCGAGCCGGCCTCGTACTCGGGGAGCCGCTCCCCGTCGGCATCCCACCCGGCGAGGATCGGGTCGCAGATCGTCCACTGAGCCTCGACCTCGTCGTTGCGGGTGAAGAGCGTCGCGTCACCGCGCATCGCATCCGTGATCAGCCGCTCGTAGGCCTCGGGCGACTCGGAGAGAAAGGACGTGCCGTAGAGGAACTCCATGTTCACCGGCCGGATGCGCATCCGCGTTCCGGGGATCTTCGCCCCGATCGAGATCGTCACCCCCTCGTTGGGCTGCACGGCGAGCACGATCTGGTTCGGCTGGACGCCGACCGAGCCCTCCTGGTCGAAGGCCATGTGCGGGACCGGCTTGAGCGTCACGACGATCTCGGTGACCTTGCGGGCCAGGCGCTTGCCGGTGCGCAGGTAGATCGGCACGCCGGCCCAGCGCCAGTTGTTCACCTCGAGGCGCAAGGCGACGTAGGTCGGGGTGGTCGAGCCGGCCGGGACCCCCTCCTCCTGCTGGTAGCCGGGGACGTCCTCGCCACCGACAACGCCGGGGAGGTACTGGGCGCGAACGGCCATCTGATCGACTTCTTCGGGCTTGGGCGGCCTCACGGCGTGCAGCGCCTTGACCTTCTCGTCGCGCACGTCGTCCGCCGAGAAGGAAACCGGCGGCTCCATGCAGAGCAGGGTCAGCAGCTGCAGCATGTGGTTCTGCACGAGGTCGCGCAGGGCGCCGGAGCTGTCGTAGTAGCCGGCGCGGCTGCCGATCCCGAGGTCCTCCGCCGCGGTGATCTGGACGTAGTCGACGTAGTTGCGGTTCCAGATCGGCTCGAACAGCTCGTTGGCGAACCGCAGTGCCAGGATGTTCTGGACGGTCTCCTTGCCGAGGTAGTGGTCGATCCGGAATACCTGGCTCTCGTCGAGCGCGTCGAGCACGCGCCGGTTCAGCTCCTGCGCCTCGGCGAGGTTGGTGCCGATCGGCTTCTCGATCACCACGCGAACCTCGGCGCCCTCGTGCCGGCTGAGCCCGTGCTCGCCGAGCTTCTCCACGATCACGGGGAAGAACTCCGGCGCCGTGGAGAGGTAGAAGACGCGGTTGAACGCGGTGTCCGAGCGCTCGTCGAACTCGCGCTGGACCTGGGCGATCTGCTCGTAGGCGGAGTCGTCGCCGAACTCCCCGCCCACGAAGCGGACCTCCTCGAGCAGCGCGTCGAGGACCTTCTCGTCGGGCTTGCGGCGGGAGAACTCCAGGATCGAGTCGCGCGCCATCGCGCGGAAGTCCTCGTCGGGGATCGACCTGCGCGACGAGCCGATCAGGTGGAAGCGCTCGGGCAGCGCGCCCTCGTGGGCGAGGTTGTAGAGCGCCGGCAGCAGCTTGCGCCGCGAGAGGTCCCCGGTCGCGCCGAAGATCGTCAGGATCGTCGGGCGGATCGGCAGCCTCTCCAGGCCCTCGGCAAGCGGGTTCGCCTGCGCCTGCGTGGCCCCCATCCCCATGTGGGTCCTAGCTCGCCTTCTCCACGGCATGGCCCCCGAACTGGTTGCGCAGGGCCGCCAGCACGCGCGCCGGGTACTCGCCCTCGTCACGCGACTCGAAGCGGGCGAACAGCGAAGCGGTGATCGCCGGCGCCGGGACGCCCTTCTGGATCGCGTCCTCCACGGTCCAGCGGCCCTCGCCGGAGTCGTTGACCCAGCCCTTGATCGCGGCCAGGTCGTTGCCCTCCTGCTCGAACGCCCGCGCCGCGAGCTCGCAGAGCCAGGAGCGGACCACAGAGCCCTGCATCCAGAGCTTCGCGATCTGCTCGTTGTCGAGCCCGAACTCGGACTTCTGGAGCAGCGCGAACCCCTCCGCATAGGCCTGCATCAGCCCGTACTCGACACCGTTGTGCACCATCTTCACGTAGTGGCCGGCGCCGCTGTCGCCCATGCGCCCCCAGCCCGGGCCCCACTCCTCCGAGGGCGGCGGCGCGAGCACGTCGAGCACGGGAGAGAGCCGATCGACGGCCTCCTGCGGCCCACCGACCATCATGCAGTAGCCCACGTCGAGGCCCCACACGCCGCCGCTCACGCCGACGTCCAGGTAGTGGAGGCCCCTACCGGCGAGATCCTCGGCGCGGCGCAGGTCGTCGGTCCACTTGGAGTTGCCGCCGTCGACGATCGCGTCACCGGGCTCCAGCAGCTCCGCGAGCCGGTCCACGGTCTCCTGCGTCGGGTCGCCGGCCGGGACCATGATCCACACGGTGCGCGGCGCCTCGAGCTTCGAGACCAGCTCCTCGAGCGAGGCGCAGCCCGTCGCGCCGAAGCCTTCGGCCGCCTTGACCGCCTCCTCGGAGAAGTCGAAGGCCACGACCCGGTGGTCCGAGTCGCGGTGGATGCGATGGACCATGTTGCCGCCCATCTTCCCGAGGCCTACGAAGCCGAGCTGCATCAGAGCATCTCCCCGATCCTGGCCGTGAGCTCTCGCAGGCCGGCCACCGGGTCGCCCTGGAGGCGAACCCGCTCCACCGGCAGCCCGTGGTCGCGCAGGGTCAGCACGTCGCCGGTGGCCTGGGCGTTCTTTAGCTCGGTGAACGAGTGCCCCGTGCCCGGTATCTCGGCATCTGCGTCCCCGTCGTGGATCAGCTGGAGGAAGAGCCCGGTCGAGGGCCCGCCCTTGTGGAGCTGGCCGGTCGAGTGCAGGTAGCGGGGGCCGTAGCCGAAGGTCGTAGCCGCCCCGGTCGCGTCGCGGATCGCGGCGCGGAGCCCGTCGATCGCCGCATCGAACTCGTCTGAGGGCTCCACGTAGCCCGTGATCGCCACGTAGCGCGGCGGGCTCGCCTGTGCCAGCAGCGCCCGCAGGGCGTCGTCGCCGGCATCCTCGACCGTCGGCGCCTGCGCGGCATCGAGCACCTTCGCCGTGTTCTCCTTGGCCTCCTGGACGTTCGGCTGGTCGAACGGGTTGATGCCGAGCGCCCAGCCCGCCACGGCCACCGCGAACTCGGCGAAGAAGAAGATCCGACCGAGCCCCTCGGGGCCGTCGGTGGACACCGTGATCACCGGCTGGCCGGCTTCCGCGAGCGCCTCGGTGTGGGCTTCGAGCTCCTCGTCGGGCTCGTCGGCGTCGCGCAGGTACACGAAGACCCGATCGTCGCCGTAGCTCGCCGGGTCGCCGAGCGGCTCTCCGACCACCGGCAGCACGCCCTTGCCGTGCTTGCCCGTCGACTCCGCGACGAGCTGCTCGACCCACAGCCCGAAGCTTGCGATCCGCGGCGAGATGACGAAGGTCAGCTTGTCGCGCCCGCGCAGCGCGGCCTCCCCGAGCGCGGCGCCCAGCCACAGGCCCGAGTTGGAGGCCGACGAGTCGAAGCTGTTGCAAACCGCCTCGGCCTCCTGGGCGGAGCGCAACACGGCCTCGACGTCGATGCCCATCAGCGCGGCCGGCACCATCCCGAAGTGGGACAGCACCGAGTAGCGCCCGCCGATCGTCGGATCGGCCTCGAAGACCCGCCTGAAGCCGCGCCGCTCGGCCTCCGCGACCAGCGGGCTGCCCGGGTCGGTGACCGCCGCGAACTGGTCGCCGTTGCCGCCGACGCGCTCGTAGAACCAGCTCAGCTGCGACAGCGTCTCGATCGTCCCGCCCGACTTCGATGACACGACGAAGAACGCCTTCGAGAGGTCGAGCGAGCGCTCGAGCGCGAGGATCGCCGCGGCGTCGGTCGTGTCGAGCACGTGCAGCCGCAGCCCGCCGTCGAGCTCCCCGAAGCTCCGGCGGAGCACCTCGGGGCCGAGGCTCGATCCGCCCATGCCGAGCAGCACCGCATCCGTGAAGCCGTCCGCGCGCACGCCGTCGGCGAACTCGCGCAGCTCGGGCGCGTGCTCCAGCATCGGCTCCGTGATCGTCAGCCAGCCGAGGCGGTCACCGATCTCGGGTATACCGGGGCCGCCCCAGAGCGACTCGTCCTTGCTCCAGATCCGCCGGGCGACGTCTTCCTCCTGGGCCTGCCTGACGCGCGCCGCGATCGGCTCCTCGAGCTCCTCGGGGAGCGTCGAGTCGATCGTCTTCGGCCTGCCGGTGAGCACCGCCTCGCGGATCGACTCGACTCCCTCGATCAGCTTGTCGAAGGGCTCGACGAACTTCTCGATGCCCTCACGCAGCAGGCTGTCGGTGACGTCCGTCATGTCGATGCCGGCCTCGGCGAGCGCCGAGAGCACCGGCGCCGGATCGCGCTCGGCCGAGCCGGGATCGATCTCGGAGTGCTCGGCCACGGCTAGCAGCGTCTGCATCGGCATCGTGTTGACCGTCTCCGGCGCCACCAGGCCGTCCACGTACTTGGTCTCCGGGTAGCGCGGGTCCTTGACCCCGGTGGAGGCCCACAGCGGCCGCTGCACCGGCGCGCCGGCCGCGAGCAGCGTCGCGAAGCGCTCGCCGTGGAAGATCCGCTTGAAGCTCTGGTAGGCCGCCTGGGCATTGGCGATCGCGGCCTTGCCGAGCAGGTCCTCGCGCTCCAGCTTCTCGAGCCGCTTGTCGACCTCGGTGTCCACCCGCGAGACGAAGAAGCTCGCGACCGAGTGGATGTCGAGCGACTCCCCGGCCTCGTGACGGCGCTCCAGGCCGCGGACGTAGGCCTCGGCGATCGCCTCGTAGGACTCGACCTTGAACAGCAGCGTGACGTTGACGTTGATCCCGTCCGCGATCGCCACCTCGATCGCCGGTACGCACTCCTCGGTGCCCGGGATCTTGATCATCACGTTCGGGCGGTCGACCCGCTTCCAGAGGTCGCGGGCCTCCTCGAGCGTGCCCTCCATGTCGTGGGCGAGCGAAGGCTCGACCTCCAGCGACACGAATCCATCGGCCCCGCCGGCCTCGTCCCAGACCGGCCGCATCACGTCGCACGCCATCTGCACGTCGCGGACGGCCACCTCGAGGTAGATGCCGGTCGCGTCCAGCCCCTCGCGGGCCAGCCGCGCGATCTCCTCGTCGTACTCGTCGGAGCCGAGGATCGCCTTCTCGAAGATCGCCGGGTTCGAGGTGACGCCCCGCAGGCTGCTCTCCACCCTCAGCCGGTCGAGCTCCCCGGACTCGATCAGCGAGCGCCTGATCTGGTCGAGCCACACGCTGACCCCGGCCTCCGTGAGGCGGGCGAGCCGCTCGTTGACCTTCGCTGTGACGCTCATCTCGCTCTCCTCCTGCTCTCGTCGCTCAGCTCGCGGTCGCCGCGGCCCTCTTCACGACACGCCGGCCGCACTCGGCCACGTTCTCCACCGTGAAGCCAAAGTGCTGGAACAGGTCCTTGGCCGGTCCGGAGGCTCCGAAGCCCTGCATCCCGACCGACTCGCCCGCGTCGCCGATCCAGCGCTCCCAACCGAGCGTCGAGGCGGCCTCAACGGAAACGCGCGCCCGACACGAAGGCGGCAGCACCTTGTCCCGGTACCCCGCCTCCTGCTCGCCGAAACGATCGAAGCACGGCATGCTCACCACCCGCGTCGCAATGCCATCGCCCTCGAGCGCCTCGGCGGCCTCGAGGCAGAGCGACACCTCCGACCCGGTCCCGATCAGAATCAGCTGCGGCTGCTCCCCGCCCGCCGGATCGCGCAGGACGTAGGCGCCGCGCTCGATGGCGTCGTCCGGGATGAGCTCGGGATCGATGATCGGCACGCCCTGCCGCGTCAGCACGAGCGTGCACGGGCCCTTCTCCTGGCGCAGCGCGAACCGCCAGGCGAGCGCCGTCTCGTTGGCGTCGGCCGGCCGCACCGCGTAGACGAAGGGCGTGGCGCGCAGGTGGGCCAGCTGCTCGATCGGCTGATGGGTGGGGCCGTCCTCGCCCAGCCCGATCGAGTCGTGAGTGTAGACCTGGATCACCGGCAGCCGCATCAGCGCGGCGAGTCGCACCGACGCCTTCATGTAGTCGAGGAAGTTGAAGAAGGTCGAGCCGAAGGCGCGCAGCTGGTGCAGGTTGAGCCCGTTGACGATCGCGCCCATGGCGTGCTCGCGGACCCCGTAGTGGACGTTGCGCCCCGCGTAGTCGCCCTTGGCCACCGAGCCGCCGTCCTCGATCACCGTCAGGGTCGACGGCTCCAGGTCGGCCGAGCCGCTCACGAGCTGCGGGATCTGCGCCGCCGCCCACTGGATGACCTCCGAGGACGCCTTGCGGGTCGCGATCGGGCCGTCGGCGGGATCGAAGCGCGGCAGGTCCGAGTCCCAGCCCGCGGGCATCCGGCCCTCCATCACGAGCGTCAGCTCTTCCGACAGCTCTTGGTGCTCTCGGCGGTAGGCCTCCAGGCGCCCCTGCCAATCCCCTTCGGCCTCCCGGCCGCGATCGACGGCGGTGCGGAAGTGCGCGAGCGCCTCGTCGGGGATCAGGAACTGCGCATCGGGGTCCCAGCCGTAGAACTCCTTGGTCAGGCGCACCTCGTCTTCTCCGAGCGGCGAGCCGTGCGCGGAGGCCGAGTCCTGCTTGTTCGGCGAGCCGTAGCCGATGTGCGTGCGCATGATGATCAGCGCGGGGCGGCCCTCGTCGCCCTCGGCCTCGTCGAGCGCGCTCCCGAGCCGCTCGAGCGAGATGTCCTCGCCGACGTCGATCACCTGCCACCCGTAGGCCTCGTAGCGGGCGGCCACGTTCTCGCTGAACGCCATCGAGGTCTCGCCGGCGAGCTGGATCCGGTTGTCGTCGTAGAGCACGGTCAGCCGGCCGAGGCCGAGGTGCCCGGCAAGCGAGCAGGCCTCGGAGGTGATCCCCTCCTGGATGTCTCCGTCACTCGCGATGACATAGGTGCGGTGGTCCACGATCTCGTGGCCCGCGCGGTTGAAGCGGGCGGCGAGCATGCGCTCGCCGAGAGCGAAGCCGACGGCGTTCGAGATCCCCTGGCCGAGCGGGCCCGTCGTGACCTCCACGCCGGGAGTGCCCTCGGCCTCGTGCTCGGGGTGCCCCGCGGTGGGGCTCAGGATCTGGCGGAAGCGCTGGACGTCCTCGAAGCTGATGCCGTAGCCGGTGAGGTGCAGGATCGAGTAGAGGAGCGCCGAGGCGTGGCCGGCGGAGAGCACGAAGCGATCGCGATCGAACCAGCCCGGGTTCGCGGGGTTGTGCTTCATCGTCCGCGTGTAGAGCTGGTAGGCGACGGGCGCGAGCGCCATCGGCGCGCCCGGATGACCGGAGTTCGCCTTCTGGACCATGTCGATCGAGAGCGTGCGAATCGTGTTGATGCAGAGCTCGTCGAGCGCGCCCGTGTCCGTCGTGGTGCTGGTCATCTCACTCCCTGTAGATCGCTCGGCTTCACCGTTGCTCCGCAGTATGTCCACTGGCCTGGAGCTCCTGGGCTGCGAGTCTCGCAGCGCCGATCACTCCCGCGTCGGCCCCACCCCGGGCGGTGTCTACGGTCGTCCGCTCCCAAAGCGCCGGCAGGGTGGCGCCGGCCGCCTTCTCGCGCGCGACGTCCATGAAGAGGTCCGCCGCGCGCGAGAGGCCTCCGCCGATCACCAGGTGCTCCGGCTCCAGGGCGTTCACGACGCTCGCGATGCCGAGCCCCAGCCAGGCGCCCAGCCGCTCGAAGAGCTCGAGCGCGCCCGCGTCGCCGGCCCGCGCGGCCTCGGCCGCCTCGCGCCCCGAAACGCGGCCCCGCTCGGCATGGATCCGCCCCAGCGCGCCCTGCGGATCCTCTCCGGCCAGGCGCGCGGCTTCGCGCTCGAGGCCTCTGCCGCTGCAGAGCCACTCGAGCGATCCGGGCCGCGGGAACCCCTCGCCCTCGGCGGCGAGCGCCACCGAGCCGTCGATCACCAGATGGCCCAGCTCCGCGCCGAGGCCCGTGGCGCCGCGGTAGATCCGCCCGTCGATCACGATGCCGCCGCCGACACCGGTGCCGAGCGTGAGCATCCCGAGCACGCGCGCGGGCGGGTTGGGCACTAGCTGCGCCTCGGCGAGCGCCGCGCAGTTCGCGTCGTTGTCCACCAGCACCGGCACCCCGACCCGCCGGCTGAGGTCGTCCCGCAGGGAGATCCCGGCCAGGGGGATGTTGACGCTCGAGAGCACCATCCCCGTCGCGAAGTCGATCTGCGACGGAATGCCGATCCCAACGGCCTCCACACCGCCCGCGGCCTCGGTCACCTCGAGCGCGGCGCTCGCGATGCCGTCGATCAGCGCCTCCTGGCTCGTCAGGTCGGTCGAGCGCTCCACCCGATGACGAACCTCGGTGCCGGAGACCGCCGCGACGGCGATCTTCGTCCCGCCGACGTCGATGCCCAGCACCGTTCCGAGCTCTCCGGCGTTCGTCCCCCCGCTCGCGCTCATCCGCCTCCTCGGTGCTTGCTGGTGTAGCTCCGCGGCAATCATGGCGCGTCCGCGCACGGCGCGCCTGGCAGGCGATCTGGTAGAACGAAGACCGTGGATCGTCGCTTGGCCAATCGCAACCTGCGCACCGCGCTCATCGCGGGCGCGATCTCCCTCGTCGTCTTCGCCGCCTCGTTCGCGGTCGGCTTCGTCTACTAGCGATGGCCGAGGAGATCCAAGTCGCAGCGGACGTCTCGCCTCCCGGCGAGGCCATCCACCTTCCCGGCCCCTCGTTCCTGCCGGTCATCGTCGCGGCGGGCACCACGATCGCCCTGGTGGGCATCGTGCTCAACTGGGTCGTGTTCGGCCTCGGTGCCCTGGTGGCACTCGGCGCGATCGTGCGCTGGAGCCGGCAGACCAGGCGCGACATCGCCGAGCTCCCGCTCGACCACGGCCACTAAGCCCCTCTCGCCCTGCCCGCCTCCCGCGGATCCTGACGCTGGTGGCCGCGGGTCCTGTCGACGGGGTAGATCCTTTCCGTGCTCGCAAGCTGCGCGCGCAAAGGACTCCCCCGCGCCACCCGCGGAACGAAGCCCCCTCAGCATCGAAACCCAAGTTGCGGCCGCATGTTGGCCGCAACTTGGGTTTCGACAGAGACTGAGCTTCTAGAGGCGTCGACTGGCGCTGTAGGGCGAGCAGTCCTAGGACGCAGGGAGCGACGTGTGCGCCAGCACACGAGCGACCGAGGACACCGGAATGCGAAGGCCTACGGCGTCAGGGGCATGTCGGAGGTGGCGCCGTCGGTGACCCAGCACCTCACGATGTCGCGCATGGAGACGATGCCTACGAGCTCGCCTCCATCGACCACCACGAGGTGGCGGAAGCCGCCGCGGACCATCTCCTCGGCGGCGCGCTCGAGGGACCAGTCCGGCGCGGCGAAGGTCAGCCCAGAGGAGAGGTGGTCCACCACGCGCTCGCCCGCGGGGTCCTCGCCGGCGCCGATCGACTCGAGGATGTCCCGCTCGGTGAGGATGCCGGGGCCCGGCTGCTCCGGGTCGACCACCACCGCCGCGCCTACGCTGCGCTCGGCCATGGCACGCGCGGCCTCGCTCAGCGTGTGCTGCGGCCCGACCGTCAATACGACCCTGCTCATCCCGTCCTGAACCTGCAACTGCTCCTCCTTGCCGTGACATCGGGGCTAGTGGCGAACGTCGCAATCGTATCCCCGTGGGCAACCCCGTCCAGCCCACGAACCGATCCGGGCGCCTGGGCGTGAGGCATCAGTCGCACGCGCGTCCTCGCTGTGACATAGACTCGCGCGCCGATGAGAGGCTTCGGGGGAAGCAATGCGTAGACATCCAATGCTGATGGTGGTCGTCCTCAGCCTGATCGCGACCGCGATCGGGATCGCTGTCGCGCTCGTGATCGACTGGTTCCCGACTCAGGCGTCGACCGCCTCGGAGCCGATCGACACCCTCTACGACGTCCTGCTGATCGCATCGGTGCCGATCTTCGTGCTCGTGATGGCGGTCGTCTTCTACTCCGTATGGGCTTTCCGCGTTAAGCCCGGCGACTTGAGTGACGGCGCGCCGATCCACGGCAACACGAGGCTCGAGATCGTCTGGGTGACGATCCCCCTCATCCTCGTCAGCGCTCTGGCCGGGTACGGCTGGATCGTGCTCGTGGACATCGAGGCGAAGGAGTCCGACTCGCTGGTGGTGGACGTCACCGGCCAGCAGTTCGCCTGGAGCTTCGAGTACCCCGGCGAGGGCAAGCTGAAGTCCAACCAGCTCGTGCTCCCGCTTGACCGCCCGGTGCACTTCAAGGTCCACTCCGAGGACGTCCTGCACGACTTCTGGGTTCCCGAGTTCAGGCTCAAGACCGACGCGGTGCCCGGCATCACGACCCACATCCGCGTCACGCCCAACCGCCTCGGCACCTATCCGGTGGTCTGCGCCGAGCTCTGCGGCATCGGCCACTCCACGATGCGCCAGACCGTCCGCGTCGTGCCGCAGGCCGAGTACGACGCCTGGGTGGCCGAGCGCAGGCAGAGCGCCTCGGACGGCGGCCTCGCCGCGGCCGACGGCGATCCGCAGGAGGCCGGCAGGACGCTCTTCACCGACGCCAACTGCGCCGCGTGCCACACCTTGGCGGACGCCGACGCCACCGGCACATCGGGGCCGAACCTCGACGACCTCGCGGCTCAGGCCGCAAAGCTCGGCAGGGAGCGGGGACAGACTCCCAAGGAGTACGTCATGGCCTCGATCACCGATCCCGACGCCTTCGTCGTCCCGGGCTTCCAGAAGGGGCTGATGCCCGGTGACTTCGGCGACCAGTTCTCGCCCGAGGAGCTCGACACGCTCGTGGAGTACCTTCTCAGCGTGAGCAAGGACAGCGGGTCCAAGTGAGCATCGCCGCCAAGCTCCGCGCGCCCGGCTGGTACCGCGCAGCCCTCAGCCAGCCCATCTCCCTCGGCCTCGCGATTGGCCTCGTGGCCCTCGTCCGCGCCCTCTACGGCTGGGATGTCCTCGACTGGAACGCGATCACGACGGTCGCGCTGATCACGATGCCGCTGGGCTTCATCGTCGGGATCGGATGCTTCGACTACTGGTTCAGCTGGGCGGCCGGCAAGCCCACGCAGCCCGAGGACCACTCGAGCCACGGCGCGACGTCCTGGAAGGACTACTTCCGCGTCAACACCGATCACAAGGTGATCGGGATCCAGTACATCGTCACGACCTTCTTCTTCTTCACGATCGGCGGCCTGATGGCGATGCTGATCCGGGCCGAGCTGGCTCAGCCCGGGACGCAGTTCGTGGACCCGAACACCTACAACGGCCTGTTCTCGGTCCACGCGTCGCTGATGATCTTCCTGTTCATCATCCCGGTCTTCGCCGGGATCGCGAACTACGTCATCCCGCTGATGATCGGCGCGCCGGACATGGCGTTCCCGCGCCTCAACGCGCTCTCCTTCTGGATGCTGCCGACGGCCGGCGTGATGATGCTCGCCAGCTTCTTCGCCGAGGGCGGCGCCTTCGCCACCGGCTGGACGGCCTACGCCCCGCTCTCCACCGACACTCCGCTGGGCCAGCAGTTCTTCACGATCGGCGTGCAGTTCGCCGGCGCCTCCTCGATCGCCACGGCGCTCAACTTCCTGGTCACGATCATCACGATGCGCGCGCCGGGCATGACCTTCTGGCGCATGCCGCTGCTGGTCTGGGCCAACTTCGCGACGTCGCTGCTGGTGGTGATCGCAACGCCGTTCATCGCCGGCTCGCAGTTCTTCGTGCTGCTGGACCGGGCGCTCGGCACCCACTTCTTCGACGTGGGTGGCGGCGGTGACGTGCTGATGTACCAGCACGTCTTCTGGTTCTACTCGCACCCGGCGGTCTACATCATGATGCTGCCGGGCTTCGGGATCGTCAGCGAGATCGTCTCCGCCCACGCGCGCAAGCCCGTCTTCGGCTACCGGATGATGGCGTTCTCCCTGATGGCGATCGTGGTGCTCGGCTTCACCGTCTGGGCCCACCACATGTTCGTCTCGGGGATGTTCTCCTGGATGCGGGTGCCGATGATGATCACGACGATGCTGATCGCCGTGCCGACCGGCATCAAGATCTTCAGCTGGCTGGCGACGCTGTGGCGAGGGGCGATCCATCTCACCACCCCGATGCTGTTCGCGCTCGGCTTCATCACGATGTTCACGCTCGGCGGGATCAGCGGCGTGATGCTGGCGATCATCCCCGTCGTCATCCACGTCTCCGACACCTACTTCGTGGTGGCCCACATCCACTACGTGCTGTTCGGCGGCAGCGTGTTCACGATCTTCGCCGGGCTCTACCACTGGTTCCCGAAGATCACCGGCCGCATGTACGACGAGAAGCTCGGCAAGCTCCACTTCTGGCTCTCGTTCGTCTTCTTCAACCTGACCTTCGGGCCGATGCACCTCGTCGGCGTGGACGGCATGCCCCGCCGTGTGGCCGACTACGCCGATCAGTTCGCGACGCTGAACGCCTTCATCTCGGTGTCCAGCTTCCTCTTCGGCCTCTCGTTCCTGGTCTTCCTCTACAACATGATCACGAGCTGGCGCAACGGCCCCAAGGCGGCAGCCAACCCGTGGCGGGCGCACTCGATCGAGTGGCAGGTCTCCTCGCCTCCGCCGATCTTCAACTTCGATGAGATTCCGACGGTCGTCGGCGGTCCCTACGAGTACGGCATCCCAGGCGCGGTCCACGCCGTGTTCAGCGACAGCGACAAGAAAGCCCCCGTGGGGGCAGCCCACGCGCCTGCCGGCGGCGGCGCCCCACCCCCCACCACCGAGCCATGAGCGAACCACGCAACATCCTGGTCGTAGCCAACGAGACCGTCACCGGCAAGCCGCTGATCGACGCGGTCAAGCGCCATGCCGACAAGGGCCCGGTGGCCGTCCACGTGATCTGCCCGCAGAACCAGCCCAAGCACGGCTACGTGATCTACGACGAGACGATCCGCGGCGCCGCCGAGAACCGCCTCGAGATGACCCTCGCCCAGCTGCGCGAGGTCGGAGTCGAGGCGACCGGCGAGGTCATGGATCCGGATCCCTACTCCGCGATCATGGACGCTGTCGGAGACCGCGACTACGACGAGATCGTCATCTCCACCCACCCCGACACGCGCTCGGGCTGGCTGCGACAGGACCTGATCACGCGCGTCGCGCAGGCGACCCGCCGCCCCGTCGAGCACGTGGTCGTGGATCTAGGCCCGCACGACCCCGACGAGGGCATCCGCACGCTCGTCGTGGCCAACCAGACGGTCGGCGGTCAGCCGCTGATCGACCAGCTCAAGGAGCTCGCAGCCCAGGGCCCGCACCGCTTCATCGTCGTCTGCCCGCAGGGCGGAGCCGGCGAGGACGACGCCCACCGGCGCCTCGCCCACACCCTTAAGCGGCTCCAGGACGAGGGCCTCGACGCGATCGGCCAGGTCACCCACCCAGACCCCTACACGGCCGTCCAGCAGGCGCTGCACTTCTACGGCATCGACGAGATCGTCATCTCGACCTTCCCCGCGACCCGCTCTGGCTGGCTGCGCTCCGACCTCGTCGGCAGGGTCGAGGCCTCGACCGACAAGCCGGTCCACCACGTCGTCTCGGCCGGGGACCGCGAGGGGGCGAGCGCCTGATGGAATCAGCATCGATTCCCGCTCCCGCCGCGTCGCACGCCGCGGACCACTCCCACCACGGGCCTCCGGAGGCCAACAAGTCCTCCCGAATGGACCCGCAGTTCCTCGGGATGCTGCTCTTCATCATCTCGGAGATCATGCTCTTCGGAGCGTTCTTCACGGCCTACTTCTTCATCCGGGTCGTGAACGGCGAGGCCTGGCCGGCGGAGGGCAGCCACCTCCCGGTGGCCATCGCCGGCGTGAACACGGCGATCCTCGTCTCCTCCAGCTTCACGATGCACTGGGCCCTCGAGGGAGCGCGCCGGAACAACCGCCGCGCGCTGCGCGCCGGCCTGCTCACCACGCTGCTGCTGGGCGCGACGTTCCTGATGATCCAGATCAACGAGTACGTCCACATCGGCTTCTCGCCCGCCGACCACGCTCAGGGCTCGATCTTCTACGGCCTCACCGGCCTCCACGGCGCCCACGTCTTCGTGGGGCTGACGCTGCTGCTCTTCGCCACCATCCGCGCGTTTCGCGGCCATTTCTCACCCGAGAAGCACCTCGGAGTCGAGGTGCCCGGCATCTACTGGCACTTCGTCGACGTGATGTGGATCGTCGTCTACACGACGATCTACATCATCTAGCCGTGATCAATCCCTTCCGCTCGGAACAGGAGGCATTCCGCTTCCTGCTCTACGTCGGCGCCTGCGCGCTCGTCGTCGTGGTTGCCGTCGTGATCGTGCGCGCGCTCTGAGCAGCCTCGCCGCGGATCTGGATCTCGCCGAGCGCCTGGCTCGATCGGCCGGCGCCCTGCTCCTCGAGCGCTACGAGGGAGCGCCCAGCGGCCTCGAGCACAAGTCCTCGCGCACGGACATGGTCTCCGACGCCGATCGGGACGCAGAGGCGCTGATCCGGGACCTGCTGGCCGCTGAGCGCCCTGGCGACGGCCTCCTGGGCGAGGAGGGCTCGAACGTCGAGGCCGAGAACGGCAGGCGCTGGGTGGTCGATCCCCTCGACGGCACGACCAACTACCTCTACCGCTTCCCCGCGTGGGTCGTGAGCGTCGCGCTCGAGGACGAGGCGGGATCCGCCGTGGGCGTGGTGCACGACCCGCTGCGCGAGGAGACGTTCACCGCCGCGCGCGGAGAGGGCGCCCGCCTGAACGGCGCGGCGATCTCCGTGGGAGGCGCAGAGCGGCTCGACACGGCGCTCATCGCCACCGGCTTCGGGTACGACTCCGCGCGACGGGCGGCCCAGGCGGAGGTGCTGCTGGGCGTCCTGCCGCGCGTGCGCGACCTGCGCCGTGCCGGAGCGGCGGCGCTCGACCTCTGCATGGTCGCCTGTGGACGTATCGACGGCTACTACGAGCGGGGCCTCAGCCCCTGGGACTGGGCCGCCGGCAGCCTCATCGCCACCGAGGCAGGGGCCACGGTGCTCCATCTCGAGGGAGAGCCATCTGGGATGGTGGCCGCCGCGCCCGCGATCGCCGACGCTCTCGCCGCGCTCGTCCGGTAGCGGCGCCGGACAGCGCCCCCCTGAGGCGTCCTCCAAGCGCGAAGACCAGCACCTGCAGCGATCGATCGGCCCGCGGCGCGAGCCGCCGTCCGAGCTACTTGACGGTGAGCTCGCCCTTCATGCCGCCATCGGCATGACCGGGCACCGTGCAGAGGAACTCGTAGACGCCGGGGTCGAGGGTCACCTGGAGGCTGGAGGTGCCTCCCTTGCCGACGACGTCGCCCTCGACGACCTTGCCGTCCGCCTCGGTGACCGCGATGTTGTGCTGGATGGCGGACTCGTTGAGGCTCAGAACCTCGAGCATCCCCGGAGGCGCCAGCGCCTTGGTGCTCGCGAAGGCCAAAGCGCCGCTCGGGTCCGCATCGAGCTCGAGCTTCCCGCTCTCGGCGCTGATCGGCTTGTTCGAGGTCTTCGGCTTGCCGGCGGAGGCCAGGCGTCCCTCGTCCTCTCCGCGCTGGCCGGCGACGGCGGCGACGTAGGCGGCGACGTTGCTGGCGTCCTCACCGGTCACGAGATCGGCGGGCATTCCGCTTCCGCGCAGCACATTCGCGATCTGACGCTCGACGACGCCCTTCACCGTCTCCTCGCCGAGGCCGTCCCTGCGGGCGGGGCCGAAGGCGTCGTCCAGGTTCGGGCCGGTGACGCCCGTGGTGCCCGCACGCGCAAGCGTGTGGCAGGCGCCGCACTTCTCGACGAAGAGCGTCTTGCCCTGGACGAGATCGGCGTCGCCTCCGCGGCCACAGCCCGACACGGCGAGCGCCATGAGGGCGGTCACCACTCCTGCGGCTGCGAGCCTCTTAGATCCACTCCTCACGGCCGGGAAGACTATCCGCTCAAGAGGCCGGAAGGCTTGGTAGGCTGCCGCGCGATGCCACCTCAGCAGAAGTACCGCCTGCGTGCCCGCTCCGACCGTGAGGTCATCCGCGAGGTCGAGCCCGGCAAGGACTACGTGGACAAGGAGACCGGCGAGCCGTTCGAGGTCGTCGGCAAGCTGATCCCGCTGGCCCCCTCGCCGAGCAACCTCCCCTACTCGGTCGAGAACCTGCGCCTCTGTGGCTGCTCGCTCGAGCAGCTGGTGCAGCGCGACCTGAACGACTGCCCGCACTGCGGGCGGCGCCTCCCCGCGCACGGCGAGTAGGCCCTCGGCCCATGCGCCGAGCAGCCGCTTCCCTCCGCCACGGCGCCATCCCCATCTGCCTCGTGGCCGCGGCTCTCGCGACCGGCGGCTGCGGTGACGACGAGCCGGAGAACGGCGTCTCCACCGAGACGTCGCCCACTACGACCCAGCGGTCGACTCCCACGCCCCGCCCGCCTGAGCAGACGGTGACGACGCCCGCGCCTTCGCCCACCCCCACCACGACCGCCCCCGAGGCCGAGCCCGAGCGCGGCGGCGCCGTGGCCCCCACCGACACCGCTCCCGAAGACGGAGACGAACCGCCGCCCCCCGGATCGCCGGCCGAGCGGTTCGAGAAGTACTGCGACGAGCACCCCGGCGCCTGCGGCTGACTCGCCCGAGCGGCGCCCGGGATCAGTCCTGAGCGGCGCCCGGGATCAGCGCCGCGGGCCGATGCGGGCCGGCACTCCCGCCGGGAAGCGCACGCGAGCGGGCGAGACCCGCGGCAGCGGCTCCCCGGGTGCCCTCCAGCGCCGGGTGCGAGCCGGCCTATGGGCGTCCCGCCGTCGCCAGGATCCCTCCGGCCAGCGTCCGCTGGGGAGCCACAGCCCTCCGCCGCCGGGATCCCGACGCGGCCCCGGTCGAGGGCTCCCCCCTCCTCCGCCGCCGTCATCGTCCCCGGGCGGATCGGCGCCGTCGTCGCGCTGGCGGAAGAACCAGATCAGCCAGACCACGAGCAGTCCCACGTCGAACACGCGGAAGCCGACGACGAAGATCCACGCTTCAGTGGACACCCTTTCGATGGTACCGCCGTCCGGGCGCCCAGACCAGAGGCCCGCGGCTCACCGACCGAAGGGGACGAACCAGAGGCCCGCGCTCAGCGATCGAAGGGGACGAGCGAGACGTCTAGGGCGTCAGCGCGCCGCCACCGGCGGCGCTCAGCCGTACTGCCGGCAGAGCGGCTGAGCTGCTCGAGGCGCTCGCCTTCTTCTTGGTCTTCTCCGGGGTGTCCGTGGGGCGCGGATCCGGGATGTAGGTGGCGGTGTAGAGGAGCCGCGACTTGAAGTAGGTGCAGCCGTAGCTGACGATCTCCTTGAGCTCGTCGTGCACCGAGGGCGGGCTCAGGACCTTGCCTCCGCCGCACTCGCCCTTCGGCCGCGAGGAGCGCCACCAGTTCGTGCCGGGAAGGTCGACGGTGTCCAGCACCGGAGCCCAGGTCACGACCGTGAGCGCCACGCGATAGTCCTTCTGGACGCGCAGCGGCTCGTCGAGCGCGAACGTGGGCGTGGACCCGAAGAAGGAGTTGACGCGGTAGACCTTGCTCTGGGACATCAGGCGGTGGTTGCTGCGCGTTCCGCGCTTCGTGCTGCGTCTGAGGATCGAGAGCTGGACCTCGGCGTTCTCGCCGAAGCTCCCCTGGAACGCCTGCACCTGAACCGGCGTCAACGCCCCGAGCGAGACGCTGAAGGCGACGATCTTGCCCGTGCGCGGGATCACGAACGGGTTCTTCAGGTTGCCCGAGCGCCCCTGATACGCGGTCACCTGGAAGGCCGTCGCGCAGGGATCGGCCGGGCAGTTGGACTTCGCGGCCGGCTGACCGCCCGCGCCGAGCTCGACGACCTTGGCCTGTGCACCCGCGGGCAGGGCGAGAGCCGCGGCGGCGAGAGCTGTAATGAGATAGCGCGTCATATCGAGAATCCGAACACCCAGTTCGATATCTAGTTGCGGACTCCTACCTCGAGGCCAGCGGCCCCGAGGCCTCCTCCGCAGCTTCTCTACTTGTAGCGATAGGTGATCCGACCACGATCCAGGTCGTACGGCGACAACTCGATCTTGACCCGATCGCCAGGCAGGATGCGGATGTAGTGGCGCCGCATCTTGCCGGAGATGTGGCCAAGAACCTCATGGTCGTTGTCCAGCTTGACGCGGAACATCGTGTTCGGGAGGGCCTCGACGATCTCGCCCTCCATCTCGATCTTCTCTTCCTTAGCCAAATGAATTCGCCCGTTCGCTAGATAGCGCGGACGCTCACCGCCTTCGGACCCTTGTCGCCGGCCTCCTCCTCGTACTCCACCTTCGCGCCCTCGGCCAGCGACTTGAAGCCGCCGCCGTCGATGCCCGAGTGATGCACGAAGAGATCTCGGTCACCCTCATCCGGAGTGATGAACCCGAAGCCCTTTTCGTCGTTGAACCACTTGACCGTTCCGGTCGCCATCGTTGAGCCAGCCTTCCTCTATCTTCGTGCCGGTCCGAGAGGACCGGCATAGCGCGAACACGCTACCACCAAGTTCACGTTCGCTCCTGCTCTCGCAGCCTCCGCGCAAGCGCCACCGCCTCTTCGGCCGTCGTCGCCTCGCCGATGTAGGCGGCCTCCTCCAGCCGCTCGAGCAGAGCGCCGAGCGCGGGCCCGGACTCGATGCCCAGCGCGGCGGCGAGCTCGTCTCCCCTGATCGGGGGAGCCGGCGGGCCCTCCGATCGCCACGCGAGCGCGGGGCCGATCAGCTCCCGCGCCAGCTCGAGGTGCGCGGCTATCGCCTCGTCCGCCTTGCGCCCCCGAGTGGCCATGCGATCGGCGCAGGACAGCACGGTGACCTCCACCTCCACGGGCGCGCAGCGCGCCAGATAGCGGTACACCGCGCGGCGGTCGATCGGGCGCTCGTGGACCAGGAAGCCGAGGACGAGGTGATGCCTTGCCAGAGCGGCCACGTAGGAGCGCAGGCGCTCGCTCGTGCGCAGCCTGCGGAAGATCCGCCCCACCGCCTCCTCGCCCGCCCGGTCGTGCCCGACGAAGGTGATCCGGCCGTCGTCGCGCACGCCGCGGGTCTCCGGCTTGGCGACGTCGTGGAACAGCGCGCCGAAGCGCAGCGCCTCGCCGCGCGTCAAGTCGTCGGCGAGCGGCTCGTCGAGCACGGCCCGCAGCTCGGCTGCCCGATCCCCCAAGAGGCTCTCGAGCCCGCCGGGCTCGAGCAGCTCGATCTGCCTGCGCAGGACCTCGAGCGTGTGGCCCCAGACATCCAGGTGGTGGTACTGGCTCTGCTCGACCCCTCGCAGCGCCGCCACCTCGGGCAGCACCGCCGCGAGCACCCCGAGGCGCTCCGCCAGCTCCAGCCCCTCGAGCGCCCCCGGTGCGAGCAGCAGCCTGCGCAGCTCGGCGAAGACGCGCTCCGAGGAGGGCTCGGAGAGCCTCGACGCTGCCGCCGCGGTCAGCCGCTCGGTGTCGGCGTCGGGCTCCATGCCGAGCTCCGCCGCCAGCCGCACCAGCCGCAGCGCCCGCAGGGGGTCGGTGGCGTAGGAGCGGGCGCCCAGCACCCGCAGCACGCCGGCCTCGAGGTCGCGGAAGCCGCCATGGGGGTCGATCGGCTCGCCGCCGTCGGCGAGGGCGAGCGCGATCGCGTTGATCGTGAAGTCGCGCTCGCCGAGGTCCTCCTCGATCGTCGCGCCCTGAAGCGGGGAGATGTCGCACGTCACCCGGCGATCCCTGTCGAGCACGCGCCAGGCCCCGAAGTCCGCGGACAGCGGGAAGCAGGGCCCGCCAAGCCCGCGGGCCACAGCGCGAGCGGCCTGCTCGGGATCGCCGGCCACGGCGAGGTCGACATCGCCCAAGGGCCGGCCCAGCGCCGCGTCGCGCACCACCCCGCCCACGAGCCAGGCCTGGGCCCCTGTGGGCTCGAGCGCCGCGCGCACGGCGCGTATCGGCTCAGCCGCGGCGAGGCGGGCGAGCGCCTCGCCGGTCACCGCCCGTAGACCCGCTTCACCCTGCCGGTCAGGCCGCAGGTGATCTCGTAGTTGATCGTGCCGATCCGGCCGGCGACCTCCTCGCAGAGGATGCGCTCATCCGCTTGGGAGCCGATCAGCACGGCCGACGCGCCGGGCTCGACGTCCGTCTCGGGACCGAGGTCCACGGTGATGTTGTCCATGCTCACGGTCCCCACGAGCGGTCGCCGCCGGCCGTCGATCAGGACATCGCAGTCGTTGGTCAGCGCTCGGCGCCAGCCGTCTCCGTACCCGATCGGCAGCGTTGCCACCCACGTTTCCCGCGGTGCCGTCCAGAGGCGCCCGTAGCCCGCGCTGCGGCCCGGCTCGAAGCGCCGCACGGCGCCGACCGTGGATTCCAGCCGCAGCGCCGGCTCCAGCCCTCGCGCCGCCGGGTCCTCCTGGAAGGGGTCGAGCCCGTAGAGGGCGATCCCGCAGCGAGCCATGTCGAAGTGGCTGGCGGGCTCGCGGTAGACGGCCGCGCTGTTCGCCGCGTGGACGCGAAGGCCGGGGTGCTGCGAGCGCATCTGCGCCGCGAACTCCGTGAAGCCGAGCAGCTGGGCCGGGAAGTGCTCGTCCCCCTGCTCGTCGGCGGTGGCGAAGTGGGTCATCAGGCCGGCGAGTGTCAGGTGCTCGCTCTCGGCCACCACGTCGGCGACCTCCAGGGCCTGAGCCGGCTCCAGGGCTCCGAGCCGCCCCATCCCCGTGTCGAGCTTCACGTGGACCCGCAGGCGCCGCCCGGTGTTGGAGGCCCGCACGGCGAGCGAGAGAGCGAACTCCGGCTCCCACACCACCACGTCGGCCTCGGCAGCGATCGCCACGTCCGCCTCCTCGCGGGCGAGCGCCCCCATCACCAGCACGCGCCCCTCGAGCCCTCCCGAGCGCAGGTCGGCGGCCTCGTCTGCGGTGGCCGTAGCCAGCCATGTCGCCCCGCCGGCCAAGGCGGCACGCGCGCACTCGACCGCGCCGTGGCCGTAGCCGTCGGCCTTCACGACCGCGCAGAGCTCGGACCCGCCGGTGAGCAGCGAGGCGAGGTGGGCGGCGTTGCGCTCCACCGCGCCCACGCTCACGTGGGCAAGCGCGCGCGCGGACGCGTGCGCGCCCACGTCAGCCTACGAGCGCGCCGAGGACGTCCAGGCGGGTGACGACCCCGACCAGCCGCCCATGCTCGACCACGGGAAGCCGGTTGTGCCCGGCGGCATGGATCAGCCGGGCCGCCTCCTCAACGGTCGCGTCCGCCTCGATCGTGTCGGGATCCTCGGTCATCATGTCCTCCGCGTTGGAGGCGAATGCCTTGCGCAGGCGATCCTCGAAGCGGCTCAGCGGCTCGATGAAGACCGTGCCGCCGAAGATGTTCACGTAGTGCGGCAGGTGGAGGTCGCCCTCGTCGTCGGGGAGCACCAGGTCGGCCTCCGTGATGATGCCGATGCAGCGCCCGCCGTCGTTGACCACCGGGACACCCGGCAGCTCGTGCTCGCGCAGGACGCGCAGCACCTCGTCCACGCTGTCCTTGGGCTGGACCGTCAGCGGGTCCGCCTCCATGATGTCCTTGACCGTCTTAGCCACGGCGCGGACCTTATCGCCCCCGCAGCCCGTCGGGCAGCAAGTCGATGACATCGCTCGCGATCACGTGGTCGGCTCCGTGCCTGCCCGCGGCCGCGCGACCGGCCCTGCCGTGCCCGAGCGCCCCGAGCGCCGCCGCCTCGAAAGCGCCCAGGCCCTTGGCCAGCAGAGCGCCGATCAGCCCCGACAGGACGTCGCCGGTGCCGGCAGTGGCGAGCGCAGGCGAAGCGCCGGGGCTGACGGCCACCGGGCCCCCCGGCGACGCCACGATCGTGTCGTCGCCCTTCAACAGCACGATCGCGCCGCTGCGCTCGGCGGCCTCCCTGGCGGAGGCGAGGCGCCGCTCCTCGACGGCGGCGGAGCCGCAGCCGAGCAGGCGCCCGAGCTCGCCCGCGTGAGGAGTCAGGACGGTCGGCGCGCTGCGCGCGCGCAGGGACTCGAGCGCACCGGCGTGCGCGTTCAGCCCGTCGGCGTCGATCAGGAGCGGGACCTCCAGCGCCGCGGCGGCCTCGCGCGCGAACGCGGCCGCCGGCTCGGACCGTCCGAGGCCCGGGCCGAGCACCACCGCGCCGGCACGCGCCGCCAGCTCGATCAGGGCCGGCACGCCGTCCGGCGCGTGGGCGCCATCGACCTCCGCAAGCCCGCGGGTCATCGGCTCCAGCAGTCGCAGCTCGAACGCCGGCTCGAGCGAGGCGGGCACCGCCACCTGCACGTACCCGGCGCCGGAGCGCTGGGCCGCCATCGCGGTCAGGGCGGGGGCGCCGGTGAGCCCCCGCGCGCCTCCGGCGATCGCCACCACGCCGGACTCGAACTTGCTGCCGTACCGCTTCCTGCGCGGATAGAGGTCCAGCACCCGCTCGGAGATCAGCCCGAAGGCCCTCGCGACCGGGGCGCCCCGCGGGATCCCGATCTCGATCACGTGGACCTCGCCTGCGTGCATCGCGCCGGGAGCGATGTGGAGGCCGGGCTTGGAGCCGTGGAAGGTCGCCGTCGCGTCAGCCCGGACAGCCACCGTCGCGACCTGGCCCCTCGAGGCGTCGACCCCGGACGGGATATCGCACGCGATCACCGGCGCGTCCTCGCCGTTGATCGCCTCGATCGCGCCCGCCACGGGCTCCCTCGGCTCGCCCGCGAACCCGGTGCCGAGCATCGCGTCGACGATCGCCCCCGAGCCCGCGAGCGCCACCGCATCGAACGGCCTGGGCGCATCGCCCGGAAGCCGCTCGAGGTTGACGCGCGCGTCACCCGAGATCTCGTCCAGCTCGGCCACTGCGAGCACGTCGACGATTCGTCCCTCGTCGCGCAGCAGCCTCGCGGCGGCCAGGCCGTCACCGCCGTTGTTGCCCGCGCCGATCACGACCCTGATCGGCAGGCCGGGCTTCGCCAGCGCAGCCGTCAGCCGCGCGAGGCCGACGCTCGCGCGCTCCATCAGGTGCAGCGAGGGCACCTCCCGCTCCTCGATCGCCCAGCGGTCGCACTCGCGCATCTCCTCCGCGTCGAAGAGCGGGTCGAGCCAGTCGGGGAGCGCGGTCACCGGGCCACCGCGATCGCTCCGGCCGTCGAGCCCGTGTGCGTGAGGGAGACGCTGAGGCTCACGCCGAGTTCCTCGGCGCGGGCGCCCGCGGCCCCGGTGAGGCGCACCTGCGGAGCGGCGCCCGTCGCCACGACCTCGACGTCGTGGAAGGCCCACGCCTCGAGCCCGAGCGCCTTGGCCACGGCCTCCTTGGCGCAGAAGCGCGCCGCCAGGTGCTGAGCGGGCCTCGCCTTCGCGGCGGCGTAGCCGCGCTCTTCCTCGGTGAACAGCCGCTCCGCCAGGCGTGGCCGCCGCTCGAGCGCCGCCTCGAGGCGATCGATCTCGAGCAGATCGATCCCGATCACTACTCGACGGTGACGGTCTTCGCGAGGTTCCGCGGCTGATCCACGTTCAATCCGCGCCCTCTGGCTATGTGGTACGCCAGCAGCTGCAGGGGGATCACGGCCAGGAGCGGCTGCAGCAGAGGATCGGTGCGGGGCACGTAGACGACCTCCTCGGCATGGTCGGCCACGGTCGTCGTCCCCTCCGTGGCCACCGCCAGGACGTGCGCGCCGCGGGCACGGACCTCGGCGATGTTCGAGAGCACCTTCTCGAGCACCGGCGAGTCGGTCGCGACGCACACCACGGGCGTGCGGTCGTCGAGCAGGGCGATCGGCCCGTGCTTCATCTCCCCCGCCGGATAGGCGTCGGTGGGCACGTAGGAGATCTCCTTCAGCTTGAGCGCGCCCTCCAGCGCGGCCGCGAGCCCCGCGTGGCGGCCGAGGTAGAGGAAGAAGCCCGCCTCGCTCCAATGCTCGGCCATCGCCCGAACGGGCTCGTCCACCACGGCGAGCAGCTCCTCGATGCGCTGCGGGAGGTCCTTGATCCCGGTGGCGAGCTCGGTCACGCGGTCGGCGTCGAGGGCGCCGCGCAGCTGCGCGAGCCGCAGCGCGAAGAGGTACATGGCGGCGACCTGGGACACGAAGGTCTTGGTCGCCGCGACGCCGATCTCGAGCCCCGCGCGCGTGAACAGCACTCCGTCCGAGTCGCGCGTGGCCTGGCTGCCCATCACGTTCGTTACGGCGAGGACCTTCGCGCCCTTCTCGCGCGCGAGCCGCATCGCGGCGAGGGTGTCGGCCGTCTCGCCCGACTGGGAGATCCCGATCACGAGGTCGCGCTCGTCGATCACCGGGTCGCGGTAGCGGAACTCCGAGGCCACGTCCATCTCCACGGGCACCCGCGACCAGGACTCGATCGCGTACCGCCCGGCCATCCCCGCGTGGTACGAGGTGCCACAGGCGACGATCACGACGCGCCGCAGATCGCGCAGCTCGTCGTCGCCGATGCCGATGTCCCCCAGCTCGACCCGCCCGTCCACGATGCGGTCCGCAACCGTCTCGGCGACTGCGTCGGGCTGCTCGTGGATCTCCTTCAGCATGAAGGTCTCGTAGCCGCCCTTCTCGGCGGCCTCCTCGTCCCAGTCGACCTCCTGGGACTCGCGCTCGATCGGCTCGCCCGCGGCGGTCATGAAGCGGGTGCCCTCCGGGGTGACCACGACGATCTCGCCGTTCTCCACCATCTGCACGCGGCGCGTGTCGGCCAGGAAGGCAGGGATCGCCGAGGCGATGAAGCTCTCGCCCTCGCCCACTCCCACCACCAGCGGGCACTCCTTGCGGGCGCCGACCAGCAGGCTCGGCTCGTCGGCGTGCATCGCCACGAACGCGTAGTGGCCACGCAGCTCCGCGTATGCGGCCCGCACGGCGTCGACGAGGTCCCCGTCGTAGCGGGCGGCGATCAGGTGCGCCACCGCCTCCGCGTCGGTCTCGGAGGTGAAGGTCGCGCCGTCGGCCTCGAGGCTCTTCCTGAGCTCGACCCAGTTCTCGACGATCCCGTTGAGCACCACGTGCACGCTGCCCGAGCTGTCGTCGTGGGGATGGCAGTTGGCCTCGGTCACGCGGCCGTGGGTGGCCCAGCGCGTGTGGCCGATGCCCGTCACGGCGCCGTTTCCGGTGCCGTTCCCGTTCACGGCCTCGCGCAGGAAGGAGAGGTTCCCCACCGCGCGGACCGACTCCACGGCGCCGTTCTCGAGCAGCGAGACGCCCGCCGAGTCGTACCCGCGGTACTCGAGCTTCTCGAGGCCGGCGAGCAGTATGTCCCTGCAGGGACGGCTTCCTGTGTATCCGACGATGCCGCACATGAGGCGAGAGAGGGTAGCTACCCGACCGGTCCGGCCTCAGCGAGCGCCTACCCCTGCGTGGCGAGCTCCCGCTCGACCACCGCCACGAGGCGCGCTGTGATCTCCTCGCACTCCGCTTCGCCTGGGGCCTCGACCATCACCCGAACGAGCGCCTCGGTGCCCGAGGAGCGCACGAGCACCCGCCCGCGACCCTCGAGCGCGCCGGACTCCTTCTCCACCGCGTCCCAGACGCCCTTCGCGCCCTCGAGCGCCTCGCGGTCGCGCACCGGGACGTTCACCAGCCGCTGGGGGAGCTTGCTCATCCCGCGCCTGGACGCCAGATCGCCCTTGCCGAGCGCCTCCAGCGTCAAGAGAGCCGAGGCGGTGCCATCACCGGAGGGCACGAAGCCCGTGTCGATGATGTGCCCGGACTGCTCGCCGCCGAGGGCCCAGCCGCGCCGCAGGAGCTCCGCCAGCACGTGGCGATCGCCGACCGAGGTCACCGCGACCTCGATCCCCGCATCCCGCATGGCAGTGTGGAAGCCGTAGTTCGTCATCACCGTCACCGCGACGCCGTCGCCGTTCAGGCGCCCCGCTTCGCGCAGGTGAAGGGCGGCGAGGGCGATCAGCTCGTCGCCGTCCACCACCTTCCCCTCGTGGTCCACGGCGAGCACGCGATCGCCGTCCCCGTCGAACGCGAAGCCGATCTCGTAGCCGCCGCTCACTACCCGCTCGGCGAGCGCCTCCACGTGAGTGGAGCCGCAGCCCGCGTTGATGTTGCGCCCGTCCGGCTCGGCCGCGAACGCCTCCACCTCGGCTCCGAGGCGGCGGAAGATCTCGGGCGCGATGGCGAAGGTCGCCCCGTTCGCGCAGTCCAGCAGCACCCGCCGGCCGGTGAGGTCGAGGTCCTTGAAGCGAAGCTCCAGCTCGCGCAGGTAGTCCTCGGGCGCCCCGTGGAGCTCCCGGATGCGCCCAACGGTCCGCTGCGTGGGGTCCTCCGCCTCCACGAGCTCCTCGATGCGCGCCTCGACCCGGTCGGAGATCTTCATCCCGTCGGGGCCGAAGAACTTGATGCCGTTGTCCTGGAAGGGGTTGTGAGAGGCCGAGACGACGGCCGCCAGGTCGAAGCCGTGGCGGCGAACGAGCAGCGCCGCCCCCGGCGTGGGCAGCACTCCGCCGAGCAGCGCATGGCCGCCGGCGGCCGCCACGCCCGCGGCCAGGGCCGCCTCGAGCATCTCGCCCGACTCGCGCGTGTCGCGCACGATCAGCACCTGCGGCGGAGCCTCGGGGGCATCGCCGCCCGCGGCCTCCTCCCATGAGCTTGCGGCAGCCGCCCGGCCGAGTGCCTGGGCCAGCTCCGCGGTGAGGAACTCGCCCGCTACGCCGCGGACGCCGTCCGTGCCGAACAGACGTCCCATGGCCGGACTAGCGCTTCGAGAACTGCGGGCGCTTGCGGGCCTTCTTGAGGCCGGCCTTCTTGCGCTCCTTCACGCGCGGGTCGCGCGTGAGGAAGCCACGGCGCTTGAGCTCGCCGCGAAGGGTGGGATCGGCCTCGACGAGCGCGCGGGTGATCCCGTGGCGCAGAGCGCCAGCCTGAGCCGAGACGCCTCCGCCGTGGATCTTGGCGACGACGTCCATCCGCTCCTGCTGGCCGACGGTCTCGAGCGGCCTGCGCGCCTGCGTCTGCAGGGTGGCGCGGGGGAAGTACTCGTTCAGGGTCTTGCCGTTGATCGTGTAGACGCCGGTGCCCGGCTTGATCGTGACTCGGGCGATGGCCCGCTTGCGCTTGCCGGTGGCGCGGTAGCGCGCATCGGCCGCGAGCTCCAGCACCGCGCTCTTGAGTGGCTCCGGGGGCTTGTCCTCGGACTCGCCGTCGGTCGCGCCGCCCTCGGCGCCAGCCTCGATCTCCACGCCGAACTCGTCCGTCTCCGGGGCGCGTGCCGCTTCCTCCAGAACAAGGTCCGGCTCGAGGTGCGCACCGGGGATGACCTCGGGCTCGTCGCCCTTGCCGTCCTTCTTGCGGTCGCGCTTGGCCTTCGGCTTGGGACGCTCGGCCTCTTCGGCTTCTTCAGCGCCCGCCTCGCCGGCGGCGTCTGCCGCATCGGCCTCGGGCGCATCAGCAGCCTCAGGCTCATCGGTGCTCTCTGCGGCCTCGGGCGCATCAGCAGCCTCGGGCTCGGATGTCTCGGCCTCCTCCGTCACCTCGGGCTCGGGCGCCTCGGCGGCCGGCTCCTCGGCGGGGGACTCCTCCGCGGTCGGTTCGCCCTCGGTGGGGGTCTCCTCGGCAGAGGTCTCCTCCGTCGTCGGCTCCTCAGCGGCTGCCGTCTCCTCAGGCACCCGCTCGTCCTGCGGGGCGTCCTTGTGCTCTTCGTCGGCCATCACTGATCGATCTCCATGGGCTTGGGCTGTTGGGCGACGTGCGGATGCTCCGGGCCCGCGTAGATCTTGAGCTTGCGCAGCTGGGCGCGGGCGAGGCGGTTGCGCGGCAGCATGCCCTTGACCGCCAGGCGGAGAGGCTCCTCCGGACGGCGCTCGATCATCTCGGTGAACGTGCGCGTCTTGAGGCCGCCCGGGTATCCCGAGTGGCGGTGGTAGAGCTTGTCCTCGCGCTTGCGGCCGGTCACGGCAATCTTCTCGGCGTTGATCACGACCACGAAATCGCCCACGTCGCAGTGCGGCGTGTACTCGGGCTTGTGCTTGCCGCGCAGCGTGTCGGCGATCTGCGTGGCGAGCCGTCCCAGCGTCTTGCCGGCGGCGTCCACGATGAGCCATTCGCGCTCGCGGTTCTCAGGTGTGGCTACGTAAGTCTTCATAGGTAAGTGGGCTGCAGCGGGCTTCTACTTGGCTCTGGCGAGCCGGCTCCGGCGCAACCGGCCGCACAGTGTGGCATACGCGTCGCAAAACGGGCTTCTGCGCCACCCCCTCGTCGTGCCTGCCGGCACACCCAAACGGTCAGCCGGAGGCGAGGTTATACTGCCGCGAGTTTCAAGCCTGCCGAGTCCTCCAAGGCACCAGTGCCGAGGAGGAGCGGGGGAACCATTCGAGCCGACAAGGCTCGAAGGGGCGAATCGAAAGCGATCCACGTGATCGCGACCGTAGCGCCGCTCTTTCGGCGCGAGCCCGTCAGCTAACCCCGTAGGCCGGAGAAAGAGAGGCGATAACTACGGTGCAGCCGAGGGGCAGATCCTCAGCCATACGAGCACGATCGGCACAGGGCCAGGCGGCCCGCGCCGCTTGCGGCCTGCTGCTCGGAGCCGCCGCCGTGCTCGCCGGAAGCTCCGTCTCGGCGAGCGCCGGCACGGCCCCCTCCACCGGCGGCGTCATCTTCGTGGCGACCCCGACGATCAGCAAGCTGGCGTGCGTCAGCCGCTGCGCATCTCAGAAGCGCCTTCAGGGAGGCAGCACGGTGCGGATCTCCGGTCGCGAGCTCGCCGGTGTGAACGAGGCGATCTTCCACGGCACCGTCGGCTCGGCCGATGACGTGAAGGCCAAGGTTCTCCCACGCAGCTCGAAGCTGGTTCAAGTCCGCGTGCCGGGCACCGCCGTCACCGGCCCCGTCTCGGTGCGCACGGCCACCGCGGTCGAATCGCCACCAACCCCCGCGATCGACATCCTGCCGCCGCTTCCCCCGGAGATCCTGGCCAGCAAGAGCCACGTGTTCCCGATTCGCGGCCCTCACGACTACGGCGAGTCGGGCGCACGCTTCGGCACTGGCCGCGCCGGCCACAGCCACCAGGGCCACGACATCTTCGCCAAGTGCGGCACCCCGCTCGTCGCGGCACGCGGCGGCAAGGTCCAGTTCAGGGGCTACCACGCCGCCGCCGGCCACTACATGGTCATCGACGGCGCCCGCACCAAGACCGACTACGCCTACATGCACTTGACCAATCGCAGCCCCTTCCGGGCCGGGGACAAGGTCCAGACCGGCCAGCGCATCGGCTCGGTGGGCGATTCCGGCAACGCCCAGGGCTGCCACCTCCACTTCGAGCTCTGGACGGCGCCCGGCTGGTACCAGGGCGGCAGCCCGATCGATCCGCTCCGGGCGCTGCGCGCCTGGGACTCCTGGTCCTAGCCTCGGGGCGCTACCGCGCCTGCTTCAGCTCACGACGCGGTACTTGAGATGAGTCGCGCCCGGCCCCTCGATGACGCGCACGGGCTCCAGGCCGATGCCGCGGGGAGGCGGGCCGTCGAACAGCCGGGTGCCGCCCCCGAGCAGCACCGGGACGACGTGCAGCTCCATCTCGTCGATCAGGCCGGCAGCCAGGTACTGCTGGGCGACGTCGGCGCCTCCGGCGAGCGCGACGTCCTGATCCCCCGCCGCCTCCTTTGCCTGCTCGAGAGCGCTCTCGATGCCATCGGTGACGAAGTGGAACGTCGTCCCGCCCTGCTTGACCAGCGGCTCGCGCTCGTGGTGGGTGAGCACGAAGACCGGCACGCCGAACGGCGGATCGTCGCCCCACCAGCCCTCCCAGGGATCGTCCCCCCAGGGGCCAGGCCCGCCGCCGAACATGTTGCGGCCCATCACGATCGCGCCGGCTCCTTCGATCGCCTCCTCGATGACCTGTGAGCTCTCGTTGACCTCGCCGCCCTCCCGGCCGTGGCTCTCGCGCCAGACGGCGAGCTTGAGCACCCAGTCGTGGAGCCCCTCCCCTCCCTCTCCGAGCGGCTCCTCCTGGGTGGGATTCGGCCCCGCGACGTAGCCGTCGAGGGATATCGAGATGTTGAACCTCAGCTTTGCCATCGGATCAGCGGCTCCTTCCATAGAGACGAACGGTGAGTGGCGCAAAGACAGCCGTCAGCGCGGCGGCGGTGGCGAGGACGATCAGAATGTCCCCGCTCTCAGCCGTCCCCGCCATGAGGCCGCGCGAGGCGGTGGCCAGGAACGAGATCGGGTTGACGTCGACGAACGCCTCGAGCGCACTCGGCAGCGTCTCGGGCTCGACGAAGACGTTGCTCAGGAAGGTGAGCGGGAAGAGCGCCATGAAGCCGCCGTTCATGACCGCGTTGGGCGTGCGCATGAGCAGTCCGGCGGTGGTGAAGACCCATGAGAGGCCGAACGCGAAGACGATCACCAGCAGCATCGCGGCGAGCACGCCCCCGACTCCCGCCTCGGGGCTGAAGCCGAGGATGACACCGACCAGGACGACCACGATCGCCGCGACGAGGTAGCGCACGGCGTCTCCGAGCACCGAGCCCACGAGCGGGGCCGGCCGCCAGATCGGCAGCGAGCGGAAGCGATCGACGACGCCCTTCGTCATGTCCGTGTTGAGAGCGACGCCCGAGTACACGGTCGTGAAGAGGACCGACATCACGAGGATCCCGGGCAGCAGGAACTGCAGGTAGTCCCCTGTCGAGCCCGCGATCGCGCCACCGAACATGTAGGTGAACATCACGGTGAAGAGCACCGGCGTCATCGTCACGTCGAGCAGCTGCTCCGGGACGTGCTTGACCTTCAGCATCCCGCGCCAGCCGAAGGTGAGCCCCGCCGAGAGCGCGCTCGGGCGCGGCGGGCGCGGGCTCGAGGAGAGCGCCGCGCGCAGCGCCGCTTCTCCCGCCACCGGGGTCGGCTTGGCCTCTGTCGTAGGTGCGGTGCTCATGCCGCCTGCTCCTCCTGGCTCGCGGTTTCGCTCTCATCGCCCTCGTCCTCGGCCGAGTGCCCGGTCAGAGCGAGGAACACCTCGTCGAGGCTCGGCTGGCCGAGCGAGAAGTCCGCCACCGCGACCCCCGAGCGGGAGAGATCCGCGACTGCCTCGGCGGCGCGGCCCGCATCGCCGCAGGGCGCAGAGAGCGCCGCTGGGTCGGATTCGAGCCGGACCGACTCGAAGGCCCGTCTGAGCACCTGCTCGGCCTCAGGCCGCTGCTCGGGATCGAGCAGCCGGACCTGCAAGGCGCCCAGCCCGACTGAGGACTTCAGCTGGCCGGGAGTCCCCTCCGCGATCACCTTGCCGTGGTCGATCACCGCGATACCGTCGGCGAGCTGGTCCGCCTCCTCCAGGTACTGAGTGCAGAGCAGGATCGTCGTCCCCTCCGCGACCAGCGCGCGGATGATGTCCCAGACCTGGTTGCGCGAGCGCGGGTCGAGCCCGGTCGTGGGCTCGTCGAGAAACATCACCTGCGGCGTGACGACGATGCTGGCCGCGATGTCGAGCCGCCGGCGCATCCCGCCCGAGTAGTTCTTCACAAGTCGGCCCGATGCCTCGGTGAGGTCGAACGCCTCGAGCAGCTCGTCCGCCCGCGCCTTGGCCTGGGCGCCCTTGAAGCCCAGCAGGCGGGCGAGCAGGATGAGGTTCTCGCGACCGGTGAGGTCCTCGTCGACGGAGGCCAGCTGGCCTGTGAGGCTCACCACGCCTCGCACCGCATCCGCCTCTTTCACGATGTCGTGGCCAAAGACCCGCGCCGTGCCCGAGTCCGGCTGCAGCAGCGTGGCGAGCATGCGGATCGTCGTCGTCTTGCCGGCGCCGTTCGGGCCGAGCACCCCGTACACCGTGCCCGCGCGCACCGAGAGGTCCACGCCGTCGACGGCCTTGGTCTCCCCGAAGGACTTGACCAGGCCCGTGGCCTCGATCGCCAGGGTCGGTTGCTGCGTCATGCGGTCCTCTCTTCGCTCATGACTGTTAGGACAGCAGATCGGCCGAGAACTCATCGGTGCACCCGTAGAGTCGCCACGATGACCGAGGATCTCGTGACCCGGAGCATCGATCTGCCGAGCGGCGAGATCCACCTGCTCCAGCCGGAGGAGTCCGCCGAGCTGCCGGACGACGGACCCGTCGAATGGGCTCCGATGGCGCCGTACTGGTCGGTCCTCTGGCGCAGCGGTGTGGCGCTCGCGCGGGAGATCGACGGCATGGCGCTTGACGGCATGCGTGTCGTGGAGCTCGGCTGCGGGCTCGCTCTGCCGAGCATCGCCGCCGCGCGTGCGGGAGCCGCCGTGCTCGCCACCGACGAATCTCCCGAGGCGCTCACGCTCCTGGCGCGCAACGCCCACGCGAACGACGTGCGCCTCGAGACGGCAACGGTCGACTGGACGGAGCCCGACGAGCTGCTCGAGCGTGCGCCGTTCGACCTCGTGCTCGCAGCCGACGTCCTCTACGAGCAGGAGAGCGTCGAGCCCCTGCTCTCGCTGCTGCCGCGCCTCGCCCAAGAGGCGCTGCTCGCCCATCCGAGCCGGGCGCCGGCGAACGCCTTCATCGAGCAGGCGTCCGGACGGTGGAAGGTCGAGTCGCTGCGACGTGACGTGATCTGGATCCACAGCCTGCGCTTCCGCTGAGGCGCCCCGTTCAGGCTCCAGCGGCTAGCGTGGGCCGATGAGCGGATACACGGTCGTCTCACTGCAAGATGCGCCCGACGTCCTCGGCGACTACCCGGGCGAGATGCGCTTCCTCACCGGGGCGCTGGAGGCCGAGCAGGCGGCGCTGACCTACCGGCGCATGCCGCCCGGCACGGGCGGGCGTGGGAGCTATGGCCATCGCCACCGAACCCAGGAGGAGCTCTACCTGGTGCTGGAGGGCACGCTCACCTTCAAGGTCGGCGACGACGTGTTCGAGGCCGGGCCGGGCACGGCGGTGCGCGTGGCGCCCGAGACGCTGCGCAGCGTCCACAACGACGGCGACCAGGACGTGATCCTCGTCATCACCTCGACCAAGGCCGCCGACTACGAGGGCGAGGTCGAGATGGAGGACGGCTTCTGGCCCGAGTGACCTACCGCCAGACGACGGTTATCGGACGGCTGAGCTACTCCCACTCGATGGTGCCGGGCGGCTTCGACGTGATGTCGAGGACGACCCGGTTGACCTGGCGGATCTCGTTGATCATGCGTGAGGCGATCCGCTCGAGCAGGTCGTAGGGCAGGCGCGCCCAGTCGGCGGTCATCGCGTCGTCGCTGGTGACGGCGCGGACCACCACCACGTAGCCGTAGGTGCGCTCGTCGCCCTGCACGCCGACGGTGCGCAGGTCGCCCGGCAGGACGCAGAAGGACTGCCACAGCTCGCGGTACATGCCGGCCGAGCGGATCTCGTCCTGGAGCACGTAGTCGGCGTCGCGCAGGATCTCGAGCCGCTCCTTGGTGACCTCGCCGCCGACGATGCGGATGCCGAGGCCGGGACCGGGGAACGGCTGACGCCAGACCAGGCGCTCGGGCAGGCCGAGCTCGATGCCGACCTTGCGCACTTCGTCCTTGAAGAGGGCGCGCAGCGGCTCCACGAGCTCGAACTCGAGGTCGTCTGGAAGACCGCCGACGTTGTGGTGCGACTTGATCGTGGCGGCGCCGGTCCCGCCACCCGACTCGATCACGTCGGAGTAGAGGGTGCCCTGAACGAGGAACTTGGAGTCGCCGAGCTTCGCGGCCTCCTCCTCGAAGACGCGGATGAACTCGCTGCCGATCGCCTTGCGCTTGGCCTCGGGCTCGGTGAGCCCCTCGAGGCGCGCGAGGAAGCGCTCCTCGGCGTCGACGGCCACGAGCGGCACCTTGAAGTGGTCGCGGAAGGCGCTGACCACCTGCTCGGCCTCGTTCTTGCGCATCAGGCCGTGATCGACGAAGACGCAGGTCAGCTGATCGCCGATCGCTCGATGGACGAGCAGAGCGGCCACGGAGGAGTCGACCCCGCCGGAGAGCCCGCAGATCACCTTCCCATCGCCCACCTGCTCGCGGATGCGGCGGATCTGCTCCTCGGCAACCGAGGCGGCGTTCCACGACATGTCGCAGCCGCAGATGTCCTCGAGGAAGCGGGTGAGGATCTGGGTGCCGTACGGGGTGTGCACCACCTCCGGGTGGAACTGGATCCCGTAGAGGGCGCGGCCCGTGTCCTCGAAGGCGGCGACCGGCGACTCCGAGGAGGACGCGAGAGCGACGGCGCCGGGCGGCGCCTCGTAGACGGTGTCGCGGTGGCTCATCCAGCAGCTCTGCTCGGCCGGCAGCTCCGCCAGCAGGCGACCCGGCTCGTGAACCGTCAGCTGGGAGCGCCCGAACTCCCCCACCTCTGCCGCCTCGACACGGCCTCCGAGGCCGTGGACCATCGCCTGCATGCCGTAGCAGATGCCCAGCACCGGAACGCCGAGCTCCAGCAGCTCAGGCTCGAGGCGCGGCGCCCCGTCGGCATAGACCGACGCGGGGCCGCCGGAGAGAATCAGGCCCGCAGGCTTGCGGCGCTTGATCTCCTCGACGCCGACGTGGTGCGGCAGCAGCTCGCTGAACACGCCGCACTCGCGCACACGACGCGCGATCAGCTGCGAGTACTGCCCGCCGTAATCGAGCACGACGACGACATCGGTGGCCGCAGCCGCTCCGACCGGAGGGTCGGGGACGGTGACGGCCTCGGCCTCCACCTACTCGACCAGAGCCGGATCAGCCGCCGGGGGGTGCGAGCCGTTGGTGACGCCGTCCGAGGCGGGCGCGGCCTTGGCGGCCGACTGCGCGCCCATCCCGATCGCCTGGTCGCGCTGGAGCTGCTTGCCCTCGGTCTGGAGCGACGGGGCGACCATCACCTCGGCGCGGTGGAAGGACGGGATGTCCTCGTACCCGCAGGTGGCCATCGAGGTGCGCAGGCTGCCCATGAGGTTGAACGTGCCGTCGTTCTCGTGGGCCGGCCCGAGCAGGATCTGCTCGAGGCTGCCGTTCTGCGTGGTGCGCACCCGAGCGCCGCGCGGGAGCTCGGGATGGAACGTGGCCATGCCCCAGTGGTAGCCGTGGCCCGGAGCCTCGTAGGCGCGGGCGAGCGGCGAGCCGATCATCACCGCGTCGGCGCCGCAGGCGACGGCCTTGGAGATGTCCCCGCCGTTGCGCATGCCGCCATCGGCGATGACCTTGACGTACTCACCCGTCTCCAGCATGTGCTGTGAGCGAGCTGCCGCGACGTCCGCGATGGCGGTCGCCTGCGGCACGCCGATGCCGAGCACGCCTCGCGTGGTGCAGGCGGCTCCGGGGCCGACGCCGACGAGCACGGCGGCCGCGCCGGTGCGCATCAAGTGAAGGCCGGTGGAGTAGGAGGCACAGCCGCCGACCACGACCGGAACGCCGGGCGGGACCTCCTCGCGGATGAACTCCTTGAGATTCAGAGGCGGGCGCGACTCATCGGTCGAGACGTGCTCGGCCGAGATCACGGTGCCCTGGACGACGAGCACGTCGAGACCGGCTTCGAGCGCGGCCTCGTAGTGGGTGCGAACGCGCTGCGGAGTCAGCGAGGCGGCGCAGACGACGCCCTGCTCCTTGATCTCCCGGATCCGCTGGGCCATCAGCTCGGGCTTGACCGGCTCCTGGTAGATCCGCTGCATTTCCGCCGTCGCCGTCTCCTTGTCGAACCCGGCGATGCGCTCGAGCTGGTCCTCGGCGTCCTCGTAGCGACAGAAGATGCCTTCGAGGTTGAGGACGGCCAGGCCGCCGAGCTTGCCTATCGCGCCGGCGGTGCGGGGCGATACGACCCCGTCCATCGCCGAGCCGAGCAGCGGCAGCTCGAAGCGGTAGGGACCGAGGGTCCAGGTGATGTCGATGTCGTCGGGATCCCGCGTGCGGCGCGAGGGGACGATGGCGATGTCGTCGAAGCCGAAGGCGCGGCGGCCCTTCTTACCCCGACCGATTTCTACTTCCATGGCGGCAATCCTAGGTTCGGCAGCGGACGAGTCCCGAGAGTACCAGCGCGGGTTTCAGGGGCCCGCCCGGCGCAGGCTCAGCCTTTGACCGGCACGGCCGGGACCGCGACCGATTCGACCTCGACCTCATCGGCCAGGCGGTCGACCTCGCGGGGA
Organism: uncultured Solirubrobacterales bacterium; assembly: GCA_963715445.1. Classification (GTDB taxonomy): domain Bacteria; phylum Actinomycetota; class Thermoleophilia; order Solirubrobacterales; family Thermoleophilaceae; genus JAAYBF01. The sequence goes on from OY970240.1 coordinate 445,542, forward strand.
TCGATGACCCCCGCGCCGAAGTGCTGGGTCGACTCCGCGCCGCACGCCACGCCGAAGCGCAGGCACTCCTCACCGGACCGGCCGTCGTAGCGCGCGGCCACGTAGCCCGCCAGGAAGGCGTCGCCCGATCCGACCGACGAGACGGGCTCGAGGGGCTCGAGGGTCGCGCGGCAGAGGCGGCGCGGCCGGGCCGGATCGGCGTGGTCGCCGTGCAGCGCGAGGCAGCCGTAGGGAAGCGTCATCAGAGCTTCGCGGGCGCCCATCTCCACCATCTCGCCGATCGCCGTGCGGCGGTCGTCGTCGTCCGCGAACTCGTGGCCTACCAGCTCCTCGGACTCGAGCTCGTTGGGAGCGATGATCCCCGGCTGCGCTCGCACCGCCAGGCGCAGGGCCTCCCCCTCGCAGTCGAGCACCGTCGTGACGCCGAGCCGGTGCAGCTCGTCCACGAGGCGGGCGTAGAGCCCGTCGTCGATCCCGCGCGGCAGGCTGCCGCTGAAGACGCAGATCGCAGCGCCCTGGGCTAGGTAGAGGAGCTTGCCCACGAACAGCTCGAGCTCGCCCTCGGTGACGGCCGGGCCACGCTCGTTGATCTCCGTCTGCTCCCCGGAGGTCGGGTCGATCACGGCGGTGGACATGCGCGACTCCTCGCGGATCCGCACGAAGTCGTTGAGGATCGCCTCGTCGGTGAGCTGCTCGATGATCCGGGTGCCGGTCGAGCCCCCGGCGACGCCCGTCGCGATCACAGGCCGGCCGAGGGCCTTCAGCGCCCGGGCCACGTTGACGCCCTTGCCGCCGGCCATCGAGGTCTGCTCGACGGCGCGGTGACGCCTCCCCAATCGGAAGTTGGGAACAGCCAGCGTCTTGTCGATCGCTGCGTTGAGGGTGACGGTGATGATCATGGCTCTCCGACCGGCTCCGTGGGGTCTGACTCCACGGTCCTCGCCTTGGCCCTGGCCCTGCGACGGGCCTCCCGATCGCGGCTCCTGCGCGTGCTCCTGACCCGCATGCCCGCCAAGCCCATCACGGAAACCATGACCAACAGAACGAACATGGTCAAGGAGAGCCCCAGGGCGGAAGCGATCTTGCGCGGCAGGCTCGCCCCCCGCACCCGCTCTGCGGTCACCAGCGGAACGCGCTCCACGACCTCGCCGTCACGCAGGACGGCGACTCGGCCGACGGCGGTTCCGGCCTCGAGGTCGCCCTCGAGCTCGTCCGGCGCGTCGACGCGGGTCCGGACCCGCTCGCCGCGCTGCGCGACGACCGTCACGCGGCGCTTGGGCACCAGCCCGACGCGGTCGTCGCGGTGCTTGACGGCGGCGGTCACGACTTCGGCGCCTGGCTTCAGCACGGGGACCCGCCGGAACTGCGCCAGCCCGTGGCGGAGCAGCGCGAGCGTGTCCGCATCGCGCCCCACCATGCTCGGCTCACCGAGCACCACGCTCACCACCTGGGCGCCTGTCGCGCCCGTCCCGGCGCCGACGAGCACGTAGCCCGCGCGGTCGGTGTGACCGGTCTTGACGCCGTCCACGAACGGATAGCGGGCGACGAGCTCGTTGCGGTTCTGGAGCGTGCGGGGACGCGCGCCGGACTGGAGCGTCACCGTCGGCGAGTCGACGATGCGGGCGAAGCGCTTGTTGGACAGCAGGCGGCGAGCCAGAGCCGCGAGGTCGCGCGCCGTCGAGAAGTTCCGCGGGCTGTCGAGCCCGATCGGGTTGGCGTAGCTGGTGTCCGAGAGGCCGAGCTCGGCCGCGCGCTCGTTCATCGCGGCCACGAACGCCGCCCGGCTGCCGGAGATCCCCTCGGCGAGAGTCGCGGCGGCGTCGTTGGCGCTCTCCACGAGCAGCGCCTCGAGCAGGTCCTCCACGCGCATTCGCTCACGCGGGCGAAGCCCGATCTGCGATTCCACCGGCAGCGCGTCGTAGTCGGCCGCGCGGAACACGTCGTCCATGCGCGCCCGCTCCAGGGTCAGGAGGGCCGTCATCAGCTTCGTGGTGCTTGCGATGGAGCGCCGGCGGTCGGCGCCCTTCGCGAGGATCACCGAGCCGTCACGGGCGTCGACGACGATCGCCGCGGCGGCGCCTTCGAGGCCGGGAGGCTGAGGTGAGGGCTCAGCGGCGCCGGCCGACTGCGCAAGGAGAAGCGCGACGACGGCCACGAGCGCGGCGAGCGCTCGCGCCGTCACTGGACGAGCTTGATCTTCTGGCCGGTGGCGAGCGCCTGCGGGTCGAGCGCCGGGTTGAGCTCCTGCAGCATCTCGACCGATACGCCCGTCTCCTCCGCGATCGCTCCCAGCGTGTCGCCGGTCTCGACGGTGTAGGTGGACTTCTCCGGCGCCGTGTCCGTCGTCGGCTCCCTCGTCGCCGACGAGGGCTGCGATGCGCTCTCCGAGGGAGGCGCGGAAGTGTTCGGAGAATCGCCGTCGCCACCGGCCGAGCCCATGATCACGATCAGGACGGCTGCCGCGCAGACGACCAGCGCGATCGGCGCGAGCATGCGGGAAGTGCTGCGTGTGAGGTGCGGTTCCATGGGCTTCGATGCGGTTCTGAGAATAGGGAGGGCTCGATGCTGCCGATCCCCCCTAGGTGTTCCACACCACTGCCCGAAGCTCCTTCGCGGCCGCCGCCGCGGCCACCGCCGGATCCCCGCCGCGCTCGCGGTGCGCGTCCACTATCGAGCGTGAGGCGGCGACGAGGCCGGCGGCGGGATGCGGCTCGAAAGCAGGGCCCAGAGCCTCCGGGCTGCCGCCCTGCGCCCCCACCCCCGGCAGCAGGAAGATCGCGTGGGGCATCAGCTCGCGCAGGCGGGCGAGCCGCTCCGGGCGCGTAGCCCCGCATACGGCGCCGACGTGCGAGAGGCCGCACTCCCCCAGGTTCGAGGCGCCCAGCTCGGCCACGATGCCCGCCAGGCGCTCGTGCAGCGGGCGGCCGGCGACCTCCAGGTCCTGGACGTCGGCAGCACCGGGATTCGAGGTGTTGACGAGCAGGAAGCAGCCCGCGCCGGACGCTGCCGCCGCCTCCACGAGGGGCGCGAGCGAGTCCCGCCCAAGCAGCGGATTGGCCGTGAAGGCATCGGCTCCCAATCCCGGGACCTCGCCGAAGGGGCCGGGAGTCGAGCCGACGAGCGCCTGCGCGTAGGCGCTCGCAGTGACGGGGACGTCGCCCCGCTTGCCGTCGGCGAGCACGAGCAGCCCGTGCTCCCTGGCGGCATCGCGAGTCTCCTCGAGCGCCGCCCAGCCGGGGGCGCCGAGACGCTCGAAGCATGCGAGCTGAGGCTTGACCGCCACGCAGGAAGGGCCGGCGGCCTCGATCGCGGCGCGACAGTGGCGGGAGACCGCTGCCGCCGTCCGCTCGGCGACCGTGTCGCCGTCCGCGCCGTGAAGCGCGTCCGGCCAGAGTGCGGCCGGATTCGGGTCCAACCCGAGCACGACTCGGCTGCGACGCTCCTCTACGAGCGCCGCAAGCCGATCCGTGAAGTGCTCAGGCACTAGCCAGTCGAAAACCGGCTATGCGCCCTTGATCGCCTTCTTGAGGGCAGAGCCAGCAGAGAACCGCGGCACGCGGCTCGCAGCGATCTGGATGCGCTCCCCTGTCTGTGGGTTGACACCTTGACGGGCGCCACGGTCGGCCACGGAGAACTTCCCGAAGCCTGTGAATGCCACCTCGCCACCTCGCTTGAGGGTGTCTTCGATGACCGTCAGCACCGCGTCGACGGCGCTGCCGGCATCACCCTTTGAGAGGCCGGACTCGGCGGCCACCTGATCGACGAACTCGGACTTAGTCACCATTTCCTCCTTGGAAAGGGGGGGTACAGTGCGGCGAACCTAACAACGGTCCCGGACGACCGACCTCTCAAACCCCCTCAAGAGCGCGGTTTCCTGCGTTCAACCCCGGAATTTGCGGGATTCGCGGCGGTGACCATCTGCTCCGCGACGTCGAGCATCTCGTCGTATCCCTTCGCTCCGGGAGCCAAGATCCGAGGGGAGCCGGGCCTCTCGTAGAGCACTATGCGCGGCGACCGATCGCGCTGGCGACGGCGAACGGCGACGGCGATGCCCTCCGCGATCGCCGTGGCGCGAGCCAGCGCTCCACGCGGCTGCTCCCTCATGCGGCGGCCTCCAGCTCGAGCATCGTCCGGCGCAGGTCGTAGAGCACGAGCGCCGGCAGAGCCAGGCGCCGTGTCACGCAGGCGAGGACGAAGCGCGGCGTGCGCACGGCGTAGACGCCGCCCTCGGCCATCTGCACCTCGACGTGCTCCACGGGCTCGGCGGACACCGCGTCGGCCTGCTCCACGAGGCGCCGCCCCAGGTCGGCGAGCCGGCCAGCGCTCTCCGCCTCCGATCCGCTCGAGGCGAGCAGGCTTCCGGCGGCGTCGAGAAGGACCACGGCACGCACATCGGCCGCGCGCTGCGCAACCTGCTGGACGGCGGCCTGCGCAGCCGCCTTCCCGGCGCTCATCCGAGAGCCGGGCGGCGCCGTCGTACGGCCTCTGGAGACGGGACCGGCGTCATCACAGTCAGAATAGCCCCGTGTCGCTCTCGCGAATCTCGTGGATCCTCACCGTGGCGATCTGCGCCCTCGCCGCCGTCCTGCTGCTGCTCAACGGCTATTCCGGCTATGCAGGCGTGCTGGTGGCCGTCGGTGCGGCGGCCGCCGTGAACCTCAGCTGAGCGGCCCTCGGGGCGCTTTGGGATCGGCTCCCCCGGGCTCAGGCTCGGGCTCAGGCCGATCGACGCCCTCGCCCCGGTCCGGGCTCTCGGGCTCCCGCTCGGGCTCCAGGTGGATCAGCACGTCCGCGCCGCGCAGCCGCAGCCCGATCGCCGCCTGCAGCTCGTGTGCGAGCTCGTGCGCCCGGAACAGCGTGGTGCCGCGATGGAACTGCACGTGGAGGTCGATGTAGCGGCGGCTGCCCGCACCGCGGGCGCGGAGCTTGTGGTAGCCCGCGACCTCTCGCGCTCCGTGCGCCTCGATGGCCGCCTTCACCGCGTCGAGCTCCTCGTCGGGAAGCGTCTCGTCCACGAGCACACGCGAGGAGCGCATCAGGAGCCGTATGCCCGCTGCGACGATCGCAACCGCCACCACCAGCGCCGTCGCGGGATCTAGCCAGTCGATGCCGAGCTGATCGACCAGGACCAGCCCGACCAGGACGCCCCCTGAGGTGAGCGCGTCGGTGCGCAGGTGCGTCGCATCGCCCATGAGCGCCGGCGAGTCCGTTGCGCGCGCCTCCTTGCGGATGTAGGTGGAGACGGCGAGGTTGGCGACCATCGAGAAGGCGATCACGGCGATGCCGATGCCGAGCTGATCGACCTCCGGCGGGTCGAGCAGCCGCCGCACCGACTCGAAGATGATGATCCCCGCCCCGACCAGGACCAGCATGCCCTCGATCGCCGCCGCGAGGTTCTCGATCTTGTCGTGCCCGTAGGGGTGGTCCTCGTCGGCCGGCTCGCCGGCCTTTCGCACCGAGAAGAAGGCGACGACCGAGGCCAGCAGGTCGATGCTCGAGTGGATCGCCTCGGTGAGGATCGCGATCGAGCCCGTGAGCGCCCCGGCGATGAGCTTCAGGATGATCAGGACGCTGTTCGACGCGATCGAGAGCGCCGCGGCGCGCGCCTTGCGGGTGGTGGCGCTCGCCTCGCTCACTGCTCCCGGCCCTCGATCAGCTCGAGAAGGGCGCGGGCGGCGCGCCCGCGGTGGCTGATCGCGTCCTTCTCGGCGGGGCTCAGCTCGGCCATCGTCCGTCCGTCGTCGTAGTCGTCGGGCACGACGGCCGGGTCGTAGCCGAAGCCTCCGGCCCCGCGCGGCTCGTGGATGAGCCGGCCAGAGCAGCGGCCCTCCACCACGCGCTCCCCGGTGTCGTCGATCAGCGCCAGCGCGCAGACGTAGGCGACGCTCGTGTCGCCGTCCGGACTCACGTCGCGCAGCAGCTTGGTCAGGTTGTCCCCGTCGGAGGCGCCCTCCCCCGCGAAGCGAGCCGAGTAGATACCGGGGGCTCCCCCGAGTGCGGCGGCCTCGATCCCGGAGTCGTCCGCGACCGCGTGCATGCCCGTCGCGGCGGCGGCGGCCCTCGCCTTGCCGAGCGCGTTCTCCGCGAAGGTCGCCCCGGTCTCCGGCGGGAGCTCGACCTCGGGCGGCAGGGGAACGAGCTCGTGGGGAGCGAGCAGTGCGTTCAGCTCTCGGAGCTTGTGCGCGTTCCGAGATGCGAGGACGAGCCGCAAGGTAACCGCCCTATCGCGCGCTCAGCTCGGCGTGGGGTCCGGGGCCGCTTCGCCCGCGGACTCCACCGCTTCGCGCTGCGCCTCACGGAGCTGCTCGATGCCCGAGGCCGCCAGCGCCAGCAGCTCGTCGAGCGAAGTGCGCGAGAGCGGCGTCCGCTCACCGGTGCCCTGAAGCTCCACGAGGCCGCCCTCCCCCGTCATCACCACGTTCATGTCCACCTCGGCGCTCGAGTCCTCCGGGTAGTCGAGGTCGAGCAGCGCCTCGCCGCCCACGACCCCGCAGGAGACCGCGGCGACCGAGCCGGTCAGGGGCAGGGAGTCGAGCAGCCCGCGCTCGATCAGGCCCCGCAGCGCGAGCTCGAGCGCGACGTATCCGCCGGTGATGGAGGCGCAGCGCGTTCCCCCGTCGGCCTCGAGCACGTCGCAATCGATCCAGACGGTGCGCTCGCCCAGCGCCTCGAAGTCCACGACTCCGCGCAGAGAGCGGCCGATCAGGCGCTGGATCTCCACGGTGCGGCCGTCAGCGCGCCCGCGCGTGATGTCCCGCTGCTTGCGCTGCCCGGTGGACGCGGGGAGCATCGAGTACTCGGCGGTGACCCAGCCGCGGCCCTTCCCCTTCATCCAGCGCGGCACCTCCTCGTCGACGGACGCGGTGCAGATCACGCGCGTGCCCCCCGCCTCGATCAGCGCCGAGCCGCTTGCGGTGCTCACGAACCCGGTGTGGATCCGCACCGGCCGCAGCTCGTCGGCCGCGCGAGAGTCCTTCCTCATGCCGCCTCCTCTTCCGACGGAGCCGAAGCGACCAGCACCGGGTCGACCCGGGCGATCGGGAGCTGCAGGAAGCGGATGCCGAGGTGCCGGAACTCCTCCGTGTCCCCGGTGGCGAGGAAGCGGTAGTTGCCGGTGCGGCGCTCGGGGGCGGCCGTGCCCCCCTCCTCGAGGGCGAGCTCGACCTCGTCGACGATCGCCTGTCCCGAGGTGACGATCTCCACGCCCCGTCCGAGGGTGCGCTGCAGCAGGGGTCGCACCAGGGGGTAGTGGGTGCAGCCGAGGATCACCGTGTCCACCTCGGCCTCCAGAAGCGGTGCGCAGGCGCGCTGGGCGCAGTCGACCGTGCGCTCATCGACCTCTCCCCCCGCCTGGATCAGAGGCGCGAGCTCGGCCGAGGCCACGGGGTACAACGTGGCCTTGCCACCCGATGTCTCGCGCAGGGCACGCTCGTAGGCGCCGCTCTCCACCGTCGTGGGGGTCGCGATCAGCCCCACCCGGCCGTTGCGCGTAGCGGCGGCCGCCAGGCGGGCCTCCGGCTGCACCACGCCGATCACCGGCACCCTTCCGGCCAGCTCCTCGCGCAGAGTGGGCAGCGCCGCAGCGGTGGCCGAGTTGCAGGCGATCACGATCAGCTTCGCCCCCTGCTCGAGCAGGATGCTGGCCAGCTCCCGCGAGAAGGCGACCAGCTCCTCCGGCTTGCGCGTGCCGTAGGGGAAGCGTGCGGTGTCCCCGAGGTAGACGAAGTCCTCGTGCGGCAGCGACACGAGGCACTCGTGGAGGACGGTGAGGCCACCGACCCCGGAATCGAAGACGGCAACGGGCAACTCTCGTTCGGAGGTCACAGCTCCCTCATCGTGCCATGGCGGCCGGAAACCCGCCCGCCTCACCAGCGAATTCAAGATTGAACGGGACACAGTGCCGGGACCGTCGTCAGGGAGCGCGCCCCCCTGACAACGTCCCGCGGGCAAGGCCGAGGCCCTCAACGTTCAGGAGCAGCGGGGTGAGAGGCGAGCGCCGCAAGGACGCATGGACGAGCGGACCGTCGTCAGGAGCGCGCCTGGCAAGGAAGAGGTGATCGTGGCCAGACACGCACCCGGACAACGACCTAGCGGGGCGAGAGGCGAGCGCCGCAAGGACGCAGGGAGCGACGTGTGCGCCAGCACACGAGCGACCGAGGACACCGCGACGCGACGCCTATCGCCCCGCTGGTCAGAACTCGACTTTGCGGACGGCATCCTTGATCTTCCCCAGGATCACATCCCCGAGCTCCTGGCCCTCGTCGGTCTTGAAGCCCTTCATCGCCGCCACCATCCCGGCCATCACGAGCGCGACGAGCAGGATCAGCGCGACGTACTCCACGGTGCCCTGGCCGGCTTGGCCGCGCAGCCTCGCGAGCGTGCTCGCGGCTCCGGCATGGAGCAGTCCCTGAAAGCGGTACATGAGCGATCTCCCTGATCGGATTGTCGAAAGGCGATCCTGTTCGGGAGGGACGGGCGGCTCCACACCCGTGTGAGACATCCGTGCGACGGATGAGTGACGGAGCCGTGCGCGCTGCGAAGATGCTCCGAATGTGCGGAATCGGCGCCATCCTGGACCCCGCCGGCACGGCGCGGGAAGACGCGGGCCGCCGGATGGCGGACGCGATGAGCCACCGCGGACCGGATGGCGAGGCCGTCGTCCGGCTGGGCCCCACGACTCTCGTGCACAGGCGCCTGGCGATCGTCGACGTGGCGGGAGGCGACCAGCCGCTCCGCTCGGAGGACGGCAGCGTCTCGCTGATCGCCAACGGCGAGATCTACAACCACGAGGATCTGCGGCCGGGGCTCGAGGCCCGCGGCCACCGCTTCGCCACGCGCTCGGACTGCGAGGTGATCCTGCACCTCTACGAGGAGCACGGCGCCGACTGCGTCCAGCACCTGAACGGCATCTTCGCCTTCGCGCTGTGGGACGAGCGCCGGCGGCGCCTCGTGGTGGCCCGTGACCCGTTCGGGGTCAAGCCGCTCTACTGGTGCACCGACGGCCGGCGCCTGGCGATCGCCTCCGAGGTGCGGGCGCTGCTCGCGGCCGGGCTGGTCCGCCCGCAGGTGGACCGCGTCGCGCTCGACCACTACATCGCCTGCCGCTTCACGCCCTCGCCGCGCACCCTCTTCGAGGGCGTCTCGAAGCTGCCGCCCGCCTCGATCCTCGTAGCGAGCGAGGACGGGCCGCCGAGCATCTCCAGCTACCGCCGCGCTCCCGGGGCGCTCGACCAGTCGCTGAGCGGCGAGAGCCTCGACCAGGAGCTGGCCGACCGCTTCGTGGACGCCGTCGAGCGCCAGATGATGTCGGACGTGCCCTACGGGGCGTTCCTCTCCGGCGGGGTCGACTCTGTCGCGATCGCCACCGCGATGGCGCTGCGCTCCGAGGACCCGCCGCGGACGTTCACGATCGGCTTCCCCGGCCACGGCGACACGCTCGACGAGCGCGAGTACGCGCAGCAGGCGGCGCTCGTCCTGGGGACCTCTCACAAGGCCACCACGATGGAGCAGGGCGACTTCCTCGGCGAGCTGGCGCGAGCCGTCCACCACCTCGAGGAGCCCTGCGGCCTTCCCTCCGCGCCGGCGCTGATGCAGCTGGCGCGCTTCGCATCGGGATCGGTGAAGGTGGCGCTCTCGGGACAGGGAGCCGACGAACCACACGGCGGCTACGGCCGCCACCAGGCCGCGATGGCGCTCGGCGCCACGCGGCGCCTCGGCCCGCTCGCCACGCCCCTGCGTGCAGCGGCCGGGCTGCTCTCGGGCAACGAGCGCGTCCGGCGGGCGGCGCGCCTGCTCGGCCCGCTCTCGGACGCCGAGCGGCTGGTGCGACTGGTCGAGTTCAGTGACGAGGGCATGCGCTCCCGGCTGGTCGGCGGCGCGGGCGACGAGGCGGCTGCCGAGCGCGTGGCGCTAGCCGCGGACGTGGTCGCGGACGTTGGCGATCGCAGCCTGCTCGACCAGGCGCTCTACCTGGACACCCACCTCTTCCTGCCGGACGGCCTGCTGATCTGCGCCGACAAGATGTCGATGTCGGCGAGCCTCGAGCAGCGGGTCCCGTTCCTCGACATCGAGCTGATGCGCTTCGTGGAGAGCATCCCGGCGCGCGAGCGCGCCCGTCCGCGCCAGGGCAAGCGCCTCCACCGCCGCGCCATGGCGCGGCTCGTGCCGAAGGCGATCGTGGACCGGCCGAGGCACGGCTTCTCGACGCCGTACGACAGCTGGCTGAAGGAGTCGCTCGGCGCCGAGGTGGAGCGGCGCTACGCGAGGAGCGCACCCGCCGCCGAGCTTGCCGACTCGGAGACGGTCGCCGGGCTCGTCGCCGCCCACCGGACCGGGCAGGCCGACAACAAGCAGGTCCTCTACTGCCTGCTCGAGCTCTCCGAGTGGCACCGCACGTTCATCGAAGGCGAGATCCCCTCCGTGAGCGCCCGAGAGGTCGCCTAGATGGCCGAGCGACGCCCACGGATCCTCTACGTGCACAGCCGCAAGGCGAGCTTCGTCGCGATCGACCGCGAGATCCTCGCCGAGCGCTACGAGATCGAGGACTGGTACCAGCCCGGCCGGGTGCCGAACCTCCTCGGCCTCGTCCCCGCGGTCCTGCGAGCGGACCTCGTGTTCGGGTGGTTCGCCTCCTGGCACACGTTCTTCCCGATCACGCTCGCCTGGCTGCTGCGCAAGCCGTCGGTCCAGATCATCGGCGGCTTCGACACGGCCAACATGCCGGACATCGGCTACGGGCACCAGCAGGGCGGCCTGCGCCGCTGGGCGAGCCGCTGGATCATGCGCCGGGCATCGAGGCTCGTCACGAACTCCGAGTACAGCCGCAGCGAGATCGCGGCCAACACGCCGTTCCGGCCCGAGGACGTCACCGTCGTCCACCACGGCGTGTCGGACCCCTTCGGCCCGCTCGACCAGAGCCGCCCGCGCGAGCGGCTGGCGCTGAACGTCGGCGCCGTCGACGCGGGCACGCTCGTCCAGAAGGGCCAGCTCCCGTTCGTCGAGGCGGCCCGCCACCTCCCCGAGGTGCGCTTCGTGCTCGCCGGCAAGTGGCTGGACGACTCGATCGATCGGCTGCGCGCCGCCGCCGGGCCGAACGTGGAGTTCACCGGCTGGGTGTCCGACGAGGAGCTCACCGACCTCTACGCCCGTGCCAGCGCCTATGTCCAGGCCTCGCGCCACGAGGGCTTCGGCCTCGCCGTCGCCGAGGCGATGCTCGCCGGCTGCGTCCCGGTCGTCATGGACGTCACGGCGATGCCCGAGGTCGTCGGCGACGCCGGCGTCCTGATCTCCTCCCAGGATCCGCAGGCCGTGGCGGAGGGCATCTCCAAGGCGCTCGAGGCGGGGCCCACCGGGGCCGCCCGCGCCCGCGAGCGCATCCTCACCGAGTTCCCCCTGCGGGTCCGCAGCGACGGGATCCTCCCGGTCGTCGAGGCCGCGCTGCGCCAGGGCAGGGGCTAGGCCAGGCCCTCCATCGTCGCGATCGCCGAGGCCGCGAGCGCCTCGAGGTCGTAGCCGCCCTCCAGCACCGCCCCGGCCGGCACGCCCAGCTCGGACGCGAGGTCGGCCACGCGCCGTGCCATCTCGCCGTAGGTCGAGCTGTCCAGCGCGCATCCGCCGAGCGGGTCGTCGCGATGCGCGTCGAAGCCCGCCGAGATCAGGATCAGGTCGGGCCGGTAGGCGCGCGCGGCCGGCAGCGCCTGCCGCTCGATCGCCGCCAGCCACTCGGCCCCGCCCGAGCCGGCGGCCTGGGGCAGGTTGAGCGTGCAGCCCTCCCCCGCCCCCGAGCCCGTCTCGCCCACGGCGCCCGTCCCCGGGTAGAACGGCCAGCGGTGCAGGCTGACGAACAGAACCTCGTCGGTCGCATAGAAGGCCGCCTGGGTGCCATTCCCGTGATGGACGTCCCAGTCGAGGATCAGCACCCGCTCAGCGCCGTGCGCGGAGAGGGCGTGGCGCGCGGCGACGGCGACGTTGGAGAAGAGGCAGAAGCCCATCGCCCGGTCGGGCTCGGCGTGGTGGCCCGGCGGGCGCAGCGCGGCGAAGCCGGTCGGTGCGACACCGCCGGCCAGCGCATCGACGAGCGCGCAGGCGCCACCGGCCGCGTACAGCGCCGCATCCCACGACGCGGGCACGACCGGGGTGTCGGGATCGAGCGCCGCGCCGTGCTCGCAGGCCGAGCGCACCTGCTCCAGATGCGCCTGGGAGTGAACGCGCAGGAGCTGCTCCTCGGTCGCCGCGGGCGCCTCGCGGACCTCCCACCCCAGCCAGTCGCGCCGCTCGAGCGCCTCCTCCAGCGCGCGTATGCGCTCGGCTCGCTCGGGGTGGGCGCCCGTCTCGTGGCGCAGCGAGGACGGGTGGCGGAAGTAGAGCGGCGCCGCGATCCCGTTACCGTACCGCCGGCCTCGTGGACCGCACCGACGCGACACCGGAAGCGACACCGCTTCGCGCCGACGTGACCGTGGTGGGAGCGGGGGTCGCGGGACTCTTCTGCGCACTGACGGCCGCGCACGAGGGAGCCCGTGTCGCGCTCGTGTCGCGCTCGCCGCTGCCCGGCTCGGCGAGCTACTGGGCCCAAGGCGGCATCGCCGCGGCGCTCGCCTCCGAGGACTCGCCCGCACGGCACGCCGAAGACACCCTCACCGCCGGCCGGGGAGCCGCGCGGGAGAGCGCCGTGCGCGTCCTCTGCGAGGACTCGCCGGAGCGCGTCCGGGAGCTGGAGCGGCTCGGGGTCCACTTCGACGCGGACCGTCATGGAGCCCTCTCCCTCGGCCTCGAAGGGGGTCACTCGGCGCGGCGCATCGTGCACGCCGGGGGCAGCGCGACCGGGCGGCGCATCACCCGCCAGCTCTCAGCGCTCGCCGCGACCCACGAGAACATCGAAGTGCTGGAGCAGACGATGGCCACCGGGCTGCTCGTACGCAACGGCCGCTGCACCGGCGTGAGGCTGCGCCTCGAAGGAGGCGAGGGCGCGACGCTGGAATCGCCGGCCACGGTGCTCGCCACGGGCGGCGCCGCCGCGCTGTGGGCACGGACCACCAACCCCCTCGGCTCGGTGGGCGTGGGCCTTGCGCTCGCACACACCGCCGGGGCGGAGCTCGCGGACCTCGAGTTCACCCAGTTCCATCCCACCGCGCTGGTCAGCTCCGGGGAGAGCGACGGCTTCCTGATCACCGAGGCGGTGCGGGGCGAGGGCGCAACCCTGCTGAGCGCCTCCGGGGAGCGCTTCGTCGACGAGCTGGCGCCCCGCGACGAGGTGGCGCTCGCCGTGGAGTCGGAGATCGCGCGCAGCGGCGAGCGCGCCGTGCGCCTGGACATGCGCGGCATCGACATGGCCCGCTTCCCGAACATCGCGGAGGCCCTGGCGCGCGAGGGGATCGACCCGGCGCGCGAGACGATCCCCGTCGCGCCGGCCGCCCACTACACGATGGGCGGCGTGGCGACCGACCTCGAGGGAAGAGCGACGGTCCCGGGCCTCTACGCCGTCGGGGAGTGCGCCTGCACCGGTCTCCACGGCGCCAACCGCCTCGCCTCCAACTCCCTCGCCGAGTGCCTCGTCTTCGGCCGGCGGGCGGGGCTCGCCGCGACCGGCGAGCCACCCGCTGCGGACTCCGGGCCGGCGCCCGCCGCGACTCTGGGCGACCCGCCGTCCGCCGCGACCCGAGCCGCGCTCTGGCGCCACGCCGGCCTGCGCAGAGATGCCTCCGGCCTCGCGTCGCTCAGCGAGGACCCTTACCCCGTCGCCCGGCTGATCGCCGCCGCCTGCCTCGCGCGGGAGGAGAGCCGCGGAGCGCACCAGCGCTCCGACCGGCCCGCCCCCGATCCCGCGCTCGACGACATGCACACCGTCGTGGGCGCGGACGGCGCAGCCCGGCTCGAGCGATGGGAGTGAGCGTCAATACCATCCACACGGTGGAAGCGGACGTCACCGACCTGTTCCACGAGGCGATGGCGTCGCTCGCCTCGGGGGTCGCGGTGATAACCGCACGCGGGAGCGACGGCGCGCCCTGTGGGCTCGCGGCGACGTCGGTGACCTCCTACAGCGCCGCCCCGCCCTCGCTCCTCGCGTCGATCGCGCACAGCTCGCGCTGCCACGACGCGCTGGCGAGCTGCGAGCGCTTTGGCGTGCACATCCTGCACGCCGGCGAGGAGCCGATCGCCAGGACGTTCGCCGAGAAGCGCGACGACAAGTTCGCCGGGCTCGACTGGCGCTGGGACGACGACGTCCCCGAGCTGAGCGGCGCCCTCGCCTATCTGCGCTGCCGCCGAGCCGACAGCTTCTCCCGGTACGATCACACCGTTCTACTGGGAGATATCGACGGCGGTCGGCTCGAAGAGGGCGAGCCACTGCTCTATGCGCGGCGCCGGATGGACTGGCTCCTTCATCCCAACCGCGATTAGAAGGCCGCTCCCGCCGGCCCCGGGGGCTACTTAACTCGAACTTAACTTTGGATTCGTTCTCACTACATGAGCCGTTGTTCTAATCGGCTTCAGGGAGAGACAAGGGCGGCGGTCTCGTCGCCTAGGGATAGGGAGGCTCGCGTATGTACCAATTCAGTCGAGCGATCTACAGGGAACTCGCACCGGCAGTGCTGTCGAAGCCATTAGCGGCTCGTTCCGCCGCTCAGGCGCGGCTGCTCAGCGAGTGCGAGTCCGCGATGGAGCGCCTCGCCACGGACCGCCACTACTTCGCGCGTCCCGTGCGCACGCTCTTCAACGACGTCCGGTCGCTGTTTCCGATGTCGAGCCAGATGCACGTCTACCACGTGATCGAGCGCCATGTGCTCGAAGCGGTCGACTACGTCGACGGCCAGGCTCGGACCGGTGTGACCTTCGACGGCAGCCCGCTCTGCTGCCACGCGACCACCCGCAAGGGGACGTCGTGTCAAAGGGTCCCGCTGCCGGCAAGCAAGTACTGCCCTTCGCACAAGCACCTGGAAGAGGCCCAGGAAGCTCTTACGGCTTCGGCCGCCTGAGCCGCGCGCAGGGCTCGCTCCCGCGAGTCTCGGGATTCCGTCCCGAGACTCCGAGGAGCGTTGTAGCGTCCCGAGGGTGATCCTCGGGGTCGACGTCGGAGGCACCTTCACGGACGCCGTCGCGATCGGCCCGGACGGGCTCCGTACGGGCAAGGCGCCCACCACCCCGGAGGATCAGTCGCTCGGGGCCATGTCCGCGATCGAGCAGGCGCTCGGCAGTGTCGAGCCCGCCGCCGTGCGACGACTCGTCCACGGCATGACGGTGGGCACGAACGCGCTGCTGGAGGGCCGCACCGCGCGTACCGCGCTCATCGCCACCGAGGGCTTCGTCGACATCGAGGAGCTCGGCCGCCAAGCGCGCCCCGACCTCTACCGGCTCTGCAAGGCGGCGCCGCCGCCGATCGTGCCGCCCGAGCTGCGCGTGGCCGTGCCCGAGCGCTGCGGGCCCGAGGGCGTGCTGCGCCCGCTCGACGAGCCGGAGCTGCGCCGGCGCCTGGCGAAGCTCGCGGGCGAGCAGGTCGAGGCCGCCGCGATCTGCCTCCTGTGGGGCTTCCGCCACCCGGCGCACGAGCGGGCGGCGGCCGGGATGACGAGCGAGGAGCTCGGGGGCGCGCACGTATCGGCCTCCCACGAGACCGCCGCCGTCTTTCGCGAGTACGAGCGCTGCGTCACGACGGTCGTGGACGCGGCCGTGTCACCGCTCCTGCGGCGCTACCTCGAGCGGCTCACAGCTGGCACGCGCGCCGCCGGGCTGCCCGACCCGGAGGTGATGCTGTCGAGTGGGGCGGTGGTGGACGCCCGGACGGCCGCCCGACACGGTGCATGGACCGTGCTCTCCGGGCCGGCGGGCGGAGCGGTCGCCGCCGCGGCCGCGGCGCGGGATGCCGGGACGGACTCCGCCGTCGCCCTCGACATGGGCGGCACGTCCTGCGACGTGTCCCTGGTGACCGACGGCTCCGTGTCCCTCACGAGCGGGCGCGAGGTGGCCGGGCGGGCGCTCGCGCTGCCGATGGTCGACATCCACACGGTCGGGGCCGGGGGCGGCAGCATCGCCTGGCGGGACGCCGGCGGTGCGCTGCGGGTCGGCCCGCGCTCGGCGGGCGCCGCTCCGGGGCCTGCCTGCTACGGCCACGGCGGCACCGAGCCGACCGTCACCGACGCGAGCCTGCTCCTGGGGCATCTCGACGAGTCCTCGCCGCTCCCCGGCGTAGCGCTCGACCGCCGGGCCGCGGAGCGGGCCGTCGGGGCGCTCGCCGGCGAGCTGGGGATCGGGATAGAGGATGCCGCCGCCGGCATCCTGCGCGTGGCGTGCGTGGAGATGGCGCAGGCGGTGCGCGTGGTGACCGTGGAGCGCGGGATCGATCCGCGTGCTCTCGCGCTCGTCGCCTTCGGGGGAGCCGGGCCCCTCCACGCGGCGGCGATCGCCGACGAGCTCGGCATGACACGAGTGATCGCCCCACTCGCCTCCGGGGTCCTCTCGGCGCTCGGCCTGGCGCTGTCGGAGCGCCGGCGGGACGTCGTGGAATCGGTGCTGCTCTCCGGGAGGGCGCTCACCGGTGAGGCCGTGTCCGATGCCGTTCGCCGCCTCGGGCGGCGCGGGCGAGAGGAGCTCGGGGAGCCGGACGCGGAGCTGCGTGCCACCTACGAGCTGCGCTACGCCGGCCAGTCCTTCGAGCTGCCGATCGAAGCCGAGCCGGAGCCCGATCCCACGGAGCTGCGAGCCGCGTTCGACCGGGCGCACGCGGAGCGCTACGGCTACGCGGACCCGGACGCGAGCCTCGAGCTCGTGACCATTCGGGTGGCCGCGGCCGTGCCGGCCCCTCCGGCGCCGCTCCCGGCTCCGAGGCGAGGACGCGCGCTCGGCGAGCGGCGGGTCCGCTTCGGCGACTCGTGGGAGATCGCGGCCGTCGCCGAGGCGGGGACGGGCACGATGGCCGGCCCGGCGATCGTCGAGCTTCCCGGCTCCACCCTCGTGGTCCCCCCGGGATGGGCCGCCAGCATCGAGCCCCGCGGCGTGGTGATGGAACGGACATGAGCATCGACCCGATCGCACTGCAGGTGATGGTCGGGGCGCTGCGCTCGGCCTGCGAGGAGATGGGGGTCGTCCTCGTGCGCTCCGCTCACTCGGCGAACATCAAGGAGCGCCGCGACGCCTCGACCGGCCTGTTCGACCCTGCGGGCCAGATGGTCATGCAGGCCGAGCACATACCGGTGCACCTCGGCGCGATGCCCTCCGCGGTGGCCGCCGTCAGGGATCAGGACCACGCTCCCGGCGACGCCTGGATCCTCAACGACCCGTTCGCCGGAGGGACCCACCTCCCCGACATCACGGTGATCTCACCCGCGTTCCTCGACGGAGCACCGATCGGCTTCGCCGCCGGCCGCGCGCACCACGCGGACGTGGGCGCCGACGAGCCGGGCAGCATGCCCGCGCACTCCCGCAGCCTCGCGGAGGAGGGCGTCGTGATCCCGCCGACGCGCCTGGTCCGCGGCGGAGAGCTCGACCGGGACCTCCTGGAGTCGCTCACCTCCCGGATGCGCAACCCTCGCCAGCGGGAGGCCGACCTGCGCGCCCAGCTGGCGGCCAACCGCACCGGCACGGCGCGCCTCGAGGAGCTCGCACGGAAGATGGGCGTCGACTCGCTGCGGGCCGGCATGGCGGAGACGCTCGACTACGCGGAGCGGCGCACACGCGCGCGCATCGCGGAGATCCCCGACGGCGAGCGCACCGCCGTCGACGTGCTCGAGGCGGAGGACGGAGATCTAGAGCTGAGGCTGCGGGCGCTGGTGCGCGGCGACGAGCTCGAGCTGGACTTCAGCGGCAGCGCCGCCCAGCACGAGGGCAACCTCAACTGCCCGCTCGCCGTGACGCTCTCCTCCTGCTACTTCGCCCTGCGGGTGATCGCCGACCCGGACGTCCCCCCGTGCGCCGGCGCCTACCGCCCGCTGAAGGTGATCGCTCCCGAGGGGACGGTCCTCAACGCGCGCTCGCCCGCGGCGGTGGCCGCGGGGAACGTGGAGACCTCGTCACGCGTGGCCGACCTCGTCCTGAGGGCCTTCGGCCGGGCTCTCGGTCAGGGGACGATGAACAACCTCACGCTCGGCAACGAGCGGTTCACCTACTACGAGACGCTCGGCGGCGGGCAGGGAGCATGCGCCGACGCGCCGGGCCCGAGCGCCGTGCACGTCGCGATGTCGAACACCCTCAACACCCCCGTCGAGGCCCTCGAGCTCGAGTACCCCCTGCGGGTCCGCGAGTACTCGGTGCGGCGCGGGTCCGGGGGCGCGGGGCGCCAACCGGGCGGAGACGGGGTCGTGAGGGAGATCGAGGCTCTCGACGACATGCGCTTCTCGCTGATCACCGAGCGCCGCAGGCACGCGCCACCCGGCGCCGAAGGCGGCGGAGACGGCGTGCCGGGGAGGAACCTGCTGGACGGCGAGGAGCTCCCCGCGAAGGCCTCCGGACCCCTGCGCAGAGGGGAGCGGCTGCGGCTCGAAACCCCCGGCGGAGGAGCCCACGGCGAGGCTTGAGTGACCCTTCTCACGAAATTCGCCTTGAATTGGAGCGGGCGCTGCGCAACAATGACCGCCCCGTGCCGCCTCGGCACTTAGTCAAAATGTCCTGGGCACGGGACGGAGGTTTCTCTTTCTATGCCAGTTGCTTTCAAGGAATGGGCCGTGACTGTGCGCGCCCTCGCAGAGGGTGAGCAGCTGCTCACGCTGCGCAAGGGTGGAATTCGCGAAGAGAACAAGCACTTCGAGATCGAGCACGACCGCTTCTTCCTCTACCCGACGTTCGACCATCAGCGCAACGACCTCGTGCGCGACTCCCACCTTCCCGAGCTGGGACGCGCCCTCGAGGAGGGCGTCTGGCCCGACGGCGACCCGCCTGCCCGGGCGCTCCTCCAGGACGGAGGCATCCCGCAGCCCGACCGCGTGCGTATCCGCGCATGGGCCGAGGTGGCCGCCAGCTACCTGATCACGGACCCGCGCTGCATCGACGCGCTCTCCCCGTACTACATCTGGACCACCGACTACGCGGAGAAGCGGCTCGAGTGGAAGCGCCGCCACCCGATGCACGTGATCCTGCTGCGCACCTACAGGATCCCGCGCCCGGTGACCGTGAAGGTACGCCCGGAGTACCACGGCTGTCGCTCGTGGCTCGAGCTGCACCGCGACCTGCCGTTCGAGGGAACCCCGGTCCTCTCGGACGAGGAGTTCGAGCGTGCCGCCGCGCAGATCGAGGAGATCGCCTCGGGCGCAGTGCCCGCCCTGGCGTAGCACCGCCGCCTGAGGCCGGCACCGGATCGCCGGAGTGCCCTGGGTCGAAACCGAGTCGCTGTCGTTCACGGCGCGCCACGAGGCCTCGCACAGCGAGGCGGCCGGGCGTGTGCTCGATGACCTCGAGGTGTTCCGCGGGGAGCTCGAGCAGCGCTTCGATCGTGTGCCCGGAGCGGTCTCGGTGGTCATCCACCCGCGGCCGCTGGCACTCGCCCTGGCGGCGCCATGGCTCCCGCTCGCCCAGCTCGTCTCGGCGCCGGCCGGGCGCCGCTACTTCGCCGGCTGGTTCGCGCGCGAGACGATCCACGTCCTAGGCGCCGAAGCGCTCGAGCGACGCGCCTCTGCGGTGCCCGGCTCCCGTGAGGCGCTGCTGCTCACGCATCGCCACGAGTACGCGCACCTCGTCCTGGGAGCGAACGAGCCCTCCCTCCCGCCCCCTTTCTCCCCGTCCACGTTCCGCCGCTACGTCCGCATGGCCTGGCTCTGCGAGGGCGCGGCGGCCCATCTCGCGGGACAGGCGCCGCACCTGCGCCCGGCCGTGGCGCGCCGGCTCCGCGAAGGAGGGCGGCCGAGCTTCCCTCCCGCCGCGCGAGACGCGATGGTGCTGGGCGCCACGGTGTTCGACCTGCTGGAGCGCGAGGCCGGCCTCGATGCCTGCGTGGAGCTGGCGCTGACTCCCGAGCGGTCGAGCTCTCGACTGGCGCTTGAGCGGGCCTTCGGGCGCCGGCTGGCGCGGATCGAGCGCAGCTGGCGCGACCATCTGGACACGCTCACCGCGAGCTAGCTGCTCCTCGGCCAGCACGGGCGGCTGGAATCGGGCCAGGCCGCCGCGGGCTTGGGCTCGGAGACGGGCGGCGAGGCCAGCCGCTGAGGCGCAGAGTCGCGCCGCAGCATCGGCGGGAGCTTCGAGAAGACCATGACCGAGCGCTCGTCCTTGTCCTGCTTGCCGTGGAGCAGCGCCCTGTCGGCACGGGCGATCACGGACACGGACGCCTCCGGAGGCTCCCACTCCGCCACCCCGACACAGGCTCCGCAGGCGCTCTCGAAGCCCTGAAGCGCGCGCTCGACAGCGGCCAGCGCCCGCACAGCCAGCTCGGAGGCCTCGGGCTCGTCGGACTCGATCGCCACGATGGCAAACTCGTCGCCGCCGTAGCGCGCAACGAGGTCATAGGGACGGACCGCGCCGCGCAAGGCCTCTCCGACGCGCCTCAGCACCTCGTCTCCCGCCAGGTGCCCGTGCTCCTCGTTGATCTGCTTGAAGTCGTCCAGGTCGAGCAGCAGCAGGGACAGCCGGTTGCCGGTCCGCTCGCAGCGCTCGATCTCCTGACGCAGCACGTGATGCAGCGCCGCATGGTTGAGGCAGCCGGTGAGGCCGTCCGTCTGCGCAACCCGCTCGAGCCCGGCGTGCGCGCTCGCGTTGCGGCAGGCGGCCGCGGCTATCTCGCCGAAGGCCTCCAGCAGGCTGAGGTCCTCGCGCGTCACCAGCCTCTGGCGGTGGTAGCCCACGGCGAGCACACCGCGGAGCTCGCCGTCCCAGTGCATCGGCACGGCGAGGGCCCCCTGGACCTCGCCGAACAGCGTGTGGTCCACCTTCGAGGGCATCGCCTGATAGTCGTTGGTGAGCAGCGGCCGGTCCAGGCGCGCGACCCTCCCGCTGAGCCCGGTGCCCGGAGGCACGCTGTAGCCGACCGACTCCGGAGCGATACCGTGCACCGCCTCGATCGTCAGGCCACTCGCGTCGCCGCGGAAGATCGCGGCGTTGTCGCCATCGAGGATGTCGGCCGCCTCGTGGCAGATCCGCTCGAGGACGTGATTCAGGTCGAGGCTCTCGTTGAGGGTCTTGGCCGCTCGCGCGAGCGCCGCCTGCTGGGCTATCTGCTCGGCGTGCTCCTCGGCAAGCTGCATCTGCGCGAGGCTCGCCGAAGCGGCCGCCGCAAAAGAGCCCGCCACCTCGACCTCCTCGCTACCGATGTGGCGCCCCACGACATCCAGCAGCAGCAGGACATGGCGAACCGCGTCACCGCCCCGCATCGGCAGCAGGAGCACCGTCTCCGTCTGGGGAGCGGATCCGAGCGTCCGGGCGATCGCCCGAGCCTCCTCCCCCTCGGCCGTGAAGATGGGCAGCCGCTCCTGCAGGACGCGCCCCAGCGATGGGACGTTGGACACCGAGAACGGCCCCTGCGGGAGCCCGACGGGCGGACTGGACGCGACCGCCTCGACGCGGCCCTCCCTGCCCGCGACGGCGAGCAGCAAGACACGCGTCACACCGAAGAAGTCACGCGCCTCGTCGACCAGCCGCTGACGCACCGCATCCGGGCCGTGCATCTCGGCGGCCGCGCTGAGCAGCCTCGTTACCGCCCGCATCGCCTCCGCGGCGGAGCCCATGCCACGCGTCTCCGCGGGCCTACGGGCAGGATTGGTGGCAGGGCGAGTCCCCACCTTTGACTGATCGACCGCCCGAGGCGGCAGCTTTAGAGACCGAGCGTCTTGGCGACGATGTTGCGCTGGATCTCGGAGGTGCCGCCGTAGATCGTCGTCACCACGGCGGCGCGCAGGTGGCGCTCCATCGGGTACTCCTTCGCGTAGCCGTAGCCGCCCGCCATCTGAACCGATTCGAGCCCACAGCGCTTCGCCAGCTCGGTCGCGGCGAGCTTCGCCATCGACGCCTCCTGAGGCAGCATGCGGGTGGGGTCCTCGTCGGTGAGGCGCGCCACCCAGCGCACCAGCAGCCGCGCCTGCACCAGATCGGTGGCGAGGTCCGCCAGCCGGTGCTGGAGCGCCTGGAAGGAGCCGACCGGGCGGCCGAACTGCTTGCGCTCCTTGACGTAGGAGAGCGTGTCGTCGAACGCCCGCTGACCCAGGCCGAGGGCGAGCGCCGCCAGGATCACGCGCTCCTTGTTGAGGCCGGCCATCAGCTGTATCCAGCCGCCGCCCTCGGTACCGAGCAGGTTCTCCGCCGGCACGCGGACGTCGTCGAGATGGAGCTCGTTGGTGTCCTCGCCGCCGAGGGTGTCGATCTGCCGCATCGTGAAGCCCTCGGCGTCGCGCGGCACGAAGATCATCGAAAGGCCCTCGTGGCGCCCGGCGGGGTCGCCCGTGCGGCAGACGATCAGTACGTGGCTCGCCTTGTGGGCGAACGAGCACCACATCTTGGAGCCGCTCAGCACCCACTCGTCTCCCTCGCGGCGGGCACGGCACTTGAGCGCGGCGACATCCGACCCCGCGTCCGCCTCGGACATCGCGATCGCGAGCGTGCCCCCCTTCGCGACGCGTCCGAGCAGGTCCCGCTTCTGCTCGTCGGTGCCGAAGCGGTTGAGCGCGCCGACGCAGATCAGCGTCACGCCGTAGGCGCCGATCGGCGCCTGGCCGCGAGCCGTCTCCTCCAGGAAGAGGGTCGCGTCGAAGAACGTCCCGCCGGATCCGCCGTACTCCTCGGCGATCTCGAGGCCGTACCAGCCGAGCTCCGCCATCCGCGCGGCGACCTCGTGGTTGTGCGGGTCCTTGCCGCCGTCGGTCAAGGCCGGAAGCTTGTCCTCGGTGCACTCACGCGCGCAGAAGTCGCGGATCGCCGAGACGAAGTCGCGCTGCTCGTCGGTCAGGCCGTGGTCGGCTGGGCTGCGGGGCGGTGCGACTGACATCGGTCTTCTTCATCCCTCCGCTGGGTCTTTGGGCTTGAAACGGTTGAGCTCGCGCATGGCGATGACCATCTTGTGAACCTCGTCGGGCCCGTCGGCGATGCGCAGCCAGCGCCCCTGGCGCCACATCAGCGAGAGCGGCACGTCGTCCGACATGCCGAGGGCGCCGTGCACCTGCATCGCCCGGTCGCAGACCGCCTGGTGCATCTGCGCGGCCACCACCTTGATCATCGAGATCTCCTGGCGCGCTGCGCGCTTGCCCTCGGTGTCCATCTTCCACGCCGCGTGGAGGACCATCAGCCGGGCGGCGTCGATCTCGATCCTCGAGGTGGCTACGAAGTCCTGGACGAACTGCTTCTCGGCCAGCGGGCCGCCGAACGCCTGCCGCGAGTGGGCCCGCTCGCACATCAGCTCGAACGCCCGCTCGGCGGAGCCGATCGCCCTCATGCAGTGGTGGATCCGGCCGGGGCCGAGCCGGGCCTGGGCGATCGAGAAGCCCTCGCCGCGCGGTCCGAGCAGGTTCGCCTCCGGCACGCGCACGTCCTCGTAGGTGACCTCCCAGTGTCCCGGACCGGCCGAGTGGCCCATCACCGGCACCGGGCGCACGCCGGTGAAGCCGGGGGTGTCGATCGGCACCAGAATCATGCTGGCGCGGCGGTGTGGCGCCGCGTCCGGATCGGTCACGACCATCGCGATCGCCACGTCGGCGCCGTTGTAGCCGGAGGTGAACCACTTGTGGCCGTTGATCACCCACTCCCCGCCGTCGAGCTCCGCGCGAGTGGCGAGTCCGGTCGGGTCGGAGCCGGCCGTGTCCGGCTCGGTCATCGAGAAGCAGCTGCGCGAGTGACCGCCGGCCAGCGGCTCCAGCCAGCGCTCCTTCTGCTCCGGGGTGCCGTACTCGGCGAGGATCTCCATGTTGCCGGTGTCGGGCGCCGAGCAGTTGAACACCATCGGGGCGACTCCCGAGCGGCCCATGTCCTCGCAGAGCAGGCCGTACTCCCAGTTGGTCAGGCCCGGTCCGTGGCTCTCGTCCGGCATGAAGAGGTTCCAGAGGCCCTCCCCGCGCGCCCGCTCGCGCAGCTCCACGAGGATCTCCGGGTAGGCGGTCCCGGGACGCACCTCGGCGTCGAGCGCGCGCATCGCCTCCTCCTCGACCGGCGCGACGTGCTCGGCCATGAAGGCCTGGACGCGCTCTCGAAGCTGGGTGACACGATCGGACGGGGAGAAGTCCACGGCCGGAAAGGCTAACCGCTCGTCAGCCGGTCAGCTGCAGGAGGCCCCACGCCACGAGCGCAGCCAGCGATCCGCCGACCAGGACGAGCGCGGCCACCCGCGCGACCCGGGCCGTCTCGATCACGGCGGCCGGCGACTCGCGCATCTCCAGGCCGGTCGAGCGCAGCACGTCGTGTGCGGCGTCGACTCCGGAGGCGGGAACCATCACGTCCCGAGGGCCGGCGGCGAGGAAGTCCGGGACGTCGAACCCCTGGGTGCGGCGGAGCATGCTGGGGATCCCCTCCTCCAGCAGCAGCCCCTGGATCAGCTCCGCCTCGGGCTGGTTGCGGCTGCCGGCTATCCGCACCAGCTCGCCCTGGGTGTAGATCGGCTCGATCTTCCGGGCGCGCGCCTGCGCATCGGAGACGGGTGACTCGCCGTCGGGGCCCTTGGCCACCAGCGGCATCCCGCAGGCCCTGCAGAAGCGCTCGGCGAGCGTGTGCCCCATCCCGCAGCTGGGGCAGAACAGCGATTCGCGCTGTCGCCCCGTCCGGCTCATGCCTGCGCGGCCCTAGCCGCCGACATCGATCGCCTCTTCCTCCACGTCACCGTCGGCGATGCGCCAGGCGCGCACCGTCGGCTCGTCACCCGCGAGGGAGACGATCAGGTAGGTCCAGTGCGGATAGGTCGCGAGGTTGATGTCCGTCTGGGACGGCTCGGCCGGGCTGCGCGGATGCGAGTGGTAGATCGCTACCTCGTAGCCCTCGTCGTCGAGCTCGTTGGCCGCCAGGAGGCTCTTCGTGTCGAGCTCGTAGCCGTAGGGGGACTTGCGCGGGTTCTCCGAGCGGAACGTCTCCTCGACGATCCCGCCCTTCGCGCGTGCGTATCCACAGCACTCGTTCGGCGCGTCTTCGCGAGCGTGCTCGATCAGCTCGTCCCACTGTGCCCTGGTCATGCGCATCCTCCAAGCCTACGAGGCGGCGATAGCCTGGGTCCGTGGCCTTCCTCTCACCAGCCCCGATGGAGATGGTGGTGATCCTCGTGATCGCCCTGCTCGTGCTCGGCCCGGCCCGGCTTCCCGAGGCCGCGAGGTCGCTCGGGCGCGGGTTCCGCGAGCTGCGGGAGTCCCTGCAGTCAGACCACGACGAGGATGAGGCTGAGGACGACGCCCCTCGCTACCGGCAGGCCTCACCGCCGAGCCCCGCCTACGCGGAGACCGGCCCCTACGACGACGACCTGCCGACCGACGACCCGCCCGCGGAGCCCGCGGGCGAGGACCTGCCGGCGGAAGACCAGCCCGCCGAGCGCGGCTAGTCGGCTACCAGAAGGAAGCGGAGTCGAGCACGCCCTCGGCGTCCAGCTGCTCGATCGACTTGGTGTAGACGCCCGAGCTGAGGTACTTCCAGCCCCCGTCGCAGACCACGAAGACGACGTTCCCTTCGTCGAGGTCCGCGGCAACGCGGACCGCTATCGAGGCGATCGCGCCGCTCGACACGCCGGCGAAGAGCCCCTCCTCATCGAGCAGTCGCTTCGTCCACACCACCGCGTCGCGGTTGGAGACGAAGATCTTCCGGTCGAGCAGCGAGATGTCGATGATCGGCGGGATGAAGCCGTCGTCGAGCGAGCGGAGCCCCTGGACCAGCTCGCCCTGCAGCGGCTCGGCGGCCACGATCAGGGTGTTCGGGTCGTGCTCCTTGAGGCGGCGGGCGTTGCCCATCAGCGTGCCGCCGGTGCCGAGGCCGGCCACGAAGGCCGTCACCTCGTCGAGCTCGTCGAGGATCTCCAGCGCCGTGCCGTTGTAGTGCGCGTTCGGGTTCGCCTCGTTGCCGTACTGATAGGGCATGTAGTACGAGGAGTCGGCCTCGGCCATCTCGAGCGCCAGGGCCACCGCGCCGTTCGAGCCCTGGGCGCCGGGCGAGTAGACGATCTCCGCCCCGTACATCTGCAGCAGCTGAGTTCGCTCCTCGGTCACGTTGTCGGGCATGACCACCTTCAACGGGTAGCCCTTGCGCCGGCAGATCATCGCGAGGGAGATCCCGGTGTTGCCGGAGGTCGGCTCGAGGATCGTCTGGCCCGGGCCGATGGCGCCCTTCGCCTCGGCGTCATCGATCAGCGCACGCGCCACGCGATCCTTCACCGAGCCCGTGGGGTTGTGCGACTCGAGCTTCGCGAAGATCCGCACCCCCGGCTTGGGCGAGAGCCGCTGCAGCTCGATCAGCGGCGTGTTGCCGATCGAGCGGACGATGTCCTCGTACCGCCCCCCGCAGGGCCGGTTCTCCAGGCCGGGCTCAAGCATCGCTTCAGAAAATATAGCGTCGCCCGCCCCCGGCGACCCAGCAACGGCTCAGAGACTGACGGCGAAAGGCGAGCAGTCCTAGGACGCAGGGAGGCCATAGGGCGCCAGCCCATGGCCGACCGAGGACACCGAAATGCTACGGCCTTGCAGCCGTCAGCCGCCGGCCATGGCGGGGAGGATGACGAGGGTGTCGTCCTCCTTGACCGCCGTGTCCAGCCCGTCGAGCACTCGTACGTCCTCGTCGTTGACGTAGACGTTCACGTAGCGGTTGAGCGAGCCGTCCTCGCCGAAGAGCTGGGCCTGGGTGGCGGGATGCGCCTTGGCCAGGGCGTGCAGCACCTCGCCCACGTTTGCGCCGTCGGCGGCCACTTCCTTCTCGCCTCCGGTGGAGGCGCGCAGGACGGGTGGGATCTTGATCGTGCTCACAGCCGCCGGAAGCCTACCCGGCCGCCGCGCAGAACTGCTCGTAGTCGGGGAAGACGCCCATCTCGTCGTTGGTGATGGACTCCGGGTCGCGGGAGCAGATGGGGCACTCGGGATCGCGCCTGACCTTGAGGTCGGTGAAGCTCGTGCTGAGCGCTTCGTAGAGCAGCAGCCTGCCGATCAGCGGCTCGCCGGAGCCCGTGATGAGCTTGACGACCTCGATCGCCTGCAGGACTCCCATGATCCCCGGCAGCGCGCCGAGCACGCCGTTCGCACCGCAGGAGGGCGCGAGCTCGGCCGGCGGCGGCGTCGGGTAGAGGCAGCGGTAGCAGGGCCCGTCGTAGGGCGCGAAGACGGCGAGCTGGCCGTCGAAGCCGAGGATCGAGGCGGAGACCACCGGGATCTTCAGCCTCACGCTGGCGTCGTTGAGCAGGTAGCGCGTGGGGAAGTTGTCGACGCCGTCGACGATCACGTCGTAGCCCTCGATGATCTCCATGATGTTGGAGGCGTCGAGGCGGGTCTTGTACTTGACGACGTCGATCCCGGGATTGAGGTCGTGGATCGCCTGCTCGGCCGAATCGACCTTCGCCATGCCGACGCGATCGACCGTGTGGACGATCTGGCGCTGGAGGTTGGAGAGGTCGACGACGTCGTCGTCGACGATCCCGAGCGTGCCGACCCCCGCCGCCGCGAGGTAGAACGCGGCGGGCGCGCCGAGGCCGCCGGCGCCGAGCAGCAGCACCTTGGCGTCGAGCAGCTTGAGCTGCCCCTCGAGCCCGATCTCGGGAACGAGCAGGTGGCGCGAGTAGCGCTCGCGCTGCTCGGCGGTGAGCTGGCGCGGGACCTCGACGTCGTAGCCGCGGTCCTTCCAGAGGGTTATGCCGCCGGTCATCGACTCCGCCTGCTCGTAGCCGAGCTCTTCGATCAGGGTCTTGGCGGCCAGCGCCGAGCGGTTGCCCGAGGCGCAGTAGAGGATGACCCGCGAGGACTTGTCTCCGGCGGCGCCCTCGATGCGCGACTCGAGATGCCCGCGCGGGACATGGACCGCGCCGGGGATGTGCGCCTCCTCGAACTCCTGCTGCTCACGCACGTCGACGATCACGACCTCGTCGCGGTGACCGTTTCCGAGCAGGTCGTGGACCTCGCGAGGGTCAACCTCGGTGATCTGCTCCTTGGCCTTGCGAATCAGCTCGACACCGCTGGGCATTCAAAACTCCTGAATCTCGGTCGACTCTTCAATGAAATCTAACGTGGGAGCCACCAAAGCGGCATCCCGCGTCATTACTTCAGAAAGAATAGCGACCCTGCTCCAGAAAGCAGTCGGGGCGCTCTCCCGAGCGCCCCGACGTCAATCCCAGACCTGCTGTCGAAAGCCATCCGGACCTGCCGTCCGCAAGCTTCTACGCAAATTGTCGTCCAACCGGGTCCCTGCCGATATGGGGTCAAGACCCCATTTGCCGGGGGACGCCACAGCCCATGCCCAAACCCAGGATGAAACGACGCCACGACTCCCTCTCCGGTCAGGTGATCGGCGCCAACGTCCTGCTCGTCACGCTGACCCTGTTCGCGGCGAGCCTCGCGGCCGGGCTCGACATCTCGATCGCGGAGCAGCGCTGGCAGTTCCTGATCCTGGCGCTGGCGATCGTGCTGACGCTGTGCGTGAACCTCTGGATGCTCCAGAAGCGGTTTGGCCCGCTCGAGCGCCTCGTGGAGAGAGTCGAGGCGATCGACCCGGCCGTGCCCTCGACCTTCGAGCTCGGCGAGGACCCCGTCGAGGAGATCGACCGGCTCGCCGTCTCGTTCCGGCGGCTGCTGCAGCGGGTGGACGAGGAGCGGCGGCGATCGGGCAAGCTCGTGCTGCGCGCCCAGGAGGAGGAGCGGCGCCGGCTGGCGCGTGACCTCCACGACGAGGTGAACCAGGCGCTGACGGCGATCCTGCTGAGGCTGGAAGCGCTCGGGCAGGACATCCAGCCCGCACAGGCCCCGGAGGTCTCAGAGCTCAAGCAGCTGACCGGCCAGGCGATGGACCAGCTGCTCCGGCTGGCGCGCCAGCTCCGCCCCACCGCCCTCGACGACCACGGCCTCGCGGCGGCGATCGACGAGCAGGTGCAGGGGTTCGGCGAGCGGACGGGCGCGGACGTAGACCTGCGGGTGAGCGGCGAGCCGAGCGAGCTGGACGAGGAGACCCAGACCGTCGTCTACCGCGTCGCGCAGGAGGCGCTCGCCAACGCCGCGCGCCATTCGCACGCCGGGCGGGTCAGCGTCGAGCTGACGGCGTCGGAGACGGGCGCGGAGCTTCACGTGCGCGACGACGGCGACGGGTTCGATCCCCTGGCGATCCACGGTCGCGGGCTGGGACTCAGCGGGATGGCCGAGCGAGCCCGGCTCGCGGGCGGGGCCCTCGACCTGCGCTCTTCGCCGGGAGGCGGCACCGAGCTCACCCTGAGGGTCCCATGATCCGGGTGCTGATCGCCGACGATCACGGCATCGTGCGCTCCGGCCTGGGGATGCTGATCGACCGCCAGAAGGACATGCGGGTGGTCGGCGAGGCGCGAGACGGCATCGAGGCCATCGAGCTCGCTCTGCGCGAGCGGCCGGACGTCGCGGTGCTGGACGTCTCGATGCCGGGCCTGACCGGGCCTCAGGCGGCGCGCCAGATACACGCGCAGGACGATGGGATCCGCCTCCTGATGCTCTCGATGCACGAGGACGAGCGCTACTTCTTCGACGCCCTCGACGCGGGCGCCTCCGGCTACGTGCCCAAGCGCGCGGCGGACTCCGACCTGACGCAGGCGATCCGAACCGTCTCCGAGGGCCGCACGTTCCTCTCCTCCAGCACCCAGCAGGCGCTGATGCGCCGCTGGCTCGCCGACGGGCCGGACTCCCGCCCCGAGGAGCTGACCGCGCGCGAGCTCGAGATCGTCAAGCTGATCGCCGAGGCGCGCACCAACAAGCAGATCGCCGAGGCGCTGAAGGTCTCCGAGAAGACGGTCGAGTCGCATCGCGGCAACGTGCTCGCGAAGCTCGGCATGCGCGACCGGGTGGAGCTGGCCCGCTATGCGATCAGGCGTGGGCTGGTAGAGCCCTAGGAAGCTCGGGCACTACGCTCGGGCCCAGTGAACCCGCGCGTGCTGATCGCCCTGTTCGTGCTGGCCCTCTCGACCCTCGGCACCCTGGCCCTGGTCGCGAGCCGCTCCGACGACTCCGACTCGATCGACACGGGCGGCAAGCGCTTCGAGGGCGCGAACCTGCCTGCGGGCCTGCGCGCCCCCGAGATCGGCCTCGAGGACCAGGACGGGAAGACGGTGCGGATGTCCGACCTGCGCGGAGAGCCGGTGGTGGTCACCTTCCTCTACTCGCACTGCGAGGACTCCTGCCCCCTCCAGGCGCAGCAGGTCAAGGGTGCTCTGGACGATCTCGGCAGGGACCTCCCGGCGATCGCGATCTCCGTGGACCCGGAGAACGACACCTCGGAGAGCGCGCTCGCGTTCCTCGCCAAGCAGCGCATGATCGGCCGGATGCGCTTCGTGCTCGGCTCGCGGGCAGAGCTGCGGCGGATCTGGCGCGCCTACTCGATCGAGCCCCAGCTCGACGACCTCGATCACACCGCCCGCATCGTGCTCGTGGACGGCAAGGGCGTTCAGCGCGTCGGCTACCCGGTGAGCAAGGTCACGCCCGAGGGGCTGGAGCACGACCTGCGCCTGCTGGCCGCCGGCGCTTGAGCGGCCCAGGGCGCGGCGGGCGACGGCCCGAGGGGCCGATCCCGCGGCCGTTATCCTACTTCCCAGGTATGGATTTACCCCGGAGATCGCGCCGATGATGTTCTCGACCAAGGCCGAGTACGGCATCCGCGTCATGACCCACCTCGCACGCGAGGCGGGGAGCGAGAGCCCCGCTGATGACGGCGGCGAGCCGGGCAGCACCCCGATATCGCTCACCGCGATCGCCGAGGCGGAGGCCCTGCCGCTCGCCTATCTCGAGCATCTCGCGGCGCGGCTGAAGCGCGCCGAGCTCGTCGAGAGCAGGCGCGGAGCCCGCGGGGGGTACTCTTTGGCGCGACCCGCCGAGAGCATCACGATGGCAGAGGTGGTGCTGGCGCTCGAGGGCGAGATCGCCCCGATCGAGTGCATCACCGAAGGCTCCGACGGCGCGCTCGTTTGCGCGCGCGACGGTGAGCCCGGACACGACCCGTGCCCGACCAAGCTGCTCTGGACGCGGGTCCAGGGATCCATCGTGCGCACACTCAAGGACATGACACTGGCCGACCTCGTTCGGCCCACCACGACATCGAAGGGCATGGAGAAGGCGACCGCATGAGCTTGGAGATTCAGAACCTGCACGTACGCATCGAGGAGCGCGAGATCCTGCGCGGGCTCAGCCTCACGGTGCGCAAGGGCGAGACCCATGCCCTGATGGGCCCGAACGGCTCGGGCAAGTCCACGCTCGCGAACACGATCATGGGCAACCCCAACTACGAGGTCACCGAGGGCAAGATCCTCTTCAACGGAGAGGACATCACCGAGGCCGAGCCGGACGAGCGCGCCCGCGCCGGGGTGTTCATGGCCTTCCAGTACCCGGCGACGATCCCGGGCGTCTCGGTGGCGAACTTCCTCCGCATGGCCGTGAACGCCAAGCGCGACGAGCCGATCAAGGTGAAGGAGTTCGGGAAGCTGCTGGGCGAGAACATGGAGATCCTCAAGATCGACCGCACGTTCACCAGCCGCTATCTCAACGAGGGCTTCTCGGGCGGCGAGAAGAAGCGCGCCGAGATCCTCCAGCTGGCGATGCTGAAGCCCGAGATCGCCGTCCTCGACGAGACCGACTCGGGACTCGACATCGACGCGCTGCGGATCGTCTCCGACGGCGTGAACGCGCTGCGCGGCCCGGACATGGGCTCGCTGATCATCACCCACTACACGCGCATCCTCGACTACGTCAAGCCGGAGTTCGTGCACATCATGCTCGACGGCCGGATCGTCCGCGAGGGCGGGCCCGAGCTGGCCGACACGCTCGAGGAGCAGGGCTACGACTTCATCCGCGAAGAGGTGGCGGCGGCCGATGCCGGCTAGCGCCTCCGACTGGCTCGACGAGCGGCGCAAGGCCGCGCTCGAGGCCTATGAGGGCGAGCCGGTGCCGACCTGGCGCCGCTCGGGCTTCTGGACTACCACCCTGCGCAAGCTCGACCTCGACGCGCTCGCGCCGCGCCGCTACGAGACGGTCGCCTCGCCGGAAGAGCTGCCCGCCGAGGTGCGCGACGCGCTCGACGGCGAGCCCGCCGCGCTGATCGTTCAGCGCGGCGCGAGCACCGTCCACCTGCAGGTCGACCCCGAGCTGACCGAGCAGGGCGTGATCGTGATGCCGCTCCAGCAGGCCTTCGAGGAGCACGGAGAGCTGGTGCGCGAGTGGTACATGCGCCGGCTGTCCGAGGATGAGGGCAAGTTCCCGGCCGCCACCGCGGCCTTCTGGACCGGCGGCGTGTTCATCCACGTGCCCGCGAACGTCCGCGTGGAGAAGCCGATCCAGAGCGTCTACGCCATCGACGAGCCCGGCATCGCGCAGTACGCGCACACGCTCGCCGTGGTCGGCGAGAACGCCGAGTGCTCGATCCGCGAGTACTGCCTCGGCGGCGACTTCGAGGGGCAGGCGCTGCACGCCGGCGGCTTCGAGCTGTACGCCCGGCCCGGCGCGCGAGTCAAGCTCGCCCACTTCCAGGACTGGGGCCAAGGCGAGATCTACGACATCTCCACCAAGCGCGTGGAGATCGCGCGCGACGGGTTCGTCAGCTGGGTCCCGGTGCATCTCGGCGGGCATCTGACCAAGCAGACGCTCGACATCATCACCGCGGAGCAGGGCTCGGACATGCGGCACACCGGCCTCTACTTCACCGAGGGCGACGAGCACCTCGACCTGTTCACGACCGACCTTCACGAAGCGCCGCACACGGCCGGCGACACGGTCTGGAAGGGCGCGCTGACGGGAGAGTCGCGTGCTTCCTACGAGGGCCTGATCGAGATCATCGAGGGCGCTCGGGACAGCCACACCTATCTGCAGACCCACCAGATGCTGCTCTCGCAGCGCGCCAAGGGCGACGCGATCCCCTCGTTGATCGTCAAGGTCGACGACGTCTCGGCCTCCCACGGGGGCACCGTCGGCGAGCTCGACGAGGATCAGATCTTCTACATGATGACCCGCGGGATCTCGCGGATCGACGCCGTCCGGACGCTCGTCGAGGGCTACTTCGAGGAGGTCGTGCAGCGCCTCGACGACCCCGGCCTCGAGACGCTCGTGCGGCGCCGGATCGGCGAGAAGCTGCTGGCAGCCGAGGACCAGGTCGCCGAGTTCATCGGCCAGCGCGCGGAGGCGCGGCAGGAGGCGTGACCGTGCCCCCCGTCGCCGCCAAGCCGCTCTCCGGCATCAGGGCCGACTTCCCGATCCTGGCGCGCGAGCGCGACGGCGTCCGGATCGCCTACCTCGACTCGGCGGCGACCTCGCAGAAGCCGACCGCCGTGATCGAGGCGATCGACTCCTACTACCGCAACTCGAACGCCAACGTGCACCGCGGCGTGTACGAGCTCGCCCAGGAGGCGACCGACCTCTTCGAGGGCGCGCGCGAGCGGATCGCCGCCTTCGTCGGCGGCGAGACCGCCACGACGATCTTCACCCGCAACGCGACCGAGGCGATCAACCTCGTCGCCTACGCCTGGGGCAGGACCAACGTCGGCGCCGGTGACGAGGTGGTGATCACCCACATGGAGCACCACTCGAACATCGTGCCGTGGCAGCTGCTGTGCCAGGAGCGCGGCGCCAAGCTCCGCTATCTGCACGTCTCCGACGACGGGCAGCTCTCGCTCGACGAGCTGGACGAGATGCTCGCCGGCGGACGCGTGAAGCTCGTCTCGGTCGCCCACGTGTCGAACGTGCTCGGCACGATCAACCCGGTCGCCGAGATCGCCGCGCGTGCGCGAGCCGCCGGCGCGGTGTCGCTGATCGACGGCTCGCAGGCCCCGCCCCAGCTGCCGGTCGACCTCGGCGAGATCGACGCCGACTTCTACGCCTGGACCGGCCACAAGGCGCTCGGCCCGACAGGGGTCGGCGTGCTCCACGGACGCCGCGAGCTGCTCGAGGCGATGCCGCCGTTCCTCAGCGGGGGCGACATGATCGGCTCGGTCGGCTTCGAGACCTCGACCTGGAACGACCTGCCGTGGAAGTTCGAGGCGGGGACCTCCCCGATCGCCGAGGCCATCGGCCTCGGAGTGGCGATCGACTACCTGTCCGCGATCGGCATGGACGCCGTCCGCGTCCACGAGCGGGACCTGACCGCCTACACGCTGGGCCGGCTCGAGGAGGTCGAGGGCGTGCACGCCTTCGGCCCGGTCGACCCCGACCTGCGCGGCGGCGTGGTGTCCTTCGAGCTGAAGGGCATCCACCCCCACGACCTCGCGGAGATCTGCGACCGCGAGCACGTCTGCATCCGCGCCGGGCACCACTGCGCCCAGCCGCTGATGCGCGAGATGGGCGTCCCGGCCACCGCCCGCGCCAGCTTCCACGTCTACAACACCCACGAGGACGTCGACCGCCTGATCGCCGCCCTCAAGACCGCCCGCGAGGTGTTCGCCCTCTGATGGACGCGCTGTATCGCGATTACATACTCGATCACTACAAGAACCCGCGGAACTTCGGCGAGCTGGACCCGCACGACCTCGAGGCGCACGACCACAACCCGCTCTGCGGCGACGAGCTCGGCGTGCACCTGGTGGTGGACGACGAGGGCACGATCACGAACCTCCGCTTCCACGGCCAGGGCTGCGCGATCTCGCAGGCCTCCGCCTCGATCTCCAGCGAGGAGCTGATCGGCATGAAGCTCGACGAGGTCGCCGCGCTCGGCGCCGACTGGGCGATCGACCTGCTGGGGATCGAGATCTCCCCCACCCGCCGCAAGTGCGCGCTGCTCACCCTCAAGGTGATGCGCGGCGCCACGACCGGCGACGCGTCCTGGCCCGAGTAGCGGCCGGCTGGCGCAGGGCCCCGCCGAAGCGGGACGGGCTCAGGCCGGGTTGGCCTTAGCCCACTCCACGATCTTCTTCGAGTCGCTGATCGCCTCGCCGTCGTCGGTGACGAGCACCGGGACGGTGTAGCTGCCGGTGAGCCGCTTGGCCTCCTGGCGGCCCTTGGTCTTGTTGAAGACCTCGGGCAGGACCCCGAGGCCGTAGGACTTGATCAGCTCGGGCTCATGGCCCGCGTCGCGCAGCGCGTTGTAGGCGCGCCGACAGGGATGGCCGCCGGGCCTTGGGGTCTCGAATGTGCCGTAGCAGATGTAAAGCTTCATCGGCCGATCCTATGCCCTGAGGCTCGGTCGAGGCCCGACTGCCACTCTCGATACAATCCATACCCGACTCCTCAGAGCGGATTTGACCCCGAGCAACAGGATCTCATGGCTACTCCGGACAAGACGCGCATTGCAGGGCCCAGCCCGATCGTCGAGGACGAGCAGGGACAGCTGGTTGCCAAGAAGGGCGTCTCGCGCGAGGTGATCCAGGAGCTCTCGAAGATCAAGGGCGAGCCGGACTGGATGGCCAAGCTGCGGCTCAAGTCCTACGACATCTTCGAGCGCAAGCCCGTTCCGACCTGGGGCGTCGACTTGTCCGGCCTCAACCTCGACGAGCTCGTGCTCTACAGCCCGCCCGAGGCGGGCCGCTTCAACTCCTGGGACGACGTGCCCGCGGAGATGAAGAAGACCTATGAGGATCTCGGCATCCCGCAGGCCGAGCGCGAGCACCTCGCCGGCGTGGTCGGCGTCTGGCGCCAGGAGCCGGTCTACGAGGGGCTCAAGAAGGAGTACGCCGACCTCGGGATCCTCTTCTGCTCGATGGACACCGCGATCACCGAGTACCCGGAGCTCGTGCAGGAGTACTTCATGAAGCGCTGCGTGCCGCCTCAGGACAACAAGTTCTCGGCGCTCCACGGCGCCGTCTGGTCGGGCGGCTCGTTCCTCTACGTGCCCAAGGGCGTGAAGGTCGATCTGCCACTGCAGGCCTACTTCCGCATGGAGGGCGCCAACGAGGGCACCTTCGAGCACACGCTGATCATCGCCGACGAGGGCTCGGAGGTGAACTACATCGAGGGCTGCACCGCGCAGACCTACAGCGTCAACTCGATGCACTCCGCCGTCGTCGAGATCTTCGTCAAGGAAGGCGCCAAGGCGCGGTACACGACCGTCCAGAACTGGTCGAAGGACATCTACAACCTCAACACCAAGCGCGCGATCGTCGAGGCCGAGGGCACCGTCGAGTGGGTCGGCGGATCGATGGGCGCCAAGGTCGTGATGCTCTACCCGGGCTCGTTCCTGATGGGCGAGTACGCGCGCGCCGACCACCTCAACGTCGGCGTGGCGAGCGGCAACGTCTGGAAGGACACCGGCGCGAAGGTCGTCCATCTGGCGCCCAACACGACGTCGAACATCCTCGCCAAGTCGATCTCCAAGGACGGCGGGATCATGGGCTACCGAGGCCTCGTGCGCATGGGCCACAACTCGCAGGGCTCCAAGGCCCGAGTCCAGTGCGACGGCCTGATGATGGACGCGCACTCGCGCTCGGACACCTGGCCCGACATCCAGATCCAGAACCCCCACGTCACGGTGGCCCACGAGGCCGTCGTCGGCAAGATCTCCGACGAGCAGATGTTCTACCTCAAGTCGCGCGGCCTGACCGAGGAAGAGGCCGCCGCGATGATCGTCAACGGCTTCATCGAGCCGGTGACCAAGGAGCTGCCGATGGAGTACGCCGTCGAGCTGAACCGGCTCATCCAGCTCGAGATGGTCGACTCCATCGGCTAGCCGCAGAGTCCGCGTCCGCCCGGCTTCGCCGGGCAGCTCTCAGAATTCGCTGGTCAGCGGCATCTGGAAGAGAGCCCAGATCCCAAAGAGCAGCGCCGCCGCCACTACCCCTGCCCGCGCACCTCGATAGCGGCCCGTGTGGAAGAAGCGGGCTGCCATCAGCAGGGCGACCAGCCCGGTCGTCGCAACAACCAGCTGGCCGGTCCACTGCCAAGCGTCCGTTGCGTTCCTCCACCCCTCCCCGTAGCAGGACTCGTCGCAACGCATCCCGTAGATGAACCATGCGCACAGACCGCCGAAGGCGGCGTACAACACCGCCACGCCCACCAGAGCACCGGTGGAGCGACGCAGGAGTCGGCCGCCGCCCGAGCCGGCCAGCACGCTCAGGAGAACGAACAGGCCGGCCGCGAGCGCCCCACCGGTGACGAGGAAGAACATCTAGCGAGGCTAGAAGACGGGGCATCCCGTCGCGGCGGCTCAACTCGTAGGCCGGTCTGGCCGATGGGCTATTGATGGCCAGTGTCAACGATCTCGTGCTCGTCCAGGGCATGAAGGACACGCGCCTGGCGCTGCGCGCTTGGAACGAGCGGCCCTGGCGGACGCTGCGTCCCTGGCTCGGGCTGAGCCTGATGACCGCCTGCGGCCTGCTGCTGGCGGTCTATCTCGTAGCCCGCTCGACGAGCCCGGACCCGACGTTCCTGTTCTTTCCGGGCTTGACTCACTCAGCCGACGCGGGCGACTACTTCCACATCATCTACCGCAACGGCCTCGTGCTCGCGCTCCACGCGATGGCGTGCGTGGCCGGCTTCATCGCCGGCAGCTCGCTCCCCCTCTCTGCCTCCAACCGCAGCGGAGTAGACCGCTGGGTGCACGAGAAGGCCGGGCCACTTGCGATCGGCTTCGTCATCTGCGCGACCGTCTTCTCCCTCTGCACCCAGGCCGTGGGCATCGGCATGGTGGCGTCCGACGTAGCGGGGCAGCTCGGCATCGGGCCGGGCGAGCTGATCCTGGGACTGCTTCCCCACGCCCTGCCGGAGCTCACCGCGCTGTTCCTGCCGCTTGGGGCCTGGCTGGTCGCCAGCCATCGCGGCGAGTGGAACCAGCTGCTGGCGGCCACGGTCGTGACGGTCACGATCGCGATCCCGGTGCTCCTCTGCTCGGCGGCGATCGAGCTCTGGGTCACTCCGGACCTGCTGCGCGCGCTGGCGGGCTGAGACCCGCCTCCCGCACCCTCCGGGGATGCGTGCGTGCGCGGATTCGAGCGCCTGCTCCCGGTGGCGGCGAACGCGCAGGTGCCGACTGCGGCATTCTTCTCGGGCCTTGCGACCGCCAGACGAAGCAGAGATCCGCGCACCCGAGTTCCCCGGGCAGATGGAATGGGTGAACGCCGCGCCGCTGCGCATGACGAAGCTCGTCAAGAGGTACGCGGTGCTGGTGGAGTTCTTCGACTTCGCCCGCGTCAACTCCCACCACACCCTTCCCTACCTCCGCGAGTGGCACGCCCGCTACCACGCCCACGGCCTGCGAGTGATCGGCGTGCACTGCCCCGGCTACTCCTTCGGCGTCGACCCCGAGCTCGTGCGGAGCTGGGTCGAGCGCATGGGGATCGAGTACGCGGTACTGCTGGACCCCGGCTTCGAGGTCTGGCGCGACTACGGCAACCAGGGCTGGCCCGGCCGCTACCTCTTCGACCAGCAGGGGATCCTGCGCTGGGTGCACTACGGAGAGGGCGCCTATGCGGGCACCGAGCTCGCGATCCAGGAGGCCGTGAGGGAGGTAGACCCCGGCTTCGAAGCACCGGAGCCGATGCCGCCGGTGCGCCCCGAGGACGCGGAAGGGGTCCTCCTGCAGCCCCAGACCGCGGACATCGCCATCCCGGGCGACATCGAGCGGCTGGAGCTGGAGGGCGAGTGGTCGGAGGGCGAGGACTACGTCGAGGCGGCGGCTGCAGGCGCGCGGGCGCGGGTGAGCTCGTTCTCCGCCGGGGGGGCCTATGCGGTGCTTTCCGGCGGGAGATCCGAACCCGGTCTGCACGAGAGTGCAGGAGAGGTCGTGGCCGACGCCCCGGGGCTTCGCTTCTACGGCTTCCAGTTCACCCCGACCGGGCCGTAGGCCGCCGATCCCGTGCGCTTCGTGATCGACGGGATGAACGTGATCGGCACCCGCCCCGACGGATGGTGGCGGGATCGCGACGCCGCGATGGCCAAGCTCGTAGACCGGCTCGAGCGTTTCTCCGCGCGCACGGGGGACGATGTGACGGTGGTCTTCGAGCGGCCTCCGCGGCCGCCGCTGCGCTCGACGGTCATCAAGATCGCGCACGCCCCCAAGCGCGGGCCCGACGCGGCGGACTTCGAGATAGTCAGGATCGTCGAGGCCGACTCGGATCCCCGCTCCCTGCACGTAGTGACCTCGGACAACTGGCTTGCCGACGCGGTGCGCTCGAAGGGCGCCACGGTCGAGCCCTCCGAGGGCTTCAGGACGCGCTTGGACGAGGACTAGGCGGTGCGGGTGCGCCCGAGGCCGCAAGGCCCCGGGCCGGCATCCGCGCTTGCTACTTCTTCTTCTTGGCGCTCTTCTTCTTGGAGCAAGGGGTCTTGAGCTTCGCCTTGCTCTTCGTGACCTTGCCGCTGTGACCGTCCATGCGCACGCGGGCCACCTGCTTGCGCCCGCAGATCCCGCGCGGTGTTGTGACGACGAGGATGCCGCCCGTGCCGCCCTTCAGCTTCAGATCGAAGCGCTTCACCGGGACGTCGGGCGTGTTGATGAACGTCGTGATCAGCCGGCCGGGCCCATCGATCGAGGTCTGAGCCCGGAGGTTGGCCCGCACCTCGCCGCGCAGCTTCACGAGCAGCGTCGGCAGGGTTCTGATCCGATTTCCGGTCGGCCCGAAGCGAACTCCCTTGACGAAGAACACCTTGCCCTTGAGCGGCTTGTTCAGCACCGGGCTGTTCACGGTCGCCGTGCCGATGCGGGTCTTCGACGCGCACTTGGCCTGGAGGCCCTTGTCGTAGGAGCAGAGCGCTCGGGCGTTCTCCGGGTCGAGTGCCAGCGACAGCGGCAGCGTGACCTTCGACTGCTTGATGTTGGACTGCCCGAAGCGATGCTTGAGCACCGCCTTGAGGCCCGGATGCCGGCCCTCCACCGTCTGCTTGGGACCGGTGAGGCTCATGCTGAGCTTCGGCTTGAACGCAAGGCGCTCGCAATTGGTGATCTGAACCGGCGGAGCCGTCACCGGCGTACCGACTCCCAGCGTGGAGTGCAGCTTGCCCGTGGTGCTCTTCGGGCCGCACGACGTGGGATTGAACGCGAAGCCCGAGCGGTTGATGTTCACCCGAGCCGAGCGCAGCCGGATCGGCACCCCATCGAGGATCCTCGGGAGCTGGTCCCCCGTCACCGTGATGTGGCTGTCGTCGGGGTCCACGAAGAGCGACTGCCTGATTACGACGGTGCCCAGGTCGTAGGGGCCGGCGATCACCCGGACAACCGATACGAGGCCGAACGCGGAGCCCTTCTTGTACTTCTTGGTCAGGTACACCTGGCCCGAGAGCTCGTAGGGCTCGGAGCCCGCGCCCGAGCGCGTGTCGACCGTGCCGATCCGGCTTGACGCCGGACACGCGCCGGTGGACGCCTGTGCCTGCGGGCACTGGGTCACGCGAGAGATGAAGCCGGCAAAGCCCGGCGGCACCTCGACCCGCACGCCGGACAGGAGCTGGTTGCGGTCGTTGCGGGCAATCCCGACCGACAGGGTCGAGAAGGCGCCGGCGACCGAGTTCGCCGTGCTCGCGCTTAACGAGGGCACGAACGGTGCAGGGCAGCTGCTGCCGGCGATCGTGAACGGCGTGCTCTGGGCGCTCGCCGGCGCGTGTCCGGACCAGGCCGTGAAGATGGCGCTCGCGGCCTTCGCGCCACAGTCCAGCGGCGTGGCAAGCGGTGCTCGCGGCCCGTCGCGGAAATCGACGGAGAGGTCGGAGAACGGCAGCTGCGGGTTGTTGGGGAAGGTGGCCGTCACCCGGCCGGTGCTCTGATCGAGCTTGATCGAGCCCTTCAGCCGGATCGAGACCTCACGTCCCTCCAGGGTCACGAACAGCCTGTACTTGTCCCCCACGAGCGGCTGGCCCACGTAGGCGGAGCCGGCCAGGTCGGCCGACGGATCGCCGGGCAGCGGCACCAGCACCGGCGTGGTGACCGACGAGGTGCCGATCTTGGAAGCCGCCGGGCAGGTCTCCCCGCCGGGAACCCCGACGTTCGCCGCGAGCTGGGCGTCCGTACAGGTCTCGAGGCCGTTCGCGAGCGACGGGTTGATCGTCAAGCCGTCGGGCAGCGTCACTGAGACGTCCTTGACGTGGGACGTGGTGAACTGGTTCCTGTCGGCGAGCCCCGGCTGTGGCGTCAGGAGGCTCGCGGTCGGGCCGCTCGGAGCGTCTGGCTGGGTGGTGTCCGGCAGAAGCGCCACCCCCGGCGCGAAGGGGATG
This sequence comes from uncultured Solirubrobacterales bacterium, assembly GCA_963715445.1. Classification (GTDB taxonomy): domain Bacteria; phylum Actinomycetota; class Thermoleophilia; order Solirubrobacterales; family Thermoleophilaceae; genus JAAYBF01. The sequence goes on from OY970240.1 coordinate 486,662, forward strand.
TTCCCGCACTGCAGAGCGCCGTCGTTGCCGCCCACAGTGGGGGTGAGATCGTTCTCGGCGTCCCTCGTGCCGTCCGGCGCCCCGGTGTAGGGATGCGACCACACGGTCAAGCCGGTCACCAGGGGCTGGCCGGTGCACTCGGTCGGGTTGGTGAGGAACGGCAGGTTCTCGTCCGGCACGACCCCCGGCGCGGCGAGCCCGGTGCAGATCTCCGCCGGGTTGTTCGGCGGGATGATCGCGCAGCTCTCGTTGCGCTGACCGTCATGCGTCGTATCGCCCGGGACGCCCCAGAAGATGAGGTTCGAGCGGACGACCCCTATGTTGGTCGGGGGCGCGATGGCCGGAAGGTGGTCGATCGTGAAGTAGAGGCCGTTGTCGTGCGCCCCGAACTCGCTCGGCGCATCACGCACCCCGCCCACGATGTGGACCGGGTGGAGGCCGGCGAGCGGAGCCACGAGCCCGAGCAGAGGATTGCCCACCGGGAGGGTGGCGAGGGCCTCGGCGGCCTCAGCGGGGTGGAACGCGAAACGCGCCACGACGTCGTTTTGAGGCGCGTCCTCCGGGTTGCTCAGCGGCTCCATGTTGTAGAGCGGGACCCTCAGCTTGATGTCCCCTCCGAGAGCGGCCAGCGCGGGGATGTTCGCCGTCAGCTCCTCCACGCCGATCTGCGAGCTGACCGGGCAGGCGAGCGCTGTCAGCTGCGCGTCGGTGCACTCCACGAAGCCCTCGGGGTTCGGCTGCAGCCCGCGTGGCGTATCGACGCGCAGGCGAGAGACGTTCTGGCCCGCGGGAGGACCGGTCGGGCTCGTCCTGGTGAAGGTGAAGTCGACCACACCGAGGTAGGGATGGCCACCGGCGAGGTCGTAGACCCCTGTTCCGGTGCCCGGCACGGGATAGGAATCGGACAAGCCGCCGCCGGAGTTCGTGTACGAGTCGTTCACGATCCAGGCGCCCTGCGCGTCACGAGAGTCCTCAGCGAGAACCTGCGCGGTGAAATTGGACAGGGCGAACTGCGCCTGCGCTGCCGGCGCGACGACCACCGCTCCAAGTGCAAAGCCCAATGCTCCCAGCACTACCCGCAGCACGAATCCCATCAATCACTCCCTCGGTAGTTCCAGCACCTCTATGCCCAGGAGTAGCAGCGATTATGCGGTTTGGGTAGCAGCAATAGCCATAACGGCCTATTTCTAGACAAGTAGTAGCCGCGATCGCTGAGAAATACACCCATTCGTCCAAGTACAGGGAGGAGCAGCCCCCGAGCGCGAGGCCGAGGCGGCAGGCGACGCTCGATCCCGCCGGTCAGGGAGCGCTTCGGGAGATGGCGCGCCGCCTGGTCGCGGGCCGGAACTGATCGCCGCCGGGGTACTTCACGACGAGCCTCGCCCGCGATGCGTCGCCGCAGCGCCCCCGCGCCGGGAGGGCGACCTTCCAGCGGCCGCGCTTGGGCCTCTTCGCCTTGACGACCCGCGTCTTGCCGCAGCGCGCCGTGACGCTGACCTTCCTCTTCGCCGCCTTGGCGACGACCCCCCGCACGACGATGCGCTCGCCCCGCCAGCTCTTCCTGCGGATCTTCAGGTGCGGATTCCTGCAGGGCCTCGTCAGCGCGACCGCGGCGTCCTTCGCCTTGCCGTTGTGGCCGTCGAAGTGGGCGGACGCGACCGACCTGCCCCGGCAGGCTCCTCGGGGGCTCGTGACGACGAGGATGCCGCCCCTGCCGCCCTTCAGCTTCAGATCGAAGCGGCTGACCGGAGCGTCGGGCGTGGAGGTGAACGTGTTGACGAGGCGTCCGCGGCTGCCGATCGAGCTCTGGGAACGAAGGTTGATCGGCACCTCGCCTCTGAGCGGGACGAAGAACGTGGGCAGCGTTCGGATGCGATTCCCCGTGGGTCCGAAGCGCACGCCCTTCACGAAGTGGACGGGGCCGGTCAGCGGCCTGTTGAGGGCGGGGCTGACGGCCTTCGCCTGACCGACGATCGAGGAGGCGGGGCAATCGCCCCTCAGGCCGGCGTCGTACTCGCAGAGGGCGCGGGCGTTGTCGGGGTCCAGGGCGAGCGAGAGGGGAAGCGTGACGCGCGCGCCCTTGATGTTCGACTCGCCCGCCTTCTGGGTCAGGGCAGCGTTCACACCGGGGTGCTTGCCCTCCGCCATCTGCCTCGGACCGGTCAGGCTCAGCGCAAGCTTCGGGTCCAGCGGCAGCCGCTCGCACCCGCCGATCGAGAACGGCGTGGCCGCGGGGGTCGCTCCGGCTCCCTGGGTCGAGTGGATCCGGCTGGTGAGCCGCTTGGCCCCGCACGACGTGGGGTTGAAGGTGAAGCCGGGCTTGTCCATGACCACCCGCGCCAGGCGCAGCCGGATCGGCACGCCCTCGAGGATCCGCGGCAGCGGATCGCTGATCACCGACAGGTGGGCGTCGTTCGGATCGACGTAGATCGCCTGCCTGACGATGACGGTGCCGAGGTCGTAGGGGCCGGCGATCGCCCGGATGACCGCGACGAGGCCGAACGAGCCCCCCTTGTACGGGCCGCTGAGATAGACCGGGCCCGAGAGAGCGAAAGGCTCGGAGCCCGCGCCCGAGCGCGTGTGGACCGTCCCGACGCGGCTCAACGCCGGACATGCACCGGCGGCGGCCTGCGCGTCGGCGCACTGTGTCACGCGCGAGATCATCCCCGCGAAGCCCGGCGGGACCTCCACCCGCACGCCGGAGAGGAACTGGTTGCGGTCTGCTCGATCGATCTGCACCGAGAGGGGTGAGAAGGCGCCCGCCAGCGGGCTGGCGGTGCCGGCGCCGAAGGTCGGCGCGAAAGCAGGCGGGCAGCCCGCGCCGGAGATCGTGAACGGCGCGCTCGACGGCGTGGCCGGCGCGTTGCCGGACCAGGGCGTTAGAGTGGCCGAGGCCGTTTTCGAGCCGCAGTCGAGCGGCGTGGCCAGCGGCGCCCGAGGCCCGTCCTCGAAGTCGACGTCGAAGGTGTCGAATGGCTGCTCCGGGTTGTTCGGGAACGTCGCCGTCAGCTGGCCGGTCGTCGGGTCGGGGTCGACAGAGCCCTTCAGTCGCACCGAGACGCCGCGGCCCTCCAGCGTTACGAACAGCCGGTACATGTCGCCGGTCAGCGGCTGGCCGACGAAGGCGGACCCCGTGACCGAGTCCGGCAGCAGAGGCGACTTGACGTCGACCGTGCCGACCTTCGAGGCTTCAGGGCACTCGTCGCCCCCGACCGTGCCGGTGCTCGCTGCCAGCTGGGCGTCCGTGCACGCCTCGAGGCCGTTTGCGACCGACGGGTTGATCGTCATCCCGGGCGGCATCGTCACGGAGACATCCTCGACGTGCGACGTCACGAGCATGTCCTTGTCGTGCAGACCGTCCTGTGGAGCGGAGAGGCGCACCAAGGGACCGACCGGAGAATCCGCCTGGGTCGTGTCCGGCGTCACCTCGAAGGCGGGATCGAACGGAACGATGTCGCAGTGCTGAGCTCCGTCCTTGGGCAGGCTGTCGTCCGGGTCGATGATCGTCGGCGTCTGGCCGACGACTGTCGCGAACTCCTGCGGATCGCTGTGCGACCACAGGCTCAGCCTCGTGAGCAAGGGCACACCCCCGCACTTGGTCGGGTTGCTGAGGAATGGGAGCTCGCGAACCGGCAGGGTCGCGGAAGCGCCGGCGGAATTGGTACACGGCTCTGCCGGGAGTGGTACTGGGCTGCCGTTCACCTCCAAGGTGGTGACGCACGCGTTGTCCCGCTGTGGGTCGTGGATCGGGTCGCCCGGCACGCCCCAGAAGGTGAGCTTCGATCGCAGCACGGTTGGGGTCTCGGGCGCATCGTCGATCGTGAAGTAGAGGCCGAGGTCGTGTGGCCCGAAGGCTCCTCCCACTGGATTCAAGGCCAGCTCGTCGCGTACGCCACCGACGATATAAACGGGGTTGAGATCGGCCAGAGAGCCGATCAGAGGGACCAGCGGAGCAGCGTCGGCCGGATGAAAGCCGAACAGCGAGACCTCGTCCGAGTTGATCCCGACGTTGTAGAGAGGGACACGGACCTGGGCGACGGCGGCGTCCTCCTTGATCGTCAGCTCTTCAATGCCGATCTGAGAGTCCGGCGGGCAGAGGCTCGGGTCCGAGTCGAAGACCGTCCTGAGGCAGCGCGGATAGATCGTCGGGTTCGGGACGAGGCCGACCGGGACGTCGACCCGGACGTTCGCGGCGTTGCCGCCCTGCGGAGTGCCGCTCCCGTCGAGCCGCATCGTGAAGTCCGTGATGCCCTTCCACGGATGGCCGCCGGCCTGGTCGTAGATCCCGTCCTCGGTTCCGTAGGAGTCGCTCGCCACATCGAAGACCTGGACATCGGTCCCGAAGACCTGGGCGATCCAGTCCTCGGGTTCGACCCCGAACTGCGCCTGCGCCACCGGCGCGACGCCAAGCAGAACCGCCACGATGAGCGACGCGAGCAGCGCGCCGCGCTCCCTCCTCGACATCGCTTCCCTCCCTCGTCGGCCTATCTGGCCAACGAGCTTCCCCGTCTTGCTACATCTCACACATCGGCCGGCCGCCGATGCAGGCTCCGAGCGGCTTCGTGGGCCGCCGGCGGCTCGTGCTCAGCCCGCGGCCGCCAGGGCCTTGCGGATCTCCTTGGGGAGCATGAAGCGAACGTCCTCCTTGACGACGTCGAACTCCGAGACGTCCTCGGTGCCGCGCTGTCGGAAGAAGTCCACGAGACGCTGCACGAGCTCCTCGGGGGCGCTCGCGCCGGAGCTGATGCCCACCACGCGCTTGCCCTCGAGCCACTCCTCCTCGACCTGCGACTCGTTGTCGATCAGGTACGAGTCCGCGCCGTGCGCGCGCGCCACCTCGACGAGGCGGTTGGAGTTCGAGGAGTTGCTCGAGCCGATCACCAGCACCAGGTCGCACTGGCCCGCCATCTGGCGAACGGCCATCTGGCGGTTGGTGGTGGCGTAACAGATGTCGTCGGTGCGGGGCCCGGTGATGTTCGGGAACTTCTCGCGCAGCCGGTTGATGATCGCGCGGGTCTCGTCGACCGAGAGCGTGGTCTGCGAGATGAAGGCGACGCGATCCGGATCCTCGACCTCGAGGGCGTCCACGTCGGCCTCGGTCTCGATCAGCACGATGTGGTCGGGGGCCTCGCCCATCGTGCCCTCCACCTCCTCGTGGCCGGCGTGGCCGACCAGGACGATCGTGTAGCCCTCCGCCGCGAACTTCTTCGCCTCGACGTGGACCTTGGTGACCAGCGGGCACGTCGCGTCGATCGTCTTCAGCTCGCGCGCCTCGGCGTTGGCGTGGACGGCTGGGGAGACGCCGTGGGCCGAGAAGACGACCGTCTCCCCCTCCGGCACCTCGCTCTCCTGATCGACGAAGATCGCCCCGCGCTCGCGCAGCTGCTCCACGACGTGCTTGTTGTGCACGATCTCCTTGCGCACGTAGACGGGCGGGCCGTACAGCTCGAGCGCGCGCTCGACCGTCTGAACGGCGCGGTCGACGCCCGCGCAGTAGCCGCGCGGCGCCGCCAGCAGGAGCTTCTCCGGGGCACAGGCCATCACTCAGAGTGTACGGAGCAGCTCCAGCGTGGTTTCACCCACGGCATCGAGGCTGCGCTGGGAGATCTTCGACATGTCGTCGCAGGTCCTGTGCCAGCAGGGGAAGTCGAAGTCGATCAGGTCGATCGAGGGCACTCCCTGCCGGATGAAGGGAACGTGGTCGTCGAGGATCCCTCCCTGCGTGCCGCCGGGGAAGACCTTGCCGACGCCCACCCGGCGGGCGGCGCGGCGCAGCCTGCCCCAGAGCTCGGTGTCCGAGAACGACTCCGCCGGAACCCTCAGCCGGCGCTCGCCCACGAAGTCGAGCAGGATCATCGCCTCCGCGTCCCGGTAGCGCGGCGCGGCGGCCTTGCTGCCGCGCAGCCCGTACCGCTCGAACTGCGAGTCCGGGGCGCCGGCCGGCGCCTCCTCGCCGTCGAAGAGCAGGAAGACGACCGTCGGGCGAAGCGCGCGCGGGCGGATCGTCCGCGCCAGCTCGGTGACGATCGCCGTGCCGGACGCTCCGTCGTTGGCGCCGAGGAAGCCGGGGAGGTCCTTCGTGTCGTAGTGGGCGCTGAGCAGGACCACGCGGGACGGGTCGCTGCCCCTGACCTTGCCGACGACGTTGCGCAGGCCGCCGGGGACCGGCTGGAACCTTCCCCCGGGCAGGGCGTCGCGAAGGCTCGCCGCGAGCTTCCGCGAGGCGGCCGAGCCCGCGGGGCGCGGCCCCATGGCCACCTGACGGCGCACCCCGCGATAGGCGCGCGCGGAGTCGAAGCGATCCACCGTCGGGCGTGGGACCGCCTCCGCCGCGGCCGCGCTGTCGTCTCCCGAGCCGCCGAACGGCGCGGTGCCCGTGATCGCGAGAGCAGCTACGCCGAGTCCGATCGCGGCCTGCACTGCGAGCACGGTGAAGAGGAGACGCACGCACCGATTGTTGCGGACATCGGGAGAGCCCGGATCCACCTGCGCCTACCGGGTAGGCTCCCTCCCGAGATGGCCCAAGGACACCGGGATCGCCTGAGCGCAGTCGACGCCTCGTTCCTGCACCAGGAGCGGCGGTCTTCGCACATGCACGTCGGCGCGGTCGTGCTGCTGGACGGGCCCGCGCCGACCCGCGAGGAGTTCTCGGCCCACATCGAGTCGCGGCTCCACCTGGTCCCGCGCTATCGCCAGAAGCTCGCCTTCCCCCGCTTCGAGATGGGGCGCCCGTTCTGGGTGGACGACCCCAGCTTCAACATCGACTACCACGTGCGCCACTCGGCGCTGCCCTCACCCGGCTCGATCGATCAGCTGCGCGGCCTCGCGGCGCGGATCTTCTCCCAGCGCCTCGACCGCTCGAAGCCGCTGTGGGAGATGTGGCTCGTCCAGGGTCTCGAGGACGGCGGGTTCGCACTCGTCTCGAAGACCCATCACGCGCTGGTCGACGGCGTGTCCGGCGTAGACATCGCCACGGTGCTCTTCGACCTGGTTCCTGAGCCGGCCGACCCGATCATGCCGGAGGGCCCGTGGAGCCCCGTGTCCGAGCCCTCCCAGGCGGAGCTCGTGGCGGAGGGCATCAAGGGGCTGATCCGCACGCCCGCGAAGATCGCCGGCGAGGCGCTCAAGGTCGTGCGCGACCCGGAGTCCACGCTCGACTGGGCGCGCGAGGCGATCGAGGGCGTGGGCGAGATCGCCTGGGCCGGCCTCAACCCGGCTCCCGACGTGCCGCTCAACGTGCCGATCGGCCCGCACCGGCGCGTGTTCTGGCTGCGCAGCGAGCTGGCCGACTTCAAGGCCGTCAAGGACGGGCTCGGCGGAACGGTCAACGACGTCTTCCTGGCGGTCGTGGCCGGTGGCCTCGGCCGCTGGCTGCGGACCCGCGGCGTGCGCACCGAGGGCCTCGAGCTGCGCGCCCTGGTGCCCGTCTCGATCCGGGCCAAGGACGAGCACCACGCGCTCGGCAACCGCATCACCGCCCTGCGCGGCCCGCTGCCCGTCTATGCCAAGGACCCGGTGGAGCGGCTGCAGATCGTGCGCGCGGCGATGACCGGGGTAAAGGAGTCCAAGCAGGCGCTCGGCGCCGAGGTGATCTCCGGGCTCGAGGACTTCGCTCCCCCGACGCTGCTCGCGCAGGCGTCGCGGCTCAACTTCTCGACGCGGCTCTTCAACCTGCTGGTGACGAACGTGCCCGGGCCGCAGTTCCCGCTCTACCTGATGGGCCGCGAGATGCGCGAGCTGATCCCGGTGGCGTTCCTGCCCGAGAACCACGCGCTCGCGATCGCGGCGATGAGCTACAACGGCAAGGTTAACTTCGGCCTGCTCGGCGACTACGACGCGATGCCGGACCTCGAGCAGCTCATGGGGTTCTTCGAGGACTCGCTCAAGGAGCTGCTCGTGGCCGCCAGGAAGGCGCAGGGCGGCGCGAAGGCCGGCGAGGCCGTGACCGCCAAGGCGGCGCCCAAGAAGCCCGCGGCAGCCAAGAAGGCCGCAGCTCCAAAGAAGCGGGCGACAGCCAAGAAGGCGAAGGCCAAGAAGACCGCTCCCAAGAAGGCGGCCGCGAAGAAGAAGGCGGCGGCCAAGCGCAGCCCAGCGGCCCCGACCGCGAAGAAGGCGGCGGCCAAGCGGAGCCCCGCAGCGCCCGCCGGCACGAACGGCAGCGGCCCCGGCAAGCAGAGCTCCCGCAAGGGAGCAAAGCGGCCGGCGATGCGCAGGGCCGGCAGCCGCCCGCCGCTCAGCGAGCTCGCCAAGAGCACGGTGAGCAACGGCGAAGACCCCTCGAGCTAGGCGCTCTCCGCACGGGCAGCCGGGCGGCTCAGGTGCTCCGGCGCCAGGCGCCTCGCCAGGTCGAGCGTTTCGTCGTCGAGCTGCGCCCGCTGGAGCTCGTAGCGCTTCGCGTACTCGGCCTCGATCGCCTCGGCAGCGCCATGCCACCCGATGCCCGGAACCTCGCCGGCCAGGCTTCCCGTCGCCTCCGGGCTCCAAGCGAGCCCGAGCGCCGAGTAGACCGGGGTGAGTACCTCGCGGACCCGCTGCTCGGCGGCCACCACCACGACCGCTCCGAGGTGCGCCGCGCCGCCAACCACCCGCTGCCCGAGGCCCATCAGCTTGCGCTCGCCGCGCGCGTTGACGCTGTGCTCCCCGGGGCAGTACTCGCCGGCCACCTCGCCGATCCGCGCATCCACGCCCAACCTCTCAAAGGCGTCGGCCATCAGCCGGGCCGTCTCCTCGAAGCGCCGCGTCACGCCCTCGCGTGGGCGCTCGTCGCGGATCGCGTGGGCCACGGACACCGTGTCCTCGTGGAACACCGCCGCGCGGCCGCCGGGCAGCCGCTCGATCGCCTCGAACCCTTCGGCGCGCGCCGCCTCGACAGCCGCTCCGTAGCCCGGCGAGATCACGTCCCGCTTGCCGAAGGCCACCGCACGGCCCGGCCGCGCGATCCGCAGCGCGTCCGGCAGATCGCCGGCCGCGACCCGCTCCAGCAGCGCCTTCGACACGGCCATGTCGAAAGCCGGGTCGTCGGGGAAGGACTCTGTGAACAGGCGGAGCCGCGCCACGGTACGACCGCGGCTCAGTAGCCGAGAGCGAACTTGGCGTCTTCGGACATCAGATCCGGCGTCCAGGCCGGTGTGAAGACCATCTTCGGATGGACCTTTGAGACGCCGGGCAGATCGCCGACGAACTCCTCCATCTGCTCGCTGACCTGGGGCCCGATCGGGCATCCGGGCGTGGTGAGCGTGAAGGTGACGGTCACCTCGTCGCCCTCCACCACGATGTCGTAGACCAGCCCGAGCTCCACGAAGTCGAGACCCAGCTCGGGGTCGATCACGTTCTCGAGCGCCTCGCGCACATCGTCAACCGTCACGTCATTGAGTTCGGACACGAAGCCAATGGTAGTGGCAGTAGGGTTTCGCGCCGATGCCCTTGCTGCTGCTCCTGCTGGTCTTCATCGCGCTTCCGATCGCGGAGCTGTACCTGATCCTCCAGGTGGGTGACGCGATCGGCGCCGTCCCGACGATCTTGATCCTGGCCGCCGACTCGGTCTTGGGATCGATCCTCCTGCGCAGCCAGGGGCGGTCCGTGTGGCGCCGCTTCAACGAGACGATGGCCCGCGGTCAGCTGCCCCATCGCGAGCTGCAGGACGGCGTCGCGGTGATCTTCGGCGGAGCGTTCCTGATCACTCCCGGCTTCCTGACCGACATCCTCGGGCTGCTTCTGCTGCTGCCGCCGACCCGCGAGGTCATCAGGCGCATCGTGGTCCGCCGGATAGCCCGGCGCGTCTCGCAGGGGCCGCCGGAGGGGACCGTGGAGGGCACGGCCACGACGGTCGACGGCACGGCGACCGAGTACGAGCCGCCCGACACGACACCCCGGCCGAGGATCGAGCCATGAGCGCGCCGGCGCTCTCCCTGCAGTTCTTCGACCCCGAGCACGGGCTGCACGGCAACGCCCGCAGCGGTGCCACGCTGCTCTTCGAGGGCACCGCCTCCCGGGTGCTCGCCGAGGGCCCCGAGGTGGAGGCGCATGGCGGCGGCTGGCGAGCGGTGCTCGAAGGCGCGTTCTCGCTGACGTTCGAGCCCGTGGCCCCGGCGGCGGAGCTCGACGGCGTGACCGCGACGGTGTGCCTGGTGAGCGGCCGGGTAGGCGAGCAGGACGTGCGCTGCCTGGGAACCGCGGCGCAGACGCACGAGCCGCCAGCATGGGACGAGCTCGATGCCGTCCGCTCGATCTCGGGGCTCTTCGATCCGGGGACCGCGTTCCTCGGCGTGGCGCGCCGGGCGCGCGGCGCATTCGGGCACGGCGAGGAGCAGACCGCCATCTGGGTGCTCAGGGACGGCGAGGTGCTCGCCGTGGAGGACGCCCGCATCTCGACCGTCTACGACGGCGAGGGGCGTCAGCGCAGCGCGAGCCTCGAGCTGTGGCTTCCCGAGGAGGACTTCCCCCTGCGCGCCTCCGGCATGGTCGTCGCCGGGTCCTCGCTCCAGCTGGAGCGGCTCGACGCGCACGTCGCCGTGTTCCGCTGGCGCATGGAAGGTCGCGAGGGCGCAGGCGCCTACGAGCTGATGGTCCGCTCCGATCGGGAGGCCGCATGAGCGAGGTCAAGGCGATCATCAGCGATTTCGGGGGCGTGCTGACCACGCCGCTCGGCAACTCGTTCGCCGCCTGGTCCAAGGAGGCCGGGATCCCGCTCGAGGACCTCGGACTGGCTCTGGCCGCATCCGCGGAGCGCTACGGAGAGCACCCGCTGTTCGTCCTCGAGCGCGGGGAGCTGAGCGAGGAGGAGTTCATCCGCAGGCTCGAGGAGGAGCTCGGCGACGGCCGCCGCCTCGACAGCATGGTGGACACCTACTTCGCCCACCTGGAGCGCAACCCGGAGATGATCGACCTCGTGCGCGACCTGCGCGACCGGGGGCTGAGGGCGGCTTTGCTCACGAACAACGTGCGCGAGTGGGAGCCCCGCTGGCGCTCGATGCTGCCGGAGATCGACGAGATCTTCGAGGTCGTGGTCGATTCCGCGTTCGTGGGCATGCGCAAGCCCGAGCCGGAGATCTACCACCTCACCCTGGAGCGCCTCGGAGGCCTTCGCCCCGAGCAGTGCGTGTTCGTGGACGACATCGCGCTCAACTGCGACGCGGCGCGCGAGCTGGGCATGGCGGCCGTCGTCTTCGAGAGCACCGAGCAGGCGCGACCCGAGATAGAAGCCGCTCTCAGCGCCTCCTAGAAGCGCCGCGCTCCTAGCCTCCCAGCTGCGCCGGCGGCTCCGGCAGAGAGCTCTGCGCCAAATAAAAGAGACGCGGTCCCTAGCGCTCGAGGAGCGCGCCTCCTCCAGCCGAAGCCGTTGGGGCTGCGCGGCGGGCCTCACACCTCATGGCCTCGCTCTTTGCGCTTTGGGTCCGCGTCTCTGCAGGGCACTCAAGCACCACCAAATGCACGGGTCAAGGGTCGGGAACCGAAAGAAACCCGCACTTTGGTGAAAAAGCCCCGGATGAGATGAATCACGCCGGGCTCAAGGTCAACGTTTGCGGAACCGATACCGCTCGTGATGGTGCAACGCGTCCTCCGAACCATGCCATTCGGCATCGGCCTGGCAATTCTGCTCAGCCGCAGGCCCCGCCTCGCCTCCGAGCGGGGCTCCATGCTCGTCGAGGTGCTGGTCGGGACGATCCTCCTGGCGCTGACGACCACCGCGGTCCTGGACGGGCTCGACGGCGCGCAGGACGCCGGCCTGCGCAACAAGAACCGCTCTGTCTCCGCGACACTCGCCCAGCAGGACATCGAGCGCATGCGCTCGATGCCGCCGACGGCCCTCTCCAACTACAGGGAGACCCACACCGAGACGGTCGGCGGCGTCGACTACACGGTCATCTCGCGAACGGACTGGGTCGCGGACGCGACCGGCGTGCAGAGCTGCACCAGCAGCGACGACCAGGCCGAGTACCTGAAGCTGACCTCGACCGTCTCCGCCCCGAGCAGCGTCCAGGCTCCGGTCGCGGTCAACACGCCCGTCACGGCGACCAGCCTGTTGACGCCGCCGCTGGGAACGTTCGAGGACGACGCCGGCACGGCCACCGTGAAGCTCAGCGATCGCAACGGCGCGCCGCTTGCGGACGTCAGCGTCCACCTCTCGGGGCCGGGCTCGGAGGCCGACACGACCAACGACGCGGGCTGCGCGATCTTCGCCTTCATCGACTCGGGCACTTGGACGGCCGAAGTCCTCGACGGCTGGGTCGGGTGGGAGGGCGAGATTCCGGCGGAGTCCCCGGTCATCGTGGCCGCGGGGAAGACGAGCCTGACCCAGATGGAGGTCGACCGTCCCGTCTCCCTGCGCGCGGAGTTCGAGACCCCTGCGGGCGGTCCGGTGACGTGGACCGGCGCCGACGACCGCAAGTCGATCCGCGTCGTCAACTCCAAGCTGCCCACCGGGTTCAAGACTTTCCCGGGCGACTCCCTGGACCACACGGACGCCGACAACCTCTTTCCCTTCCTCGACGGCTATGGGGTGTTCGCAGGCGACTGCGAGGCCAACAACCCCGCCGTCTGGGACAGCACCTACTTCCAGACCTCCGGCAAGGGCTACGCCACGCCCGACCCCGGCGATCCGAGGGAGTCCGTCGATGTCGTCGTGCCGGAGATCGAGATCACGGTCCGGCGGATGAACGGCGCGACCGCGAACCCCTTCTCCCAGGCGCGGGTCTACATCAAGGAGCGCGACACCAGCCTCGGCTGCACGGCGGTGATCGACAACGTCTCCGCCCCGACCCTGTCCAGCAACGGCTACACGAGCTACGTCTTCACGGTCCCGGTGCCGTTCGGGAACTTCGAGGTCTGCGCGGCGACGAGAACCACCTCCAGCAGCAGCTGGCAGCGGGCGTTCACCGGAGCCAGCGCGCCGACCCACCGCAACATGACCACGACCGCTCTCGCGATCGCGAACAGGAGCGTCCCGATCGACACGCCGACGAGCGGCTCCAGCGGCGAGTGCCTCCTCACGCCATGAGCACGTTGCTGAACAGACTGCGCACCGAGCAGACGGGCATGTCGCTGATCGAGCTGATGGCGGCGATCTCGATCGGCATGATCGTCCTGATGGCGGGCTTCCAGCTGCTCGACCGCGCGACCAGCGTCTCCCAGGAGATCAGCGACCGCCAGGAGGCGGTCCAGCGCGGCCGACTGGCGATGGAGACGATCACCCGCCAGGTGCGCTCGCAGGTCTGCCTCGGGGACAACACCGAGCCGATCTCCTACGGCGACGACGACACGATCACCTTCTACGCCGACCTCGGCGACGGCAGCACCCCGGTGGAGCGTCGGACGCTCACGTACGACGCCACTGCGCCCGGCAGGCTCGTCGAGCAGGTCGAACCCGGCTCCGGCGTCTACCCGACGCTGAACTTCGGCGTCCTGCCGAGCACCTCGCGCACCGTGCTGACCAGGATGAAGCTCGCGACCAGCGGCGGGACTCCGCAGCCGGTGTTCCGCTACTACGGATTCCAGCCCGGCGGGCCCACGGGTGACCTCGAGCTCCTGCCGACACCGCTGAGCACCACCGACGCCTCGCGCACGGTGATGGTGCGGGTCGCCTTCGTCGCGATGCCGGACCGGGTCAATCCACGCGACCAGGACGCAACCACCATGCAGGACGACGTCTACGTGCGCATCGCCGATCCGGCGCGGCCGCAGGAGGGACCCAGATGCATCTGATAGCCCGCTGCCAGCGAGGATTCACCACCGTCACGCTGATGGGCGTGCTGTCCGTGGGCATGCTGCTCGTCGCGGGAGGCTTCGCGGCGGTCGGGCCGGACGCCTCCCTCTCGCGCGACGACCAGGACTACAAGCAGGCCTACGGGGCCGCGGAGGCAGGCCTCCAGTGGTACCTGAACAACCTCGCCCAAGACAACGACTACTACGTCAAGTGCACGAACGTCCCAGACCCGAGCCTGGGCCAGGACGCTCCAGTCAACCAGCGGTGGAGCGGATCCGGCAGCGACCCCCGCGTGTGGCGCCCGCTGCCGGGCGATGAGTCCAGGTACGCGGTCGAGCTGCTGCCCGTCGCCGGCTACTCGCAGTGCGTCGAGGGCGACCAGTACTCGATGGTCGACTCGCGCGGCAACATGCGCCTGCGCATAACGGGGAAGTCGCGCGGCCGTACGCGCACGCTGCTCGCGACCCTGCGGCGGCGCAACTTCCTCGACTTCATCTACTTCACGCACTTCGAGACGCTCGATCCGCTGGCGTTCTCGAGCTCGGCCAGGCGCACCTGGGCCTCCACCCACTGCAACCAGTTCCGCGCCGAGCGCGCGGACGCGGCCACGAACGATGACGAGTGCACCGAGATCCGGTTCGTGTCCGACGACGCGATCCGCGGGCCGATGCACACCAACGACAGCATCCTGGTCTGCGGCTCAGCCGACCTCGGCCGCGATGCCGCGGATTCGGTCGAGCTCAACGAGCAGGCCCCCGGATGGGTGAACACCGGCTGCAGCGGGACTCCCAACATCCAGGGCTCGCTCATCTACCCCTCCGGCCAGCTCGGGATGCCCCCCTCCAACATAGAGCTGAAGAACCTCGCCGCCCCCGCCTACCGGTTCACCGGGCGGACCAAGATCACGCTCAACGGCAGCACGATGACCGCTGTCACGACCGCCGGCACCGTGACACAGGCGCTACCGGCCAACGGCGTGATCTACGTGAGCGGCACCCTGTGCCCGAGCAGCTACGCGTACGACCAGACCTACAGCGAAAGCTCAAGCTGCGGCAACGCGTGGGTGAAGGGCGAGTACTCGAGCGACCTGACGATCGCCGCGGACAACGACGTGATCATCAACGGCAACCTGGAGAGGGACGAGGACGACGACGGCCTGCTGATGGGCCTGATCGGGAACAACTTCGTGCGCGTCGAGCACCGCGTGGACGACTGCGACAACGTCTCCCCCGGCTCTCACAGCAACATCGTCATCGAGGCGGCGATCCTCGCCCTCAACCACTCCTTCCTCGTCGACAACTGGTACTGCGGCAACGGGCTCGGCACGCTCACCGTCGAGGGCGCCATCGCCCAGCAGTACCGCGGCCCCGTCGGCACGACCGGCGGCACCGGCTACCTGAAGAACTACGTCTACAACGACCGCCTGCGCTACCGCGAGCCGCCCTACTTCCTGGACCCGGTCCAGTCCTCCTGGCGCGTCTCCCGCCAGACAGAGCAGCTCCCACCCGTCAAGTAGACGTGGGCTAGCCCACGAGCGACCGAGGACACCGCCAGACGAGGTCGCGGCTAGTTATCGGAGCCGTGACGGTCCCAGCAGTACAGCTCCACCGCCTCGGCGGCCAGCTCCACGAGGCGCTCGTGCGAGAGCCACGGAAGGACCGTGTCGAGCGCCTGCTCCTCGCTCACGCCGGCTTCGAAGGCGTCGTCGCCGCGGAAGCCCGCGGCGATCCGCAGGGCCTCGCGACGGTGGTCGCCGAGATGCCCGAACGCCTGGAGCAGGAACTCCTTGTTGGCGATCGGCCTGCCCACCTCGAGAGAGGCGTGCCATGCGGCGAGCATCGACAGATCGTCCTCGTCGAGAACCTCGACGGCCTTCGCATAGTGCACGTCGAGCTCGTCGTCCGGGATCTCGTCGACCCAGGCTCGAACCACCTCGCCGAGCAGCTGTCGGCGAGCTTCTCGGCCGATGGAGTCGGCTACGACCCTGATGGCGTCCTGTGGCTCTATGAAGCAGAGTGGCATGGCAAGAAGGTAAGCGCTGCCCCCGACGGAACGGCGGTGATCGGTTGTGTTCCGAGCGATCGCATCTCGCCCCTCGAGACCCGACCTACCCAGTAGCAGGAGAAAGCGTCCGCTCGGGGCCCCAGGCGCACAGCCCGGGCTGGCCCGGGCAGTCGGCGCAGAGCTCGCGGCAGGGCTCTTCCGAAGGCTCGAAGCGCCTCTTGACGACGCCGGACGCGAGGCCCAGCAGGCGCTCTTCGAGCGCGGATGCCTCGGACGCCTCGAAGACGGTGGAGACAGGCTCGTCCGGGCGCTCGAGGAAGACATACGCCACCTCCACCCTCGCCGCGCCCGCCTTGAGGGCCGCCAGCGCATAGACGAGCCGCTGGGTCGCATAGGGCTCGGCCGCCTCCGCCGGGTCGCGGCCGCCCAGCCGGTTGCTCTTGTAGTCGACGATCAGCAGCCCGTCGCTCTCCTGGGCGTGCACGTCCACCACCCCGTTGACGAGCAGGCTGCGGCCCTGCCCCTCCTCCGGGCTGAGCTCGAACGCGAAGGGCAGCTCGCGCCGCACGCGGCCGGCCGCGCCGATCCTCGCGCGCATCGGCGACCCCGCGAACGCCTCGACGAGGCTCGCGAGCTCCTCAAGCTCGGCGTCGCTCGCGGACCCTCCCTCGGCCTTCACGAGCTCCGCGACCTGCGCCTTTGCCGGTGGTGACGGACGCTCGAAGTCGAGCCGCTCGAGCAGGCTGTGCACGACCGTCCCGCGCACCCGGGCGGGGATGCCGTCGGAGAGCTCCTCGGCGATCTGAGCGCTCCTTCCCGGAGCGAGCTCGTCGCCGCCCGGCAGGCCGAGGGCGTGCTCTAGGTAGAAGCGATAGCCGCAGCGCTCGTAGAGGTCGAGCCCGGAGTAGCTCAGGCGGCTGACCGCCAGGGCGGGCGGCACGGGAACCGCTCGCAGCGCGGGCGCGTCCAGAGCCGCGAGGCCGGGCTCCTCCTCCCGCTCCGGCCGCGTGGGAGCGCGGTCCGCCGCCGGCAGGAGCTCGTCGAGCGTCGCCGGGCTCAGCACCTCGCAGCGCACGGCGACGGAGCGGCCCTCGTACTCGAGCTCGGACTCGCTCGAGGCGGCCCGTTCCGCCAGGTCGGGCGCCAGCGCGCGCCACAGCCAGCGCATGGGCTCCTCGAGCGGCGCCTCGGGAGGGAGCTTCTCGAGGTCGGTGGCGCCGCTCAGCACCAGGTGCTCCTGGGCGCGCGTGGCGGCGACGTAGAAGACCCGCCGCTCCTCCTCCTCGTCCTCGAGCTTCTGCCGCTCGCGGATCCTCTCCAGGGTCGCGCTGTTGAGAGCGCCGCCCTCAAGCGAGGCCAGGCGGATGCCCACCTGCCCGTCCTCGCTGATGCGCAGCGCGGCATCGTCCTCGCGCCCCCGCTTCCCGAGGTCCGCCACGCAGACGACGGGGAACTCGAGCCCCTTGGAGCGGTGGATCGTCATCACGCGCACGGCGTCGAGATCCTCGGCCTCCAGCGGGGCCTCCCCCTCGCGCTCCTGGACCAGGTCGCGCTCGGCCACGAAGTCGATGAAGCCGCGCAGGTCGCGCCCCTCGGCCGCCTCGTACTCGCGCCCCATCCGCATCAGCTTGCGGACGTTCGCCATCCGCCTGTCGCCCGAGGGCATCGCAAGCACCGCCCGGTCGTAGCCGGAGGACGTCACGGCGCGGTCGATCAGCGTCTCCAGCGAGATCCGCGGGGCGTCCGAGCGCTCGGCCCTGAAGCGCTCCACGAACGCGCGCAGCCTCTCGAGGTCCTCCTCCGGCAGCAGTGCCGCGTCATCCGCCCCCTCGAGGGCCCGCCAGAGGTCTCCCCGCGAGCGCCGCGCGGCGGCGGCGAGGAGCACCAGCGCGTCGAGCGAGATCCCGGCGAGCGGGGAGGCGAGCACGGAGTAGAGGGCGAGCTCGTCGCGCGGGTTGGCGAGCGCCGCCAGGTAGGCGCGCAGATCGCCCACCTGCTGCTGGCTCCAGTAGCCGCGTCCCCCGAGCACGTGCGTCGGGATCCCCCGCTCCTCGAGCGCCCGCTCGTAGACGCCCATGTTGGTCGTGACCCGCGTCAGCACGACCACGTCCCGGTACGAGTACGGCCCGCCGCTCGTGAGCTCGTCGATGCGGCGGGCGAGCAGGCGCGCCTCGGCCGCGCGCCACGGGGTGACCGCCCCCATCCCGGCGCCGAACGGCGACTCGCCGGCGGCGAGGGCCTCGGCGGTGCGCTCGTCCCAGCGCCCCTTGTCCTTGTCCACCACCAGGAGCTCCACGCTGGGCGCCGCCCGCGCCGGCTCGTCACGGGCGCCTGGCCGCTCGCGCAGCGGCTCGAAGCCCTCGCCCCAGAGCCGTCCGAAGGTCAGGTCGATCGCGTCGAGCACCTCTCCCCGGCTGCGGAAGTTGACGCTGATCCGCTCCTCCCCGCCGCTCGCTCGCGCATCCTCGCGATGGCTGCGGAAGACGCCCACGTCGGCATGGCGGAAGCGGTAGATCGACTGGCGCTCGTCGCCGACGCGGAAGAGGTTGTCGCGCTCGAGCAGCTCCAGGATCTCGTTCTGCAGCGGGTTGGTGTCCTGGAACTCGTCGACCATCAGGTGGCTGAAGCGCCCGGCGTAGTGCTCGCGCAGGCCCTGCTCGTCGCGCAGGAGGTCGCGCGCGAGCAGCTCGAGGTCGTCGAAGTCGAGCGCGGAGCGGTCCTGCTTGAGCGCCTCGTAGTGGCCCCCGTGAAGTGCCAGCAGCTCCCGCAGGAGCACGTGGTCGAGGTACTCGCGCGTGCGCAGGCAGTGGGCCAGGTACTCCTCATGGGCTTCGCCATAGGCCTCGCAGGCCGGCCCCCGCAGCGCCTTGGCGGTGCCCTTGAAAGACAGCTTGACCACGGCCGGCGCCTCGGCCACCTCCGCCTCCGGCAGCCGCGCGAGCAGCGCAGCGCAACGCTCGAGCCTCACTCGAGCCTTGCCCACCGCCTTGCCCTCCACCCCGGCGATCTCCGCCAGCGCGGCCGCGGTCGCGGCCGCCAGGCGCGCGCGCTCGCCGCTCGCCGCGGGCGGGCTCACCTCGGGCAGCGCCGGCCTCGCCTGACCTCGGCTGCGCAGGTGCCCATAGGCGGTGCGGACCATGTCCGCCAGGCGATCCGGGGTGTAGGTGGCGATCAGCCGCAGGCGCTCGGAGTCCTCGCCCGCTCCCATGAACTCGCCCAGCGCCCTGTCGAACGCATCGATCGCGACGCGCTCGGAGCCCAGCGCGTCGAGCATCGAGAACTCGGGGTCGATCCCGGCCACGAGGGCGTGCGTGCGCAGCAGCCGGGCGCAGAAGCCGTGGATCGTGGAGATCCAAGCCCCCTCCGCGGCCCGCGCCTGCGTGTGGGCGCCGAGAGCCGTGAACCGCTTGCGGACCCTCTCCTTGAGCTGCGCGGCCGCCTTCTCCGTGAAGGTGATCGCGAGGATCGAATCGACCTCGACGCCGTCGTCGAGCACCGACCGCACGAAGCGCTCCACGAGGACGGAGGTCTTGCCCGAGCCGGCCCCCGCGCTGAGGAGGATCGAGCGGTCCCGCCTGGCGATCGCCCGCTGCTGCTCCTCGGTGAAGTCGATCACCGCTCGACCCGGCAGATCGAGGGATAGGAGCAGCCACCCCGATAGGCGCAGCTCTCGGGGCACGAGGAGAGCTGCCCGGACCGCATCCGCTCGGCCACCTCGGCGACGGCGGCCCGCGCCCACTCGGCGTGCTCCGCGAGCTCCTCCCTGGGCCGGCGATCCGAATCGAAGAAGTCCGAGCCGAGCTCCTCCGTGAGCTCTTCGGAGACCATCCCGCGCGGGCGCCGCTCCTTGCCGCCCAGCGGCACGTACACGCCCCCCGCGGCATCGAGCCCGAGCGCCGTCTCCACCGCCTGCATGTAGAGCGCCGCCTGGAAGCGGTTCTGCGCGACCCAGTCGGTCGCCTTGTAGGAGGCCGCCTGGCCGCTCTTGTAGTCGCGCACCAGCCCCCAGCCGTTCCAGGTGTCCACGCGGTCGATCACTCCCCGCACGCGGGTGCCGTTCTCCAGCACCACCGGAGGGTGCTCGCCGCCCTCGAAGCCGAAGCGGAGCTCCAGGTGCTCGGGCTCGAACAGGCCGTCGCGCTCGGCCTCGTGGGCCAGGTAGCGCAGCAGGTCGAACTCGAGCCGCCTCACCGCCGCCCGCACGCGCGTCTGGTTGGGCGAGAGGCGGAACTCGCCGCGCTCCTCCTCGAGCGCGTCGAGCAGCAGGCGCTCGGCCTCGGGCAGGTTCTCGGGCGTGACGCGCCGCGAGCCGGTCCGCTCCGCGAGCCTGCTGAACGTCAGCTCCAGGACGCGGTGGGCGTAGGAGCCGCGAACCATCTGCTCGGGGTCGGGCTCGAGGCGCTCCGGGTCCAGCACGTCCTCGACGAGCCACTTCACCGGGCAGGAGGCGAACCGCTCGAGGCCGCCCGCGGATACCACCTCGCGCCCGGCCAGCTCCGCCAGAGCGGGGGGCGCCGTCAGCGGCCCGACGGGGGCCACCGGGCGGCGTCCGCCCCGCCGCGCGAGCGCCCGCTCCCACTCGGCCTCCGTGGGAGCGTCCTCCACGCTCCAGGTGACGTCGGAGAGCGCGCGCCGCCGCTCGTGGCCGTCCATGTCCGTGAACACGGCGAGCGCGTCCTCCACGAAGAACGAGCGGCCCTCGTGATCGCCGTCCTCGTCGCAGTAGCGCGAGCTCAGCACGAGCAGCCGCTCGGCGCGCGAGGCGGCGGCGTAGAAGAGGTAGCGCTCGCGCTCGACCTGGTCCTCCCAGAGCGGCAGCGCCAGGCCGCTGGCCTTGGCCATGTCGCGCCGGTCGGCGTCCGGGAGGAACGCGTCCGAGGCCGCGCCGCGCGGGAACTCCCGCTCCTGGAGGCCGCACATGAAGACCGCGGAGAACCGGCGGGCGCGCACCGCGAGCGGCGAGGCCACCTGCACCCGGTCGGGCTGGGAGAGTTCGCCGAGGCGCACCGGCAGCGCCTCCAGCACCTGGTGCATCGCACGCGCGTCCAGGCGGATGCTCGGGTCCGCCCGCACCAGTGCGTGCAGCTCAGAGATCGCCTCGTGGGCCGCGTTGAAGACCCGCGGATCGTCCAGCTCGGCGCCCGCGAGGATCGGGGCGCGGCGGCGATGCGGACCGGCGAAGAGGCGCTCGAGCCGGCGGTCCAGCGCGGCCAGCAGAGCAGCGGAGCCGCGCGCCGAGGCGAGGCCGTCGAGATCCTCGAGCGGCCAGCGGCCGGGGGTGGCCTCCCAGATCTCCCTCGCCTCGACCGCGGTGGTCGCACCGTGGCGCCGCACGTCGGCCTCGAGGCGATCGGCGAGCGCGCTCTCGCGCAGCAGGCCGGGGGTCCGCAGGTAGGTGAGCAGGTCCTCCGCGCTTCCCTCGAGCAGCGCGCAGCGCAGCAGCGCGAGCACCCCCGCCCCGAGCCCGGTGTGGGAGAGCGGCACGGAGTGGTCGATCGAATACGGGATCCCATACGCGCCGAAGACCTGCTCCACCAGCGAGGCGTACCGCCGCGGATCCCGGAAGACGACAGCGACCTCGCCCGGAGGCGTTCCGGACCGCAGCAGGCGAAGGACCTCGGCGGCGCACAGCTCGAGCTCCGCGCGCTCGCCGCCGGCGGTGTGCAGCCAGACCGCGCCGCCGGAGGCAGATGCGCCCTCACCGGCCTCGAACAGGCCGCGCTCGAGCGCGTGGAGGGCCGTGCGCGACTCGTCCGCGTAGTGGTCGGACACCGCCTCGAGCGCCACGACCTCGCTCGCCAGCGCGGCCAGGTCCTCCCGCACCGAGGCGATCGCCCGGAACGCCTCCCGCCCCGCCTCGTACGGCAGGGAGACGGTCACCTCCACCCCAACCTTGTGCGCAAGCGTCTCGAGCGCATCCATCTCGAGCGGCGTGAAGTCGTCGAAGCCGTACACGTAGACGGGATTGCCGCCCCAGGCCTGAGGGCGCAGGCGCACGGCATCGAGAGCGCGCCAGGCGAAGAGGTCCTCGTCCAGCAGCCCGGCGGCCTCGAGGCCCTCGCGATAGCGCCGGTAGAGCTCGGCGATCTCCTCCGCGTATCGGCGGCGCGGCCCGTCCTGCGCCCACGCGCGAAGCGCCTGGGTGAGTCGCGCGGGCTCCACCCGGCTCTGCCCGAGCTCGGCCATGAACCGCGCCGCGGCGGCGGCGAAGCCGGGGCGGGCCGCGGAGCTGCGCAGCACCTCGAAGCGCGCCTTGCGCACCGCCTCCTCCACGATCAGCCGGCGCTGCAGGTCGGACGCCGGGCGGGCCGCGAGCCCCGCGCGGGCGGCGATCAGCCCGAACAGCGCGCGGAAGCGCAGGACCCGCACCCCGAAGACGACTCCGCGCGCGGCGAGCTCGCGCTGGTGGTGCTCCACGTCCTCGAAGGCGGGCACCACGAGCACCGGATCCTCGTCGACGCGCTCGCGCAGGGCGCCGAGCACCTCGCCGGCCTTCGCGGCGTTCGCGGGTCCTGTAACCAGCTTCAGCGGCACGGAGTCACTAATAGGGCCCGCGCAGGACGCCAGGACCGGTCGCGGTCAGGCCGGATCGGACGAGCCGTCGCCCGCGCCCGGCGAGACCAGCAGGCCTTGGCGAGCGGCGGCGGCGAGCGCCTCCGCGTAACGAGCGGCGGGAAGCATCGGCGGGGCGTCCTGCAGCTCCCATCCCACGGCGGGGCGCAGCACCCAGCGCGCCACGCGGACATCGCCCTCCTCGAGGGCCTCCACGCGCAGCTCCTCCTTGAAGTCCCCGCTGCGACCACGGCTCACCCCCGGCCCGTCGCCGGATCCCGGGACCGGCGCGCAGGCGACGGCCTCCGCCAGCGCCGCGGCGTCGCGCGCATCGAGCGCCTCGTGGGCCCGGCCGGCGATCTCCACCAGCTCGTGCACCGGCAGGACGGGTGCCTGAGCGCGCAGCGACGCTCCCGCCCACTCCCCGAACCGCACGCCGCCGGGCACGCGCTCGAGCCGGATCGCCACGAGCACGTTGCCCTCGTCCCTGCGCGCCGCCCCTGCGACATAGGGGCCGCTGAACGTCGGGCGGGCGGCCTTGGCCGGCTTCGAGCGCGCTCCTGACGCCGCTCGCCGACGACGAGTCGGAAGCCCCGTCTCCAGCACCGTGCCGCGCGAGCAGATCGGGCAGTCGGCGGTGAAGCGGTTGTGGCGGCAGAAGGTGGACAACGCTGCAGGAGGATAGGGGCTCGCGCCTCCGTGCCAAGATGCGCCGGGTGCTGACGGCGATCGTCTCCGACCTCCACCTCGGGACCACGTCCGGCGCGGACCTCGCGCGCAGGCCCGAGGTGCTCGAGCGACTCGTCGACGCCGTGAGCCGGGCCGACCGCCTCGTGGTGCTGGGAGACCTCCTCGAGCTGCGCGAGCTGCCCGCCCACGAGGTCCTGGAGGCCGCCGCCCCAGTGCTGCGGGCTCTCGGGGAGGCGACGGCGGGGAAGCAGCTGATCATCGTCCCCGGCAACCACGACTACCAGCTGGTCGCCCCGGCCCTCGAGCGCGCGCGGCTGGCGGGCGAGGGCCCGCTCGGGCTCGCGCGGAGCTTCACGGCGGCGCCGGGCGACCTCGCGGACAGGGTCGCCGCGCACATGCCCCGCACCGAGCTGGAGCTGTCGTATCCCGGGATATGGCTGCGCGAGGACGTCTACGCCACCCACGGCCACTACACCGACCTCCACCTCTCCGTGCCGCGCGTCGAGTCGATCGCCGCGGCCCTCGTCAAGCGGCTGACGGGCGGCGGGGCTCTCGCCCGGCCCGACGACTACGAGGCCGCGCTCGCACCGCTCTACGCCTTCTCCCACGCGGTTGCCCAGAACGCGTCCACGCAGACGCTCACGAACGGGAACAGCCTCTCCCGAAAGGTCTGGCGCACTGCACACCACGGCCGCAGCCGCTGGGAGCGCGTGCGGGGCGGCGCGCTGACGAAGGCCGCGATCCCCACCGCCGTGGCCGGCCTCAACGCGTTCGGCCTGGGCCCCTTCCGGACCGACATCTCCGTTGCCGAGCTCCACCACGCGGGGCTGCGGGCGATCGGCGACGTGGTCGATGGGCTCGGCGTCTCCGCCGCCCACGTCATCTTCGGCCACACCCACCGCGCCGGCCCCCTGCCGAGCGACGACCCCGGCGAGTGGCTGCTTAGCGGCGGAGGCCGGCTCACCAACACCGGCGCATGGCTGCGGGAGTCCGTCCTGATCCAGGACGACGGGCCGGCGAACCCGTACTGGCCCGGCCGCGTGACGCTGCTCGGGGACGACGGCCCTCCAGAGCTGAAGCCGCTGCTCGAGGACCTGCAGCTCGGCGAATCGCGGCCGCCGGCCGCGCCTCCGCTCTAGCTCGCCTTGGCCTTCGGCTCGGGCTTGGCCTTCGGCTTGGCTTTGGTCTTCGGCTTGGCCTTGGCCGGCTTCGTCGTGGTGCCAGGCTTCTTGCCGTCGCTCACGGCGTCGGCGCCGCTGCCCTCGTCACCGGCCGGATCGTCGGTGGCGGAAGGCGGCGGCTCCTTGGCCCAGTCCTCGTCGAACTCGACACGCCACTTGCCCTCCTGCTCGGCCCGCTCGATCTTGAGCTTGGCGCGGAAGGTCCTGCCCGAGCGGCCCTTGAAGCCGGTCACCTGCTTCGCGGTGCGCCCCTGGGGCGGGTCGTCGCCGCGCTCGATGGAGGCCTTCAGGCTCTCCATGAGCTCCTTCGCCGTCGAGACGGGAAGGCTCTTGCCGGCCTTGTTCTTCCAGATGACGAAGCCGCAGCCCGGGTCCTCCTTGGACCAGCAGGAGTAGCCCTTGCGGTTCTCCCCGACCTCGCGCCCGCAGACCGGGCAGGGGCCGAGCTTGGCGCGCTCGACGCGCACGCCCTTGAGCTTGTCGAGCTCCTCGACCGTCTTGGCCGTGAACTTCGTGATGTCCTGCATGAACGCCGGGCGCGAGTCCTCGCCGCGCTCGATCAGTCCGAGCCGGTGCTCCCAATCGCCGGTCAGCTCGGGCGAGGTGAGCTGGTGCTCGCCGAGCAGGCGGATCACCTGGACGCCCTTCTCGGTCGCGTGCAGCGCACGGCCCTCGCGCTCGATGTAGGCGACGGCGATCAGCCGCTCGATGATCGATGCGCGCGTGGCCGGCGTTCCGATGCCGGAGTCCTTCATCGCCTCACGCAGGTCCGCGTCCTCGATCTCCTTGCCGGCGGTCTCCATCGCGGCCAGCAGCGAGGCCTCCGTGAAGCGCCGCGGCGGCTGGGTCTCCTTGCGCAGCGACTCCATCGCGCGGATCTCGATGGTCTCGCCCTCGTCGAGCTTGGGGAGCATCTGGTCGCCGCCGGAGTCGTCGTCCTTGGTCTTGCCCTCCGCATTGACCTCTTCGCCGTAGACGGCCCGCCAGCCGGCCTGGGACAGGACCCGGCCGCTGGTGCGGAACACGTGCTCCTGGATCGTCGTCTCCACGCGCGTGCGGTCGAACACCGCGTCGGGGTGGAACACCGCGAGGAAGCGCTTGGTGACCAGGTCGTAGATCTTGAGCTCGTCCGCGCCCATCTTGGAGAGGTCGTGCTCGGACTTGGTCGGGATGATCGCGTGGTGGTCTTCGACCTTCTTGTCGTTGACCACGCGGCCGAGCGGCAGCTTATCCAGCGAGCGCACGTACTCCGAGGCCTTGCGGTACTCGGCGTTGCGGCCGACCAGCTCCGCCGTCGGGAGGATCTCCTCGATCATGTCGCCAGTCAGGAAGCGCGAGTTGGTACGCGGGTAGGTGAGCGCCTTGTGCTCCTCGTAGAGCTTCTGCGCCGCGGAGAGCGTCCTCCGGGCGGAGAAGCCGTGGCGCGTGTTGGCGTGGCGCTGCAGCGAGGTGAGGTCGTAGAGGAGCTGCGCCTGCTCGCGCTCCTCCTTCTTCTCGAGCTTCGTGATCTTGCCGGTCTGGCCGGCGCAGTCCGAGACGATCTTCGCCGCCTCGTCCTCCTTGATCCGCTTGCCGCCGAGATAGCGGCCGGCGTAGAGGCGCTCGTCGCTCGCGGCGAAGTCAGCCGCCACGAGCCAGTACGGCTCCGGCTTGAAGGCGCGGATCTCCTCCTCGCGGCGTGCCACGACCGCGAGCGTCGGCGTCTGCACGCGACCGAGCGAGACGGCGCCGTCGAACGCCGCCCGCAGGCGGATCGACGCGGCACGGGTGGCGTTCATGCCCACCACCCAGTCGGCCTCCGAGCGCGAGCGCGCCGCGGCCTCGAGCGATGCCATCTCCTCGCCCGGGCGCAGGCGCGTGAACGCCTCCTCGATCGCCTTCTTGGTCATCGAGGAGAGCCACAGGCGGAGCACCGGCTTCTTCGCCTTCGCCGTCTCGTAGACGTAGGCGAAGATCAGCTCGCCCTCTCGCCCGGCGTCGCAGGCGTTCACGACCTTCTCCACGTCCTCGCGCGCCATGAGCTTGTGGATGGCGTTCAGCTGCTTCTTCGCGCGATCGTCGTTGGGGACGAGCTTGAACTTGTCCGGCACGATTGGAAGGTCCGCGTAGCGCCACTTCTTCAGCTTCGGGTCGTACGCCTCCGGCTGGGCCAGGCCGACCAGGTGACCGACCGCCCAGGAGATGACGTGGTCATCTCCCTCCATGGACGTCTTGTCCTTGGACTCCTTGAACGAGCCGGGCAGCACGCCGGCGAAATCCCGCGCTACGGATGGCTTCTCTGCGACTACAAGTGTCTTCCCCATGTTCCCCCAACCATACGCAGGCCGACGACATACTGGCCTGGTTCCCCGACTCGGCCGCCCGGCAGGAGGCGCCCTTCAGCAGGCCGGCGAATGGCCTTCAGTAGGCCGGCGGCCGGTCCTCCTGAGGGGGAGCAGGGACGGTCGACTTCTTCCTCGGGCAGTCCTGCGGGCCCGGCTCGAAGGGCAGCCGGATGGTCACGGCCGCCGAGTTGTTGCGCTCGTTCGACTCGTAGATCCGATCCCGCGGATCGGCGATGTGCACGTAGTCGAAGCACCCGCGCAGCCCCGTGACGTCAATCCACTGCTCCGGGTAGGACGGCGGGTACACGTCCGACCAGCCGATCGAGGTGCCGAGCGTCACGCGCCGCACGGTGGAGGAGGTGCTGCAGGCCGGGTAGACCCTCTTGCGGGGCGAGCGGCGCAGGCGCGGATGGGTGCGGTTCAGATCGCGCAGGCAGTAGCTGACCTTCGGCCCCACCCTGCTCAGCTTCGCCCGCTCGCCCTTCGCGTTCCGCTTCCAAAGCTCGAAGCGCGCGGCATTGTGGAACTTCCAGTAGCTCGTCTGCCCCACCACGTGCTTGAAGAAGAGGCGCGCGCCGGTGTTGATGCCGATCTTCCCGCCTGCGCGCTTGTAGATCCGCTGACGCCCCTTCATGAAGTACCTGCTGATCCGGATTCCGTGCAGTTCGGCGGGCCCGCGGCCGACGCTGTCGATCGAGTTGCCCGCCCTCAGCACCAGGTGCCCGGGCAGCACGAACGGGTCGAGTGCGAGGCCGAACGGCTTCGCCATCACCAGGTCGGGGCAGCGCAGGAGCTTGCGCTGCTCCTGGTCCAAGCAGGGATTGGGCGGCTTGGGCAGCGCCACGGCCGCCGTCGCGAGAGCGAACGAGGCGAGCACGCAGACCACGAGCGCCATTCGAAGAGCGATACGGGCCATGAAGCACCGGAGTTGTAGCGAATGTGGGTCAGCGCGCGCACGGGCCGGTGTCGACCGGCCCGCCGGCACGCCTGAGAGCGGCGCCCACGATCGAGCCCGGGACGGCGTACCCAGCCGGCGTGTCGGAGCTCACCGAGCCCGCGAACACCGTGGCGAGGGCCCTCCCCGCGACGTCCACCACCGGGCCCCCCGAGTTGCCGGAGCGGATCTGCGCCCGGATCGAGGTGATCGAGCGCTGCACCGGCCCGCGGCCGTAGGCGTCCTGGCTGATGACGGTGCGCGTCTGGCCCACCCGTGCCGGGCGCACGTCGTAGGGGCCGTTCTCGGGAAAGCCGAGCACCGCGGCGGACGCGCCCGGATCGACCCCGGAGGCGAGCGGGAGCGACGGGGCGCCCGAGAGCGATGGGACGCTGAGCAGGGCCAGGTCGTTGTGGGAGTCGAACCACACCGCCTCGGCATCCAGCTCGTCGCCGCTCCCCTCGAGCTGCACGACCGTGTCGTCCTGCCCCGCCACCACGTGCGCGTTCGTCACGACCACGCCATCGCGAGCGATCCAGCCGGAGCCCTGCACGCCCAGGCCGCACGCGGTGCCAAGCACGCGCACGACGCTGCTCGCGGCCGCCGCCACCTCGGGGTCGCGGGCAACCGCCGAGTTCGGTGGCCTCACGTCGGGATCGGGGCCCTGGATCCGGGGGAACGGGTCGAAGCGCGCGAGCGCCCGCAGGAGCGGGCCGGACGGCGGAAGCACCGCGTTGAGGTCCCGCAGGATCGCCGAGCGCTGGATCGGGCCACGCAGGTCGAGCCTCGGGGTCTGCAGCGCAACGGCTCCCAAGGTCCAGACGATCCCGAGCCCCAGCGCCCCTGCCAGCAGCGCTCCGCCGAAGCCGTCGAGCGTTCCCAGCGACTCCCCGAAGCGGCCCCTCAGCTTGAAGCCGAGCATCTCGAGCAGCGAGGCGGCGACCCCGCCGGCGACCAGCGCCCCCAGCAGGGCCATCAGGGGCGCGTACGGGGACTCGGAGCCCTGGTCGAGCAGGAGCGGGCCCAGCCGGGAGCCGGCCAGCGCTCCGAGCGCGAAGCCCACGAGTGTGAGCGCCCCCACGACCAGGCCGCGGGCATAGCCCCACACGGCCATCAGCGCGGTGAACGCGACGATGATCCAATCCAGCGGAGTCAAGGACGCTGGACGGTACCCTCCTGGGGTTGGCGAGCCACCGCACCCCGGAGCAACGCAGGCGGCTGTCTCGTAGAGCCGCCCCGCTCGTCGGCGGGACGGCTCTGGCGGCACTGGTTGTGGGGCTCCTGCTCGGCGGCGGCGACTCCGGCGCCGAGCGCACGGCCGCGAGTTTCGCCTCGGCCTGGGAGCGGGGCGACTACGCCTCGATGCACGGCCTGCTCACCGCCGAAGCCCAGGCGCGGGTGAGCAGCGAGGCCTTCGAGGCGGCCTATGAGAGCGCCCGCGCAACCGCCACCGCCACCGCGCTGACGGCGGGCGATTCACGCGAGGGAGACGA
The DNA here is from genome assembly GCA_963715445.1 of uncultured Solirubrobacterales bacterium. Classification (GTDB taxonomy): domain Bacteria; phylum Actinomycetota; class Thermoleophilia; order Solirubrobacterales; family Thermoleophilaceae; genus JAAYBF01. The sequence goes on from OY970240.1 coordinate 515,542, forward strand.
CGGCCTCGTCGCCGTGCCCGTCGCGGTGCGGACACGGGTCTTCGGGACGGTCGACGGCGAGGTGCGGCTCCGGGTCGAGGGGGAGGCGATCGACTGGCGCCCCCACCTGGCGTTCCCCGGCCTCGGCGAGGGCGAGCCGCTCGATCGCCGGACGGTGGTTCCCGAGCGCGCCGACATCGTCTCGGCCGACGGAGAGGTGCTCGCCGAGGGCCCCGCGGGCTCGCGCAGCTCCCCGATCGGCGAGGTGGCATCCTCGATCGCCGGCTCGATGGCCCCCTCCGAGGACCAGAGCGAGCAGGAGATCCTCTACCGGCTCGGGTTCGACCGCGACACGCCGGTCGGCACGAGCGGCCTGGAGCGCATCCTCGAGCGCCGCCTGTCGGGCAGGCCGGGCGGCGAGCTGCTGGCCGGCACGAGGGTGCTGGCACGCGGCACGCCGAGAGCCGCTCCCGCCGTGCGCACGACCATCGACACCCGCGTCCAGGCGGCCGCATCCGCGGCGCTGGCGGGCCGGTTCGGCGGCGTCGCGGCGCTCGACCCGCGCACCGGCGCCGTGCTGGCGCTGGCCGGGGTCGCCTTCTCGGCACCCCAGCCTCCCGGATCCACTTTCAAGATCGTCACCGCCACCGCGGCCCTCGAGGCCAAGGCCGTGAAGCCCTCCGACGTGTTCCCGGTCGAGACCCGCGCGGTCATCGACGGGGTCGAGCTCGAGAACGCGAACGGCGAGTCCTGCGGAGGCGATTTCGCCAACAGCTTCGCCCACTCCTGCAACTCCGTCTTCGCGCCGCTGGGCGTGGAGGTGGGCTCGGAGCGGCTCGTGGACACATCGGAGCGCTACGGCTGGAACCAGGACCTCGGGATCCCCGGAGCGGCCGTCAGCACGATCCCCACGGCAGCGGAGATCGCCACCCCGCTCGAGCAGGCCTCCACGGCCATCGGGCAGTTCAGGTCGCTCGCCACCCCGCTTCAGATGGCCTCCGTCGCGCAGACGATCGCCAACGACGGCGTGCGCCTGCGGCCCACCCTGACCCCGCCGGCCGTGGCCGAGGCGGGCGCGGGCGAGGCCGGCGCGGACGCGGACCCGGGCGCGAGCCTGGGGCAGACACCGGGTGAGGGAATCCGCGTGACCAGCCCTCGCATCGCTGCCACGGTCGAGCGGCTGATGGTCGGTGTCGTGGAGTACGGCACCGGCACGCTCGCCCACATCGACGGCGTCAAGGTCGCCGGCAAGACCGGGACGGCCGAGCTGGAGGACACCCGCGGTGACGACCCGGAGGCCGAGGAGCGCCACGGCGACCCCTCGAACACCACCGCCTGGTTCACCTCCTACGCGCCGGCCGGCAAGCCGCGCATCGTAGTCGCGGTGATGCTCGTCCGCAACGGCGCCGGCGGAGCCACCGCCGCCCCCGCGGCCCAAGGCGTCCTCGTGGCCGGCCTCAAGGCGCTGCGCTAGGCCCCACCGCACCGGCGTTGGTGGCCGCGGGCATCAGAACAGGAGCGACCCCAAGCGGAGAATGGACAGTTGAAGGGGCCCTGACCCCGTCAACTGTCCAAAGTTCCGGGCAGCAGCGACCTACGGCCCCGCAGGGCGGCTAGAGGTCGAGGTGAAAGCGCTTAGTCACCTGATCGCCCTCGCCGGCGGGACTGGTGACCTCGAGCTCGAGCGGGCGGAACTCGGTGTTGCGGAGCGGGAAGTCGAAGAGCAGCATCGAGCCGGCCGTCGGACCCTGCTGGGCGACGCTGCCGCTCTTCGGGATGCACTCGCCCGGCGCCAGCTCGCGCGGCTGATAGGCGAAGGCGTTGTCCTCCGGCAGCTCGAGCGGCTCGAACTCCGTGCCCTGGTTGTCCGTGACCGTGAACTCGGAGGCGCTCATCACCGGGCCGTCCGCGTCCTCGGGATTGCAGGCGCGCAGGAAGATCCCGTAGAGAGCGTTCCCGGGCTCGGCGGCCGGGCCCTCGTAGTAGGCCTCGTCCGGGGTGATCGCGAGGTTCAGCTCGCGCGTGATGAAGATGTTGTACTCGACCCCGCCGATGTCGAGGGCGAGTCCCTCGCGGGCCGGCTCCTCGACGCCGAGCTCCTCGTGATCGGAGCCGCAGGCGGCAAGTCCGAGGGCCAGCGCAAACGAGATCGCGCAGGCGGCTCCTGTGTGCTTGCGAGAGCGCATCAGCGGCGGGCAGTCTACCTGTCGGCGCTCGCGAGGCCCTGCCGCGGGACATGGTCCCCGAAGCGCGGAGCCTTGCCGGCGTCGTACCCGGCCACCGTCGCGCGCGGGAGGTCGCCCTTCGCCGGCTCCTCGAAGATCGCCCGCAGCCGGTCCAGGGCGCGCGCCGACTTGCGGCTGACCCACCTGGCCGCCCCGACGTGCTTGAGGCGGTCGATCGCGGTCGCAGGCTCGGCGTAGGAGGTCATCTCGACGCGCGTGGTGCCGGCCGTCTCGGGCAGGAAGTCGTAGACCACGACGAAGCGGGAGCGGCCGAGACGTCCGACGCGGCCCTCCTCGAGGATCCGTCGCGGACGGTCGCAGACGGTGATCGAGAGCTCCGCCCACTCGTTGGCCAGCGGCGCATCCAGGCGGAAGCGGGCCGCCGCGCCGACACCGCGGGGGTTCGCCCGAGCCAGCCGGAACTCGTCCAGGTAGTGATCGCAGTACGCCGGGCGGTTGGAGAGGTCGGCCACAAAGTCGAAGATCTCCTCGCGAGGAGCCGAGATCACCGTGTGGACCGTCACCTGGCGCATGCGCCGGGGATTCTACGTGCGCTAGGCGGCGATGCGGGGACCGACGGGGATGTGGCGCTCACTCGCGTGAATGCGCTCGACGCGCACGAAGTGGCGGTCGTCCACCGGGATGCTGGAGACGCAGAGGTCGCAGAGCTGGCGGCCCCTGTCGGTCTCGTGGAGGCGCTCGCCGACCAGCGGGGTGCGGCGGCAGGACGAGCAGTGGGGTCGGCCGCTCGAGAGCGAGCCGACGCTCTTGCGGAGCAGTATCGCGGCAAGATCGGGCATGGCCAGGTGTTCTATGCCGCGCGCCGGAACCCTGCGCGAACCCGAACCTTCCGCACTTTGCGGGAAATCCTGGCCGCTGCGGGGTTCAATTCCGAGGCTTCGAGCGCAATCGTGTGAATTGCCACGCACAGGGGAACCAGAGGAGGGAGAGACGATGGAGTCCTTCGACACTGGAACCGCATCGGGGGCCGGCTCCTACCAATGTGAGGAGTGCGGCTTCGGGGTGACGCTGCGAAGCGCCGACGCGATGCCCGCGTGCCCCAGCTGCGGCGGCCTGAGCTTCGGCCCCGCAAGGCTCTTCAGGAGCTCGGACGACACCGCCGAGGTGCCGCGAGCGCCGGCCGCCGAGGAGGCTCCCGACTGGCTCGGGGACGTTCGCGACGGGCTGCCCGGCCGCGGGTTCTACCTCGCCTTCGACGGAGAGGACGGTGTGGAGGTGCTGCCGGTGGACGACGGCTGGACTCGGATCGGCCGCAGCCTCTCGGCGGACGTCCGGATCGACGACCCGACCGTGTCGCGCCGCCACGCGCTCGTCCATCGCCGGGAGGACAGCGTCAAGGTGCTGGACGATCGCAGCCTCAACGGCCTGTTCCTCAACGGCGAGCAGGTGGACCTCGCCGAGCTCCACGACGGCGACACCCTGGCCGTGGGGCGCTTCCAGCTGCACGTCCTGCAGGTGACCGGCGATCGCGAGGCGATCGCGGCCTGGGTCTGACTAGTCGTCCGTCTGACCAGTCGTCCGGCTGACTAGTCGTCGGTCGGGCCCGACCAGAAGGCGTCGCCGACCGTGACGTTGCCGGCGCTCTCGGCCTGGTGGCGCAATGAGCGCGGGTCGTCATCCTCGTAGTCGAACATCTGCTCGGCGCGCACGGGCAGCGCCACGCCGGTGCCGCCGAGATAGCGGTCGACGATGCGGGCGCAGCGGCGGCCCTCGGCGATCGCGGTGACGACCAGGGACTGGCCGATGCGGGCGTCGCCGCAGGCGAAGACGCCCTCGATGTGGGTGCCGTAGACCGGCGCGCGCACGTTGCCGCGGCCGTCCACGTCCAGCTCCAGGTCCTGCACCGGGCCCTCGTGCTCGGGGTGCATGAACCCGATCGCCACCAGGACGAGGTCCGCCTCCGGCTCGAACTCGCTGCCGGGCACCGCGCGCAGGTCGCGCGAGGAGCTGCCCTCCACGTGACGGGCGCGGACGCCGACCACGCGGCCGTCCTCGCCGAGCACCTCGGTGACCTGGGAGGCCCAGCGGCGCTCTCCCCCCTCTTCGAGCGCGTAGGTGGTCAGGGTCCGCTTCGGCGGCAGCGGCCAGGGCGTGCCGGGAAGCCGGCCCGAAGGCGGCAGCTCGGGATAGACGTCGAGCATCAGCACGTCCGCGGCGCCCTCGCGCAGCGCGTTCGAGACGCAGTCCATGCCGGTGTCGCCGCCGCCGACGACGACGACCCGCTTGCCGGCCGCCGAGATCACCTCGTCCTCCGGGATCTCGGGCGCCGGCGCCCCCTGCTCGTGTGCCACCCAGCGGTTGCGCTGGTAGAGGTAGTCCATCGCGGGATGGACCCCGCGCAGCTCCGATCCGGGCACGCCGAGGTCGCGCGGCACGCGTGAGCCGATCGCGATCACCACGGCGTCGTGACGGCGGCGGAGGTCGTCGGTGCCGACATCGCCCCCGACGTCCACGCCGCACTCGAACTTGATCCCCTCGCCCTCGAGGATCTTCAGGCGGCGGTCGATGATCCACTTCTCGAGCTTCGCGTCCGGCACGCCGAAGCGCAGCAGGCCGCCCGCCGCCTCGTCCCGCTCGTAGACGGTCACCTCGTGGCCCAGCCGGTTGAGCTGCGATGCGGCGGCCAGGCCCGCGGGCCCGGAGCCGACGATCGCCACGGTGCGCTCGGTGCGCCGCTCCGGCGGGCGGGGGACGATCCACCCCTCCTCGAAGCCGCGCTCCGCGATCGCCAGCTCGATCTGCTCGATCGTGACGGGGTCGTCGTTGATCGTCAGCACGCAGGCCGACTCGCAGGGAGCGGGGCAGATCAGGCCCGTGAACTCGGGGAAGTCGTTGGTGGAGTGGGCGACGGTCACCGCGTCGCGCCAGCGGCCCTTGTAGACCAGGTCGTTCCACTCGGGGATCTGGTTGCCGAGCGGGCAGCCCTCGTGGCAGAAGGGCACGCCGCAGTCCATGCAGCGCGCGCCCTGCTCGCTGAGCGTCTTGTCGTCCGGCAGCTCGAAGTACTGCTTGTAGTCGTGCACGCGCTCGCTCGGGTCGCGCTTGTCGAAGCCGACCCGATGGAGCCGCAGGAATGCGCCTTGCTCGCCCATGGCTACGCGGGTGCTCCCGCCGTCGCCTCGGCCGCGGCGAGCTCGGCGAGGGCGCGCTTGTAGTCGTGGGGCATGACCTTCACAAAGTCCGCAGAGGCGGCCTCCCAGTCGCCCAGCAGCCGCTCGGCGACCGCGGACCCGGTGCTCTCCAAGTGCTCGACGATCAGCGCGTGGACCTCCTCGAGGTCCTCGTCGCCGAGCTCGTCGATGCCCACCAGCTCCATGTTGCAGCGCGAGGCGAAGCTGCCCTCGGGGTCGAGCACGAACGCGACGCCGCCGCTCATGCCGGCGCCGAAGTTCAGCCCGGTCGGGCCGATGACCACCACCCGCCCGCCGGTCATGTACTCGCAGCCGTGGTCGCCGACGCCCTCGACGACCGTCAGGGCGCCCGAGTTGCGAACGGCGAAGCGCTCGCCGGCCAGGCCCCTGAAGAACGCCTTCCCGCCGGTGGCTCCGTAGAGGACGGTGTTGCCCACGATGACGTTCTCCTCAGCCGTGAACGCGGAGTCGCGCGCCGGGCGCACCACCACGGTCCCGCCCGAGAGGCCCTTGCCCACGTAGTCGTTGGCGTCACCGTCGAGCGTCAGTGAGACGCCCGGCGCGAGCCACGCGCCGAAGCTCTGCCCGGCAGAGCCCTCGAACTCGATGTCGATGGTGCCCGTCGGCAGGCCCGGGGCTCCGTGCCTCAACGCGATCGCGCTGGACAGCAGGCCGCCCACGGCGCGGTTCTTGTTCTCGATCGGCCGGCGCAGGGACACGCGCTCGCGGCGCTCGATCGCCGGGCCGCAGGCCTCGATCAGCTCGTGGTCGATCGCGTCCTCGAGGACCGGCTCCGGGCCGCGGGTGCGATGGCGCGGACGGCCGTCCAGCGCCTCCTCCGGCACGGCCAGCAGCGCCGTCAGGTCGACGCCGCGCGCCTTCCAGTGGTCGACCGCCCGGTCGGGCTCCAGCAGCTCCGTGTGGCCGATCAGCTCGTCCAGGGTCCGCATGCCGAGCGAGGCCATGATCTCCCGCGCCTCCTCGGCGACCATGAACAGGTAGTTCACGACGTGCTCGGGCTCTCCCGCGAAGCGCGCGCGCAGCTCGGGATCCTGGGTCGCCACCCCCACCGGGCAGGTGTTGAGGTGGCAGACGCGCATCATCACGCAGCCGAGCGCGATCAGGGGAGCCGTCGAGAAGCCGAACTCGTCGGCTCCGAGCAGGGCCGCGATGATCACGTCGCGCCCGGTGCGCAGCTGGCCGTCGGTCTCCACGACGATCCGCGAGCGCAAGTCGTTGCGCAGCAGCGTCTGCTGGGTCTCGGCGAGGCCTATCTCCCACGGGATGCCCGCGTGCTGGATCGAGGACTGCGGCGAGGCGCCGGTGCCGCCGTCGTGGCCGGCGATCACGACGTGGTCGGCGTTGGCCTTCGCGACTCCGGCCGCGACCGTGCCGACGCCGACCTCCGAGACGAGCTTGACCGAGACCCGGGCGCGCGGGTTGGCGCAGCGCAGGTCGTAGATCAGCTGCTTGAGGTCCTCGATCGAGTAGATGTCGTGGTGCGGCGGCGGCGAGATCAGGCCCACCCCCGGGGTCGAGTGCCGCAGGCGCGCGATGTAGGCGTCGACCTTGTGGCCGGGCAGCTGCCCGCCCTCGCCGGGCTTCGCGCCCTGGGCGACCTTGATCTGCAGCTCGTCGGCGTTGACGAGGTACTCGATCGTCACCCCGAAGCGGCCAGAGGCCACCTGCTTGATCGAGGAGCGCCGCTCGTCCTTGAAGCGCGCGGGGTCCTCCCCGCCCTCGCCGGTGTTCGACTTGCCGCCGAGGCGGTTCATCGCCACGGCCAGGCCCTCGTGGGCCTCGGGGGACAGCGCGCCGAGGCTCATGCCGCCGCTCTTGAAGCGCTTGACGATGTCCTTCGCCGGCTCCACCTCGTCGAGCGGCACCGGCTCCACGCCCTCCTCGCGGAAGCTCAGCAGCCCGCGCAGCGTGGAGTTCTTGGCGGCGACGTCGTTGACGTAGCGGCGGAAGCGGTCGTAGGCCTCAGGGCCCTCATCGCCACGGGCGGCGTGCTGGAGGTTGGCGATCGTCTCGGGGTTCCAGCCGTGGAACTCGCCGTCGCGCCGCCAGGCGTAGATGCCGCCGGATGGCAGCAGCTCCGAAGCCGCGGCCGGGTAGGCCCGGCGGTGGCGGTCGAGCGCCTCGCCCGCGAGCACCTCGAAGCCGACTCCCCCGATGCGCGACGGCGTGCCGGTGAAGTGGCGCTCCACGATCCCCGGCTCGAGGCCGATCGCCTCGAAGATCTGGGCGCCCGTGTAGGAGCGCATCGTCGAGATGCCCATCTTCGAGAGGACCTTGAGCAGCCCCTTGCCGATCGCCTTGACGACGCCCGCCTCGGCCTCGGCCGGCCCGATGTCCTCGCTCAGGCGCCCCTCGCGGTGCAGCGTGGAGAGCGACTCGAACATCAGGTAGGGGTTCACCGCGGCGGCGCCGTAGCCGATCAGGCAGGCGATGTGATGCACCTCGCGCGCCTCGCCGGTCTCGATGACGAGGCCGCAGCTCAGGCGCGTCGTCTCGCGCACGAGGTGGTGGTGCACCGCCGAGGTGGCGAGCAGCGAGGGGATCGCCGCGCGCTCCCTGCCGAGGTTGCGGTCGGACAGGATGAGGATCGTCATCCCCTCCGCCACGAGCTCTGAGGCCTGGCGGCAGACCTCCTCCAGCCGGCGCTCCATGCCGGCGACGCCGTCCCGCACCGGCCACGTGATGTCGATCGTGCGGGCCTTGAAGACGTCGTGATCGACCTGGCGCAGCTTCTCGAGCTCCGAGTTGCGCAGGATCGGCTGCGGCATCACGAGCTGATGGCAGTGGTCCGGCGTCTCGTCGAGCAGGTTGATCTCCGGCCCCACGCACGCCTGGAGGCTCATGACGATCGACTCCCGGATCGGATCGATCGCCGGGTTGGTCACCTGGGCGAACAGCTGCTTGAAGTAGGAGAAGAGCGGCGGCCGGTTGTCGGAGAGCACCGCGAGCGCCGTGTCGTTGCCCATCGAGCCGGTCGGCTCGATGCCGTCCCGGGCCATCGGCGCCAGCAGGATGCGGAGGTCCTCCTGGCTCCACCCGAACGCCAGCTGGCGGGCGCGCAGGGGCTCGACGCGCGGTACGCGCGGGTTCTTCTCCGGCAGGTCCTCGATCGCCACCGCGCGCTCGGAGCGCCACTCGCCGTACGGGCGGCGCGCCGCGAGCTCCCGCTTGATCTCCGCGTCGGGCACGATCCGCTCGCCCTCGAGGTCGACCATCAGGAGCTTGCCGGGACGCAGGCGGCCGCGAGCCACGACCTCCTCCGCGGGGACCGGCATGACGCCGGTCTCCGAGGCGAACACCACCCAGCCGTCGCGAGTCTGGAGCCAGCGGCCGGGGCGCAGGCCGTTGCGGTCGAGCGTCGCGCCGATCGCCCGCCCGTCGGTGAAGGCCACCGCGGCCGGGCCGTCCCACGGCTCGATCAGCGAGTCGTGGTAGGCGAAGAAGTCGCTCACGTCCTCGGGCAGCTCGTCGCGGCCCTGGTAGGCCTCGGGGATCAGCATCGATATCGCGTGGGACATCGTGCGCCCGCCGAGGGCGAGCAGCTCGAAGACGGAGTCCAGCGAGGCCGAGTCGGACAGGTCCTCGGCCAGCAGCGGCGTGAGCTTCTCGACGTCCTCGCCGAACAGCGGCGACGCCAGCTGGGCCTCGCGCGCGCGCATCCAGTTGCGGTTGCCGCGCAGCGTGTTGATCTCGCCGTTGTGGGCGATCATCCGGTACGGGTGCGCCAGCTCCCAGCTCGGGAAGGTGTTCGTGGAGAAGCGCGAGTGGACCAGGGCGAGCCGGCTCTCGACGCGCGGGTCGCGCAGGTCGGCGAAGTAGAGCGGCAGCTGCGGCGCCGTGACCATGCCCTTGTAGACGATCGTGCGCGAGGAGAAGCTGGGGATCGCAAAGCCCGGGACCGCCTCGCGCTCGGCCGCGCGCCGGGCCACGTAGAGCGAGCGCTCGAAGGCGTCCTCGTCCTGGAGGCCCTCGGGGGCCGTCACGAGCAGCTGGGAGATGTACGGCGCCGAGGCGCGCGCGGTCTCACCGCAGGCGCCTGGGTCGATCGGAACCTCGCGCCAGCCGAGCACGCGGTTGCCCTGCTCCTCGACGGCGCGCTCGAGCGCCGCAACGGCCTCGGCGCGCGGGCCGTCCTCGCAGGGCAGGAAGCACATCGCCACGCCGTAGGAGCCGGCCGGCGGCAGCTCGTGACCGCAGACGGCGCGCAGCAGCGCGTCGGGCAGCTGGATCAGGATGCCGGCGCCGTCGCCGGTCGCCGCGTCGGCGCCCTCGCCGCCACGGTGCTCCATGCGCAGGAGCACGTCCAGCGCGCGCTCGACGACCTCGTGGGATGCCGGGGCGTTCAGGCGCGCGACGAAGCCGACGCCGCAGGCGTCGTGCTCGTTGGTGCGGTCGTAGAGCCCGTGGGCGGCCTCCTGGAGAGGCGCCCTGCCGCGGGGCGGGCAGTCGGAGTGCGGCATTTGTCCTCCTCCGGGTTCCGCGCCCCGGCGGGCGCGCTACGGAATGAACGTGTGATCTTAGCGTTGCGCGCCTCTGTGGATAACGGCGACGTCGCACCGGGGCCGCTATCTTCGCCGGGCCATGGCTACCACGATCACCGTCCTCTCACAGAAGGGCGGCACCGGCAAGACCACCACCACGCGCACGCTCTGCGACGTGTTCCGCCGCATCGGCCTGCGCGTGCTGGCCGTGGACATGGACCCGCAGGGGAACCTGACCGACTACTTCGAGATCGGAGACGCGCCATCTCCGACCCTCGCCGATGTCCTGTCGGGGCGGGCGGGCACCGCCGAGGCCATCCACTCGGACGTGCTCCCGGCGAGCATCCAGCTCGCCGAGGCCGAGCTGGTGCTGGGCGGGAAGATCGGGCGCGAGGTGACACTCAAGCGGGCGCTCGACGAGGTCTCGGACGACTACGACCTGATCATGGTCGACTGCCCGCCATCGCTCGGCCTGCTGACGGTGAACGCGCTGGTCGCGGCCGACCAGGCCCTGATCTCGACCGAGGCCGAGTACTTCTCCCTCCAGGGCGTGGAGCAGGCGCTCGAGATCGTCGAGCAGGCCAAGAGCCTGAACGCCAACCTGAACTGGATCGGAGCGGTGCTGAACATCGCCGACATGCGCACGGTCCACGCCCGCGAGGCGCTGCTGCAGCTGCGCGAGAGCTTCGGCGAGAAGATCTTCGAGACCGCTATCCGCCGCTCGGTGGCGTACGCGGAGTCCTCCGAGCGGGCCGTGTCGATCCTCGACTATCGGCCGGACCTCGGCGGCGACTACCTGGCGCTCGCCGGCGAGGTCCTCGACCGGCTCGGCTGGAGCAGCGAGCGCGGCCGCCTCGACGAGCTGCGCACCGAGCTCGCCTCCGCCTGACCGAGGCCCCGCGAGCGCTGAATCCGCGGGCGGCGCCCGGCTAGGCTCAGCGAGATGCCCAGCCCCCTCCTGCACAAGCCGGCGACCGAGCTCGCGGCCATGGTCCGCCGCGGCGAGGTCTCCGCCCGCGAGCTGGTGCAGGCATCGCTCGACCGCATCGAGGCCACCCGCTCGCTCAACCACTGGACGCTCGTCGACGCCGATGGAGCGCTGGCCGCGGCCGATGCCGTGGCTGCCGGCGACGAGCGGCCGTTCGCCGGGGTGCCGATCGGCATCAAGGACCTCTTCACGGCCGTGGCGGGGCTGCGCTCCGCGCACGGGTCTCACCTGCTCGGCGAGTACACGCCCGACTACGACAGCGCGCTCGTGAGGCGCTTCCGCGAGGCGGGCTTCGTGATCCTCGGCAAGACGCAGACCCCCGAGCTCGGCATCCAGCCGATCACCGCCTCTCGCCGCTTCGGAGTGGCCCGCAACCCGTGGGACCCGGAGCGCACGCCGGGCGGCTCGAGCGGAGGCTCGGCCGGCGCCGTGGCGGCGGGCGCGGTGCCTGTGGCCCACGGCAGCGACGGCGGCGGGTCGATCCGCAGCCCCGCCGCGTGCTGCGGCCTGCTGGGGCTGAAGCCGGCGCGTGGCCGCATCTCGTACGCCCCCGACGTGGGCGACAACTTTCTCGGCACCGAGGGCGCCCTCACGCGCACGACCGCCGACGCCGCCGCGCTGCTCGACGTGATGGCCGGCTACGAGCCGGGTGACTCGACCTGGGCGCCGCCGCCGCAGGCGCCGTTCGCCGAGCTGGCACGGCGAAGCCCCGGCAGCCTGCGCGTGGCACTGGCGATCGACAACCCGATCGGCGCGGCGCTCGACCCGGAGTGCGAGCGCGGCGCCCGCGAGGCGGCGGAGCTGCTCGAGCGGCTGGGCCACCACGTCGAGGAGGTCGAGGCACCCTGGACGGACTCGGACCCCGAGGCCACCTTCGGCGTGCTCTGGGCGGTGGGGGTCGCCAGCGCGGTGAGGCACGGCGAGGCGGTCACGGGAACGGCGGCGTCGGAGGCGACCATCGAGCCGTTGACGGAGTGGCTCTACGAGCGGGGCAGGGCGGTCAGCGCGCTCGAGCACCGAGCCGCCGTCACGAAGCTCCAAGCCTTCGCGCGCGTCGTCGTCTCCCTCTGGAGCCGCTTCGACCTGCTGGTGGTCCCCGCACTCGCCCAGCGCCCGCCGCGCCACGGCGAGATCGACGCCTGCGGGCCCGATCCCGAGCGCGAGTTCGACAAGGGCTTCCGCTTCAACCCCTACTCGCCGCTCTTCAACGTCACCGGCCAACCGGCCGTCTCTGTGCCGCTCTTCCACGGCGATGACGGCCTGCCCACCGCCCCCCAGATCGTCGGCCCCCCGGCCGGCGAGGCGCTGCTGCTCCAGGTCTGCCGCCAGCTCGAGGAGGCCCGCCCCTGGGCCGACCGCCTCCCGCCCGACCCACCCGCGTAGCGCGGGTCGAGAGCTGCCTCAGTCGAGCGCCGCGAGCAGCTCGCGGTCGCGCTCGTAGGTGAGGAGCGCTGAGGCCTCGGCGGGTGGGAGCCAGCGCAGCTCGTCGACCTCGTCGTTGGGTGCGAACGACACGTCGCCCTCGGCCTCCATCAACCAGTAGCGCACTACCTTCGGCCTGCCCTTGTGGTCCTCGTAGCGCGCCGAGGGGAGCTCCCTGACCAGCCGACCGCGCAGGCCCGTCTCCTCCTCCACCTCGCGCAGCGCCGCGGCCTCGAAGGTCTCGCCCCGATCGAGCTTGCCCTTGGGGAAGCTCCAGTCGTCGTAGCGCGGGCGATGGACGACGGCGACCTCCGTCCCCGATCCCCCCTCACGCACGATGAGGCCTCCGGCGGCCTCGACCAGCTTGCTCACTCGAGCGAGCTGACGTCGGCGCCGCCGGGGACGAACTGCACGCGCCGGACCTCGCTGTCGGGCGCCTCGGCGCGGACCGCCTCCACCACCGAGCCCGTCTGCTCCCACTCACACCAGAGCAGGACCGTGGGGCCGGCGCCCGAGATCGTCGCGCCGATCGCGCCGAGCTCCGTCGCCTTGCCCACCAGCTCCATCGAGCGCGGGTAGAGGTGCGCGCGGCGATCCTGGTGCAGCCGGTCGGAGAGGCCGCGGGCGATCAGCGAGAGGTCGCTGCGCAGCAGCCCCAGCATCAGCAGCGAGGCGTGCGCGACGTTGTGCACCGCATCTTCCAGCGGCACCTCGGCCGGCAGCGCGGCGCGGGCGTCGGCCGTGGCGACCGGATGCGGCGGAGTGACGATCACTCCCTCGAGGCCGGGCGGCGGGTCGAAGCGCACCGGCTCGTCGTCCGCGCAGACCACGAACCCCCCGAGCAGCGCCGCCGCCACGTTGTCCGGGTGGCCCTCCAGCTCCACCGCCGAGGCGAGCAGCGGAGCATCCAGCTCGTACATGTGGTCGGCCGCGACCAGCCCGGCGACGATCGCCGCCGCGCTCGAGCCGAGACCTCCCGAGGGGGGGATCTCCGAGCGGATGCGGAATGCCAGGCCGTCGGCGGAGTGCAGCCGCTCGAAGGAGCGCACGCAGAGGTTGTCGCGATCGAGCGGCACGCCCGGCACGTCGCACTCGACGGAGAACTCGCCCGTCTCCTCGACCTCCAGCTCGAGCCCCACCGAGAGCGCCACGGCCAGCGTGTCGTATCCCGGGCCGAGGTTGGCCGAGGACGCCGGCACGCGGACTACTCGGCGGCGCTTCACCGCTCCTCCAGCACCGCCGCCTCGACGCTGTCGATGTCCGGCTCGCAGGGGATCACCGCGGAGGCGCTGTCCATCGCGGTCTGGGGGTCCTTGAGGCCGTGTCCTGTGAGCACGCAGACCACGCGGCCCTCGGCGCCGTGCTTGAGCAGCCCGGCCACCGACGCCGCCGAGGCCGGCTCGCAGAACACGCCCTCGCGGGATGCCAGCAGCCGGTACGCCTCGAGGATCTCGGTGTCGGTCACCGCTCGCACCTGCCCGCGCGAGGCGGTGAAGGCGTTCATCGCGTCCTCCCAGCGGGCCGGGTTGCCGATGCGGATCGCAGAGGCGACCGTCTCCGGAGCCTCCACCGGGGCGCCGCTGACCAGCGGAGCCGCACCGGCCGCCTGGTACCCGTGCAGCGCAGGCGCCGCGCCGTACTCGGTGAAGCCACGCCACCACGCGGTGACGTTGCCGGCGTTGCCGACCGGGGCGCAGAGCACGTCGGGCGCCTCGCCGAGCTGGTCGCAGACCTCGAAGGCGCCCGTCTTCTGCCCCTCGATCCTGAACTCGTTGACCGAGTTCACGAGCGAGATCGGATGGCGATCGGTCAGCTCGCGGACGAGCGCCAGCGCCTCGTCGAAGTTGCCGCGCAGCGCGATCACGCGCGCGCCGTGCATCAGCGCCTGGGCGAGCTTGCCGGTGGCGATCTTGCCCTCGGGGACGATCACCGCACCGCGCATCCCGCCGCGCGCCGCGTAGGCGGCGGCGCTGGCCGCGGTGTTCCCCGTGGAGGCGCAGATGACGGCCTCCGCCCCCTCCGCCTTCGCCGCCGAGACGGCCACGGTCATCCCGCGGTCCTTGAACGAGCCGGTGGGGTTCGCGCCCTCGATCTTCAGGTGCACCTCGCAGCCGGTGCGCTCGGACAGCCAGGGCGCGTGCACGAGCGGCGTGTCCCCCTCGTCGAGCGACACGAGCTGCTCGACCGGCAGCCTGTCCGCGTAGCGCCAGAGGCTCATTCGAAGACTTCTTCGATGACCCGGATCACCCGCGGCTCGGAGCGCACGAAGTCGAGCCTGCCGATGAGGCTGACGGCCGCCCGGAAGCTCGATTCGAGCACGGGGTGGATGACCATCGCCAGGCGCGCGTCGGCGCCGATGCCCTTCTGCACCACGGACTTCACCGACACGCCCTGGAGGCCGAGGATCTCGGCCACCTGCGCCAGCACGCCGGGGCGGTCGGCCACCTCGACGTGCAGGTAGAAGGAGGACTCGACGTCGGTGACGATCGGGAGAGTCACCGCGACCGGGGCCTGGGTCGGCGGCGGGATCATCGCCGAGACCACGTCGCCGAGCACCGCCGAGGCCGTCTGGCTGCCGCCCGCGCCGGGGCCCGAGAGGGTCACCTCGGTTATCGCCGGCGACTCGATCGTGACGGCGTTGAACGAGCCCGAAACCGCGGCGAGCGGATGGCCGCCGTAGAGGAACGCCGGGTAGACCATCACCGAGATGCCGTCCCCGATCCGCTCCGCGCTGCCGATCAGCTTCAGCGACAGGCCGAGCTCCCGCGCGTACTCGATGTCCTCCGCGGTGATCGCCTCGATCCCCTCGTAGGGGACGTCGGCGAGGCGCACCGGCGCGCCGAACGCCAGGCGCGCGAGGATCGCCATCTTCGCCGCGGCGTCCTTGCCGGACACGTCGTCGGACGGGTCGGCCTCCGCGTAGCCGAGCTCCTGGGCCTCGCGCAGCGCCTCGTCGTAGGAGGCGCCCGTGCGCGCCATCGCCGTGAGGATGAAGTTCGTGGTGCCGTTGACGATGCCGTGAACGCGCTCGATGTGCGCGCCCGCGAGGGTCTCGCCGATCACGCGGATCGCCGGCACGACCCCGGCCACTGCCGCCTCGTAGCGGAGCTGCACCCCGGCCTCCGCAGCGGCGGCGTAGAGATCCTCGCCGTGCTGGGAGAGCAGCTGCTTGTTCGCCGTCACGACGTGCTTGCCGGCGCGCAGCGCGCGCAGGACGTGGTCGAGCGCGGGGTCGATCCCGCCCATCAGCTCGACGATCAGGTCGCTGCGCTCGAGGATGTCCTCGAAGTCGCCGCGGCTGCGCGTCAGGATGCCCGAGATCTCGGGCCGGCGGCCGACCTCGGACTCGATCGCATCGGCGCGCTCCTCGAGCAGCGCGTGGAAGGCCGCGCCCACGGTGCCGTGGCCGAGCAGGCCGATCCGGAATGGGCTGGCGCTAGCAGTCACGGAGAGTCAGATCCTCGTAGGTCTCGCGGCGCACGACCACGCGGGCATCGCCGTCGCGGCAGAAGATCACGGGCGGTCGCGGCACGGCGTTGTAGTTGCTCGCCATCGCGTGGCCGTAGGCGCCGGTGGCCGGCACGACCAGCACGTCCCCGGGCCGAGGCCGCTCGAGCGCGGCGTCCTGGATCAGCACGTCGCCGGACTCGCAGTGCATCCCGACCAGCCGGCAGGGGGTCGAATCGCCGAAGCGATCGGCGATCTCGGCCTCGTAGACCGCGTCGTAGAGCATCGGGCGAATGTTGTCGGCCATCCCGCCGTCGACGGCCACGTAGGTCCGCACGCCCGGGATCTCCTTGACGGTGCCGACCGTGTAGAGGGAGACCCCGGCGCTCGCCACGAGCGAGCGGCCCGGCTCGCAGAGCACCTTGATCCCGTCGGGCAGCCGCTCGAGCATCGCCTGAGCGTATGCCGCCGCGGGCGGCGGGTGCTGCTCGCGCGTGTATGCGACGGCGAAGCCGCCGCCCATGTTGACCACCGGGTGGTCGCCCGCCGCGGTGAGCACCTCGGCAAGCGTGTCGTAGACGTCGAGGTCGAAGACCTGCGAGCCGATGTGCGCGTGCAGGCCGCGCAGCTCGAGCCCGGCGGCCGCGATCCGCTCGACGGCGTCCGGCAGCTGCGCCAGCGGGATGCCGAACTTCGAGTCCTCCTGGCCGGTCGCGATCTTGTGGTGCGTGTCCGGGCGGATCCCCGGGGTCACGCGCAGCAGCACCCGCTGCGAGCGGCCCGCCGCGATGCGCGCGAGCCGGTCGATCTCGTCGAACGAGTCCACGATCAGGTGCCCGACGCCGGCGGCGATCGCCTGCTCGAGCTCGGCCTCGGACTTGTTGTTGCCGTGCATGTAGATGCGCTCCGGGTCGAACCCCGCGCCCAGCGCGAGATGGAGCTCGCCGCCGGAGGCGACATCGCAGGAGAGCCCCTCCTCGGCGAAGATCCGCAGCGCCGCCGTGCACGGGAACGCCTTGCTGGCGTAGAGCACCTCGGAGGGCTCGGTGCGGCCGGAGAAGGCCTCCACCGTCGCGCGGGCCCGCTCGCGCAGGTCGTCTTCCGCGTAGACGTAGGCGGGGGTGCCGAACTCCCGCGCCAGCTCCAGGGTGTCGCAGCCGCCTATCTCGAGGCGGCCCGCCGCGTTGATCCGCGAGCCGAGCGGATAGACGTGGCCGACTCCCCCGGGGAGGCGCTCCTCCTGCCCCGGGTCCGCCAAAGCCTGCTCCGCATCGTCGGAAGCCATAGGGGTCGCGATTATGAAGCACCGCCGCGCGAGCGCCCTCCAAGCGGGCCTTGCGCCACCCGGGAGGCGTTCACGAACGCGGTCATCCTCCGACCGTTGTCGAGAATGAATCTCATTTACAGTTAGAGGTTCGTGAGCGCCATCGCCTCGATTCCCTCGCCCACGGAGCTCCTCGAGCTCCGCCACATGCGCATGGCGCTCGTGGAGATCTGCCTGCTCGCCACGGCGGGCGGCCTGCTCGGCGCCTGGATAGTGCTGCGCCGGCTCGCCTTCTTCGCCCACTCGGCGGGAACCGCCACTTTTCCCGGCCTCGTCGTGGCAGACGGCACGGGCTTCAGCGCGACCATCGCGGGCCTCGCCGTCGCGCTCGGCTACGCCGCGGGAGTTGAGCGCGCCGGTCGGCGCGGACGGGACTTCGGCGACACCGCCACCGCGTTGGCGCTGGTCCTGGCTCTCGCGCTCGGGGTGGTGCTCGCGAGCGACGTCTTCGAGTCGGGCAGCGCGGTGGACCGTCTGCTCTTCGGCTCGGTGCTCGCCCTCGACGCGGGGGATCTATGGCTCGCGGGCGGCGCGGCGCTGCTCGCCTGCGCCGCGACGCTGCTGCTCGGACGCGCGTGGGCGGCCACCGGCTTCGACCCGGACGGCGCCAGCTCGCTCGGCCTGCCGGTGCGACTGGCGGACCTGCTGCTGCTGATGCTCGTGGGCCTGACGGTGGTCGCCGCGCTGCCCGCAGTCGGCGCCCTGCTCGTCACCTCCGTCTTCGTGGTGCCGGCGGCTTCGGCGCGGCTGCTGACGAACCGCATCGGCCCGATGCTGCGCGCATCGGTGGCGCTCGCGGCGGCCCAGGGAGTGATCGGCGTCTACCTCTCGCTCTGGCTGGATGTCCCGCCCGGCCCGGTCGTCGCCGTGGTGGGCGCGGCGATGTTCGTCTCCCTAGCCGGAGCTCGCGCCACCTGGCCGCGAGCGGGCGCGGCGCCCGAGCTGAGCGAGGCCGTGGCGTGACGACCGCCGCGGTCACCGCCTCGGGACTCACCGTCGGATACGGCGGCGCTCCTGTGCTCGAGGGCGTCGAGCTCTCCGTCCCACCGGGCAGCGGCGTCTGCGTGCTCGGCCCCAACGGCGGAGGCAAGACGACGCTCTTCAGGGCCCTGCTCGGGGAGCTCGTGCCGCAGCGCGGAACGGTCGCCATGAAGGGCCGCTCGGCCTATGTGGCCCAGACCGAGCGGGCGAGGCTCGACTTTCCCGTGAGCGCGCTCGACGTCGTGGTGATGGGCACCCTCTCCTCCGGCCGCTGGTGGCTTCCGGCCAGGCGCTCCGAGCGGGAAGCGGCCCGTCGAGCTCTGGAGCGCGTGGGACTCGCTGGCAGGTCCGACGTGCACTTCGGACAACTCTCCGGAGGGGAGCGCCAACGCGTGCTGCTGGCGCGCGCCATCGCCCAGGACGCCTCGGTGCTCCTCCTCGACGAGCCGCTGGCGGGGGTCGACCCGGCGAGCGGCGAGCTGATCGAGGAGCTGTTCGAGGAGCTGCGGCGCGAGGGGCGCACCCTCCTGGTGTCCACGCACGACGTGGAGAGCGCGCGCTCCTTCGACAGCGTGCTCTGCCTGAACCGCCGCCAGATCGCCTTCGGCGAGCCGGTCTCGACGCTTACCCGCGAGGTGCTGGAGGAGACCTACGGCAGCGAGATCGTGGTGCTCGAGGATCCCGGCGGAGATGGAACTGTGCGCGCGGTAACCGTCCAGCACCACTCGCACTGATGGACCTGCTCGACGCGCTCGCGGAGCCGCTGCGCTCGGACATCGAGCGCCGTGCGCTGATGGAGGTCGTGCTGCTCGGCGCGATCTGCGGGTCGATCGGCTTCTGGGTCGTCAGCTACCGGCTCAGCTACCCCGCGGAGTCGCTCGCCCACGGCCTGCTTCCCGGGCTGGTGCTCGCCGCCCTGGCTGGCGTTCCGCTGCTGCTGGGGGGCCTCGGCGGCGTCGCGGTCGCCGCGCTGGCGATCTGGATCGCCGGGCGCGACCCGCGCATCGGGGACGACACCGCAACGGCGGTGGCGGTCACGGGCCTGCTCGGCCTGGGCGCACTGCTGGCCCTCTCGCCTGAAGCCCCGGCACGGCTCGAGGACCTCCTGTTCGGGGACCCGCTCGCGGTGAGCGACGGGGACCTGATCGCCGCCGGCTGCCTAGCGGCCCTCGGAGGTGTGGCTCTAGTGGCCCTCCACCGCCCCCTCTGCGCGGTCGCGCTGGACCCGCAGGGCGCCTCGGCGCTCGGGGTGCGCCCCGGGCTCGTGCGCCTCGCGCTGCTCGCGCTCCTGGCCGCGGCGCTCGCGGTGGCGGTCCAAGGGCTCGGCTCGCTGCTGGTGCTGGCGGTGCTCGTCGCCCCAGCCGTCGCGGTACGACGCCACGCCTCTTCTCCCGCACGCGCCATGGCGGCCGGATCGGCCGCGGCGATCCTCGCCGGCGTCGCGGGCATCTACGCGTCGCACGCCCTGGGAACGGCGGCGGGAGCCTCGGTCGCTCTCGCCCTCTGCGTGATCGCCGCGGGCGGAGCCGCGCTGCCGGCCCGCGTCAGGCGGGGCGGAGCGGCGGCGGGGCTCCCCCGCGCAGCCGGCTGAGCCAGAAGAGCCCGCCGGCCAGCATCGCCACGCTGATCAGCTGGGCCTCCGTCAGGCCCAGCACGAAGCCGTCGTTGCGGCGGATGAGCTCGATCAGGAACCGCTCCGTCCCGGCGAGCACCAGGTAGAGGGCGAACAGCCCGCCGGGCTTGACGCGATCGCGCAGCTGCCACAGCAGCAGCGCCACGAGGCCCATCGCGAGCGTCTCGAAGACCGGCGTGGGATGCACCTCCTCGAGCGTCCGCACGGCCCCCTCGGGGTAGGCCATGCCCCAGGGCATGTCGGTGGCGCGACCGTAGTCGCCGTCGCCCGATAGCTGGCAGCCGACGCGTCCGATCGCGTAGCCGAGCGCCAGCGCCGGCGCCGCGAGGTCGAACATGCGCGGCTCGAGGAACCCGCGCCAGCGCGCCCAGAGGATCACGCCGATCGCACCTCCCACGACGCCGCCGAGCCAGACCAGCCCGGTGCTGGAGATCAAGCCTCCGACGAGGTCGTCGGACACGCTGTCGTAGTTCTGCAGGATGTAGTCGATCCGGGAGCCCACGAGGCCACCGACGAAGGCGGCGAGGGCCATCTCGTAGGCCCAGTCGACCGGCTTGTCGAGCTCCTTCAAGCGCCGCGCGATGAGCGCTCCGGCGGCGAGGAACCCGAGCGCGAAGCAGATCCCGAACGTCTGCAGGGTCAGCGGTCCGAGATGGATCTCCGGAAGCACCCGCCGGACACTAGATGGTCGATCCCCCGAAGCCGGTCATCACAGCGCCTCGGAGTTGGCGGCCGCGGTCCTGAGGTTGGTGGCCGCGGGTCCTGTCGACGGGGAAGCTCCTTTCCGTGCTCGCAGGCTGCGCGCGCAAAGGACTTCCCCGCGCCACCCGCGGAACCAACGCCGGTTCCGCAGACGACCCCAGCGCAGAATGGACACTTAGCGGGGTCAGGACCCCGTCAAGTGTCCGAAATTCTCAAGAAGAGGAACGAGGACGCCGCCAGGGCGGCTAGAGGTAGCTCATCGGGTCGACCGGGGACCCGTTGACGCGCGTCTCGAAGTGGAGGTGGTCGCCGAAGCAGTGGCCGGTGCAGCCGACGTAGCCGATGACCTGACCCTGGCGGACGGATGCGCCCATCGACGTGGCGTAAGCGGACTGGTGGGCGTAGCAGGTGGAGAGTGAGCCGGTGTGCTGGACGCAGGTGTAGTTGCCGTAGCCGGAGGTCATGCCGAGCAGGACCACGCGGCCACCGTCGGCGGCGCGGATCGGGGTGCCGGAGGGAACTGCGATGTCGATCCCGGCGTGCAGGCGTCCCCAGCGCTGGCCGAAGGGCGAGACCATCGCGCCGTTGACGGGCCAGATCAGCTGGCCGGTGCCGTGCCGGATCGGGCCGGCGGGCGGCAGGCCCTGCAGCTGGCCGGTGACCTGGGCCTGCGCGGCCTCCATCTTCTGGAGGTCGCCCTCGAGCGAGACCCTGCTCGACCGCACTTCCTTCAGCGCGCCGGAGCGGTCGTTGCGAGCCATTCGCAGCTCGCCCTGGGCGGAGGCCAGGCGATCGCGCGCGGCGGCGATCTCGTCGCGGCGGCGCAGCACCGCCATGGCGATGTCCTGCTTCTCCTGCTCCAGGCCCGCAAGCGTGCGCTCGCGCCCCTCGTACCGCTTCTTGAGGCGGCGCACCTGCGTCACGACTGTGCGGTCCTGATCGGAGATGCGCTCCAGGAACTCGGTGCGCTCGAGCAGGTCGGAGAAGCCATCGGCCTCGAGCACCACGGTGAGCGCGTCGGGACGATCGGCCTTGTAGAGCTCGACCAGGCGCTCGGCGAGGGCGGCGCGGCCGGCCTCCAGCCGGGCACGGGCGCGGGCCAGCTTGTCGCGAGCGGCCTCCAGGCGGTTGCGCACGCGCTGGAGCTCTGTGCGGCGGGCGTCGAGCTCCTCCTCCACACCGCCGAGCTGGCGCTGCGTGCTCCCGATCTCGCCTTGAAGGCTGTCGATGCGCGAGTTGTAGCCGGTGATCGTCTTCGTGAGCACGCCTTCGACGCGCTTCTTCTTGTCGATCTCCGTGCGCTTGGAGTCGATCCGCTGAGAGAGCGAGGCCGACTGCCCAGGCAGAGGAAGCAGCACATACGCTGCCAAGCCGAGGATGATCGGTAGCCAGAAGTACTTGCGCATCTCTTGTCGGTGTCCCACTCGACGCTTACGGGGTTAGCTGACGGGCTCGCGCTGGTTCAGCGCTACGTCGCGCTCTGGCGACGATTCGCCCCAGGCCGGGCGGCCATCGGTTCCCCCGTTTGCCTTTAGATGCAGGCAATTCAGCGATCGGGACCGGGTCAAACTAGCACGAGCCCGGTTTCCCACCCGCGGGGTGCAAAGGATCCTGCACCCTCTCACTAGACTTCACGGCATGGCGACTCAGAAGACCTCCTTCGGCCGTGATCCCGGCCTCCAGTTCCGAATGCTCCTGACGATGTTCCTGCTCGGGCTGCTCTACGTGGTCTTCGTGGGCGTCCTGTTCGCGGCCGGCGCGAGCGCCGTGATGATGCTCGTGATGGTCGGCGCGCTCACGCTCGCGCAGCTCTTCCTCTCGGACAAGCTCGCGCTCCGCTCCGTGGGCGCCAAGGAGGTCACGCCCGAGGAGGCCCCCGGCCTCCACGCGATGATCGAGCGCCTCTGCATCCAGGCCGACCTGCCCAAGCCCAAGATCGCCGTGGCCGACACCGACGTGCCGAACGCCTTCGCGATGGGCCGCTCTCAGAAGAGCGCCACGGTCTGCGCGACGACCGGCATCATGCGCCGGCTCTCCCCGGCCGAGCTCGAGGGCGTCATGGCCCACGAGCTGACCCACGTCAAGAACCGCGACGTGATGATCATGACCATCGTCAGCTTCTTCGCCTCGGTCGCCTCGATGATCATGCAGTTCGCCTTCTTCTTCGGCGGTGACGACGACGATGGCGGCGCCCCCGTAATCGTGATTCTGGCCGCGTCGTTCGCCGTGTACGCGCTCTCCTTCTTCCTGATGCTCGCGCTCTCGCGCTACCGCGAGTTCTCGGCCGACCGCGGCGCCGCGCTGATCACCGGCCGCCCGAGCGCGCTCAGCTCAGCCCTGATGAAGATCTCCGGGGCGATGGAGACGATCCCCTCGCGCGACCTGCGCGCAGCCGAGGAGCTGAACGCCTTCTTCATCGTGCCGGCGAGTGTCAAGGGCTCCCTGAAGGCGATATTCGCCACGCACCCGCCGATGGAGAAGCGGATCGAGCGCCTCAACCAGCTCGAGCTCCAGCTCCAGGGCTCCGCCGCCGCATAGCGTGGGCTTCCTCGACGCCCTGCTGGGCGGCAAGAAGAAGCTGGCGGGCGTAGCCCCTGACCGGCTGTTCGCGATGACGACGGCCTACGTCGCGCTCGAGACCGAGCTGGGCATCAAGAGCGCCGGAGCGGCCGGGATCGTCTTCCAGCCGCTCGCCACCTCGGACTTCACCCAGATCCTGAAGGATGCCGAGGAGCTGCTCCACGGGACGGCCCAGGAGCAGGGCTCGACGCTCGAATCGGCCGACGACGAGTTCGGCTACCGCTGGCTGGTGCTGCGCGACCCCGACTTCGAGGACCTCGTCGTCTCGCTCAACACGATCTCGACCGAGATGCAGGCCGGCGGCTACGGCGACCGGCTGCTCTGCGCGGTGTTCGCCTTCGAGGACGCCGGCAAGCGCCTCTACTTCATCTACAACTTCAAGCGCGGCTCGTTCTACCCGTTCGTGCCCGCCCCCGGCGAGCAGCAGCGCGACTCCGAGCGAGAGCTGCGGCTCAAGGCCCAGACGGCGAGCGAGCTCCCCCTGGAGCAGGAGCTGGCGCGCTGGTTCCCTCTCTGGCAGATCCCGCTCTAGCGGGCCCTCACCACCCCCTGCCGGCGGCTCACTCGATCTGCGTCACCAGCAGCTCTCCCGCGGGGCCGAACCGGACGTCCGCCAATCTGGACGCAGGATCGCTCACCCTGCCGGCAGCGTCGATCGACCAGACCGAGAAGCAGTAGCGCCCAGGCTCATCGGGTAGGAACAGCTCCCGCTGCGTGGCGCCCGCGGGGACGGCCCAGGGGGTCACCGGAGCCTCGAGCAGCTCCGGGCAGCGGCCCAGGCGGGCGGCGAACGCGTAGCCCTCGCGGTCGGCGGGCAGGTAGCGGGGGGCGGGCGGATCCACCGGGTGCTCGAAGGCCGCGTCCACACCCCCGGCCACGGGAGAGACACCGACGGAGATGCCCGGGGGAGATTGCGGCGGCGCGAAGATGTCGCAGGTCGGCCGCGGCCGTCGGCGGACGCGGCCGCCATAGAGCCTCACCGCCCCTCTCACGTCGTCGCGCTCCAGCAGGCGGCACCGCCACTCCCACTCCTCCGTGGGCCTGCAGCGCCCGGGCCCGAAGCCGACGACCGTCGAGTTCATCGTGGCGCAGCGCCGGTCCTCGTGCTGAAGCCCCAGGACGTGCCCCAGCTCGTGGGCGGTCACCAGCGCCAGCGCCCAGCGGGCGCACGCCGGGTCGCTGGCGTCCGGCCTGGAGATCGCGACCTTCCCCTCGCGCGCGACGCGCCGCTCGTACTCGACCACCGCGTATCCGACGCCGAGGCACCTGCGTGCGTGGTGGTAGCGGATCACCACCTTAGCTCGCCTGCGCGGCACCGCCACGAACCGCACCCCGGCGCCGCTCCTATTCCAGGCGCGGACCGCCTTGCGGATCGCCCAGCGGCTGGAGCGGGCCGCGTTGTAGTACGTGATCCGGCCCTTGCGCCAGCGGTAGGGCGCGCGCACGAACGCCGCCCGCGCGCCGGGGCCCTCGTCGACCGAGTGGCTCTGGAGCCGCGGGATCGACGCGCCCCCGAGTGTGGGAGCCGGCGCCGCCGCGACGGCGGTCGCGACGATCGCGAGGGCCATCGCCCCCGCCCGGGCGGAGATCTCCATCTGCGTGTCCCTTCGGCATCAGGGCTGGATGTGTCCGGCCCGCGAGCAGGCCGTCACCGCAGAAGGTCGTATGTCGCATGGCCTACCTGACGAAGGGAGGCCGAACGCTGCTGCTAGTCGGGAATCAGGCCCTCGCCCGTGAACTCGCCCTGAGCCTCGGCGAAGGTGACGTCGCGCGGCGGCAGGATCACGTCGGACTCCACGAGCTCGTCGTCCGCGATCTGGTCCCCGTCGGCCTCGACGAGGTCGAGCATCTGCTTCCAGAGCTCGCCGAAGCGTCCCTCGTCGCCGGCCTCCACGGCCGCGACCGCGGCGTTGTCGAGCTCGTTGAGCCGCTCGGCGTCGGTGTCGGGAAGGCGGTACTGCCCCTCGCCCGCGATTCGAACGATCACTTGCCCTCCTCCGCTCCGTCACCGAGCTGCGGCGCATCGCCGCCGCCCGTTCCGAGCTCGGCCTTCATCGCCTCCAGCTCGCTGTCCACCTGCGCACCCGCCCCGAGCTGCGCGAGCTCGCGGTCGATGTCGTCCTGCCCGTCGCCGAGCTGCGAGAGGTCGTCGAAGGTCCCGGCCGCCTCGAGCTCCTCGACGGCGCCCGCGCGTGCCCGCATCTCCTCGGTCTTGTCCTCGGCACGCTGGATGGCGAGCCCGAGATCGGCCATCTCCTCGCCGACCCCGTTGGCCGCCTCGGAGATCTTGACCTGCGCCTCGGCCGCGGAGTACTGGGCCTTGATGACTTCCTTCTTGGTGCGGAAGGCCTCGATCTTGAGGCGCAGCTTCTTCTCGTTGTCGGTCAGCTGCTGCTGCTGGGTCGCGAGCTGCTGAACCTGGGCGTCGAGCGACTGCAGCTCGGTCTGGGCCACGGTCTTGCGCTCGATAGCGGCGCGCGCAAGGTCCTCACGGCCCTGAGCGAGCGCCTGGCGCGCCTGCGTGTCGAGCTTGACGACGGACTGCTCGATCTTCTGCGACTGCATCTGCAGCCGCTTCTTCGAGGTCGTCACGTCGGCGATGCCCTTCTTGACGTTCTGGAGCAGCTCGACCTGCTTCTGGTAGCCGTAGTCGAGCGTCTCAGCCGGGTCTTCCGCCCGGTCGAGCATCTTCGAGATCTTCGACTTGAACACCGTTGACATACGTCCGCCGAGGCCTGCCATGCATCTCTCCTTTGGAGCCCTTCGGGATTGGGTTCGGGCCGAGACCTAGACTAGTGGCTCAAACCGAGAGGGGGAGCCGCGTGGGGGTCGAGACCGAGCGCACGTTGACGGTTGCATGGGAGGACCCCGCCGAGATCGCGGGGCGGGCGCGGCAGATGCGCGGCCTGGAGTTCCTGGAGGCCATCCGCGACGGCGACATCCCGCCGGCGCCGATCCAGCGGCTGCTCGACTTCTCGCTGACCGAGGCCGAGGAGGGCCGAGCCGTCTTCTCGGTCGAGCCTGCGGAGAAGCACTACAACCCGATCGGCGTGGTCCACGGGGGCCTGGCCGCGACGCTGCTCGACAGCGCCATGGGAGCGGCCGTGCACAGCACCCTGGCCGCCGGCGAGGGCTACACGACGCTCGAGACGAAGTTCAACCTGGTGCGCGCGATCACGGCCGACACCGGCCTGACGCTCGCCGAGGGTCGCGTCGTGCACCGGGGGCGGCAGGTTGCCACGGCCGAGGGCAGCGTCCGCGACGCAAGCGGCCGCCTGCTGGCCCACGGCACCTCGACCTGCCTCGTCCTCGGCGGCTGAGCAGAGCCCGGCGGCGAGGCCGCCGCTACCTCCCGCCGGCCGCCGCCGACAGGCGCTCGGCCCGATCGTGGTCCTGCGCCGAGCGGAAGAAGACGAAGCTGATCGCGAAGAGCATCACCGCCAGGTCGAGCAGGAGCATCATCCCTCCCGCCACCTGCTGATCGGTGAGGGGTGACCAGCCGTGCTCGGGAGCCGTCCGCGCGTACTGGTCGTAGGCCGGTGAGCGCATCAGCACGAACGCCATCCCGAGGAACATCCCGGACAGGCGGGCGCCGATCAGGTAGGGCACCTTCCAGAGGTCGCCGGGGAGCCGTCGGCGCTTGGGATCGATCACCGACCACCAGACCAGCAGCGAGCCGAACACGAACGACTGGTGCTGGAGGAGATGCACCCACTCGTTGCGCAGAGCGGCCTCGAACATGAACGAGAAGTGCCAGCCGTAGAGGATCAGGATCCACACCGGCACCGCGACGATCGGCTGTCGCAGCCAGCGGAACGCCCGCCGCAGTCGGCGCTGGCGGGCCACCTGCGTCAGAGCCCGGCGGGGCAGCATGAACGCGTACACGGGAGACCGCACGCCCACCAGCAGCAGCGGCGCGGCGAGGTCGGCGATCAGCAGGTGCTGCCCCATGTGGGCGAACAGCAGCTCCTCGCTCAGCGCATCGAGCGGGGAGAGCAGCCCGATCGCGTTGCAGGCCACGCCCGCGTGCCACGCCGCCTGCTGCCAGAACGGCACGCGGTAGCCGCGGTGGGCGAGGACCCGCACGGCACGGACATACAGCGCCTCCGCGAGGAGGATGGCCGCGATCGGCCCGAACGCGAGCGATAGCTCCACAGCCCGATTGTGACGACGCCCCGGGTCGAGGCGTCGCGGCTAGGCGGCGGCCAGGAGCTCGCTCGCCGCCTTCAGGCGCTCCTGGTACTCCTTGCGCTGCATCCGTGAGATGACCAGCCGCTGCACCTGGGCCGTGCCCTCGAACAGCTGGTAGATCTTCGCGTCCCGGAAGAACTTCTCGAGCGGGCAGTCGGTCGATTGGGCCGCCTCGCCGACGAGGTCCATCAGCGTCGTGGTGGCCCACATCGTCACGTCGCCCGCCTTGAGCTTGGACATCGAGCCCTGGCCGCCGGTCATCGGCACGCCGTTGCGCCCCATCCAGGCCGCGCGCCACACGAGCAGCCGCGCGGACTCGATCTCGGTCGCCACGTCCGCGAGCGTCTGCTGGATGCGCTGCTGCTCGAGCAGCGGGCCGTTCGCGTCCTCGCGCCCCTCGAGGTGCTCGAGCGTCCACTCGTACGCCGCCTGCGCGATCCCGATCGCCGAGGCGCCGACCATCGGGCGGGTGATCTCGAACGTCGCGAGCGCGTTGGACGCCCCACCCGTCTGGCCCGAGCGAGCGCGCTCGAGCTTCTTGTTGAGCTTGTCCATCCCGCCCAGCAGGTACTCGACGGGGATCCGGCAGTCCTCCAGCACGACCTCGGCCGTGTGGGAGGCGCGGATGCCGATCTTGTCCTCCTTCTTGCCCTGCGACAGGCCCGGAGCGTCCTTGGGCACGACGAAGGAGGCCTGGCCGCGATGGCCGAGCTCCGGGTCGACCGAGGCGACCACCACCGTGACGTCGGCGATCCCGCCGTTCGTGATGAAGACCTTGGTGCCGTTCAGGACCCACTCGTCGCCGTCGAGCTTCGCCGTCGTGCGCAGCGACTTGACGTCGGAGCCGGCGCCGGCCTCGGTCACGGCGTAGGCGCCAAGCTTCATCTCGTCGCCCTCTCCGTAGCACTCGGGCACCCAGCGCATCGTCTGCTCGGGCGTGCCGGACGCGGCGATGCCCGCGGCCGCGAGGCCGGAGCCCGAGATCGCCAGCGCGATGCCGGCGCAGCCCCAGTGCAGCTCCTCGGTGTAGATGACGCCCAGCATCCCGTCCGGGTCGCTGCCCATCCGCTGCAGCTGGTCGAGCCCGTGCAGCTTCCAATCGCGCGCTTCCCGGATCACGTCCCACGGCACCGACTGCTCGCGATCGTGCTTCTCCGCGTTCGGCCGGATCACCTCGCGGGCAAACTTGCGGCAGTGGCGCTGGAACTCCAGCTGGTCGTCGTTGAGACTGAAATCCACTCTTGCCTCCAGAAATCGCGCGTGTTGACTGTCCAGTCAACCAGGATTGACTGACTAGTCAACCAACTGCGGTCGGACGTCGTCGCCGCGACCTCCGCCCCGGCGCAACCGGCAGGCCGGGCGGTTAGTCTCCGAACCCGTGTCCAAGAGCTCATCAGCGCTCGTTCTCGCGGCCCTCGCGGTCCTGTCGCTCGGCGGCTGCAGCCTCGGCGACGAGCCGAACCGCCCGCCGCAGCTCGGAACCGACTCGCACGACGACGATGCGGCCGCCAAGCTCGGCTTCCCCTCGACCGCCACCAAGAACACGATCCGGGTGGGCGGCGGAGACGCCGCCGCCGACACGGCGGGCGTGGTGAGCGCTGCCTTCCCCGCCACCAACCAGTTGAACCGCCCCACCGCGGTGGTGCTCGTGGAGCAGAGCGACTGGCAGGGAGCCGTCGCCGCCGCGGTGCTCAATGCCCGGCCGATCGGCGCCCCGATCCTGCTCTCGGAGGTCGGCAAGCTCCCCGCGGTCACCGCCGACACGCTTGAGCGGCTCGACCCCAAGGGCTCCGACCTCTCCAGAGACGCCCAGGTGATCAGGATCGGCGACAAGCCGGCCCAGCCCGACGGCTTCAAGACGGCGCGCATCGAGGGCGAGAACCCATACGAGATGGCCGCCGCGATCGACAGGTTCTTCTCCGCCGCCAGGGGCGGGCCCTCGGACGCGGTGATCGTGACCACCGGCGAGCAGCCGGAGTTCGCCATGCCCGCCGCCGCCTGGGCCGCCCGCTCGGGCGACTCGGTGCTGTTCGTGGAGCGGAACGAGATCCCCCCCGCCACCCGCGCCGCGCTCGTCGCTCACGAGCGGCCCGAGATCTTCGTGCTCGGCCCGCGCTCGGCGATATCCGACAAGGTCCTGAAGCAGCTTCGCCGGCTCGGGGAGACCGAGCGCATCACCGGCTCCACCCCAGTCCTCAACGCGATCGCCTTCGCTCGCTACGAGAAGGAGGACTTCGGCTGGGGCGCGACCATCCCCGGCTACAACTACTCCGTGGCCGGCACCTCCCGCCCGCTCGACGCGGCGGCGGCGGCCACACTGGGCACCACCGGCGTGTTCGCCCCGCTGCTCCTCACCGACCGCGCCGACGTCCTCCCCAAGCCGCTCGAGAACTACTTCCTCAGCGTGCAGCCGGGCTACTACCAGGACAGCCTCGACATCAGCAACGCCTTCTTCAACCGCGTCTGGATCCTCGGCGACGACAAGCAGGTCTCGATCGAGCAGCAGGCCCATATCGACCAGGTCACAGAGCTCATCCCGGTCCAGTCGCAGGCGCCCTAGAGGCGCAGGCCGGGACGTATCGGCGCCGGGGCCCGAGCGCTTGGAATGGCGCCGGTAAGCTCCCGCTCGTGAGCGAGTACGAGCAGTCCGAGCGCGCCGGCCGAGAGCCGACCGTCGAGGATGTCCGCCAGCTGATGGGCTCCTCCACCCCCCACTTCTCGCTTCAGGTCCGCAACCGCATCAGGTCGCTGATCTCCGAGCTGCCCGAAGGCGATCCCGCGCGGGTGCTCGGCGAGCGGGAGATCGAGCGTCTCGAGCTGCTTGCCCAGGGCTCCGAGCGCCGCGGCGAGCCCGGCCAGGGCGAGCGCGGCCTCCCCAGCCTGCGCGACTAGCTCCCCCGCCCGACCGACCGTCGTAATGGACGGCACCGTCAGCACTTAGGCACGGTGACCGCTAGGCGGTGGCGAAGCGCTTGGCGGAGCGCTCGCGGTGCTTCTCGGCCTCGACCTCGCGGTTCTTCGGCGGCGCCGAGGTGACCAGCTCGCCGAGAAGGCGCGTCGTCACGGCGGCGATGTCGTCGACGGCTCGGTCGAAGGCCTCCGCGTTGACGGCCGAGGGCTTGGTCGAGCCGCTCAGCTTGCGCACGTACTGCAGCGCCGATGCGCGGATCTCATCCTCCGTGGCCGTGGGCTCGAAGTTGTGGAGTGTCTTGATATTGCGGCACATGCCTCTGAGCCTAGCGGCGCCCGAGCGCCGGACACAATGGACACTTGAGCGCACCGGGGTGTGTTCAAGTGTCCGTTTTGCTCGCGGCCGAGGCGGCTAGGCGAGAGCGGAGGCGGCGCTGAGGCCGCTGAGCTCTGCGACGCGCTCGCGATGCTCGGCGGCCGAGCCGAAGAGCACTCCGTCGGCCTTCGCCCGCTTGAGCAGGAAGTGCAGGTCGTGCTCCCAGGTGAAGCCGATCCCGCCGTGCACCTGGAGCGCAGAGGAGGTGACGTTCCACCCGGCGTCCGATGCGTAGGCCTTCGCCATCGCGGCCGCGAGCGGCAGCGTCTGCGGCTCGGCATCCGCCGCCCAGGCGGCCCAGTAGGCGGTCGAGCGGGAGCTCTCCACGTCGCGCAGCATGTCCGCGCAGCGATGCGCGACCGCCTGGTAGGAGCCGATCGGGCGACCGAACTGCTCGCGGTCGCGGGCGTACTCGATCGACATCTCCATCGCCCGCTGGCTGACGCCCGTGATCTCCGCCGCCAGCGCGACGGCGATGCGGTCGAGCGCCGGGGCCGCGGAGCCGCCGAGAGGCTCTCCGGGTCCGGTGGCGCGGACCCTCGCGTAGCGGCGGGTCTGATCGATCGTCGCGAGCGGCTCGATCTCGCACTCCGAGGCGGCGTACACGCTGCCCGAGTCCCCCTCCACCAGCACGATCACCTCTGCGCTGTCGGCGTCGGGGACGAGCGCAGCCTCGCCCCCGCGGGCGAGCCCCGCCGTGCCGCGCGCGGCTCCGGAGGCGATGCCGGGCAGCCACCGCTCGCGCTGCGAGTCGGTGCCGGCGTGCTGGAGGACCAGCCCCGCCGCCGCGTTCGAGATGAACGGGACCGGCGCGAGCGCGTAGCCGAGCTCCTCCGTCAGGATCGCCAGCTCCACGGCTCCGAGTCCCTGGCCGCCGTGCTCCTCGCCGATGAAGATGCCGGCCCACCCGAGCTCCGAGAGCTCGCTCCAGTGGGCATCGTCATAGCGCTCGGCCTCCGCCAGCTCGCGCATCACGTCCGGCTTGAACCGCTCGGCGAGCAGATCGTGCGCGGTGCGCTTGATCGCCTGCTGATCGTCGGTGAAGTCGAAGTTCACGGCCTAGCGCATCCTCGGCAGGCCGAGCACGCGCTCGGCGATGATGTTCTTGAGGATCTCGGTGGTGCCGCCCTCGATCGAGTTCGCGCGGGCACGCAGGAAGCGGTAGGTCCAGTCGGAGTCGCGCAGGAGCCCCTCCTCCCCCTCGATCGCCACCGCGAGCTCGGTGACTCCCTGGTTGACGGCCGACCACTGCAGCTTCGTCAGCGACCCCTCCGGGCCCGGCACGCCGGTCTTCATGATCTGGGTCAGGCCGCGCCAGGCGTTGAGCCTCAGCGCCTCGACCTCGATCAGCAGCGCGGCGATCCGCTGCCGGATTAGCGGGTCGCCGTCGACCCCGCGCTCACGGGCAAGCTCGATCAGCTGCCCCAGCGCGATCTTGACCGACGCGGCGGCGGCCGCGCCGAGGCCCGCGCGCTCGTGCATCAGGGTCGTAATCGCGACCGCCCAGCCGTTGCCGACGCCGCCGATGACGTTCTCGTCGGGGATGCGGGCCTCCTCGATGAAGAGCTCGTTGAACTCGGCCTCGCCGGTTATCTGACGCAGCGGCAGCACTTGGACGGCGTCCTGCTCCATGTCCATCAGGAAGTAGGTCAGGCCCTTGTGCTTGGGAACGTCCTGATCGGTCCGCGCCACGAGCATGCACCACTTGGCGTGGTGGGCGAAGGTCGTCCAGACCTTCTGGCCGGTGACCACCCACTCGCCGTTCGACTTGACCGCGCGGGTCTTGACCGAGGCGAGGTCGGATCCGGACTCCGGCTCCGAGAAGCCCTGGCACCAGATCTCCTCGGCGGAGAGGATCGGCTCGAGGTAGCGGCGCTTCTGCTCCTCGGTGCCGTGCGCGATCACCACGGGACCTCCCATGACGAGGCCGAGCACGTTCGCCGTCGGGGGCGCCTTGGCGCGGGCCATCTCCTCGCCGAAGATCGCCTGCTCCACCAGCGTGGCTCCGCGGCCGCCGAACTCCTGAGGCCATGAGAGGCCCGCGTAGCCCGCGGCGTGGAGGCGCTGCTGCCACTCGACCCGGAACTCCCACGCCGCCTCGTCGCCGGTCGGCTCCTCGCCGGGGTGGTTCTCGGCGAGCCACGAGCGCAGCTCGTCGCTGAAGGCCTGCTCGTTGGGCGAGAGGGTCAGGTCCACCGGTGGCGCACTCTAACCCCTCCCCGAGAGGCCGCGCTGAGCTTCTCAGCGCGGAGCGGAGCGCGGGCCCAGCGTGCGCAGCAGCCTCAGCGAGATCCCGCGCAGGGTCTCCTTGCCGTACTCGTGGCTCGGGTTGCCGGTGGTGAGGATCGCCACGGAGACCCGCCGGCGGCCGCGCCGCAGGAGCGCGACCTGGTGATCCACGGAGCCGCTGCCGTCCCCCCAGCCGCCCTTGAAGTAGAGCGCCCAGGGGCCCGGGCGCGCCCGGGCGATCCCCCAGCGCTGGGACCCCACGATGCTGCCCAGCAGGCGCATCGCCAAGGCGCGATGCCGCTTCACCACGTAGCGGTCGATCTTCAGGAAGAGCTTCGTCTGGTCGGCGGCGGTGATCTGCGTCGACCCCCAGATCGGGGCGGTGTCGAAGCGCTTCATGCCCACCCGCTGCGCGAGCCGCTCGAGCGCGCCGTTGCCCACGAAGTCCCGCACGCGGGTGGCCGCGAGGTTGCTGGACCAGCGCACCATCGGGTCGAGCAGCTCGCGATCGGCCTTGACGAGCGCTCTGTCGCGCACGTCCACGTGGTTCAGGTAGGCCACCATCAGCATCGCCTTGACCACACTCGCCGAGGACACCGGGCGGTGGGCGTCCTGCTGGTACATGTGGTGGGGAGTGCGAACAGCAAAGGAGATCCCGCCGGCGCGCCCGGCCGCGTACGTTCGCGCCGCGGTCATGTCGGGCCGCCAGCGCTCGCCCCGTGAAGCGGCATCGGCCGCGGGGGGCGCGGCGACGTCCAGCGGCGCAACGTCCAGCAGCGCGATGGCCGCGAGCACGACGGCGACTGCGGCGGGTCTGCGCATCACGCCTGAGGAACCTAGGGCAGATGCCGGCCGTTGACGGGTCAGGCTGACCGTGGCGGATGCGACCATCTTCGAATGGAGCCCGACCACTTGAAGCCGGCTCGGCCGATGGGCATCGAAGCCAGTCGGCTCAAGGGCCCCTTCCCCGTCGGCGAGTATGCGGAGGCGCTGGCGGAACGGCTGCGCAGCTTCGCCCACGTCCAGGTGTTCGGCGAGGTCTCCGGGCTCGGGATCCGCAAGAGCGCCGTCTTCTTCGAGCTGCGCGACGATCGCGGCGCGCTCCCCTGCGTCATGTGGCGCAGCCACTACGAACGCTCCGGGGTGAAGCTGGAGAACGGCGCGCAGGTGGTGGCGGCGGGCGGGTGCGACTACTACCCGGGCAGCTCGACCTCCTCTCCCGCGTTCAGGTTTCGCGTCACGGATATCAAGGTGGCCGGCGAGGGCGAGCTGCTCGCGCAGATCGAGCGGCTGCGCCGGCGGCTCCATCAGGAGGGCCTGTTCGAGCCGCAGAAGCAGCTCCAACGCCCCGCCCTCCCGCGCACGATCGGCGTCGTGACCGGCGAAGGCGGCAAGGCGCGCGACGACGTGCTCGCCGGCCTCGCCCGCCGCGGCTGGGGCGGCAGGCTCGTATGGGGATTCGCCCCGGTGCAGGATCGCCGCGCCGCTCCGGCGATCGCCCGTGCCCTCCAGGATCTCGCCGCGAGCGGCGTGGAGACGATCGTGGTCGCGCGCGGCGGCGGCTCGGTCATGGACCTGATGGCCTTCTCCGACGAGACGCTCTGCCGCACCGTCGCGATGCTGCCCGTGCCGGTCATCGCAAGCGTCGGCCACCACACCGACAGGACGCTGATCGACGACGTCGCGGCGGTCTCCTGCTCGACCCCCACGCACGCTGCCGAGGCGGCCGTCCCCATCCACTGCCACGAGGCCCGCCTCGCCACGCTCGCCGCAGTGCAGAGGCTCGATGCGGGCGGACGCAGGGCGCTCGTGGACCGGGCGCGGCGCCTGCTCTCGCTCTCCCGCGCCCCGAGCGACCAGCTGCTCCACCGGCGGACGGCGCTGCGGCAGAAGGCCCGCGAGCTGCGCGCCTCGGGAGATCGTCAGGTGGCCCTGCGCCACGACGAGGCCGCGCGTCACGCGCAGACCGTCTGGCGACGGGCTCTGGCGACCGGGCGGGAGCACCGCCTGGCAGCGGAGGCGCTCGGCGGCACCGGGCACGAGCTCTCACGCGCCGCGGGCGCCTCGCTCTCGCGCCGGCGGCGGGACCTGGAGCAGCTGCGCACCACCCTGATGGCGCACGACCCCGGCCGCACGCTCGAGCGCGGCTACGCCCTGGTGGAGGACCCCGCCGGCGAGATCGTGATGAGCGCCGCAGAGGCGCGCGCGGCCGGCCATGTGTCGCTCCGCTTCCACGACGATCGCGTTCCCGCAAGGATCGAGGACCAATGAACGACACGCTCAAGAGCTACGAGACAGCGGCCGCCCGCCTCGAGGAGATCGTCAAGCGGCTGGACTCCGGCGCCGCCGGGCTGCGTGAGACGCTCGACCTCGTCAAGGAGGGACAGGGCCTCGTCGAGTACTGCGCCGGTGAGCTGGACGCGGTCGGCAAGGGCCTCGAGGAGCTTCGCCTCGACGAGCTCATCGCACGCCTCGAGACGAGCGGCACGCGTCCTGCCCCGCCCCCCTCCGCCTGACGTGCCCGTCCCACCCGAGCACCGCGAGTTCGCCCGCCAGGCCGAGCTCTCCCTGACCGTCGATCCGCTGCCCACCTTCGAGAACCTCTCCGAGGCGACCGGCGTCCCCGTCGACACGCTCGTCCACCACGCGCTCGTGCGCTGGACCTCGGCCGGAGCCGAGGCGCTCCTCTCGCTCGAGCCTCAGGCCCTCACCGAGCTGATGGCCGCCCGCCGCGCCGAGGACTGGCCCAAGGTCGCGGGCATCCTCGACTGGCTCGACTCCGGCCGCTAGACAGCCGAAGACACGCGCCGGATCATTAGTAGGGACCCCAAACTCTCCATCCGCGGGTGGTGCGGGGGGAGGCTTTGCGCGCGCAGCTTGCGAGCACGGAAAGCCTCCCCCCGCGACAGGACCCGCGGCCACCAGGCCACGGGCCCTGCTGATGGTTCGAGTGAGCTAGATGCGCTCGAGCAGGGTGCCGGTGCCGATCCCGCCGCCGCAGCACATGGTCACGAGGCCGACGTTCTTGTCGGAGCGCTCGAGCTCGTGCAGGAGCGTGGTGATCAGGCGCGCGCCGGTGGAGCCGAGCGGATGCCCGAGCGCCATCGCGCCGCCGTTGACGTTGACCCGGTCCATGTCGGGCTCGAGCTCGCGCTGCCAGGCCGCTACGACCGGGGCGAACGCCTCGTTGACCTCGAACAGGTCGATGTCGTCGATCTTCATGCCGTTGCGCTCGAGCAGCTTGCGCGTGGCGGGGATCGGGCCGGTGAGCATGATCACCGGGTCTACGCCGACCGTCACCTGGTCGACGATGCGGGCACGCGGCTTGAGGCCGAGCGCCTCGGCCTTGCCGCGCTCCATCAGCAGGATCGCGGCGGCGCCGTCGGAGATCTGCGAGGAGTTGGCGGCAGTGATCTTGCCGTCCTCCTTGAACGCGGGCTTCAGGCTCGCGAGCGTCTCGATGTCGGTGCCGGGGCGGATTCCCTGGTCCGTGACGTAGGTGTCGCCGTTGACCGAGAACGGGACGATCTCGCGCTCGAAGCGACCCTCCTCGGTCGCCTGGTGGGCGAGCTTGTGGGAGCGGACCGCGAGCTCGTCGAGCTCGGAGCGGGGGATCTCCCACTGGTCGGCGATCATCTCGGCCGAGAGGCCCTGCGGGATCAGGTTGTACTTCTCCATCAGCTCGGGCGAGAAGGGCGAGCCGTACTCGCCGATGACCTTCATGCCGTCGCCGAACCCGATGTGGCCCATGTGCTCCACGCCGGAGCCGATCGCGCAGTCGAGCACGCCGGCGCCGATCTGGGCGGCTGCGAAGTTGACGGCCTGCTGGGCGGAGCCGCACTGACGGTCGATCGTGGTGGCGGGCGTCTCCATCGGAAGGCCGGCCTCGAGCCAGGCGTTGCGGCCGATGTTGTAGGCCTGCTCGCCGAACTGCTGGACGCAGCCGGTGATCACGTCCTCGACCTCGGCGCCCTCGATGCCGGCGCGCTCTACGACCTCGCTGTAGGTCTTCGCCAGCAGGTTGCTGGGATGGACGTCCTTGTAGTAGCCCTTCTCCTTGTGACCGCGCCCGATCGGGGTGCGCACGGCCTCGACGATGACGACCTCACGGCTTCCGTTTCGCATCCTGGAGCTCCTTTTCGCAAAGTATTGCTGCGGCGGGGAGGGGCGCCTCGGCCGTCCTCCTACCTCAAGGCTACTCGATTGACTGGCGAGTCAACCAGGGCTCGTCGGGCTCGCCGAGGGGCACGGCCCCGCCCGCTTGCGTAGGGTGCCGACCCCATGGCGGTGGATCGCGGTGAGCGTGTTGGCATAGCCGGCAGCGGTGCGATCGCGTGCGGCCTGGCGCGGCTCGTGGGGCGCGACGGAGGCGCCGTGCTCTGGGCTCGCAGCGAGCAGTCCGCCGAGCGTGCCCGTGCGGCGGTAGGCGAGGACGCCACCGTGGTGACCGACCTCGCCGAGCTCGCCGACAGGACGGTCGTCGTGGAGGCGGTGACGGAGGACATGGCCGTCAAGTCCGAACTGCTCGCGCGCCTGGATGCCGTGCTCCCGGCGGAGGCCCTGCTCGCCTCGACCACCTCGTCGCTGTCCGTAGCCGAGCTGGCCGCCGCGTCTGGCCGGCCCGACCGGTTCGGCGCGCTGCACCTCTTCAACCCCGTGGAGAAGATGAAGCTGGTCGAGCTCGCCTTCCCCGCGGCGGCGACCCGGGAGACCCGGGAGCGCTTCTCGGCCCTCTGCGAGTCGCTCGACCGGACCCCGATCGAGGTTCCCGACACCCCGGGCTTCGTCGTCAACCGCCTGCTCTTCCCCTACCTCTTCGACGCGGTTCGCCTCATGGGCGAGAGCGGCCTCACGCCGGAGGCGGTGGACACCTGCATGACGCTCGGCGCGGCGCACCCGATGGGCCCGCTCGCGCTGCTCGACTTCGTGGGCCTCGACGTGGCGGTGGCGATCGGCGAGTCCCTCGGGGTCGAGGTGCCGCCCGCCCTGGTCGAGCTCGTGGATGCCGGCCGCCTCGGGCGCAAGAGCGGCGCCGGCTTCTACGGCTACTTCTGACCTAGCCCCGCGCCCCGGCGGTCCTGGCCAGGACGCAGGGAGCGACGTGTGCGCCAGCACACGAGCGACCGAGGACACCGCCAGGAGCGTCGAGGTGCGGGCTAGGCGCCTTCGGAGGCTTCGCGGGGCTCTGGCGCAGAAGGCGGCAGCTCGCCGCTGTGGTCGCGGATGCGGATCGCCTCGATCCGGTTCTCGCGCACGGACTCGACCCTGAGCGAGTAGCCGTTGGTGCGGACCATGTCGCCGCGCTTGGGCAGGCGGCCGAGCTCGCCGAAGATGTAGCCGCCCACGGAGTTGTAGGCGTCGGAGTCCACCGGCAGCTCGAGGCCGTAGTCCTCCAGGTCCATGATCGGGACGTGGCCGCGGACCCACCAGTCGCCGTTGGCGAGCTGCCGCACGCCCGCCACGGCCGGGTCGGTCTCGTCGGCGATCTCGCCGACCACCTCCTCGACGATGTCCTCGATCGAGACGATCCCCGCGGTGCGCCCGTACTCGTCCACGATCACGGCGATCGACGCGCGCTCGCGCTGGAGGTCGGCCAGCAGGTCGTCGAGCGGCTTGGTCTCGGGAACGATCAGCGCGTCCTTGACGCTGCCCTCGATGGACGCCTCGGGCCCCTCGCGCAGCACGCGCCGCGCCAGCGAGTTGTTGTGGAC
The DNA here is from genome assembly GCA_963715445.1 of uncultured Solirubrobacterales bacterium. GTDB lineage: Bacteria > Actinomycetota > Thermoleophilia > Solirubrobacterales > Thermoleophilaceae > JAAYBF01. The sequence continues at coordinate 553,894 of OY970240.1, forward strand.
GATCCCCCGGATGCGATCCGTGTTGCCCTCCTCGATCACCACCAGGCGGGTGTGACCCGAGTCCACGCAGCGCAGGAGCGCCGCCTCGGCGGTCTCCGACACGTCGACGGTGACCACCGCCGGTATCGGCGTCATGACCTGACGCGCCTGCTGCTCGTGCAGGTGGAAGACGCCGGAGAGCATCCCCGCCTCACCCGGGTCGAGCTTGCCGCCGACCGCGCTGCGAGCGATCATCAGCTTCAGATCCTCCGAGGAGGAGATCTCCTCGAACTCGGCCTTCGGGTTGACGCCGAGGCTGCGCAGCATCGCGTTCGATGCGGAGTTGAGCGCCCAGATGAACGGCTTGAAGGTGGCGCGGAAAGCCTGCAGCAGGCGAGAGGCGCGGACGGCCGTGCTCTCCGGGCGGGTGATCGCGTAGATCTTCGGCACCTGCTCGCCGACCGTGATGTGCGCGCTGGTGACCAGGAGGTAGGCCAGCGCGAATGCGAGCACCACGGCGACCCCATGGCCGAAGACCTCGCCGAGCGGCTCCTCCAGGAGGCTCGCGACGGCGGGCTCGCCGAGGAAGCCGATGCCGATCGACGCCATCGTGATCCCCAGCTGGCAGGCCGACAGGTACTCGTCGATCCGATCGACCTGACGCCCGGCGAGCGCTGCGCCGCGTACCCCTTCGCGCTCGAGCTCGTCGAGCTTGCTCTCCCGCGTGCGCACGAGGGCGAACTCCGCGGCCACGAAGAAGCCGTTGGCGGCGACGAGCACGGCTACGCCGACCAGGAGCAGAAGCTCGGTCATGCCGCACCCCAACGGGCCGGCTCTAGGCCCCGGGCGAGGCTACTTCGAGGAGGTTCGTCGTCGCTCATCGAGGACGCGGAAAAGGTAGCAGTCACTGGCGGTCGTATCTGAGGCACCGGCGGCCGGAGGCGCGGCGACGCCTAGGCGAGCGCGTCGAGGCGCTCGGCGAGCTCGAAGTCAGAGGGGGTCAGGCCGCCTTCGGAGTGGGTCGTGATCGTGATCGTCACGGTGTCCCACGAAACCTCGAGGTCGGGATGGTGGTTCAGCTCCTCGGCAACGGCGGCGATCCGGTTCACGAGCTCGACTGAGCCCGCGAAGTCATCGCGCTTCTCCTCTTTCGAGATCGCGCCGTCCTTGAGCACCCAGCCGTCGAGCTCCTCCGCTCGGCGCTGAGTCTCCTCCTGTGAGAGCAGTCCCATGGGAGTGATCATGGCAGCCCGGCGCGCGGATCAGGCAACGCTGGCCGAGACGACGATCGAGCCGACGATCGAAGCGACCCCGATCGCGACCGCGATCAGCATCCCGAGACTCTCTGGTGCCCGCATGCGGGGGACCAGCTCGTACATCGCGAGCGCAGCCAGCACCCCGCCCACGAGACCCCCGATGTGGCCGCCGATCGAGATGCCCGGGATCGTGAACGTGATCAGCAGGTTGAGGCCGATCCAGAGCCCGATCCCGCTCTCCATCGGATTGATTCCGCGGTTCCGCATGACCACGACGGCGGCGCCCATCAAGCCGAAGATCGCACCGGAGGCCCCCGCGGTGGCGGCTTCGGGCTCGAACAGGAGCGCCCCGTACGAGCCGGCCAGCAGCGAGACGAAGTAGATGAGCCCGAACCGCAGGCGTCCGACCGTGGTCTCCAGCATCGAGCCGAGGACGTAGAGGGCGAACATGTTGAACATCAGATGGATCAGCCCCGTGTGGAGGAAGCCGGCAGTGAGCAGGCGCCAGTACTCCCCCTGGTCGATCCAGAAGCGCGACACCGCGCCGTCGGCGAGCAGCGACGACTGCCCGATGCCTCCCCCGCCGGTGGCGCTCGCCCCGCTCAGGAACGCGCCGAGCGCGACGGCGACGTTGATCCCGATCAGCACGTAGGTGAGGGTCGGCTCGCCGCTCAGGGAGGCGGCTGTGCGGACCTTGGTGCTCTGGCGCGCGCACTCCGGGCAGCGCATGCCCACCGGCGTCGTGGTCATGCAATCCGGGCAGATCGGCCGCGCGCAGTTCGAGCACGAGACCCCGGTCTGCCGCGTGGGATGCCGGTAGCAGGTCTCCATTCACCGGGACACTAGTGGGGCGCGCGCCTCGACCAACGCCTTGGTTAAAGGCGGCGCTGGAGGTCGTCCGCGGCCTTGCGCAGGCTTCGCTCCACCTCGCGGAGGGTGGAGCCGGGCCGCCGGCTGTGCTGCCGCGCCCTCACGACCACCAGTGCGCCCGCGGCAACCCCGCCGACCACGAGCGCAGCGGCGGGGCGACCCCAGTTGCGCGGGTCGCGCATGGCGCTCAGCTCCCACTCGGCCAGCTCCTCGGCCGCCAAGTCCGTGATGTCCGAGAGGCTCCGCTCGAGCCGGTCCGTCATGCCCTCCGAGGGCTCGATCGGGACGAGCGCAGAGCGCAGCAGGGTCTCGACGTCAGTGAACTCCGCGCTCATCCCACCTCACCCGCCTTTTCCTTCAGCCCCTGCTCGAGCTGCTTGATCGCGCGATGTATCAGCACCTTCGTGGCCCCCTCCGTTCGATCGAGCGCCCGCGCGATCTCCCGGTTGTCCATGCCGAGGGCGAACCGCATGATCAAAGCCTCGCGACGGTCCTCTGGAAGCTCGGAGACCCCGCGCAGGACGTCCTGCAGCTCCTGTCTTCCCTCGACGAGGTCCTCCGTGCTGTGCGGTGCCGACACGATCGCCGCATCCTCCAGATGGGTCTGGGGCTTTCGCGAGCGATCGCGGTAGTAGTTGGCGGCGAGGTTGTGCGCGATGCGGATCAGCCACGGCCGCAGCGGCCGTCCGTCCGACTCGCGCTGAGCCCTCTCGAAGTGCCGGTAGGCCTGCAGGAAGGTCTGCTCGGTGAGGTCCTCGGCGTCGTGGTGATCCCCCACCCGGTAGTAGGCGTAGCTGTAGACATCGCGCAGATGCGCGCGATACAGCTCGGTGAAGTCCGCGTCCAGCCTGCTCTTGTCGACGACGTCGTGCACGCATGGCCACCCTACTCCCGTACCGCGGCGGCCCGATCAGGCCGCGGTCAGCTCCGCCTCTTCGGACTCGCGCGGCCGCTCGGGGACAGGCCCGCCCAGCCACGCCCACTGCAGCTCCACACAGGGCCAGATGCGCGCCGTGACCTCTCCGGCGAGATCCTGCGAAGGCTTCTCCACCCGCGGGAAGGTCAGCGGGCGCCCACAGCGCACGTGCACCTTCACCGGCCTGATGCGCCAGCCCCGGCGGGCGTTCTCCGTGCCCGTCACAGCAACCGGCACGACCGGCGCGCCGCTCTCGAGCGCGAGCCGGCCGACGCCGCGCTTGGGCTCTTGAAGCGGGCCCTGGCGGTGCCTCGTGCCCTCGGGGAAGATCACCACCGCCTCGCCTCGCGCCAGCAGCGCTAGCGCTGTGTCCATCGACTCCTCGTCGGACTGCGAGCGCCTGATCGGGAAGGCGCCGAGGCAGTTGAGCACCCAGGCCTGCCACCGCTTCGAGAACAGCTCCTTCTTGGCGACGAAGTAGATCGGCCTGCGCAGGCAGGCGCCGATGATGAAGGGGTCCAGGAAGCTGCGGTGGTTTGCGGCGAGGATGACCGCGCCGTCGGGGATGTGGCTGTGACCGGTCCGGCGCAGACGGAAGTAGATGTGGAGGGCGGGCTGCATGAACGCGCGGATCGTCCAGTAGACGAAGCGGTTGACTCCGCGCCGACGCGTCAGCTCGTGGTACTTCCTGAGCTGCTCGTCCTCCCCGGGGACGGGAGGCTGCGGTGGGGCGCTCGCGCGACGACCGGCGGGGGCCTGCCCACCGTTCTCGGACGAGGCCACCATGAGGGTGTCCGCCATGCATTGAGCTACCCGCCTCCCTCGCCCGCGTTACGCTGGGGAACAGTGGAACTCAGGCGCAGCTTCAACGGAGGACTGGCCGGCGGCATCGCGGCGGCCGTGTGGGCTGCCCAGCAACCTGCCGACAAGCGCGCCTTCGCGAGCGAGTACGACGACGTCGAGCTGCTCGGCCGCGCGGCCACCCCCGGCGACGGCTGGCCCCTTCCGGGCCTGCTCCTGCACCTCCAGAACGGGATCGTGTTCGGCGCCGCCTATGCGCAGCTCGCGCGCTTCATGCCGGGCCCTTCGGCGTTGCGCGGAGCGGCAGCCGCCTCGGCGGAGCACCTGCTCACGTGGCCGCTGGTGGCCCTGGTCGACAGCCGCCACCCGCGCCGCCGGAAGCTGCCCGATCTCCGCCGCAACCGCCGCGCCTTCTGGCAGGGCTGGTACCGCCACGTCCTGTTCGGGCTGATCCTCGGCGCGTTGGAGGCCCGGCTCAACGCCGAGGCCGAGGAGGAGCCCCGGCCCATACCGGTCTCCTCCAATGGCCACGGCAGCATCGAGCTGGCCGTCGGCGCGACGCCCTAGCCGAGAGGCCCACCCTCGGACTCGAACCGAGAACCTCTCCATTACAAGTGGAGTGCTCTACCAATTGAGCTAGGCGGGCAGGAGGTAGTCGGCTGCCCAGCGGACTCCTTTGGCTTGCCGATTCCCCGTCGGTGTGACCCTGAGCATCATCTCGCTCATCGGCACATCGCCGACGGGGACAGCATAGATCCCCTCGGTGTCTTTGCAGTAGACGAGAAACACGCTTCGCCTGACGCGACACCAGGAGGTTCGCGCCAGGCCTTCTCGCAAAGAGACGGCTAGGTACTGCGCAGCCGCCTCACCCACTCATGGAGCGGTGCCGCGTCCTCCCCAGCGAGCGCCGAAGCCGAAGCCGCCGCTCGGGATGCCGGCCAGCAGGATCAGGATTGCAGCGACGATGCCGATGATCGCCTCGCCCGTTAGGGCTACGAGCAGCAGGTAGGCAAGCGCTGCGACCAACAGGGTGATGATGAGTCCGACCATGATCCGGGTCCTCCTGTATCGGGGTTGTCAGGAGGGTTACCCGCCGTGATCCGGCGGCAAACTGCCTGCACAGGAGTGCCCGAGTGGGCGGTCGGTTTGAACCCGGTCGGGAGGTCAGTCCCGGATGATCACGGGGGTGCCGGCAGGCACCAGGTCCATCAGGACCTCCAGGTCCTCGTCGCTGGCGCGCAGGCAGCCCGCGGAGGCGGCCATGCCGATCGTGTCCGGGCTGTTGGTGCCGTGGATGGCGATCCGGTTGCCACCGGTCCAGCCCACGGGCGTGTTCGGCTGAGTGGCCGAGAGCGCGAGGATGCAGCAGCCGTAGTAGGGGCTGTACTTCGGCCCGGCGAGCTTGTCGGTGACGGCGAAGCGACCGGTCGGCGTGGGCGATCCGGGGCGCCCGACGGCGGCGCTCAAGGTCCGCACGACCCGCTCGCCCCTGCGCAGCTCCACCTCGCGGCGCGAGAGATCCGCGTGAATCGAGTACTGGGTGCGGGAAAGGGAGATCGAGTCGCTGCTCCTGTCGACCCAGGCGAGGTGGCCGTTCGGCAGCCCCGGCGTTGTGACCTCGAGCCAGCGGCCACGCTCGCGAACCACGCCGAGCACCTGCGGCGCTCCGAACTCGGTCTCGGCGCCTAGCTCGTGCACGATCGGGCCGTTCGGACGGCTGCGCAGCCCGAGTCCGTGCCCTTCGAGCACACGCACGATCAGCGCTCCGCTGGGACGCGCGGGAGCCTTCGGCCGGAGAGGAGATTGAGGAGCGGGCAGGGCAACGGGTGTCAGGCTGGCCATCTGCGTCGAGAGGCTCGGATCCTCAGGAGCCTCGGCGCCGGCGAACGCGATCGGAACCGATGCCAAGGCCGCGACGAGCGCGGCTGGGAAGAAAAGGCGGGGGCGGGACATGCCCCGTTCATCGGCCCCGCCCCGTGGCAGGCGGAGCCGATGATGTGAATCTGGACGAAATGCCTAGGCGAAAACCCCTCTGGAATGGGAAATCTCGTCCAAAAACGCTCTAGATGCACACCTCGCGCGAGGCCAGATGGGTTCCGACCTTGCGCTTGACGCGCTGGAGCGCGTTGTCCACCGTCTTGGTGTCGCACTCGAGGCGCTCCGCAACCGCCTCGTAGCTGCGGCCGTCGAGATACAGCGAGAGCACCGAGCTCTCGAGCTCCGAGAGCACGCTGGACAGGCATCCCACCAGGCTGTGCAGCTCCTCGGTCGATATCACCTGGTTGACCGGGTCATGAGCCGTCGGGCCCGGCAGCATCTCGTCGAGCGTGGACTCGCTCTCCCGCCCCGATGCGGCTGGGGTCTGCGAGAACGAGACGTACTCGTTGAGCGGCGTGTGCTTGTTGCGGGTCGAGGTCTTCACGGCGGTGATGATCTGCCGTGTGATGCAAAGCTCCGCGAAGTTGCGGAAGCTCGACTCGCGATCGGTGCGGAAGTCCCGAACCGCCTTGTAGAGGCCTACCAGGCCCTCCTGGATCAGATCGTCGGCATCGCCGCCGATCAGGAAGTACGAGCTGGCCTTGAGCCGAACGAACCCGTAGTAGCGCCTGACGATCTTGTCGTAGGCGTCGGGCCTGCCCTGCTTCGCCAAGGCGATCAGGTAATTGTCCTCAAGCTCTAGTTGAGGCTGAGAACGCGCGAGGGGAGACTGCGAAATGGTTGTAGCCACGAATGCTCCTTTCAGGCCTCTCTGAGGCCATGAAGCTCATGGCGCGTCACCTCCCCTGGCGCCGCCCTAAACAGAATAAGAACTGAGACTAAAGCTCAACTCCACCCTTATCTCGCGGCAGTATCACGACGTTATGGAGCCTTGTCAACCCCCATTCGGAAATGGGCGATCCCGTACAGCAGCGCCGCCGCCGCGGTCGAGACGTTGAGCGAGCCCACGCGGCCCAGCTGCGGCAGCGCGATCAGCTGGTCGCAAGCCGCCGCGACCCGTGGCCGGAGGCCCTTCCCCTCGGAGCCGAGCACCAGCACGACCCGCCCGCCGTAGTCGGGTGAGTCGTAGGGCACCGCCTCGTCGCCCGGCGCCGCCCCGTACACCCACGCGCTGACCTCCTTGGCGCTCGCCAGCCAGTTGGCCATGTTCACCACACGCGCCACCGGGAGATGCTCCACGGCGCCCGCGGAGGCCTTGCACGCCGCGGGCGTGATCTCCGCCGAGCGACGCTCCGGGATCACCACGCCCGCGGCTCCCGCGCTCTCGGCCACGCGGCACACCGCTCCGAGGTTGTGCGGGTCCTGGACCTCGTCGAGGCACACCACGAGCGCGTCCGGCGCCACGAGCAGGGAATCCGCGCTCACGTAGGGATACGGCCCAGCCTCCGCGCAGACGCCCTGGTGATCGGGCGATCCGCAGAGCCCCTCGATCTCGTCTCCCGAGGAGATGGTCAGGTTGCGATCGTCGATCCAGTCCTCGGCGGCGGCGCGGGTGGTTGCCCATATCCTCGTCACCGAGCGACGTCCGCGAAGCGCCTCGCGAACCGGGTTGCGGCCGTAGACGATCACCGCAGCGGCACCAGCCGCGCGCCCTCGGAGGTGTCCCGCACCTCCCAGCCGAGCGCGGCCAGCTGATCCCTGATCGAATCGGCCAGCGCGAAGTCCTTCGTGGCGCGGGCCTCCTCCCGCTCGCGCAGCAGCTGCTCGGCCCGTGGATCGGCTCCCCCCTCGTCCGCATCGTCTTCCAAGAGATTCTCGAGGCCCAGCGAGTGGAGCATCTCGCCCAGGCGGCCGACGCCCACGGCCTCGCCCGCGTCGAGGCGGCGGTTGGCCTCGGTGACCCATTCGAACAGGAGCGCACGCGCCGCGGGGGTATTGAAATCGTCCGCGAGCGCATCGAAGAAGCGCTCCACCCGCTCGTCTTGCCCAGGCGGGGCCGGGGCGCCGCGATCGAGCCGGCGGCAGAGCTCGCGCACGCGCTCCACCGCCCGCCCGGCCTCGTCGAGGCCCTCGGCCGAGAAGGCCAGCGGCTGGCGGTAGTGCCCGCCGACGAAGTACATGACGAGCGCGTCGCGCCCGTGCTCGTCGATGGCTCTGTGCAGCAGATGGATGTTCCCCTGAGACTTCGCCATCTTCTCCGCGCCCATCCGCACCATGCCGTTGTGCATCCAGATGCGCGCCAGCGGCTCTCCGCGAGCGGCCTCTGTCTGCGCGATCTCGTTCTCGTGGTGGGGGAAGACCAGGTCCGAGCCCCCACCGTGGATCTCGAAGTCCGTGCCGAGGAGCTGCTCCGCCATAGCGGAGCACTCGATGTGCCAGCCCGGCCGGCCCTCTCCCCACGGCGCCGGCCATGCGGTGTCCTCCCCCTCCTTGTGCGCCTTCCAGAGGGCGAAATCCTCAGGGCTGCGCTTGAGCGCCGCGGCGTCGTCCCCCTCGCCCTGCTGGAGATCCTCACGAGGGCGGTTGGACAGCTTTCCGTAGCCCTCGAAGCTCGCGACGCTGAAGTAGACGTCGCCGTCCGCGGCGTAGGCATGGCCACCGTCGATCAGCGCCTGGATCAGGTCGACGATCGGCCCGATCGTCTCCACGGCGCGCGGCTCGTGGTCGGGGCGCCCAAGGCCGAGCCGATCGGTGTCCTCTTCGTAGAGGCGCGTCATCTGGCGGGCGAGGTCGGCGCTCGAGATCCCGGCCTCGCGCGCGGCAGCGTAGATCTTGTCGTTGACGTCAGTGACGTTCTCGACCAGCGTCACCTCGAGCCCCTCCCGCTCGAGGAACCGCTTTAGCAGGGCGAAGACGACGAACGGGCGGGCGTTCCCCACGTGAACCCGCGCATAGACGGTCGGCCCGCAGGCGTAGATGCCCACCTCGCCGCGCCGTCGCGGCTCGAGCGGCTTCAGGCCGCCGCTCAGCGTGTCGTGAAGGCGGATCCGGCGCACCGCCGCAGCGTATATAGCGAGGTGGTCAGGAGACGGCGGGGCGGCGATCCGCCCAGGGCCGCTCGGCCTCGATCTGAGCCGCGAGCGAGTAGAGCGTGTCCTCGCGGTTCGGATGGCCGATCAGCTGCACCGAGCGCGGCAGGCCGTCGGCGGTGAACCCCGCGGGGATCGACGCGGCGGGCTGGCCCGTCGCGTTCCAGATGACGCAGTACGGATAGACCATCGTCATCTCGATCAGGGTGCGCAGGGCGCTGAGGCCCTCCCACTGCGCGGCGCGTGGCTGAGTGGTCGACATGATCGGCGTCATCATCACGTCGCGACCCTCGAGCACCTGGTTGTAGCGCTCGGCGACCTTCCGCTCGATTCGAAGCGAGCGCTCGAGCAGCGCCTGCGGGATCAACGAGCCCAGCCGGGCGAAGCCGCGCGTGCGGCGCGACAGGCGCTCCGGGTGCGCCATCGCGGCTGCGTCCTCCTCGATGCCCTTCAGGTAGCGGGGGAGCACCTCGGTGGGCCAATCGGTGAGCGGCGGCTCCACGTACTCGACCTCGTGGCCCAGCGAGCGCAGCAGCTCGGCCGTGTCGTCGATGGCGGCTCGGACCTCCGTCGAGACGCGCGCCATGAAGGGTGGGCGCAGGGACACGGCAATGCGCAGCCTGCCGGGCGTCTCCCTCGCGGCCTCCACGAACGGGCGCTCGAGCGCCGGACCTCCGGGCGCCGGGCCGGGGCCGGCCACGGCGTCGAGGAACAGCGCGTTGTCGAGGACCGTGCGCGTGACGGCACCGGCCACCGTGAGGCCGTTCCAGTCCCGCTCGGTCTCAGGGTCGAGCGGCACCCGGCCGCGCTGGGGCTTGAGGCCGAAGAGGCCGCAGCAGGCTGCGGGGATGCGGATCGAGCCGGCTCCATCGGTCGCGTGGCCCGCAGCGGCCAGGCCCGCCGCGACGGCGGCTCCGGCGCCCCCGCTTGAGCCGCCGGGTGTGCGCTCGAGGTCCCACGGATTGCGCGTCACGCCGAACGCCGGTCCCTCGGTCGTGCCGGTGATGGCCAGCTCGGGCAGCGTGGTCTTGCCGAGGATCACGCAGCCGGCCGAGCGCAGCCGGCGAACGAGCTCCGAGTCCCCCTTCGCCGGCGGGCCGTCCACGCCGGCGCCGTTCGCGGTGACCTCGCCGGCGACATCGACGTTGTCCTTGATCGCCACGGGCACGCCCAGCAGAGGGCGGTCGTCACCCGCGGAGCGGCGCGAATCGGCCTGGTCGGCCTCGATGAGCGCGCGCTCGGCCAGCACCACCCGGTAGCTGTTCAGCTGAGGGTCGAGCCGTTCGATCCTCTCCAGGTAGAGCTCCACCAGCTCGCGCGAGGACACGTCGCCGGCGCGCACCATCTCCGCCTGACGAGCGAGCCCTGCGAAAGCCAAGTCCTCGCGGTCCACAAGAGTCACCCTAGCCCCCGTCGCCGATCGTCGCTGTCGCCAATGCGGCGATCCCCTCGCCCCGCCCGACGAAGCCCATCCCCTCGTTGGTCGTGAACTTGACGTTGACCTCACCCGGCTCCAGGCCCACCGCGTCGGCGATGGCCGCGCACATCGCGTCGCGATGCCCCCCGAGCTTCGGCGCCTCGCAGATCACCGTCGCGTCTATCTGTGCCGCGCGCCAGCCGTGCTCGCCGAGCATCCGCACCACCTCGCGCAGCAGCTGGATCGAGTCCGCGTCGCGCCAGCGCTCGTCGGTGTCGGGGAAGTGGAGCCCGATGTCCCCAAGGCCGCCGGCGCCGAGCAGGGCGTCGATCACGGCGTGGGCCAATACGTCTGCGTCGGAGTGCCCAGTCAGACCCCGCTCGGCCTCGGGCACCTCCACGCCGCCGAGGATCAGGGGGCGTCCGTCCGCGAAACGGTGCGAGTCGTAGCCGATCCCGGAGCGCGCGCTCACGCCAGCGGCTCCATCCGGCGCTCGCGCCGCTCGAACACCGACAGCTCGGTGACCCCCATCCCGGAGAGCCACTCGACCGTCCGGTCGTAGCCGTGGCCGAGGTGCTCGGGCACGTGCGCGTCGCTCGAGAGGGCGATCGGCCGCCCCGCGTCCAGGCACATCTCGAGGAAGGCCGGCGCCGGATAGGCCTCGCCGACCGGCTTGCGCAGTCCCGCCGTGGACACCTCGATGGCCACGTCCGACTCCGCGATGCCGTCCATCGCGAGGTCGTAGAAGCGACGCAGGTCCCCTTCCGGCGTGGGGGCGCCCAGGCCCCATATCTTCACGAGGTCGGGGTGGGCGAGGATGTCGAACATGCCCGATCGAGCCGCCTCGCCGAGCGTCTCGAAGTAGCGCGCCCAGACCTTCTCCGGATCGGCCGAGAGCCAGACGTCCCACTCTCCGCGCATGTCGACCGACTTGTCGCGCAGGAAGTGCACGGAGCCCACCACGTAGTCCCACTCGCGGGCGTCCAGGAGCGCCGCCATCCGGTCCTCGCGCCCGGCCACGAAGTCGGCCTCGATGCCCAGCTTCAGGTCGGTCTCGCCGCGGACGAACTCGCAGTAGGCCTCGAGGTCGTCGGTCGCCATCTCCTGCCAGAACGGGTGATCCCACACCTCCAGCGCCTGAGTGAAGCGGTGGACGTGCTCGGAGACGCCGAGCTCGGCGATGCCGCGCTCGCTCGCCACCTCCCGGTAGCGCTGCGCGTTGGAGGCGGTGAAGTGCTCCGACGCGGGCGTTCCCTCCCCGTCCGGGCGGAGGTGCACGTGATAGTCGGTGAGCACCGGCTAGCCGGTCACGCGCTTGCTCAGGAGCGCCTCGGCCACGCGCAGGTCGAGCGCGGTGGTCACCTTGGCGTTCTCGGGCGGTGCGTCCACGATCGCCACGGTTCCTCCCGCCGCCTCCACGAGCCCCGCGTCGTCGGTGGCCGCGGCCAGCAGCTCCGGATCGACGTCGAGCGCCCGGCGCAGCGCATCGGCCCAGAAGACCTGGGGGGTCTGCACAGCCCAGAGCGCTGTGCGATCCAGCGTGCGCACGACCCGGCCGGACCCGTCGGCCTCCTTCACGGTGTCGGTGACGGGCGCCGCGGCCACGGCTCCGTCCACCCCCGGGGCGTAGATCGCGGCCAGGCAGCGCTCGAGGAGCGCCACCGAGGTGAGCGGACGGGCCGCGTCGTGCACGACGAAGACCTCCGCCTCGGGAGCCGCGGCCACCGCATTGCGAACCGACTCCGAGCGGGACGCCCCACCCGCTACGCGCTCATGGCCCCTGGCGTCTTCGAGATCGGTCCCCTCCGGCACCGCGACGACGACCCGCTCGCATACGGCGGCGAGCAGGTCGACGCTCCAGTCGAGCAGCGGCCGGCCGGCGCATTCGACGAACGCCTTGGGCCGATCGGCCCCCAGGCGCTCGCCGCTGCCGCCGGCGGGAACGATCCCGACGACCGCTTGGCGATCGGCCGCGATCGTGCTGCCCTAGGCCGAGGCCGCCGCGCCCACGCGGCCTGCATGGGCGTCCTCGATCAGCGAGTCGAGATGGCCTTCGGCCTCGTCCTCCTCCATGTCCAGCGCGTACATCAGCTCGGAGGCGAGGATCTTCTTCGACCGGGTGTACATCTGCTTCTCGCCCGTCGAGAGGCCCTTCTCGGACTCGCGGATCGCGAGGTTGCGAACCACCTCGGCGAGCTCGTACACGTCGCCGGTCTTGATCTTCTCGCGGTTGTGCTTGAAGCGCCGGTTCCAGTTCTTCGGCATCTGGCTCACCTCGTCGCGAAGCACGGAGAGCACCTTCTCCACCGCCGCCTCGCCGATGACGCGCCGCAGGCCGGCCTTCCCTGCGTTCTCACAGGGGACCATCACCGTCATGTCGTTGTGGAGGATCTTGATCGTCAGGTACTGGCGCGTCTCGCCGAGCACCTCCTTGGCCTCCTTCTTGAGGACCTTGCCCGCGCCGTGGTGCGGGTAGACGACCTGATCGCCGATCTCGTACTCGATGTGCGGAACCTCTCGAGTGATCTCGAGGTCTTCGATCCCCTGCTCAATCGCCGTGTCGGAAATGACGTTCCCTCCTGTCGAACGAGCTCCGCGGCGAACGCGGAGCCCGAGTGTTCACGTTTGCAAGTAGCGGTCCACGAAGTTGATCTCCTGCAGCCGGCGAAGGCCCTCGCGGATGTCCTTCGCCCGCACGTCTCCAACCCCCTCGATGGACTCGAGCTCCCCGTCGCTGGCGGCGAGGATCTGGCCGAGGCCCCCGAACTCGCTGACGATCCCCTGTACGACCAGCTTGGGCAGGCGCGGTATGCGGCCGAGCACCCGGTGGCCGCGCGGGGCGGCGGGGTGGTCGAGCGTGTTCAGCTTGCGGTCGTAGCCGAGCAGCTCGGCGAGGCGACCGAAGTCGAGCAGGTCCTGGTGCGGCAGGCGCGCCAGGGAGTCGAGCACGCGCGCGAAGTTCTCCTCGCTCGGAGCGGCGATGTAGTCGGACACGAGCGCCGACTTCTCAGCGGCCACGCCCACGAGCGTCTCCTCGAGCTGCATCTCGATCAGGCGCCCCTCCGCGCCGAGCTCGACGATGTAGCGCTCGATCTCCACAGCCATGCGCGTGACGAGCTCTGCCCGCTGCACGACCGTGAGCACGTCGTGGAGCGTCACGCCGCCCTCGAACTCGAGCGCGGTGAGCCGTGTCGAAACCTGGTCGAGGCGGCTGCGGTACTTGTCGAGCGTGGCGAGAGCCTGGTTGGCCTTCGCGAGCACCACCGGGATGTCCTCGAGGATGTACTTGGCGCCGTCGAGGTAGAGCGACACGACGCTGCGCGCCTGCGAAACCGCGATCACCAGCGCATCGGTCTGCTTGGAGACACGCTCGGCGGTGCGGTGCCTGGTGCCGGTCTCGAGCGACATGATCGTCGGGTCCGGCATCAGCTGGACGTTGGCCCAGTGGATCTTCGTCCCGTTCGAGGAGAGGATGATCGCGCCGTCCATCTTCGCGAGCTGAAAGAGGAGCGCGGGGGTGTAGTCGACGTCGAGCTTGAGGCCGCCCGAGTAGAGGAACGACAGCTCGTCGCTGTCGCCGATGCAGATGAGGCCGCCCGTCCGCGCCTGGACGATGCTGTCGATCCCCTCCCGCACCGCCGTGCCCGGGGCAATCATCTCCAACGCCCGTACGAGCCGAGGTTCCTGCCGAGCCTCTAGCTCTGAAGCTTCATTTCCGGCGTACGACATCCGGGTCGATTGTACGCGAATACAGCTAAAAAAGACCTCAGATTCGGCTCTATAGCGGGAAATCCGCGCCGGTACTGGCTTCCCAGCCAAGATCGAGTGCTTTTAGGCCGCCCTGACCTCCTCCGCGGGAGCCTTGAGGGCGGCCTTCAGCGCCGTCCTCAGGTCGGGCAGATCGCGGCCCGGGCAGAGCACTTTGCCGAGGCCGAACTTCGCCGCCTCGGCCAGCCGGCGGTCGGGATGGGCGGCATGGCGGAGCTCCCCCGTGAGGCCGAGCTCGCCGAAGGCGGCGAGCGGGCGGCCCGTGCGCCCGAGCGGGATTCCCTTGGCCGCCGAGGCCACCGCGAGCGCGACCGCGAGGTCCGCGCCCGGCTCGTCCACCCGCACGCCTCCGGCGACCGAGACGAAGACGTCGGCGGAGCCCAGCGTGATCCCGGTGTGGCGCGTGAGGACGGCGAGCACCAGCGCCAGGCGATTGCGATCCACCCCGTTGGCCATCCGCCGGGGCGGGACGAGCTCGGTCGGCGCGACCAGCGCCTGCACCTCCACGAGCAGCGGGCGCGAGCCCTCCATCGCGCAGAGGATCGCCGAGCCGGGAGCCAGCGGCGCGGCCTCGGCCACGAACCGGGCAGAGGCATCCTCGACCTCCACGAGGCCCTCCTCGCGCATCTCGAAGACGCCCGCCTCGTTCGTTGAGCCGAACCGGTTCTTGAGCGCTCGCAGCGTGCGGTAGGTGCGCTCGCGCTCGCCCTCGAAGCTGAGCACGCAGTCGACCAGGTGCTCGAGCACCCGCGGCCCCGCCAGCGCGCCTTCCTTGGTCACGTGGCCGACGAGCACGATCGCGACGCCGCGCCGCTTCGCCACGCGCATCAGCCTCCCGGCCACCTCGCGCACCTGGGCGACCGAGCCGGGCGCACCCGTGAGGGAGGCCGAGTGCAGAACCTGCACGGAGTCGACGACGCACACGTCGGGGCGCTCGGCCTCGACGGTGGCCAGCACGGTGTCGAGGTCCGTCTCGGCCACGATCGGAACCGCCAGCGCAGCCTCCCCCAGGCGCTCGGCCCGCATCCTCACCTGAGCGGCCGACTCCTCACCCGAGACGTAGAGCACGCTCCGCCCCGCTGCCGTGAGGTTGCCGAGCGCGGAGGTGACGATCGTCGACTTGCCGATCCCCGGCGAGCCGCCCAGCAGCACGAGCGAGCCCGGCACGAGCCCGCCGCCGAGAACGCGATCCAGCTCTCCGATGCCGGTGGACAGCCGCGCCACGCGCGGCCGCTCCACATCCCTCAGCGCAACGGGGACGACGGCATCCGCGGCAGCCCCGCCGCCCTTGCCCCCGCTCCGGCCCGCCGGCTTCGAGCGCGCCTCCTCGACCAGCGTGCCCCACTCCTCGCAGCCGGGGCAGCGGCCGTGCCACTTGGCCTCCTCGTGCCCGCAGGCCGAGCAGACGAAGATCGTGGTTGGGCGAGCCATGCCCCCAACCTAAGGGCGCGCCAGGACGAACTACCCCCTACCGCTCTTCAGGATCTTGGGCGAGCCGGAGGCGAGTCTGGCCAGGACGCAGGAAGCGACGTGTGCGCCAGCACACGAGCGACCGAGGACGCCGCCAGACGAAGCCTATTGCTCGTCAGGCGGAGCGTCCGGGACGTCCGGGAGGACATCCGGCTCGTCGGGCAGATGCCCCTCATCCTCGGAGTGGTCGCCGCCTTCGAGCTCCGGCTTCTCATCGCCGCCCTTGCCGCCGACGCCCACCGCCTCGCGCTTGCGCGCGGGCTTGACGATCGTGATCGCCACGTCGCGCTCGTCGCCGTCGGGCGCACGGCTGACCTCGACGGTCGAGCCCGGGTGGAGGTTCTTCGCGAGCACCTCGTCGGCGAGCGGATCCTCGATGTAGCGCTGGATCGCGCGGCGCAGGGGACGGGCTCCCATCGAGGGGTCCCAGCCCTTCTCAACGAGCAGGTCGGCCGCCTCGTCGGAGAGGTTGAGCGACAGCTCGCGCTCGGCGAGGGACTCGCGGATCCGCTTCAGCAGCAGCTCGACGATCTCCCTGATCTCGTCCTTGGCGAGCTTGTGGAAGACGATCACCTCGTCGATGCGGTTCAGGAACTCGGGCCTGAAGACCTTCTTCAGGTCGCTCATGATCCGCTTCTTCATGTCGTCGTAGGTGACGCCGCCGTCGCCGTCGCCGACCGTGAAGCCGATGCCGGTGTTCTTGGCGATCTCGGCCGCGCCGACGTTGGAGGTCATGATCACGATCGCGTTGCGGAAGTCCACCGTGCGGCCCTGGCTGTCGGTCAGACGGCCGTCCTCCAAGATCTGGAGCAGGATGTTGAAGACGTCCGGGTGCGCCTTCTCGATCTCGTCGAGCAGCAGCACGCTGTACGGCTTGCGCCGCACGGCCTCGGTGAGCTGGCCGCCCTCGTCGTAGCCGATGTAGCCGGGAGGCGAGCCGACCAGCCGCGACACGGAGTGCTTCTCCATGTACTCGGACATGTCGATCCGCACCATCGCGTCCTCGTCGCCGAAGAGGAACTCGGCGAGCGTGCGCCCGAGCTCGGTCTTGCCGACGCCCGAGGGGCCGAGGAAGATGAACGAGCCCGTGGGGCGCTTGGGGTCCTTGAGGCCCGCGCGCGAGCGGCGGATCGCCTTCGAGACGGCCTCGATCGCGGCGTGCTGCCCGATGACGCGCTTGTGGAGCTCCTCCTCCATCCGCATCAGCTTCTGGGTCTCGGCCTCGGTGAGCTTGAAGACCGGGATGCCGGTCCACATCGAGACGATGTCGGCGATCTCCTCCTCGCCGATCTCCGGGCGCTCGCCGGACTCGCCCGAGCGCCACTGCTCCTCGAGGTCGCGCTTCTTGTTGGTGAGCTGGCGCTCCTTGTCGCGCAGGTTCGCGGCCTTCTCGAACTCCTGCGCCTCGATCGCGCCCTCCTTGTCGCGCCGCGTCGTCTCGATCTCCTCCTCGAGCTCGCGATACACGGGCGGCGAGGTCATCGACTTGATCCGGGCGCGCGAGGCGGCCTCGTCGATCAGGTCGATCGCCTTGTCCGGCAGGAAGCGGTCCGAGATGTAGCGGTCGGCCAGCTCCGCGGCAGCCTGCAGCGCCTCGTCGGTGATACCGACGCGGTGGTGCTGCTCGTAGCGCTCGCGCAGCCCCTTGAGGATCTGCACCGACTCCTCGATCGATGGCTGATCGACGCGGATCTGCTGGAAGCGCCGCTCGAGCGCCGAATCGCGCTCCAGGTACTTGCGGTACTCGTCGAGCGTCGTGGCGCCGATCGTCTGCAGCTCGCCGCGCGCCAGAGCCGGCTTGAGGATCGAGGCCGCGTCGATCGCGCCCTCGGCGGCGCCGGCGCCGACGAGGTTGTGCAGCTCGTCGATGAAGAGGATGATGTCGCCGCGCTGGGTGATCTCCTTCATCACCTTCTTGAGGCGCTCCTCGAACTCGCCGCGGTACTTCGAGCCGGCCACGAGGGCCGCGAGGTCGAGGGTGTAGATCTGCTTGTTCTTGAGCAGCTCGGGCACCTCGCCGCTGATGATCCGCTGGGCGAGGCCCTCGACCACGGCGGTCTTGCCCACGCCCGGCTCGCCGATCAGGACCGGGTTGTTCTTCGTGCGCCGCGAGAGGATCTGCATGATCCGCTCGATCTCGGTCTCGCGCCCGACGACCGGGTCGAGCTTGCTCTCGGCGGCGAGCTTGGTGAGGTTGCGGCCGAACTGGTCGAGCAGCTTGGAGCTCTTCTTGCCCTCGCCCTGCTGGCCGCTCTGGCCGCCTTGGCGCTGCCGGCCGCCAGGGCCGGAGAGCATGCGGATGACCTCGTTGCGGATCTTCTCCGAATCGGCGTCGAAGTCGAGCAGGATGCGGGCCGCGACGCCCTCGTTCTCGCGCACCAGGCCGAGCAGGATGTGCTCCGTGCCGATGTAGTTGTGGCCGAGCGACAGAGCCTCTCGCAGCGCGAGCTCGAGCACCTTCTTGGCGCGTGGAGTGAAGGGGATCTGACCGGAGGTGACCTCCTCGCCCGAGCCGACGATCCGCACGACCTGCGCGCGCACGCGCTCGACCGTGATGTCCAGCGACTCGAGGACGCGGGCGGCGAGGCCCTCCTCCTCGCGAAGCAGCCCGAGCAGGATGTGCTCGGTGCCGATGTAGTTGTGCTTGAGGATGCGGGCTTCCTCCTGCGCGAGGACGACCACTTGGCGGGCCCGCTCTGTGAATCGCTCAAACACGGCTCTGGGATCCTTCGTTCGGGTTCCTTTAGGGCGAGTGTCCCACCGCCCCTATACCCCAGATACGTCGGCAAAACCGCCGCTCGAGATAAGGGGGCCAGCGAGTCGCTCGGCCTTGAGCCAGTCTACCAACGGGGTCAGGCCTACCCGTGCGGTTGCGCAGCGGCCCGGATGCCGGCTCTCCCCGAGGGCGGTCAGGTGCGCATCGCCGGGAAGAGCACCACTTCCCGGATCGACCTGCGGCCCGCCAGCAGCATCACCAGGCGATCGATGCCGATGCCGATGCCGCCCGTCGGCGGCATGCCCTGCTCGAGCGCCCTCACGAAGTCCTCGTCGTACGGCTGCGCCTCGTCGTCCCCGGCGGCCGTCTGGCGCCGCTGGTCCTCGAATCGGGCGCGCTGCTCGTCCGGGTCGTTCAGCTCCGTGAAGGCGTTCGCGAACTCCATCCCGCCCGCGAAGCACTCGAAGCGCTCCACGAGCCCCTCCTCGGTGCGATGCGCCTTCGCGAAGGGCGAAAGCTCGACCGGGTAGTCGATGACGAAGGTGGGGTCGCGCAGCTCCGGCTCCACGTGCTTGGAGAGCAGCTCGTCCACCAGCCGCGGCCAGGTCTCGCCGGGGTCGAGCGAGATCCCCTGCTCGCGCGCGGCGGCCACGAGGGCGTCGCGGTCGCGGTTGGCGAGGATGTCGATGCCGGTCCGCTCGTGGATCGCGTCGCGCAGCGTCACGCGCCGCCAAGGGGCGGAGAAGTCGATCTCCCCGTCGTAGCCGATCCCACCGGCGACATGCGAGACGAGCTCCTCGAGCTCACGCGCGATGTCCTCGTAGTCGGCGTAGGCCTCGTACCACTCGAGCATCGTGAACTCGGGGTTGTGCTTGTGAGAGACGCCCTCGTTGCGAAAGTCCTTGCCGAGCTCGTAGACGCGCTCGAGGCCGCCCACGATCAGCCGCTTGAGGTAGAGCTCGGTCGCGATCCTCAGGTAGAGGTCGCGGTCCAGCTCGTTGTGATGGGTGGTGAACGGCCTGGCCAGGGCGCCGCCGTAGAGCGGCTGCAGGACCGGCGTCTCCACCTCGAGGAACCCCCGGTCGTCGAGCCAGCGGCGGATCTGGGAGATCACCTTGGAGCGCAGGACGAAGAGCTCGCGCGTCTCCTCGTTGGCGATCAGGTCGAGCTCGCGGCGGCGGAAGCGGGTCTCGACGTCCTCGAGGCCGTGGAACTTGTCCGGCGGCGGCAGCAGCGACTTCGCCAGCAGCTGCCAGCCGGTGGCGCGCAGCGTCAGCTCGCCGCGACGGCTCTTGAACGCGGTCCCGTCGATCCCGACCAGGTCACCCAGGTCGAGCGAGATGAGCGCGTCGAAGGACTCCTCGCCGAGGATGTCGCGCTTGGCCTGCACCTGGATCCGGCCGGAGCGGTCGACGATGTCGAGGAAGGCCGCGCCACCGTGCCCTCGCCGCGCGGCGAGCCGGCCGGCCACCCGATAGGCCGCCTCGGTCTCCTCGCCCGCCTCGAGGGCGCCGTGCTCGGCGTGGACCACAGCCGCAGCGTTCACCCCCGGATAGGAGTGCGGGAACGGCTCGATCCCAGCCTCGCGGAGGCTCTGAAGCTTCTGTCGCCGGTCGTCGTCCACGGCCGGAACCCTATGCGTAGGGACTAGGCCGCTTCGATCTTGGTGACCTTGAGCTTGCGCGCAGGGCCACGGGGCACCGATACAGAGACGATGTCGCCGCGCTTGTGGCCCATCAGGGCCTTGCCCACGGGCGACTCGTTGGAGAGCTTGTGCTCGGCCGGATCGGCCTCTGCGGAGCCGACGATCGTGAACTTGGACGACTTGTCCGTCTTCTGGTCCTTGACGTGGACCGTGACGCCAACGGTCACGACATCGGTGCTGACGGACTTGATGTCGATCACCCGGGCGCTGCGCAGCTTCTCCTCGAGATCGGAGATCTGCTTCTCGAGCATCGCCTGCTCGTTCTTGGCGTCGTCGTACTCCGAGTTCTCGGATATGTCGCCGAACTCACGCGCCTCCTTGATGCGGCCGGCAACCTCGCGGCGACGCACGGTGGACAGGTGCTCGATCTTGCCTTTCAGCTCCTCGAGTCCCTGGGGTGTGAGCAATGTCTCTCTCGGCATAAGAAAACCCCCCGAACATCGCTTGCGCAGCCCGAAGGACGCGTGAGTGTAGCAACCCGACGTTGCGGCCCCAAGAGGGCCATCGAGCGGCGCCCGATTCCGCTCAGGCAGTGGTCGGCTGGAGCTCTTCGGCGGCGATCCGCTCCAGGGCCGAGCGAGCCTCGGCCGTGGTCGGAGCGGTCAGCAGCTGCTCGCGCAGGGTCTTGGGCAGATCCAGGCGCTCGGCGTACCAGGGGTAGAACTTGCGCAGGTAGCGCCCGGCGCGATCGGCGCCCAGGTGCTCCTCGCAGCAGGCGATCGTCCAGAGCAGCTCGTCGATCACCTCGGTGGTCGTAGGCTCGCCCTCCCGCCGGCCGAGCAGCCGCTCGAACCGCCACGGGTTGCCGAGCGACCCGCGGGCGATCATCACGGCGGCGGCCCCCGAGCGCTCGAGCGCCTCGGTCGCGCGCTCGTCGGAGAGCAGCCCTCCCGACACCACGACGGGCACGTCGAGCGCCTCCACGACCTCGCGCGCCAAGTCGTAGTCCGGCTTGCCCCTGTGCTGCTGGGACGCGTGACGGGGATGGAAGGCGATCCCGGCGACGCCGGCCTCCTCGACGAGCCGCCGCGCGAGCACGACGCCCGCGCGGTCGCCCGGGCGCTGGCCGGGGCGGAGCTTCACCGTCACCGGCAGGCCGCTCCCCTCGCGCGCGGCACGGGCGATCGCCACGGCCTTGTCGGGATCGTCGAGCAGGGCGGCCCCGGCCCCGGTCTTGCAGACCTTGCGCACCGGGCAGCCCATGTTGATGTCGATCATGTCCGCGCCGGCCTCCGCGACCATCGCCGCCGCCCGGCGCATCACGTCAGCGTCGTGGCCGAAGAGCTGCAGGGAGATCGGATGCTCCTCCGGGTGGATGCGCAGGAACTCGCGCACGGTGCGCTCGTTGCCGTAGCTCAGCCCGAAGCTCGACACCATCTCCGAGACCACGAGGCCGGCCCCGTGGCGCTTGGCCTGGAGGCGCACGAACCAGTTGCCGATGCCGGCGAGCGGCGCGAGCACGAGGCGGTTCGGCAGCTCGATGCCGCCGAGGGTCCAGCTGTCGGTCAGCGCGGGCATGCCTAGCGGCGCCGGCCGTGCTTGCGCTTGCGCCTTGCCGTCGGTCGATCCGTAGAAGGGCGGGCGATGGGCGAAGCGGGCTCCGGGTCGCCGGCGGTCGCCGCGCCGAGCTCGGAGGCCGCAGCCGGCGCCAGGCGCCAGAGCGTGAGCTGCTGGCCGAGCGTCCAGAGGCTGGTGGTCATCCAGTAGACGGCGATGCCCGCAGGGAAGCGCGCGACGAGCCCTACGAACAGGAGCGGCAGCACCACGGCGAGCCCGCGCTGCCCCCTCTGCATCGAGCGCGTGGCCACCAGGCTGCCGGTGATCTGGGAGGCCAGGTAGCCGAGCGTGAGCACCATCAGAACCAGCCCGGTCGGCTTGTCCGAGAGGTGGGGGATGAAGAGGAAGCCGGCGTCCCCGAAGAGCCCGTTCTGCGAGTCCGCGCGCATCAGGTAGTACAGCGAGATGAACACCGGGATCTGCACGACCACGGGCGCGAGCGCGCTCAGCGGGTTGATGCCGTGCTTGCGGTAGTACGCCTGAACCTCGTGCTGCGCGCGCCGGCGATCGCCCTTGTGCCGCTGCTGCAGGCGCTTGATCTCCGGCATGTGCTCCCGCATCTCGCGCTGGGAGCGGAACTGCCGCACCACCAGCGGAAGGGTGCAGAAGCGCACGAGGAGCGTCAGGCCGACGATCGCGAGCCCCCATCCCAGGCCGATCGAGTGCAGCCCCTCGAGGGTCCACTCCTCGACGGAGATCAGCGGGCTCAGCACGTTCGCGACGACGGTCATCTCACGCAGGGTAGAGAGCGGCTAGGGGCGGTTGCGATCCCAGATCAGCAACAGCCCCTTCAGGGTGAGCAGGTCGTCCAGCTCGTCCACCTGGTCGCAGTGGGGCACTATCGCGTGGGCCCAGCCGCCCGTGGCGATCACCGTCGCCTCCTCGCCGAGCTCCTCGCGCAGGCGCACCACGATGCCGTCGACCTGGCCGGCGTACCCGTAGATGACGCCCGACTGGATCGCCTCGCGGGTCCCCTTGCCGATCGCGGCCGGCGGAGCCGTCAGGCGGACCTTGGGAAGCGCGGCGGCACGCTGGGTGAGCGCCTCGATCGAGATCTCGACTCCCGGCGAGATCACCCCGCCCAGGTACTCGCCCGACGCCGAGACGGTGTCGTAGTTGATCGCGGTGCCGAAGTCAACGGCGATGCAGGCGCCGCCGACGCGGTCGTACGCCGCCACGGCGTTGACGAGCCGGTCCGCGCCGAGCTCGCGCGGGTCGTCGATCCGGATCGGCATGCCCGTCTTCAGCTCGGGGCCGACGAGCGCGCCGCGCCCGTCCAGGTAGCGGCGCCGCACCTCGTCGTACTCCTGGGTCAGCGCAGGCACCACGCACGAGACGACGATCGCGTCGATGTCGCGCATCGTCCGGTCGCGCAGCCCGAGAAGCCCGCCGAAGGTGACCGCCAGCTCGTCGGCCGTAGCGGTGCGCGAGGTGTGGAAGCGCCAGTGCTCGAGCAGCTCGTCGTCACGGAAGAGCCCGCAGTGGGTCTGGGTGTTGCCGACGTCGACGGCGAGGAGCATGCCGCGCGATGCTAGACGGCCGGCCGCTGCAGCGAGAGCCTGAGCGCCTGCTCACCGGTCAGCGAGACCCGGCGCACCTCGCCGCACTCCCGGCACCGGCACAGCACCTCGTGCTCCCACGCCTCCAGCCGCAGCGACCAGTCGATCCGGCCCGACAGGCATCTGCTGCACGCGAGCGACGCCTCTACGAGGCAGGGCACGTCGTCCCCGCGGAAGTTGGCGGTCTCGGTCATTGCCATGAGGCAGCTATTCCCACCGAGCGCCAGATCGGCACATCGGCCCTAGAGCGGCCCCAGGCGGCGCACCGGCTGGTCGGACAGCCCGTCCATCAGTGGCGCGAGAGGGGTCCCGTTCGGCAGCGTCAGATCCCGGTCGAGCTCCAGCAGCGGCTCCAGCACGAAGCGCCGCGCGGCCACCTCGGGGTGGGGCAGCGTGAGACGCTCCGAGCTGTGGGTCAGATCGCCGAGCAGCAGCAGGTCGACGTCGATCGGCCGCGGGCCGTGGCGCGGCCCGCCGGGAGCCCTGCCGAGC
Organism: uncultured Solirubrobacterales bacterium; assembly: GCA_963715445.1. GTDB lineage: Bacteria > Actinomycetota > Thermoleophilia > Solirubrobacterales > Thermoleophilaceae > JAAYBF01. Next base: position 577,367 of record OY970240.1, read on the forward strand.
GCTCGCTCCACCTCCTTGCAGGCGTCCAGCAGCTCCTCGGGCGCCATCTCCGTGTCCACGGCCAGGCAGGCGTTGAGGAAGTCCGGCTGATCGAGCACCTCGCCCTGCGGAGCGGTCTCGTACACCGAGGAGGAGGCGATCAGCGTCAGCCCCCGCTCGCCCAGCTCGGCTCGCGCTGCGCGCAGGGCGTCGAGGCGCTCGCCCTGGTTGGACCCGATCCCCAGGTAGGCCCGCATCAGCGCGTGCCGCGCCGGCTCATGACCTCCGGCTAGGCCTCACGCCAGACCTCTACGGAGACCTGCTCGACCGGCAGCGGGATCGGCGGCTCCGGCTTCGCCGCCTTGACGCGCACGGACTCGGCGCCGTAGCGGTCCATCAGCCGGTCCACGATCGCGTTGCAGAGGCGCTCGAGGGTCTTGTAGGAGCGCTCTTGCGCGGCGAGCGCCACCTGCTCGCAGACCTCCGCGTAGTCGACCGTGTCCTCGACCCGGTCCGTGACGATCGCGTCGCAGTCGGCGAGCTCGAACTCGACGTCGATCACCAGCCTCTGCCCAAGCTCCCGCTCCGCGTCCGAGACGCCGTGACGGGTGTAGAGGGACAGGCCCGTGATCTCCACCGTGACCGTCGGCTCCGAGGCCTCGGCCTCTCCGCCGAACTCGTCCTCGCCGAGATCGTCGTCGGGCTCGAGCGGCTCGTTGTCGTCGATCATCGGCTGCCTTCCTCGGTGGCACCGGCCGCCACCCGACCGGGGAGCCCGACCGTAGCAGCGGCAACGGCCAGCGCATCGCCGACCTCCTCCACGTCGTGCACGCGGAACACGCGCGCGCCGCGCTCCAGCGCGAGCACGTTGGTGGCGATCGTCCCGGGCAGCCGGCCGCCCTCGTCGCGCCCGGTGATCCGTCCCAGGAAGCTCTTGCGAGAGGTCCCGATCACGACCTCGCGACCGATCGCGACGATCTCGTCGAGCCGCCGCAGGAGCTCGAGGTTGTGCTCGATCGTCTTTCCGAAGCCGATGCCCGGATCGAGCCAGATCCGCTCCTCGGGCACTCCCTCGGCCACCGCGAAGGCGAGCCGCTCCTCCAGGAACGCCTTCACCTCGGACACCACGTCCTCGTAGCGGGGGGTCTCGTGCATCGCGGTGCGCCGCTCCCCGGGCATGTGCATCAGGCAGCACGTCGCGCCCCGATCCGCGACGAGCCCCGCCAGCTCCGGCGCGAGGCGGAAGGCGGCCACGTCGTTCACGATCGTCGCGCCGGCATCGAGCGCGGCCTCGGCCACCGCCAGCTTCTTCGTGTCGACCGAGATGCGAGCGCGCCCGGCGGCGGCCAGCAGCTCGATCGCCGGGACGACGCGCCGCAGCTCCTCCTGCTCCTCCACCTCCTCGGCGCCGGGGCGCGTGGACTCGCCGCCGACATCGAGGATCGAGGCGCCCTGCTCGACCAGCCGCAGGCCGTGCGCGGCCGCTGCGTCGGCGTCGAGGAACAGGCCTCCGTCGGAGAACGAGTCGGGCGTCACGTTGACGACGCCCATCACCTCATAGGAAGAAGCGCCCACGCCGCTGATTGTCACAGCTGGCGCCTGGGCGGGCGGGGCAGGCTCAGTCGGCCGCGCCGCCGCCGGCGAGCCCGGGCCGCGGCAACGGCGCCGGCCCTCTGTCGGGCTTGCGCTGCGGCACTTCGGGAGTCGGCGACGGGTCCTCCGGCAGGACGGGTTCGTCCGGCCCGAAGACCTCCAGGGCGCTCTTGCCCTCGAGCAGCTGGATGAACTCCTCGCGCTCGATCGTCTCCCGCTCGAGCAGGATCTCGGAGGTGTGGTCCAGCTGATCGCGGTGCTGCTCGAGGATCCTGCGCGCCGACTGGTGCGCCTCCTCCACGATGCGACGGATCTCGTCGTCGATCTCGCGTGCCACGTCGTCCGAGTAGTCGGGCTCGGAGGAGTACTCGCGACCCAGGAACGGCTGCCCGTGATCGTGGCCGAACACGCGCGGCCCGAGCTTCTCGGACATGCCGAAGCGCATCACCATCTGCTTGGCGGTCTGCGTGACCTTCTCGATGTCGTTCGACGCGCCGGTGGTCACCTCGCTGAAGACGAGCTCCTCCGCGGCACGCCCGCCGAGCGTCATCGCCATCGTGTCCTGCAGCTGGGCCCGCGTGGTGAGGAACTTGTCCTCGGTCGGCAGGGAGATCGTGTAGCCGAGCGCCTGGCCGCGGGAGATCACGGAGATCTTGTGCACCGGGTCGGTGTTCTCGAGGAAGTGGGCGACGATCGCGTGCCCCATCTCGTGGAAGGCCGTGACGCGGCGCTCGCTCTCGCTCATCACGCGCGTCTTCTTCTCGGGGCCGGCGATCACGCGCATGATCCCCTCCTCGAGCTGGATGTGATCGATCTCGCGCTTGCCCTGGCGCGCCGCGAGCAGCGCCGCCTCGTTGACCAGGTTCTGGAGGTCCGCCCCCGTGAAGCCCGGGGTCTGGGCCGCGAGGTTGTCTAGGTCGATCGTCTTGGCGAGCGGCTTGCCGCGCGTGTGGACCTCGAGGATCTTGGCGCGGCCCTTGCGGTCCGGGCGGTCGACGACGATCTGCCGGTCGAAGCGGCCCGGGCGGAGCAGCGCAGGGTCGAGGATGTCCGGCCGGTTGGTCGCGGCGATCAAGATGATGTTGTCGGTCATCGTGAAGCCGTCCATCTCGACGAGCAGCTGGTTGAGCGTCTGCTCGCGCTCGTCGTGGCCGCCGCCCATGCCGGCGCCGCGGTGACGGCCGACGGCGTCGATCTCGTCCATGAAGATGATGCACGGGCTGTTCTGCTTGGCCTGTTCGAACAGGTCCCTCACCCGCGAGGCGCCGACGCCCACGAACATCTCGACGAAGTCGGAGCCGGAGATCGAGAAGAACGGGACGCCCGCCTCACCTGCGACGGCGCGCGCGAGCAGTGTCTTGCCGGTGCCCGGCGGGCCGTACAGCAGCACTCCCTTGGGGATTCGGGCGCCGAGCGCCTGGAACTTCTTCGGGTTCTCGAGGAACTCCTTGATCTCGTGGAGCTCCTCCACCGCCTCGTCGACGCCGGCCACGTCGCGGAACGTGATCTTCGGAGCGTCCACGGACATCCGCTTGGCGCGCGACTTGCCGAAGGACATGACCTTCGAGCCGCCGCCCTGCATCTGGTTGATGATGAACAGCCAGAACAGCAGGAAGATCACGAAAGGCAGGATGTAGGTCAGCGCGGTGATCCAGCCGCTGCCGGACTTGGCCTTGACCTCGATCGGGATCTTCTCGGCGCGGAGCGTGTTGACCAGGTTCTGCTCGGTGTTGTCGGGGTACGCGGTCTCGTACTTCTCGCCCTTCTTGGGCTCGACGTCGATCCGGTTGTTCTTCGTGTTCAGCGTCACCGACTCGATGCGCTTGTCCTCGACCTGAGTGAGGAACTGGCTGTAGTTCGGGTCCTTCTCGCGCTGGTCCGGGCTGATCAGCTTCTGCGCGAAGAAGGCGAGCACGACCACGATCACGATCGGGAAGGCTGCGCTCTTGAAGAATCGGCTCACGGGTGGTCTCACGGGGTCAGCGATCGGGCAGTTTGCGCACTTTCGGGCACTTATCCCGAATCTGGGTGAAACGACAGCCTAGCAAGGGGGTAGCGGCACGCTGCCGGGTTCGCCGGCCCACGGCGAAAGCGGGGAATCGGCCCTGCGGCGCTTTCAAGCGTCGTTGAGGACGGCGACGTACGGCAGGTTGCGAAAGCGCTCGACGTGGTCGAGCCCGTAGCCGATGACGAAGCGGTTGGGGATCTCGAAGCCGACGTAGCGAATCGGCAGGTCCACCTTGCGTCGCTCGGGCTTCGTCAGCAGGGCGCAGACCTCGAGCGAAGCCGGCTCCCGAGCCCGCAGGGTGCGCAGCAGGTAGCTCAGGGTGAGCCCGGAGTCCACGATGTCCTCGACGATCAGCACGTCACGGCCCTCGATCGGCGCGTCGAGGTCCTTGAGGATCCGCACGACGCCGCTCGAGCTGGTGGAGGAGCCGTAGGAGGCGACGGCCATGAAGTCCACCTCGCACTCCACCTCGAGGTGGCGCATCAGGTCGCTGAGGAAGAACATCGCGCCCTTCAAGACGCCCACGAGAAGCAGGGTGCGGCCCTTGTACTCGGCCGAGATCTGCTTCCCCAGCGCTTCGACCCGATGCGCGAGATCGTCGCGCTGGACGAGGATCTCTCCGATGGCGGGGTCCTTCACTGAGCGGGAGAGTACCCGTGTGGGGCCGACGCCTCGGCCCCGGCGGCCCTGCGGCGCGCCGAGAGGCCCACGAGCGGGCCGTCTCCTGCGGCCGCGAAGCGCTCGTCCACCGCCAGGCCGGCCACCCAGACGATCCCGTCCTGCGCCTCCACGACGGGCAGCGAGCGCCTCAGCGAACGCGGGACCTTGTGGTCCGTGAAGAGGTCCTGGAGGGTCTTGGTCCCGCCGAGCCCCTGCGGCCGCATGCGATCGCCGTCCTGCCAGCCGCGCACGGTCAGCGCACCGCCGAGGGCCTCGGCGCGCACGTCCACCTCGCCGCCGCCGCCCACTCGCGCCTCGACCTCCCAGGCCCCGAACCCCGCGACGCCCGGCACGACGAGCGGAACCGGCGCGGGCGCCGGCGCGTCGCCGCCGAGCCGGAAGCGCAGCGTCCCGTACTCCGCGATCGCCTGCAGGCCACCGCCGAGATCGAGCGAGCGGCTCCCCCCTCCCTCGGCCAGCGCGAGCAGGGCGTCCGCCTGCTCGCGGGACAGCGATCGGCTCTCCCCGGCGGCGAGCTCGGCCATGCGGCGCAGCGCCAGGCGCGCCAGCGCCGGCCCCAGCTCGCGCAGGGCGACGGCCTCGACGGCCGGCCCTGCGCCGAGCCGCTCGAGCGCCTCCGCGACCGCGCGGTCGAGCACCTCGGCCTCGTCCCTGAGCTGGCGCGCCGTCTCCACGACGGTCCGCTCGGCCCCTTCGTCGATCTCGCGCAGCGCCGGGAGCAGCGACTTGCGCACGCGGGCACGCGCGAAGCGGGGATCTTCGTTGGATGGGTCCTCCCGCCAGCCGAGGCCGCGCTCCCTGCAGTAGGCGCGCGTCTCCTCCCGGGTGGCCTCGAGCAGCGGCCGCACGAGCCGGCCGCGACGCGGCTCCATCCCCAGCAGCGCGCGACGGCCGGGAGAGGAGGCGAGGCGGTAGAGCACCGTCTCGGCCTGATCGGAGGCGGTGTGGGCGGATGCGTAATCCCCCTCGGCGCACGCCTCGGCGAGCCGATAGCGGGCCTCGCGCGCGAGCGCCTGGATGTTCCCGGAGCCGGGCAGCGCCACCCGCTCGACAATCAGAGCGACGTCGAGGCTCGCGCACAGCGCCCGGCAGTGCTCCTCGTCTGCGTCGGCGCCGTCGCGCAGGCCGTAGTTGACGTGGAGCGCCCGGACCGCTGCGCCGAGCCGCACCGCGACGTCCAGCAGGCATACCGAGTCCGCCCCGCCCGAGAGCATCACGAGCAGCGGCTCACCCGAGCGCACCAGCCCGCTGGCCCGCGCGACGTCGAGCGGGGCTGCCTCGCCCGCGGCCACCTAGTCCCTTGGGAAGGTCGCCCGGCAGAGCTGGCGGGGCTCCGAGAAGCCCTTCAGCTTGACTTGGCCGATGCCCTCGAAGGCAAGGTGCTTGGACTCGGCCACCTGCTCCACGACGGAGTCCGTGACGAGCACCTCACCCCCGCGAGCGCGCGCGACCACGCGCGAGGCGAGGTTCACCTCGCGGCCGAAGTAGTCGCCGTCGCGGTAGACGGCGGCTCCGTAGTGCAGGCCGATGCGGGGCTCCGGGCGCTCGACGAAGCTCTGCTGGAAGTCCACCGCCCAGTCGGTGAGCGCCTGGATGTCCTGGGCGACGATCATCACCTCGTCGCCGATCGTCTTGACCACTCGCGCATCCTCGGGGAGCGTGTTGGCGACGGTGTCGAAGAAGCGCTCGACGTACGACAGCGCCTGCTCCTCGCCCTCCTCCTCGGTGTAGCGGGTGTAGCCCGCGAGGTCGCAGAACGCGATCGCCACGCGCAGCCGCGCGAGGTCGACGTCGTCCCCGAGGTCCATCTCCATGTGGCCCACCACGTCCTGGGCGATGTAGTGCCGGAGCAGGCGGTGGTGGAGGTACTCCATCAGCGGGGACGCGAGCGGGAGGATGTCGCCCGCGAGATGCTCCATCTCCTCGCCCACCTGGAGGCTCGACACCCCCTCGCGCATCAACGGCTCGTGCACGTACAGGTGGAAGAGGCGTACCTCCGCGTCCGCGATCTGGGCCAGCGCCTGCCCGTACACCCGCGCGAGCTGGAGGAACGCGACCAGCGGGAAGCCGGCCGCGAGGATCGAGGAGATGTGCTGGAGCGCCTGGCGGTCCTCCTCGGTGAGCTCCTCGAGCGCCTGGCGCGGCAGCCCGAGGCTGACCCAGAAGCGCTCGATGAGGGCGGGCTCGAGGTTCACCTCCTTGGCGACGTCGGCCAGCGTGTGCTCGCCGTGGCTGTCGGGCAGCAGCTCCTCGACCGTGCCGAACGCCAGCCGACCCTGCTCGGTGGCCACTCGGATCTGCTCGATGGTGTGGCCGCGCTCGCGCAGCCGAGCGACCATGCGCACGTGGTTGGAGGCGGTCTGGGTCCAGCCCTCCCGGCCGTCAGGGGCCTGCGGGATCAGCCCGGCTCGCACCCAGCGACGAAGCGTGGCCGGAGAGACGCCGGCTCGCCCGGCTACCTCCTTCAGGCTGAGCGACTTGTCGTCCACGAAGGACCCTGACGCTACAAGGGCCGCCGCACGCTCGCTTGGCGCCCCGGGTGAACGCCGCTTTGCGCCTGGCGCCTGAGGTTCCCCGCGAGCGGCGCGCTAGGGATACACTCGCGCCGCGGTACAGGGCCATCCCATCGGAAGAGGAGAGCAGATCGTCGTGAACTACTTCGTCACGGGTGCGACCGGCTTCATCGGGAGGCACTTGGTCGAGGAGCTGCTCAAGCGCGAGGGGACCGTCTACGTCCTCACCCGCGAGGGCTCCCAGGGCAAGGTCGACGCGCTGGCCGAGCGGCTCGGCGCCGGGTCGCGCATCGTCCCCGTCAAGGGCAACCTCTCCCAGCCGGGCCTCGGCATCGAGGGCTTCGATGAGCCGATCGACCACTTCTTCCACCTCGCCGCCGTGTACGACATCCAGGCCGACGAGGCGAGCTCGGAGCTGGCCAACGTGCAGGGAACCCGGCACGTCGCCGAGTTCGCCAACGCCCAGAAGGTGGGCCGCTTCCATCACGTGAGCTCGATCGCCGTCGCGGGCGACTACCGCGGCGTCTTCCAGGAGGACATGCTGGAGGAGGGCCAGCGGCTCACCCACCACTACCACCGCACGAAGTACGAGTCGGAGAAGCTCGTCCGGCGCGAGGTCGAGGCCAAGACGCTCGTGTACCGGCCGGGAATGGTCGTCGGCCACTCGCAGACCGGCGAGATGGACAAGGTGGACGGGCCGTACTACATGTTCACGCTGCTGAAGAAGCTGCGTGGCGCGCTGCCGGCGTGGTTCCCCCTGGCGGGCCCGGAGGGCGGCAAGGTGACGATCGTCCCGGTGGACTTCGTCGCGCGCTCGATGGACCACATCGCCCACCTCCCGGACGAGGACCTCCCCGGAGACACGTTCCACCTCGTCGACCCCGAGCCGATGACGGTCGGAGAGGCGCTCAACACCTTCGCGCGGGCAGCGCACGCTCCCCAGTTCGCGATGCGCATCGACGAGAACCTCGCCAACGTGGTCCCGCAGGCCGTGCGTGCCGGGGTCATGGCGCTCCCGACCGTCAAGAAGATCCGCAATCAGGTCTACCGCGACCTCGGCATCCCGCCAGCGGCGATGGAGGTGCGTGACTTCAAGTGCACCTTCGACGCGCGCGACGCTCAGCGCGCCCTGCACGGGACCGGCATCGCGGTGCCGCCCCTGGACAACTACGCGGGCCATCTGTGGGACTACTGGGAGCGCAACCTCGACCCGGACCTCTTCCGCGACCGCTCACTGGCCACCGCGGTCAAGGGCAAGCGGGTCCTGATCACCGGCGCTTCGTCCGGGATCGGGCTGGAGACGGCGCTGCGCGTCGGCGAGGCGGGCGGCACGGTGCTGCTCGTCGCACGCACGCGCGAGAAGCTCGAGGCCCTCGCCGAGCGGATCGAATCGGCAGGCGGAACCGCCCATGTGCACCCCGCGGACCTCGCCGACCTGGACGACATCGAGCGTGTCGCGCGGGAGGTGATCGAGGAGCACGGCGGAGTGGACGTGCTGATCAACAACGCCGGCCGCTCGATCAGGCGCTCGGTTGCCCGCTCATACGACCGCTTCCACGACTACGAGCGGACGATGCAGCTCAACTACTTCGGCGCCCTCAAGCTGATCATGGCCTTCCTGCCCGGGATGCGCGAGCGCAAGTTCGGCCACATCATCAACGTGTCCTCGATCGGCGTCCAGACCAACACGCCGCGCTTCTCGGCGTACGTGGCCTCGAAGTCCGCGCTCGACGCCTTCTCGCGCTGCGCGGCCCCGGAGTGCGTCGGTGACAACGTCAAGTTCACGACGATCTACATGCCGCTCGTGCGCACTCCGATGATCGCCCCGACGGACATCTACAAGGCCTTCCCGACCCTCACGCCGGAAGAGGCCGGGCAGATGCTCTGCGACGCGATGATCGACAAGCCCAAGCGCAAGGCGTCGCGGCTGGGGACCTTCGGAGAGGTCCTCTACTCGCTGTCTCCCGCGACCGTCGACCTCGTGCTCAACCAGGCCTACAACCTCTTCCCGGACTCGACGGCCGCGAAGCAGGGCAAGGAGCTGGAGCCCGGAGAGGTCGCCCCGCCGGCCGACGACGAGATGTCGACGGAGGCCGTCGCGATGGCCTACCTGCTGCGCGGCGTCCACTTCTAGGGGCGGCAGGCGCAGCCGGAGCCGCGCCTCGCCGCGAGGCGCCGGCTCAGCCCTTGCCGGCGTCGTCCAGCTGCCGCTCGATGGCCTTCAGGCGGAGGACCACCTGGTGCAGCTCGGCGCGTACGGCGCGCACGTCCTCCTGCGTGGCCGGGAGCCTGTCCTCGACGGCCGCCCTGACGCTGCGGCGGCTGCGGGAGATGTTGCGCTCGGCTCCCTTGACGAGGTCGTCCACGGCCTCGGCCACACCGCCGGCCGCCCCCTGTGCGCGCTCGCGTGTATCGACGGTGGCGCGCACCGTCCGGTCGACGGCTTCGCGCAGGGCCTCCTGGATGTCGCGGCGCTCGGGCACCGCACGAGGATAGCCGCGTGACGGGCTCGGGTCGGGGGCGCCGGAGCCGGCGCGGTTTGACCTAGGGTGGCCGGGTGCCCGACTCGGCGCCGATCCACCTCCGGCCCACCGCTCCGCTCGCCGAGCGCGTGCTGCTCCCCGGCGATCCCCACCGCGCCCTCGCCGTGGCCCAGGCGCTGCTCGAGAGCCCCAAGATGTTCAACCACACGCGAGGGCTCTGGGGCTACACCGGGATCGCCGCGGACGGCGAGCCGCTCACCGTGCAGTCGACCGGGATGGGCGGGCCCAGCGCCGCGATCGTCATCGAGGAGCTGATCGGCCTCGGCGCGCGCACGCTCCTGCGCATCGGGACCTGTGGAGCGCTTCGAGAAGGCTTCGAGCTCGGCGCCCTGGTGGCCGGCCGGGAGGTGATCGCGTTCGACGGGGCGAGCGCCGCGCTGGGAGCAGGCCCGAGGCTGACGCCGGACCGCCGGCTCACCGACGGCCTCGCCGCAGCAGGCGCCGAGAAGGTCACGGTCGTCTCCACGGATCTCTTCTACGACCCCCGCGAGGACCTCCCGCGGGAGTGGACCCAGAGTGGTGCGGAGGTCGTGGAGATGGAGGCGGCCACGCTCCTCGCGGTGGCCGATCGACACGGCGTGCCCGCCGCCGTGGTGCTCGCCGTGACCGACCTGCTCGCCGACGGAGCTCGCCGGCGCATCGAAGAGGACGCGCTCGATGGCGTGGGCGTTCGCCTCGGCGAGGCCGGGTTTGCCGCGCTCGCCGCTTTCGCCGCGAGCTGAGAAGAGGCTCAGCCCTTGGCGGCGGGGCGCTTGCGAGCGGCGGCGGGACGCTTGCTAGCCCGCGGCGCAGGCTTGGCGGACTTGGCGGGCTTGGGGCTCTTGGGGCTCGGCGAGACCGACTTGCGCAGCGCCGCCATCTCGGAGGCGAGCTCGTCGAGCTTCGTGCTGAGCGCAGAGACCTGCCCATCCTCAGCGGCCGAGGCGCGGTCCTCGAGGCGGTCGAGGCCGTCCTCGATTCCCTCCAGCCGCTGCGAGACCGAGCGCAGCCGCCGGGTCAGGCGCTCCACGTCGGCGGCCGAAGGAAGGTTGAGAGCGCCCATGGCGGCCTCCTGCGCCTGCACCGCCTTCTCGCGCGCCTCGAAGACACGGGAGATCGCTCCGCCGACCATGGGATTGGCGATCAGCTCCTCGGCCATCCTCCCGAGAGCCTCCTCGCCCTGCTTGGAGAGCCGATCGATCAGCTTCATGTCCGCATCCTCAGCCATCAGGCGGCGAGCGTACACGAGAACCGCCCACCACTCCGCTCATTCCCAAATCGCCACCTAATCTAAAGCTCCACCTGACGGTTAGACATGTCCTTGGAAGGCCAAAATAGGGGCGAGCCGCGCACCGTCCGCGAGAAGAGGATCATTCATTCATTGAAGAACCTCGTGGCTATGGCCGATAGACACCTGGACGCATCGTCCACCGCCCCTACTCACGCCCCGGAGAACGGTTCCCTCTTGCCCTGCAAAATCCCACCAGATAGCGTTGTTCCCGCGACTGAACGTTCTGATAGCTTGCCCGCGGGCAAGAACGACTCCCTCAGGGGAGAGTCAGGGAGGAGTTTGTCAACAGGGATGAAGAAGCGCCTTAGGTATCTCCTGCTCTGCGCGGGCGTGGCGCTTCTCGCTGCCCTGACGGCTTTCACGATCCCGGCGGCAGCCGAGAAGCGTGTCCTGACGGTGAAGCTCCTCAGCGGCGAGGTCATCAGCGTGACCGTCGACGTCGAGCCCGGCACGCCCACTTCCGAGATCGCGCTCCCGCCCGACATCGGGCCGGTGGAGTGGGTCGCCGACCAGACGCCTGCACCCACCACCACTTCCGAGGCGACGCCTCCGCCCGTCCCCACGACCACGACTCCCGCTCCCGCTCCCGCCCCCGCGGCGCCCGTGACCCCTCCCGTCACGACGCCCGATCCGCTCGAGGCCGTCCCGGCCCCGGATCCGATTGCCGGCCGCAAGCAGATGGCCGGTGGCGGCGACAAGCGCAAGGTCGACGACAAGGGAGACATCAAGCCTCTAGTTAAGGGTGAGGGTGATGCTGAGGGCCCCGCCGAGCGCCTCCCCCTTCGCAACGCCGACGGCTCGCCGTCGCGTTCGAACCCCGGCTTCATGGACGCCCTTCCCGGTCCGTCGGTCGTGACCGGAGTCCCGAACTTCGTGATCCGCAAGTTCCGCGTGCCTGTGTTCCTCCTCCCGATCTACCAGGCCGCGGGCATCCAGTACGGCGTCCGCTGGGAGATCTTGGCGGCGATCAACGAGATCGAGACCGACTACGGGCGCAACCTCAACGTCTCGTCGGCCGGTGCGCTCGGGTGGATGCAGTTCATGCCGTCCTCCTGGAAGGCCTACGGGGTCGACGCGAACAAGGACGGCGCCAAGGACCCCTTCAACCCGGTGGACGCGATCTTCGCCGCGGCCCGCTACCTGAAGGCAGCCGGCTACGAAGAGGATGTCCGCCGTTCGATCTTCGCCTACAACCACGCCGACTGGTACGTCGACTCGGTCATGCTCAGGGCCCGGCTGATCGCTGGTGTGCCCGCCGATCTCGTCGGCTCCCTCACCGGCCTCACCGAGGGCCGCTTCCCCGTAGCCGCCCGTGCCCGCTACGCCGACGACCTCCAAGAGCAGGAGGCGTTGCGTCGTGTCAAGGAGGGTGAGAACGCCGCGAACGTGATCGAGTCCCAGGACGACCGCCAGTCGGTCGAGATCTTCTCCCGCGAGGGCGCCCCCGTCGTCGCCGTCGGTGACGGCCAGATCAAGAAGATCGGCGAGTCCGAGAAGCTCGGCAAGTACGTCGTGCTCCAGGACGTGTACGGCAACCGCTACACCTACTCCGACCTCGGGGAGATCGCCGAGTTCCACCCGGTGCCCAAGGACGATGTGACCAACCCCCGCACGGCCAGGGCGGTCAAGGCTCATGCGATCAGCGATCACGCTCCCGATGCCCCCGCCTCGGCGGGCCGGCAGCCGGTCCCGGACGGAACGGACTCGCATTCCTCTGACGAGGGCGCCGCACAGACGAGCGCTTCGATCCCGGTGAAGGAGCGCCTCTTCGCGCACCCGGGCATGAACGGCTCCCGCGACTCCGGCGGGCTCGAGCAGGAGCTGGATCGTGAAGCCGCCAAGAAGGACGGCTACGAGACCTACGACAACTACTTCTCGCGTCCCTTCGCCGCGGACTCCAAGAACGTTCGCCTGCGCCAGTTGAAGGTCGGTTCGCGGGTGATTGGCGGAACCATCCTCGGCCGTGTTGGCCGCCCCGACGTCGATCGGGCTGCCCATGTCGATTTCGCGATCCGGCCCGCTGGGCGCGGCGCCCCGGCGATCGACCCGAAGCCGATCCTCGACGGCTGGGAGCTATTGGAGGCCACGGCCATCTACCGCGCCTCGGGCAAGAACGTGCTCTACGGCCAGGACGGTGACGGGCTGTCGATCGGCCAGATCATGCTGCTGACCAAGTCGCAGCTCGAGCGTCGGGTCACCTCCGACGAGCGGATCGAGGTGTACGAGTCCGGGCGTGAGGACATCCGCTCCGGCCAGGTCGACAAGCGCGTCCTCGCCTCTCTCGCCTATCTCGCGGAGTCCGGTCTGCGCCCGACGGTCACCTCGCTCAAGTCGGGGCATGGCTACCTGACCGCTTCGGGGAACGTGTCGCACCACTCCTCGGGCAACGCCGTCGACATCGCGAAGGTCAACGGGGTCCCGATCCTCGGCCATCAGGAGCCCGGTGGGATCGCCGACCAGACCGTGCGCAGGCTGATGCGCCTGCAGGGCACGATGCGCCCCGATCAGATCATCTCGCTGCTCGACCTCGGGCAGAACACGCTCGCGATGGGCGATCACGGCGACCACGTCCACGTCGGGTACCAGCCCCGCCTGGGCGAGAACCGCAAGCTCGGCCGTCAGGCGCTCGCGATCTTGAAGCCCGGGCAGTGGACCGACCTCATCGCCCGCCTGCGCGAGATCGACAACCCGGTCGTGCCGATCGAGCCGTCCAAGTACTCGCTGCCCGCCAAGCGCCCCGGCTCACGCGCCCACAAGGGCGACTGACCAAGCGCACCCGCGCCTGGGCAGCACGCTGAGCGTGTCCGAGACGCCACTCTTCACCTTCGTCCAGCTGGAGTTCGGCTTCCTGCTCGGGCCGCCGGACGGGCGCTTCGTGCTGCGAGAGACGGCCGGCACCGAGCCGGACGCCGTCCTGGTCCTGGCGACACTGGGCGCAACCGAGAGGCGGCGCAGGCGTCCCCTGCGCAGCAAGGAGGCCGAGGAAGCCTCGCCCGAGCCGGTCCCGACAAGCCGCGCGACCGTGGTGCGCGCGGCGCCCCTCGAGTCGGAAGCGGCAGCCACGGCCTGGCTGGCCGAGGCGCGCAAGGACTCGGACTTGGCGGCCGCCGAGGTAGCGACCGCGGTGCGCCAGCTCAACAGCGCCCTGCATGCCCACCGCATCGCGCACGCCAACCCGCACACCCGCGACGTGGCCCCAGAGGCCGCCCTCGTGGCTCGCCTCGGCTTCGGGTCAGGCGAGGCGGTGGCGGCCGGGCGCTACAAGGAGGCGTGGCGAATCCCCACGGCGAGCACGCCGCGGCGGCCCCGTTCGATGGACACGCCGGACGATCGCTTCGCCGCGATCATCGGCGGGATGGACGAGGCACTGACCTGCGAGGAGCTGGTGCTGCGCGCTCGGCTCGACATCGACTCCGCGCGCGAGCGAGAGGCCGCGCTCCAGACGCGCGTCGCGCTCGAGGCGCTGCTGGCGGACATCGGCCCGCTGCTGGCCGAGGCGCGCAGGACCGCGCTCGAGGAGGACCGGCCCCTGATCGGACAGGCCTCCAACGCCGCCCTGAGCGGCCCTCTGGCCCCTGAGCTGAGCATCGCGATCCGAACCTGCGTCGAGCACATGGAAGACGCTCTGCGCGCCCACAGCCTCGCCAAGCGCCAGGGCCTGCTTTAGACGGCTGCCACTTCCTACTCTCGCCGCCTTGTCCCGCGCCTCCGACGCTCTCCCCGGGAATTTCGGGCACTTCGCTACATCCTGGTGTAGCGAAGTGTCCATTCTGCGCTCCAGGGCCGCCCGTGGGTGGCCGCGGGCCCTGTCGACGGGGAAGCTCCTTTCCGTGCTCGCAGGCTGCGCGCGCAAAGGACTTCCCCGCGCCACCCGCGGAACCAAGCCCCCGATCGCACCACATCCCTGCGCCACCCGCGGAACTAGGCGCCTCGCCGGAGAATGGACACTTGACGGGCCTATAGCCCAATCAAGTGTCCGAAGTTCTGAGAGGCGACCGAATAGGCTCGGGCGATGGCAACAGGGCGCTCCGATCTACGGCAACGAAATTGCCTGGGAGTAAAGAAAGTTGCCTGTGAGGCAACTTTCTTGCCGTAAACCAGAGCGACCCCCGCGCCACCCGCGGAACAGGCGCTGCGTCTATGGGCCAGGCGAGAGGTGCCTGGCACGTCAGGCGGTGGCGAGCGCGGCGGCGACGGCCTCGAGCTCGGCGGCGACGTCGCCGCCGAGCCTGACCGCCGCTCGGTCGTCGAGCGGCGTGGCTCCCTCGGTGACGATGGCCACCGTGCCGCCGCACGCGAGCGTCAGCTCCGGCAGCCCTGCTGCCGGGTGGACGGTCAGCGAGCTGCCGATGCAGATCATGAGATCGGCCTCGCGGGCGAGCCGCTCGGCCTCAGCCATCGCCTCGACGGGCAGCAGCTCTCCGAAGAGGACCACGTCGGGCTTGAGCGGTGCGATGCAGGCGGGGCACTCGGGCGCACCCTCATCGCCCTCCAGCAGGGCGACGACGCTCTCGATGCCCGTGCGGCCGCCGCACTCCATGCAGCGGCTCCACTCGATCGATCCGTGCAGCTCCACGAGCCGCTCGCTGCCGGCCGCGCGGTGCAGCCGGTCGATGTTCTGCGTGATCACTCCGCGGATGGCGCCGCGGCGCTCGAGCTCCGCCAGGATCTCGTGGGCGCGGTTGGGTCGCTTCTCTACGAGCGAGGCGAAGCGGTTCCCGTAGAAGCTCCAGAAGCGATCGGGGTCGCGCCGCCACGCGTCGATGTGGGCGACCTCCATCGGATCGACGTCGGCCCACATCCCGGTTCCCGGGCTGCGGAAGTCGGGGATGCCTGACGGGACCGATATCCCCGCGCCCGTCAACACGACCGCCCGCTCGCTCGCGGCGAGCAGCTCGGCGAGGGTCGCCGCGCCCTGCGGCGTGGCGACCCCCGGCCTGTCCTGCTGTGCTGCTGCCTGGCCCATCAGCGGGGCCTGAGCGCTACTTGCCCTGCCAGCGCGGCTCGCGCTTGCCGAGGAAGGCGCCGATGCCCTCCTTCGCGTCCTCGGTGGCGAACACGCCGGCGAATGCCTTCTTCTCCGCCTCGATGCCCTCGTCGAGATCGCCGGCGCCCGACACCTGCTTGATCTGCTCGACCGCGAGCGGCGCCTGCCCGGCGAGCTTGCGCGCCCACTGGATGGCCGTGTCGAACAGCTCGTGATCGGGCACCACGCGGTTCGCGAGGCCGAACTCGAAGGCGTCGCCGGCGGTGATGGCGTCACCCGTCAGGTTCATCTCGAGAGCCTTGTTCTCCCCCACGAGACGCGGCAGGCGCTGCGTTCCGCCGAAGCCCGGGATGATCCCGAGCTTGATCTCCGGCTGACCGAAGATCGCCGACTCGGCCGCGATGCGCACGTCGCACGCCATCGCCAGCTCGCAGCCGCCGCCGTAGGCGATCGCGTTGATGGCGGCCACCGTGGAGACCCGGTTCGAGCCCAGGTCGCGCAGCAGCGCGTGACCGGAGTGGATCAGCTCGGCGCCCTGCGACTCGTCCATCTGCGTGAACGCCTTGATGTCGGCGCCGGCCGAGAAGACGACCGGGATCGACGAGGCGATCACGAGCGCGCGCACCTCGCCCTCGCTCTTGATCTTCTCCCAGACCGCACCGAGGTCCTTGATGACCTGCGGCGAGATCGCGTTCATCGGCGCGTTGGCGAGCCATGCGATGGCTACATCGCCACGCGTCTCGAGCTTGACCGTCTCGCGCTGATCGCCCTCGTCGGGCTGAGCCCAGGCGTAGAAGCCCTGGCCGGACTTGATCCCAAGCCGGCCCTGAGCAACCAGCCGCCGCAGCGTGACCGGCACGCCGAAGCGCTCCGAGCCGTGCTTCTCCTCGAGCTGCTCCATCTTCTCGAGCGCAACGTCGAGACCCTCGACGTCCGCCTTCCAGAAGGGCGGAAGCAGTCCGCGCCGGGGATCGAGCCCCGCACCGGCCATCAGGCCGAGGTCGATCTCGCGGACGGTCGAGACGCCCTCCTCGAGCACCAGCAGCGATTCGCGCAGCGCCTTCATCGTCCAGAGCTCGGAGAGCTCCTCAGCGTCCGCGTCACCCTCGCCCTCGACGTTCGGCTCGCCATTCGAGTAGAAGCCCTCGCCGCCGGTCTTCGCGCCCAGCTTGCCCTCATCGACGAGGCGCTTCATCGCCGCGGAGACGAAGAAGCGGTCGCCGTAGCTCTCGCGCAGGTGCTCGGCCACGTGGAGCACCGTGTCGAGGCCCAGCAGGTCGACCAGCATGAACGGCCCCATCGGAGCCACGTTGGCCCCGGCGACGCCCTCGTCCACCTTCTTGATCGAGAGGCCCTGCTCCTCCTGCGCCCGCCAGATCTCGCAGACGGAGGAGTTGAGGATGCGGTTCACGACGAAGCCGGGAACCTCGGCGCAGGTGATCGGCTGCTTCTTGATCGCCTGGGCGAAGTTCAGCGCCACGTCGACGGTCTCGCTCGAAGTCTCGTCGCCTACGACGATCTCGATCAGCGGCATGATCGACGCCGGGTAGAAGTAGTGGAAGCCGACGACCTTGTCGGGGCGCAGCGTCTCCTCGCCGATCTCGCTGATCGACAGCGAGGAGGTGTTGGAGGCGAGGATCGCGTGTCCCGGGGTGACGGCGTCGAGCTCGGCGAACACCTTCTGCTTGAGGCCGATGATCTCCGGGACAGCCTCGATTACGAAGTCGACGTCTCCGAAGCCCTCGTAGCTGGTCGTGCCCGTGATCCGGCCGACGATCTCGTCGACCTGGGCCGCTCCCTGCTCCTCGGTCAGCTTGCCCTTGTGCACGAGCTTCCCGACCTGGCCCTGAGTCACGTTGCGCGCCTCGGTCAGGCCTGCGTCGACGAGCTCCTGCTTGATGTCCTTGAGGACGACGGGGATGCCGGAGGCTGCGATGGTCTGGGCGATCTGGCCGCCCATCGTGCCCGCGCCAACGACTGCAGCTTTGAATACGTACATGCTTCCCTTCGGTTGCTTGGCGGCGGCGGAGGCTATCGGCTCGGCTAGCCGTAGACCTCCGCGACGATCTCCTCGATCGAATGGGCCACCGACTCCAGAAACGGCCTCACCTCCGAGACGAGGCGCCGATACTCCGCACGCCCCGCCCTGGTGATCGAGTAGAAGCGCCGCGTGCGGCGCTCGGGATGCTCCCACTGGCCCTCGATCAGCCCCTGCTTCTCGAGGCGGCGCAGCAGCGGGTACATCGTATTCGGGTTGACCGAGAGGACGCCCTCGGTCATCCCCGCGATCCGCTCCATCAGCTGGTTGCCGTACGAGGGCCCCTGAGCGATCAGGTGCAGGACCAGCAGCGGCAGCACCTCGCGTCGGCGCAGCTCGCCGGAGAACGGGTCCTGGCCTCGCGACGCGCGCGAGGACGGTTCCCCGCCGGGCGGCTCGGGGACGCCTCCGGCGTGCGCCACGGCCTTGCGGGCGGCCGCGCGGCTTCGCTCTCGCTTCGTCCCTTCCGTGGCCGCCACTGGTCCATCCTGACACGCGGCCCATCGTCGGGCGCGGGAACCGGGGCAGAAAGCGGAAGGGCCGCCCTGAGGCGGCCCTTCCGGGTACTGCGTGAGCCCTAGGGCTAGGCAGTCGCGGCGGCGGGAGCCTCCGCGCGGCGGGGCATCAGCACCTCGCGGGCGATCACCAGACGCTGGATCTGGGACGTGCCTTCGTAGAGCTGCATGATCTTGGCGTCGCGCATCAGCTTCTCGACCGGGTACTCCTTGATGAAGCCATAGCCGCCGTAGACCTGCACGGCGTCGGTGGTGATCTCCATCGCGGAGTCGGCCGCAAACCGCTTGGCGTGCGAGCTGACGAGCGTGTTGCGCTGACCCTGGTCGAGCAGCGCCGCCGACTTCCAGGTCATCAGGCGCGAGGCCTCGACCTTGGTCGCCATGTCGGCGATCATGAACTGGATCGCCTGGTGCATCGCGATCGGCACGCCGAACTGTACGCGCTCCTTGGAGTACTCGGTGGCGAACTCGAAGGCCGCGCGGGAGATGCCCGTGGCCATCGCGGCCACACCCGGACGGGTGCGGTCGAGGGTCATCATCGCGAGCTTGAAGCCCTTGTTCTCCTCGCCGAGGATGTTCTCGGCGGGCACCTCGACGTCGTTGAACGAGATCGTCGCGGTGTTGGAGGCGCGCTGTCCGAGCTTGTCCTCCTTCTTGTCGACGGTCACACCGTCGAGGTCGCGGTCCACGACGAAGGCGGACATGCCGCGGTGGCCCGCGTCCTTGTCCGTCTTGGCGTACACCGTGTAGTAGTTGGCGTGCGAGCCGTTGGTGATGAAGCACTTCGAGCCGTTGATGACGTACTTGTCACCCTGCTTGACGGCCGTGGTCTTCATCCCCGAGACGTCGGAGCCGGCATCGGGCTCGGTGAGGCAGAAGGAGGCGAGCTTCGGCTCCTCCGTGAGCATCCCGAGGTACTTCTTCTTGATCTCCTCGGAGCCTCCGAGAACGATCGGCGTCGTGGCGAGCCCGTTGCACATCAGCGAGGTGCCGATGCCGGAGCAGCCCCAGCCGATCTCCTCCTCGATGATGCAGCCGGTGAGGAAGTCGAGGCCCGGCCCGCCGTACTCGGCCGGCGTGTGGTTGTTCATCAAGCCGACCTCCCAGGCCTTCTCGATGACTTCCTGCGGCCAGGTGCTGTCCTTGTCGTACTCCCAGGCGACCGGCCTTATCTCCTTCTCGGCGAAGTCGTGAGCCATCGCCTGGATGTCCTTCTGCTCATCGGTAAGCGTGAAATCGACCACTGGCACTCCTTGAAGTCGTGAGGTTCTCTCGGCGGCGTTTCGGGGGCCGGATGCGGGCTTCAGCGCCCGATTGATTCGTCAGTCAACCCCACAGCAGCGTACCTGAAGGTGGCGATCCGTGCCACCGACTGGCTATCCGGCCAGTAGACGGACCACGACGTAGATGCCGCCGCCGATCCCCAGGAGGGAGAAGAACAGCAGGCCGACCTGGTCCGGGTAGAGCATCGGACGGCCCGGAGCCATCGAGCGCCGGCGCAGGCGTCGCCACATGGCGTGACACTCTAGGGAGGTGGAGATCGACTTCGGGACGGTCGTGATCGTCGTCGCCGCGATAGCCGGCGTCCTCGCCTGCCTGAGCTTCGTCGGCAGCGGTCGGAGCTACGAGCGGATCGGGCGCTCGGGGCTCTCCCTAGACGACTCCCCAGCCCTCCGCGACGGCCCTCCGCCGGGCACGCCGGAGTACGACGCCGAGGCGAGAGCAGAGGTCCTCCAGATGCTCGAGGCCAAGTCCGCGCGGCTTCAGGCGCGCGGAGAGCCCGCGCTCGACATCGAGGCCGAGGCCGAGCGATTGACCGCTCCCCCGCACGCCGCCGACGAGGGCCTGCGCCAGGAGGTGCGCAGCCTCGTGGAGGCAGCCAACGAGCGGCGGGCTCGTCGCGGCGAGCCGCCGCTCGACGTGGAGCCGGAAGTGGACCGCCGGCTGCGCGAGCTCGGCGGCGGGCAATAGCTCCCTCCCCGCCCGGCGGCAGCGCGACCGGCCTCGTATCCGCCCGGGGATTCGGGTATACGTAGCCACATGGCGGACGGAAGACGCTTCGAGATCGACGAGCTCCTGGTTCGCCCGGGGACCTACTTCAACCCTCAGACCGAGGTGCTGGTCGTCGTGGACGACTCCTCCTCGATGGACAACGAGATCTTCGCCCTCGAGGAGTTCGAGGGCGCCGACTGGGTGCTGATCGCAGACGACCCGCCGGTCGACGAGGCTCGCCGCGACGAGCTGCTCGAGACCTTCCAGGCCACCTACCACGGCGGCGACGGGCGCCAGACGCGCGCCTTGGAGGATCCGGACGGCCACGACGACACCGTCGACGAGGAGGAGAAGCGCCGCGAGACCGTCGAGCCCGACGACGACGGTGACACCCCCGCGCCTCTCGACGGGTAGGCGCCCCGCCAGCCTGTAGGTTCCGCCCCATGCGGCCCGTCTACTACCTCGCCGTCTTCATCCCGACGGCCGTCATCCTCGAGCTGTCGCACGCCTCGCCGGTGCTCATATTCACCGCTGCCGCGCTCGGGGTAATCCCGACCGCCGCGGTGATGGGCCAGGCGACCGAGCACATAGCCGCCAAGTCCGGGCCGGGGATCGGCGGCTTCCTCAACGTGACCTTCGGCAACGCCCCGGAGCTGATCATCGCCTTCTTCGCGCTGAAGGAGGGGCTCCAGGAGGTCGTGAAGGCCTCGATCGTCGGATCGATCGTGGGCAACATCCTGCTGGTGCTGGGCGCGGCGATGCTCGTCGGCGGCCTCAAGAGGGAGAAGCAGACCTTCAACCGAACGGCGGCCACCGCGCAGTCGGCGATGCTCCTCCTGGCGCTGACGGCGCTCATCATGCCCGCCGTCTTCCAGCTGATCCACGGCGGAGGCCTCCCCTCGGTGGGCGACGAGCGGGTCGACTTCGGATCCGACCTCGAGACGCTCTCGCTCGGCGTCGCGCTGGTCCTGATGGTCACCTACGCGGCGGGTCTGCTCTTCTCCCTGCGAACGCATCGCCAGGTCTTCAACCCCTACGGCGAGGAGGAGCACTCCCACGACGAGGGGTGGTCGGTCAAGAAGTCGCTGATCCTGCTCGCCATCTCAGCCCTGCTGGTGGGAGTCATGTCAGAGGTGCTCGTGGGGTCGATCAGCGAGGCCTCGCACGAGATCGGGCTGTCTGAGTTCTTCGTCGGCGTGTTCGTGGTGGCGATCGTCGGCAACGCGGCCGAGCACTGGGTCGCCGTGCTGGTGGCCGCGAAGGACAAGATGGACCTGGCCGTTGGCATCGCAATCGGCTCGAGCGCCCAGATCGCGCTCTTCGTTGCGCCGGTGCTGGTGCTGCTGTCGTTCTTCGTGGGACCGGCCCCGATGGCGCTCGTCTTCAACGGATACGAGCTCGGCGGGCTGCTGTTCGCCGTGCTGATCGCCAACTTCCTGACCCAGGACGGCGAGTCGAACTGGTTCGAGGGCGTGCAGCTCCTCTCCCTCTACGCCGTCCTAGGCATCGTCTTCTTCCTCGCCTAACCACTAACGCCTCACCTAGCCGTCATAGGGGTTGGCTGGCAAGGAAGCAGGCCCCGTGGCGTGCGCCAGCACGCGAGGGGCCGATGACACCGCCAGGCGAGTCCTATGGCGCTAGGACTCGGTGCGCTGGGCGCGCTCTGCTCGCTTGGCTTCTGAGTCCGGATCGCGGCGGTCGGCGAGGAGCGAAGCGGTGATGCCGACCGTGAAGAGGAAGGCGATCATCGCGAGGCTGGCAAGCGGGCCGATGTGGACGACGTCCTCGATCAGCAGCTTGACGCCGACCAGCCCGAGCACCACGGCGATCGTCTCGTCGAGGTAGCGGAAGCGGCGGATGAGGCCCTCCACGAGCACGAACAGCGCCCGCAGGCCGAGCAGCGCGAAGACGTTGCCCATCCAGATCAGCACCGGCTCGCGGGTGATCGCGAACGCCGCGGGGATCGAGTCGATCGCGAAGGCGATGTCGGCGAAGACGACCGCCGCGAGGCAGAGGAAGAGCGGGGTCGCGTAGCGCTTGGAGTCGAGGACCACGAACCAGCGCGGGCCGTGGAGCTCGTTCGTGACCGGGTAGAAGCGCCTCACCAGCCGCACCATCAGGTTGCGATCCGGGTCCACGTTCTCGTCGACCCCCTGGAAGATCCGGTAGGCGAGGACCAGCAGCGCCACGCCGAGCAGGTACACGACGAAGTGGAACTGCTCGATCAGCGTGATCCCGGCCAGGATGAAGACGCCGCGCAGCACCAGCGCCGCCACGATCCCCCAGAAGAGCAGCCCCGGCCTGCGCTCGTACGGGATGGCGAAGTACGAGAACAGCAGCAGGAACACGAAAAGGTTGTCGAGCGAGAGCGAGCGCTCGATCAGGTAGACCGTCGTGTAGAGAACGGCGTCCTCGCCGCCGTAGACGGCCCAGACCACGAGCCCGACCGCCAGGCTGAGCACGAGCCAGCCGATCGACCACTTGACGGCCTCGGCGAAGTCGGGCTCCCGCCCACGCGCGAAGAACTTGAGGTCGATCCAGAGGAAGAGCAGCAGCGCCGCGACGAGCGCCGCCCAGGGGGCTATGTCCTCGAGGATCATGGCGGCGAGACGCTACCCGTCTGAACCGAGCACCGGCAGCAAGGCGCTAGCGAAGCAGCTTGCTGCAGGCCGTGATCGCGTCGCCGTCCTCGGGCTCGGCCTTGTCCAGGCACTCGCCGTAGAGCCGGAAGCGCTCGGCCGCGTCGCTCTCGGCCGCATCGCCCGAGTCGGTGTCCGGCGGCGGCGCGGTACCCGAGCCCTCGTCGCTCCCGGAGCCCCCGAGGAGGTCGGCGCCGGAGAAGGCGCCGAGGCTGCCGAGCTGGTTCGTGAGGTCGGAGATCGGGCTCGACCGCTCGGGCGCCTCCACGCGCTGCTCGCCGCCCACGTTCTCGATCTGGGTCGAGAAGCGGATGGTCGCCCTCGTGATCCCACCCACGTCCGCTCGGCTCTCCTCAGGCACCCTCAGCTCGACTCGCGTGGAGATGCGCCGGACGAGATCGTCCTCCTTGCCCACGTAGACGTCGAACGATGGCGCCTCCATGGCGCGCGTCAGGCGGGCGATGTCCTGCTCGCCAAGCGGCTTGGCTCCACCGGCGGCTCCGGGCAGCGACGTGCCCGAGCGCTTGAGCAGCTTGTTGAGGTCGCCGAGCAGCGCCTCGACGTCGAGCTTGCCCGTGATGTGGCGAGTGGCGACGCCGCCGACCTCCTCCTCACCCTCGAGCGATGCGTCGACGACCCACTTGCGGGGGTCGAGGCCCAGCTCGCGCAGAGAGCCGTCGGCGTTCTCGTCGCCACCCGCGAGCCGGCGGTTGGCCCGCGCGACATCGGCTTGGGGCTGCTCGTAGTAGGAGTTCGCGAACTTCAGGAACGCCCGATCGCCGGTCGAGAGGAAGCCCGCCTGGATCGTCTGCCCGGAGTCCTGCGCGTCGATCGAGACGTCCAGGTCGAGCTTGGGCAGCGTGTCCTTGGAGTTGATGTAAGGACCCTCTGCCCGGATCCGCACCGGGCGCTCGAACCCGGCCAGGCCGTCGATCTCCATCTGGAGGTCCATCGCCACGTCGGCGCTCGGGATCGACTGCCGGAAGGACTTGTCGAGCAGCGCCTCCGCGTCGTCCCCGCCGCCGTCTCCGCCGCATGCGCCGAGGGCCAGCGCCAGGGCGGCCACGACCGCGGCCAGGAGGATGGTGCTCACACGCTGTCGAATGGGATATCTGGAAGTCACGCAGGGCACCGTCGGGAACGGATGGCGCAGCCTAGCGGGGGATCGGCCCCGAGCACGCAACTTCCCGGCGCCGCACAGGTTGGAGTGGAGATGACCAAGTCGATCGGAAGCGCATGCGCGGCGGGCCTGGCCGCAACGGCTCTCTGCCTGGGCGCAGCCACGGCGCACGGCGGAGAGGTGCTGGTGGTGGGCCCAAGCGGGGCCGAGCGGATCGACGACCCGTTCGTTCCCTCTCGCGCCTCGACCAAGCTCGGACCCTCCCCCCGCGTCTTCCGCCGAGCCCGCGCAGCCGCGGCCTCCAGCTCTGCGCCGCGAGCCCGGCAGTCTCGCGTGAGCCGAGAGGTCCGCAAGCGCCGCCGAGCCGAGCGCCTGCGAGCGCTGCGCAGCCGCCGTGCCGTGCGGGGGGCGCTGCAGACCGCACTGCGCAAGGGCGCGATCGACGAGGACGGCTACAAGGAGTACCGCCGCCAGTACAACCGGGCGCGAGCCGTCACCAAGCGCCTCAAGGGCGCGCGCAAGCGGGAGCTGGCGGGCGTGGTGGCAATCGTCGAGGGGATGGCCCTTCGTCGCCAGCTGACCGCCTCCCGCCTGCCCGCGGTGTTCCTCATCCTGCACCGCAACACCCAGTTCTGGCCGCGCCAGCCGTTCCCGCTCAATCGCGACCGCGTGAGCTTCAAGGGCAGCCGCCTCCTGTTCGAGTACTACTCCGGCACCGGCCTGCAGCTCCAGCCGTTGGTGAACTTCAAGCAGGCGAACCTCATGCACGGCGCCTGCGTGAAGGGCACCGGCGAGACCTGCGACCGCCAAGGGCTGAAGGAGCTCCTGGAGGAGCTGATCGCGACCTCTTCGCGACGCTCCGGCTTCACCGCCTGGGAGTACTACTTCCCATTCGGCGGCGGCAGCCCTCCCTGGGTGAGCGGCATGGCTCAGGCGACCGCCATCCAGGCCCTCG
Source organism: uncultured Solirubrobacterales bacterium (assembly GCA_963715445.1). Classification (GTDB taxonomy): domain Bacteria; phylum Actinomycetota; class Thermoleophilia; order Solirubrobacterales; family Thermoleophilaceae; genus JAAYBF01. Next base: position 602,200 of record OY970240.1, read on the forward strand.
CCCGGGCCTCCGACCTGCTGGGCGACGACGAGCTGCTCAAGCACGCCCGAGCGGCCTTCCGCGGCTTTCGCATCGCCCCGCCCGGCGGCGTCCGCACCACGGGGCCGCTCGGCGGGACCCACTACCTGCAGTACTCGTTCGCGCCGCGGCTCTACATCATCAACGCCTTCCTGCAGTCCCTGATCGGGCTCTACGACTACGCCCAGATCACCGGCGACCAGGCGGCGCGGCGCCTGTTCCTGGCCGCCGAGCCCGAGGCCCGCCGCGAGCTGCCGCGCAACGACACCGGCGACTGGTCGACCTACTCGTTCGGGGGCGCGGAATCGACCCGCGAGTACCACGAGCTGCTGCGCGAGTTCTCCGCCAGCCTCTGCAACCGGCTGCGCGAGAAGGTCTACTGCGACACCGCGAGGCGCTTCAGGGAGTACGCGACCGAGCCCGCCGAGCTCGAGCTGCTGGGACCGCTGAACGTGACCAAGGGAATCGCGACCCAGGTGCGCTTCTCGCTCTCGAAGCTCTCCGCCGTCCAGATCACGATCACCCGCAACGGGAAGCTCGCGCTCGACCGCACCGCCGCGTTCAGGCGCGGCGGCGGCTCGTTCACGTGGGTTCCCCGCTCTGCCGGCACCTACACGGTGCGGCTGGCCGCCAAGGAGCTGCGCACCGGCGCCGAGCTGCGCACCCGCGTGAGCGGGAAGATCGAGTCGTCGAAGCCCTGACCCGCGGCTCCGGCGAGGGGCTGGTTGGCCCTACGATGCGGCGACGGTGACGCCAAGGACGATCCTCTACACGGGCAAGGGCGGCGTCGGCAAGACGAGCGTGGCCGCCGCCACTGCGCGCCGCTGCGCCGCTGCGGGCCTGCGCACCGTCGTTCTCTCCACGGACCCCGCGCATAGCCTCTCGGACTCGCTCGAGGTGGCCTTGAGCGGCGAGCCGACGGAGATCGAGCCGGGCCTCTTCGGCCAGGAGGTCCAGGCCCAGGACGAGATGGAGCGGCACTGGGAGGCCGCCTCGGGATGGCTCGGGGACCTGCTCGCCGGCCGCGGCGTGGACCCGATCTCGGCGGAGGAGCTGGCCGTGCCGCCCGGCATGGACGAGCTCTTCTCCCTGCTTCAGATCAAGCGGCACCACGAGTCCGGCGAGTTCGACGCGATCATCGTGGACTGCGCCCCCACCGGCGAGACGCTGAGACTGCTCTCCTTCCCGGAGGTCTGCACCTGGTGGCTGGAGAAGGTGTTCCCCTTCCGCGGCCGCCTGATGGCCGCCGCGCGGCCGCTCGCGCGCTCGGTGCTCGACGTCTCGCTGCCCGACGAGGCGGTGTTCGACGAGGCCGAGCGCCTCGTGCACAACCTGGTGGCGATGAACGAGATCCTGAGGGACAGGTCGAGCACCTCGATCCGGCTGGTGATGAACCCCGACCGGATGGTCGTGCGGGAGTCGATGCGCACCTTCACCTACCTCAACCTGTACGGCTACCTGACCGACGCGGTGGTGGTCAACCGGCTGCTGCCGAGCGAGGTCGACGACGGGTACTTCGGCGACTGGCGCCAGACGCAGCTCGAGCAGATGGATCTCGTCCGCTCCGGCTTCGCCCCGGTTCCGATCCTCACCGCGTCCCACCTGCCGCGCGAGGTGATGGGCGCCGAGATGCTCGACCGCCTCGGCGACGAGCTGTTCGACGGCCATACCGCTCACGACGTCCTCCACGGGGAGATGGCGCGCGAGCTGCAATCGGAGAACGGGCGGGCGACCCTGCGCCTGCCGCTCCCGTTCGCCCAGCGCGAGGACATCGAGCTGAAGAAGATCGGGCTCGAGGTGATCGTGCGCGTGGCGGGCCAGAAGCGCACGGTGATGCTGCCATCCGCGCTGTCAGGCTATGAGACCGCCGGCGCGCGCTTCAAGGACGGCGCGCTGGAAGTGACCTTCGAGAAGGCTGGCGATGGAGAACCAACGGAAACCGCCTGACGTAGAGGACCTGGCAGGGCTCCTCGTGCTGCTCGACGCGCTGCGCATGGTCGCGCCCGCCGAGCTGCAGGAGCGGTTCACCGCGCTGATCCGCGAGGGGCTGCTGACGCTGCGCGCGCTGATCGACTGGTACCTCGAGCGCATCGACGAAGCGCCCGCCGAGCGCAAGGTCGAGGACATCCCGATCGATTGAGGCCGCCGCTACGCTTCGCGGCGTGGCGGCAGAGCACAAGACCTGGATCCTGACCGGCTCGGTGGAGAACTTCCGCGCGACGCGCGAGCACGGCTTCCGCCTGATCGGCATGAAGGAGCGCCGGCGCCGTCAGTCCGAGGAGTTCTCCCCCGGCGACGAGATCGTCTTCTACCTCACGGTCGTGCAGGCCTTCGGCGCCATCGTCCGCGTCACCTCGGAGATGTTCGAGGAGCGCACCAAGGTCTGGCCCGGCAAGCCCTCGAACCCCGACCCCTATCCGTGGCGGTTCGAGACCGAGCCGCTGGTCGTGCTCGAGGAGGAGGCGTTCGTGCCGGCGATCGAGCTCGCGACGGACCTGGAGCACGTGCGCAAGTGGCCGCCGGAGCACTGGCGTCTCGCCTTCCAGGGGCAGCTGCGGATCGTCGGCCCGGCGGACGCGAAGCTGCTCGGGGAGCACATCCGTGCAGCCGCCGCATCCGGCGCGCCCGCGTGACGCGGGAGCCCGACGCCCACCCGGCGCGCAGCCTCTCCGATCGCGCGGCGGGCCTCATGGGGGCGTGGCGGCACCTGAACACCGAGCAGCGCGTGGCGGCGGTCGCGGCGGTCCTCCTGATCGTGAGCACGCTCGGGCCGCTGTCCTTCGTAGAGGTCGCGGAGGCGCTGACGGCCGGAGCCGTGCTGGTCCTGCTCAAGCAGCGCGCCGATCGGCGGCCCTTCCACCTGCCCTTCGGCGACGGGACCGCGGTGTTCGCCGCCGGCATCTGGTGCGCGCTCCTGATCGCCACGAGGATGTTCGACCGCCCGCCCGGCCAGACCGGCCTGGCGCTCGTATGCGCTCTGCTGCTCGCCGCCGCGGGCGCACGGGAGCGGGCAAAGCGCGAGCCGGACGACATTCCCACCCAACGGCTTCCGCTGGGCTAAAGCTTTTCGCCCGACCACCGATATAGGTGGTGGAGCCGCTCTTCTAGCGCAGACGCGGCTCTACCTCCCTCCTCTCTCGACAAATGGCGATCGTCCCCTCGTGGGGGCGGTCGCCATTTCTCTTTTGAGCTTCCTACAGCTCGGAGACGGGGCGTGGGCCCGGGCCCACGTACTTCGCGGTCGGCCGTATCAGCCTGGCCTCGCGCTTCTGCTCGAGGATGTGGGCAGCCCACCCGGCGACCCGGGCGCAGGAGAACATCGGCGTGAACAGCTCCGGCGGCACCTCGGCGAAGTCGAGCACCACGGCGGACCAGAACTCGACGTTGGTTGCCAGCACGCGATCCGGCTTGCGCGCCTTGAGCTCGGCGAGCGCCGCCTGCTCGAGCGCCTCCGCCACCTCGAGGCGCGGTGCGCCGATCTCGCGCGCGGTGCGGCGCAGCACACGGGCGCGGGGATCCTCTGCACGGTAGACGCGGTGGCCGAAGCCCATCAGCCGGTCGCCGCGATCGAGCGCGTCCTTGACCCAGGCCTCCGCGTTGCCGCTCTGCTCGACTCCGTCGAGCATCGACAGCACGCGGGAAGGGGCGCCGCCGTGGAGAGGCCCGGAGAGCGCGCCGACGGCGCCGGAGAGGGCTGCCGAGACGTCGGCCCCGGTCGAGGTGATCACTCGGGCCGTGAAGGTGGAGGCGTTCATCCCGTGCTCGGCGGCGGAGATCCAGTAGGCGTCGATCGCCGCCACGTGCTTGGGGTCGGCCTCGCCGCGCCAGCGGGTCAGGAAGCGCGCAGGAATCGAATCGGCCTTGTCGATCTCGGCCTGCGACACCGGCGGCTGGCCGCCGCCACGGGCGGACTGGGCCACGAACGAGAGCGCCATGACGGACACGCGCGCCAGGTCCGCGCGCGCCTGCTCGTCGGAGATGTCGATGACCGGCTCGAGGCCCCACTCCGGCGCGAGCATCGCGACCGCCGCCTGGAGGTCGGCGCGGGGATCGCCTGTGCGGACGGTCAGCGGATGGGGAATCGCCGGGGGCAGGCCCGGATCGAACGAGCCGTCCACGAGCAGGCCCCAGACCTTCTCGAACGGCACCGCGCCGACCAGGTCCTCGATGTCGACCCCGCGGTAGCGGAGTGCGCCGCCCTCCTTGTCGGGCTCGGCGATCTCCGTCGCGAAGGCGACGACGCCCTCGAGACCCGACTGTACCTCCGCAACCTCCGTCATTCAGCCTCCTTGTACTTCAGCGACCGGGCTTTCTGAGGGTACCTGCGAAGCGGCCGACGGCGTCGCGAGCCACGAGGCGCGCCCGAGCCGGTCCGCTCGAAAGTATCCTTCGCCAGGTGAGCGAGGACTTCAGCTCGATCGAGGAGACGGCCGAGGCGCTCGGACGGGCCGGCTACCTGGCGGACGAGTCAACCGCGCTCGTGTCCTACCTCGCCAGCCGGCTCGGCAAGCCGGTCCTCGTGGAGGGCCCGGCCGGGGTCGGCAAGACCGAGCTCGCGAAGGCGCTCGCCCGCGCCACGGGGCGCAAGCTCGTGCGCCTGCAGTGCTACGAGGGACTCGACGAGGCCAAGGCGCTGTACGAGTGGAACTACCGCAAGCAGCTGCTGCGCATCCAGGTGGAGGCCACCGACGCCGGCTGGCAGGAGGTCAAGGACGACATCTTCGGCGAGGAGTTCCTGCTCCCCCGCCCGCTCCTGAGCGCCATCTCCGAGCCGGAGCCCGTGGTGCTGCTGATCGACGAGATCGACAAGACCGACCAGGAGTTCGAGGCGATGCTGCTGGAGGTCCTGTCCGACTTCCAGGTGTCGATCCCCGAGCTCGGCGTGGTGAAGGCCACCACCCACCCGCTCGTCCTCCTGACCTCGAACGACTCGCGCGAGCTGACCGAGGCGCTGAAGCGCCGGTGCCTCTACCTCTGGCTCGACTACCCCGAGCTCGAGCGCGAGCTCGAGATCGTGCGCCTGCACACGCCGGACCTCTCCGAGAGCGTGGCGCGCAAGCTCGTCGAGGTGATCCACATGGTGCGCAACCTGGACCTGAAGAAGCCGCCCTCGATCGCCGAGTCGATCGACTGGGCGCGAGCGCTGCTGCTGCTCGGCGCCGAGGACGTGGACGCCGAGACGCTGAAGCAGACGATGAGCATCATCGTCAAGCACCGCACCGACCTCGACCTGGTTGCCGAGCGCGTGGGGGTGAAGCTCACCGATGGGCTCATCGGGTCGCCCCGGCCCGGCTGAGCGGGGCCTCTACGGGGGAATGCCGGGCGCCTCCGGGCCCGCCGGCATGGCGCCGCGCCTGCTCGAGCTGGCCGAGGAGCTGCGCCAGGAGGGCATGGCCGTAGGCACGTCCGAGCTGATGGACGCCTTCGCGGCGCTGCGCCACGTGACCTGGACCGACCAGGTGGAGTTCCGCGAGGCGCTGTCGGCGACGCTCGCCAAGTCGCGTGACGATCGGCGGGTCCTGGAGCTCGTGTTCGACCGCTTCTTCTTCCGCGCCTCCGAGCGCGCCGCCGCGGAGCAGGGCGTCAAGGAGCAGCCGGCGGCGGGTGCAGACGCCTCCGAGGGGCCCGAGATGGACCTGGACTCGCTGCGCGAGAGCATCCGCCAGGCGCTGCGCGACCCCTCGACGCCCGACGGCGCGCTGCGCGACCTGGCCCGCCTGGCGATCTCCGCCTTCGGCCGCCAGGGCGAGGGCTCGGGGGTGATCGGGGTGGACGTGCAGCGCATACGCCGGACCCTCGACCTGAAGAGCGAGCGGCCGGGAGCGGAGGCGCCGGACCCCGGCGGCGTGCCGAGCGAGCGCCTGCGGGAGTTCGAGCGCTACGTGCGGCGCGAGCTGGAGCGCGCCCTGATCGAGCGCACGGGCACGCTCCCCCCGTCGAAGCCGCTGCACGAGCTCGATCGCGCGCTGCCGACGGGGCCGACCCAGGATCTCGCGGCGGTCCACCGCGTGGTGACCCAGCTGCGCCGCCGCCTGGCCACCCAGGGGCGCGAGAACCGCGGGCGCAACCGCTCGTCCGCCATCGACGTGCGCAGCACGATGCGCGCCTCGCTGCAGAGCGGGGGCGTACCGCTCGACCTGAAGTACCGCCCGAAGCGGCCGCGGAGGCCCGAGCTCTACGTGCTCTGCGACGTCTCCACGAGCGTGACGAGCGCAAGCGTCTTCTTCCTCTCGGTGCTCCACGCGCTGCACGACTCGTTCCGCAAGCTGCGCTCGTTCGTGTTCGTGGAGCGCATCTCGGAGGTGACCGAGGTCTTCGAGCGGGAGCGCTCCTTCCAGGCGGTCTCGCGAGCGATCGGCAGCGACGCCGGAGTGGCCGACATCTCCGGCTACACCGACTACGGGCGCGTCTGGCTCGAGTTCCTCGACCGCGTCGTCGACGACCTCGACCCCCGCTCGACCGTGATCGTGCTGGGCGACGCCCGGACGAACGGCCGCGAGCCCCATGCGGCCGTGTTCGGGCGGATCGCCGAGCGCGCCGGCCGCACCTTCTGGATGAACCCGGAGCCGAAGCTCTACTGGAACTACGGCGACTCGGTCATGTCGGCCTACGAGCGCTACTGCACCGGAGTCTTCGAGTGCTGGACGACGTCGCAGCTCGAGGGCTTCGTGAACGCGATCGCGGACCTGCGCCCGCCCCGCACTTCGGCCTAGCCCTTCTTGCTCTTCTTGGCCTTCTTGCGGCGCTTCTCGCGCTTTTTGGCCTCGGCCTTCAGCCGCACGGGGCATCGGCGGCAGCGAGGGCTCGAGACGCAGCACTTCTTCTTGGGCTTGAGCTTCTTCGCGGTCTTGGCCACTCGCTGAGATCCTCAGGACGACGGCGGTCGGTATTAGGGCAACCTAACAAACTCTGCGCGGGCAGGCCGCTCGCGGTTCCGGCACCGGGCCTCCGGCGTGCGGGCCGGAGGCCCCCGCGCGGCTCGCTAGAGTTGCGCGAAATACAGGGGGGCTCGCGGGTAGCGGGCTGAGATAGCGCCTCTGGAGAAACCACCCGGCGCTGACCCTTCGAACCTGTGGGGTAATGCCCGCGGAGGGAGTCGATGCAGGCGAAGGCCGAGGCCCGGATGGAGCCTCTCCCGGTATCCAGCACAGGCGTGACGCTGAGAGGCGTCACGCGGAGCTACCCCGCGCGGCGAGGAGATCCGCTCCGCGCGCTCGAGGGGATCGACCTCGACGTGGGCGCGGGCGAGGTGGTCGCCGTCGTCGGCCCGTCGGGCTGCGGCAAGTCCACCCTGCTCGAGGTGGTCGCGGGCCTCCAGGAGCCCGAGGGAGAGGTCCGAGTCGGTGCCGCCACCGAGCCCGCCGAGCGCCGCGCAGCCTGCTCACTGATGCCTCAGCGCGACCTCCTGCTGCCGTGGCGCGACGCGCTCGGGAACGCCGCGCTCGCGCTCGAAGCCGAGGGAGTGCCCCGCAAGGAGGCGCGCAGGCGCGCCGAGCCGCTGTTCGAGCGGTTCGGGCTCGAGGAGTTCGAGCGCGCGCTGCCGTCCGAGCTCTCCGGGGGGATGAGGCAGCGTGTCGCCTTCATCCGCACCCTGCTCCCGGGACGTCCGGTGCTGCTCCTCGACGAGCCCTTCGCGGCGCTCGACGCCATCACGCGCGCCGAGATGCAGCAGTGGCTGGGGGACGCCCTGCACGTCGAGCCGCGCACCGTGCTGCTCGTGACCCACGACATCGAGGAGGCGCTGTTCCTCGCGGATCGCGTGGCGGTGCTCTCTCCGCGGCCGGGCCGCATCGTGGACGAGCTCGAGGTGCCGCTGCCGCGTCCCCGAGATCGCCGCGCCGCGGTGACCGACCCCGAGCTGGCGCGCCTGCGCCGACGGGCGCTGGAGGTCCTCGGATGAGGCGGGCGCTGACCACCACCCTGCTGCTCGCGGCCTTCGTGGCCGCGTGGGCCTGGCTGGCCTCGCTGGAGGCGGTCGACGACTTGACGCTCGCCTCCCCCGGCGAGGTGGCCCAGGCCTTCCGCGACGACTGGTCACTGCTCTGGGACAACGCCTGGGTGACGCTCTACGAGGTGCTCCTCGGGCTTGCGATCGCCGTCGTCGCCGGCAGCGCCTTTGCCGTGGGAATGCACCTGAGCCGGGCGCTGCGCGACGCCGCCTACCCCCTGCTCGTCGGCTCGCAGGCGATCCCGATCGTGGTGCTGGCGCCGATCCTCGTTCTCGCCTTCGACTACGGGATCGGCCCCAAGCTCGCGATCGTCGCGCTGATCTGCTTCTTCCCGATCACCGTCAATCTGCTCGACGGGCTGCGCTCGGTCGAGGCCGACCAGCTGAAGCTGATGCGCTCGATGGGCGCCTCGCGGCTGCGCACGCTGCGCGCCGTGGAGCTGCCCGCGGCCCTCCCGGGCTTCTTCTCCGGCCTGCGCGTGGCCGCCACCGTGTCCGTGATCGGAGCGGTCTTCGGCGAGTGGGCGGGGGCCGACAAGGGGCTCGGGCGCCTCGTCCTGCTCGGCAACAACCAGCTCGAGACGCCGCGCGTCTACGCCGGCATCGTGATCCTCACGCTCATGGCGGTGGCGCTTTTCGCGCTCGCGTCGCTCGCAGAGCGCTTCGCCTGTCCATGGAACCGAAAGGAAGCATCCGCATGACGAGAACCCGCCGCCTGACCCTCCTCGCCCTGATGGGGGCGCTCTCGATCCTCGCCGCCGGCTGCGGCGAGAAGGAGGATGCCCTCGCCCCGAGCGAGCCGCGCGAGTTCTCGCTGCTGCTCGACTACTTCCCCAACGCCGACCACGCCGGCGTCTATGCGGCCCAGGCCGGCGGCGCCTTCGCCGAGGCCGGGCTCGACCTGAAGATCCGGCAGCCCGCCGACCCGGCCGCGCCGATCAAGCAGGTGTCGGCGGGGCGCGTCGACCTTGCGATCTCGTACGCGCCGGAGGTCCTCCGCGCCCGGGACAAGGGCCTGCGCGTGGTCTCCGTCGGCGCGGTGGTCCGCAAGCCGCTCACGTCGATCATCTCGCTTCCCAAGGCGGGCATCCGCGGCCCGCGCGACCTGAAGGGGAAGACGGTCGGCACCGCCGGGATCGACTACCAGTCGGCCTACCTGAAGACGATCCTCGAGGAGGCGGGCGTGGACCCCGACTCGGTGCGCGAGCGCAACGTCGGCTTCAGCCTCACCCCCGCCCTCCTCACCGGCCGGGTCGACGCCGTGCTCGGCGCCTTCTGGAACTACGAGGGGACCGAGCTGCGCATGAAGGGCCGCGAGCCCCGGATCATCCGCATGGAGGAGGCGGGCGTGCCGAGCTACAACGAGCTCGTGCTGGTGGCCAACGAGGACGCGCTCGAGCGCGACGGCGATCGCATCCGCGCTTTCGTCACCGCTCTGTCCCGGGGGACCCGGGATCTGGCGCGCAACCCGAGCGCCGGGATCAAGGGCCTGCTGGAGGCGAACCCCGACCTGGACCCGGCGCTCCAGAGGGCGGTGGTGCGCGCAACGCTGCCCCTGTTCCTGCCGCCGGAGGACCGGCCGTTCGGCTACCAGAGCCCGCGCGAGTGGCAGCGATTCACGGCCTGGATGCGCGAGAACGGCCTGCTGGAGAAGATCCCCGACGCCACCGGAGCGTTCACGAACGACTACCTGCCCGGCCAGGGACTGTGACAAAACGCCGCAAAGGCCCTATAACACGCACTGAGTTGAGATCCCACAGCCCCCTCCCCCGCGTTCTGCTCCTACTGGCCTCGCTGCTCGCGATCACGGCGCTCGTCGGCGGCTGTGGCGGCGGAGAGAGCGAGCCCAGCGGCGGGCCCCGGCAGCTGCTGGAGGAGGCGGTCGCGAAGCCGATCGAGAGCGCCGAGGTGGACATGAGCCTCGAAGCGTTCATCCCGAGCTTCCCGATCCTCGGCAGCCGCCTGGACCTGACGGGGCAGGGGCCGATCGAGTGGACGGCCGGCGACTCGCTGCCCACGCTCGACTGGAACGTCAAGCTCGTGGCCGACGGCCAGGCGTTCCCCGCACGCTTCAGGGTCGTGGACAATCGGGCCTTCATCGACTTCATGGGGCTGTCCTACGAGGCCGACCCGGAGCTGATCGACGACCTCCGCCCGGACGACGGAGACTCCGATGACTCGAGCGCCGGAAAGAGCCTCGAGCAGCTGGGCATCAACCCTTCCGACTGGCTGCGCCGACTGCGCATGGAGGACGGCGAGGAGATCGGCGGCGACTCGACCCGCAAGATCACCGGCACGGTGAACGTGAACGCGGTCGTCGAGGACCTGATCGGAGGGCTCGAGTCCTCCGGGATCGGCGACCGTCTCGGCGAGGGCGGCGATGAGGCCGCCAAGCTGGGCGACCTCTCCGACGAGGACCGCAAGAAGCTCGTGAAGGCGGTCACCGATGTCGACGTGCAGGTCAACGTCGACGACGAGGGCTACCCGCGCCGCGCCTACGCGAAGCTCAAGTTCGAGGTTCCCAAGGACGTGAAGGAAGCCGTCTTCAAGAAGGGCACGATCACCTTCGACCTCGTGCTGGAGGAGGTGGGCGACGTCGACGTCCAGGTCTCGCCGCCCGCGAGCCCGAGGGATCTCGACAGCCTCTTCAACCTCATCGGCCTCGTCTTCGGGATCGACGAGCCGTCTGACCTCTGGCGCGAGCCGAACTAGGCGGCGGCCGCCACGGCGGCTACTCCGGCTCGCGCTCGTCGAGGTCGAGCGCCAGGGAGTTGATGCAGTAGCGCTGACCCCCGGGCCCGGGCCCATCGTCGAACACGTGCCCGAGGTGGGACCCGCAGTTGGCGCAGACCACCTCCGTGCGGCGCATCAGCAGGCTGCGATCCTCGCGCAGCTCGACGGCCTCGGCCACCGCCGGCTCGGTGAAGCTCGGCCAGCCGGTGCCCGAGTCGAACTTCGTGCCCGAGCTGAAGAGCTCCGCGCCGCAGGCGCCGCAGCGGTACATCCCGTCCGCCTTCGAGTGCGTGTACGCGCCGGTGAACGGCGGCTCGGTGCCGGACTCCCGGAGCACGTGGTAGCGCTCCGGCGGTAGCTCGGAGCGCCATTCGGCGTCGCTCTTGCTCACATGGTCTGCCATATGCGGCCTCCTCCTTGGACAAGGTACAGCCCGGCGAGCGCCTGGAAGGGCGCATAGGGCTCGAAGAACTCCCTCACCTCCGCCTCGGACGCGCGGCGGCCGAGGCCGGCGAGGCGGCCTACGAGCTTCACGAAGGCGAGATCGCCGGCGGGCAGCTGATCGTCGCGGCCCTGGCCGTAGAAGGCGAGCGACTCGAGCGTCCAGGAGCCGATGTTGCGGATAGTGCGCAGCCGCTCCCAGGTGGGCTCGTGACGAGCGAGGTCGGCACGGCCGCTGGACACCTCGCGCGCCACCTTGACGAGCGCGATGGACCGCTTCGGGGCCAGCCCGCAGGCATCCAGCTCGGCCGGCGCGAGGCCCGCGACGATCGCCGCGCTCGGCACGTCGCGCAGGCCGCCGCAGGCGCTGCGGGCGCCGTGGCGGGACACCAGCGCGCGCTGGATCGCGAAGGCGCGCTGCACATCGATCAGCTGCTCGCTGACCGCCCATGCCAGCGCCTCGAACGGCTCGGGGCGGCGGCGCGGGCGCAGCCACGGAAAGCGGCGGATCACCGGCCCCAGCAGGCGGTCGCGATGGAACGCCCTGTGGAATGGGGCGAGGTCGTGATCGGTGCCCAGCGCGAAGCGCATCCGGCGAATGCCCTCTTCGGCCGCCTCGGGAGTCGCCGCCTCGCCGCGCAGGCGAACCGTCCCCGCGGCGACCCACGCCCTCACCGTCACGGGCTCGCCCGCCGGGCAGAGCACGCGCTCGAGCACGCCGTCCCTGCTGCACAGCACCCCGTCGCGCCCGGGGCCGGGAAGCCGATAAGAGCCGAGCGGCACCACCTCCACCTCGGCGATCGCCGCTGCCGGTGGGGCTGAAGCGGTCGCGGTCAGCGCTTGAGCAGGTGGACGTCTACGAGGAAGGAGCGCGAGCCGGCGACCTCAACCCCGCGCCTGCGGTCCAGCATCCGGCCGCGCTTGCGAGCGAGCGAGCGAGCGGCCGTCGGACGGCGCAGCACCTTCAGCAGCATGAATGCGGCGATGCCGAGCACGAGGCCACCGCTGGCCGCTGCCACGGTGGCCGGAAGCGAGGCGCCGTGCCGGACAGCGAGCGGACGCGCGGCTTGGGCGTCTGCCGGAACGGGCAGCGGTCGAGCCTCTGCGACGAGCTCGCCCTCGGGCGCGACCAGCTCGCCGTCGATCTCGGGCTCTTCGGCGTAGCTGTCAGCTGGCTCGGACACCGGCTGTCGAGTCTAACCACCAACCGGACGACGCGTGAAGAGAGCCTCTACAGCAGGCGCTCGTAGATCCTGTACCGCTTGACCACGCGCCCGCCCATCCCCTCCATGCCGCGGTTCATCGCGTCGTTCGTCTCGAGGATCCAGCCCATCTCGCCCCACTTCTGGCGCGTCGCCTCAGCCATGTCGAAGTGCTCGATGTAGAAGGCGGCCGCCACGCCGGTGTGCTGGTACTCGGGCTTGACCCCCAGGAAGCCGACCCGCACGCGATCCACCAGCCAACGCCGGCGCGCGTACCGGGACAGGAACGGCAGCAGCCGCCCGTTCGTCCCCTTGAGCAGCTGGTTCGCGTCGGGCACCGTGCAGGCGATTCCCACGCTCTCACCGGTGTCGATCCTCTCGGCGGCCATGAACCAGTGCTTGTCGTAGACGAGCTGCATGTTCACGGCGTAGTCGTCGAGGTCCTCCTTCGTCAGAGGAGTGAAGCCCCAGTTGTCCTTCCACGCCTCGTTGTAGGTCTCGCCGAAGAGGTCGAGCTCCTTGCGCAGCCTGTGGCGCTTCATCTTGCGGACGCGGATGCCGTGCTCGGACTCCACCTTCGCCGCGAGATCGACGATCCCCGGCACGATCTTCGAGCGGTCGCTGATGTGGAGCTCCCACATCAGCAGGTCGACCGCCTTCTCGAGGCCGCACTCCTCGCACAGCCGCTGGTAGTAGGGCGGGTGCCAGGGCTGCCTGACGAACGGCTCGCGATCGAAGCCCTCGATCAGCACGCCGGCCTCGTCGTTCATCGTGAAGTCCATCGGGCCGACCATCCGGTCGCGGCCGCGCTCGCGCAGCCAGCCCGCGGCGGCGTCGAGCAGCGCCTCGAGCACCTCGCGATCGTCCTCCATCTCCAGGAAGCCGAACATCCCCCAGTCGTTGCCCTGGTACTCGTTGAAGTTGCGGTCGATCTGGGCGCTGATCCGGCCGACCACCCGCCCGTCCCGGCGCGCCAGGAACAGCTGAGCCTCGGCGTGCTTGAACCACTTGTTGAAGCGCGGGCTCAGGAAGAGCTTGCGCTCGATCCGCAGCGAGGGAACCCACGGCCCTGCGTTAGCATGCAGCCGGTACGGCAGCTCGATGAAAGCTCGCCGGTCGCCGCGAGAGCTGACGGGAATCACCTCCAGAGCCACGGCGCCGCACCCTAGTCCATGGCGATCAAGACCGACCTCTTCGAGAAGGCCCGTACCCACGAGCGGGTAGAGCAGCTGAAGGCCGCCCGAGAGCAGGACCTGCTGCCCTACTTCAGGGTCGTGGAAGCGGAGCCCGGGCCGATCGCCCTCATGGAGGGCCGGGAGCGCATCACCCTCGGCTCGAACAACTACCTTGGGCTCACCGGGGACGAGCGCGTGAAGCAGGCGGCTCGCGAGGCGCTCGAGACCTACGGCACCGGCCTGACGGGCTCGCGCTTCATGAACGGCACCACGCCGCTGCACCTGGAGCTCGAGCGGGAGCTGGCCGACTGGATGGGCACCGAGGACGCGCTGGTCTTCACGGCGGGCTACCTGGCGAACGTGGGCTGCATCGCCACCCTGCTGGGACCGCAGGACACCGTCATCTGCGACTCCGGCGACCACGCATCGATCCTCGACGCCGTCTCGATGTCCCGCGCCCGCATCCGCCCCTTCCGGCACAACCGGCTCGACAAGCTGGAGAAGATGCTCGAGCGCGCCGCCGACGACGGCGGAGGCGTTCTGGTGGTGGTCGACGGCGTGTTCTCGATGGAGGGCGACCTGGCCCCCGTGCCCGACATCGTGAGCCTCTGCCGCAAGCACGGCGCCCGCCTGATGGTCGACGAGGCCCATGGGGTCGGAGTGCTCGGAGAGACCGGCACCGGCGCCTGCGAGCTGTTCGGCGCCGGCGGCGACGTGGACCTGCGGATGGGCACCTTCTCCAAGTCGCTCGCCTCCTGCGGCGGCTTCATAGCCGGATCGGCCGAGGTGATCGACTTCCTCCGCGTGCAGTCGCGCGCCTTCATGTTCACCGCCTCCGCGGTGCCGGCGGCGATCGGCGCGGCGCTCGCCGCTCTGCGGATCATCCGCTCGGGGGAGGGACGCGACCTGATGGCCCAGGCGCTCGACAACGCGCGCTACCTGCACCGCGGCCTGTCGGAGCTCGGCTTCGAGGTCGTCCCGCCGACGACGATGCCGGACGGATCCGAGATCGTCACGCCGATCGTGCCTGTCGTGATCGGCGACGACTGGAAGGCCGTCCTCTTCTGGAAGGCCCTGTACGAGGCCGGCCTCTACACCAACGTCGCCCTCTATCCGGCCGTGCCCCGCGGCGGTGCGCTGCTGCGGACGAGCGTGATGGCAACCCACGAGCGCGAGCACCTCGACCGAGCGCTCGACATCTTCCAGCGGGCCTACTCGGTCCTGCCGGAGGATCCCGGGGCCGCAGTCGCGCCGACCGGCTAGCCCAAACACGAAAAGGCCGCTCTTAGCGCACGGTCCAGACGGATGCCGGTTGACGCTCGCCCGCCGCTCGGCTTTATTTCGAACCTGGCCCTGCTGCTGCCCGGGGAACCGGAGCCATTGAGCTCCGGTGGGTGGCATGGGAGAGATCGGCAGGCCGTTGGGGACTGCGTCAGCTGTTGAGAAACTGCACGAGGTGCGGGGAGGATGTATGGGCGGAACTGCTGTGTTGGACGCTGGGCAAGACCAGCACCTGCGTGCCCTCGAGCACGCCAATCGGGTGCGACTTGCGCGAGCCGATATGAAGCGTCGGATCGCGGCTGGGGAGCTTGCGGCGGCCGACGTGATCCTGAACTGTCCGTGGGAAGCGGACAACATGTCGGTCAGCGACATATTGATGAGCCAGAAGCGCTGGGGGCGGGCACGCTGCCGCCGTCTGCTGATGTCGATCGGCATCCCGGAGAACAAGTGCGTCGGGACGCTCACCGAGCGTCAGCGACTTGCGCTCTCGGCGATGCTGGCCTCGACGGTCAAGCCCGTCGAGACTCGCACCAGTCTCAATTCCGGTCAGGCGATGCCTGCCATGAGGGCCGAGGCCCTCTCGGCGGCCTGACCGAGCCGTGGTCGCGTCGCGCCCGGGGCCTGAGGCCTCGGGCGCGGACGGCGCCCTCAGCGGAAGCTGGCGCCGCCTGAGCGGCGCTTGAAGAGCGCCCTCAAGCCGTAGAAGGCGGCGGCGAAGGAGAGCACTCCGCTGATCAGCAGGGGTCCGAGAATGTCGACCCCGGAGATCAGGCCGAACCCGATGATCGTCGCGATCGCGACGATTCCGGCGAGCAGGCTCGTGTGTGAGCGGAAGCCCGTCACGTGCTCGCGGATCGCGAGCTCCAGGCCCCCCAGCGAGGCGATGACGAGGCCGGCCGCGAGCTTGGCGTTCGCCTCCGCCCCCCCGCCTCCCAGGAACCCCCAGACCATCAGCACGATGCCGGCGAAGGTGAGGATCTCGGTGAGCGGGAACGATCCCCACAGCGGCGGCGGGCGCTCTTCCAGGCCCGGTCGCGCCGACCGCCGCCCGGGGGTCGCGGGAGCGGCCTTGCCGGCGCGGGCCGCCGCGGCACGCTCGCGCCGGGCGGCATCGCGCTCTGCACGCGTGCTCGCCGTAGCGGAGAGCGGCTCCGCCGGGTCGCCGGCGCCGCCGCGCTTGCGGCTACGCCTTCCCACTGCCCCGCCGGCTCATCGACACGGCGTCAACCTACCGCCTGCACAACCGGTGAAGGCGCAGAAGCGAGGTGGCCGAGGGTGGTGGGGATGTCAGCCGACGCCAGCTACGGGCAGCCGGAGGAGATCTTCACGTGCCACCAGTCGGCCATCATGCCGATCAGCCCGAAGCGCGGCAGCACGTGCCAGTTGCGGCAGCCGTGCTCGCCGATGTCCGCGCTCTGCACGCGGACCCAGCGGTGGCCTCGGGGGTCGCGCAGCATGTCCTCGATGCGGCCCCGGTTGAGGTCCTCGACCTGCTTGCGGGCGCGCAGCTCGCGGCGAGCGGCGTCGACCCGCTCGACCATCGCATCGCGCAGCACCTCGAGCTCGCCCAGGTCCAGCAGCCTCGGCCCCCCGCTCGTGGCGGGAACGGTCCAGCCGATGCCCTTGCGCGGCCACGAGGAGGCGAAGATGGAGGCCAGCTCGCCTTCCAGACGGCCGATCTGCCCCTGAAGGGTCCGGCGCGCGGCGCGCTCGTCGGAAGCTGCGCTTGAAGGCAGCTCGGTGGTGAAACGCTCCAGAACCTCGGGCACCGCGATCCTCCCCTAGTCGGCCTCAGCAACGCTACCACTCGCCCGGAGAATGTCCACCGCCATCCAGAGCGCCTCCTCGGTGCTCATCCGGGCGACCCCCTCGGCCTCCAGAGTGCAGATGACCATGCGCCTCGTGCCCTTCGTCACGGCTGCCGCACCCATCACCCTGCCGCCGAGGGCGGCGACGGGCTTGACCTCGTCGCAGTAGACGAGCCGGCCCTCGGACAGCGACTCGTCCCCGAGGCTCTCCCCCGACCGTGCGGGCCGCAACCCGACCGCGCCGCTCAGCTGCTCGGCGTCCAGGGCGAGGACCGGGACGCCGGTCTCGAGCGTCGCGATCGTCAGCGCGTCCCCGGGCAGCCCGATGCTCGGCAGGCCGCCCTGCTCCAGGCGCTCGAGCACCAGCCCCTCGACCGGGGTCCGATCCACGTCCGGATCCACGCCGAGGCGCCGCCACAGCACGCGGTAGGCCCACGGCACGCTGTCCTGGCGCATGTGGATGGCGTAGCCGCCGTTGATGCGGCTGGCGAGCTCGCCGAGCCGCTCCCGAACCTCCTTCGGGCTTCTGCGCAGGCGCCGGGCCTCCAGGTACACGCAGCAGATCGCGAGGCCGGGGAACTCCTCCGCCAGCTCCGGATCGATCCAGCCCGGGACCGTGACGTCCGGGGCCGCCATCAGCCCCGCCGAGAGGAGGCCTTCACGAGCCTGCGCACATGGTCGCGCAGCTGGTCCTCGGTGAGGTTCCCGAGCGTCACGTTGCGGACCCGGCCGCCCGGATAGGAGAAGACCGTCGTGGGGCACAGGACGATCCCGTAGCTGTCGATGACCGCGCGGTCGCGGTCGACCGCGACCGGGATCGTCCAGCCGCGTCGACGCACCACCTGCTCGACGTCCTCGCGCCCGTTGCCGCTGACCACGGCGGCGAAGCCCACCTGCGGGAACTCGGCGCGCATCCGCTCGACGCGGTCCACCTGCGGCTCGCAGTCGCCGCTCTCGGTGACCAGGAAGGTCAGCACGAGCGGCTTCTTGCGCAGCTCGCAGACGTTCACCACCCCCGGCTCGTCCACCTCGCACGCCGGGCCCTTGCCGGCGGCCGCGCTTCCGCCCGTGGCCTGGCGCACGTTCGCGTCGCCGTCGAGGTCGCCGGTCGCCGACGGGGCCGCGAAGGCGGGGATGATCGTGCCCTTCGCCGGCCCGCGCAGGCCCTCGCCGGAGTCCGGGATGCCGCGCATGAGCAGGAGCACGCTGGCCGCCATCAGCATCACGATCCCGACCACCCAGGCGTAGCGGCTGCCGGGCCTTGGCACCTCCGGGCGCGGGCGGGGCATGTCCGGCTCGGGGTTGAGTCGATCCTCCTCCTCGAAGCGCTCGGCGGCGCTGCGCTTTGGCCTGTCGCCGAGGTTCTCGAACCGGTCCTCAGGCATCTCGGCGCCTCGAGCGGAGGAGGCCCGGCGAGGGGCGGCGCAGACGCGGGCGGCGGATGGAGCGGAGCGAGCCGCGGAGATCGTCGATGCTCGTTCGAACGGGCCGCGCGCGCTCGGCCCAGACCAGCGCCGCAGGCAACACGATCATCACGCCGAGGAGCGCCACGCCAAGGTCCACGACGGTCAGGATCCCAAAGTCGCGCAGCATCCGGATGTCAGAGGCGATCAGCGCGGCGAAGCCCGCGATCGCAGTCAGGCCCGAGGCCATCACGGCCATGCCCGTGGAGGCGTAGGTCGCCTCGATCGCCCGGGCGGGTGAGACGCCGGCCGCGCGCTCCTGCTTGTAGCGGGCGGAGAGGAGCACGCTGAACTCCGTGGAGATCGCGATCACGAGAGCCCCGAGCGTCACCGACATGGGGTTCAGCTCGACCTTCAACGGCCCGGGCAGCAGGCCGAGCAGGAACATGATGCCGGCGGACCACCCGGTGGCCAGCGCGATCGGGATCAGCGGCACGACGGCCTCTCGCAGCCTCCGCCTCACCACGAGCAGCACCAGGAACACGGCGGCCAGCGCCGCGAGCAGCGTCAGGGCGCGCCTCAGCGGCGAGGAGAGCGCGGCGTTCGCCTCGGCGGCCAGGACCGGCAGGCCCACCAGATCGGCCTTCACCCCGGGAGGCGGGTGCAGGCGCTCCGCGACGCGGTCCAGCACCTTCTTCTGGCGCTCCAGCGGCTGGAGGCGGATGCCGAACGCGATGTTCGCCGTCTTGCGGTCGGGGCTGACGACGCCCTGAGCGAGGTAGTCGGGCAGCGAGTCCAGCAGCTGGTCGACCTGCTGCTCCTTGTCGATATCGACGCCGACGAGCAGGTCGGTCAGCGAGAGCCCCGGACAGAGGTCCGGGGGGCTCTTCGCCTGGCTGCAGCGGTCGCCGTCTCGATATCCGGCGCGCTCCAGCACCTCGTCCTGGAACAGGCTCATCCAGCGGATCACCTCGGGCTTGGTCACGTCGTCGGCGCGGACGGTCACGTCGATCTCGCCCGATACGCCCGTCTCCTCCTGGAGCTTGTTCACGTCGCGCAGCGCCTGCAGGTCGCTCGGGACGAGCTCCTGCACGTCCGAGACGACGTTGGACTGGGTATCGGCCGCCCAGCCGACGACGGCCACCGCGAGCGCCACGGCGAGCACCCGCTGCGGCCGGGCCACGGCCACGGCCAGGGTGCGCTCTCCGCGCTCGATCGCCCACAGCCTCAGCAGCCTCCCGCGGTGGACGGCCGCGGTGCCCGGTCGCGAGCTCGCCACGGAGCCCCAGGCGCTCCCGGCCGACGCCCGCACGCGCGGCAGCAGCGGCGGCGCCTCCGCGGAGCCCTCGGGAGGGTCGCTGAAGCGGACGAGGGCCGCGAACCCCGCGATCACCGCGCAGGCGAGAGCGATCGCGATGCCCACCACCAGCAGGACGCCGAAGCCGCGCACCATCGGCACGGGCGATGCGAGCAGCACCAGGAATCCGATCGCCGTAGCGAGGCCCGCGGTGGCGATCGTCGGCCCCCCGGCCGCGGCGGCCGCGGGCGCAGCCACCGCTGGAGGATCGCCACTGCGGCGGCGCACCTCGTCGTACCGCGCCTGGAACTGGATCGCGTAGTCCACCGCGAGGCCGATCAGGACGGGCAGGACCGCTATCGAGGCCATCGTCAGGCTGCCGCCCGCGAGCGACAGCGCGCCGAAGGTGATCGCCGACGCGGCGAGGGCAAGCGCCAAGGGCAGCAGGCGCAGGCGTGTGCGGAACACGACGGCGAGCGTGGCGGCCATGATCAGGATCGCCGCTCCCAGCAGCCAGGGCACGGCGCCGAGCACGGCGTCGCCGAGCCCGTCCACGACGACCGGCACCCCCGTCACGACGAAGCGCGCGCCCTGCTCGGGCTGGAAGCGCGGCGAGGCCGCCGCCTCCTTCACCAGCTCGATGGTCCGCGAGCGCTCGGCCTCGGTCAGGTCCGCGCGCAGCCGCATCTGCACGAGTGCCGCGCGACTGCTCGGGAAGAGCGAGGAGAACCGGGACTTGGGAGTCTTGCCGTCACCGTTGAAGACGATCGCCGAGACGAACTGGGGGCTGTCGACGGAGGGCTGGGCGGCGATCCCGTAGCGCAGCGCCAGCTGGACGACCTGGGCCTCGAAAGCGTCCTCCACCTTCTTGCGCGCCTCCCCGGCGAGGCGCTCCTGCTCCTCGAGCGGCTCGCCGCGCTCCGCCGCGCTCTCGCGGGCGCTGCGCTCCGCGCGTGCCGCGCGCTTCGCCGAGCCCTTCGACCGGCGCGTCAGCTCGTTCGATATCCACTCGACGGTGGTGTTGATGAACGTCCCCGGCCCGTAGACCACGTGGGCCGGCTTCAGCTCGGCCAGCTCACGGCAGGCCGCCGGGAGGGACTGGAGGCCGCTCTCGGGGACCTTCCCGGACAGGCAGCCCTCGAGGCTGACGAGCCTGCCGAGATCGGGGGTGAGCAGCGTCTTGCGGAGGCTGCCCTCGACCAGCACCACGATCGCGTCGTCGCCGAAGTCCCGCTTGAAGCGCTCGGTCGCCTCGTGCGACGCCGAGCCCGTCGACACGAGCGTGTCGGTGCCGGTGCTCGGCTCCAGCCGCAGCGCCAGCAGCGCGCCCGCCACAGCCAGCACTCCGACCGCGATCAGGGGAACCAGGGGACGGCGCGCAACCGCGCGCACCACCCGCTCGAACCGCTCCCCCATCGACACCCGCTCAGCTTAGTGAGGCACCCGTGCCCCAGGCCTCACTCAACCGCGCTGCTGGAGCCCAAACTAACTCGGGATGGAAGAACCGAGTCTGACCAGGACGCAGGGAGCGACGTTTGTTCCCGAGCTGGGGTGGAAGAACCAAGTCCAGCTAGGAAGCAGGGAGCGACGTGTGCGCCAGCACACGAGCGACCGATGACACCGCTGGGCGCCGGTTACTCCATCCCCAGCGGGCCGCGGGCCTCGCCGGAGAGAAACTGCCGCACGAACTGGTTCTCGGAGTTGAAGAGCTCGCTGGCGGGACCGGACTCGACGATCCTGCCCTTCCAGAGCAGGGCGAGGTAATCGGCCACGCGACGGGCGCTCATGATGTCGTGCGTGATGACCACGTAGGCGCCACCGTTCTCGGCGTGGACCTCCTGGATCAGCTCGCAGAGCAGGGCGGTGCGGACCGGGTCGAGGCCGGAGTCCGGCTCGTCGAAGAGCACGATCTCGGGATCGAGCACGAGCGCCCGGGCGAAGCCGGCGCGCTTGCGCATTCCGCCGGAGAGCTCGTTCGGCATCTTGTCGATGGCGTCGGAGAGGCCGACCTCGCGCAGGCGGCGGGTGACGATCTCCTCGATCTCGTCCTCGCCCTTGTCCGTGTGCTGGCGAAGCGGGAAGGCGGTGTTGTCGAAGACGTTCATCGAGCCGAAGAGCGCGCCGTCCTGGAAGAGGACGCCGAACTTCTTGCGCATCTCGAAGAGCTGGTCGTCGGTCATCGCGGGCACCGAGCGGCCGTGCACGAGCACGTCCCCCTCGTCGGGGAAGAGCAGGCCGACCATGTGCTTGATGCAGACCGACTTCCCGGTTCCCGACGGGCCGATGACCATCGAGATCTGCCCCTCGGGGATCCCGAGGTTGAGGCCGTTGAGCACGGTGTTGCGGCCGAAGGACTTCTTGACGTCGATGAACTCCACCGCGTCCGTGGAGCCGTGGGCGCGGTTGATGCCCTCGTGCCACTGGTAGGGATGCTCGCCCTTGCGCGTCTGCGTGCGGATGTTCTCCGGGATGTTGTCCTGGGGCTCGTCCACCATCGTGGACCGGGCGGGAGGGGGAACCTCCTGCGTGGGAGCGTCGGACTCCAGGTCCGGCGATGCCACGGGCTCGTCCCCGAGTGGAATGTCGTGTCGATCGTCAGCCACTTGTCTCTCCTCTTAGCCCGTCAACCGCCTATTGGCGCTCTCGCATTGGTGCCCCAGAAGATCTGGGTTCCGACCATGCCCACGATGTGGACCAGCACCATGTTGAGAACCATCGATTTCGCCGTCGCCGTTCCCACTCCCACCGGACCGCCCGAGGCCGTGTAGCCGTAGTAGCAGCCGACCATCACCACGACCGTGGCCATCGCCATGCCCTTGATCGTGGAATAGAGCAGGTCGGGAGGGTTCTGGAACATCCAGAAGATCAGGAGATAGCCGCCCGAGGACACCTCGCCGATCTGCTGCACCACCGCCAGGTAGGTCGCGAAGAACCCGACGCCGACGGCGGCGACGTACATGAAGGGGAGAACGATCCACGCGGCCAGCAGGCGGGTGGTGCAGAGGAAGGTCAGCGAGCTGATCCCCATCACCTCGAGCGCATCGATCTCGTCCGAGATGCGCATCGCGCCGATCTCGGCCACCAGGCCGGTGCCGACCTTGGCGGACATCATGTAGCCGAAGGCGTAGGGAAGGACCTCGCGCAGGTCGCACCAGGCGCCGAAGAACCCTGCGTTGGCGGGAGTGCCGAGCGCGCGGTTGAAGTACGCGGCCTCGATACCGCAGGTCAGGCCGAGGATGAAGGCCAGGCCCCAGATAACGATCGCCGAGCCGAGGATCAGGATCCCCGCCTGGCGCATCGTCTCGCCGAAGAAGTGGAACGCGCGGCCCTCGAAGACCTCCGTCACCACGCGCGCGCAGAACTTCACGATGTCGCCCATCGAGGCGATCCACTCGCGAGGGCGGGCTGTCCAGTCGCCGCCCATTACTTGATCATCGAGATTTCGGGGTGGGTGGCCAGCAGCGTCTGCGTGAAGACGTAGTTGAACGCGAAGACGCCGAGGAAGGCGATCACGACGCCCTGGTTGACGGCCCGGCCGACTCCCTCGGGACCACCGGAGGCGGTCATGCCCTTGTAACAGGAGACGATCGCGATGATCGCGCCGAACAGGGTCGTCTTCAGCACCGATCCCCAAAGGTCCGTGGGGGTCGCGTTGTTCAAGAGGGTCGCGAAGAAGGGCCCGAGGGGCGCGCCGAACGTGAGCGAGGCGAGGACGCCGCCGAAGATGCCGAAGATCAGCGCGTAGATGTTGAACAGGCCCGTGACCACCATCAGCGCGAGGAAGCGGGGCACGACGAGGTTCTTGATCGGGTCGACGCCGAGCACGAGCAGCGCGTCGAGCTCCTCGCGGATCTTGCGGGCGCCAAGGTCGGCCGTGATCGCGGTGCCGGCGACGCCGGCCAGGATGACCGCCGTCACGATCGGCGCGATCTCTCGGATGGCGGCGAGCACGAAGAAGGCGCCGAGGCGGTCCGTGGCGCCGAAGATGACGAGCGCGTTGCCCGCTTGGAGGCCCGGTGCGCCGTAACAGATGGCGATCGTGGAGATCGTCAGCGGCAGCCAGCAGAGGCGCGCGACGAACATGAACTGCTGGACCAGCTCGAGCCCGTAGGGATACGGAGGACGAATCGCCGACAAGAGAGTCTTGCCGGTGAGGATCATCATGTCGCCGACCTGCTCCAGCAGGTTCTTCGTGGGCAGGAACGCCCGGTCGGCTACAGCTCGAACCACAAGATGCTCCTCCGTCTCTTGTGCGCGCCCGCGACGCAGACGCACCCCTCTCGCGGCGTAACACTACGCCATGCACCCCACGCTGCCAAGTGACAACGGTCGCGTCTCCAAACCGACGGAACCCGTTCGGGAACCTGCGTGCGCGTCCCTTGGCCCGTGGTATGTTCCGCTCGCTTTGAGGGCTTGGAGAAGGTATGTGGTCTTGACGGCCGTCGGCGGGCTCATGTCCGTTGGCGCTGCCGCGTGCGGTGGAGACGATCGCCTCGACGCCAACGAGGACGAGGGCACCTACGAGGTTCAGGTGTCCGAGGCGAGCTTCCCGGAGCACCAGGTCCTCGCGAAGAAGTCGGATCTCGAGGTCACCGTCAAGAACACGGGCTCGGAGACGATCCCCAACATCGTCGCGACCGTCGACGGCTTCTACACGCGGCTGAAGGACCCGGACCTGTTCGACCCTCGCCGCCCGGTCTTCAGCATCAACGGCGTCCGCAAGCAG
Source organism: uncultured Solirubrobacterales bacterium (assembly GCA_963715445.1). Classification (GTDB taxonomy): domain Bacteria; phylum Actinomycetota; class Thermoleophilia; order Solirubrobacterales; family Thermoleophilaceae; genus JAAYBF01. Next base: position 626,232 of record OY970240.1, read on the forward strand.
ATCGGCAACTACCCGGAGATCAAGCTCGACGCTCCCGGCGGCGGCGAGACGCTCTACGTCAACACCTGGGCGCTCGGCAAGCTGAAGCCGGACGCCGAGACCACCTTCCGCTGGCGCGTGACGGCGCTGCGCCCCGGCCCGTACAAGCTGACCTACAGGATCTCCGCCGGACTCCACGGGAAGGCCCTCGCGGAGGACGTGGGTGGCGAGCAGCCCAGCGGGACCTTCGCCGGCACGATCAGCGACGAGGTCCCCTACAACCGAGTCGCCGCCGACGGTCGCACCGTCATCAGCTCAGCCGATAAGGACTGAGCCCGCAGCGCGCGGTCACCGTCCCGCGTCTTCCTCCTCCCGCCCCGCCTCTCCCTCTCTCCGCGGCTCGAAGCCGACGCACTCGAGCACCGGCAACCGCGGGTACTTGGGGAAGCGATCGTCGAGCTTCGAGCGCTCGCACTTGCTGAACACGCTGCCGCGCGTGTTCGGCACCAGCCGCTGATGCCGGCACGAGTCGCATAGGCCCGCCCCGCCGCTACCGGGCACGTGTAGCTCACGCTGCATGGCCCCAGTATCGCCCCGCAGACCCAAGGACGCAGGGACCGACAGAGCATCAGCGGGGCGAGTGGCCAGCCTGGCTAGGACGCAGGGAGCGACGTGTGCGCCAGCACACGAGCGACCGAGGACACCGCCAGGCGAAGCCAATCGCCCCGACTGATTACTTGATGAAGAGCATCTCCGAGTACTTCGGCAGCGGCCACAGATCGTCGGCGACAACCTTCTCGAGGACGTCGGCGGCCTCGCGGACCTTGGCCATCGCGACGAGCTGCTTGTCGCGGGCGTAGAACGCCAGGTCCAGGCCCTCTACCCCGTCGGGGTAGAGGTTGGCCTCTTCGAGCTCGCGGATCGCGGCGATCAGGTCGTCGACGAGAGCGCGCACGTCCGCCTCGAGCGACTCGACACCGGAGTCGGAGATCAGGGCGAGGTGGCGCAGCGCCGCGGGCAGGATCAGCGTCTGAGCCATCGACTGGGTGATCTCGGCTTCGATGTTCGCCCGCGTGACGTACTGCTCGGTCCAGACCTCGTAGCGCGACTCGAGCTCCCGCTTGGAGAGCACCTCGTACTTCTCGAACGCGGCGATCGTGTCGTCCGCGAGAACCTCGGGAAGCGCGTCAGGCGTGGTGCGCAGGTTCTTCAGCCCGCGCCGCTCGGCCTCTGCGTGCCACTCGTCGGAGTAGTTGTCCCCGCCGAAGCACACCTGCCGGTTGGCGCCGTACGCCTCCTTCACGACTGCCGTGACGGCCTCCGCGAGATCGGTGCCGGAGCCGAGCTTCTCCTCGAGCGAGTCGGCGAGGGCGTCGATGGCCTGCGCGGCGATCGTGTTCAGCACGGTGTTCGGGAAGGCGAGCGACATGCTCGACCCGAGCGCGCGGAACTCGAACTTGTTGCCGGTGAAGGCGAACGGCGACGTGCGGTTGCGGTCGCCTCCGTCCATCGGCAGCGGCGGCAGCACGGGCGTTCCCAGGCCGAGGAACGACCCGGGGGTGTGCGGATCGCCCTGGCCCGAGGCGATCGCCTCGAACACCTTCTCGAGCTCACCGCCGAGGAAGACCGAGATGATCGCCGGAGGCGCCTCGTTGGCCCCGAGCCGGTGGTCCTGCCCGATGTTCGCGACCGACGCGCGCAACAGCCCCTGATGCTTGTTCACGGCCTGGATGACGGCCGCGCAGAAGAACAGGAAGTTGATGTTGTCCGCCGGGGTGTCGCCGGGCTCGAGCAGGTTCGCACCGGCGTCCGTGCCCATCGACCAGTTGTTGTGCTTGCCCGATCCGTTGACGCCGGCGAACGGCTTCTCATGGAGCAGGCAGACGAGGCCGTACTTGCGCGCGACCTTCGGCAGCACCTGCATCGTGAGCTGCTGGTGGTCGGAGCCGACGTTCGAGTTCTCGAACATCGGAGCGATCTCGTACTGGCCGGGAGCCACCTCGTTGTGGCGCGTCTTGATCGGCACGCCCAGCTTCGCGAGCTCCAGCTCTGACTCCATCATGAACGCAAGCACGCGCTCGGGGATGGAGCCGAAGTAGTGGTCGTCGAGCTCGTGGCCCTTCGGCGGCTTGGCGCCGAACAGCGTGCGCCCGGCGTCGATCAGGTCGGGACGCTCGAAGTAGTACTGCTCGTCGACGAGGAAGTACTCCTGCTCGGGCCCGACGGTCGTGAAGACCCGCTCGATCTTGTCCTCGCCGAGCAGCCCCAGCGCCCGCACCGCGGAGCGCGAGAGCGCGTCCATCGAGCGCAGCAGCGGGATCTTCGCGTCGAGCGCCTCGCCCGTCCAGGAGGCGAACGCCGTGGGGATGCAGAGCAGCGCCCCGTTCGGGTTCTCCAGGATGAACGCCGGACTGGTGGGATCCCACGCCGTGTAGCCGCGCGCCTCGAAGGTGGCGCGCACGCCGCCCGTCGGGAACGACGAAGCGTCGGGCTCCCCCTGGATCAGCTCCTTGCCGGAGAACTCCGCCAGGGCCGTGCCCTCGCCCGCGGGGTTGAAGAAGGAGTCGTGCTTCTCAGCGGTGAGCCCGGTGAGCGGCTGGAACATGTGGGTGTAGTGCGTGGCGCCCTTCTCGAGCGCCCAGTCCTTCATCGCCGCAGCAACCGAGTCGGCGAGCGAGGGGTCGATCGCCTCGCCCTTCTCGAGCGTGCGCTGCAGGCGCTTGAAGACGTCCTTGGGCAGCCGCTGACGCTGGACCGCAAGTGAGAAGACGTTCGCGCCGAAGGGGTTGTTCCCGGGCTGCGAGAGATCTACCGCGCCGAGGGCGCCCCCATTGGGGCTCCACTGGGCGGCCGTGACGTTCTGCTGACGAATCTTTGACATCTGAGTGCGGGGCCTCCTACGGGGGTTGTGGGGCGGACTCTAACCCGCCGCGACGGGCAGGCCTATATCCAAATGTCCAAATGGGCCTTGCCGGGGCTTCGCCTGGCGGACGCGCCCCCGTGCGCGCCCGCCAATGACGAAGCCGGCAGGATGGGAGAGGCTAGGTCCCTGCCGGAATCTCCTCGGCTCCGTGAGCCTGGAGCACGAGGTCCCCACCCTCACCGGTCCGGATGCGAATCGCCTCCTCGACCGGCAGGATGAAGATCTTCCCGTCGCCCACTTGACCTGTGCGAGCGTGCTTGAGGATCACCTCGCTGATCACGCCCACGTCCTTGGCCTCGACCACGATCTCGAGCTTGAGCTTCGGCCGTAGGTGGATGGTCAGCTCGGAGCCTCGGTAGTGCTCCGTGATGCCCTTCTGCCTGCCCGAGCCCTTGTACTCCGCGATGGAGAGGCTCGGGAAGCCCTTCTCGAGCAGCTCCAATCGGATCGGCTCGAACGCCTCGTGGCGTATGAATGCCTCGATCTTCTTCATCTTGCCTCTCCTATCGGGACTCGGTTGACGCGGTCATCGCACTGACTGCCGCCGGCGTTGGAGCCGGCGCACCGATGCCTCCCGGCATGCCGGTCGAGTAATCCGGCTGTGGGATGAACTGCTCCGGGTAGCCGTACATGCCGTGGGAAGAGATGTCCAGCCCTGCCTCTTCCTCGGCCTCAGGCACCCGCAGCCCGATCGTCGCCTTGATGAGCGCGAACGTGACGTACGAGAGCGTGAACACCACCACGAACGTCAGGCCGACCGCGGCAGCCTGAACCCCCAGCTGCCCCATCGCGGCGCTGAAGCTGGCGTCGCCGAAGACGGCGTACCAGACGCCAGGTCCGGCTCCGTCGAGGATCAGCCGCTCGGAGCCGAAGATGCCGACCGCGAGCGTTCCCCAGATGCCGGCCAGGCCGTGCGCCGAGAGGGCGCCGACCGGGTCGTCGAGCTTCTTGTCGAAGGCAAGCACGCCGTAGACCACGATCACACCGGCGATGAAGCCGATGACCGGCGCCGCCCAGTACTCGACGAAGCCGCAGGGCGCCGTGATGCCGACCAGGCCTGCGATCGCGCCGTTGCCTGCCATGCCCACGTCGAGCGACTTCGTCTTCATGTAGATGATCAGGCTTGCGCCGATCACACCGGCCGCCGCAGCGAGCTGGGTGTTCAGCATGACCTCGCCGAAGAACGATCCGGCGCTCTCGAAGGTCGAGCCTCCGTTGAAGCCGAACCAGCCGATCCACAGGATGATCACTCCGAGGCCGACGAGCGGCATCGAGTGACCGGGGATCACGCGCGGTGACCCGTCGCTGGCGAACTTGCCCTTGCGAGCACCGAGCAGCAGCAGCGCCGCAAGCGCCCCGACCGCGCCGGTGAGGTGCACGACGGAGGAGCCGGCGAAGTCCATCACCGGCTTGCCGCCGACATCGGACAGCAGACCGCCGCCCCAGACCGCATGCGCGACCAGCGGGTAGATCAACGCGCCGAAGACGACCGCGTAGATGACGTACGCACCGAACTTGATCCGCTCGAGCGTGGTGCCCCAGACGATCGCCAGGGAGACCGCGCAGAAGGCGAGGCCGTACAGCATCATCATCGAATCGCCCGCGGCGACCACGGTTGCGTCTGCCCCACTGCCGATCGTCTGGCCGAAGTGGAAGAGGAAGCCGTCGGTGCCGAAGAGGTCGTTGCCAGGACCGTTGATGCCGAAGCCGACCGCCCACCAGACGATCGTCACGATCGCCAGGTTGATGAAGATCTTCGCCACCCCGGTGCCGGCGTTCTTCTGCCTCGAGAAGCCGATCTCGAGGAACATGAACCCGGCTTGCATGAAGAAGACGAGGACGGTGGCGATGGCTACCCAGACCATGTCGAGCTCGGCGGCCTTGGCCGTCACCTGCTCAGCGAGGTCTTCCTGGGCAAATGCCATCCCGGGTAGGAGAAGGGACGCGAGAGCGGCCAGGGCCATGGCAAGCACACTGGACCTGAGGAAGCTTGTTTTCATGAGTGTGAGGCTCTCCTTCGCCCGGCAACGCCTTCGCCGCCGGTTCGGGGGAATCGGACCTCATGAACCTAGGATCGCGTGCGTCCCCGGTCTTTATCCACGTGTCGAAGATTTGACCGGCGCCGTTCTCACGGCTGTCGCGATCGGCGTCCGGAGCGCTAGGCGGGGACGTCGTCGGGCGCGCGCTCGACCGCTTCGGCCTCGACCGCGCCGTCGCGAGCCTCGTCCTCGGGCGGCAGCTCGCCGCCGCGCTGGGTGCCAGCGATCAGCTCGTCGGGCGCCTTGTCCTTCGGGATGAAGCCGGACTTCATGCCGAAGTAGACCGACTGCGGATGGTGAGAGACGATCGCCACCGTCGACTGCTCGGGCATCACGGCGAAGCCGTCCGAGAGGTACATGCCGATCTCGTTGAGGTCGAGCAGGCGCCAGACCTTCTCGTGCTCCGACTGGTCCGGGCAAGCCGGGTAGCCCCACGAGTAGCGGCGGCCCTGGTCCGCGTCGATGCCCAGCGCCGAGCGCGCCTGGGCGTGCGACCACTCGGCGAGGCCCTCGGCCGATTGGACGGCGAGACCGTGGACGAAGAGCTGCTCGGCGAACTCGCCGGCCTGCTCGAGCTCGGCCATCCGCTCGGTGGACTTCGGGCCGACGGTGACGCCCTGGAGCGCCACCACGTCGCGCTCGCCGGAGGCGATCGGGCGGTAGAAGTCGGCCAGGCAGATGCGGTCGTGCTTGGGCTGGCGCGGGAAGGTCAGCCGCTCGATCTCGCGGTCCTGGTCCTCGGGATCGAAGATCACGAGGTCGTTGCCCTCGCTGTTGCAGGGGAAGTAGCCGATCCGCACCTTCGGCTCGAGGTAGTCCTGCTCGCGCCACATCCGCTCGAGCTTCGGGCGGAAGCCCTCCTCGCCGTCGTGGCCCTCCACGATCTGGCGCCAGGCCTCCCCCTTCTTGCCGCGCCCGCCCCAGTGCAGCTTGAACAGCACGTGGCGGTCGAGGTAGGGGAAGACGTCGTCGAACGGGACGTCGATCTCCTGCACGCCCCAGAAGGGAGGCGCGGGGATCGGCGTGTCGGTGCGCGTCTTCGAGCGCACGCTGTCATCGGTGACGGGCGGAGAGTTGTCGATCACGACAGGCTTCTCGCGCAGCTCCTTGGCCTCGCCGCGGATCTTCTCGACCAGCGCCGTGCGGGCGTCGCCGTCGATCAGCGCGTCCATCGTGTCGAGCCCCTGGAACGCGTCCTTGCAGTAGAAGACGCCGGGGCTGTAGACGTCGTCCGATTCCCTGCCGCCCGGGTAGAGGATGCGGCGCCCGAAGTCGCGGTTGATCGCCGCGCCGCCGACCAGCACCGGGAAATCGAGCCCGCGCGAGTGCAGCTCCTGGACGCAGATCGGCATCTGCTTCGAGGTGGAGACGAGCAGCGCCGAGAGGCCGATCGCGTCGGCGTCGTGCTCCACGGCGGCGTCGATGATCGTGTCGACCGGGACCTGCTTGCCGAGGTCGATGACGGTGTAGCCGTTGTTGGTCAGGATCGTGTTGACCAGGGACTTGCCGATGTCGTGGACATCGCCGAAGACGGTCGCGATCACGACCTTGCCCTTGGTGTGGCCGTCCATCCGCTCCAGGTAGTTCTCGAGCTGCGCCACCGCGCGCTTCATCACCTCGGCCGACTGGAGCACGAACGGCAGGATCAGCTCGCCGGCGCCGAACTTGTCGCCGACCTCCTTCATCGCCGGCAGCAGCACCTGGTTCAGCGTCGGCACCGCGCCGATCTTCTCGACCGACTTGTCGATCTGGGCCTCCACCCCGTCGCGCTTGCGGCGCAGGATGTGCCAGTGCAGAGCCTCCTCGGGCGTCATGTCGGCGGTCGGGTCGGCGGTCTCGGCCTCCTCGGCCTCGCCCTTGGACTCGTAGTGGCCGATGAACCGCTCGAGCGCGTCCTCGCGGCGGTTGAAGACGAGGTCGTCCACGAGCTCGCGCTCGTTGTCGGGGATCTCGCCGTAGGGCGTGATGTGGTTCGGGTTGACCATCGCCAGGTCGAGCCCGGCCTCGACGCAGTGGTGGAGGAAGACGGAGTTGAGCGCGGCGCGCGCGTGCGGCGAGACGCCGAAGGAGACGTTCGACACGCCGAGCGAGGTCTTGACCTCGGGCAGCTCCTGCTTGAGCAGCCGGATCCCCTCGATCGTCTCGACGGCGGAAGGCCGCCACTCCTCGTCGCCGGTGGTCAACGTGAACGTCAGCAGGTCGAAGATCAGCAGCTCGGGATCGAGCCCGTGCTCGTCGCAGGCCAGCTCCTTGATCCGCTTGGCGATCTCGAGCTTGCGCTCGCGCGTCTTCGCCATCCCGACCTCGTCGATCGTCAGGGCGATCACGGCGGCGCCGTGGGCGATCGCCAGCGGCACGACTCGATCGAGCTTGTCGCGCCCGGCTTCGAGGTTGACCGAGTTGACGATCGCCCGGCCGGGGATCTGCTCGAGCGCCTCCTCGATCACGTCCGGCTCGGTCGAGTCCACCTGGATCGGCGCGGGCTGGGTCAGCGAGACGCGCTCGGCGACCCGCCGCATCTGCTCGCCCTCGTCCTCGGTGCGCTCGGTGAGCGCGACGCAGAGATCGAGCACATGGGCGCCGCCCTCGACCTGGTCCTCGGCGATCTGGACGAGACCGTCGTAGTCGTCCGCCAGCAGCATCTCCTTGGCCTTGCGCGAGCCCTGCGAGTTGACGCGCTCGCCCACGAGCGTCGGGCGCGGCTCCTGGACCAGCGCGGTCGCGGTCATCATGCTCGAGAGGAACGGCTCGCCCGGCTCGGGGCGCGGTCCCACGGGGCGCCCGCCGACCTTCTCGACGATCGCGCGGATGTGGTCGGGCGTGGTTCCGCAGCAGCCGCCGACCACCGATACGCCGTACTTCTCGACGAACTCCTTCAGCGTGTTGGAGAGCGACTCGGGCTCCTCCGGGAAGATCGTCTCGCCGTCCGGGCCTTGGAGCGGCAGGCCCGCGTTCGGGATGCAGTGGACCGGGAGGGGGCTGTTCTCACCGAGGTAGCGGATCGCGTCGCGCATGTCCTCAGGCCCGGTCGAGCAGTTGAGGCCGATCACCTGGACGTCGAGCGAGGTGAGCGTGGTGAGCACCGCCTGGATGTCGGTGCCGAGAAGCATCTTGCCGCCGTTCGGCAGCAGCGAGACCGAGCACTGGATCGGCAGCGAGCGGCCGGTGGTCTTGAAGGCCTCGCGAGCCCCGAAGATCGCCGCCTTGACCTCCAGGATGTCCTGCGCCGTCTCGATGATCAGCAGGTCGGCGCCGCCCGTGACGAGGCCCTCGGCCTGCTCCTGGAAGACCTCGACGAGGTCGCGGAAGCGGATGTTGCCGAGCGTCGGGTCGTCGCTTGCCGGCAGGAAGCCGGTCGGCCCGATGGAGCCGGCCACGAAGCGGTCCTCGCCGACCGCCTTGCGGGCGATCTCGGCGGCACGCTGGTTGATCTCGACCGTGTGGTCGGCCAGGCCCCACTCCTCGAGCTTCAGCCGGCTGGCCTGGAAGGTGTCCGTCTCGACGACCTCGGCGCCCGCCTCGACCATCGATGCGTGAACGCCCTCGATCACGTCCGGGCGGTTGAGGATCAGCGCCTCGTGGCACTTGCCCTGCAGGCCGCCGTAGTCCTCCTGGGTGAGGTCGAACTGCTCGAGCGTTGCGCCCATCCCGCCGTCGAACACCACGACGCGGTCCCGGACGGCCTGGAGATAGTCACGAGCCATGGTCAGGCAGGCTATCGAAAGCCGCCCAACCTTGACAACGTTGTGTGAAGGTTTGCCCCGGAGGCCGCACGCGGAGCGGCTTGCGTCACTGCAGATCCGCCTCTCGAGGCAGAGCTAGTGACGCAGGACCAGCTTCAGGCGCTTCGCGGCCTTCGCGGTCTGACCCGCGGCGTTGTGCACGGTCACCGACACGCGCATCACCAGGCGGCGGTCGCGGCGCAGGACCCTCATCTCCCGGCGCGAGAGGCGGATCTTCAGCTTGACCCTGCCCCCCGCGGGCACCTCGAAGCTCCTGCGCTCGACGGTCAGGTGCTTGCGGCGAGGGTGCCTGGTGCCGCCCACACGCAGCTTGCCGAGCGTGCGCATGCTCACCGCGCCGGCCAGCCCGCCGCTCGATCTGAAGGAGTAGGCGAAGCGGGAGCGCTTTACGCGCACGCGGCGCTTGGCGCCGCGAAGGTCGAGCGAAGGCGCGCTCGACACGGCCGGCGAGCCGGGGAGCAGGGAAGGCTTGGAGCCTCCCGCCCCAACGGACGCCGAGGACTCGTCCTCTTCCTGACCGGGCTCTGGATCCGGGTCGGGATCGGAGTCTGGGTCGGAGACGCCTTCGAGAGCCCCGGCGATCGCCAACGCCGCATCCACGGTCCCGCCGGTGACGGTCTTCCCGCTCAGCGAGGCCAGCGGGCGCGTCCCGTCCAGGACCGCCCCGATCACGGCGCTCGCGCTCGCGTCCTCGCCCGCCTCGAGTGCCGCGGCGCGCACCAGGGCGACGACGCCGGCCACATGCGGGGTGGCCATCGAAGTGCCCTGGAACGAGACGTAGTTGCCCGACGCCGCGGTGCTGTTGGCGTAGGTCGCGGCGCGGCAGAGCACACGCAGGTTGTCCACGTACGCCCCGTCGCCGTTGATGCCCTCGTCCGAGAAGAGCGCGAATGCCGGGCGCACCGCAGACTGGCCGCCAAGCTCTGAGATCGAGACCTCGGTCGCGGCGAAGCCCCCGTTCGAACCGGTAAAGGACATGGTGTCCTGCGTGACCGGACCGCTTCCAACGGCTCCCGCCACCAGGAAGTCGTAGTCCTCCTCGACCGCGTACTTCAGGTCGAAGTGCATCCGGCACCCGCGCTTCGCGGTCAGATCGAGCGCGTTCGTGCGAACCATCTGCGACCGGGCGTCCTGGCTCGCGTTGGCGGCATTCCCGTATGAGCCCCCGGGGCTGTCGGCGGCAGCCGGGCTGGCGTCCGAGCCGGGCGCTTGGGTGCCCCAGGCGACGCCGCCGTTCGCCACGGTGGGCGTCCAGCCCGCGAGGGAGGCGAAGCTCTCGGTCATGACAGCGTCGTAGTCGGTCTTAGCGCTGAGGATGCTCGTGCCCGGGGCGCCGACGTCGACCGTCGTCGCGCCGTAGCTCGAGAATCCGGCGAGGCCGCCGGACTGGTTCACGGCGGCGACGCAGATCAGGTTGGGATTGCTCAGCGAGCAGGGCGAAGACGCCTCCTCGGGGTCGTCGTTGTCCCCCGCCGAGTTGCCGGCTGCCGCCACGACGATCGCCCCGTGGGTGCCGGCCGCGGCGATCGCGTCCGACATCAGGGCGTCGCCCGCGTCTCCGACGGGGCCGCCGAGGCTCAGGTTGACGACGTCGGCACCCTGCTCGGCCGCGTACTCGATGCCGTCAGCGATGTCGGAGCTGAATCCGGAGCCGTCGCCGTCGAGCACCCGCACCGCCATGATCTCGGCCTCGGGCGCCACGCCCGCCGTTCCGATGCCGTTCCCGGCGATCGCGGCCGCGGTGCCGGCGACGTGGGTGCCGTGGAAGTCGTAGTCGTCCGGGTTGGCGTCGTCGTCCACGAAATCGTGTCCATGGACTCCGCCGGTCCCGGTCCAGAGATGGTCCCGCAGGTCCGGGTGGTCGAGGGCCACTCCGGTGTCGACGACCGCGATTACCTGGCCTGCGCCACGGGTCGTCTCCCACGCCTCGAGCGCATCGACACCGGGTCTCGGCACCGCGGAGTCCTGCAGGCCCCACAGCTGACTGAAGAACGTGTCGTTGGGAGGGGCCACCGCGAATGTCCGGTAGCGGTAGTTGGGCTGGGCGTAGGCCACGCCCGGCTGACTCTCCAGCCGCCTGACCGCCGCCCCGACGGAGCCGTCGGCCTCCACCACCTGCGCCTGAGAGATGTCCAGCGCCTCACCGAGCTGGACGTTCGCGGCCCGGCGCACCTCCAACCGCTCGCCCGGGCTGGTTCCCGCCACGTAGCGAACAACCACCTCGCCGGGTGCGAAGGCCTCTTGGCCTGCGGAACCCGCCGCGAGCTCGATCCCCGGCGCGGCACCGGCCGACGCCGTGCAGACGGTGGCGAGGGCGAAGGCGAGGGCGACCCCACCGGTGAAGCGAGCCTGGAGATGTCGGTCGAGGGAGCGCATGGATGCCCCTCGATCGTCCCGCGCACGCACGGTCCCAATAGGGGAGCTACCTACCGCATCGGACCGCGAGCGAGAAACCTGAGGGCGCGGGCCCCAAAGGAGCCGGGCGTCCAGGCCGGGAGCTGCGTCCAGGCCGGGAGCTGCGTCCAGACCGGAGGGAGCTGAGCTCCCGAGCGCCTAGGCCTCGATGCCGCCCCGGGCCTCGGCCGCGACGGCGCGCAGCTCGACCGGGGTGGCGTGGAGGGCGCGCAGGCGCAGATCCCTCCAGGTCATGCCCTCGCGCAGGAGCGCAGGCATGCCCATCGCGAAGGCGGTGGCGATCTCCACCGCCTGGAGGATGATCCCGTAGGCGAGAGCGTCGGTCTTGCCGACGCCATAGGCGGAGAGCACGGCCACGCAGGCGGCCTGGAAGACACCGAGGTTCGACGGCGTCGCCGGCAGGGCCGCGGTGACGTTGACGGCGAAGAGGACCGCGGCGGCGGCACCGATTCCCGCCTGGCCGTCGAGGCCTAGCGCGACCAGCAGGACGTAGCAGGCGAGCCACTGGATCGACCAAGCCGTGAGCTGCATCGCCGTCGCCCAGGCGCCGAGGCGGGGGTTCCTGAACACGCCGAGCCCCCGGCGCACCTGGACCATCGCGCCCCGCGCGACGGCGGCGGCCCGCTGGACGCGGACGAAGCGCGAGGGCTTGCCACGGCGCAGCAGCATCGGCGCCCCGATCACGAGCACCGCGAGCAGGAACGGCGCGACCGTCACGAAGACGAGCGCGTCCTCGCCGCCGCGGAAGACGCCGACGGTGGCGAACATCACCCCGCCGAGCACCACTAGCGCGAGGATGTTGAGCAGCGTCTGCGAGACGATCGAGCCGAGCACGACCGGGAAGCGGTCCCTGACGCGGCCGATGCGCCTGGCCATGATCAGCGCGCGCGAGGGCTCTCCGAGCCGCGCCGGCAGCGTCGCGGACATCAGCACGCCGATCATCGTCGCCCGCGCGGCGTCACGCCTGCGCACGCGGGTGCCGGGCAGCGCGGCGCGCAGGATCGCGTGCCATGCCTCGGCTCGTACGAGCATCGAGGCGCACATCAACGCGAAAGCGGCCAGCACCCACACCGGGGTGGCCGCCAGCAGAGCGCGCCCGATCGAATCGGTTCCGATCCTGTTGAGAGCCAGGGCGGCCAGGCCGACGCCGACGGCCACTCCGCCGATCGCGGCCACGCGCCTGGCCTTCTGCCACCGGCTGCGGCCCTCACTGGGAGCGGCCGGCTCGATGGAGGGCAGGCGCCGCGGTGGCGCGGCCGGGCCGAGAGCCGCCGAGACCGCGCCGACGCGGGTTCCCAGGCGGGCCCCGCGCGTTGCGGGCGCGGGCACCGAGATCGCGTCCTCGTAAGCGCCCATCACGTCGTCGGCCACCCGCGCCCACGAGAAGCGCTCGGCGCGCTCGAGGGCCGCCACGCCCATGCGTGCGCGGCGCGCGGGATCCACCGCCAGCTCACGCAGGGCCTCTCCGAGCGCCGCCGCATCGGCGGCGGGCACGAGCTCGCCGTCCACGTCGTGGCGCACCACGTCGCGATAGCCGGCGATGTCCGAGGCGACCACCGGCGTGCCGGACGCGAACGCCTCGGTGAGCACCATGCCGAAGCTCTCGCCGCCGAGCGCCGGGGCCACCAGGAGGTCCGCCTCGCCCAGCAGGCGCCACTTCTCCTCCTCGGTCACCCGTCCCGCCACGTGCACGCCCTCCAGGTCCAGCAGCAGCGGATCAACCTCCTCGCGCGTGGCGCCGGCGACGGTGAGGCGGGCTGAGACTCCGGCCCCGCGCAGCGCCTCGAAGGCGCGCAGCAGCACGGGCAGCCCCTTGCGCGCCTCGGCGCGTCCCAGGAACAGCAGCTCGAGCCGATCCCTTCCCTGGCGATCGGCCGGCTGGGCGGCAGACAGGTCCACCCCGTTCGGCACGATCCGGTAGCGCCCGCCGTAGAAGCGCTCCGCGGTCCAGCGGGCGGCCTCCGACACCGCGATCCGCACATGGAGCTTGTTGTAGAGGCGGCGGGCCCCCACGAGGTTGGCGGCGATGCCGTTGACGGCGCGATTGCCCGAGTAGCAGTGGAAGGTGCCCACGAGCGGCGAGCTCGCCGCCTCCGTCGCGAACCAGCTCACGAGCGGCACGTTCGGCTCGTGCACGTGGATCACGTCATAGGCGCCGTGGCGCAGCTCGCGGCCGAGCACCCCGACCGCGCTGGGGGACAGCGCCAGGTTGGACACCGCGCCGTTCATCGGCAGGCCCACGGTCCGCCCGAGCGGGATCACGTGATCGGGCAGGGGCCGACGATCGGGAGCAGCGCCCCGATGCGTTACACGCGCCAGACGGTCGTCGGGGTCGTATGGAGCAAGGAGGCGAACGTCGTGGCCCTGCCCCAGCAGCTCCTGGGCCAAAGCCTCGGCGTGCCGGCCGACACCACCTGGAAACGTGTACGAGTAAGGGGAGACGATCCCTACGCGCACAGTCGCATCGTAGACCACCCGGCCGATGCGCCAAACTCCCTGGCGGTGAGCGCCCGCAGATACCTCAAGTACACCTTCGTGAAGGTGAGCCCGGAGTGGCGCCGGCGCGAGGACGGGGAGCGCGCCCAGGACAAGCGCGAGTTCGCCGCGGCCTGCGCCGAGTTCGGCGCCGACCACTTCCTCAAGGCCTACTCGCTGGTGGGCACCCGCGGTGACTGCGATCTGATGCTGCGCAGCGTCGCCCCCACGCTCGATCCGATCCACGAGCTGCACGTGCTGCTCAACCAGACCGGGCTGATGCGCTACGCCGACATCTCCCACTCGTACCTGGCGCTGACCAAGGAGTCGGTCTACTCGCAGGAGGAGCAGCCCTCAGATCCCAGGCCCGGGTCCGAGCGGCGCTACTTCATCGTCTACCCGATGTGGAAGAAGCGCGAGTGGTACGCCCTCCCGCCCGATGAGCGGATGCGCATCATGCGCGGCCACATCGAGGTCGGCAAGCGGTACCCCGGCATCGAGATCAACACCGCCTACTCCTACGGCCTCGACGACCAGGAGTTCGTCGTGTCCTTCAACGCCGACGACCCGGCCGAGTTCCTCGACCTCGTGCACGAGCTGCGCTCGACCGAGTCGAGCGCCTTCACGGCCTCCGAGACGCCGATCTTCACCTGCCTGTCCGCGACTCCGGAACGCGCGCTCGACGCGCTCGACGGCACCGCCGTCACGGCCGTCCTGCCTGCGGCCTCCTAGGCCTCTCGGCCGGCGACCTCGAGCATCTCGGCGATCCGGGTCAGCTTCACCCGCGGCCGCCCATGGGGCTCGCCGGCCGCCTTCTCCACGGCGTCGATCAGCTCCCAGCCGGCGTAGGAGACGAAGTCGGGGCGCCGCTCGCGGATCAGCTCCTCGATCGCGTCGCTCCCGCCGATCTCCGGGTCCGCCAGCCTTCCCTCGCGGACGTCCTCGAGCAGATGGTCGACCGTCTCCTGGGCGTCGCGCTTGTTCGTGCCGATGACACCGGAGGGGCCGCGCTTGATCCAGCCGGCCACGTACTCGCCGGGCACGGTCCGCTGGGCCTCGGGGTTCACCACGCGCCCCTCCTCGTTGGGGATGGTGCCGTGCCACTCGTCGAAGGGGACGCCCTCGATCGGCACGCCGCGGTAGCCGATCGAGCGGAACACGAGGCCCACGTCGAGCGTCTCGTGCCTGTCGGTCGCCTGGGCGCGAAGCCCTCCGTCGCCTCCGTGCTCGAGGTGGTTGTGCACCAGCTCGAGCTGCTCCACCTTGCCGTCGCCGCGGATCTCGACCGGTGAGACGAGGAAGCGCAGGACCACCCGCTTCGGCTTGCCCGCGGGCTCGCGGGAGGCGTACTCCTCGAGGATCTCGACGTTGCGGCGGGGAGTGATCTCGCCGTCGCCCTCGATCGAGCGGGCGCTGTGCGAGTCGAGCTCGAACGGCTCCACGATCACGTCGGCGTCGGTGAGCTCCCCCAGCTCGCGCAGCTCAGGATTCGTGAACGCGGCCTGAGCCGGGCCGCGGCGGCCGAGGATGTAGACCTCCTTGACCTTCGACCGCGAGAGCGCCTCGATCGCGTGGTCGGCCGTGTCGGTGATCTCCAGCTCCTCGCGCGGGAGCACGAGCATCCGTGCCACATCCATCGCCACGTTCCCGTTGCCGATCACCGCGACGCGCTCGCTCGAGAGGTCGAACTCGAGGTCGCGGTAGTCCGGGTGGCCGTTGTACCAGGCGACGAACTCGGTGGCGGCCCAGCTGCCCGGGAGATCCTCGCCCTCGACGCCGAGCTGGCGATCGGCCTCCGCGCCATATGCGTAGACCACCGCGTGGTAGCGGCGCTTCAAGTCCTCGTGCCGGATGTCCGTGCCCACGTTGACGTTGCCGAAGAAGCGGAACTCGGGCTTGGCGGCCGTCTTCTCGTACACGCGGGTGACCGACTTGATCTTCGGATGGTCCGGGGCCACCCCGGCGCGCACGAGCCCGAACGGCGTGGGCAGACGGTCGAACATGTCGACCTCCACCGAGAGCTCCTTCGCGCTCAGCAGATGGCCGGCCGTGTAGAAGCCGGCCGGGCCCGAGCCGACGACGGCGACGCGGAGAGGGTTGTCGGGATCTCCCAGAGACACGAGGGCGCGGCATGATACCCGCCCTCCACGGCATCCCCCGGTGCCTCCCGCCCGATGGCCGCGCCATCGATCCGTACCCTCAACCCTCGATGGCGCGCAAGGAGGACAGCTCGATCCCGACCGGGCGGATCCGGCGGACCGCCAAGGTGGCGGGCCTCGCCGGCGGCCAGACCGCCCGCAACTACGCGACCAAGGCGGCCAACCTCACTCGCGACGAGAGCGGCCGGCGCAAAGCCGCGGAGCGGCGCCAGGCGGAGGCGGCCGAGCAGATCCTGGAGGTGCTCGGGAACATGAAGGGGGCCGCCATGAAGGTCGGCCAGGTGGCCTCCTTCATCGACACCGGCGCCTTCCCCGAGGAGTTCCAGGAGCGCATCCAGGTGAAGCTGGCGGAGCTGCGCGACTCGGCCCCGCGCGTGGCCTTCAAGGACATGCGCAAGGTCATCGAGACCGAGCTCGAGGAGCCGCTCGGCGAAGCGTTCGCCGAGCTCGATGAGGAGGCCGTGGCGGCCGCCTCGATCGGCCAGGTGTACCGCGCGCGGCTCCACGACGGGCGCGAAGTGGCCGTGAAGGTCCAGTACCCGGGCGTCGCCCAGGCGGTGCGCTCCGACCTCCAGAACCTGGGCCTCCTGATGCGGGTCGCCAAGCGGATCGCGCCCGGGATGGACGTCAAGGCGATGACCGCCGAGGTCAAGGAGCGGCTCTCGGACGAGCTGGACTACGAGCAGGAGGCGCAGGCCCAGCGGGCGATCGCCCGCCAGTGGCGCGGGCATCCCTTCATCGTCATCCCGGACGTCGTGACCTCGCTCAGCCGCGAGCGTGTCCTCGTGACCGAGTGGGCGGAGGGCTGCTCCTTCGAGGACGTGCGCGCCCTGCCCGCCGCCGAGCGCGACCGCTTCGGCGAGATCCTGTTCCGCTTCTTCTCCGGGTCGCTCTACCGCAACGGCCACTTCTCCGGCGACCCGCATCCCGGCAACTACCGGCTGATGGAGGACGGCAAGGTCGCGTTCCTGGACTTCGGCATGACCAAGCGCGTCAGCCGGGAGCACCTCGACCTGGAGGTCAAGGGGCTCCGCGCGGGGATGGATCTCGACGCCGAGACGGTTCACGCGACGATGGCCGAGATCGGGTACTACGACCCCCTCGACCCAGAGCTGACGCCGGCGCTCGTGCTCGAGCACTTCCGCGCCGCCACCTCCTGGTACATCGAGGATCGGGTCGTGACCGTGGACAAGCAGCTGGTGGCGCAGGTGCTGATCGACCTGGGCGATCCGCGCTCGGAGCACTGGGCGCTGATGAAGCGCCAGACGATGCCGCCCGAGGCGATGCTCGCCCGGCGCATGGAGGCACTCGTGCTCGGCGTCCTCGGGCACTTGGGCGCAACCGCCAACTGGCACCGGATCGCGCGCGAGTGGCTGTTCGGCGACCCGCCGAGCACACCGCTCGGCGAGCAGGAGGCCCGGTTCTTCAGCGGCAGGCGGCCGGCCGCCGGAGCCGCGGCGTAGGCTGGCCCGCATGCCCGGCGAGAGCAAGAGCCCGGCGACCCTCCCCGCAACGGGACCGGCGTTCGACCACCTGCTCGCCTGCGACCCGGTGCTCGGCGCGATCGTCGAGAGCCACGGGCCGCTCGACCACGAGCAGCGCCGCCGCGGCCGGCCCGACGACGCCTACGGGGCGCTCGTGCGCGCGATCGCCGGCCAGCAGCTGTCCGTCAAGGCGGCCAGGACGATCTACGACAGGCTGTGCGCGCTCTACGGCGGTCGCACCCCGACCCCGGCCGAGCTGATCGCCACGGATCCCGACGAGCTGCGCGGAGTCGGCCTCTCGCGCGCGAAGGCCTCCTACCTGCGCGACCTCGCGGAGCACGTGGAGGACGGGGAGCTCGACCTCGAGCACCTGCCCGAGCTGGACGACGCCGAGGTCACCGAGCAGCTGATCGCCGTCAAGGGCCTCGGCCAGTGGACGGTGGACATGTTCCTGATCTTCCACCTCGGCCGCGCCGACATCCTGCCGGTGGGCGACCTCGGCATCCGGCGCGCCGCCCAGATCGCCTACGGCCTGCGCAAGCTGCCGACGCCGGATCGGCTGACCCGGCTGGCGAGGCCGTGGCGCCCCTACCGCTCGCTTGCCTCCCTCTACCTCTGGGAGTCGCTCGACAACGCTCCCGACTGAGCGGAGCTAGGCGGCGGAGCCGCAGGAAGGCTCTTCCTCGGCGATGCGGAACGACGAGCCGCAGCCGCAGGAAGCGACGACGTTGGGGTTGTTCACCTCGAACCCCGCGCCCATCATGCTCTCGGCGTAGTCGACCTCGGAGCCGTCCACGTAGGTGAGGCTCGCCGGGTCGACGAGGATCGAGATGCCCTCGTGGTCGAAGACGTGGTCGTCCTCGCGCCGCTCGTCGAGTGCCAACGCATACTGGAAGCCGGAGCAGCCGCCACCGCGAACGCCGATCCTCAAGCCGACCTCTCCCTCGGACTCCTGCTGGGAGAGAAAGCCCCGGACCTTCTCGGCCGCGATGTTGGAGAGGTTCACCATGCTTCAGTAAATGTAGCAATGGCCCACGCCGGTGGGAAGCCGCGGTCTTTCCCTCGCTATGGTCTCAAGGCGATGCCCACGAGCGACGAGCTGCAGCAGAGAATCGAGACCGCCCTCCCCGGATCGACGGTCACCGTGGAGGACACGACCGGCGGAGGCGATCACTTCCGCGCCGAAGTGGTGTCAGACCGCTTCGCCGGCCTGTCCCGCATCCAGCAGCACAAGCTCGTATACGACGTCTTCGGCGCGGAGGTCGGCGGATCGATCCACGCGCTGTCCATCAAGACCTCGACACCGGGAGGCCCCCAGTGACCAACGCCGAGATTCGCGACTTCATAGACGGCGCGATCAAAGAGAACCCAGTCATGCTCTTCATGAAGGGCAGCCCGGAGCAGCCGGGCTGCGGCTTCTCCGCCCGCACCGCCGCCTGCCTCAACGCGCTCGGGGTGCGATATGCGGCGCTCGACATCCTGCCCGACCCGCGCATCCGCGAGGAGCTCTCCGGGCTATCGAACTGGCCGACGATCCCGCAGCTGTTCGTCAAGGGCGAGCTGGTCGGCGGCTGCGACATCGTCACCGAGATGTACGAGACCGGCGAGCTCGCCGAGCTGCTTGGAGCCGAGCAGCCGGAGGCCGCCGAGGAGACCGTCGCGCAGTCCGAGGCTCCGGTGAGCAGCGGCCCACTGCCGCTGGAGAACCGGCTGGACTGACCCGGCTTGCGCCGGTCCCGGGCCCTGAGGCCCCGAATCGTCGCTGCTACCGCTTGCCGCCGCGGCCGCTCTGCTTGAGCGCGCGGTCGAGCGTCTCGCGCCCGCGGCCGGCGTACTCGCGAGCCTGCCGACGGTAGCGCTCCTTCTCCTCGTCGGAGAGGGATTGCCAGCGCTCCCAGGCCATCAGGACGACCGGCCAGGCGCGGCGGCCGGCGCGTGTTGCGCGCCCGATGCGCGAGGCGTGGGCTCGACCTGGGATTCGCATTGCCATCGGTCCGAAGGCTATCGACCCGCTGCGATCCCGCGAGCGATCCGGGCCGCGACGGAGACGGCCTCCTCCCCGAGGGACAGCGCCGTGCGCGCCACGCGGTACTGCGTGCGCTGCGGGGCGCGCACCCGCACGAGGCGGTCGTGCTCGCGCTCCAGGTACCAGTTGACCGTCGCCTCGAGCGTCTCCTCGTGGGCCCGCGGCTTCCATCCGAGCTCGCGCTTGGCCTTGGCGGAGCGGTAGGTCCAGTACTGGCTCGCGGCCTCGACCTCGTGCGGCTTGAGGGTTCCGGGCCCGATCTGCAGGGCCGCGGCGACGGCGGCCAGCCGGCGGGGCACCTTGACCGGGGGCTCCACGCCGGAGAGCCTGCCCAGATCCGCGAACAGGCGATCGAACGTGAAGTTCCTCCCGCCCAGGATGTAGCGCTCCCCCGCGACCCCCAGCTCGTCCGCGAGCAGGTGACCGTGCGCGACGTCGCGCACGTCGACGACGTTGATGGCGCCGTCCACGTAGGCCGGCACTTTGCCCAGCAGGAAGCTGCGCACCAGGCGGGTCGACGTCACGTGCGCGTCCTCGGGGCCGAAGGCGACCGTCGGGTTGACGCACACGAGCGGCAGCCCGGCCGCCGCCAGGCGGAACGCCTCCGCCTCGGCCTCGTGCACCGAGCTCACGTAGGGGATCGTCATGCCGACACCGGTGAAGGTCTGCGTCTCGTCCGCCACGCCGCCGAACGGCGCAGGCCCGAGCGCGGCGGCGCTGGAGGTGAGCACGACGCGCTCCACATCCGCCCGCAGGCTCTCGCTGAGGACCATCCGGGCGCCCTCGACGTTGGTGGCGAAGGCGCGATCGGCGTCGTCCGGGCGGACCGAGGTGACACCCGCGGCATGGAACACCCTGTCGACGCCCTTGAGCGCCCGGCGGACCGCTCGCCGGTCGAGCACGTCGCAGCGAACGGCCTCCACGTCCAGGCCTTCGATCGTCCGGGGATCCGACGTCGCGCGGAGCGTCACTCGCAGGTCGTCGCCACGAGCCACGAGCTCGCGGGCGATGTGATGACCGATGAAGCCGGTCGCTCCGGTGAGCAGCGTCTTGCCCATGTCGCGCGAGTGTAGAGTGCGCCTCGATGCCAGTCGCCGTCGTGACGGACAGCACCTCGTACGTGCCCTCCACAGTGCTCGAGCGATACGGCGTGACGATCGTTCCGCTGTACGTCGTCTTCCCCGATCGCACGGAGCGGGAGACGAGCATCACCGACTACTCGGCCTTCTTCGACGAGCTGCGCGGCGCGGACAAGCTGCCGAAGACCTCCCAGCCCTCGGTGGGCGACTTCGTGGCCGCCTACGAGCCGCTGCTGGCGGAGGGCAAGGAGATCGTCTCGGTGCACATCTCGGGCGGGATCTCCGGCACCTTGGAGTCCGGCCGTCAAGCCGCCGACCAGCTCGAGCGCGAGGGCAAGGGCGGCGAGCGCATCCGCATGGTGGACTCGAACACCGCGGCCGGCGGGCTCGGGATGGTCATGCTCGCGGCGGCGCACTGCGCCCACCAGGGCGGCACGCTCGACGAGGTGGCCGAGGCCGCCCAGGAGGCGCGCGACGAGATGCGGATGTGGTTCGCGCTCGAGACGCTCGAGTTCCTCAAGCGCGGCGGGCGCATCGGCGCGGCGAGCGCATGGATCGGCTCGACGCTGCGGGTCAAGCCGATCCTCACCGTGGAGCGCGAGCTCAGGCCGATCGAGCGCGTGCGCACCAGCTCGCGCATGTTCGAGCGCATGGTCGACTACGCCAAGGAGCGCCATGACTCGGGCGCGGACGCCTGGGTGGTCCAGCACATCGCGGCCGACGAGCAGAGTGAGCGCCTCGTCGAGCGCTGCCGCGAGGTCTACGGCTGCGAGCCGCTCTACACGAGCGAGGTCGGCCCCGTGCTGAGCGCGCACGCGGGCCCGGGCATGCTCGGCATGGGCGCCACGTCGCGCCGCTTCTTCACCTGACCGCTGCCGGAACCGTCCGGGGCGGCGGGCACTCTTCCCGCCATGGGCAAGGAGGTGCCATCGCCGCGCGCGGTCGCGACAACGGTGCTCACCGCCGTGATGATCCTGCTCGCGCTGTACCTCGTGTACCTGGTGCGGAAGCCGATCGGCTGGCTGCTGATCGCGACTTTCCTCGCCATCGCGCTCTCGGGGCCGGTGAACCTCCTCCACCGCCACATGAAGCGGGGCTTTGCGATCGCGCTGGTGTACCTCGGGATGCTGCTGATCCCGATCGGCATCGGAGCGGTGGTCGTCCCGCCGATCGTGTCCGGAGCCGAGGACCTCGCCAGCAACGCACCCGAATACGCGCGTGATGTCTCCAAGTTCGTCAACGAGAACGAGCGCCTCCAGGAGATCAACGACGACTACGACATCACGGGCAAGCTCCAGGAGGAGGCCGCCAAGCTGCCCGAGAAGATCGGTGACGCGGCCACGGTGCTGCGGGATGTCGGGTTCGGGCTGGTCAACTCGATCTTCGCCCTCGTCACCATCCTGATCCTCACCGCGTTCATGCTCGGCGGGGGCCGAAGATGGGTCATGTTCGGCCTGAGGTTCGCCCCGGAGGAGCGTGCGCTGCGGTTGGAGCGGGTGATCGATCGCTCGGCACGGGCCGTGGGGAACTACGTGGCGGGAGCGATCGCCCAGGCGACCCTCGCCGGGCTCCTGTCCTATGCCGTGCTGCTGATCCTCGGCGTGCCGTTCGCCGCGCCGCTGGCGCTGGTCATCTTCTTCCTCGACCTGATCCCGATGGTCGGCGCCACGATTGGCGCGATCCTCGTCGGCGTGTTCACGCTCTTCGCCGGCGACTTTCCGACCGACACGATCATCTGGGCCATCTGGTCGATCGTCTACCAGCAGGCCGAGAACAACCTCCTGCAGCCGCAGATCCAGAAGCGCGCGGTGGACATCAACCCCTTCCTGGTCATCGTGTCCGTGATGTTCGGCGGCACTCTCCTCGGCGTCCTCGGCGCCCTCGTGGCCGTGCCCGTTGCAGCCTCGATCCAGATAGCCATCCGCGAGTACGCGGATCTGCGCGGCATCAAGCCGCGCGACCTGCCGACCGAGGCGCCGCCCCCCGAGCCGCCTCCCTCAGCGCCGCCGCCCGCCCCCGCCTAGCGGCGTCTGCGGAACAAAGACACTGTGGCGGCGATGCCTCCACCGACGACGAAGCCGGCAACGGCCGCGGTGCTCAGGGCGGCGGTGCGGTTCTCGGAGAGCTGACGGCGCCAGTCCGAGATCTGGGCGACCTTGGAGCGGAGGTCGTTCACCGAGTGGACGAGCTCCCGACGGGTCTCCTCGATCGAGGCGCGGATCTGCTCGGGGCTCCGATTGGCGGGCAGGTTGGAGGACATCGCTAGGTGGTCTCCTCGGACTTGGCGGCCGTCTTGGCTCCCTCGAGGGAGAGCTGCTGCTCGTCGCGCTCGACCGACTGCCGCTCGAGCGTCTCACGGGTCAGCTTGGCCTGCTCGATCGCCATGTCGGGAGTCGGGGGGCCGGCGCTGAGCCATCTGGCGGCGAGGAAGCCCGCGATCACCGCGAGCAGCACCAGGCCGAGGGTGACTATCCCGAAGGCCATCCATGCCTGGGAGAAGTCGAAGAGGTCGTAGAGGAACCAGGCAAGGGTGTGCAGGAACATCACGAAGGCGAAGAGCAGGAAGACGCCGGCCGCGACGGCGACTCCGCCCCCACGCGCCATCTTCTTCGCCTTGGAGATCATCTCGGCCTTCGCGAGCTCGATCTCCTCGCGGACGAGCAGGGAGGCCTTCTCCGTGACCTCCGCGACGATCCCGCCGAGGGACTTGTCCGCTCCGTTGCCCGTGGGGGAGGTCATCGCCTCACCATTCTGATCACCTTGGCGGCCACCAGGCCGCCGAGAAAGGCGGCGCCCACGAACAGCTCGGGCCTCGAGGACGCGAGCGGCTTCTCGCCGGAGTGCGCAGGCGAGGCCTCACCGGCGCCGGGATGGGGCTGCGTACCGGAGCCGTCCTGCGCGTCCCGGCCGTGGGCGGCGGATTCCATCAGGCGTCGGGCGGATCCTCGTCGAAGACCCGCACCCAGATGACGGTTGCGAGCCGCTGCGCGACGATCGTCACGAGGGCGCCCGTGCCGGCCAGCACGGCGCTCCACATCAGACGCTTGACGAGCTCGTTCTGCATCACGACTCCGATTCAACCAGAAACGGCCGGGGCGTCCGCAGGCGAGACTTCGAGCCCGCCGCAGATGGCCTCCACCACCAGGGTCTTGGCGCGCTCGAACTCCTCCTCGGTCGTCGGCAGGAGGTCGAATATCCACCCTGAGAGCAGCTGCTCGATCGCCCCGTAGAAGCACATGGCGGCGAACTCGGCGGAGATGTCCTCCTTGAAGACGCCCTCGCGCCTGGCCTCCTCGACGATGCCGGCGATGCCGGCGTAGGCCTCGCGGATCTTCTCGAGGTGCAGGCGGCCGAACGAGTTGGCCGCGCGGGTGACCTCGACGATGATCACCTTCATCAGGTCCGGCTCGTGGCGGTAGGAGTCGATGATGAAGCTGGCGACCGAGTAGAGCTTGTCGCGGGCGGCGGCGTCCTCGCTGCGATCGATCTCCGAGATCGCGTCGAGCATGATCTGCCAGCGATCGAGGAAGAGCTCGTTGAGGATCTCCTCCTTGGAGTCGAAGTAGTGGTAGACGAGGCCGTAGGCCACGCCGGCCTCGTCGGCGACGTCCGAGACGCGGCAGTGGTGGAAGCCCTGGCGGGCGAACACGGTGATCGCCGCGTCGAGGATCAACCGCCGCTTGTCGACGGCACCGGCGCGCGGCGCGGCCATCAGGCCACCACCTCGCTCGGCCAGCGATATGCCGAGGGCACGCGGTTGGCGAGGCTGGGCAGCGTGGCGCGGACCTCGTCCTGGCGCGCGAGGTCGAGGTCGGCGGCCACGAACCGCTCCCCCTCCTGGGCGCGGACGAGGACCTCGCCCCAGGGGTCGACGATCTGCGAGCCGCCGAAGCTCTCGTCCCCCGAGGGATGGGCGCCGACCTGGTCGGCGGCGACGACGAACGCCTGGTTCTCGATCGCGCGGGCGCGCACCAGCGTGTCCCAGTGGGCGACGCCGGTGAAGCGGGTGAAAGCGGACGGCAGCGTCAGGACGCGCGCGCCGCGGACGGCGAGGATGCGGAAGAGCTCGGGGAAGCGCAGGTCGTAGCAGACGGCCAGCCCGAGGCGAGCGCCTTCGGCCTCGCTCGTGACGATCTCGTCGCCTGCCTCCTCGGCCTCGGACTCGCGGTACTCGCGCCCCGCGACGGTCACGTCGAACATGTGGATCTTGCGGTAGACGCCGCGCAGCTCACCGTCGGGACCGACGTGCACCGAGGTGTTGGCCAGCTTGTCGCGGCCCTCGCGGCGCTCGACGATCGAGCCGGCCACGAGATCGATGCCCAGCTCGCGGGCGAGCTCGCGAGCCCATGCGATGGTCGGCCCGTTGAGCGGCTCCGCTCCCTGCGCGAGCTGCTCGGAGGTGCCCAGGACGTTGAACTTCTCAGGCAGGACGACCAGCGACGCGCCGTCAGCCGCGGCGGCACGGACCAGGCGGTCGGAGACCTCCAGGTTGCGCTCCTTGTTCTCCGTCGACGTCAGCTGAACAGCCGCTGCACGCACGCATTTCCTCCGTGAGTCAGATTGACTCGTCAGTCAACGAGTTTACCTCCGGCAGCGGCCTTTACGCCACAGGCAGCACGCCGTCGCGCTCGCGCACGACCATCTCGAGGCCGCCCCGCGGGCTGAGCGTCGGCATCTGGCGCACGGACATCGTTCGCCCCGGGGCCAGCTCGAGCCGGAAGCGCTGCAGCAGCAGGGTGGTGACGGCCCTGATCTCCATCTGGCCGAAGCGCATGCCGATGCAGGTCCGCGAGCCCCCGCCGAAGGGCACGTAGGCGCCCTTTGGGAGGGCGGCCTTGCGCTCCGGCGTGAAGCGCTCGGGTGCGAACACCTCCGGGTCGGGGAAGACCTCGGGCAGGCGGTGGCTCGCCCACGAGCAGTAGATGACGTAGGTGCCGGCGGGGACGCGCACGCCGGCGACCTCGCACGCCTCGACCGAGCGGCGCGGCCCGAGCCACGCCGGCGGATAGAGGCGGAGCGTCTCGTCGATCACCATCTCGAGCCGCTCCATGCCGCCCGCCAGGTCCTCCGCCGCGGGGGCCCGGCCGCCGAGCAGCCGATCCTGCTCGGCCTGGAGCGCGGACAGCTCGCGCGGGTGGCGCGCGAGCTCGTAGAGCAGGAACGAGATCGTCGAGGTGGAGGTGTCGTGGCCGGCGAACAGGAGCGTCATCGCCTGGTCGCGCACCTCGCTGTCGGAGAGCGCCGAGCCGTCCTCGTCGGTGGCGGCCAGGAGCATGCCGAGGATGTCGCCCTCGCCGAGGTCGCCGGAGCGCCGCCTGCGATCGATCTCGGCGTAGACGATCCGATCGAGCTCGGCGCGCGCGTCGAGCATCTTCCGCCACGGCGAGCCGGGCCCGCGCAGCAGGCGCAGGGCGTAGTCGATGCCGTAGTAGGAGAGCGCGCGCTCGAACTCCGCGGCCGCACGGCCGCCTGTGTCGCCGTCGTCCGGGTCGAGCCCGAGCAGCCCGCGCATGGCGATCCGCATCGCGAGGTTGCGCGCCCAGTGGTAGACGTCCACGACCTGGCCCGGACGCCAGTCGGCTAGAGCCCGCTCGGCCTCGGCGACCATCGTGTCGGCCACCCCCGCGAGGTGCTCGCGGTGGAACGCGGGCAGCATGATCCGCCGCGCTCGGCGGTGATAGTCGCCGTCGATCGTGAGCAGCCCGTCCCCCAGCAGCGGGATCAGCTCGCCGAAGCCGCCGTCACGCCAGTGGAAGTTGCGCGCGTTGGATACGAGCACGTGGTGGTTGGCCTCCGGGCCGAGCACCCAGACCTGCTGCTGGTGGAGCAGCCGCAGGGAGAACACCGGGCCGAAGCGCTCGTAGCAGTCGAGCAGGATCGGCAGCGGGTCGCGGGCCATCCGCATCGTGCGCGGGAGGTTGAAGTCCCTCAGCCCCGGCGGGTACGGCTCGCGGTTCGAGCGCTCGTCGCGGATGTCCCGCACGAGCCGGGCGATCGGGTTCGTGTCGAAGGGCGTCGGCGGCGCGATCGGGGCCTCGCCGCTCGTCTCGCTCCGCTCTGCGGCAGCCGCCTCCATGTGGGGAGGATAGTGCGGCCGGGCGGGCAGCCGGCGGCTGTAGGGTGACCCGATGGGCGACCTTCCGACGCGTGACGATGGCGACCCGGCAGGCCACCCTCCGACGCGTGACGATGGCGACCCGGCAGGCCGCCTTCCAGTGCGTGGCGATGGCGTGCGCGAGCTCGGCCTCGAGCTGCCGCCGGGCCCCATGCCGGGCTGGCGTGCGGGCCGGCCGCTAAAGCGCTGGCGCTACGTGGGCGTCTACACCTCCGAGCTGATGCTCTGCGTCGGCGATGCGCGCATCGGCCCGCTGCCTCAGCGCTGGTGGGCGGTGGCCTTCCCCGACGGCCGCCTGCGCGAGCGGACCACCATCGGCCGCGGCGGCGTGCGGATCGACGGGTCGCAGGTGCGCGTGGATGCGCGCGGCGTGCGGATCGACGGGTCGCAGGTGCGCGTGGATGCGCGCGGCGTGCGGATCGACGGGTCGCAGGTGCGCGTGGATGCGCGCGGCGTGCGGATCGAGCTCGAGCTGCAGGAGGGCCCGGGAGTGGAGACCGCCTCGCCGATAGGCGAGCGCGACGCCTACATCTGGACGAGCAAGCAGGCCGGCGTGCCGGTGCGCGGCACCGTCGCCGTCGACGGAGTCGAGCTCTCCCTGGACGGCGAGGACGCGTTCATCGACGACTCGGCCGGCTATCACGCGCGGCACACCGCGTGGAAGTGGTCCGCCGGGCTCGGCCGCACCGCGGACGGGCGGCGGGTGGGCTGGAACCTCGTGACGGGGATCCACGATGCCGCCGGCGCCAGCGAGCGATCGCTGTGGATCGACGGAGAGCCGCGGGAGATCGGGCCCGTGACGTTCTCGGACGACCTCTCAGGCGTCGCCTTCGGAGACGGCTGCGCGCTCGGCTTCAGCGAGTGGTCGGCCCGCGAGGCGAACACCAACGCCCTGCTGGTGCGCTCCCGCTACCGCCAGCCGTTCGGGACCTTCACGGGCTCGCTGCCCGGCGGCCTCCAGCTCGCCGAGGGCTTCGGCGTAATGGAGGACCACGACGTCTGGTGGTGAGCGTCAGCTGCGCGAGTCGCGGTGGCGGCGGAGCTCCTCGACCAGCAGCTTCGAGTGCATCGCGGCGATCAGGTCGCGCAGCGGCTCGGCGCCTGCCTCCATCAGGTCGGCCACGGCATCCGGCTCGAGCTCGCCGGCCAGACGCTCCAGCACCACCTGGACCTCCTCGCGGACCAGCTGCTCGAGCGCGCTCTTGTAGCGCAGCGTGTCGTAGACGGTGAAGCCGATCCGTTCGTCGTAGCCGCCTTCGCGGAAGCGGCTGATCGCCTCCAGCACCTGGGTGTCCAGCCGGGCGTAGCCGCGCGTGTTCGGAGTCAGGATGCCGATCTCCTCGAGGCGCTCGAGCGCCTCGCGCGGGATGCCGTAGCGGGACTCCGCCTCCGCGCGCGACACGCGGCTGCCCTCGCGGCGCTGCGCGCGCTCCAGGATCCGATCCTCGAGCGCGACGAGCGCCTGCGCGCGCTCCGGGTCCTCCTCCAGCACGCGCCGGATCGCCTTGAGCGGCATGAAGCGCTCCTCCTGGAGCTTCTTGATCAGGCGGATGCGCTCCACGAAGTCGGGCGTGTAATAGGACATGTTGCGCGACGTCTTGACCGGCTCGGGCAGGAGCCCCTCGCGCAGGTAGTGCTTGATCGTCCCGGCGCTGACTCCGCTCGCCTCGGCGAGCTCGCTCATCTTGAGCAGCCCGTTGTCCCCGCTCATGAGAGGAACGAGCCCCGCGGCCCGGTGGACGGGCCCGCGGCCGCGCCCGACTCCTGGAGCGCCTCGATCTCCGCCTCGGAGTACCCGAGCGACGCGAGCACCTCGCGCGTGTGCTCGCCGAGCCCCGGGCCGGGAGCGTGGACGCCCCCGGGGGTGCGCGAGAGCTTCACGGGCACGCCGAGCTGGCGGACCGGTCGGTCGGCGCCCGGCTGATCGAGCTCCACCACCATCTCGCGTGCGCGCACGAGCTCCGAGTCGAGCGCCTCGTCGAGCCCGAGCACCGGCTCGAGGCAGCAGTCGTGCTCGGACGCGAAGCGCTCCCACTCCGCGCGGGTGCGGCCACGGAAGACCGCCTCCACCTCGGCGTGCGCCTCGGATCCAGGCGGCTCGAACTGCTTCTCGATCAGGTCCTCGCGCCCCACCCCGCGGCACCACGCCTGCCAGAACTTCGGCTCGAGCGCTCCGAGCGTCACGTGCCCGTCGCTGCACTCGTAAGGGCGGTAGCAGAGGTATCCACCCGCGAGCTCCAGCTCCCCGCGGCGCGGCGCCTGACCGTCGGCGAGGTACTTGCCGGCGACCATCGCCAGCCAGGAGAGCGCGCCGTCGGCCATCGAGATGTCCACGAGCTGGCCCTCGCCCGAGCGCTCCCGCTCGCGCAGCGCGGCCATGATCCCGAAGGCGGCCATCAGCGCTCCGCCGCCGAGGTCGGCGATCTGGCCGGCGGCCTGCACGGGAGGCCCTCCCGGCTCTCCGGTGAGGCCGAGCAGGCCCACCAGCCCGAGGTAGTTCATGTCGTGGCCGGCGCGGTCGCGGTAGGGGCCGTCCTGGCCGTAGCCGGTGATCGCGCAGTACACGAGCCCCGGGTTCTCCTCGCGCAGCCGCTCGTACCCGACCCCGAGGCGCTCCATCACCCCGGGCCGGAACGACTCCAGCAGCACGTCGTGCTCGCGCACCAGGCGCAGCAGCACCTCGCGCCCGCGCTCGTTCTTCAAGTCGAGGCGGATCGAGCGCTTGTTGCGGTTCAGCGAGAGGTAGAGCGCGGACTTCGCCGAGTCCTCGGCACCCTCGTAGTAGGGCGGCGCCCAGCGGATGTAGTCGCCCATGCCGGTGTCCTCGACCTTGAGCACGTCGGCCCCGAGATCGGCCAGCAGCAGGGAGCAGAACCCGCCCGGCAGCAGCCGCGAGAGATCCAGGACGCGAACGTCGGACAGCGCCTGCGGCGCAGCATCCGGAGCGCCGTTTCGGCGGGCGTCGGGCGCGGGACCGCCCGCGCTCACGTCGTCGAGTCGATCGGGTGCCGCAGCACGTCGCGGCGGGTCACCTCACCGCCACGCGGGACGCCGAGCATCTCGCGCGCCTCGGCGACCGTGGCCGCCCGGCGGCCGACGTCCTCGGCCATCTGACGCGCCTTCGCGATCAGGTCGCCGTTGGAGCGCGCCATCTCCCCGTTCGGGAGGTAGAAGTTGTCCTCGAGGCCGACCCGGACGTTGCCCCCGAGCGTGAGCGCGGCGGCCACGAGCCGCCACTGGGCGCGGCTGACCCCGATCACGCCCCAGTTGTTCGGACCGTCGGGCCCGCCCGGCACCTGCTCGGCCATGTGCGCGAGGTTGCGTGGGTTCGGGCGCACGCCGCCCGTGACGCCCATCACGCAGGAGATCTGCATCGGCTCCGAGAGCAGACCCATGTCGATCAGCGGATCGAGGTTGGCGATGTGCCCGGTGTCGAAGCACTCGTGCTCGGGGCGGATCCCCAGCTCGTTCATCGCGGTCAGGAACTCGATGATCGTGTCGAACGAGTTCTCGAACACCGCCTTGAAGACGAAGTCCCCGCGCGAGCGCGAGTACTTCGCGTAGTTCATCGAGCTCATGTTGAGCGCGGCCACGTCGGGCCGCAGCTCGCGCAGGTAGGCGATCCGCTTGTCGATCGGCACGCCGATCGCGCCGGTCGAGTAGTTGATGATCACGTCGTCCACCTCGGCGCGGATCGCCTCGGTGATCGCGCGGAAGTCCTCGATCTCGTAGCTGGGCACGCCGTCGGGCGTGCGCGCGTGAATGTGGATCATCGCGCCGCCCTCGTCCACGATCCGGCGCGCCTCGGCGGCGTACTCCGCCGGCGTGTAGGGGATCGCCGGGCACTGGTCGCGGTTGGCGACCGCGCCGGAGATCGAGCAGGTGATGACAACCGGATCCTCGAAGCTCATGCGGCCTCCTCCATGTCGAGCACGAGCTTGCCGACGGCGCGACGGCCGTCGAGGTCGCGCAGGGCTTCGCTGACCTGCGCCAGCGGATAGCGGCGGCCGACGACGGGCCTCACATGACCCTCGGCGACCATCCGGTCCAAGTCGGCGCCGACCTCGCGCAGGTAGTCGGGGCGCTCGAAGGCGTAGTGCCCCCAGCCGGCACCGACGATGCTGACGTTGCGGAACAGCAGGCGGTTGACGGCGACGGTGGGGATCGAGCCCTCGGTGAAGCCGATCACCACGAGGCGGCCCTCCGGCGCGAGGGCGCGCACGCTCTCGTCGAAGCGCGACCCGCCGACCGGGTCGAAGATCACATCGGCGGGGCCGGCATCCGCGCGCCAGTCGCCGTCCGAGCGAACCACCTCGTCCGCCCCGGCCTCACGCGCGATCCGCTCCTTCTCGTCGGTCGAGACGACGGCCACCACGCGCGCGCCGACGCCCTTGCCGATCTGGATGGCCGCGGTCCCGGTGCCGCCGCCGGCGCCGTGCACCAGCAGCGTCTCCCCCTGCTTCAGGGCCGCGCGGCGCACCAGCCCCAGGTGGGCGGTGTGGTAGTTGAGCACGTAGCCGGCGCCCTGGGCGAAGTCGAGCTCGTCGGGAAGTCGGAAGGTGAGGAAGGGCACCGCAGCGGCCACGTCGGCGAACGCGCCGCCGATCGAGAAGGCGGCAACGCGATCGCCCGGATCGAAGCCCGAGCCCTCCGGCGCCTCGCGCACGACGCCCGCCATCTCGCTGCCGAGCGTGAACGGCGGGTCCGGCTTGAGCTGGTACTCCCCGCGGGTCAGCAGCAGGTCCGGAAACGAAACGCCGGCGGCGCGCACGTCGATCAGCAGGTTGCCGCCCTCGGCGCGCGGCTCCTCGACCTCCTCCACGCTCACCGCATCCGGCCCCGTCAGCTCCGTGACCCGCACAGCTCTCATACGGGCATGACCCCTTGCTTCTTCCAGGGCCGCTCGACGCGCTTGGTCTCCGCCATCTCGAGCGCGCGGATGACCGTCGGGCGCGTCTCGCGCGGGTCGATGATGTCGTCGATCATCGCGTTGCCCGCAGCGATGTAGGGGTCGATCGTGGCGCGGATCGCGTCCTCCATCTGCTTGCGCGTGGCCTCGGGATCATCGGCCGCCTCGATCACCGAGCGGCCGATGATGTTGACGGCGCCCTCAGCGCCCATCACCGATATCTCGGCGGTAGGCCAGGCGACGATCAGGTCCGGCTCGTAGGCCTTGCCGCACATCACGTAGTAGCCGGCCCCATAGGCCTTGCGCACGATCACCGTGATCTTCGGCACCGTCGCGTTCGAGACCGCGTAGAGCATCTTCGCCCCGTGGCGGATGATCCCGGCGTGCTCCACCTTGGTCCCGACCATGAAGCCGGGCACGTCCTGGAGGAAGAGCAGCGGGATGCCGTACGAGTCGCAGAGGTTGACGAACCGCGCGGCCTTGTCGGCGGAGTCGATCTCGAGGATCCCGCCGAGGTGCTTGGGCTGGTTGGCGACGATGCCCACCGGCCGACCGCCCATCCGCGCGAAGCAGGTGATGATCGTGCGCGCCCAGCGGGGCTTCATGTCGAAGTAGACGCCGTCGTCGACGATCCGCCGGATCACGTCGTACATGTCGTAGGGCTGGCGGTTCGAGTCCGGGAGGACGTCGAGCAGCTCCTCGTCCATGCGGTCGTGGGGATCCTCGGTCTCGCGGATCGGCGGCGGCTGCTCGCAGTTCTGGGGGAAGTACGAGAGGTAGTCCCTGATCGCCTGGATGCACTCCTCGTCGGACTTCACCTCGAGGTCGCCGACGCCCGAGATCTTGGTGTGGACCTTCGAGCCGCCGAGGTCCTCCTGGGTGACGTCCTCGCCGGTCACGGCCTTCACGAGGTGCGGGCCGGCCAGCGCCATGGAGCCGCGGCCCTTGACCATCGGGACGAAGTCGGCGAGGCCGGGGATGTAGGCGGTGCCCGCGGCGCAGGGGCCCATCAGGGCGGCGATCTGCGGGATCACCCCGCTCATCACCACCTCCTCGCGGAAGAGGAAGCCGGAGCCCGCGAACAGCGAGCCGGCCGCCTCCTGGATCCGGGCGCCCGCCGAGTCGAGCAGCCAGATGAAGGGGATCCGCTTCTGCAGGGCCAGCTCGCGCAGGCGCGTGACCTTGACCTCGCCTGTCATGCCCATCGAGCCGGCCATGACCGTGAAGTCGTAGGCGCATACCGCCACGAGCCTGCCGTCGACCTTGCCGTAGCCGGTCACGACGCCGTCGGCCGGGGCGTCCTTGCCCACCATCGCCTTCTGGGAGAAGTGCGGGCGCGCGTGGATGCCGAGCTCGGTGAAGGTGCCCGCGTCGATCAGCAGCTCGAGGCGCTCGCGCGCGGTGAGCTTCTCGGCGGCGTGCTGGCGCTCGATCTTCTCCTCGCCGCCGCCGAGCCGGGCGCGCTCGCGGCGCGCGTGCAGCTCCTCCACCAGCGGGCGCAGGACGGACTGCGCAGAAGCCTCAGCCGTGGACATTGGCGCCCTCCGGAATCGTCTCGAGGAGGGGCTCGAGCACCCGCATCACGGTCTCCGCGGCGGCCTGGCGCTCCTCCTCGTCGGCGGGCGCCTCGAAGCCCGTCACCTCGATGCCGATCAGCTCGCAGTCCGCGATGACCGCCTCGAGCAGGTCGAGCAGCTTGTCCGGCGACAGCCCGTCGGGAGCCGGCTCGCGCGCGGGGAAGGCCTCCGGGTCGAGCACGTCGAGCTCGAGGTGCACGTAGACGGGGGCGCCGTAGAGCGCGTTCTTGACGGCGACCAGGGTCTCGATCGGGCTGGCGCCGATCACCGTCACGTCGCTGCGCTCGAGCGCGGCACGCTCCTCGTCGCCGAGGTCGCGCACACCGGCCAGCACGACCCGGTCGGTGGGCACCGTGTCCGGCGTCAGCTTCGCGTCCCAGCTCTCGCATGCGCCGGCGAGCGCCATGCGCGCGAGGCTTCCGCCGGGCCGCGCCGTGGCCGGCGTGTCGAAGCTGCCGCGGGCGCCGAGCCAGAGGATCACCGCGTCGGGCCGCTGGCGCAGGACCGTCGGCAGCGTCGTCAGCGCGATCGAGCACTCGCCGGCCAGCAGCACCGGCACCCTGCCCGCCTCGAGCGCATCGTCGACCTGGCCGCCGGCCTCGAGCAGACAGCCGCGCGAGTCACGCAGATCGTCCTCCCAGCTCGCGTCGCGGGGCTCGCCGGGAGTTCCGATCGCGCGCGCATCGCGGCCGAGCCGCTCGCCGAGCAGCGGTGCCAGCTCGTCCACGCCGCGCACCGCCGCCGCAGTCCGGTCCGACGTGCGGCAGCGCAGCGCCACCAGCGAGGCGGTCATCGCCCGCTCCACTGAGGCTCGCGCTTCTCGAAGAAGGCCTTGACGCCCTCCTGGATGTCATCCGTCGAGAAGGAGAGCGTGAGGTTGTGGTGCAGGAACTCGAGTGCATCCTCGAACGCCATGTCCTGCTGGCGGTACATCGCGTCCTTGCCGAGCCGCATCATCACCGGGGACTTCGAGGCCAGCCGCCCGGCCCAATCAGCGACGGCAGCGTCGAACTCCGCCGCCGGGACGACCTTGTTGACGAAGCCCGCCTCGCGCGCCTCCTCGGCGCTGATCCGCTCGCCGAGCAGCAGCATCTGGTTCGTCTTCTTGCGCGGGACGTTGCGGTAGATCAGGGCCATGATCATGAAGGGGAACACGCCGACGTCGATCTCCGGCGTCCCGAAGGTCACGCCCTCCTTGGCCACGATCAGGTCGCACGCGAGGGCGATCCCGAACGCGCCGGCGAGCACGTGGCCGTTGGCGGCACAGATCGAGGGCTTGCCGAGCTGGCCGATCAGCCGGAAGAGCCGCGGGAAGAGGTCGGTGGCGTGGTGCTTGTGGACCAGCGGCACGTCGGCGGCGAAGCCGGCCAGGTTGCCGCCGGCGGAGAAGATCTTCTCGTGCGAGGAGGTGAGCACCACGCAGCGCACCTCGGCGTCGTCGCGGGCCTGCTCGAAGGCCGCGATCAGCTCGGCCAGGGTGTCGTCCCCGAGCGCGTTGCGAGTCTCGGGATCGTCGAGCGTGATCGTGGCGACCTTGGCCTCGACCTCGTAGCGGACCTTCTCGAACGTCACACCGTCTCCCTCATTCGGTCTCCACTCGGCGCTGCGCTGCTCCGATCCTAAGCCCCATCTGCCGAGCAAGCCCTAGAGACCCATCTGTCGACCGAGGATCTCCTTCATCACCTCGTCGGTTCCGCCGCCGATCGGGCCGAGGCGCAGGTCGCGCGCGGCGCGCTCGATCCCGTACTCCTTCATGTAGCCCGCTCCGCCGTGGATCTGGATCGCATCGTCGGCCACCTCGCAGGCCGCGCGCTGCGACAGCAGCTTCGCCA
This sequence comes from uncultured Solirubrobacterales bacterium, assembly GCA_963715445.1. Lineage (GTDB taxonomy): Bacteria > Actinomycetota > Thermoleophilia > Solirubrobacterales > Thermoleophilaceae > JAAYBF01. The sequence goes on from OY970240.1 coordinate 660,987, forward strand.
TCGTCACCTCGCGGGTGGCGTCGTGGCCCTCGTGGAAGAGCCGCAGCGCGTGGTAGGTGAGCGCACGGGAGGTCTCGAGCTTGGTGGCCATGCCCGCGACCTTGTGGCGGATCGCCTGGAACTTGCCAATCGGGCGGCCGAACGCCTCGCGCTCGAGCGCGTAGGAGATCGAGGAGTCGAGCAGGCTCTGCATCGCGGCGACGGCGCCGAGGGCCATCAGCAGGCGCTCCCACTGGAAGTTGGCCACGATCAGGTAGAAGCCGCGGTTCTCCTGCCCGAGCAGGTTCTCGTCGGGCACGAAGACGTCCTGGAAGGACAGCTCGGCCGTGTCGGAGGCGTGCCAGCCCATCTTCTCGAGCTTCTTCGAGACGGTGAAGCCCTCCATCCCCTTCTCGATCAGGAGGAACGAGAGGCCGCCGTGGCCGCCCTCGTCGGTGGTCTTCACGGCCGTCACCACCACGTCCGCCCGCACGCCGTTGGTGATGAAGGTCTTCGAGCCGTTGACCACCCAGCCGCCCTCGACCTTGCGCGCGCGAGTGCGGATTCCGGCCACGTCCGAGCCGGCGCCCGGCTCGGTGATCCCGAGCGCGGCGATCTTCTCGCCCTTGATCGCCGGGACGAGGAAGCGCTCCTTCTGCTCCTCGGTGCCGAACTTGAAGATCGGCGGCGTCGCGATACCCACGTGCGCGCCGACACCCGCCGCGAGCCCGCCCGAGCCGCAGTGCGAGAGCTCCTCGACGAAGACCGCGTCGTGGAGGTGGTCGCCACCCTCGCCGCCGTGCTCCTGCGGGTACTTGAGGCCGAGGAAGCCGTTGCTCGCGAGCTTCGCGAACACCTCGTCGGGGAACCAGCGCGCGTCCTCCCACTCGTCCGCGTGCGGGGCGAGCTCCTTCTCCACGAAGCGGCGGATCGAGGCGCGCAGGTCGGCGTGCTCCTCCGTGAACGGGGGGATCGGCCGCGCCGGCGCCGCGGCCGGCACGCCCTTCGTGAACGTCGCGGTCACAGGGCCCTTAGAGGCCGTAGGAGCGGCCGATGACGTCGAGCATGATCTCGTCGCTGCCGGCGCCGATGCGGTTGAGGCGCATGTCGCGCCACGCTCGCTCGATCCCGTACTCCTTCATGTAGCCGGCGCCGCCGTGGATCTGCAGGCACTCGTCCGTCACCTCGCAGGCCATCTGGGCGGTGAACAGCTTCGCCATCGATATCTCGCGCACCGGGTACTCGCCGTTGTTGAAGCGCCAGGCGGTCATGTAGGTCATCTGGCGACCGGCCTCGATCTTCGTCGCCATGTCGGCGAACTTGTGCCGGATCGCCTGGAACTTGCCGATCGGGCGGCCGAACGCCTCGCGCTCGAGCGCGTACTGGAGCGTCTTGTCGAAGCAGCGCTGGGCGCCCGCTACGCAGCCGGCGGCGCCGATCAGGCGCTCGCCCTGGAGCTCCCACATGATGTGGAAGAAGCCCTTGCCCTCCTCGCCGAGCATCGCGCTGGCGGGGACGCGCACGTCCTGGAAGGCCAGCAGGGCCGTGTCGGAGGCGTGCATGCCGAGCTTCTCCAGCTTCTTCTCGCGGATCACCCCGGGCGCGTCCATCGGCACGAGGAAGAGCGTGAAGCCGTCGTAGCCCTTGTCGGGATCGGTCTTCGTGACGAGCACGATCACGTCGGCGCGGTGGCCGTTGGTGATGTAGGTCTTGGAGCCGTTGATCACGTACTCGTCCCCGTCGCGCACGGCGCGCGTCTTGATCCCGGAGACGTCGGAGCCGGCGTCCGGCTCGGTGATGCCCAGGCAGAGGATCTTCTCGCCCTTGATCGCCGGCACGAGCCACTCCTGCTTCTGCTCCTCGGTGCCGAACAGGTGGATCGGCGGCATCGCCATGTCGGTCTGGACGGCGACGCCCATCGCCAGCCCGCCCGAGTGGGACTTGGCCAGCTCCTCCGCGAGCACGAGGTTGCAGAAGTAGTCGCCCCCCTGTCCGCCGTACTCCTCGGGCATCGAGAGGCCGAGGAAGCCGAGCTCGCCCATGCGCCGCATCACCGAGTCGGGGAAGGTGGTCTCCTCCCACTCGTCCGCGTGGGGGGCCAGCTCCTTCTCGACGAAGGAGCCGATCGACTCGCGCAGGCGGTCGTGGTCCTCGTTGAAGATGAAGTGCTTCCGGTTGCTCTGGAAGTCGGGCTTGAGGACGGTCTCGGCGGTGGCCATCTGCTTCTCCCTCTCTGCTCGCTGGTGCGCGTCGTTGACGCACCGTACCAAAGTAGACAGTAGGACTTTCTACTTCCCACTCGGCTACAGGCCCCAGGAGTGCCCGAGAGCCACCGGTTGGTGCGCCAGTGCGGACGATGGCACACTCTCCGAGCATGAGCGGGCGCAGCTTCGACGCGATCGTCCTCGGAGCCGGCCCGGCTGGCGAGGTTGCGGCCGGCCGCCTCGCGGACGGCGGCCTCTCGGTGGCGATCGTCGAGCCGCACCTGATCGGGGGCGAGTGCTCCTTCTACGCCTGCATGCCATCGAAGGCGATGCTGCGGCCGGGCGAGGTGCTCGCCGAGGCGCGGCGCGTTCCCGGTGCCGCCGAGGCCGTCACGGGCGACGTCGACGTAGGCGCGGTGCTGGCGCGGCGCGACGAGGTGATCCACGACCTGGACGACAGCGAGCAGGTCCCATGGCTCGAGGACAAGGGCATCGTGCTGCTGCGCGGCCGGGGGAGGCTCGAGGGAGAGCGGCGGGTGCGGGTCGGCGACGAGCTGCTGACCGCCGAACGCGCGGTGGTGATCGCCACCGGGAGCACCGCCGCGCTGCCGCCGATCGACGGCCTGCGGGAGGTGGAGCCGTGGACCAACCGCAAGGGCACCACAGCGAAGGAGCCGCCCGCTCGACTGGCGATCCTCGGCGGAGGTGTGGCGGGGGTCGAGCTGGCGCAGGCCTGGCGCACGCTCGGATCGCAGGTGACGGTCCTCGAGCGCAGCGACCGGCTGCTGGAGCGCGAGGAGCCGTTCGCCGGCGACCAGGTGGCCGACTCGCTGCGAGCGCTCGGCGTGGACATCCGCCTGGACGCCGCGGTCGCAGCCGTTCGCTCCCGCGACGGCGAGGTCGTGCTGGAGCTGGAGGGCGCGCCGGAGATCGTCGTCGACGAGCTGCTCGTGGCCGCCGGGCGGCAGCCGAACACCGAGGACATCGGGCTCGAGAGCGTGGAGCTCGAGCCGGGGAAGTCGATCGAGGTGGACGACCGCATGCGGGCGAGCGGAGTCGACGGCGAGTGGCTCTACGCCATCGGCGACGTCAACGGCAGAGCGCTCCTGACCCACATGGGCAAGTACCAGGCGCGCGCCGCGGCCGACGTGATCCTCGGCAAGGACGCCGTCGTCACCGAGGACGGCGCGATCTCCCCGCGGGTGATCTTCAGCGAGCCGCAGGTAGCGGCGGTGGGCCACACCCTCGCGTCGGCCGAGCAGGCCGGCCTGCGTGTGCGCGTGGTCGACGTGGACACCGAAGGCAACGCCGGCGGCAGCTTCGTAGGCAAGGGCGCGCCCGGGACCTGCCGGATCGTGGTCGACGAGGACCGGCGGGTGATCGTCGGTGCGACCTTCACCGGCGTCGAGGTGGCCGAGACGATCCACGCGGCGACGATCGCCATCGTCGGCGAGGTTCCCCTGGACCGCCTCTGGCACGCGATCCCCTCGTTCCCAACGCGCAGCGAGCTGTGGCTCAACCTGCTCGAGAAGTACGGGCTCTGAGCAAGTCGGAGCGGGAGCACGCGGTCCTCGAGCGGGCTCGCTCGATCCCGGCCGGCTGCGTAACGACGTACGGGGACATCTCGCCGGGCGCGCCGCGCTTCGCGGGCGCGGTGCTGTTCTCCTGCGAGGACCCGACCGTGCCGTGGCAGAGGGTGGTACGGGCCGACGGCTCGCTCGCCAAGGGCGAGCGGCAGCGCCGGCTGCTCGAGGCGGAGGGCGTCCCCTTCCGCGGCGAGCGCGTGGACATGCGCGCCGCCTGGATGCCCGCGTCCTGCTAGAACGCGATCTGCTTGCCGTCGCGGAAGAAGCCGCCGCTCGGGCCGTCATCGGGCAGCGTGGCGAGCCAGACGATCCCGGCCGCGCCGTCCTCGACGGGCTTCTTGGCTCCCATCGGGCCGCCCATGTCCGTGTCGACGAAGCCGGGGCAGGCGGAGTTGACGAGCACGCCGGCGTCCGCCAGCTCGGTGGACAGGATGCGCGTCACCGCGTTGAGCGCGGCCTTCGATACGCGATAGCCGGGCGACCAGCCGCCCATCTCCGTGACGCCGCCCATCCCCGAGGACACGTTGACGATCCGCGGGTGCTCGCTCGCGCGCAGCAGCGGCAGCAGCCCGACGGCCAGGCGGTAGGCGCCATAGAAGTTCGTCTCGAGGCTCTGCGCGATCTTGTCGAACTCGGGCTCGAGGCCCGAGACCCCGAAGTCGGGCCCGATCCCGGCGTTGTTGACGAGCACGTCGAGGCGTCCCGGGTCGGCCGTCACCGCTGACACCGCGCGCTCGATGCTCGCCGGATCGCTGACGTCCAGCTCGAGCGGACGCGTGTCGCCCTCGATCCCCGCCGCGGCCGCCTGCGCCTTCTCGGCGCTGCGCGCGGTCACGATCACCGTGTAGCCACGATCCGCCAACTGGCGCGCAGCCTCGCGTCCGAGACCCCTGTTCGCGCCCGTCACGAGCGCCACCCGACCGTTCTCGCTCACGTAGCTCCTCCGTCGTCGCTCTCCCTGCTTCGGAGGCTACTTGGCCGGCTGGCCAGGAGGTGGCCGCACGGTGGTGGCGGGACCGTAAGAATCCGCCTGTCTTTTGGAGAGACGACGAAGACTTCGACGAAGAGGAGCGGCACGTGGGACTTCTGGACGGTAAATCGGCGATCGTCACCGGCTCGGCGCGCGGCATCGGTCGCGCCACCGCGGAGCTGCTGGCCGCACAGGGCGCGCGAGTGCTCATCAACGACCTCGACGGCGACATCGCCGAGCAGGCCTCCGGGGAGATCCAGGGCGAGACCGTCTCGTTCGCCGGCGACCTGACCAAGGACGGCGTGCCGGACAAGCTCGTGCAGACCGCGGTCGACGCCTTCGGCGGCCTCGACATCGTGGTCAACAACGCTGGCTACACCTGGGACGGCCCGATCCACAAGATGTCCGACGAGCAGTTCCAGGCGATGCTCGACATCCACAACGTCGTGCCGTTCAAGGTTCTGCGCGCGGCCGCCCCGCACATGCGCGAGCCCGCCAAGAAGGAGCGCGACGAGGGCATCGAGGTCTTCCGCAAGGTCGTCAACGTCTCCTCGGTCTCGGGCACGATGGGCAACGCCGGCCAGGTCAACTACGCCTCCGGGAAGTCCGGCGTGGTGGGCCTGACCAAGACGCTCGCCAAGGAGTGGGGCCAGTTCAAGATCAACGTGAACGCGGTCGCGTTCGGCTTCATCGAGACGCGCCTGACGGCCGCCAAGGAGAACTCCGAGTCGGTCGACGTGGATGGCACGGAGGTCCAGCTGGGCATCCCGGAGCAGCTGCGCCAGATGGCCAAGATGCTGATCCCGCTCGGCCGCCCGGGCACCCCCGAGGAGGCCGCCGGCGGCATCTTCTTCCTCTGCTCGCCGTGGTCCAACTACGTGCACGGCCAGGTGCTGAACGTGACCGGTGGACAGTTCACCGGCATGACCAACTGACCCAGCTGACGCCCCACCGGAGGGGCGCCCGAGCGGCGCCCCTCCGAGTGCTGCCGGTTAGGCGATGAAGGGCTTCGCCTTCTTCAGCACGGCACCCATCCCGGCCGCCTTGTCGAAGGCGTTGGGAGCGAAGCTCTTGCCGGCCAGCTCACGCACGAACGCGGCGTGCCGAGCCTCGACGGAGTGGATCGACAGCGCGGCCTTGACCACCGCCGGCTGCTTGAGCCTCGGGCCCTGGCCCGCATAGGCGCTGACACCGGTGTCCTCGAGCACGACAGCCGTGGCGAGGAAGTTGGCCTGGTTGGCGGTCGCCGTGTCGAAGGCGAACTTCGGCTTCTTGACCGCGGCCTTCCCCAGCGCCGAGCGCAGGAACTTGACGTGGGCCTCCTCGTGCTTCTGGATCACCTGCGCGGCGCGCAGGGCGTCACCCGTCAGGCCGGCCTTGGCGAGCGCCTCCTTGTAGAACTCGTTCTCGAGGTACTCGAGCGTGAGCGCGTAGTTGAGGATCTTCACGTCCTGCTTCTTGGACGGCTTGGCCTCGAGCAGCGCCGGGAAGCCGCTGAGGAGGACGCTGCCGCCGAGCAGCGCCCCGCCACCGAGCGCCGCCTTGCGAAACAGATCGGCGCGGGTGTCCCCCTCGACCGCGCCCTCCGCCTCCCGAAGCGCACCGTCGACATCGACCAGGTCGAGCGTAATCAGATCGGACATGGGAACTACCTCCCTTGACGATTGATGATCGGCCGCGCGCCTTCGGTCGAAGGGAGCGGCTCGTCAAAGGGCTACGGGCCAAGGCCCGGGCTGGATCACTCCCCCGCCTCGAATCAGGGCTTGGGCTTGCGCTCCTCGGCCAGCGGCTTGCCGCCTTCGTCCGAGATCGACGTGGGAGGCCAGCGGCCGAACCAGTTGTCGCGGGCGCCGTCCATCGTGATCACCGAGCCGGAGTAGAAGTCGCCCGCCGGCGAGGCTAGGTAGGCGATCGCCCAGGCGAACTCGTCCTCGGTCCCGAGTCGGCCGAGCGGGATCGTCTGCTCGAGGTGCTCCACCACCGCCTTCGGGTACTTGGTGCGCAGGGTCTCGGTGCCGAACTGGCCGGCGGCGAGGGCGGTCAGCTTGATGCCGAAGCGCGACCACTCGATCGAGAGCACGCGCGTGAGGTTCTCCACCGCGGCACGGGCGGCGGAGGAGTGCGCCATACCCGGCAGGCCATTGTGCGGCGAGAGCGTGACGTTCACGACCTTGCCTCCGGCGCCGCTGGGGATCATCGCCTTGGTGACCACGGCGTGGGTCATCAGCCAGGTTCCCTCGACGTTGAGGCGGATGACCGTGCGGAAGCCCTTCGGGGTGATGTCCTCGGCCGGGGTGAGGTACTGGCCGCCGGCGTTGTTGACGAGCAGGTCGATCTTGCCGTGGCGCTCCAGCACCGCGTCCACCAGCACCTCGACCTGGTCCTCCTCGCGGATGTCGCAGGCCTCGGCCGCGCAGCTGCCCTCGGCGCACAGCGCGACGGTCTCCTCGAGCGGCTCCGTGCGACGGCCACAGACCACCACCTGGGCGCCCAGGCTCGTCAGCTCGATCGCCGTTGCCCGGCCGAAGCCCGAGCCGCCCCCGCTGACGAGCGCGACCTGGCCGGCCAGGAGGTCGGGGGCGAAGACCTTGGACGCCATCTCGCGCCGCAGCCTACCTGCGGGTGGCCGCGGGGCACTCGGCACGCAGCCCATCGACATACTCGGCACGCGGCCTGTCGAAAACGGTCTAGGGTCACGCAATGGCCACCGCAGCAGAGCCGCGCCCCGCACAACTGCCGCTGCCCGGAGGCGTAGAGGGCGCCACGGTGCGCCTCCATCCCCTGCTCTGCGCGCGGATGATCGCCCCGCCGGGCTACATCCACAAGACCGACGGGCGCCTGGCCGCGCTGCGCGCCGTGGGAGTGGGTGTGCCCCCGGAGGAATGGCTCGAGCTGCCCGTGCAGGCGTTCCTCATCGAGCACCCCGGCGCCGGGCTGGTGCTCGTGGACACGGGCTTCCACGCAGCCGTCGCCGTCGACGCCCAGCAAGGCATGGGCCGCCTCGGCGGGCTCGTGTTCAAGGACATCCGGATGGAGCAGGAGCAGGCCCTGCCGGCCCAGCTGCGCAGCCTCGGCTTCGATCCGGGCTCGGTCGGGACCGTCCTCATCACCCACCTCCACACCGACCGCGCGAGCGGCATCGCGCAGTTCCCCGGGGCCACCTTCCTGCTCAGCTCCGCCGAGTGGGAATCGGCCGCGGACGGGCGTCCCACAGAGGGCTACATCCGCCGGCAGTTCGACCACGCCTTCGACTACCGCACGCTCGACTTCGAGAGCGACGCCGCCGACTCCTTCGCCACCTTCGGCCGCTCGCTCGACGTGTTCGGGGACGGCAGCGTGCGGATGGTGTTCACGCCCGGCCACACGCACGGCCACTGCTCCGTCGTGCTGCGCCTGAAGGATCGCGAGGTGCTGCTGGCAAGCGACGCCGCCTACAGCATGCGGACCATCGAGGAGAGCGCCCTGCCCTTCCGGACCGCCGACGAGCACCGCTTCCGCCGCTCGCTCAAGGAGATCCAGCGCTACCGCGAGAACACGCCAGACGCGCTGATCGTGCCGGGGCACGACATGGCCGCTTGGCGCCGCCTCCAGACCGTCTACGAGTAGCTCAGCGGCCGCGGCTGCTCCGGGGGTCCTTGGGCCTGGGCGACGGGCTGCTTCTCAGCGGCCGCCGGCGCGCAGATCGCGCCAGAGGGTGCGAATGCGCTCGAAGACCTGCTCGGAGGCGTACTGCGACTGGTCCTTGGTGGGGCCCTCGATCTGATCGAAGCGAACCGGCTCGCCGAAGCGGACGCTCACCTTCGGGAACTGCCCGCGCCGCCAGTTGCGCGTCTTCTCCGACCCGACGATCGCGACCGGGACGACCGGCACCCCGGTCTCGAGCGTCAGGCGGCCGACTCCCGGGCGGGGCGTGCCGAGCTCGCCGGTGCGCGAGCGCCCGCCCTCCAGGTACATGACCACGACGTCACCGCGCGCGAGGATCGCGTGGGCGGTGTCGAACGCCTCCTGGTCAGCGTGCCCGCGCCGCACGGGGAACACGCCGCCGTAGTTGAAGAACGGCCAGAGCGGCATCTTGAAGAGCTGCGACTTGGCCATGAAATGCACCTTGCGGCGCAGGTAGACCGCCAGGAAGAAGTGGTCGAGGAACGAGAAGTGGTTCGGCGCGAGGATGCAGGGCCCGTCCGGCGGGACGTTGTGGGTGTCGAACGCGCGGGTGCGGAAGAAGCCGAGCAGATAGGGCGTGAGCACCGTGCGCACGAGCTCGTAGTCCCAGTTGGGCCGGTGCTCGCGCACGCGCCGGTGGAAGCGGTCGAAGTGCTCCGCGGGGCGCTGGTCCTTGTAGACCTGGGGCTTGAGTTGAACGTCGGCCACGCCTCACCTACCCCCTGGACGCCGGTTGGTCACGCGCGAGCTCGGCGTTGGTCTCGCGCAGGCCCGGCGGCAGGTCAGGCACTTGCCCACCCGCGCGAGCGCTCGAGCGCCCTGTGCCAGTCGGCCAGCAGCTCCTCGCGCTGCGCCTCCGCCATCCGCGGCTCGTAGCGGGCGGCCGCCCGCCACATCCCCCGCACGTCCTGCTCGCTCCAGAGATCCACCGCCACCCCCGCCAGGAAGGCGGCTCCGAGCGCGGTCGTCTCCGACACCTGGGGAACCACCACGGGCACTCCCAGCACATCCGCCTGGAAGCGCATCAGCCATGAGTTGTGCACCGCACCGCCGTCGGCCTTCAGCTCGCTGAAGGCGATTCCTGACGCCTCCTCCATCGCCCGCACCGCGTCTACTGTCTGGTAGGCGATCGCCTCGAGAGTCGCCCGGGCGAGGTGCGCGCGCCCGGTGCCGCGGGTCAGCCCGACGATCGTGCCGCGCGCGTACGGATCCCAGTGCGGCGAGCCGAGGCCTGTGAAGGCCGGCACGAGATAGACCCCGTCGTTCGAGTCGAGCGAGCGCGCCAGCTCCTCCGTCTCGGACGCGGCCCGGATGATCCCGAGACCGTCGCGCAGCCACTGGACCGCGGCGCCGGTTACGAAGATCGCCGCCTCGAGCGCGTAGTCGACGCGGCCGTTGACGCCCCAGGCAACCGTCGTCAGCAGGCCGTCCTCGGAGGCCGGGCGCCGCTCGCCCGCGTTCTCGAGCACGAAGCTGCCGGTGCCGTAGGTGTTCTTGCCGAGCCCCGGCGAGTGGCAGGCCTGCCCGTAGAGCGCCGCCTGCTGATCGCCGGCGATGCCCGCAACGGGCACCGAGCCGCCGAACTCGGAGGTCTCACCGTAGACGTGCGCGCTCGGGCAGGGATCCGGCAGCGCGTCCGGCGATACGCCGAGGAGGTCGCACAGCTCGGGGTCCCAGCGCAGGCGCTCGATGTCGAACAGCAGCGTGCGGGAGGCGTTCGAGTAGTCGGTGGCGTGACGGCCGGTGAGCTTGTGCACGAGCCAGGAGTCGACCGTCCCGAACACGGCTCGTGCGGGGTCCACGCCGCCCTCGCGGATCATCCACTCGATCTTGGTGCCGGAGAAGTAGGGGTCGAGCACGAGCCCGGTCCGCTCGCGCACGAGCGCCTCGTGGCCGGCCTCGCGCAGCTCGTCACAGCGGGCGGCGGTGCGGCGGTCCTGCCAGACGAGCGCTCGGTGCAGCGGCTCACCCGTCGAGCGGTCCCAGGCGACGACCGTCTCGCGCTGGTTGGAGATCCCGATCCCGGCGAGCGCGCGGCCGTCTATTCCGGCCGCGTCGAGGGCCTCCCGGCCCACTCTCCGGGTCACCTCCCATATCTCGCTCGCGTCGTGCTCGACCCAGCCGGGGCGCGGGAAGTGCTGGCCGAACTCGCTGTAGGCACGGCCCGCGATTTGGCCCTCGGAGTCGAACACGAGCGCCGTCGAACCGGTCGTCCCCTGGTCGAGCGCGAGGATCACCCGGCCATCCTATGCGCGTGCGTCGGCCGTCCGACGCAGCCGCGCGCCGCTGTATCGTGGCGCCGCGCAGGGTCGGCTGTCTCACACCAGAGGAGGATGCGTTGCCCAACGTCGAGGCCCACATCACCGGAACCGTTTGGAAGGTCGAGTGCGAGGTCGGCCAGACGGTCGAGGAGGGCGACACGGTGGTGATCATCGAGTCGATGAAGATGGAGATGCCCGTGGAGGCCGAGGACGACGGCAAGGTCGCCGAGATCAAGTGCGCCGAGGGCCAGTCGGTCAGCGAGGGTGAGGTGTTGGTCGTCCTTGAGTAGCTCCGAGCTGGCATCCGGCAAGCTCGTCCTCGACGAGCCCGCCCCCGGCGTCGCGCGGCTGCGGGTGTCCAACGAGGACCGCCGCGGCGCGCTCGACCACGAGATCCTCGACACGCTCGCCGAGACGGTCGCCGAGCTCGACGCCCGCTGCCTGATCCTGACCGGCACCGGGCCCGTGTTCTCCGCCGGCTACGACCTCGGGAACCTCGAGGGCCGCGAGTTCGAGGAGAACGCGGAGAAGCTCGTAGCCCACCCCTTCCACGCCGCGATCGAGGCGCTCGAGGGCTTCCCCTTCCCGGTGATCGCGCAGATCAACGGCCACGCGATCGGCGGCGGCCTGGAGCTGGCGCTGACCTGCGACATACGGATCGCCAAGCGCGGCGTGAAGCTCGGCATGCCGCCGGCGAAGCTCGGCCTCGTCTACTCGCACACCGGGCTGCGGAAGTTCCTCGACGTGTGCGGCCCGGCGAACACCGCCGAGCTGTTCTACGTCGGGCGCAACGTCGAAGCCGACCGGGCGCTGGCGATGGGCCTGGTCAACCACGTCGTGGAGCCCGGCGAGCTGGAGGAGCGAACGGTGTTCATGGCCGCCGAGATCGCGAGCAACGCGCCGCTCTCGCTGCGCGGCAACAAGCGCATCCTGCGCGAGCTGCGCCGGCACGCCGCGGCGCTGCCCGAGGAGGTGGAGCGCGAGCTGATCGAGCTGCGCGAGTCCTGCTTCCGCACCGAGGACTTCCGCGAGGGCGTGCGCGCCTTCGGCGAGAAGCGCCCGCCGAACTGGACCGGCCGCTAGCGCCTCTCGTAACGCCGCTGCGCTGATCGGTGCGCCGGCGGGCGCGAACCTCTGGGGCGTGTCCCCCCGCCCTCTTACTCCGCATCTGCCTGTTGGGCATGTTGCGGCCACATTGCGGCCGGAACAGGCCCAACAGCGGTCGGAACAGGCGATCGGGCGCGCGGCGCGCTCCCAGCACGGCGTCATCACCCTCGCCCAACTCGAGCGCCTCGGACTCAGCGCCCGCGCGGTGCGCCACCGAGTAGCGGCGGGCCGGCTGCGCCGCCTGCACAGGGGCGTCTACGCAGTCCACCCACCCAGCCGGGAAGGGCGCTGGATGGCGGCGGTTCTCGCCTGCGGTGAGGGAGCGCTGCTGTCCCACCGCTCTGCGGCCGCCCTATGGGGCATGCTCGACACACGCGGAGAGACAGTCGAAGTCTCTATCCCCACCAGGGCGGGCCGCCTTCGAACGGGCATCCGCACACACCGCGGCGAGGGAATCGCGGCGGCGGACGTCGCGACGCTGTCCGAGATCCCCTGCACGGCCTTGCCGAGGACGCTGCTCGACCTGGCCACGGTGGCAGACATGCGGACGCTGGCACGCGCGCTGGAGCGCGCCGAGGAGCTGCGGATGTTCGACCTCCGAGAAGTCGACGAACTGCTGTCGCGCAGCCGCCGGCGACACGGTGCCCCTGCCCTCCGAGCCGCGCTCGCGAACCTGCGCGACCTCACCCTCACGCGCAGCGAGGCGGAGGAGCGGACGCTCGCGATCGTGATCGAGGCGGGCTTGCCGAAGCCCGAGGTGAACGTGTGGATGCCGCTGCCGGAGGGCGGTGGCTATCGGCCCGATTTCCTCTGGCGGGATCTGCGCCTGATCGTTGAGGTGGACGGTCGCGCGCACCATGCGCGCCGCCAAGCGTTCGAGCACGACCGGCGGCGCGACCGCCGCTTGGCGCTCGCCGGCTACGAGACCCGTCGCTACTCGGCCGCCGAGGTGCTGCGCGAACCGGAGCGCGTGGGGAGCGAGCTGCGCGCGCTCCTCGAGGTGAGCGCGGTTGAGAGGCAGCACCGCTGACGGCTGACGCGGCCGACCGGTAGGGGATGATCTGGGCTGCACAGCCAGCCCAAGGAGGACCGCATGAGCTATGGCGACCACATCACGCGCAACCGCGGCGCGACTCGCTTCCTGCTGTTCGCGCTGGGGATACCGCAGGCGCTGATCGGGTTCTGGGCGCTGCTGGCGCCAAGCTCCTTCTACGACGACTTCCCGGCCGGCACGAACGGCTGGGTCAACCCGCTCGGCCCATTCGACGAGCACCTCGTGACCGACGTCGGCGCGCTGTTCGTGGCGCTGGGGTTCCTGCTCTCGTTCGCGGCGGTCAGCCTGCGGCGGGGCACGGTGATCGCCTCCGCGATCGCCTGGCTGATCTTCTCGGTCCCCCACTTCCTCTGGCACGTCTTCAACCTCGAGCCGTACGGAACCGCCGACGCCGCCGGCAACACCGCCGCGCTTGCGTGGACCGTGCTCGGTGGCGCGCTGGTGCTGTGGCTCGCTCGGCCTCAGCGACCCGAGCGGCCTCAGCGGCCTCAGCAGGCAGAGCGCCCGGGGACGGCCACGCCGGCGGACGGCCAGACCCGCATCGAGGGAGTGACCGACAAGCGCGGAGGGCTGATCGCACGCGCGAGCTTCAAGTACAGCCGCAAGACGCTCGGCACCGTGATGGAGCCCACGCGCGTGTACGCCCACCACCCCACGATCCTCACCGGCTACGGCGCACTCGAGCTCGCCACGGAGAAGGCCGACCGCGTGCAGCCGGGGCTCAAGAGGCTCGCCTCGACGAAGGCCGCCGCCCTCTCAGGCTGCGAGTTCTGCATGGACATCTCCTCGATGCTCTCCGGCGAGGCGGGGATCAGCGAGGCGCAGTTGCGCGCTCTGCCAGAGCACTCCACGAGCAACGAGTTCACGGAGGTCGAGAAGCTGGTGCTCGACCTCGCCGTGGGCATGACCCGGACGCCGATCGAGGTGCCCGAGGAGCTCTTCGCGCGCCTGCGCGAGCACTTCGACGAGGCGCAGCTGGTGGAGCTGGCCAACGAGATCGCTCTGGAGAACTACCGCGCCCGCTTCAACTGGGCGTTCGGGATCGGCTCCCAGGGCTTCGTCGGCGAGGGCGCGTTCTGCGTCCGCGCCGAGAACGTCGCCGACTAGACGGGGACCGGCCGCCAACCTGAGGCGGTGCGTCCGCCACCCTGGAGCGTCCGCCCACTCCACGAAGCCTCCCGCGCAGACCCCTCATCCGTCCGACCGCGGGCCTAGCTTGGCGGAAACCTCCCACCCCCGAGGAGCTCCCAGCTTGCCCCCGCTGATCAGCCGAGAAGAAGCCCTGCGCCTGGGCGAGATCGAGGACCACGCCGAGATCGAGGCGCTCATCGAGCGCGCCTGGGAGGCGCGCGTCGAGCACTTCGGCGATTCGACCGACATGTGCTCACTGGTCAACGCCAAGTCGGGCGGGTGCGCCGAGGACTGCGGCTTCTGCGCCCAGTCGCGCTTCGCCGAGGCGGACACGCCGATGCACGCGATGATGACTCCCGATCAGATCCTGGAGCACGCGCGCGCCGCCGAGGCCGCCGGCGCCCACCGCTTCTGCATGGTCACCCAGGGCCAGGGGCTGTCCAAGCGGGACTTCGAGAACATCCTCGAGGGCGCGAAGCTCGTCGCCGAGCAGACGAACCTCAAGCGCTGCGCATCGATCGGGCACATGTCCGTCAAGCGGGCCAAGCAGCTCAAGGAGGCGGGGATCCAGCGGGTCCACCACAACGTGGAGACCGCCGAGAGCTACTACCCGGAGGTCTCCAGCACCGTCCGCTACGAGGGTCGCCTGCGCACCATCGAGGCTGTCGAGGAGGCAGGGCTCGAGACCTGCGTCGGCGGCATCCTGAACCTCGGCGAGACGCGCGAGCAGCGGGTCGAGATGGCCTTCGAGCTCTCGAAGATCGACCCGACGAGCGTGCCGATCAACATGCTCAACCCGCGGCCGGGCACCAAGTTCGGCGATCGCGACTACATGGACCCGTGGGAGGCGGTCAAGTGGATCGCGATCTTCCGGCTGATCCTCCCAAACGCCCTGTTCAGGCTTTGCGGCGGTCGGGTGGAGAACCTCGGCGAGCTTCACTCGCTCGCGGTCAAGGCCGGCATCAACGGAGTGATGATGGGCAACTTCCTCACCACCCTCGGCTCGGAGCCCGAGGACGACCGCGCGATGTTCGAGGAGCTGGGCCTCAACGTGGCGCGCCAGCCCGACAACGGCGCGAACCCGCGGCCCGACAACCGCGACGGCTGGCTCGACGGCGAGACGCCGCACACGCCGATCGACGAGCTGATCGACACGCAGGCCCAGGCGCCGTTCTGGAACCCGGAGATCCAGCTGCGCCGGGTCAAGAAGGGGAAGGTGCCGCCACGCCCGGACGGCGCGCCAAACAGGGGGCTCGAGATCCACCACGTGGAAGGAGCCCCGTGACCGACATCGAGAGCGCACTCAGCGAGATCCGCGACCGCGGCCTGTACCGGCGGATGCGGATGATCTCGGGTCCTCAAGGGCCGCGCGTCCTGCTGGACGGGCGGCCCGTTCTGCTTCTGTGCTCGAACAACTACCTAGGGCTGGCCGACCATCCACGCGTGCGAGAGGCGGCCGCGGAGGCCGCTATGCGCTACGGCGCAGGCGCAGGCGCCTCGCGCCTGATCTCGGGCAACATGCGCATCCACCGCCGCCTCGAGGAGCGCCTCGCCGAGTTCAAGGGCTACGAGACCTCGCTCCTGTTCGGATCCGGCTTTCTCGCCAACACCGGCGTCGTTCAGGCCCTGGCGCGCAAGGGCGAGGTCGTGTTCTCCGACGCGCTCAACCACGCGAGCATCGTCGACGGCTGCCGGCTCGCCGGGGCGGAGTGCTTCGTATACGAGCATCGCAACCTCGACCACCTCGCCTGGGGGCTCGAGCAGGCAGGCGGGCGCGGCAGCCTGATCGTCACCGACGGGGTGTTCTCGATGGACGGCGACATCGCGCCGCTGGAGGGCATAGTCGAGCTGGCGGGCCGCCACGACGCGCGCGTGATGGTGGATGACGCGCACGGCACCGGGACGCTCGGGCCAGACGGCCGCGGCTCCGTTGCCGCCGCGGGGCTCGAGGACGAGGTCGACGTGCTCGTGGGGACGCTCGGCAAGTCGCTCGGCTCCTACGGCGCCTACGTCTGCTGCGACAAGCAGATGGCGAAGTACCTGGTGAACACCGCCCGCACGCTGATCTACTCGACGGCGCTCGCACCGCCCCAGGTGGCCGCGGCGATGGCGGCGCTCGAGCTGCTGCGCGAGGAGCCGCGGCGAGTCGAGCGGCTCCAGCGCAACGCGGCGGTGCTGCGCGAGGCGCTCGGCGAGCAGGGTGTCCCCGCCGGCGCCGGCGAGACCCCGATCGTGCCGCTGATCCTCGGCGAGGCCGACGCTGCCGTGGCGGCCAGCGAGCGGGCGCTCGAGCGCGGGGTGTTCGCCCAGGCGATCCGCCCTCCCACCGTGCCGGCGGGATCTGCCCGCCTGCGGCTCACGGTGATGGCCTCGCACACCAAGTCGGAGCTTCGCGCGGCGGCGAAGGTGGTGGCGAAGGCGATCCCCGCCGAGGCACGCCGGGCAGCCGCGCAGAGGGCGCTCGACGCAGAGGCCGCGGCCATGCAGGCGGAGGCGCCGCGCGTCTTCGACGGCCTGGCCGACGCCGCCTAGGAGGGCGCCGGTGCGCGGCGTCTTCGTAACCGGCACCGATACGGGGGCCGGCAAGTCTGTGGTGGCCGCCGCGATCTGCGCGGCGCTCGTGGCCCGCGGCGAGCGGGTGGCGGCGTTCAAGCCCGCGGTGACCGGCCTCGAAGAGCCGCCGCAGGAGGGCTGGCCGCACGATCACGAGCTGCTCGCGCGCGCGGCGGGAGGGCGCCAGCAGCCGGATGAGGTGACCCCGTACTCGTTCGGCCCAGCGCTCTCGCCCCACTACGCCGCCGAGCTTGCGGGCGTTCGCATCGATCCCGAGCGGATCCTCGCCGCCGCATGCGCGGCTGCGGGAGACGCCGATGCGCTCGTCTGCGAGGGAGTCGGCGGCCTGCTCGTGCCGCTCGCCGACGGCTACGCCGTGCGCGACCTCGCCTGCGACCTCCGGCTGCCCGTGGTGGTTGCCGCCAGGACGGGGCTCGGCACGATCAACCACACGCTGCTGACCGTCGAGTCCGCTCGCTCCGCGGGCCTGAGCGTCGCCGGGATCGTCATGACCCCGTGGAGCGATCCCGCTCCGATCGAGCAGTCGAACCGGGACACGATCGAACGCTTGGCGAAGGTGCCGGTGAGCGTCCTCGCGCCCACCTCTCCCGCCACGCTGGCTGCCGCCGGGGCCGCTCTGCCGATCGACGACTGGCTGAGCGGCCAGCCTTCCGGTTAGGCTGCGCGCCGATGCGTCGCCTGCTCCTGACCCTGCTCGTCCTGCTCGCCATCGCGCTCGCCGCCAACGCCGTCGTCGCCGGCTCCGAGACGAAGCCCGCCGAGGCCGACATCGGCCGGATCGTCTCTCTCCCCGAAGGTGACGTCCAGGTGCGCGAGCGCGGGCCCAAAGACGCTCCGGCGATCGTGCTGGTGCACTGCTACACGTGCTCGATGCACTGGTGGCGGCGGCTCGAGCCGCTGCTCGCGCGCGACAACCGCGTGATCTCCGTAGACCTGCTCGGGCACGGCGGCTCGGAGAAGCCCAAGGACGGCTACTCGATCGAGAACCAGGCCGACATGGTCGCCTCCGTGCTTGAGGATCTGGATGTGCGCAAGGCGCTCGCCGTCGGCCAGTCGCTCGGCGGCCCGATCGTCACCGCGCTGGCCGAGCGCCACCGGCCGCTCGTGCGCGGCCTCGTGGTGATGGACTCGGCGCCCAGCGCCGAGTTCGCGAACCTTCCCGTCACCGCCAGGATCGCCCGGGCGCCGGTGATCGGCCCGGCGCTGCGGCGCATCACCCTGGACAGCGTCGTGCGCAACGAGCTGAGCAAGGCCTTCGCCGAGGGATTCGACGTGCCCGACCAGTTCGTCGAGGACCTGCGCAAGATGACCTTCAGTTCCTTCCGCAGCTCGGTCCTGGAGTCGCGCGACTACAGCGATGAGCGCACGCTCGACGACAGGCTCACCGCCGTCGGCCTGCCGCTGCTCGTGGTCTTCGGAGCGGAGGACCGGATCGTCAAGCCCAAGGCGGCCGACGAGTACCGCGACGTCCCGAAAGCGCGCGTCGTGGAGCTGCCGGAAACCGGCCACACCCCCCAGATGGAGCGGCCGGCCCGCACCGCCGCGCTGATCCGCGGTCTGGACCGCACAACGCAGGGCGATCGGAAACGGAGATGAGCGCATGAGCGAACCCACCGAGGGCTTCGAGATCAAGAACCTCGACGAGCTCGAGGACTCGGCCGCCCAGTTCGGCTTCGGCGAGCTGGGTGAGGCGCGCTTCGCCACCAAGCAGATGGGCCTGGCCCAGGCCGGCTTCAGCTTCCACCGGGTCAAGCCCGGCAAGCGCCAGGCGTTCGGCCACCGCCACGACAAGGCCGAGGAGGTCTACGTGGTGGTCTCGGGCTCCGGGAAGGTCAAGCTGGACGACGAGATCCGTGAGATCTCCCGCCTCGACGCGATCCGCGTCGCCCCACCCACCGTCAGGGCCTTCGAGGCCGGCCCCGAGGGGTTGGAGGTGCTCGTCTTCGGCCAGCACTTCGAGAGCGATGGGGAGCTCCTCCACGACTGGTGGACCGACTAACCCCGATTGCGAGGGCGTTCAGGAGCGTTCTGGGCCAGGACGCAGGGAGCGACGTGTGCGCCAGCACACGAGCGACTGAGGACACCGCCCAGGGCGCTTCCTGAGCGTCCTACTCGCCTGCGTAGTTGATGATCGACTTGTCGATCAGCCACTCGACGGGCGCCTTGTCGTCGGTGTAGACCCTGCCGCCGGTGAGCGGCGCGGCGATCCGCGGCACTGCCGCGTAGGCGGTCGGGCGCAGGCCCGCCGACAGCCTCGGCGCGAAGTCGCTCAGGCGCTCCGCCGAGAGCGGGCTGCGGCTGGCGGCGAGCAGCGTATTGGTGTCCTCGATCGGGTCGCGCAGGACGTGCGGGAACGCCTCGGCCATCGTCGCGCTCAGCACCTTCTCGAGCTCTTCCTGGCCTTCGGGGTGGCCGGCGTTCAGCACCAGCACCCCGCCGGGAGCGAGCCTGTCCCGACAGAGCTCGAAGAACTCCCGTGTGGCGAGGTAGAAGGGGATGTACGGCTGGCGGTAGGCGTCGATCAGGAGGACGTCGTAGCGGGCGTCGGTGCGGCGGAGGTAGGGCCGCGCGTCCTCGTGGTGCAGCTCGAGGCGCGGGTTGCTCATGTCGAAGTACTCGCGCCCGATCTCGGACAGCTCGCTGTCGATCTCCACTCCGTCGACCACGGCATCCGGGAAGAACTCCTCGTATGCCCGTGAGGTGGTGCCGGCGGCGTTGCCGACGATCGCCACCCGCCGCGGCGCTTTCGCAAGCCCGGCGAAGGGCAGCACGAGCATGCCGTCCCAGTAGCCGTCGGTGAGCACGGTGCCCGGCCGGTAGAGCGAGTGCTGGGCCTGGCCCTCGTTGAGCTCGAGGATCCGGCTGCCGTCGTCGCGCTCCACCACGCGCGCGTACTGGTACTCGGTGTCGGCCTCGTGGATTACCCGCCCCGACTCGGTCTGCGCCTTGAGCGTGCCAACCGGCAGGGCGATCAGGCCGGCGATCAGCGCAGGCGCCAGCGCGTAGCGGCGCACCGGACGCAAGCCGAGCACCGCCACGACGGCGATCGCCAGGGCGAAGATCAGAAAGGTCCGACGGGTTCCCACCAGCGGGATCAGCAGCAGCGCCGACAGCAGCGTCCCGGTGAGGCTGCCGGCCGTCGACACCGCATAGAGCCGCCCGGCCACCTCTCCGGCCTCCTCGATCGTCTTGACCGACAGGCGGATCGCCCACGGCGAGACCGCCCCGAGCAGGAGCACCGGCACCGCGACCAGTCCGAGCACGCCCACCAGCGAGCCGAGGAACGCACCCGCCGAGACCGAGTCGAGCGCGCTCACCGCCACGTCGAGCAGTGGGTCGGCCACGAAGGGCACCGCCGCGAGCAGCAGCGAGGCGACCAGCGCCAGCAGGCAGAGCCCGCTCTTGTGGGGATGGCGGTCGGCGAAGCGGCCGCCGACCCAGTACCCGATCGAGAGCGCCACGAGCACGATGCCGATCGTGTTCGCCCACACGATCGTCGAGGCGCCGAAGTACGGCGAGAGCAGGCGCACGGCCGCGATCTCGGCGCCGAGCGAGCCCATCCCGACCACGAATACGAGCAATGGGATGGGCGGCATTCCGACCTGGACCATAGCTAGCCTCACCTTCCGTGAGCGACCGCCACGCAGCCGACCATCAAGCGCTGATCGAGGCGGACCGCGAGTACCTCTGGCACCCCTTCACGCAGCAGAGCGGCTGGGAGGAAGAGGAGCCGCTGATCGTGGAGCGGGCCGAGGGCACGGACCTGATCGACACCTCGGGCCACCGCTACATCGACGGCGTCTCGTCGCTGTGGTGCAACGTGCACGGCCATCGCCATCCCCGCATCGACCAGGCGGTGCGCGATCAGCTCGATCGCGTCGCCCACTCGACGATGCTCGGGCTCGCCCACCCCACGGCGGTCGAGCTGGCACGACGGCTGATCGACGTCGCGCCCCCCGGGCTCAAGCGGGTCTTCTACTCCGACAGCGGCTCCACCGCCGCCGAGATCGCGCTCAAGATGGCCTTCCAGTTCTGGCAGCAGCGCGGCGGCGAGGACGCGCGCCGCACCCGCTTCATCTCGCTCCGCGAGGCCTACCACGGCGACACGATCGGATCGGTCTCGGTCGGTGGGATCGATCTCTTCCACGCCACCTACGGCCCGTTGCTGTTCGACAAGCTGACCGCCGAGCCGGGGGACGTCACGGACATGCGCCGGCTCTTCGACGACCATCCGAGCGAGATCGCGGCGGTGATCGTCGAGCCGCTGGTGCAGGGCGCGGCCGGGATGCTGATCCACCCGGAGGGCTACCTGCGCGCGGTGCGCGAGCTGTGCGACGAGCACGGCGCGCTGCTGATCTGCGACGAGGTGGCGGTCGGCTTCGGGCGCACGGGGAGCATGTGGGCGTGCGATCACGAGGGCGTCTCGCCGGACCTCATGTGCCTCGCCAAGGGGATCACCGGCGGCTACCTGCCGCTCGCGGCGACGCTGGCGACCGAGCGCATCTACGAGGGCTTCCTCGGCGAGCACACCGACTACCGGACCTTCTTCCACGGACACACCTACACCGGCAACCCGCTCGCCTGCGCCGCCGCGATCGCGAGCCTCGACGTGTTCGAGGAGGAGCGCACGATCGAGCGGCTGCAGCCGAAGATCGAGCTGCTCGGAGAGCTGCTCGAGCAGGTCGGCGCGATGCCCGAGGTCGAGGAGGTGCGCCGCCGCGGCTTCATGACCGGCATCCAGCTCACCGATCACCCGCCCGGCCTGCGCATGGGGCACCGCGTAACGCTCGCGGCGCGGGCGCGCGGCGCGATCGTCCGCCCGCTGGGCGACACCGTCGTGCTGATGCCGCCGCTCTCGATCTCCGAGGCGGACCTGACCCGCCTCGTGGAGATCACCGCGGAGTCGATCGCCGCCGCCGCCGGCGAGGACGACCTCGCCGCCGCGGCCTAGCCCTCGTAGGGCTCGAAGTCGCGCTTGCGGGCGCCGCAGACGGGGCAGAACCAGTCGTCCGGGATGTCCTCGAAGCTCGTGCCCGGTGGGATGCCGCCGTCGGGATCGCCCATCTCCGGGTCGTAGATGAACCCGCAGGAGATGCAGATCCACTGCAGCGAGGTCGCGGCTTCGCTCATCGAGCCGGAATTTAGCGCCCGCATGGTGGGGTACGCTGCGCCGATGCGCGTCGACCGCCCGGGCCCGGGCGAGGATCTGAACACCGGCGAGGTGGCCGAGGCGCGCGAAGCGGCGACGCTGATCCTGCTGCGCGATACCCCCGACGGCCCCGAGGTGCTACTCGTGCAGCGCAACCCGGAGCAGAAGTTCATGGGCGGGGCCTGGGTGTTCCCCGGCGGCTCCACGAGCCCGGACGACGGCGACGAGATCCGCACCGCCGTCCGTGAGCTGGAGGAGGAGGCCGGCATAGAGCTGCCGGACAGCCATGAGCTGGTCAGGTTCTCGCGCTGGATCACCCCCGCCCAGGTCAAGGTCCGCTTCGACACCCACTTCTTCGTCGCCGAGGCGCCGGACGACATCGAGCCGACGGTGGACGGCAACGAGTGCATCGACTTCTGCTGGATCCGGCCGCAGGCGGCGCTCGATGCGGGCCGCGACGACGAGATGATGCTCGTCTTCCCCACCATCAAGCACCTCGAGCAGCTCGTGCCCTTCCGCACCGCCTCGGAGGTCCTTGAGACGGCGCGGGCGAGCAAGGTGCTCCCGGTGGAGCCGCGGGTCCTCGTGGAGGGCGGCATCGCGCAGGTGGTACTGCCGGGCGAGCCCGGCTACGACGAAGAGGACTGATGCCGCGGGTGCCGCAACGAAGCGCGGCCCCTCGGGTTCCAAGTCGCACGATGCGCCTCTTCTCCCTGACTCTCCTGTTCATCGCCGTCACGCTGACCGCCTACGGCGCCTCCGCCATGGCCGACGCTCTCGTGGGCACCGATTCGGCCGACACGCTCACGGGGACTCCGGGCCCGGATCAGCTCTACGGCGAAGGCGGTGACGACGCGCTGCTGGGAATCGATGGGGACGACTACCTGGAGGGCGGCCCGGGAGCCGACCGCGTCGAGGGCGGCCTGGGCGTCGATCTGGTGATCGGGGGAACGGGCGACGACTCCCTCGACGCCGGAGACCAGGGCGACGTGGTGTACGCGGGAGCCGGCGACGACAGGGTGCTCGGCGGCCCCGGCAGGGACGTCCTGTTCGGCCAGTGGGGCAACGACCGGCTGTTCGGCGGCTCGGGCGACGACACCGTCTACGCCAACGGCGGCGACGACTTCGTGAACGGCGGCGCGGGCACGGACCGCATCTACTCAGAGGGCGGCGAGACCGTGATCTTCGGAGCCTCGGGGAACGACACGATCGTCGCGAGCGGCGGAGTCTTCCGAGTGGTGGGCGGCGCGGGAGAGGATCGCATCCGCACCGGCCCCGAGGGCGATCGAGTGCTCGGCGGCCGCGGCGCCGACGGCATCGCCACCAGCGCGGGCGACGACACGATCGACGTGGCCGACGGGCAGCGCGACCGCGTCTACTGCGGAGCGGGCAAGGACTCGGTGACCGCCGACCCGAACGACATCCTGCGCGGCTGCGAGACGGTGACGCTGCGCTCGAAGGCCGCGCGCGCCCGCTAGGGCCAGCGCGAGGTGACGACCTTCTTGCGCGTGTAGAACTCGAACGCGTCCGCGCCGTTCGAGGGCAGGTCGCCGTCGAGAGATGCCTTCCAGCCCGAGAACGGGAACCAGGCCACCGGTGCGGCGACGCCCACGTTCACCCCGACCATCCCGGCCTCCACCCCGTAGCGATAGGCGCGCGCTGCCCCGCCGGAGGTGGTGAAGATCGACGAGGCGTTGCCGTAGGGGCTCTCATTGACCCGCTCTATCGCGGTCTCGAGGTCGGGTACCCGCACGAGCGCGAGCACCGGCCCGAACAGCTCCTCGGTCAGCACGCGGCTGCCGCCAGGCGCGCGATCGATCACCGTCGGCCCGAGCTGCGCGGCGCCCGGCCCGGCGTCGCCACGACCGTCCAGGACGATCTCGGCCCCCTCGGCCTCGGCGGCGGCGATCTCGGCCGCGACCCGCTCGCGCGCCGCCGGGCTCACGAGCGGGCAGACATCCACCGAAGGGTCCGCGCCGTCGCCGACGCGAAGCCCCTTCGCTCCCTCCACGATCAGGTCGCGCATCCTGTCCTGCTCCGCCTCGCTGCCCACCAGCATGGCGAGCGAGCCTGCGAGGCAGCGCTGTCCGGCCGCGCCGAACGCCGAGCCGAGCACGCCCGAGCGGGTCAGCTCGGGATCCGCGTCCGGCATCAGCACCAGCGCGTTCTTCGCGCCGCCGAGCGCCTGCACCCGCTTGCCGCTCTCCGCGGCCCTGCGGTAGACGATGCGAGCGGTGCTCGCCGACCCGACGAAGGAGATGCCGTCGACGCCCGGATGGTCGAGCAGACCGCCCACGGCGTCGCGCGCTCCGTGGACGAGGTTCACCACTCCCGGCGGGAAGATGCCGGCCTCGTCGATCAGCTCGAAGATCCTCGCCGACGTCAGCGGGTCGGCCTCGGACGGCTTCAGGACGAACGTGTTGCCGCAGACCACCGCGTAGGGCAGGAACCAGAGCGGGATCATCGCGGGGAAGTTGAAGGGGGTGATCGCGGCGATCACGCCGACCGGCTGGCGCACCATCTCCACGTCGAGCCCCGTGGCGACTCCCTCGAGGTTGTCGCCCTTGAGCATGTGCGGCGCGGCGCAGGCGGCCTCCGTCGACTCGATGCCCCGGCCCACCTCCCCGCGCGCGTCCGCGATCGTCTTGCCCATGTCGGCGGTGACGATCTGCGCGAGCTCCTCGTGGTGCGCGTTCAGCAGCTCACGCAGGGCGAACACCGCGCGGGCGCGCTTGACGGGTGACGTGCCGCGCCATGCCGGGAACGCCTCGCGGGCCGCGTGCACGGCCGTGTCCACGTCGTCGGCACCCGACAGCGGGACTCGGGCGAGCAGGTCGCCGGTCGCCGGGTTGCGGCTCTCGAGCGCCTCTTCCGCCAGCGGCTCGACCCAGCGGCCACCCACGTAGTTGGGCAGCGAGCGCACCTCGTCGGCCCGCCGCGCGGTGGGCGTGGCTGTGGCTTCTCCGGTCACCGACCCATGGTGGCGCGCCGGGCGCCGTCCGGCAAGGCCGGATTGTCCAGACTCCGAGAACACCTCTGTACTCGATGGCCGAGATCGGACCGCACCGCAGGGTTCCCGAGCAGGCATTAGGCTTCCGCCGCCCTCATGAAGGTTTCCGTTCCAAAGGAGTCCGCCGCCGGGGAGACCAGGGTTGCGATGGTCCCGGATGTGGTCAAGAAGCTGACCACCAGCGGGATCGAGATCGTTCTCGAACCCGGCGCCGGCGAGACCGCCCACATTGCCGACTCGGCTTACGAGGAGGCGGGCGCCAGGCTGGAGCAGGGCGCAGGCTTCTCGGGCGATGTCGTCGCCAAGGTGGCGCCCCCGAGCCCCGATGAGATCGCGCGCATGCAGCGCGGCTCGGTGCTGATCGGGTTCCTGCAGCCGCTGACCAACGGCCAGGTCGCCAAGGGACTCGCCGATGCCGGCGTCACATCCTTCGCGATGGAAGCCGTTCCACGCATCACACGTGCCCAGTCGATGGACGCGCTGTCCTCCCAGGCGACCGTCGCCGGCTACCGCGCCGCGCTGATCGGCGCCCAGGAGCTCGGGCGCTTCCTGCCCATGCTCACCACCGCGGCCGGCACGATCCGGCCCGCGAAGGTGCTCGTGCTCGGAGCCGGCGTCGCCGGCCTGCAGGCGATCGCCACCGCGCGCCGCCTCGGCGCCGTGGTCTCCGCATTCGACGTGCGCGCCGCCGTGAAGGAGCAGATCGAGTCGCTCGGCGCCCGCTTCGTGGAGCTCGACATCGGCCTCGAGGATGCTGAGGACGCAGGCGGCTACGCCCGCGCCCTGACCGACGAGGAGCAGCAGCGCCAGCGCGAGGCGCTCGCCGACGTGATCGCCCAGATGGACATCGTGATCTCCACCGCCGCCGTGCCGGGCCGCAAGGCTCCGCTCCTGATCATCGAGGACGCCGTCAAGCGGATGCCCGCGGGCTCCGTGATCGTGGACCTCGCGGCCGAGACCGGCGGCAACTGCGAGCTCACCGAGCCCGCCCAGACCGTCGTCAGGCACGACGTGAAGATCATCGGCACCGAGAACCTGCCCGCGACGATGCCCGACCACGCGTCACAGCTCTACGCCAAGAACGTGCAGTCCCTGCTCGCCTTGATGGTGGGCGAAGAGGGCGCGGTGACACTCGACTTCGAGGACGAGGTGATCGCCGGCGCCTGCATCACGCGCGACGGCCAGATCGTGCACGACGGCGCCAAGGCCGCCGCGGGCGCGCCCGCACAGGAGGCTTAAGAGATGGACCTGATCACCGAGTTGACAATCCTGGTGCTGGCCGCCTTCGTGGGCTTCGAGGTGATCTCGAAGGTGCCCAACACGCTGCACACGCCGCTGATGTCCGCCACCAACGCGATCCACGGGATCGTCCTGCTCGGCGGCATCCTCGTCATCGGCCACGCAGACGGTGTGCTCAGCAAGACGATCCTCGTGATCGCGATCGCCTTCGGCACGATCAACGTGATCGGCGGCTTCCTGGTCACCGACCGGATGCTCGAGATGTTCAAGAAGCGTCCTGAGCCCAAGAAGGCCGAGGGCCAGAAGTGACCCTCCCCGTAGCCAGCTTCCTGACGGACCCGGACTTCGTCCGCGTCCTCTACATCGTCGCGTTCTCCCTCTTCATCATCGGCATGCAGCGGCTGACCAAGCCGTCCACTGCGCGCCAGGGCAACATGATCGCCGCGGTCGGCATGGCGATCGCCGTGATCGCGACGCTGCTGCTCCCGAGCGTCGGCGACTACGGCCTGATCGCCCTCGGCATCGCGATCGGCGCGATCATCGGCGTCCCCGCGGCGCGTCAGGTGAAGATGACGGCGATGCCGCAGATGGTCGCGCTGTTCAACGGCGTCGGCGGCGGCGCCGTAGCGCTGATCTCGTGGGCCGAGTACCGCGACGCGCTCCACGTGGGCGTCAACCCCGAGCTCGAGACGCTGATACCGATCCTCTTCGCCGCGATCATCGGCTCGATCTCCTTCTGGGGATCGAACATCGCCTTCGGCAAGCTGCAGGAGATCATCCCCGGCAAGCCGATCGCCGTGCCCGGGCAGCAGATCCTGAACCTCGTGCTGCTGCTGGTCGCCGTCGGCGCCGCGGTCGCGATCGCCTCGGGCTCCGAGTCCGAGGGCCTCTTCATCCTGATCCTGGTTTCCGCTGCCGTGCTCGGCAACATGGTCGTGCTGCCGATCGGCGGGGCCGACATGCCCGTCGTGATCTCCCTGCTGAACGCGCTCACCGGCCTCTCGGCGGCCGCTGCGGGAATCGCGCTCGACAACACCGCGCTGATCGTCGGCGGCATCATCGTCGGCGCCTCCGGCACGATCCTCACCAACCTGATGGCCGAGGCGATGAACCGCTCTATCCCGAGCATCATCGCCGGCGGTTTCGGCGGCGCCACGGCGATCGCAAGCGGCGACGGGGGCGACAACGAGGGCCGCACCGTCAAGTCCACCGACGCGGCCGACGTCGCGATCCAGCTCGCATACGCGAACCGCGTGGTCGTAGCTCCCGGCTACGGCATGGCCGTCGCCCAGGCGCAGCACACCGTGCGCGAGCTCGCCGACGCGCTCGAGAAACGCGGCGTCCAGGTGCTCTACGCGATCCACCCGGTCGCGGGCCGCATGCCCGGGCACATGAACGTCCTGCTCGCCGAGGCCGACGTGCCTTACGACGCGCTCAAGGAGATGGACGAGATCAACCCTGAGTTCTCGCAGACGGACGTCACGCTCGTGATCGGCGCCAACGACGTGACGAACCCCGCCGCGCGCGAGGACCAGAGCAGCCCGATCTACGGCATGCCGATCCTCGACGTCGACAAGTCGGCCCAGGTGATCGTCCTCAAGCGGTCGATGAACACCGGCTTCGCCGGCATCGACAACCCGCTCTTCTACAACGAGAACACCGCGCTGCTCTTCGGCGATGCGAAGGCCTCGGTGGCCGACGTGCTCACCGAGATCAAGGCGCTCTAGCTCGTCTGTCTGTGGCGGCGGGGCGTTGCCCCGGCGCTGCCCTGGCGCTGACGGTCCGGGAGCCGCCCGGTCCCGCCCATCTCTAGGGTGTGCGCATGGCTTCCCTGGACCATCTGCAGGAGGATCTCTCGCCCGACGAGGTCAAGGCCCTGCTCGACGCAGGCGGCGTCGAGCTGATCGACGTGCGCGAGCCATACGAGC
This sequence comes from uncultured Solirubrobacterales bacterium, assembly GCA_963715445.1. GTDB lineage: Bacteria > Actinomycetota > Thermoleophilia > Solirubrobacterales > Thermoleophilaceae > JAAYBF01. The sequence goes on from OY970240.1 coordinate 688,842, forward strand.
ATGAGGCCGGCCGCATCGAGGGCGCCCGCCACGTGGAGATCCCCAACCTGACGGCGGTCGCGCAGGAGCTCGATCCCGAGCAGCCGATCGTCTTCTACTGCCGCTCCGGCCACCGCTCGGCGATGGCCACTCAGGCCTTCCGCGCCAGCGGCTTCAAGGCCTACAACATGTCCGGCGGGCTGCTGGCGTGGGACGCCAAAGGCCTGCCGCTGGTGCCGGAAAACGGCACCGTCGCCCCGCACTGACTGCCCTGAGATCGGCATTGGCGACCCTCCCCTGCCGCCTAACTGGATAGGTCGGCGGCGGTGAGCTGGCCGGCGTAGGGGCCGCGGCCGGTGAGGCAGGCCGCACCGCAGCGCGCACCCACCAGCACGGCCTCGGCCGGCTCCATGCCGGCGCCGAGCGCCCAGGTGAGGCCGGCGGCGAAGGAATCGCCGCAGCCGTAGGAGTCGGACAGGACGCCGGGAAGAGCGGTGGCGGTCCACTCGCCGCGCTCGCCGCCTGGGCACTCCCAGGTCCCGCCCGCGCTGCCGGCCGTGCGCACCACGAGCGCGGGCTCCGGGTCGAGGTCGCCCGGCTCATAGGTCTCGCCCTCGTCCAGCGCGCTCGCGACCAGGGCATCGAGCCTCACGCCGGAGTCCACGAGCGAACCCAGCGCCCGGGCGCTCGCGGTCAAGACGCGCGCCGCGCGGGCGTGGCGCGCGGCCGCGGCATCACCCGCGGTGAAGTAGGCCGCATCGAACCGCTCCAGCGCCTCCCAAGGGAGCGGATCGCCTCCATTGGGGCCGAGACGGTCGCCGATCACGGTGATCGTGCGCTCGCCCCGCGCGTCCACGTGGACGAACGCCCGCCGCTGCGGCACCGCCCGCCAGGCGGGCTCAACGCTCAAGCCAAGCTCCCGCAGGCGCTCGTGGGCGTGGCGGCCCATCTCGTCGTCTCCGAGCGCCGTGAGGAAGGTCGCTCCGCCGGCTAGCTTCGCCAGCTGGACGGCGGCCACGGCTCCACCACCGCCGGGCTCCTCCCAGACCTCCGAGGCGTGGACGATCGCTCCGCTGGAGGGCACCGAGGGCACCCGCGCGAACTCGATCCACTCCACATGACCGATCACCGCGACCCGCATCGGGACGGAGTGTCACACGCGCAACCGGCTACCGTCGCCTCCCGTGGCAATCGAGGATCCCCTCCAGATCACCCGCGACGTAGCGATCCCACTCGCCGAGATCGAGCTGCGCACGAGCCGCTCGTCCGGCCCCGGCGGGCAGCACGCCAACGTGACCGCCTCGCGCGTCGAGGCGATCCTCGACGTGGAGCTCTCCCCCTCACTGACCATCTCCCAGCGGGAGCGGGTCATGGCACGGGTCGGAGGCGGGCGCCTGACCGCGATCGCTCAGGACACCCGCAGCCAGGCGCGCAACCGCGAGTTGGCGCTCGAGCGCCTGCGGGCGCGTCTCGCGGACGCGCTCGCCGTGCAGACTCCCCGGCGCAGGACGAAGCCGACGCGCGGCTCGAAGGAGCGCCGCCTCGGGGCGAAGCGCCGCAGGGGCGAGACCAAGCGCGCTCGCCGGCCTCCGTCGTCGGATAGCTAGAGCGCCGGTGCATCGCCGTGCTCGGAGTAGGGCGCGGCTAGAAGATCCGGGCGCCGGTACTACGGAGAGGGCGCTACCGCACCGCCGCCGCCACCCGCGTCGGGCTCTGGGGCAGGGGGAGTCGGGGTCGGCTCCGGCGTCACGGTGCCGTCGTCGACCGGCGGCGCCACGACGCCTCCACCGGTCGGGTCATCCGTCGGCGCGGGGCTCGTGGTGGTCGAGGTGTCGGTCTCATCGGTCGTGTTCGTCTCGTCGGTGCCGTCAAAGTCCTGCGGCACCACCGGGACGCTTACGTCGATCGGAGAGGCGGTCTCCGAATCGCCACCCCCACCGGCCACCACCGCGATGACCACGATCAGGAACACGGCTGCGGCGATCGCCGCCGCCACGCGGCGGCGCAGGTACACGGAGTCCCTTTGCGGATCGCGGCCCCTGCGGGGGTCGCGGCCCGGGTCCATGCGGCGTGTGGGGTAATCGTCCACGTGCGCGACCGTAGCAGTTGAAGGGGCCGTCGCTCGGCGCTCGCGCAAGCCGCCTTGCAGACGGCGGCCCGGCTAGAGGCCGGGAACGTGGCGAACCGCGAACCCGCTCGTGGTGCGGGGAGCGTCCTGCCAGCGAGTGCCGGCGCGGCCTTGGCCGCTGGTGTCGAACCGCAGGCCGGCGACGATCATGAAGATGTGGCCGGGGTTCGTGTAGATCGTGATCCACTCGCCCAGCCCCTCGGCACCCCAGTTCACGAAGCCTCCCGACGTGAGCGGGGAGCCCAGCAGGCCGGCTCCGGCGAGCGCGAAGGACACCGAGCCCGAGCAGTCGTAGCCGTTGTCGCGCCATGCGCCGTGCCCACCGCCCCACTTGTACGGCAGGCTGGCAATCGCGTTGGCCGCCTGGATCACCCGCTTGACCGGCTCGGGGGCGTCGTCCGGGGCTATGGCCGTGCCGTCGGGCAGCACCCGGGCGCGCGGTCCGGTCTGGAGGAAGGCGGTGGTGCCGAGGAAGCGCTTGAACTTGGAGAGCTGCGCGCGAGCCTCCCGCAGCTCGGCACGGACCTCCGCGTCCGTGGCGGCGCCGGGGCTGATGCCGTCGTCGCTCGAGGCCGCCTCGTCGTACCGGGGCTTCGCGCCCGCGCCGCGCAGCTCGACCACCTGGGGCTGCTGGCGGCCCTTCTCGCTGCCCGGCTCGGCGCGGGGCTCCTCCTTCACGGCGCTCCGATCCACCGACGCCGGCGTCAGGACCTCCTCGCCCTGATCGCCGGAAGACTCGCTGGCTCCGCCGCCGCACCCGGAGCCCGCGAGCGCCACGAGCACGGCCAGGAACGCGGCCACGACGGCCGCGGGACGAGGACTCATCGGACGCGCTCCAGCACAGCGACAAGGTAGCGGGGCCAACCCGTCACGGCGCCGTCTGCCAGGATCACTTCCATGAGCAAACGTCCGAAGATCGACCTGCCCTCGGACCCCACCGGCATCCAAGAGCCGCACGACGTGCTGGCCGCCGAGGAGTTCGCAATCCCCGCGCGCTCGGCCGGTGACATCCCGCCGGACCCCGCCGGCATCCAAGAGCCGCACGACGTGCTGGCCGCCGAGGAGTTCCCGATCCCTGCCGAGGGCCCGATCCCTGAAAGCTCATCAGGGCTCGACATCCGCAGCTTCATCCCCGGTCTGGCGCTGGCCGGCGCCGTCCTGCTGCTCGCCAGGCTGCTGCGCCGCCGCCGCTAAGCCGGCGGCAGGACCCGCGGACGACACCGTCAGGGGTAGAGCGGCCCGTCCTCGCCCTCGACGAAGATCGCCGTGATCGGGCAGTTCATCGCCGCGTCCACGACCATGTCCGTCGGGTCGCCGTCGGGGTCGATCACCCGCGCCTTGTCCTCGGCGTCGAGCTCGAAGACGTTCGGGGCGGACTCCACGCAGTCTCCCGAGCCGATGCAGAGCCCGCGATCTACCTCGATCCAGATCCGGTTCTCAGGTGAGAGCTTGTCGGCCACGGGGCGCGCAGCCTAGCGGCTACGCCAGAAGCTGGTGCGCAGAGCTGCCCCGGCGCGACTGAGCCCCAGGTGGATGTGATCGCGATGGGCCAGCGTCGGCGACACGCCGCTGCGGCGCTTGCCCTTCGGCGTGACGCAGACCGAGTAGTCGTCCATCCCCTCGGAGCCCGACCACCATGAGCGGCAGTCCCAGATGATCTCCTGGATGCCCATGCGGCGGGCGAGCGCATGCGGGTTGCCGGCGCTGTCGCGTGCGAGCAGCGTGCTGATCAGCCGCCGGGCCGCGCGCCTGTCCGCGCCGTCCTGCACGTCTAGGTGCCAATCGAGCGCACGTCCCTCGGAGTGCAGGCTGAAGTTGCGGCCGGAGAGCCTCTCGCAGCGCATGATGCCCCAGAAGGATCCGCGCACGTGGAGCGTCAGCCAGCTCTGGAGCGCCAGCGCGCCCTTCGAGGGCTGCTTGCGGCAGCGGCTCGCGTGGTCGTAGCGGTAGTCGTCGATCGGGCGCTCGGCCATGCGATCGGCCGGGTTGCCCTTCAGCGGCTGGGGCGGTCCGGCGTAGGCCGCGGTTGCGGCCCAGGCGAGCGCCCCGCAGCAGGTGATTGCGGAGAGGATGCGGGTGAGGCGACCGGACGAGGGGTAGCGCACTCCCCTTTCATCGGCCGACCTCTAGATCGGTTTAGCCGGCGCCCGTTCTGGCTGGACGCTTCGTCCCCGACCCCGAAACCGGCTACCCCTAAGGCCCCGGCGCGCCCCGTCCTCGGCTTGCCGCCGCGTCCGTAGGAAAGCCCGCCCTAGCCCCTGCCGCCGCGCCCGTAGAGGAGCTTCAGGAAGCCGCGGATCAGGCCGGCAGAGCGCTTCGAGTAGGGGAACATGAATATCTCCCGCTTCATGCCGAAGCGGGTGACCACCGAGGCCTGCTGGCGCGCGTACTTGCGGATCCCGTCGGTCCCGTGGCGGGTGCCGATGCCGGACTCCTTCCAACCACCCATCGGCAGCTCGAGCGCCAAGTAGCTGATCAGGTGCTCGTTGACGTTGGCCACGCCCGACTCGATCCGGCTCGCGATCTGCTCGCCGCGCGCGGTGTCCTTGGTCCAGACGGACGCCTGGAGCCCGTAGGGCGAGTCGTTGGCCAGCCGCAGCGCCTCATCGGCGTCGCGGACCTTCATGATCGGCAGCGTCGGGCCGAAGGTCTCCTTGGTCATGCACTCCATCGAGTGGTCAACATCGGTCAGCACCGTCGGCTGGAAGAAGCGCCCCGGTCCGGCTCCTCTGTCCCCTCCCACCACGATGTTCGCCCCCTTTGCGCGGGCGTCCTCGACGTGCGACTCGACGATCTCGATCTGTTTGTCGAACGTCACCGCGCCCACGTCCACCGAGCCCGACCCCTTCGGAGCGCCCTGGCGCAGCTTCGAGACCTTCTCGGTGACCCGGCCGACGAACTCGTCGTAGATCGGCTCCTCCACGTAGACCCGCTCGACGGAGACGCAGGTCTGGCCGCCGTTCTGCATCGAGTAGTAGGTGGCGGCGTTGGCCGCCTTCTCCACGTCGGCATCGGCTAGGACGATCATCGGGTCCTTGCCGCCGAGCTCGAGGCCGACCGGCGTGAGCGTCTTCGCGGCCCGCTCGGCGACCTTCTTGCCGGTTGCGGTGGAGCCGGTGAACATCAGGAAGTCGACGTGGTCGATCAGCTCCGCGCCGACGTCCCCGAGGCCGGTGAGCACCTGGTAGATGCCCTCGGGCGCGCCCGACTCGGCGAAGCACTCCTTCATCAGCAGTGACGTCAGCGGGGTCACCTCCGACGGCTTGAGGATCACGGCGTTGCCGGCCGCGAGCGCCGGGATCGCGTCGCCGAAGGAGTTGACGAGCGGGTAGTTCCACGGCCCGATCACGCCGACGACCCCGCGGGGGCGGTAGCGGACGAGCGCCTTCTTGCCGAGCAGCATCGGCGAGCTGGTGCGCACCTTGCGCTCGCGCAGGTACTTCTCCGCGTTCTTGGCCCAGAAGCCGAACGCGCCCGCCGCGTAGCCGAGCTCGGCCAGCTGGGCGTCGTCGCGCGTCTTGCCCGTCTCGGCGACGATCGTGTCGACGATCCGGTCGGCGTTGTCGAGCGTCCACCTCTGCGCACGCTTGAGGACCTGGGCGCGACCTTCGAAGCCCATCTCCCACCACCCGGGCTGGGCGGCGCGGGCGCGGGCGACCATCGGAGCCACGTCCTGCGGGCGCATGCGCGGCACGCTCCCGGCGATCTCCCCGGTGGCCGGGTTCTCCACCTGGATCCGCTCGGGCTCTGCGCCATTGGATCCGTTGAGAGTCGGGGACTGAACGTCCTCTGAAGTCGCGTCTGGCACCGTCTGCCTCCTCGTCGTGTCCTTGGACGGGCTCACCCGGCTGGGGCAGCCGTCACCCGTGATCTTGCCTCTTTTGCCACGTCGCCCGCAACCCCCCTCACGCGGCGGCGCTTGCGCTCGCGCCGCAGCTCCCGCATGTACGGGTGGTAGTCGACCTCGATCGTGTGCCGCTTGGATGTCACGTATCGCTTGGCCATCTCACGCCGGTACCTGGCGACCTCGCGCTCCATCGTCGGGCCCGAGGGAAGCTCGACCACTCCCTGGACGATGTCGGCGACCCATTCCGCCTGGAGCTCGGCAAGCGGCATGATCGCGCCGAGAGGCTGGATCAGGCCGATGAAGTAGAGCCCGGCGAGGTCGGGATGCACGACCCGGCGGTAGAGATCGACCCGGTTGTCGCCCGACGGGTCCATCAGCCTGCCGTCGATAAAGGGGAAGTTGATCTTGTAGCCGGTGCAGTAGACGATCTTGTCGACCCGCTCGACGGAGCCGTCCTCGAACCTCACGGAATCGCCCTCGAGCCGCTCGATGTTCGGCTTCGGGGTGACCCGGCCGTGGCCGATCCGGGGCAGCAGGTCGGACGAGACAGTGGGGTGCGCGCCGAGGAACCGGTGATCGGGCTCCGGCAGCCCGAAGTCCTTCGGGTGGCCCTGTGCGCGACGGATCGCCCACCCGGAGAAGATGCGCTGGATACCGAGCGGAAGCCGCGTCGTCCAGGCCGGAGCGACCTCGTCCACCGGCGTGGCGCCGATGTACTTGGGGACGATCCAGGCGCCGCGGCGCATCGCCAGATAGGTCATCTTCGAGACGCGCGAGGTCTCGACCGCTATGTCGCAGGCCGAGTTGCCGATCCCGAGCACGAGCACGTTCTTGTCCTCGTAGCCCTCGGAGGAGCGGTAGTGGTGCGCGTGGGTCTCCTCCCCCGCGAACTCGCCGGGGAACGGCGGCTCCGGCCAGCGCGGGTCCCAGTGATGGCCATTGGCGACCATCACCGCCTCGTAGCGGGCGGTGGTCTCCTCACCACCGTCCCGGCCGACGGGGCGCGTGGTGACCGCCCACCCGCCATCCGCGTGCTGCTCGACGGCCGTCACCTCGGTGCGAAAGGTGATCAGCTCACGCAGGCCGAAGTGCTCGACGTAGTCGTCGAAGTAGGCGGCGATCTGAGTGTGGTGGGGATAGTCGGGGTAGTCGGCCGGCATCGCGTAACCGGCGTACTCCATCGCCCTTCGGGAGGTGTTGATGAAGAGCGAGCGATATGCGGACGACACGCCGTTGTCGTTGCCGTAGCGCCAGTTGCCGCCGACCTCCGACCCCTTCTCGAAGCAGTCGAACTCGATTCCGCGGGCGTGGAGCGCCTGGCAGCTCACGATCCCTGAGCTGCCGGCGCCGATCACGCAGACTCGTGGGGAGCCGGACACGTGCTCACCCTAGCGCGAAGGCGAAGCCTTGGCTGGCCAGCCAGCTACGACAGGGACAGGCCTCCCTGCGCCCATAGACTTGGCCGATGCCCACGCTCGAGGCCAACGGACAGACGCTCCATTACGAGGAGCACGGCGATCCGGCGGCCGAGCCGCTGCTCTGCGTGATGGGCCTGGCCGCCGACTCGCTCGCCTGGGCCCTGCAGGTGCAGCCGTTCTCGGAGCGCTACCGCACCGTGACCTTCGACAATCGCGACGTCGGCCGCTCCTCGATGTCCGAGGGTCCCTACGAGATCGCCGACATGGCAGCCGACACGCTCGGGCTCGCCGACGGGTTGGGAATCGAGCGGTTCCACCTGATCGGAACCTCGATGGGCGGCGCCATCTCGCAGGAGGTGGCTCTCGCGGCGCCGGATCGCGTGCGCAGCCTGACGCTGGCCGTCACCTACGCGAGCGGGGGTGGCTGGGCCAAGCTGCTCTCAGAGCTGTGGGGAGCACGCGCCGCTCGGGCGACCCGCGAGGAGCGCATCGACGAGATGCTCCTGCTCACCCTGTCCGAGGGGTTCTTCGACAATCCCGGCGCGCTTGAGATGGCACGCGCGCTGATGCTGCGCAACCCGAACCCCCAGGCGCCGGAGGCCTTTGCTCGGCAGCTGGCGGCCAGCAGCCGCCACGACGCAAGCGGCCGGCTCGGATCGCTCTCGATGCCCGTGCACGTGGTGGCCGCCGAGTACGACCTGCTGATCCCCGTCTGGAAATCACAGGAGCTCGCCGCGCTGATCCCCGGCTCCACGCTGACCGTGCTCGAGAAGGCGGCCCACGGAATGCAGGCCGAGCGCGCCCTCGAGTTCAACGAGAAGGTCCTGAGCTTCCTCGCCGAGACCTAGCCCGGCCGGCCGTTGGAGGAGACGCCGAGTCGTCACGAATGCGAGAGCGGTGGGGAACCGAATGCTGCATTGATACCAAATACGTATCAAGGGCGCATCGATGGTAACTCCGCTCCGGGAGAGGTATCCCGATAAATTGATACTATCTTCGTATCATGCAATCCCTGGTCTACAAGACGCCCGAGCTGGTCCCAGTCGAGAAGGAGGTTTTGAAGCTCATCGCGGAGCTACGGGAGCAGCTTCGGTTCCGCGTGGCCGAAAAGCCACGTCGGTGGGCTGGACAGCTTCGGCGAATGGCATTTGCAAGGGCGGTGCAGGCCTCGAACAGCATTGAGGGCTACGACGCGAGCATCGACGATGTCGTTGCTGCAATAGATGACGAGCCGACACTGTCAGCCGACGACGAGACTCGCCTTGCCTTGAGCGGCTACCGCGACGCAATGACCTACGTTCTCCAAATCGCTGGGGATCCCCAGGTCGGCGTAGACGAAGGACTCTTGAAGTCGCTCCATTTCATGATGCTCAAGCATCGGCTGGACAAAAACCCCGGTAGGTGGCGCCCGGGGGTTATCTACGTCAAGCACGAGCCGACCGGCGAGATCGTTTACGAGGGTCCATCAAGCGCCCGCATCCCGGAACTGATTGCGGCCACGATCAATGAGCTTGAAGCGAGCGACGCGCCCGTGCTCGTCAGGGCCGCGATGGCGCACCTCAATCTCGTGATGGTGCATCCGTTCAGTGACGGCAACGGCCGAATGGCGCGCTGCCTCCAGACGCTCACCCTCGCACGCGAGCAGATCGTGGCTCCCGTCTTTTCAAGCATCGAGGAGTACCTCGGACGGAATACCCAGGCTTACTACGACATCCTGGCGAAGGTCGGCCAAGGTCAGTGGAACCCCGAAGGCGACGCTCGTCCGTGGGTCCGCTTCTGCCTAACTGCCCACTACCACCAGGCGCGTACTCAGGTCCGACGTATCGAGGAGATCGAGCGGCTGTACGTGGAGTGCTGCGAGCTAGCCGACAGGCACGGCTTGCCAGAGCGAGCGGCCGGAGGGTTAGGCGATGCTGCACTCGGCCTCCGTCTGCGGAGGGCTTCCTACCAGGCGGTCGTCAAATCAACCCAGGCCGAGGAGATCAGCGACCTAACCGCGAGTCGTGACCTGCGGGCAATCGTGGAGGCCGGTCTGTTCAAGCCCGTCGGCCAGGCAAGGGGTCGCTACTACCTCGCTGAGCCGCCTCTGAAAGAGATATACGACCGCATCCGCGCAGACCGTGCGCCCAGGGAGACAGCAGACCCGTTCGAGCTTGCACTCGGGCAGCTTCAACTAGACGTGGCCTGACTACCCCGGCCGGCCGTTGGAAGAGCCGCCGAGCCGCCGTCGCAGCCGGACCGTCGTGCCCGTGTCGCCCGGGGTCACCTCCACGGAGTCCATCAGGGCTTTCATCAGCACCAGCCCGCGGCCCCGCTCGGAGCTGCTCTCCGGGATCCAGGCGCCGGCATCGCGGACGGTGATGTCCACCTCGCCGCCGTCCAGGAGGCCGATCACCTCGAACGGCGGCCCTCCCACCAAGGAGCCGCCGTGCTCGATCGCGTTGGCCGCGGCCTCGCCCGTCGCCGTCAGGATCTCGGCGATCTCGCGGTCGTCCTCACATCCCTGACGCAGCCAGCGGCGCAGCAGCGCCCGCATCGACGCGAGCTCGCTGGGATCGGAGCTGAGCTCGAGCTCCAGGCGGTTCGAGAGATGGGGGTTGCGCAGGGCAAGCAGCGCCACGTCGTCGGCCACGCCGCCGGACGGGACGAGCGCCGAGAGCACGTGCGAGCAGAGCTCCTCGGGGCTCCGGGGCTTGCCGCGAGCCGTGGCAGCCAGCCGCTCGAGGCCGAGGTCGATCAGCTCGCCGGCCCGCTCCACCAGACCGTCGGTGTAGAGGAGGACGCTGTCCCCTGCCCCGAGGTCCGCAACGGCCGTCTCGTACGAGGGGAACGGCATCACGCCGAGCGGCACGGAGCTCGGGCCGTCCAGGAAGCGAGCGAGCCCGTCGCTCGAGACTGTAAGCGGCGGCAGATGGCCCGCGTTGACCCACTCCAGCCGCCCCTCGACAGGGTCGAGCACCGCGTACAGGAGCGTCACCATCTGGCTCTCCCCGGCCTCCGACCAGACCAGCTGGTTGAGCCGGTCGACGACCTCCGCCGGAGGGTGCCCCTCGAGCGCGTAGGCGCGCATCGTGCTGCGCAGCTGGCCGACCATCGACGCGGCCGCGAGGCCCTTGCCGGCAACGTCGCCCATCACGAGCCCGACCCGCCCCGCGACCGGGATCACGTCGTACCAGTCGCCGCCCACCTCGGCCTCGCTTGCCGCGGGCAGGTAGCGGGCCGCGATCTCGAGGCCGGGCACCCGCGGGAGGCGCTCGGGCAGCAGGCTGCGCTGCAGCATCTCCGCGATCCGGTGCTCGCGCTCGTAGATCCGCAGGTGGTCGATCGCCAGCGCGACCCGGTCGGCCGCGAGACCCAGCAGCAGCAGGTCCTCGTCGGAGAACCGCCGCGGCGCGGGCACTCCAACCTGCAGCACCCCGGTGATCGTGTTGCCCGCCAGCAGCGGCACGTTGAGGATCGACTGGTACGAGCGCAGCGCGGGGTCGACGGCCTCTCCCGGCCCGGGATCCTGGATCAGGAGCGGCGTCCGGTCGCGCGCCACGCGGCCCGCGATCCCCTCGCCGGGCAGGATGCGCACCGGCTCCTCGGGCAGGCCCGCGGTGGAGGCGCACACCACGAGGCTTCCGTCCTCCTCGCTCAGGAGGATCGTCGCGAGGTCGGCGTTGACCACCTCGCAGATGCGCGGCAGCAGTGCCTCGAGCATCTCGTCGAGCCGGCTGTGGGCGAGCGCCGCGTCCATCAGCACCTGCAGCCCATGAACGAGGCTGGCCATCTGCTCAGCCTCCTCGCGAGCCGCCTGCTCGCGGTAGAGCTCCTGACGCTGGCGCTCGCGCTCGACCCGGTCGCTCACGTCCTGCACGAAGCAGACGAGCATCTGCCGCTCGTCGACCTGCACGCGCGAGATGCTCACCTCCGCGGGGAAGAGCTCCCCGCTCCGCCTGAGCAGCTCGACCTCGCGACGCGACGGGCGCAGCTCCCCGTCGGGGCGGGTGAGCTCCATGCGCCTGCGCTCGTCGTGGGCGTCGCGGTCGTCCTCGGGGATGATGAGGTCGCGCACCGTGCGGCCGATCACGTCGGCGGCGGGCCAGCCGAACGTGCGCTCGGCGGCCGCGTTCCAGGAGACGACGGCGCCGTCCTCGTCGAGCGCCATGAACGCGTCGGGCGCGCTCTGGACGATCGCGCGGCTGCGCATCTCGCTCTCGCGCAGAACCTGCTCCTGGCGCGCGGATTGCTGGGCCTCGCCGCGTACCCGCTCGAGCAGCGTGGAGATCAGGAGGCCGGCCACCGCGGGAGTGCCGATCGCCAGGATCCAGCGCACGACGGGGCTCGTGGGCTCCTGGAGCACGAGCACGACCGCGTATCCCACGGCGATCAGCCCCAGATGAGCCAGAGCGGCGGGGCGGCGGAAGAAGTAGAACGCGTAGAGCCCGGTCCAGGTGAAGATGATCGGGTACTGCGTCGAGGGGCCCACGTAGTAGTTGGCCACCGCGAGGATCACGGTGCCGGCTCCCACGATCACGTGGAAGCCCCACATCGGTATCCGCTCAGCGAAGCGAAGGACGAAGAGGCCGATCCCCACCGCTACCGCGGCGAGCACGTAGAGCGGCTGAGCCTGCACGCCGGCGTCGTGAGGGAAGACCAGCGTCAGGCAGCCGACCCCCGCCCCCACGGTGAACAGGTAGGCGAGCGAGCGCGCCATCAACCGGCGGCTGAAGAGCTCGGGTCCCTCGCTCATCTGCAGCTACTCGGTTGTGGGACGGCCCGCCGAGAGCCTCGCCAGGCCCTGATGGCCCTCGGTGACTCGCTGCTTGACGGGGTCGTCCTCCGGGCGATCGTGCACCAGGTCCCACGTCTTGTCGGCGATGCGCCGCGCCGTCTCGGGGGTAGCTCCCTCGAACATCATCTCCACGAGCTGGAGCTCGAACCCCTCGATCTGCGCCAGGGGGTCCCCTGGGGGCATCTTCGGAAGCGGGTCGCTGGTGGCCTCACGCCACATGCTCGTGGCCATCAGCAGGCGGTTGCGCAGAGCTGCGGCGGACTCCATCGGCCCCCAGGCTACCTCTCCCGCGCGCGAGAGCACTAGATGGCACCGGGGCCGGGTGTCATCAGCGCCACAGGCAGCCCGAGGCCGGCCTCGCGACGGATCGTCGCGATGCGCCGCCCCGGCTGCACCGCGTCGCGCGGCTTGCCGAGCAGATCCCCCAGGCGAGCCGCAGCGGCGTCGAGATCCTCCACGATGAAGGCCAGGCCGTAGAAGCGAGCGCTCGCGTCACGCTCGGGAGCTCCCGGAGCGTCGGCCGGCATCTCCACCACCTCGAGAATCACCTCGCCAAGGCGGAAGAACGCCTGCCGCACCGACCCTCCAGGGGTCGGGCCCTCCCGCCGCCGGCGCAGCTCAACGCCGACCGCCTCGACCGCTGCCACCGTGCGATCGATGTCGGGGCTGATCGCGACGACGTGGTCGATCCGCGTCACGCCGTTCGGGTGGGCCGGCGCCGGCGCATCGATCGGCATCCCGTCCGCCTCGGAGATCGGCAGCCCGTCAAACGCCTCTCCACCCACGCCACGCAGCCTGCAGCCGACTATCCGCCTGCCCGCGTCCGGTCCCGCGAGGCGGATTGCGACCGTCCCGACACGCGCCACGTCACCTTCGACGTCGAAGCCGGCGTCACGCCAGGGCCCCGGGTCGCTGGCTAGAACCAGCTCGGCGACCGTTGCAACCTGAGCGCTCATTTGCTTGCAGGGTCCTGGCGCGCAGGAGGGAGCGGCTTGGGCTTGACGATGGTCTTGGCCTCGGCCGGGGCCTTCGCGCGCTTGCCCCCTGGCGGTGAGCTGGGGGCCTGCGAGCGAGGCGGCGTCGCCCGCGGCGAAGCCGGTGGGCGGCCCTTCTCGAGGGGCTTCCCGGGGGGTGAGGTGCTCTGGCCGCGCCGCAACCCCGGCGGATCCTCGGCACGGCCCCGCGCCAGCCCCCTGTTGTCGTCGGCGACGCCGTTGCGACGAGCAGCGGCGCGGCGCGCGTTTTGCCTCTGTGCGCGCTCGAGCGCCGCCACGCCCTTGCGTGCGCGGGCGTCTTGATCCTTCGATGCGGTGTCCAATGCCGGTGCCGCGATGCCGGAGCGTCCGCCGGACGCGCTTCCGGGCTCTATCCCGGCCGGAGCGACGGGACGAGGGTCGCCCCCGCGGTGGTCGACCGTCGCCTCGGTCGCAACGCCGGCACCGCCTACGAGCACTCCCACCACCGCGACCTTGGCGAGCGTGCCTCCGAGCACCGACGACCCGGCGGCGGCCCCGCCGGTGGCCAGTGCTCCAGCGCCCGCGACGCCGGCGACAGAGCTCGTACCGATACCCGTCGCCGCCATGATGCTGTCCTTGAGGGCCAGCGCCGGGACAACGGGCAGCCCGATCGCGAAGAGCTGGCGCTGGCGCTTGATCTCCTCGAGGTAGGCGACGCATCCGGGGCAGACAGCCAGGTGGTGCCTCAGGCGACCGCGACGAAGGGAGCCACCACGCGCGACTGCCAGCTCCTCACGGATCTCGCCGCAGTCCGCCTCCCACCCCTCTCGGCGCTCGATCAGCCCCGAGCGGGCTCTGAAGACGATGCCCTTCACGGCCTGCGCCTCGCAGCCGAGCACCTGGGCCACCTCGGCGTGGGAGAGGTCGCCGAACTCTGTGAGCACGAGCGCTGCGCGCTGGTCGTCCGGCAGGTCCTGAAGACCGAGCACCAGCTGGCGCAACTCGCTGCGGCGCTCCACCTCATCGGCCAGGCCGATCGTGGAGGGGAGCTCCGCCATCTCGGTCGTGCGCTCGCGACGGGCCCGCAACATGGAGAGGCTGGTGTTGCGCGCAATCGTGTAGAGCCACGCCTTGAACGAGATCTGGCGGTCATCGCGCAAGAGGGCTCGATGGGCGGAGACGAAGGTCTGCTGGAGGGCGTCCTCCGCCTCCTCCTGGGAGCCGAGCATGTGGCGGCAGAAGCCGAGCACGCCGGCCGCGTAACGCTCGTACATGACCTCGAAGGCCATGTCGTCGCCGGCTCGCAACCCCTCGACGAGCCGCTCGTCAGAGCGCCGCGCGAGCAATCGGCGCGGCAGCCTGAGGGGGCCTCCCCGCGAGCCGGAGATCCTGGCCGATTCCTCCATGCACTCATTGTCCTACGAAACGCACCGCAAACGGGCAGGTTCGCGAGTGACATCGAACGAATGCCGAGCGATGCGCGCAACTGGCGAACCTCGGGTCGTCATCAGCGTTGTAGGTCGTGGATGCCAAGCCCCTGGTGGGGCCCGACAAAAGGACACGATCGACTGATGAAGAGAGCTATCGCAACAGGCATCGCCGGCAGCCTCCTGATGCTGATGCCGGCCGGCGCGCTCGCCAAGCCGACCGAGACGGATCGCACCAACGCCGCAAAGGAGTGTCGCGCCGAGCGCGGCACGAGCGACGCGACACGCGAAGCGTTCCGCGTGAAGTACGGAACCAACAAGAACAAGCGCAACGCCTTCGGCAAGTGCGTCTCGAGCACCGCTCGGGCGGAGGAGCGCGAGCGCGAAGAGGCCAAGAGCAACGCTCCCAAGGCATGCAAGGCCGAGCGCGCGGAGCTCGGAGCTGTCGCGTTCAACGAGAAGTACGGCACGAACAAGAAGAAGAGCAACGCTTTCGGCAAGTGCGTGTCGACCACGGCCAAGACGCTGAAGGCCGAGGAAGACGCGGCCGACCTGGAGGCGATCGAGGTCCGCAAGGAGGCCGCCAAGACCTGCGCCGCCGAGCGTGACGAAATCGGTCGCGAAGCGTTCGCAGACAAGTACGGGACCAACAAGAACAAGCGCAACGCTTTCGGCAAGTGCGTGTCGGCCGCGGTGCGCGCGGACACCGAGGTCTAGACCGAACGGCGAGCGCCTCCTCCCCCGAGGCGGCCTCCTGGGGATCGGCGCGGCGACGAAGGCCGCGCCGATCCTCGATCATCTCGCGCGTGGACGGCGTCGTATCGGCACGAGCCCCGCTGCGCATACCCCTCGGCGGCGGAGGGACGGACCTCCCCTTCCACTTCACGCGACATGGCGGCTTCGTCGTCTCGGCGGCGATCGACCGCCACGTGCACGTGCTGCTCTCCACCGCGTTCGCGACCCGCTACCGGCTCAAGCACCTCGAGTGGGAGGAGGTCGACGACCCGGCCGAGATCGCGCATCCGATCCTGCGCGCCGCGATCGCCCGCTACTGGGACGGCGACCCCTTCGAGCTCGCATCGCTGGCGGGAGTGCCGCCGGGAACCGGTCTCGGCTCCTCGGGCGCCTACACCGTCTGCGCGCTGAGCGCGCTCGCCGCCGCGCGCGGCGAAGCCGTCACGCCGGCGGAGATGGCCGACCGCGCCTGCCGGCTCGAGATCGAGGACCTCGGCCGCACCGTCGGCAAGCAGGACCAGTACGCCGCGACGCACGGCGGGGTGAACGCGCTGACCTTCGAGCGCGACGGCTCGGTGGGAGTGCGGCGGCTCGATCTCTCGGAAGCCACCCTGGCGGGTCTGCGCGACCGCTTCCTCCTCTTCTACTCGGGCCAGCAGCGCTCGGCCGCCCGCATGCTCGCGGCGCAGGTCGAGCGCAGCGGCGACGACGCCTTGACGCGCAACCTCCAGCGCACCGAGGCGCTCGCGCGCCAGGTGGCGGACGCGCTCGAGGATGAGGACCTGCCGCAGGTCGGGGGCCTGATGGAGGAGCAGTGGGCGCTCAAGCGCGAGCGCATGCCGGACGCGATCACCCCGCGCATCGAGGAGCTGCACCAGGCGGCGCTCGGTGGCGGTGCCGACGGCGCGGTGCTCGCGGGTGCGGGCGGAGGCGGCTTCCTGCTGGTGTACACCGAGGACGCAGAGGCGACGCGCGCGGCGATGGCCGCCGCGGAGGCGCCCGAGCTGCCGTTCACGGTGGAGCCCGAGGGCTGCACCGCCACGATCACCTCGTAGCCCGCAGCGCGCGAATTCGCCTTCTCGCGCGTTCGCCGTGTCCGGGTGGAACCTTGCAGGAAAGATCACTTGCAACGAATCCTGCAACTTCCAGGCCCTTTTCTTGTTACAAAGGTCGTCGCGCCGAGTCGCTGCGGTCCTTCCGCGGCGAACGGGGGAACCAAAGCGGCCTTCGGGCCGCAGGGGCGAATCACCCGGCGCCGGTCCATCCGGCGTTCCGGGAGTAGCGCGCAAGCGCGAGCCCGACAGCTCACCTCGTAGGCGCAGTCGCAGCAACAACGAGAGGCGCCAAAAGTTGACCCCTGACGCCAGGGAATTCGCATGCCGTTCGCTGTCCCAGCCCGCGCGGGCCTTCCTCGCCGCGGCCGCGGCCACCCTCGCGATCACGTGCCTCGCGCTGACGGGTCCCGCCCTCGTGGGCGGGGACCTGCCGGGCCCGCTCGGCACGGCGACCGCTGAGGCGCTGCCCAAGGCGAAGGCCTCGGCGTCGAGCGGCGTGCTCAAGAAGGGCAAGCGCGGGCCTCGCGTGGCCGCCCTCCAGCGCAAGCTCGGAATCTCTGCCGACGGGGTCTTCGGCCCCGGCACCAAGCGCGCCGTAAAGCGCTACCAGCGCCGGCACGGCCTCGTGGCCGACGGCATCGCCGGACCTCAGACGCTGAGCAGCCTCGGCCTCCGCTCGCGCTCCAGCCGCAGCTCCTCGCGCCGCGGCGGCCGCTCGCATGGCGGTGGCGGTGTCCGGTCGCTCCAGCGCAAGCTCGGAATCTCTGCCGACGGGGTCTTCGGCCCCGGCACCAAGCGCGCCGTAAAGCGCTACCAGCGCCGGCGCGGACTCACTCCCGACGGCGTGGTCGGCCCGCAGACCAGGCGCTCGCTCGGCCTCGGCAGCGGCCCAACCCTCAAGCGCGGCAAGGGCGGGCGCTCGGGCGGCGGGCGCGGTGGCAACGGCCGCTCGCTCGTGGGTCGCATGATCGCCGCGGGCAACCGGATCGCCCGCACGCCCTACAAGTACGGGGGCGGCCACGGCTCGTTCAGGGACTCGGGCTACGACTGCTCGGGGTCGGTCTCATACGTGCTGCACGCCGCCGGCCTGCTCGGCAGCGCGCTCGATTCGTCGGGGCTGATGAGCTACGGGCGCCCGGGCAAGGGCAGCCGCGTGACGATCTACTCGAACCCCGGTCATGCCTACATGGTCATCGACGGGCGCCGCTACGACACGAGCGCCGTGCGCGAGACCGGCTCCCGCTGGACCAGCACGCCCCGCTCGTCGGCCGGCTACGTCGCACGCCACCCAGCCGGCCTCTAGCCCCCGCCGGCGCCTCGCGCCACCCGGCCCTGATGCCAACGGCCAGGACGGGGTCGTAGAACGTCAAGACAGGCGAATGGCCCGCGGCGCTGGCCTTCCGCCCGGGGATCGGGCACAATGGACGAGATGGCTCTGGACGCGAGAAGCCTCGACAGCGGCACTCCGAGGACGAAGGACGGGCGCTCCTATCCGCGCCACCTCAAGCGCTACGAAGCGTTCGACACGGCATTTCTGCCGATCTTCGAGGCCACCACCCGGCCGGTCGACTTCGATGACCTGATCGAGATGGTGGACGATCGCCAGGCGCGCGCAGCCGCATCGCGCTGGATCGACTCCGCGTCCTGGCGCGGCCTGATCCAGCCGATCCAGCGTCGCGGGCGCCGCCCGCGCGCCTGGAAGGCCGGCCCGCGGCTCAAGCCGCCTCAGGCCGCCTAGCCTCACGGCAAGGCCGGGGCGAGGACGTGGCGTCGATAGATGACCTGTTCGTCGATGGCGAGGGCATCCCGCAGCTGATCGACTGCGGCCTGCTCTACGTCGACCTGCTCGGCGTGAGCGCGATGACCGAGTCACGCGATCCGCAGCAGGAGCTGATCGACCTTCACGGCGTGCTGCGCGGGTCGTTCCGCGACTACCACCGATCCAGCGAGTGGATCGCGACGATGTTCTCCGACCTGCTGGTGATCGCGACGCCGGCCGACGGGGCCGAGGTCCTCTCCGGCCTCATCCACCTGGGCGCCCGGCTGCAGCTGGACCTGGCGCTGAAGGGCTTCTTCCTGCGCGGCGGCTTCTCCGTCGGCCCGTTCCACAATCGGGACGACATCGTCTTCGGCCCGGCGCTGGTCGAGGCCTACCGGCTCGAGCAGGACTACGCGGCGAACCCCCGCGTCCTCCTCTCCGAGCACGCGGCCCAGTGCCTCGAGAGGCACGACGCACCGCTCTTGATCGACCAGGACGGGCGCGCGTTCATCGACTACCTCGCGCCGGCCTTCGACGACGCCTCGATCGACATCGACGCGCAGCTGCGCAAGCACCGCGCGGTGATCGCCCAGCGCCTCAAGCAGCACCGCTCCGAGAGCGGTCTCTGGGAGAAGTACCGCTGGGCGGCCGATTACCACAACGACTTCTGCAGGCGGAAGCGGCCCGAGTCGCCAAAGCTGCTGATCGACGTGGGCGCCAGCGACAAGCGCTTCTCGAAGTTCTCCTAGGCTCGGCGGGCATGCCGAGAGGACGCTTCGCCCCCAGCCCCAGCGGACCGCTCCACATCGGCAACCTGCGCACGGCGCTGCTGGCCTGGCTCTTCGCCCGCAGCGAGGGCTCGGAGCTCCTGCTCCGCATCGAGGACATCGACCGGGAGCGCTCGCGCCCCGAGCACGAGCGCGGCCAGCTCGCCGACCTGCGCGCGCTGGGGCTCGACTGGGACGGCGAGCCGGTGCGCCAGTCCGCGCGCACGGAGCTCTACCGCAATGCGCTCGCGGCGCTCGAAGCGGAGGGCCTCGTCTATCCCTGCTGGTGCACGCGCAACGAGATCCGGGCGGCAGCCGAGGCTCCGCACGGCCCGCTCCCCGAGGGCGCCTACCCCGGCACCTGCCGCGGGCTCAGCGAGGCCGAGCGCGTGCAGCGCGAGCGCGAGGCAGGCCGCCCTCCATCCCTGCGGCTCGACGCGCGCGGAGAGCGGCTCGCATTCGAGGACCGGCTGCACGGCCCCGTGGAGGGAGTCGTGGACGACCTGGTCCTGTGGCGCTGGGACGACACCCCGGCCTACAACCTCGCCGTCGTGGTCGATGACGCGGCACAGGGCGTGGGCGAGGTCGTCCGCGGTGACGACCTCGTCGACTCCACCCCGCGCCAGGTCCTGCTCCAGCGGCTCCTCGGCCTCCCCACCCCCGCCTACGCCCACGTCCCGCTCGTGCTCGGGCCGGACGGCGGCCGCCTCGCCAAGCGCGGGGGCGCCGTCACGCTCGCCGAGCGCGCCGCCCTGGGCGAAAGCCCCGTCGACGTGCTCGCCTGGATGGCCGTGAGCCTGGGGCTGGCGAAGCCCGGAGAGCCTGTTGACCCGGCCGACCTGCTGGAGCGCTTCGACCCGGCGCGGCTGCCGCGCGAGCCGGCGGCCTACGCCGCCTAGCCCGTCCGAGGCCGAGGAGAGAAACCGGTGCTCGGCTAGAGGCCGGCGCCGGGGATCGGGCGCCCGCCGAAGGCGCCGCCCGGCTCCGTGGTCTCGATCGCGTGCTCGCGCTGGGCCTCGTCCACCCGCTGCACGACCACGAGCGGCTCGGCCACGCCGGCGAACTTGAAGTCGTGGTCGTCACCGCCGGCGGTGTCGAAGTCCACGGTGCCCACGCGCAGGACGCGCTCGAGCACGGTCTGATCGGTGTTCACGTTCTGGACCCGCTCGAGGCGCGCCTCCTGGGTGCGGCGCGCGACGATGCCCCGCTTGATGTGGAGGCGGCGGTTGGTGATCGTGTAGGTCGTGGCGATCCGCTTGACGTAGCCCACCACGATCACCAGCGCGAGCAGCACCAGCGCGGCCGGCACCACCCAGTTCGTCTTCACCTCGTCCTCGGAGACGTAGGAGATGCCAGCGACGATGGCGGCCATGGCGACCACCGCGACGAGCCCCTGGAGGTAGTAGGTGAGCGTCGAGCGCCAGGACGGATGCCCCTGGAAGAGAACGTGCTCGCCATTGCTCAGCTGCATCGGGGAGAGCCTAGCTCAGCGCTGCCCCGTCCACAAACAAATCGGGGCCCCGCAAGCGGGGCCCCGATCACAAGCCTTGAAAGCGAGTGTTACGCCTGAATGACGTTCACTGCCTTGGGGCCCTTGTCGCCATCTTCGGGATCGAAGGTGACGCGGGCGCCCTCGGTGAGCGACTTGAAGCCGTCACCGCTGATGCCTGAATGATGAACGAAGAGATCTTTGCCCCCATCATCGGGGGTAATGAAGCCGAAGCCCTTCTCGTCGCTGAACCACTTTACGGTTCCGCCTGGCATGGAAATCCTCCACGGTCTTTCTTGTTGTGCTGCGTACGCGGAGGATGCTGAGAGCAACGACTGCGAGCGCTGGCACTACTTTCGCCGGACATTCCGGCCTTACGACCCGTCAAGCTAGCACCGATGGCCGCCCCATTGCTACTCGTGGACGCTCCCTATCTCCTCTACCGAGCCTTCTTCGGGCTGCCGGACAAGATCAAGGGGGCCGACGGACGACCCGTGAACGCCCTGCTCGGGAGCGTCAACACGATCCTGATGCAGGCCGAGGAGCGTGGCGCGCGCGCCGTGGTCTGCTGCTTCGGGCCTGACGCATCGCCCTACCGCACGGCCCTCTATCCGCCCTACCACGCGCACCGCCCGCCGATGCCCGACGACCTCGCGCACCAGTGGCAGCGCGCCCCGGACCTCTACCGGGCGCTCGGCTGGCAGGTCGCGGAGAGCACCGACCACGAGGCCGACGACCTGCTCGCGGCGCTCGCCGAGCAGGAGGCGGACGCCAGCGGCGAGGCGCTCATCCTGACCGGCGACCGGGATCTCTTCCAGTGCGCCGCCGAGAGCGTCACCGTGCTCCTGCTCGGCGGTCGCGGCAAGAAGGGGCCCGAGGAGATCGGGCCGGCCGAGGTGCAGGAGCGTTACGGCGTGCGGCCCGAGCAGGTGCCCGACTTCATCGCGCTGCGCGGCGACCCCTCGGACGGCCTGCCCGGCGCGAAGGGCATCGGCGAGAAGCGCGCGGCGGACATCCTGCGCCGCCACGGCACGCTCGAGGCCGCCCTTGAGGAGGCCGAGCGCGACGGGCCGGAGGTCAACTCGCTGGCCCGCCAGGCCGATGAGCTGCGCGCGTTCAGGCAGATCGCGACGCTCCAGCCGATCGCGATCGAGCGTCCGCCCGACAGCGTCACCGACCGCGAGGGCGGGGCGGCCGCCGCGCGGAGCATCGGGATGGAGCGCCTCGCCGAGCGGCTGCACCCGGCGACGAGCTGAGCGAGGCCCCGGGGCCGCTCAGGCGGTCGTCTCGGCGGGAGCCGGCTCGCTCTCCCCCTCGGCCTGAGCCTCGCCGGCCTTCGCCTTCGCGGGCGCCGCGTGCGCCGGCGTGGCCTGCGCGGGCGTCGGCTTCGCGGTCTGCGGCGGCGGCTGATCGCCGACCAGGCCGACGACACCGTCCCGGCGCGAGATCGACTGCTCGCTGTGCGGCACCTCCAGCTCGCGCGCGCGCTCGGCGAGGTCGCGCGCGAAGGCGGTGTCGTAGGTGAAGACGACCACCTGGCGGTTCGCTGCCTCCTTCACGAGACGCTGAGCCACGTAGGCGCGGCGCTCGTCGTCGAGCGAAGCGACCGGCTCATCGAGCACGAGGCCGCCGTCGTGGTCCGCGCAGCGGATCTCGGCGAGGAAGAACGCCAGCGCGACCGCCCGCTGCTCGCCCTCGGAGAGCACGGCCTTCAGCTCGGGGGCGGGGCGGGCGCCGACGAGGATCAGCTGCACGACCGTGGAGCCCACGGCGCCGCGGAAGCGGGTGTCCACAGGCAGGTGATCGCACTTCATCGCCACGAGCTCCTCGATCAGCTGCACCTCCAGCGCGTCGCTGACGGCGGCCCGTGAGAGCGCGTTCTGCTTGCTGGAGATCTTGCGCGTGGAGAGGGAGTCGTAGGCCTTCTGGAGGCGCTCCAAGCGCCGCAGCCGGCCAACGTGCTGCTCGATCTCCTCGAGCCGCTCCCGCAGCCGCTCGCGCCCTTCGAGGTCGATCAGCTCCGCCTGGAGCTGCGCCCGCCTGCGCGGGTCCTCCGATGCCTCGAGCGTCGCCGCCCGGCGGCGGAACTCGGCGGCCCACTGCTGGAGCTGCCCGAGCGGCTGCTCGGGAACCGGGGGCAGCGCCTGGCTGCTCGGGGACCTCTCGCGCAGCGCGTGCATCCGCTGCTCGCAGATCGAGATGTAGTGCTCGATTGCGGCGTGCAGCTGCGGCGCCGTCTCGCGCAGGGCCTCCACGAGCGGCGAACGTGCGCGGGTCAAGAGCTCCGGGTCCAAGCGGGCCAGCGCGGCCTCCAGCTTCGCCTTGGCGGTGTCGGCCCGGCGCTGCACGTCGCTGCGCACGTGCTGCTCGAAGTGGCTCATCCGGGCGGCCGCATCCTGG
Organism: uncultured Solirubrobacterales bacterium; assembly: GCA_963715445.1. Classification (GTDB taxonomy): domain Bacteria; phylum Actinomycetota; class Thermoleophilia; order Solirubrobacterales; family Thermoleophilaceae; genus JAAYBF01. Next base: position 711,579 of record OY970240.1, read on the forward strand.
TCCACCTGCTGCAGGCACAAGCCGCAGTGCGCTCCCGGCGCGGGCGGGAAGGCGCTCTCGCGGGTCTCGGCCGTCCAGAACTCCCGCGCGGCCTGCCAGAGCCGCTGCCACGGATCTCCGCCAACCCCGCTGACCGGCTGCGATGCGAACTGCGCCGCCGCGAGAGCGGCGGCCTGCGCCGTGCCGTGCGCCTCCTCAACCAGGCTCGTGAGGGCTATCGCCGCGGGAACGTCGACCAGCTCCCTCAGGTCGATCAGCTGCTGGCGCAGCGCCTCCACCTGGGTCGCGTCGCGCTTGGCGGCGGCCACGTCCTGCTGGTGGCCGGAGCCCTGGGAGGCAAGCGTCTTGCGCAGGTCGGCCATCCGCGAGCGCCGGATCTCATCGAGCTCGCAGAAGGCGCGCAGCTCGGCGAGGTCGGTCTCGGCCGTGATCGCCTCGGCGCGCGCCCTGGCCTCACTGCCCTGAGGAAGCAGCGAGAGGTCCGGCGGCTGGCGCAGCGCCGCCATGCGCACCTGGATCATCTGGCGCAGGCGCTCCTGCGCCGCGGCCAGGCGGGTGAGCAGCGTGAGCGCGGCGGGCACGTAGGCGACCGTGTTGCGCTTGTTGACGTAGAGCGCCGCGGCGGCGGTGTCGAACACTGAGATCGTGGCCAGCGCGGGATCCGGATCGGCCCCGAGGTCGACGTCGCGGGCCGAGCGCCCGTCCGGTCCGATCGTCTCGAGGCGAGCGGTGGGCCGCACGAGCTGGTCGAGACGGGTGTTGAAGATGTCGGCGAGCAGCTTGCTGTCCCGGTCGACGGTGCGGCAGACTCGCTTCAGCGCCCTGACGTAGCTCGACTTGCCCGCGCCGTTGTGACCGTGGATCACAGTGATGCCGCGCTCCAGGAAGCGCAGCTCCTGTCCCGGGACCACGGCGCCGACATCGCGCAGGTTGCCCAGCGCGACGATCCGCTGGGCCCTGCCGCTGGTGGGTGAGCTCGCGAGGTCCCGGCGCTTGAGCGGAGCGGCGTCGGGCGAGACCTCGCCGGGCTCCAGCGCGTCGTGGTCGGAGAGGATCACCCTCAGGGCTTCTTCGAGCGCCTCCTCGTCGAGCTCGAGCGAGGTCTGGACCCGCCGCGCCAGATCCTGCTGCCAAGGCATCAGGCGCGCGATCCAACGTGCAAGCTCTTCGGTAACCGCCACGTCAAAGTGACGGAACGGCCAGGTCGCTCCCTGGAGCTAGGCGGCAGGCTCTGCGGCGCCCGCGGCGCCTGCGGGCGCCGCAGCCCTCGCGCGCTCGGCGGCGAGCTTGGCGAACCAGTCGAGCGCCGCCGGGTTCTGCAGCGAGTCCCGGCTGGCCACCCGTTCGGGATCCTCGCCCATCAGGATGCGCTTGACCGGCACCTCGAGCACCTTGCCCGACAGCGTGCGAGGCACCTCCGCGATCGCGATCGCCTCGCTCGGCACATGGCGTGGCGAGCACTCCTGGCGCACCCGCCGCGCGATCTCGCGGACCAGGTCCTCGCTCAGCTCGGCGCCCTCGCGCAGAACCACGAACAGCGGCATCCAGCTGTCTGCGTCTCCCTGCGGAATGTCCACCACGAGCGCGTCCACGATCTCGTCGATGCTCAGCACCACGCGGTAGATCTCGCTCGTGCCCATGCGGATCCCGCCGCGGTTGATCGTCGAGTCCGAGCGGCCGTAGATGATCGCCGTGCCGCGCTCGGTGATCTCGACCCAGTCGCCGTGGCGCCACACGCCCGGGTAGGTGGAGAAGTAGCTCTCGCGCAGGCGCTCGCCGTCCGGGTCGTTCCAGAAGAAGACGGGCATCGAGGGCATCGGCTGGGTGATCACCAGCTCGCCCACCTCGCCGATCACGGCGTTGCCGTCCTCGTCGAAGGCCTGCACCTCGCACCCGAGCGCGCGCGCCTGCAGCTCGCCCTGGTACACCGGCAGCAGCGGGCTTCCGCCCACGAACGCGGTGCACACGTCGGTGCCGCCCGAGGTGGAGAAGAGCCAGGTGTCCTCGCCCACGTGCTCGTAGACCCAGCGGAAGCCCTCGGGCGAGAGCGGGGAGCCCGTGGACCCGACGCTGCGCAAGGCGCCCAGGTCACGGCCCTCGGCCGGCTCGACGCCGTCCTTCATGCAGGCGGCGATGTAGGCCGCCGAGGTTCCGAAGCAGGTCACCTCGGCCTGCTCGGCGAGGTCCCACAGGACGCCCATGTCGGGATGGCCGGGGCTGCCGTCGAAGAGGACGATCGAGGCGGGCGTGAGCAGCACCCCGACGAGGAAGTTCCACATCATCCAGCCGGTGGTGGTGAACCAGAAGACGCGATCGCCCTCGCGCGCGTCGAGGTGCAGGTTGAGCTTCTTCAGGTGCTCGAGCAGGATGCCGCCCTGGCTGTGCACGATCGCCTTCGGCAGGCCGGTGGTGCCCGAGGAGTAGAGGACCCACAGCGGATGGTCGAAGGGCAGCGCCTCGAAGCTCAGCTCCACGCCCTCGCCGCTCGAGAGCAGCTCGCCGAAGCCCTCCCCCTTCGCGAGCCCCGAGATGTCCGGGGCCTCGGAGAGGTAGGGGATGACGACCGTGTGCTCGAGCGAGGGGATCGCCGCCTCGAGCTCCGAGACCACGTCCATGCGATCGAAGTCGCGCCCGTTGTACCGGTAGCCGTCCACCGCGATCAGCACCTTCGGCTCGATCTGCGCGAAGCGATCCACCACCGAGCCGACACCGAAGTCGGGCGAGCAGCTCGACCACACCGCGCCGATCGAGGCGCAGGCGAAGAAGGCCGCGATCGCCTCGGGGATGTTCGGCAGGTAGGCCACCACGCGATCGCCCGGCTCCACGCCGCGCGCGCGCAGGCCCGCGGCGATCCGCGCCGTCAGCGAGCGCAGCTCGCCCCAGGTCAGCTCGTCGAGCTCGCGCAGCTCGGAGGCGTGTCTGATCGCCACCGCGGAGTCGTCGCGGTCGCGGAACACGTGCTCGGCATAGGAGAGCCGCGCGCCCGGGAACCACTCCGCCCCCGGCATCTCGCGGCTGCCGAGCACCCGGTCGTACGGCGTCGAGGCCTGCACGTCGAAGTAGTCCCAGATCGAGGCCCAGAAGGCCTCCAGCTCGTCGACCGACCAGCGCCACAGCTCCTCGTAGCTCGCAGCGTCAACCCCGCGCTCCTCGCGCAGCCAGCGCATGTAGCCCGCCAGCGCGCTGCCCTCCGCGAAAGCGGGGCTCGGCCTCCAGAGAACGGGCGGCGCCTCAGCCTCACTCATCTGCGGCAGACCTTATTGAGTCCGCCTCGTGAAGACGGACACACCGATGTCTACCCCGCGCGCCGTGCGCGGCGGTGCTAGTGCTCGCCGGCGGCGAGGTTCAAGGCCTCGCGGCTCTTCTCCAGGGCACCCTGGTCCAGGTCGCCCGGCCGCGGAGGCTTGGTCGCCTCGTACGTCTTCCCGCCGGGCGGACTGGTGCTCGAACTCGGTGCGTTGGAGTCGGCTCTGTGCGGATCCGTGTGTGCTTCGTGCTCTTGGCCCATACCTTCGGGTACCCGCTCCCCTGGACGGGGAAACAACAGCCGCAAGCGGCGTTCAGGCGGCTGGAAGAGCGGCCGCGGCGACGCGCGCGAGGCGCGGGCCGAGAGTCTCCGGCGTCCAATTCTCGCCGTCGCTGAGCAGCGCCCTTGCGCCGGCCTCGGCAACGCTCACCACCACGTGGGCGAGCAGCTGGGCGGCCTGCTCGTCCACCTGGCTGTCGGGGCCGAGCCACTGCCTGGCGATCGACGCCGTGGCCGCAACCTGCTGCTCGCGGCCGGCCTGGATGCGCCGGGCGACGGAGGCGGTCATGCCGCCCTCGCCGAGGAAGATCACGCGGTAGGTCCGGGGCGATGCCTCCACTATGCGCAGGAAGCCCGTCAGCGCCTCAGCCAGCGCCTGCTCCGCCCCCTCGCGGCCCGTCTCGGCGGGCAGAGCGGTGCGGATCTCGGCCAGGACGCGGGCCTCCTCGCGCTGGAAGAGCGCCTTGAACAACTCCTCCTTGTTCGTGAAGCAGTCGTACACCACAGGCTTCGAGACACCGGCTGCGCGTGCGATCTGCTCCACGGTCGCGCCCTCGTAGCCGTGCTCGAGGAAGACGCCCATCGCCGCGTCCAGCACCAGCGGCCGGCGGCGCTCGGGGCCCAGGTGGGCTGCGCGCGGGCGCTCGGTGGCGGGCTGGGAGGAGGTCACTTCCTACTTATGGTAGCATTTTCCTACTGGTAGTAGCTTTACTAGCTCCCACCTTCCTCGAGATCCCGAACAGGAGCACGCAACCGCGATGAGCGCCACCGACCTCGCTGCCGAGGCCATCGGCAACGGCAGCACCCCCGCCGAGACTTCGGAGACCCCGTTCTCGCTCGAGCTGAGCCAGGACCACAAGGACATCCGCGACTGGGTCCACGGGTTCGCCGAGAACGTAGTCCGCCCCGCCGCCGCCGAGTGGGACGAGCGCGAGGAGACCCCCTGGCCCGTGATCCAGGAGGCCGCGAAGATCGGCCTCTATGGCTTCGAGTCGCTCGCGCAGTTCTTCATGGACCCGACCGGCCTCCAGATGCCGATCGTCAACGAGGAGCTGTTCTGGGGCGACGCCGGCATCGGCATGTCGATCATGGGCACCTCGCTCGCGGTCGCGGCGATCTTCGGCCAGGGCACCGGCGAGCAGGTCGGCGAGTGGATCCCGCAGTGCTTCGGCACCGCCGAGGAGCCCGCAGTAGCCGCCTTCTGCGCGTCCGAGCCGGACGCCGGCTCCGACGTCTCGAAGATCCGCACCACGGCCAAGTACGACGAGGCCAAGGACGAGTGGATCATCAACGGCCAGAAGGCCTGGGCCACCAACGGCGGCATCTCGAACGTCCACGTGGTGATCGCCACGGTCGACCGCGAGCTCGGCTCGCGCGGCCACGCGGCCTTCATCATCCCCCCGGGCACCAAGGGCTGCGAGCAGGGCTCGAAGGTCAAGAAGCACGGCCTACGCGCCTCGCACACCGCCGACGTCCACCTCGACGACGTGCGCGTCCCGGGCTCCTGCCTGCTCGGCGGCAAGGAGAAGCTCGACGAGCGCCTCGCCCGCGTGCGTGAGGGGAAGCAGTCCCGCTCGCAGGCCGCGATGCAGACCTTCGAGGCCAGCCGCCCGACCGTCGGCGCACAGGCGGTGGGCATCGCCCGCGCCGCCTACGAGTTCGCGCTCGACTACGCCAAGGAACGCGAGCAGTTCGGCAGGAAGATCATCGAGAACCAGGCGATCGCCTTCACCCTCGCCGACATGAAGATGGAGATCGACGCGGCGCGCCTGCTCGTGTGGCGCGCCTCCTGGATGGGCAAGCAGTCGGGCATGGTGTTCGAGAACGCCGAGGGCTCGATGTCCAAGCTGAAGGCCGGCGAGGTCGCCGTCTGGTCCACCGAGCGAGCGATCCAGATCCTCGGCGGCAACGGCTACACACGCGAGTTCCCGGTGGAGCGGATGCACCGCGACGCCAAGATCTACACGATCTTCGAGGGCACCTCGGAGATCCAGCGCCTCGTGATCTCCCGTGCCATCTCCGGCATGAAGATCGCCTAGCTTCGAACAGCACAGACGCATCCAGCACCCGAGGGCCGGCCACAAGCCGGCCCTCGGTCGTTTCGCGGTCGGACGCAGCTGGGATCATGGGCGCGTGGCCACCGAGGACGACGCGCAGGCGGCACGCCGCCAGCTGCTGAAGCGGCTGCGCGAGGCAGGCGTGTCACAGGAGGAGCTGGCCGCCGCCGACCGCGAGGGCCGGCTCGCCACCTTCGCCGTGGAGTTCGCGCTCGGGGGCGAGCGCAAGTACACGGTGACCCAGGCGGCGCGCGAGTCGGGCCTCAGCACCGCGTTCCTGCGCAAGCTGATGCAGGCCAACGGCCGGCCCCTGGCCGCCCCGCGCGAGCGCGCCTACACCGACGACGACATCGCCCTCGCCAAGCGGATCAAGGGCTTCCTCGACGTTGGCCTCCCGCGCGAGGGCGTGCTCGAGATCGCCCGCGTGACCGGCCACGGGATGCTGCAGACGACCGAGGCGGTGCGCCGCATGGTCACCGGGGCGCTGATGGAGCCCGGCGACACGGACCTGACGCTGGCGCTGCGCTACGTCCTGGCCGCGGACGCGCTGGCGCCCGAGATGGCCGCCGTGCTCGACTCGCTGTTCCGCGCCCAGCTGCGCGACGGCATCCGCAGCGACCTCGTCACCGAGGCCGAGCGCGACGCCGGCCGGCTGGCGGGCACGCGCGACGTGGCGGTCGCCTTCGCCGACCTCGTTGGCTACACGAAGCTCGGCGAGCACCTGCCGACCGAGGAGCTCGGCGAGATCGCCACCCGCCTCTCGGAGCTCGCCACCACCGCGATCTGCCGGCCGACCCAGCTCGTGAAGACGATCGGCGACGCGGTGATGCTCGTGTCCTGGGAGGTCGACGCGATGCTCGAGACGATCCAGCGCCTAGTGGCCGCGGCGGAGGCCGAGGGCGAGAAGTTTCCCCAGCTGCGCGTGGGCGTCGCCTACGGCCCCGCCACCCCGCGCGGCGGCGACTGGTTCGGCGCGACCGTGAACCTCGCCAGCCGCATCACCGACACGGGCAAGCCCGGCCGCGTCTTCGTAACCGAGAGCGTGGTCGAACAGGCCGCCGGGACCTACGAGTGGAAGCGCTCGCGCCGCCGCAACCTCAAGGGCATCGACGGGCGCACGCGCCTCTTCTCACTGGTCCCGCCACAGAAGGAGAGCGAGCCGAAGAAGGCCGCCGCCGACGAGAAGAAGTCGGCGAGCTAGGCGGCGAAGAGGAGGCTGCGGCCGCGCAGGAGGGCGCGGGTTGCGGCGGCGGCGCGCACCTCGGCCGCGGCGACGGCGGCTTCGTCTGGCTCACCGGCGCCTCCGTCGACCAGCAGCGCGGCGTGGCCGTGGGCGGTCCCGGCGATCGTCTGCACAAGCGTCGCGGTGTTCTCCTCGCTCCCGTCGGGCACGAGCCGAGCGGCGACCCGGGAGACCACGAGGAGCACCTTCCCCGCCGCCTCCGCCAGCTGCGGGTAGCGCGCCTTCTCGAGTCCGGCGCTGAAGAGGACCTCGAACATCGCCCGGCGCTCGGCGGCGAAGCGCACGTAGGCGGCGACGCCCGCAGCGAGCTGCTCCTCCGGCTTCTTCTGGCTGGCCAGCGCCACCTCGAAGCGGCGCAGCAGCTCCTCGTAGCCGCGCACCGCGGTCGCGGCAAGCAGCTCGTCGCGGTCGGCGAAGTGACGATAGGGAGCGGAGGGGCTGACGCCGGTGCGGCGCGCCGCCTCGGCGACGGTGAAGCCGTGCGGGCCCTTCTCCTCGACGAGCTCGAGCGCCGCGTCAACCAGCGCCGAAGGCAGGTCGCCGTGGTGATAGGCGGCGCGGCTCTGGGTAGCTGTGCTCTTCCCGGGCATGAGGTCCGACCCTAGTCTCGGTGACAATGTGAGAGATACTTACATAGGATGTGAGGCACTCTTACATCCTAGAGCGAATCGAAGGCTGAACGGAGGCGCAGTGAGCACGAAGTGGACTGCTGACCAGATTCCAGACCAGACGGGCCGCACCGCCCTCGTGACCGGAGCCAACAGCGGGCTCGGCCTCGTAGCCGCACGTGAGCTGGCGCGCGCCGGGGCGAACGTGGTGATGGCGTGCCGCAACGCGGAGAAGGCGGCGAAGGCCGCGGAGGATGTCCGAGCTGCTGCGCCGGGAGCCGACGTCACGGTCGAGTCGCTCGACCTCTCGAGCCTCGATTCCGTGCGCACCTTCGCCCAGCGCTTCCGCGCGAGCGGCCGCCCGCTCGACCTGCTGATCAACAACGCGGGGCTGATGGCGCCGCCGCGCGGCGAGACGGCCGACGGCTTCGAGCTCCAGCTCGGCACCAACCACCTAGGCCACTTCGCCCTCACCGGCCTGCTGATCGGCGCGCTGGAGGGCCGCGACGACGCCCGCGTGGTGACGCTCAGCAGCAACGCGCACAAGTTCGGCAAGATCGACTTCGACGATCTCCAGCGCAACAAGCGCTACCGCCGCTGGAACGCCTACGGGCAGTCGAAGCTCGCCAACGTGATGTTCGCCCTCGAGCTCGACCGGCGCCTGCGCGCCGCCGGCTCGAACGTCAAGAGCATGGGCGCGCACCCGGGCTACTCCGCGACGAACCTCCAGTCCGCCGCCCCGCCCCTGCTCGACCGCGGGATCATGGCCGTGACGAACCTGCTGCTCGCCCAGAGCGCGGAGATGGGCACCCTCCCCACTCTCTATGCCGCGACCAAGCCGGGGCTCGAAGGCGGCTCGTACATCGGGCCGACCGGGTTCGCCGAGCAGCGCGGATATCCCGACGTGGTGAAGCCGACCAGAGCCGCGCGCGACGAGGATGTCGCGCGACAGCTCTGGGAGGTCTCCGAAGGACTGACCGGCGTCAGCTACGAGCTGAGAGCCGCCGGCACTGCCGCCTGACCGCGTTGGTGCTGGCGCAGGCCCCTGAAGCTGCTGATGCCGGCACGGCGGCGTGAGCCGCCGGCCGGCTGGGGCCGCTGCCTAGCGTCCGCGGCGCGGTGACGAGGAAGCGACGCTTCCGCGTCGAGTGCCGGAGCCGTTGCGAGCGCTAGCACTGCTCCCGTTGCCGCCACCGCTGGCGTTGCCGCTGTTGCCGTCGCGACTGGCGCTGCGGCCATCGCGACCGCCGTTGCCGTTCTTGCCGTTGCGAGCGCCGCCGGCGCGGGAGTTGCGGCCATTGCCGTTCCCCCCGCCACCGCCGCGATGCCCGTTCGAGCGGCTGCCGCCGTGGGCGGCTCCGCTGTGTCCGGACCCGTTGCGGGCGCTCACGTGGGCGGGAGCGGCAAGCTCGAACTCGTCCATCAGGCCAAGGTCCTGGGCGATCCGGCGCATGTCGTGCGTCTGATCGGCCATCACGAAGCTCACTCCGGCGCCGGTGCGTCCCGCGCGGCCGGTGCGGCCAACGCGATGGACGTAGGCGTCGCGATCCTCGGGAGCGTCGAAGTTGATCACGTGGGTCACGTCCGGCACGTCGATGCCGCGGGCTGCGACATCGGTCGCCACCAGCGTGTCGACACGGCCCGACTCGAACTGGGCGAGTGCCTTCTGACGCTGCGACTGCGACTTGTTGCCGTGCATCGCAACCGCCGTCAGGTCATGCGAGCCGAGACGCTTGACGAGGCGATCCGCGCCCCGCTTGGTGCGGACGAACACGAGCGTGCGCCCGCGCTCTGCGTCGTTCAGCTCACGCACGAGCATCTTCAGCTTGTCGTCGTGCGCGAGGTGCACGAAGCGGTGCTGCACGTCGGCCTTGCGCTCCACCTTCGGCGTGTGCACGTGGCGCACGGCGTCCTGGGTGTAGCTCTTGGCTACCTGTCCGATCGCGCCCTCGAGCGTGGCGGAGAAGAAGAGCGTCTGGCGATCGCGCGGCGTCTGGGCGACGATCCGGTCGACGGCGGGCTTGAAGCCCATGTCGAGCATCCGGTCGGCCTCGTCGAGCACGAGCAGCTTGACGTGCTCGAGGCTCAGCTCACGGCGCTGGATCAGGTCCTCGAGGCGGCCGGGGGTGGCCACCACGATGTGGGCCTTGGCGGCCTTGCGGGCCTGGGCCTGGATGCCGACTCCGCCGTAGACGGGAGCCACGGACAGCGCACAGGCGTGCGCCACCTCGCGCAGCTCGTCCACGATCTGGCAGGCCAGCTCGCGGGTCGGGGCAAGGATGAGGCCGGCGGGACGGCGCGACTCGGCCGCGATGCGGTCGATCATCGGCACACCGAAGGCGAGCGTCTTGCCCGAGCCTGTCGGCGACTGGGCCAGGACGTCACGCCCTGCCAGTACGTCGGCTATTACGAGTTGCTGAACCGCGAAGGGCTCATGGAAACCGCGTGCGGCAAGTGCTGCCACAGCGGGCTTGGACACGCCGAGATCGGCGAAGGACTGCGAAGACATATTGTGCGAACTCCTTGTTGTGCAGCGGGGAGATCCAACGACCCCGGGCACGCAGAGAAGCGCAACTAAGGACGGGTCTCTCGGGGACCACAGCGGTCCACCGATGCCCGGACAGTAGCAGGCCCGGCAGAAACCGCCCGCTGAGCGGGGATTTCGTTGCGCCGGTGCTGCTAGCCGTTCAGCTGGCGCTTGTCGCCGGCCCCGAGCTGCAGGCCCTCGGCGGCGGCGACGAACAGCACCGCCGCGCCGATCGCGCAGACGAAGCCGATGAAGTTGAGCTCCCAGATGCCGCCGGTGCCGAGCACACTGGCGATCGTGCCGCCGGCAATGGAGCCGAGAACTCCCGCGAGCACGGTCATCAGCATGCCTATGCGCTGACGTCCGGGAAGGATGAGCCGAGCGATGATGCCGATGAAGATTCCGGCGACTATGAATCCGATCATGCCGTGACCCTACCCCTCGGCCGCGTTCCCAATCCTCCGGTCGGCAAGACGCCGCCGACGGGGTGCAGCAGCGGACGCCGCTAGAGCAGCTTCTCGATGGAGATCGGAAGCTCGGCGACCGGCGTGAGGTCGTCTTCGGACTCAACGTCCGGCTGCGCCTCGGCTGCCTGCAGCTTGCGCACCGAGAGGTCAACCTGGGCCGGGCTGTCCAGGGCGGCCCCGTCGGGGGCGACGCCGTGCTCGTCGAGCTTGCGCGCTGAGACAAGCACACGACGCTCCAACGTTCCGACCGTCTCGTTGTAAGCGTTGACCGAGGACTCGAGCCGCCGGCCAAGCGTCGTGAACTTCTCGCTGAGACCTGAGAGCCGCTGGTAGAGCTCGCGGCCGAGCTTCGAGACCTCCTCGGCCGACTCGGCCATCCGCTCCTGGCGCCAGCCGTAGGCGACTGCCTTGAGCAGGGCGATCAGCGTCGTGGGCGTGGCGATCAGCACCGACTCCTCCACCGAGCGCTCGATCAGGTCGGGCATCCGCTCAAGAGCGGCCGAGTAGAACACCTCGCCGGGCAGGAACATCACGACGAACTCGGGCGAGGAATCGAACTGCGCCGAGTAGGACTTGGCCGAGAGCTTCTGGATGTGCTCGCGCACGTGGCGGGCGAAGGTGTTGAGGTGGAGCTCGCGGGTCGCCTCGTCTTTGGCCTCGATCGCGTCGAGGTACGCGGTGAGCGGCGCCTTCGCGTCAACCACCACGTCCTTGCCGCCGGGCAGCTTGACCACCACGTCGGGGCGCAGCACGCCGTCCTCGCCGTTCACGGACTGCTGCTCGTAGAAGTCGCAGTGGGAGAGCATCCCCGCCATCTCGCAGACGCGCTTGAGCTGCACCTCTCCCCAGCGCCCGCGCACGTGCGGGGCGCGCAGGGCGGTGACGAGGTTGGCGGTCTCCGAGTGAAGCTTCTGCTGGGTCTGCGCTACCTCCACCAGCTGGCGGTTCAGCCCGCCGTAGGCCTGGGAGCGCTCCTTCTCCATCTCGCGCAGCACCTTGTTGACCGCTTCGAGCTTCTCCTCGACCGGCTTCACCAGCTGCTGCACGCTCTGCTTCTGGGTCTCGAGCTCGGTCTTGCCGGCGGTCTGCTGCTCCTTCAGCCGCGTCTCGGCGAGTTCCAGGAAGCGCGTGTTGTTCTGCTCGAGCGCGGCCGTGGAGAGGGCTGAGAACTGGTTGGCCAGCTGGTCGCGAGCCTGAGTGACCGCTACGACCTTCTCCTCAGCGGCGCGGCGCTCCATCGCGATCCGCTCCTCGGCCGCGGCGCGCTCAGCGTCGATCTTCTCGATCGCAGTCCCGCGCTCGTGCTCGATGCGCCCGCGCATCACGAAGTAGACGGCCGCGGCGCCCAGCGCCAGACCGATCAAAAGCCATGCCTGTCCCATCAGAGATCCCTCCTGTTCACGCACCTAGAGTCGCGCGCCGGGGGGACGGAATGACAAGGCCCGTGCAGGCGCCTGCGAAAGCCCTGCTCAGCGCCGCGATAGCTGCTTGGGCGCGCGGCGCTTCTCGCTGACCTCTACGACGTCCCAGGCGAGGCCCAGCTTCTCCATGGCCTTGATCACGAGGGCCGAGGAATCGAACTGCCAGCGGTCGATGCCGTGGGCGGCGGAGGTGGGGAACGCGTGGTGGTTGTTGTGCCAGGACTCGCCGAAGGAGAACGGCGCGAGCCAGAACACGTTGCGCGATTCGTCACCCGTCTCGTAGGCCTTGCGCCCCATGAAATGGCAGATCGAGTTGATGCTGTAGGTGATGTGGTGCAGCACGAACATCCGGATCAGGCCGCCCCAGAGCAGGCCGGTGACTCCTGTCCAGAGCGAGCCGCCGATCAGCCAGCCGAGCAGGAACGGCAGCACGAGCCCGCCGATCACCCACCAGAAGAAGCGATCGTTGACCCACTTGACGACCGGGTCGTTGAGCAGGTCGCGCGCGTAGCGCTCGTGGTTGCCCCGCTGGGTGTGGATGAAGAGCCAGCCCACGTGCGCGTGTAGAAGGCCCTTCAGGGCGCCCTTCAGCCCGTGGCCGTGATCGACGTGCGGGCTGTGCGGGTCGCCGTGCTGATCCGAGAAGGCGTGGTGCTTACGGTGATCGGCCACCCAGGAGATCACCGGCCCCTCAATCGCCGCCGAGCCGAGGATCGCGAACATCCCTCGCGTGCGCGGGCCCGTCTTGAAGGCGCGATGCGTGAAGAGGCGATGGAAGCCGACCGTGATCCCGAGCCCCGTGGGGATGTACATCAGGAAGAACACGACGATGTCCGACCAGTGCAGCCACGACTGCCAGAGCTGCCAGCCGACGATGCCCAGCGCGATGATCGGCAGCGCCGTGACGATGCCCGTCAGCGTCCGATCGAGCGTCTCGTTCGCGGTCGGCTGGACGTCCTCCGGGCCGGGACCCGGGTGAGCCGGCGCTGTGGGGGGTGTCTGGGCACCCGCGAGAGACGGGCTGGTGGTGGTTGCGTCGCGCGTAGCCATGCGAGAGGAACTGTAGGCATCTCGGCCGGATCCGTCTTGTGGGATCCGAACAAGGTCGGCTGCTGAGAGCCGCGAACTCGTACTCAAGCCGCCCCACGGCTGCGGAACTGAAGGACCAATCCGAGAGGCACCCAATGACGCTCGTCTGGTTCGTGATCTGGCTCATCTCCAACAACGTCGGCGGCGACGAGGCCCTGACGTTCGACCCGGTCAACGCCTGGGTCGCGACGCTGATCCTCGCCATCGCCATCGACCTCGGCGGCAATCACGCGAGGAGGTAGCGCGGCGCGAGGCCGAGACGGGCAGCGGCAAGACAGGCGATGCCGCTGAATGCTCGGCCCAAGGTGAGTACTCGCAGCGCTAGAGGAAGTGCCGTGTCAGCGACAACCTGACCGCTCCGCCGACACCACTTCGCGCCTCAGTGATCCCCGGACCGGAATGCCCCAGAGCAAATGCGGTCATGCAGATAGGCAGACCTCGGCGAACCTGACGCTCGGGTCGCTCGGGCTGGGATAGTCATCCCAGTGGCGGCCGTCGAGTTCGCGGCCATTCGACTTTGGCCGCGGCCCTCCCCACTGCTTGAAGAAGAACGCAACGCCCTCTTCATCACAGGCGTCGCGCAGTTCACGTATCCATGCAATGTCGATACGACGATGGCCGGGACCAGATTCGCCGCCGGCGATCAGCCAATCGATGCCGGTCAAGTCAAGTCCTTCGAGGGGGCCGAGCAATGGCTCGGCACTGATGAAACGCACGGCGGCTGGAACGGTTCGTAAGGCATCTGCACGATGCACGAAGCGCCGGTTCTCGATCGTCACTCCCATCCAGACATTGGGAGGCCAATCGAAATGGTGAGCGAGTTCAGCGAGTCGTTCGTGACGCTTCGTGAGGATCTGGAATGTGTGCCAGTGAGCCGCAGCCATAGTCTCAAAGACCTGCTCGACGAACTCGATGGGAATGTCCTCATGGAAGAGGTCGGACATCGAGTTGACGAAGATCGTCTTCGGCTTGCGCCACTTCAGGGGATATTGGAGTCGCTCCGGCCACAGCCTCAGATCGAAACCCTGCTCATAAGGATGGTCCGGTATCCCGCGCCAGCGTTCGGCAAAGACCTTCGCGTAGCAGTGCGCGCAGCCTGGACTGACCTCTGAGCAGCCGGTCACCGGGTTCCAGGTCGCCTCCGTCCATTCGATTGAGCTGTTCATCGCCATGTCGAAGCTCTCTCTCTTCCGTCCGATCTTTCTACGAACATATGTTCGTCTCCTTCTCGGACGTTGCCGGGAAGCGCATGATGATGCCTCGGCCTTCCTTGAACTGCCGAGCGCCCTCTGGCCTCTGCACCTCCAGTTCACCGGCCCTCTCCGCCGCTGCCAACGTTGCTTTCTTCAGGTGTGTATCGAGGAACCGGCTGCGCTTCGTGAACTCGATCGCCTTCTCCACGGTGAAGGCCCGGCCGCCAAATTCTTTACGAAGACCCTGCAGCAGCTCTGCTGTATCCGGACCAGACGGAGAATGATCGTCGAAGAGGAATGCCCCCTGCCCAGCCGGGGCTGAACGATGCGCAGCAAAGCCCTGCCCATTCACGGGGTCCACAGCCCAGAACGCCTCCTTGATGCTCGCGAAGCCAGCAGGATGCCCAGAGGCACCCACGATCCAGTAGGCGTTGCGTCTGTCCTCAGGCATGAGGCGGAACGGCAACGTCCACTCGAGCCCCGCGCTGCGCAGCTGATCCTGGAAGAGGGCGAGAAGCTTCCCGGGCCGATCGTGACCATTCGGGATCTGGCGCCAGTCAGGAGTACCGAAGAAGCGATCCAGCGCGTCGTCTTGTCCCTCTCGATCGGCGAACCGATGAACGAAGCTAAGCGGCAGAAAGATAAGCGTGTCGCTACGGGGCTGCTGGATGAGGTCCTTGGTAAGTGTCATCGGCGCATGGCTGTAGCCGAATGGGTCTATGAAAAGGAAGAGGGCGGAGAGCCCAGGAACCGGCTCCGGAACGTTCTCCTCATAGTTACCGCAGGTGACCGACCACTGGACGTTCTCGCTCCACCCTTGAGCGGCCCGCATTTCGGCCTCGAGCTCCTTGAGCTCCTGCTCGAGCATCGCCGCCCGGTCTGGATCCTTCTCGACGAAGTGCAGCTCGTAGCGGACTGATTGCCAGCGCTCGTGCAGACGCGGGTGGGTGCACAACGCTCGAAGCAAAATTAGGGGCGAGCCCGGTTCACCGCCCGTATACACGCCTGGCCCGGCGAAACCGTCGTAGATTCGCACAACCCCGCCCCCGCGCCCCGCGAAGTGCTCGGAGTGAATGCTCACCCACTTGTTGAAGAAGGCCAGCAGGAGTTCGTGCTTGGCCTTCGTGTGATCCTCCCGCTCCCACGTCACAGAATCCGCCATCGGCCAAGGATGCCGCATCGAGCGTTACGACATGCTCCAGTCCACCAACGAATGCGTTCGCTTCGCCGCACAGCACGCCTTCCGCACACGACGTGACGATCGAGTCTAGGGTGGCGTAATGCCGGCGGGGAGGACGTTCCTTTACGGGCTCATAGTTGGGATGCTCGCGGGAACTCCCGTGGTGACTGCTCAGGCACGCCCGCGCGCCACGCTCGAAGCATTTACGGCTGTTGAGTCCCAAGCCCTATCAGGGAATGGGTGTTCCCCCGCCCGTGTCGCTGTCGAGCTTCCGGGCACGTCTGATGAGCTGGTAAACGTGGCACCAGACATCGGGATCCGCATCGACGAGGCCGCGGCAGACAACTACATCGGCTCGACGGTCGAAGTGCTCGATGTACAGCTCGAGCCAAGGCGGGCCATATGGACCGTCGGTCCCACAGCTGCGGATTGCGCTCGCGAGGACATTTGGAACGAAGGGGGGCCGTGGGCGTGGAGCACCTTTCGCGAGACGTGGTCGGTGGATTACGAACGCCGCGCCTTCGCGATCCGGGCTACCAAGATCGACGGGGTCAAGTCGATCGCCGGCCTGTCGCTGAAGCAGACACGCCATCGCCCGCTGAACGTTCGGAGGGTGATTCGCGCTTTTGGACCACCTGCAGTGCGCAGACGCGGGTCTGGATCATGGGACGTGTCCTGTGTCATGCGATGGCGTCGCCTCGGCCTGCGAGTCAGCTTCGTTAACTTCGGCGGCAGGCCGCCCTGCAAGCAGGGCAGTATGCAAAGCGCCACCGTGCTTGGCCGTCCCGCCCGCCGATGGGCGCTCACCATTGGCCGCAGCAGCGGCGTGGCGGTCGGCCAGACCCTGACAGAGGTCAGACACACGGCTGCCGTCAAACGCAACAGATACGTACGCGACGCCTGGACGCTCTCTGAGGTCTACTCGCCCTACGGCGATCCGGGTTTCATCCCGGCGGCGAGCGCGCTATTCCGCAGCGGCACCCTGCACGGCTTCTCGCTCTGGATCGGCGCTGGCGGCGACTGACCGGCAGCCTGCCAGAGCCTCAGCTCAGCAGATCCGAATCACGCCGTCGACATCGAGCGCGAGGGTCCGTTCGCCGTTCGGCAGCCGCACCTCGGCGACTCGCACGGAGAACGGCGTGTCATCGCAAGTCGTCAGCTGCTCCCCGAGCAACCGGGTCGAGAAGGCCGCAGGAACACAACGTGGGCGGGTGTCGACTTCGCCGCGCCAGAAAGCCCAGAGAGACTGGTGACGTTCAATGAGATCTGCCGTGTCGATTTCTCCGTCTTGGAAGACTTCCACCCCGTCTACAGCTGTGCTCCACTCCGCAACCGGTGCCCCAGCAACCAGAAAGCTGCGAACTCCCCGTTCGCGAACGACCGTCGCAACCTTCAGCGCGTCCCAGATCGTGTTGTAGAGGGTCTTCGCACCCCACTTGAGCTCGATAGCTGCAACAGGAAGCTCAGCTTCGCCATGCTCGAACACCGCGATGTCAATGCCACCAACCTTGGGCCAGCCCTCAAGCCGTGGATTCCACTCTGAGCTCCCAGGATCGAACCGAGCCGAGCCGTCCTCGATAGCTGCTCGCAGCTCCGTCTTGAGATCAGCTTCCTTCGCGCCCTCACTGCCCTCGAGCAGGGTCGCTGCGGACGCGGCGGCGCTCACCACGAGTTCGCCGATGTCCATGGCGCGGAGCGTATCTGCCATCGCGACGGGTGTTCAACGAACGTCGGCAAGCATGCAGCGTGTGCGATGTCCTCTTAAGAAGAGGGGGCGACGGCGTCTCGCAACGTCCTAGCTGCAACCACATCGAGCGACCTCTCACTAGCGCCAACCGGCTGCCCCGCGCCCATCACTAGGCGAGAAAAGCCGTGACCTAGACATGCACGCAATGCCGCTTCGACATGCGGTAGTTGGCCCACCGTACCGTCAGTATTAAGCAGACCGTAGAAGGCAGTACTTGCCAGTGATACGTGCGCCTGCCCGCTAGCCACGAGCAATGCGGCAGCTATGCCGAGGTCTACCGCCCGGTCCGTCGATCTCAGGGCGATTGGCGCAAGATCAACCGTAACCCGACCCACCGGAAACTCGAACCCAGCGCGATGAAAACTCGGCACGAGTCTGCCCCTGACCTTTCGCTCATCACGATCGGGCACTCCGAGTACCGTGAAGGACGAGAGGCCCGGCCGAAGATCGACTCCTGCCACAAGACGGCGCGCATCAGGGCTGAATGTGGTGGCGTGGGCAAGCACGTACGTCTCCAACGAAGTCGGCCAGACCTGCTCCGCTCTGACACTTCTTGATGGGCGCCCGGAGCCGAAGGCACCTCGTCCACTCGTTAGCTCTACCCCCACCAGAGCCACCGTGTTGGAACTTTGGCCCCCCTGGCCGACCCGCGGCAACCCGCTGGTCCCGTTGGGTTAAGACTTGGCGCCTGACCCAGAGCCCAGACGGACGCTCGTAGCGCTTCAGAGAGAGTGACCGGCGTCTAAGAGCACGCCAGAGCTAATCAGCCTGCGAATGTGCTCCTCGAACCCAGCCGCAAGGTCGGGATCCCCTACGAGCACGCCCGCCTCCAGGTTTGCCGTTAACGCGCGCCGCGTCAGGTTCGCTGAGCCGATGAGAGCCTGCCTACCATCGATGACCAGCAGCTTTGCGTGAAGAACGGCGCCCGCCGGACGTTGGTCACCGGGCCAACGCCAACGCCTTATGCCTTCCACCATGCCGAATGGCTTGCTATCGGGGCCTGAGTACGCCCCGGCGCTGTCTTCTTCGGTTTCGAACACCACATCGACGTCGCACCCCCGCCGCACCGCCTCCTCGAGATCCGCCGCAAGCTCAGTAAGCGTGAACGCAGCGAAACTGACGAGCAAGATGCGCTTCTCGGCCATAGCCAGAAGCTGATGCAGCACCCCAGCAGTCAATCGCTGCTCGCCGGTTGCACCTGGGCCTGTCCAAACAGGTCGCGAACGTCGAGCATCCGCTTGACGACGTGCCCCCAGCCCGATCCGCAAAGCCAGTGCCACCCCTTCTCCGGTCATCGACGAACTCAATGCCCATTCCGAAGCCAACTGGGCGATCGCGTCCTGCGCACCGGGTGGAGCCCCGGGTGCCAGTCCGCCAAGAGCCATAGGAGGACTCGCCTGCAGCTCACACCTCGCCACGAGGTCTTCAACTTGCCCATCACTCAGCCGCTCAAGCACATTGCGAACCGCTTTGTCGATGCTCATGTCGCCGGGAAATAGGCGAGATCGTCGCGCGCCAGGGTGGGGACAAGCGTCGCTCGGTCCAAGAAGCGGTTGCCGTGCTCGCATGAGGTCTCGGACGCGAACTGACAGGCGTGGCAGGCAGCGAGGTGGACAGAGCTATCGCTGCGTGGATCATGTTCGGCACAAAGCGGGTCCGACGAGCAGAGCTGCGCGCGTTCGAGCGCTTGATGCAGCAGTGGCGCAAGATGTTGCGGCTCGCCCAATGACACGAGTCCGCCAAGCGTGCCCTCGCTGTCCGGTGCGGCGGTATAGAGCAGTACGCCCGCCATGTCGTCGCCACCGGCCTCTCCCGTTGCATAGAGCCGCTCGCGAATCGACGACGCGGTATAGCCGCATTCGAGCGCCAGCTCCCGGATCAAGGCGTGCGCGAAGGAATGCAGCAGGACGTAGCGCGCTCCGGGCCAGCCGTCGTCGGGCGGCAGGCTCCGCCGCGTGCGCCAAGCGGCATGGCCTTCGCGTAGGGCAGCGGCGGTCTCAGAGGCGATGTAGCGCGCCTCCCACTCGCGGATCGCGTCCTCGGGAAAGCGGATGAAAATCCCCTCTCCGCGAACCTCGCTGCAGGGAAGCCAACGCGGTTCGTCACGGGCCAACGGGACAATCTTGCCGCCCTGGACCCCAAGATCCCCGGGCGCGTTGAGGCGCGTGAAGCCTCGAAGAGCACTGACTTCTCTGAGCCGCTCCACCAGGACGACCTCGGCGAGAAGTTCAGAAAACGGCTCAGGTACAGACACCGGATTGAGCTTGAAGTCCGGCAGTTCGGGCGCGTCCTCGGGCGCGGTCAGCACGCGCCACTCGGGCGTGCGTAAATCCTCCGGATTGCCTTCCCGCAACCCATCGCGACGGGCTTGGATCGCCTCATGCACCGCGTCTATCCCGAGTTTGTCCGCAAGCTGCCTCAACTCCTTGAGCGCAGGATTGGTCTCGAGAGTGGCTTTGAGAACTTCCACACCGGGCGGGAAAACGCCAAGGATCGCCCAGCCCTCATCGATGTGCTGCGCCAACTCGCCGGCTTGCGACGGTATTGACAGGGCCGAGCTCTGAACGGGAAACCAGGAATTGCTTGCCCCAAGGAGCAGCGTCACCGGCTCCGCATCGCAGGTTTCAACTGTCCCTAGGTGCGGATGACGCCCCCGGCATGCCGGGGGAAGGAACGGTCGAGACTCATCTCCGAATGCCTGCGACAGTCGGCGGCGCCGACGGCATTGGTCGCAGGAGACCTGCACGTCTCCCGGACGACCGCCCGCGCCGAACTCACGTAGCCGCAGGGTGCCCTTGCATTCGACGTTGCCATGCAAGAACCCGACCCACGGAAAGTCGTCGAGATGACCGTTCTGACAAGCCATCAGGTAGCGAGCGGGAAAGGCGTTCGGAGGCCTACGACTATGGCTACGCGGGCAGCCTTCGTGAACGAACGATGTCCGCTCGGGCCTCCAGGGATCAGGCCTCAGTTTGAACACGCCGTGTTCAATAGGCGCCAGCAGGCTGCACAGAGGACAACGCAGCCAGCGCGGAAACGGTGACACTGGTACTCCTGCGTTCTCGCCCTCAGGAACGACGGGGGGAGTAAGCAACTGCTCGACCTGCGGGGAGAACACGCGGACCGCCGCCAACAGCCGAGGCTCCGAAACCTTCTCCCCCAGCACGCGCGGCCAGTCATCGAGCCCGAGGACAAGGGTGGTCAGCTCGGGAAGCTCGACGGTTGCTCCAACGCCGTAGGTGTGCAAGAGCTGGCTGGGGCGAAGCTCCCCGACCTGATCACGAGACCTCATGGGGATTCCTGCTCGGGCTTGGGAACCGGCGCGGAGCGCTCGGGCGGCTCCCAGTCGGCGGTTGGCGCCGAGACTCCATCAACCCGAAACCGCAGCGGCACCGCGGGTTCAACATTGCGCATTGAGGTCGGCACGGTCCAACGCGTCCAACCCTCCATACCGGGCTCCTGGAGCAGCGAGACATCAGCGTCGCTCTTACCCCGACGGCGATAGACAAGATTGCGTTGACCAACGGACGCTTCGGCCTTCCAGGCCTCAAGGCGCTTTGTGATCTCCTCGGCTAGTTCGTCAGCGCGTGCGTGACCAATCTCATCCTCGGCTCGGGAGCGAATCGCCTCCCGAGCTCGCGCGGCGCGGGGGTCCGCTGGATCGACCTTGGCGGCGTCTGCATTGGCGTTCCAGTCTTCACCGCATAGGCGCAATAGAGAGGCCAGAACTCCGGTAAGCCCACGGTCGACCGCACGGGGAGCGAAAGGCGTAACCGACATCGCCTCGACCTGGCGATAGAGCGAGCGGTGGTAGTGACAGAACGTCTCGTAGTGCGAGAGGTCGCGCGGTCGCGCCCAGTTGTAGACGGTGATGACGAGGCCGGGTCGGTCGCGACCTACGCGACTGGTGGCCTGGATGTACTCACTCGTAGTCTTAGGCTGGCCGGCAACAACCATTGCTCCCAGCCGCGGCACGTCGACGCCCACGGAGATCATGTTCGTAGCGAGCAGGACGTCGATCGATGGTGCCTCGTAGTTACCGTCCTCGGAGGGCTTGCGTTTCTCCTGCGTCGTGCGCCGCACGCCGAGCTGGTCGAGCGTCGTCGGGATCTCCGACGCTGTCTTCCGCGAGGTGAGCTCTTCGAGGATCAACCGGCCGCGATTCTCGCTTCCTATCCGGAACAAGCGGCTCTGCACGTCGTCCTCGATAAGACGTCGCATGCCACCGAGCTCTCGCAGCGAGTTGAAGTATCCGACGAGGGTCATGTACGCATCGGAGTCTTCACCGGGTTGGCGACCCAGAACAGTCCACGCCGCCTGCAGCTGTGCGACATACACGCGGATGAGCACCTGCTTGTAGCGCCGGCCTGGGGCGCACACGCCGAGATAGCGACGACCGGGCTTGTCCTCCTGGTTTTCAGCACTGTCGCGCTGCAGGGCGAAAAACGAGTCCCGCGCGTCAAGGCCGGGTGGCGGGAAGACCGCAAGCTTGCGGTCGAAGAGCCGTGCGACCTGGTTGCGAGCACGGCGAATCGTCGCCGTGGAGGCGATCACCTTCGGCCTGACGCGCTGGTCCTCAATCTGCCAGGAGCACAGCTCGTCGACCGCCGTCTCGTACAGGCCAACGAGACTGCCAAGCGGGCCGCTGATGAGATGCAACTCATCCTGGATAATCAGATCCGGGGGGCGTAAGGGCTCGCACGGCACCACACTCGCCGCCGGAAGACTGCCACGCTTGGGGTGCTTACTAGCGTGGTCGTGGTCCTCGGGCGTGAGGTAGCCGTGGCGCTCACAGCGCCGTGACACCTGGCCGAACAACGCCTGCGTACGACCCTCCCACGGCATCCGAGCAAGCTTGTCAACGGTGGCGATCACCAGCGCCGGAAGCAGCTGGTAAACCTCGCTGTCGACGACTACTACCGGCAGCCCTTCGCCATTGCTGTTGCGCGGGGTGAAGGCACACTGGCCTGAAGTGTCAGAGCAGGACAACAGCGTCCGCTGACGATGAGCATCTACCTCGACGTCGCTCCCAGCGCTGAGCTCAGACCCACACCACGGGCAGCGTGCAAGTTGCATCGGCGAGGAGCCTCGCGCCGAGCCGCGCCGAGCGCGAGCTGCCTTGACCCACTTCTCCGCATCGGCGCTGCGATTCGGCGTGGATGCCTCACCGACCCACAGACCAATTCGCATTGGCGTCGACCCCCAACGTCGCTGCTCGGGAGTACGTCCGTCGCCATAGAGCGCGAAACGCCTCAGCTCACACGCACACAAGAGCGCCGCAGCGCGTTGGAACTGCTGCAGGGTGAGCAGCCGCAATGTGTATCGCATTAACACCGCAACGCCATCGCGGCCGTCACGTCCCTCGACGACACCCTGCAACCGACGGATCGCGATGGTGAAAGCCGTCAGCCCCAGGTAGGCCTCGGTCTTGCCGCCGCCGGTCGGAAAGAACAGCAGGTCAACGAGGCCCGGCGCTCCGCGTTCGGCGTGCTTAGGATCAGCTAGCGACGGGACGTTTACCAGGATGAACGCCAGCTGAAAGGGTCGCCATGATCTGTTGCGTGGAACGTCGGCGGTGTCGAGCGCGTCGTGGAGCTTGATTGCCCCGTCACGCCGCCGCGCCTCGCTGGCGATCGTGTGGATGCGCTGCTGCCACATTGCGTTGTTGGCAAAACGAAAGGCCTCTGCGACGTCCGGGGCGGCGAGTGCCGCGATTCCCTCGCGGATGCGAACAGCCATCTTGCGGGCCTCGTCGAGGTGTCTCTGGGCAGCCGTACGATGGCTCACAAGGTCGGGATCATCGAGGCGTGCTTGCTGCCCATCGATCCATGCTTCGTAGGCATCCACGAGGGGGGTCAGCAGCGCACCCAAGCGATCGTCACTCGCCTCGCTGAGTGTCTGCATGTCGAGCGCTTCGACAGCGCGGGTGAATGGTGCGCAGACCGCCTCGTCGTCGAAATCGCCTGGACCCGGCGCGTCGGTCCGGGGCACCTCCTGAGCTGGCATCGCGGCGGTCTGCAGCCGAATGCCACGACCGGGATGGTCAGGCGACTCGGTTGCCTCGACCCCTACGCCGTGACCAACTGCCAGTTCCACGGTGGAGCGGAATTGCATCTCCATGCCGGCGAGCTCGTCATGGTCGACGGCCGGCGCCAGCTCCACCGCGTCAATCGGGCGCCGTACGAAGATCGGCAGATCATCCGGGTGCCGCACAGATAGGGATGCCTGACACAGCCACAACTGGACCGCGCGCCCACCGTCGGCGACCTGCTTGTTGACGAGGAATAACGAGACCAGCCGCTGACCGCTACGTTCGCGCACAAGACCGCGCACGATGACCTCCGGCTCGTCAGGGTCCGGTAAGAACTCGGTGATCTGCCCGACTCCCCCGACCGTGATCCGCTGCGTACCTCCGCACGGGCGCCGCTGCCACACACGTGCGGGCTTGTCGTCGTGGCCGTGCTTCTCCTCACTGGTCTGACGCGAGTAGGCGCCCCATGACGTCTCCACCTCGAGCGTGTCGCAGTCCCCGTCGAGCGCGAAGGTGAGCCCAAACGCCGAGGGGATCAGCTGATCAACGGCCGGGGGGCGGTCCTCAACGGTGCCCTCATCCGGCGAGTCGGCGGTGATCCCACCCTCGGCGAGTTCGTCCTCTGGCAACAGGTCCAGCACCGCGGGGTCTTGATCGTCGCCTTCCGTAACGGTCTCTATCGTGTCACTCGTCCTCGTAAAATCAGGGGCGATCAAGCCGAGCAGGTATCGGTCTACAGGCGGCTCGCGTAGCTCTTCGTTCGGCCCGCCAATTGGCCCGATCAGATCGTCCCGCATCAACACCTCGACCTCTGCACGCAGTTGCCGTGGCGGCTTGGCCAGCCGTGGCTCAGGCATCGTCGAACTCCAGAGTCATCGCGCCCGCAGGTGTCAGTTTCGCCTTGCGCTTGGTCTTCGCTTTGTCGTGCAGCCCATGCCGGACCTCCTCGGCATACCGCTCATGGTTGAGTTCAAGCAACCGATCCAGCACTTCTTGCCGCGGGACCGGCGCGAATGTGAACCGCATGCCGAACTTGGTGTCGTGAAAGTCGTGATCGAGATCTAAGTCGTGCCAGCCGTATGCGTCTCGAACCGCGTGGTCGAGCGCGACATGAATCTCGCGCAGGTGTGCGATGTCGGCGGCAAGCTCGTCCGGGTCGTGGACGCGGCTATAAGTCTTCGTCAGCCCCTCCTGACGGTCGAGCATCAGGGCGCCGCGATGGTCGTGTAGCTCGCCGCCAAGTCGAGCAACATCCTCGGTTACATCAGGCTGGACGAAGGTTTCGAAGCAGTTGGTGTGCGTATAGCGTGCCGTGAGTCCCTGAGTCGATCCGTAGGTGACGGCCCACGTCCAGTGGAAGCTACTCGCCAGGAGACCGAAGTGTTCGTAATCGTTGTATGCAATAACGACAACTTGCTGATCGAGAACGATTTCGGTAGGCACAAGCATGGGTTGCATTAGCGTGCTGACTTGAGTCACGGCTATACAGCGATCGAGCGGCGCGATCGCGCGGTAGAGCGCGGGTCGCTTATCGCCGAATTGCCACCACCGCTCTCGGTGAGCCTGGCGATTGACCTTTGCCCGCTCGGGTCGCACGAGCATCTCCACGCGAGCGAAAGGCGTGGCGTACTCCGCGGCCCGTTCCTTGGGCCAATCGCGGAAGTCAATTACCCATCGTGATGGTGACCCGTCAGGACTCGAGTTGAGATCCTCGCCTATGAGATATGGTCGAACGACATCGGCATTACAGGAATCGACAGCGAGCATCGTCTCGGCTTCCTCAGGTGAAAGCACAAAGCCCATTCCGACCACCACCGTGCCTTGAAACGAAAGGTCACGGTTGGCGTCCAGCCGCTGAGCATTGCCGACAACTCGTCCACGTTGTGTCAGGGCAGACGTAATCGCACTGACGCTTGCGCCGTCCAACATCGCGTTCCGCTCCCACGCGCCGCGGCGCGCCCAAACCGTAGCCACTTCCAAACTCGCGCCTCCAGGCCAGGGTGCACTTGAGTTTGCGCGGTAGATCGTCATCCCATTCTCCCCAAGCTGGTCAAGACCGACCTCGCGGGTGTCACCTTGGGCGAGCGTGTTCGTCGCGATCAGGCCAAAGCTGCTGTCAGTACGTACCAGCTGCGTTGCACGCAGGTAGAAGTAAGCCACAAGATCGGCACTGCCGCGAACGCCGCCAGCCAACCATGTCACCAGGTAGTCACGGTACTGACCGCCCAGTGCTCCGCTGATCTTCTTTCCGCCCTGAAACGGTGGGTTGCCGACGATCGCGTCGAAGCCTCCGCGCTGTCGAACCTCTGGATACTCGAGACCCCAATGGAACGGATGCCGGTCCGCCCAAGTCACGGCCTCAACCTCTCCCACTGCGCCGCGACGCTCGACTAGCCAGTCCTCTGACAGCCGGTGCAACTCCGATCTTGCGTGCAGCCGATCATCATCCGGAGCAGCCGGATCAAGCATGGTCCGGACATAGCCAGCGGCCGCGTGCAGCGGATCGGCATCGGGCTGCTGGGATAGTGCAGCGCCAACAACGAGATCGGCAAGCAGTCGAGCGTCGTCCAGCGCGGCATCCGCGTCAACGAGCAGTGACGCCTTACGTTCGGCGTCAGCGATCTCATGAACCACGAAATCCTCGAGGTCCTCGCGCAGTTGCAACGCGCGATCGACCGAGGCCTCGATCTCGCCAAAACCAAGGTCGAGGCTTGCCTGCCGTGGCCATTTTGGATCGAGATGCGCAACGCGGAGCTGGTCCAAGTCGGTCACGCCGAGTAGCGAGTCACCGCAGCGCAGGGCGTGGTCGACGAAGGAGAACGGCTGGTCCTTGGCAAGCGTGATCAGCCAGAGAGAGAGCTTGGCCATCTCTACGGCCATCGGGTTCTTGTCTACCCCGTAGAGGCACCGCTCGGTGACGAGGCGGTGTGCGAGCTGCTCACGCCGTTCCGGGTCGGCGGGGACCGCCGGTTCGTCAGCCGCCTCGGCACGCGACCGGCCGAACACCGTCCACTCGCCGTCACCGAGCTCTGTCCACGCCTCGAGCAGCCGTGCGGCGAGGTACCGACAGCTGGCGACAAGGAACGCGCCCGAGCCCATCGCGATGTCGGCGACCTTGAGGTCGAGCAGATCCTGTGCCGATCGTAGTTGCCACCTGCTCGCATCTGCCTCCTCGACAGGACCAGGGTCGTAGACAACCGGATCGAGCGCATGCTGGACAACCTCTTCGGCGAGCTGACGAGGCGTGTAGTAGGCGCCCGACGCGCGGCGGTCGATCGCTTGGGTGACGTAGAGCGACCCAGCGGGAAAGACGAGCGGATCGCCGCGTAGATCGGTTCGAAGCAGCGCGTGATAACGGGTCGCGCGAGCGAGCACGGCGTCGTCGTTGAGACATGCGGCCCGCAGCCGCGCGAGAGCCTCATCGGAGGGCTCCGCGGCGAGTGCCTTGGCGATGGCTTTCGCCGAGCGACCCGTCTCCTTCGCGAGCCTCTTAACCAGAGCGTCCTCCCCGTCCGCGGCCCAGCCCTCGATGTTGCCAAGCTGGATCTCAGGCTCGAGCTTGCCGTTCAGCCCGAGACCGATATCCGAGATGCGTACCGCAGTGTGGTCGAGCAAGCCCTCGTAAACATGGCCAATCTGCTCGACGTCGAGCGCCTGGTAGGACAACAGCACCCGTGCGCCGCTCTGCTCAAGCGTCTGAAGCTGATCGAGCAGGTGCAGCATCGTGCGGTCGTCAACCGGCAGCGGTTCCGCGGCCCCAATGTGCCACGTCGTGTCCGGAGACCGACCCTCCAGGAACGGGTAGCGGTCCGGGTCGAACAGTCCTCCGCCGTAGGCGGGCAGACGCAGCGCATCATGTTCGATGCCAGCGTGAACCGCGCGGAACAGA
This sequence comes from uncultured Solirubrobacterales bacterium, assembly GCA_963715445.1. Taxonomy (GTDB): domain Bacteria; phylum Actinomycetota; class Thermoleophilia; order Solirubrobacterales; family Thermoleophilaceae; genus JAAYBF01. The sequence goes on from OY970240.1 coordinate 738,557, forward strand.
GCGAGAACGCGATGCCACGCCGCCTGTGAGCGTTCAAGGACATCTTCGCCATCACGGTCGGCCCGCTCCTGCAACTGACTCCTCAGCGTGCTCGCCGCGAGCGTGGCTGCGTAGCGCTCGTCGTCAATCGGCAGCAAGCGGCGCTCCTCGGCTACGAACAAGAAGACCAAGCGCATCATCACGGTGGTAGCGCCCTGGTAGACCTCCGCGCCGTCGAGTTCTTCGAGCAGCGCACCGTGCCGGTCGCGGTCCTCGCGGTCGAGAGTGGCGATCAACAGTTCGGTAGCGCGGCGGACTTGAGCACCTAGTTGATCGGCGACCTCCTGCTGCTTGCTGGCGCTTGCGGTCAGCAGCTGGGCCAATCCCTGCTCGACAGGCAGAGCAAAGAACCGCCGAGAACCGAGCAGCTCGACAAAGGCGCGCAGGGTGAGTGGCTCCTCTAACCAGACTTCACTGCGCCATGTGCACTTGCCAGTCGTCTCGCCCTCTCGGGCCCACACGAGAGTCCAGCGTTGGCCGTTCGTAACTAGGGCGAGCGATATGCGGCTTGCCTTTGCCAGCTCAACCGCGCGGTCGATCGGACTGGCGGCCCAGGCTCCTGGCAACGTCCGATCGATCGCGATCCCAGGATCCACGGAATGAACGAGCAGGACGGCCGGATCTCCGTCCTGAGTCACGTCACGAACGACGAACGACGGGCTCAGCGTCACGCCATGTTCGGCCACCCTATGAGTGGGGTCGTTGTGGGCCGCATCGCTGGTGGCGGGGCCGAGCCCGAGCAGCTCGTCGAGCACCCAGCGGATCCAGCGTTGCTGCAGCGATGGGTCCTCCAGCCATTCCGTGTAGGCGACTCGGAGGTCAGCCAGCTCCAACGGCACCGCGCTCAGGCCGTCAGGAAGCGCTCGTTTGAGCGCTGGGACCGTGAGGAACGAGCCACTCGTCTCGACCAGCGAGAGCCATTCCGCGTGGTGATCCTCGATCCGCGCCATTTACAGCCGCACCCCTTCAGGGACGAGCAGCGTGACGGCCGCAGGGAACAACCGCTGCGTCGGGCTCTCGTACCGGTCAGCGATCGCTTGCTGCTCCGCGGAGATCTCGGCGGGAATCGCGTCGAGCCTGGCCTGCAACGCCTGGAGGTCGCGCTCGACTTGACGTCGATCTCCAGTGTCGAGCTCTAGTGCCGTTACGAGCTGCAGCTGCGGGCCATCGTCGCCGAACGCGTCCCGGCGGATCGTTGCCTCCAATTCGGTGAGCGTCGCAGCAACGTGCTCTTGCTCTTCCCGGGCGCGGTTGGACAGTGTCGTGGCCAGCTGGCGCGTGCGGCCACCGGCACGCGCACCTAGCGCAGCGCGAACGGCTTCCGTGTTGGCCTGCAAGTGAGGGATGAGCTGGTCTAAGAGGGTCCGCGGGACTGCGGCATCTTGCGCCGTGGCGAGGGCGCGGTTGGTCTCCTCGACGCCAAGGCGTTCGGGGCGGTCCGGTGTGAGCTGCAGGCCAGCGGCGATGAGCTCCTCGTGCAGACGGTGCCCGGTAGCGCCGGTGATCACGAGCCGCCCGTGCGCGATCGCAACCGGTACTACGAGGCTCGAATCCGCGAAGCGGACGGCAACGCGGTTGAGGTGACTGCCGGTCCCCCAAACTTCGGCGCGCAGTAGCCCAAGCGCCATCCGAACAAGCGGGTGCCCAAGGTGCGCAAGGACCACGTCGGTCCGGTCGCGGGCAACATCATGATCAAAAGTGATTGGACGGGGTTGCTCAGGGCGAGCCGGATGTCCCAAGCCGATCGTGGCGCGCGCCCATGAGTGGGTAAGAGCCGGCACGACCCACGTGCCTGGCTCGGCTCCCGGGGTGAGCGCAGGCTGCTGAGCAAGTGCTAGCGCCGTGCTGACGACACGTTCGACGCGCTCGGGATGCAAGTGAAGCGCCATCTGACTCGCATGTAGCTCATCTCGGAGCGTCGCAAGGCGCTCGCGCATCCGTCGCTCCTGCGCCACGATCGTCCTTGACAAAGCAGAGCCGGAGAGACGCGCCTCGTCAAGCGCTTTACGGCGACCAAGCATGGCTTCCTCGACCTGCGCGGCGATGACCGGTCCGGCGCTGCCAAGATCCTCCCGGATCTGGTCGACTTTGGCGACGACACGCGCCAAGAAGTCGAGGTCTCCCTCCAGACTGCCACGTGCCCCTTGCTCCCAGCCTTTGCTTACGCAATGGTGCACGAGGATCTCACTGGCTGGCTGACCGTGACGATCAATCCGTCCGTTCCGCTGTTCCAGACGATTGGGGTTCCACGGAATCTCAGCGTGTGCGAGCAGATGACACTGGCGCTGCAGCGAAATGCCCTCAGAGGCAGCGTCAGTGGCGAGCAAGACCCGGACCGGATAGTCGCCCGGTGGCTCCTGCCACTGGCTCTTGATCCGCTCCCGCTCATCTGCGCTCGTCGTACCGTCTAGAAGCTCCACACGGTTGCCCGCGATGCCGCGTGCCGTCAATCGCTCCTGCAGATAGCGCTGAGTCGCGCGGTACTCCGAGAACACGATGACCCGCTCGTCGGTGTAGCCACCGCTCGGCTTTACGTTGCGCTCTACCCAATCGAGCAGAGCGGTGGTACGTGCGTCCTCAGTGACGGAGGCTGCCTCAGCCCAGTGCGTCATGCGATCTAACAGCTCTAGCTCCTGTGTCGTCGGCTGAGATTGTTCCGTCGCTGCTGCCGCATCGATTGCGGTACGCAGGGGGTCGCCGACTCCGTCCTCGGCACGCTCGCCGTCCAAGGCGTTCTCGGCCTCATCGAACAGCCGCTGCAGCACCGTCGGGGTCGGAGGCGATGTCGCCCGACGCTCACGCGTAAGCGTGTTGTGGTGGACGGTGAGCGTGCGCAGGAACGACGCGGGAGAGGAGAACAGACGCTTCTTGAGCAAGGTCACGACGAAGTCAGCCGCAGATCTCGATGCGTCGTCACCTGCGAGTCGGCGAGCACGCGCGTCCCCATAAGCGACGAGATCGGCATGAACGGCCCGCTCGGACTCGGGATGCTCGACCTCAAGCATCACGACCTTTCGGCGCGCGAACCGCGGCGAGCCGTCCTCGTCGACCAGCTCCTGCTTGAGCCGGCGGACGGTGACCTCGCGGGTCGCTTCCTTGCTCGGCTTGATCCCGCGCGCGAAGCGATGAGGATCCAACAACTCGAGCAAGGCGGCAAACGAGTTGTCGTAGCCATTGTGAGGCGTGGCCGAGAGAAATAGACGGTGCTCGCAGTGCGGTGCCAACGTGCGGATTGCCGCGGTGCGCAACGTGTCGCGGGCGTAGCGCCCACCCGCGCCGGCCGGCGCACAGTTGTGCACCTCGTCGACTATCAAAATGTCGTAACGACGGGGAATGCGCGGGTGCGCAGGCAGAACTTCGCGCAGCAACCGCATCCCGAGATCGCCCTTAAGCCAGTCAATCGACACGATCAGCCGCGGGAAGTGCGCAAACGGGTTCGCCCCCACTCCCCGCGCGCGTCGTAACTGACCGAGCAGATCGCGATCCACGATCCGAAACTCCAAGCCGAACTTCTCACGCATCTCATCGCGCCACTGCAACTGCAACGCGGCTGGACAGACGACGAGCGCCGTTCGGGCACGGTGGCGCAGTAGCAGCTCTTGGACAACCAGTCCGGCCTCAATCGTCTTACCCAATCCCACGTCATCAGCGATCAGCAACGTCGTACGCGGCATCCGCAATGCCCGCACCAAGGGCTCGAGCTGGTAGTCCTCGATGGCAATGCCACTGCGAAACGGCGACTGCAATGACCTCTGGTCAGCGCTTGTTACTGCCCCCCAACGCACCGCATCGAGAAAGGCATCAAGTTCTCCCGGATCATCGACGCGATCGGCCGAGATCGTTGGAAGCTCAGCTCGCTCGCTTACTCGCGTGCCAGGCTCGATCTCCCAGATGACCTCGAGCTCCTCGCCCGTGGCGTCGTCCTCGACTGAGATCAATGAGACGAGATGCTGCACCTGCCGACCATCGACGCTCGCCTGGGAGTCCCGGACGACATCGCCTACAACCCACATGCGCCCGCGAACGCGGGCTATCTGGCCTGGCTCAGGCGGTTCAGACGGAGCGCGAATCCCGGGCGTAGCGACCGTCATCCGACCTCCACTGGGGTCGGCTCTACGGCGTTCAGTCGTTGCGACTTCCCGCCTGATGGCTCCCCTGCCACGCAGCTACCCTAACCCAGGACCCTGTGAAGCGTGGCACTGAGGGACGAAGACGTTCCTGGCCCAGCGAGCAAACCGGCCCACAAGGTTCGCCCGCCACGCAGAACGAACTATCGTGGTTGCCCGATGCGTTCGAACACCCGTCAATCACAGCTCCCAATACCGCGGCGTGATGAGACACGTTCCCGGCTAGACGAATACAACACCGAGGACATATTTGGGTGCGTCGGCAAAGCGGGCGAACAACTCCTACCGGTGTTGAAAGACTTCTAAAAGGATCGCGTTCTGAGTCACATTGCGATAACGATCAAGCAGATCCGACACGGTGTCCAGTGCCTCTAATCCAAATACTGGATCCGCGCAGCCAGCCTGACCGTGGGCGATACTGTTCCGACGACGCAGGAGTTCTACGTCAAGCCAGTTGTAGTGCAACTCGAAGGGTCCCGACGAAAGACTAAGGCGCGTAAGAATGTCAGCGAACTTCTCCGACTTGAGATTTCCCTCTGCTTGGATCGCTCGCTCGGGAGCGGGAAAGACAGCCCTATCTCCAGAACGCCGTAAAGCAACAACGACGTCAATGTGACGTTGAACCCTACGAATACTGCTCTCGGCTTGGCCGAGCTTGCTGGAAAGACAGAGCGCCAAATAGGGGTCCGACAAGTCGCAGTACCTCAGCCGCAAATCCGTGACATAGCTGAGCAGCGCCCGACTGGCATTCACCACATAGCCCTCCCAATGGGCGTATGCCAGCGCTACAGCCGTCCTCGCAGCGGTGTCGGCCGAAGGCCCATTCCCAGTAGTGAGCCCGATACGTAACGCTGAAAGTTCGACTCTTCGCCAACCGATCTCTGCATCGAGGTAATCAAGCAGTCCCTCCGTGGAGACCCGGCTACTCACAGTTGATGAAATCTAGGTGACGGACGAAAACAGTCGGCGGCCAAGCGCCACCGTTCGCGGAATCCGAGTGGTGGGATTAATACCCCCTCCACCGTATCGCTTAAAGTCCTCGTCAGCCCACACCGAACCAACCTTCTCTTTTAGATCGGCGCCGCTCGCCGGCTCCCATATATTTAAGTTCTCTGCGATACCCGTACTAACAACCTCGAACGCACTAACGGAAAATCCTCCGAGAAAGCGATCGCTGCTCGCCTCATACCTACGAAAGGCAGAGCCGTTAAGACCCGAATTGAGCACAGCGAAGGTTCTCCGAAACCGGTCCTTCTGTTCTGTCCGGTCAAAACCACGATCTTCCGCGTACTCAAGGATGGACCCTGTCAGCAACTCCCGGAGATCCCTGAACTGAGACAGGCCTTCCTCGCTCCTATTCGCAAGAATCAGAAATCTGACCGCAAGTTCGAGGTCATACTGCTCATCAGACTGTTTGTCACTAGGCGCCACAGAGAGCTGGAAGTCAGGGAGTGCTCGGAGCTCTTCAAGCCAATCCATAAACGTTGGATCGCTCATGACTATAAGAGAATTCCGAAACTCTTGGTCGGATAGAGTTGCACCACCGGAGTTCAAGCGATCGAACAAGTCGTACTTCGTTTTGGCCTCATCAGCCTCTTTGACGATCTTGATGTCAAGCTTGGACCGCTTTAGGGCGATGCGCTGCGAGGAATCCAACCCGTAATTGCCCGCCTCATACGTGCGGCCCTCCAAGTCAGGAAGATACCTCGTCCCAACAAGAACACTATGAGGCATAGTTTCGCCTTCGGGGTTCCGCAGCTCCCCCATGAACTCGAGCAGTGTGGACAGGCGCTGCAAGCCGTCCACAACTTCCCAGATACCGTCTTCTCTTTGACTGACAAATATCGAAGGAATAGGAATACCGAGCAGAATAGATTCGATGAGCCGACTCTTCTGATAGGTGTTCCAGCGGAACAGACGCTGGAATGCGGGACGGATTACAAGTTCCTTGTCGCGATACAGGTTGACGATCTCGCCGATTGACATGGCGTAGGCGTCGGTATTGATATCGGCTGCGGCGGTTTCGATTTGGTCCTGCAGGCTCATTGGGCGAACCCTACTCGCCAACACGGGATCGAGTCCTAGAGGTGCCACCCACCCGGCTCCTGCTCGCATGGCCTGTTGCACCAGCCGCAGAAACGTCGAAGGGACGCCCACCGCCCATCACGGCAAACCGACATATCGCGGTGCCTCGACGCGCCAGCGAGTGGCGTCAGCGGCGGAGGATGCGGAAGGGAGTGGCCCAGAAGCGCTTGGGGGTGTTGCCGGAGGCGTCGGTGGGGACGGCGCGGAAGCGGTACTTGGCGGCAGGCAGCTTCTTCTTGCCGATGCGGCCTGTGAAGGGGAAGCTGTTCTTGCCGAGGGCGCCGGTGCGGGTGAGGGTGCCGCGGCGGACGGGCTTGTAGCGGTCGCAGCGCTTGGCGCCGGCGCGGGCGAGCTTGCGGGTTGGCTTGACGCAGCGCACGCGGCCACTGACGCGGATGCGGCGGCCGGGCAGGATGCGCTCGACCGTGAAGCGGACGGTCGCTGCTTCGGACAGGCGGTAGCGGACCTGGGTGCCTGCGGGGGTCGCGCGGCGCTTGCCCTTCTTCGGCTTGGCAGCCACGCGGGCCGTTGGCTTGGCCCCCACCCGGAACTTCTTGCGGGACAGCGAGAGGGCCAGGATCTGGGGCGCAACCCGATCGACCAGGGGTGGCTGCACCACCGGAGGCTGGTACTCGTAGGCGCCGATGTCGCGGCGGGCCACCCCGTCGCCATCGCCGTCGGTCACGCGGGGAGCACGGGCTAGGTCGAACGCGCTCGGGCCCGCACCAGGGAAGCCGCGGTCGATCAGGGGCGAGGCGGCGGCCAGGCGGTAGTCGCCTGCGCCGACGAACAGCGGGGCGACGTTGAGGTTGCCCGCCCCCTGGACGATCGAGCCGCCCTCGGTGGCGCCGGTCTCATCGAAGGTCGCCGGGTTGAAGTTGGAGTACGAGACGTTGATCGTCGGAGTGCCGGTGCCCCAGCGGCTGAGGCTCGTCGACATGCCGGTGAGGCTCGAGTCGCGCAGGTCGATCACGCCACCACCCACGTCGACCTCGGCGCCAATGCCCTCGCCGCTTCCGACCACCGTGACGTTGCGCGCGGTGAGCGTTGCCGATGTGGAGCCAGCCGTGCCGAGCCCGGTCGCGCTGCTGTCATCGCGGATCAGCAGCAGCGAGTCCGAGATTTCGAGCACGCCACCACCGCCAACCCGCACCGCCTCCTGCACGGGCGCAGTGGTGCGGATCCGGCGGATCACGACGGGATCGCCGCTGTCACGGAAGTCCACGCCCACCTCGGCGAACAGCGAGAGGTCCTCGAGCAGGGCGCCGGGGCTGGCCGAGATCGCCTCGTTGGCGAATCCGAGCGGCAGCGTGATCGAGGAGTCGCGCAGGACCGAGCCGTCGCGGACGTGGACGCCTGCCGCGTTGTCCATCCCCGTCTCGGAGGTGACAGCGATGCGACGCCCCGAAGTTCCAGTGCCGAGATCCAGACCGCTCTCAAACGAGAAGGCGCCGGGCACGTCCTTGATCAGGATCCCGAGATCCGAGACCGTCGACGTGCCGTCGATCGTGAGCGCCGGCTCGCTCGGCGATGTGGATAGCGACTGAAGCAGGGTCGAGCTCAAGCCGGAGCCAACGATGTCGACCGGGTTGGCGGTGAACGCCTCGGCGGCCTCGGGAGCGAGCGGCACAGGTCCTATGCGGATCGTGTCCCGTCCGGGATGGCCGGGCAAAGCCGCCGCGTCGAGTGCGCCCTGGAGAGTGACGAAGGTGCCCCCGCCGCAAGCCGTGGGCGCGGGCATCTGGACGCAGAGCGTGGCCGCCGAAGCGGGCGCGATGAAGCCGAGCCACGCGGCCCCCGCCACGACGGACCCGAGCGCAACTCGGCGCATGCGATGAGTGAGACCGGCCACCACCTCTGGAACCTATGGATGCCGCCGGTCGACTACAAGGCGTCTGGACAACCGTCCGAGGGGCCGAGCTCGGGGCGGCGCGCCGATCTCACCTGAGGAATTCCGGTGCGCAGGGCGAACCTCTTGCCCCATGCGCGCGAAACTGAGCTACGCCAACGTGGCTGCCACCCTTGCCCTGGTCCTTGCGATCGCCACTGGCGGAGGGGCAGCGATCGCCGAGCCGATCGCCAACACCGCCGCGTCCACTGCGCAGAGCGTCAAGAAGGCGCTAAAACTCGGCAAGCAGTCGAGCAAGAGCTCGAAGCAGGCGCTCAAGACCGCCAAGTCGGCGCGCACCACGGCGAACCAGGCACTCACCGCAAGCGCCAACTCCTACTCCAAGGCCGCCAGCGACGGACGGTACGCCTTGAAGGCCGGCATCCCCGTGCGGGCGCTCAGCGCCGACGAGGCGCAGGACTCCGAGAAGCTCGACGGGCTCGACTCCACGGCCTTCGCTCGGGCCGGCCAGACGGGAGCGGGCTCGGGCGGGGTGATCGCTGACGGCAACGGCACCTACGACTGCCAGGCCGACTCCGGCGCGCCCTCGACGACCGTCGAGGTAGGCCCGTCGGGCCTGGTTGCCGTCTACGCGTCGGCAGTCATCGGAGCCGGGAGCAACGACGTCGGGCGAGAGCTGCGCATCCAGCTGTACGAGCCGATGGCGCTCCCCGGCTGCGAGACGATCCTGCGTGAGACGAGCACCTCCACGGCGCAGCGGCAGACGCTGCCCGGCAACCCCGACGGCATCACTGGTCCCGGCAGTTGGATCATCTTCAGAGTCCCGGAAGGCGAGCGCACGTTCAGCCTGCGCTACGGACATACCGGGGACGGGTCCGGCCTCCTCCCGATCGTCAGCCAGCCGGTGCTGCACGTAGTGCCGCTCTAGACGCTCGCGGGTGGAGCCTCAGCCCTCCGGCTGAGCCTCCACCTCGGCGCGCGGCCATTAGCCCTCCTGCTGAGCCTCCACCTGGGCGCGCAGCCGGTCCTCCTGCTCGCGCAGCTCCGGCGTGAGCTCGTCGCCGAAGTCCTCGGCCTCGAACACCTGCCGGATCTCGATCTCCGACTCCTCGTTGTGCGGGTTCGGGCAGCGCTTCATCAGCTCCACGACCTCATCGAGCGACTCCGCCTGAAGCAGCCAGAAGCCGGCGACCAGCTCCTTGGTCTCGGCGAACGGGCCGTCGATCACCGAGCGGTCGCTGCCGGAGAAGCGGATGCGGGCGCCCTTGGAGCTCGGGTGGAGCCCCTCGCCGCCGAGCATCTTCCCCGAGTTCACGAGCTCCTCGTTGAACTCCCCCATCTCCCTCAGCATCTGCTCGCTGGGCATCACCCCGGCCTCGGAATCCGCCGACGCCTTGACTATCACCATGAAACGCATCTGATCGCTCCCTCTTTGTCGTGGATCTCAGAGCGGCCCGGCCGCCCCTCTCGGGCGGTTCGAAACCTGCTCCTACCCATACGACGAACAACGGGCCGCGAAATCGACACGGCCCGAAAACTTCTCAGCGAGGCCCTACATCTCCTCCATCACAGCCAGGATGTTTCCGGCCGGATCGGTGAACCAGGCGATCGGAGGGCCGCCCTCACCGCGGGCGATCCCCTTCTCGTCCTGCTCGAAGCCCTCGTAGCGCTCGAACTCGACGCCGCGGGCGGCGAGCTCGTCGACGGCCTTGTCCAGATCGTCGACCGCGAAGTTGAGGATCGTGTAGGTCGCCGGCTTGAACTCCCCCGGCTTGACGTAGATCAGCGTGTCGCGATCGCCCGCGAGGTGGAGGGTCAGAAGGCCCATCTCCTCGCTGAGGACCGAGGTCCTCAGGCCGAGCGTCTCGCCGTAGAACTCCTTGGCCTTCTCCAGGTCGTCAACGGCGAAGCCGCTGTATGCCTTGGTGTCAGCGAACATGACTGCTCCTCTCCTCGTGGACGGCGCAAAGGCACCTTGTATGTATAGACCGCCGGGCGACCTCAAAGTAATCGCTTAACAAGGCTGGCCTCCTCCTGCTCTAACGCTGCTCTAACAGATCGTTCAAGTAGCGTTCGAGTAGCGGTTGATCAAGGTCAGCTACGGCAGGGTCCAGTAGGCGCGCGGGTCTTTAGGGCTCTTGCCAACCCACCTCACGAGTCCCTCCTCCTCGAGGTCGCGCAATCGTCGAATGGCCGCCGGTCGAGAGAGTCCGAGCAACTCGGCGACTTCGCCCGTGCTGAGCCGCTGTGCATCTCGCAAAGCCGATGTGATCGTTCGCGCCTCAGCGGGCAAGCGCGCCTCCAACGCACGATCCGCCGCTTCCGCCAGCAGAGTCAGCTCGACGCTTCCCGAAGTCTGCTTGTAGATGGGGTCCACTAGCCCCGCGTGCCTCATCTCGGCGAACATGCGCCTGATTCCCTCACCGAGCTCTTGGCCGAAGCGGAAGTACTGGTCGGCGCACACCCTCGCGATCCGCGGATTCCTCGCAAACCGGACCGCACGCAGCGGATCGCTTAGATCGACTATGCCCGGGAACCGGCCCGGGCTGGAGATCTCGATCCTGTCGTCGAAGATCTCGACCCGGATGTGATCCCCACCGGCGCTGTAGGAGCGGTGCACCACCGCATTGACCAGCCCCTCCAGCCACACGTCCTCAGGAATCAACCCGACGTTGCTGAAACGCCCGCTCTCGACAAGCGCGCGACGCGTGGGCTGGTGAGTCTGGATCAACTCACGGGCATCGACGAGCTGACGCGGGATCGGGCCCTCGCAGCGCTCGTCCACGATCAGCTGCTGGGAAGAGCCCGCCCCTCGCTCACGTCCCCGATAGCGCAACACGCGAACGTACGCCTCGGGCAGGAACCCCTGAGGCTCGCGTGAGAAGAGCAGGCACCCGGCCACCGTCAGCTCATTTCCTTTCGCCAGGCCTCTGGCGTGAAGCAGGCGAACCCGATCCGAAGCGCCCACGGCTGCTGCATACGCGTCCAGCGGCCCTGGATCGAGTCCCTCGATGTCGGCGCCCGCCACGAGGCGCGTCTCGTAGACCGCTTGGCCCTTGTCGTAGAGCAGCTCCTGGCGCTGGCTGAACGAGAGGCGCCGCGTCTCATCGCCCACACGCAGATAGACCTCGTCACGCCGATTCTCGTGCACGACCTCGCTCGGCTCGACTTCGAACAGCAGCAGCTGGTCGTCCGTCCCGTCGCTATTGACGCATGCCTGAAGCCGATGGCGAACACGAGCTGCCGGCACGATGAAGTCGATCGGCGCCTGGATCTGGGAGTCACGCCTCCCGGGATCGGAATCGGTGCCCTCGACAGCTCCGTTCGAGAGTCCTACCGCCAAGGTTCCACCCTCAGCGTTGGCCATGCCAATCAGCGCATTTGCGAGATCTCGCGGAGCGATTCGCGCCGACTTACGATCGAACCACTGGTCCTCACGTACGAGAAGGAGCGCTTCTCCCACGCGATCCACAGCGCCTGCCAAAGCCTGGCTGAGCTCCACCGTCGTCATGAACGTACTCTAACATCTTTAGAGTAAGTCCCGAATTCCGCGAAGTCGCCAGCTCAGAGCAAGCCGATTCTCACTACTCACGCCTCTGAGTAGACGGGCTCCGGTGCCGCGTCCTGCGCGGGCTGCTCTTCCGGCGCTCCATGCCCCGCGGGCGGGGCAGGCACGCTCAGCACGGTCCGCGCCACTACGAATGCAATAGCAACCAGCGCCGCGCCGATCAAGTAGGCGAGGTGGAAGCCCGAGTTGAGCGCCGAGATCGCCGACTCGCCGTCGGCGAGCAGCGAGTCGGTGCGGTCGGCCGCCACCGTCGCGAGCACCGCGAGGCCGATCGCGCCGCCGACCTGCACGGTCGTGTTGATCAGACCCGACGCCAGGCCCGAGTCCTCCATGCTCACGCCCGACATCGACAGCATCATCAGCGACGGGAAGCCCATGCCGGCGCCGAGGCCGATCAGCACGACCGGAGGGACGACGTCGAGCAGGTAGTTGCCGTCGACCGGCGTGCGGGCGAACAGCAGCAGGCCGGCGCCGATGAAGACCAGCGCCGAGACGAGCGTGTTCTTCGGCCCGAAGCGCATGATCAGCTTCTCCGAGAAGCGCAGCGACATCGCGCCCATCACGATCGTCGAGGGCAGGAACGCCAGGCCGACCTCGAGCGGGTCGTAGCCGAGCACCTGCTGCAGGTAGAGCGCGCCGAGGAAGAACATCGCGAACATCCCGGCGACCAGGAACATCATCACGACGTTCGCCCCGACGACGTTGCGCACCTTGAACAGCCGCAGCGGCATCAGCGGGTGCTCGAGCCGCGACTGGCGGAAGACGAAGGCGGCGACCAGCGCCAGCCCGACGGCGCCGAGGCCGAGCACGCGGCCCGAGATCCAGCCGTCCTCGCCGACGCCGAGGATCGCGTAGACGGCGATCATCACGCCCGAGGTCAGCAGCACCGCGCCGGGGATGTCGGCGCCCTGCTCGAAGCCGATGCCCTCCTTGCCCTCGACCAGCTTCAGCGCGAAGTAGGCCGTCGCGATGCCGACCGGGATGTTGATGAAGAAGATCCAGTGCCAGGAGATCAGGTCCGTCAGCACGCCGCCGGCGATCAGGCCGATCGAGCCGCCGGCCGAGGCGACGAAGCCGTAGACGCCGATCGCCTTCGCCTGCTCGCGCGGCTCGGGGAACATCGTCACGATCATCCCGAGCACGACCGCCGAGGCTGCCGCGCCGCCCGCGCCCTGGACGAAGCGCGCCGCGATCAGCATCTCCTGCGTCTGCGCCAGCGCGCAGAGCGCCGACGCCACCGTGAAGATCGCGAGGCCGATCATGAAGATCTTGCGCTGGCCGATCAGGTCGCCGAGCCGCCCAGCGAAGAGCAGCAGGCCGCCGAACGGGATCAGGTAGGCGTTGACGACCCAGGCGAGGTTGGCCTGGTCGAAGCCGAGGTCCTCCTGGATCGACGGCAGCGCGACGTTGACGATCGTCGCGTCGAGCACGATCATCAGCGCGCCCGCGCAGAGCACGTAGAGCGCCAGCCAGCGCTTGCGGTCCTCGTGCTCGTCGATCTGCTGCTGTCCCTGGCTCTGCGCGGTCATCTCTAAGTCTCCTTGGCTGCGTCTTTCCTTTTAAGACCGACCCGGGCGCGGGAACTCATCGGTCACGCTCGAGATTCGTCGGCGGGCTCCACGTCGTGCAGCCCAGAGCCCCCGATGCGCTGCGACCGCAAGATCTACCGACGTCGCGGCGAGGCGCCTATTGTGGGCGTCATGACCTACGAGAGCGGCGAAGCGCGACAGGAACTGCTGGAGACAGTAGCGGAGGCGATCGACGAGATCGGCTTCGCGCTCGCCTCGCTCGGCGCGGCCTACGAGCAGCTCGACGAGTACAGCGCCGACAAGCTCGAGGAAGAGCTCTTCGGACCGACCCAGACGGCGTACGGCCGCGCGAAGCGCGCCTACGCGGAGTTCGCCACGCGCCACGGGCTGGTTACGCGGACCTTCGAGCCGCAGGAGGCGGGACTCCCCTCCACGCGCGCGAAGGGCTTCGTGGAGAACGCCGTGGAGGCGGCCAGTGCGGCGGACAGCGCCCTCGCCGGGCTCCAGGACTCGGAGGTCTGGGTGGAGATGGGCGATCAGGAGCTGCGCGCCGGGCTCGCCGAGGTGCGCGAGCTGATCGGCGGCCTGCGCGGCCGCGCCCGCGAGTTCCTGCGCACCCTCGGCCGCTGAACCCCGCATCCTGCGGCCGCTGACCGCCGGGCGGGTTCGAAGCAGCGGAATGCGCTAAAGCGATAGCGAAACCCGTGCCAAAACGTTAGTGGGGGCACGCGCACAGATACCGAAGAGGCGGGAGCGGTTCTGTCAACGACGGTGTCTACGCCACCTGAAGACCGGCTTCCCAATTCCGCCATGCTGGCTGGTAGCGTCGATAACCGGATGATCTCCCTCGTTGCGGCCGCAGGGTCGACACTCGCTTCCCATCATCCCCTTGGTGCATCGACTGGCTATATGGAGGAGCTGCGAGGGAACTGGCAGGCCCAAGTCGATGAGGCATGGAAGGTCTCGCCGTTCGCTATCGAGCTGTCTGCGCTCTCAGAGGATGAGATTGAGGGATTGGATCGCTATCTGGCAAGCGACCCGCGACTTCCGTTCCGCTACCTGAGCGTTCATGGCCCTTCGAAAGACCTGACGATGCCCGAAACGGAGCTCGTTGAAGTTCTGGGCCGACTGTCCAGCAGAGCTGACGCAATCGTCATGCACCCCGACACGATTCAAGATCCGACGCCATATCTCGCGCTAGGCAGAAAGCTCGTGCTCGAGAACATGGATCTCCGCAAAGAGTCGGGGCAGACCGTCGATGAGCTGATGGAAGCCTTTGACGCGCTGCCGGAAGCGGGCTTCTGCTTTGACATTGCCCATGCTTGGTCGATGGACAGGTCGATGGAGCTTGGTAGGGATCTGCTCGATGCATTTCGCCCCCGCCTGCGACACCTTCACGTCAGTTCGCTATCGGACGAGATGCATCACGTACCGCTAAGCGAGGAGCACGAGGACCTGTTCGCTCCTTTGCTGCAGCGATGCTTGGACGTGCCGTGGATTCTCGAAGCGCCTCTCCGGCCGCGCTGAGCTTCGGAGCGCGCTGAGTGGCTGCCGGTCCTCTGGAACGACTTGCTCTAGCCAGCGGCCGGGAATTCCCGGCCCTAGTCGCTGCGCGGGAGCGATCAGACAGCGGCCTACTCGAGCGACGCACGCGGCTGACTGCCCTCCCCCACGGTGCGGACGTATCGATCGTCTTGATGGGTTCTTGGGGACGAGCAGAGCCCACGAGCGGAAGCGACGACGACTTCATGATCCTCGTCGACGGCTTGGAGCGGGACGACGTCAAGCCGTCGATAGATGAAGTCAAGTCTGTCTTGACCGGTGCTCACGGCGATCAAGGAATCTTCGGCAGACCCGTGTTCAGCGATGACCTCGTCGAACAGATCGGGTTGGAGGAGGACAGCAACAGCAACCTAAGCCGCCGCATGCTTTTCCTCCTCGAGTCGGTACCCGCTACAGGCAACGGCATCTACGAGACGGTGCGCGAACAGCTACTTGACCGCTATCTCGATGACTCCGTCAAGAACTATCGAACCCCGCGCTTCTTGCTGAACGACGTGATCAGGTACTGGCGCACGATGGCGGTCGATTTCGCCGGCAAGGAACATCAAGATCCCGAGAAATGGGGCCTCCGCAACGCCAAGTTGAGGACATCGCGAAAGATTCTCTTCGCCGGTGGCCTCCTGCCGATCTTCGGATGCGCGGAGTTCTCGCGGGAAGAGATGCCGAGGTTCCTGAATGAGCAACTCGAGACGCCGCCCACCGACAGGATTGCCAAAGCTTTTCTCGACCACGATGCAGCAGACGTGGGAGGACGCGCGTTGGGCGCCTACGACGACTTCCTCGCCCTGCTCCACAAGAAGGATGCTCGCGAAGAGCTGGCCAGCGTCACGCGAGCGTCCTCTAAGAGCTCGAAGGTATTCCAGGAAGCGTCTCGACTAGGCGACGAGCTCGAGCATGGGCTACTTGCGCTGCTGTTCGAGACCCGCGGGACGCTCCCGAAGCTCGTGCGGGAATACGGAATCTTCTAGCGCTCCCTACCCAAGCGCCCGACCCAGCCACCGCCGATGCGATTCTGTAGGTAGGTGCGCCGGCTCGATGAACATCTGCTGCTCTCAGCGAGCGACCTGATCAACTTCCTCGAGTGCGAGCACCTGACGGCGCTCGACGTGCAGCTGGCGGACGGGCAGATCCTCGAGGCGCCGGGCCGGGCGGACACCGCGGAGCTCGTGGCGCGCAAGGGCGACGAGCACGAGCAGCGCCACCTCGAGTCGCTGCGCGAGACGCACGGAGACGCGCTCGTGGAGATCGACACGTCGGACGGGAGCTACGAGGGCCTCGTGGCATCGGCCCAGCGCACGCGGGAGGCGATGGAGGCGGGCGCGCCGGTGATCTACCAGGCGGCGTTCGTGCAGAACGGGTGGATGGGCTACGCCGACTTCCTCGAGCGTGTGGACCGTCCCTCGCAGCTGGGCGACTGGAGCTACGAGGCGGTCGACACGAAGCTCGCGCGCTCGCTGAAGCCCTACTTCGTGGTGCAGCTGTGCCTGTACTCGGGGTTCGTCGCCGAGATCCAGGGCGCCCCGCCGCTGAACATGCATGTGATCCTCGGGACGGGCGAGCGGGAGACGCTGCTGCTGGCCGACTTCTCGGCCTACTACCGGCGGATGTCCAAGCACTTCGCGGAGCGGCTCGAGACGGGGCTCACAAGCACCTACCCCGAGCCGGTGGACCACTGCAGCCTCTGCAAGTGGGCCGAGCGGTGCAAGGCGACCCGCGCCGCCGACGACCACCTGAGCCTCGTCGCGCGGCTCAGCCGCTCCCAGGGGGCGAAGCTGAGGACGAACGGCATCACCACCGTCGCGCAGCTTGCGAAGGCGAACGAGCTCGATCGGCCGGTGGGGATGGGCGTCGAGGCGTTCGAGCGGGTGCGCCAGCAGGCGCAGTTGCAGGTGTACCAGCGCGAGACTGGCAACCTCGCGCGTCAGCTGCTCCCGCCCGAGCCGCCGGGCGACGGCCCGCTGCGCGGCTTCGCCCTGCTGCCGGAGCCGTCCGAGGGCGACGTGTTCTTCGACATCGAGGGCGACCCCTTCTACGAGGACGGCCTCGAGTACCTCTGGGGCGTCACGTACTTCTCGCACGACCAGGCTGTCTTCAAGCCGTTCTGGGGGACGGAGCGCGCCACCGAGAAGCTCGCGTTCGAGGACTTCATCGACTTCGTGTCAGAGCGCCGGGCCGCCTACCCGGACATGCACATCTACCACTACGCGCCCTACGAGCCGACGGCGCTCAAGCGGATGATGGGGCTCCACGGGACGCGCGAGCAGCAGGTGGACCGGCTGCTGCGCGAGCACGTGCTGGTGGATCTCTACCGCGTCGTGGAGCAAGCGCTGCGGATCTCACGCCCGAGCTACTCGATCAAGGAGGTCGAGGCCTTCTACATGGGCAAGCGCACCGCGGCGGTCCAGCAGGCGGGCGATTCGGTCCTGATGTTCGAGGAGTGGCTGCAGAACGGCTCGCAGCAGGTGCTCGACGACATCGAGGCCTACAACAAGGAGGACTGCGACTCCACGCTGCTGCTACGCAACTGGCTGCTCGAGCAGAAGGAGCTCGCCGAGCAGCAGCATGGGGTGCAGATCGCGTGGCGCATGCCCGGGAAGACCAAGCCGAAGGAATCGCAGGACGCGGAGGCCGAG
Organism: uncultured Solirubrobacterales bacterium; assembly: GCA_963715445.1. Taxonomy (GTDB): domain Bacteria; phylum Actinomycetota; class Thermoleophilia; order Solirubrobacterales; family Thermoleophilaceae; genus JAAYBF01. The sequence continues at coordinate 755,950 of OY970240.1, forward strand.
GAGAACGAGGCCGCGAAGAGCGCCGCGCTGCAGGTGGACCTGCTCGACGGCGTGCCGGACGATCGCCACGAGCGCACCCCGGAGCAGCAGCACCGCTGGCTGCTCGCCCAGCTGCTCGAGTACCACCGCCGCGAGGACAAGCCCGGCTGGTGGGAGTACTTCGATCGCCTGGAGCGCTCGGACGTGGAGCTGATCGAGCAGGACTCGGAGTCGATCGGCGGGCTCGAGCCGGTGGGCGAGCCGGAGAAGCTCGGCGGACGCTCCCGCTCCATGGTCCAGCAGCTCAGGTTCCCCACTCAGGAGCACAAGGTCAAGGTGGGCGCCTACGACGATCCGCACAGCTGCGGGATCGACCCGGACACCGGCGAGAGCGATCAGAACGCGGAGACGATCGACGTCGTCTCGATCGACGACGAGAACGGCACGATCGGCGTGAAGATCACGCCCAAGTGGAGCGAGCTCCCGCTGCCGACGGCGCTCATCCCGCGAGGTCCCATGCAGACGGGGGTCCACCGCGCCGCCCTGCGCGACGTGGCCTCGGACATCGTCAAGGCCGGCCTCGACGGTGAGGGGAAGCACCGCGCCGCGCGCGACGTCCTGCGGCGCGACCCTCCCCGCACGAGCGCCGTGGAGCTCGGCAGCCCGCTGCAGGACGGCGAGGTCGACCTCGAGAAGGTCAAGCGCATCGCCCGTGGGCTCGACGGCAGCTGCCTGTTCATCCAGGGCCCGCCGGGATCCGGCAAGACCTACACCGGCGCCCACCTGATCCTCGACCTGATCGCTTCGGGGGGCACGATCGGCGTGACCTCCAACAGCCACAAGGCGATCAGCAACCTGCTCCACGAGGTCGAGAAGTTCGCCGGCCCGAGCTCCTTCCGCGGGCTCAAGAAGTCCTCGTCGCCCGAGCAGGACTTCATCTCGCGCCTGCCGATGGCGCTGATCGGCAACTCGAACAACAACAAGGAGTTCCCTCCCGGCCCCGAGGTGCAGCTGATCGCGGGCACCTCCTGGCTGTGGTGCCGGGAGAGCATGCGGGCCTCGGTGGACTACCTGGTGGTGGATGAGGCCGGCCAGATCTCGCTCGCCGACACGCTCGCCCTCTCCACCGCCGCGACCAACCTGATCCTGCTCGGCGACCCGATGCAGCTCTCCCAGGTGAGCCGGGGCACCCACCCGCGCGGCGCCGGAGTGTCAGTGCTCGAGCACCTGCTCGGGGATCACTCGACGATCCCGCCCGAGCGCGGCGTGTTCCTGGACCACACGCGCCGGATGCACCCGGATGTGTGCGAGTTCATCTCGGACGCCGTCTACGACGGGCGCCTCCTGTCGGACCCCGACTGCGCCAAGCAGGCGATCGAGGCCGGCGGCGGGGCCGCCGCGGGCGCCGCGCCGCCCGCCGAGGTCGCGCCGGCGGTCTCTCCCGGTGAGCCGGCGGCCGCGCGCGAGCCCACGCAGGCGGTCGAGCCGGGGCAGGTCACGGGGACCGGCGTCCGCTCCATCCCGATCGAGCACGAGGGCAACTCGCGCCAGTCACCCGAGGAGGCCGCGCGGATCGCCTCGGAGATCACCGGGCTGGTCGGCGCGCGGTACACCAAGAAGGACGGCACCGAGACCGCCCTCGAGGCTGGCGACGTGATGGTGGTGACCCCCTACAACGCGCAGGTGCGCTGCCTGCGCCAGCAGCTCGACCTGTGCGGGCTCGGGGACGTCGCGGTGGGCACGGTCGACAAGTTCCAGGGCCAGGAGGCGGCGATCGTGTTCTTCTCGATGGCGACCTCCTCCGGCGGCGAGATCCCCCGCAACGTGGAGTTCCTCTACTCGCGCAAGCGGCTCAACGTGGCCATCTCCCGCGCGCGCTGCATCGGCGTGCTGGTGGCGAGCCCCGCGCTCCTCACGATCCGCTGCCACACCGTCGAGCAGATGCGCCTGGTCAACGCGCTCTGCCTGCTCGACGAGAAGGCCGTCGAGCAGACGGCCGCCGCGGCTACGGCCGCCTAGCGGGCACCTCGGTACCTCCTAACACTAGAACCATATTCTAGAATGAGGTTCTAGAGAAAAGGGACAGGACAGCCGGCCGGCAAAGGACTGGTGGCTTCGCGGCGCCCTCCGGCTAGGGTTTGCGCCTGGGTGCGGTGGTCCTGGGCTTGGACGGACTCTTGGCTGCCGGCTTGGACTCGGCAGCCACCTTGGGCGGGGCCTTCGGCTTCGGCGCAGCCGACTTGGGCGCAGCCGGCTTTGCCGGCTTGGCGTCGAAGGCGGCGAGGCCGGCCTCGATCCGGCGGATCTCCAGGGCGTCGCGCTGGTCTTTGGCGCGAGCGAGGAACGCGTCGAAGTCAAACTCGGAGAGACGCGGGTCGGCGAGTTCGCGCAACATGCGCCAGAGCCTCGCCTTGCCGTCCACGCCAAGCGTCAGGCCCTCCAGCTCGACCACCGAGCTGAGCGGCGAGGAGCCGGTGATCTGCCCGTTCAGCTTGAGGCGCCCCACCTTCTCGGCGGCCCAGCCGAACGCGACCTTGACCGAGTCGCGGTTCACGTCGAGCTTGGCCATCACGGCCTGGAGCACCTCGCGGTCCTCGTCGATCTCCGTAACGAGCTGCGTGAGGAACCTGCCGAGTTCGGTGCCCTCGCTCGCCCCCTGCGCGCGGCGCGCCAGCTCGAGGCCCACCGTGGATCCGGCGAGATGGTCGTTGAGGTAGATGGCGAGGTACTTGTCGCCTTCGGAGGAGGACATGCGAACCATCATTACCCAAGCTGAGCGAGATGAACCAGGTCGGGCGGGAGGCCGCCGCCGGCTAGGGGAAGCCCGGCGCCGGCCGGGTGGGGCGCGGCGCCGGCTTGCTTGCCCGCTAGAAGCGCAGCAGGGCGGCGATGCCGCCGTGCAGCACCATCTCGGGGCGGCCGCGCAGGACGACCACCTCGGCGTTCTGCATCAGCGCCCGCTCCACCCCTCGCTCGATCACGTTCGAGCGCTGCTCGAGCGCCGTACCGTCGGCCGGGCACTCGCTGACGGAATCCGGGCCCAGCCAGCAGCACCGCGGGCACTCGGTGCCGGGCGCGGCCAGGCCGGAGTCCAGCAGCAGCGCCTCGACGCGCTGCTCGCTGAGCATCTCGAGCACGTCCTCGAGGCCGGTGGCAGCGCGCTCACCGACGCCGACCCGCTCCTGGAGCCGGGCGAGCAGCTCCTCATTGCAGCGCTCCTGCTGCTCCTCGATCGCTGACTCCGCGGCTCGCAGCACCTCGTCGGCGCCGCTGCTCTCCACGTCGATCCCGATCCGCCCGCGCAAGCGCTCCCGCAGCTCGGGCTCGAGCAGCTCGGACAGCTCGGCGCACGCCTCCTCCGGCGCCCCGATCAGCAGGTGATCGAACCGGCTGCGGCGGTGGAGGCCCGCGAGCGCCTCGGCGGTCCGGCGCAGGTGCCGCGTCGCCTCCTCGTCGATGCTGCGCTGGAAGCGCGACTGCGACCAGCCGCCCTGATCGTGCCGGCCGGGCACGTCGTCGCTGAACCGCTCCACCTCGAGCATGCCGGCCTTCCCGCCGCGGAAGATCCGCGTCTCGCGCCGGTTGGCGAGCACCACCGCCCAGCCATCGTGCGGGCCGAGCCCGACGAGCGGCTCGAGCACCGGCGATTCGGCGAGCGCGACGTGGTTCTCCACCGGATGAGGCAGGTGCAGCGCCTCGAACAGGCCGGCGCTGCCGCACACGAAGACGGCCACGCCGCGGGTGCCCGCGAAATCGGCCGTGCGGAGGTACTTCCTCACGTGCTCGACGTCGTCGCGCAGGGCCATCCGCGCGGCGTGATCGAGGTCACGCCCCTCCTCGCGGGCCTTGCGCCCCGCCTCGTCGACCACCGAGCGGATCGCGCTCGAGCGGGCCTCCGGAGTGGCGAACTCGCGCGGGTCGAGGTTCACGTAGACGCTGAGAAGCCTGCCGGCCTCGACGTTCGCCTCGGCAAGCCGGCGAAGGGTGTCGCGGTCGGGCAGGGCCGAGACGGCCACTGCCGGGCTCAAGCGTTCGTAGGCGCCGGGATCTCTGGCTCGTGCAAGAGTTTTTCGAGGAAGAAAAGGGGCTTGTTACGCACGAGCTGCTCCTTTGGAGATCGCCTGGTCCCCCCTTCCGTTCCCACCTTCGCCACGGACGAATCCTCGGTGCGGACAGCCTCGGGCGCCGCCCATCCCTACCATCGTCCGGCCCATGGCTCGCCGCGAAGACATCCGCAACGTCGCAATCGTCGCCCACGTCGATCACGGCAAGACCACGCTCGTGGACGCCATGCTCTGGCAGTCCGGCGCCTTCCGAGAGGGCCAGGACGTCAACAAGCGGGTGATGGACTCGATGGACCTGGAGCGCGAGAAGGGCATCACGATCCTCGCCAAGAACACCGCGGTCCCGTACGAGGGCGTGAAGCTCAACATCGTCGACACGCCCGGCCACGCCGATTTCGGCGGCGAGGTGGAGCGCGGCCTGACGATGGTGGACGGGGTGCTGCTGCTGGTTGACGCCTCGGAGGGCCCGCTGCCCCAGACCCGCTTCGTGCTGCGCAAGGCGCTCGAGGCGCGGCTGCCGGTGATCCTCGTGGTGAACAAGGTCGACCGGCCCGATGCGCGCATCTCCGAGGTGGTCGACGAGGTGTACGAGCTCTTCCTCGACCTCGACGCCGACGAGGAGCAGATCGACTTCCCGATCGTCTACACGAACGCCAGGGCCGGCTGGGCATCGCTCGAGGAGGGCGTCGAGGGCACCGACCTCGCGCCGCTGATGAACCTGATCCTGAATCGCATCCCCGCGCCCGAGCACGACCCGGACCATCCGCTGCAGGCCTACGTGACCAACCTCGACGCCTCCCCCTACGTCGGCCGCCTGGCGCTCTGCCGGGTCCGGCACGGGACGATCCGAACGGGCGAGTCGATCGCCTGGTGCAAGGCCGACGGGACGATCTCGCGGGTGACCGTGACGAACCTCTACATCACCGAGGCGCTCGACCGCGTGGACACCCAGGAGGCCGGGGCGGGCGAGATCATCGCCGTGGCGGGCATTCCGGAGATCACGATCGGCGAGACGCTCGCCGACGCCGAGGACCCGCGCCCGCTGCCGGTGATCTCGGTCGACGAGCCGTCGCTCTCGATCGTCATCGGCATCAACACCTCGCCGCTCGCCGGCCAGAGCGGCAGCAAGCTGACGGCGCGCCAGGTGAAGGACCGGCTCGACCAGGAGCTCGTGGGCAACGTCTCGCTGCGCGTGAATGACACCGAGCGGCCCGACGCCTGGGAGGTGCAGGGCCGCGGCGAGCTGCAGCTGGCGGTGCTCGTGGAGATGATGCGCCGCGAGGGCTTCGAGCTCACCGTCGGGCAGCCGCAGGTCGTGACCCGCGAGATCGACGGCAAGACCAACGAGCCCGTGGAGCGCCTGGCGATCGACGCGCCCGAGGACTTCGTGGGAGCGGTGACCCAAATGCTCGCGCTGCGCAAGGGCCGGCTCGAGCAGATGGTCAACCACGGCACCGGCTGGGTGCGCATGGAGTACCTCGTGCCGGCGCGCGGGCTGATCGGCTTCCGCACCGAGTTCCTCACCGAGACGCGCGGCACGGGCGTGCTGCACCACGTGTTCGACCGCTGGGAGCCCTGGGCAGGCGAGATGCGCACACGGCCGACCGGTGTCCTCGTGGCCGACCGCCGCGGAGCGACCGCGGCCTTCGCGCTGTTCAACCTCCAGGAGCGCGGCGCCCTGTTCGTGGGCCCCGGCGAGGAGGTCTACGAGGGGATGATCGTGGGCGAGAACGCGCGTGCCGACGACCTCGACGTGAACGCCGTCAAGGAGAAGCACCTGACGAACATGCGCTCCGCCAACTCCGACGTGCTCGTGCGCCTCGTGCCAAAGCGCGAGCTGTCGCTCGACCAGGCGCTCGAGTTCCTGCGCGAGGACGAGTGCGTGGAGGTGACGCCCGACGTGGTCCGCCTGCGCAAGGTGGCGCTCGACCACAACGCCCGCCTCAAGGCGGCGCGACGCATCAAGGCCGCCAGCCAGTAGCAGCCGCCGCGCCGGTGATCGGGGCGGCTGCCCCGGTCCTCAGCCGGTTGCCCTGCGCTCAGGGCTGCAGTTCGGGGAAGGCCGAGACCAGGCGGTTCAGGGCGAGGTCCACGAGCTCCTCGGCGCGCGCGTCGCGGACAGCCAGCGCCGCGTCCACCGTGAGCGCGTCGAACAGGTCCGGCGGCGAGAGGTCCTCGCCCAGGAACCAGCCTTGGAGCGTTCCCGCACCGCCCCAGTAGCCGAACTCCAGCAGCTGCGCGAGCTCGCGGAACTCATTCTGATCCAAGATCCCGTGTCCGTCGCATTCGAGTGCCACGGTGCCACCTCTCCTCGTGCTTCGAATGACCGTTGGCCACTGAGTCGATGCCCCGCCGCGAAACCTGACCGGCCCTGACCGAGCGGCTTAGTCGCTGAACTCCTTGCGCGGCGAGCTTCTCGGGCGGCGAGGAGGGCGTGTGCGGGTCACTCCGGTTTACGGCAACGATCTTTACTCACAGGCAAACTCGTTTACTGGGAGTAAAGATCGTTGCCGTAAATGCGAGTGGGATCACGCCAAGAGCTGGGCGGATGCTTGGAGGGCGCGCCGAAGGGGTAATTGACGTCGGTGGGGCTCAGAAGGACGGCACCCCTTCGTAAGGAGATGGCCGCGGCGATGCCGTCGCGGCCGTTCACCGTGGAGTTCTGGGACGGGACCTCCCTGCCGAGCACGGGGGGCGGAGCCGGAGCGAGTGGCGCAGGTGAACACGCGAGCGGTGGCGGTGGCGGCGGCCAGCACGCGGGCAACGGCGCGAGCCGGGGCAACGGGAACGGCGGCGGCCCAGCGGGAGGAGTGCGGCCGCGCTTCGTGGTGCGCTCGCCGCGGGCGGTGGCTCACCTGCTGCGCGCGCCGGGGCAGCTGGGGCTCGGGCGGGCCTACGTGGCCGGGGACCTGGAGGTGCTCTCGGACGATGTGGAGGTGGACGGCCTCGTTGCCGTCATGAAGCTGATCGACAGCTGGGATCCGCCGGCGATCGACACCCGCACGCGGGCGCGGCTGATGCTGGCGGCCGTCCAGGCCTGCGGGATCACCCGTCCCCCGCTGACGCCGAAGGCGGAGCTGCACCCGAAGGGCGCACGCCACAGCCGGGAGCGGGACGCGCGCGCCGTGCGCCACCACTACGACGTGGGCAACGACTTCTTCCGGCTGTTCCTGGACGACTCGATGACCTACAGCTGCGGGATCTTCTCGCGCGGGGCCAAGACGCTGGAGGAGGCGCAGGACGCCAAGCGGGAGCTTGTGTGCACGAAGCTCGGGCTGGAAGAGGGCGACCGGCTGCTCGACGTGGGCTGCGGCTGGGGCAGCTTCGCCATCCACGCCGCCGAGCGGCACGGCGCAGACGTGGTGGGGATCACCCTCTCGCCGGCCCAGGCGCAGCTCGCGCGGGAGCGCGTGGCGGCGGCCGGGCTGATCGACAAGGTGGAGATCCGCGTGGCGGACTACCGCGACCTCGGCGGCGAGCGGTACGACGCGATCGCCAGCATCGGCATGGTCGAGCACGTGGGCGAGAGCAAGATCGACCTCTACGCCAGGCAGCTCGCGGCGCTGCTCGAGCCGGGCGGGCGGCTGCTGAACCACGGCATCTCGCGCACCCGGCACACCGATCCCGAGGCCGGCTCCTTCAACGAGCGCTACGTGTTCCCGGACGGCGAGACGCTCCAGCTCTCACGGGTCCAGCTCGCGCTCGAGCGGGCCGGGTTCGTGACCTGGCACGTGGAGGGGTTCGCCGACGACTACGCGGAGACGCTGCGCCACTGGATCGAGAACCTCGACCGGCATCTGACCGAGGCGGAGCGGCTCGCGGGGGCCGAGCGGCTGCGCGTATGGCGGCTCTACCTGCGCGCGGCGCGCAACGGCTTCCTGAACGGCTTCACCTCCGTCTACCAGGTGCGCGCAACCCTTCCTGGCTGAGGGGTGCGCGTGGCCTAAACGGCGGCTTCGAGGCAGAGCACGGCGTTGTCCCCGTCGAAGCCGAAGGAGTTCGAGATGGCGAGCGGCGGCCTGCCGTTCGATTCGATGGCGTGGGCAACGCCGGGCACGTAGTCGAGGTCGAGTCCATCCTCCGGCTGCGCGAGGCCGACCGTGGGAGGAGCGGTGCGGTGCTCGATCGCGAGGACCGTCGCGACGGCTTCCACCGCGCCTGCGGCGCCGAGCAGGTGCCCGATCGTCGACTTCGCCGAGGAGACCGGGATCCACTGCGCGTGGCAGCCGAGAGCGTCCTTGATCGCCTGCGTTTCGGAACGGTCGTCGGCCGGGATCGAGGGGCCGTCGGCGTTCACGTAGTCCACGTCGTTCGGCTGGCGGTGGGCGTCGGCGAGGGCCACGCGGATGGCACGCGCCTCTCCGCTGCTGCGGGACTCGGAGTCGTAGGGCTGCCGCAAGGTGGCGGTGGCTCCGTAGCCGGCCAGGATCGCCAGCGGCTTGGCGCCGCGCTCGAGCGCCACCGACTCCTCCTCGAGCACGAGCACGCCGGCGCCCTCGCCCATCACGAAGCCGTCGTGGCGCGCGTCGAAGGGCCGGGCGATGCCTGTCGGCGATGTGGCCGCGGTGCTGGGGCCGCCGGCCTCCGACATCGAAGCGAGCGCGGCCCCCGAGGTGAGCGCCGTCTCCGGTGTCGAGGCGAGCGCGGCCTCCGAGCCACCCACGACGCAGGCGTCCGCGTCACCGCGCTGGATCATGCGCAGGCCGGCGCCGATCGCGTGGGCGCCGGCGCAGTCTGAGACGGTGCCGAAGCACTCGCCCTCGAGGCCGTGCCTGCGGGCGACTGCTTCGCCGGCGGCCTTCGCGCGGGCGCCGCCGGCTCCCGCGCCGATCACGCAGCCGACCCGCTCGGCCGAAACGGGCGGCCCTTCTCCCCAACCCGCCTGCGCGAGCGCCTCGCCCGCGGCGATCAGGGCCAGCTGGGTGAAGCGGTCGGCGCCGTCGATGCCCTGTGCGCCATCCGATGGGTCCGCGGGATCCAGGCCGGGACAGCGTCCAACGCCGTCGGCGATCCCGCTCTCGCCCGCCGACCAGCGATCGAAGAGGGTGTCGGCGCCGATGCCCAGCGGGGTGATCGCGCCGAGCCCGGTGACGACGACCCGGCGGGTCACGTCATCCTCTCCAGGACCAGGTCGATCGCCTGCCCGATCGTGTGCAGGTCGAACATGTCGTCGGCCGAAATCGAGATGTCGTACTCCTCCTCGATCATCTGGGTGATCTCCACGAGATCGAGCGAGTCGATGTCGAGTGCGTCGAAGGAGAGCTCCGGATGGATCTCGTCCGGCTCGACGCCGAAGTCCATCAGCGCCTCCGCGAGACGCCGCTCGATCTGCTCCCTGCTCACGGTGGCTGCCATATCCGCGTCTCCTGTTCGAGAGTCGGCAGTCACTGGGCCTCGTGCGGTCTGGAGGCCGTGGCCACCGCTTTAGCCCACCGAACGCCGAGCCATCGCGGCGGGGCCCCGGGTAGCCTTCGATCTCCCAGAGAGAGCGAACGATGGACTACTTGAAGATCGCCGACCGCACCTGGCCGCTGCTCAGCCGCCTGATGAGCGGCCACGCCAAGGTGTACCTCCTGACCCACGGCCGGGTCGGGCATCGCGTGCCCGGCCTCCCGCCGATGCTGATCCTCCACCACGTCGGCGCCAAGAGCGGCACCGAGCGGAGCAGTCCGCTGCTCTACATCGAGGACGGCGAGGACATGGTCATCGTCGCCTCGAAGGGCGGCTACGAGCGCAACCCCGCCTGGTTCCACAACCTGCGCGCGAACCCGGACACGAAGGTCCAGGTCGGCTCCAGGAAGGTGCCGGTGAAGGCTCGCGTGGCGACCGCGGAGGAGCGGGAGCGCCTGTGGCCGAAGGTGGTCTCGGCGTATCGCGGGTACCGCGACTACCAGCGCCGCACCGAACGCGAGATCCCGCTCGTGATCCTCGAGCCGCGCTAGCCGGCGTAGCGGCGGCGGTGCATGGCCACGCCGACCAGCCCCAGCGGCAGCGGCAGCCAGTAGGTGAAGAGGCGGTAGGCGAAGGTCGCGAGCACCGCCTTGCCGGGCGGCACTCCGGCCAGCGTCAGCGTGGCGGTCAGGCCGGCCTCGACGAAGCCGAGCCCGCCCGGGGTGATCGGTATCTGGGTGAGCACCTGGGCCGCGCAGAAGGCGAGCAGGACGAGCGCGGCGCGAGGCGTGGAGCCGACCGCAGCGAGCGCAGCGAGCAGCGTCCCGTAGTCGAACGCCCAGCGGCCCACGGTCGCCGCCAGCGCCGCCTTCCAGCGCGGTCCGAGCGTGCTGAGCAGGCGGTCGCGCTCGGCCAGCAGCCGGTCCGGGAGCTTCCTGAAGGACGTGGTGCCGCTTCGCAGGCGGTTGCCGCCGCGCTGGACGATGCGGCCGACCCACTTCAGCGGGCCGTCGATCGTGAGCATCAGCGTGCCGATGACGAACAGCGCCACGAACACCGCCGCGCCGATGATCGTCGCGGTTACGAGGCTGTGGTTCACCGACCCGCCTGCGATGGCCGGGACGGCGAGCACGGGCAGCGCGAGCACCACCGCGAAGGTGAGCAGGTTCGCCGCCGTCAGCCCCATCACGGCGCGCGACGGCTGAACCCCTGCCTGGACGAGCATCCGATACTGGAGCGCCGCGCCCACCGCGCCGCCTCCGGGCACGACCTTGGAGATCGCGTTGCCGGCGAGCTGCGAGGTGGCTACGGCATGCCAGCCGGTGGAGTGCAGGGCGAGGCGCTGCAGCAGCCACAGGCACCAGAGTGCCGCGGCCTGGAGCGCGGCCATCGCCAGCAGCCACTGCGGCGCCAGCTCCTCGATCTCCCGCCACGAGGAGAGGTTGTCCAGCAGGCTCGGAGCTACTAGGTAGAGCGATACGGCGGTGACGGCGAGCCAGATGAGCGTGCGCCGCAGGCTGCGCCCCGAGGGCTCCTCGCTCTGCGCGCGCTCGAGCTCCTGCTCGACGTCGATGTGCTCCTCGATCGCCCGCTCGAGCCTCTCCCGCACCGGCGCGCGCTCGGCAGGTCTCACGCGGCTGATCCTAGGGCGCGGGGCCGATAGGTCGCCACGGAGACCGAGGCGGTGACCTCGAGCGGCTCGGGCAGAGCGCGGAGGCGCGCCTCGAGCTGCGCCTCCTGGATGTGCCGGGCGCTCGGCCCCATGCCCACCAGCGCCTCGATGTCTGCGTGAGAGAGGCTCATCTTGTACTCGCACTCCCGCTGCTCGACCGGCTCGAGGAACGGGCCGAGCTTCTCGTCGACGCGCTCGGGCTTGTACTCGTCGACCCGCAGCAGCCCGAGCTGCGAGACCAGCTCGTGCAGGTGGAGCGCCGTGGGGGTCACGAGCACGAGCGTCCCGCCGGGCGCGAGGATCCGCTGGATCTCGGCGCCGTCGCGCGGGGCGAACACGCTCAGCACGATCGCCGCCGAGCCGTCCTTGACGGGCAGGGCCTGCCAGGCGTCGCACACCACGGCCCCGATGCGCGGATGGGCGCGCGCGGCGCGGCGCAGCGCGTGCTTGGAGATGTCGAGCGCCAGCCCCGCCCGATCCGGGGCCGCCTCCAGCGCGGCGGCCAGGTAGTGCCCGGTGCCGGCGCCGAGGTCGACCAGGCAGCCCTGCGTCCCTTCGGCTGCCGAGCCGCATGCCTCCACGAGCGCCGCGCCGATCTCGGCGTAGTGGCCGGCCCCGAGGAACGCCTCGCGCGCGGCGACCATGGCGGCCGTGTCGGCGGTGCCCGCCTTGGCATCGCCCGGCAGCAGGCTCACGTAGCCCTGGCGCGCGACGTCGAAGCTGTGACCCGCCTCGCAGCGCGCCGTTCCCGCGCCGAGCGTCAACGCCGCACCGCAGTGCGGGCACCGCAGGACCTCCACTACGTCTTGCAGCATCGATCCCCCTCTCCGGCGCCTGCTCGGCGTTTGGACACGATCACGGCTCTCATGCCCCGCCCGAACTGGCAGACTTTCGGCATTCGAAGCGACATTGTCACCAGTGTCGCGCCTAAACCCGCTGCCCGGCACCGCCCCCATGGGTCAAGTGGGGTCGTTCCGGGAATAGAGGTTCGATGATCGAAGACGCTCACTGATGGCCACCGCCGCCGAGCATCGCCTGGCCCATCACGCCTTCGTCTACGAATCGGCCGAGCAGTTCGTCGCGACGATGGCCCCCTTCGCGCGCGAGGGCGTCGAGAACGGGGAGACCGTGTTCGCCGCCACGACCGCCGCCAACATCGCCGCCCTGCGCGAGGAGCTCGGAGATCTTGCCGAGCGGGTGGAGATGCAGGACACCACCGAATGGCAGACCCGGCCCTACGAGCGCCTCCAGGCCTTCAACCAGATGGTCGCCAAGCTGCCTCCCGGCGAGGCGCTGCGCGCGCTGGGCGAGCCGGTGTGGGAGGGCTCCGACGCCGTCAAGCGCCAGTGGGCGCGCTACGAGTCGATCGTCAACCTGGCCTTGGCCGACGCGCCGATGCGGTTCGTCTGCCTCTACGACGGGTCTGCGCTGCCGGACCCGATCCTCGACTACGCCCTGCAGACCCACCCCGAGCAGGTGAACGGCGACGCCTCCGTTCCCAACCACGGGTTCGTCGCGCCGGGGAGCTTCCTACCGGGGCCTTCGGCCGCGCCGGACTTGGACGCGATCGAGCTGCCGCTCGAGGGCTCGGCCTTCCGCAGGGTCCTCTCCGAGCAGGGCCTCCAAGCGGGCCTGGCACCCAAGCGGGTGGACGACATGGTGCTCGCCGCCAACGAGATCGTCTCGAACGCGATCCGCTACGGCCGCGCTCCGATCGACGCCTGGGCGTGGGTGGCCGACGGGGAAATCGTCTGCCGGATCAGCGACGCGGGAGACGGCATCGAGGATCCGCTCGCCGGCTGGCTGCCTCCCGAGCCCGGTGCCCTGGGAGGCTGGGGATTGCCGATCGCGCGTCAGCTCAGCGACGCCCTGGAGATCGCTCCAGGCACGGGCGGAGCGGCCGTCTCGCTGCACTTCTCCCTCTAGCTCTCGCAAGTAGAGGATTCAGCCGAGCCCGAGCGGGGCAACCTGGAAGGCAGATCAAGCGAAGGGGCCCAGCGGCCTCAGAGAAGGAGCACGCCATGTACATAGGACTCGGCACCGCCCTCGTGATCATCGTCCTGCTGGTCATCCTGCTCTAGGCCCGGGAGGGCAGGGCCCTGGAGGCTCGCCAGGGAGGCCGGGCATCGAAACCTCGTTTAGGGCGCGAACTCGGGCGCGTAGCCGGCCAGGCGGCTCCAGCGCACCGCGCCGCGCAGCTCCGCCCTGCTGACCGGATGGGCCGAGAGGCGGAACTCCGGCTTGAGCGAGGCCGACTGGTAGTACACCGCCATCCGCACCCGGGAGTGCGAGCGCAGGAACGAGAAGAACTGGCGCACGAACGCCGGGTCCTCGCGACCCCAGACGGCCCACTCGGCGAACGCGAAGGGCTTGCGCCGCCACGGCGTGCCCTTGTAGAAGCTGTCCATCGCCGAGCTGGCCTTGAAGGGCGAGTACCAGGTGGTGCCGACCCAGTCGACGTAGCGCGAGCCGGGCCAGAAGTGGATCGGGTGGTTGCGCGCGATCTCGGGATTCCCGAAGGAGAGCGGCACCCACATCAGCGCCACCTTGGGACGGGGGAGCTCCTCTTCGCTCATGCGCACGGGCGGCATGCGGAGCCGGCGCAGCTTGCGGTTGATCTTGGACACCTTCCCCCCGCGCACGATCAGCGCCAGCCGCCGCCATGCGCGGATCAGCTCGTGGGTGGAGAACGCCGATCCGCGGGAGCGCCCTGACAGGTCGTAGGGCGAGTACGGGTTGTTGCCGTTGTTCATCTCCGAGAGCGGCCGCAGGTAGGTGACCTGCCCCTCCTCGGCGAGCAGGCGGCAGAGCGCCACGAGGAACCTGTCCCCCGCTCCGCGAGCGAGGCCGGCCGGCGTGAGGGGGGTGCCGGAGGTGGACACCGAGAGCATCGTGCGCGACCGCTTCCGCGTCGCGTCGGCGAGCCGGGCCGAGAGCCAGTGCATGTCCGAGCTGGTGGCGCGCCAGGTAATGAAGTAGTTGAAGACCGCGGGGTGCTTGCCCGACTGGCGCCCGAAGTCCTCGATGTGCCCTGCCGTGTAGCCGCCCTGACCGCCCCAGAAGACCTTGCCCTTGGGCGGCAGATGCGCCGCCGCGTTGGCGCTGTCGGCAGGCGCCGCAGCGGTGAAGGAGGCGGCGGCGAGGACCGCGATCAGGATTCGGCGCACCGGCGCATTATCGGCAGCGCTCAGACGGACATGAGCCGGTGGGCCCGGCTCTGGCCTGACGGGCCGTTGGCCCGACAGGCCCTCAGCTGGCCTTGAGGAGCTCCGTGGCACGGGCTGAGCGGTTGCGACCGGCGTTCTTGGCCGCGTAGAGGGCCCTGTCGGCGCTCTCCAGGAGCGATCCCGCGGTGGTTCCGTCGGTCGGGAAGGAGACGGTGCCGAAGCTGATCGTCAGCGGGAGCGCGTCGACCGCGAAGGCCTTCTCGACCATGATCCGCGCACGCTCGGCGAGCTCGAACGCCATCTCGGCGTCGGCGTCGGGCACGATGAAGATGAACTCCTCGCCGCCCAGCCGGGCGACCGTGTCGGCACCGCGCCCGACGCTCTCGAGCAGGTTCGCCACGCGCAGCAGCACAGCGTCGCCGGCCGGATGGCCGAGACGGTCGTTGACCGTCTTGAAGCGGTCGATGTCACCGAGGATCAGGCCGATCGGGCGCTCGGAGCGCGTGGCGCGCCCCAGCTCCTCCTCGAGACGCTCCTCGAAGCCGCGGCGGTTGAGGAGGCCGGTGAGCGAGTCGCGCCGGGCCGCGTGGGAAAGGCGCTTGACGAGGTCGTTCATGCGGATCTGAAGCCGGCTGATCAGGCCTCCGACGCCCACCACCATCGTCACCACGATCAGCCACCGGGTGACCCCGATCGGGCCCGGGTCCACGAGCATCAGCACCCCGGCGTAGGAGACCGCCACGAACGCGATCTGCATCGCGAGAACGCGCACCGAGAAGTAGTAGGCCGAGAAGATCACCGGCCAGACGTAGTAGAGCTCGTTGAGCGCCGCGGCTCCCCCGTCGCGCTCGCCGTTGACGTACACGCCCGCAGTGATCATCAGAGTGCCGATCAGGATGCCCACGAAGAGCACCGAGAACGGGAGTCCGTCCCGGCCAAGCCAGAAGATCGCCGCCATGACCGCGCAGGCGAGCACGAGGATCCACGCCCCGGTGACGTCGAGCTGCTCGGGATGCGGCGCGATCATGGTTGCGAAGGTGAGCAGCGCGCCGCCCGCGAACAGGCCGGCGCCCAGCGCCATCGCATGCCTGCGGGTGTGCACCTGTTCGGCGTTCAACGGCATCAGATATCCCTATCGGCCGTTGCTCGGCTGGCCCGAAGGGGTGAGAGCGGCCGTGCGTGAGCCGTGCTCGAGGGTGAGGCATGAGGAGCCCTGCTCGAGGAGGAGGACTGAAAGCTCGGCCCGAGGTTCGGTACTCGCATGAGCCACCCGATTCATGCTTCCTCGGCGGACCTCGCGGGTGATGCGGTGGTCCCGCTCAGAGCCCCCCAGCTGCGGGCCACGGCCACGGCCGTCCTGCAGGCGAACGACAACGGGGGCTACACGGTTCCCGCGCGCGCCACCTACCCGCACCAGTGGAACTGGGACTCGGCGCTGGCGGCGCTCGGCTGGGCGGCGATCGACCCGAGCCGGGCCTGGAACGAGCTGGAGTGCCTGGCCGGCGGGCGCGACAGCCAGGGGATGCTCCCGCACATCGCCTTCCACGCCGAGGCGGCCGACGGCTTGCGCGGGCGGCTGCGCATCGCGGTCGACACCGTCTCCCGGCGGCGCGCCCGCTACCTGCCCGGGCCGCGCTGGTGGGGCAGGCGCCTGAGCGTCGACGGGCGGCGCATCTCCGGCATAACCCAGCCTCCCCTCGCCGCGTCCTGCATGCGCCTCCTGTTCGAGGAGCACCCCGACGAGCGCCGGGCCCGCGCCCTGCTGGCGCCGCTGCCCGGATGGCACCGCTTCCTGCTCGCGCAGCGCGACCCCCTGGGCCTCGGCGAGCCGGTGATGATCCATCCCTGGGAGACGGGGCGCGACAACGCGGTCGAATGGGATGGCCCGCTGTGGGCGGTGAACCCCGAGATGGCCGTCGTCTCCCGGGCCGACACGGACTCCGTGGATGCCGCCGAGCGCCCCACCACCGAGCACTACCGGCGCTTCCTGACCCTCGTCCGGCAGGGAACGGCCGCCGGCTGGAACCAGGAGAGGCTGGCCCGCGACGGGCACTTCCGCGTGCTGGACCCCGGCTTCAGCGCGATCCTCGCGCGCGCCTGCCTCGACCTCGGCCGGCTCGCCGAGCAGCTGGGCGAGTCGAGCATCGCGGAAGAGAGTCTGGCGGCCTCCGAGCAGGTCGCCACCGCGCTCCGATCGCGAGCCGACGCCGACGGCCTGATCCGGCCCGTGGACCTCGTGAAGGGCTCCACTCTCGACGTGACCGGCGCCGGCTCGGCGCTGGCGCTCCTCGCGCCCGGGCTCGCGGGCAAGCAGGTGCGCGCGGCGCGCGACCTCGTGCAGGCCGGCGCACTCGCCTCCCCCTACGGCGTGCGCTCGCTCGACCGCGGCCATGCCGAGCACTCGCCGCGCAACTACTGGCGCGGGCCCGCCTGGGCGAACGTCACCTGGCTCTGCGCGTGGGCGCTCGAGCGCCACGGCGAGGGCGCGGCGGCGACCGACCTGCGCCTGCGGATGATCCGCGCGATCGACAAGTCCGGCATGCGCGAGTACTTCGGCCCCGATTGCGGGCGCGGCCTCGGCGCGCACGACTTCGCCTGGACCGCGGCGCTGTGCCTGCGCGAGCTTCCGGCGCCGGCTACCGCGACGCAGCTCGCCGTTGACGACGGGATGTCGCCCGAGGCCCTGAGCGCCTGAGGCCGGTCTGCCCGGCTGACCTGCTCGGTTGGCCACCCTCGCGGGCCCGCGCTAGACGGGGAGCGGCTCGGAGCGCCGCTCGAGCAGCACGTACTCGGCGGGATCAACGTACTTGGTGGCACGCACGTACTCGGCCATGAAGCCGGGCCAGTTGTTGATGACCCGTCCCGTCTCGTCATCGGTGTACCAGCTCTCGCACTGCGTCCAGACCCCTCCGCGCAGGCGCTCCTGGACCGCGGCGGTCGAGCCGGCCTGCACCTCCGGGCGCAGGTCGAGCGCGGCGACTCCCCGGGCGCGGAGGGTGCGCAGCGCGTCGGCCACGTAGCCGGCCTGCGCCTCGAGCATCACGATGATCGAGCCGATGCCCAGGTTCGTGTTCGGCCCGTAGATCAGGAACATGTTCGGGTAGCCGGCCACGGTGATCCCGAGATGCGCCTCAGCGCCGCCCGACCACGCCTCCTGCAGGTCCCGCCCGTCGCACCCGGCGACCTCCATCGGAATCACGAAGTCCCGGGTGCGGAAGCCGGTGCCGTAGATCAGGCAGTCCACCTCGCGCTCGACTCCGTCGGCGGTCTCCACGCCCGCAGGCGTGATGCGCGCGATCCGATCGGTCACGAGATCGACGTTCGAGCGCTGCAGCGCCTTCAGGTAGTACGAGGAGAAGAGGATCCGCTTGCAGCCGAACCGGTAGTTCGGCCAGATCTTGCGGCGCAGCTCCGGATCGCGGACCTGCATGCGCATGAAGGTCGTCGAGACGGTGCGCACGACCCAGCCGAGCGCCGGCACTCTCGTCAGCCCGGTTATGAGCGTCTCGAGCAGCAGGAAGATCGAGGCCCGCCGCAGCGCCTGCAAGCCCGGGACACGGCGGAACAGCACCCTCATCCAGGTCGGGTAGTGCGGATTGCGGCGAGGCATGATGTACGGCGGGGTGCGCTGGTAGACGTCGACCCGGGCGGCCTGCTCGGCGATCGGCGGCACGAACTGGATCGCGCTCGCGCCGGTGCCGATCACGGCGATCCGCTTGCCGCTCAGGTCGTAGGAGTGGTCCCACTCGGCGGAGTGGAAGCTGTGGCCGGCGAAGTCCTCGCTCCCCTCGATGCTCGGCCAGGAGGGCTTGCTGAGCTGACCGCAGGCGAGGATCAGAGCGTCGGCCTCGAGCCGCTCACCCACCTCGGTCTGGAGCGTCCAGCGCAGCGCCTCGCCGTCCCACGCGGCGCTCGCGATCCCCGTGCTCGTGCGGATGCGATCGAACACGTCGTGCTCGCGGGCGACCCGGTGCAGGTACGCGTGGATCTCCTCGCGTGACGAGCACGGCTGCGACCAGTCCTTCTCCTGGGCGTACGAGAGCGAGTACAGCGCGGAGGGCACGTCGCACGCGGCGCCCGGATAGGTGTTCTGGTGCCAGACGCCGCCGAGATCGTCGGCGCGCTCGAAGATCTCGAAGTCCTCGAAGCCCGCCTTGCGCAGCGCGATCGCCGTGGCGATCCCGCTGAAGCCGGCGCCGACGATGGCTATCCTCAACGCCGCTCCCGTGTCTTGGTCGTGGGGCCTACGTGCGTGCGCAGCCAGCGCACGAGCGGCACCGAGGCGTCGAGGCTCTTGCGGATGCGCTTGCCCGCGGCGGGCCGGTGCAGCCAGTCGCCGAGCTCGTGGCGGTGGGCCACGATCAGCCGCCGCCGCTTCAGCAGCTCGAGCCGGGGATGGTCCGCCGGGTAGCCGCGCGGGCCTCGTGTCAGGTCCGGCTCGTTGAGCTCGAGCCCCGCCTTCTCGGCGGTGGCGATCGCCCTGGTTAGCGAACCCGCGGTCCGGCCCGCGTCGACCGCGCGCCGGATGCGATCGACCTGGTCGGGCGCCGGGTTGTGCAGACCCGCGGCGATCAGCAGGCCGTCGAGCGAGAGCTCGACGTAGAAGCCGCCCGCGCCCTCGTATCCCACCGCGAGGCCGACGTGCTCCTTGATCGGCGGCGCGGCGTGGAAGCGGGTGTCGTTCCAGGGGCGGAACAGCTTCGGGGTGCCGAGGTCGGCGAGATCGTCGCCGAGCGCCTTGGCGGGAGCGACGACGTGCTCGTCGTAGCGCGCGCGGTTGGCCTTGAACCAGTCGCGGTCGTTGTTGGCTTCGAGCTCCTGGAGGAACTCGATCGCCTCTGGCGGGAAGCCCCGAAAAGCGGCCATCGCCGGCCAGGCTACCCGGCAGAGCAACCGATGGACGGTTGACCGTGCCAGAGCGCGGTCAACTGTCCACTCTGACGCCGGTAGGCCGCTCGGCGGGCCGCGCACTGTGGTTTGATCCGCCGATGGGAGCGCGTCACGAGGAGGGC
This sequence comes from uncultured Solirubrobacterales bacterium, assembly GCA_963715445.1. GTDB lineage: Bacteria > Actinomycetota > Thermoleophilia > Solirubrobacterales > Thermoleophilaceae > JAAYBF01. Next base: position 775,235 of record OY970240.1, read on the forward strand.
CGGTTCGAGGGCACCGGCGGAGTGGAGATCTACTGGCAGTCCTGGCTGCCCGAGGGCGAGCCTCGCGCCCTGGTGCTGATCGCCCACGGCGCCGCCGAGCACAGCGGGCGCTACGCGTGGACCGCCGAGCAGCTGGTCGAGCGTGGGCACGCGGTCTATGCGATCGACCACCGCGGGCACGGCCGCTCGCAGGGCCCGCGCTCCTACGTCGACCGGATGGAGAACGTGGTGGCCGACCTGGACCGGCTGCGAGCGCTCGCCAGGACGCGCTATCCGGCGGCGCCGCTCTTCCTCCTCGGCCACAGCATGGGCGGCTGCATCGCGCTCGAGTACGCGCTGCGCCACCAGGACGAGCTCTCGGGGCTGGCCCTCTCGGCGCCGCTCGCCGTGCTCGACGCCAACCCGGTCGCCCGCGTGGCGAGCCGGGCGCTCTCGCGCATCGCTCCGCGCCTTCCCGTCTACAAGATCGACGGGACCACCGTGAGCCGCGACCCCGAGGTGGTCAGCGATTACAACAGCGATCCGCTCAACCACCGCGGGATGCTCCCGGCGCGCACCATCGGCGAGCTGGAGCGCGCCACCACCGCCTTCCCCGCGCGGCTGCCTTCGTTGAAGCTGCCGATCGTCATCACCTACGGCACGGGCGACCGCCTGGTGAACCCCGCCGGCTCGCGGCTAGTGCAGGACCGCTCCAGTTCCGAGGACTGCACGCTGATCCCCTACGAGGGCCTCTACCACGAGGTGCTCAACGAGCCCGAGCGCGACCAGGTGCTGGGCGCTTACGCAGACTGGATCGAGGCGCGAGTACCGGCGAAGGTCGCCGGCTAGGAAACCTGCCGGGCCTGCTTGCGCAGGACCAGCTCGCCGGCCAGCGACCCGATCGGGCCACCCGTGACGAGCACGAGGCCGGGGAACCACCATCCCCACTGCTCGTCGAACGCTCCGCGGGCTGTGAGGCCGAGCAGCAGCAGGTAGCCCACTCCGTGGATCGGGCCGAGGATGTGCACCGCCGCGTCGCTGCGATCGATGAAGGCGAAGTAGACGAGCACCACCAGCAGCAGCGCGTCGATCAGGCCGACCACGAGGACGGCGTTCAGCAGCTTGCGGTCGGGGCGGCGCTCGGTCTCCATCGCGGGCACCTTACTCAGCCGGAAGCCGCAGGCCCGGACAAGCGGCCCGGCAGCGTCCGCGCCCCGGCGAGCGACTCCCGGCACACGTAGCGGAAGTGGGCGAGCCAGAAGCGCTGGGTGGCCCGGTAGGCGGCGCCCTCCGCGACCTCCCATGAGCCGAAGCGCGAACGCCCCTCGCCCAGCGCCGCGAACCGGTAGCTGTGGATCGCGTGGAAGCCCGGCAGCAGCACCTCCCACGTGACGCGCTCGTGCCGCTCGAGCTCCACCACCTTGGCGATCGCCGGCATCTTGTAGAGGTAGCGCGGCTCGATCGGGTTGAACGCCCACACGAGCGTCGAGCCCTCGCGCAGCTCGCCGCCGAGCACCCGCGAGCGCCAGAAGCAGGGGTTCCAGTCCGACCAGCTCGCCACGTCGGTGAAGGCGTCCCAGAGGCGCTCGACCGGCATCTCCAGCTCGACGTATCCCTCGACGGGAGTCGCGCCCTCGATCGGCTTCTTGATCGCCACGCGCACATCCTGCCCCACCACGCCCGAAGGCGCGCCCTGCTTGGCGCGCGCCCCCCGGACTCGGCCCGCGAGGGCGCCCCGCTAGACGGGGTTCGCCACCGGCACGCCCTCCTCGGCGAAGGCGTCGGGCGAGGAGATGAGGATCGCGCCCTCGCCCGTCACGTAGGCCTCCTCGCCGTGCTGGGTCACATCCATGCCCAGAGCCTCCTCGCGCTCGGTGGCACGCAGCGGCATCACGGCGCCGATCACCTTCAGCAGGACGAAGGTCGCGATGAAGGCGTAGGCCGGGACCGCCGCCGCGGCGATCGCCTGCCAGAGGAACTGGTCGGCGTTGCCGTAGAGCAGGCCGTCGGAGACGCCGTTCCAGGACTCCTGGGCGACCACGCCGAGCAGCAAGATGCCGGTGAAGCCGGCGATGCCGTGGGCGGCGAGCACGTCGAGCGTCTCGTCGACGCGCGTGCGCGGCCGCCAGACGATCATCGCGTAGCACGGGAGCGCCGCGAGAGCGCCGAGCGCCATCGCCCAGCCGGGGCTGACGTAGCCGCCCGCGGGGGTGATCACGACGCAGCCGACGATGATCGCGGTGGCCGCGCCGATCGCCGTCACCTTGCGGCCGCGGATCAGGTCGAGCGCGAACCAGACGACCAGCGTGCAGGCAGGCGCGAGCAGAGTGTTGGCGAACGCCAGGATGCTGGCGTTGTTGGTGCCGAAGCCGCTGCCGCCGTTGAAGCCGAACCAGCCGAACCACAGCAGGCCGGCGCCGAGCACGACGTAGACCGCGTTGTGCGGCAGCAGCGCCTGGCGGCCGTAGTCCTTGCGCGCGCCGACGACCAGCGCAGCCGCGAGCGCCGAGAAGCCGGACGCCATCTCCACCGCGATGCCGCCGGCGAAGTCGAGCGTGCCGTTGTCCATCAGCCAACCGCCGCCGAAGCCCCAGTGGGCGAGCACGGCATAGACGAGCACCGACCACAGCGCCGCGAAGACGAGGTAGGCGCCGAAGCGCATCCGCTCGACGACCGCGCCCGAGACGAGCGCGACGGTGATGATGCAGAAGCTCGCCTGGAAGGTGAAGAAGACGAGGTGCGGGATCGTCGCGAGATCGTCGCGCGGGGCGAAGTCGACGCCCTGCAGGAAGGCGTGGCCGAAGCCGCCGATGATCGCGCCGTCGCCGTCGAAGGCGATCGAGTAGCCGACCACCGCCCAGGTGACCGTCGCCACGGCCAGCGCGGCGATGCTCATCATGAAGGTGTTGAGGGTGTTCTTCGAGCGCACGAGGCCCGCGTAGAAGAGGCCGAGCCCGACCGTCATCAGCAGGACCAGCGCGGTGGCCACGAGCATCCAGGCGGTATCGCCCGTGTCCACCTGCGCGGCGGCGGCCACGTTCAGCGCGCCCATCACTTGCCCACCGGAGTCACGGCGCCGTGGTCGGTCTCGCCGGTGCGGATGCGAACCGCCCGCTCCAGCGGCACGACGAAGATCTTGCCGTCCCCGACGTCGCCTGTCCGGGCGCCCGCGCAGAGCGCCTCGATCGTCGTGTCGACGAAGTCGTCGGAGATCGCGATCTCGAAGCGGACCTTCTCGGCCAGCCCCATCTTCACGGTCGTGCCGCGGTAGGTCTCGACACGGTCGAGCTCGCCTCCGTGACCCTGGACCCGACTGATCGAGACTCCCCGCACCTCGGCGCGATAGAGGGCCTCGAGCACGTCGTTCGCCTTCTCCGGACGCACGATGCCAATCACAAGCTTCACGGTCTCTCCCGTTCCTTACCTAGACAAGACGGCAGGGGGAGATCCGTGTTCCGAGCTAGTCACCCGGGTGCCCGCACCCTCCTCCCACTGAGCGCGCGAGAGCCTAACGGGACGCCGAGCGACGGGTCAAGCTCACACCGCCCCGACACACCCAGGGCACTCCTGCCATAGCCTCACGCGCGTGTCGGCCATCGAGATCGAGGGAGTCAGCAAGCGCTACGGCTCCGTGAAGGCAGTCGACGACCTCTCGTTCACCGTCGAGGCCGGTCGCGTCACCGGCTTCCTCGGGCCCAACGGCGCCGGGAAGAGCACCACCCTGCGCGTGCTGCTCGGGCTCGTCCACGCCGATGGCGGCAGCGCCCACTTCGGCGGCCTGCGCTACGACGACCTGCCGCACCCGAGCGCCCACGTCGGCGCTGTGCTCGAGGACGCGAGCTTCCATCCCGGCCGCACCGGCCGCAACCACCTGCGCGTGCTCGCCGCCGCGGGCGCCCATCCCCAGGCGCGTGTCGCCGAGGTGCTCGAGCGGGTCGGCCTGGCCGACGCCGCCGACCGGCGCGTGGGCGGCTACTCGATGGGCATGCGCCAACGGCTGGCGATCGCCGCGGCGCTGCTCGGCGATCCCGACGTGCTGATCCTCGACGAGCCCACGAACGGCCTCGACCCGCCCGGGATCCGCTGGACGCGGGACCTGCTGCGCAGCGAGGCGGCCCGCGGTCGCGCGGTGATCGTCTCCAGCCACCTGCTCTCCGAGGTCGCCCAGAGCGTCGACGACGTGGTCGTCATCGCGCATGGGTCCCTGCGCGCGAACGGACCGCTCGTGGACGTGCTCGGATCGCCCGACGGGCCGGTCACGCGTGTGCGCAGCGCCGATGCGGAGCGTCTCGCCTCGCTGCTGCGCGAGCGCGACATGCCCGCCGACCCCGACCCCAACGACGGCGGCGGTGCGCTGCTCGTGCGCGCCCTCCCCGAGGCCGTCGGAGAGCTAGCCGCCGAGCACCGGGTAGCGCTGAGCGAGCTCGTCGCGGTGTCGCGCTCGCTCGAGGACGCCTTCTTCGAGCTGACCGAGGTGAAGGCGTGAAGCCGCTGCTCGAAGCGGAGATGATCAAGCTCCGCACCACGCGGACGTTCATCGCCCTGGCCGGCGTGGCGATCGGCCTCTCGGCGCTGATCACGGTGCTCACCGCCGCGCTCTCGACGCCCACGAAGGACTCGGTGCTCATCGACGTCTTCGCCTCCGACATGAGCAGCCTCTTCATCATGATCCTGGCGATCGTCGGCATCTCCGGCGAGTGGCGCCACCGCACGATCACGAGCTCGCTGCTGGCCGCTCCGGATCGGCTGCGCTTCATGGCCGCGAAGACGCTCGCGTTCGCGGCCGCCGGGCTGCTGCTCTCGCTGCTGATCTCGATCGTCGTGGCGATCCTCGGCTTTGCGATCCTCGGCTTCCGCGACCTGCCGGTCCCCGACCTCGACGAGGTGCTCGCCCTGACCGGCCGCAACGTGATCATCGCGGCGCTGGCCGGCGGCTTCGGCGTCGGGATCGGCGCGCTGGTGCGCAACCAGCCGACGGCGATCGTGAGCGTGCTGGTGATCTCCTTCGCGATCGAGCCCGCCGTGATCGGCCTGGCGCCCGAGGTTGGCCGCTACGGCCCGTTCGTCGCACTGCCGATCGCGATCCAGGGAATCGCCGCCTCCGACATCGGCTTCGGGGCTCTCGACCTGCTCTCACCCTGGCTCGCGGGCCTGGCGATGCTCGGCTGGATCGCAGTCGTGTTCGCGCTCGCGACCTTCCTGCTGCGCCGGCGCGACGTCGAGTAGCTCCCGTCGATGGCGGCGGTGCCCGGCGCGCCGCGAATGACGAGTCGGCCCGCGACCTCTAGGGTTCGCCCGTGGACGTGATCGACAAGCTCATTGCCAACAACGAGGCCTTCGCGGCCTCGCTGCCCGCCCGGCACCTGGATGTCCGCCCCAGCCGGCAGCTCGCGGTCGTCACCTGCATGGACTCCCGCCTCGACGTGTTCGCCGCGCTCGGCCTCGAGGACGGCGAGGCCCACGTCCTGCGCAACGCCGGCGGAGTGATCACCGACGACGTGATCCGCTCCCTGGCGATCTCGCAGCGCAAGCTCGGCACCCGCGAGGTGATGCTGATCCACCACACTGACTGCGGCATGCAGAAGCTGACCGACGACGGCTTCCGCGCCGAGCTGCAGGAGGCGACCGGCGTCGCGCCCGCGTTTGCGATCGAGTCGTTCACTGACCCCGACGCCGACGTCCGCCAGTCGATCCTGCGCGTCCGGCGTTCGGAGTTCGTGCCGCACCGCGACCATGTCCGCGGGTTCGTCTACGACGTGGACACCCACCGCCTGCGCGAGATCCACGTCCAGGACGAGTCCTGACCCGCCCGACCCGTGACCCTGAGATGACCCGCGTGCGCCCAGCCCTGCTCCTTGCGACGATCGCGCTTGCGGGTTCGCTCGCGGCCGTCCTGCCGGCCTCCGCCGCGATGAAGGTGCGCCTCGCCAAGCCGAAGGTGAGCGTGACGATCCCCGACTCGACGGCCGTGGGCACCTACTTCGAGGAGTCGCAGCGGAGCTCCACGCTCTGCCGCGCCGACGAGCGCGCGCTCGCGCCGGGGATCGTCGACGCGCCGCGGCACTTCGTGGGCCAGTCGTTCGGCCCGAGCGCGGTCGGCGCCTGGGCCACGGGCGCGAAGGGCAAGGTGAAGCTGCGCCTGCAGCTGCTCTGCGCCCGCGGCTCGAACATCGTCCACAAGCGCAAGCCGGGCAAGACGCGCCCGGCCGGCTCCTCGATGACCACCACCGCGAAGGTGAGCTGCGGCGGCAAGCGCGTGGCGATCGGAGCGCCGCTCTCGCAGGAGTTCTCCCCCGGCTTCGGGCGCTTCATATCGAAGCCGAAGGGCGTCAGCGGCTGGCAGGTGACGGTCGAGGGCATCCCGACGAGCTTCCCGCTCGAGAGCACCGTGCCGGCCTACGCCGACGTCGCCTGCGTGCCCAAGTCGTCGCTGAAGTCCGTCGAGACGGTCGATGGATCCACCGGTGGGCTTCAAGGCGCCCGCACGGCAAAGCTGCGGGTGGCCTGCAAGGGCGGCCGCCGCCCAGTCGGCTGGGGCGTCGACCTGCGCCCGTTCACGAGCAGCCTCTACAGCCGCGCCGACGACGGCTGGGCCCTGCCGATCGTCCGCAAGGCCGCGTTCGACGGCAAGGGCGTCGCATTCCAGTTCGACCTGCCGCCCGGCGGGGTGGTCGGTGCAGCCGACGTCACCCAGACGGGCTACGTCGTCTGCGCGAAGCTCGCCTGAGGCCTGCGGGCCCGAACGGCTGCATCGGCCCGCACGGCGCCTTCGCGAACGGCGGCGCGCCTTCCGAGGGTGTGGTCTAATCGCGCCACCGCCCACGAAGTTCTAAGGAGATTCGCGTGAAACGGAGCATCCTGCTCACCCTGGTCGTAGCGCTCGCGCTGGCCGTAGGTATCAGCACATCGGCTTCCTCGAACGTTGGCAATGGCGCCGAAGCACAGGCGACGGCCAAGAAGAAGGCCAAGAAGTGCAAGGCCAAGAAGAAGGCGAAGAAGTCGCTCGCCGCCAATGCGGCCAAGAAGAAGGCGAAGTGCGCCAAGCCCAAGAAGGGCAAGAAGAAGGCGGATGCCGGGTTCAAGCTCGCCAACGGCGTCTACTCGGACGGCGATGAATCCGTCGAGCTCATAGTGAGCGGTGGCGGCAAGAACGGGAGGCTGAGCTTCCCCCTCTCGTGCTTCCAGTACCAAAGCGAGATCGTGCCGCTCACGATCAGCGGGGACACGGCGAAGGCCAGCGAGGACCGTGACCTGCTCGTAGCCGGCGAGCCCTCTCATATGAGCTGGTCGATCACCGTCAAGTCGACGCTCAGCTTCACCTTGAAGCCGAGCTGGGACGTCGGCAACGGCATCTGCAAGGGCTCCTCGACCATTGCAGGCAAGTTCGTCAAGAAGTAGGCAGCGAAGTGCGCAGAGCCCGGGCGGCGTCGGCCGTCCGGGCTCGAGCGTCGCGCTAGCCGGCGATCACTGGTCGCGCAGGCTCTTGCCGCCGCGCGCGCCGGTGGCGCTCACTGCTCCCGCAGGCCCGAGCCGAGCAGGTGGAGGCCTCTGGCGCGCTGCACCGCCGTCCGCCGGTCGTGAGCGTCGAGCTTGCGGTAGACGTGCTTGACGTGCGTCTTGACGGTGTTCACCGATACGTAGAGCTCGGCCGCGATCTCCGCGTTCGACAGCATCGTCGGCAGGAAGCGGAGCACCGCCAGCTCGCGCTCGCTGAGCGGCTCGCGCAGATCGATGTTGGCCGTGTCGCCCGTCGCCCCGTTCTCGCTGGCCGCGAGAGCGTGGCGCTCGGCCTCTGCGGGAAAGCCGTGATCGGCGTGCCAACGCGCCGCCCTGCGGTGGAGGGCGGGCACCTCATCGGGCGACCGGCGGCGCAGCTCCACCCTGAGCGCCTCGGTCAACAGGCCGTGAAGGCGATACCAGCCCGGCCTTTGCTCGAGCGCGCTCGCGAGGCCGTCGCGATAGGCCAGGACGTCTATCGCCCGATCGGTGTCGTTGCGGCCCGTCAGGGCGTCGGCGAGGCTCGGGGTGACCTGGTCGAGGATCGATGTCCGCAGCAGGAGGTCGAGCATCTCAGGGGGCTGACGGGCGATCACCTCGCGCAGCAGGTAGTCGCTCACGGCGTGATCGCTGCCGGCGAACCCGGCCACGAACGCGGTCGGGTCCGGGTGGTCCTGGAGAGACAGGGCGGCAAGCCGAAGCCCTGCGGCCCATCCCTCCGTGCGCCGCCACAGCAGCTCGCTGTCGGCGTCGTCGAGGGTCACCTTGATCGATCGGATCAGCATCCTCGCCTCGCTCTCCGAGAAGGCGAGGTCGCGCGCGCGGAGCTCCGAGAGCCTTCCCGCGAGCCGAAGCCGCTGGAGACGCAGCGGCGGGTCGGAGCGCGTAGAGACCACCAGCCGCACGCCCTCGGGCAGGTGGTCGAGGAGGATCTCGAGGTCGTCGAGGACCTCGGCGCTCGAGGCGTCCTGGAAGTCGTCGAGCACGAGCGTGAGCGGCTCGTCCAGCTCGGCCAGGGCATTCACGAGGGACGCGAGGAAGCCGTCGTCCGCCGGGTCCTGAAGGTCGACGCCCGTGAGCTCCGGGGCGACCTGCTGCAGGGCCGCGATCGTCTCGACCCAGAAGCGGACGTGATCACCGTCCTGGCGGTCGAGCGAGAGCCAAGCGACCCTGGCCTTCGTGGTCCGCCTCATCCAGCCAGCGAGCGCGGTGGTCTTGCCCGATCCCGCCGGGGCCGACACGAGCGTCAGCGCGCAGCCGCCACCGGCGTCGAGCAGCTTCACGAGGCGTGGGCGGGAGACCATCCCCGGGGGCAGCGACGGGCCTGCCAGCTTGGTGGCATAGAAACCCCCGTGGTGCTTGGAAGTCGGTGTCGTAGAAGCCACCGTTCGATCCTGAAGCCCCTGCAACACTAGGACATCCGTCGAGCGATTTCGACCTCTGGGCGTCAATCGCTCAACGGATGTCCGACTCCTCAGCTGTGAACTGCGCGACGGCTTAGGTGCGGATCGCGCCTGGCTGCGTGATCGCCCAGATCACCCAGACGTTGAGGGCGATCAAGACGATCGACCAGACCGGGTAGTACGGGATGAAGAAGAAGTTCGTGATCGCGCTCAGCATCGCGAAGGCGATCGTGGCGACGCCCGCCCAAGCGCGACGGGAGAGCAGGGAGAACCCGACGATCGCGACCAGCGCGCCGATGATCAGGTGGATCCAGCCCCAGGCGCTTACGTCGAGGTCGAAGGTGTAGGCGCTCGACACCACGTAGAACTCGTCGTTGAAGATCGCCACCAGGCCGGCGATCGCCTGGAAGATGCCGATCATGATCATCACCGACCCGGCGAATACGACTCCGCCGATCGCCCAGCCGGAGGCTTCCGGCTCGTCCCCTCTTTCGTAGCGCGGCTCAGCAGTCATTCCCAGCTCCCCTCCGTGGTGGTCGGTGAGGCGATTCTCAGGTGCGGCCGGGTGAGTCCGAATCACCCGCGTGGGGTGATGGCGAGCGCCTGACGCCGCAGCCACTCCAGCCACGCGAAGGTGGCCGCCGCGAGCAGCAGCATCGGCACCGCTCGACCGGTCCACGGCACCGGGGCCCAGAGCACGAGCAGGAGGAGGAGCAGGGCAAGGCCGACACGGGCGATCGCCGGGTTGTCGCGCAGCGTCGGCGCGCTGAGGTCGCGCAGCCAGACCGCTCGCCGTCCCGGGCCGCCGAGCCACGCGCCGGACGCGACGATCGCCCCGAGCAGGAGCGTCCCGAGCGCGGAGTCGACCAGCAGCGAGGTGGCGATCGTCCAGACGTCGTGCACGGCCTCCTCCCCATTGGGCGAGCGCGCCAGCGCGTCGACCACGACGTTCCCGCCGACCCGCCGCAGTGCGAGCGTGGCCACTCCGGCGAGGATCAGGCAGCCGCCCACAGAGACCAGCGTGCGGCGCCGATCGCGCGAGAGCGCGACAGCGCCGGCGAACGCCGCCAGGGCCAGCGCGGCAAGGACCCAGGCGAGCGAGCGCAGGAGGTCGACGACCTTCCGCGCGGTGTCGAGCTCCTCCGGCGGAAGCACCTCGAGGCTGGCCGGCGGGAGCCTCTCGACCACTCGATCGGGCAGCCCGACGTCCCCGGCGACCTGGCCCAGGAGCGTGCGCAGGTCGATCGAGACGCCCTCGCCGTCCCGATCGAGCACGTTCAGCAGCTGCGAGTGTGCAACCCGGTTGGCGGCGCGCCAGGCCTCGATCGCCTTGGCGTTGCCGAGCAGACGCGGGGCGTTGCGCTGAGCCGCCTGCTTCAGCGCGGCTGCCGCGGGGGCGGCAAGCGGGTCGAGGCGCGGTGGCAGCACGCCCTCCAGACGGGTCTCGACGGCGTCGGTGTCATAGAGGCGATCGACGAGGTAGAGGCCGAGCGCCGTGCGGATCGGCTCGTTCTCGAGCAGCCGGCCGCTGGTGTCCACCCACTCGTCGCCGTCGAGCGCCTGGCGCTGGGCCCAGACCCCGAAGCAGGTGCCGACGGTCAGCAGCGTGCCGACGGCGAGCAGCACGCCGATCGCGATCTGCCTCCCCCTCATGTCGCCCCTCCCCTTGACCGCTCAGTCACGATCGTCGTCCATCCGGCGCACCTCGATCAGGTCCAGGCCGAGCGCCTGGATCTGGTCGAGCAGACCGTACAACTCGGACTGGTCGCGAACCTCTCCACGCATCACGGTCTCCGCCGGACGGACCTTCGCCGTGAACTGCTCGAAGGCGCTGGTGGCCGTATCGCTCAGGCGACCCTTGATGCGAATCTCGTAACCGCTCGCACCCACGGCGAACAGCATCCAGGCCGGCCGGATGATGCGTCCTCACCCGCAGGGGGTGACTTGCCACAAATCCCATGCCCGTCGACGGCGGTGCGGCGAGGCGATCCGGCAGCCGCTTGCCTGTGGCCGTAGGCTGGCAGGGCGATCGCGGCCACGAATAGGCATCCGGAGCGGTGACGGCGCGCGGCACGGCGGGCTACTTCGCCCGTGCGCTGGTGCTGGTGGTCATCGACGGGCTGGCGCTGTGGCTGCTGTCCGACGTGCTGCCGGGAATCGACGTGCCGTCGTTCGGCGCGGCTGTCCTGACGGCCGGCCTGATCGCCCTGCTCAACGCCCTGCTGTGGCCGCTGCTGACGCGGCTCGTCCTGCCGCTGACGGTGCTGACCTTCGGGCTCGGGTCGCTGCTGCTGAACGCGGCGGTCGTGAACATCGCGATCAGGGCGGTCGACGGCAGCGATCCTCGGCTGAGCGCGACGCTGCTCGTGGCGCTTGGCCTGGCGGTGATCACGATGCTCGTGGAGCCGCTGCTCGACTTCGACGGCGACGCCTACCACCTGCGCGTCGTGCGGCGGCGGGTGCGCGGCGCGCGCGAGCGCAACCGCACCGATGTGCCGGGGGTGATCCTGTTCGAGATCGACGGGCTGGCCGAGCCGGTCCTGGAGCGGGCGATCGAGCTCGGGCACGTGCCCACGATCGAGCGCTGGCTGCGCGAGGGCAGCCACCGGGTGGTCGGCTGGGAGTGCGACCTGTCATCGCAGACCGGAGCGAGCCAGGCGGGGCTGCTGCACGGCAGCAACGACGACATGCCCGCGTTCCGCTGGTACGAGCGGGACTCCGGCAAGCTGATGGTGTCCAACCACCCCAAGGACGCCACCGAGATCGAGCGCCGCCACTCCGACGGGGCGGGGCTGCTCGCATCCGGCGGAACGAGCCGCGGGAACATGTTCTCCGGCGACGCGCCGCGCTGCTCGGCGACGATGAGCGTGATCCGCGATCGCGAGCGATCGCGATCGGGCGAGTTCTTCGGCTACTTCGCAGACCCTTACGGGCTGCTGCGCACACTGGCGCTGGGAGTGGCCGACATCGTCGCGGAGAGGCGCGCGGCGCGGCGCCAGCGCCGGTCGGGCGCGCAGCACATCGATCGCGGCGGGCTCTACCCGGTGATCCGCGCGGCGATCACCGTCGTCATGCGCGACCTCAACGTCGCGACGCTGATGGCCGACGTCGTCGAGGGCGTCCCCGTCGCCTACTCGACGTTCGTCGGCTACGACGAGGTGGCCCACCACTCCGGCGTGCTCGAGCCCGACGCGTTCGTGGTGCTCGAGAAGCTCGACGCGCAGCTGGCAAGGCTCGAGCGGACCACGCGCCAGGCACCGCGTCCCTACCACCTCGTCGTGCTCTCCGATCACGGGCAGACGCCGGGCGCGCCGTTCCGCCAGCGCCACGGCGAGACGCTCGAGGAGGTGGTCCGGCGCTTCGTCACCAGCGGGCCGGTGGAGGCGCCGGAGGCGATCGACGAGGCCTGGGGCGACCTCGGGGCGATGCTCGCCGAGGCGCGCGAGGACGACAGCGCCGCAGGGCGGATGCTGCGGCGCGCCACCGACGACCGGGTTGCCGACGGGACGGTCGCCCTCGGGCCGAATCGCGAGGCGATCCGCGAGCAGGCGAGGCTGAGCGAGGAGGACACGGCCGCGGAGGCGGTGGTGCTCGCCTCCGGCTGCCTCGGCCTCATCTACTTCCCCGGCGGGCCGGACCGCTTGACCGCCGAGGAGATCGAGCGGCGCCACCCGGGCCTGCTGGCCGGGCTCGCCGGGCATCCGGGGATCGGCTTCGCGATGGTCCGCTCCGAGCACGAGGGCGGCGTGGTGCTCGGCGCCACGGGACGCCGGCGACTGGACGACGACGCCGTCGACGGCGACGATCCGCTGACCGCCTTCGGCCCCAATGCGGCCCACCACCTGCGCCGCCACGACGGCTTCTCCCACTGCCCGGACATCCTGGTCAATGGCGCCTACGACAGCGAGTCCGGCGAGATCCAGCCGTTCGAGGAGTTCATGGGCTCCCACGGCGGGCTCGGAGGGATGCAGATGCATCCGGTGGCCGTGATCCCGGCCGAGTGGAGCGCACCGACCGCGCCGATCGTGGGAGCCGCGGCGATGCACCACCAGTTGAAGGCTTGGCTGGTAGAGACGGCGCAGTGAGCGCCCTCGAGCGGCTCGAACGGCTTCCAGGCGCACGACACGCGCTCACGGCAGTCGAGCGGCTGCGCGCGTGGCCGCCGATGGCGATCTCCGAAGCGACCGTGCGGCGCTTCCTCGCCGACGGCATGGTCGACCGCGGCGCTTCGCTCGCCTACTACGGGCTGCTGTCGCTGCTGCCGATGCTGATGATCGTCTCGGCCGTCGTCGGCCTGCTGGGCGCGGATTCGACGTCCGCCGAGTTCGAGAGCTACCTCCGTGATGAGGGCGCCTCGGCCTCCCTGGCGGACACGGCGGAGGCCGTCGTGAAGACCGCCGTCGACTCGCCGCCCAACCAGGCGGGAACGGTCGGGCTCGTAGGCCTGTTGACGCTGATCTACGGCGCGTCGCGCGCGTTCGCCGCCGCGGGACGCGCGCTCGACGTGATCTGGCGCCGGCGCCGGAAGGGCCTGACGGTCGTGCGGAGGGTCCTCGGCATCGGCTGGACGCTGGTCCTGATCGTGCTCGGGCTGGCGGCGGCCGCACTGGCCTTCATCGGACGCGCACTGGCCGAGGACCTGCTGGGCCTGATCGGCTTGGACAGCGTGGTGGGGCCGCTGTGGTCGCTCGTGCGCTGGCCGCTCGCCGCCCTGCTGATGATGCTCTCGATGCGCGTCGTGATGTGGGCCGCGCCGAGCCCCCCGCGCGGCCACTTCACGCTGCTCACGCCGGGGGCGATGCTCGCCGCCGGCGGCTGGCTGGCGGCCTCGGGCGGCTACGGCTTCTACGTAGGCGAGGTCTCGAGCTACAACACCACCTATGGGGCGTTCGCGGCGCTCGTGATCCTGCTGCTGTGGATCTGGCTCACGTCGATGGTGTTCCTCGTCGGCTGCGAGTTCGACGCCGTGCTGGCCGAGCGGCGCGTGGCCCAGGGCAAAGACCCCGGAGACTCTACGCCGCCCGGCGCGGGCGCGGTGAGCACGGAGACGCCGGAGGGCGAAGCCCCCGGGTCAGGCCTCAGCGAGGCTACGCCAGCGAGGTCGACCGGCCAGGCTCCAGCACCCTGACCTCCACCTCCGGCGCCACTCTCGCGGCGACGCGCGCGAACTCGTGTGGAGGGTCGGTGAGCAGCTTCCCGCGCCGCCCCACGCGATCGAGGCCGACCGGGAACAGCGTCCCCCAGTGGATCGGCACCGCAAGCCGCGGGCGCAGGCGGGTCAGCGCCTCGGCGGCCCCCTCGGGATCGAGGTGGCCCGTGCCGATCGACGGGCCCCAGCCCCAGACCGGCAGCAGTGCCACGTCGAGCTCGGGCGCCAGTTCCTCCATCCCGCTGAAGAGGTCCGTGTCACCGGCGAAATAGACGCGCCTGGGGTGCTCGCCGATCAGGTAGCCGAGCGTCATCCCGGCTGGGCCGAGCGGGTTGCGGCGCGAATCGTGCTCGGCGTGCGTGGCTCGGATCCGCAGGCCGGCGATCTCCGCCTCTTCTCCTACGACCAGCTCCTCGATCTCGAACGCGTCGGCGAGCTTCGCCACATGGCCCGCAGTGCCCTTGGGCACCACAAGTCTCGGCCGCGCCGCGTCCGAGCGCGCGGCCGAGGCGGCGGCGAGCAGCCGGAGCGAGGCGAGGTCGAGATGGTCGAGGTGGGCGTGCGACACGAGCACGCCGTCGATCCGGCCGAGGGCGGCAGCGTCGACGCTGCCGCCGTGGCGCCTCAGGTGGGCTACGCGGCCGCGCAGGACGGGGTCGGTGAGCAGGCGCACACCACCGACCTCGATCAGGACTGTGGCGTGACCGACGTAGGTGAGGGAGTCCGTGGATACGTGCTCGGCCACGAGGACCCGAGCCTACTCCCGCAGAGGTGCTCAGCGGACGCGCCGCCGGGCACCGCGGGCTCAGTCGTCCGTGCGCGGGGTGTGGCGGTTGTGCAGCATGAGGTCGTTGCCGTCGGGGTCGCGGAAGAGAGCCATGTGGCAGACACCGGTGTCGAACGTCTCGCCCAGGAACTCCACGCCCTTCGCCTCCAGCTCCGCGCGCGCGGCCGCAACGTCGTCCACGTGCAGAGCCGGGTGCGCGTTGCGCTGCACCTCGAACTCCATGCCCATCTTCGCCGGCTCCCAGATGCCGAAGCACGTCTCACCGACCCAGAACTCGAACCGGGCCTTGTCGTCCGGCCGCAGCCCCAGCGTGTCGACGTAGAAAGCGCGCGAGCGCTCGGCGTCCTGGGACGGTACGCCGACGAAGTCGAGCTTGGTGATCATCGTTTCCTCCTGGAGGTTCGAGATGGCTTGCACGAAAGGCTACGCGTTGGGTTAGCCCCGGCGGGAGCGGGTAGCTCTTCCAGGGGAGGCGTGTTTCCGATCGAGAAGAGGGATGAGGATGGCGAACAGCAAATCCGCCTCGAGCAAGCCGCGTAAGAGATCCAGCAGCAGGTCGTCGAACGGCTCCGCACCGAAGGCGAAGGCGAAGAGCGCTTCCGGCCGCTCGACGAAGGCCGCATCGCAATCGAAGCCAACCGCGCGCTCGACGAAGGCCGCGTCGCAATCGAAACCGGCCGCGCGCTCGAAGCCGACCGGACGTTCCAAGTCGACGGCGCGGTCAAAGGCCTCGACATCGAAATCGACGGCGCGTTCGAAGCCGTCGCCCACCCCGCAGCAGAGCGGCGGCAAGAGCGTCACCGACCGCGTCGGTGACGTCGCCGGCGTCGCAAAGCAGGCGGCCGGCAAGGTCAAGGGCCCGGCCGTAGCCGTCGGAGCCGCTGCAGCCGGCGTTGCCGGCGGGCTGCTGATCAAGAGCCGCCTGAGCCGCCCCAAGGTGCTCGGCGTGCCGCTCCCCCGCTCGCTCGGCAAGCCGAGCCTCGACCCGAAGTCGATCGCCAAGACGGTGGGCAAGGCGAGCCAGAGCTTCGCCAAGACGTCCAAGACGGTCTCGAAGGATCTCGAGCGCGCCGGTGACCAGGCCGAGCAGATCGGGAAGGTCCTCGGCTAGGAGGGAGCTGTCATGGCATCCACCAAGCAGCGTTCGAAGACGGCGTCGAACGGAAGCGCCGCGACCGTCAGTGCGGCCGTCAAGGACGCGGGCGGCACCGCCACCGACGTAGCCCGCCGAGCACGTGGCCCAATGCTTGCGGCGGGCGCCGCGGCGGCCGGCCTCGCCGGTGGCTTGGCGGCCGGCTCTCGCCTTGGCTCGAAGCGCCGTCCGCTGATCGGCCGGCGGCGGCGAGTGCTGGGCATACCGCTGGGACCGAAGCCCGGCGTCCTGCGAGCGATGGAGTTGCTGCGCGACGGCGCCAGGCACCTCGACTCAGCGACCAGCCGGCTGTCCGACACGACAGATGACGTCCACTCGATCCGCGAGCAGCTCGACAAGGCAAACCGCCAGTCGCCCATAGAGGTCCTGCTCGACGGACTCACCCATCGCCGCGGCGCGCATCGCGACGAGGCCTGAAGCCCCAGTCTCCGTACGCGACATGCCACCGATCTACCGTGCCCCGATGCGCCCCCGCGACCGCGACGCTCTGGACGGGGCCGGCGCGGAGCACGCCATCGAGCGCGGCCTCGTCGGAACGGGCGACGCGCTCGCCACCCCACCGGCGACGATCTACGAGGCGGTCGCCGCGGCGACCGAACGGCACGGACCCAAGGCCGGCCGGATGCTCCACAGCTTCACCGAGCTCCCCGACGACACCTTCGTGTGGACGCGCACCGGCGAGGGCGCCTACCGCCTCGGGCGCATCGCGGGGCCTTGGCGCTACGACGACTCGCCCGCCGCCCGCGCCGTGGGGATCCACCACGTCAGGCCGGCGAGCTGGCTGGAGCGGCCGTTCGGCGAGGAAGAGGTGCCGACGGCGGTAGCCGACACGTTCGCGCGCGGCGGCCGGAACCTCCAGCGCATCCACGACGAATCCGCGGAGCGGCGCACCGCCGAGCTGTGGGAAGCGGGCTAGGGCCGCAGGCGAACGACGACGCCCGCGTGGTCCGAGGGCCACAGGCGCCCGATCGGCGTGGGCGGGGTCCGCTCGCTCGGGTCGCGACCCACCACCCAGGCACGGTCGACCGGCATCGGCGAGCCGTCGGCGCGACGCCCGAACACCATGTCGATCCGGTGGTCGAAGCGGGCGGCGGCCTCCGCGGGCGAGTCGTTCACCAGCTCGCTCAGCCCTGAGGTCCAGCCCGCCGCCGCCGGCGCGAAGCGCAGCCACTCGTCGGCGAATCCGCCCTCGCCCGTGATGAGCAGGTACGGATCGCGGTGGGCGTGCGTCTCCCCCGGCTTGACCGATGCGTCGAGGGGATCGGAGTTGCAGTCGCAGAGGACGATCGTGGGCTTCCCCGCGGGAGCCGCCGGCCCGGCCAGGAGCTCGGCCGCCTGCGCGTAGGCCACGTCCGAGAGCTGGGACTCGAGGTGGGTGTTGATCACGCGGAACCGCTTCGAGCCGGCGCGCACGTCGGCCCAGTTGTAGCCGCGGACGAAGGACACGGGCTGCCCCGCGATCACGAGCGGGATGCGCGCCGTGTACTGCCCGCCGCCGCTGGCGAGCACCTTCACTCCGCTGTGCGCGCGCTTGAGCAGCACGTCGCGCATCGTCAGGCGCACGTTCTGCAGCGAGCCGTCGCGAACGGCGGGCCCGGACACGTCGGACTCCTCCTGCACGTTCACCGCGACGTAGTGCTGGCCGCGGGCCGCGAGGTCGCTCAGCAGGATCTGCAGGAAGTCGTAGTCGACGGTGGTCGCCGGGCTGCCGTCCAGCGGGCCGCGCCGCCAGAGGGCGACCTCCTGGAGCCCTACGAAGTGGGGCTTGCGAACGGCTATCTCACGCGCGAGCCGCTTGGAGCGGAGCGGGAAGTTCGTCTGGTCCACGATCGCCCTCAGCGTGGTGTTGGCGGCCACGAAGGCCGGGCCCTGCTCCTCGGGCGGCAGCCCGGCGGTGGCGTCAAGCGGCCGCGTGATGTCCCCGCCGAGGTAGACGTTGCGCGTCATCACCGTGACCGGCTCGCCCTTGTGTCCCCCGCCGTGGTGCCCGTGACCGCGGGGCTTGCCGTGGCTCTTGTGGTGGTGGCCCTGCCCCTTGTGGGAGTGGTGGCTCTTCTGAGAGTGGCCGTCGCCCTTGCCGTGCGACATGGCCGCGGCCGGCAGGGTCACGCCGGCAAGAGCCAGCAGGGCGACGAGAGCGACGATCAGGAGTCGCGCGCGGACTACGAGCGGGGTCTTCATGTCTGTCCTCCAACTGCTGCCGGGGATCCCTGCCCCTCGACCACGGGTACCCAGGATCAGGTGCGCTCAAGCGTTAGCGCCCCAGGCTCAGCCGTCCGCAGCCCGGCGCAGGGCGGCCGCGTCGAGCTTGCGCATCCCGAGCATCGCCTGCATGGCGCGCTGCGCCCGCTGCGGGTCCGGATCGGCGAACACCTCATCCATCCCGGAGGGCACGACCTGCCAGGACACTCCGTACCTGTCCTTGAGCCAGCCGCACTGGCCCTCCTCGCCGCCGTCGGTGAGCTTCTCCCAGTAGTAGTCGACCTCGTTCTGGTCCTCGCAGTCGATCTGCAGGGAGATGGCCTCGCCGAAGGCGAACTGGGGGCCGCCGTTGATGGCGACGAACCGCTGCCCGTCCAGCTCGAACTCGACGGTCATCACCATGCCGGCCTCTCGCGGCGCGTCCTCGGGGTAGTGGGTGATGGTCACGATGCGGGAGCTCTTGAAGATCGAGGTGTAGAAGCCGGCTGCCTCCTCCGCCTCGGTGTCGAACCAGAAGTTCGGGATGATCCTCTGCTGCATGACGGCTGCCTCCTTCGATACGCGGACGGGTCTGCTCGAACGGGTGCTGCACCCCTAGGACTCCCCGACGGGAGCAGACTCATCGCTCCTGCGAGGCACGGACCCGGCCGGGAAGCCGGCGGGTGAACCAAAGGGAGAGGAAAGCCAGGATCGCGACGGCGCCGAGCGCACGCCTGAGACCATCGAGCTGGGAGTCGCCATAGTCGTCGGCGACTGTGCTCGCCTGCTCTTGGGAGAGCCCGCTGTCGAGCGCAACCTGCTCGACCTCGGCGACGGGGACGACTGGGATGCCGGCGGACGCGGCTTCGACGATGCGCTCGCGCGTCTGCTGCGGTAGATCGGGGTTCCGCTCCACCTTGGCGACGAAGCCGCTTGTGAGTGCGGCGATCAGCACCGATCCGATCACCGCGGTTCCGAGCGACGCGCCGAGGTTCTGGGCGGTGCCCTGGAGGCCGCCCGCCTCGTTGGTCTGCTCAGGCGCGACCGACGACATGATCACGTTGCCGAGCTGCGAGAGCAGCAGCCCTGCTCCTACGCCGAAGAGCGCGAGCGCCACCGCGAACGTGGCCCCGTTGAGCTCTACGTCGATCGTTCCCAAGAGCAGCGCCGCCGCCACCGTCAGCGCGACGAGGCCGATTTGGGCGACGCGCTTGGGTGCCAGCATCGCTGCCAGACGAGGCCCAGAGAGGGCGGCGACGAGCATCGCCACCGACATCGGGAACAACCGCTTGCCGGTCTCGAAGGCGTCGAGGCCGAGCACCACCTGCAGGTAGACGGGCAGGACGAAGAACGTGCCGAGCAGGATGAGCTGCTGCATCAGCAGCGTCGAGAGCCCGGCCTTCAACGTCTCGATTCGAAGCAACGAGCGATCGAGCAACGTGTCCTGGCCCAAGCGCTCGCGCCGCTCCTCCCAGCTCGCGAACCCAGCCAGCAGTGCGAGCCCGGCGAGGATGAAGAACGGCACCACCGAGAAGCCGAGCGGCGTGATCTCGGTGCCATCGATCGTGAGTGCCCCGCGAGGCTCGACCCAGCCCCACTGACTGCTCTTGAGCACCCCGAACACGGCAAGCCCGAGCCCGACCGCCGAGAGCGCCACCCCGATCACGTCGAGCCGCGGCGGCTGCGCCAGCTTCGGCGCCGGGCGCAGCTGACGTCGCAGGATGAGGATCGCCACCACGATCACCGTCTCCGCGGCGAAGACGTAGCGCCAGCTCAGCTCCGTCGTCACCCAGCCGCCGATCAGCGGTCCGAGCGCGATCGCGGCACCCGCGACTCCACCGATGATGCCGAAGCAGAGCGCGCGCTCCTTGCCCTCGTAGTTGGCTGCGATCAGCGCCGCGATCGCCGGGATCACCAGCGCGGCGCCGAGGCCCTCGATCAGCGACCATCCGATCAGCAGAACGGTCAGGTCCGGGCTGAGCGCGGTCGTGAGCGAGCCGAGCCCGTAGACCGCCAGCCCGATCGCGAAGATCCGGTCGCGGCCGACGATGTCGCCCAGCTTCGCGCCCGCGAGCATGAACGCCGCCATCACGAGCGTGTAGGCGGTGATCGCCAGCTGGACGCCCTCGATCGTGGTGTCGAGGTCCGCCACGATCTGGGAGATCGAGACGTTCATGACGCTGCTGTCCAGCACCATCACGAACTGCGCCGACGCGAGAATGCCGATGGGCACCCACTTCTTCACCCGTCGAGCATAGAGCGCCCTTCAACCCCCGAGGGCGCGCTGCCGGCCCTGGCGCACCGGCGGCCCGGGCTCGGCGGACTCTCAGCCGACGGATGCGGGCGAAGGCGTCCACCCGGCTGGGAACGCCCCGGCCGGGATGTCGCCCGGAGGCGCGTCGAACCACTTCTCGACCAGCCCGGTCGAGGGCCTGCCCTCGAGCAGGGGCTGCAGGTCGCCGATCTGCAGCAGCAGCCGCAGTGACGAGACGATCTGGAAGTCGGCGGCTGTGGGCTGCTCACCTCCGATGACGCCCTCGGCGACCAGCGCGTCTGCGCGGTCGAGCAGGCCCGGGAGCCGCTCGAGATCGGCGGCGACCAGCTCGGCGGTGATGCCGATGTAGCGCCAGGCGCCGCGGACGAGGCGGATCGCGAAGTCGGTGCCGGCCGGATCGAGCATCTCCCCGCCGGCGAACCTGCCCATCGCCTCGGGCCTGAAGTGGAGCGCCCCGAAGATCAGGTGGCGGCCGGCGGACTGCAGGTCCTCCGCGACACCGCGCTCGGCCTCGCGCACCGCGTCGGCCACCTCGGCCGGATAGAGGTCGGCTCCGTCGGCCAGCTCGTCGATGCGCTCGAAGACCGCGCAGGTGCCGTGGACCGGCTCGTCGTCGACCAGCATCGCGGGCACCGTCCTGCGTCCCTCGCCGTAGATCTTCTCGATCTCGTCGGCGTGGGTGCCGGATCGCAGGTCGACCGTCTCGTGCTCGAGGCCGTAGCGCTCGAGCGCGGCGCTGACCGCCAGACAGGGGTGCGAGAAGGCGGTGACGTGCAGTACGAGCTTCGGTTGGTCTGACATGCGCGGCAGGCTAACGAATGGTCTGCCGAGCGCGCTTGACCTCGTAGAGCTCGACGTCGGCCGCGTGGAAGAGATGCTCGAAGTCGCCGCCGTCCGCGCCGAACTCGGCGACCCCCCAGCTGACGCTCACCCGCGCCCAGCCCTCCGGCCCCGAGGACGCGACGACCTCCGAGTAGGACTGCGCCCAAGCGCGCGCCTGCTGCGCGGAGGCGCCCGCGAGCAGCACAGCGAACTCGTCGCCGCCGATGCGCGCGACGGTGTCCGTCGCCCGGGTCCGCTGCTCGAGCGCCCTCGCCAGGGAGACCAGCGCCTCGTCGCCCGCGGCGTGGCCGAGCGTGTCGTTGATCTGCTTGAGCGAGTCCAGGTCGAGCACGACCAGCGCCGAGACCCCACCCACGCGCCGGCGACGACCGACCTCCTCATCGAACTCGAACTCCAGCCGCCGACGGTTGAACAGGCCGGTGAGAGGATCGCGATCGGCGAGCTTGCGCAGCCGCCGCCCGAGCTCCTCGCGCTCGGCGTCCGCCCGCTCGACGGTGCGCGCCGTGATCAAGGCGATACCCAGCAGGAGGACGACCTGAAGGAGGGTGAGCAGGCCCGCCAGCAGCGGCAGCGAATCCGAGCGGCCGTTCAGCACCAGCAGCATGCCCGTCAGCAGCGGCACCGCTATCGCCGCCGCCATCAGCCGCCGCGTCGTGTGCCCCGCGGGCGACGCGATCGTCACCGGCCAGTAGAGCCCACGCCGGGGCCTCAGCGCGATCAGGCCGCCGGACAGCGCGGCCGCGGCGACCGCGCCGTGCAGCGAGATCAGGTGAGCGTCGCCGCTCTGCCACACGTAGCCCGCACCGAGGATCGCCCCGAAGAGCGCCGCCCAGGTGATCAGCATGAAGACGATCGCGAGCGCCGACCAGGCGACCCGCACCGCTCGCGCGCGCACATCGATCAGCAGCAGGAACACCGCGGCGAGCACGAGCGCAACTGCGGTCTCGGGGTCGGGCCGGTAGATGAGCGGCACGTCGAGCGGGTCGTGGACGAGCCGGTTGAAGCCGAGGTCGACGTCGAGCGCGCGCTCGATCAGCGTGGCGACGCCGATCGCCCCGACGACGACGGCCAGGGCGTCCCCCACCAGGCGGCGCGGGCGGGAGCGGTTCTCGTCGGCGGCGAGCGCCGTGCAGATCGCCACGAGCACGATGCCGAAGCTCGTCGTGAAGGCGAGCGCGGCCTCCTCGTTCGACGCTCGCAGCCAGAGCACGTCGAGCACTACGCCGGCCATCGCGGCGAGGCCGATCGCGCCCGCCAGCGCGGCGCACGGAAGGACCACCGAGCTCACACGCCGCACGACCGCCTCGTCGAGCCGCGGAGCCGATTCGTCTTCAAAGACGTGCCGTCCCACGTGCTCGCGATCCGCCGGCGCCCGCTCGGTCGGCTTGGCGCGGCGCTCCCCTGTGCGGCCCTTGGCCTCGTAGAGCTCGCGATCCGCCTGCCACAGCAGCTCGTCGAACGGGCTCGCGGCAAGCGGCTCTTCGGCGCCGGCCGGGGCATCGGCGGCGGCCACGCCGACGCTCGCGGCGATCCCCGGGACGCCGGCCGCCTCGCCGGCGCGCTCGATCGCGGCGGCCATCTCAGCGGCCCGCCTCCTCATCTCCTCGCCCGACGCGTGAGTGGCGAAGGCGAACTCGTCGCCTCCCAGCCGAGCCACTATGTCCCCCTCACCGGCGATGCCGGCGAGCGCTCGGCCGACCTCCCCGAGCACCCGATCCCCGGTCGCATGGCCGCGGGTGTCGTTGACCCGCTTGAAGCCGTCGAGGTCGATCAGCACCAGGGCGAGCCCACACCGGTCCCCGCGCGGCCGGGCGACGGCTCGCGCCAGCTCGGACTCGAGGCCGCGGCGATTGAGCAGGCGGTGAGCGGATCGCGGTGGGCGAGCTCCTCGAGCTGCAGCTCCGTGGCGCGCCGGCGCCGGTCCGCCGAGCGGATCGCGAACGCGCTCAGCACGCTGACCGTCCCGAGCGCGAGGATCTCCAGCTCCACCCAGAGCGCCACGCTCGTCGCCAGCGAGACGACGCGCTCGCTCTCGAACACGAGCATCGCGAGCACCGAGAGGACGGGCACCAACACGGCCGCGGGCACCGCGTAGCGCAGGAGGGCCGGGGCGGACCTCTCACCGGCCGACTCGGCCGGATCAGGGCGGGGCGGCGTCTTTGGTGCCCTCGCCCGGTCCATCGGCCGCAGATGTTACGAGCAGCAGGACGGCCCTGAGCTTTGCGGCGCCCCTTACCCGGGAAGCGTCAGCACATGGGCGCGCGCCGGCCGGGCGCAGCCTTCGAGCACCTCTAGGTAGGCGTCACCCGCGCGGCTCACACACGGGTGCCCACCGCGATCAGGTACTCCTGCTCGAAGCGCGCATCGTCGGCGGAGCCGAGGTTCCACTCGTCGCAGAACCGGTCGAGCGCCTCGTCCAGCTCGCCTTCGCGGCCGTCCTTGGAGGCGTTGGCCCGCGCGGCGATGGTCGGGCCGTAGCGAGCCTTGAAGTGCTCGCCGTAGTCGTGCGGATGCTCGAAGGCGGTGACCTCCAGCTCCTCGCGCTCGAACGTCCGCCAATCGACCCGATCCCCGAACAGCCCGCGCATGTGGTCCTCGCCGCCCCACAGCGGCGGGGGCTGGGCGCCCGGCGGAGGCGGCGGGGCGAACGGCCCCATCGTGCGAAACAGCGCGCCGATCATGCCCTCGGGAGTCCAGTTCAGCATCCCGATCGTGCCGCCTGGGCGGCAGACGCGCACCAGCTCGTCGGCGACGTCCTGGTGGTGCGGCGCGAACATCGCGCCGATCGACGACATGACGACGTCGAACGCCCCATCTTCGAAGGGGAGGTTCTCCGCGTCAGCCGGGACCCATTCGAGCTCGAGCCCCTTCGCCTCAGCCTTGCTGCGGCCGGCATCGAGCAGCTCTGGCGTCAGGTCGCTGGCGGTCACCTTCGCGCCACGCTCGGCCGCCGGGATCGATGCGTTGCCGGTTCCCGCGGCCACGTCCAGCACGGTCATCCCGGCGTCGATGCCGCAGGCCTCCACGAGCCGCGGCCCCAGCGGCAACAGGAAGGTCTCGACCATCGACGGGTAGTCACCCGATGCCCACATCGCGCGGTGACGCGCCTTGAGATCGGAATCCGGCACGGTGGAAGACACGGCCAACCTCCTCCTCGGTGAGTTCTGGTGAGAGCGAAACTAGCTCCGCCCCGGCGCCCTGTCCAGGGCCCGTTCGTCACAAGAGACGGGAATCGGCTGGCCACCGGCCATGGGGCCGCCGTATCGTTGACTCGGATGGCCGAAGGCGAGCTGCACGACATCCAGGACCGGGCCGATTGCGAGCGCCTGGTGCGCGCCTTCTACGGCCAGGCGATGGAGGACGAGCTGATCGGCTGGATCTTCACCGACGTCGCCCACCTCGACCTAGAGGAGCATGTCCCGGTGATCACGTCGTTCTGGGAGACGGTCCTGCTCGGCACCCAGAGCTACAGCGGCGGCGCCTTCGGCGTCCACGCCCGCCTGCACGAGAAGGCCGGGCTCCGCCAAGCCCACTTCGAGCGCTGGCTGATCCTCTGGTGCCGCACCGTCGACGAGCTCTTCGACGGTGAGCGAGCGGCGATGGCGAAGGTCCACGGCCTCCGTGTGGCGAACGCCTTCCACACCCGCCTCGCAAGCCACCCGGGGCCCGACCGGCCGCCGGGGATGGCCGTCCAGCAGGTGACGCCCGAGGACTAGACGGGTCGTCGGCGTCGCGTGCGACTGCGCGCTCGGCTAGGGCTCGAGCGCGCGCCTGATCACCCAGTCCGAGCGATCGAGGCGGGCCTCGGCTTCGGCCTCGGTGACCTCCGCGAGGTCGGCCACGATCCTGATCGCCCGGCCCCGCAGCTTCTCGACGCTCACCCGCATGTCGACCATCTGGTTCCGGGACACCCGCCCGGCGGACACCATGGCCGCGGTGGTTATCCGGTTCAGCGCGAGCTTCTGAGCCGTGGCCGCCTGCAGGCGCGTCGAGCCGGTCAGGATCTCCGGTCCCGTCGCGAGGTGAATGCCGAGGTCGGCTTCGTCGATCAGCGGCGAGGGAGCGTTGTTCGCGATGCCGCACGTCCATACGCCGGTGGCGCGCGCCGCCCGGATCCCGGCGAGCACGAAGGGAGTGGTGCCGCTGGCGGCGATCCCGAGCACCACGTCGCCCGGCCCCAGCGAGAGCTCCGCCAGCCGCCGGACAGGAGCTTCCACATCGTCCTCGGAGGTGGTGATCGACGAGGCGAGGCCGCCGCCGGCGACCAGCGCCTCGAACCGCCTGCCGAGCTCGCCGAAGGTCGGGGCGAGCTCGGAGATCTCACCCGCGACGATCCTGCCGCTCGTCCCCGCCCCGAGCATCGCGACGCGCCCTCCCGCTCCCAGGGCTTCGCCGATCCGCTCGGCCACAGCCGCGATCAGAGGGCGGGCCTCCGCAACGGCCGAGAGCGTGGCGGGCTCGACCGCATCCATGAGCTCGACGACTGCGAGGGGGTCGAGCGAACCGAGGTCGCGCGAGGCGGGATGGAGCCCCTCCGTATCGGGCAGGTCGGGCAGGCTCACGCCGCCAGCTCCCGCGCGATCCGCACCGCGCCCATCACGGGCTCGGCTCGCATGCGGGCCACAGCGCACGAAGGGCCGAGGGCCGCGCTGAGCGCAGCCACCGCCGCGCGGCTGCGGAACACGCCGCCCGTGGCGGCGACCCTGGATCGCGAGCGCCCGCGCCCGATCCGCAAGACGTGGAGGCCGATGTCCTCGGCGAGCGCCGCCATCTCCCTGCGCAGCGCCTCCACTGCCCATGGCTCACCTGCCTCTGCCGCACTGGTGACACGCTCGGAGTGCCCGGCCACCTCCGCTATCGAGAGGCCGCCGGAATCCAGTCCCGCGTGGGCGAGCGCGGCGTGGCCGAGCCTCAGGGCGGATCCAGGGTCACCGCCCGCAACACCGGCGCCACCGGTGACGGCGTACCCGGTGGCCGGCGAGTGCGAGGCGATCACCGACCCGGTGCCCGCTATGACCACGACGTGCGTCCCCACGGGAGCGGCCGACCAGGCGGCCGCGTAGTCGGGCAGCACCGTGAACCGGGCGCCGTGGAGTGCTGGGGTGAGCATCCGGCGCAGGCGCTCGCGCCCGATGGATCCGGCGCCCGCTGCGCAGAGGACCACCGAGCGCGCCGGCGGACAACCCTCGAGGGCGCTCGAATAGTGTGCCTCCAACTCGCGAGCGGAAACGGTGTGGGGATTGCCCGGACCACCCGACCCTCTGTGAACGACCGTGTCCCCCCTGACGGCGATCGCCCGGATCCTCGAGCCCCCAGCATCGATGCCGATCACCGACTCCACAGGCGGGACTCTAGACCTGCGGGAAGCGAGCTTCTTCGACCGTCCGTTCTCGCCCGACGCGCTCGACCTGCTCGCCGAGGAGATCTCCGCCTGGCTCTGCTCGGAGCACCTGCGCTGGCTCCTGGAGCACGCGCCCGGCCGGCGCGATCCTGACGAGGATCCCGAGTTGCTCGATTGGCCTGGCGAGCTGGGCAGCACGCAGCGGGCCGTGGATGGCGGGCGCCTCCGTCTCGCGAGGGTGATCGACGCATTCCGGGAGATCTGCGACTGGTCGCGCCCCGGCACGGTGTGGGACTACCGCGTGGACGGTGAGCGCCCTCTGAGCACCCCCGCCGGCTCGCTGGCCGGGGATGCCCTGGCAACTGCCGTCGCCGAGCGCGCGCAGGCGCTCGGCCTGCGCTCGCACGGCCGTCTGCGAACGAGCCCCCGGACGCTCGTCGTGCTCGGCGGCAGGCGCCTGGCTCCACTCAACCGCGCTCGCGTGGCTGCGGGGACGATCCAGACGGAGCCCGTGGACCCCCCGCCGGTGCGGGTCGTGCTCCTGAGCGCTCAGCGGACCCTCGATCGCGAGGAGCGGGAGAGCCAAGAGGTCCGGTCCTACGCCGCGGGCGCACGCACGGAGGCGGACCTGATGCTGGCGGCGGCGGACCGCGTCTTCGGAGGCGGCGCGAGGCAGCCGGGCGGCCCGACCGACTCCCCCGTCGAAGCGGTTCAGCTGGTCGAGGTGCCTGCGCCGGAGGGCGCGCGGCGGGCATCCACCTACGAGACCCTCCGGTTCCTCGCCCGCGAGCTGGCAGCCGACGCGGCTCCGGTCGGGCTCATCACCTCGCCAACCTGCAGGCCGTTCCAGTACATCGACGCCGCGCGTGCGCTGGGGCTCGAGAGCGGGCTCTCCTTCGAGCTCGTGGCACACCCGCGCGCGTGGGCAGCCGCCCCGGGGTCTCGAGCCGCGGCCCCGCACGTCTACCTCCAGGAGATCCGCAGCGCGGTGCAGGCCGCGGGCAGGCTCGCCGAGGAGCTGCTCAGCTACGACGCCGCACAAGCCGCGCAACCCGATGCGCAGCCCGACGCGCCACACGCAGCGCTCGTCTGAGCAGCGGGACACGCGCCACCACCGACCGCCGCGCCGCCGTCGCCAGGAGGGTCGTCTCCCTCCACGCCTCCCAGCGCGCGCCGCGCGCGACCAGGCGCCTCAGCGCGAAGGCGAGTTCCGGATCGGCGCCACGCATCTCGACGGCCTCCAGGTTCTCCCGTACATAGGTGAGCGACGTGCGGCTGCGCACCGGACCGCCCGCCATCTGCCACAGGGAGAACTCGCCCGGAAGCGTCGCGCAGCGCCCCAACGCGCCAACCACGCGCAGGCCGGTCATCGTGCGCATGCACTTCGCGCAGCTGCCGCAGTTGAGCGCATCGTCGACTCCCGGCTGGAAGCAGACCCGCAGCGAGGACATGGCCAGCTCCGACTCGGCCAGGTAGGCCAGCTTGTCCACGCGTGTGACGGAATTGACGTGCTCGAAGCGCAGGCGCTCGCTCGAGTAGAGCGGGTCCAGGAGCGGGTGGGTGCCGATCGGATGGAGGTCGCGAAACGAGTGGGTCGCGGGGATCAGGATCCGCTCGAACCGGGATGCGAGCAGGTGGCCCACGCTCGCGAGCGCCGCGCCGGTGTATGCGAGCTCCCAGCTGCACGCCCGATCGGAGACCGCTCGCAGGTCGGTCTCGATCTCGATCAGCGGCAGGCCCAGCTCGCGAGCCACGTCCCGGAGGCTCGCCGAAACCAGCTCTCCCTTCTGCTCCTCCTCCAGCGGCAAGTCGAAGCCGTGGACGTAGACGAGGGCGTCGATCTCATGGCTGCGGGTGAGCACCGTGTAGAAGCTGTCCACCCCTCCCGTGAAGAACGCGGCGGTTCCGCGCTGCCCCTCTTCCGTTCCGCGCACCGCCTCCTTGCCCCCGCGCGTCGGCTCCTCAGCCGCCTCGCCCGCCGAGCCCGTCTCTGCGCCGGAGCGCACCTCAACCGCCTGCAGCCCACGGTCCCAGGCGGCCAGCAAGCGCTGGATCGACCCGGAGGCCTCGAGCAGGCGCGCCGAGACGCCGTCGGGCGCATCGAGCGTCGACGCAAGCCCCATCGCCACCGGCAGCGCCGCCGCGAAGCCCGCGTCGGGATTCAAGTCGAGCGCTCCGTCCCGGCAGGTGTAGCTGAAGACGCTGGTCTCCTCGCCGACACTCAGGCCGAAGCGGACTCCGTCGCCTGTCGCCTCGGGCGGGTCGAGCCTGGCCGCAGGCCGGCTCACGCGGAAGGCTCTACACCGTTCTGGGCGGCCTCGAGCTGGGCCTTCATCGCCTCGCCCAGCGCCAGCGCGGCCGACATCGGCCTGACCATCACGGTGAGGTCGTCGATCAGCCCGTCCTCGTTGGTGTGCAGGAAGTCGCAGCCGTGGACCTCGCGCTCCCCGACCCGCGCCTTGAACACCAGCGCGTGGTCCTGCGCTCCCTCCGCGCCGATCTCGCGCTCGTAGCGGAAGTCCTCGAACACGCGGCTCACGGCGAAGAGGATCGCGGCGGCCATGTCGCGCCCCTCGTAGGGATGGAAGACGACCGGGCTTCGGAATACGACGTCCTCTGCCAGGAGCGCAACCGCGCCCTCGAAGTCGCGGGCCTCCACTGCGGCACGGAACGGGTTCATGGACCTCCACCTCCCAATCGACGGTGGCTAGTTGTATCGCGAGCCGAAGCACCAGGAGGGCGCGGGTAGAATCACGCGCCCCCGCCCCCAGATGAGAGGTCGTCCCGTGGTAGCGAATCGCCTTGATCCGTCCGTGTCGAAGACCCTCAGGTGCGTGCTCGCAGCGGGCATCGCACTGGCGCTGCTTGGCGCGGCGCTCATCGGCCCCTCGGCGGCGGACGCGGCGCTGAAGTTCAAGCAGCCCGGGTGCGGCAAGTTCCAGAAGAAGGTCAACAACTCGACCGGAGCGAAGAAGCGCGCGGCCAAGAAGAGCCTCAAGCAGTGCAAGGCGAACGCGCTGGTCTACAAACAGGTCCGCAACTCGCGCTTCGTGGGCACCCGCGCCGACTACGTCGAGATCGACACGCTCTACTGCGGCAACGGCAAGTGGCAGGACGACGTGGCCGACGGCGGCAAGGTAGGGACGAGCGGCTGGCGGATCATCGACGCGAAGGTCAAGAAGGGCGGCACCAAGTTCACGGCCGTGGTCGAGGCGTGGATCCCCGGCGGGCGTCACGTCCAGGGGCTGATCCGCAACGGCGACCAGTGGCAGGTGGGCTACGAGTTCGGCGGCGAGGTCAAGTCGCCGGGCAACGTCGAGAAGACCAGCGCCAGCGCCACCTGCGCCGCTTTCTGAGCAGCGCTTCCCATCTCTGGCCAACCAGGCCTGCTGCAGCGCCTTGTGCCCCCACGCCTGGGCGCAGCGTGCAAGAGTACGTGTCGTGCCCCGTCGCGTGCTCGCCCTCTGCTTCGCGCTCGCAGCCCTCTGCGTCTGCGCACCGGCGGCCACCGCCGACGTGCTCACCTGCGGCGATGGAGTCAGCGGCGGGCTCGAGGCCGCAAGCACGAGCGCGACCGTCGTGGCGGACTGCGCGATCTCGGCGCCCACGAGCGGGACCGCGATCGTCCTCGCAACGAGCGGGTTGCGGTTCGTCGACTTCAACTACGAGGCGCGCCTCGCGCTCAGCCTCGACTCGCCGACGGTCGATCACAACACCAACCCCACCTCCCGCTTCGTCAACATCTACAGCGATGCCAGGAACAAGAGCGCCGCGACGCAGATGGCCTACGCGGTCGCGCCGGGCAGGCACACCTTCCGCCTGATCCTCGAGCACTCGGGCGCCGGCACCGCGGGGCTCCTCGACCCTAGCCTCCAGGTGATCTTCGTTCCCAGCGGCGAGCCCGGGATCCAGGTCTGCTCCGACAACCCCGGCACGACCTACAGCAACGACACCACGACGGCGTCGACGATCCGCAGCTGCTCGATCACCGCTCCGACGGCGGGATCCCTCGTCGGCATCGGGTCCGGGTCGGTCGGGTTCAGCGGCGTGCCCTTCGAGGCGACGTTCCGTCTCGGCGTCGACAACCCGAGCGGCGACGCCTCCACCGAGCGCTTCCTCAACATCTACGCCGATGGATTCGACGGCACCGACGAGTCGCTGTCGACGCACTCCGTGACACCGGTGGCGGCGGGAGCCCACACGCTGTCGCTGATCGGAAACCGATTCGGCACGAACTCCGGAGAGGGGACCGTCCGGGTCCTCGACGCAGGGCTCGTGGGCCTGTTCATCGCCGACGGCGCGAGCACCAAGGTCTGCGGAGCCTCAGGCACCGACGCCTGGACAAACAGCACTTCGACGGACACGACGGTGCGCTCCTGCTCGCTGACGGTCACCAAGAAGAGCCATGTGCTCGCGCTCGCAGGAGGATCGGCGGCGATGCAGGCCCCGGCAGGCGCGGCGGCGGAGTGGGAAGGAAGCTTTGGCCTCGCCGTGGGCGGCACGCGCGTCAACCGCTTGGTGAACGTCTACTACGACGGCGACCCGCGAGACGGGACCGACCGCGCGGTATCCGCGTCGATGTTCGCTCGCGATGTCCCGGCGGGCCCGCTCGAGGTGCGCTTCCTCGGCCGCAGGGCCGTGGGGACCGGAGTGGCGAAGCTGATCGCCCCCGGGCTCGCCGCGCTCGCGATCCCCGCGGTCGACCCGCCTCCGGTAGTCCCCCCACCGGCCCTGCCCACCTTCGGCACGAAGACCCTGGTCACGCTCAAGCTCGCGAGCAAGAAGATCGCCAAGTCAGGCCCGATGCCGGTCAGGGTCGTGAACCGGAACACCTTCGCCGTCACCGGCTCGCTCGCCGGCCGGACGAGCCGCAAGGTCACCGCCTCCTCGTCCAAGAAGAAGCGTCAGGCCAAGCCGAAGATCGTGAAGCTCAAGGCGAAGGCGTTCACGGTCAAGGCCAACGGCCGCACCACGGTCAAGCTCTCGCTGCCGCGCAGTCTGCGCAAGCTGCTCGTGCGGAAGAAGAAGCTCTCACTGCGCGTGACGGCGACGGTCAAGGACCCGGCAGGCCGGGTCCGCACGGCGAAGGCGACCGTGAAGCCGAAGCTCCGCGCCAAGAAGAAGCAGAAGAAGAACTAGCGTTTGGCGGCTGTGGCCGCGGGTGCCGCGGGCGCGGCGAGTGCTCCGGGGGGATGGTCAGGAACCTCTTCGGTTGGCCGGCCGAGCTTGAATCCCTGGCCGCCCTGGATGATCCTGCCGGGGCGGGGATGGAGCTTGTCGATCGAGCGTAGGAACTCGAGGGTCTCCTCATCCTCGATGCCCTCGGCGATGACGAAGGCGCCAGTCTGACCGGCGAAGGTGGCCATTGCCATCAGCACCGCGCGGGCGTTCGGCTCGGTGGGCGCCGCGCTGACGATGCTGCGATCGATCTTGACGTAGTCGGCGTCGACCATGCGGAGCATCTCCAGGCCGGAGTTGCCGGTCCCGACGTCGTCGAGCGCCAGCTTGAAGCCCTCTTCCCGCAACCGCTCCAAGCTCTTGACGACAGGCCTGATGCGGGCTCCGATCCGCTCGGTGACCTCGACCACGATGCGGTCCGGGAGCAGCTGCGCGCTCGCGACGGCAGCGCTCAGCCAGTCGCTTCCTCCCGCGTCGCGCTCGAGAGTGCCCGGGGCGAGGTTCACAAACAGCAGAGCGTCGGAAGGCAGGTCGGACTCGCACGCGGCGTGGAGGGCCCGGGTCATGCAGAGAACGTCGAGCTCGTGCACGAGACCGACCTGAGCGGCAACGTCGAACGCCTCGCTCGGGCCCGAGAACCCATATGACGCGTCGGGGCGGCTGAGAGCCTCGATCCCGATCAGCTCGCCGGACTCGAAGTCCCAGATCGGCTGGAAGACGGTGGTCAGACGCCCCTCGTCGATCAGCTGTGCGATCGCCTCCCGCTTGCCGGCGGTCATGACGGCGACCTCGCCGCGGATCGAATCGAAATCCACTGCCCGGTCGCCTCCGCCTCGCTTGGCCTCGTAGAGGGCGGCATCGGCCTCGGCCCTGAGCTCGTTCGAGGATTCGCCTCTGCGGATCGTCGCGACGCCGATGCTCACCGGAGCGTCAGCGTCCCTGAGCCTCCTGTTCAGGCGCCGAACCAGCGTCCGAGCGCCCTCGGCATCGGTGATCGGCAGCAGCAGCGCGAACTCGTCACCTCCTATGCGGTAGGCACGATCTGACGAACGCCCGTCGCGGAGGATCGCGGCGATGTTCTTCAGCAGCGCGTCACCTTGGGGGTGGCCGTAGCGGTCGTTGACGAGCTTGAAGTGATCCACGTCCAGCAGCACCAGAGCGAGCGGATCCGCAGAACGGCCCGCAAGCGCAGCCGCTTGATCGAGCTCCGCCTGAAAGGCGCGCTGGTTGGGAAGGTCGGTGAGCCCGTCGAGCGTCGCGCGCTGCAGCGCGATCTCATGGTTGCGCAGCAGCGATCGGCCGCCCAGCAGATAGAAGAGAGCGCTCACCGCGAACAGGAAGAAGAAGCCGATCAGGGCGAGGATCCGGCGCATGCCGGCGAGCTCCTCGGTGAAGCTCTCGCTGTCGAAGCTCGTCTCCAATGCATAGCGCCCATCGGGAAGGACGACCGGGCTGACGAACTCGAAATCCGACGAGGGCTCGCCCGGGTCCACCTCGCGCCCATAGCGAGCGACTCCCGAATTGAGCGCCGCCTTGATCTGTGGCGAGGAGTCCCGCGTCCCGGTCAGCCGCTCCACGCTCGACGCCACGATGACCTCCCGGTGGTCGACCAGGCTCACCTCGGTGGTGCCCGGCCGGCGCCCGACCGCTTCGAGAACCTCGTCGATCTCCCGGATCGCGACCCGAAGGCTGTGCTCACGACCTGTCAGCTCAAAGCCCTTCACGTCTGCCCGCTGGACACGAGCGAGGCTGTCGATCTGCTGCTGCTCCAACCCCCGGGAGATCGCAACGTAGGCGACGCCTCCTACGACCAGCAGCGCAAGACCGAGAATCAGGAACAGCCGGAGGGCGAAGCTCGTTGCTCCCCATCGACGCCGCACCCAATCCAACCGGCGAGCGACCCACCCGTCATCGCGAAAGGGAGTCGGAGCTGTCGCCAAAGCGCCCATCAGGTTCGAAGCTCCGCCACTTAGATCGGGGTAGGTCTTCGGTACCTATCGGCAAGTCAGGGCGATCCCAGTACCCGGGGCCAGCGTTAGTCAGCTTTTGGTGGCCGGCGCGGGCGGGGCCGCGAGGGCCTGCTCGCCGAAGCGGTCGCCGCCCTCGATGCTCACCCGGGGCAGGATGCGGTCGAGCCAGCGGGGAATCCACCAGCAGCGGTCGCCCATCAACGTCATGGCGGCGGGCACGAGCAGGCACCTGACGAGAGTGGCGTCTATGGCGATCGCGACCGCCAGGCCGACGCCGAACTGCTTGACCACCGCGTCGCCGCTGAGCACGAAGCTCGAGAAGACGCAGACCATGATCAGGGCGGCCGAGGTGATGACGCGCCCGGTGTTGGCCAGGCCGTCGACGATCGCCTTGCGCGTGTCGCCGCCGGCGGCGTAGTGCTCCTGGATCTGCGAGAGCAGGAACACCTCGTAGTCCATCGAGAGGCCGAACAGGATCGTGAACATCAGCAGCGGCACGTAGCTGGCGATCGGCACCGCGCCGTCGAGGCCGAGCAGCGTCGCGCCGTGCCCCTCCTGGAAGACGAAGGTGACGACCCCGTAGGCGGCGCCCACCGAGAGCAGGTTCGCCAGCGCGGCCTTGATCGGCAGCAGCACCGAGCGGAACGCGAGCAGCAGCAGGAAGAAGCTGAGCAGCACGACCAGGGCGATCATCTGCGGCAGCTTGTCCGCGATGCGCGCGGCGAGATCGATGTAGCCGGCCGCCTGGCCGCCGGCGAAGACCTCCAGGTCGGTGCCCTCGATTGCCTTCGGCACGACGTCGTTCCGCAGCTTCTCCACCAGGTCGCCGGTCTTCGGATCGGACGGCGCGGTGGTGGCGACCGCGGTGAAGACGGCCACGGTGCCCTTCTTGTCGAGGGTCGCGGGCGAGACGGACTTGATCCCGGATGTCTTCTTGATCGCATCCTCGAGCTTGGTCAGGCGAGAGTCGTTGGCGGGGTTCGCCGCGAGCTTGCCCTGCTGGTCGAGCTTGCTCTGCTGCGACGCCGTCGCCTGCTGAACCTGCTGCTGCGCCTGCGCGGCGGGGACGCCCTCGGCCTCCAGCTGCTCCTCCTGCGCCTGCTGCTGGTCAGCGAGCTGCTTCTTCTTGCTGTTGACCTCGTCGATGTCCTTCTGGTCGCCCTTGGCCGGAGAGCCGAGCCGAACGCCGATCAGCAGCGGCCCGTTCACGCCGGGGCCGAAGCCATCGGAGAGCAGGTCGTAAGCCTGCCGCGCGGTGGTGTCGGTGGGCAGCTCGCCGCTGTCGGACGAGCCGAGCGAGAGGTTGAGCGTCGGAAGGGCCACGAACAGGAGCACGAAGCTGCTCGCCAGCAGCGAGCGCCACGGCCGGTGCGACACGCCGTCGGCCCAGCGCCGCCAGCCATGCGGCTGATGGTCGTCGGGATGGGTGCTCCCGAGCTTCACGCGCAGCGAGTCGATCCGCGGCCCGAGGGCGCCGAGCAGCGCCGGAAGGAGCGTGATCGCGGCGAGCACCGCCACCACCACGGCGACCGCGGCGGAGCACCCCATCGCCCCCACGAGCGGGATCCCGGAGGCGAGCAGCGAGCAGAGCGCGACGATCACGGTGCTGCCGGCGAAGACCACCGCCCCGCCGGAGGTCGCGGCGGAGCGCGCGATCGACTCCTCGATCCCGATCCCGTCGCGCAGCTGCTGCTTGTGGCGCGTGACGATGAAGAGCGCGTAGTCGATCCCGACGCCGAGGCCGATCATCGTCGCGAGCGTCGGCGCCACGGTCGGCACGTCGAACGCGTGGCTCGCCAAGGTGAGGATCGCCAGCGTGCTGATCAGCCCCAGGACGGCCGTCACGATCGGCAGCACCATCGCGGTCACGGTCCCAAAGGCGAACAGCAGGATGATCACCGCCGCGGCGAGTCCGATCGCCTCGCTGCTCTCGGTGTCGGTCTCCGAGAGCGCCTGCCCGAGGTAGCCGCCCGCGGCGACCTTCAGCCCTGCGCTGCTCGCGGGCGCCGTCGCGTCGAAGATCTCCTCCGCCTCCTCCTCGCTGAGCCCACTCGGCCCTTCGCGCAGTGTCACGATCACGTAGCCGGTCCGCCCGTCCTTGCTGAGCGCGACAGCGCCCTCCTTGCTCAGCGGGCTGATCGCGCTGCGCACCCCGGGCTGCTTGCGCAGCGCGTCAACGGTCGCATCGACCGCCTTGCCGTTGGCCTGATCGGAGAGCTTGCCCTTGGCCGTCTCGAAGACGATCGGGTTGGTGCCGTAAGCCTGCGCCGGCAGGCTCTCCTTGAGGAGGTTCTGGGCGTTGGTGGAGCCGGTGCCCGGCAGCGACAGGTTGTCGTTGTTCTGATCGCCTACCGCGCGGCCGACGAGCGCCAGCGCAACCGTCGCGACGACCCACAGGCCGATCACCGGCCAGCGATGCCGGGCGCAGAACCGCCCGAGGCGATAGAGGGCGTCGGTCACCGGGGCCGACCCTAATTGCTAGTGCCGCGCGAGGCCAGCGCGGCCCGAAAGCTTGCTCCGGCTATGAGCCGGGCGCCGCCTGGACGGCCGGGTCTTCGGCCGTGAGCTGGCCCGGCAGCCCGAACGAGCGAAACAGCGCCGGGGAAAGGAGCGGCTGGAGGAAGTTGTGGATGCCGGCGACGGCCGGCTCGGAGCTCCCCTCGGCAACCGGCTCGAGGACCGTCAGCGACCACGGCAGCCAATCGCCGGACTCCGGGTCGGGCTTGTAGGAGGCGAACGCCGGGCAGCCGTTGGCCTCCACCGCGATCAGCTTCGAGCCGCGGCAGGGAGCGCCCTGGCCGAGCATGAACTCGCCGACCTGCTCGGGGCCGCGCAGCCACAGGGCGAGCGGCGGCATGTCGAAGACCACGTCGTAGCGCAGCAGCGCGACGATCCGGTCGATGTCGTACTCGGCGAACGCCTCGAGGTACTGCTCCAGCAGGCGGCGCTCGTCCTCGTCGCTGGGGCGTGCGGGCGCGTCGGCGTCCTGCAGCGCCAGCTCGTCGAGCGTCGCGCGTGCGCGCTGAAGGGCGCTGTTGACCGACTGCACCGAGGTCTCCAGCAGATCGGCGACCTCCTTGGCGCTCCAGCGCAGCACCTCCCGCAGCACCAGCACCACGCGCTGGCGGGCAGGCAGGTGCTGGAGCGCGGCGACGAACGCCAGCCGCAGCGACTCGCGGTCCGCCATCTGCGTCGCCGGATCGGCACCGGGGTCGATGACCTGGCTGTTTGCGATCGGCAGCACCCAGGTCAATTCCGGCAGCGGCGCGCCGACCGGCGTGTCCGCCGTCCCCGCGTCAGCGAGGTCGATCGGGCGCTCCCGCCGCTTGCTGCTGTCGATCTGGTCCAGACAGACGTTGGTCGCGATCCGGAACAGCCACGACTTCAGCGCCGCGCGCTCGACCAGCGTGTCCGCCCGCCGCCAGGCGCGGAGCATCGTCTCCTGCGTGGCGTCCTCGGCCTCGAAGCCCGAGCCGAGCATCCGGTAGCAGTAGCCGGTCACGGCTGACCGCAGCCGCTCCAGATCCTGCTCGAGCGCCGGCTGACCGATGGGGGCGGTGTTAGCGGAAGAGACGGGCATTCGAACATCGTAGGCGCCCGCGGCGATTAGTTCGAGGCGCCCGCGGCGTCCTTACTGACAACGGTCACCACCATCCGACAGGAGCCGACCATGTCCCGTCTGCTGTTCCTCAATCTGCCAGTCGCCGACCTGCCGGCCAGCCGGGCGTTCTTCGACACGCTCGGGTTTGGCTACAACGAGAAGTTCTGCGACGACCAGGCCGCCTGCATGGTCGTCAGCGACCAGGCGTTCGTGATGCTGCTGCAGCGCGACCGCTTCGCCGACTTCGTCACCAAGCCCGTCGCCGACGCCCAGGACGCCACCGCGCTCACCGTCGCCATCAGCGCCGAGAGCCGCGAAGCCGTCGACACCTTCACCGAGACGGCGCTAGCTGCCGGAGCGTCGTCCGCCAAGGACCCGCAGGACTACGGGTTCATGTACCAGCGCAGCTTCCACGACCTGGACGGCCACCTCTGGGAGGTCATGTGGATGGACCCGGTCGCCGTCGAGAAGGGCCCTGAGGCGTTCATGGCCGAGAACGCCTGACCCAGCGGTGACGAGCTCCTTCGGCCCAGCGCAGAGAGCGGCTAGCCGACGACCCAGCGCTTGGCGTCCTCGAGACCGTCCAGCTTGAAGACCTCGACCTCGCCTGGCGTCATCCAGGCGAAGAGCTTGAACGCCTTCGCGACCCACTCGACATCGGTGACGATCGCCGAGCGCTTCCAGGCCGAGTGATGGCCGACGCCGAGACCCAGGCCGGTCCTCATGTCCTCGAACCAGGCCGAGGGCTCGAGCCCATCGAAGCTCGTGAGCTCGAACAGCATCCGAATCTCCCCCGCCTCGGCCGCCGACCGCAGGTCTGGCTCCATCACCTGCCGGTAGTCGTCCCTGTTCAACTTGCCCGAGGCGCGGAACCCGATCGTCCCGGCGGGCATGTCTGCGATCCGCTCGACCATCAGGCGGCGGCGTAGTTGACCATCCAGGTGGTGCCGAAGCGGTCGACGCACATGCCGAAGGTGGCACCCCACGGAGCCTCCGCGAACGGCATGATCACGGTGCCGTCCTCGCTCAGGCCCTCCCAGTAGCCGGTCAGCTTGGCCTCGTCGTCGCCGCTGAGCGACACGGACACGCCGGCCTGCGGCCGGTGCTCCATCACGGCGGGCGTGTCGGCCGCCATCAGCACGAGTCCGTCGGGCGTCTCCAACTGGGAGTGCATGACCTTGTCCTGCTCGGCCGGGTCCTCACTTGCGTGGAACTCGGCGAAGGTGGAGATGGTCAGCTCTCCGCCGAGCACCGACTGGTAGAAGGTCATCGCCTCGCGCGCGCTGTCCTGGAAGCTCAGGTACGGGTTCAGTCGAACGGCCATCTCAGATCCTCTCCTCGCTCTCGCCGAAGGGACCGATTCTACGAGGGCGCGCAACCCGGCCTCCGCTGTTTGCCGCCCTTCGATCAGTCGAAGGCGAAGAGCGGCGGGAAGGCGATGACGACCGTCGCCACCCAGAGGGCGAAGACCGGGAGGTAGGTGGTCTGCCAGCGCTCGAGGTGGTGGAAGGCAACGCGCCCCCTGAGGAACCGCACCGAGAGCCAGGCGGCCCTGGCGAGGTTCACGAGCAGGACGAGGTTGAGGCCGAGCGCGGCCACGCGGTTGGGGGTGAACCCGAGGTCGCCGATCCTGGCGACCATCGCGCCGAGGACCATCACGTCGAGCACGAGCGCGCTCGCTACGGCGAGCAGCTGGACACGGTCCATCAGCTCGGGCGGTCGGGCCGGCTCCCGCGCGGTCATCGCATAAAGGACGAGGCCGAGCACGACCACGAGGAGGGCGTCGAAGACGGCGACGAGGTCGCGGTCGAACGCGTCGCCGACACCGGTCACGGCGTAGGTGGCGGCCGCGAGGGTCAGCATCACGGCGAACAGCGGCGTGAAAATCATGGTGAGCACCGGAGCCATGTTCTCCACGACACGCTGCTTGGCCTCGACGAGCCACGCCGCCACAATCACCGCGCCGACGACACCCGACGGCAGGATCCACTCGATGACCCGCTCGGGGAGATCCGCGTTGATCGGCTCGAGGATCAGCACGGTGAGCATGACCAGCACACCCCCGCCGAGCGCGATGAGCGCGTAATAGATGATCCACTCGCCGGTGAAGCGGACGAAGTCCATGCGCCGCTCGTGCGACCGGGTCGTGCCGCCCATGTACGGAAAGGCGACCGCGAACCACAGCAAGACCGGGAGGTGGAGCATCACGAGCGGCATGGTGGCCGAGTCGGCGTCGTAGGGGTAGACGTTGACCAGGAGCGCGAGCACCGCGAACGGCGCGGCGGTCAGCACCAGCTGCCTGGTGTCGAGCCCGCGGCGGTGGGCGAAGTAACCGGCGAGGAACGGGAGCACGAACAGGCTGAAGTTCAGCGCCAGCCACTCCGGCTCCTCGTCGGGGAAGTCGGCGGCGAGCCGGGCGACCTGGATCGCAACGGCCGCTGCCAGGGCGAAGAGGAGCGCCTGCAGCCACCCGCTGGCCGAGCGCGACGGCTCGTCGGTGCCGCTCAGGACGAGCTGCTTCCACAGCCGACCGCTGTGCTCCCGCGCGAACTCCCGGGACAGGGTGTCGAGGTCACCCATCCTCTTCACGCCTACGAGGAACGCCTCGTCGGCCGTGAGGCCGCCTGCCTCCAGCTCGGCGATCTGGTCGCGAAGATGGGCCTCCAGCTCATCGACATCGCGGCCATCGACGGCATGGGCCCGGGCCAGGTAGGCCCGCCACTCGGCGATCTGCGCCTCCATCCCCTCCACCATCACGCCTCACCCAGGGTCGCCGGCAGCAGGACAGAGCCCTTCCAGATGTCCCCCAGCGCACGCGTGACGGCCACCCACTGCCGCTGATGCTCAGCCAGCGCCGCGCGCCCCTCGGGGGTGATCACGTAGTACCTGCGGCGCCGACCCTCGGGCGGCTTGCGCCACTCCGTCGTCACGTACCCGAACCGGCTGAGCCGATGGAGCAGCGGATAGAGCATTCCGTCGGTCCACTCGAACTCACCGCCGGACAGCTCACGCACCCGCTTCAGGATCGCGTAGCCGTAGCTCTCGCCCTCGGCCAGGATCGCGAGCACGAGCGGAGTCGCAGAGGCCGCAACCAGGTCCTTATCGATGTGCATGAGTGGCAGCCCTATGACTCGAAGCATTACGCATAGAGCTACAAGGTATCAGGCGGCCGCCAACAAGGATCAGCCGGACTCGCCACATAGATGAGTCTGTGCCTCCCCGCTCGTCTTATGGGTAGAGGGACTCAGAGGGGGCCCGTCAACGAGGGAGGATCGAGATGGGAAAGCTGATCGCAAGCACGCAGGCCACCATCGACGGCGTCATAGACCCGGTCGGCGAGTGGGTAGAGCCCGGCGGAGACCACGCCGAGTACTCGTTCGAGCGTCAGGCGAGGTCGAGCGGGCTGGTGCTGGGCCGCAAGACCTACGAAGGGCTGGCGGGGTACTGGCCGAGCGCGTCGGGCAAGTGGGCGGACATGATCAACCCGATGCGCAAGTGGGTCGGGTCGCAGACCTTCTCCGGAGACCTCGAGTGGAACGCGACCCTGCTCGATGGTGAGCTCAAGGACTCGATCCCGAAGCTGAAGGACGAGGTCGACGGCGACCTGTTCATGCACGGGAGCGGCGAGTTCGCGTACGCCCTCGCCGAGAGGGGCCTGATCGACGAGTACGAGGTCTACCTGAACCCGATCGTGTGGGGCGAAGGGAACGTCCACGTGCTCGGCGACAGGGGCACCGTCCGGCTGGAGCTCGAGGACGTGAAGCGGTTCGACTCCGGAGTGGTCCTCCTCACCTACCTGCCGGCGCCCTGACCGCGAATCGGGCCCGCCTGGAAGGTGCCCTACGGCCTGGGCAGATCGCTCAAGGCGACCGCCGCTGACCGTGAGCGTCGGCTAGCGCTTCTTCTTCTTGACGACCTTGAACTTGAAGGTCGCAGGCGTGGGGTCGGCTGCGTCCCCGGCTCCGACAGCGCGCACGGTGAACTTGTGCTTGCCGGGGGAGACTCTGTAGGACTTCGGCGAGCTGCAGGCCGCGAACCGCTTCTTGTCGAGCTTGCACTGGAAGCGGGTACCGGTCTTGGACCGGAACTTGAAGGTGACCTTCACCTTCGCCTTCTTCGTGGTCACCTTCGCGCGGGGGTGCTTGCCGAGCACTGTGTTAGGCGGCGGCGTGATGGGCGGCGGTTCCGGATCGTTTGGCTCCAGAGGGCCCTTCGCGACGTAGGTCACCTTGCTCGTCGAGCACCCAGAGGTGTTGCCGGCGGCGTCGGTCGCGGTCGCGTAGAAGGTCGTCGTCGAGCCGGCGGCAACGGTGACCCGCAGGCCGGGTGACGCGAAGGTCCCCGCACCACCGGTGGCGCGCGGCGACCCCGTGCAGGTTGCGTTGTCGTAGAGCTGCACGGTGCCGATCCCAGCGGCTCCGGCGATCAGAGGCTGCAGGCTGGACGACGGCGACGCGGGGGTCGACGCCAGGCCGCTCGGAGCAGCGGGCGCTGTGATGTCGACGGTGACCGAGAACGACTGCGTGGCGTCTGGGCTGAATATGTCGTTGGTGGCCCCCACCGCCCCGATGAACGTCCCTTCCTCGGTCGGAGTGCCTGAGAGCACGCCGGTCGTCTCGTTCAGTGCCAGGCCGGGCGGCAGCTCGCCGCTGCTCAGGAAGAATCGGACGGGCAGGCTGTCGAATCGCGGCGCCAGGGTGTAAGTGCGCGAGAACGGCGCGGCCCCGATGAGGGACGGCAGGGCGCCGCTGGCGATGGTCAGCGTGCCGCCCAGCTGGCCGTAGATGTGGCCGCCCCAGCAAACGGGGGTGTCGTCGGCCTTGATCGCGCACGAGTGGAACTCGCCGGCGGTGATCTGCTTGACGGTGCCGATGCCAGTGGGAAGCGAAGGCTGAGGGCCATTGGGGGCGTTGCGCCCCCAGCAGACCGGCGTGTCGTCCGTCTTGATCGCACACGTGTGGAGCTCGCCGGCAACGATCTCCTTGACGGTGCCGATACCCGCGGGGACCGAGGCTTGGTTGATGTCGTCGGCGCCCCAGCAGACCGGGGTGCCGTTGGTCTTGATCGCACACGTGTGCCCTTCGCCGCCCGCGGCGATCCGGCTGACCGTGCCGATGTCCACGGGCAGCGTGGTCTGCCCGACGCTGTTGTCGCCCCAGCAGACCGGGGTGCCGTCGGTCTTGACCGCGCACGTGTGGTAGACGGCGGCGGATATCCGACTTACCGTGCCGATGTCCGCGGGAACCGTACTCTGCCCTTCGTCGTTGGCGCCCCAGCAGACCGGGGTGTCATCGGTCTTGATCGCACACGTGTTGTAGCCGCCGGCAACGATCTGCTTGACCGTGCCGATCCCCGAAGGGATCGTGGTCTGCCCTTCATCGTTGGAGCCCCAACCCCAGCAGACCGGGGTGTCGTCCGTCTTGATCGCACACGCGTGGCTATAGCCAGCGGCAATCTGGTCCACCGTGCCGATGTCGGTGGGGAGGGGGCCCGCGTTGCCCCAGCAGAACGGCGTGTCGTCCGCCTTGATCACACACGTGTAGCCGCCACCGGCCGCCACTTGAACCAGCGGCGCAGCGTGCGCCGTCGCGGCGCAGACGACGGCCGCCAGCAGCGACGCGAGCACGATCGCCCCGATGGCCCGCACCCCCCTCAAGCTGTGCACCGCTCCATCCACCGCGCGCCATTGTGCCAGAAGCAGGCCACACCGTCTGCGGAGATCTGCGGCCACGCCGGGCCCCCCACCAGGCGTACGATGAGCACCATGCCCACGGGTGCGACATCGCAGCTTTCGGATGCCCAGCTCGTCGAGGTGCTCGGGCTGCTGGAGGGCGCCGACAGCGTGGAGCTCAAGCTGACCGTGCCGGCAGCGGAGCAGCGCTCCTCGATCGAGGCGCTCGGATTCGATCCGCTCGACGCGCAGGTCCGGCTCATCTACTTCTTCGACACCCCCGACCTCGCGCTGAACCGCGCGGGTCTCGTCCTCCGCGCCCGGCGGATTCAGCGCAAGGGCGAGGACTCGGTCGTGAAGCTCCGCCCGGTCGTGCCGGACGCGCTGCCGAAGAAGCTCCGGCGCGATCCCGGGTTCGGCGTGGAGGTCGACGCCATGCCCGGCGGGTTCGTGTGCTCCGGCCGGCTGCGCGTGGAGGCGCCATCACTCGGCATCACCGACACGGCAGCGGGCAAGCAGCCGCTGCGCAAGCTCTTCTCCAAGCAGCAGCGCGCGCTCTTCGCCGAGCATGCGCCGGCCGGAGTCGCCCTCGACGACCTGAC
Organism: uncultured Solirubrobacterales bacterium; assembly: GCA_963715445.1. Classification (GTDB taxonomy): domain Bacteria; phylum Actinomycetota; class Thermoleophilia; order Solirubrobacterales; family Thermoleophilaceae; genus JAAYBF01. Next base: position 818,865 of record OY970240.1, read on the forward strand.
GACGCTCGGACCGATCTTCATCCTGAAGCTCAAAGGCACCGCACCAGCCCTCGGGCGCAAGCTCGTTGCCGAGCTCTGGCTCTTCCCCGACGGCTCGAGGATCCTCGAGCTGTCTACGAAGTGCCTGCCGTCGGAGGCGTTCCAGGTGGCCGCCGAGGCCCGCGCCGGCCTGATCGAGCACGGCATCTCGTTGAGCGGCGAGCAGGAGACCAAGACGCGCCGAGCGTTGGAGTACTTCTCCTCCACTCTCGCCTAGATCGAGACACCGAGAATTGCCTCTCGCCAAAGGCCGTGGCTTGGCCTAACATCGAACAGTCCGTCGGCAGACAACTGGAGGCTGGGATGAACTCTCACACCGGGGCTCACGACGACCTTGGGCCCATCGACGTGGCCGTTATCGCCTACCCGCCCGACGCACCGATGACCGGCGACGCGGTGCCCCTGTTACTCGATCTGGTGGAGCGCGGGATCATCCGAGTGCTCGATGTCATGTTCGTAACCAAGGCGGAGGATGGGACCTTCGCCGGGTTCGACGCGAGCGACCTCGACGACAAGGGGGTCGGGGACTTCACGGTCTTCGAGGGCGCGTCCTCGAGCCTGCTCGACGAGAGCGACGTAGCTCAAGCCGCCGATGCGATCGAGCCGGGAGCCGCCGCTGTCGTGCTCGTGTACGAGAACCGCTGGGCCGCGCCGTTCATCGCCGCGGTCCGCCGCAACGGAGGCGTGCCGATCGCCTTCGAGCGAATACCGGTGCAGAGCCTGATCGACGCCCTCGACGCCATCGAAGCAGCGGCGTCCTAAAGAGACACAGAGAAGGGATCACCTATGCCAGGACTACTCCGAGGAATGGCCCGCACCGCGGTCGTCGCCGGCACCGCCACCGCCGTCTCGAACCGCGTGAGCCGCCGCCAAGGCCAGCGCTGGGCCGAGCAGGAAGCGACTTACGAACCCGCGCCCGCAGCCGCACCCGCGCCCGCAGCGCCGGCGCAAGCATCCAGCCCCATCGAGCAGCTCAAGGAGCTCGCCACCCTCCGCGATCAGGGCGTGCTCACCGACGAGGAGTTCGCGGCGGAGAAGGCGAAGCTGCTGAACGGCTGAGCAAGGGCAAAGCGCCGGGGCAAGGCGCCGCAGCCCGGGTGCGGCCAGCGGGCCGGTCAGGTGCCGGAGGGCGCCGACTCGACCGGCTCGGCTGCGGTCTGCTCGATGGTGTTGTAGACGGCCCAGCCGACAGCGACCATCGGGACGGCGAGAAAGGCGCCGACGATGCCGAGCAGCTGGCTCCCGACGATGACCGCCGTGAGCGTGACGATCGGATGGAGGCTGACTGTCTTCTGGTAGACGAGCGGCGTGACGAACATGCTGTCGAGCTGCTGGGCAACCAGGATGACGACCGCCATCGCGACCGCCCCGCCGGTACCCACCGCCGCGAGCGTGACGAGCACGATGACCGCGCCGGAGACCCAGGCACCGAGGATCGGGATGAAGAGCGACACGAAGCTGAGCAGCGCGAGCGTGCCGGCCTGCGGAGTGCCTATGACCAGCATCCCGAGCGTGATGACGGCGCTGTCGATCAGCGCGACGAGCGCGATGCCGCGGATGTAGCCGCTCGCGGCGTTCCAGGCGGCTGCACCGCCAACGGCGACCCGGTCGCGGCGCTCGGCGCTGAAGCGCTGCTGGATCCAGGCCCAGATCGAGTCGCCGCCGGTGAGGATGTAGAGCAGGAAGACGAACATCAGCAGGAAGCCGCTGACCATCTGCGCGGCCAGCGACAAGCCGCCGAGCAACCCCGCCGCCAGTCCGCCCGCCGCGTCCTTGGCGGCCGGGAGGATGCCGGCGAGGAATTCGCGGATCTCCTTCTCGTGCTCCTCGATCCAGGCGTTGTTGTCGCGCAGCCACCCGACGACCTCGTCGGCTCCCGCGGTGATGTCCTCGCCGAGCCCGCCGAGGTTGCCGAAGAGCGCGTCGGAGAACAACCACGCGAGACCACCCGCTACGACCAGGACGCCGACCATGCTCCCCGCGATCGCGAGCCCGCGCGGGATCCCGCGGCTCGTCGCCAAAGCGACAAGGGGCAACAGCTGCGTGCTGACAAGCGCGGCCGCGATCAGAGGGACGGTCGCACCGCGTGCGTACCAGATCATCCCGCCGACCAAGAGCACGCCGGCGGCAATCAGGAGCGCCTTCGCGCTCCAGCGAGCCATCGCGGTGCCGGCCGCCTCACGCGGCCGGACGTCGGGCGACATGTGTCCTGGTTCGACAATTCCCGCCACCGTCCTGCGCGGGCAAGATCACCCTGACCTGAACATCTGTTGAGTCCACCCGCGACGAGGAGTAGGTTCGGGGCCCGATGCCGAGGAACCTCGGACTGAACCTCTCGCCTATAGGAGTCGCCACGATGTCACGAGCCGTACGGATGCTGGTTGTCACCGCAGTCAGCGCCCTCGGACTGGGCGCCCTCGCCAGTCCGGCCGCGGCGGGAATATGGACCGAGGTCCCATCGGGGACCGCGAGCACGATCACCGCGATCGAGTACCAGAGCGACACGCGCTTCTGGTTCACCACGAGCTCAGGCCAGATCTGGAAGCGCAAGGCGGACCTCAGCGGCTTCCAGCTGGTCCACCCGGCGAGCGCGATCGCGCTCAACGACATCGAGTTCCAAGCCGGCGGTCAGATCGGCCTGGCGGTTGGGGACGGCGGCCAGGTGTTGCGCTCGACCAATGGAGGTGACTCGTGGGCGGCCGTCACCGGCATCCAGGTCTCAAACGTTGGCGACGGCAGCAACAACCAGTGCATCACCACCGAGCCGCTGGGAGACGTCAACTTCGTCCGTTTCGCGGGAAGCGCCCGTGTGTGGATCGGCGCCGACCGGCGGCAGCTCGCCACCTCTCAGCCCGCCAGCGCGGCCAACGTCGGCGCCACGGGACAGTGGATAGACGCCAACCGCAAACCGATTCCCGTGGTGGGCGACAACTGCTGGATCGACCAGAACGATGGCTTCGCCGACATGTTCGTCACGTCGAACCCGGACGTCTTCTACCTCGCGACCGGTGGCTCCGGGGCAGTGCTGTTCTCGACCAACAACCTCGCAGGCGATCCGCAGGTCAAGCCGGCGGGATCCGCCAATGGCTTCACGCTCGGAGGCCGAATTGCCGGCGATCGCACCAACCCGGACCGGCTCTGGGCGGTTTCCGGCGCCCCCTACGGCAACTCCACCGCGCAGTACACCGAGGACGCCTATCAGTCGGCGGAGTGGTTTCGGATCACCAACGTGGACGCCCACCCCTTCCCTTCCAACGGACCCTCGGACGTGGCGTTCGCCGGCGGCACCGTGCTATCGGCCGGTAACGCCGGCTACGTCCTGACCTCGGTCAACGGCCGCGACTTCCGCTGGAACGGCGGCGACGCCCCGCTCGCCACGACGGACTGGCGCGCGGTCGCGCTCGCCAGCGCAGCGCAGGGCGCGGTCGGCGGCGTCGGAGGCAAGCTGATGCTGACGACTCAGGCCAACAGCACGCCCAGCACGGGCGGTCCCGGGCCGGGCCCGGGGCCAGGCCCCACCGCACCCACGAAGACGTTCGGCTTCAACTTCTCCGGCAAGGGCAGCGCGCTCTCCGCGAAGATCGTCGGTCGCAAGGTCCGCGTGCGGATGCGCGGCGCCGTGAAGCCCCCGAAGGGCATCCGTCCGGCGGACGCCTGCAGCGGCAAGATCAAGCTCACGCTCAGGAAAAAGAAGAAGAAGCTCGCCACGCGGACCGTGAAGCTCAAGCTCAAGAAGGGCAAGTGCCGCTTCGCCAAGACCGTGCTGATACCGCGCAAGAAGGTCGGCAGCGCCACGAAGCTACGGCTGACCGTGCGCTTCCAGGGCAACCGCGTGCTGAAGGCTGGTCAGAAGCGCTACACGCTGCTGATCACGCGGTGATTGCCTAGGCGGGGGCGGCCGTGCCGTTCACTCACAGGAACCTCAAGGAGGACCTGGAGGACGTCGGGTCCAACTTCGACGGCGCGCCTGACCTCGAGTTCCGCCTGGCGACCAAGGCGCTCGAGCTCGAGAAATCAGGCCTGAGCTACCAGCGCGTCCCGCCCGGCTATCGCTTCCCGTACGGCCACACGCACGAGAAGCAGGAGGAGGTGTACGTGGTCCTGCGCGGGAGCGGGCGGATGAAGCTCGACGACGAGATCGTCGAGATCAGGGAGTGGGACGCGGTGCGCGTCCCGCCCGGCACGTGGCGAGGCTACGAGGCCGGGCCGGAGGGCCTCGAGATCCTCGTCATCGGCGCGCCCAACCTCGGCGAGGATCCGCGCGAAGACGTCGATGGCCAGCGCGACTGGTGGGGCTGACCAGCGAGTAGGGGTTTCAGCCGAGCTGCTCGGCCAGTCCGATGACGATGCCCTCAGCAACAAACCGGGGAGTATCTTCTGCGTGCATCCGTACCGGGAAGGAGATCTGCGCATGGATCGAGGTGCGCAACATGGCGCTCGAGCAGCTCGACCGGCGGGAGGCCGCCACGGTCGCAACGGTCGCAACGGTCGCAACGGCCTGATCCTGGTCGCGGTGCTGACGGTGCTGCTCGCTGTGCTGACGGGCTGGCTGCTGGAGCCGCCGGCCGCAACGGCCGACAACACCGCCGGCACGCCTTGCGACTACACGACGCGCATCGCGGACATGAACGTCCCCGATGGGACCATCGGCGGCCCGTTCGGCACGTCGGCGACGAGCTCGGTGTGGGTCCCGCCGCCGGACTTCCCGAACGACACGATCACCGACGTGAACTTCCGCGTCGAGATCCAGCACCCGGTCGACGCGGACCTCGACATCAGCGTGTCGCACGCCGGGAAGACCGTCTCGCTATCGACGGATAACGGCGGTGGCGGCAGCAACTACACCGGGACGACGTTCGACGACCAGGGAGCGAACGGGTCGATCGTCGGTCAGAGCGCTCCCTTCACGGGCTCGTTCGTGCCCGAGCAGCCGCTCAGCGCGTTCGACGGACTGCCTGCCGAGGGCGTGTGGACGATCCGGGTGAGCGACGACACGGGCACGCTGATCGGCGGGCCGGGGGATCCGCCCGCACCTACGCAGAAGCTCCTTTCCTGGGGGATCGACTACCGCGCCAGCAACTGCCCGTTCGAACAGCCCCCGTGCGACGCACACGGGAACACGTTCAACACCTCGCTGTCGGCGAACGGCGGTGTCACGGCCTCGGCGGGAACGAAGGGAACCGGGTCCGTGTCGGATGTCGACGTCTACGTCGACAACATCGCGGGCGGTGGCGGGACGCTCACCGTCTCCTTCGGGCGCAGCACGGGGAGCATGCGAACCCTCGTGACCGGCGCGGCGCCGGACTTCGTCGAGACCGTGTTTGACGACCAGGCGGGCCAGGCGTTCCCGTTCTCACCTCCCAACACGGGGCGCTTCACCCCGGAGCAGACGCTCAATGCGCTCGCGGGCACCACGGGCACTCAGTGGCGATTCTCGGTGGCAAGGACAAGCGGAACCGGCACCGGAACGTTCCGGTGGGGTCACCGGGTGCTGATGAGCGACGACGGCTGCACGGATCCCGATTCCGACGTCATCTGGAGCACCAGCGACAACTGCCCGAGCAACGCGAACCTCGACCAGGCGAACTACGAACGCGACGCCCAGGGCGACATCTGCGACGCGGACGACGACAACGACAGCGTCGCCGACACCTCCGACGCCTGCCCCCGCGGCCTGCGCGCTTTCGACATCGGTGGCACGTCCCCGGACTACGAGGCCGACGGCTGCAAGGACACGGAGGACGCCGACGACGACGGCGACGGCGTGATCGACACGGCGGACAGCTGCCCGCAGGAGTCGAAGGGGATGGGCGGCGACACCGACGGAGACGGCTGCAAAGACTTCGAGGAGACCGACGACGACAACGACGGCGTGCCCGACGCCGCTGACAACTGCCCGCTCAACGCGGACTCCACGCTGGTGGATACCGACCGCGACGGCACCGGCAACGCGTGCGACCCCGATGATGATGGCGACGGCGTGATCGACACAGCGGACGCGTTCCCGCTTGACAAGAACCGCTCGAAGGGGGTGGCGGAGGGGACGCCTGTCCTGTCGAAGCTCAAGCTGTCGCCGAAGTCGTTCGCAGCCGCGAAGAGGGGCGCGCGCGTCGCGGCCAAGCAGAAGCGGAAGAAGCCGGCGCTCGGCACGACGATCACCTACACGACCGACATCGCCTCGTCGACGAAGTTCACGGTGCGGCGCATCAAGAAGGGCGTCCGCAAGGGCAAGAGGTGTGTCAAGCCGGCCAAGGGCCTGAAGGGCAAGTCGTGCACCCGACTCGTGCTCGCGGGCAAGTTCGCCCGCCGCGACAAGGCGGGCAACGCCACGCTGAAGTTCACCGGCCGCGTCGCGTCACGCGGCAAGAAGACGAAGGCGCTGACGGCAGGGCGCTACGTGCTGAGGGTGCAGGGGCGCAATGCGAGCGGCGCCGGCAAGGCTGTGACGGCGAAGTTCACGATCGTCAAGCCGTAGCTTCTTCGCCGCGCGCCAGAGGAGGCGATAACGCGGGTTTGGCAGCGACGCTAGGCTCACTACGAGGGTACGTGAGACAAACCCGCAAGCCAAAGGGATAACCCAGGAGGTATGCGATGCGAGGTTCGGGTCGAGCGACATTTGCAGCGTTCCTGCTGCTGATCGCGGGAACGTTGAACATCATTTATGGCATCGGCGCATTGGACAACGCGAACATCTTCGCGAACGACACGAGGTACGTATTCACCGACCTCAACACCATGGGTTGGGTACTGATCGTCCTCGGTGTGGTCCAACTCACTGGTGGCTTCTCGCTGATGGCCGGCAACGCCTACGGGCGGGTGATCGGCATCGTCGGCGCGAGCCTCGGTGCAATTGGGGCTCTACTGTCGATTGGCGACTCCAACCCGTGGTGGTCGCTCGCCGTCTTCGCGCTGTGTGTCTACATCCTCCACGGCATCCTCGTGCTCGGAGAGGACGAGCGCACACAGGCCATCTGAGCCCACGACGCGCGGCCGCGCGGCCGGCGGTGTAGTCCGCCTTAGATCCGCGGCCGCGCCCGTCGGCCCGGTCGCGGAAGGCGCTGAAGCACGATCGTCACGAGGTTTACGGGGTCGGGTCCTCTCCAATCGGTAGGTCGCGGTGTCGACGGGCGCGTATGCGTGCTCGCGCGGAGCCATCCTCGGCCTTCAGCTTCAGGTATTGCTGCGCGACCGAACTCAGCAGGGCGACGAGCACGCCGAGCCCCGTGAGGATGTAGATGATCGTGAAGATCTGCGTCCCAGCGGTCGTCGGGGAGAAGTCCCCGAAGCCGACGGTCGTCAGCGTCACCACCGAGAAGTAGAGGGCCTCGACGAAGGTCCAGTCCTCGAAGCGCCAGTAGAAGAGCGTCCCGGTGAGAACCAAGGCGCCGGCCACGATGGGCAGCGCCTTGGTCTCAGGATCGCGCCAAACGGCCGCGATCGCCCGCGCGAGCCCCTTGGTCGCGAGGATGAGCGGGATCATTACCGCCCTAGGCCACGCCCTCGCGAGCGGCAGCATCGATCTCGCGCTTGAGCTCGTCGGCGTCGGCGTCCACCTGCTTCTCGATCAGCTTGTTGGCGCGCTTGGTCGCCTGCTCGAGCTGCTCTTGGATCTTCGACTCGCCGAGCACGATCACGGCGGCGGTTCCCGCCTCGAGCTCGCCGCCGAGCTCCTTGAGGTCGCCGCGCGAGATCCCACGCGAGAGGTGCCCGACCAGTCCGCCGGCACCGGCACCGACGATCGCGCTGCCGATGATCGCGGGCGGGAAGACGAGCCCGACCAGGGCGCCCACCCCGGCCCCGGTCCAGGCGCCGTGCTGGGTCGGCTTCTCGGTCTTGGTCACCCGGACCTTGCCGTCGTCGTCCTTGCGAATCACCGCGGAGTCGAACGTTCCAATCGCTCCGGCGGCGTGCAGGTCGAACACGGCCTCGTAGTCGGCCTCGGCATCCGCGATGTCGTCGTAGATGGCCGCGTAGAGGAATACGGGTCTGTCAGCCATTGTGGCCTCCTTTTCGGTTGCACAGGCTTGAGACCCACGGTCTACGACCACGAGTGCTCATGCATCACCCAAGCTGGGTGATCTTGGGCGCCTCGCTGCGGTCGCGCACGACGTTTGCGCCTGCGCGCCGCCGATCAGTAGCGCACGGTCAGCTCGACACGGCGGTTCAGCGCACGACCAGCGGCGGTCGCGTTGGAGGCCCGTGGACGATTCTCACCCTGCGAGCTGATCGTTCGCTTGGCCTTGCGGATCCCCGGCATCTGCGCGAGGAAGTCACAGACCGTGCGAGCCCGTGCGCGACCGAGGCGCAGTGCGGTATCGCGAGATACCCTCAAGCTATGCCTGATGAGCTTGAAAATTGGCGGCTGTGAGTTCCCCGCAGCCCCCGGCGCCCCCCGACCGGTGGTAACGCTACGTCTGGGCCAGTGAGCGACCGATCCGCCGAGATCCGGAATGCGGTGCTCCAGCGGCTTGCTCAAGGCAAGGAAAGCCGCTTTGGCGAGCCGTACCTGCCGATGGAGACTGCCGACGCGATCACCGCGCGCCTGATGGACGTGTGGGAGGCCCTGTGGGGCTTGATGGGCGACGGTCTGATCTTCCTCGATCCGGCCGGCCAGTCGCGCGCGTCGTCGTGGGACAATTGGCGCTGGCAGCTCACGGATACTGGCCGGCAGACGGCGACGGACGGGACCTGGGAGCCCCGCGACCCCGCACGCTTCCTCGCCCGCCTGGGTGATCGATCACCCGGCCTCGCAAACGAAGCCATCGCCTACTTCGAAGAGGCGCTGCGCGCATTCAACGCGCGGTGTTACCTCGCCTCCTCAGTCATGCTCGGCGTCGCCGCGGAGCAGGTCTTCGGCCGGCTCGCCGCCGCATTCGTCGCGGCACACCCTGGCGAGACCGATCGGCTCAAGCGCCTGCTGTCCGACAACTCGAGTCACTACCGCCGTTTCGATGAGTTCCGCAAACGTCTCGAGCCGATTCGAGCGACGGTGCCCGAAGGGCTCGCTGACGCGATCACGTTCGACGCCGTCGCCGATCTCCTAAGGGTCACCCGCAATGCCGCCGGCCACCCGACGGGCCAGCAGGTCGACGAGGAAGTCGCCTACGCGCATCTCGTCATGGCGGCGATGCTGCTGGCGAGGATGACGGAGCTCGCCGAGCATTTCGAGCAGCACGCCCACACACACTCGCCTTGACAGGCCACCGCTCGGACAGCGAGGTAGTCGCACGCCTGCTCTCCCAGATCAGCATTTGGCAACGACCGATTAGCTCATCCGAGCGCATGTCACCCGGCGTGGCGACCAACGAGCTCTGTGCGTGGGCACATGACGCTGGGCGCTGGCAGCCGGGACGAATGCGCGACTGGCCGGCGTTGCTCGAAGACAGCCTGCTCTCATGGCAGTCGGTCGGCCCCGGCCTCGTCGCGACGCCGGGTGTCGTGGAGGCCCTTCAGACCCTCCGCGGCGTCGTGTCGACCAACCGGATCACGGAGAGGAACCACCGCCCAATCGTGGTCGATGCTTGTACCGCGCTCCGCGCCACGCTCGACTCACCCGCGTCGCTTCAGGTGGCATTCGCGGACGCCGTAGACGCAGCCAGAACCGAGCCGGGCTCCGTCGCAAGCCCGAATACGGAGTGGGCCTTGGCCGTGCTGGCCGACGTCATTGAGGCCAACGGCCGCGACTGGGGCGTTGTCGCACAGGGCATCCGCGACACCTTCGAGAACTTCCACGACTCCGGCCCCTCCCTCTCGGACCTCGTGGATCCAGTCCTTGCCGCGCAACCAGAGAAGGGTCAGTCCGTCGTGTGGCTGCCGGTCGATCACGCCTACGCCTGGGGGCCCGCTGCTGATCCGGCAGTGCAGCTATTCGAAGGGGACTGGCTCCTGGCCGTCCTCCAGGAATTCGACGGCCAACGGGCCGACGTGCCCGATGAGCTCGCCGCTGACCCCGACATGCTCCTTAGCACTTTCGAAAGGGTCAATAACGACACTCCATCCGACGAGAAGGTGCCGGTCGTGTTCGCCCGCATCGATCTTGGGCACGGCCCTGTAGCGGGCGCCCGCATCCGTGCGAGGGAGGCACTCGAAGCGCTCATCGCGCGAGCGTCAGTGGCGCAGGGCGGGACGTACTGGAAGATCGGCGGCGCCTGCGTGCACTATCTCGACGGTCGCGTTATCTACCAGTCGATCGGGCCGATCGGTGACCCCGATGCGTTTAATCGGCTCAGCCGTCAAGCCGTGCTCCAAGACCGTACGGCTGAACTCGTCCACACCGAGGTCCGCCGGCTTGGAGGACGCCTCCCGTGGCACGACAACGACCTCAGCGAAGCACTCGAGTTGGCTCGGTGGCTTTCACAGGCACGCGCAGCACCAGGCCCCGCGCGTCTGGCCCTCTCTGGACGGATCGTCGAGCAGGGCGCTCAGTGGGCGAAAATGGGGGTCATCCCGTTCGTCGAGATCCTGCTCGACCAGTGGTCCGTTCAGCGCGTTGCCGAGAGGCTCGCGCACGTTGGTCGGGCTGCCGTCCTTCGCCTCCCTGGTGGCAATGGCATGGCCAGCACAAAATGCGAGCGCGACGAGTTCCTCGAGGCCAATGCCGAAATCATGAAGCAACGTGGCCGCCAACTGCCCTTCGCCGATCCACACGCGATTCTCCTGCGCTTGCCCTGGCTGTGCGACAGGCATAGCGCAACGACGGAGATCGGCGAGGCACTGCTCGAGCTCAGCGTCAAGCTGAGCGACGGAGCGGCCACTGCATCGTGGCTGAGCGACCTTCGCGCTGAGGGCGATCGTCGCAACGCGCGCGCCGTCCGAACCCGCAACATGGTGGTCCACGGCGGGCCGATCATCCGAGCGATCGTTCCCACCGTTGTTGGTCTGCAAGACCGGCTCGCTCACCAGGCGCTCGACTGGACAATCGAGGCTCACATTGCCGGGTCGGACATGCAGGCGTTGGTCAGCGCGCGGCGCGACGCTCTCGCCGACGGAAGGCGGAGACTCCGCGATGGCACCGCCAGCGCGCTCGACGTCCTACCCAGCCTGTTCTCGCGCCAGCCCGACGCGGGCGACGAATGAGCCCATGCCGCAAATCGACCTGACAACTCGAGCTTGTCCGCCACGGGTAAAGCCTGCCGGTGTGACCAGGCCGACGCAGCGCGGCGTCTCGGACATGAGGACGTCCCGAAACCGGCGAGGGTGTAGCAGGCGTGGCTGGCGGACTCGAGCAACTGGCCTACGCGGCCGCACTCCGCGCTCTCGACAGCAGGAAGGCCTCCTCGAAGAGCTTCGCTCAAGGACAGGCATTTTTCTCCCGACCAGCCGCTCCTCTCCGCCGCGCCGTCTTGGTCGACCGGTCCGGACTTACACCAACGCGGGTCGCCTGGTCCGCCCCTGACTCGTACCGGCGGATCGCTCCCTAGGGAGCGCAGTTGTCGTAGGCGATCGCCAGCCGTCCAAGCGTAACTGCGGTCAACCCGAGATTGCCTATAAAGATGAGCCGCCCCGACGTTTGCGCCGCTGGCTCTCGAGACTGGTGAAGAAAGTCGCTGGCAGCAGAGATCATTTGGTCGCCGAACGTAGCGGCGAAGTCTGGCTCGTCAGGAACCTCGTAAGGGAACGGGGCGTCAGCGCCAGCCGCAGTCGCCCCTCCCGCTATGCACTCCTGCGCTCTCTCCACCCCTTCACACGCCGTGTGATCGCCCACGTCCTGGCACAATTCCTCAAGCGCAGAAAGACCCTCGGCGAAGTTCGTCTGGCTCGTCTGCAATCGGGCAGGCGGGGCAATGGACCCGCCGCAATTTGAACTCCACGATGCCGTTGTTACCGGCTGCCCGTCATCCAGATAAGGACTGGTGACGACCTGGCCGCACACAAGTCCATTTGGACCGTTCGAAGCCCCCCAGTCAACGAGGGCGGCGTCCACGCCGCAATCTAGGGCCCCCCAATCGCATGACTGAACTCCAGATGTGGTTACCCGGACCTCGCCCCGGATCGCGGCATCGCCGCTCGTCTGAGCAAGTGCGACCCCTAGAGGCAACGCGGAAGTACCCAAACGGACAGGGTCGGCGATAAGAATGCCCCCTGATTGAGCGATGCCGGTGCCGGCGTCGCGCAGGATGGCGTGCTTGATGTCGGTCGTTGATCCATCCTCGAGCCTCAGAAGCGCCGCCGTTCCCGGATCACCGTTCACCCGCGGCCCGTCACCCCCAGTGTCCCCACCCACACTGTCATCCAGATGGCTCGTAAACACCACCGGATCGGCCCCCGTGCCCACCGCCTCAAGCGTGCCTCCCGTGTTGACACCCACAGGATGGTCAGCCTTGATGATCGTTCCCGCTTCCGCCACCAAGGTGCCGTTGACGAGCAGCCCGCTGCAGTAGGTGTCCCCTGAGCAACTCGTGCTGCGGTAGTAGAGCACCGCCCCGGTATCAGACGACACCCGCCAAGTCTTCGTAGCCGGGACTGCCGCCCCGCTCAGAGAGACGGCCCGCCCGGCACCCTCACCCTTGAAGCTATTCGCATCCGACCCAGACAAATCGATCCCGGACGCATCGACCCGCCCCGTATCTTCGGACGAAGACTTGCCCCGCAGCCAGATCGCCGGCTGACCAGACAGATCGAACGTATTGCGTTCGAGAACAGGCGCGCGAATCTTGTCCACCCAGATCTCAACGCCACTCTCAAACCGACTATCGAAAACCTTCAGCACCCCGGTCCCATCGTCGGGGTCAGGTCCAGAACAACAGCTCTCCCCAACAACCGCCCGGCCGGCGTCGCGCAGGATGGCGTGCTTGATGTCGGTCGTTGATCCATCCTCGAGCCTCAGAAGCGCCGCCGTTCCCGGATCACCGTTCACCCGCGGCCCGTCACCCCCAGTGTCCCCACCCACACTGTCATCCAGATGGCTCGTAAACACCACCGGATCGGCCCCCGTGCCCACCGCCTCAAGCGTGCCTCCCGTGTTGACACCCACAGGATGGTCAGCCTTGATGATCGTTCCCGCTTCCGCCACCAAGGTGCCGTTGACGAGCAGCCCGCTGCAGTAGGTGTCCCCTGAGCAACTCGTGCTGCGGTAGTAGAGCACCGCCCCGGTATCAGACGACACCCGCCAAGTCTTCGTAGCCGGGACTGCCGCCCCGCTCAGAGAGACGGCCCGCCCGGCACCCTCACCCTTGAAGCTATTCGCATCCGACCCAGACAAATCGATCCCGGACGCATCGACCCGCCCCGTATCTTCGGACGAAGACTTGCCCCGCAGCCAGATCGCCGGCTGACCAGACAGATCGAACGTATTGCGTTCGAGAACAGGCGCGCGAATCTTGTCCACCCAGATCTCAACGCCACTCTCAAACCGACTATCGAAAACCTTCAGCACCCCGGTCCCATCGTCGGGGTCAGGTCCAGAACAACAGCTCTCCCCAACAACCGCCCGGCCGGCGTCGCGCAGGATGGCGTGCTTGATGTCGGTCGTTGATCCATCCTCGAGCCTCAGAAGCGCCGCCGTTCCCGGATCACCGTTCACCCGCGGCCCGTCACCCCCAGTGTCCCCACCCACACTGTCATCCAGATGGCTCGTAAACACCACCGGATCGGCCCCCGTGCCCACCGCCTCAAGCGTGCCTGACACCTCGATGGCAGCGCCAGCGTTTGACTTGATGATCGTTCCCGCTTCCGCTTTGAGCCCTGCGCCCGTCGGAACTTGCACCGGGCACGTGAGGACATAGACCTGTGCTTCGTCTGGACTCAAGGTCCGGGCACCAGCAATGGGACCGCAAAGTTCGAGATGAGGTGCAACAGACGCCCAACTGCGGGTGACTGGCGTCGCGTCCGACTTTCCGCTTGAGTCGATTGCGCGAACGCGAAGTTCATGGCGACCAGCGGCCGGGCTCTGGATGCGATAGGGCGACGCGCACGCAGCGAACGCGGCGCTATCGAGGCTGCACTCAAAGGTGATGTCGGCTTCGTTCGATTCCAGATTGAACTCGACGGGACCCTGAGGGACGCGGCCGCTCGGGCCACCCATGATGCCTGTTTCCGGCGGGTTATCCGCTACGTCGGGGGGAGCCGGATTGCTGGGTGTCGGGTTACCGCCGGGCGTGGTTCCACCACCAGGGTGGTTACCTCTCCCTCCCGGAGGGTTGGTGAAGCGAATCCGGCCAAGCCGGCGACAGTTGTTTTTCTCCTTGCTTTCCCTCACCCGCGAAGGCCAATCTGCGCACGCGGTGACCAAATAGGTGCCAAGATCAGCCCTCGCTGGCGGATCGATCGAAAAACGTGCGTCCGTATTCCTTCGCGGCCTGATCGGGGCTGTCCCAAAAAGTGTGAGCTCCTTACGCCTAGCCCCTCCGACGCGTCGCCAAGTGATAGCGGTGTTGGAACGCTTGCTTCGCGCTCGGCCCGCGTTCGTGACGGTTACTCGCCCCCTGATCTTGCCTCTCACCAGGTCCGCAGTGCCGGATGTGACGCGGAGGTCGGGCCGTTTAAACGAAGCTTCGCCGCGAGGCTTAGACTGACGATCTTGGGCGATCGCCACTTGGATCACTGACCCCGCTAGAGCGAGGAACCCAACCAGGGCCACACCGGCAGAGCGCAGTGCGTCGCGGGATGGGTAACCGCGCACCTCACGCAGGTAGCGTGCCCCACCGCGCGGATTATCCGAGCCTGAGCCGGTCAAATTTGCCCACCCCGCCCCAGGCCGCCATCCCGAGATGCGTCCCCGCCCGCAGCGGCAGCCCTGCGTATGGCAATCCTAGGGGGCCCCGCTGATTCGCGCTACCCGCCTTGATGCCTAACTCCAGCGGCCCGGACCATATCTGCGCCCATTCAAGCGACCCCCATTACTTCTCGGGACATATCCGGACACGGTCTCGTCATCCGAACTTACGCCCTAACGCGAAAGGCCCGCAATTGCGGGCCTTTGCGGATAGCGGGGGCGGGATTCGAACCCGCGACCTTCGGGTTATGAGCCCGACGAGCTACCTGGCTGCTCCACCCCGCGTCGCGACAGACAACTTACCAATCCCGAGTTGATCCGTCCACGCGGCGGACGAACCGTTGCGCGGAGGCCGCTAGCGTGATGGCGGTGGGAGCAGGGGAACGCATCGCGGTAGCCGACCTCGGCACGAACTCCACGCGGCTCCTGGTGGGCGAGGTGGCCGCCGACGGCCGGATCATCGAGATCGAGCGCAGGACCACGGTCACGCGGCTCGGCGAGGGCGTCGACGAGAGCGGCCGGCTCGCACCCGCGGCGATGGAGCGCGTCTACGCGGCGCTCGCCAAGTTCCGGCGGATAGCCGAGGCGGCCGGCGCGACCCGACTGATCGCCGTCGCCACCAGCGCGGTGCGCGATGCTGAGAACGGCGAGGAGCTCGTGACGCACGTGCGCGAGAGCATCGGCTTCGATCTCCGAACGATCAGCGGTGAGGAGGAGGCGCGGCTGACATTCCTGGGCGCCACCGCCGGACGGCAGATCCCCGGTCGCGCACTAGGCTCCGCTCCCGCCGAAGACGACGCGGAGGGCGAGGTCCTCGTGATCGACATCGGCGGTGGCAGCACCGAGTTCGTCGTCGGCCGGCCGGGCGAGACGCCCACCTTCTACGTCTCGACCCCTCTCGGGTCCGTGCGGCACACCGAGCGCCACCTGAAGAGCGACCCTCCCCGCCACGAGGAGCTCGAGGCGATGGCGAGCAGCGCGCGCTCCATCATCGAAGAGGCCGTGCCCGACCACGTGCGGGCACGGACGCAGGTGGGGATCGCGGTGGCGGGCACGCCGACGTCACTGGCGGCGATCGACCAGGAGCTCGAGCCCTACGACCCTTCCCACGTGCATGGGTACCGCCTGGGCCTGGCGACCTGTGAGCGCATCCTCGCGCAGCTCGCGCTGCTGAGCGTGGAAGAGCGCCGGCAGGTGAAGGGACTGCACCCCGAGCGCGCCCCGACGATCGTGGCGGGAGTGGCGATCCTCGTGGAATCCATGCGCCTCTGTGGCCTAGACGAGGTCGAAGTGAGCGAGTTCGATGTCCTGCACGGAGTACTCCTGAACGGCATTGCGAGCACCTGACAGGAAGGCGTAAACGGCCGACTTCTATTGGTCAAAACGGCCCGTGCAACTCCAGAAAACCGGCGTATAGTGAACACGTCGAGGCAGGGACGAGGGAATGGCCTAGACCATCGCTCATCCCGGATGTCTCGATGAAGCGAGGTTCGGGCGTTGCCGTTTACGGCGCCTCCCGCCGCCCGGACCGACATAGCCCTTTCAAGACAACCCCTGCCCGTCCTGATTGGGTTTTCACAGAAACCGCCCGCGCAAGCGGGCGGTTTCGGTTCCGGACGCTAGGCCAGGTTGGAGCGGCGGGGGTAGACCACCGACGGATCGGTCAGCACGTTGACGAGCGCCGGCTTGCCGCTGGCGAACGCCCGCTCGAGCGCGGGCTTCAGCTCCTCGGGCTTCGAGACCAGCTCGCCGTGGCCGCCAAGGGCCTCCACCACCTGGTCGTAGCGGCACTCGGGCTGCAGGTCCGCCGCCACCGAGTAGCCGTAGAGGAACTCCATCGGGTGCTTCTCGAGCGCCCAGATGCCGTTGTTGCCCATCACCCCCACCACCGGGACGCCGTGGCGCACCAGCGTGTCGAACTCCATGCCGGAGAAGCCGAAGGCGCCGTCGCCCAGCAGCAGGCAGACCTGGCGCTCGGGGTGCGCGAGCTTCGCGGCGAGCGCGTAGCCCGGGCCGGCGCCGAGGCAGCCGAAGGGGCCCGGGTCCATCCAGCAGCCGGGCTCGTAGGTCTCGATCATGCGCCCCGCGTACGAAACGAAGTCGCCCCCGTCCCCGATCACGATCGTGTCCCGATCGATCACCTGCTGGAGCTCCCCGTAGAGGCGCATCGGATGGAGCGGCGCCCGCGGGTCGCTGAGCTCCTCCTGCTCGGCGGCGCGCTTCTCGTTCTCGTGCTCCTGCAGGTCCGATACCCACGCGCCGCGGTCGGGGCCTCCGGCTGCGCTCTCGCGCAGCGCGTCGAGCGTTGCCGGAACACCTCCCACCAGGTCCACTGCCACCTCGCGCGGATGCGGGCGCTCGGGCGGGCTGGAGTCGATCGCGATGATGCGGGTGTCCTCCCCGAACGAGCCGCCGAAGCCGAGGCGGAAGTCCATCGGCACGCCGATCACGAGCGCCACGTCGGCCTCCTTGAGGCCCTTGCCGCGCGCGCGAGAGAAGGCGAGCTCGTGATCGGCCGGAATGCACCCGCGGCCGAGGCCGTTGACGAACACCGGGATCCGCAGCTCCTCGGCCAGCGCGCGCAGAGCGTGCTCGCCGTGCGCCCAGTAGAGGCCGCTGCCGGCCATGATCACCGGGCGCTCGGCGCTCCTCAGCATCTGCGCCGCGGCGTCCACTCCGTCCGCCGCCGGCACGCCGAGCGGATCGGGCTTGACGGCCGGGGAGTCCGCGTCCACGTCCGACTCCATGAACACCTGGTCCATCGGGAAGTCGAGGAAGGTCGGCCCGCCGGGAGGGCCGGCGGCCGCCGCGAAGGCCTCGTCCATCAGCCCCGGGATCTCGGCGGTGGTCGAGGCGGTCTTCGCGAGGCGGGTCAAGGGCGCCACGAAGGGCACGTGGTCGATCTCCTGGAGCGAGCCCATGCCCCAGCGCATCGCCGGCGCGCGGCCGCCGAGCGCGAGGATCGGGGAGCGGTTCATCAGGGCAGAGCCCATCGGGCTCATCGCGTTGGTCACCCCGGGGCCGGCGGTGAGCGCGCAGACGCCGGTCTCGCGGGTCGCCTTGGCCCAGCCCTCGGCCGCGAACGCGGCCGACTGCTCGTGGCGGGTGTCGACGATGTCGATCCCCTCCTCGCGACAGCCGTCGTAGATCGAGAAGATGTGCCCGCCGGAGAGGGTGAACAGCTTCGTCACACCGTGCGCCTTGAGGCGCTTCGCGACCAGCCTCCCCCCGTGAACGCTCGCTCCCTGCCCTGCCTGCTCTTCGGTCGTCGCCATGGGCGCAAGCCTAACCGCGCGGAGCAGCCTGCCTAGCCACCGGGCGCTCTCGCCTCAGGAGCGCAGCGCCACGTCGCCGAGCGCGGCGTCGATCGCCTCGAGCACGTCCTCGCCGAGCTCCACCCCGGAGGCGGCGACGTTCTCGTCAACCTGCTCCGGCCGCGAGGCGCCCACGATCGCGCTCGACACGTTGTCCTCCCGCAGCACCCAGGCGATCGCGAGCTGCGCCATCGTGATCCCCAGCCCGTCGGCGATCGGGCGCAGGCGCTGCACGGCCTCGAGCACCTCGTCGCGCATGAGGGACTCCATGAAGTGAGCGTCATCGCCCGTGGCGCGCGAGCCCTCCGGCGGCTGGTCGCCCGGCAGGTACTTGCCGGTGAGCACGCCCTGGGCGATCGGTGACCACACGATCTGGCCGATCCCGAGGTCGCGCGAGACGGGGATCACCGCCTCCTCGATCCTGCGGTAGAGCGCCGAGTACTGCGGCTGGTTCGAGACGATCGGGTAGAGCCCCAGCTCGCGCTGCACCGCGCGGGCCTCGTCGAGCAGCTCCGCCGGCCATTCGGAGACGCCGATGTAGAGGGCCTTGCCCTGGGAGACGATGTCGTCGAGAGCGCGCAGCGTCTCGTCGAGCGGGGTGTCCGGGTCGGGGCGGTGGCACTGGTAGAGATCGACGTAATCCACCCCGAGGCGCCTCAGCGAGCGCTCGCACTGCTCCATGATGTGCTTGCGCGAGAGGCCCCTGTCGTTCGGGCCCTCGCCCATCGGGAAGTAGACCTTGGTCGCGAGCACGTAGTCGTCGCGGTCGATCCCCTTGAGCGCCCTGCCGACCACCTCCTCGGCCTGGCCGCGGCGGTACACGTTCGCGGTGTCGAAGAAGTTCACACCCAGCTCGAAGGCGCGGTGGATGCAGTCGATCGCCGCCTGGTCCTGGACCGTTCCCCCGTAGGTGAGCCAGGAGCCGAGGCTGATCTCTGAGACGCGCAGGCCGCTTGCGCCGAGGTGTCGGTAGTTCATTCCAACCACACTAACGAGCAGTTAGTGTCCGTTCGAATGGGAGACACCACACACGAGATCCGCCTGGCCGCTCGCCCCCACGGGGAGCCGCAGGAATCGAACTTCGAGATCGCGGAGGTCCCGCTGCCGGAGCCGGGGCCGGGCGAGGTGCTCGTGCGCAACAGCTATCTCTCGGTGGACCCGTACATGCGCGGGCGGATGCGCGACGTCAAGTCCTACATCCCGCCCTTCGAGGTCGGCGCGGTGCTCCAGGGAGGCGCGGTCGGCCAGGTGGTGACCTCGAACGACCCGTCCGTGGAAGAGGGCGCCTGGGTGCAGCACCTGGCCGGCTGGCGCGAGCACGCGGTGACCGAGGCCGTGGCGGTGCAGGCGGTCGACCCGAGCCTGGCCCCCATCTCCACCGCGCTCGGCGTGCTCGGCATGCCGGGCCTCACCGCCTACGCGGGGATGGACATCGGCAAGCCCAAGGAGGGCGAGACGGTGTTCGTATCGGCCGCGGCGGGCGCCGTGGGCAGCATCGCGGGCCAGATCGCGCGGCTGCGCGGCTGCCGCGTCGTGGGTAGCGCCGGCTCCGCCGAGAAGGTCGCGTGGCTGACCGAGGAGCTCGGCTTCGACGCCGCCTTCAACTACCGCGAGGCCGACCTCTCGGAGGCGCTGCGGGAGCACTGCCCGAAGGGGATCGACATCTACTTCGACAACGTCGGCGGCGACCACCTCGAGGCGGCGATCGGACGGATGAACACCTTCGGGCGCATCCCGCTGTGCGGGGCGATCTCCCAGTACAACGAGGAGGAGCCCCAGCCAGGACCGGGCAACTTCGGCGCCGTTCTGGTCAAGCGCCTGATGATCCGCGGCTTCATCGTGCTCGACCACTACGACCTGATCGGCGACTTCCTGAGGGAGGTCGGCGGCTGGGTGAGCTCAGGCGAGCTGCGCTATCAGGAGACCGTGGTCGACGGGATCGAGAACATGCCGGCGGCCTTCATCGGGCTGCTGGCCGGGGACAACATCGGCAAGATGCTCGTCCGCGTGGGCCCCGACGGGCCGTAGCGCATCTCGATCAGCGCGGCCCCGTGCTCGAGCGCCTGGCGCTCGGCCTCGGCGCCCACCCGCACGCTCTCGGGGCGGGGCACGCCGCAGGCCTCCGCGAACCGCTGAGCCAGTCCCGTGTGCGCCTCTGCCGCGTTCACCTCGAGCTGCTCGCACCGCTCGCTCGTGACCGCGGCCAGGCCGAGGGGGCGGATCACGAGCGCGGCCATGTCGTCGGTGACCAAGCGCGCGCCCGCGATGACTCGCTCGAGCAGGTCCGCGGCGGTGTCGGCCGGGGCCAGCTCCTCGACCCAGTCGCCGAGGCGCGGCCGGCCGAGGATGCGCCGAGTGGTGGTGCGGGCCTCCGCGATGCCGTCCGTGTAGAGGCAGACCACCGAGCCGGGCGGCAGCGGCAGGCTCGTCTGGCGCAGGCCCGTGCGCATGTTCAATCCGATCGGGGGCGAGGAGCCCACCAGCACCTGCTCGGGGCGCGCCGGGCCGACCACGATCGGCGCGGGGTGGCCGGCTGACGCATAGGTGAGCGTGCCGCTGCGGGGGTCGTGCACCACGATCACCACCGTGGCGAACCCGCCGCCGAGGTGGGGATCGACTATCCGGCCGCCCACCTGCAGCACCTCGCGCGGCTCGAGGCCCGCCTCGAGGTAGGCGCGCAGCGTGTAGCGGATGAAGGCCGTGTGCCCGAGCGCCTCGCGGCCGTGGCCTGAGACGTCGCCCAGGATGAACGCCGCGCGGCCGTCGGGGAGCTCCAGCGCCTCGTAGAAGTCTCCGCCGGCGCAGGGGCCGTCGCACGGGCGGTAGGCCACCGACACGGACGTGGCGCCGACCGTCTCCTCCACGCGGGGAAGCAGGGCACGCTGCAGGAGGCCAACGTCCTCCAGAAGCTCCCCGCGCTCGCGCGCGAGCCGGCGCGCGCGACCGGAGGCGAGGCCGTAGCCCGCCCCGAACATCGCGAATGCCGCCACTGCCGCAAGCACCGCCAGCGCCGGCTCAGTTCCCAACGCCGCAAAGTCCACGCTATGAACGTCGGCCCCGGCGGAATGGCCGGTGAGGGATACCGATGGGGATAGAACGTCCGTCCAGGCGCATCGCGAGACGCCCCGGGAGGCCTTTGGCCGGGAGCTACTTGGAGGCGGGGTAGGTGCCCACGGTGCGCTGGAACCAGCGCCGCGCGCCGCGGTCGAAGAGCGTCTTGGTGACCGAGAAGACGACCGCCTGCAGGGCCGTCGCCGCGACCACGCGGCCCACGGCGGCATCGGGATCATCCGCGCCGGGCGGCTCCTCCTCGCGCGCCACGAGCGCCCATACGCGCTCGAACAGCTTCGTCGCGACGGCGCCGGCGATCAGGCTCGCCACGATGCTGAAGGGGAGGAAGATGATTCGCGCCACTTCCAGAACCTATACCCCGCGCCGTAGGATGCGGGGTGCCCGGGTAGCCGAATTGGTCCAGGCAGCGCGCTTAAAACGCGTGGCCCGAAAGGGCAATGCGGGTTCGAATCCCGTCCCGGGCACTACTTGCAGAGCGCTGTGCAGAGCGCAACTTTGCCGTTGCTACCGTGTCGTGAGAGCCGAGACCGGGTAATCCCGGAATAGCAAGTGGAGGCTTCCGCACTACAGCCAGGCACCGCGATCTCCGGTCTTTCCGGGCGGTCGCCCCTGTTGCGCC
Organism: uncultured Solirubrobacterales bacterium; assembly: GCA_963715445.1. GTDB lineage: Bacteria > Actinomycetota > Thermoleophilia > Solirubrobacterales > Thermoleophilaceae > JAAYBF01. The sequence continues at coordinate 840,622 of OY970240.1, forward strand.
TCCAGAGCGACGAGCGGCTCGTAGCGCTGACGCGCCGCGGCAACCAGGCCGCCTTCGAAGCGCTCGTCCAGCGTTACCAGCCGCGGCTCCTGGCCTTCTGCCGCCACATGCTCTCCTCCCAAGAGGACGCGGAGGACGTGCTGCAGGAGGTCTTCGCCGCCGCCTACAACGCGCTGCTGGCCGACGAGCGCAAGATCAACGCGCGCCCTTGGCTCTACCGGATCGCGCGCAACCGCAGCCTCAACCACCTGCGCAAGCCGCGGCCGGCCGGCCAGGACTCGATGGACATCTTCGAGCGCGACCACGGGACCACCACCGCCGACACCGTCCACAGCCGCGAGGAGTTCCGCAACATCATCGCCGACGTCGGCGTGCTCCCCGAGTCCCAGCGCACCGCGCTGCTGCTGCGCGAGATCGACGCGCTCTCCTACGACCAGATCGCGGAGGCGATGGACACGACGGTGCCGAGCGTCAAGTCGCTGCTCGTGCGTGCGCGAGTGAGCCTCGCCGAGGCGTCCGAGGCCCGTCTGCTGACCTGCTCCGAGGTGCGATTGGAGCTCGGACAGGTGGCCGAAGGGCTCACGAAGACCTCCGCGCCGGTCAGGCGCCACCTCAAGGGCTGCGACCGCTGCCGCCTCTTCCGCGGCGAGCTGCGCAGCACGACCAAGGCGCTGGCCGCCATCTACCCGATCGGCCCCCTGATCATCCTCAAGAAGCTCAGCCTCGCCCAGCTCGGCCTGGGCGGCGGAGCGGCCGCCGGTGGAGCGGCGGCAGGCGGCGGCTCCACGATCGCGGGCAGCGCGGGACTGGCCGGAGGCGCGGCGGCAGCCGCGTCGGGGAGCGCCGCGGCGGCGGGCAGCGCGATCTCCGCCGGCCTCGGGACCATCGCCTCCAAGGCAGCCGCGGGGATGGCGGCCGCGGCGATCGTCACGGCAGGCGCCGTGGAGGTCAAGCACGTCACGAGCCCGCAGCCGGTCACCCAGCCCCAGGTGGCGGCCGCCGTAGCTCCCGCCGCGCCGTCCGCGAGCCACGCTCCGGCGAGGCGCGAGAGCATCACCGCCTCCCAGCAGAAGCCCGCCAAGCTCGCCGTCGAGAAGCCCGCACCGGTGGTTCCCGCTCCCGCGCCTCCCGTCGAGAAGCCGACGACGGTCGCCGCCGTGCCGCCCCCGCCGACCGAGGTCCAGGAGGAGGTCGGCACGGTCACCCTGCCGCCTCGCACCGATCCCGTGGTGATCACGATCCCGCCGCCGCCGGGAGGTGACACGGGCTCCCTCCCGCCGATCGAGGTGCCCCCGCCCACCACTCCCGCGCCGACCGGTACGACGAGCCCGCCTCCGGCGCCGCCCGCGGGCGAGCCCGCGCCGACTCAGAAGCCGCTGCCGCTCCCCCCGCCGCCGGCCCAAGTGCAGCAGGCGGTCAACGCAGCAGCTGCCACCGCCGATGCGGTCGCGGCCCTGATTCCCACGCGCTAGCGAGTACCGGTCAGGGGCCGGGCTCGGCGCTCGCCTCGACGACCACTCTGCCCTGAGGCCCGTCGAGCACCAGCCGCTTGCCGGGGCGCAGGCCCGCGAAGCTCGTGGACACGGAGCTGAGCTTGCCGCCCGCCTCCAGCTTTCGCCCGCGTGCGCTCAGCGAGTAGTCGGCACCGTCCGCTGAGCGCAGCTCCACGCGGATCGCGATGAACGGCGGCACACGCACCACGCCGGGGCTCAAGCGCCCGCCGCTGCCGGTGATCAGCGCCTGCGAGCGCGCGGGAACCTCGTCGCCCGCGCCCCCGGGCTGGTCCTCCGGCGATTCGCCCTCTCCCGGCTCCTCGGCCGTGTCGGTCTCGTCCTCGGAGGTGTCGGTGCGCTCGGGATCCGTCTCCGTCGTAGGCGTGGTCTCCGTGGCCGTGACCTCGGGAGAGGTCGGCTGGGCGGTCGTGGCGCCCTCCTCGTCGTCCCCGCAGGCGGTGAGGCCGATCGCGGCCAGCGCCATCAGCGTGCAGCCGCATCTTCTGAGCTTCTGCGACATGCCCTAGGCCTCGTGGGACTCGCCGGGGGCAAGGACGACGACCGTGGAGTCCGTGCGCTCCTCGACATCGCGCTTGAACGCCTCGGGATCCGTCTCGATCGGCGGGAAGGTGTCGTAGTGGCACGGGATGACCGTCTGCGCCCCGACCAGCTCCGCGGCTATGGCGGCGTCGTGGCGATCCATCGTGTAGTGGCCGCCGATGCACATCAGCGCGACGTCGATGTCGTCGCGCTCGCCCGGGAGCGCCAGATCGGAGAAGAGGCAGGTGTCGCCGAGGTGGTAGACGGTCTTCTCGCCCAGCCTGATCACCAGGCCCGCAGGAGTGTGCGGCGTGCCGTCCGGTGAGACGGCGGTGTGCCACGCGGGCACCAGCCGCACCCAGCCCCAGGGGAGCTCGACCGTCCCGCCGAGGTTCGGGTCGAGCACGCCTTCGACGCCCTTGCCCGAGATCTCGTTGGCGAGCTCCACGATCGCCACCACGGGAGCGCCGGTGCGCTTGGCGATGTCCACCGTGTCGCCGAGGTGGTCGGCGTGCCCGTGCGTGAGCAGGATGTGGGTCGGCTCGAGCTCCGACGCCTCGGCCGCCGCCTTCGGATTGCCGGTCAGGAAGGGGTCGATCAGGACGCGCGCGTCCCCCTCCACGAGATCGAAGCACGCATGCCCCAGGTAGCGAATCTCCATTTGCCGTACTCCTCCTCGGTGTCTAGTCGCGCTGCTTGTCAGCCGGCCCGTCGCCGGCGGCCTTCAGTTCGAGCTCGCGGGCGAGCTCCCAGCCCACCGCCACGCCCACCAGCATCCCCAGCCGCGCCTCCTCCGAGAGCAGGGAGCGCACCGCCTCCACCCGCGCGGCCGGATCCTCCTGCGAGGTTGCCTGGCGCAGCTGCTGCTCCTCGGCGTCGCCGAGCCAGCCGCCGGCGTTCAGCGCCTGGTCGAGAACCTGCTGAAGGCGCGGGGCCGCTCTCGTCACGCGGTCCTCCGCCTGGCGGAAGCGCTCCGGGTCGCTGAGCGCCGCGACCGCGTTGTCTAGCTCCCCGTCGCTGAACGTATCCCTCGCACCCGCCATGGGGCCGATCATAGGCGGGAGCCGCGCAGCGGTGCGAGAGCGGGCTAGCGGCGGCTGACGACCGGCAGCACGAGGCCCACCATCGCGCCCGTGAGCATGCCCACGACGCCCGCCACGGCGCTTGCCTCGGTGACGGCCAGCGGGACGAGCAGGAGCACCGCCGCGAACACCAGCACTCCCACGAGATCGCCGCCGCGCTCGTGGCCGCCGCGGCTCGCGCGGCGATCGTCCACCAGCCACGCCGCCAGCAGCCCCAGGGCAGCGCCGTTGGCGCCCAGCACCAGGTAGAAGGGGGCCTCCTCGAACAGCGGCTGCAGGTCCGCCGCCGTCGCTGCCGCCGCTCCCGCGGCCCCTGCGAGCAGGAAGACCGCCACCGGCGCGAGGAGGCCGAAGCGGCGCTCCAGCAGCGTGCCGAACACGCCGACCGCCGTGAGCGCGACGAACTGGTAGCCGAGGTTGTCGTGCACGAACGGCGCGGTCACATAGCGCCAGCTGTCCTCCTCCAGCGGGACGAAGATGCCTCCGAGATCGATGATCGAGACCTCGTTCGTGGCCAAGGCGAGCGTGGCGAGCAGCGAGAGCGCGATCAGGGCGATGGTCGCGGTGGGGCGGGTCTCCGCGGCGACGCTGTCGTCGCCGACCCCCTGCAGCCGCGGGAGGCGCGGGCGCCTGCGCTTCGCTCGCGCTGTGACCTCCTCGCCCGAGCGGTCGAGCTTGGGGGCGCGCTTGCGGACGCGCTGGCCGCAGTACGGGCACTCGGTGACGTACGGGCTGACCTCAGACCCGCAGTTGCGGCACACCACGAACAGGTCCGGCTGAGTCACGGTGGATGTGAGGGTACTGGCCCTCGGGGCGCGGCCGGTCCGGTCAGCTCTCGAGCCGCGCGGAAGGCGAGGTCTTCTCGACGATCTCCCCGACCACCTCGCGCAGGTCGCGGTTGGCCTCGTAGACCAGAAGCTGGCGGGAGGCGCCGTTGCCGTTCTCGAGCAGGTCGTCGATCGCCGCCAGCTCGTCGCCCGAGCCGAGATCCTCGGCGTGGCCGCGCAGGCGGTCCACGAGCCGCCGCGCCAGCTGCTTGGTGGACACGCGGTCGCGGCTGGGCAGATCCACCAGCTCCCCCTCGAGCCCGTGGCGGGCGGCGAGCCACTTGTTCTCGTCCAGCATCTCGAACGGATAGCTCGACAGCTGCTTGCCGGCCTCGAAGTGGTCCCCGAGCTCCTTCGCCATCGCCTGCACCAGCGCCGCGAGGCCGAGCGTGTGCTCGAGCCGGGTCTGCGAGTCCATCACCCGCACCTCGATCGTGCCGAAGCGCGGGTGCGGCCGAACGTCGTACCAGAGGTAGGTGTAGTCCGGGATGACACCGCACTCGACCATGAACTCCGTCCGGCGCTCCCAGTCGGCGAAGTCCTCGTAGCGCGGCGGGATCCCCACGCGCGGGAAGGCGCGGAAGATCGGCGTGCGGGTGGAGAGCAGCCCCGTCGCGTCCGCCCGCCAGAACGGCGAGTTCGCCGAGAGCGCCAGCAGCAGCGGCAGGTGCACGCGCATCCCGTTGGCCACGTGGATCGCCTTGTCCGGGTCATCGATGCCCACGTGCACGTGGATGCCGAAGATGATCTCCTGCCGCGCGACCCACTGGAGCCCGGCTACGAGCTCGCGGTAGCGCGGGAGCGAGACGATCCGCTGGTCCTCCCACATCGCGAACGGGTGTGTGCCCGACGCCCCGATCGCGAGTCCTCTCCCCCCGGCCGCCGCCATCACCTCGCGCCTGAGCCGCTCGAGCTGGTGCCCGGCCTCGCTCGTGTCGCGACACGGCGTGGTCGCGATCTCGCAGACCGACTCCATCAGCTCCGGCTTGATCTCGCCCTCGGCCGTTGATCCCTCGAGGTCCTCGAGCAGGCCTTCGATCGAGTTCGCGAGGTCGAGCGTCTCCGCGTCGACGATCATCAGCTCTTCCTCTACGCCCAAGGTGTAGGAGGGGCCAGTGAACCCGTGATCCACTCAGCAAGGGTATCCGCCCGCGCGGCCTCGCAAACCAGGGGATATCCTGGCGCGACACGCAATCTCTAGGAGGCAAGACCCCTCAATGAGCCTCGGCTACGACGGCAGGCTGTACATCCTCGCGTTCGACCATCGCGGGTCCTTTCAGAAGAAGATGTTCGGGATCGAGGGCGATCCGACCCCTGAGCAGACCGCGACGATCGCGGATGCCAAGCACCTGATCTTCGAGGGCATGGCGAAGGCGGCCGATCGCGGCGCCGACCCGGCCGCCAGCGGCACGCTCGTCGACGAGCAGTTCGGCGGCGACATCCCGCGCGACGCCAAGGCGCGAGGCCTGAAGCTCGCGATGCCGGTCGAGGCGAGCGGACGCAACGACTTCGAGTTCGAGTACGGCGACGAGTTCGGCGAGCACATCCTGAGCTTCGACCCGGACTTCTCGAAGGTCCTCGTGCGCCTCAACCCGGACGGCGACGCCGAGATGAACGAGACCCAGCTCGTCAAGCTCAAGCGCCTCTCGGACTGGCTCAAGGAGAACGACCGCAAGTTCCTCTTCGAGCTGCTCGTGCCGGCCGAGCCGGCCCAGCTCGAGTCGGTCGGCGGCGACACCGACCGCTACGACGCGGAGCTGCGCCCCGACCTGATGCGCCGTGCGATCGAGCAGATCCAGGACTTCGGCATCGACGTCGACATCTGGAAGATCGAGGGCGTTGACGAGCAGTCCGACTGCGAGATGCTCGCCCGCACGAGCCGCCGCGACGGCCGCGACGGCGTGGTCTGCGTGCTGCTCGGGCGCGGAGCGAGCGACGAGAAGGTCGACCACTGGCTGCGCCAGGCGGCTCCGGTAGACGGGTTCGTCGGCTTCGCGATCGGTCGCTCGATCTGGTGGGACGCGCTCAAGGGCTTCCTCGACCGCTCGATCGAGCGCGAGGACGCCTCCGATCAGATCGCCGCGAACTACCTGCGCTTCGTAGAGGTGTACGAGGGCGCGGAGCAGGGCGCCAGGGCCTGAGAAACCGCTGTGGAAGCTCGGTGCCCGACCCGGGCACTGAGCTCCCGCAGCCGTTTGCCGCTGTTACGCTACGGCGTTGCTATGCGCATGCGTCAGTCACTCACGCAGTTCGAGGTCGCCTTCCGCGAGGAGGCGGCCGAATCCGTGGAGCGCCGGGAGCGCCTGCGGCGGCAGGCCGTCCACCGTTCGCGGGTGCGGCGCGTCGAGCGGGTGCAGAAGCACGGCACGCTGCGCTTCATCGGCCTGATCGCGACCATCGTGATCACCACCGTGATCGTGACGGTCGTGATGTTCCAGGTCCTCGCCACCGTAGCCGGCTGAGCCAAGCCCGCCGCCAGGTCGATTGCTAGTCTCCCCGCCCCTTGGCACGTAGATCTCTAAAGCCGCAGTTGAACCAGATCCGCACCTGGGTACGGCAGGGCCGTACCGACGCGTGGATCGCCCACCAGCTGGATGTGTCCGTGAAGGACATCTCCGCCTTCAAGCGCGAGCACGAGCTGGTGCCCGGCGAATCGGTCGAAGCCGAGTCCGATCTGTTCGGGCCCCGCATCGACGAGGAGGAGCTCGACCTGCGCTCCGAGGACGAGGCGCTGGTCGCCGCGGCCCTCGAGGCCGAGGAGGAGCGACGTGCGGCCGAGGCAGCCGAGACCGCCGCGAACGCGCCCGACGAACCTGCCGAGGGATCCGACGAGGAGGGCGAGGAGTCCACGGGCGAGGCCCGGCGCCGCAGAGGCCGTCGCGGAGGCCGCGGCAGGCGCCGCACCCGCAAGGCGCTCGACGGATCCTTCGATCACGGCGAGGACGGCTACGGCCTGTGGCTCGACCCCGCCGTGCAGGACGACCCGGTGTACGCAGAGCACTGGGCCGGACACCGGCCGGTCACCGTCACGGTGGAGCCGGACCGGATCGTCATCACCCGCGCGGGCGAGGCCCCCGCGGGCGACAGCGACGACTGAGCCTGCCTCCAGGCACAGCCGCCGCGACGATCAGGAGCAGCAGCTAGCTGGACTCCTCTTCGTAGCGCCGCCGTCCACCCGCGTAGTCGGACGCCTGCCGCGCGTACAGGGCGAAGGCCGCGTCGACGATCCACGCGATGCCCGTGCCGGCCGAGTGGCGCTGGGCCACCTCGTCCGCCCAGTCGGTGCCCGATCCGTAGAGCTCCGCGAGCTCTGTGACCTCGAAGGTCGAGCCGAGCCGCTTGCGCACCTCCTCCACCACGGCGCGCACCGCGCGGTCGTGGTGCGAATCGGCTCCAACGCGCCGCTCCCCCTCCTTCCACTGGTCGAGGGCGTTCTCGAACATGTAGGACACCTACGCGACGTTAGCGCGGAGGGTTCTCGATGACGTAGGAGCGCTCGCCCTGGAGAACCATCCCGAGCTTGCGCGCCTCGCGCTCGAGCGCGGCCGAGCCGCGCAGCTCACGCGCCCGCTTGGTCAGGCGAGCGTGCTCGGCCTCGAGCTCCTGCAGCTCCTGCGTCTGCGAGGCGGCCGTGCGCGACTGCTCGAACCAGTGCTTGGCCGGCGAGATGTAGAGCATCAGGATCACGCCGAGCAGCCCCAAGAGAGCCACGCGCCCGAGCCTGTCCCAGCGGATCCCGCCGGGGCGCCTGGCATGGGAGGCGCGGCGGCGGGGAGTGGCTGCGGCGGGCATCCAAGCGGCCTTCGACGCCGAGCCACCGCCTCCTCCACGATCGGTCAGCTGCGGAAGACCTTGCGGCCGGGGTACTCGGCGTGGGCGCCGAGAGCCTCCTCGATCCGCAGCAGCTGGTTGTACTTCGCCACGCGGTCCGAGCGCGATGGGGCGCCGGTCTTGATCTGACCGCAGCCGGTCGCCACGGCGAGGTCGGCGATCGTCGTGTCCTCGGTCTCCCCGGAGCGGTGCGACATGACGGCGGTGTAGCCGGCGGCGTGCGCCATCGCGATCGCCTCCAGCGTCTCGGTGAGGGTGCCGATCTGGTTGACCTTGATCAGGATCGAGTTGCCGACGCCGAGGTCGATGCCGCGCTTCAGCCGCTCGGTGTTGGTCACGAAGAGGTCGTCGCCTACGAGCTGAACGCGATCGCCGAGACGCTCGGTGAGGGACTTCCAGCCGTCCCAGTCCTCCTCGTCCATGCCGTCCTCGATCGAGAGGATCGGGTAGCGGCCCGCCATCTCGGCCCAGTAGGCGGCGAGCTCCTCGGAGGACAGCACGCGGCCCTCGTGCTCGAGGTTGTAGGCGCCGTTCTCGTAGATCTCGCTGGCCGCCGGGTCGAGCGCGATCGCCACGTCCTCGCCGGGCGTGTAGCCGGCTGCCTCGATGCCGGCGATCAGCATCTGCAGCGCCGCCTCGTTCGAGTCGAGATCCGGCGCGAAGCCGCCCTCGTCGCCGACGGCGGTGCTCAGCCCGCGCTCGTGGAGCGTCTTCTTCAGCGCGTGGAACACCTCGGCGCCGGTTCGCAGCCCCTCCGCGAAGCTCGGCGCCCCACACGGGACGACCATGAACTCCTGGAAATCGACTTTGTTGTCGGCGTGCGCGCCGCCGTTGAGGACGTTCATCATCGGCACCGGCAGGGTGGTGGCATCGGAGCCGCCGAGATGACGCCAGAGCGGCTCGCCGGCGTCGGCCGCCGCGGCCTTGGCCACCGCGAGCGAGATCCCGAGGATCGCATTGGCCCCGAGCCGTGCCTTGTTGGGCGTGCCGTCGGCGGCGATCATCGCGCGGTCGACCGCCTGCTGGTCGTCCGCGTCCAGGCCGAGCACGACCTGCGCCAGCTCGCCGTTCGCGTTCGCGACGGCGGTCGTGACGCCCTTGCCGAGATAGGCCTCGCCGCCGTCGCGCAGTTCGACGGCCTCGAACTCGCCCGTGGAGGCACCCGAGGGAACCGCGGCGCGACCGGTCGCGCCGGAGGAGAGCCCGACTTCGACCTCGACGGTGGGGTTGCCGCGGCTGTCGAGCACCTGCCGGGCGTGAACCTTCGTTATCTCGCTCACTGGCTTTCCTGCGCCTCCTCGGCTTCTCTGATGTACCTGTCCGCGGCCGCTCGCAGCGCGAGCTCCGGGTCCGCTCCCGCCTCGACCGCTTCGGCCACGGCCGAGAAGAGGAGCGCACCGGCCGCCTCGAAGATCTCTTCACGCCCCTCGACCGCCGCCAGCCGCTCCGCTGCCTCGATCGCCGCAGAGGGCGGTCTGGGCGGCGGAGACGCCCGTCCGGCGCGCCTCTGGGCCTTCTTGGCGTACAGCGTCGCGGGAAGCGTATCCGGCAGATCCCCGAACAGCCCGCCGCCTTCCTGATCCCGCTTGATGCGGTCCCAGTTGGTGAGCACCTCGGCCGCCGACTCCGCCTCGACCTCGCCGAACACGTGCGGGTGGCGACGGACCAGCTTCTCGCGACAGTGATCGGCCACGGCCGCGAGCGACCCGGCGTCGCGCTCCTCGAGCAGCATCGACAGGAACATCACCTGGAAGAGGACGTCGCCGAGCTCGTCGAGCAGCTTCGCGTCGTCACCGGCATGCGCGGCGTCAGCGAGCTCGTAGGCCTCTTCGACGGTGTGCGGCACGATCGAGCGCTCGTCCTGCTCGCGATCCCACGGACATTCGAGGCGCAGCCGCTTGGTTATCTCGTCGAGCCGCTGGAGGGCCTCGGCGAGGCCGGCGGATCGCTCCGTCACTACGGAGCGGGCTGCGGGGCCTGCTGCGGCGGCGCGGCCTGCTGGGGTGCGGCTTGCTGCGGCGGCGCGGCCTGCTGCGGCGCGCCCTGCGGAGCGGCGCCGGGAACCACAGGGGCGGCCGGCTTCGCGTCGGGCGCGCTGCCCGAGGCCGGCCCGGTGTCGGTCTTGACCCGTGGGCCGTTGCTGCAGGTGGCGACGAGGAAGCCCTCCGCGCAGACCGTCTTGTCCGTGAAGTCCTCTTGGAACTCGGTGATGAAGTCCTCGAGCTTCTCCTGGCCGCCCTCCTGGGCGAGCTGGCTGCGGATCTGCTGCTTGGCCTCTTCCAGGGGCCGCTGACTCGGCGGTGTGATCTTGGTCACCTCGAAGACGTACCACCCGGACTGAGTCTTGAGCGGACCCTCGACCTTGCCCTCGTCGGCCTGGAAAGCAGCGGCGCCGAGCGTCGGCTCCAGCGCGCTGGCTGTGGTCCCGCGCAGCTTGCCGCCCTGTGCCTTCGAAGCCTTGTGGATCGAGTACTCCTTGGCGACCGACTTGAAGCTGGCGCCGTCGTCGAGCTCCTTCTTCGCGGCCTCGGCCTTCGCCTCGGTCTTGGTGAGGACGACGTTGAGGTCGCGCTGCTCCGGCTGGGAGACGAAGAGCGCCTTGTTCTCCTCGTAGTACTCCTCGATGTCGTCCTCGCTGACGCTGCTCTCGTCCTTCTGGACCTTCTCGGCCAGCTTCTGCTGGATGCTCTGCATCTTGATCTGGAAGAGGATGTCCGACTCGCTGCTGCCGGACTCGCGCAGGAACTTCTTGTAGTCCTTCGGCTTGGGGAAGGACTGCTTCTTCTGCTCCTCGAAGGTCTTGACGATCTCGGAGTCGCTCACCTCGATGTCCTGCTCCTCGGCCTCCTGCACCAGCCACTGGGACTGGACCAGGAACGTCATGACCTGGTCCTTGACCTGCGTGTGGGCGTCCTTGCACTGCTTGCGCAGCTCGCGGTCCGGCGCCGCCTCCTGGCCCTTGGGCTGCTGCGCCTTGCGCTCGGTGACGCAGGCGGTGAAGTTGGGCAGGTCGCTCATCTCCGGCACCGCGCCGAGCTGCGCCTCGGCGCCCTTCGCCGTAGTGACGTAGTAGCGGTTGAAGTCCTTCTCGGTGATGACGGTGTCGCCGACCTTGGCTACGGCGCCATCCGGAACATCGTCTCCACAGCCGGCTGTCCCCACCACGAGGAGGCCCGCCATGGCGGCGCCCGCGACTGCTCGGACTGCTTTGGTTCGAAGTGAAGTCATCGGAAAATGGTCGGGCGCTCTCCCTCGAGCGCACCGGACGGTGGTCGATCCTAGCGGAGCGGCCCCGGTCCCGTGCCATCAACCTCCGCCTGCGGCCGGCTGCTCGCCTCGAGAACCGCCTCGGCCGCCTTCACGACAGCGGCGAAGCGCTCCGAGGCCTCGTCGGGCACGCGCACGCGCACGGTGCTGCGCCCCGATTCGTACACGGCGCCTGGGACTCGCTCGCGCAGGATCGCGACCTGCGAGGAGTCCAGCTCGATCGGCGATACGGCGAGCTTCCCGCCCGCGAAGCCCACGGCGCGCGCTCCGGCACGCCCGAGCTTGATGCGAGCGTCCTGGAGCTTGATGAGGTTGTCGAGCGGCTCGGGCACCGGCCCGAAGCGGTCCTCGAGCTCCTCGCGCAGGAGGATCAGGTCCGCGATCTCCTTCGCCCCGGCTACGCGGCGATGCACCTCGATCTTCGCCGCCTCGTACGGCACGTAGTCGCCGGGCACGAAGGCGTCCACCGGGAGATCGATGCGCACCGGCTCGGGAGCCTCTTCCGAGGCATCTCCCGCAAGCGCGGCGACGGCGTCGTCGAGCATCGAGACGTACAGCTCGAAGCCGATCGCGGCCACGTGGCCCGACTGGTCGTCGCCGAGCAGGTTGCCGGCGCCGCGGATCTCGAGGTCGCGCATGGCGATCTTGAAGCCGGAGCCGAGCTCTGTGTAGTCGGAGAGGGTCGAGAGGCGGGCGGCCGCGTCTTCGGTGAGGGCGGCCGCGGAGGGATACAGCAGGTAGGCGTAGGCGCGCTCCTTGGAGCGCCCGACGCGGCCTCTGATCTGGTAGAGCTGGGCCAGCCCGAGCTCATCGGCGCGCTCGACGATCAGCGTGTTCGCGTTCGAGATGTCGAGGCCCGACTCGACGATCGTCGTGCAGACGAGCACGTCGGCCTCGCCGCGCAGGAAGGCGAGCATCACCTTCTCCAGCTGGCCCTCCTCCATCTGGCCGTGGGCCACCAGCACCCGCGCCTGCGGGCACATCGCGCGGACCCGCTCGGCGGTCTCCTCGATCGAGTCGACGCGGTTGTGGAGGAAGAAGGCCTGCCCCTTGCGCGCCACCTCGCGATCGATCGAGCGCTTGACGAGATCCTCGTCGTACTCGCCGACGTAGGTCTTGACCGGCCGGCGGCCCTCGGGGGGCGTCTCGATCACCGATATGTCGCGCAGGCCGGCGAGCGACATCTGCAGCGTGCGGGGGATCGGCGTGGCCGACAGGGAGATCACGTCGACGCGCAGCCGCAGCTGGCGCATCAGCTCCTTCTGCTTGACGCCGAAGCGCTGCTCCTCGTCCACGATCAGCAGGCCGAGGTCCTTCGGCCGAACGTCGCGCGAGAGCAGCCGGTGGGTGCCGATCAGGATGTCCACCTTGCCGGCCTCGAAGTCCTTCAGCGCGGCGTTGACCTCCTTCTGGGAGCGGAAGCGCGACACCTGCTCGATGCGGAACGGGTAGTCGCGCAGGCGCTCGGAGAACGTGCCGTGGTGCTGCTGGGCGAGGACGGTGGTCGGCACCAGGAACATCACCTGCTTCGAGTCGGCGGCGGCCTTGAAGGCGGCCCGCAGCGCGACCTCGGTCTTGCCGTAGCCCACGTCGCCGCAGATCAGGCGGTCCATCGGGCGCGCCTCCTCCATGTCGGCGCGGACGGCCTCGATCGCCTGGAGCTGGTCGGGCGTCTCGCGGAACGGGAAGGCGCCCTCGAACTCGAGCTGCCACTCGCCGTCGGCGGGGAAGGCGTAGCCCGCGCGCCGCTTGCGCTCGGCATAGAGGTTGATCAGCTCGCCCGCGAGGGCCTCGGCCGCGCGGCGGGCGCGCAGCTTCATCTTCTCCCAGGCGGCGCCGCCGAGCTTCGAGAGCGGCGGGTCGCCGGAGTCGGCGCCGAAGTAGCGGCCGATCTTGTGGAGCTGGTCCGACGGCACGAAGACGCGGTCGCCGTCCTTGTACTCGAGCTGCAGGTAGTCCCGCGTCACACCGCCGACCGTCTTCGTCTCGAAGCCGGTGAACAGCGCGATGCCGTGGTCCTCGTGCACCACCGGCGATCCGGCGCGCAGCTCGGTGAAGCTGCTCAGCGCCCCGGCACGGCTGCCGGGGCCGGTCTGCGGCGTGGCGCGGCGCTGGCGCAGCAGGCGGTGGTCGGGGATCACCGCCAGCTTGAAGGTGGGCGCTATGAAGCCCTCGCGCAGGTTCGCGGCCGCGAAGAGCAGGCCGGGCTCATCCTGGCCGGGGGCGGCGCCGTCCAGGAAGTTGGCCCGCAGGCGAGTGAGGTTGTAGGCGGCACGCTCGGCCTCCCCCTGCCGCCGCCAGGCGACCAGCGTGCGGTAGCCGGAGCGCACCAGCTTCTCGAGCTCGGGCTCCGCGGCCTCCAGCGAGCGGGCGGCCGTATGGGCGGCCTGGGCGCGGAAGGTGTGCGGCTGATCTCCCGAGATGCTCGACAGGCGCAGCGAGGCGCGCTCGTCGAGCGTCGCCTCGAGGCGCTCGGGGCTCACGTACAGGTGGCCGGCATCGCGATCGTGGAAGCTCGTCGTCACGTCGTCCCAGTAGTCGCGCAGCGCCGGCGCCAGCTCCTCCTCGGCGGCGATCACCACCGTCGCCTGCTCCGGGAGCAGGTCGAGCAGCTCGCCGAAGCGATCGACCGGAAGCAGCTCCGCCACGTCGGGCCGCTCGCCCTCCTCCGAGGCGGCGGCGATCTCCGCCAGCTCGCGGTGCTCGGGCGCCAGCTCGGCGGCCGGCGCTATCTCCACCCGCTCCACCTCCTCGAGCGAGCGCTGGGTGAAGGTCGAGAAGAAGGTGAGCCGCTCGACCTCGATGTCGAACAGCTCGCAGCGCACCGCGCGCTCCTCGGTAGCGGGGTAGACGTCGAGGATGTCGCCGCGCACCGCGAACTGGCCGCGCTCCTCCACCTGCTCGACGCGCTCGTAGCCGCAGGCGGCGAGCTCCAGGGCGGTGTCGTCGAGATCGAGCAGGCCGCCCTTCTCGATCGCGAAGCCGTGCGGGCGCAGCTCCCGGTCGGGCACCTTCTCGGCGAGGGCCACCGCTCCCGCCACGACCACCGCCGCGCCCCGCTCGGAGTCCCCGCCGGCTTCCTGCGGGTCGGCGAGCAGGTCGTCGAGCGCCGCTATGCGCAGACCCACGAGGTGGGGCGGCGGCGTGAGATGGGACTCGTAGCGCACGCCGCGCGCCGGGTAGAGCCGGACCGGACGCGGCGCCAGGTACTGCTTCAGGTCGGCGGCGAGATCGCGCGCGGCGCGGTCGTCACCGGCCACCACCAGGGCCGGGCGGTCGGGCTGGGCGTCGAGCAGCGCCGCCAGCAGGAAGGGACGCAGGCTCGAGGAGACGAAGGCGCGCTGGGGCTCACGGCCGGCCGCCTCGGCAAGCGCTGCGACCGCTGGATCGGCCTGGGCATGGATGAGCAGTGAGCGAAGCGACATGGCACGCGAAACGGCCACGCGGGCATGCCGCGCGGCTCCCCGCCGATTCTAGGGAGCGGAGGGGGGAGCGCCGATCAGCCGCTCGAGCTCGTCGGTGGCGCTGTCCACGAGAGCCCTCACCTCGTCCGCCGGCTCGCTGAAGCGGCCGAGCACATAGGCGGAGACGACCTCCGGATCGGTCGAGTCGGGCCGCCCTACCCCAACGCGGACGCGATGGAAATCGGGTCCGCCGAGCTCGCGCTTGAGCGACTTGAGGCCGTTGTGGCCCGCGAGGCCGCCGCCGAGGCGGGCCTCGATGCGCGCGTACGGCAGGTCGATCTCGTCGTGCACGGCGACGACCCGGTCGAGCGGGATCCCCAGCGCGCCGCGAGCCGGGCTCGCTGCACGGCCGGAGTCGTTCATGAAGGTCTGGGGCAGCAGGATCGCGACCCTCGGACCGCCGGGGCCGGTGCGCCCGTCGGTGTAGAGGCCGCCGTACTTCTTCTTCGGGCGCGGGAGCCCCCAGCGCTCGATGGCTCTGGCCGCCACCTCGAAGCCCACGTTGTGACGGGTGCGGGCGTACTTGTCGCCCGGGTTGCCAAGGCCGACGATCAGCCAGTCAACCCTGCCCCCGTCGCCCTCGCGGCGGCGGAACAGGCCCATCGGGTGGCGCTACTCGCCCTCGCCCGAGTCGGAAGACGACTCGCCGTCGGCCTCACCCTCGGCCGGGGCCTCGCCCACGACCTCGGTCTCCGCCTCGATCTCCGGCTCCTCGACCTTGGTCGGCGGTACGACGGTGGCGATCGTGATCTCCTCGAGGTTCTCCTGGAGCAGCGTCGCGCCCTCGGGGATCGTGACGTCGGCGAGCGTCAGGTTCGCGCCGATCTCGAGGCCGGAGACGTCCACCACGATCCTCTCGGGGATGTCCGTCGGCAGCGCCTCGATGTCCAGCTCGCGGGTGATGTGATCGAGCACACCGCCCTCCTTGACACCGGGAACGTCCTCGACGCCCTCGAGCTCCACGGCCACGCGGGCATGGATCTTCTCGCGCAGGTTCACCTCGAGCAGGTCGAGATGGGTGACGTCCTCGCGCACCGGGTGGAGCTGACGCTCCTTGAGGATCACCGGCACGGTCTTCTCGTCGCCGATCTGAACGTCGAACAGCGCGGAGCCGTCAACGAGGATGCGGCGCAGCTCGCGCTCACCGACCTTGAAGGCCACGGGCTCCTCGTGCGAGCCGCCGTAGAGGACGCCGGGCACGAAGCCCGAGCGACGTAGGCGCCGGGCGGCGCGAGATCCGCGCTCGGAGCGCATTTCAACCTTGAGTGAGAGACGGGAAGCCATGACGGCCGGCCAGTCTAGCGGGGCGCGGACATCGCCGGCACTAGGCTCCATGCGATGGCCAAGGACGACCGCTCGATTCCGACGGGAAGAGTGCGCCGAACGGCTCAGGTGGGCTCGGCGATCGGCGGTCAGGGAGCGCGCTACGCGGGGACCCGCGCGGCGAACCTGGCGCGCTCGAAGGAGGAGGCGGCCAGCCACCTCGACCGGCGCCACCTGGAGGCGGCCGAGCGGATGGTGGACACGCTCGGGACGATGAAGGGAGCGGCGATGAAGATCGGCCAGCTCGCCTCCTTCATCGACACGGACTTCCTCCCCGAGGAGTACCGCGACCTCTACCAGGACAAGCTCTCGAACCTCCGGTCCTCGGCGCCCGCGATGCCCTGGAGCAAAGTCAAGGGCGTGCTCGAGGAGGAGTGGGAGGACCCGGTCGAGGAGCTCTTCGAGGACTTCGAGCACGAAGCCGCCGCGGCCGCTTCGATCGGCCAGGTCCACCGCGCCACCCTTCCCGACGGCCGCCTGGTCGCGGTGAAGATCCAGTACCCGGGCGTGGCCGAGGCGCTGCGCGCGGACATGCAGAACGCCGGGATGCTGATGCGCTTGGCGAAGGCGATCGCCCCAGGGCTCGACGCCAAGGCCGCCGCCGCCGAGCTCAAGGAGCGCGTCCTCGAGGAGCTCGACTACGAGTACGAGGCGCAGAACCAGCGCGCCTTCTCACGCGGCTATCGCGGCCACCCGTTCATCTACGTGCCGGACGTGATCACCCGCCTGTCGCGCGGCCGGGTGCTCGTGACCGAGTGGGTCGAGGGCGTCGGCTTCGACGCGGTGAAGGAGCGCCCACAGGCCGAGCGCGACCGCTTCGCCGAGATCGTCTACCGCTTCTGCTTCGGCTCGATCTACCACCTCCGGCACTTCAACGCGGACGCCCATCCCGGCAACTACCTGCTGATGGAGGACGGCAAGGTCGCGTTCCTCGACTTCGGCATGACCAAGCAGCTCGACGGCGAGCAGGTGGCGCTCGAGATCGCCGCGATCGACGCCGCCTCCGCGCGCGATCCGGAGCGGCTGCGCGTGGCCCTGCACGACCTCGGCTTCCTCAACAACCCGAAGAAGGTGGACGCCGAGCGGCTGATGGCACACGTGCTCACCGTGGGCGGCTGGTACATGGAGGACCGCGACGTGACGATCGACTCACAGCGCGTGATGGAGGCGATCACCGCCGTCTCCGACCCCCGCTCGGAGTTCTTCGACCTCATGCGGCGCGAGAACGTGCCGGCGAACGAGCTGATGGGGCGGCGGATGGAGGTGGGCGTGCTGGCGGTGCTCGGGCAGCTGGAGGCAACACGCAACTGGCACCGCATCGGCCGCGAGTGGTGGTTCGCCGAGGAGCCCGCCACCGAGCTCGGCCACGAGGAGTGGGCCTACTTCGAGTCTCGTGGCGAGCGCCGCGTCCGCAAGTTCAGCGCCCGCGGCCGCTCCGGCGGCGCCTGATCGATCTCGCCTGGGCGGAGCCGGGCGCGTCCGGCTACAGACCAGGTTTCGTCGTCATGACGACGACGACGAGAAACAGGATGAGCAGCTCGAACTGGTTGACCATCAGGGCCTGGCGGACGTTGGTCAGCACGCCGGGATCGTCGGGCCCCTTCTCGGTGACCAGCTTCTGCAGCTTCTTGTCCTGCGGGCCGTAGTAGCCGACGCCGACGATGAAGCTGATGCCCCAGCCGATGAAGGCGAGGTTGATCCACAGCTGGGAGAACTCGTAGTGGGCCTCGTTGACCAGCAGGATGCCGGCGATCAGGAGGATCAGCGACGTCGGCGCGTAGAGGCGCATGCCGATGAGGTTGACCTCTTCGGAGAACTTGTAGATCTCCTTGCTGTCCCCGCGCTTGAGAACCCGCCGGCCGAGGATGTGCATCGCCGTTCCACCGCCCACCCAGATGACGGCGGCCAGGACGTGGATCGTGA
The DNA here is from genome assembly GCA_963715445.1 of uncultured Solirubrobacterales bacterium. Lineage (GTDB taxonomy): Bacteria > Actinomycetota > Thermoleophilia > Solirubrobacterales > Thermoleophilaceae > JAAYBF01. Next base: position 858,372 of record OY970240.1, read on the forward strand.
GGAGGAAGTCGTACACGCGGTGGAGCCTAACCCGAAGCCGACGTCTAGAACAGCTGGTTCTCGCCGGCGAATATCTCGGACACCGAGTCGTCGGTGAAGATCCGCCGGATCGAGTCCGTGAGGATGTCGGCGCTCGTGAGAACCTGGATCCGGTCGGGCGCGCCGGCGCGCAGCGGGACCGTGTCGGTCACGACGATTCCGGCGAGCGGCGAGGCCTCGAGCGTCTCATAGGCCTTGCCGGAGAAGACGCCGTGGGTGGCGACCGCGTAGACCTTCGAGGCGCCCTCGTCGAGCACCGTCTGGGCGGCCGCGCTGAGCGTTCCGCCGGTGTCGATGATGTCGTCCACGATCACGGCGACCTTGCCCTTGACGTCGCCGATCACGTAGCCGATCTCGGCCACCTGGTGGGCCGGCCGCTCCTTCTCGAGCAGCGCGTAGGGCGCGCCGACCTTCTGGGCGAACTTGCGCACGAGCTTCACGCGGCCGGCGTCCGGGGCGATGATCACGAGGTCCTCGCCGGCCAGCTGGTCGGCCACGAACTGGGTCAGGATCGGCATCGCGGTCATGTGGTCGACCGGCTTGGAGAAGAAGCCCTGCATCTGGCCCGCGTGGAGGTCCATCGTCACGAGCCGGTCGATGCCGGCCGTCTCGAGCACCTCGGCGACGAGCCGGGCGGAGATCGGTTCGCGCGGGGCCGACTTCTTGTCCTGGCGCGAGTACCCGTACCAGGGCGTCACGGCGATGATCCTGTGCGCGGAGGCGTGCTTGGCGGCGTGGACCATGACCATCAGCTCCATGAGGGAGTCGTTGACGGTCATCTCCTCCTCCTCGTTGCCCGCGATCGAGGCGACGATGAAGAGGTCGGCGCCGCGGATCGAGTCCGCGTAGCGGCAGTAGACCTCGCCATCGGAGAACGTCTTGAGGCCCGCGTCGGCGATGTCCACGCCGAGGTTGCTGGCGATCTTGCCGCCGAGCGCCCGGGTGGCGCGGCCCGCGGCGACCATCAGCCGCTTGTCGTAGCTGGCCGGGATGAAGGTCCCGGCGGTCAGCTCGGTATCGGTGGCGATGGCGCTCATTCCCGCTCTTTCTCGATCCGCTCCGTGTAGCCGTCCACGTTCTTCTGCTCCGGTCGGGAGATTCCGAGCGCACCCGGTGGAACGTCCTCGGAGATCACCGACCCGGCCCCAATATACGCGCCGTCGCCGACGGTCACGGGCGCGACGAACGAGGTGTTGACCCCGGTCCTGGCGCCCGCGCCGATCTTCGTGCGGTGCTTGGCGAAGCCGTCGTAGTTGGCGGTGATGTTGCCGGCGGCGACATTGGCGCCGTCGCCGACGTCCGCGTCGCCGAGGTAGGAGAGGTGCGGCACCTTCGCCCCTGCCCCGATCTCCGAGTTCTTGACCTCGACGAAGGTGCCGATCTTCGCGCCCTCGCCGATGTGGGCATCCGGCCTCAGGTAGGAGAACGGCCCGATCTGCGCGCCGGCCTCCACGCGCGCCTCCACGAGGAAGGAGTGGATGCAGCGGACGCCGTCGGCGAGCACCGAGTCCGTGATCGTGGTCTGCGGGCCGATCTCGCAGCCCGCGCCGATCCGCGTGACGCCGCGCAGCGTCACGCCCGGCCCGATCGTGGTGTCGGGGCCGATCTCGACGCCCACCTCGACCCGCACCGAGTCGGGCGCCTGGAAGGTCACCCCCGCGAGCGCATGGCGCTCGAGGATCAGGCGCTGAGCATCGCGCTCCAGATCCATCAAGTCGATTCTGGTGTTCGCGCCGGTCGCACCCAGGAGGTCATCGGTCAGGAGCGGAACCACGCGGCCGCCGTGCTCGCGCAGGAGCGGGAGGACGGCGGTGAGGTAGATCTCGCCGCGCTCGGTGCCGACCTCGGCGAGCGCCGCGAAGAGGTCGTCGGCCTGGAAGGCGTAGGTGCCCATGTTGACCTCGCGGATCTGGAGCTCCTCGGCGCTGACGCCGTCGGTCTCCTTCGTCTCCACGATCCGCTCGAACGAGCCGTCCGGCCCGCGGACGATGCGGCCGTAGCCGGCCGGGTCGAGCCCCTCGGTGGTGAGCAGCGTTGCCGCCGCGGACTCGTTCCGATGGGCCGCCACGAGCTCCTCGATCAGCTCGCTGGACACGAGCGGGTGATCGCCCGAGAGCACCACGACCGTGGCGCCGGCAGGTACCGCATCGCGCGCCGCGAGGACCGCGGCGCCCGTGCCCTCGCCGGTGGCCTGTTCGACCAGGGCGACGCCCTCCGGGAGACCTTCGGCCACGCCGTCGCCTGGGCGGGTGACGCACACGACCGCGGCCGCCCCGGCGGCACGCGCGGCATCCACGACCCAGTGGACCATCGGCTTGCCGCAGACGGGGTGCAGCACCTTGGGCAACGACGAGTGCATGCGGGTGCCCTTTCCCGCAGCCATTACGAGGACGGTGAGCTGCTCGGCCATGAGGCCGGGAGCGTAGCGCCGCGCCGGTCCCGGCTCTGACCTGGTGGCCCTCCCAGCCCGATCAGGCGGGGCGGTGGCAGACCGCCTCGACGTTGTTCCCGTCGGGATCGAGCACGAAGGCGCCGTAGTAGTGCTCGTGGTAGGGCCGCGGCCCCGGCCCGCCGTTGTCGCGCCCGCCGGCCGCTAGGGCGGCCTCGTGGAAGGCATCGACCAGGTCGCGCGAGGGCACGGCGAACGCGACGTGGGTGCCCGTCCCGACCGGCCCGCGGGCGTAGACCCAGAAGTAGGGCTTGCGATCGTCCCCGAACCCCGCGCCCATCCCCTCGATCTCCATCAGCTGCGAGATACCCAGCGGCGCCAGCGCCTCGGAGTAGAACGCCTTGCTGGCCTCGTAGTCCGACACCTCAAGTCCAACGTGGTCGAGCATCCCGATCTCCTCCTATGCGGCTTCGACTTGTTCCCGCTCGCTCTGACGTTCGTACCACAGGAGCCACTTCCTGACGGCGTTGTCAGACACACCGTACTTTCGGCCTACGGCGCAGAAGCTCATCTGCTCGAGCTCTGCAGTCAGCTGCTCGAAAGGAGGTCGCTCGACCTTGCGATTCTCGGGACGGCCGACTCCGAAGCCGTGCTCTCTGTTCGCGCAGGCGACGGAGCAGAAGCGCTGGGCTCCTTCGCTAGGCGTGAAGGCATGCCGGCAGTGCACACACGATCGCTCTCGGGGCACGTTGCGCCCGCAATGCGTGCTGAACGTCGCTGCGCAATTCGGGCAGACGATGCGGAGGTTCTCGATTCGGTGGTCGTTCCTGACGCCGTTGATGTGATCGAGGATCAACGACATCCGCTCCCCACGCCACATCTCCGTCTGGCCGCAGAGCTCACACTTGCGCTCCTTGAGCCCATGGTCGTAGAGCCGTTTCTTGAGAGTGCCTCTGCTGAAGCTCGAACCCTCAACGAGGATCTCCTCGAGCGGCGTCCTCCGCACTAGGTTGTAACGGCGCTTGCCGTGGCTGGCATCGAAGTGCGCCGTCGATATCCCCCACTCGCCAACGTACTTCCTCAGTATCGAGTGACTGCCACCCGAGGGACACATCCCTAGACGGCGGAGCGCCTCAGCCCATGAGTGCGACTGCGCGATAGCTCGCTGAGCATCGCTTCTCGAGTAACGAGGCCCCCTACCCATAGCGAACACATGTTCGCATAGAGCACGGATGGAACTGACTGGGGAGCCAGGACTCGAACCTGAGCTTGCAGGACCAAAACCTGCCGGGCTGCCAGCTACCCCACTCCCCAATGGCGGGTTCCGAAGGTATCAGCGGCGACCCGCCGCGCGACGGGACGGCGGGGGCGGCTAGCGCTGCTCGCGCGGCACGCGGCCGGCGCCCGTGCCGGCCTCTTGAGCGGGACCGCCGGGCGGAGCGATGCCGAGCACGCGCATCGCCTTGAGGCCGAGGCTCAGTCGCTCGCGCCCGTCCGTGGAGCTGACGTCGAAGCCGCTGAGCTCACGCACGCGGTCGAGGCGGTAGCGGATCGTGTGGCGGTGCGTGAAGAGGCGCTCGGCCGTCTTGGCGACGCTGCCGTCGGCGTCAAGGAAGGTCTCGAGCGTGCGCACCAACTCGGTCTCGTACTGGGCGTCGTACGCCACCAGCGGCGCGACGGTCTCCTGCTGGAAACGCTCCAGCTCCGTCGGGTCCTCGCTCATGGCGGGCAGGAGCAGCCGGTAGGCGCCGGTCTCCTCGAAGGAGAGGAGCGTGTCCCCGCGGGCGGTGGCGACGTTGGCGGCGAGCAGTGCCTCCGCGCCGGCGCGCTGTAGATCGGCGGGGTCTCCCGTGGGCCGGCTGAGCGCGATCGTCAGGTGGTAGCCGGTCAGGCCCGCCTCCAGCTCTCCGCGCACCGCTGCGGCCACCCTGGAGCCGGGCTCGGGCCCCGCGCCGGGCACGAGGATCACGAACTCTCGATCGGGCCGCGTGGAGCGACCTTCGGCGTGGATGGTGCCCCTCGGGCCGCCGAGCTCGATCGCGGCGGCGAGAGTGGTGCGCTCAACAGCGCGCGCCCCGCGCTCGGCGAGCGTGAGAACGCGGGCGCGCCAATCCCCCTCCTCCGGCTGCTGCGGGCGGGCGCGCACGACGATCACTGACGCGCCCTCGCGCAGGTCGCACCCGAGCTCCTCGCCGCGCGCGAGGATGTTCTCGCGATCGGTGAGGGTCCGGGACAGCACGTCCGAGAGGAAGTCACCGACAGCGGCCTCGGCTGCCCGCCCGGGGGCGCGCGTCCGGTCCAGCTCGAGCCCGATCAGGGTCGTGACCATGCGCAGCAGCGCAGCCTCGGGAGGCGTGTCCGAGCGGGCGCGCAGGCGCAGCTGACCGACCACGTCGTCCGCCACGCGCAGGTCCACGGCCTCGCTGCCCTGCTCCCCGGCGAGCACCGCGCGCTCGTCCTCGGGGGACTGGCACGCAACCGCCAGGACGTTGCTCGAGGAGTCGATCACCACGACGCTCGCATCGAGCGCGCTTGCCGCGGCCCGCGCCACGGCCGGCAGGCCGGCGCCCGACTCAACCGCCTCCGAGACCTCCTCGAAGCCGGCCAGGAATGCGCTGCGCGCAACCCCTGCGGTGCTCTTCTCAGCTGCGTCCACCCCCAAATCCTAGGCGCCAATGCCCACAGGACAGTCCGCGGCAAGCCGGCCATCAACGCACGGGCTGGCGAGTGCGACGGTTATCGCGGGCCCATCAGGGCGGGGAGAGGCGAGACTGGCAAGGAAGAGGTGGCCGACGCGTACGGACGTACGTGAGGCCGCCGATGACACCGCCAGGCGACGCCTATCGCCGTCCTGTCAGGCCCAGTACTGGTCGTATGACCAGACCACGGCAAACCCCAAAGCCCCTCCGGCGCCGACCAGCGTGAGGAGGATGAAGAGGGTGAGGAAGGCGGCGGCGAGCTTCTCCCAGACGCGCCCGTAGGCGAGCACGGCCGGGATGAGGATGAACGCGATGTAGCCGGCGCCGACGAGGGCGGCGGCGAGGGCGATGGCCAGCTCGGTGGTTGTGAGGTCGAAGCTCATCGTGCGCGGTCGGCGTCGGCCTGATCGGCGATGGGCCGATCGGGATCCGGCTCAGAGTCATTCTGCCTGACGTAAGCGACGATCAGCCCGACCACCGCGCAGGCCCCGAAGACACCGGCGCCGAGACCCCAGCCGCCGGCGACGTCGGACCAGTAGTGGACGCGCAGGTAGATGCGGGAAAGGCCGATCGCCGCGGCGAGGACCAGCGCGCCGCCGACCAGCGCCGTCCGGCTGGCAATGCCCGGCACGACGCGGGCCACCACGACGGCGGCCGCGACCCAGACGGTCGAGTAGGCGGCGTGGCCGCTCGGGAAGCTGGCGCCCTCGGCCGGGACGAGCGGCCCGGACGGGCGCGGGCGGTCGATCCCGCTTTTGGTGAGCTGGACGCAGAGGTAGATCGTCACCGCGCCGAGGACGAACGATGCGAGCTCGATCCAGTTTCGCCGCGCGGCCAGGAGGATCGAGACCCCCAGGGCGAGCGCCGCAACCGTTGGGAAAGCTCCGAAATCGGTGACCACCTTCGCGATGTCGGTGAGCGTCTCGTGGATGTTCAGCCGATCGGCGAGCTCGAGCAGCTCACGGTCGGCGGGAGTCGTGGAGACGTCGCCGGAGAGCGTGACCGCGTAGACGGCGAAGACGTAGAAGCCGACGCCGGACACGGCGAGCGTCGTGGTCAGCTCGAGGCCCAGGCCGCCGGGCGTGATCCGGTCGCCGAGGAAGCGCAGCTGCGGCCCCACGACCCGCCAGAACGGGTCGAGGACGTGGCGCTTGATCGGCCGCAGAGCCCTCAAGAGCGGCCGCAGCAGCGGGCGCCGTTCCATCCAGGCGACCAGCCTCTGCCGCTCCTCGGGATGACGCAGCCGGCGGTACAGGTACACGCCGCCCGCGATCGTCACGACGGTGACGCCGAATCCGAAGGTCGCCTTGCCGGCGACGTTGGCGACCTTGTCGAACGACTCGTAGAAGACGTAGCCGAGGACGCAGAAGATCGTGGCCCAGAGGCCGCAGCCGATGACGCTGAACGGGATGAAGCGCCGGTACGCAAGGCCCGACGAGCCGGCGACGAACGGCGCGAGCGCTCGCACCAGGCCGATGAAGCGGCCGATCAGGATCGTCTTGCCGCCGTGGCGCTCGAAGTAGGACTCGACCTGCTCGAGCCGCCCCTCGTCGATCTTGACCTTCGGGCCGTGCCGCAGGATGAAGCCGCGGCCGAGGCGGCGGCCGATGAAGAAGCTGGTCGTGTCGCCGAGGATCGCCGCCGTCCAGACGATGCCGATCAGGACGATCAGGCTGATCTCTCCCTGCCCTGCGATCACCCCGCCGACGATCACCACGCTCTCCCCCGGAGCGACGAGGCCCACGAACGCCCCCGTCTCGAGGAAGGCGAGCACGCCGACGAGCAGGTAGGTCCACGCGCCGAGGGCGTGGGCGATGTCCTCGATCAGCTTCTCGACGTCCGGGAAGTCGGGCATCGCGCCGGTCGCGTAGAGGAGCGCCACGACGAGCCCGGCGATCGCGAGGGCCACGAGCCCCCTGTGCTCACGCACCAGCCTCATCGGCGGGCCTCCGCCACGATCGCCCCCGGCGGCATCCGCTCCGCGGCGCGCTCGGCGAGCTCCCGCGTGGCGAAGACGCCGAACGTCGTCGGCCCCGAGCCCGTGACCCGCGCGCCCAGGGCGCCGGCGGCGAGCAGCTCATCGATCGACTCCCCCAGCTCGGGCCGCAGGGACAGCGCGGCGCGCTCGAGGTCGTTCGTTAGGCCTGCGGCAACGCTCTCGGCCGAGCCTGCGGCAAGCCGGCGCAGCGGAGCCGGGTCGAGCGCCTCGGCGTGCCCGCCGATCCTGTCGAGCTCGGCGTACACCGCAGCCGTCGAGAGGCCTTCGGATCGAGGCGCCAACAGGAGCGTCATCTCGGGAAGGTCTACCGGTTCCACCACCTCGCCGACGCCTGTGACGAGCGCGTGACGGGGGGCGACCTGGCTCGGCACGTCGGATCCGAGGCGCGCCGCGACGCCGCGCAGGCCGTCCGCCGTCAGCGGCGAGCCCGCGATCTCGTTCGCCGCGCGCAGAACGGCCGCGGCGTCGGCGCTGCCGCCCGCCAGCCCGGCGGCCACCGGGATCCGCTTGCGGATGTCCACACGCAGCGGAGGCAGCTCCGCATCCGCCGCCGCCTCCCGGAAGGCGCTGAGCGCCGCCGTGGCCAGGTTGTCCCCCTCCACCCCGGCGCAGACGACCTCGTCGCGCTCGGCGGGTGCGACCAGCACCTCGTCGGCGAGGTCGAGCGAGGCGAACAGCGAGCAGATCGGATGGAGCCCGTCGGGCCGGGGAGCTCCCACCCGCAGCACGAGGTTCACCTTCGCGTAGGCGCGCTCGGCGATCACGACCGCCGCGCCTTCAGGAGATCGAGCCGCTCGTGGCCGATCGCGTCGGCGAGCCTGGCGAAGTCGGCGGGGGCCAGCCTCTCCGCGCGAGCGTCGGCCGGCTGGCCGATCTCCACGAGCGCCTCCCGAGCCCGGTCGCGCACGCCCTCCGGTGCCCCGGGGTCGAGTGCCAGCGAGCCGGCGAGCGCCTTGCGCCGGTGCGCGAAGGCCGCGTGCACGAGCGCCACCACCGAGCCCGGAGGCGACGGCCCGTGGCGCCGCAGCAGCACGAGCGCCGACTCGACGTTCGGCTCGGGATGGAAGACGGTGCGCGGCACGCGCCGCAGGACGCGCACCTCGCACGCGAGCTGGGCGAGCACCGAGGTGGCGCCGTAGACCTTGCTGCCCGGCTTCGCGGCGAAGCGCTCGCCGACCTCGCGCTGCACCATCGCGACCCACAGCTCCACTCCGGGCAGCTCGGCGACGGTCTTCAGCGTCACCGTCGCGGCGACGCCGTAGGGCAGGTTGGCGACGACCTTGGTCGGAGAGGGGTCGAGCGCCTGGAGATCGAGCGCGACGGCGTCGGCGAGGTGGAGCGTCGTGTTGGCGTGCGGCTCGAGCGCCTCGCGCAGGGGCGCCTCCAGCGAGCGGTCCACCTCCACCACGTGGAGGTGCCCGACACGCGGAGCGAGGTGCTCGGAGAGCACGCCGAGGCCCCCTCCCACCTCGAGCACCACGTCGCCCGGATCGAGCTCGGCGGCGTCGCCGATCAGGCGCAGGAAGTTGTCGTCGATGAGGAAGTTCTGGCCCAGCTCGCGGTTCGGGCGGATGTCGAAGCGCCGGAGGCGGTTGAGGCTCGCCTGGCGCGGAAGCCCGGCGGCGGGCTCGCTCACCAGCCGAAGACGCGTGCCGCGTTGCGCTCCACCAGCGCCTCGAGCTCGGCGTAGGACACGCCCCTCAGCTCGGCGACCAGCTCCGCGGTGTGCGTCACGTTGGCGGGCTCGTTGGGAGTTCCGCGCACCGGCTCCGGAGTGAGGTAGGGGGAGTCCGTCTCCACCAGCAGGAGGTCGTCGGGCACCTGCCGGGCCGCTTCCTGGAGCGCCTCCGAGCCGCGGTAGGTCACGTTCCCGGCGAACGAGCAGATGTAGCCGCGCGCGACGGCCTCCTCGAGGCGGTCGGGCACCAGGAAGCAGTGGAGGATCACGGTGAGGCCCTCGGCGTGCTCGGCGAGCACCGCGAACGTGTCGTCGGCCGCCTCGCGCGTGTGGATCACCACCGGCATCCCGACCCGCCGCGCGAGGGCGAGCTGCGCCTCGAACGCGCGCCGCTGATCCTCGCGCGGGGCGCGGTCGCGGAAGTAGTCGAGCCCCGTCTCGCCGATCGCGACGACGCCCGGCTGGGCGGCCGCGCGCTCGATCTCCTCGATGTCCTCGTCGCGCCAGCCAGTCGTGCTGTTGGGGTGGCGGCCGACGATCGCGGAGACCCCTTCGAGGGAGGCCGCCGCCTCCAGCGCGCGCTGGTTGGTCTGCGGGTCCATCCCCACGGTCGCCATCCGCGTCACGCCGAGCGTGCGCGCATGCTTCACGAGCTCGGCGTCGGGCGCCTTGCAGGAATCGAGGTGGCAGTGGGTGTCGATCACGCAGCAGCCTCTACGCCGGGGTCTCGGCCTTGGGCTCCACGCGCGGGAAGAGCTGGCCGAGCTCGCCGAGCGTCGCTCCGCCGCCGACCGCGCCCAGCTCGGCGGTGTCGAGCGAGAGATCCTCGCGGCCCAGGGCGGCGAGCAGCCGCTCGGCCGATTCCGGCATCCACGGGTGCAGCAGCACCGAGACGACGCGCAGGCCCTCGGCGAGCGTGTAGAGCACGACGTCGAGCTCGACCGCCGCGCCATCGTCCTTGGCCAGCTGCCACGGCTCGCTCTCGGTGACGTAGCGGTTGAGCGCGCGCACCCGCTCCCAGACGTCCTCGAGCGCCGCGCTGACCTCGACGCTGTCGATCCGCCGGAGCACCGTCGCCGCGAGGCCGTCGAACTGCATCGCGATCTCCGGAGCGGGATCGGCGTTCGGCACCACCCCGTCGCGGTACTTGCCGATCATCGCGAGCGTGCGGCTGGCGAGATTGCCGTAGTCGTTGGCGAGCTCGGAGACGTAGCGCGTCTCGAACCCCTCGGGCGATATCGAGCCGTCCTGGCCGAAGCCGACCTCGCGCAGCAGGTAGTAGCGCAGCGCGTCGGTGCCGTAGACGTCCATCACCTCGAACGGGTCGAGCACGTTGCCGAGCGACTTCGACATCTTGTGGTCGTCCATCAGCAGGTAGCCGTGGATGAACAGCGTGCGCGGCTGCTCGAGCTCTGCCGCCATCAGCAGCGCCGGCCAGATGACCGCGTGGAACTTGAGGATGTCCTTGGCGATCAGGTGGACGGTCGGCGGCCAGAAGCGCTCGGTCAGGTCCTCGCCGGGATGCGCGTAGCGCAGCGCCGAGCAGTAGTTGAGCAGCGCGTCGATCCAGACGTAGATCGTCTGCTCGGGGTCCCACGGCACCGGCACGCCCCAGGTCAGGCCATGGCGACTCAGCGAGAGGTCGTTGAGCCCGCCCTGGATGAACGAGAGCGCCTCGTTGTAACGGTTGCGCGGCAGCACCCACTCGGGTCGCTCGGCATAGAGCTTCTCGAGCGGCTCCTGGAAGGCGGAGAGGCGGAAGAACCAGTTCTCCTCCTGCTCGCGGTCGAGGTCGATCAGGTGGATCGGGCACCTGTTGCCCTCGAGGATCTCGTTCTCGGTCTTGAAGTCGGCGCAGCGCGGGCAGTACCAGCCCTCGTAGAGGCCCTGGTAGACGTGGCCGCTCTCCTTCAGCCGCGTCGCGATCTCCGCGACGACTGCCTCGTGCTCCGGGTCGCTGGTGCGGATGAAGAAGTCGTTGGTCGCGTTGACGCGGCGCGCGACCTCCTTGAAGCGCTCCGCGTTGCGCTCGGCCAGCTCGCGTGGAGCGACCCCCTCGCGCTCGGCCGCCTGCGCCACCGGCTCGCCGTGCTCGTCGGTCCCCGTCAGGAAGAAGACGTCCTCGCCGCGCTGACGCATGTGGCGAGCGAGCACGTCGGCGGCGACCGTCGTGTAGACGTGGCCCAGGTGGGGCTCGCCGTTGACGTAGTAGATGGGAGTGGTGACGTAGTACGGCACGGAGGCCGATGCTACTGGCGCTGCGCTCAGCGCCGGGCGAGCAGCGGCAGCAGCCGGGCGACCGCCCGTCCGTCGGATCGGGCGCGGTCGGGAGAGGAGCGGCGAGCGCCGCCCACGAGGGCAGCCGCCGCGAGCAGGCCGAAGGCGCACGCGAGCGCCCAGCCCGGATCGAGCCCCTTGCGCGGTTGGGGCGCGAGGCGGGAACCCAGTTCGAACACGGGCGAGGGCGCCCTGACCGGCGCAGGCGCCCGGCCGAGAACGGGTCGGCGGGCGGGCACGGGCGAGCGCTCGCCAACAGGCTCCGGGCGCGGCAGCGGAACGACCGGCACCGGCGAGCGCACCGGCACGGGAACGCCCCGCGGGCGCTCACCCGGCGCGGGAGGCGCCGGCAGCAGCTCGCGCGGATCCCTGTACGAGTGCCTCGAGCCGGCCTCGCGCACGCCGAAGTGGAGATGTGGCGCGGCCGACGAGCGCTCCCCGCTCGTGCCGACGGCCCCGATCCTCTCGCCGCTGGCGACCCGCTCGCCCTCGCGCACCTCGACGCTCGCGAGGTGGAGGTAGGACGTGTCGAGGAGGCCGTCCGAGGTGCGCAGCGAGACGGTGAGGCCGGAGGAGCCGGCCACCCCGGCGAAGCGGACTGTGCCGCCCGCGGCCGCGGTGACCGGCTCTCCGACTGCCGCGGCGATGTCGATGCCACGGTGCTGACCGCCTGCATACGGATCGCCGCCGTTGCGGTAGTCGGTCAGCACCTCGCCGCGGACGGGCCAGGTCCAACCGGAGGCCGCAGCGGACGCCGGCGGCACTGCTGCCGACACGGCGATCGTGAGAGCTGCGACGGCGTGGAGGACGTGGGCGATCCCGGCCATGGCGCGACCGTAGGCTCCGGCGCGCGCCGCTTGGGCATGCCTTGGGCGAGTCGTTACTCGCGTTGCGCGTTCAGTGGCGCTTGGAGCGCTTCGGTATCACTCCGTGAGCGCCGCGTACAGCCGGTTGGCGCTACCGCCGGTCAGCTGCGCCACCACCTGGGCGGCCACGCGCGGCTTCGCCCCGGCCTCCACGAGCCGCCGCACCTGCTCGAGGCCGAGCGGCGGGCCCTCCCCCTCCTCCACGGGACCGGGCGCGCCGATCACGAGCACGACCTCCCCCTTCGGGGGCGCCTCGGCATAGCGCTCGGCGAGCTCACGCGCGGGCCCGCGGACGACCTCCTCGTGGACCTTGGTGAGCTCCCTGCAGATCGCCACGGGGCGCTCGGCGTCGATCTCGGCGAGCACCGCGAGCGTCGCCGGGACGCGCCGTGGCGACTCGAACGCCACGAGCGTGCCGCCGGAGGCGGTGAGCACCTCAGTGAGCTCCCCCCGCTTGCGCGGCAGGAAGCCGACGAAGCGCCAGCGGTCGGCGGGCAGCGCGGAGGCCACCAGCGCGGCGATCGCGGCAGACGGTCCCGGGAGCACCTCGACGGGCAGCCCGGCGGTCACGCAGGCGCGCACGAGCACGTAGCCGGGGTCGGACACAAGCGGCATTCCGGCGTCCGAGACGAGAGCGACCCGCGCGCCCTCGCGCATCCGCTCCACGAGCTCGGCGGCGCGCTGCTCCTCGTTGTGCTCGTGATAGCTCACGAGCTTCGCGCTGACGCCGTAGCGGTCGAGCAAAGTCTTGGTCCGGCGGGTGTCCTCGCACGCGACGACGTCGGCGTCGCGCAGCGCCGAGAGCACCCGCAGGGTCACGTCCTCAAGGTTCCCGATCGGCGTCGGGCAGACGACCAGGCTCACCACGTGCCTCCTTCCATCGCGAGGACCGCCGCGCCGAGCATCCCTGACTCGTCGCCGAACTGCGCGATCCGCAGCGGCGGCGGCTCGTGCCCGGGGGGCAGCGCTCGTTCGGCGAGCACGGCACGGGCCGGATCGAGCAGCAGGTCGCCCGCGGCGACGGCCCCGCCGCCGATCACCACCACCCCCGGGTCGAGAGCGTTCACAATCCCCGTCAATCCCACTCCGAGCCGGCGTCCCACGCCCGCCAGCACCTTTCGCGCCTGCTCGTCCCCGTCGTGAGCGAGCTCTGTCACCAGCGGCCCCGTGATCCCGCCCGCCGTGTCGGCCAGCCGGGCGAGCGTCGAGGCCGGCTCCTCCCGGGCCGCGCGCTCGCCCGCGGCGCCGATCGCCCGGCCCGACACGAGCGTCTCGAAGCAGCCGCGGCCCGGGCAGTCGCCGGGGCAGTCCTCCCCGTGGAGGTCGACGACCATGTGCCCCAGCTCCCCCGCGAAGCCCCTCGTGCCTCGGTGGAGGCGCCCGCCGAGCACCAAGCCGCCGCCGATCCCCGTGCCGAGCGCCAGCATCACCGCGTGCTCGAAGCCCTTCGCCGCTCCGTGGCGGTGCTCGGCGAGGATCGCGGCGTTCGTGTCGTTGTCCAGATGGACGGGCAGTCCGAGCCGCTCGCTCATCAGGTCGCGCAGGGGCACGTCGTCGATCGGGAGGTGGTTCGACCACACCGACCTGCCGCGCTCGCGATCCACGAGCGAGGGGACCCCGAGCCCTACCGCGACCACGTCCGGCGCGGCCGCCCGGGCCTCCTCGACGGCCTCCACGAGGATGTCCAGCGTCTCCGCGCGATCCTCTCCACGCCACTTGCGGTGGACCCGGTGATGGACCACCAGCTGCTCGTCGACCACGCCCCCGAGGAGCTTCGTGCCGCCGGCGTCGATCCCGATGACGCGTCGCGGCGGCATGGGGTGACGATATACACAGGGTGGTGAATCGCCCTGATTCCGGGGACCGCCCCGATTACAAGGTCTACCGCTCGCGCAAGAGCCCGTTCGGCTCGCTCCGGCGCTCTGACGACCTGAAAGGCCTGCGGGACCGCCCGCCGGAGCCCGGCCGGCAGCCTCCGCGCGGGCCGCGCGATCCCCGCACGCCCCGCGAGCCGCGGCGCCGCAAGCCCCTCAGCCCGCGGCGGATCCTCAGATGGGTACTCATGGCGGTGGGCGCCTGGCTGGCGCTGTCCTTCCTCGCCTTCATGGTCAGCGCACAGCTCGAGGGCGGGGTCTCCGACGACGCCAAGCAGGCGCTGTCCGGCAACGGGAACTTCTTCAGCGGCAGCACAGTGCTCGTGCTCGGCTCGGACGAGCGCACGGGGGATTCGATCGACGAGTCGCTCAGCGGCCCCGGCCGGGCCGACTCGATCATGCTCGTGCACGCCTCCTTCGGGCGGATCCGCAAGCTCTCGATCCCGCGCGACACCGAGGCGGAGATCCCCGGCCACGGCACCACCAAGATCAACGCCGCCTACGCGATCGGGGGGCCCGCCCTGATGATCGAGACGGTCGAGGGGTTCCTCGGCAACGGCTTGGAGATCAACCACCTGATCGAGGTCGACTTCCAGGACTTCCCGAAGTTCATCGACGCTCTCGGCGGAGTCACCGTGAACAACAAGACCAGGATCTGCGCACCGCCGTTCGACAACTTCTGGCGCGGCTTCAACCTCCGCAAGGGAGAGCGGAAGCTGAGCGGGAGCCGCGCTCTGGGCTTCGCGCGGGTGCGCAGCAACCCCTGCGCACCGGCGGAGAACGACCTGGCCCGCGCCGAGCGCCAGCAGGAAGTCTTCTCGGCGATCCGCCGGCAGCTGCTCTCACCGGGCACGTTCCTGCGACTCCCCTGGGTCAGCTGGCGGGCACCCCAGACGATCCGCACCGACATGCGCGGACCGGGCCTCCTGGCCTTCGCCGGCGACCTCGCCACGGGCGGATCGGGAGACACCCGGGTGCTGACGCCCTCGTGCCTGGGCTGCGGGGTGGACTCGAGCCTCCAGGTGCCGACCGACGAGCGGTCGGCGGCGGTCCGAGAGCTGCTCGGCCGCTAGGCGGCTAGGCGGTCAGTCCGAGGACTTCGACGCGGGCTTCGAGTCCGACGAGGACTTCGAATCGCCCGAGGGCTTCGAGGAGGAGTCCGACGAGGACGAGGACGAAGAAGAGGACGAATCCGACCCGGACCCGCTCTTCTCCTTCTTCTCCCCGCCGTTCGCGCCCGACTTCTTCTTGCCGTAGTCGGTCGTGTAGAAGCCGGACCCCTTGAAGTGCACGGCGGGGGCGTGGAGCACCTTCTGGACAGGCGCATCGCAGACCTCGCAGGTGGTGAGCGAGTCGTCGCTCATGCTCTGGAGGACTTCGAAGGTGTGGCCCTTCTCGCAGCGGTACTCGTAGATAGGCATCGGCACTCTCAGTATACGAGTGCCAAGCAGCCCACCGACGGCCGCTCAGAGACGGCGCGGAGGGCGGGGGGCCTCCAGATCCTGCAGCAGCGAAACCCCCGTCGAGTGCCAGACGATCCAAGCGGCTATGTGCCCTATGGGACGGAATGCGTTGGTCACGATTTCAACCTATCGGTCGTTGTAGACGTAGGTGTACCCGGGTTCCCGCACGTTGCACCACTTTCTTTGCGACGGGAGCCAAGCGACCGCCAAGGCCAGGGGCTAGGGTTGTCGGCCGATGCCCGACGCCGTGACCATGGACAAGATCGTCTCGCTCTGCAAGCGGCGGGGCTTCATCTTCCAGTCGTCCGAGATCTACGGCGGGCTCGCCTCGACCTACGACTACGGGCACTACGGCGTTCTGCTCAAGTCGAACGTCAAGGCCGAGTGGTGGCGCGCGAACGTCCAGGAGCGCGACGACATGGTCGCGCTCGACGCCGCGATCCTCATGCACCCGCGCACGTGGGAGGCCTCCGGCCACCTCGAGGGCTTCACCGATCCCCTCGTCCAGTGCCTCGGCGACTGCAAGAAGCGGTGGCGGGAGGACCACCTGCGCGAGGCGATCGAGGCCGAGGGCGGCGACCCGACGCAGGAGCTGCGCTGCCCCCAGTGCGGCGGCGAGCTCTCCGAGCCGCGCAACTTCAACCTGATGTTCGAGACCCACATGGGCCCGGTCCAGGACGAGGGCTCGCGCGTCTACCTGCGCCCCGAGACCGCTCAGGGGATCTTCGTCAACTTCAAGAACGTCATGCAGTTCGCCCGCAAGAAGCCGCCGTTCGGTATCGCCCAGGTCGGCAAGTCGTTCCGCAACGAGATCACGCCGGGCAACTTCATCTTCCGCACGCGCGAGTTCGAGCAGATGGAGATCGAGTTCTTCGTGCCTCCCGGCGAGGCCCCGGAGTGGCACCAGCGCTGGATGGACGCCCGGATGCGCTGGTACACCGAGCTGGGCATCCGACCCGACCACCTTCAGCTGCGCAAGCACGAGGGCGACGAGCTGTCCCACTACTCGAGCGCCACGAGCGACATCGAGTACCTCTTCCCGATGGGCTGGTCGGAGCTCGAGGGGATCGCGAACCGCGGCGACTTCGACCTCTCCCGCCACGCCGAGTTCTCACGCGAGAAGATGGACTTCGTCGACCCGGGCACCGGCGAGCGCTACGTCCCGCACGTGATCGAGCCCTCCGCCGGAGCCGACCGCGGAACGCTCGCCTTCATGGTGGACGCCTACGACGAGGAGGAGGTCGAGGGCCGCGAGCGCGTCTTGCTGCGCCTCCACCCGCGCCTCGCTCCGGTGAAGGTCGCCGTGCTGCCACTCGTCAACAAGGACGGCCAGCCCGAGAAGGCGCGCGCCGTGTACGAGGAGCTGCGCCGCAGGCTGCCCGCGGAGTTCGACACCGGCGGCTCGATCGGCAAGCGCTACCGCCGCCAGGACGAGATCGGCACCCCGTGGGGGGTTACGGTGGACCACCAGACGATGGAGGACGACACCGTCACGCTGCGCGACCGCGACTCGCTCGAGCAGACGCGGTTCCCGATCTCAGAGCTCGGCGACGAGCTCGAGCGCAGGCTGAACGCCGAGTGGCGCAGCCCGAAGCTCAGCGGCAGCTAGCCCGCCACCACCGGATCGCGGCCCTGCCGCGCGGCGGCCTCAGCAGCATCTGAGCCCTCGCCGTCCGGCGGCGGAGCGTTGCGACGTGACATGAACCAGGCGAAGGTTCCGCCGGTGATGAACATGAAGGCGCTGTACACCGCCGCCGGGATCGTCAGCTCCGGGTCGAGCGCGGCGCCGCCGGGATCGTCAGCTCCGGGTCGAGCGCGGCGCCGACGGCGATCGCCAGCGTGGCGTTGTGCACGCCGAGCTCGAGCGCGATCGCCGTTGCCTGGCGGTCTCCCAGGCGAGCCAGCTTCGAGACGGTGAAGCTGATCGTCATCGCCGCGACGTTGAGCGCCAGCGCGGCCCCCGCAACTGCGGCGGCGTGCTCGATGATCGTGTCCCACTCCGAGATCACCGCGCCGACAACCACCAGCACGAACATCGCCAGGGCCGTCCGCTGGACGCGGTCGTAGAGGGACACGACCCGCTCGGGCCAGCGGTGGCGCAGGGCCATCCCGATCGAGATCGGCACGAGCGTGATCAGGAAGACGCGCACGACGACGCTCCCCATGCTCACGTCGCCGATCCCGTCGGCGCCGAAGTGGTCCACGGCCAGGCCGAGGAAGAGCGGGACCGTCACGAGCGCGGCGATGCTGCTCGTGGCCGTCATCGTCACCGACAGCGCCGTCTCGCCCCGGGCGAGGTGGGTGAGCATGTTCGCCATCGTGCCTCCCGGCGAGGCGCCGAGCAGGACGAGCCCGACAGCGAGGTAGGGCGATAGCCCGAAGAGCTCCGCCATGCCGAAGGCGAGCAGCGGCGAGATCAGCAGCAGGTTGGTCAGGCCGATCGCCACGCCGCGCGGGACCACCAGCACGCGGCGGAAGTCGCTCGGCCTCAGCGCCAGCCCGAGGCTGAGCATGATCACGGCAAGCGCGACCGGCAGCATCACCGTTGCGAACAGCGAGTCCTCCACCCGCGGGCGAGCCTACCGCGCCGGCGCTCTGCCCGGCGCAGGCCGCGCTCGAGGGCCTCGCCGTTCGATCCGCGATCGGCTCGCCGCGCCCGGCGGACCGTAAAGTCCCTGGAAGACGTGCGATTCCTACCGCAAGCAGACGAGGTGATCGACTCGGCCGCCACGGCCTGGGACCTGTTCGTGGGCGAGGGCGTCGCCGATCTGCGCCGCACGCCCTCCTCGATCCTCCACGAGGCGCCCCAGTGCACGGTGCACCGCTACGACTCGCAGCGGAAGTCAGGCCGAGCGCGCACGCCGGTGCTGCTCGTGCCCCCGCTGGCCGCGCCGGCCGCGTGCTTCGACCTGAGGAGGGGCTGCAGCCTCGCCGAGCACCTGACGGCGCTCGGCCATCCCACCTACCTGGTCGACTACGGTGCGATCTCGTTCGGGGACCGCGCGCTCGGCCTCGAGCACTGGGTCGACGAGATCGTGCCGACGGCCGTCGAGGTGGTCAGCGAGGACGCCGGCGGCGCGCCCGTGCAGCTGATCGGCTGGTCGCTGGGCGGGATCATCGCGCTGCTCGCCGTGGCCAACGACCAGCGGCTGCCGGTCGCCTCGGTGGCACTGGTGGCGAGCCCGTTCGACTTCGCGCGGGCACGTCTGATCGCCTCGATCCGCCAGCTAGACAAGCTGACGGGCGGAGCGCTCGGTACGGCGATCTACCGCGCGCTGGGAGGGGCTCCCGCCCCGCTCGTCAGCCGCGGCTTCCAGCTGACCGCGATCGACCGCTACCTGACGAAGCCGCTGTGGCTGCTGCAGAACCTCCCAGACCGCGAGATGATCGCCCACTCGGAGGCCGTGGACGACTACATGGCCAACATGTTCGCCTACCCCGGGCGCTCATTCGCGCAGCTGTACCACCGCTTCTTCCGGGTCAACGAGCTGGCCGGCGGCAGCCTCGAGCTGGGCGAGGGGCGGACGATCGAGCTGGCCGGCGTTCGCCAGCCGGTGCTGACGATCGCCGGCGATTCCGACGTGATGGCCCCCGTCGCCGCGGTCCAGGCGGTGGTCGATCTGCTGCCGAACGCCGCCTCGGTCCGCTTCGAGACGGCGCCCGGCGGCCACCTCGGCGCCCTGACCGGGCGCACCGCGGTGGACACCACCTGGCGTTACATCGACGAGTTCCTGGCCGACAACGGCGCTCGGCGCTGAGGCCGTTGCGGCTAGACCTGCGCTGAAGCCGGTGTCGGGACCGGAGCCTGCGCCGGCGCTCGATCGCCCATGCCCGAGGCCTCGAAGTCCGCATCGGGCATCACGCGATCGAGCGGCCCCGGCAGCCACCAGTTCCATTCGCCCATGATCTCCATCGTCGCCGGCACCAGCACCAGCCGCACGATCGTCGCGTCGAGCGCGACCGCCACCGCCAGGCCGACGCCGATCTCCTTGACAGAGGGCACGCCGACGCCCGCGAAGACGGCGAACACCGCGACCATGATCAGCGCCGCGCTGGAGATCGTCGCCGCGCTGCGCTCGAGGCCCTGCGCCACCGCGAGCTTCGAGTCGCCGGTCGCCGCGTAGCGCTCCTTGATCCGGCTCAGCAGGAACACCTCGTAGTCCATCGAGAGCCCGAAGACGATCGCCAGCAGCAGCGGCGGCGTCATCGTGTTGATGTATCCGAGCGACTGGAACCCGAGGAAGCCGTCGATCCAGCCCCACTGGAAGACCGCGACCAGGACGCCGTAGGCGGCCCCGACCGAGAGCAGGTTCATCAGCACCGCCTTCAGCGGCAGCAGGACCGAGCGCAGCAGGAAGAACAGCACGACGTAGCTGAAGGCCAGCACGAACAGGGCGATCTTCCAGAGCGAGTCGGTCACCTGGACGTTGAAGTCGTGGACTGAGGCGGTGGCGCCACCGACGTCGACCCGCGCGGACTCCATGAGCGTGCCGGCGCCGCTCTCCCCGTCGCGCAGGCGCTCGACGAAGGCGCGCGCCTCCGGGCTCTCCGCGTCGGTGCGCGGGGTGATCGATATCAGCGCCGCGGTCCCATCGCGCGAGGGCGCCGCCGGCCCCACGCGAGCGGCCTCCGGATCGTCCTTCACGGCCACGGCGAAGCTCTTCAGCGCCTGCTGGTTCTCGGGGTCACCGGCCACGCCGCGCTCGAAGGTCGCTACGACCTCGACCGGCGAGGCCGCCCCTTGGCCCGCCTTCTCGGCGGCGAGCTCGGCGCCGACGCGGGTCTCGTTCCCGTCGGGGAACTGGCGCAGCGCGCCGTCTCCGGTCTCGAGCGAGAGCGCCGGGATCGCCAGCACGATCATCACCGAAGCCGCGGCCAGCGCGGTGAGGCCGGGGCGTCGGGTCACGCGCTCGGTCCAGCTGTGCCAGAAGCCGAGTGCGCCCTCCGCGCGGGGCGGCCGGCGGAAGAGCCGGCGCAGCCCTCGGACGATCGCCGCCACGACGCCAGCGGTGCGCCCGGGCACGTAGCCGCGCTTTCCGGTTGCCGCCATCAGCGGCGGCAGGAAGGTCATCGCCGCGACGATCGAAACGGCTACGACCATGATCGCGCCGTAGGCCATCGATCGCAGCGTCGTGGAGTTCACGAGCAGCAGCCCCGCGAGCGACACGATCACGGTGATCCCGGAGAAGGCGACCGCCACCCCGGAGGTCCGCATCGCGATGCGACGCGCCTCGACGGGGTCGGCGCCGGCGTTGATCTCCTCCCGATAGCGCGAGAGGATGAACAGCGAGTAGTCGACCGCCACACCGATGCCGATCATCGACGCGACGTTGGTCACGAAGACCGACATGTCGGTCGCCTGCGAGAGGAAGAAGATCCCTGCGCCGGTGACCATCACGCTGACGAAGCCGAGCACGAGCGGCATCAGCGCGGCCACCAGCGAGCCGAAGACGGCGAGCAGGATCAGCAGCACGATCGGGAAGCCGGCCCCCTCGGCACGCTCGAGGTCCTTCTTGCTGAGGTCCTGCATGCCGGCCCAGAGCGCCTGCTCGCCGACGAGATAGGTCTCGATGCCGTCGCGCGAGCCCTCGCCGATCCCGAGATCCTTGCGCAGGTCGACGGCGAGGTCGGCGGTGTCGTTCATGTCGCCACCGGTCTTCAGCGAGGCGATGGCGATCGGCGAGGTGGCGGCGTCGCGCTCGGCGGCCGCCAGGGCGGCCGGGGTCAGCTCCGCCAAGGGGATGTCGTCGACGATCGCGTCGATGCGCGCCAGCTCGCGGCGCACGGCGGCCGTGTCGCCGCCGGGCCGGCGCGCGACCACCACCGCCAGCGTCTGGCGCTGGGCGTCCTCGAAGTCGCCGATCGCCTTGTCGACCGCCTCGGAGCCCGACCCGGGGATCGTGAAGCCGCCCGCGGTCAGGTGCTCGGTCTGCTTCATCGCGAACGGGAGCGACACGACGAGCAGCACGGCCCAGGAAGCCAGTAGGAGCTTGCGCCGGCGCTCGAGGAACGAGGTCAACCTGTCCATCGCTTGCTGCACGGGCGCTCCTTCGGCGGGGGTTTCAGCTGGCTGGTTGGCTAGCCAGCCAGCAGGGTACGGCAATACGACCCGATGGGCATCGGCCCCACTGTGATTCTCGTCACAGAACGGCAGCCCACGGGCTAGCTGGTGCTGCCGAGCAGGCGGCCGACGACGCTCGTGCCCAGCTCGAGCGCGGCCGCGCTGTCCCACTGCGGATCCGAGATCAGCTGAAGGCCCATCCCATCGCCGAGGGCGAAGAGCAGAGCGGCAACCGCCTCCGGCTCGACGTCCAGGGTGATCACCCCTTCGCGCTCCTTCTCGCGCAGCGCCGCGGCCAGGTGCCCGCGCCAGGTGCGGTAGAGCTCCACGAGCTCCACCCGGATCTCCTCGCTGTGGCGGGAGGCGCTCAGCATCTCGTAGAGCACGGCGTGCGCACCCGGCTCGTCGGCCACGAACGCCTGGAGCGACTTGACCAGCACCGCGACCGTCTCGTCGGCCGTGCTCGCGGAGGCGACCTGCTCCTCGAGCGCCGCGACGCGCCTGTCGCAGTCCTGGCGCACGACCTCCACCAGCAGGCGCTCCTTGGATCCGAAGTAGTAGTGCAGCAGGCCGCGCGAGACTCCCGCGTCACGCGCGACGACGTCGAAGGTCGAAGCGGCCGCGCCGCGGGTGCCGACGCTCGAGCGCATCGCGGAGACGATGCGCTGCGCCTTCTCGCCGTCCAGCTTGCGCGGGGTGTCTACCGTGGCTTCCAAGGGGTGGACGATAGACCTTCGAGAGCGCCGAAGGCGCCCTGCAGGCGCCTTCGGCGAAACGTGCTCTCGTGGCGCGCGCTACGAAGCCGTGACCGGCTCCGAGCTTGCCTGCGCCCCCTCCGGGGATGTCGTGGAAGAGGTGTACTCGAACTCCTCCTCGGCTCCGAAGAGCGCGTCGAGGACCTTCTTGCGGAGGTCCTCGTTCAGCGCGAGCGCCAAGCCGGCGCCCACGATGGCGAGCACCAGCAGCCGCCCGCGGCGCTTGCGCTTGGGCGGCTCGCGAAGAGCCTCTGCGGCGTTCTTCAGAGAGTTCGCCGCGTCCCTCAGCTCGCGCTGCATCCGCTTGTCCTCGAGCACCTTCGAGGGACCCTTGCCGTTCATGCGCCCGTAGGCCTTGCGCGCAGACTCGAACGCGGACCGGAGGCTGTCGCGCAGCTCCGTGTCCTCGAGCAGGCGCTGTACGTATTCGTTGTCGCGGGCCGCCTGGCCCGCCGCGATCGCTCCGGCTCCCGCCGTCGCGGCCTTCTTCCTTGCAGCCATGGCCCTCCTCGAGATCGGTGTTGCCGTCAGTCCGAGGATAGCTCCCAGCGCAAAGGGCCTCGTCTAGATCCGATACTCCGCGCCTTCGCGGGCCACCTCGACAGGGCCCCCGAACGCCTCTTGCGCGCGAACGCGCGCATCCTCCAGATCGAGCTCGTCCGAGATGTGGGTGAGCACGACGCGCTTGACACCGGCCTCGCGCCCGTGGGCGCCCGCCTCCTCGGGGGTGAGGTGCCCGCGCACGCCGCTGCGCTCCGGGCGCGGCAGCGTGCACTCGACGAGGAAGAGGTCTGCGTCGCGGGCGAACTCCACCAGCTCGGCGGCCGGGCGGGAATCCGCGCCATAGGCCAGGCGGCCTCCGCCGGAGGAGGTGACGCCGATGGCATAGGTGTCGATGAAATGTGGGACCGGCGAGAAGGCGATGCGCATCGGCCCCACCTCCAGGACGGACGCGGGCGCGTACTCCTCGACCTCGAAGGCCTTCTCGATCAGGTCCTCGTTGCCCCAGGCTCCGACGACCTGGCGCAGGACGCCGATCCCGCCCGGCGGGACGAACAGCTTCGGGCGGGCCGGGCTGTCGGTGCCCGGGAAGGGCGGCACGGGCACCGGCTGCTGCCGAGGCGCGTGGATGAGCGCGTACGAGAACGGGACGAGATCGATGAAGTGGTCGGCGTGCAGGTGCGACACCACCACCGCGTCCAGGTCGACGTAGTCGATCGCCTGCCGCAGCTTGCCAAACACCCCGTTGCCGCAGTCGAGCAGCAGGTGGGTTCCCTCGTCTTCGAGCAGGTACCCCGAGCAGGCGCCCCCGGCGTCCTGCCAGGACGGCGACTTTCCGAGCACGGTGAG
This sequence comes from uncultured Solirubrobacterales bacterium, assembly GCA_963715445.1. GTDB lineage: Bacteria > Actinomycetota > Thermoleophilia > Solirubrobacterales > Thermoleophilaceae > JAAYBF01. The sequence goes on from OY970240.1 coordinate 881,822, forward strand.
GCGCATTAAGCGACCTTATCCCGCTAGGCGGGAGCGCAACCCTCCTGCAGGCGGCGGCCCGCCGCCGGGCGGAGGCTCAGCTCGGCTGGGGAAACGCGTACGCGGCGCGGGTGCGCTCGGCGCGGAAGGCGAAGGTCAGCTGCTTCTCGGGGGCGAGGCCGCGCTCGGCAGGACGGAAGGTCGTGCACGGACCGCCGAGCTCCAACGCGCAGAGGTGGTTCTGGTGGAAGAAGCAGTCCTCGCACTTCGCCGGCTTCGCCTTCTTTGCCATCTGCTGTGGTCTCTCCGGTGTCGTAGTTGCCCCGAGCCAGCATCGTGCACCACTCGCCCGGCCGCCGAAGGACGTGATCCCGCAAATCCCGGCTTTTCGGGTTTCCCCCAAATTGCAGGGAGTTCGAAAACTGCCCCGCTCTTTGCGGGGTTTGGTGGGGGGCGAGTCCGGTCGTATCGCATCAGCCGGGCCAACGGGCTTCAATGACTGGCGATATGGAGCTGGTCACCGGAGCGACCGGATACGTGGGCGGGCGGCTGATCGAGCGCCTGCTGGACGAGGGACGCGCCGTGCGAGCGCTCACCCGCGATCCCGCGCGCCTAGAGCCACGAGCCGGCGTCGAGGCCGTGCGCGGCGACGTCGTGACCGGAGCGGGCCTCGACGAGGCGCTCGACGGCTGCTCGGTGGCCTACTACCTCGTGCATTCGATGGAGGCGGGTGACGCCGGGCGGGCGCGGCGAACGCCGTTTGCTGAGCGAGACCGCCGCGGCGCCGAGAGCTTCACCGCCGCCGCTCGAGCCGCCGGCGTGGAGCGGATCGTGTACCTCGGAGGGCTCGTGCCGAGCGAGGGAGCCGCCTCGGCCCATCTCGCCTCGCGCGAGGAGGTGGAGCACATCCTGCTCGACGCCGCGCCAGCGGCCACCGCCCTGCGGGCCTCGCTGGTGATCGGCGCCAGATCCTCCTCCTTCCGAATTCTCGTGAGGCTCGTAGAGCGCATGCGATTTCTGCCACTGCCCGCATGGCGGGACAAACTCACACAACCGATCGCCGAGCGTGATGCCATCGAGTACCTCGCCCGCACACCGTCACTACCGAAAACGGCCGGCCGCTCGCTCGACATCGCCGGCCCCGACGTGGTGAGCTACGGCGAGATGATCTCCCGCATCGCCGAGCACCTGGGAGTCGGTCGCATGCCGATCGGCGTGGGGGCATCGCTCACACCTCCGGCCAGCGCCGTCGTCAGCGCGGTGACGGGCCAGCCGCTTGCGCTCGTGCGACCGCTGATGGAGAGCCTCGAGCGGGATCTGCTGCCACGGAAGGGCCACGAAGCCGACCCCCTCTACGGAATCCGCCTGACCGGCTTCGACCGGGCCGTGGAGCGTGCTCTCGCCGACTGGGAGACGCGCGAGGAGCTGGCCGCGCGATGAGGGCAGCGTGAGAGCGATGAAGGTCGAGCGCGAAGTGACCATCGCCGCGCCACCGGCGGCGGTCTACGAGGTGATCATGGACCCCCGCCGCCTGCAGGATTGGGTGACGATCCAGGTGTCTCTGGAAAACGCCCCGCCCGGAAATCTCAAGAAGGGCTCGGAGCTGACCCAGCGCCTGAAGCTGGCCGGGCAGGCGTTCTCGGTGTCGTGGAAGATCGTGGAGAACGACCCCGTGCGGCGAGTCGTGTGGCTGGGACGAGGGCCGATGCGCTCGAAGGCGAGCGTCACGTACGAGCTGGAGCCTGCCGGCGAGGGCACGCGATTCTCATATGCGAACGAGTACTCGCTGCCGGGCGGTCCGCTGGGTCGCATGGCCGGCCCGGTGGTCAGGCGAGTAACCGCGAGCGAGCTCGAAGACTCGCTTGCACGTTTACGCACTATCGTCGAAGGACAAGGGTGATCCTGGTATCTGTGTAACACTCTGCCAGTAAGTGGTTACGGCCCCTTACGCCTCTACCACGCTTTTACAAGGAGACTTGACACAGTGGCCGATTTTTTGCAGGAGAAGCGCAAGGAGATCGAGGATCGCCTGCGCGAGCTGCGCCCCCTCGTCGCGGAGTACAAGAAGCTGGAGGAGGCTGCCGCCGCCCTGGCCGGGGTCAGCACTGAGCCCAAGAGCTCGAACGGCTCTCGCGCCGCGTCGACAAGCGCCGCCCCCACACGCCGCCGTCGCCGCGCGAAGAGCACCGGCACCGGTCGCCGTGGCCGTCCGCCCGGCTCGGGCAAGCGCGCTCAGCAGGCGCTGAAGCTCGTTGCCGCGACGCCCGGGATCACCATCCCGGACCTCGCCAAGGCGATGAAGATCCAGCCGAACTACCTGTACCGCGTGATGCCGACCCTCGAGAAGGACGGCAAGATCCAGAAGAAGGACAAGGGCTGGCACCCAGCCGGCTAGCCCTTCCGGACACGAGCCTGAAGCAAACGACCGCGGGGGCCTGAGGCCCCCGCGGTTTTTGCTTTTTTAGATCAGTCCGAGGTCCTTCACCGCGTCGCGCTCCTCGACCAGCTCCTTGACCGACGCGTCGATCCGCGTCCGGGAGAAGTCGTCCACCTCGAGCCCTTGGACGATCGACCACTCGCCGCCTGAGGTGGTGCAGGGGAAGCCGGTGATGATCCCCTCCTCGATGCCGTAGCTGCCGTCCGACGGCACCCCCATCGAGACCCAGTCGCCATCGGGCGTGCCGTTGACCCAGTCGTGGACGTGGTCGATCGCCGCGTTGGCGGCCGAGGCCGCGCTCGAGGCGCCGCGCGCCTCGATGATCGCCGCGCCGCGCTTGGCCACCGTCGGGATGAACTGCTCCTCGATCCAAGCCTGGTCGTCGATGACCTCGGTCGCGCCCTGGCCGCCGACCTTCGCGTTGACCAGGTCGGGGTACTGCGTCGCCGAGTGGTTGCCCCAGACCGTCATGTTGGTGATGTCGGTGACAGGGCGGGCCAGCTTGCTCGCCACCTGAGAGATGCCGCGGTTGTGGTCGAGCCGCATCATCGACGTGAACCGCTCGCGCGGGACGTCGGGCGCGTTCGCCATCGCGATCAGGGCATTGGTGTTCGCCGGGTTGCCCACCACGAGCACCTTCACGTCGTCGGCGGCGTGGGCGTTGATCGCCTGGCCCTGCGGGCGGAAGATGCCGCCGTTGGCCTCGAGTAGGTCGCCCCGCTCCATGCCCGGGCCGCGCGGACGCGCGCCGACCAGCAGCGCCACGTTGACGCCGTCGAAGGCGCGGTTCGGGTCGTCGCTGATGTCGATGCCGGCGAGCAGCGGGAAGGCGCAGTCGTCGAGCTCCATCGCGGTGCCCTCGGCGGCGGCTATCGCCTGCGGGATCTCGAGCAGCCGCAGCTCGACCGGCGTGTCCGGTCCGAGCATCTGGCCGCTTGCGATGCGGAACAGCAGGGCATAGCCGATCTGACCGGCGGCGCCGGTGACGGCTACTCGTACGGGGGCGTTGCTCACGGGGTGACGTCTCCTTCTGGTGGTGGGGCCGCTTACTGACGCGCCATTGCCTGCTGGAGGCTCTCGGCGATCGCGGCGAGGAATTCCTGTGTGGTTTGGAACGGCTGGTCGGGACCGACGAGGAGCGCGAGGTCCTTGGTCATCTTGCCGTTTTCGACCGTTTCTATGCAGGCCCGCTCCAGCGTGTGCGCGAACTCGGTCACCTCGGGCGTGCCGTCCATCTGCCCGCGCGCCGCCAGGGCGCGTGTCCAGGCGAAGATCGACGCGATCGGGTTCGTGGAGGTCGGCTTGCCCTCCTGGTGCTGGCGGTAGTGCCGGGTGACGGTCCCGTGCGCGGCCTCGGCCTCGACGGTCTTGCCATCCGGGGTCATCAGAACGCTCGTCATCAGCCCGAGCGAGCCGAAGCCCTGCGCGACGGTGTCCGACTGGACGTCGCCGTCGTAGTTCTTGCAAGCCCAGACGTAGCCGCCCTCCCACTTCATGGCGGCGGCGACCATGTCGTCGATCAGCCGGTGCTCGTAGGTCAGCCCGGCGGCTTCGAACTCGGCCTTGAACTCGCTCTCGAAGATCTCCTCGAAGAGGTCCTTGAAGCGGCCGTCGTAGCGCTTCATGATCGTGTTCTTGGTCGAGAGGTACACCGGGAAGCCGCGCTCGAGGCCGTAGCGCATCGACGCGCGCGCGAAGTCGCGGATCGAGTCGTCGAGGTTGTACATCGCCATCGCGATGCCGCTGCTCGGGAAGTCGTACACGTCGAGCTCGATCGGCTCCGAGCCGTCCTTGGGCGTGTATGTGAGGGTCAGGGACCCTTCGCCGGGGATCACGAGGTCGGTGGCGCGGTACTGATCGCCGAACGCGTGACGGCCGATCACGATCGGCTTCGTCCAGCTGGGCACCAGGCGGGGGACGTTCGAGATGACGATCGGCTCGCGGAAGATCACGCCGCCGAGGATGTTGCGGATCGTGCCGTTCGGGGAGCGGTACATCTCCTTCAGCCCGAACTCCTCCACACGCGCCTCGTCCGGGGTGATCGTCGCGCACTTGACGCCCACGCCATGCCGCTTGATCGCGTGGGCCGCGTCGACGGTGATCTGGTCCGAGGTGGCGTCGCGGCTCTGGATGCTGAGATCGAAGTACTCGAGCTCCACGTCGAGGTACGGGAGGATGAGCTGGTCCTTGATGAAGGCCCAGATGATGCGCGTCATCTCATCGCCGTCGAGCTCGACGATCGGGTTCTTGACTTTGATCTTCGCCACCGGGCTCCCTTCGCTTCTGGGCGGGCGGACTTTACCCGTGCCCGGCCTCGGCGAGCCTCTCCATGCCGCCGTGCGTCGCGACTGCCACCATGTGTCTTGTGTTCGGCGGCGGATCGATCCAGTTCGCGCGCGTCTTCGGGATTCGCATCGGCGCCGATCCGAGCTGGTTCTTCATCCTCTTCCTGATCATCTGGTCGCTCTCGGGCTACTACGGCGACCTCTTCCCGGGCGAGGAGGGCAAGTCGTTCGCGCTGGCGGTGATCTCCGCGCTGCTCTTCTTCGGGTCCGTCCTGCTGCATGAGCTCGGGCACGCGCTCGAGGCCAAGCGCTCCGGGATCGGGATCGCCGGGATCGACCTGTGGATGTTCGGCGGGGTGGCGAAGATGGAGCGCGATACGCGCAGCGCGGGCGAGGAGTTCCGGGTGGCCGTCGCGGGGCCGGCGGTCACGCTCGTGATCGCGGTCGCCTGCTACGCGGGAGGAGCGTTGATCGGCGGAACCGACAGCGCCTACGACTCGGTGCGGTTCGAGTCCGGGAGCGCCGACGAGGCGGTGGCGGTCCTGGGCTACCTCGCCTTCATCAACGGCCTCCTGCTCGTGTTCAACCTGATCCCGGCGTTCCCGCTCGACGGAGGCCGGATCGCGCGGGCGATCGCCTGGTGGCGCACCGGCGACAGGACGCGCGCAACCCGCTTCGCCGGCCAGCTCGGGCGCGGGTTCTCCTTCTTGATGATCGCCCTGGGCGTCTACCTCCTCTTCCAGGGCGCCGTGGTGAGCGGCGTCTGGCTCGCGATCATCGGGGCGTTCCTCGGGCAGGCCGCCCGGTCGGCGGTTGCGCAGACCGAGCTCACGCGCCACCTCGAGGGCCTGAGAGTCGCCGACGTGATGGACACCGAGCCCGTGGCCGTGCCCTCGGAGCTGAGCGTCGAGCGCGCCTACGAGGAGTACTTCCTGCGCTACCGCTGGCCGTGGTTCCCGGTGGTCGACGGCGAAGGCCGCTTCGTCGGCCTGATCACCCTCGACAGCGTCGAGAGCATGCCCGAGGCGCTGCGCCCTGGCCGCATCGTCAGCTCGGTGATGGCGGCCGACGGCGACGCAAACAGCTCGCTGAGGGTCGACGCCGATGAGCCGCTCGAGGAGCTTCTGGGCCGCGAGGGGTTGATACGGCTCGGCGCGATCATGGCCGTCGACGCCGAGGGCCGGCTCAGGGGAGTCGTCACGGCCGGCGACGTCCGCCGCGCCCTGCAGGGCTCAACAGTCGCGGTCTAGCGCTTGCCCTTCTTCTTCGGGCGGGGCTTCTTCGGGGCGACGACCTTGAAGAGGGCCTTGATGTTGCCGGCAGAGCGGTTCCCGAGGCCGTCCGTTCCGAAGGCTCCGAATCGATACGTGCCGGGCTCCATCCCCTTGAGCACGCTCCAGTCGAGCGCCAGCGTCGTTCGACCTGCCTGCACCTGTCTGGCCTGCGTCCACTTGAGGACGAGGAGGGTGCAGCGTTTTGCGTATCGGTTCTTCCGCGTCCGCCGAACGCACTTGCCATAGGTGCCCATGAGCCTGCGTCCTGAGGTGACTTTGCTGATGTAGAAGTTCATCGCCGCAGGCTCCGAGACGGACAGATGGATCGGAAGGCTCTTGCCCCTGCGCCTCGTGAAGCGCTTCGGAACCTCGATGCCGGAGACGGCCGGACCGGTGGTGTCGAACTTGATCGTCTTGACGGCCACCGCCTGTGGGCCGCCGTTGCAGAGCGTCGCCTGGCCGGTGTAGACGACGCTCGTCGAACAGCCCTCATTGTCGCTGACTCGCAGTCGCACCTGATAGGTGCCGTCTCGCGCGTAGGTGTGGACAGACCAATCGTCGTCGCTGATCGCCGTCTTGCCATCTCCGAAGTCCCAATGGAATCTGGCGGCACGCTCCGAGTCCCAACCGTTGAACTCGAAGGCGTTCCAGCCGCCGCGATGGGGCGCGCGGACAGCCGAGAACGCAGCCTGGGGACCCTGGTTCGGAGCTATGGCGATCGTCTGGTTTGCGTAGTCGGGGTCGTTGACGCCTCCACTCGCGAATGGCGAGCCGGTCAGCGGGGTGAGCGCACCCGTCCCCTGTATCGAGAAGCCGAACACGCCCGTGACGCCGCCCGCATATACCTTGACGCCGTCAGGCGTCACGGCGATCCCCGTCAGCGCCTGGGTGGTCGCGAACGGAGAGCCGACGACCGGACTCAATCCCCCTCCGCTCGCGATCGCGAAGGCCGAGACGCTGCCCGCCTCGTCACCGGCATTGGCCGAGAGGAGGAAGCGGCCGTTCGGGGTGACGGCGAACCCGACCGGATAGGTGGCGCCGCCTGTGAGAGCCACCGGGGATCCCACCGGAGTCAGTGAGCCGTTCCCAGCTATTGCGCCAACCGCCACCTGCTCGTCCTGGTGATCGCCGACGAAGACGAAGCGGCCGTTCGGGCTGACGGCGATCGCCGCGCCGGCAGCCACACCGATGTCGAACGGTGAGCCGGGAAGCGGCGTCAGGTTGCCGTCGGGAGCCACGCGATAGCCGAAGACGCTCGCGGGGCCTTCAGAGGTAGCCGCGTAAACGAAGCGACCGTCGGTAGAGGTCGCGATACCCGCCAGACCTGATCCGGTCACGACGTCGTTGAGATGGATCGGAAGGCCTTCGTCCAGCTCGTACGCCGAGATCGTGCCGTCGGTCGCAGGGCCGGCCATGTTCGACACGTACGCGAAGCGCCCACTGGGGGCGATCGTGCTGTAGCCGGGAAAGTCGCCCGCCTCGGTGAACAGCGCTTCGTTCCAGAGCGAGCCGTCCTCGAGGAGGGCGAAAGCGCCGAGCTCACCGGGAGAGTCGTTCACCGTCGCCAGCAGCGTCTGGCCGTCGGGCGAGATCGATAGGCCATCCGCACTCGGGACGGGACCGAATGGGGATCCGCTCAATGGCTGAAGCCAACCATCCGTTGTGATCCGGAATGCGGACAGGTCCCCGCTGGCGAAGTTGGCCGTGTAGACGACGTGAGCTTGAGCAGCAGCCGCACATGCGAGCACGAGAGCAACTGAGAATGCGACAGCGGCGGCCAGGCGAGGGGAGCCCATGACGGTGAACCTACCCCGTTTGGATAGGATCCCCGCCGCCTCACCCCCTCTATGCCCCAGCACGACGTCCTAGTCATCGGAGCCGGCCTCGCCGGCCAGCGCGCAGCCCTAGCGGCTGCCGAGAACGGCGCGTCCGTTGGGATCATCTCCAAGGTCCACCCGGTGCGCTCGCACTCGATCGCCGCGCAGGGCGGGATCAACGCGGCGCTCAACCCCGAGGACTCCTGGGAGTCGCACGCCTTCGACACCGTCAAGGGCTCGGACTACCTGGGCGATCAGGACGCGATCGAGATCATGTGCCGTGAGGCGCCGGACGAGATCCTCCACCTAGAGCACCTCGGCGTGACGTTCCACCGCAACGAGCAGGGCAAGCTCGGCACGCGCGCCTTCGGCGGCGCCTCCGCGGCTCGTACCTACTACGTGGCCGACATCACCGGCCAGGCGATCATGCACGTGCTCTACGAGCAGCTGATGAAGCACGACGAGGTGGAGCGCTTCGAGGAGTGGTTCACCACCGCGCTCGTCAAGGACGAGACCGGCCGCATCGCCGGAGCCGTGACGCGCAACATCCGTGACGGCTCGCTCGAGCTGTTCACCGCGAAGTCCGTGATCCTCGCCACCGGGGGCAACGGCCAGATCTTCAACCCGACCACCAACGCGCTCATCTGCACGGGCGACGGCATCGCGATGGCCTATCGCGCCGGCGCTCCGCTGATGGACATGGAGATGGTGCAGTACCACCCCACCACGCTCGCGGGCATCGGCCTGCTGATCACCGAGGGCGCGCGCGGCGAGGGGGCCCACCTCTACAACGCGGCCGGCGAGCGCTTCATGGAGAAGTACGCGCCCAACAAGATGGAGCTCGCCTCGCGCGACGTGGTCTCCCGCGCCGAGCAGACGGAGATCAACGAGGGCCGCGGCTTCCCCGACGGAACCGTCGCGCTCGACATCACGGTCGTGCCCAGGAAGCGCATCCACGAGGCGCTGCGCGAGATCGTCCTGGTAGGGAGGGACTTCGCGGGGGTAGACATCACACGTGAGCCGATCCACATCAAGCCCGGCAACCACTACGTGATGGGCGGCATCAAGACCGACAGCGACGGCCAGACGGAGATCCCCGGCCTCTACGCGGCCGGCGAGTGCGCCTGTGTCTCGGTCCACGGCGGCAACCGGCTCGGCGCCAACTCCCTGCTCGACACCCTGATCTTCGGCCGCCGCTCCGGCGAGCACGCCGCGCGGATCGGCAAGGGCATGGCGATGCCCACCCCCGCCGGCGAGGAGCTCGCTCGCGAGCGCGAGGTGATCGGCTCGATCGTCAGCCGCGAGCGCACAGGCCGCCGGGTCTCCGAGATCAAGGCCGAGATGGGCGCTGTGATGGACAAGTACTGCGCCGTCTTCCGCGACGAGGAGGGCCTCGCGATCGCGAAGGAGACCATCGGCCGCCTGCGCGAGGAGGCCCGGAGCGTCTCGATCGACGACCGCGGCAGCGTCTTCAACCAGGACGTCCTCGGCGCGCTCGAGCTGCAGTTCATGCTCGACAACGCCGAGTGCATCGTGCGCGGCGCTATCGAGCGCAAGGAGAGCCGCGGCGCCCAGTACCGCACCGACTATCCGGACCGCAACGACGAGGAGTGGATCAAGCACATCAATCTCGCCCGCAAGGACGATGGCGAGATCGAGGTCTCCTACTCCGACGTCACCATGACCCAGTGGGAGCCACAGGAGCGCACTTACTGATGTCCGAGTACACGCTGAAGATCCGCCGCTACGACCCCGAGTCCGGGCAGCCCGCCTACTGGCACGAGTACAACGTGGACGTGGCGCCGGAGCGCTCGGTGCTCCAGGGCATCCTCAACGCCCGCGACGGCGAGGACGGCTCGATCGGCATCCGCTGCTCCTGCCGCGCCGCGATCTGCGGCTCGTGCGCGGTGCGCATCAACGGCAAGACCGCGCTGGCCTGCAACACCGCGATCGGCGAGGCCGCCAAGAAGGCCGGCGAGGGCAACCCGATCGTCGTCGAGCCGATGAACAACTTCCCGGTCATCAAGGACCTGATCGTGGACATGGACGCCGTCCACTGGAAGAAGGTCCAGCGGGTCGTGCCGTGGCTGCTGCCCGACGGCCCCCCGCCGGAGCGCGAGTACATCGTGCCCGCCGAGTCGATGATCGACATCACCCAGTCGATGGCCTGCATCCACTGCGGCGCCTGCGTCGGCGCCTGCCTGGCGCTCGAGGTGGAGCCCGAGTTCGTCGGTCCGGCCGCGCTCGCCAAGGCCTACCGCTTCGTGGGCGACCCGCGCGACGGCCAGGAGGAGGAGCGTCTGCGCGACCTCGCCGAGGACCCGCACGGCATGTACGACTGCACCCACTGCTTCGCCTGCGTGGAGGTCTGCCCCAAGGACGTCGCGCCGATGAACCAGATCATGCGCCTGCGTCGTCGCGCGACCAACGACTTCGGGATCAAGGACCGCAACAACGGCTACGGCCACGAGAAGGCCTTCGTCAACATCATCGAGCGCTGGGGCACCCTCCACGAGGCGCAGCTCCTGCCGCGCTCGTTCGGCGACGGCTCGCTGGTCAAGGGCCAGGTCGAGCCGAGGGCCGTCAAGCAGCTCGTGGAGAACCTGCCGACCGCGTTCCGCGGACTCAAGTCGGGCAAGGTCTCGCCGATGAAGGCGCTGATCCACCACAAGCTGCCGGACCAGGAGAACGTCAAGCGAATCTTCAACGAGATCGAGTCCAAGGACGAGCGCGTGGAGCTCAACCTCTACATCGTCGGCGAGTCCGGCGGCGAGGAGCAGGGCGCGATGTCAGAAGGAGGCATGGAGTCATGAAGCTCGCTTACTGGCCCGGATGCGTCTCGCGGGGGTTCACCCCCGAGCTGCACGGCTCGATGAATCTCGTCGCCCCCAAGCTCGATCTGGAGCTCGTGGAGCTCGACCGCGCCAACTGCTGCGGCGCCGGGGTGATCGCCGAGCACAACCAGGAGCTCGCCGACACGCTCAACGCGCGCACCTTCGCGATGGCCCAGAACGTGCAGGGCGCGGTGGGCATGATGAACATCTGCTCGACCTGCCAGGGCGCGCAGTCCGAGTGCCAGGAGCGCCTCGACGCCGACAGCGGATACCGCGACCTCGTGAACTCGAACCTCGCCGCGGAGAGCCTCACCTACGAGAAGCACTCCGACTGGTGGAACAAGAACTTCCTCTGGCTCCTCGTCGAGGAGATCGGGCTCGAGAAGCTGCGCTCGAAGGTGGTCCGCCCGCTCGAGGGGCTGCGGATCGCGCCCTTCTACGGCTGCTACATCGTCCGGCCGACGAAGCGCCTGGGCTACTCCGACCATCCCGAGCGCGACCAGTACCTCGACTACGTGATCGACGCCGTGGGCGCCCAGCCGGTGGAGTACGCGGGCAGCCACAAGTGCTGCGGCTTCCCCGTCATCACGATGAACCGCACCACCTCGCTGCGCCAGGCCGGCCGCCACCTCGCGGACGCGATCGACGCCGGCGCCGACTGCCTGGTGACGCCGTGCCCGCTCTGCCACCTGAACCTTGACATGCAACAGCCCGAGGCCGCGAAGTTCGTGGAGCGCGACCTCGACGTGCCGGTGCTGCACCTGCCGCAGATGATCGGCCTCGCGCTCGGCCTCGATCCCAAGGAGCTCGGGATGAATAAGCACGTCGTCAAGACCAAGGACGTGCAGCGCAAGATCGCAGAGCTCGCCGCGGCCTAGCGCCGCGCGAGTCGAGTGGCCAGTCGCTAGGAGAGCGGCGACTCCGGGTCCTTGTAGGCGTCCTTCTCCCACGGTGGCTTGATCGCGGGGTCGAGGCGGCGGTAGCGGTGCCTGTCACGGCCGATCCGCTCCAGCGGCACCATCCTCAGCGCATCTGGAGTGGTCGTGCGCTCCCGCAGCTCACGGCCGGGCAGCGCGCGCCGGCCCCGCTCACGAGGCGTCGGCCCCACCACCGGCACGTGTCCCGCGTGGCTCCCCTTGGACACCCGCGTCCACCCCGTGTGACCCTTTCCCCACCGCCCACGGCAGGTGATGTACTTGCACGACTGCCAGTGCCCGTGCGACGTGGTGCGCGAGGCGACCCGCCCGTTCGCCGAGATCCGCACCTGGTACCCCTCCCAGTCGTCGAGGTGGAACGGGTTCTTGCCGATCCGGTCGAGCGCCTTCGCAACCGGTGCGAGCTTCGTCAGGCGGTCCGAGGGCCCCAGCTTCGTGTCGCTGTCGGGGTAGTAGAGCCAGTACTGGAGGTAGGTGCGCCCTCCGCGCCGGACCACGCGGGTGAACGCCGTGGCCGGCTCGCCGCTGTGCGAGCGGTGCGAGTCCAGGTCGCGATCGTCCGGGGCGTCGGCGCAGCCGCGGGCGCGGCAGCTGCGCCAGTCGACCGGGAGCTGCGCCTCTCCAGGCTCGTAGACCAGGCCGGGCGCGAAGCGCCGCAGCGCGGCCGCGTCGCGCTCGCCGTAGGCCGTGCGAAGCGCGGCGTCACCGTCCCCGCAGCCGCCCTTGGCCGCGCAGGCGATGCGGTGGGCCATCAGCCCGCCGAGCGAGCGGCCGTCCACCGCCGGCACGGCCGCCGCCAGGCCACCGAGCACGAGCGAGCACATGAGGACGAGCACCGTCCACTCGATCGTCGCCTGACCGGACTCGCCGCGGAGCACTCGCCCAGCCTGGCTCGCGGGGGCGCACTCGTGGGCGCCCGCGTGTGACGTTTCGGCGCCGAGCCGCAGCGTTGCAGAGGGCGGCGGCTAGGACAAGGCGCCGCTGGCGCGGAGCTAGCCGCGGGCGATCAGGAGCTCGGCGAGCTGGACGGCGTTGAGCGCCGCGCCCTTGCGCAGGTTGTCGCCCACGACCCAGAGGTTGAGGCAGCGCTCGTGCGAGGGGTCGCGGCGGATGCGCCCGACGAGGACCGCATCCCCTCCGGCCGCGTCGATGGCCAGCGGGTAGAGGCCGTTGGCCGGGTCATCGATGACCGCTATGCCGGGCGCGGAGGCGAGCAGCGCACGGCAGTCCTCCGGCGAGAGCGGGTCGCGGGTCTGGACGTTGACCGACTCGGAGTGGCCCGTGTACACCGGGACGCGCGCGCAGGTGGCGGAGATCCCTATGTCGCTGGTGCCGAGGATCTTCTGCGTCTCGGCCATCATCTTGCGCTCTTCGGTCGTGTAGTCGTCGCCGTCCTTGAAGCTCTCCACCTGGGGCACCACGTTGAAGGCGATCTGGTGCGGGTAGATCTGGGCCGCCGGCACCTCGTCCGCCTCGAGCACGGCGCGCGCCTGGCTGTGGAGCTCCTCCACGGCGCGCTGCCCGGTGCCGGACACCGACTGGTAGGTGGACACCACGATCCGCTCGATGCCCACGCTGTCGAGGATCGGCTTGAGCGCCACCACCATCTGCATCGTCGAGCAGTTGGGGTTGGCCACGATGCCCTTGTGCGCGTCGAGCGCCTCCGGGTTCACCTCGGCCACCACGAGCGGGACGTCGTCCTTCATCCTCCAGTACGAGGAGTTGTCCACCACCACGGCGCCGGCGGCGGCAAAGCGCGGGCCCCACTCCTCGCTGACTCCGGAGCCGGCGGAGAAGAGCGCCAGATCGAACCCCTGAATCGCATCCTCGGAGAGCGCGACCACGGTCAGGTCCCGGTCGCCCCAGTCGATCCTGCGGCCCGCCGAGCGCGCGGATGCGAACGGCACGACCTCGTCGGCCGGGAAGGACCGCTCGCGCATGATGCCGAGCATCGTCGATCCCACGGCGCCGGTGGCGCCAACGACGGCTACGCGCATCGTCAGGACTCCTCGCGGGGCCGGTCGGACGCCACGGACAGGTGATCGTCCTCGGGCAGCACGTCCTCCACGCCGAGCTCGAACGCGTCATGGAGGCGACGCACCGCATCGGCGACGTGCTCCTCGCGGATGACGCAGGAGATCTTGATCGGCGACGTGGAGATCATCTCGATGTTCACCCCTGCGTCGCCGAGCACGCTGAAGGTCTTCGCCGCCACGCCGGGGTGGCTCTTCATTCCGGCGCCGACTATCGAGACCTTCCCCATCGCGCTGTCGCTGGCGATCGAGGCTATGCCGAGCTCCTCGCGGATCTCCTCGAGGGCGCCGATCGCCACCGTGAGATCCGCTCGGGGAACGGTGAACGAGAGGTCGGCCATGCTTCCCTCGGACTCCGGCTCGTTCTGGATGATCATGTCCACGTTGACGTTCGCGTCGGCGAGCGCGGTCAGGACGCGCCCGGCGATGCCGGGCCTGTCCGGCAGGCCGGTGAGGGTGACCCGCGCCTCGTCCGTCGAGTGGGTCACGGCTGTTACAAGGGGACGTTCCATGGTGTCGTGCTCGCTGACCACGAAGGTACCGGGTCCGTCCTCGAAGCTCGAACGGCAGTGGATCGGGATGCTGTGGTTGCGCGCGTACTCGACCGATCGCAGCTGCAGGACGCCCGCGCCGGAGGAGGCCATCTCGAGCATCTCCTCGAACGACACGACCGGCAGCTTGCGCGCGTCGGGCACGATCCGCGGGTCCGCGCTGAAGACGCCCGGGACGTCGGTGTAGATCTCGCAGATGTCGGCACCGAGCGCCGCGGCCAGCGCGACGGCCGTGGTGTCCGAGCCGCCGCGACCGAGCGTCGTGACGTCGGAGGTGTTCGTGGAGACGCCCTGGAAGCCGGCCACCAGCACGACCTTGCCACCGTCGAGAGCGGCGAGGATGCGGTCGGCCTTGACGTCGAGGATGCGCGCCTTGGTGTGCGAGGCGTCGGTGACGATGCCCGCCTGGGAGCCCGTCAGGGAGATCGCCTCCCGACCGAGGTCGTTGATCGCCATCGCCGCCAGCGCACAGGAGATCCGCTCGCCAGTGGAGAGCAGCATGTCCATCTCGCGCGGGTGGGGCTGCTCGGAGACCTCATGGGCCATTGCGAGCAGGTCGTCGGTCGTCTTGCCGCGCGCCGAGAGCACCGCGACCACGCGCGCGCCGTCCTCGGCCGCACGGACGATCCGCCGTGCCGCGCGCTGGATGCGCTCGGCGTCGGCCACGGAGGTGCCGCCGAACTTCATCACCACGGTCTGATTTGACGAGTCAGCGCCGGTCATGGCCGCCGGAGGTTAGCGTTCGCCCCTTGCGCGATCTGATGCGGAACCCCACCCGGCGCGCGTCCGCAGCGATCGCGATGTGCGCCGCGGTCGCCGTGACGGCCGCCGGAGGGCTCGCTCTGAGCTCGTGCGGCGACGAGGAGGGCGCCGGGACTGCCCCGCAGGAGCAGCCGGCGGCGGAGCGCGACGGCGAGGCTTCCGGCAGCGAGACCTCCTTCCTCGCGCGGATGATCCCGCGGCGGCCCGAGCAGCCGACGCAGGAGGCCGGCGGGGTGCCCGCCCAGGTGGCGAACCTGGTTCGCGGCCTGCCCCTGGATCGCAAGGTCGCCCAGCTGCTCCTGCTCGGGTTCAGCGGCCAGGACCTCACCGCCGAGGTGTTCACCGAGCTGCGCCGGCTCGATCTCGGCGGCCTGGTGGTGAACGCCGCCAACTACACGGACCCGGACCAGCTGGCGAGCCTGGCGGGAGAGGCTCTGGTGATCGCCGAGCAGGAGGGGCACGTCGCGCCCTGGGTGATGGCTCCGCAGGAGGGCGGCGAGTTCAACGCGCTCGCAGGCCTCCCGCCGGCGACGGCTCCCGCGGACCTGCGCTCCGACAAGGAGGCGGCCGAGGAGGCCGAGGAGGCGGCGGCCACGCTGCGGCCACTCGGCATCACGGGCGTGCTCGCACCGGTGCTGGACATGGGCCCCCCGAGCGGAGCGGCGGTTGGCCGGCGGGCCTACTCGGACGAGCCGCGGCACGTGGTGGGCTATGCCAGGGCGACGATCGGCGCATACCGCGCGGAGCGGGTGCTCAGCGCGCCCGGGCACTTCCCGGGGCTCGGCTCGGGCTCGGAGGACACCCGGCAGGGCCCCTCGAACGTGGGCCTCGACCTCGATCAGCTGCGCCAGCGCGACCTGCTGCCCTTCAGGGCCGCGATCGACGCCGGCGTGCCGGCGATCGTGGTGAGCAACGGGCTTTACGTCACGGACGACTTCGTGACCCCCGCGACCCTCTCGAAGAAGATCACCACCGACCTCCTGCGTGGGGAGCTCGGCTTCCGCGGGATCTCGATCACCGACGATCTCGCCGACCCTCCGGTCACGGCCCTCACCTCGATCCCGAAAGCGGCCGTCCAGGCGGTCAACGCGGGCGCCGACATGCTCTACATCTCCGGATCGCCGGACGACCAGAAGGCCGCCTACGCCGCGGTCCTGAGTGCCGTCCGCGCGGGAAAGATCTCGAGCGCCAGGATCGACGAAGCCGTCGGGCGGATCCTCTCGGTGAAGCGGGACTACGGAATCATCGGCTGAGCCTGCCGGGAATCGCCTGTGCCTCAGCCAGCTCGGTCCGGTCCGGCGTGGTGAGCCTTCAGAGCTCGCGGCGGGCGCGCATCGCGCGGCCGAGCGTGATCTCGTCGGCGTACTCGAGGTCGGAACCCACCGGCAGGCCGCTTGCGAGCCTCGTGACGGTCACCGTCGGAGCCCGCTCGCGAAGCGTGTCGGCGATGTAAAGCGCCGTGGCCTCACCGGTGGTCGTCGCGTTGGTGGCCACCACCACCTCGCGCATCCCGTTCGCCGAAGCCCGCTCGAACAGCTCGTTGAGGTGCAGGTCCTCGGGATCGATGCCGTCGATCGGCGAGAGCGCGCCGCCGAGCACGTGATAGCGGCCGTAGAACTCGTTGGTGCGCTCCATCGGGATCACGTCGCTCGGCTGCTCGACCACGCAGAGCAACTGCGGATCGCGGCGCTCGTCCTGACAGACCAGGCAGAGCGGATCGGTGGCCAGGTTGAAGCAGCGCTCGCACTCCCCGACCTTCTCCTTGACCTCCCGGATCGCGTCGGCGAGCGCCAGCGCCTCCTCGTCGGAGACCCGCAGCATGTGGAACGCCAGCCGCTGCGCGGTGCGCTGACCGATGCCGGGAAGCCGGGCCAGCTCGGTGATCAGGCTGTTGATCGGGGGCGCGAACACAGCCTTTGAGAGTACCTTCGGGCACGGCCGTTCTGACGGCCGCGCGCGCCGACGGTGTGGACCGAGATCACCGTTCTCTCCACTGGGCGCGCGTCGTGGGGACCACGGCCTATTGACACGAGGCGCGCGAGACAGTCAGAATGCCGCACCGTGCGCCGTCGGCTCACCATCGCTCTGCCGATCGCGCTCGTCGCGGCGCTCTGCTGTGCGCAACCTGCGTCGGCCGCTTTTGGCTTCGTCACCAAGTGGGGCTCGAACGGCACCGGCAACGGGCAGTTCAAGTCTCCCGACGACGTCGCCACGGACCAGCTCGGCAACGTCTACACGATCGAGCTCAGCGGCAACCGGGTGCAGAAGTTCGCCACCAACGGCGCCTTCATCTGGAAGTCCGGGGCGACGGGGTCCGGCAACGGGCAGTTCAGCACCCCCGCCGAGGTCGCCACCGACAGCAACGGCCGCGTGTGGGTCGCCGAGCAGGGCAACAGCCGCGCACAGGCGCTGAGCCAGGGGAACGGCAGCTACGTGACATCGTGGGCCGCTGGGTCGAGCCCGTCGGGCATCGCCGTGGACACCGCGAGCAACGTGATCGTCGCCAACGCATTCGGCACAGTGCGCAAGTACACGCCCGCCGGCGTCCAGATCGCTACCTACGGCTCGGCTGGTGGCGGCCCCGACCAGTACAGCCTGCCGACCGGGGTGGCCACCGATTCCGCCAACAACGTCTACATCGTCGACCGCGGGCACAACCGGGTCCTGAAGTTCGGCCCCGGAGGCGGTCTCACGCCGATCGGGAAATTCGGCGCCAGCGGAACCTCCGACGGCAAGTTCCAGGATCCGACAGGCATCGCCGTAGCCCCCGGCGGAGCGATCTACGTGGCCGACCGCGGCAACAACCGGATCCAGATCTTCAACGCGAACGGCGCCTTCGTCGGCAAGTTCGGCAGCACCGGGACCGGCAACAGCCAGTTCAGCTCGCCCCAGGGAGTCGCCGTGGACCGCTCCTGCAACGTGTTCGTAGCCGACACCGGCAACAACCGGATCCAGAAGTTCGGCGACAGCAGCGGCAGCTGCACCGGCAGCACCCCGAACCTCGATCCCAAGCTGCTCGTCTGCGTGGGCCTCTGGACATCGAACTGCGCCGGGTTCCCGCCGCCCGACCCGGTCCTGACCTGCGTCTCGCTGTGGCAGGACTGCACCGGCTTCGGCGGCATGCCGCCCGGAAGCCCCGGGACGATCGACATGTCCGGGTTCCCGAGCTCGATCCCGGCTCCGGTCACCTGCTCGAGCGGCGGCAGCGCATCCCAGGCCCTCGCACATGCCAGTCAGGACAACCGCGGCAACGGCTTCAACGTCCTCGACGAACTGCCCTGCGCGATCCAGACCTACCTGGAGTCGGACGATCCGAACGCGGTCAAGCAGGCCAAGTCGCGTGTGGAGTACGAGCTCAACGCCCGGCACTTCAAGACGGAGGTCAGTGCCGCCCGCGTGAGGGTGGCCAATGGCTTGCGGGCCATCTGTCAGGTCAAGCAGTCCGACGACAAGCAGACCTGCGCGGTGAAGAACGCGCTCGAGCTTCTGATCTTCGACAGCGTCGACGAGTTCTTCGACTATGCCGAGAAGCCGGGCCAGGGCGTGAAGGGCTTCGCGGTCAATCAGAGCAAGGTCGACGGTCTCTGCGCGAAGTTCGAGAAGCCTCCCCTCTGCAAGCAGGTGTTCACGGTGCTGGTGGGCGTGGTCAACGGCGAGCTGAACGCGCTCAACGTCCGCAAGCACAAGCTGGGGCTGAACAAGGCGTTCGGCGCCCAGGGCTCGAGCCTCTCGATCGCCGGGAGCTCGATCGCCTACGCCGCCGCCAAGGGCAAGGGCAAGGGCGGCAAGAAGGGCAAGCGAAAGGCTTGGAAGCGGAAGGGCCGCATCGTCTTGGCCGCCGGCCTGGCGCAGATCGCTCAGGGCAAGCAGGGCCAACTGCGGCTGAAGATCCCGAAGGCGACCCGGAAGCTGCTGAAGAAGGCGAAGCGCAAGGGCGTGAAGAAGATCCGAGCGACGGCCGTCCTACGAGCCACGATCGTCCCCGGCGTGACCTCCACCAAGCGCGTGAAGATCAAGATCCTGCTCGTCAAGCCGAAGAAGAAGCCCGCCAAGGGTCGCGGCGGCAAGCAGAAGCGCCGCCAGCAGTCCGGCAAGTCCTAGAGGCCCGGCAGCCCCAGCCCGCCGAGGCCGCCGGTCACGGCGCCCATCTTCGTCGCGGCAAGCTCCTGGGCGGAGCGCAGGGCCTCGTTGGTCGCAGCCTGGACCATGTCCTGCAGCAGCTCGACGTCCTCTGGGTCCACGGCGTCCGGGGCGATGCGCAGCTCCAGAATCTCGAGCTCGCCGCTGACCTTGACGGTGACCATCCCGCCGCCGGCGCTGGCCTCGACGGTCTCCTGCTTGAGCTCCTCCTGCGCCTTGGCCATCTCGGCCTGCATCTGCTGGACCTGGCGCATCATCTGATTCATGTTGGGCTGCTTGGGCACGATCAGTCCTTCGCGTCGGGGTCGGCATCGTCGAATACTTCCTCGGCGCCGAAATCGCGCTTGAGGCGCTCCGCCAGCTCGTCCTCGCTGAGAGTCGTGGCGACCCGCTCCTCGCGCTTGCCGCCGAGCTCGAAGACGACGCCGAGCGGACGCCCGATGAGGCCGCGAATCGCGCTCATCACCACGTCGCGGTTGGCCTCGGCCTTCTTCTTGGAGAAGGCCGCGTCATCGGCGAAGTGGATCGTCAGCTCGTTGCCCTCGAGACGTGCCGGCACGGCCTCGAGGAGCAGCGCCGCGACCATCCCGTTCTGCTCGCGGATGGCCGCCACGACCGCGGGCCAGAACTCCTTCATGCGCTCGAGATCGACCGGCGGCGCGGATGGCTCAGAGGGAGCCTCCGGCTGCCCGACGGGCTCCTGCTTGGGCTGCGTCGGCTGGGCCGCAGCGGCAGCGGCGGCGCCCCTCTCGACGGCCGAGGCGGGGGCTTGCGCCGGCGAGGGCGCAGGAGGCTCAGGAGCCTGCTCGGACGCAGGGGCGGGAGCACGCTCGGGTGTAGGCGCAGGAGCGCGCTCGGGGGGCTGAGGGGGCGCAGGGCGTTCCGCGGGAACCGAGGGCTGAGGGGGCGTAGGGCGCTCCGCCGGTACGGCGGGCTGGGAGGGCACGGGACGCTCTGGAGGCGGGGCGGCCTCGGTAGGCGAAGGGACAGGGGAGCGAGTCGGCTCGGCAGGCCTCGGCGGTGCAGGCTGCGACACCACAGGCTCGGCCGGCTGCGGCGCGGCAGGCGTAGGCGGCGCAGGGTCCACGGGCTGCGACACCACAGGCTCCACGGGCTTCGGAGCGGCAGGCTCGACGGGTCTTGCCGGAGCCGGAGCTGACGGTGGCGGTGCCTGAGCAGGCGCCGCAGGCGGCGCGTCGCTCGCTCCCGCCTGGCCGCCGAGGCGCGCTTCGAGCTGATCGATGCGGTGCATGAGCGCCTTCAGGGAGCGGTCCGCGTGGGGCTGGGTGGCCTTCAGCAGTGCCATCTCGAGCTGCAGGCGCGGCTCGGAGCCGTCCTTCACCGCTGCGAGAGCCGCGGCGAGCAGGTCGATCGCGCGGAGGATCTCCGCCTGTGACATCCGCTTGGCCTGTTCGGCGAGACGCTCCGTATGGGAGGCGGTGACCGCGAAGGAGTCGGGCACCTCCCCCATCGTCTGCACCACGTAGAGGTGGCGCAGGTGGGCGGCGAGGTCCCGCATGAACTGCGTCTCGTCGCGCCCGGATGCGCCTAGCCGCTGAACGGCGAGCAGGGCCTGGCGGGGGTCCCGGGCGGCCAATGTCTCCGCGGTGTCGAGGATCAGCCCGGCGTCTGCCACTCCCAGCGTCGCCAGCACGTCCTCCAGCGCCACCTCGTTGCCGCCGTAGGTGACCATCTGCTCGAGCGTGCCGAGCGCGTCCCGGAAGCTGCCCGCGGCCTTGCGGGCGATCATCCCGACAGCCGGGTCGGGAATCGAGATCCCCTCCTGCACGGAGACCCGCTTCAGCACGTCGGCGATCTGCTCCAGCGAGGGGCGCTGGAAGTCGAACCGGTGGCAGCGGTCGACGATCGTCGCGGGCACCTTGTGCGCCTCCGTCGTCGCGAGCACGAACACGACGTGTGCGGGCGGCTCCTCGAGCGTCTTGAGGAAGGCGTTCCACGCGGCCGTGGACAGCATGTGGGCCTCGTCGAGGATGTAGACGCGGCGGGCGCCGCCCATCGGAGAGAGCGCGACGTTCTCGCGCAGCTCGCGGATGTCGTCGACGGAGTTGTTCGAGGCGGCGTCCATCTCGACGACGTCGAGGGACGTGCCGCTCATGATCGCGTGGCTGCTCGACGAGTTGGGGTCGAACTCCGCCGACGGGCCGCCCTCGGCGTTCAGTGCGCAGGCGAGGAGCTTCGCCATGCTCGTCTTGCCCGTTCCGCGGGAGCCGACGAAGAGGTACGCGTGGTGCACCTTGCCCAGCCCGATCGCGTTGCGCAGGGTGCGAACCACGCTCTCCTGGCCGACCACCTCGTCGAAGGTCTTGGGGCGGTGGCGGCGGTAGAGCGAGAGCATCTGAGCCTGCATCGTACCCAGGGCGCGCGTGCCGGCCGCGTGGCGCCGAGGCTGGGCCGGCGCGGTCCGCGGCAGGCGCGGCGTCAGTCGCCGCGGGAGCGGCGCGCGAGCTCGACCGTCGCGGCCCGAAGGCCGTCGCGCTCGGTGATCGGCTCGGCGAAGCCGACCCGTGCCAGCGCTCTTCCGCGACCGGTCTCGACGTCCAGGTCCAGGCCGTAGCGATCGGCTCTGAGGCAGGTGGCGCTGACCGCGTCGGTGTGCCCGGCGACGGCGCGCGCCATGGCGAGCAGCGCATCCGCGTGGTCCTCGTTCATGTGCCGGACCGCGTAGGCGGCCTGCGAGGCGACGGGGTCGGGCTCGGCCGCGGAGTACTTGGCGAAGCTCGTGCCGGACATGCGGCCGAATCCGCCGACCCAGCGGATCTGCTCGACGCGCAGCAGCCAGAAGGTGAAATCGTCGAAGGAGCTGAAGACGGCGGCGGAGGGAACGGCCTCCTGGTAGGCCGCTCGTGCAGCCTCGAGCTCGGCTCCGACCGGCTCCTCCACCCCGCCGGCGAAGGTCACGCGACCGGTGTCCGAGGGGTCGGCGCCCTCCTCGATGGCAGCCGATACGGCGAGGCTGGCGCGCTGGTTGGCGGCCAGGTTGCGCCCGTGAAGAGCGAGGGTGGAGACGCAGAGCACGGGTGTCCCGTCCTCGAGCAGGCCGTAGGTCACGACAGATGCCCACGGATCCCCGGCCGAGGTGAGCGAGGCGAGAGTGCCCACCGTCGTCCCGGCGGCGATCGTCCGCGCCTCCTCGGCCGCGCTCGGGCGGCGCGCGGGCTCGACTTCCACGAGCCCGGGCATGGGCATCGGGAAGTCCACCGCGGCGGAGTCGTCGGTAACCCCGTGAGGGTTCTTCGTAGGCACCTTCGCGCCGGTCGCTGCTTCAGCCATGAGCAGGATTGATACCAGAAATCGAGTGGCCGGTTAGGCAACCCTAAGATCTGTTAGGGTCGCCTAACTATGAATGAACTTACGCGGTACATCCGCCGTCACCACATCGCGCTTTTGGCCCTATTCGTGGCCCTTGGAGGAACCTCATACGCAGCCGTCAGCCTGCCCAACGGCAGCGTCGGGTCTGC
Source organism: uncultured Solirubrobacterales bacterium (assembly GCA_963715445.1). Taxonomy (GTDB): domain Bacteria; phylum Actinomycetota; class Thermoleophilia; order Solirubrobacterales; family Thermoleophilaceae; genus JAAYBF01. The sequence goes on from OY970240.1 coordinate 904,348, forward strand.
GCAGCTCAAGAAGGGCGCCGTCACAACCGAGAAGATCCGCAAGAACACGGTCAACTCGGCGAAGGTCGCCAACGGATCTTTGCTTGCGAAGGACTTCAAGGTTGGCCAGCTGCCGAAGGGTGAGCGGGGCCCGGCCGGTCTCGCCGGTCCCGCCGGCCCAGTCGGTCCCGCAACCGGCGCGGCCGGCGGATCGCTGACCGGCAACTACCCGAACCCAGGCATCGCGGTGGGCGCCGTCGGGCCCGAGCAGCTCAGCGCGTTCCCGTCGGTGCGCCTGATCCGGCCGGGAGCGAGCGGAGGAGGCACGCCTCTGACGATCCCGTCGACCGCCAACGCGGTCGCCGGCGCGGCGCAGACCCTCACGTGGCCGAACAATGCCGACGATGCGGCAGTCCGCGGCTACGACAACGCCAGCATGTTCGACTTCGCCACGAGCGAGAGCAACGTCGTCGTCCCGCTGACCGGGCGCTATCTCGTGTCGGCCCAGGTCCGTTGGGCAGCGAGCGCTGTGGGCACCCGAACCCTGAACATCCACGGGCCGGCCGGCCGCATCGTCGCGTCCTCCTCACAGGTGCCGGTCGTCGAGGCGACGCAGACCAAGCAGACGGTCAGCACCGTCGCGCAGTTCACCGCCAGCGACACCGTGTTCGCAAGCGCGGGTCAGAGCTCGGGCGGCGACCTCGAGATCCAGGGGAGCCTCGAGCAGGTCAACTTCACCGTGACCTACCTCGGGCTCTAAGCCCAACGGCATACGCCAGCTGTTGAGGCCGGTCCGCTCACGCGGGCCGGCCTCTTGCGTTTCCGGGGGCGGCCGCCCAGCGGCCTGCCTCCGATATGCCTCAACCGAGGGTGAGGCGACGACGGCGGGTCTGACGAAGTTCCATGCCCGCACCCAGCCCCAGCAGGCCGAACATGCTGGCGATGCCCAGGGCGGCCTCCGACACACCGCCGCTGTCACCCCGGTCGTCGGCCTTCTCCTTCGGCGTCCCGTCACGAGCAGCACGGGCCGCCGACGTGAGGACCTCGGCGTTCAGCGGGGCACCGGCGGCCAGCAACGTTCCCTCGACCATCGAGCCGCCGGTGGCGATCTCCGGCGGCTGGGACTTGGGCTTCGGCTTCTTCGGGGGCGAAGGGGTGGGCGCCGGAGCCGGGGCCGCAGCAGGATCCGATGGGCCCTGCGACTGGCCGGGGCCGCTGGGCCCGTCAGAGGAGCCGCTCTCGGGAGCATCGGCATCCTTGTTGGTGCCGCCGCCGGTGCGGTTCTTCTTGCTCTTCGACGGCTCGCCCACCTGGATGATCGCCACGGGCGCCTTGTCGCTGCGAGCCGTCCCGACGATCTTCGCGGTCACCAGCACCTGGTACTGGCCCCGCTTCCCGAAGCGGTGCGTGACGGTGGAGCGCGCGCCCTCCACCGTGCTCCCGTCATCGAAGTTCCACGCGTAGGTGTAGGTGGCCCCTTCGGGACCCCCGGTGGCGCTCGCGCGGAAGGTGACGCGTCCTCCGGGCTCGATCCGCTTGCTCTGGGGGGTCAGCGCGACCGTCAGCGGCGACTGGCTCCTCTGGGACAAGGAGAGAGTCGCGCCCAGTTGGAAGTGATCCGCGCTCGCGACCCTGCCGGAGGCGGATGGGGCGCCGAGGAACCGGCTGACGCCTGCCTGGTCGACGTAGATCACGGGCTGCTGCTCGGCATCGATCTGCTCGCGCGTCAGCCGCAGCGTCTCGCCCGTCGGTCGCACGAGCTCGATCGCGTCGTAGTTGAAGTCGGTGTTCGTCTCCTCGAGCAGCTGGGCGATCGAGACCCCGTCCCTCACCTCGATCGGCTGCGCCTCGCCGTCCACCCAGTAGGTCCCGTCGACCTGTCCCTGGACGTCATCCGTCGAGATCGTCGCGGGCGAGCCGCCTCCCGGCGGACGGATCGTCACGTCCACGCCCGCGAGCGCAGCCGGGCTCCACGCGGCCAGCAGCACGAGGGAAAGCGCCCCAGCGCCCAACGCGCGCGAAGCCGATCGGGGGAGCCTCCGCGAGAGCACGGCTAGACCCGGCTGTAGAACTCGACGGTCATCTGCTCCTCGAGCGGTGCCTGGATCTCGCCGCGGCGCGGCACCTGGAGCACACGGCCGACGAGCGCGTCGGTGTCGACCAGCAGCCACGCCGGAACACGGTCGATCAGCTCGCCGGCCTCCTGCGCGGCCGGGCGAACCGGGCTCTCGGCCCGGACCGCGATGACATCGTCCGGCGCCAGCCCGCGCGACGGGATGTCGCAGCGGCGCCCGTTCACCTCTACGTGGCGGTGAGTGACGAACTGGCGCGCCTGTGCGCGCGTCGACGCGAAGCCGAGCCGGTAGACGACGTTGTCGAGGCGCAGCTCGAGCAGCTGCAGCAGTCGCTCGCCGGTGACCCCCTCGCCGCCGCGCTGTGCCTCTTGCATGTAGTTGCGGAACTGCCGCTCGCGAATGCCGTAGTAGTGCTTGGCGTTCTGCTTCGCCTGGAGCTGCTCGCCATAGGTGCTGGCCCGCCTGCGGAAGCCTCCACCGTGCTGGCCGGGCGGCGTGCCGCGGCGCTCGAGCGCGCCCTTGCCCGCCGAGCGACGGGCGCCCTTCAGCTCGAGGTCGACGCCGCCCCTGCGCGAGAGGCGCTCGGCCGGTCCGGTGTACCTACCCACGACTACGGCCCTTCCTAGCCGGACGCGCTTGCTTCGCCTTCAGAGTGGCCTTCACCGTCTCGGCGACGCGCTGGCCGTCCGCAGCCTGGACGGCGATCTCGAGCTTGACCGTCGCCCTGCGGCCTGAGAGCGCCTTGCGGGCCGCCTTGGTGAGCTTGACCCGAAGCTTTCCGGTCACGTTGGCCGCGAGACTCCCGGGGGCGAGCACCTTGACGCGGTAGCGCTTGCGCTTGCGCTTGATCTTGACCTTGACCGTCTTGGGCGCCGTCACGGCGCAGCGAGCAGCGCCGCAGCGCAGGGTGCCGATCCTCGCCGTGCGTCCCTTGCCGAGGACAACCGCCTTCTCCATGCCGCTGATGCTCGGAGGAATGCCCTTGGGGGGCGGTTTGGGCTTGGGAGTGGGATTGCCATCCCCGTTCCCGCCCCCATTACCTCCGTTGCCACCGTCGTCGTCGCGGCAGTTGTCGGGCCCGAAATCGTCGCCTCGGTCCGGTCGTGACTGTGGAGCGCCGATGTCGGCCGCGAGCGGGGCAAGCGGGTCAAACGGGACCCCCGCCACGTAGAAGCCGCCGAAGAGCGGCGCAGCCGCAGTGGCGAGCTTGGTCGGGACGGAGCCCCACTCGAGGCCGCTCACCGAGGAGGTGGGCGCGGGCACCGGCCCGAGGTCGGCGAGCGCGATACCGAGGCAGTGCTCCCATCCCTCCTCCACCTCCGGCTCCTTGGTGCGGATGTCCGCGTAGAGCGTCCCCGTCCCGCCCGCCAGAGCCACGCGGAGGTTCTTGAACGTCATGTCGAGCGTTCCCTCGTGACCGGTGAAGTGGACCGTCCCGTCGATCAGCAGCATGCCGACGCCCGTCTCGTCGTCATAGGGACCGCCGAGCACGTCGAAGCGGATCGCCCCGCCGGGCGTCAAGACCTCGGCGCCGTTGCTGGCGGTGTACGACCCGTTCGCGGCAGGACTGGTTATGTACTCGCGGAACGACTGCTTGACGCCCCAGTCGAGATGACCGGAGCCGTAGTCGACCGGGGCGGCCGCCGCCGGCCCTGCCGTCGCGAGGGCCAGCCCTGCGAGCGCCGTGGCCAGGTGCCGGCTGCTCATCCGCCGTGCCTCATGGTGCCGTCGGGAAGGTGATCGAAACCTCGCCAAAGGGAGCGCCCGGTGGGTAGAAGCCCCCGAAGATCGAGCTCTCCGCCCCCGCTGGGAGCGTGCCAGGCATGTCCGGGAAGACATGCTGGGGCGCTGTCCCGCCGTCGGGCACCGGCGTGAGGTCGACGAGAACGCCGCGCTTGTTCGGCTGGGGCGTGTCGTCGGCTCCGTTGAAGCGGAAGATCGCCCGCGAGGCGCTCCCGTTGACCTCGATCTCGGGATCGGCAGCCGAGACGTTGATCCCGTGGCTCTTCCACTTGAACCCCACCCCTCCGCGGAAGGTCACGGCCGTCTGACCCGTGCCGGGGTCGTACCAGCCGGCGTCGAAGGGGAACTCGAACGCGTAGGTCAGCGGGGTGGTGGTGACCGCGGGACGAACCTCCTTGGGCCTGGCGATCGCCCCGTCGAAGACGCATGTCCCCTCCCCGCCGTTGATGTAGCGGATCCAGCTCTCGCGCGGCTCCCAGACGATCGTCGCCGAGGCGATGTCGACCGCGCCGTCCGGACGCGCGAGCGGGGCGGGCTCGGTCGAGGGATCGGCGGGCGCGGCGTTCGGCGCCGGGTTGCAGGTCGCCGAGCCACCGCCGCCACCACCGGTGCCCCCACCCCCCTGCCCACCGCTCCGACCCTTGGCGATCGCGTCGACGCCGAGGGCGCCGATGGTGCCGGCCGGCAGACCGCGCAGGTGCAAGCGAGCGCGCAGGAGCCGGGCGCCCCGGGGGGTCAGGCGCAACTTTGCCGACTCCAGTCCCACGGCCTCAAGGACCCCGTTCAGCTTCAAGTCGCCCTTGGCAGGCCGAGCCGCGAACACCGGCACGCGACGCTTTCCGACTCGCGCGCTGACGGTGGCCTTTGCCAGGCCCAGCTTTACCTGCAACCCGCGCAGGACAACAAGTCGTCGGCCGGCCTTGAGACGCAGCCGGCCTCGCAGCTCAAGCTTCGCGATCTTGCCGACCGCGATAGTCGCCACGGGGAAGGTCAGCCGGGCGCTGCGCTTGGTCGCGGGCTTGATGGCGCGCAGCCTCACCGAGCGATCGGCGAAGGCCCTCGCGGCCTTGCCGTTGCCGCCGACCAGCAGTGTCACCGAGGCGGAGTCGGCGGCCACCTGCGGCACCGCAGCGGCGCTAGTCACAGCGAGCGAGCCGAGCAAGGCCGACGCGACCAGGCCGAGCATGAGGATGCGAATCCTTCGCAGCATGGTAATTAGGCTACCCTAACTATTGATCGCCGGTCGGGCGCTCACCCAGCCAGGCGACGTGCAGCGCGGTGTGGTGGCCGCTGGCCTGCAGCGAGGCGTCCACTCCCCAGACCTCCTCCAGGCGCGCCTCGCTGAGCGCCTCCAGCGGCGGGCCGGCCACGACGGTGCGGCCCTCCGACATCACGACGACCGTGTCGGCTACGGCTGCCGCGAGCGAGAGGTCGTGGGCCACCAGCATCACCGCCAGTCCCTCGTCCGCGAGGCCGCGCAGCAGCTTGGCGATGTCCACCGTCGCGCCCAGGTCGAGGTGGGAGGTGGGCTCGTCGGCCATCAGCACGGGCGCCTCCTGCGCCAGGGCGACGGCGATCTGGACGCGCTGGAGCTCGCCGCCGGAGAGGGTCGTGAGCTTGCGCTCGGCGAACCGGGCCACCCCGGCGCGCTCCATCGACTGGGCCACGACGTCGTGATCGCGGCGCGAAGGGCGCTGCAGCGGCTTGAGGTGCGGCGAGCGGCCGATGCGCACCGCCTCGGTCACCGTCACGCCGTCCGGCACAAGGGCCCGCTGGGGCACGAACGCCCGCGTCAGGGCGAGCTTGCGCCCGCGCAGGCGCCCGAGGTCCTCGCCCATCCAGCGCACCGCGCCGGAGGTCCGCTTCTGGATCCCCGCGACCGCGCGCGCGAGCGTCGACTTGCCGGCCCCGTTGGGCCCCACCACCGCCACGAGCTTGCCCGGCGTCAGCGTCAGGTCGGCGCCTTCAAGGATCGTCTTGTCCCCGATCGTCACCCCCACGTCGCGCGCCTCGAGCGCCGTGGCCGGAGCCTCTTCGTCCGCCGTGGCCGGCGCCCCTCCGTCCGCCATCAGACGGCCCTCCTCAGGAGGAAGAGGAAGAGCGGCACCCCGATCACGACCATCAGCGGGCCGACGGGCAGCTCGATCGGCGCCTTGATGGTGCGCGCCAGCGTGTCGCCTACGAGCAGCAGCGTGCTGCCCCCGAGCGCCGAGACGGGGATCACGAAGGTGTGGCTCGAGGTTCCCGAGGCGAGCCTGACGACGTGCGGGATGACCAGCCCGAGGAAGCCGAGCAGCCCGGCGAGGGCGGCGGCGGCGGCGGCCAGCAGCGCCGCGCCGACCCCCGCCGTGAGCCTCACCAGGCGCGGGCGGGCGCCGAGCGAGGCGGCGACGTCGTCGCCCAGCGCGAGGCGGTCCAGCGGGCGCGCGAGGCAGATCGCGAAGATGAAGCCCACGGTGAAGTAGGGCCAGACGACGCGCAGGTCGCTCCAGCCGTCGGAGGTCAGGCCGCCGGCGATGAAGAAGAGCGCCGACTGCACCCGATCCGGATAGGCCACGAGGACCGAGGTGGTACCGGCGCCGAAGAGCGCCCCGACCGCAATGCCGGCCAGGATCAGCCGCCCGACCCCGCCGGCGTTCGGGCCGGCCCAGGCGATCGCGAACACGAGCCCGGCCGCCGCGAGCCCGAACACGAGCGCGCCGACCGGGAGCAGCGCGATCGACCCGGGGAAGACGATCAGGATCAGCACCGCCCCGAAGCCGGCGCCTCCGGTGACGCCAATGACGTCGGGTGAGGCGAGCGGGTTCGCCAGGGCGCCCTGGAGCAGCGCGCCGGCCACGCCGAGTGCGGCCCCCACCGCGATCGCCTCGATCGTCCGCGGCAGGCGCAGGTCGAGCACGATCTGGCGCAGCGGGCCCGGGTCGGCCTTGCCGGTCAGCGCGTCGATCACCACGCTCAGCGGCACGTCGACCGCGCCCAGCGCAAGCGAGGCCGCAACAGCCGCGAGTAGCGCGACCGTGAGGATCGCGACGACAGACGTCCTGCGGACGATCACCTCAGTTCTTCAGGTACCTGTTGCGCACCATGCGGATCACGCGTGCGGCGTCGGTTCCGGCCTGCAGCAGCGAGTTGTCGCTGGAGATGTACAGGCGGTCCTTCTTCACGGCCTTCGTGTTCTTCCAGGCCGGGTTCGACTTGAGGTACTTCTCGACCGCGGGGAGATCGTCGGCGTTGGCGTGCGGCACCGCGATGATCACGTCCGGGTTGGCCTTCACCACCACCTCGTCGGAGATGCTCTGGAAGCCGCTTCCGCCGGTCACGCCGCCGGTGACCAGCCGGCCGCCGGCCTTGCGCACCACGTCGCCCCCCCAGCTGTTGGGGAGGAACACGAACGGCTTGCGCCCCACACCCAGCACCACCATCACGCGCGGCCGCTTGTGGATCCCCTTGCGCGCCTTGGCGACCTGCTCGCGCAGCTTGTCGGCGAGCTTCGAAGCCTGCTTGGAGCGTCCAACGGCCTTGCCGATGTAGCGCGTCCGGTCGTAGAGGCCGTCCACCGTGCCGGGATCCCCGCCGAGGACCTTGATCTCCAGGTCGCGCATCGTCTTCGCGCCCTTCGCCCAGGTCGGCGAGGAGAAGACGACCTCCGGGTTGAGAACCGCCAGCTCCTCCATGTTCGGGCCGTTGGGGTGCGAGAGCGTGAGCCGCTTGACCTTGCTCAGCTTCTTCGAGAAGCGGGAGTGGCCGCCGAGCGTTTCGCCGATCGCCACGGGGGTGACGCCGAGATTGGCCAGCGTGTTGGCGCTGAAGGGCGTCAGGGCGACGATGCGCTTGGGCGCCGCCTCGGCCGCAGGCACGAGCAGCAGCGCCACGGCGATGCCCACCGCGGCGAGCGCGCCACTGATCCCGGCATTCGAAGCCTGCCTCATTGCTCTCCTTGCGTCGGAGGGCGCAGACTTAGGGCGCCCTAATCCAAAGTTGGGAGGAGCGTAGCCAAATTGCGCCGCTGCGGGCTTCGCCGGGCGTTGCGGCGCCTTCCCGACAGGGAGAAAAGTGGACCGTGCACCCGTTGTCGAGAACTACCTTCGAGCGTGCCCGCCGATCTTCGGCTCCGGCCAGGCTGGTCCGCGGCGCATGAGCGGGTCCGCTTAAGGCTGCTTCCTTCCGGATCTGACCTGGTTCGCGATCGCTCACCGCGCGGGACCCGGCCATCGACGCCTCCAACTGGCGTACTGACCCCGAAAGTCGAACCCTCGAACGGGAATTCGGCCCCGCTAGAGCGGATTGCGGGTGCAGGGCACCGCTACCTCCCCGCCTAGCACGGTCCGCGGCGATCCTAGCGCGGGGCAGCCCTCGGGGCGGCACGGCGGTCTCCCCGGGCCGGGACGGACCCCTCGACCTGCAGCGGCGCCTAGAATCCGGATCGGCCAGGGCGCGTAGCTCAGTGGGAGAGCGCTCGCTTCACACGCGAGAGGTCGGTGGTTCGAAACCACCCGCGCCCATCCGACCAGGGAGGCGCAGCAGATGGCATCGATTCGCAAGGAGACCACGATCGAGGCGAGCCCGGAGGAGGTCTGGGACGCGCTGCGCGACTGGGGTGCGCTGCACGAGCGCCTCGTGCCCGGCTTCGCGGTCGACGCGCGCCTGGACGGAGACGACAGGATCGTCACCTTCTTCAACGGCGCGGAGGCGCGCGAGCGGCTGATCGACCTCGACGACGAGGCGCGGCGCCTGGTCTGGTCGATCGTCGAGGGCCCCTACGCCCATCACAACGCGTCGGCGCAGGTCTTCGAGGCCGAAGGCGGCGGCACCCGATTCGTCTGGACCTGCGACCTGCTGCCCAACGAGCTCGGCGAGATCACGAGCGGCCTGATGGAGCAGGGAACGGCCACGATCAAGAAGACCCTCGAGGCGGCGGCCGCAGTCGGTTAGCGGTCGCCCCGGGAAATGGAAGAGGCCCGCCGGGGAGAGCGGGCCTCTTCAGCTTCCGGCGGCTTGAGGGGAGATCAGCCGTCGGGGCCCGTGACGATCACCTGCATCGTCTTGGGCAAACCACGCTCGAAGCTCTGAAGGCATTCCACGGCAGCGCGAGCGGGCGCCGAGCATCCGCTCGCGCCACGACTCTGCTGTGCGTTCGCTCCCACTAGACCACCGAACGGTGGCCTTCAGAAATGGCCCCCGCGAGACCGAGCGGCCCTTGACCTCACCCCTCGGGCTGCACCTCGCGCGGCGCCGCGGCGAAGCTAGGGAACGGTGTTGGCGCCTGTGTCCGGGGCGCCGAGGGTCGGTTCGTCATCGGTCGATTGACCGGGTGTCTGGTCGGCGGGGGGCGGGACCGTGGTGCCGGGCAGGACGTCGGTGGAGGTGCCGCCGGTCCCCGGCGTGGCGCTGCCCGCGCCTGGTGTGGAAAAGCCCGTACCCGGTGTGGCGCTGCCAGTGCCCGGCGTCGTGCCGCCGGTCCCGGAGGCGCCGCCCTTGCCCTTCTTCCCCTGAACGATGATCGTGCGTCCGTCGGTGAGCCGGTAGACGGTGCCGACGGGCTCGCCCCGGCCCACGACGCGCTCTCCGGAGTTCAGCTTGATCGAGCGCACGTCCTCGTTGGGCTTCGCGACGACCGTGTCCTCGGGGACCTTCCCGCCGTCCGAGCTGAAGACCGCGGACTCCAGCTTCAGCGACGACAGCGCGGCCAGCAGAAACGCGACCGAGAGCACGATGCCCAGGTCGAACAGGTTGACGAGGCCGTCGAGAGGATCGCCTGCGCGGTCCTCGCGCGTGCGCGCACGCGAGGTGACACCGCCACGGGACCTCAGGGGCGGCTTCACGACTCTTTCCGGGTCTCGGTTCCTTCGGGAGTGGCGGGCAGCCCGTCAGCGGGCGATCCCGCAGGCGCCGAGGGTGGGAGCGGCGCCTGGGTGGGCACAGCCGGCTGCGGTGGCGCGGGAGGCTGCGTCGGCGGAGCCGGGGGCGCCTGCGGCGGGGCAGCCGCCGGCGGCGCGTACCGCGGTGGCTCGAAGGGCGTCTGCGCGGGCTGGGCAGGCGGTGCGGGCTGAGCCTGCGGAGGCTCGACCGGCGGCTGCGCCTGCTGCGGTGGAGGCTCGACCGGCGCGGTCGCGCTCGGCGTAGTGGTCACGACCACGGTCCTCGCCGCGTCGGCAGGCGGCGCGGCCGCAGGCGCCTTCGCGCCATCGGCCTGCGCGGCAGCGGCCGCGGCGACTGGCGGTACCTTGCCCGCAAGTGCCGACTGCACGTACTCGACGTCTGAGAAGTCCTGGGCGTACAGGCGGTCGCGAACCAGCGACACCGCGAAGGCGACCATGCCGATCAGCAGGCCGGCGACCGTGACGCTGAAGGCCACTCGCAGGTCGCGGGTGAGCCCGGTGACGTCGCCCTCGGCCAGGGACGCCAACGCCGGCGAGAGCGGGATCAGCGTTCCCATCAGGCCCAGCGCGGGACCGGCGCGCACGAGGATGCGCGTGCGCTCGAGCCGCTTCATCGAGCGGTAGTCGTACTCGGCCATCCGCTTGGCGATGCGATCGTCCGCGTCGGGGTACCCGCCCTGCTCGACGATCGCCCCGAGCGCATCGGACATCGCCGGGTTGTAGCCGAGGCTCCGAACCGCCTGGAGCGCCTTGTCCGTGTCCTTGGCGGCAAGCGCCTCTCGAGCGATGTCCAGGGCGCGATCCAGGCGCGGCATGCCGCGCCGGCGCCGGCGCCGGGACTCCACGAAGAGCCTTCCGACCTCGAACAGGACGACGACGAGCGCCAAGAGGGCCAGGATCAGTACCGGGTAACGCAGCGCCTCGGCTACGTCGAAGATGATGTTCTCGACAGTCACGAAAATGCTCTCGGTCGGGTGCGACGGACTTCCAACACAGCGCCGAATCCAAGCAGAGTCAGCGCGGCAACGAGTGCCCACGCCGCGGCCGGCAGGCCGAAGGCCTCCTCCTCATCGATCACGATCGGCCCGGAGCGCGCCGCGCGCAGCGCCGACGCGGTGGCCGATCCCGGAGAGGTGGAGGCATCGGCCAGCAGATTGCCCTCGATGAGCCCGTCCGAGCCCTTCGATCCGCTGCTCGGCGGCTTGGGCGTAGGGAGGGGCGTCGACGGCGATGGCGGCGGCGTCACCGGCGTGGAAGGGGGGAAGCTCGGCGCGGGCGCCGGCACGGGTGCGGGTGCGGGTGCAGGCGTGGGCGCGGTCCCGCCGGTGGTTGGCGCGGGCGTCGTGTTCGGCGTGGTGTTGGTCTCACCGCTGCCCGGCTCGTTCTCCTCGCCCACGATCACGTCGAGCACCGCCGAATCGCCCGCCTCGTCCTCCGAGGAGGTGACGCTGAGCACCACCGAGTACTTGCGGCGCTTGGAGAAAGTGTGCTTGGCCTCGGAGCGGCTGCTGGTGTCACCGTCGCCGAAGCTCCAGCTGTAGCTGAGCCGATCGCCATCGAGAGCGTTCCTCACCACCGCGGTGAACGTCACCTCCTGGCCTGGCTGAGGGCTGGACGGCGACATCTTGATCTTCGCCAGGAGCGGCGCGCCCTTCTGCAGCTCCATCGTCACGGCGCCGTCGAGCAGCTCGAACTCGTCTACGTAGTTGAGGTCTCCGGGGCCGGCGCTCTGGCGGATGAAGCGAACATCGTCGTCCTCGGTGTAGAGCACCGGTGGGAGCGGGCCGGGATCGATGATCTCGTCACGCGAGAGCACGACAGTCCCGCCATCGGGCCTGTCGATCCGGAGGTGGCCGAAGCTGTACGGGTCGATCTCGGCCGCGTCGAGGACGTCCACGAGCGGGATGCCGTCGCGCACGCGCACCTTGCGCACGCGGCCGGAGGCGCGACGCACGGTGTAGCTGCCGTCGACGCTGCCGGACAGGTCGTCGAGCAGGACGGTGGTGGACCGGCCGTTGGGCCGCTCGATCGTGATCTCCCCCTCGGCGAGCGCAGGGGTCGCGGACGCCGCCATGGCCGCAACCGCGGCCGCGGCGATGAGCGGCATTCGCCGAGCTGCCTTCGACATCGAGGGCACCCGGTGAGGCTAGCGTGCAGGCACGGTCTGTGAGTAGGCAGAGGGCGCACGGCGGGAGGCCCATCCAGCCGGGGGAGGTTGGGAACACATCCTCCGGGTAGCAGAGGGGATCGCTCGAACAGACGACGAGAGGAGATCGACATGGCCGAGCCCACTGCCCGCGATGCGAAGCTGATCCAGTACCTCAACGAGGCGTACGCCAAGGAGAGGGAGCTGGTCACCGCGCTCCAGGCGCACATCTCGCTCACCACGCGCGATGCCTACAAGAAGCGCCTGAAGGACCACCTGGGCGAGACAAAGGCACAGGCGAAGGGCTTGGAGCGGCGGATCAAGCAGCTCGGCGGCAAGGCCGAGACGGTGGAGCTGCCAGGCCCCGAGGTGATCGCCGAGACGGCGGCCAAGGCCCAGGCCGCGGCCCAGAAGGCGATCGCGGCGACGAAGGGCCCGCTACACGCCATACGCGGCACGAGCGAGCCGGAGACGATGCTCAAGAACGCCAAGACGGAGTTCTTCAACGAGGCCGAGGAGATCGCCAACTACCACGCGATCGAGGCACTCGCCGAGGCTCTCGGGGACCGCGACACGGCCAAGCTCGCGCGCGAGTTCCGCCGCCAGGAGGAGCGGATGGCGAAGTTCCTCGAGAAGACGATCACGACCCTGACCAAGGAGGTCGTGCGGACGGAGATCCCGGCGAGCGAGCGCAACGGCGGCAAGAGCTCGGGATCCGCCAAGCGGAGCGGCAACGGCCGGTCGGCCTCTGCCGGGAAGAAGCCGGCGGCCGCGAAGCGGACGACAACCGCGACCGCCAAGCGGACCACTGCCACCGCCAAGCGCAAGTCGCCCGCGTCGAAGCGGAAGTCGACGGCCGCGAAGGGCTAGGTCAGACCTCCTGCACCTGCAGGAGGCTCGTGGAGCCGGGCTGCCCGCTCGGCAGCCCGGCGGTGATCGCGACGCGCTGCCCCCGCTCCACCCAGCCCAGCTCGAGCGACCGCGCGACGGCCTCTGCGATCAGCTCCTCCGTCACCTCGTGGCGGGGGATGTGGGCCGCCTCGACTCCCCACATCAGGCCGCAGCGGCGCACCACCTCGCTGGAGGGCGAGAGCCCGTAGATCGGCACTTCGGGCCGGTGGGCCGAGATCAGCCGCACCGAGCGCCCGGAGAGCGTCGGGCAGATGATCGCCGTCAACCCGAGCTGGCGGGCGGCGGCGCAGGCGTTGTAGGCGACGGTGTAGGCGGGGTCGCGCTCGTCGCGACGCACCCGATGCTCGTTCCAGCGCTCGTTGGGCACCGCGGTCTCGGTCTGAACGGCGATCGAGGCCATCATCGCCACCGCCTCGACCGGGTGGGCGCCGACCGCCGTCTCCTGCGAGAGCATCAGCGCGTCCGTCCCATCGAGGATCGCGTTGGCCACGTCCGTCACCTCCGCGCGCGTGGGGCGGGACGAGGTGACCATCGACTCCAGCATCTGCGTCGCCGTGATCACCGGCCGCGCGTGAGCCCCAGCCAGCGCGATCACCCGCTTCTGCACCAGCGGCACCTGCTCGAGCGGGAGCTCGATCCCCAGGTCGCCGCGCGCGACCATCACGCAGTCCGAGGCCGTGATGATCTCCTCGGCGTTGCGCACCGCCTGCGGCTTCTCGATCTTCGCGATCAAGGGCAGCGAGGTGTGCTCGCGCACGCTCTTCACGTCCTCCGGGCGGCGCACGAACGAGAGAGCCACCACATCGACCCCGATCGACTCGCCGAAGCGCAGCAGCTCGAGGTCACGCTCGGGCACCGCGGGCAGCGCCATCAGCTCGCCCGGGACGTTGACCCCCTGTCGCGAAGCGACCGTCCCGCCGAGATCGATACGGGTATCCACCTCGCTCTCCGCCTCGCGCACCGCCTCCACGCACAGCCGCACCGAACCGTCGGCGAGGAAGATCTCGTCACCGGGCTCCACCGCCTGCGCGAGGCCCCGCCAAGCCACCGACATCCGCGTCGAGTCGCCCTCGATCGTCTCACCGCAGACCAGGGTCAGCATGTCGCCTACGTGCAGGTCGGCGACGTCGTCGCGCAGCGGCCCGATCCGCAGCTTCGGCCCGGGCAGGTCCTGGAGGATCGCCACCTGCCGCCCGGCCCTGTCCGATGCCGCGCGCACGCGCTCGGCCGTCTCCGCCTGGCTCTCGGGCGTGCCGTGCGCGAAGTTCAGCCGTGCGACATCCATCCCCGCCTCCACGAGCCGCGCGAGCGTCTCGGAATCGTCGGAGGCGGGCCCGATCGTGGCGACTATCTTCGTGCGGCGGGTCGGCATCGTCCTCAGCCGAAGAAGACTTCTGCCGTGGCATAGAGGTCGGGGTCCAGCAGCTTGGGCTCGCGCAGCGCCTCGTCGAGGCCGACTCGGACCATGTCCGTGGCGTGCAGGCCGACCATCTGGCCGAACGCCCCGTCGGCGACGGCGTCCATCGCGGCGACGCCGAAACGGGTGGCGAGCACTCGGTCGTAAGCGGTCGGGGTGCCGCCGCGCTGGATGTGGCCGAGGATCGTCATCCGGGTCTCGAAGCCCGTCCGGCGCTCGATCTCACGCTCGAGCTCGACGGCGATACCACCGAGGCGGACATGACCGAAGGCATCAACCTGCTTGTCGTCACCCACCTCCATCCCGCCCGCCGGGGTGGCGCCCTCGGACACCACGACGATCGAGAAGGTGCGCCCGCCCGAGTGGCGGCGCTCGATGCTCGCACAGACGGCCTCGATGTCGAACGGCCGCTCAGGCACGAGGATCGCGTCGGCGCCGCCGGCCATCCCGCTGTAGGCGGCGATCCAGCCCGCGTGACGGCCCATCACCTCGAGGATCATCACGCGGTGATGCGACTCTGCCGTGGTGTGCAAGCGGTCGATCGCGTCGGTCGCGATCTGGACGGCGGTCTGGAAGCCGAAGGTGAAGTCGGTGCCGCCGAGGTCGTTGTCGATCGTCTTCGGCACGCCGACGATCGGGATGCCCTGCTCCTCGTGGAGGCGGCGCGCCACGCCGAGCGTGTCCTCGCCGCCGATCGGGATCAGCGCATCGACACCGTGGGCCGCGAGCGTCGCGACGATCTGCTCGGCGCCGCCCTCTTCCTTGTAGGGATTGGTGCGCGAGCTGCCGAGGATCGTGCCACCGCGCGGCAGGATGCCGGCGGTGGTCTGCGGCGTCAGCTCGGTGACGCTACCGGCGATCGCGCCGGCCCAGCCGTTGCGAAAGCCGACGAACTCGTGGTCGCCCAGCTGGGCCCCGCGCCGGACGATGCCACGGATGACTGCGTTCAGCCCGGGGCAGTCACCGCCCCCCGTGAGAATGCCGACGCGCATCCGCTAGCGCTTCCCCTTGTGCTCACCGCGCCCGGCTCGCTTCTCGTGCCGCTTGTCCTTCTCACCTCGCCCGCCGGATTCCGTCACCTCTCGCGGAGCCTCCTCGGGCAGCTGCCCGGACTCTTCGGCCTCGCCTTCGAAGTCCTCGTTGTCAGGCGTGTCGCGTTTGGGGGCTGCCGGCTCCATGATCCGATGCTACCCGCGGGTGAGCGGCGCCAACCAGCGCGGCGATGATCTTGCTGCGCTCGTCCACCTCGGGGTGCCAGAGGACCCCCAAGGCGAAATCGTGCTCGGTCGACTCGATCGCCTCGACGATGCCGTCGGGCAGGGCGTGGCCGGTCGCCTTCAGGCCCTCGCCCAGCTCGTCGACCGCCTGGTGGTGGTGGGACTTGACCGTCGTCCGCTCGGCCTCCACGGCGCGCGCCGCGAGCGAGCCGGGCTCGAGCTTCACCTCGTGCTCGGAGAAGGTGCCCGGCGTCCCGAGGTGATGGTCGTCGCCCACGATCTCCGGCAGGTGCTGGTGGAGGGTCCCGCCGAGCGCCACGTTGAGCATCTGCCCGCCGCGGCAGATGCCGAGCACCGGGATGCCGCGCTCGAGCGCGCGGTGGGTGAGCGCCAGCTCGAAGCGGTCGCGGTCGGGCCGGGTCTCGCCGGTCTTGGGATGCGGCACGGCGCCGTAGGAGCCGGGGTCGATGTCGGCTCCGCCCGTGAGGATCAGCCCGTCGATCCGGTCGAGCAGGTCGTCCGGCGCCTCCGCTGCCGCATCGTCGGGCGCCAGGATCAGCGCGTGGGCGTCGGCGCGCTGGATCGCATCCACGTACGCACGCGGCGTCAGCACAGCCGGGGAGTCCCAGTGGCTCCATCGCGCCTGCTCTACGGCGGCGCAGATTCCGATCCCAACGCTCATCGCCTACACCGTACTTGCGCATACGGGGAAGGGGCGCCCGCGGTTCAGGGGTAGGATCGGCCGACATGGACCTACGCAAGGAACAGGTGGTGGTCGAGACCGACCGCTATCGCGTCACCGGGCGGATGACGCTGCCCTCCGAGGGGTATCGCAGCCGCCTCTCCGATCACATCAATCGCGATGAGCTCGAGTTCTTCACGATCGAGGATGCCGAGCTGACGCCGCTCGACGGCGGCGAGAAGTGGAGCACCCCGGTCCTGATGCTCGCCCGCGCCCATGTGCGCCTCGTCATCCCGGTCGACTGATCGCCCGCAGGACCGGATCTCACATTCCGGCGCGCTGCGGCGTTGACGTGGCATGAACCGTCAAGACCTCCACTTCCCCTCGGGCGCGGATGTGTGCGCCGCGTGGCTGTATCCCGCGGCAGGAGCCTCGGGCGCCACGACGGAACCCTCGGACGCCGCGCCGATCGTCGTGATGGCTCACGGCCTGTCCGGAACGCGCCGCGACCGGCTGGGGCCGTTCGCCGAGCGCTTCGCGGCGGCGGGCATCGCGGCGCTCGTGTTCGACCATCGCGGCTTCGGGGACAGTGCCGGCGAGCCGGATCTGTTCCAGCCGGCCCGACAGCTCGAGGACTGGCGGGCGGCGATCGGCTTCGCCCGCTCGCTGCCCGGCATCGACGCCGACCGCGTTGCCACGTTCGGGTCCTCCATGGGCGGGGGCAACGCGCTTGCCGCCGCCGCTGACGACCCTCGCGTGGCGGCGGCCGTCAGCCAGGTCCCCTTCCTCGACATGTGGAGCCAGGCCCATCGATCGTCTGCGCGGGTCACCGCCCGGATGCTGCTCGCGGCCATCCTCGGCCGCCACCTGCCGGCGATCGGGCAGCCGAGCGAGGCTGCCTTCATCAACGCGCCGGGCGGAGAGGAAGGCTGGCTACGAGTCGTGGCCGGCGGCGAGGACTCGCGCTGGCGCAACCGCGTCTCCGCGCGCTGGCTCCTGCGCCCTCCCTACCGCCCCGCCAAGCACGCAGCCACGCTCCACTGCCCCTGGCTCGTCTGCGTCGGCGAGGCCGACCGGGTCGCCAAGCCCGGGCCGGCGATCGCCGCGGCACGGCGCGCCCCGCTCGGCGAGCTCCATACCTACCCGGGCGTGGACCACTTCGACATCTACGACGGGCCTGAGCACGAAGCGGTGGTCGCCGACGAGCTCGCCTTCCTCCGCCGGCACCTCCTGAACGCCGGCTGAGCCCCTGCAAAACGGTGAGGGTGGGATTCGAACCCACGATACGGTTTCCCGCATACACGCTTTCCAAGCGTGCTCCTTAAGCCACTCGGACACCTCACCCGTGGTGATCGCGAAGCCTAGAGGCTCGCGCCCAGCCGCGGCTAGAGGCCGAGGCCGCGCACGCCGGGCTCGTTCCAGCCGAGGTGGTGGGCCAGCTCGTGGCGCACGGTTCGCTCGACCTGCGCCCTCAGGAGCTCGGGGTCGTGCGCGAAATCACGCTCGAGGGTGTCCTGGTAGATGACGATCTTGTCGGGGTAGTTGTCACGGGCGACGGTGTCGCCGATGTAGTGCCCGTAGGCGCTGTGCTCGCGCCCGAGATGGGAGATGACGACCGGGACGTGGCGCAGGACCTCCTGGAACTCGTCCGGGAGCTCGTCGATCGCCGTGATCACCAGCTCGTCGAACTCGGTCGGCGGGCGCTCGGCGGGAGGCATCTGGGCGAGCTTCTCGCTGCGCATGACGATCCGGTCGATCTCCTCCTCGCTGGGCCCATCGCCCATGAGGACCACCGTCCCCCAAGCCGTGAAGAGCACCAGGGCAATGGCGCCCATCAGGAGGGTGAGCAGGTCCTCCGCGCCGGACAGCTCCGGCGGATTGATCAGGAACAGCAGCAGCCCCACCACGAATGCGGCCGTGGCCGCTGCCCGCAGCGGTGCGCGGAGCGTTTCCCTCATGGGACCAGCCTAGAGGGAGGGGCAAGCTGGCCAGCCAGCCATGTACCGTGCCGGCTCTCTCGTGGACCCGCAGGCCGAACAGCAGACGCCCGCGACCGACTTCGACCGCGCGACGGCCCTCAGCCCGCTCGGCGACGGTCGCTTCGCGGGCGAGGTCGAGGATGGGTGGGGCGCCCCGCCCGGCCCCAACGGCGGCTACCTGGCGGCGATCCTCACACGTGCCCTGGAGAGCGTCGTGGCACCGAACGGCGACCGTCAGTTGCGCACGCTGACCACCCACTACCTGCGCCCCTCGCAGCCGGGCCCGATCGAGGTGCGGATCGAGACGATCCGCGCCGGCAGACGCTTCTCCACCGGCCGCGCAACCGCCCTCCAGAACGGCAAGGAGGTGATGACCGCGCTCGGCGCGTTCTCCACTCCCGGGCTGCCCGGCGCGGCTACCTGGTCGCCGCCGATGCCCGCGGTCGCTCCGGCGCCATCCCGCGAAGCCGGGCGCCTGCCGCCCGACGACTACCGCCCCGACAGCGACGCGTGGCTCGCCGTCACCCCCGAGATGCCGTCGATCGTCTCGCGCGTGAAGATTGCGCCGCGACTCGGCGGCACCCCGTTCTCGGGCCGGGAGCTCGCGCCCGGCGAGGCCGCCGAGACCGGCGGCTGGATCGAGCCGCCCACCCCACGCCGGATCGACGCGGCCTACCTCGTGCTGCTCGCCGACGTCTGGTGGCCGCCGTCGCTGGAGCCGCTGACCGAGCTGGCGATAGCCCCGACGATCGACCTGACCGTCCACATCCGCGCAGACCTCCCGTCAGGCGACCTGCCCGACCAGCCCGTCCTCGGGCGCTTCCGCACCACGGCCGCCGTCAACGGGATGATGGAGGAGGACGGCGAGCTGTTCCTCGCAGACGGCACCCTCCTCGCCCAGTCGCGCCAGCTGGCGCTGCTCGCGCCGCTCGGCTGACGGCCCAGTCGTGACAGCCGGCCCGAGCGACGGCGCCGGGCGTTCAGTTCGAGCGATGACTACCCGGCAGAGCATCTTCAGCGGGATGAGCCGCTCGACGTGCGTGGCGCTGGCAGGGCTCTGTGCGTTCGGCGCGGCGGGCTGCGTGCCCGGACTGCCGGCCGTGGAGGCCAATCGGCACGGCGCCGGGGAGATCATGCGCGTGATCGACGGCGACACGATCGACGTGGCCCGAGCCAGCGGCAAGACGGAGACCGTGCGCCTGATCGGCATCGACACGCCGGAGACCAAGCGCCCCAACACCCCCGTGGAGTGCGGAGGCCGCGAGGCGACCCACAGCATGATCCGCCTGGCCTTCGGCTCTGGAGCAGACGACGATCGCGACGGGCTCTTCGACCGGGGCGAGGGCGAAGGCCGCCGGGTGACCCTGCGCACGGACCGCAGCCAGAACCGCCGCGACCGCTACGGACGTCTGCTCGCCTACGTGAAGCTCCGCCGCGGGCCGCAGCTCAACCTCGCCCAGGTGCGTCGCGGCTGGGCCGAGACCTACGTCTTCGCCGACAGGCCGTTCAGGCTCGCCGACCGCTTCCACGCCGCCGAGCGCCGCGCCGCCGAGGCGGGCCGCGGCGCCTGGCACCTCTGCGGCGGCAGCTTCCACGTACCGGCCCGCTAGCCAGGCCTCCCAGCTCCGAGTCTCGGTCTGCTCCCTTGCGGATCATCAACCTGCATATATGCTATGTCCCTCAGCGCCAGGTGCTCCTGGCTCAGGCACCCAAACCGAGGGAAGACGGCCATGAAGATCAGGACGTTCGCTGCGTTGACCTTTGCCCTTACCGCGTTGCCCGCGTCTGCGCTGGCAGACGGCGACCAGTCGATCGCCTCCACCTCGGCTGCGACCAAGCCGAAGGTCTCCCTGACGCTGCCGGTGGCTGACGCCGGCGTCAAGGGAACATTCAGTTGGACGGCTTCCAAGGTCAAGCGCAGCCACCGCCTGGTGCTTCAGCGCCAAGTCGGCACCGGCAAGGTATGGCGCACCATGCGCCGTCTGTCCAAGCATGGCGGCTCAGGCAGCCTGCCCGCCTTTGCGCTTGGCACCTATCGGCTGCGCATCGCCGTCTTCGACAAGCACCGGGCCATGCTGACTCCGCAGCAGAAGCGGCTCTACGTCTTCGGGCAGGTGCCGTTCTCCGCCCTGTTCCGCCAATCGGGCGGCATCTACACCATGCCCACTCAGTCCTTCGCGTGGAGGCTCGAAGGCCACGCTCAACCGGACTACGAAACCTTCGTCACCGTTCAGCGCAGCCCCTGCCGGTCGGTCCATGTGGACTTCGTAGGACGCCTGTACTCGGAGACAGGCCCCGACGAGACAGTCACCGCGACCATCGCACAAGAGAGCCGGGATGCGGTCAGCGCGACAGCGCAGGCTGGCACCGTCGGGGCCGTTGACGCAATCGTCGTCCCGGGCCAATCCTGGTCACTCAACATGACCTACAACGGAACCCGCTGGGACAGCATGAACACATACGTCAATGGATCAGCCAGCTGCTTCAGCGCCAAAGAGCTGACATGAGCCCGCCAGCCGTCCCTGCCTGAGTAAGAGTTGAGCCCCTTACGGCGCCCACCGCAACCTGAACCGGCGAGCCGGCCCGCCGGGGGGCAGCCGCGTCTGATGACAACGGAGCAGATGCTGCTGGCGGCCGCCGAGTTCACTTGCCAGCTCGTCGGCAGCAACCGCTGCCGCAAGCTCACCAGCAACAGCCTGGGGCTGTGCGGGCAGGAGCTTTTGGCTTGGTTCGATGAGACCGACCAGCTCGACCTGTTTCTGCCGGTCGAGCTGTCCCGAGGTGGCGGCAAGGCATCGGTGGGCTGCGTCTTGACGTTGCAGGACCGGGCTGTCTTCGCCTGGCTGGAAGGAAGCTTCAAATTGCGGAGGTTCCAGATGCGCAACTGCGAGGCCGTCGTGCCCTACGACACCATCACCCGAACAGAGATCACCAGTCGGCCAGCCGGCAAGTTCTCAGGAGCCCAGGAACAGCTGCAAGTCGTCGCCGCAGACGACTGGACGATCCGCTTCAAGGGCCTTGAGAGCCAAGAGGTGAACCTGCCAGCCGTCCTGGAAAGCGCCCTGCTGGGGTTCACGCGGTTTCCCAGGGCCCAATAGCGGCTCCCCTGTCCGGCGAGAGCGCCGCTTTTGCCGACCGCCGGCTAATGGTCCAGTCCGACTGTGTCGATGGGCACAGGTCGGCCAACTCAAAACATTCAGACAGGGGACAGCGATGAACTGCCACGCATTCACAAGGACCGGCAGGGCATTGCTCACCGCCCTCCCGGTCACGCTCGTGCTGCTCGCGCTGTCACCGGCGGCGAACGCCGTCGCGCCTCTCCCGTGGTCCTGGACCGGTCAGATGGACCTCGGGCGGTCGCTGCACACCGCCACGCCGCTGCTCGACGGCGGCGTGCTCGCGACGGGCGGAGTAGCGCCCAGCGGGACCGCGACCGCGGAGCGCTACGACCCGACCACCGGGGAGTGGTCGCCGACGGGTGCGATGGACATCCCACGCTACTTCCACCAGGCAACCCGGCTGAATGACGGCACCGTCCTCGTCACAGGCGGCGTGTCCGGGTCGTTCACGACCGCGAGCGTTGAGCGCTATGACCCGCTGACGGGCACATGGTCGCCAGCCGCCGCGATGGGCAGTTCACGCATTACCCACGGCGCGACGCTGCTGGCCGACGGCCGTGTCCTGGTGGTGGGCGGCAGCGACTCCTTCTCGTCCACCATCGGAGCCGAGATCTACGACCCAACCACCAACACCTGGTCCCCGGCCGCCGCCCCCGCCGAGCAGCGCGGAGAAGCGGTCACAACTCTGCTCCCCGACGGATCGGTGCTCCTGGTGGGGGGCTACACCCCCGCAAGCGGCAACGGCCTCCTCTCTGCCGAGCGATACCTCCCGGAGACCGACACATGGGTCCCTGCGGACAGCTTGGCATCGCCGCGCTCCACCGCCGCCTCGACGAGGCTCTCCGACGGGGACTTGCTGGTCGTCGGGGGTTACACCGGTAACGCCGCCACGGCGACAGCCGAGCGCTATGACGTCGAGTCGGGAACATGGTCGAGCGCCGGGGCCATGGCCTTTACTCGCGGCACAGCGAGGGCCACGACTCTGCCGAACGGCATGGTGCTCGTCACCGGCGGGGCCTTCGACACCACGACGGCCGAGCTCTACGACTCGCGCACGGGTGCCTGGTCGCAGGCCGGCAGCATGCAGGTCGTCCGGGAGCGGCATACCGCCACGCTGCTCGAGAACGGCAAGGTCCTCCTCGCGGGAGGCACGTCCGGCGGAGGCGATCCGATTGCGCGCTCCGAGCTCTTCTCCCCGATCACCTCGGTCGACGCGCCCCCGATCGAGTTCGGCGATGAGTACGTCGGCTTCACCGCCACCGCGACCGTCCCCGTGCAGAACACAGGCCACACTGCCCTCTTCGTGGCAAGCGCCACGCTCGAGGGAGCGGCAGCCGCAGACTTCGCGATCTCGTTCGACCGCTGCTCCAGCCAGGGGGCGATCCCGCCCGGGCAGACCTGCCTGATCGGATTGCGCTTCAAGCCACAAGCCATCGGCGAGCGGAAGGCGACGCTGATGCTGCAGGACAACTCCGTCAGCGCAAGCGACATCATCGAGCTCTCCGGAGTCGGAGTGGCACCGCCCACCGCCGTGGCCGCCGACAAGCCTGGGGACCAGCCGACCGACAAGCCCGACAGCGCGGATGAGGCCGACAAGCCCAAGGCCAAGCCTCCGGTGCTTCGCTGCGAGCGGCCGTCGGCGAAGCGGCTGATCTGCAGCGGGCTGCCCTCGAAGCTCGGCGATCGCGGGAAGGTGAAGCTCTTCCGCGCAGGGAAGCTGTACGCGACCGGCCGCATCCGCGGCGGGCAGCTCCGGCTGAAGGTCGTCGCTCGCGTGACGGCCCGGCGCTACCAGCTCCGGGTAGGCGCCCCGGGCGGCACGCTGCTGGTCCGGGTCTCGTCGATTCGCTGACGGCGCCGAGCTGCGGCGGGACGGAGAGGGAGGGATTCGAACCCTCGAAGGACGTTGCCGCCCTTAACGGTTTTCGAGACCGCCCCGTTCAACCACTCCGGCACCTCTCCATGGGCCCCTGCGGGACCGGGCAAGGCTAGCGGAGGCCGGCCGAATCAGCGCATCGAGCGGGAGATGACCATACGCTGGATCTCGTTCGTGCCCTCGTAGATCTGGGTGATCTTGGCGTCGCGCATCATGCGCTCGACCGGGTACTCGCTCACGTAGCCGTAGCCGCCGAGCACCTGGATCGCCTCGATGGTCACCTCCATCGCCGTGTCGGAGGCGAACAGCTTGGCCATCGAGGAGTACTGGGCGAGGCCGGGCTCGTTGCGATCGGCCATCGCGCACGCCTTGTAGAGCAGCTCGCGGGCGGCAGCCGTCTTCGTCTGCATGTCGGCGAGCTTGAAGGCGATCGCCTGGTGCTCGTTGATCGGCTTGCCGAAGGAGATGCGCTCCTTGGCGTAGTTGGATGCGTAGTCGATCGCGCCCTGGGCGATGCCCACGGCCTGGGCGCCGGCGCCGAGGCGGGTGCGCTCGAGCGTGGAGAGCGCCACGGCCATGCCGCGCCCCACCTCGCCGATCAGGTTCTCGGCGGGAACCCGGACGTCCTCGAAGACCGGCTGGCCGGTCGGCGAGCCCTTGATGCCGAGCTTGTGCTCGAGCTTCGGCACCGAGAAGCCCTCGCGGTCCTTCTCGACGATGAAGGCGGAGATCCGCTTGCTCTCGCGATCGGTGACGGCGAACACGAGGTAGAAGTCGGCCACGCCGGCATTGCTGATCCAGTTCTTGGTGCCGTTGATGACCCACTCGTCGCCGTCGCGGACGGCGGTCGTGCGCATCGCGCCGGGGTCCGAGCCGGCCTCAGGCTCGGAGAGGCAGAAGGCCGGCGACCACTCGCCGGAGGCGCACTTGGGCAGCCACGCCTGCTTCTGCTCCTCGGTGCCGTGGAGCTGGATCGGCAGCGTGCCGAGCTCCTGGATCATCAGGATCAGCGCGGAGGAGGCGCACGCCTTGGCGACCTCCTCGACGGCGATGTTGAGCATCAGCGTGCCGGTGCCGGTGCCGCCGAGCTCCTCGGGGAACGGCAGGCCGAGCAGGTCGTGCTCGGCGAACGCCTTGCGGATGTCCCACGGGTACTCGCCGGTCGCGTCGATCTCCGCGGCCCGGGGCGCCACTACGCCCTGAACGAGGGCGCGGATCGTGTCGCGGAAGTCCTGGAACTCCTGCGGGATTGTGTACGCGTCGAACGGGGCCGTGGTCGTCATCTGCTCGCTTCCTCGAAGGCTGGTGCTTGGGGCTCGCCGGAGGCGGGAGCCCGTGGAGCCGGAAAGCGTACCCGCGTGCGGGCTAGTCCCGCTTCGCTGCGGCAGCCACTCCGAGGATCGGGTCCTCGGCGCGCTCGCCATGGGCCTCCATCGCGGCGAGGCGGATCGCCTCCTGCACGTTCTTGCGCCTCCTCGTGCCCAGCTCGGTGATCGGCTGGATCAGCCCCCGCAGCAGGTAGAGCACGCGGACGAAGCGCGGGGCCCAGACCCGGGCCGCGCGGCGCTCGATGCCGTCCTCGATGGCGTCGATGGCGATCGAGAGCGGGCGCGGACGGCCGATGATCCTAGGCAGGGCGCCCAGCGCCTGCTCGGTCGATCGCTGGGCGTAGGCGCCGCGCACCAGATCGGTGTCGAGGAATGCGAAGTAGGCGCAGCCCACGCCAACGCCGCTCTGAGCGAGCTCGGCGCGGAGGCAGTTGCTCAGCGCGTCGACGCCGGCCTTCGCGGTGGCGTACGGGCCCAGCAGGGGCACGTTGGCGATCGCCGCGAGCGAGGAGATGTTGAGCAGGTAGCCCTTGCTCTTGACGAGCTCGGGCAGCACTGCCCGATCGGTCCGCCAGACGCCCATCAGGTTCACCTCGAGCACCCGCTCCACGCTCTCCACGGGAGCGGTGGCGAGCGCTCCGTGGAGGTGGATGCCGGCGTTGGCGATCGCCACGTCGATGCCGCCGAAGCGCTCGATCACTCCGCTCACCGCCCGCTCGAGCGCTGCGAGATCGGTCACGTCCGCCTCGAACCAGGCGGCGCGATCGCCGAGCTCGGCGGCGAGCTGCTGCAGCAGCTCGGGCTCGAGGCCGACCAGGGCCACGTTCGCCCCCTTGGCGTGCAGCCTGCGCGCCGCTTCGGCCCCGATCCCGCGTGCGGCGCCGGTGATCAGGACGGTGCGACCGGCCACCTCATAGCGCCTCCCCGCCATCCTCGCCACCCTACCCCGCCGCCATGTCCCGCGGAGGGTCTTATGCTCGGGGGGATGCGCCAAGAGCTTCGTCCCCTCTTCGACCGGGTGGTCATCAAAGAGCTCGACCCTGACCGGGTCCGCCGCTCGGGACTCGTGGTCCCACCCGGGACGAACGAGCCGCCGCCGCAGCACGGGATCGTGCTCGCCGTGGGCCAGGGCCTCGACTGGTGGGAGTCCGTCGGGGTGAAGATGCCGGTCAAGCCGGGAGACCACGTGGTCTTCCCCGCGTCGGCCGGCGCCTGGGTGGAGGTCGAGGAGGAGCGCCTGCTGGTCTGCCGGGTGGGCGAGCTGCTCGGCGTGCTCGCCGAGGTCCAAGACCCAGCGGCCGTCTGAGGGTCCGCGCTTGCGCCTGCTGTTCGTCTGCCTGGGCAACATCTGCCGCTCGCCGACGGCCGAGGGCGTCATGCGCCACCTCATCCGCGAGGAGGGCCTCGAGGACTCGATCGAGCTCGACAGCGCCGGCACCGGCAGCTGGCACATCGGCCGCTCGCCCGATGAGCGCTCGGCCGCGGCGGCGCTCGTGCGGGGCATCGAGCTCGGCGGCCATGCGCGCCAGGTGGACGCCGCCGACCTCGAGGCGTTCGACCTGATCCTCGCGATGGACCGCGCCAACTACGAGGAGCTCCACGCGATGGCCGCCGATCCCGCCGCGCGCGAGCGGGTGAAGCTCCTGCGCGAGTACGACCCCGAGGCCGTCGCCGCGGGCGAGCTCGAGGTGCCGGACCCCTACTACGGCGGCGCCGACGGGTTCGAAGAGGTGCTCGACGTGGTCACCCGCGCGTGCGAGGGCCTGCTGAACGAGATCCGCTCCTAGGCCGGGGGCTGCGGCAGGCGCACCGTGAAGGTGGCGCCCGAGCCCGCGGGGCTCTCGACGGCGACGCTGCCGCCCATCGCCTCGGTCAGGTCGCGCACGATCGCGAGGCCCAGCCCCGCGCCGTCGGGGGAGCCGCCGCCGTGGCGGCGGCGCAGATGGAAGCGATCGAAGGCGTGGGAGAGGTCCTCCGCCGGTATGCCCGGGCCGGTGTCCGTGACGGTGACGATGCCTGGGGCGGCGCGCACCACGACGCGCCCTTGCGCGGGAGTCATGCGGATCGCGTTCTCGAGCAGGTTCGAGAGCACCTGCACGACGCGATCCGCGTCGCCCCGGGCGCGAGCCGGCCCTTCGGCCTCGAGGCTCACCTCTACGCCGCTCGCCAGCGCCTGGGGGCGCAGGCGCCGCTCGGCCTCGCGCGCGCCCTCCGCGAGGTCGACGTCCTCGGAGCGGATCTCCAGGACGCCCTGCTCGAGCTTCGCCAGCGCGAGCAGGTCGCCGACGAGCCGGGCCAGCCGATCGGCCTCGCGCCCGATCACCTCAGCCACCGTGCCCGGCTCGATCGTCCCGTCTTGGAGGCCCTCGGCATAGCCGCGGATCGCCGTCAGGGGAGTGCGCAGCTCGTGCGAGACGGACAGCAGCACCGCGCGCTCGGCCTCGCGCGATCGGGCGAGCTGCCCCGACATCTCGTTGAACGACTCGGACAGCGCCGCCAGCTCGACGGTCCTCTCCGACGGCAGGAGGCCCGGGTCGCGACCGGACGCGAGCGAGCGGGCGGCCTCCCCCACACGCGCTATCGGCGCGGCCAGGCGCCGCGCGAGCAGCGCCGCCGCCAGCGCCGCGAGCAGCGTGGCCACCGCGCCAGCGAGCAGCAGGCCGCCGAGGTAGCTGGAGAAGTCGTCCGTGGTGAGCGAGTCGGGGCGGGAGACGAGCACGACCGTGTCCTCGACCCGCCGTGCGGAGAAGACCTCGCGCTCGCCGCGGATCTCCCCCCGCCCGTCGACCTCGCCGCTGGAGCGCAGCTCCTCGTACGCGGTGGACGGAAGCTCGCTCTTGGCCTGATCGAGGGTCATCACGCGCGGTCGCGGCCCGGCGAGGCCGCCCGGCGGTCCGCCCCCCGGCGCCGGGCCGCCCGGTGGCGGCGGTGCCTGCGCAAGCCCCCGGAACAGCGGCGGGAACGCGGCGCCGGCCCCCTCGCCCGGCTCGGCGGCAGGTGCGGAGCGAAGCTGGAGCGCGAGCACGTCGGCCTGGCTCGCCACCTCGTCGGTGATCTGATCGCGCACGGCTCCTCGAGTGAGCACGACGCCGATCGCCAGCGACACGGCCACCGCCACCAGCGCGGCTCCGAGGATCCCGGCGAACAGCCGCAGCCGCAGGGTCCGCATCAGGCCACCAGCTTGTAGCCGGCTCCGCGAACCGTCTCGA
The DNA here is from genome assembly GCA_963715445.1 of uncultured Solirubrobacterales bacterium. Classification (GTDB taxonomy): domain Bacteria; phylum Actinomycetota; class Thermoleophilia; order Solirubrobacterales; family Thermoleophilaceae; genus JAAYBF01. Next base: position 931,909 of record OY970240.1, read on the forward strand.
TCAGCTCGGGAAGGCCGAGCTTGCGCCGCAGCTGCGCCACGTGGACGTCCACGGTGCGCGTACCGGCGGCGAACTCCATCCCCCACGCCAGCTCGAGCAGGCGATCGCGCGCCAGCACGCGCCCGGCGTTGGCCATGAGCACGGCCAGCAGGTCGAACTCGCGCCCGGTCACCTCGACCCTTCGCCCACCGACCGACACCTCGCGCGCCGCGCGATCGAGCGTCAGGCCGCCGGCCGTCAAGACGCCCTCGACGCCGGCCGGCGCGCCGCCTCCACCCTCGGAGCGCCGCAGCACCGCCTTCACCCGCGCGACGAGCTCCCGCGGCGAGAAGGGCTTCACCACGTAGTCGTCCGCGCCGGCCTCCAGGCCGGCCACGCGATCGACCTCGTCGTCGCGCGCGCTGAGGATCACGATCGGCACCGCGGTCCGCGTGCGCAGGCGGCGGCAGACCTCGAAGCCGTCGATACCCGGCAGGCCGATGTCGAGCACCACGAGGCGCACCGGATGGCGGCCTATCTCCGCAAGCGCCTCCTCGCCGCTGCGCGCCCAGACGACGGTGTAGCCGTCACGCTCGAGATAGGCGCGCACGAGCTCAGCGATGCTGAGCTCGTCCTCCACAACCAGCACGTGGCCGTTCACGCGGCCACCTTCGCACAGCGGGCGGCGGGGCGGCCGGACCTGCGCCGCCCCGCCAACGCGCTCAGCCCTCTTCGCCGCTCGGGGGCGGAGGCGGCATCCGCTCGCCACCGGGGGCGGGGCCGAAGCCGGGGGCCATGCCGGGCCCGCCACGGAAGTGCAGCCGCCTCTTGGGCTGGACGCCGACGGCCTCGGCCGTCTCGTCGTCGCCCTTGCGCACGACGATCACCGTCTTGCCCACGGCGATGCCCTCCACCTTGGCGTTGCGCTTGCGCGGCCCCGCCATGACGCGGGTGTCGCCGTCCACCGCCACCTCGACGGTCTCGCCGTCGTTGCGCTTGATCTGGATCGAGTCGCTGTCGGCCTCCACGACCTTGCCCTTGTCCACGCGCACGGTCACGTCCTCGCCGTCCTCGCGCAGGTGGGTCTCGGAGTAGGTGAGGCTCTTGTCGCCGCCGGGCCCGAGCATGCCGGGGCCTCCGGGCGGCGGGCCGGGCGAACGCTGACCCGACTTGGCCTTGTCGCCGGTGCCGGTGCCGCTACCGCCGTCGTCCTGTGCCACCGAGAGCCCGGCGACGGTCAACGCCGCCGCGATCGCCGCTATCGCCACCGATCTGATCCTGTTCTTCATGCGCTCCTCCTTTGGGAAGTGGTCCTGCTGACTGAGCCCATGCTCGAAGGCGCCGGTACGGGCAGGATCAGCGCGATGTAATGCCTGTGTAAGCCGCGGCGGAGGCCCAGCCGGGGGCCGGAAGGCCGTTCAGCGCCGCGAGGCGAAGAAGCCCCGCAGGAGGACGGCCGACTCTCCGGCGAGCAGCCCGCCGGCAACCTCGGGCCGGTGGTTGAGCCGCGGCTCGGCCAGCACGTCGAACACGCTGCCCGCGGCGCCCGTCTTGGGATCGGTCGCCCCGAACACGACGCGCGGCACACGGCCGAGCACGATCGCCCCGGCGCACATGGCGCAGGGCTCGAGCGTCACGTACATCGCGCAGTCGTCGAGGCGCCAGCTCCCCGTCCGCTCAGACGCCTCGCGCAGCGCCAGCACCTCGGCGTGGGCGGTCGGGTCGCCGCGCAGCTCGCGCTCGTTGCGGGCGGCGGCGATCACCTCGCCCGCCTGCACGATCACGCAGCCGACCGGCACGTCCTCGTGCTCCAGCGCACGCTCGGCCTCGCGCAGCGCCAGCCGCATGAAGTACTCGTCGCGCGGGAAGAAGTGGGCGGCCATGGCCGTCAGAGGAGCTGGAGCCGCACCGACTCCTGGTCGCGTCCTTGCAAGCGGGACAACTTCCCTGCGCAGGGGGTGTTCGTGCCTTCGTACACTGCGACAAGACCGTAGACCATGCATCGAGCACTCCCTCTTCTGGCGGCCCTTGTCGCACTCGCATCGGCCGCCCCCGCGGGTGCCGATGCCGCGCGCTACGTGCCGGGGCAGCTGATCGTCAAGTACAAGGACGGCACGACCGCGAACGACGCCCGCGAGCTGCGCGCCCGGACGGGCACGCGCTGGTCGGGCCAGGTGCCCGGCGGAGCGCAGCGGCTCGAGGTTCGCGACGGATCGGTGAGCACGGCGGCGCGGAGCCTCGAGAAGGATCCCAACGTCGCCTACGCGGTGCCCAACTACGTGGCGCGAGCGAGCGGCTACACCCCGAACGATCGCGGCTACCGCCTGCAGTGGAACCTCAAGGAGAGCGCCCAGGGGATCAACATGCCGGAGGCGTGGGACCTCGCTCGCGCGCTCGACGCTCCCGGAGGCGACGGGGCGATCGTCGCGGTGCTCGACACCGGCGTCGCCTACCAGCGCTATCGCGGCTTCCGGCGGGTGCCCGACCTGAAGCGCTTCGTGCCGGGGTACGACTTCGTGGACGGCGACTGGCACCCCAACGACGAGAACGGCCACGGCACCCACGTGTCCGGCACCATCGCGCAGAGCACCGGGAACCGGATCGGAACGGCCGGCATCGCCTACCGCGCGCGGATCATGCCCGTGCGGGTGCTCGACCGCGACGGCGCGGGCGACACGATCTCGATCTCGCGCGGGATCCGCTACGCCGCCAAGCACGGGGCCGACGTGATCAACCTGAGCCTCGAGTTCGACGGGAGCGTGCGCGCCGCGCAGATCCCCGACATCGTCTCCGCGCTGCGCTACGCCCGCCGGCGCGGCGCGCTGGTGATCGCGGCGGCCGGCAACAAGGGCGTCGACCAGGTCGCCTACCCGGCGCGCGCCCGGTACGCCATCGGCGTCGCCGCGACGACCATCACCGGCTGTCGCGCCAACTACTCGAACAGCGGCCCCCACATCGACATCTCGGCGCCCGGCGGCGGAGAGGACATGAACAGCGAGCCCGACAACGAGTACGACATGCTCGTCTGCCGGCCCGAGCTGAGGGGCCAGGACATCTTCCAGCAGACCTTTACCCGCAGCCTGCGCACGTTCGGCCTGCCCTCGGGATACGAGGGCACCTCGATGGCCGCCCCCCACGTCTCCGGCGTGGCCGCCCTCCTGATCGCCTCGCGCCGCCTGGGCCCGAACGCCAGCCCCGCGATGGTGGCACGGCACCTCAAGGCCACCGCGAGGGACCTCGGCGCGCCCGGCTGGGACGCCCACTACGGCGCGGGACTGCTCGACGCCGCCGCGGCGCTGCGCTAGCGGCCTGCTGCCCTAACCGGTCCTGATGATCAGGACCGAGCACGGAGCGTGGTGGGAGACCTTGTTCGGGACCGAGCCGAGCAGGAACCGCTTGGCGCCGGTCATGCCCTTGTTGCCGATGACGATCAGGTCGACGCCCTTCTCCTCGGCCACATCGAGGATCGCGTCAGCCGGATCCCCCTCGCGAGCGATCACCTCAACCTCCACCCCCGCGGCGCGGATCTGGGCCTCGTCCATCTCGAGCGTGCGGTCCACGTCCTCGCGCGGGTTGACCATCCACTGGAGGTCGGCCGGGATCTCGAGGCGCTCGGCCCGCAGCCCGTGGGGGACGGGCTCATAGGCGCTGACGAGATAGACCCTCGCGCCGAGCGCACGCGCGAGCTCGGTGGTCTGGCGCACCGCCTCGACGGCGGTGCTCGATCCGTCGGTGCCGACGACAATCGAGTGGATCACGCTCGCTCGATGATAGGCCGCGCGGTCCGCGCGCAAGCCACTCTGGCTAGGATCGCGGCCATGCCACGCTTCTGGATCTGGATGCAGGTAGTCATCGTCGTCTGCGTGATCGCCTCGTGCGTGATCGCCGTGATCAAGCTGTAGGCCCGGGGCTCCTGCGCTCCTCGCTGAGTGGAGGCAGGTCGATCCGTTCTCGCTCGACCTCCTCCCACCGTTCGACCCAGAGCACCTCGACGAGGATCACGACCAGCGAGAGCAGCGGCACGGCCACGATCAGGCCGACGAACCCGAACAGCTGCCCGACCACGACCACGCCGACGGCGATCAGAGCCGGATGCAGCTTGACTGTGCGGGACATCACGAGAGGGATCGTGAGGTTGCCCTCGATCTGCTGCACGAGGATGTAGATGCCCATCACGAGGAGCGCCTTGCCCGGCGAGTCGGTCAGCGCGAAGAGGACCGGCGGGATGCCGCTGGCGATCGCCCCGAAGTAGGGGATAACCGAGAACAGCGCCGTCAGGACCGCGAAGAAGATCGCGAAGTCCAGCCCGATCAGGGTCAGGCCGATGTAGAGCAGCACGCCGGAGATCAGCATGTCCGCGGCCACTCCCTGCATCCACCCCACCCAGGCGCTGCGCAGGCGGCCCATGATGCGGTCGGCCTGGCCGCGGTGGGCCGGAGGCACGAGGCGCCTCATGCCGTTCACCAGCGGCCCCGGGTTGACGGCCATGTAGTAGGCGGTGATCAGGATCAGCACCAGCGCCCCGAGCACCCCGGCAACGCTCAGGCCGATCGAGGTCAGCGGGCCGATGACCTTGCCGGGATCGTCGGTGTACCGCTCGGCGAAGCTCTCGACCTGCTCCGAGATGTCCCCCGGCTCGGCGCCGGTGACGTCGTGCACCTGATCGCGCAGATCGCGCACGAGGCTGGGCACGTCGCCGGCGAACTCGTTCGTCTGATCGACGAACGGCGGGATGATCAGCGCGAGCGTCCCGGCTACGACGCCCACCCCCGCGAGCAGCGCCAGCAGGGCGCCCACGGCGCGCGGCACGTGAAAGCGCTCGAGCCTCGCGGCGACCGAGGAGATCGCGATCGCCAGGATCACCGTGATCAGGACCGCGAGCAGCAGCGTCAGCAGCTCGTGGAAGAGCAGCCCCAGCACCACCAGGCCGCCGGCCAGGAGGACTGCGCGATACGCGACCTTGGCGAACGGCTCGGTCATGTGAGCCTCCGTTACCCCGAAGGGGCGCTAACTAGGCGGCGAACAGGGTCAGGTCCGGCTCGCGCTCGCCGCGCAGCACGTCGAGGCTGACCTCGACGCAGGCCATTCCGCGCGCCTGGGCGAGCACGCGCGCCTGCGGCTTGATGCGCTCCGCGGCCAGCACTCCGCGGCACGACGAGAACTTCGAGTCCTCGCGGATGCGCTCTAGATAGCGGGTGAGCTGCTCCACGGCGTCGATCGTCCCAACGCGCTTGATCTCCACCGCGACCCATTCGTCCTGCGCGTCCCGGCACATCAGGTCCACGGGCCCGATGTCCGTGGCGAACTCCCGCTTGAACAGCCGGAAGCCCTCGCCGCAGTGCCCTGGAGCTTCGGCGAGCATCTCCTGCAGCTCGCGCTCGGCGCCCTCCTTCTCGAGAGCGGCCGCCTCGCCCATGTCGTGCGACACGTCGGAGAGGACCTCCGCCACCCGGATGTCGAGCCGGTCCTCGCTCTTCCCGGCGTGCTTGCGCACGACGATGTGACCTGGCTCCTCCTCGATCACCGTCGGCGCCGTCATCCAGTTCGACGGCTTGAACCCGCCGGTGTCGGCGTGGACCATCACCGACCCGTCGGACTTGATCATCAGCAGGCGCAGCGCCTCCGGCAGCACGGCGGTGAGCCGTCCGGTGTAGCGAACTTCGCAGCGGGCAACGATCAAGCGCACGGGCCAGCAAACTAAGTAGTGGGGCGGACGGCAGGTTCGACTGGCCGGGGCGCTAGCGTGGATCGCGATGGACGAGTCCATGCGCGGCCAGCTCCTGATCGCCTCCCCTCAGCTGGACGACTACTTCCGGCGCTCGGTGATCCTCGTCATCGAGCACACCGACGAAGGCGCCCTGGGCGTGGTGCTCAATCGGCCGACCGAGGCCACGGTGGCCGACGCGGTGCCGCGCCTGGCGGAGCTCGCCGGCGAGGACGAGCTGGTGCGCTCCGGAGGGCCCGTGCAGCCGGAGGCGGTCATCGCGCTGGCCGACTTCGAGGATCCGAGCGACATCGGGACCGCGGTGCTCGGCACCGTCGGGCTGCTGGACCCCGACCGGCCCGACCCTCGCCTGCAGCGCCTCCGCGTGTTCGCGGGATACGCCGGCTGGTCACCCGGGCAGCTCGACGCAGAGCTGGAGGAGGGCGCCTGGATCGTCGAGCCGGCACGTCCCGAGGACCCGTTCGCCTCGGACGACCAGTGGATCAGCGTGCTGCGCCGCAAGGGCGGCGGCTACGCGCTGATGACCACGATGCCGGACGACCCGACGCTCAACTGAGCAGTGCTCAGGCCCCGAGCCCCACGGGGCACGAGACGCCCGTGCCGCCGAGCCCGCAGTAGCCGCCGGGGTTCTTCGCCAGGTACTGCTGGTGGTAGTCCTCGGCGTAGAAGAAGTCCCCGGCCGGCGCCACCTCGGTGGTGATCTCCGCCTCACGCCCCGCCGCGCGCAGCGCCTCGGCGTAGCGCTTGGCCGAGCTCTCCGCGATGGCCAGCTGCGCGTCGGTCGTCGTGTAGACGGCCGAGCGGTACTGCGTCCCCACGTCGTTGCCCTGGCGCATCCCCTGCGTCGGGTCGTGGCCCTCCCAGAACGCCTTGAGGATCTCCTCATAGGAGATCTCCTGCGGCTGGAAGACCACCAGCACCGCCTCGGTATGGCCGGTGCTCCCGGCGCACACCTCCTCGTAGGTCGCATTGGGGGTGAAGCCGCCGGCGTAGCCGACGGCCGTCGTGTAGACGCCCGGAAGCTGCCAGAAGATCCTCTCCGCCCCCCAGAAGCAGCCGAGGCCGAGGATCGCCCGCTCGGTGCCCTCCGGGAACGGGGGGCCGATCGGCGTCCCGAGGACGAAGTGCGCGCCCGGCACGTAGATCGGCGTGTCCCGGCCCGGCGGGGCAGCCTCGGGCTTTGGCATCTCCGGCTGGCGGCGAGAAAAGAAGTCGAGCACGGCGGCTCCTTCGGTCGAGCGGTCCCTTCCGAGACTAGCGCCGAGTCCTTACGCGGATGTGACGATCATGGCGGCCCGCGTGCCGAAGGGCGGTCAGGAGCGAGGCGCTCCACGGCCCGCGTCGGAAAGGCGGCTCAGGGAGCGAGGCGCTCCACGATCCACCCCTCGGAGCCGGAGAGCCTGTAGCGCAGGCGGTCATGGAGGCGGCCGGCGCGGCCCTGCCAGAACTCCACCTGCTCCGGCACGAGCAGGAAGCCGCCCCACCCCTCCGGGCGCGGAACCTCTCCGCTCCCGACGCGCGCCTCGACCTCCTCGACGCGGCGCTCCAGCTCTTCGCGCGAGCCGATCGCCTGGGACTGGGGGCTGGCGGCGGCGCCCACCTGGGCTGCACGTGGCCTGGAGGCGAAGTAGGCGTCGGACTCCGCATCGCCCAGGCGCTCGACCGAGCCCTCGGCGATCACCTGCCGCTGCCAGGCGTACCAGGGGAACAGCAGCGTCGCGCGGGGGTTGGCGGCCAGCTCGCTTCCCTTGCGCGAGGCGTAGTTGGTGTAGAAGCGGAAGCCGCGCTGATCGACGCCGCGCAGCAGCATCGTCCGCGCGCTCGGAGCGCCTGCGGCGGAAGCGGTGGTCAGGACCATCGCGTTGGGCTCGGGCGTGCCGGCCTCGAACGCCTCGCCGAGCCAACGCTCGAACTGCTCCAGCCAGGTCGGCGCGAGCTGGTCCTCCGAGAGGCTGCCGAGGTCGTACGAGCGGCGAATGCCGGGCAGGCGGTCGGCGGCATCGGCCATCCCCTCACCCTAGGCGATCGCCCAGAGGGCCCAGCCTCAGAGCTATCGGCTGCAGACCTTCAGGCCGTAGGCCTTGGCGGCCGCGGTCTGGCGCTTGCTGAGGCCCATGAACCTGCTGTTCGTCCGATCCATGCGAGCCACGGCCGTGGTGGCCGGATAGCTCTTGGCGTAGGCGGCGAGCGCCTGCCGGCGGCTCCGCAGCGCAACGGTGACGGCATCGCGGCTGTTGAAGTAGGCGGTCGCCGCACCGGACTCGGGTGCCGCCTGCTCGCGCAGCGAGGCGGTCGCGTCCTCGCGCAGGGAGATGAGCTGCTGGTAGACGGCGACGGACTCGCGCATGGCGGACTTGACCTGCTCCTCCGATTCGGGCTTGGCCAACTGGGTGTCGATGCGGGCGAGCTTGCGATTGATGCGCGCGACCGTGGGCGTTCCCTCCTTGCAGAGCCCATCGAGCTTGGCGACGTACTCCGCCTTCGTCGGCGCGCCCGGCTCCTTCGAGGCATTCGCCCCATCGTCGTCACCGCCGCAGCCGGCGATCACCACCGCGGCGGTCAGCACCCCGGCCCAAGTCGCTCGCAGCTTCATCCGATCAGCCCCCTCGTCTCGCCCTGTCGTGGATCAGCTGCGCGCGGCTAAGGCTCGGCGCGGAGCTGCGGGAACTGCGTCCCGTACCCGGGGAAGTTGCCCTGGGCGACGCACGGCGAGCGCAGGACGTTGCGGCCGGTCGTGCGGAAGGCGTAGAGCTGAACGAGGGGAGCGAGCGTGGCCGGCTCCGAGACCGTCGGCGGCGCGGGATCGCCGTTGGTGCAGAAGCGGGTGTCGAACGAGGGGAGCCCGCTCGCGACGCGCTCCAGCCCGTCCGGGGCGATGTACGGGTTGCTGCGGGTCTGGCCCAGCGGACGCGGGTAGTAGGTGAGGGCCTGCGGCGTGAGCGTCTGCGCCGTGCGCAGGTACTGCACCGCCTCCTTGGCCCGAACCGGATCCGACAGGGAGACGGGCAGGTCTCGACCGAGCGACGAGGCCGTCGCGTTGGCGAAGAAGGAGCCGAGCTCCCGACGATTCTGGCCGAGGTAGTTGAGGATCGGGTTGAAGTTCCGCAGGAAGGGCTCGAACGAGGCGAGCAGAGACGGGAACCGCTTCAGGAAGCGCTCGAGCGCAGGCACGCCCCGCTCTGACGCCGTGATCACAGGCCCGAGGCCGCGGAAGAAGCCCTCGTACTCGGGGCCGAGGCGCTCCAGCTGGGCGAAGGTCGGCTCCATCGCGCTGGCGACGGGCTGGAACTTCTCGACCACCGGCTGAGCGTTCTCCGAGAACTGCGTCAGGCGCGGCAGGAACTCGCGGCTCTCGCGCTCGAACCGCGGGAACTCCTTCCAGATTGCGGCGAACTCCCGGTTGCGGTCCGCCGTCACCTGGAACACCTTGTTCGACTCGGTGATGAGCCGGCGCAGCTGGCCCTCGCGCTCGCTGAGCGCAGAGAACACCTCGCCGGTCCCCCGCACCGCCCCGCTGACCGCGTCGGACTGGGCGTTGATCTCGGTGACGAGATCGTCGGCCGAGTTGAGGAAGGACGGCAGGTTGGCGAAGAAGGCGTTGACGTCGGCGCCGCGGCCCTCGACCGAGCCGGCCTGGGACTGCATCCAGGTGGCCCAGGCCTCGCGCGTGTCCTCGTCGAAGGTGCGGAAGATCTCGTCGAGCTCGACGGTCTCCGCCACGGCGGAGCGCGGCAGCGTGCCTCCGTCGGGAAGCGCTCCCTTGGCGGGATCGCCTTGGGTCAGGTCCACGTAGGTCTCGCCCAGCAGCGTCTTCTGGCGCAGCATCGCCCGTGTGTTCTTGGGGATCGGGGCGTAGCGCGAGCGCAGCTCGATGGTTGCCGTGGTTCGATTGCCGGGCGCGAGATCGGTCTCGATCACCTTGCCCACCGGCACGCCGGATATCCGCACGTCGGACTGGATCGCAAGCTGCGTCGCCTCGGGGAAGTCCGCCTTGATCCGGTACCCCTCGGGCCTCACCGGCACCACGCCGCCGAAGGAGATCCAGAGGTACAGGAGCACCCCGAAGCAGGACATCACGAAGGCCACCAGCACGGCGACCTGCAGAGGGCGTGGAGCCTGCTTGATCATCGGGGAAGCTCCTGCTTCGTGCAGACGTCCGTGGACCGGGGGGCGTTGAGCAGGCCGAGGATCGTCGCGATCGTCGGGTTGCGCACCTTACCCGTGAACTTGTTGGGGAGCACGAGGCCCTCGAAGAGGCTGAGCTGGCTGCAGGAGATCATGACCAGAGCGCGCCGCAGCGGCCCGATCCCGTCCTGACTGTTCAGCGACGAGTTGGTGTTGTGGTTCGCCCACGGGAGGTAGAAGAGATAGCCCTCCTTGCCCTTGCCCTCGCCCGGCGGGTCGTAGGCGAGCTCGTTGAAGAGCGAGTTGAACACGTCGGTGAAGTCCATGAGGTCCGGGGTGGCCTTCGCCAGGTCCCGCGCGGCGGGCTTGAGGATCTTCGCGGTCGGGATGGCCTCACGCGCGAACGGGCGCAGCTGATCGCGGATCACCGGACCCGTCTTCCTCACGAAGTCCCGGGTCATGACCTGTGACGGGCCGAGCGACGCGGCCAGCGGCTGCAGCTTGGTGAAGGTGGACTCCATCGACTGGCCGAGGCGGTCGATCTTCCCGAGCGCGCGATTGCCCGAGGCGAGCGCACTGGGCAGCAGGTCCAGGGTCTCCGCCAGGTTGTCGTTCTGGTTGGCGAAGCGGCGGAACACCTCCGAGGTGCCGCCCACGAAGCGCGCCAGCTCCTGGTCGTGCTTGCCGAGCTCGGACGTGATCGCGGAGAAGTTGTGGATCACGCGCTTGAGCTTCTTGCGCCGCTTGACCACGAAGCGGTTCGCCTTGTCGAAGTCGCGCGAGAGCGGCTGGAAGCGCCGCCACACGTTAGCGAGCTCGCGACCGCCGTCTTTGCCGCCCAGCGCGTCCCCGGCGCCATCGAACAGGAGGCGCAGATAGTCCTGGGTGTCTGTGTCGAGGGTCGCCCAGAACTCCTCGGGATTGACGTCCGGGTTGGTCGACTCGTTGGCGATCCTCGCGCCGTCCTCGAGCTGATCGCCCGAAGAGGGGCTGCCCGGATCGAGCTGCACGACCATGTCCTTGAGCCCGGTCTTCGGCCGCAGGAGGATCGTCGCGTCCGGGTAGATGTGGGCGAAGCGCGGCTGGAGCCTCATCGTGAGGATCGCCCTGCCGTCCTCGAGCCCGACGCTGGCGATGTCACCGACCTTGACGCCGGAGACGTTGACCGCCTGGCCCTGGCCGGGCTGCACGCCCTGCACCGACTCCAGCTCGGCGCTGAGCATGAAGTGGTCCTCTCCGACGACCGGCATCCAGGACGGGGGAGTGAGGCGCTGGTTGGCGAGGATGTAGCTCCCCACCGAGACGCCGAGCACTATCAGCCCGAGCAGGGCCACCATCGCCTTGGCGTTGCTGCGCAGCGCCTTGCGGAAGAGCTCGTTCATCGCGCGCCCCCCTTTGCCAGTGCCGCCATCGGCAGGAGCTGCGAGGAAGATGCGCCGATGCCGGCGGGGACTTCGGGCGGAGCGGCTCGCGGCCGCGAGCCGTCGGCGGGACCCTGCGAGGCGGGCCCGTTCACGTCAGGCACGGGGTTCTCGTGGCAGGGCACGTCGCGCCGGAGCGGCGGCACCTTGTTCGGGAAGGCGGGGCTGGTGCCGAGCGGCGGGGTCGTGGCCGCGCCGCGCAGCGAGCCGTCGCCGGTGTAGTTGGTCTTGCCGCTGGTGACGAGGGTGGTGCCGCCCGGAGCGGCGAGCCGCAGGTACGGGCCGTTGCCGTCGATGCCCTGGCCCTCGCCCGCCTGCGCGACCATCGAATACCAGAACTCCTTGTAGTTCTCGACGTTCGCCGACAGCGCGCCGTCGTCGACCTTGATGTTCCCGGTGGGGATCAGCACCTCGCTGATGCAGCGGTTGAAGTCGTCCGACTTGGGCAGCCAGGCGCGCGAGGAGTGCGTCACCCGCGCAAGGTCACGGCTGGCCGGCGTCATGTACTTGAGCAGGCCGCCGAGCTCGGCGGTGCCGAAGAAGGGAATGGCCTGGTCGAACCAGGGCTCCCAGGCCTTGGCCGTGGGCGCGGTCTCCCGCACGCCGGGAAGGATGTCCCGGGCGAAGGCGCGCGTGGGCGGCAGCGCGGAGTTCACGCTGGCAAGGCCCTTGCGCAGGTTCACGGCGGTCGGTCCGAGCAGCCGCACCGTCTCACGAAGCTGCGGGGTCTTCGAGGCGAAGGTCGCCATCGCCGAGTTGAAGTTGGGGAAGAGGGTCCTGAGCTGCTCCTCGTTCCGCGCCAGGCCCCGGGTGACCCCGGCGGCGCCGCGGATCAGCCGTGAGAAGTCGCGCGGCTGGGTGCCGCGCAGCGCCTGGCCGTTGATCGCCGAGCCGCGCAGCGCCCCCACCGCCGTGACGAGCGCCTTGTTGAGCGACTCCGCTCCCGTGAGGCCCTGCACGTCCGGATCCTGGTCCGCGTCGTCCTCCGCGGACGGCTTGGAGTTCAGGGACTCGCCGAAGCCGATCAGCGTGTCCTGAAGGGAGCGCCGGGTGTCCGACTGGAGCGACGTGAGGATGTCGTGGAACTGCACCGGGGACGCGGTCTGGGCGACGGGGATCATCCCTCCGTCGTCGAGCTCCTCGCCGTTCGGCGAGCCGGGCTTCAGGTCGACGAAGTAGTTGCCCTCGAGGAACAGCCGGGGACGGATCTTCAGTGTCGCGTCGGCGCGAACGGGGCGCCCGGCGTCGCTCACCTCCATCGTCACGACGGCGAGGTTGGTGTCCTTGTACCTCCCCACCTCGACGACCTTGCCGACATCGACACCGGCGACTCGCACCGGCATGCGCGACGTCAGGAGGCTCGAGTTCTCGAACACCCCCTGGATCCGATAGGTCTGGGTGAACGGGATGTCCTTGTTGAATGCGAACCAGGAGCAGAGGACCATCACGACCAGCGCGATCGCTCCCGCACGCAGCGGCGACATGCCCTTGCGGAAGCCCCTCACTGAGGCACCTTCTTCCGCGTCGTCTTCTCGGTGCGCGTCGAGGGCGGGCCGCCGGTGTTGCCGATGACCTGCTGGAGCGGGGTGTAGGCCTCGTTGCCCGCCTCACACTCGCGCGGCTGGCCCGGCGCGGCGGTGTTCGGGTAGGGGTTCGAGTGCAGGAAGCTGTCGTTCACGAGCGACTTCTCGATGCTGGTCAGCTTCGGATCCGGCTTGGGGCCGTTGGCGGGGACCGCCGAGGGACCGGCCTCGCTGCCGGGCATCTGGGGAAGCGAGAGCGTCGCCACGCGCAGGAAGCTGCCGATCACGTCGCTCTCGGATGTGGCGCTGGCGAAGTTACGGAAGAAGAGGCTGCCGTAGTTGCAGACGGTCTGGGCGGGGGTGAGGTGCGAGAGCAGCGGGCGCGCCGCGACGACGGTGCGAGTGAGCCGCGCGAGGCCTGACGGCACCCGGGGGTCGTCGCCGAAGCGCTCGAGCGTCTCGAGCGTCCTGGTGAGCCTGCGCGTCAGCGGAGGCTGGCGCAGCAGCGCCGGCGTGCCATACCTGAACCCGGCGGCAAGGCTCGGAGCGGCGGCGGCGAGGTTCGCGAAAGCCGGGCGGAAGCGACGGAAGAGCTCCTCGCTCTCGCGCAGGAAGGGGCGTTGACGGGGAAGCTCGGCGGTCGCGGTGTCGAGCGCGGGCGGGCCGCCCCGGATCGTCGCCTTCAGCGAGTCGCTGACCCCTGCCCAAGCGGTGAAGGTGGTGTCGAGCGCGACCCACAGCGCCGCCTGCTCGTTCGCGACGGGCGCAGCTTCGGCGGCGGCCTGCTCGAAGGCCGGGAAGAGCTTGTCGAGGGCGGTCTCCGGCGAGGCCAGGTTGCGCATCGCCGGCTCGAGCTTCCTGGCAAGCGGCGCGAGAGCTGCGAACGACTCGTTCAGCGAGGGGCCACGGCCCGCGAAGGCGGCGCCGTACTCCTCCATGTTCGTCCGCGATCCGGCGCGCGTCGGGTCATCGAACATGTTGAAGAACTCGTCGATCTCCACGGTCTCCGTCTTGGAGGCCGAGGTGGGGATCGCTCCGCCCTCGGGGAAGCCCCGGCTGGCCTTGCCGCGCGTGATCTCCACGTACATCAGCCCGAGCGCCGAGCGCGGGCGGATGATCAGCTTCGAGTCCACCGGCAGCGGGGTCACGCGCTCATCCAGGCTCAGCTTGAGGTGTGCCTTGACCTCTCCGTTGTCCTGCGTCGCGGACTCGATGGTGGTGACCACGCCGACGCGATTGCCACCCATGCGGACCTCGTTGCCGCGCACCAGGCCGTTGGCTGAGGGGACCTCCGCGGTCACGTCGTAGGTGGGGACGAAGGGCAGGCCCTCGTTCGCGTTGTAGGAGAGGAACACGGCGACGAGGGCCACGATCATCGTGACCGCGCCGACAAGCACCGGGCTCCCGGACAGGGCGAAGCGGCCGCCTCTGCGCGGGTTCACCGCTCGCTCCCTTCGGGATCCGGCGCCAGCAGGTAGTCGAGCAGCGGCTCGGCGCCGGGCGAGTCAGGCGTCATCCCGATCGCCTCGGCGTCCTTGCGGATCACCGACGCATCTCGCGACTGCAGCGCCTCCGGCAGGTTCTTCGCGCTCAGCGCGGCGCTCGAGCCGACCGGATCGCCCAAGGTCGACGCGCAGCTCTCCTCGTACGTCGGGCTGCGCGGGACGCACGGGGTGAGCGCGAGGGCAGCTCGCGCGTAGTGGCCGAACTGGTCCTTCCCGTTCACCGTGCCCGTGTAGAAGTAGATGAGCTGCATCAGGTTCTCGATGCCGCCCGTCTCGTCGAAGCTGTTCAAGAGCTTCGCCAGGTCGTCGGCCGTGGGACGCAGCGGGCGCCCGAGGTCGCGCAGGTTCCTGGCCAGAGGCTCGATCGCCGGGAAGAGGCGCCGCCCCTTGTCGGCGAAGTCGCCGAGCCCGACCAGCGCCGGCGTCGCCGCCTTGGTGAACGGTCCGAGCCGCTGGACGACCTCGCTGATCGCCTCTCCCTCGCTGTCGAGGCTGTTGAGCGCGGGAGTCATCTGATCGGCGAGGCCCGAGAAGGCATCCATCGTGGGCTGGAACTCGCGCAGGAAGCCTGGGAGCCGCTCGAAGTTGCGCTCGATGTTGTCGCCTTCCTCGGCGGACGCGGCGGCGGTGGCGCCGGCCTCCCTGATGAAGCCGGCGGTCTCCCTGCGGCGCTTGGCCCATGGCTCGAGCGCCTGGTCCGACTCATCGACCAGGCGGGCGAGCAGGCGATCCTGATCGGCGAGGATCTTGATCACCCTGTCCGTCTCCTTGAGGGCCGGGTTGGCGCGCCGGACGGCCTCCTGCAGCCGCTCGCCGTTGCCGGCAAGGCCCGCGCCGAGCTCGTTCAGGATCAGCCGGAAGCCCTCGCGCTGCGGCATGCGAGGGATGTTCCCCAGAAGGTCCGTGCCGACCGGGGTGATGTTGTTGTCGACGGGCAGCAGGTGCTGGCCCTCGCCGCGCCCCTCTTCGACCTCGTCGAGCGGAGGCGCCGCTTCCTCTCCCGTCTTGCGCGCCTGGGTCGGCTTGCACTCCACGAACTGCTCCCCGATCAGCGACTGCAGGCGGATCTGGCACTCGGCGTCCTTGCGGAAGGGCACGAAGGCCGGGTCGTCGATGCGGAGCACGACGGCGGCCTTGTTGTCCTCCGTGAGGTCGATGTCGTGGATCGTGCCGACCTTGACGCCCGCGACCTTCACGTCCTCCCCGGCGATGACGAAGCTGCCGTTGTCGAAGACCGCGCGGACCAGGTACTCGTCGCCGTCGTCGTTGCGCGCGGCGATTCCGAGCAGGCCTCCCGCCGCGATGCCGAGCACGATCGCGATCGCTGCGAAGCGGCTGCCCTTCGAGCCTCGATCCGCCGTGGCGCCGCTCATGGCGCGCCCACCGTCTGGGAGGGGTCGCAATCCGGGTTGGCCAGGTCACCCGAGTCCACGAACGGCGTCGAGCCGTCGGCCGGGGTGGGGGTGGAGGCGCCCGGGCACCGCTTGAGGTTCCCGAGCTTCAAGAAGGGGCTGCGCCCGCGCTCGGCCGGCGGCTTGGGGGTGTAGTGGCCGCCATCGGCGTCGTCGACGAAGTTGAAGGCGTCGAAGATCGGCATCGTCCGCGCGTAGTGGCCGTTGGCGTCGTAGGTGCCCATCGCGCCGCCGAAGCTCCGCAGCCATGCGACGAAGTCGGGCACGTACGGGCGGATGAAGCCCCACACCGGCGTGGAGTCCTCCAGCGACTTGCGGGCGCGGGGGAAGGAGCTCTTCGCGAGCTTGTCGAGCGGCGGGAGGTCGCGGAAGGTGTCGTACAGGTCGTTGCCGGCACCCGGGCCGTTGAACAGCAGGCGCAGGTTCTTGAAGGTCGGCACCGAATTCGCGGTCAGCCTCTCCAGCTTGCGCAGGAACGGCGGGAACGCGTCGGCGGCGGGCTCGGACTCGACCACGAAGCGCTCCAGGTCGTCGAGCGCGGGCCGCAGCGCCACGAAGGTGTCGCTCCCCTGACGCAGCGCCGGCGGGAGCTCGGTGACGGCCTGGCGCAGGGACTCGGTGTCCGACGCGACCGCCTGGAGCGTCTGCCCAGTGTTGTCCACCCAGTCGGTCAGGTCTTCCTTGTTCTCGGCGATCGTGCCCATCGCCTTGTCGGACTCCACCAGGAACTCCTGGAACGTCTCGCTGTCCCGGGTGATCTCCTCGAAGAGCTTCGTGCCGGAGGCGAGGGCGGGCGGGAAATAGCGCGCGGCGCTGTTGGCGTTGCGCTCCTGGCCCTTGTACCAGTCGGCGAAGCCGTGGACCACGTCGTCGAGGCCCTTGCGAGTCGGCGAGTCGAACGTGTTGAAGAGCTGGTCGAGCTCGACGATCGAGGTGGTCTTCGAGGCCTCGAGGAGCGCCCCGTCCTCCAGCTCGGGCTTGTAGTTGGGCGCGGGGCTGATGTCCACGTGCCGGTTGGCCGAGCCGACCAGGCCCTGGGCCCGGATCACTGCGGTGGTGCCGCGGTGCAGCGGGGCGAACTCGTCGCTGACCGACACGGTGACCTCCGCGCGGCGATCGTCCGTCAGCTCGATGTCCGTGACCTCGCCCACGCCGGTGCCGCCGATGCGGACGATGTCGCCGTTCACCAGCTGGCCGGCGTTCTCGAAGACCAGCCGATAGGAGTGCGCGTCGTCACGTGTGAGGAACACGACGAGGAGAGCCAGGACCGCGAGCGCCAACGCCCCACCTGCGAGCAGACGCCCAGTGCGCGAGCCGGCGCGCGCAGGCACGGCAGCACCCTGGCCTGGGCCGTTGGCAGGGGTCTCGTCTAGGCGCTTGGTCACTCTCTCCTCCGCGGAAAACACCGACGCTCGCCGAGTCAGCGCATTCCGACTGGGCATCGTATACGTGGCAGTTTCCCTTTGCCAGGGGGAACCGAGGGGCGGCGCGATACCGGCGCCGGACGCACTCGGCCGAAGGGGCGAACAGATCGGATCCGCGTTGTCCGAACTCGCCAAAGAACGAGAGTTCCCCCTAGCCATCAAGTACCCGTGCGTCTATATTCGGCCGATCCTCTAATCCGACTGGCCGCCATGACGAATCCGAGGGCCACCCGACGCCCCAACCAGCTGCCGCCCGGCCGACACGGCCTGGCTCGCAGCTTCGTAGCGCGCAATCAGCGCGAGCGCATCTTGGCGGCTGTGGCGGAAGCGGCCCAGGCGCACGGCTTCGCCAACATGAGCGTTCAGGACATCGTCACCGAGGCCGGCGTGTCTCGCAGGACGTTCTACGAGCAGTTCAAGAACAAGGACGACGCCTTCATCGCGGCCTTCGACGAAGCGGCGGGGAGGCTCATCTCGCTGGTGCGAGCGGCCTACGAGCAGGAGTCGACCTTCGCCGGCAGGATCACCTCCGTCTTCCAGACCTTTCTTGAGGTGCTCGCCGGATCGCCGGCCTTCGCCCGCATGTGCATCGTCGAGGTCCTCGCCGCGGGGCCCGAGGCGATCAGTCGCAGGAACATGGCGCTCGAGGAGTTCGCCCGGGTTCTCGAGGAGAACGCGCGCGAGCTGCTGGGAAACGACGCGCCTCCTGCGCTGATCGCAGAGACGATCGTCGGGGGCGTGTACGAGCTCGTGTACCGCCGCGTCGCGCGCGGGGAGACGAGCGATCTGCCCGAGCTGCTGCCGGATCTGGTCGAGTCGGCGCTGCTGCCCTACCTCGGCGAGAAGAAGGCGCGTGAGCAGGCGCGCGCGTTGCGCGAGCGCTGAGCACCACGACCCCCGCCGATGGCCATGGCTCTATAGAGCCGTTGGGGTTTGCATCGGCGGGGACGCTCCGTTAGCGTTGCGCCGTCCCGCCCCCGGCGGCTTCCAGCCGCGGAGAAACTTCGAGTATCAGAGGAGAGCACATGCGTAAGGTCATATCTCTGGCGATTGTCGCGGTGGCTGCAGGCGCCATCGCCGTCGCCCCGACGGTCGCTCAGAACACCGCGGACACGACGGTCACCGTCGACGCGAAGGTCTCGCCCAACAAGGCAGGGACCCCAAAGAAGCCCAAGGGCGTGCAGCTCTCCGGCAAGATCAAGTGGACGAGCTCCGCCGAGGTCGAGCCTCCGGTCATCACCAAGTTCGACATCCTGTTCGGCAAGGGCGGCGTCTACAACGGCGGCAAGTACCCCAAGTGCTCGGCCAAGAAGCTGAACGACAAGAAGAAGGGCGGCCCCGACAACTGCCCCAAGGAATCGATCATGGGCAGCGCAACCGGACTTGCCTATGCCGACCTGGAGCCGACTCGGCCGAAGGTGACCGTGGTCAACGGCGGCGCCAAGGGCATCTGCTTCTACACCGTCCTGCGCAACCCGGCGCGCGTTCAGCGCTGCGTGCCCGGCAAGGTCAAGAAGCTCAGCGGCGGCCGTTACCGCGTGACGATCACCGTCCCGGAGGTTCTGCTGGTCGTGACCGGCGTGCCGATCGCGCTGCGCGAGATCAACTTCAAGGTGGGCAACAAGCCCTACGCCAAGGACTGGATCGCGACGACGGGCTGCCCCAAGAGCAAGAAGTGGGACTTCTCCATCGAGACGTTCTACCGCTACGCCGACGACTCCACGAGCTCGTCTTCGTTCAAGGACCAGGTCACCTGCAAGTAGGGATCTGATCAGGCGGTCGGCCGGCGCTTCGGCGCCGGCCGCTCTGCACGCAGGTTGCGCAAGCGCCCGCCCCTCCACCAGGGGGCGGGCGTTTGTTTTTCCCGACCGGCTACCGGGTACGAGCACGGACGCCCTCATATCCGAGAGGGCGCAACTCCACAGCCCCTAGCGGGTTTGAAGGAGTACCAACCTGCCGGAGCGCTGCGCCATGGCGCTGTCCGCTCCGGCCTCTGCGGTTAGCCGCAAGAGACCAGATCAGAGGGAGAACAAATGCGCAAGGTCATATCTCTGGCGATCCTCACGGTGGCTGCAGGCGCCATCGCGGTCGCCCCGACGGTCGCTCAGAACACTGCCGACACGTCGGTCACCGTCGACGCGAAGGTCTCGCCCAAAAAGGCGGGAACGAAGAAGAATCCGAAGGGCGTGCAGATGTCGGGCACGATCAAGTGGACGAGCTCTCCGGAAGTGGAGCCTCCCGTCATCACCAAGTTCGACATCCTGATCGGCAAGGGCGGCGTCTACAACGGCGGCAAGTACGCCAAGTGCTCGGCCAAGAAGCTGAACGACAAGAAGAACGGCGGCCCCGACAACTGCCCCGCGAAGTCGATCATGGGCAGCGGAACCGGCTTGGCATTCGCCGACCTGGACCCGACCCGGCCGAAGATCACGGTCGTCAACGGCGGCGCCAAGAGCATCTGCTTCTACACCGTCCTGCGCAACCCGGCGCGCGTTCAGCGCTGCGTGCCCGGCAAGGTCAAGAAGCTCAGCGGCGGCCGCTACCGCGTGACGATCACCGTCCCGGAGGTTCTGCTGGTCGTGACCGGCGTGCCGATCGCGCTGCGCGAGATCAAGTACAAGATCGGCGGCAAGTCGTACGCCAAGGACTGGATCGCGACGACGGGCTGCCCCAAGAGCAAGAAGTGGGACTTCTCGGTCGAGACGTTCTACCGCTACTCCGACGACTCCAAGAGCTCGTCTTCGTTCAAGGATCAGATCGCCTGCAAGTAGCCGCACATGGCCGGAGCGCTCGGCGCTCCGGCTGAGGTTGGTTGGACTTGCGCAAGCGCCCGCCCCTCCACCAGGGGGCGGGCGCTCCTCTTCTCAAGGTGGCTGGAGCGTCCTCTTTCGCTCCGGCCGCCGGAGAGGGCTCGTGAGCTAGCCCTCCTCCTCCGGGCGGCGACCGCTGCGACGGCGGCGGCGCTCCTCCAGGAAGAGCCTGTCGGCCTCGCTGAGGCCGCTCGCGGCGGGTACTTCGGCCGCGCCCATCCCCATGCGGGCTGACAGGTCGAACAGCAGGCATGTCTCCTCTCCGATCTCGCCGGTCAGCGCCGGGTGCTCTTCGATCACGGGCTCGGTGTGCAGGGTCGGCCGGGCCACCCTCCCCGCCGCCTGATCGCCCGGGATCAGGTTCGCGTACACCGGCATCGCGACGGTGTGGGTCTCGAGCGTGGCCACGTCCACCCACTGGAGCTCCAGGTTGCAGACCTGCGCCAGCCCCATTCCCACCATGTCGGGCACGTCGATCGAGAGCAGCAGGCGCTGCCGCTCTCCCGCGCAGAGATCGTCCAGCTCGAGCATGAAGCCGGTCGATATCGGGGATACCCGCACGTCGTCGAACACGTGGATCGCCTCCACCGCCGCCGTGGGCCGCACCGTAAGGCTCGCAGCCTGGACGGCCTGCTCGAGGAGCAGGCCGTCCGACTGCGATGCGAGCGCGACTGCAAGTGTGTCCGCGTCGTGGGCGACGCGCGCGTTGCCCCCACCGCCCCTCGCCACGACGGCCATCAGCTCCTCGTCGCAGCCCGATCCGATTCGCACGGTGGCGGCGGTGACGCCCGCCCTCCGCGCGCTGCTCGTGATGCGCTCCAGGTCTCCGACGGCCGTGACCCCGACGTTCGCGAGGCCGTCGGAGAGAACGGTCACCGAGGCCCCGCTCTCACCCATCACGCGACGCGCCTCCTGGATGCCGCGCATCAGCCCACCGGAGAGGTTCGTCATCGAGCCCGTCTGGAGGCCGCGGATGGCATGCCGCCACTCGTCCTTGTCCCGCACCGGCCCGGCGGGAACCAGCACCTCCACGTTCCCATCGAAGGTGACGATCCCGAAGTTGCCGTGCGGGTCGAGCTGATCGACGAAGTACTCGAGGCCCTCCTTCACGATCTCGAGGCGGCCGTCCGCCATCGATCCGCTGCGATCGACCACCACCACGTGCGTCACGGGCCCCTGGCTCTCGTAGACGTCGCAAAGGGGAACCGACAGCTCGAGGATCGCGGATATCTGGTCTTCGGTCTCAACCGCTACGAAATCGACATCGAGCTGTGCGTGGAGGGGCATCGCGTTCTCCAGAAGGCGGGCTGCGGTGGGCTGCCTCCTAGAGGTCGGGGAAGGCCCACGTCTCCTGACATCGGTCGGCCATTTCTTTTGTTCCGCGGCAACGGCGGCCGGCGCTGAGTCGCGCCGGCCGCCGTCTCGTGCGGTCTCGCTATCGGAGGCCCGTCACAGCTCCCGCACTGCGGAGCAGCTGCCCGCCCGCTATCAGGAGAGCACCGAGGATCAGGGGCACCAGCGCCCTGAACCCGGTCAGCGGCAGCTCCCCAGCCGCGAGCGCGCCGGCCACGCTTCCCGGACCGTCCGCCTCGATCGGCATCACCGCTCCCGGATCGTCGCCACCGCCCGAAGGCGCTGACCCCGAGCCGGGAACGTCCAGCGCCGGCACGGGTGTGCCCACGGGATCGGTGCTCACACTGGGGCTCGTCCCGCCGCCCGGCGCTGTGCCGTCATCGCCCGGGCTCTCGCCCGTCTCCGACGCCGTGGCCACCGTGTCGCCCGAGCTGGCGATCCGGATGGGAGCGTTTACGGAGGCGCCATCGACCTGCAGCGCTCCGTCTCCGTCCGTCACTCCCTGAGATCCGTCGTCGGAGGCGTTCCCGCCTCCCGCGTCGTTCCCATCGCTGAGAACGCGGACCGGCGCGGTCACTGCGGTGGGGCCGACCTGCCCGCTCCCGGTGCCGTCACCCGTCTCCTGCTGGCTAGAGGAACCGCCGGCCGAACCACCACCGGCGTTCCCACCATCGCTCAGAACCCGAACAGGCGCATCCACATCAGCCGAACCGACCTGGGCCGCACCCGTGGAATCACCAGTCTCCTGAGACCCGGCGGAGCCGCCACCGGCCGGACCACCACCGGCGTTCCCACCATCGCTCAGAACCCGAACAGGCACATCCACATCAGCCGAACCGACCTGGGCCGCACCTATGGAGTTCACCGTCTGCTGTGCGGGATCGCCCGCTTGTGCTGCCGCGGGCGCCGCGTTGAGCGCGAGAGCGAGCATGCTCGCCCCGAGCGCCATAGCGCTGCGTTTCATCTTTCTCTCCGATCGATCGAATTGCCGTATGCCGGGCTCTGCTCGAGTCCCGGCTGGCACAACGACCGCGAGCTAGCCGGGCCGCTCGATCGGTGCGAGGAACGCCACCGGCCCCCAACAGGCCGAGTGGCGAGGACGTTGCCGGCGGAAGAGCCGCGGGAGGATCAGCGCCAGCGCAACGAGGATCGCCGCACCGGCGAATGCCGCGCCTCCGGGGCCCGCGCCCATGAAGCCCGTGGAGTGAGGTCCATCGCCCACTCCGTCCGCAGGCGCATCGCCGCGCCCGCCATCCGCCTCGGGTCGCGCTGGATGGGGCTGCCCAGGCTTCATGTCGGTCGCCGTGAGCGTCGTCAGCAGATTGGTCTGGGGAGACGCCGCCCAGCGCACGGTCACGCCACCGGCAAGCGAGCCGCGCCCCGACTTCGCCTGCGTGTGAGAGGACTGCCCCTCAGGCTGACCGTGGTCTCGGCCACGGACCGGCGGGGCTGTGGACCGCCGGGCCGCGTCCGGGGTCTCGAGAGCGGCGGCGGCCGCTCCCCGGACCGGCGCGACGACGGCGTCCGTCAGCGCCTCGATCGACTTGGAATTCACGGCGCGATCCACGACCGCCCCGACTCGGCGGACCGTCCGCGACGCCGTCGGCGTGACCGCGCCCACCACCTCCCGAACCCGTGCCGCCGGCTGCGCCGGACCGGTCGAGCTCGAGGCCACATCGGTGACGGCGGAGTCGATCGTCTTCACCGTCGACTCCAGCGCCTTCGGCGGTGCCGCCGCAGAAGAGACGGGAAACGCCGCCAGCGCCGCGACGCTCGCCGCGCACGACGCGCCAAGGCGGAGATGCCGCCGGCATGCCTGTGTGACCCGTCGATCCATCTGCGAACCGTCTGCCCGGACCCCGCGGGCCGCTCGGGTGAGCACGAGAAATGCGGGACCATCGACCGGCAACCTGTGCGTATGCGCTGCGCTCCGGGCGCAAAGCTAGAACAGACGTCCACGCACACCGCACCCACCCCACGCTAAGGGTGGCCGGCAACGGGGCCGGGTCAGTCCTCTTCCTTGGCCTCGCGCGGTTCCACGAACGGCTCCTCGTAGGCCGGCTCTCCGGCCTCCAGCAGGCGCCTGCGCTCGAGCTCCGCGTTGAACTCCGCGCCGAGCAGGATTGCGATGTTCGAGATCCACAGCCAGACGAGGAATGAGATCACCCCGCCGAGGGTTCCGTAGGTCTTGTCGTAGGAGCCGAAGTTCGCGACATAGAACGCGAACAGCCCGGAGGCGATCAGCCAGACGGCGACAGCGAGCAGGCCGCCCGGGCTCAACCAGCGAAAGCCGGGCTGCTTGACGTTGGGCGCCGCCCAGTAGAGGAACGCGACCATGAAGCTGACGATCAGGAGCAGCACCGGCCACTTGGCGTAGCCCCACACCGTCACTGCGGTGTCGCCCAGGCCGATGACGCTGCCCACCTGCTCGGCGAGGCCCCCGGTCAGCGCAACCCCGATCGCGGTGACGATCAGCAGCACGAGCAGGACCACCGTGATCCCCACCCTCACCGGGAGGGTCTTGTAGATCGGCCTCCCCTCCTCGACCCCGTAGATCGCGTTTGACGCGCGCATGAACGCGGCCACATAGCCCGATGCCGACCAGAGCGCCAGCGCGAGCCCGACGAAGAAGAGGACCCCCGCAGCCCTGCGGTTCTCCTGGAGGTTCTCGACCGCCCCCGTGAATATCTCCTTGGCGGGGCTGGGCGCCACCGTCTCCACGTTGTCCAGCAGCGCCTGCGTCGCCGAGGGGCCGAGCAGGCCGACCACCGAGACGAGCGCGATCAGCGCCGGGAAGATCGCCAGCACGCCGTAGTAGGTGAGCGCGGCGGCCCAGTCCGTGAGGTTGTCCGCCCTGAACCCCTTGATCGTCCGCTTCAGGGTGGCCATGCGGACCCCCCTACCCGCGCGCGCGACTCCGCAACCCAGATCAGAGGGCGCTTGCGATGGCGCGTCCGGCTATGCGGCCGGAGAAGAGGCAGCCGCCGAGGAAGGTCCCCTCGAGCGCGCGATAGCCGTGCATCCCGCCGCCACCGAAGCCGGCGATCTCGCCGGCCGCATAGAGGCCGGGCAGCGGCTCGCCCGATGCCTGCAGGACGCGAGACTCGAGATCGGTCTGAAGGCCGCCGAGCGACTTCCGGGTGAGGATCGACAGCCGCACGGCTACGAGCGGGCCGGCGTCGGGATCGAGGATCCGGTGCGGCGCGGCCACGCGCGTGACCTTATCGGCGAAGTAGGAGCGGGCGCCGTGGATTGCGGTCACCTGGCCGTCCTTCGCGTACGGGTTGGCGATCTCCCGGTCGCGCGCGACGATCTGCGCCTCGATGTGCGCGAGGTCGAGCAGGTCGTCGCCCGACAGCTCGTTCATCCGCTGCACCAGGTCGGAAAGGTTGCGCTCCACGACGAAGTCGACGCCGTTGTCCATGAACGCCTGCACCGGGCTCGGCGGGCCGCTGCCGAGGCGCTCTTTGAGCACGGCTCGCACGCTCTTCGAGGTGGTGTCGGGGTTCTGCTCGGAGCCCGACAGCGCGAACTCCTTCTCGATGATCTTCTGGGTGAGCACGAACCACGTGTAGTCATGGCCGGTCTGCTGGATGTGCGCGAGCGTGCCGAGCGTGTCGTAGCCGGGGTAGAGCGGGCCGGGCAGGCGCTTCCCGCGCGCGTCGAACCAGAGCGACGAGGGCCCGGGGATGATCCGGATCGCGTGCTTGGGCCAGATCGGGTCCCAGTTGTGGATGCCCTCCACGTAGTGCCACATGCGATCGCCGTTGATCTCGTTGGCGCCGGCGGCGCCGGCGATCGCCAGCATCCGCCCGTCGACGTGGGCGGGAACGCCGGAGAGCATGCGCTCGGGCGGCTCGCCGAGACGCGCGGGCCACCTCTCGCGCACGAGCTCGTGATTGCCGCCGATGCCGCCGGTGGTCACCACCACGGCCTGGGCGTGCAGCTCGAAATCGCCGGCCTCGTCGCGGTTGGACTCGAACCCACGTCCGGTCGCGCTCGGCGCGAGCACCTTGCCGCGCACCCCGTCGACCGCGCCGCCGGTCACCGACAGCTCGTCGACCCGATGGCGGAAGCGCAGCTCCACCAGCCCCTTGGCAACCGCCTCGCGCACGCGGCGCTCGAACGGCGCCACGACGCCCGGCCCGGTGCCCCATGTGACGTGGAAGCGGGGCACGGAGTTGCCGTGCCCGTCAGCGTGGTAGCCGCCGCGCTCGGGCCAGCCGGGATTCGGCAGCCAGCGCATCCCCTGGGCGTGCAGCCACGCCCGCTTCTCACCGGAGCAGAACCCGACATATGCCTCGGCCCACTTGCGCGGCCACTCGTCCTCGGGACGATCGAACGCCGCCGTGCCGAGCCAGTCCTGCAGCGCCAGCTCGTAGGAGTCCTTGACGCGCATCCGGCGCTGCTCGGGGCTGTCCACGAACATCAGCCCGCCGAGCGACCAGAACGCCTGCCCGCCGAAGCACGCCTCCGGCTCCTGATCCAGCAGAATCACCTTCCGCCCGGCGTCGGCCAGCTCCGCGGTGGCGACCAAGCCCGCCAGCCCCGCGCCGACCACGATGACGTCGGCGGAGCCGCTGCTTGGATTCGATGCCATTACGGCAGCGTATTTCAACCGACGAGGTGGGCGGGCGGCTACGCCTCGTCGAACCCGTACCGCTCCTGGAAGCGCCGGAGCGGAGCCGGCGCCCACCAGTTCCACTCGCCGAAGAGGCGCATCAGGGCGGGGACGAGCAAGGCGCGGACGATCGTCGCGTCGAGGATCACGCCGAGCGCCACGCCGAGCGCGATCTGCTTCATGAAGAAGACCGAGCTGACGCCGAAGGCGAGGAAGACGACGGCGATCATCACGGCTGCTGCCGTGATGACGCGGCCGGTGCGGCCGATGCCGAGCGCGACCGCCTCCTCGTTGCCATGACCAGCGTCGTAGAGCTCCTTGATGCGTGCCATCACGAGGACGGCGTAGTCGGTCGCGAGGCCGAAGATGATCGCGAACAGGAAGACCAGGCTCGTGACCTCGATCGCAGCCGGGCCGGTGTAGTCAAACGGGGCGTTGAGCCACCCCTCCTGGAAGGCGAGCACGAGGATGCCGAGCGTCGCGCCCAGCGTCAGCGTGTTCATCAGGAGCGTCTTGATGGGCAGCAGCACCGAGCCGGTGAGCAGGAACAGCACGAGCAGCGTCGCCAGGACGACGATCGCTACGACGACCGGGGCGTGGTCGACCAGGCTCTCCTTCTGGTCGATGAAGCGAGCGGTGTTGCCCGAGACCAGGGTCGTCGCCGTCCCCGGCGGCTGGAGCTCGCGAATGCTGCGCACCGAGTCCTGGGGCCTACCGGCGAGCGCCGCGCCGTCGGCGGCGAAGTTGGCGTAGGCCACGTCGGGCGAGACGCGCACGAACGGCGTCGCCGGCACGATCCCGCCGACCTCCTCGATCTGCCGCTCGTAGGCCGCGAGCTGCGCCGGGCTCGCCTTGCCGCTGACGGTGACGGTGATCGCCTCGCTGACGTCGCGCGGGTAGTGGCCCTCGACGTAGCGGTAGGCGTCGTACGACGGCGCGCCGGCCGGCACGGCCTCGGCGCTCGGGCCGGTGAGCGTCGTGAATAGGAGTGGCGAGGCGGCGGCGAGCAGCAGCGCGGTGCTCGCCAGCGCGGTCGCCACCGGGCGGCGCATCACGCCGCGGGCGAGGCGGTACCAGCCGTCCGATTCGTCCGAGACCGCCGGCCCGCGACGGATCGACCACTTGTCGATGTTCGTGCCGAGCAGCGCCAGCAGCGACGGCACGACGAGGATCGCGATCACGGCCGAGAGGATCCCCACCGCCGCGCCGGCGACGGCCATCGAGTAGAGGAAGCGCTGCGGCATGACGACCAGCGCGGCCAGCGCGACGGCGACCGTGAAGCCCGAGAAGAGCGCGGTGCGCCCGGCCGTCTTGACGGTGCGGCGATGCGCCTCGCGCGTCGCCCCGTCGCGGGCGATCTCCTCCCTGTATCTCGAGACCATCAGCAGCGCGTAGTCGACCGCCAGGCCGAGGCTGAGCCCGGTCGCGATGTTCATCGCGAACAGCGACGTGTCGACGAGCTCCGACATCACGCGCAGCACGAGGAACGTCCCGACGATCGAGATCACGCCGATCAGCAGCGGGATCGACGCCGCGATCACACCGCGGAAGACGAGCAGCAAGAGGATCGTGAGCACCGGGAAGGCGATCAGCTCGGCCTTCGTGAGGTCTTCGCGCGTCTGATCGTTGGTTTCGTTGAAGCCGGCCGCGAACCCGCCCATCCCGACATCCAGCGAGCTCGACTCGGCGATCGGCAGGACGTCCTCGGCGACGAAGCCGCCGGTGTCCTCGACATCGGCCGTGGTCAGGTGGACCGATATGACCAGCGACTCCCCGTCCTTGGCGACCAGCCTCGCGCCGGCGCGCCGGTCCTCCAGGGGATCGATGACCCGGCCGACGTGCTCGACCCCGCGGACCTCCTCGCTGAGCTGGGCGACCTCACGCCGGACGGCCGGGCTCGCCATGTCGAGCTTTCCGCCGTCCGGGTCGCGCACGACCAGGAAGAGCGCGGCGTTGGGGTCGTAGCCCAGCGCGCCGCGCAGCGTCTCGGTGGCCTGCTCGCTCTCGGACGCGCTGTCGGTGAAGCCGGCCGCCTTGAGGTGCTTCTCGACGTCGTGGCCCACGCCGATCGAGAGGACGGCGAACGCCCCCACGAGGACCAGGACGAGCTTCGGGCGGTTCCATGTGAGGTCTGCGATCCGGTCGAGCATGGCGGCGACTGTATCAGAGTCAGTTCCTCAAAGAAACTTATTCGTTTACTTCGGGAACTGACCCCGCTACAGTTGGGGGTGATGAGCCGCGCCTCCCTCGACGACATGAACTGCTCGATCGCCCGCACGCTGGACGTGATCGGCGACGCCTGGACGCCCCTGATCCTGCGCGACGTCGCCGTGGGCATCACGCGCTTCGATGCGATCCAGCGCGACCTCGGCATCTCTCGCAAGGTGCTCAGCGAGCGGCTCGCCGCGCTGGTCGCCCACGACGTCCTGCAGCGCGTGCCCTACCAGGACAAGCCCGCCCGCTTCGACTACTACCCCACCGAGAAGGGCGCCGACCTCTCCTTCGTCCTGCTCGCGATGCAGGCCTGGGGCAACCGCTGGGCCTTCGGCGAGGACGGCCCGCCGATCCTCATCCGCCACGAGGCCTGCGGCGAGCTGATCGAGGCGGTGCCCGCCTGCTCGAGCTGCGGCGAGCGGCTGAACGTGGCCGACATCACCCCGCTGCGCGGCCCGAGCTTCGAGCCCGGCCCCGGCACCAGCGAGGTCTCGGCAGCGCTCGATCGCAGGGCCGCGCAGGTCCAGTCCGCCTAGGCCGATCGCCTCAGACGAGATCCCGGGTACAGAAATCGGCTGCAGCTGCCGATTGAAATTTCATGGACACCGCTTCGACCTCTCGCAGCCTCCGCGGGAGCCGCACCCTCTGGCCACGGCTCCGCTCCTTGGCCCCGCCCCAAGCCAAGCGCCCCGAAATCTCCGACGCTACGGAGGTCGCCGAACAGGAGCTGTTCGCGACGTTCGACCTGACGGGCCTTCAGACCCACGACCGCGAGCCCGGCAGCGAGGAGTGGGACGAGCTCGTGGGCCGCATCAGCCACGACCTGGTGAGGGCCGTGGGGGCCTCCGGGCGCGCCTACCACCTCGCTCCGACCCGGTTCGCCATTCGAGCTCGTGTCGATCCGCGTGGCGAGCAGGAGCTCCTGCAGGCCGTGCTGACCGCATTGACCGACCCCTCCTTCGACATCGCCGTCATCCACTCGACGGTGACCCACGTTCCGGTCGAAGAGCGGGACTAGCCCGCAGACGAGCCTTTCGCTACTCGGCGGGAAGGCTCGGCCGACCGGCGATCCTCAGGATCAGCGCCTGCGCGCACTCCACGATCAAGTCGCGGTCGTAGGTGAAGATGAAATCGAACTCCTGCTCCTCGGCGCCGTCCAGAGGACGCTCCTTGGCGGCGACCATCGCGGCGAAGTGAGCGCTGATGGCGATGACGTTCCAGGTGCCACTCACCGGGTCATCCTCGTAGATGTTGATGCCCTTCAGCCCCGGGATGGGCTCGGGGGGCACCCCTACCGCAAGCACCGCGGCGAAGGCGAGCTCGGTGGCCAGCTCCTCATAGACCCCGAGGTGGGACTTCCAGCGATCGGCGTCCGGGAAGCTGCTGAGCAGCAGCGACGTGCGGCTGCTCCTTGCCGCTTGGCGCTCGAGCTCGCGGCTCATCGCCGCCAGCAGCGGGATCGTTCCGCGGCGGACCTTGCGGTGCGCGCTGGCCAGCTCGAACGGCGTCCGCCACGTGTATGGCAGCGCGGAGGAGTAGATCGGAAGCGGTATGTCGGTCGCCCGGGTGTGCTTGGGCTCCGAGGAGGGACGGCCGAAGAGGAAGCCCTGCCCCAGCGTCGCTCCCAGTGCACGCGCGTACTGGGCCTGCTCTTCGTCCTCGATGCCCTCCGCGAGCACGGTCGCGCCCGTGCGCTCGGCCTGGGCGCCCACCGCACCGGCGATCGCGGCGATCTCGGGAGTCGGTTGGGCTTGCACGAGACGCAGGTCGAGCTTGATCACGTCGGGGCGCAAGAGCGGCATCAGCGCGAGCGAGCGCGTATCGGCGCCGACATCGTCGAGCGCGATCCCCCAGCCCTTCTCACGAGCCGACTGGACCGCCGGCAGCAGCTCGACCAGGCGAGTGGTCAGCGTCCGCTCGGTGAGCTCGATGATGCCGCGCACGTCCCGCCCGATCTGGGGCAGCGCCCCGAAGCCGGAGACGTCGGGCTCGACGTTCACGAACAGCGTCAGCGGAGACTTGATCGCGTGCGTCTGGGCGCTCGCCACGGCTTTGTTCTGGCATGCCGCGTCGAGCTCCGCAAGGCGATCTTCGGCCCTGGCGGCGGCAAACAGCTCATCTGGCTGCTCGAGCGTCGAGCCCTCCGGCCCGCGCGTCAGCGCCTCGAATCCGAACAGGCTGCCCGTCTCCAGATCAACGATGGGCTGGAAGACCGACCGCAGTTCCTGGCGCTCCAAGATCTCCTCGAGTGCCCCGGCGGCAGGCGCCAGGACCTCAGGCTCTGCCGCCTCCATCGGTCGAGCATACGCCTCTGGAGCAAATCGCGAGTCTTAAAGTTGCAATTGTCACTAATGCGCCGGTGGCCCGTGGCCCAATCGCCATTCGACTGTCCCGTCGTTCAGGCGGCGAGCTCGTGGCCCTCGGCTGAGCGAAATCGCGCCCGATAGCCGGACGGGCCGACGCCGAGGACCCGCAGGAACGCCCGCCGCATCGTCTCGGAGCTGCCGAAGCCGCAGGAGGCCGCGACCGCTTCGATCGGTGCAGTGGTGCTCTCGAGCTGCTCGCGCGCGGCCTCGACCCGAGTCCGCTCCACGAACCGCGCGGGGGTCGTCCCCGTCTGGTCGGCGAAGACGCGTCGCAGGTGCCGTTCCGAGATGGCCGCGCGCTTGGCGAGCTGCGCGAGGCGATGGTCGGCCGCGGGCTCGGCCACGATGGCGTCGAGGATCTGCCGGATCGGCGAGGCGATCGTGCCGGGGAGCGCCAAGCGCTCTGAGAACTGGGACTGGCCTCCCGGTCGCTGGAGGAACATGACCGTCCAGCGGGCGACGGTGCGGGCCACGTCGGGCCCGTGGTCCTCCTCGATGAGGGCGAGGGTCAGGTCCATGCCCGCGGTGGAGCCGGCGGAGGTCACGGTCGCTCCGTCGCGAACGAAGATCCGGTCGGGCTCCACGCGGACGCGCGGGTGGCGGCGAGCGAGCTCGGCGCAGAACGCCCAGTGGGTCGTAGCGGCCTTGCCGTCGAGCAGCCCGGCGCCGGCGAGCAGGAACGCGCCGGTGCAGACCGAGCACGTTCGGCGGGCTCCGGTGGAGAGGCGCCGCAGCCCGGAGGTGAGCCGCGCGTCATCGACCACCTCGCCGATCCGCATGCCGCCGCCGACGATCACCGTGTCCACCGCGCGCGGCCGGACGTGATCGAGCGGCTTGTCGGCGGCGATCCTCATGCCCGCCGATCCGCGAACCGGTGCGCCGTCGGGCGTGGCGATCGTCACCCGGTAGCCGCCCACGCCTCCGAGCACCTGCGTGGCCGCGTCGAGCATCTCGGCCGGGCCGACGAGGTTGAGCAGCTGCATGCCGTCGAAGCCGACGAGCACGACCTCCCGCTTGGACGGCGCCATGCGCAAGATGGTGAACGGTCGAGCCGATGTCCGCAAGGACGTATGGCCCTCGTATCCGGCCATACCTCAGCTACCGAGGTCGGGACGCCGGTATTCCTCCGGCCATGGATATCGAGATGTTCAACGTCGGCTGGCTGACCGCGCCCGCGAGCCTGCTCCGAGCGGGCGCCGACGCGGAGGAGTCGATCCGCTTCCCCGTCCCCGCGTATGTGATCGAGACGGAGACCGAGCGGATCCTCGTAGACACCGGCCTCCACCCTGGCGCGGTCGCCGATCCCAAGGGCTTCTACGAGAACCCGGAGGGATTCCTGCTGTTCCAGCCGGAGCAGGAGTTGAGCATCGCCGACCAGGTCGACCTGACCACGCTCACCAAGGTCGTGCTCACCCACCTGCACTTCGACCATGTCGGGGCGTTGGCGCTGGTTCCAGCCGACGTGCCGGTGGTCGTCCAGCGCGCCGAGTGGGCGGCCGGCCACGACGACGCCGCCATCCAGCGCAACTTCTTCCTCCCCCGTACTTACACCGAGGTCGAGCGGCCGGTCGAGCTGGTCGACGGCGACCACGACCTGCTCGGCGACGGCTCGGTCCGCCTGCTGCTGACCCCGGGGCACACGCCCGGCCACCAGTCCGTGCTGATCGGCGACCTCGTCATCGGCGGCGACGTAGTCCACTTCGCCGCCGGCCTGGACGACCACCGCTTCCCGATCTTCGGCGACGACCTCGCCGCCCAGGGCCGCTCCGCCGAGCGCCTCAAGTCGCTCCGCGACGCCGGGCACACCGTCCTCCCCGGCCACGACCCCCACGTGCTGCGCCCCGGCCCGCTGAGATGCGCCCGACTGGATTCGAACCAGTGACCTTCGGTTCCGTAGACCGACGCTCTATCCAGCTGAGCTACGGGCGCAGTGTGGCCTTGGCGGAGGCCGGGCCGGCCATTCTAGGGCCTATGGAGATGAAGGGCGGCTCCGACCTGGCCCCCGCGCGAGCCCAGCGGTGAGCACCAGGAAACCGATCCCGATGAGCAGCAGGGCGATGCCCACCACCAGCGAGAACAGCGCCACCTGCTCGGCGAAGTAGCTCGTGTTCAATGCCGTGGTCAGCGCCGTGGCGGTGATCCAGATGTTGCGCTGCGGATTGTCGACCGGCTTGCCCGACTGGGGGTCCACCGCAGCGCGGGCCTGATCGGCGGTCGGTCGGCCGTTCTTGCCCATGAAGCGAGGCATCTGCGAATAGGTCTGCCCGCCGGTCGCCTCGAGCGCGTGAACCCGGATGTAGTCGGCGAAGCACTTCGCCTTGGCGCCGGTGTCCACGGGCGTTCCAGCAGCCGTGCAGTCCGGCAGCTCGACATCGTTCAGCCCGGCCTCCTCGAGGGCGGTGCGCGTCGCCTCGGGAGTCATGTCGGGCGTGCCGACGATCCGCTCCCGCTCGACGGTGTCGCGCACCTCCGCGCGACCGGTCACCCCCACGACGATCGTCGCGACACCCAGCACGATCAGGACGAGGCTTGCAACCACGCCCCCAATGGCGAAGAACTTGCTCATCACTCTCTCCTCAGCGTCGTGTCAGGTCGTGACGAGGGTATAGCCCGCTACCGCACCCACCCCGCTACGTCCCAAGAGCTTCGGTCCGCAGACTCAGGCGCGCGAGGGGAGCAGCTCGGGATGACGCAGCCGCAGGAGGCCGAAGGCGGCGACGGTCGCGGAGTCGGCGATCGCGCCGCTGAGGATCATCTCCTCGGCCTCGACGAGCGAGAAGCGGCCAACGCGCAGCCCCTCCTCCTCGGGCTCGAGCGCCTGCTCGCCTTGTACGAGATCAGTGGCAAGCCAGACGTCGAACGGCTGGCCGGTGATGCCGTAGGCGAAGAAGAGCCGCCCGAGCCGCTCCATCGAGCCGGCGCGCAGACCCGTCTCCTCGGCGAGCTCGCCGCGGGCCAGCTCCTCCGGGTCCGGCTGGTCCTCGCCGTCCCAGGCGCCCTGCGGCAGCTCCCAGAAGCGCGCGTCCACGGGATGGCGGTACTGCTCCACCATCACCACCTCCTGCCCGTCGATCGGCAGGACGACCGTAGCCGGCGACTTCTCGACCACGGCGTAGAGGCCCTCCGAGCCGTCGGCGCGCTCGAAGCGGTCTTCGCGCAGCCGCATCCAGCGGTTCTCGTAGACGGTGCGCGAGGCGGTTACGCGCGGTGCCGGCGCCGCATCGCCCCCGCCCACGGCCCCAGAAGGAGGCGGCGGGTCCGTGGAACCGTCGCCGCTCACCGCTCGACCCTCAGGCGCTGACTGCGCGGTAGCGGCGCACCGCCAGCGGCGCGAAGATCGCGATCAGCACGAAGCACCACACGAACGCCATCCAGACGTCGGTGCCCGCCGGCGTGCCGAGCCACAGCGAGCGGACGGCGTCCACCACCGTGGTGAAGGGGTTGGCCTCGGCGAACTGCTGCAGGCCGTCCGGCATCGATTCCGCCGGCACGAAGGCCGAGGAGGCGAAGGTGAGCGGGAAGATCGCCGTGAAGCCGATCGAGTTCGCGGTCTCCGGCGACGACGAGAACAGCCCGACGAGGGCGAAGACCCAGGAGAAGGCGTAGCCGAAGAACAGCAGCAGCACGACGCCCAGGAGGATCTCGGGCGCGCTCGTGGTGAAGTTGAACCCGGCGATCAGGCCGACGGTCACCAGCACGGCCAGCGACAAGGCGTTCAGGAAGATGTCCGAGAAGGTGCGGCCGGCCAGCACCGCGGCGCGCGACATCGGCAGCGAGCGGAAGCGGTCGATGAGGCCCTTCTGTACGTCCTCGGACAGCCCCAGGGCCGTGACGAACCCGCCGAAGGCGATCGACTGGACGATGATCCCCGGCATCAGGAAGTCGACGTAGTCGAACCCGGGCGTCTGGATCGCACCGCCGAACACGTAGACGAAGAGCAGCACGAACATCACCGGCTGGATCGTGTAGGCGATCAGCAGGTCGGGCTGACGGGGGATCCGCAGCAGGTTGCGGCGAGCGAGCACCATCGTGTCGGCCACGGCCATCGAGAGCGAGCTCATGCGGCGTGCGCCTCCTCTTCCGCCGGCGTGGAACCGTCGGCCTCCTCCGCCGCACGGCCGGTGAGTGAGATGAACACGTCGTCGAGCGTCGGCCGGCGCAGCGCGATGTCCTGGATGCCCACCCCCGCGTCGTCGAGGCGGCGCACGGCCTCCGCGATCGCCCCGCGGCGGCTGCTGACGGGCGCGCGGACCCAGCCGTCTTCGGCCACCGGCCTCTCCGCGGATATCTCTCCCAGCGCAGTGACCGCGCGCTCGACATCGGCGCCTTCCTCCAGGTGCACCTCGAGGCGCTCGCCGCCGACACGGTCCTTGAGCGAGTCGGCGGTGCCCTCGGCGATCACGCTGCCGTGATCGATGACGACGATCTGGTCGGCGAGGCGATCGGCCTCGTCGAGGTACTGGGTCGTGAGCAGGACGGTCGTGCCGGCCGCCGTGCGCGCCTCGATCATCTCCCACATGCCGATCCGGCTGCGCGGGTCGAGACCGGTGGTGGGCTCGTCCAGGAACAGCACCGGCGGGCGGGCCACTAGCGCCGCCGCGAGATCGAGCCGCCGGCGCATGCCGCCCGAGTAGGTCTTCGCCGGGCGCTTGGCTGCGTCGGTGAGCTCGAAGCGCTCCAGCAGCTCGTCCGCGCGCGTGCGCGCGACTTCGCGACCGAGGTGGTAGAGCCGGCCGACCATCTCGAGGTTCTCCTTGCCGGTCAGGTTCTCGTCGACCGCCGCGTACTGCCCGGCGAGGCCGATCTGCGAGCGCAGCGCCGCCGCGTCCTTGACCACGTCGAGCCCCGCCACCATCGCGCGGCCGCCATCGGGCTGCAGCAGCGTCGTGAGGATCCTCACCGCCGTCGTCTTGCCGGCGCCGTTGGGCCCCAGGACCGCGAGCACGGTTCCCTCCTCCGCGGCGAGGTTCAGCCCGCAGAGAGCCTTCGTCTCCTTGAAGGACTTGTGAAGATCCTCGGCGAGGATCGCAGGGGAACTCAAGACAACCTCTTCAGTCGGGGCAAGCGGCGAGACAAGCTAGCGGAGAGGGCGGGATTCGAACCCGCGAGAGGGCTTGCGCCCCCTACTCGCTTAGCAGGCGAGTGCCTTCAGCCACTCGGCCACCTCTCCCTGGGACAGCGCCGATTGTATGCAGAGGGAGGGGTGGCGGCGCGCCGAGTGCCCCGACGCGAAAGAATGCGCCCCAATGGCGAAGATCCTCGTGAGCGTCGCAGTCGCAGTGGTCGTGCTGGGAGCCGTTGCCCAGCTGGTGGTTCCCGGCTTCGTCGAGCGGCACGTCGAGTCCAACCTCCGGGAGGATCAGGAGGGCGGCACCGCAACCGTCGACGTGAAGTCGTTCCCCGTGGTGCGCCTGCTCTGGGGCAGCGGCGACCGCTTCGAGATCAGGGGGCGGAACCTGCGGCTGGACCTGACCCGGCGCAGCGACGACCCGCTCGACCGCCTCGACGGCTTCGACGAGGTGGACATCCAGCTCGAGGACGTGATGGCCGGCCCGGTGAGCGTGCAGGAGTTCACGCTCGTGCGCGGCGAGGACGAGGACTCCTTCTACCTGCGCATGGGCGCGCAGACCACGCCGCAAGCGCTCGCGGAGGCCGCGGGCGATCAGCTCGGCGGCTCGCTCGGCGCGGCGATCGGCCGCGTGGCCGGCGAGCTGCTGCCGGACGACGGAGCGAGCCAGGTTCCCGTGTCCATGTCCGGCGAGGTCAAGCGGCCTGACGGCGGCGGCATCGACGCCAGCGGGGTCGACGCTTCCGTGGCGGGCATCCCCGCCGGGCCGTTCGCCGAGATGATGGTCCAGGCCGTGCTCGAGCGCCTCTAGGCGCCCGGGCTCCGCGGCCTGTCCTGCCCCTGCTCGAGCGCGAGCAGGAACTCCTTGCGCTCAACGCCTCCGGTGTAGCCGCCGAGGCCCCCGCCGGTGGCCAGGACGCGATGGCACGGCACGACCACCGGGATCGGGTTCGAGCCCAGCCCGTTGCCCGCGGCCCGCACCGCCGCCGCGTTGCCCGCGCGCTCGGCCACGTCCCGGTAGGTGACCGTCTCGCCGTAGCCCACCTTCGCCGTTGCGCGCAGCACGCGCTCGAAGAAGCCGCGCGTCAGCTGCCAGTCGATCGGCACCTCGAACACCTCCCGCCGGCCCTCGAAGTACTCGTCGAGCTCGCGGCGCACCGGGTCGAGACGCGCGGGCGCCTCGAGCACGCGCGGAGAGATCTTGGCCGCGAGCCTCTCGAGCACCACGTCCAGCGGATGCTCGGGATAGGCGAGGTACACGAGGCCGCGCGCCGTCGCGGCCACGGTGAGGGCGCCGAGGGGAGAGTCGGCCTGCGCGTACGCGACGTCCACCAGGCCCTCGTCGAGCGCCCTGCTCGCCACCGCCTCACGGACTCGCGCCGACGGCCCGGCCGTCGTCGCCCTGCCGCTCGCGCGGCGCAGCTCCTGCTCCAAATCGCTCATCTCGCCACCTCCCTGCTGATCCGACTTCCCGGCCATTCCTCGCGCAGGCGCGCGAGGCCCTCGTGGACATTGCGCCGCGCCGCATCCTGCGAGCAGTCGAGCGCGGCCCCCACCTCCTCGTAGGAGAGGTCCGCCACGGTTCGCAGGAACACCGCCGTTCGCTGCTTGTGGGGCAGCGCCCGC
Organism: uncultured Solirubrobacterales bacterium; assembly: GCA_963715445.1. GTDB lineage: Bacteria > Actinomycetota > Thermoleophilia > Solirubrobacterales > Thermoleophilaceae > JAAYBF01. The sequence continues at coordinate 969,081 of OY970240.1, forward strand.
ACGAGCGCCCACAGCTCCGGCTCGCCATCGGCCGCCTGCGGTGCGGGCACCGGCTCCTCCGGCAACCGCTCCGCCGGCACCGGCCGGCGGCCCTTGGCACGGTGGGCGTCGAGCGCCTTGCGCTGCGCGATCCGCAGCAGCCAGGCACGCAGGTTGTCAGCGTGGTCGAGGCGCGGGTAGGCCCGCAGCGCGGCGATGCACGTGTCCTGAAAGCAGTCGTCGGCATCCACCGGCCCGACGGCGGCCACGAGGAAGCGGTGCACCATCGCGCTGTGCTCGTCGAGCAGTACCTGGAACGGCGGCAGGGTCACACCCTATGAACGCCGCTTGCGCCCGCCCCGTGAGATCTCTCGGCGGGCGGGCCCGCCCTCCTCGATGAAGACCGGCGTCCCGAGCGGCACGGCGTTCATCAGCCAGCGCACATTGTCGGGATGGGCGCGCAGGCAGCCGAGGCTCACCGGCTGGCCGAGGCCGGACAGGTCCCTCGTGGCGTGGATCGCGAGGCGATCTCCACCCGGCCAGCCTTCGGGAAGCTTGGTCTGGTGCCCGGTGAGGGCGAGCACGCAGCAGCCGTAGGGCGAGCCCTCGTCGGACACCTTGAGCTTGTCGGTCACCGCGAACTGACCGGTGGGCGTCGGGTGGTCCGCGCGCCCGATGCCGATCTGCATCCGCTTGATCACGTCACCGTCGCGCTCCACGGTCAGCTCTCGCTTGGCGAGGTCCGCCCTGATCGCCCATGAGACGGTGCTGAGCCGCTCCACCTTGTCGTCCCTGATCCAGCCCACCTCGCCGTTGTCGAGCTCGGGAACGAGCACCGCGAGCCAATCCCCTCGCCGCTCGACCACGCTCAGGACCCGTGGCGAGCCCCAGTCGGTCTTGCTCCCTATCCGCACCGAGGGCTCTCCTGCCGGCTCCTCGTAGAGCACGCTCGAGCCTCCGAGGATCACGATCGGATAGTGGTTGACGCTCTCCGGATCGGTGGGGAAGGGATCTCCGATCGCCTGTCGCTCGGGCACGAACGGACGGGCTGCGGAGTCCTCCTCGGATGGCCCGCTGCCCCCCGCCTTGTCGCCCAGCAGCAGTACCCCGACCAGGCCGGTGGCCATGATCAGGGCTACCGCGAGCGACGCGACGAGCTGCCATTGCATAGGACGGCTCGGCTGCGCCGGGCTCGGGCCTTTGCCTCTCGCGTCCGATCCTGAGGGGGGTGCTTCCTCCTTGGCCGACGGCGCGAGCATTCCGAGGACGGGCGGGCGCTCCTCGTCCTCGTCCGGCTCGGATGCGCCGACCTGCTCACGGCGCTGAACGCGCGCCGAAGGTTCGGGCGGGCTATCGGCCTCCGCTGGAGGCTCGGACGCGCTCTCAGGCTCCTCCGCCGGGGGCGCGGCCGCCGCCGGCACGGGGGTCTCCGCGGGGGGTGTCGAGCTCTCCGCCGCCGGCGTCGGGGCTCCCGGCTGCTCGAGGGCGGTCGAGGGCGGGAGCAGCTCCCACGTGTCCTTGTCGAGCAGAGCCGTGAGCACGTGGCCGAGATCGGCGCCACGCTGCACCCCGAGATCCTCGGAGAGCTGCTCCACGGCCGCCGCGCGCATGCGCGCCACGTCCTTGGGCTCGCAGGCGAACACCGCCGCGAGATCGGCATCGGGAACGTGCCGGCGCAGGGAGTAGTCGAGCACCTCGCGGGAGCGCGGATCCAAGCGGCCAATGGCCTCGGCTAGCTGTTTGCGTTCGATCATGGGAAGGCAGGCACGCTCGGGACAGCGCGCTCAATGCTTCATGGGCTGCGGCCCAGAGTACTCAGCGGACCCCACGGAATCGGCTCAGAGCGCTTGGGAACTGCTCATCCGTGACGCATGAGGGGGCCGAAGCGGAGGGGGCGGGATTCGAACCCGCGGTGGACTTGCGCCCACTCCGGTTTTCAAGACCGGTGCATTCAACCGCTCTGCCACCCCTCCGGGGGCGGACTGCATCCTAGGGCGCGAATTGGAGCGCGGCCAGGGGCGCTCGGATAGGCTCGCGCGACCATGAGCCACCCAAATGAAGATCTGATCCGTCGCTTCTACGAGGCGTTCGACCGCAAGGACGGCAACGCGATGGCCGCCTGCTACACGGCGGACGCCAGCTTCGAGGACCCGGTCTTCCCCGGCCTCAAGGGCAGCGAGCCGGGTCAGATGTGGCGCATGCTGACCGCGCGCGCCGCCGACCTGAAGATCGAGCTCAAGGAGCACGAGGCCGACGAGACGACCGGCAGCGCCCACTGGATCGCGACCTACACCTTCACGCAGACCGGGCGGCCCGTGGTGAACGACGTCCGCGCGACCTTCCGCTTCCGCGACGGGCTGATCGCCGAGCATCGCGACGACTTCTCCTTCTACAACTGGTCGAAGCAGGCGCTCGGAGCTCCGGGGCTGCTGCTCGGCTGGACGCCGATCATCAAGGGCGCCACGCGCAAGAAGGCTCGCGCCGGGCTCGACGAGTTCAGCGCCGCCTCGCCCGCTTCGGCCTAGAGCGGCTCAGGTAGGCATCTTGCCGCGGCCCTTGCGGCCGGCGGCGGCGCTCTTGTTCGTGGCCTTGCGCGACGACGAGAACGGCTTGCGCGCCCACTCGCCGAGCTTGCCCGGCAGGGAGCCGCCGGCTCGCTCGCCGACCCCGAGCGTCTTGTTGACGCCGCGCTGCGGATGGCGGGACAGGCGGGGAGCCACGAAGGCCAGGATCAGCAGCAGGACACAGACGACGGCGATGGCGGCAATGAGCATTCGAACCTCCTCGGGGTTGCCGGGTCCCGTACCCCGGCGCAGGCCGTCGCAAACTGGGCGACGGCGAGGCGCCTAAGCGGCGCCGGCCGGCTCGATGCGAGTCGGCCCGCCGAACTCGGCCAGCGCGGCAGGCAGCTCGATGCTGCCGTCCTCCTGCTGGCCGTTCTCGACGAGGGCGATGATCGTCCGGCCGACGGCGACGGCGGTGCCGTTCAGCGTGTGCAGGTGGCGCGGACTCCCGTCGGCCGTCCGATAGCGCGCGTCGAGGCGGCGCGCCTGGTAGTCGGTCGTGTTCGAGCAGGAGGTCAGCTCGCGGTAGCGCTCCTGCCCCGGCAGCCATGCCTCGATGTCGTACTTCTTCGCGGCTGAGGAGCCCAGGTCGTTCACCGCGATGTTCACCACGCGGTAGGGGATCCCGAGGGCGACCATGATCTCCTCCTCGATCGCGAGCAGCCGCTCGTGCTCCTCGAGCGAGTCCTCGGGACGCACGAAGGCGAACATCTCGACCTTGTCGAACTGGTGCACGCGGAAGATCCCGCGCGTGTCGCGGCCGGCTGCGCCGGCCTCGCGCCGGAAGCAGGTGGAGAAGCCGGCGTAGCGGGCGGGCACATCGGCCTCGTCGAGGATCTCCCCCATGTGCAGCCCCGCCAGCGGCACCTCCGAGGTGCCGGTGAGGTAGAGGTCGTCCTCCGGGATGCGGTAGATCTGCTGCTCGGTGTCGGGCAGGAACCCGGTGCCGTAGAGGGCCTCTTCGCGGACGAGCACCGGCGGCACCACCGGCACGAAGCCCTTCTCGCCCAGCAGGCCGAGCGCCCAGCGCACCAGCGCCAGCTCCAGGAAGACCAGGTCCCCCTTCAGGTACACGAAGCGGGAGCCGGCCACGCGCGCGCCGGCCCCCAGGTCGATCAGGTCGCCCAGCAGCTCGAGGTGGTCGCGGCCCGCGGCGCCGGCCTCGCCGACCTCGCGCAAGACGGTGTCGCCGTCGGCGGCGGTCGCGTCGGGCAGGTTGGGCAGCGACGCCAGGGCCGGCTCGAGCTCCTCCTCGATCGTCTTCAGCTCGGCGTCGAGCAGCTTCTCGTGCTCGCCGACCTCCTTGACGGCGGCGATCGCCTCCGAGGCGTCCCCGCCTTCCCGCTGAAGCTCCCCGATGCGCTTGCTCGCCTCGTTCTTCTCGGCCCGCAGGCCTTCCAGCTGCGGCAGGATGGCGCGCCTGCGCTCATCCAGCTCGAGGACGCGGCCAAGCCGCTCGTCGGACCCATCGCCACGGCGCGCAAGCGCAACCCTGGCCTCGTCGGGGGCCTTCCGGATCGCTTTGAGGTCGAGCACGGGCCGGGTGGCCGCTAGTCGGTTTGCTCGCCGGAGCCGACGACATCTGTGCCCTCGCCCCGCTTCTCACCCGAGTACTTGGCGAGGAAGTCGGCCACCTTCTCGGCGTCCTCGCCGACCACCACGTTCGCCGGCATGATCGCGCCGGAGAAGCCGCCGTTGCGAATCGCGAACAGCGCGTCGTCGCGATTGACCTTGCGAACGTCGAAGTTCGGGCCGTTGGTGCGCTCGCCGCCGGCGAGCTGACCCTCGGGCTTCGAGCCGTACGAATCGGCGCGCTTGAAGGTGTGGCAGCCGGAGCAGCGCTCGTTGAACAGCTCCGCCCCGCGCTGGTGGGCCTGATCGACATCGATCTCGCCGCCGCAGCCGCTGACGAGCAGGGTGAGAGCGGCGCAGGCCGCGAGCGCAAGTCGAGCGCGGGATGAAGAGCGGGGGCCGGTCACGGCGGGCGCATAGTATCCGCCACCCAATGTGGATGCCCCTCAGATGCGCCCTCTGCCTCGCAGGAATCGCCCTCGTTCCCGCTGGCTGTGGGTCCGGCGAGGTGGACCCGCCGACCCTGCCGGCCACCGTTCCGGCGGGCAAGGCGATCGAGATCGAGGCCGAGGAGTACGTCTTCTCCCCGAACCGGATCACCGTGACGGGCGGGCGCTCGAGCGCCGGGCGGCCCCTCCCCGAGCGGATCGAGCTCGCGAACCGCGGAGAGCTGGCGCACAACATCGAGATCCTCGACGGCGACCGGATCGTGGAGCGCCTGCGCAGCTTCCCGGCGGGCGAGACGCGGGCGCTGACCGTGGGCCTGCCGCCCGGCAGCTATCGCTTCATCTGCACCGTGGCCGACCACGACGAGAAGGGGATGCGGGGAACGCTCGAGATCTCGGGCGGGCGCTAGCCCAGCCGCTTCGCGAACCTGAGCAGGCTTCCGCCCTCGGCCGCGGAGGTGATCCGCACCTCGTCCATCATCAGCGCGAGCAGCTGCAACCCCCGGCCGCGCTCGTCCTCACCGTCCGCCGAAGCGAGCGGCGGCAGGAACTCTCCGGTGTCCCTCACCTCGAAGACGAGCGACTCGTCCTCCTCGAACGCCGTGATGCCGATCAGGTCGGTCGGCGCGCTGGACCCGTGCTGGATCGCATTCGCCACCGCCTCGCTCAGCGCCAGCTTGACCTGGTAGCAGTCGCCGTCGCGCAGGCCGGCGTCACGCGCGGCGCCCTCCGCCCACTCCCGCACCTCGCTGAGCAGCACGAGATCAGCGGGGATTTTCTTTGCGCGGTGCTCGAACTGTGGCATCAGGAGGCTCATGTCGTCCAAATCCGGTTGACGGGGTGGGTTCCCCTCCTTCTCGGTGACGGTGCCCGGTTGACTCGCAGATCAACCCCTCGTCAACGGTCAACCCCGAACTTCCGTCCAGGCCCCCAAAACCCGATAGCCGCTAGAGGCGAGCCTGGCCAGGACGCAGGGAGCGATGCCTGCGTCAGCAGGTGAGCGACCGAGGACACCGCCAGGCGACGCCTATCGCGGCTATCCGCCGGTGGAGTAGGCGCGGATGGCGAGAGTCAGGATCATCAGCACGCCTACCGTCATCACGCCCATCTCGGCCAGGGCCACGCGACGGGCGATCGCCACCTTGGCGGGATGCTCGAGGGCTTCGAGATCGTCCACCTCGTCGAGCTCGCGCTGGGCCACGCCGGCCCGCATCCCCTCGCTGAAGAGGCTGATCAAAAGCGGCGCGACGCCATAGGCCACGTGGAGGCCGTCGGGCGCCTGCTCTCCACGCGCGAGGAGGATGAAGCCGAAGATCACCTGGATCACGACGGTGGCCTGTGCGACCCGCAGGAGGTACCAGAACCAGACCGATGGGTCCTTGCGCAGCCAGGCGACCGCGCCCCATCCACCGGCGACCGCGTTGGTGGCCAGGACGGCGATACCGACTGCCATGTGAATTCCGCTCAGAAAGAGCCCTTTCGCACTATGTAGCAAGAGCGCACAAACGTGCGTTATACATCCGTGCCCGTGCTCAAGAGCTACCTCCCAGCACTGGTCTTCCTCACGCTTGGCATTGGCGTCGGGGTGGCCTTCACGATGCTCAACGGCCTCCTCGGCCCCAAACGTCCCAACAAGACGAAGGCCGAGCCGTACGAATGCGGCCTGCCCTCCGACGTCCAGCAGAGCTTCCGCTTCGGCATCAGCTTCTACCTAATCGCGATGCTCTTCATCCTGTTCGACATCGAGGTCGTGTTCCTCTATCCGATCGCCGTCCAGCTGGAGGCGATCGGGGTGTTCGCGCTCGTCGAGACGGTCGTCTTCATCTCGCTGCTGCTGGTCGCTTTCGGGTACGTCTGGAGAAGAGGGGCCCTCGAATGGAAGTGACCCGCACCAAGGTCGAGTCGCCGGAGGCGTTCCGCGCCAAGCAGCTGAGCGCGCAGCAGCTGCTGCGCGGCGATCTGGAAGGCGACGCCCTCGAGCAGTACGTCGAGGAGCGCGTGATGCTCACGACGCTCGAGAAGGCCCAGAACTGGGCGCGGCGCAACGCCTGCTGGCCGCTCGGCTTCGGCCTCGCCTGCTGCGCGATCGAGATGATCACCGTGATCGGCTCCCCGCGCAACGACATCTCGCGCTTCGGCGCCGAGGTGGTGCGGGCCTCTCCGCGCCAGGCCGACATGATCATCCTGTCGGGCCGGGTGTCGATCAAGATGGCGCCGATCATCCGCCGCATCTACGACCAGATGCTGGAGCCGAAGTGGGTGATCGCGATGGGCGCCTGCTCCTCGAGCGCCGGGATGTTCAACAACTACGCGGTCGTAGCCGGGGCCGACAAGTTCCTGCCGGTGGACGTGTACATCCCCGGCTGCCCGCCGCGGCCGGAGGCGCTGATGTACGGGATCATGAAGCTGCAGGACAAGATCACCAACGAGCCTTCGCTCGGCTGGCGCGAGCGCTACGGGGCCGAGGGGACCGAAGAAGTTGCCTGACGCCACCGGCTTGGAGCTGGTCGCACAGAGAGTCCGGGGGAACGTCGCCGAGGACGCCGTGGTGAGCACCTCCTACCACCGCGAGCAGGCGATGCTCGAGGTTGCCCCCGCGCGCGTGCGGGAAGTGCTGGCCTATCTGCGCAGCGAGGACGAGGAGCCGTACGAGTTCCTCGCCAGCGTGCACGGAGTGGACTACCTCCCGGAGGAGCCGCGGCTCGGCGTGCACTACCAGCTCCTCTCTCGCGCGCGCTGCGAGCGCCTCGGCGTGAAGACCCGCGTGACCGTGGAGGACCCGGTGGTGCCGAGCGTCGTGGACCTCTTCCCGACGGCGGACCATCAGGAGCGCGAGGTCTACGACATGTTCGGGGTGCTCTTCGACGGCCACCCGGACCCCCGCCGGATCCTGATGCCCGAGGACTACGAGGGCCACCCCCAGCGGCGCGACTTCCCGATCGGCGGCGAGCCCGTCCTGTTCACCTTCAACGAGCACAAGTACCCCCGCTGGTATGAGTGACCAGGGGCCCGACAAGGACCTTCCGGACCCCCTCGCGGCTTCCTATAGGGAGCGCGAGAAGTCGGTGACGCTGGAGCGCGTCGCCCACGGCGGCGCCTCCCCCGAGCAGCTCGAGCCGGAGACGGAGCTGTTCACGCTCAACCTCGGGCCGCACCATCCCGCCACGCACGGGGTGCTGCGGCTGCTCTGCACGCTCGAGGGCGAGCAGGTGCTCGACGTCAAGCCGATCATCGGCTACGTCCACACCGGCATCGAGAAGTCGATGGAGACCCAGGAGTACTGGAAGGCGATCACGTTCGTCGAGCGGATGGACTACCTCGCCTACTACTTCAACGCGACGGCCTTCTGCACGACGGTCGAGCACCTGCTCGAGGAGGAGGTGCCCAAGCGCGCCCAGTACCTGCGCGTGATCCACATGGAGCTCAACCGGATCGCCAGCCACCTGTTCTGGCTCGGCACCTCGGCGCTCGACATCGGCGCGATCACGATGCTCTGGTGGGGCCTGCGCGAGCGCGACCACATCCTCGACCTGTTCGAGATGTCCTCGGGGCAGCGGATGCACACCCGCTACATCCAGGTTGGCGGCGTGATCGACGACATCCCGCCGGGCTTCGAGAAGAAATGCCGCGAGTTCCTCGCCCTGTTCCCCGCGCGGCTCGACCAGTACGAGGCGCTGCTCGACCAGAACGAGATCTGGCTGCAGCGGCTGCGCAACGTGGGCATCGTGCCGAAGGAGCGCCTGCTCGAGCTCGGAGTGACCGGGCCGCTGCTGCGCGCGGCGGGCGACCCCTGGGACCTGCGCAAGGCGACGCCCTACTCCTCCTACGAGGACTTCGACTTCAAGATCCCCGTCGGCACGGTCGGCGACTGCTACGACCGCTACCGGGTGCGCATGGCCGAGATGCGCGAGTCCTGCAGGATCATCGAGCAGGCCCTCGACGGCCTGCCCGAGGGCCCGTTCATCACCACCAACCGCAAGGTCGCGCTGCCTCCCCGCCACGAGCTGGCGACCTCGATGGAGGCGCTGATCCACCACTTCAAACTCGTCACCGAGGGCTTCCGCGTCCCGGCCGGGGAGGCGTACCGCGCCGTTGAATCGCCCCGCGGCGAGCTCGGCTGCTACGTCCTGGCCGACGGCTCCTCGAAGCCCTCGCGGGTCCACGTGCGCGACCCCAGCTTCGTGAACCTCCAGGCGCTCGCCGAGATGAGCGAGGGCGGGCTGCTGGCCGACCTGATCGCCAACGTCGCGATGCTCGACCCGATCCTCGGGGGGATCGACCGATGAGCGCGGGCTCTCGCAGCGAACTGCTGGGCTGGGACGAGGCGGCCGACCTCGACAAGCCGCCGGCGACGATCCCCGAGCCCGCCGAGACGCACGTGCCGGCCGAGCTGCGCGAGCGGATCGAGGCGCTCATGAAGCGCTACCCCGACCACCGCTCGGCCGCACTGCCGGCGCTCGACGCCGCTCAGCGGCTGCACGGCTGGTGCTCCCCCGAGGCGCTCCAGCAGGTCGCCTGCGTGATGCGCGTGACCCCCGCCTACCTCTCGTCGGTCGCGACCTTCTACGACATGCTCCGCACGGAGCCGGTGGGCAGGCGCTACGTGTACGTCTGCACGAGCGTCGCCTGCCACCTGCGCAACGCCAAGTCGGTGCATGACGCGATCGCGCGCGAGGCCGGCGAGCAGGGGCTCGAGGACTGCGACATCCGCGAGTTCGAGTGCCTCGGCGCCTGCGACATGGCGCCGATGGCCTCCGTCGACGGCCGTTATGTCGGCCCGCTCGACGAGGCCGACGCGAAGGAGCTCGTCGCCGCCCTGAAGGACGGCCGCGAGGTGCTGCCGGGAAGGGGGCTGGGAGACCGATGAGCGAGACGCTCGAGACCAAGGTCCTGACGGCCAACTTCGACACGCCCGACCTGCACCGGATCGACGTGTACGAATCGCTCGGCGGCTACCGCTCGGCGCGCAAGGTGGCGCTCGAGATGACCCAGGACGAGGTGCTCGAGCAGCTCGAGTCCTCCGGCCTGCGCGGACGCGGCGGCGCCGGCTTCTCGATGGGCAAGAAGGCGAGCTTCATCCCCAAGGGGACGATGGACAAGTACCTCTGCTGCAACGCCGACGAGTCGGAGCCGGGCACCTTCAAGGACCGGCTGCTGATGCAGCGCAACCCGCACCTGCTCGTGGAGGGCGTGATCATCGGCGCGATCGCCGCCGGCGCCAACCGCGCGTTCATCTTCATTCGCGGCGAGTACTCGCTGCAGGCGGACATCCTCGACGCAGCGGTCGAGGAGGCCTACGCCAAGGGCTACCTCGGCGAGCGCGTTTTCGGCTCGGACATCCAGGTCGAGCTGGTGGTGCACCGCGGCGAGGGCGCCTACATCTGCGGCGAGGAGTCGGCGCTGCTCGACGCGCTCGAGGGCAAGCGCGGCAACCCGCGCCTCAAGCCCCCCTTCCCGGCCAATCAGGGCCTCTACCAGGGGCCGACGCTGATCAACAACGTCGAGACGCTGTGCAACACGCCGATCATCATCGAGAAGGGCCCCGAGTGGTACCGCCAGTTCGGCGAGGGCAACTCGACCGGCACGAAGATGGTGTCGATCTCCGGCAACGTGCAGCGGCCGGGCAACTACGAGATCGAGCTGGGCATCACCGCGCGCGAGATCGTCTACGGCCTCGGCGGCGGCCCGCCCCCGGGACGTGAGATCAAGTGCTGGTTCCCGGGCGGCTCCTCGGCGCCCGTGCTGCTGCCCGAGGACCTCGACCGGCCGTACACCTTCGAGTCGATGGCGGAGGCCGGCTCGATGCTCGGCTCCGGCGCGATCATCGTGGTGGACGACTCGGTTCCGATCGTGGGCGTCGCGCTGCGCCTCGCCGGCTTCTACCGCCACGAGTCGTGCGGCAAGTGCGTGCCGTGTCGCGAGGGCACCAACTGGACGGTGAAGATGCTCGAGCGGATCGACCGCGGCGAGGCGACGCCGATGGACATCGAGATCGTCGCGGGCGTCCAGGAGAACATCATCGGCAACTGCCTCTGCGTGCTCGGGGACTCGATGGCGATGCCGATCGGATCGATGATCCGGCACTTCCGGCCCGAGTTCGAGTCCCACATCGAGGCCGCCCGCGAGCGCGCCGACCGCGAGGCAATCGCCGCGCCGGCGAGCGCCGCCGAGCTGGCCGCCAGCGTCCACGCGGGACCTGGAGTCGGCTGATGGCGCGGCCCGAGCGCACCCAGATCACGTTCGAGATCGACGGCCGCGAGGTGCGCGCCGACGAGGGCACGATGCTCGTCGACGCGGCCAAGCAGGGCGACGTCGAGATCCCCTACTTCTGCTACGAGCGCAAGCTCGGCCCGCCGGTCGGCGCCTGCCGCATGTGCCTGGTGGAGGTCGAGGGGATCCCGAAGCTGCAGACGTCGTGCTCGACCCCGGTCAAGGACGGGATGGTGGTCCACACCACCACCGACCGCGTCAAGCAGGCGCAGAACGCCGTGGTCGAGTTCCTGCTCGTCAACCACCCGCTCGACTGCCCGGTCTGCGACAAGGGCGGCGAGTGCCCGCTGCAGGACATCTCGTTCGGCTGGGGCCCCGGCAAGTCGCGCATGGTCGAGCCCAAGCGCCACTTCAAGAAGCCGCTCGAGGTCTCCCCGCTCGTGGCGATCGACCGCGAGCGCTGCATCCTCTGCTACCGCTGCGTGCGCTTCTCGCAGGAGATCTCAGAGGACCACCAGCTCGTGTTCCTCGAGCGCGGCGACCACACCTACGTGGGCACGCACGACGGCCGCCCCTACGTGGCCCCGTTCAGCGGCAACGTCATCGAGCTGTGCCCGGTGGGCGCGCTCACTTCCACCGCCTACCGCTTCCGCGCCCGCCCGTGGGACATCGAGGAGGCCGGCTCGGTCTGCACGGGCTGCGCCAGCCAGTGCAACGTGAGCTACACGATCCGCGACGACGACAAGGTGCTGCGGGTGCTCGCGCGCGACAACGAAGAGGTCGACGACGGCTGGCTGTGCGACAAGGGCCGCTTCGGCTACGAGTCCTTCCACTCCCCCGACCGCGTGCTCGCCCCGATGGTGCGCGACGGCGGCTACCTGCGCGAGGTGTCCTGGGAGCGCGCCCTCGAGGAGGCCGCCAAGGCGCTCGCGAAGGGCGGGGAGCGCACCGCGGCGATCGTCGGCGGGCGCACCACCAACGAAGAGGGCTTCCTGCTCCAGCACCTGCTGCGCAAGGGCCTCGGGTCGCCGCACCTGGACTCGCGCGCGGCCGGTGCACTCGATCCCGACCAGGCGCGCGCGCTGGCAAGGCCACAGCTGACCGCGCGCGTATCCGACATCGACCACGCCGACGCGGTGCTGGTGATCGAGGTCGAGCCGATCGACGAGGCGCCGGTGCTCGACCTGCGCGTGCGCAAGGCGCGACGGCGCAACGGCGCGCGCGTGGTGACGCTGACGAGCCGCGCGAGCGCGCTGGACGAGCCGGGCGTGGCCCTCGGGGACGCCACCGGCGACCCGGCCGTGCGCTTCGCTCCCGGCGCCGCCGAGGCGGCTCTCGTCGCGCTCGCGGCCGCGCTCGGGTCGCCCCGCGCCGAAGGTCGGGACATCGCGGCGCTGGCCGCCAGCGCCGGGGCCGATCCAGAGCAGATCCAAGCCGCGGCCGCCGTGCTCGCGGAGGCGGGCGACGTCGTGGTCCTGTGGGGCGAGCGCGCCGCTCAGGGAGAGCGCGGCACCCAGGCGATCGATGCGCTGCTCGCGATCGCCGAGACGCTCAAGCTCGCAGAGCGGCCCGAGTCGGGCCTGATCGAGATCCCCACCGCAGCCAACGGCCGCGGCCTGCGCGAGGTGGGCGTCTCCCCGGCGCTGGCCCCCGGCCTCGCCGATGCGCCCGAGCGCGGTCACGACTCGAACGAGATCGGCCGCGCGCTCGCGGACGGCGAGCTGTCCACGCTGCTGCTGCTCCACGCCGACCCGCTGCGCGAGCTGTCGGGGCGCGGCATCTGGGAGCGGGCGCTCGACCGATCCAACGCCGTCATCGCGGTCGCCGATTTCGTGACCCCCGGGCTCGAGGAGCACGCGACGGTGGTGTTCCCCGCCGAGTCGAACGCCGAGAAGGCGGGCACGCTGACGCATCCGGACGGGCGCATCCAGCGCGTCCGCGAAGCGATCCCCCATCCCGGCGAGGTGCGCGCGGGCTGGCAGGTGCTGGCCGAGCTCTGCGAGCGCACTGGCGCCGGCGTAGCTGCCCTGAGCGCGCCCGAGGTGACTGCCCAGGTCGCAGCCGCAGTGCCCTTCTACGCCGGCCTGACGCTCGAGGAGATCGGCGGGCGCGGAGTCCGCTGGCAGGACCGCGACGCGGCATCCGCCGTGCCGGCCGCGGAGACGCCCGACACGACGGCCGCGGAGACGCCCAGCGCGGCACTCGAAGCCCCGCCGGCGCTTGCGGAGGGACTGCGGCTCGGCGCCGTGCCGGCGCTGTTCGCCTCGCCCGCCGTGGAGCACTCACCCTCGCTCAGGTTCCTCACGCCCAAGCAGCAGGCGGAGCTCTCACCGGCAGACGCCGAGCGGCTGGGGATCTCATCTGGCGACAGGGTCGAGGTGGTCGCCGGCGAGCGGTCCGTGCACGCCACGGCCGCGCTCCGCGAGGCGGTGCGCCCCGGAAGCGTGTTCCTCATCCTGAGCGGCGACGAGGACAGCGCCAACGCGCTGACCAACGGCCTGCCGCGCACGGTCGAGGTGCGACGCGCATGAGCGCCTTCACCGACGGCTCAGCGGCGTTGATCGCCGCCGACACGCCCGTGGTCGAAACGGCGCTGGTGCAGGTCGTGAAGGCGATCGTGATCTTCGCCTTCATCCTCCAGGTGGTGCCGCTGATCCTGCTGCTCGAGCGCAAGCTGCTCGGCCGCTTCCAGTCGCGCTACGGCCCGAACCGGGTGGGCCCGCGCGGGCTGCTCCAGCCGCTCGCCGACGTGCTCAAGCTTCTCTCCAAGGAGAGCTTCGCGCCCGCCACCGCCGTGCCGTGGATGATGGCGATCGCCCCGGTGATCTCGATCGCGACCGCGGTGGCGACGCTCGCGATCATCCCGTTCGGCCCGCAGGGAGCCTGGGGCGGCGACCTCGGCCTCTACGGCATCGACGTGCCGATCGGGCTCCTCTACTTCTTCGCCTTCGGCTCGCTCGCGTTCTACGCCCTGGTGCTCGGCGGCTGGGCCTCCGGCTCCAAGTACTCCTTCCTCGGCGCGATGCGCTCCGCCGCCCAGCTGATCTCCTACGAGGTGGCGATCGGCCTCTCGCTGGTCGGCGTGGCGATGACCGCCGGCTCGCTCTCCTTCGTGGACATCGTGGAGGCCCAGGGCTCGGGCGAGAGCGGCATCTGGTTCATCGTGCCCCAGTTCGTCGGCTTCCTGGTGTTCATGGTCGCCGGCTTCGCGGAGACGGCGCGCGCGCCGTTCGACCTGCCGGAAGCCGACGCCGAGATCGTGGCCGGCTACAACACCGAGTACGGCGGGATGCGCTTCGGCTCGTTCTTCATGGCGGAGTACATCGAGGTGATCGTGATCAGCGGCGTGGCCACGGCCTGCTTCTTCGGCGGCTGGCACGGTCCCGGGCCCGAGGCGCTCGGGCCGCTGTGGGTGCTGCTGAAGATGTTCGCCTTCGTGGTCCTCTTCATCTGGGTCCGTGCGACGCTTCCGCGCCTGCGCTACGACCAGCTGATGTCCTTCGGCTGGAAGGTGCTGCTGCCGCTGGCCACGCTCAACGCCCTTGTGACCGCGGTGGTACTCGTCGCATGAGCCAGCGCGCCCCCCAATGCCCAGAGCCTCGAGGAGAGACCCGATGAGCAACCAGCTCCCGGACGACGTCATAGCGGTGCAGCGCGGCCCGGAGCCCGGCGGACTCGGAGGCGTGTACCGCACCTTCGGGGCGACCCTGCGCGGCCTGCGCACCACCCTCGCGCGCCTCGCCGAGAAGCCGGTGACGATCGAGTACCCGGAGGAGAAGACGCCCGTCTACCCGCGCTTCCGCGGCCGCCACAAGCTCCACAAGTTCGAGGACTCGGGGCTCGAGAAGTGCGTCGGCTGCTCGCTCTGCGCGGCCGCCTGCCCAGCCGAGTGCATCCGCGTCGTCGCGGCCGAGAACACGCCGGAGAACCAGGTGTCGGCCGGCGAGCGCTACGCCGCGGTCTACGAGATCAACATGACGCGCTGCATCTTCTGCGGCTACTGCGAGGTCGCCTGCCCGTTCGACGCGATCACGATGGGCAACGACTACGAGATGGCCGACTACGAGCGCTCGGACCTCATCTTCACCAAGGAGATGCTGCTCGCCGAGCCGATCGAGCGCACACCGCTGAGGCTCGAAGGCGAGTAGGAGCGGGATGTTCCTCGAGCAGCTTCTCTTCTTCGTCGCCGGCTTCGGCGCGATCGCCGGCGCGCTCGGCGTGGTGCTGCTGCGCAACCCCTTCTACAGCGTGCTCGCGCTGGTGGCCCACCTGCTCTCGCTCTCCATCCTCTTCCTGCTCCTGAGCGCGGCGTTCCTCGCCGCCGCGCAGGTCGTGGTGTACGCCGGGGCGGTGATGGTGCTCTACGTGTTCGTGGTCGCCTACGTGGGCGGCACCGACGAGCCGCTGCGGTCCGAGACCAGCGGCCTCGTCAGCTCCTTCGGCCCGCTGTTCGCCGGCGCGCTGCTGATCGAGCTGGCGATCGCTGTGATCGGCTCCTCGCTGTCGCTGCTCGACTCGCGCGGCGCCGACATCGGATCGGGCTTCGGCTCCCCCGGGGAAATGGGGCAGCTGCTGCTGACGAAGTTCCTGCTGCCCTTCGAGGCCGCCTCGTTCCTCCTGCTGATGGCCGCGGTAGGCGCCGTCGTCCTGGCGCGCAAGCGCCGCGGCCTGGAAGAGCCGCCCGACGCCATCTCGGTCGCGGACCTCGTCCGCGGCGACGTCGGCACCCAGAAGGAGGCGACCAGCTCATGAACATGTCCTGGTTCATCGTCCTCTCGGCCTTCCTCTTCTGCATCGGCGCGGCCGGCGTGATGACGCGCCGCAGCCCGCTGGTGGTGCTGCTCTGCCTCGAGCTGATGCTGAACGCCGGCAACCTCGCGCTGATCGCCTTCGCGCGCATGGTCGGCAACCAGGAGGGCCAGGTCTTCGCCCTGATCGTGATGGTCGTGGCCGCCTGCGAGGTCGTGATCGGCCTCGGGATCATCGTCGCGATGTACCGCCGCCGCCTCCCGATCGACGTCGACGCCATGAGCGAGCTCAAGGGATGACGGTGGCTTCCTGGGGGTGGCTGGTGCTCGCGTTCCCGCTCGCGGGGACGCTGGTGATCGCGCTCGGCTGGCGGGTGCTGCCCGGGCGCGTGCCGGGGTGGATCGGCAGCGCGGCGATCGGGCTCTCCTTCGCCTCGGCCGTGGGAATGCTGCTGGCGCTGCTCGACCGTCCGGAGGAGTCGCGCTCGGTGGTCAACAGCGCGTACACCTACGCGGCGACAGGCGGGTTCCACGCCGACCTGGCGATCCTCGTGGACCCGCTCTCGGTGCTGATGTGCCTGATCGTCTCGGGCGTCTCGTTCCTGATCCACGTCTACTCGGTCGCCTACATGAAGTCCGACCGCGGCTACACGCGGTTCTTCGCCTACCTGAACTTCTTCGTCTTCTCGATGCTGCTGCTGATCCTGGCGGCGAACTTCGTGCTGCTGATCGTCGGCTGGGCGTTCGTCGGCGCGGCCTCTTACCTGCTGATCTCCTTCTGGTACCGGCGCGAGACGGCCACCGCCGCCGGCATCAAGGCGTTCGTGGTCAACGTCGTGGGCGACATCGGCCTGGTGATCGGCGCGTTCCTGCTCTTTGACGCGACCGGCGCGCTCGACTTCGCAACCGTCTTCGAGCGCTCGCACGAGGTGTTCGGCACCAATGACGGGCAGCTGGTGGCCGCGTGCCTGATGCTGCTGGTCGGCGCGTTCGCGAAGTCGGCCCAGATCCCGCTCCACACCTGGCTCCCGGACGCGATGGAGGGCCCAACGCCCGTCTCCGCGCTGATCCACGCGGCCACGATGGTCACCGCGGGCGTGTACCTGATCGCGCGCATGCACCCGCTGTTCGAGCAGGCGCCGGCCGCCGCCGACGTCAGCGCAGTGATCGGTGCGACGACGCTGCTGGTGGCCGCGACGATCGCCCTCGTGGTGACCGACCTCAAGCGGGTGATCGCCTACTCGACGATGTCGCAGATCGGCTACATGGTGCTCGGCGTGTCGGTGTTCGCCTACGGCGCCGGCATGTTCCACCTCATGACCCACGCCTTCTTCAAGGCGCTGCTGTTCATGGGCGCCGGCTCGGTGATCGCCGCGATGGGCAACGAGCAGTCGCTGAACAAGATGGGCGGCTTCCGCAAGGCGATGCCGTTCACCTACGTGACCTTCACGATCGGCGCGCTCGCTCTGGCCGGCTTCCCGCTGATGTCCGGCTTCTTCTCGAAGGACGAAATCCTCGCCTACACGCTCAACCGCGGCGGGGCCTACGTGATCCTCGCGGTCGTCGGCTACCTGGCCGCCCTGATGACGGCCTTCTACGCCTTCCGGATGGTCTTCCGCGTGTTCCACGGCGAGCCGTGCCCGGAGGCGCTCGAGCTGGAGGGCGGCCACCTCGCCCACGGCCATCCGGTCAACCCCGCCACCGGAGAGCCCGAGGACACCGAGGTGGGCTTCCCCGGGCCCGACCACCACGTGGCCGAGCACGAGCGGCCGATGAAGGCGGCGATGGCTCCGCTGGCGCTGCTCGCGGTGGTCGCCGGGTTCCTGCAGATCCCGGGCGTGACCGACGTGCTGGAGAAGTTCCTCGAGCCGACCTTCGCCGATTCGCACTACTACCACGAGCACCCGAGCGACTCCGCCGAGTACATCGGGCTGCTGATCGGCGCGCTGATCTCGGTGGCCGGCATCGGCCTCGCCGCGCTCCTCTACCTGCGCCGCCCCGGCACGACCGCCCAGCTGCAGCAGCGCTTCGCCGGGCTCCACAGGCTGTTCGCCAACAAGTGGTACTTCGACGAGCTGTTCGACCTCACTGTTGTGAGACCGCTGGCCGCCGCGGGCCGCTTCGGGAACACCGTGATCGAGAGCGCGTTCGTGCAGGGCGTCCTGGTGGGCGGCACGGTCAACCTCGTCCGCGCCGGCACCTCCTTCGCCCGCTCGATCCAGACCGGGGAGCTGCGCGCCTACGCCGCGCTGCTGCTCGCGGGGACGAGCGGCCTGGTCCTCTACTTCCTGATCGTGTCGAGCTGAGCGCGTGCTGACGATCCACCTCAGCTTCGTGATCTTCCTGCCGCTGGCGGCCGCGCTGATCGGCGCGCTGCTGCCCGAGCGCACCGGCCGCTGGGTGGCGGTCGCGGGAAGCGTCGCGGTGCTCGGGTACGCGATCGCGATGATCGCGGACTTCGACGGCGCCGGGGGCGCCTTCCAGTACGTCACCGACGATGAGTGGATCGCCGAGCTGGGCATCCGCTACCAGCTCGGCGTCGACGGGCTCAACCTGTTCCTGATCGCCCTGACGGCGCTGCTTTGGGTGCCGGCGATGGTCTGGTCCGCCGTGCGCGAGACCGAGCGCCAGAAGCTCTTCATGTTCCACATGGCGCTCGCCGAGACGGCGGTGCTCGGCGCTTTCCTGGCCCAGGACCTGGCCCTGTTCGTCCTCTTCTTCGACCTGATGCTGGTGCCGTTCTACTTCCTGATCGGCGGCTGGGGAACGGGCGACCGTGTGGCCGCGACGACCAAGTTCGTGATCTACACGCTCGTCGGCTCGCTGCTGA
This sequence comes from uncultured Solirubrobacterales bacterium, assembly GCA_963715445.1. Taxonomy (GTDB): domain Bacteria; phylum Actinomycetota; class Thermoleophilia; order Solirubrobacterales; family Thermoleophilaceae; genus JAAYBF01. The sequence goes on from OY970240.1 coordinate 987,430, forward strand.
TGCTGGCCGGCGCCGTTGCCCTCGGCGTGCTGACCGCGTCCAACTCGGGCAACGACCTGACGTTCTCGATCGCGGAGCTGGCCGCCAACCCGCTCCCCGAGGGCACGCAGCAGTGGATCTTCCTGCTGTTCGCACTCGCCTTCCTCGTCAAGGCACCGGCGTTCCCGTTCCACGGCTGGGTCGTGGACACCTACCGCGCCACGCCGATCCCGGTACTCGTGTGCCTCTCGGCGGTGCTGTCCAAGGTCGGCGTCTACGCCTTCCTGCGGATCGTGCTGCCGACGATGCCCGACGCCTCGGTCCACTTCCAGGACCTGATCCTGGTGATCGCCGTGTTCTCGATCCTCTACGGCTCGGTGCTCGCCTTCTCGCAGGACGAGCCCCGCCTGGTGCTCGCCTACTCCTCGATCGCCCAGCTCGGCTTCATCACACTGGGGATCTTCGCGATCGACGACCTCGGCGCCCAGGGTGCGGTGATGCAGATGGTCAACCACGGCCTCGTCGTGGGCGCGCTGCTGTTCGTGATCGCGGCGCTGACCGCCCGGTCCGGCGGCTCGCCCTCGCTCGCCCAGATGGGCGGCATGGCGCTGCGCGCGCCGGTGCTCGCGGCGCTGTTCCTGATCGTCGCGCTCGCCACGCTCGCGATGCCCGGCTCGGCGAACTTCGTCGGCGAGATCCTGATCCTCTTCGGAGCGTTCGAGGACAAGCTGGTCTTCGGCCTCGTCGCCAGCGCCGGCGTCGCGCTCGCCGCCGTCTACGCGATCCGCCTGCTCCAGCGCTCGATGCACAACCGCGTCGGGCCGGCTGCCGAGAGCCGCGACCTCGGCAGGCTCGAGCTCGGCGTGATCGCACCTCTGGTGGCCGTGATCGTCGCCCTCGGCGTCTACCCGCAGCTGATCCTCGACCGCACCGAGGACGCGACGACCGCGCAGATCACCGAGGCGGCGAAGCTGACCGAGGACGGCTCGGCCAAGCGCGCTCAGACCATCCGGATCGAAGGAGCCGACGGATACAGCGGTGAAGTGGAGGTCTTCGAGTCACCATGATCGACGTCCTCGCAGCCGTCAAGGCACCGCACATCGACTATCTCGGCCTCGCGCCGCTGTTCGCCGTGGTCGGCGGCGCGATCGTCGTGCTGATCGCCGGCCTGTTCCCGGGCCGCTACGTCCAGCGCTCGCTGGTGCCGCAGCTGGCGGGCGCCGCGCTGGTCGTCGCGATCATCTTCTCGATCGCGAACTGGGAGCCGGGGGACAGCGCGCCGATCATCGAGGGGGCGCTCGCGATCGACACGCTGGCGCTCTTCATGTCGATCGTCTTCTACCTCGCGGGGCTGGCGGCGATCGCGCTGTCGCTGAGATCGGAGTCGGTCCAAGAGACGGGCGCGGGCGAGTACTACGCGCTGATGCTCGGCTCGATCTCCGGCATGGCTCTGCTCGCGGGCGCGGAGAACCTCGTGACGCTGTTCGTCGGCCTCGAGCTGCTGTCGATCCCCCTCTATGTGCTCTGCGCATCGGCGGTGCGCGATCGCGCCTCGCTCGAGTCGGGCCTCAAGTACCTCGTGATCGGCTCGGCCGGCTCAGCAACGCTGCTCTACGGGCTCGCGTTCATCTACGGAGCCACCGCCAGCACCGACTTCGACGGCATCGCGAAGGCGCTCGAGGGAGGGTCCGTCCTCGGCGATCCGCTATTGCTCACCGGCATCGCGCTCGCCATCGTCGGGCTCGCGTTCAAGGCGTCCGTCGCGCCGTTCCACCAGTGGACGCCCGACGTGTACCAAGGCGCCCCGACCCCCGTCACGGCTTTCATGGCGGTGGCCACGAAGGTCGCCGCGTTCGCGATATTGCTGCGTCTCCTGCACCACGCGCTTCCGCTCGCCCAGGTCGAGTGGGGGCCCGCGCTCGCCGCGCTCGCCACCCTCACGATCGTGATCGGCAATGTGGGGGCGATCGCCCAGCGCTCGCTCAAGCGGATGCTGGCCTGGTCCGGCGTCGCGCAGGCGGGCTACCTGCTCGCGGGGGTCATCGTGGGCACCCGCCTCGGCATCCAGGCGACGGCCTTCTACCTCGCGGCCTACCTCGTGATGAACGTGGCGGCCTTCGCCGTGGTGATCGCCCGCGAGCGCGTCTCCGAGCACGGGGACGACATCGAGTCGCTGCGAGACCTCAGTCGGGCGGCGCCGCTGCTGGCATGGCCGATGACGATCGCGATGCTCGCACTCGCCGGCTTCCCGGCCACCGCCGGCTTCATCGGCAAGTTCTATTTGATCGACGCGGCCGTGGCCGGCGACTACGCGTGGCTCGGGATCGTGATCGTCGTGGGCTCGATGATCTCCCTCGTCTACTACCTGCGCGTCGTCGCGGTGATGTGGATGGACCGCCTGGAGGTGGAGCTTCCGACCAGCCCGGCCCGCAGCGTCAAGCCGGTGATCGGCTGGTCCCCCGAGGCGGACCCGCGCGCCCAGCCCGAGATCGTCGCCGTCGCGCTGCTCGCCGCCGCGGCGTCGGTCGTGCTCGGCATCTTCCCCTCGCCGCTCTTCGACGTCGTCAAGGACGTCGGCACCTCGTTCTCCTCCCTGCTCTAGCCACCCTCACGAAACCGCACGCACGACCTGCGGCGCCACATAGAGCCGCGCTCCTCGGGAGTCGGTCAGCGAGGATGCCTCGAGGATGTCGAGAGCTACGAGAGTGTTGATGGCGTTGATCGCGCCCTGCCCGGACAGGCCATAGCGGCTGGCCACGTCCCCCCGCGCCACGTAGGGGTATCCGACCAGATCAGCCGCTAGACGTTCAGCCGCACCGCGTTTGCCAGCCGCTTGCACTGTTGAGCGGAGCTCGTTTTGCAGTGCCACGAGACGTTCGACCTTCTGCTGCGACTCGATCGCAGCAGCGGCTACGCCCTCTGCGAAGAACGCGATCCACGTGTCCCAATCACCGTCCAAGCTCAGCTCCAGCAATACAGCCTGGTATCGGTCACGGCGCTGCTCGAACCAAGGCGACACGACCAGGAGGGGCTCACGGATAACGGCTCCTCGAAGGAGCTGCACGATGATCAGAAGTCGCCCGAGACGTCCGTTGCCGTCCGAGTACGGATGGAGACATTCGAACTGGTAGTGCGTCATCGCGGCTTGAACCACGGTCGGAAGGCTGGGAGGGTGGTTTATCCAGTCGAGCAAGCTCTCCACCCCCGCGCGCAGTTGATCGCCGGGAGGTGGCGGGATGAAGCGAGCATCGTCGAAGCCCCCACCGCGACGCCCAATCACAACGATTCGATCACGCAAGCCGCCGGTATCGCTCAGCTCGCCGGCCGTCCCTCGGACGAGTGTTCGATGCAACTCTCCGAGCATTCCCAACGAGACAGGTCGCTCCTCCGGCCAGGAAAAGGCGAGCTCGGCAACCGACTCGAAGTTGAGGATCTCTCGCAGCTCAGCGGTCATGTTGAGCTGGTCCTCCCGATCCGCAGCGAGAACATCGGCGAAGGGTGCGTAGGTGCCCTCGAGGGCACTCGTGCTCTGCGCTTCACGCCTGAGCGCTGGACGACGGAGCAACGCCGGTCGCGGGATGAGCCGTGCGGCACCATCCAGGCGAGCCAGAGCAGCTGTGGCCGACGTGACCACCGTCCAGGTGGATGTGGACAAGCTCAACGAGGTAGGCAAAGGTTCCGGCAGGAAGGCGTGCCCCTCTACGATCTCTTGAGTCGCCGGGTCTGGACCAAGAATCGGGACCAGGCGGCCTATTGGGCTCTTGCTGAGGCGATCAAGGTCCATGACCCAAGTCTATAGCTTAAAACTTGTGTTGGCCTGGGGTGTACGCAAGTTGTCTTGAAAGGCCCTGGAACTAAGGGAACGTGATCGCGGCCACCCCGCCGAGCCGAGCTTTCGATGCGACACCGACTGGGTAGTAGGCCCCAATGCCCGACCTGGTCCTCGGCCCGCTGCTGCGCTATGTCGGCGAGACGTGCGCAGTGGTCTGGGTCGAAACCGACAGCGCATGCGAAGTCGCCGTCCTCGGCACCCAGGCGAAGACCTTCACGGTCGCCGGCCACCACTACGCGATCGTGCGCGCCGAGGGCCTAGAGCCCGAGAGGCGCTACGAGTACACGGTCGAGCTCGACGGCGAGCGCGTATGGCCGCTCGCCGACTCGCCGCTCCCGCCCTCGAGCTTCCGCGCGCGGCCCAAGCCGCCGCCGCTGCGCATCTCGTTCGGGTCCTGCCGCGTCGGCGTGCCCCACGAGGACCCCTACACGCAGCCGAGGGACGAACACCCCGACGGACACGAGCTCGATCCGCTTCGCGCGCTGGCTTTGCGGATGGCCCATCAGGACCCCGACGAGTGGCCCGACCTGCTGCTCCTGCTCGGCGACCAGGTCTACGCCGACGAGGTCTCGCCGAAGACGCGCGAGTTCGTCGAGGCCAAGCGCGACATCGACGAGCCGCCCGGGCCGATCGCGCTCGACTTCGAGGAGTACACCCGCCTCTACCGCGAGTCGTGGAGCGACCCGGTCATCCGCTGGCTGCTGTCGACGGTCTCCAGCGCGATGATCTTCGACGACCACGACGTGCACGACGACTGGAACATCTCGCGCGCGTGGCTCGACGAGATGCACACGACCGACTGGTGGGAGGAGCACATCATCGGCGCGATCATGTCCTACTGGATCTACCAGCACGCGGGGAACCTCAGCCCCGACGAGCAGGACCGCGACGGCCTGCTGCACCGCTGCCACGAGGCCGGGGATGCCGAGCAGCTGCTGCGCGACTTCGCCAAGCGCTCCGCGTACACGACCGACGGCGTCCGCTGGAGCTACCACCGCGATCTCAACGGCTCACGCCTGCTGGTGATCGACTCGCGCGCCGGCCGCTGCCTCGACGAGGGCTCGCGCTCGATGCTCGACGAGGACGAGTGGCGCTGGGTCGGCGAGCAGATGGAGGGGGACTTCGACCACCTCCTGATCGCCAGCTCGCTGCCGTGGCTCCTGGCGCCGGGGATGCACCACCTGGAGGCGTGGAGCGAGGCCGTCTGCGGGGGTGCCTGGGGTCCGCTCGCGGCGCGCCAGGTCGAGCGCATCCGCCAGGCGCTCGACCTGGAGCACTGGGCGGCGTTCAACGAGTCGTTCGAGCGGCTCGCCGAGCTGCAGCGCCAAGTCGGCGCGGGCGAGCGCGGGAAGCCGCCCGCTTCGATCGTCACGCTCTCGGGCGACGTCCACCACGCCTACCTCAGCGAGGTCGGCTTTCGGCGCGGCAGCGGGGTCGAGAGCGCCGTCTACCAGGCCGTCTGCTCGCCGCTTCGCAATCCGCTCAACAAGCGCGAGCGCTACGCGATGCGCGCCGCGGCCTCACGTCCGGCGCACGCCGTGGCGCGTGCGCTGGCCCTCGCCGCGGGCGTGCCGGACCCCTCGGTCACCTGGCGGGCGCTCGACGACAGCCCGTGGTTCGACAACCAGGTGGCCTCCCTGAAGATCGACGGCCGCAGGAACGAGCTGCGGCTCGACAAGGCCGTCCCCGGCCCGACCGACGGCGAGCCCGGGCTCGAGCGCGTCCTGACGCGGTCCCTGGCGTGAGCTGCCCTATTCGTGCCCTGCGCCTGTCCGATTCGTGTCAGGTTCCCGTCCGGTCGCGTGCGTAGGGTCGCCAGCCCGTGCACGAGACCACGCCGACCGTCCACCTGATCGCCCGTCCCGAGCTCAACGTCGACGGCCTGCGCGACTACCTGACCGACGTCGGCGGCCAGTCCTGGCTGGAGCGCCGGCTCGGCGAGGACGACCGCGCCAGCGCCGGCGAGATGCTCGTGGAGTTCGGCGGGCGCGCCTGCTACCGCAGCTGGGAACCAGGGCTCAATCCGAACGTCACCAAGGTCCGCACCGATCAGCGCGAGTACTTCGCGAACATCCTCCGCAGCGCCCACGGCAGCGTGCTGGAGCACGCCAACTACTCGTTCGTGCTGCGCAACGTCTCACGCGTCTTCACCCATGAGCTCGTCCGCCACCGCGCCGGCTCCGCGTTCAGCCAGGAGAGCCTGCGCTACGTGCGGCTGACCGACATCGGCTTCCGCGTGCCACCGGCGCTCGAGCCGGTGCGGGACCAGGTGATCTCGATCGTCGAGCAGCTCGAGGAGTTCCAGCTGAGCGCCGCCGGCGAGCTCGGGATCGACGACGAGGGCGTGCCCTTCCACATCAAGAAGGAGGTCACCTCGGCGCTGCGCCGCCTCGCGCCGCTCGGCCTCTCGACCGACATCGTGTGGACCGCCAACGCGCGCACGCTGCGCCACGTCATCGAGATGCGCACGGCAGAGGGGGCCGAGGAGGAGCTGCGCCTGGTGTTCGATCAGGTCGTGCGGATCATGCTCGAGGAGGCGCCCGGCCTGTTCCAGGACTTCAGCCGTCGAGACGACGGCTCCTGGGCGCCCGAGCACCACAAGGTCTAGGCCGACCGGAAGCGCCCCGCCCTGCGTATTCGCATGGCGACAGCGCAACTCGAACCCCTCTGAGCGGTTTCAGGGGCATCACCAACCAAGGAGATGTCCCGTGATACGCAGCACCAAGAGATTTGGCCTCACCAGCACAGCGGCCGCCGGCCTCTGCGGCGTGCTCGCAGTGGCGGCGGGAGCCGTGGCGGTGACCGGAACACCCGGGCCCGACCGCATCATCGGCACACCGGAGGCCGACTCGATCGCGGCGCTGGGCGGCCCCGATCGCGTGCGAGCGCTGGCGGGTGACGACAGCGTCGACGCGGGCCGCGGCCCGGACCGCGTGTTCGCCAACGCCGGCAACGACGTCGTCAACGGCAACCAGGGCTCCGACTTCATCGTGGGGAACGACGGGAACGACGTGCTGAGCGGCAACCTCGGCCGCGACCGCATCTTCGCCGGCAAGGGCGACGACACGGTCAACGGCGGTGCGGGTGCGGTGGCGGCACGCCGCGGGCACCACTCCCGCTGGTGGGGCCACGGCAGGCGCGGCGACCGGCTCCACGGCGGCGCGGGCAACGACACCGTCAACGGCGACCGCGGGCGCGACCTGATCTCCGGTGGCCTCGACGACGACACGCTGAACGGCGGCAACGGCAACGACCGCCTCTTCGCCAATCCGGGGCGTGACACGCTCAACGGCGGCGAGGGCGACGACGTGCTGTGGGCGCTGGTGCGCACGGACGTCACCGCACCGGGCGACCAGGAGGGCGACACGCTCGACGGCGGCAACGGCAACGACCGCTTCAACGTCCGCGACGGCGAGGCCGACCGGGTCACCTGCGGCGAGGGCCGCGACGTGGTTCGCGCCGACCAGTACGACGTGATCGCCGACGCGACGGCCGAGAACGCGAACGGCTCGTGCGAGGTCGTCAAGCGTCGCTCCAAGCCGGACGCCGATTCGCCCGAGCGCGAGACCGAGGCGCCGGCCGAGGATCTCAAGCAGTCCTGATTCGCAAAGCTCCTGGGGAGGAGCGTACGGGCGGGGCCACAGGGGCCCCGCCCTACGTCTGCCCCGCCCCATCCGTACCGGCGAGCACGTGCGAACGACCTGCCCGTCCGGTAGCGTCGCGCCCGTTGTGAACGAGCAGCTGCTCAGCGATCGGCGCATCGCCCCATCGATCCTCGCCTCCGACTTCGCGCGCCTCGGCGCGCAGGTGTCCGAGGTCATGGATGCCGGGGCGCGGGTGATCCACGTCGACGTGATGGACGGGCACTTCGTCCCGCCGATCTCGATCGGGCCGCTGATCGTGGACGCGCTACGGGATCAGGTCCACGAGGCCGGCGGCCTGCTCGACGTCCACCTGATGATCGAGCGCCCGGAGCGCCACGTGAGCAGCTTCGCCGAAGCCGGCGCGGACTCGATCACGGTCCACGCCGAAGCGACGCCGAACATCCACTACGCCCTGCACGCCATCCGGGAGTCAGGCTGCAAGGCCGGGCTGGCGCTCAACCCCGGCACGTCCGTGACAGCCGTGGACGCCCTGGCCGGCGCCTACGACCTGCTGCTCTGCATGACGGTGAACCCCGGTTGGGGCGGCCAGCCCTACATCCCGTCGTCGGACGCGAAGATCGCCGCCCTGCGCGAGCGGATCCCGGAAGGCACGGCGCTCGAGGTGGACGGCGGGATCGACGTGACCACGGCCGGCCCTGCCGCCTCCGCCGGCGCGACGCTGTTCGTGGCCGGCTCCTCGATCTTCGGCAAGCCCGACCCGGCAGCGGCCTACCGCGCCGTGGCCGAGGCCGCCGGCGCCATCGTCTAACCGGAGCTAGCGCCGCTTCTTCTTGCGCTTGCGCGAGGAGCGCGCGGAAGGCGCCGGGGCGGCGTCTCCCTCCTCCTCGACCGGCACGCTGCTCGCAACTTCGCCCTGACTCTCGGCCGCGGTCTCCGCGGAGAAGCGGCTGGCCTGCGTCGGCCAGGGGATCGGCTCGCCCGTGTCCCACGCCGGGCCGCGCCCTCCCGGCCAGCGGCCGGCGAAGATCGCACCGAGCGCTCCCAGCCAGGCGATCTGGCTGATGCTCTGCCCACCCGGGACGAGGGGGAGCACGAGCAGGGCTCCGACGATCACGCCGAGCACGCCCAGGAATCGGTTCAGCAGTCCGACCCGCATCGCGTTCAGGCTCACGAAGACGAGCGAAAGGGCGAGGCAGAGCGTGCCCAAAGAGCCGACGATCCCACCGGCCGCGCTGCGATCCTCGAGCAGGTTCTCGGCCCGCTCGACGGACTGCTTGCCGGACGACGTGAACGTGTCGACGATGTCCGCGAGGCCGATCTGGTTCAGGACGCCGCCCACGATCAGCAGGACCGGAGCGACGATCACGATCAGGGAGATCGGACGGGGAACCTCCGGCCTGCGGGCGATCGTCGCGTGGAGCAGGTAGAAGAGAGCGGCCGCGAGCAGCAGGAACGAGATGCCCTGCACCGCAAGGCTGGCCGAGAAGGCGCCGCTGTGCTCATCGAAGCGGAGCAGCGCGGCGCGCTCGTCATCCGGTCGCTCGCCGATCGCCGCCACCTGGATGGCGATGCTCGCGGCCGACATCAGCGCGCTGCCGATCGCCGCCGCGGCGGCGGGCTTGGCCCAGCGCGCCTCCCACTCCAGCTGTTCCTGGGTCGCCACGGGCCGGGATGCTTGCAGGTGGCGGGGCGCCGAGGGTCGCTCGCGGCTCAGCTGTCGCCGAGCCGATACACGCGGCGGGCGGCGGCCATCAGCACGGTGCGCGGCGTGAACTGCCCGCCGAGCGCGGTGAGCCGGTTGGCCGAGCCGGGGATCACGACGCCCTTGCCGCGCTCCATGCCCCGCACGCCCGCCTCCGCGACGTCCGAGGACGATGTCCAGATGAAGCCGGGGAGGGAGCTCGCCTCCTCCTCCAGTCCCGCCACGTCCATGAACTCCGTCTTGACCGGGCCGGGGCAGAGCACCGTCGCGGTGACGCCCGTGCCGTGCAGGTCGGCGCGCAGCGCCTGGGTGAAGTTCAGGACGAACGCCTTGCTCGCGCTGTAGGTGGCCTGCGTGGGCAGCGGCTGGAAGCCCGCCGTGGAGGCGACGTTGAGCACCGCGCCGCCGCCTCGCTCGATCATGTCGGGCACGAAGCCGGCGCAGAGCGAGACGACCGCCTCGCAGTTGATCCGCACGAGCTCCGCCTCGCGCTCGCCGTCGAGGCGCTGGAAGAGGCCCGCGCTGCCGAAGCCGGCGTTGTTGACGAGGATGTCGACGGACAGCCCCATCTCCGCCACCCGCCCGACCAGAGCGGCGCGTGATGCCCGGTCCTGGAGGTCGGCCTCCAGCGGCTCGGCTCGTATGCCGTGGCCCTCCGAGAGCTCGGCTGCCAGCTCCTTCAGGGGTCGCCGCGGCGCGCCACCAGCAGCAGGTTGTGGCCGCGGGCCGCAAGGGAGCGCGCGATGTCCGCGCCGATCCCCGAGGAGGCCCCTGTGACGAGCGCCGCCGAGTCGGGCGTGGGAGTTGGAAGTGCCATGGGCAGGGAGCCTAACCGGCCGGGGCCGGCGTGCCTCTAGAATCAGCGCATGTCCTCAGAAGATCCATTTGGCGGCCTGTTCGGCGATCCGGAGGAGCTGCGGCGGCGCATGGCCGAGCTCGCCGAGCAGATGCAGGGAGCCCACAAGGTGGCCTGGGCCGACAACGCGATCAAGCTGGCTGTGGAGATGACAGTCGCGGGGATCACGCGCCTCAACCTGCAGGGCAACGCCGAGCAGCAGTCCGAGGAGATCCGCGCGGCGATGAGCCGGCTCTTCCCGGAGGCGGTCGCTCTCGTGCGCGAGGCGCGCGAGGGCTTCGGCACCTCCTGACCAGCTCGGCGCCGACCAGCTCGGCACCCTCCTGACTAGCGCTCGGCCACGGGGGGCACCGGAGGAGGCGCCTGAGCCTGAGCCGCCGCTACGCCCGCCCGCTCGGCCTCACGATCCTCCCGCCCGCGCGCCACGATCTCCTTGAAGCTGCGCACGCGGAAGAGGAACACCAGCGAGGCGAAGCCGATGGCGAAGGTGAACGCCCCGATCGCTATCTGCTGGCCCACGGAGTAGGCGGCCACGGTCGCGGCCGGAGCCGTGCCGGCGAACACCTTCACGAGCAGCGCCTGGGCCACCCCGGCCCCCTGAGGGGTGAAGGGCACCGCGGCCGATACGGCGTTGACGCCGAGCACGAGCAGCACGTTCGTGACCGAGCCGCCCACGTTGAACGCCTCGAGCAGGCACCAGAAGGCTGCGAAGCGGAACAGCCAGCCCGTCATCTGAACCGCGAACACCTGGCGCAGGTAGCGCTCTTTGTCGAAGGCGATCGTCAGGCCTTGGCGCACCCGCTCCCAGAAGGCGCGCACGCGGACCGAGAAGTAGGCGAACGAGAACATCGCCGCGATCGCGAGGGCGGTGATCAGGAACAGCGTGAAGCGGGGATGCGACGCGAGGTAGGAGAGGTCGAAGGCGTTCAGGTTCGCGAAGTCCGGTGGCTTCGGGAAGACGCCCTGGGTAAATGCGAAGGTCAGGATCAAGACGCCCATCGCGATGTCGAACCCGGCCTCCACCGCGAAGCTGGCGGCCACCGCCGGGTAGCTCGAGTGGGGGATCGACGTCTTCGTCAGGAAGAGCCGCACGACGTCACCACCACGCGCGGGGATCACGGAGTTGAAGCCGTAGCCGGCGAAGTAGGCGCCCCAGATCTCCCTGAAATCGATCTGCTCGGTCGGATAGGCCGCGCGCAGGATGTTGTAGGAGGCGCGCGCCCGAAAGGTCAGATAGATCGTGAAGGCCAGGAGCCCGAGCAGCAGCGGCCCCAGCCGCACGTCCGCGAGGCCCTCGAAGAACTGCTCGACGGCGTCGAAGAACGAGCGGAACGACTCGCCGATGGTCGCCTCCTGAGGCACCTTGGGGAGACTACGCAGAGCACGCGCCCGCAGGCGCGCTAGGTTCTCGGGCGATGGCGATCGTCGTGTACGAGAAGCGCACCTGCACCACCTGCCGCAAGCTCGCAGAGCTGCTGAAAGCGCAGGGGATCGACTTCGAGCAGGTCGAGTACCAGGTCGAGGGGCTCACCGAGGACGAGGTCCGCGGGCTGATCGCGAAGGCCGGCGTGCCGGCGCGCGACCTCCTGCGGATGCGCGAGGAGGGCGCGGCCGAGCTTGCTGAGGAGGGTGATGAGGACGCGATCGTGGCCGCGATGGCGGAACGCCCCGAGCTGCTCCAGCGGCCCGTCGTGGTCAACGGCGATCGCGCCGTGCTCGCTCGCCCGATTGAGCGGGCGCTGGAGATCCTCTAGCGGTGACGGTCCTCTGGGTCGGTGTCGCAGGGATGGCCGGGGTGCTGTCCCGCTACGCGCTCTCGACGCCCTTCCACGGCAACGCCCTGCCGTGGGTGACGGTCGCGATCAACGTCGTCGGCTCGTTCCTGCTCGGCGCCCTCGTCACGTCCCATGCGTTCTCGGAGGAGGCGCGCACCGCGCTGGGCGTCGGGTTCCTCGGCGGCTTCACGACCTTCTCCACCTTCTCGGTCCAGGCGGTACTCGACGTGGAGGCAGGCGAGCCGGGCCGCGCCGTGCTCTACGTGGCCACATCGGTGGTACTCGGACTGCTCGCCGCGGCCGCGGGCTACGCCCTCGGCCGCACGCTCGCCTGAAGCGCCGTTCGAGCGATCCAGCTCACCTCCCCGAGTCCCTGTTTCTCGTGGAGGCGACCGGGTAGGAGCCACGGACCCGAGTGAAGGAGCGACTGTGAGCAAGACAGCGCGCGAAGTGATGACCGGCAACGCCCAGTGCATCGGCGAGAACGACACGGTCCTGGACGCCGCCAAGCGGCTCTCCGAGCTGGGCGTGGGCGCGATGCCGATCTGCGGCGAGGACGACCGCCTCAAGGGCATGCTGACCGACCGCGACATCGTCGTGAAGGTGCTGGCCGCGGACAAGGACCCCGCAGCCACCCGGGCGGGTGAGCTCGGCGAGGGCAAGCCCGTGACGATCGGCGCGGACGACCCCGTAGAGGAGGCGGTGCGCACGATGAAGGAGCACAAGGTTCGGCGCCTGCCGGTGATCGACGACCACCGGCTGGTGGGCATCGTCAGCCAGGCCGACCTGGCGCGGTCGATCGACGAGCACGAGGTGGGCGACCTCCTCGAGACGATCTCCGCCGCGTCGTAGGAGGAGCACGACGGGCCGCGACCGGGCGAGGGTCCTTGCGAGGCCCTCGCTCGCCAGCGGTAGGAACCGATAGCGAAGGAGGGCCGAGAGATGGGAGACGAGCTACGCGGCAAGAAGGTCGCGATCCTCGCCGCCGACGGCGTGGAGCAGGTCGAGCTGGAGCGCCCGCGCGAGGCTGTGGAGCAGGCCGGCGCCGAGACCGAGCTGCTCTCGCTGGAAGCGGGAGAGATCCAGGCGATGAACCACGACATCGAGCCGGGCGACAAGTTCGCGGTCGACCGCGAGGTCGCGTCCGCGCGGGTCGAAGACTACGACGCCCTGCTGCTGCCCGGCGGCACCATCAACCCCGACAAGCTGCGCATGGACGAGGGCGCCCTCGGTTTCCTGCGGGAGTTCTTCAAGGCCGGCAAGCCGGTGGGAGTGATCTGCCACGGCCCGGCCTCGCTGATCGAGGCCGACCTGGTGAGGGGCCGGACGCTCACCTCCTGGCCGAGCATCAGGACCGACATCCGCAACGCCGGCGGCAACGTGGTGGACCAAGAGGTGGTGACCGATCAGGGGCTCGTGTCGAGCCGCAGCCCGGCCGACCTCGATGCCTTCTGCGCCAAGATCGTGGAGGAGTTCGCCGAGGGCGTCCACGAGGTGCACCGGGAGGGCGCCACCGCCTGATTCCCGCAGCCGGCGAGGCGCGGAGAGCGCGCCAGGACAGGGCGCTCCGTGTCAGCGGGGCCGAGACGCCGCTACTTGCGCTCGAGCGGATCCACCGCAGGGCCGTGCAGCACGCTCCCGTCGGGCGCGAAGCGCGAGCCGTGGCACGGGCAGTCCCAGCTGCGCTCGGCGCTGTTCCAGCTCACCTGGCAGCCGAGGTGCGTGCAGCGGGTCGAGACGGCCATGAGCACGCCGTCGGCGTCGCGGTAGGCGGCCACCTTCTCGCGGTCACGCCGGACGATGCCGCCCTCGTCCGGCCCGAGGTCGTCGATCGACCGCAGGCCGGGCTTGGCCAGCCGGTCGCCCACGAAGCGCAGCCCGGAGTGGGCGTTCTCCTTGATCAGCGAGCCCGCCGAGGCGCAGGGAGTGAAGCGCCATGGGTCGAGCAGCTTCGCCGCCGGGGTCTCCTCGCGCTCCAGCAGCAGGTCGGCCAGGATCGCGGCCGCTGCGGTGCCGCCGGTGATTCCCCACTTGGCGAAGCCCGTGGCCGTGAGGAGCCGACGCGAGCGCGGGGTCAGCCGCCCCACGTAGGGAAGCCCGTCTGCGGTGACGCAGTCCTGGGAGGACCAGCGGTAGTCCACGGAGCTCACATCCCAGTGCTCGTTGGCGAACTCCTCGAGCCGGCGGTAGCGCCTCTCGGTGTCCCCGCCGGTGCCGGTCTTGTGGCCCTCTCCGCCCACCAGCAGCAGCTCATCGCCTCCGTCCACGGGCACGGCCCTGACCGAGCGCGTCGGCGAGTCGCCGCTGATGTGCATGCCCTCGGGAGGCCGGCCGCGGATGCGGCAGGCGATCGCGTAGGAGCGCTCCGGGTGCATGCGAGCGAAGGCCAGCGAGCGGTCGAGGAACGGGAAGTGCGTCGCCACCACCACCCGGTCGGCCTTCATACCCGCGAACGGCGTCTTGACGAGATAGCCGCCACCGGCTTTGCCCACCGCGACGGCGCGCGACTCCTCGAAGACCTCGCAGCCCTCACCCGGGATCTTCTCGGCTAGCGCCGCCAGGTAATTGCTCACGTGGAACTCCGCCTGGTCCTCGAAGCGCACGGCGGCTTCCACCGGGTACGGCAGCGGAGTGGCTTCCACGAGCGAGGCCGGCAGCCCGGCCGCGACGGCCGCATGGGCCTCGTCCTCCACTCGTGAGCGCTCCGAGCCCGAGCTCACGTAGGCGTAGGAGGGCTGACGGCGGAAGTCGCAGTCGATCCCCTCCTGCTCGATCCGCCCGGCGATCCAGGCCAGAGCCGTCTCGTTCGCGTGACCGTAGACACGCGCCGCATCGGCGCCGAAGGTGGAGCGCAGGCGCGCGTAGATCAGCCCGTGCTGCGAGGACACCTTCGCGGTCGTGTGGCCGCTGACTCCCCGCCCGAGCCGCCCCGCCTCGAGCAGCACGACGCGGAGCCCCGCCTCCTTGAGCAGCAGCGCCGTCGTGATGCCGACTATGCCGCCACCAATCACCGCAACGTCCGTGCTCGCGTCACGTTCCAGGGCCGGGAAGGTCCGCTGCGGCGGCCCGGTCTCGATCCAGATCGAAGCGCGCTTGGCCTTGGCGACCCCGGCGCCCATCAGCTCGGCGCCACTAGCTCTTCTTGCCTGCGATCGCGTGCTGGAGCTGGTCCTTGCGCATCTTCGAGCGGCCCTCGATGCCCAGCTGACGGGCCTCGTTGTAGAGCTGGTCGCGCGTGCGCCCGCGTGGCCCAGGCTTGCCCGAGCGTTTGCCGCCGCGGCGGCCGGATGAGATGTCCTGCGTCGAGCTGCGCGAGCGGGTGCGCGACTCGCCGCTGCGGGCGCGCTCCTTGTTCACGGTTCGCGCGGCGATCTCCTCGGCGCGCGACTCGGAGCGCCCCTGCTCCTTCTCGCTCTCCTTGATGTGCTCGTACTGCCGAGCCCGCTTCGTTCCCTTCTTGACTCCCCGCGGAGGCATCGCCGCTCCTTTCGTAGCGTCGCGTCTCCTCAGAGCTACCCGTGGCCGATCCGGCGAAACGCCCCACAGCGCCCGGGGTTGGCGAAGAGCCTCATCGGTCTCGCTTGGATCGGTCGGCGCGGTCGGCGACGACGCGCAGGTCGATGCCGGGCAGCGCTCGCAGGAGGCGGTCGGGCAGCGACTCGCGCAGCCGGCCCAGACCGGTGCGGTCGGACGGCTGACCGATCAGGACGTAGGTCGTGCCGCGCTCGCGAGCGACACGGGCTGTGGTGTCGGCGAGGTCGTCGCCCTCCTCGATCAGCATCTGGGCGCCCAGGACGGAGGCGAGCTGACGTATCGCATCGATCTGCTCGCGCTCCTCGCCGCGCGGCTGCCTGCCCGGCGGCGCGACGTAGAGAAGGTCGAGGTCTGCGCCGAGACGCTGAGCCGAGCGCCAAGCGCGCCGTACGAGCCGCTGGGAACGCTGTCGTGGCGTGACGAGCGCGAGAACGCGCTCGGCGACCGCCTGGGGTGCGTCGTCGATCAGCTCGTCGGTGCGAGTGCCGAGCAGCTCGGCCGCGGGGAGCACGCGTCGCGACTCGACCTCCTCGGCGACCTGGCGCAGCGCGACCTCGCGCAAGGCGGCGAGGTTCTCCAGGCGGAAGAAGTTGTTCAGCGAAGTCGCCACGCGATCGGGCGGGTAGACCTTGCCGGCCTGCAGGCGCTGGATCAGCGCCTCGGGAGTGAGGTCGATCAGCACGACCTCGTCGGCGCCCCCGAGGACGGTGTCGGGGAACGTCTCGCGAACACGGACCCCGGTCAGCTCGGCGACGCGGTCGTTGAGGCTCTCGAGGTGCTGGACGTTGACGGTGGAGTACACGTCGATCCCGGCATCGAGGACGTCCTCGATGTCCTCGTAGCGCTTGCGGTGCTCGGTGCCGGGGGCGTTAGTGTGCGCAAGCTCGTCGATCAGGCAGAGGTCGGGCGCCCGGCGGAAGATCGCCGGGAGGTCCATCTCCCGCGTCACCGTGCCGCGGTAGGTGACGGTGCGACGGGGGAGCTGCTCCAGGTCGGCGGCCTGCGCGGACGTCTCGGGGCGATCGTGCGGCTCCAGGTAGCCGATCACCACGTCGCGACCTGTTGCGCGCTCGGCAACCCCCTCCTGGAGCATCCGGTACGTCTTGCCCACGCCCGCGGCCATGCCGAGGAAGATCTTGTAGCGGCCACGGTCGGTTCGCGGCATCTGCCCAGTATCCCCGGCCGTCAGGCGCCGAGCACGTTGTGGATCAGGAGATCCAGCAGCTTGATCCCCACGAACGGCGCGAGCAGGCCGCCGAGCCCATAGAGGAGCAGGTTGCGCCGCAGCAAAGCCGTTGCCCCGACCGGGCGATAGCGCACTCCCCGCAGGGCGAGCGGCACCAGCAGGGGGATGATCAGAGCGTTGAAGACGATCGCCGAGACGATCGCCGACTGCGGCGTGCCGAGGTCCATCACGTTGAGCGCGGCGAGCGGCCCCTCGCTCTCACCCGCGCCGGCGTACGTGGCGGCGAATATCGCGGGCAGGATCGCGAAGTACTTGGCTACGTCGTTGGCCACCGAGAAGGTCGTCAGCGCGCCGCGGGTGATCAGGAGCTGCTTGCCGATCTCGACGATCTCGATCAGCTTCGTCGGGTTGGAGTCGAGGTCGACCATGTTGCCCGCCTCGCGGGCCGCCTGGGTGCCGGTGTTCATCGCCACGCCGACATCGGCCTGAGCCAGGGCGGGAGCATCGTTGGTGCCGTCCCCGGTCATCGCCACCAAGCGCCCGTCGCGCTGGTGCTCGCGGATCAGCTCGAGCTTGCGCTCCGGCGTCGCCTGGGCGAGGAAGTCGTCGACACCGGCCTCGTCGGCGATCTTGGCGGCGGTCAGCGGGTTGTCGCCGGTGACCATCACGGTGCGGATGCCCATCGCCCGCAGCTGGTCGAAGCGATGGCGCATCCCGTCCTTGACGACGTCCTTGAGGTAGACGACGCCGAGCACCTGGCTGTCGCGGGCCACGGCGAGTGGGGTGCCGCCCTCGCGGGCGATGCGCTCCACGGTCGCGCTCAGCTGCGGCGGCGCGTGGCCGCCGTTGGCCGAGACGAAATCGAGGATCGCGTCACCGGCGCCCTTGCGCAGCCGGACGCCGTCGAGGTCCACGCCGCTCATCCGCGTCTCGGCGCTGAACTGCACGAACCGCGCGGAGGGGTCGAAGTGGTGCTCGCGCAGCCCGTACTGCTTGGCGAGCACGACGATCGAGCGACCCTCGGGAGTCTCGTCGGCGAGCGAGGCGATCTGCGCGGCTTCGGCCAGCTGCGCCTCCTCCACCCCGGGCATCGGCAGGAACTCGGTCGCCTGGCGGTTGCCGAGGGTGATCGTGCCGGTCTTGTCGAGCAGCAGCACGTCGACATCGCCGGA
Organism: uncultured Solirubrobacterales bacterium; assembly: GCA_963715445.1. Taxonomy (GTDB): domain Bacteria; phylum Actinomycetota; class Thermoleophilia; order Solirubrobacterales; family Thermoleophilaceae; genus JAAYBF01. The sequence goes on from OY970240.1 coordinate 1,005,071, forward strand.
CGCCTCGACCGAGCGTCCCGACAGCGCCAGGACGTTGCGCCGCACGAGGCGATCCATGCCGGCGATCCCGATCGCCGAGAGCAGCGCGCCGATCGTCGTCGGGATCAGCGAGACCAGCAGCGCGATCAGCGTCACGATCGAAGCCTCGGTGCCGGAGAACTCCGCGAAGGGGCGCAGCGACACGACGACCACGAGGAAGATCAGCGTCAGGCCGGCAAGCAGGATGCCGAGCGCGATCTCGTTCGGGGTCTTGCGCCGCTCCGCTCCCTCGACGAGCGCGATCATGCGGTCGAGGAAGCTCTTCCCGGGCTCTTGGGTGATCTCGACGACGATCCGGTCGGAGAGCACGCGCGTGCCACCGGTGACGGCGCTGCGATCCCCGCCGGACTCGCGGATCACCGGTGCCGACTCGCCGGTCACGGCCGACTCGTCGACGGACGCGATGCCCTCGATCACCGTTCCGTCGCCTGGGATCAGCTCGCCCGCCTCCACAACGACCACGTCGCCGCGCTGGAGCTCGGAGGCCGGCTTCTCCGAACCGTCGCGCAGGTTCGCCACGGTCTCGGTGCGCATCGCGCGCAGCGCCGCAGCCTGCGCCTTGCCCCGCCCCTCGGCCAGCGCCTCGGCAAGATTGGCGAACACCACGGTCAACCACAGCCACACAGCGACGGTGAAGGTGAACCAGGCCGGCTCGCTGCCGCCACCGAGGGGATCGCCGCCGAGCGCCTGAAGCAACCAGCCGAGGGTCGTGATGACCGCGCCGATCTCCACCACCAGCATCACCGGGTTGCGCCACTGCACGCGTGGATCGAGCTTGCCGAGGCTCGCGACGAGCGCGTGGCGCAGCGCGGCGGCGCCGAACAGGCCCTGGGGCTCGCTCATCGGCCGTCCTCCTCGTCGAGCGCCAGGTTGAGGTCGAGCACGTTCACACCGGGCTCGCCGAAGACGCCCAGGCCGCGCCCGTCGGTGTGCTCCTCGACCAGCTCGAGCACCCGATCGAGATCGGCGCCCCGCCGCTCGGCCACTCGCCGCGCCTGGATGCGCGCGTTGTCGGGCGAGATATGGGGATCGACGCCCGAGGCGCTGGTCTGGACGGCGTCCGGCGGGACGTCGCCGCGGGTCAGGCCACGGTCGTAGGGTCGCTCGCGCTCGACGTAGGCGTCGAGGTTCGCCGCGAACAGATCGCGCAGCTCAGCGTTGTTCGGCCCGAGGTTGTTGAAGTAGGTGACATTCGCGCTGTAGCCGGTCGCCGAGGGGCGCGACTGGAAGTAGCGGAGGTCGGGCTCGAGGATCGGGTTGTCGTCGGCGTCCAGCTTCGGCTCGCCATTGCGGTCGAGCACCGGACGCTGAAAGTCCTGGCCGATCAGTCGCGAGCCGACGGTCCTGCCGTCGCGCTCGATCTGGCTGCCGTCGGCCTTGTTGGGCCACAGCACCTGTGAGACACCGGTGGTGGCGAGCGGGTAGGCGATGCCGAGCAGCAGCGTCAGCACGAGCAGGGCGAGGGCGGATGAGATGAGGTCGCGTCGCATGTCAGAAGAGCTGTGTGCTGAGTCCTTGGACGATCGGGCCGAGCAGGAAGGCTGGGAAGAAGGTCAGCGCCGCGACGATCACGATCGTGAAGACGAGCAGCGCCATGAAGGTCGGGGTGTCGGTACGGAAGGTGCCGGGGCCGATCGGCGCGACGCGCTTGCGGACAAGCGCGCCGGCGACGGCGAGCGCCGCGATCATCGGCGCGAAGCGGCCGAGCAGCATCGCCACGCCACCGAGCAGGTCGGCGAAGGTGATCCCGAACGCGCCGACGTTGCCCGGAGCGTTGGGCTGGACGAAGCCGGTGTAGCCCGCGAACGCGGAGCCGTTGTTGTTGGCCTGCGAGATGTAGGCGTAGAGCGTCTCGGAGAAGCCCTGTGGCCCGGGGTTGTAGATCGACGGTGCGCCCCACTTCGTCGAGATCGCGACGGCGGTCGCGACCAGCACCATCAGCGGCACGAACAGGGTGCCGACCATGACGAGCTTGATCTCGCGCGCCTCGATCTTCTTGCCGAGGTACTCGGGCGTGCGGCCGACCATCAGCCCCGCGATGAACACCGCGAGCAGGACGAACAGCAGCATTCCGTAGAGCCCCGAGCCGACGCCGCCGAACACAACCTCTCCGGTCGACATGTTGAACATCGGCACCAAGCCGCCGATGCCGGTCAGCGAGTCGAATGCGGCGTTGACCGCGCCGCACGACGCGACGGTCGTAATGGCCGTGTAGAGCGACGATGCCGCCAGCCCGAAGCGGACCTCCTTGCCCTCGAGGTTGCCGCCTCCCAGGTCCGCGAGGTGTTGCGCCGGCGAGCCGTTCGCCTCGGCGATGTAGACGACCGCGACGGCCACGGCGAACAGCGCCAGCATCGCCCCGTAGAGCGCCCACCCCTGCCGGCGATTGCCGGCAAACCGCCCGAACACCGACGTCAGCCCTGCGGGGATCAGCAGGATCGACAGCATCTGAACAAGGTTCGCCAGACCGCTCGGATTCTCGAGCGGCATCGCGCTGTTGACGTTGAAGAAGCCTCCGCCGTTGGTGCCGAGCAGCTTGATCGCCTCTTGCGAGGCCACCGGTCCGAGCGCCAGAGTCTGCTCGCCGCCCGCCACCGTCGCGTAGGTGACATAGGGCGACAGGTTCTGGATGACGCCCTGCGAGACGAAGAACAACGCGATCAGGAACGACAGCGGGACGAGCACATAGAGCAGCGTGCGGATCAGGTCCTGCCAGAAGTTGCCGAGCGACTGCCCGCTGCGCGCCACGAAGCCGCGGATCACCGCCATGCACACGGCGATCCCAACGGCGGCCGAGAGGAAGTTCTGGACGGCGAGGCCGGCCATCTGCGAGAAGTAGGTCATCGTCGTCTCGCCGCCGTAGAACTGCCAGTTGGTGTTCGACACGAACGACGACGCCGTGTTGAACGTGACGTCCCACGGCGCCGAGCCGAAGTCCTCGGGGTTGAACGGGTGGATGCCCTGGCTGCGCAGGATCAGGTAGAGCGCGCCCCAGGACAGCGCGCTGAAGACGACCGCCGTGCGCGCATAGGCCTTCCAGCCCTGCTCGACCGCCGGGTTCGCGCGGATCAGCCGATAGGTCAGCCGCTCGAATGGCCCGATGACCGCAGACAGCAGGGCGATGCGCTCGCCTCGGTACACGCGCGCCAGGTAGGCGCCGACGATCGGCGTCAGCGCTGTCAGCAGCGCGAGGTACAACACGATCTGCAGCCAACCCTGCGACGTCACAGCCGTTCCCCACGCAGGAGGGCGTACACGAGGTAGAGGGCCACGAGCGCCGACACGACGAGGCTCAGCAGCTCCGCTCCGGTCATACCCGGTCGAGCCCCTCGATGAGCAGGACGAGGGCGGCGAAGCACGCCAGCGCAACGGCCGCAGCGATGAGGTCCATGCTCATGGCGCCAGTGTCAGGGCGCGCGCATCAAGCCGGCATGAAGATCGCCGGGCACGGCATAAAGGTTCTGTGAAGGTCGCCGGGCTAGGCGATGAAGCGGTAGCCGACACCCGAATCGGTGCGGATGAAGCGCGGTGCGGTGGGATCGGGCTCGAGCTTGCGACGCAGGTTGGCGATGTGCACGCGCAGCGTCTGGGTGTCGTCCTCGTAGGCGTGGCCCCAGACCTCGGTCAGCAGCGCCCGGTGGGTGAGCGGGCGGCCCGGGTTGCGCGCCAGCACGCGCAGCAGTTCGTACTCGGTCGGGGTCAGCCGGATCTCCTCGCCGTCGCGGGAGACGTGGCGGGCGCCGAGGTCGATCCTCAGCCCGTCGAACGACAGCACCGGCTCCTCCGCCGTGCGGCCGGCCCTGCGCAGCGCGGCGTTGAGGCGGGCGATCAGCTCGCTCGGGGAGAAGGGCTTGGTCACGTAGTCGTCGGCGCCGGCGTCGAGCGCGCGGACCTTCTCGCCCTCCTCACCGACGGCTGACAACACGATGATCGGCATCTCGCTCCACTCGCGGATCGAGCGGCAGACCTCCACGCCGTCGCCATCGGGGAGGATCAGGTCGAGGATCGCGGCGTCGGGGGCGCGCACCGCCGCGGCGTCCAGCGCCTCTTCCGCCGTCGATGCCGTGACCACCTCAAATTCGGCGTCACGGAGGATGACGCGCAGCGCCCGCAGTATCTGCCGCTCGTCGTCGCAGACGAGAACTCGCCGACCGCTCACCGAATCTCCAGCGGCGACTCGGCGGCCGTCGAGAGCTGAACGGTGAAGGTCGTGCCCTGGCCGGGGAGCGACTCGACCCGGATGCGCCCGCCGTTGGCCTCTACGAACCCACGTGCGATCGCGAGTCCAAGGCCGGTGCCGGCCCGCTCGCCGGTGCCGTGGAAGGGCTCGAATATGCGATCGAGCTCGTGGCGCGGCACGCCGGGCCCGAGGTCCGTCACCTGGATGCTCACGCGTGGCCCCGCACCACGGACGCGGACGGTCACCGAGGCGCCGCCGCCGTGCCGCGTCGCGTTCTCGAGAATGTTGGCGAGCGCCCGCTCGAGCTGACTGGCGTCGGCGTGGATCAGCGGCAGGTCGGGCTCGACCTCGATGTCGAAGCCATCCTCCGGAGCAGGCACGGAGTCGGCGGCCGCCCTCACGACCTCCTCGACCGAGCACCAGTCGAGGCGGGGCTCGGCGCCCCCACCCTGGAGCCGGGAGAGGTCGAGCAGGTTGTCCACGAGTCGCGACAGCCGTTCGGCCTCGGTCGCGATCACCGACACCAGCTCTCCTCGCCCTTCGGCGGACAGCGTCTCGGAAGCCAGGCCTCCGGCGGAGGTGGTGATTGCGGTCAACGGCGAGCGCAGATCGTGCGACACCGATCGCAGCAGCGCCGTCTTGACGACGTTCGAGCGTCGCAGCGCCTTGGTCTCGATCACCTGAGATTCCAGCTCGCTGCGCTGCCTCGCGGCAGCGACCAGCGTCTCCAGCGCCGGCATGACGCGATCCTGAAGCAGCTCCAGCGTTGCGGGATCGGCGCCCTTGGGCACCAGCACCGTCCCGACCCGGGACCCCTGCACGACCAGCGGCAGCGCCTTGCGGCGAGCATCGCTGTCGATCCAGCTCGGCTCCACCGAGACCGAGGAGAGCTCGAGGGTCTGGGCGATCCGCTGACCGACCAGCCGCAGCGACTCGTCGGTGTCCGAGCCGCCGAGCAGCACACGCGCCATCTCCGCACTCAAGTCCGCCTCTCTGCGGCGGCTCTCCGCCTCCTCGGCGCGCGCCTTCGCCGCATCCGCAAGCGCGCTCGTGACCACCGCCGCGACGAGGAACACCGCGAGCGCAAGCCAGTTCTCGCCCTGCGAGATCGTGAAGCCGCCCGTCGGCGGGATGTGGAAGTAGTTCCACGCCGCTGCGCTTGCGCAGGCGGTGAGCGTTCCCATCCACAGTCCCCACTGGCTCGAGACCAGCAGGACGGCAAGCAGGTAGACCATCCCCGTCGCCACCACCGGCACCAGCTCGCGCAGGCCGTAGTTGGCGACCGTGATCGCCGCGACCGACAGCACGACCGCAGCGAGACCCGCCAGCTCTGGGCGACGACGATCCGAAGTCACGCGCCCATAGTGGCGCACCCTCCCCTGGGGAGTCGTGAAGGTCCCCGCCGGGCCACCCGCCAGAATGCGCCTGGTGATCGTCGACTACGCCCTCTACGAGCACGGTCGGCGCAGGGCCGACCAGCTCCCGCTCGAGGAGATGGTCACGGCCTGCAGGGCGCCGGACACGTTCGTGTGGATCGGCCTGTACGAGCCGACCGAGCAGGAGTTCGAGGCGATCCGCCGTGAGTTCGACCTGCACGAGCTGGCGGTGGAGGACGCCATCCACGCCCACCAGCGACCGAAGCTCGAGACGTACGGCGAGATGGTGTTCGTCGTGCTGAAGACCGCCCGTTACGTCGACGCCGAGGAGGTGGTGGAGTTCGGGGAGATCCTGATCTTCCTCGGCCAGGACTACGTGATCACGGTGCGCCACGGCCAGGCGAGCTCGCTGCACGGGGTCCGGGAGGGCCTGGAGGCCGACCCGAAGCATCTCCGTCACGGGCCGGGCGCGGTGCTGCACGCGATCGTCGATCGGGTGGTCGACGGCTACGGCCCCGCGATCGCCGGCCTCGAGGAGGACGTCGACGAGGTGGAGAGCGAGGTCTTCTCGTCGGGCCGCGGCAACCCGGCCAAGCGGATCTACAAGCTCAAGCGGGAGGTGCTGGAGTTCAACCGAGCCGCCACGCCGCTCTTGGAGCCGGTGAACCGCCTGGCGCGGGGCGATTTCGGGATCGTCCCCGAGCAGGTGCGCGCCTACTTCCGCGATGTCGAGGATCACCTGCGGCGCGTGCGCGAGCAGCTCGAGGGCTACCGCGATCTGCTGACGAGCGTGCTGGAGGCGAACCTGGCCCAGGTCACCGTCCGGCAGAACGAGGACATCCAGACGATCTCCGCGATCGTGGCGATCCTGGCGGTCCCCACGATGATCGCCGCGATCTACGGCATGAACTTCGAGCACATGCCGGAGCTGGGCTGGACGTTCGGCTATCCGCTCGTTCTCACCGTGATGGCGGCCACCTGCTTCGCTCTGTACCGCTACTTCAGGCGCATCGGCTGGCTCCGCTGACCCGGTCCTCGTAGACCTGCGCAGTCGTAATCGCGGCTTTCGACGGGATAGCTCACGCTGCGGCCGTGGGCGGCCGATACATGTCGAACACCAGAGTTGGTTCTCTCGACTGACGCACCCCCGTCGCGAGGCGGGTCCGCAAAGCCACGGAACTCCACCTTGGAGTGCGCCGGGCTACCAAAGGACGCCACCAGGCCGACCGCTCGCATCCAACGGCCGTGACGACCAAGGAACGTTGTCCGGGGCTGCTCATTCATCAGGGAGGACTCCATATGTCCAGCCCCACTCATCTGCGGCGCACGAGACGTGCCGGCATCGCGCTCGCGGCCGGCCTCGTGCTCGCCGTCATCCCCTCAGCCGCCCAGGCCCAGGTAGGCCTCGGCACCGCTGCCCAGTTCGTCGTCCTCGGCGGCGCCAGCGTCACGAACACCGGCCCATCGGTGCTCAATGGCGGACTCGGAGTCTCACCCGGCACGTCGCTCACCGGCTTCGGGCTTCCAGCAGTCGTCCTCGGAGCCACGCATGCCAACGACGGCGTCGCGGCCCAGGCCCAGGCTGACCTCACGACCGCCTACAACGTCGCGGCCGGACAGTCGGTCCCCCCGGGCAATGTCCTGACCGGGCAGGACCTCGGTGGCCTCACCCTGACCAGCGGGGCCTACCAATTCGACTCGTCGGCGCAGCTCACCGGCGAGCTCACCCTCAACGCCGAGGGCGATCCCAACGCGCAGTTCGTCTTCGAGATCGGATCCACGCTGACGACGGCGTCAGCCAGCTCGGTCCTGCTCGTCAACGGCGCCTCCCCGTGCAACGTCTACTGGCAGGTCGGAAGCTCGGCGACGCTCGGCACGACCACCGCCTTCCAGGGCAACCTGATGGCGCTCTCCGACATCTCGCTGAACAACGGGGCATCGGTGCTCGGCCGGGTGCTCGCCCGCAACGGCGAGGTCACGCTGATCAACAACGTCCTGGACGACTCGCTGTGCGGGACCGGCACCACATCCCCACCGGATACGACCACACCCCCGGACACGGACGCATCGGACACGACCACACCGGACACGAGCACACCCAACTCGACCTCGAGCGACGACGTGGCAGTAGCCCAGGCCGAGACGAGAGCTCGAGCCAGGGCTAGGGCACGCGCCAGGGCCGCCCGCCGCCGTGGCAGGGCGACCATCAGCCGCGCACCGCGCACCGCGTGCACCGACGGGTTCCGAGCATCGGTCCGTGGCCGCATGATCAAGCGCGCCGTGTTCAGCCTCGATGGCAAGCGCATCGCAAGCAGGAGCAACTCGCCCTTCCGAGTGCTCGTAGCGGCAACCGCCGGGGCTCATCTGGTCAAGGCACGCGTCACGTTCAAGGACGCCACCCGCGCCAAGACGATGACGCTCCGCTACCGCGCCTGCGCCGCGCAGGTGCTCCGTCCACGTCGCGGCCCCTCGCAGTTCACCGGATGACCCACAACCCCCGCTACGCTCGACCCCCCGGCTACGGCCGGGGGGTCGCTGCTGGCTCTGTCGCCGTACTGGCGGCCGCCGCCGGCGCCCTGCTCGCTCCAAGCCCGGCCGACGCCCGAGCGGGGGTGCCCATGAACCGACCGCTCGTTGTGCTCCAGCAGGGTCACGTGGCCTACAGCCAGCCGAGCCGTCAAGCGCATCGCATCGAGTACGTCGCCGCCCGCCGGCCGCTCACCGGGGTGCGAACCGTGCTTCCCGGGCTCGGCCACCGCAAGAGCCGCTCCTGGGTGCGCGTCCGCCTGCCCGGGCGCCCGAACGGGCACGCCGGGTGGATCCGCACGGCACACACCAAGCGCACCTCCACTCCCTGGCGCCTCGCGCTCGATCTCTCAGAACGCCGCGTCACCGCCTACTACGCCGGCCGCGCCAAGCGCCGGTTCAGCGCCGTCATCGGAGCCGCCTCCACGCCGACCCCCACCGGGCGGTACTTCATCGAAGAGGGCCTCGATCTCTCCGACCACTACACCGGTGGCCCCTTCGCCCTGGCCACGAGCGCCCGCTCGAACGTGCTGCAGGAGTTCGAGGGCGGCCCGGGCCAGATCGCCCTCCACGGAACCCAAGGGCTTTCGGGAGCCCCGGGCACCGCTGCGTCTCACGGGTGCATCCGGCTCGACACGAGCGCCATCACCTGGCTCGCCCACCGCATCGGCGGCGGCGTCCCACTGACGATTGCCGGATAACGATGCAGACGAGGCACAAACGGGCGTGGCTGCGGCCGATCCGCGTTACCAGCAACGCGGATCCCCAGGCGATCACGGAGGTCGGCGGCCCGAAGCCGGTGACACCGCTGACAGGGTCGGTGGACATCAGACGTACCCAGCCGGCGCGCATCCTGGTGATCGAGGACCAGCCGGAGGTGCTGCGATCGGTGGTTCGCGCACTGGGGGAGCCGTATCTGTGCGAGTTCGCCACCGACATCGATGACGTGCGCGAGAAGCTCGCTGCGGGCAGTTTCGAGCTCGCGCTCTGCGGCGTGGCGACAGCGAGAGCACCGGGACTCGAGCTGGCCGAGGAGATCGCCCGGGACCATCCAGAGACGGCCGTCGTGCTGATGGCCGCCGAGGACGACCCCCTGATCGCCCAGCGGGCATTCCACTTCGGCGCCTACGGCTACCTGGTCGAGCCCTTCTGGCCTGGGCAGCTGCTGATCACCGTGATGAACGCGCTGCGTCGGCGGAAGCTCGAGATCGTGGAGCTCGCACGCAGCGTCAACCTGACCGAGCAGCGGCAGAAGATCATCGACATGGCGCCGATGCCGATCTACGTCAAGGACAGGGAATACCGCTACATCCTCGCCAACCTTCAAGCGGACGACCTGGCGGGGCTCGCGCCGGGCCAGCTCGTCGGCCTGAGCGACGAAGAGATCATGGCGCCGGCGGCGCTGGAGGCGACCCGCGCCGTCGACGAGAAGCTGTTCGAAGACGCAACGCCCTACGAAGCCGAGGAGGCGCTGACCATCGGTGGCACCGAACGGGTCTTCAAGACCGTCAAGTTCCCGCTGCTCGGCGAAGACGGCCAAGTCACCTCGATCTGCGGCATCTCAGCCGACGTCACCGCCCAAAACGAGGCGATCCGCCTTCGCGACGAGCTGACCACGTCCCAGAGGCAAGCGATCGACGGGCTGTGGTCCTCTCACCAAGAGACGGTCGACCGCTTCGCCAAGGCGATCATGCTGCACGACTCCTCCACCGGCGACCACGTCAACAGGATGGCGGGCATCGCCGCCATGCTGGGGGAGCAGCTCGGCCTCGGGGCCGAGCGGGTCAGGCTGCTGCGACTCGCGGCGCCGATGCACGACGTGGGGAAGATCGCGATCAGCGATCAGATCCTGCGAAAGCCCGGAGCGCTGACAGCCGCGGAGCGCGATGAGATGCAGCGCCACACGTTGATCGGCCACGAGATCCTCAGCGGCTCCCAGAGCGAGCTGCTGCAGGTTGCCGCGACGATCTCGATGACCCATCACGAGTGGTTCGACGGCAGCGGCTATCCGCACGGCCTCACCGGTCACGACATCCCGCTCGAGGGACGGATAACGGCATTGGCCGACGTCTTCGACGCCCTGCTCAGCGACCGCTGCTATCGGCCGGCGTTCACGGTGGACGAGGCTGTGGCGATGATCACGTCCGGGCGAGGCAGTCAGTTCGATCCCGAGATCGTGGACATCCTGCTCGACCATCTGGACGAGGCTCTGGCGCTCGTGACCGAGCGCGGATCAGCGGCAGCCTAGAGCGGTATGGCGCTCAAGGCAAAGCGTCGAGATGCCGATGAATAAGCGAACGCCCGAAGCTTGCCTACTCGACTCCCACCGGAGTCCATCGGGCTGTCAAGGGACCGCACCAGACCGATGCTCTCGCAAGCCGGCCGGGTGGTACCAATCTCAGGGGGACAGGAAGGCGTATATGCGCCGTGCACAGCACCGAAGGCTGCTGATCGCTGCTACGAGCTTGGCTGCCGTCCTGGGGCCTGCCGGACTGGCTGCTGCAGCCTGTCCTCTGCGCCCCCCGCCGCCCTGCACCCCCACAGCCTTTACCGGCAGCGTCGGAGCTCACTCCACCGCTCAGTGCATCAGCAAGCGGTCGAACGTCTGCCGGGATCGGCGCGGGCCGCAAGGGCCTCGCGGAGCAGCCGGGAAGAGGGGGACCGCTGGGAAGAGAGGGGCGCTCGGAAGGACCGGGGCGACGGGCAAGGCCGGCCCCCGCGGGCAGAACGGCCTCAACGGGGTCGCAGGAGCGAACGGCTCTGACGGGGCTCGAGGACTTCAAGGCGTGCAAGGCGAGATCGGCGACCAAGGACTTCAAGGCGTGCAGGGCGAGGTCGGCGCCCCGGGCGCCGACGGCCCTCAGGGAACCCCCGGCGACACAGGCCTGACCGGTGACCAAGGACTTCAAGGCGTACAGGGCGAGGTCGGCGCCCCGGGCGCCGACGGCCCTCAGGGAACCCCTGGGGACACCGGCTTGACCGGCGACCAAGGACTTCAAGGCGCGCAAGGCGAAACCGGCGACCAAGGACTTCAAGGCGTACAGGGCGACCTCGGCGCCACCGGCGACACAGGTCCCGCCGGGCCACAAGGCGTGGCCGGGGCAGACGGCAGCGCAGGGCCCGCGGGCGCAGATGGCGCCCAGGGACCCGCCGGCGACCCGGGACCCCCCGGCTCGAACGAGCCGGCCGAGTATGCCTACGTCTACAACCTAGGCGCGCAGACCGTGCCGCTGGAGGCCAGTGTCGCCTTCGACATGGGCGGCGTACTCAGCCCAGGCTTCACCCACGCTCCAGGCAGCGCCGGGATCGGAATCGTGAACTCCGGGATCTACATGCTCACCTTCTCGGTCTCCGGGACCGAGCCCAACCAGATGGCCCTGTTCGTCAACGGAACCGTCGTTCCCGGCACGATCTACGCGTCCGGAGCGGGAACCCAGCAGAACACGGGCCAGGGGATCGCCGCGATCGCCGCAGGCGATGTGCTCACGCTGAAGAACCACACTTCGAGTGCCGCCGTTGGTCTAGCGGCCCCCATCGGCGGGACACAGGCGAGCACAAACGCCTCCGTCACCGTCGAGAAGCTCGATTAGTCAGCTCGTCCAGAAAGGCCAGCACATGCCCTCACGGCACGATCCGAACCTGAGCCCAGGCGCCGAGACCCCAGCGAGGGCCGCACGGTGGCTCCGCCACGTGCTCATAGCGTGTGCACTCGCCAGCCTCACTGCAACCGGATGCGGCTCCTCAGAGGCGACCACCATTCTCGACACCCAGAGGGTCGAGCGGGCGATCGAGCACAGCGTCCTGGGTCAGCGCGGCCAACGCGCCCAGGTGAGCTGCCCGTCTGGTGTACACCAGAAGAAGGGGTTGATCTTCTCCTGCACCGCTCTCGTCGGGAGCGCCAAGACGCGGTTCGTGGTCACCGAGCTCGACGGCGCCGGTCACGTTCGCTACGAAGCGCCTTGAGCATCGGCTTCAGAGACCTCGACGCAAGAAGCGTCAGCGGCGGAAGGTGACCTTCAGCCGCCCGGCGCCCTTCGAGTCCAGCGGGTTGTAGACACCCATCCGCAGACGAGAGCCGACGATGCTGCGCAGCGACTTGCCCTTGGCCGTTGGCCGCATCTTCATCCTGAAGCCGGCGCCCTTGCGCTTGCAGCTCACCTTCAGCCGGCTGCGCTTGCGGAGCTTGGTCGGGGTTCCCTCGATCGTCGCCCGATACTTGCGCCCAACGCGCGTGAACTGGGCGCCCACCTGCGTCGCCAGCCGGTTGCACTTCGCCGCGGCGGATGTCGCGCTCTGCGTGGCCTGACCGGCGCGGTCGATCGCAGCGGCCTGCTCCAGACAGGCCGAGAGCAGCAGCACCGCGAGCGGGTGGACCTCCTCGGGGAACTGCAGCTCGACGCTCTCGTCGATGCCGTGGGCGATGTGGATGTAGAGCCCGACGCACATCAGCAGCCGCTTCCCGGGCGTCGGCTGCAGCGAGAGGACGACCTGCATGTTGTCGAAGAAGTCCTCGGAGCCGGCCGAGGGCACGACGTCCACGGTCGCGGACTTCATCGTCGGCGGCAGCGTGGGCGATGCGACGGACGAGTTGCCACCGGGCGCGACGGTCGTCTCGATCGTCGCCGGGAGCTTCGCATGGGCTGCGGGGACGAGCACGAGTCCCGCGAGCAGCGCGAGGCAGGCTGTGCGTAGCGCGAGCACATGCGGATCCTAACCCGCCGCCGTAGCGCGGGCGAGCTGATTGAGATCTGCGGCCTCGTCGCGCCGGGCGCCCGGCGAAGTCCTCGCCGGGCGCCCAGGCTGCCGACTCGGGTCGCCTACTGAGCCGTCGCGCCGGTCACGAACACGTAGAAGCGCGCAGCGTCGGCTGGCGCCGGGGGTGTGACGCCACCGGGGACCGTGCCGTCAGACGCCCGCGGGGTTACTACGAGCACGTTGTTGCTCTCCGTGTTCGGCGGGGCACACGCGACGAACGTCGCGCCGCACGGCGCCACTCCGGTGTCGCCGGAGAAGAACGGGCTGCCGTCGGTGTTGTTGACGGCGATCTCTGCGTGGATGCCGTTGTCGCGCAGATCCTCGCCCGCATCTATGTAGCAGTTGGCGTTGGCCACGTAGCAGTTGACGATCGTGAATCCACCCGTCTGGCGCTCGATCTGGCCGCTCTCGTTGATCAGCGCCCAACGCGTCTCGAGCTGGGCAGCCGTCTTGCCGCCGAGGTTGTCGGCCGCAATCGCGGTCGACACCTTGCCGATCTTCGCGGCGTCGAGCGACTGCTCCTTGACGGCGTTGCCGCCGACTCGGTCGATCTTGATGTCGGTCCCGTCGAGCGACCGGCGCTTGATCTCACTTGCGGTGACGCTGTTGGCGCGCAGATCCTTGCCGCGGATCGAGTTGTCCTTGATCTCGCGACTGTCGATGCTTCCGATGGCAACGCCGTAGGACACGCCTCCGAGCGATATGAAAAGCGCGATGACCGCGACCCCTAGGGCAGGGGAGGGTCGGCGCCGTAGCAGCCTCTTCATCGTTCACTCCTTCAGTTCGGACCGCCGTAGACGGCCTTTCCTACTGTTCGCAGCGAAGCGGTGAACGGTTCACTGAAGGGCGTGCTGACCCAGCAGGACAGCTAGCGGGCGGGGATCACGACGACGGGCCGGGCGCTGTGATGGACGACACCGTTGGCGACGCTGCCGAGCAAAGCGGACTTCACCGACGAGCGGCCACGTGAGCCGACGACGATGGCCTGCGCATCCTCCTGGCTGGCGGCGTCGACGATCGTCGCCCAGACCTGGCCGTGGCAGAGCAACGCGCGCGCCGTGGCGTCGAGGCCGACGTCCTTGGCGGCCGTCGCGCCCTCGTCGGCCTTGTCCGCGGCCTGGCGCTCGGACTCCTTGTCGAGCTCCTCGTAGGCGCGAGTCGCGACACCCGCCGGGATCGCGATCAACGACCCGGACATCACCGCCGCAGCCGAGGGCCAGACCGACACCACGACAGCCGGAAGATCGGGAAACAACCGCCCGGCGGCCTCGACCGCCGCCTTTGCGCCCTCCGAGCCGTCGTACGCAACCAGAATCGGCTTACGCGCATTCATGCTCGGCACTCTACGCCGCCCACGAGCGCGAGCGAGCTACACGCCCACCAGCAGCGCGAGCGCGACCATGACGAGGCCTCCCGAGACGGTCCCCGCGAGCGCGAGCAGCCGGCCACCCCGCGCGAAGGCCTGCGGTGCCAACTCGACGACGATGAGCGCGAGCATCGCACCCGCGGCAAACGCGAACGAGGCCGGCAGCAGCGCATCGACCTGCTCGACCAGCGCATAGGCGATCAGGGCGCCGACCGGCTGTGGCGCGCTGGTCGCAACCGCCGCCCAGAACTGGCGCGACCGGCTGAAGCCGGCTGCTTCCATCGGGATCGCGACGCTCGTTCCCTCGGGCACGTTCTGCAACCCGATCGCGAGAATCACGAACAGGCCCAAGCCCGCGGTCCCCGACGCATACGCCGTCCCGATCGCCAGCCCCTCGGGCAGGCTGTGAACCAGAAGCACACCGAAGACGAGGACGCTGCGCGTAACCCCCGGGCCGGTCAGCCCGGCGACGGTGGCATGGCGACGGTCCAGGTACCTACGCGAGATCAGCAGGAAAGCGACACCTGCAGCGCACCCCATCAGCACCGTGCCGGCCGAGCCGGTGTCCAGCGCCGGCTCGAGCAGCCCAACCACCGACGCGACGCCCATCACTCCGATCGTCACGCCCCACAAGCCCGGCCGCAGCCGCTCGGCGGACTCGCCCAGCAGCCACACCGGCACGACGCCGAGCCCCGTGGCAAGCGCCGTGGCGATTCCCGCCAGCAGCAGCACCAGGACGTCCACGGACTCAAGTTACCTTGAGTGTTGCCGGCCGGGCAGCGGCCGGTAGCCCACAGCGGCGGCGGGACGATGGTCGCCGCGAGCCTCGCTCAGGCTGCCGCGTTCAGCTCGCCCAGCGCCTTCAGCACGACGTCGTCGTGGGTCTTGGGGGAGACCTTCGGGAAGACCTTGGCGATCGTCCCGTCACCGTCGATGATGAAGGTCGCGCGCTGCATGCCCATGTACTTCTTGCCGTACATGGACTTCTCGACCCAGACGCCGTAGGCCTCCGCGACCGAGTGGTCGGGGTCGCCGAGCAGGGTGAAGTCGAGCTGCTGCTTGTCGGCGAATTTGCGCAGCGCCGCGGGCTCGTCGGGCGAGACGCCGAGCACGACCGCGCCGGCTTCCGCGTACTCGGCGCCGCGGTCACGGATGCCGCAGGCCTGGGTGGTGCAGCCGGGCGTGTCGGCGCGCGGGTAGAAGTAGAGGACCACCTTCTTGCCCGAGTGGTCGGAGAGCTTCACCGGCTTGCCGTCCTGGTCCTGAAGCTCGAATCCTGGGGCCTTGTCGCCTTCGTTCATGGGCTCCTCTCGGGTGCTCGATCACGGTCCACAGCGGCGGGAGAGCATACGCCGAGGCTAAATCCCCTATTCCCTACCGACTTAGTTATCTATCTGCTACGGTGAGGCTGCGATGCGAATCGACGTCCACCAGCACCTCCTCCCTCAACCACTGCTGGAGGCCCTCGAGCGGCGCAGTGCGGTGCCGCGCATCCGGCGTGGGCGCTCGGGGTGGGTGCTCGAGATCGCTGGCGAGCGCACCTCTCCGCTCGACATATCCGAGCACGACCCCGACGCTCGCGCCCGCCGCGCCGACAGCGATCTCCTCGACCGTGCGCTGATCTCGCTCTCCTCGGTGCTGGGCATCGAGGCGCTACCCCCGGACGACGGGGCGGAGCTGCTCGACGCCTGGGAGCGCGGCGCACGCGAGCTCCCCGATCGCTTCGGGTACTGGGGCGCCGTCTCCCTTCGGAGCGACGACCCGGCGGCCTCGGTCGATCGGCTGCTGAACGACGGCGCCGCAGGCATCTCGCTGCCCGCGGGTGCGCTCGCGAGCGGAGACGGGATCACGCGCTGCGGGCCCCTGCTCGATCGGCTCGAGCAGCGATCCGGCGTGCTGTTCGTCCACCCCGGCCCGGACCCGTGGTCGCCCCCGCCCGCGACAGGCGGCGGCCCCGCATGGCTGCCCGCGCTGACGCGCTACGTGGCCGAGATGAACGGGGCCTGGCACGCGTTCGCGGTGATCCGCACGCAGCTCCCCCGGCTGCGCGTCGTCTTCGCGATGCTCGCCGGCCTGGCGCCCCTCCACCTCGAGCGCCTCCAGGCACGGGGCGGGCCGTCAGCCGCCGCGCTCGACACCAACCTCTTCTACGACACCTCCTCCTACGGTCCGCGCGCCGTGCGGGCGATGGCGCGCGTCGTGGGGCCGAACCAGCTCGTCTACGGCTCGGACCGCCCGGTGGTCGAGCCGCACCCGCTCGTCGAGCCGTCGCTCGAGCGTGCCCTGGGGATCGTCTCCACCTCCGGCCCGGGGCTTCCCTACAGCCTTGCCGCGCAGCGACTGTTCGCCGACATCCCGGAGGGGAAGGCCGCATGAAGCTGGCCGGCGCGCTGCCGCAGCAGGACCTGACGCTGCCGGAGCTCACCGCCGTCGTGGCGGACGTCGCGAGCGAGCGGGAGATCTGGACGCCGCTCGTGCGCGGAGACCGCAGCCGCCGCACCTACGAGCAGCTGCACTCCGACGACCACCTGACGATCTGGCTGATCTGCTGGATGGAGGGCCACGACACCGGCTTTCACGATCACGACGGATCGGCCGGAGCGTTGACCGTCGTCTCGGGCGCGTTGCGCGAGGAGCGGCTGCGCTTCGGCACCCCGCTCGCGCGGACGCTGCGCGTTGGAGACTCGCTCGGCTTCTCGCCTTCGGCGATCCACCGGGTCGCCCACGCGCGTGGCGAGCCCGCCGTGTCTCTGCACGCCTACTCGCCGCCGCTGCGCTCGATGGGCTCCTACGCGCTCGATGCGGAGGGCGAGCTGCGCCGGCTCGCGCTCGGCGACGACGAGGAGCTGCGCCCGCTTTCCGCGGGGCTCCAGCTGGTGCGCGGCGCTACTTGAGCAGCTTCGAGAGGCGGCGGTCCTTGAGCACGCGCCCGCCCGTCTGCTCCTTGGGGCAGTAGGCGATCACGTAGTCCTTGAAGTGGATCGCCTCGAGCTCGGCGCCGCAGCGAGGGCACGGCTCGCCCTGACGGCGGTGCACCTCGAGCGGCATCGGCAGCTTGTCCGGGACGGTCACGCCGATCACCTCCTCGTAGTGGTCCAGCGCTCCGCCGAGGCGCTCGTCGATCGCCAGGCGCAGGCGTTCAACCTCCTCCGGCTCGAGGTCGGAGCCCTTCTTGAAGGGCGAGAGCCGCGCGGTCCAGAGGACCTCGTCGACCCAGGAGCGGCCGATGCCGGCGATCACGCGCTGGTCGCGCAGGAGGGGATGCAGCTGTTGCGGCCGGGCGATCAGCGCGGCGAACTCCTTCGGGGCGGGCGCGGGCCACGCCTCGGGGCCGAGCTTGGCGACCATCTCCTCCGCGTCCACGGAATCGGCCGGCAGCAGCTTCGCCCACGCCCGCTGCTGGGTTCCGAACTCGCGCAGGCGCAACTCGCGCTCGCCGTCGAGGCGCACGAGCAGCCGGGAGGCCTTGTCGCGCAGCGAAGCCCGCCTGTCCCACAGCTGCAGGCGGCCCGCCGACATCAGGTGGACCAGCAGCACCAGGTCGCCGAAGCGCACCTGGAAGAGCTTCCCGCGCCGGGTCACGCCGTCGAGCGTCCGGCCGACGAGCGCCTCGACCGGCGGGTCGAAGGTCTTCAAGGTCACCATGCCCGGCGTCAGCACCGACTCGACCTCGGCGCCCGCCCCGGCGGCGGTCAGTCGGCGCGCGGCGATCTCGACCTCTGGCAGCTCGGGCATGCTTTGAAGACTAGGCGGGACGCGGATCGCTCAAGGCCGCCGGGCTGACTCGGGGCCGCGCCCTGTAGAACATTGCGATGGCTTTCTCCCGCTACGTCGCGCTGGGCGACAGCACCACCGAGGGGCTCGATGACCTGGCTCCCAACGGAGTCGGCTACGTCGGCTTCGCAGACCGTCTCGCGATACGCCTCGCGCGCGAGAACCCGGACCTGCTCTACGCGAACCTCGCCGTCCGCGGACGGAAGGCTGGGCAGATCCGCGCTTCCCAGCTCGCGCCGGCGCTTGCGCTGCAGCCCGATCTCGCAACGGTCGTAGCCGGGGTGAACGACATCCTCCGCCCGCGGGTCGATCTCCTCTATGTCCTGGGGGAGGTCGAAGCGATGATGTCCGCCCTGCGCGAGACCGGCGCCACCGTCGTCGGCATGACCTATCCCGATCCGACGCCGGTGATGCCGACCGCGCGGCTGATCCGTGGGCGGGTGCGCATCTTCAACGAGGCGCTGCGCGTGATCGCCGAGCGTCACGGTGTCCTGCTGGTGGACGTCGCACGCGACGGGATCGTCGATGCCCGGCTGTGGTCGGACGACCGCCTGCACGCCAGCGCGGCCGGCCACGCGCGGATCGCGGGTGCCACAGCACGGGCCCTCGGGCTCGAGCCCGACGAGGATCCCTGGGCGCCGCTGCCGCCGGTCGAGCCGCTGCCGCGAACCCAAGTCCTCGCGGGCGAGGTTGCCTGGACGGTCCGGCACATGGCTCCATGGATCTCCCGCCGCCTGCGCGGGCGCTCCTCCGGCGACGGCATCCTCCCCAAGCGGCCCGAGCTCGCGCCTGTCGAGGGCGAGTAGCGCCGAACGCTCAGCCTGGCTGTCCGGCTCGGTTCAGCCCAGCTCGAGCAGCAACGGCGCGTGGTCCGAGGGCTTCACGCCCTTGCGGAAGTCACGGTCGATCCCACAGCTCTCGATCTCGCCGGCGAGCGGCTGCGAGACCAGATGCGCATCGATGCGCAGGCCGAAGCCGCGATGGAAGTGGCCCTGGCGGTAGTCCCACCAGGTGAAGCCGGGCTCGCCGGGATGCAGCTCGCGAAACGCGTCCACGGTGCCAGCCGCGAGCAGCGCGCGGAAGCGCTCACGCTCAGGCGGGGTGACGTGAGTGGCGCCCACGAAAGCAGCCGGGTCGTAGACGTCGAGATCGGTTGGGCAGACGTTGAAGTCGCCCGCGACGACAAGCGGCTCGGAGGACAGCTCGGCGATCCGGCCGGCCATCGCGTCCAGGAAGCGCAGCTTGTCGGCGTAGGTCGGGGTGTCGGGCTCACGGCCGTTCGGCACGTACACCGACACCACGCGCACACCGGCAGCCGTCGCCTCGATCCAGCGCGCCTCATCCACCGCCGGCTCGCCGGCCAGGCCGGCCGTGACATCGGTCAGCTCCTCGCGCGCGAGGAGAGCGACGCCGGCCCAGCGACCGCCGCTATGGTGGACGGCCCGGTAGCCGGCGGCCTCGAGCTCGGCCTCCGGAAAGGCCTCGGGTGCGCACTTCGTCTCCTGCAGCATCACCACGTCCGGGCTGTGCTGCTCGAGCAGCTCCAGCACGCGCGGCAGCCGCACCTTGAGCGAGTTGACGTTCCAGGTGACGAGCTTCACGGCCGTCAACCCTACGGACCTGCCGGGACCGCTAGATAGGCGAGGCGGCGAGCGTTACCCTCGCAGCGTGAACATCTCCGTTGCCGCAGACGAACGCACAGGAGTCGCCGAGATCGTCGTCGAGGAGCTGCGCGACCGCGGGCACATGCCTCTGCTGCACGGCGCGCTCGCCGAGGGCGAGCGGGCAGGCTGGGCATGGGCCAGCGAGGCCGCGGCGAGGGACGTGGCCGAAGGCCGTGCCGAGCGCGGGATCGTGTGCTGCTGGACCGGCACCGGCGCGTCGATAGCCGCGAACAAGGTCTCGGGCGTCCGTGCGGCGCTCTGCACCGACGCCCAGACCGCGGACGGCGCCCGCCGCTGGAACGACGCGAACGTGCTGGCGCTCTCGCTGCGCACCACGAGCGCGGCGCTGCTCAGCGAGATCCTCGACGCATGGCTCGGCGGCACGTCGAGCGACGAGCACGACGACGTGGCGAACATCCGCCACGTCGACGAGATCTCCTGACCCGTCCCGCACCTGGGCGCGGCCCCTCACGGGGTGACGTTCTACCCCCGGGTGGTGGAGAATGGACGTCGTGCGCGTCTCCGCCAAGGTCGACTACGCAGTCCGGGCAGCGGTCGAGCTGGCTGCGAGCGGCGGCGGCCCGACCTCTCCGCTGAAGGGCGAGCGCATCGCCGACGCCCAGGGGATCCCGCTGAAGTTCCTCGAGAACATCCTCGTCGAGCTGCGCGTCGCCGGCATCGTCAACAGCCGGCGCGGGCCCGACGGCGGCTACTGGCTCGCCCAGCCCGCCGCCGACGTGAGCGTCGCCGACGTGATTCGGGCAACCGAGGGCCCGCTGGCGAGCGTGCGCGGCGAGAAGCCCGAGGACCTCGAGTACGCCGGCGCCTCAGAGGCGCTCCGCGACGTGTGGATAGCGCTGCGGGCGAGCATGCGCGATGTGCTCGAGAACGTGACGCTCGCCGACATCGCCGAGCACAAGCTGCCGAAGCAGGTAGCCGCGCTTACACGCGACCCTGGCGCCTGGCAACGCCGCTGAGCGCGGTTAGGCGTCGCTCTGCGGCGTCCTCGCTCACCTGCCTGCCAGAGGCAGGCGGCGCTCACTGCGTCCTTGCAGAGCTCGCCTCTCCACGCTCAGTGGGCGGCCCTTCCTGTGCAGCAAACCGCCTGTCGCGATCAGGTCGGAGGTAGACGATCTGCCCCGCCTCGAGCTCCCGCTCCTGCACTTCCTGACGGGTCGTCTGAACGGAGAGGCGGCGCCCGTCGGTGAGCACGAGCTCGACGCGCACCTCGAAGCCCAGATGCACGACCCGGTTGATCTGCCCCTCGTGGGTGGACTCGTCGGGCTCGAGCAGGATCTGGATGTCGTGCGGGCGGATCAGGTGGTCGTCGAGCTGGTTCACCTCGCCGACGAAGCCCATGACGAACTCGTTGGCGGGGTGCTCGTAGAGATCACGAGGGGTGCCGGTCTGCTCGATCTTGCCGTGGTTCATCACGACGATCTGCTCGGCGACGTCCATCGCCTCCTCCTGGTCGTGCGTCACGACGATCGTCGTGACGTGGACCTCGTCGTGCAGCCGGCGCAGCCAGATGCGCAGCTCCTTGCGCACCGTGGCGTCCAGCGCGCCGAAGGGCTCGTCGAGCAGCAGCACGCGCGGCTCGACCGCCAGTGCGCGCGCGAGCGCCATGCGCTGGCGCTGGCCGCCCGAGAGCTGTGACGGGTAGCGCCTCTGGAGGCCGGACAGGCCGACGATCCCCAGCAGCTCGCTCACGCGCGACTCGATCTCGTCCTTCGGGCGCTTGCGGATCGAGAGGCCGAAGGCCACGTTGTCGTACACGGTCATGTGCTTGAACGCCGCGTAGTGCTGGAAGACGAAGCCGATGTTGCGCTGCTGAGGAGCGATGCCGGTGACGTCCTCCTCGCCGATCTTGACGGTGCCTGAATCGGGGTCCTCCAGGCCTGCGATCACGCGCAGCAGGGTCGACTTGCCGGAGCCGCTGGGCCCCAGCAGGGCGGTCAGCGAGCCGTCGGGAACGCTGAGTGAGACGTCGTCGAGGGCGGCGAAGTCGCCGAACCTCTTCGATACAGCGTTGACGGTGATCATTCGGTCACTCGCTTTCGGTTCACGATGGTCATCAGCAGCAGGGTCAGCACCGCCAGGCCCATCAGGACGGTGGACGCGCCGTAGGCGCCGAAGGTGTTGTGGTCATCGATGTAGCGCGCGTGCACGAGCAGCGTAAGCGTCTGGGACTCGCCGGACACGGCCCCCGAGACGACGATCAGCGCGCCGAACTCCCCGAGCGAGCGGGCAACGGTCAGCACGACCCCGTACACGAGGCCCCAGCGGATCGACGGCAGGGTGATCCTCCAGAAGGTCTGCATCCGCGAGGCGCCGAGTGTCGCGGCCGCCTGCTCCTGGTCGTCGCCGATCTCGTGCAGCACCGGCTCGACCTCGCGCACCACGAACGGCAGCGTCACGAAGATCGTCGCGAGCACCATCCCGGGCAGCGAGAAGATCACCCGGATGCCCGACTCGGCGAGGCCGCCGAACCACCCGCCCACGCCCCAGAGCAGGATCAGCGAGACGCCGACCACCACCGGAGACACCGCGAACGGCAGGTCGACCACCGCCTCGAGCAGCTTGCGCCCCCGGAACCGCCCGCGCGCCAGGGCGAGAGCCGTCACGAGGCCGAAGATCACGTTCAGCGGCACCACGATCGCGACGATCGTCAGCGAGAGCTGGATCGCAGAGATGCTCGCCGGTGTCGTGACCTGCTCCCAGAAGGCGACGAAGCCGTCCTCGAAGGTGCGGAAGAGGATCATCCCCAGGGGCACCATCACGAGCAGGAACAGGTAGCCGAGGGCGAGGACGCGCAGGGTGATGCGGGAGCGGACGCTGATCAGCATCGGGTCAGCTCGCCTCGTGGCGCTGGGCGCGCGCGGCCAGCAGGCGCAGCGCGAACAGGACGGCGAACGAGATCAGGAGCAGCGTCACCGATACGGCCGCCGCGGTGACCGGGCGGTCGATCTCGATCTGCTTGGCGATGTACTGGGAGGCGACCTCGGTCTCGTACGGGATGCCTCCGCCGATCAGCACGACCGAGCCGAACTCGCCGATCGCCCGCGCGAACGCGAGCCCCGCGCCGCTCAGCAGCGCCGGGATCAGCGCCGGCAGGACGACGCGGCGGAAGATGCTCCAGTTGCCTGCGCCCAGCGACGCGGCCGCCTGCTCGGCCTCGCGATCGATCTCGATCAGGACCGGCTGCACCGACCGCACGACGAACGGCAGCGTCACGAACAGGAGCGCGAGCACGAGCGCCGGCCGGGTCGCGTTGAGATGCACCCCGATCGGGCTGTTGGGGCCGTAGAGCGACAGCAGCACGATGCTGGCGACGATCGTGGGCAGTGCGAACGGGAGGTCGATGACGGCGTTGACCAGCGACTTGCCGCGGAAGTCGTCACGCACCAGCACCCATGCGATCAGCGTGCCGGCGACGACGTTGATCAGGGCGACGATCGCCGAGATCGTGATGGTCAGGAGCAGCGAGGCCCGGGCCGCCGGGGCGCTGATCGCGTCCCATATGCCCCCGACCCCTCCGTCGAGCGACTCGACCGTCAACGCCGCCAGGGGCAGCAGGACGATCAGGCTCAACCACAGCACGGTGACGCCGAGCCCCAAGGGCCCGACGCCACCGGCCTTCAGCCGGCGACGCCCGCGTGTGCGGGCGCCGCTCTCTTCTGCATGTGCAACGGACGTCACGTAGCGCTAGTTGGTGGCCTCGTCGTAGATCTTGGCCACCGAACCGGTCTCGGGCTCGAAGAGCTCCTCGTTGACCTTGCCCCAACCGCCGAGGTCGGTGATCGTGTAGAGCGTCCCCGGGTCCGGGAAGTCGGAGGCGAAGTCCTTCGCCACCGTCTCGTCGACCGGCCGGAAGCCGGCCTCCGCCCAGGCCCGCTGGCCCTCGGGCGTGTAGAGGAAGTCCACGAACGCCTGCGCCTCCTCGGCGTGCTTGCTCGTGTTGGTCACAGCGACCGGGTTCTCGATCTTGAACGTCGTGTCGGGGGTTACGTGCTCGACGTCCTCACCCTGACGCTCGGCGAAGATCGCCTCGTTCTCGTAGCTCAGCAGCACGTCGCCGGTTCCCTGCAGGAACGTCTCGGTCGCCTCGCGGCCGGACTTCGGCTGCACCTTGACGTGGTCCGAGATCAGCTGATCCAGGTACGCCAGGCCGGCCTCCGGGTTCTTGCCGCCCTCGCTCTTCTCGGAGTACGGGGCCAGCAGGTTCCACTTGGCCGATCCCGAGCTGAACGGGTTCGGGGTCACGATCTCGATGCCGGGCTTGAGCAGGTCGTCCCAGGTCTTGATGCCCTTGGGGTTCCCCTTGCGCACGACGATCGTCACGACAGACCCGAACGGGATCCCCTTGTGCTCGCCGGCGTTCCAGTCCGACTCGACGAGACCGGCATCCACCAGGCGCGTCACGTCGGGCTCGACGGAGAAGTTGACGACATCCGTCTCGAGGCCGCTCTCGACCTTGCGCGACTGATCGCCCGAGGCGCCGTAGGACTGGCTGAAGACCACGCCCTCACCCTCCGGCGTCTTCTGGAAGAGCGGGATCACCTTGTCGAAGCCGACCTTCGGCACCGCGTAGGCGACGAGCGAGAGCTTGACGTCGCCCTCGTCACCAGAGTCTGCCGCCGCGCCAACCTCGTCGGACGAGCCTCCACCGCAGCCGGCGACCACCAGCGCGGTGAGCGCAAGCAGTGCGGCGATGAGCGTTGTGATTCGAATCCTTGTCATAACCCCTTATTCCCGTCAGGTTTGTGGACTTTACAGAATCGGGAACCCTAGCAAGTCAATTGAGAATGTGTGGTTCTCTGGAGCCGGCGGTCGTCTGGGAGGATCCGGCGCCATGACTGCGCTCGAGATCGTCGACACCCCGGAGCAGGCGGAGCAGCAGGAGCTCGCCCCCCTGCTGGTGCGGGAGCCGCTGGCTGAGTTCCTGGACGCGCACGGGCTGGGCTCCGGCCCCATCGAGGCCGAGCGCATCGGGGACGGCCACTCGAACATCACCTACCTCGTGCGGCGCGGCGAAGAGCGCTTCGTGCTGCGCCGCCCGCCCCGCCCCCCGCTGCCGCCCTCGGCGCACGACGTCCTGCGCGAGGAGCGCCTGCTCGCAGCGCTGGCCGGCACCGAGGCGCGAGTGCCGCGGGTGCTCGCCGCCTGCGCCGACGAGTCGGTGCTCGGCGTGCCGTTCTACGTGATGGAGGAGATCGCCGGCACGGTGATCACGGATTCGATCCCCCCGCTGCTCGACACCGCCGAGGAGCGCGAGGGCATCGGCCGGGAGCTGATCGACGCGCTGGTGGAGATCCACGCGGTCGACTGGCGCGCCGCGGGCCTCGAGGGGTTCGGCAAGCCGACCGGCTACCTCGAGCGCCAGCTGCGGCGCTTCGGCGGGCTGTGGGAGCACAACAAGACGCGCGAGCTGCCCGTCGTGGCGGAGGTCGGCGAGTGGCTGGCCGCGAACATGCCCGAGTCGCCTCAGGCGACGATCGTCCACGGCGACTACCGGCTCGGCAACGCGATGCTCGGCAACGAGCCGCCCGCCCATCTGGTGGCGGTGTTCGACTGGGAGCTCGCCACGATCGGCGACCCGCTCGCCGACCTCGGCTACCTGACGGTCACCTGGGTCGCCCGCGAGGACCCCGACGACACGATGTTCAGCGCCCTCTCCTCCGTCACCCGGCGCGAGGGGTTCCCCTCCCGCGAGGAGATCGTCTCCCGCTACGAGGAGCGCTCGGGCCGCTCTGTGGGCGCCCTGCACTGGTACCAGGCGCTCGCCCTCTGGAAGGCCGCCGTCTTCATGGAGGGCAACTACAAGCGCTTCCTCGCGGGCGCGAGCGATGACAGCTTCCTGGCCGTCTTCGACGAGGGAGTGCCGGCGCTGGCCGAGAAGGCGCTGGAGATCGCCCGGGCCGGCCGGTGAAGGGCCTGCTCGTCGATTTCGGCGGGGTCCTCACCACCAACGTCTTCGACTCCTTCCGGGCGTTCTGCCGCGAGGAGGGCCTGGCCGAGAGCGCCTTCGTCGACCTGCTGCGATCGAGCCCCGAGACGCGCGCCGAGCTGCGGCGGCTGGAGACGGGCGAGATCGAGGCCGGGGAGTTCGGCCGCCACCTCGGCCTGCTGCTGGGCGTGGCGGAGAGCGATGGCCTGATGGGCCGCATCTTCGCCGGCATCAAGCCCGACCCCGAGATGGTCGAGGCGGTGCGCCTCGCCCGCGTGGGCGGCATCCGCACCGGGCTCTTGTCCAACTCGGTGGGCACCGACATCTACGACCGCTCGCAGTTCGAGGAGCTGTTCGACGGCGTGGTGATCTCCGGCGAGGTCGGGCTCCACAAGCCGCAGCCGGAGATCTTCAGGCTCGGCGCCGAGCGGATCGGCGTCCCGGCCGGCGACTGCGTCTTCGTCGACGACCTGCGCGAGAACTGCACGGGCGCCGAGGCCGTGGGCATGACGGCGGTGCTCCACCGCGGCGCCGAGGGCACCCTGCCGGAGCTCGAGCGCCTGCTGGGCCTGCCGCTGCGCTAGGCCCGCCTACCCGCTCCGCCTACACCTGGCGGCGGCCTGCGGCAATCTCTCCCTAGCTGGCGGAGAGCTCGACGCGCTCGATGATCACCGGCTCGTCCGGCTGATCGCCCGGGCCGGTCTGCACGCCCTCGATCGCATCGACGACGTCCATCCCGGAGGTCACCTCGCCAAACACGGTGTGCTTGCCGTCGAGCCACCCCGCCTCGCCGATCGTGACGATGAAGAACTGGCTGCCGTTGGTGTTGGGCCCGGCGTTCGCCATTGCCAGGGCGCCGCGGGCGACCTTGTGGTCGTTGAACTCGTCCTCGAACGTGTAGCCGGGGCCGCCGGTGCCGGTGCCCTCAGGACAGCCGCCCTGGATCATGAAGTCCTTGATGATGCGGTGGAACGACAGGCCGTCGTAGAAGCCGTCGCCCGCGAGCTTGCGGAAGTTCTCGACGGTCTTCGGCGCATCGCCGTCGAAGAAGTCGACCACGATCTGGCCGTGGTTGGTGTGCAGGGTCGCCTGGCTCATCGTTTCGCCACCTCCAGCCGAAGCACCACGCCCCGGACCTCGTTGCCATTCACCTTCTCGACCACCTCTTCAGCCCGCTCGGCGGGTACGTCCACGAAGCTGAACCGCTCCAGCAGGCGCACGTTGCGCACGTCCTCGCCGTCCAGCTGGCAGTTGTCCACGATCGCCGAGACCACGTCGGCCGGCTCGAAGCCGTGCTTGCGTCCGGCGGCGAGGAACAGCTTCGCCGCCTTGCCCTCGGGCTGACGGGGCTTCGTGTGGCGGGGACGCCGCGGCTGCGGGCGCTCGTCCTCCGAGGTCTGCGGCTCGGTCGCCTCCGCGGGAAGCGTCGGCTCGGCGGCCTCGGGCGGACGCTCGTCCTCTGGGCTCGGCACCGCCTGCTCCACCTCGGAGGTCGGCGCGGGCTCGGCGGCTGGGCGATCGGACTCCCGCTCGGAACGGGTTCGCCGCGCGGGCCCCGAGCTGCCGTTGGGACCGGTCCACTCCGGAATCTCGGTCTTGGCGTGGCGCTCGATGGCCTCCAGGTCGGGGCGCTGCTTCGACGTGATCATCGTGATCGCGCGGCCCGTCTCACCGGCGCGGCCGGTGCGGCCGATGCGGTGCACGTAGATGTCGGGGGAGTTCGGGATGTCGTAGTTCACGACGTGCGAGACGCCGGTGATGTCGAGCCCGCGAGCGGCGACGTCGGTCGCCACGAGCAGCTTCTCGCGACCGCCCTTGAAGGCGATCATCACGCCGTCGCGCGCGCCCTGGGACATGTCGCCGTGCAGCGTCTTGACGCGCAGCCCCTTGTCGCCGAGGCGGCGCGCGAGGCGGTCGACACCGATCTTGGTGCGAGCGAAGATGATCGCCTGCTCCGGCCGCTCGGCCTTCAGCACCTCGGCGAGACGGTCCGGCTTGTCCTTGTCGGACACCTCGAGGTAGTACTGGGCCACGGTGTCGATCGTCAGCTGCGCCGCCTTGACCTTGATCGTCACCGGGTCGTACATCCGCTTCTCGGCGAGCTTCTTGATCGGCGGCGGCATGGTCGCCGAGAAGAGCGCCGTCTGGCGCCCGGAGGGACAGCGCGCGAGGATCTCGTCGACGTCCTCGAAGAAGCCGAGGTCGAGCATCTCGTCGGCCTCGTCGAGCACCACGTAGCGCGCCGAGTCGAGGAAGAGGTAGTGGCGCCGGATCATGTCCATCACGCGGCCGACGGTGCCGACGACGACCTGCGCCTCGTTCTTCAGGCGTGAGGCCTGGTCCTTGATCGGGGCGCCGCCGAAGACGGCCACCACGTCGATGCCGCGCTCCTTGCCATAAGCGCGCAGCGCCTGGGTCACCTGGATGCAGAGCTCGCGGGTGGGCGTCAGCACGAGCGCCTGCACCTCGGCGTCGGCCGTGTCGATGTAGTCCAGCAGCGGGAGGCCGAAGGCGGCGGTCTTGCCGGTGCCGGTCTGCGCCTGGCCGATCACGTCGCGGCCCTGGAGGAGCAGCGGGATCGTCTCCTGCTGGATGGGAGTCGGCTCTTTGTAGCCAAGGTGCTCGAGCGCCTCGAGCAGGCTGGGCGACAGGCCCAGGTCAGCGAAGGTAGTCATACGGAGGTTGAGACTACTGACGGCGCGCGCTCAGCCGGGGCTCGCGCGACCCGAGGCCGCTACCGCTTGGCCCGTCGTGTCACTGCCAGGGGTCGAGGGTCAGCTTGCCGGTCGTGCGCCGGGCCTCGAGGTCCTCGTGCGCGCGAGCGGCGTCGGCGAGCGGATAGGTGCCTCCCACGCGCGGCCGGAGCTCGCCGCGGGCGGCGCGGGCGAAGAGGTCGGCCAGCGGCTGCTCGAGCATCTCGCGGCGATCGAGCAGGTGCATCAGCCAGAAGCCGACGACGGCGCGGCTGGACTTGAGCAGCTCACCGTTGGTGACCGCGACCTTCTCGCGCGTGGAGTTGCCGTAGGCGACGATCCGCCCGAACGGCGCCAGCGCGGCGAGGCTCTGCTCGAAGATCCGCCCGCCCGCCGCGTCGAGCACGACGTCGACCGGCTCCCCTCCGTTGGCCTCCTTCAGCGCGGCGGCCAGGTCGTCCGCCTCCGGGTCGACGGCCACGTCGGCGCCGAGCTCCAGCGCCTCGGCTCGCCGCTCCGGCGAGCCCGCGGTGGCGATCACCCGGCCGGCCCCCATCGGCT
Source organism: uncultured Solirubrobacterales bacterium (assembly GCA_963715445.1). Taxonomy (GTDB): domain Bacteria; phylum Actinomycetota; class Thermoleophilia; order Solirubrobacterales; family Thermoleophilaceae; genus JAAYBF01. Next base: position 1,033,952 of record OY970240.1, read on the forward strand.
TCGCGAGCTGGGTGAGCAGCGAGCCGACACCGCCCGCCGCCGAATGGATCACGACGCTCTCGCCCTTGGCGAGGTGCGCCGACGTGCGCCAGAGGTGCCACGCGGTGAGGCCCTGGATCAGCAGCGCGAGCGCGTGATCGTCGGACAGGCCCTCGGGGATGCGGAAGGTCCGCGCCGCCGGAGCCGCCGCGTACTCGGCGTAGCCGCCCGTCCGCAGGAGCGCGACCACGCGCTCTCCCTCGGCGAACCCGCCCGCCGGCTGCGCGACCACGCCGGCCACCTCGCCGCCGAGCACCACGGGCAGCTCGCGCTTGGCGATGTACTGGTTGCGCCGCTGGTGGGTGTCGCCGAAGTTGAGCCCCGCGCGACCCACCCGGATCAGCAGCTCGCCCTCGCCGGGCTCGGGCACGGGCAGCTCGGCGACCTGGAGAACCTCTGGGCCTCCGAACTCCCTGACCTGTACGGCGCGCATCGCGGGCAGGCTATCCCGACCAGCCCTCTACGACCGTCAAGGGGTACCCTTCCGCGCCCTATGAGCCTCGTAGTAGTCGGATCGATCGCCTTCGACGCGGTCAAGACCCCTTTCGGAGAGCGCGAGCGCATGCTCGGAGGCTCCGCCGTGCACTTCTCGCTCGCCGCGAGCTTCTTCACGGACGTGCGCGTGGTGGGCCCGGTCGGCGACGACTTCGGCGACGCCGAGTACGCCGTGCTGCACGGCCGCGGCGTCAACACCGACGACATCGAGCGCGTCGAGGGTGGCCAGACGTTCTTCTGGCGCGGCCACTACGAGTACGACTTCAACCAGGCCCACACCGACGACACGCAGCTGAACGTCTTCGGCGACTTCGAGCCGAAGCTGTCCGAGGCCTCGCGCGCGGCCGACCATCTCTTCCTCGCCAACATCCAGCCCGACCTCCAGCGCGGGGTGCGCGGGCAGTGCGAGAACGTGCGCTGGGCCGGGCTCGACTCGATGAACCTCTGGATCGAGATCGCACGCGACTCGCTCGCCGAGACGATCTCCGGAGTGGACCTCGTGTTCCTCAACGACGCCGAGATCCGCCAGCTGACCGAGCAGCCGAACCTCGTCCGCGCCGCTCGCGCGGTGATGGAGATGGGCCCCAAGGTCGTGGTCGCCAAGCAGGGCGAGTACGGCGCGGCGCTCTTCACCGAGAACGGCTTCTTCGCGCTCCCCGCCTTCCCGCTCGAGACCGTGATCGACCCGACCGGCGCCGGCGACTCCTTCGCGGGCGGGTTCCTCGGCTACCTCTCCTCGCAGGACGATTGGACCGACGAGGCGACGCTGCGCAGGGCGATGACCTACGGCTCCGCGCTCGCCTCATTCAACGTCGAGGAGTTCGGCACCGAGCGCGTCGCGCGGCTCGAGCGCGACGAGATCGAGGCGCGCTTCGAGGAGTTCCGCCAGATCACCGCGCTCGAAGCACCCACCACCGCCTAGAGAGCCCCTGTTCAAGGGCGCCCCGCCCGGGTACCCTCGACTGGTGGAGATCACCACCTTCATCTGGATGTTCCTGGTGTTGAAGATCCCGATCGTCGCTGCCCTGGTGCTGATCTGGTGGGCGGTCAAGGAGCCCGAGCCGTCCAGCGGAGAGGACGGTGGCGGCAGCCTCAAGGAGGCCGACACCGGACCCAAGCCACTGCCTTCGAGCCCTCGTGGCCGCGGTCCGCACGGCGTCCACCCCCTCGGCGCTCCTCGCCGCGTGCGCGGAGCCGACGGCCGCCGGCTCACCCGCCACGGCCGCTGAGCGCGGCATCTCGGCTCGCCGCGGGGCGGCCTGTTAGGTTTCCGCGCGATGGAGGTCTTCTACGTGGTGGGCGGTGTTCTGGCCGGCTGGGCGCTGCTCGTGTCCCTGCTCGGCGTCGTCCGCAAGGACTTCCCGACGTCAGCGCTTGGTGAGCGCCTCGTCGCCCTGATCTCGATCGTCCTCGTGGTGGGAGCGGTCAGCGCGGCCATCATCGGGGCGATGAACGAGGAGGAGCACGAGGAGACCGAGGGCCACGAAGAGGCCGCCTTGGTCCTCCCCGTCTGATCCGCGCCGTGCCGATCGACGACGGCCACGCGATCAGCTACACGGCGCTGCCCACGGGCATCCCCGTCTACAGCGCCGACGAGATTCAGCTGGGCACGGTGTTCAAGGTGCTCGACAACGAGCGCGAGCACATCTTCGACGGGATCGTGCTGGCCCGGGAGAGCGGCGAGCAGGTGTTCGTCGATGCGCCCGAGGTGGCGCGCACGGCCGAGCGGGCGGTGACGCTGACGATCAGCGCGGAGCAGGCGGCGCAGCTGCCGCCGTACAAGGGCAGCGGCCTGCGCGGCAGGCTCTTCGGCCGTTGAGGCGCCGAGCGCGCTACCGTCAGGGCGGGAGCGCCCCAACCCGGACCAGGTAACAGGAGAGCGAGATGGCCGATCAGCAGACGCAAGAGGGTGACAACGGTGGCGTAGCCGTCGCGAACGAGACGCTGACGGTCACCGACAACCGCACCGGCCAGACCTACGAGGTGCCGATCACCGACGGCACCGTGCGGGCGATGGACTTCCGCCAGATGAAGACCGGCGAGGACGACTTCGGGCTGATGACCTACGACCCGGCGTTCACCAACACCGCCGCCTGTCGCAGCTCGATCACCTACATCGACGGCGATGCCGGCGTGCTCGAGTACCGCGGCATCCCGATCGAGCAGCTCTGCGAGCACTCGAGCTACCTCGAGGTCTCCTACCTGCTGGTCCACGGCGAGCTGCCCACCAAGGAGGCGCTCGACTACTGGATCTACTCGATCACCCACCACACCTACGTCCACGAGGACATCAAGAAGTCGCTCGAGGGCTTCCGCTACGACGCCCACCCGATGGCGATGCTCCTCTCCACCGTCGGCGCCCTCTCGACCTTCTACCCCGCCTCGAAGAACCTCGACGACCCGACCGAGCGCTACATGGCGATCGTGCGCCTGATCGCCAAGATGCCGACGCTGGCCGCCTTCTCGTACCGCCACAGCCTCGGGCTGCCCTACGTCTATCCGGACAACGACCTCTGGTACACGGGCAACTTCCTCTCGATGCTCTATCGCATCAACGAGCCAAAGTACGAGCCCGACCCGCGGCTCGAGCGCGCGCTCGACGTGCTCTGGATCCTCCACGCCGACCACGAGCAGAACTGCTCCACGAGCGCGGTGCGCTCGGTCGGCTCGTCACAGGTGGACCCCTACTCGGCGGTCGCCGCCGGCATCTCCGCGCTCTACGGCCCGCTGCACGGCGGCGCCAACGAGGCCGTGCTGCGGATGCTCGACCGGATCGGCACGGTGGACAACATCCCCGGCTTCCTCCAGGGCGTGAAGGACCGCAAGGAGAAGCTGATGGGCTTCGGCCACCGGGTCTACAAGAACTTCGACCCGCGCGCCCAGATCATCAAGAAGCACGTCGACGAGGTGCTCGACGTGCTCGGCGTGGACAACCCGAAGGTCGAGATCGCCGTAGAGCTCGAGAAGCGCGCGCTCGACGACGAGTACTTCACCTCGCGCAAGCTCTACCCGAACGTCGACTTCTACTCGGGCCTGATCTACGAGGCGATGAACATCCCCACCGACATGTTCACGGTGATGTTCGCGATCCCCCGCACGGCCGGCTGGCTCGCCCAGTGGAAGGAGATGCTGGAGGACGACGAGACGAAGATCGCGCGTCCGCGCCAGATCTACACCGGGCCGCGCACGGTCGACTACGCCCAGTTCGACCAGCGCTAGATCCGGAACACCGGCAGCAGGCGCTTCTCGTGCTCGGCGTCGATGCGGGCGACCACCTCGACGTGCTCCTCCAGACCGGAGCCGCGCAGCTTGGTCGCCAGCAGCTCGTCGACCTGGAAGATGCCCGCCGAGTTGTTCATCGCGATCTCGATCGTCACGGCGCGCTGCTCGCCGGGCTTGATCTCGACGCTGTCGATCGCGGCCGCCGAGAGTGAGTGAATGTTCGGGCGGCGATTCTCGAACGGGACCCGCGAGCGGCCCTGGGCGAGGTCGAGCGCGTCGGCCACGCGGACGATGCCGGCCTCGATCGTCATCGGGTCGCCGCGGCGGCGGTGGCCGATGATCGCGTGGAGCGCCTCGGCGACCACCACCGAGCGCTCCGGCTCGCGGTAGGCGCCGGCGAGCAGCTCCGGCAGCGCCTGGGACGCGAGGAAGAGGCTGTACGCCTCGTGATCGGTGCGGTGGATCGACATCCCCGTGTCGTGGAACAGGCACGCCGCGGCGATCACGACCTCGGCGTCGCGCTCGCGCATCAGGTGATCGGTGACCATCGCCGGCTCGACGCCGCGCTTGGCCAGCAGCCGGAACAGGCGCAGGGCGATGTTGAGCACGATCTGGACGTGCACCCACGAGTGGTCTGACATGTCCAGCCGGTTGGCGAAGACCTGCTGCATGTACCAGCGCGCCTTGATGCCCTCGTCCGCGTTGGCCGCGTCGATCAGGGTCTCGAGCTTGCGGTTGCCGCGGGTCGGAGCGTGGATCTCCATCCCCGCGACGGCGTCGGCGGGGCGCATCGGGCCCGCCGGCGGCGCGGACGGCTGTGGGATCTCGTCTTCGCCCATCCGGTCGCAACATAGCCGCGCCGGCGGCGGCTGGGTGAACCTCTGGTGAATGTCGGAATACGCTTGGCCGATGAAGGGCTGCCAGGTCACCGTGCGCGTCGGAGGGAAGGTGGAGCGAGAGCGCTACGAGCACTCCGGTCAGGCGATCGCCGCGATCGAGCGCGAGCTGCGGGAGCTGGAGCAGACCGCCCACACGCGCGCCACGGGAGGGCGGCTCGTCCGCCGCTTCGAGCCCGTCCAGCAGGTCGTCGGCCGAGTCGAGCTGCGGGGCCCGGGCGGGCTGCGCGGCGGCATCGACGTGCGCGGCGACGGCTCGAGCGAGGCGTACACGGGGCGCTTTCGGCGCACGCTGGTGAAGCAGCGGCGCGGCGAGACCTCCGGCCAGGCCCTGCGCAGGGCGCTCGCGCTATAACCGACGTCCGATGAGCGAGCTGTGGCGAGTCCCCCTGCCGACCGGCGCGAAGCCGCCGCTGCGCGTCTTCGTCAACGGCGTGCCTCAAGACGAGGGAAGCGACTACGAGCTGGGCGACGGCGAGCTCCTGTTCTCCCGCTCGCTCGTGAAGGAGCGGGTCGGCTTCTGGCGCTGGACCGCGATGTTCCTCGCGCTGTTCGGCACCTACGGCCGCAACGACTCCGTCGACGTCGAGTACACCGTCGGCGGCCGCAAGACGGTCGCCACCGGCCTTGCGATCGTCGCACCGGACGCCGAGACGCAGAAGTAGGAGGCGGCGCGGCCGCCGCCATCTCGGACTCGCAGGCTTCGTTGCCATCCGGTTGGCGAAGCGCGCCAGTGACTACCCTTCCCGGGATGCGAATCGACCACCTACTGGCCGAACGGCGACCCGTCTTCTCGTTCGAGTTCTTCCCGCCGAAGACCGACGAGGGGCTGACGAACCTGCGCGCGACGCTCGACGCGCTCAGCGGTGACGAGCCGGACTTCGTGTCCGTCACCTATGGCGCCCTGGGCTCGACGCGCGACACGACGATCGACATCGTCAAGTGGATCAAGCAGGACCTCGGCATCGAGGCGATGGCGCACTTCACCTGCGTCGGAGCGACCGTCGAGGAGCTGCGCGCGACGCTCGACGAGATCGCCGCCGCCGGAGTGGAGAACGTGCTGGCGCTGCGTGGCGACCCGCCCGCCGGCCAGGAGGAGTGGGTCCAGACCGAGGGCGGGCTCCTCTACTCCACCGAGCTGATCGAGCTGCTCAACGAGCACTACGGGTTCGGCATCGGCGCGGCCGCGTTCCCCGAGGTCCATCCACAGGCCGCGAGCGCCGAGTCCGACATCCAGTTCCTGAAGGCCAAGCAGGACGCCGGCGCGAGCTTCCTGATCACCCAGCTGCTCTTCGACAACGAGCACTACTTCGACTTCGTCGCGTGTGCCCGCGAGGCGGGCGTCACGGTGCCGATCATCCCCGGCGTGATGCCGGTGACGAACCTGCGCAACATCAAGCGGATCGCCGAGCTCTGCAAGTCGGAGATCCCCGAGGCCTACGAGGCCCAGCTCGAGGCCCGCGAGGACGACCCCCAGGCGCTCCAGGACCTCGGCGTCGCCTACGCGACGCTCCAGTGCGTCGATCTGCTGGCGCGCGGAGCGCCGGGAATTCACTTCTACACGCTCAACCGCTCCCCGGCGACGCGGGCGATCCTCGCCGCGCTGCGCGCCGCGCAGCCGTGGACGCGGGCCAAGCAGCCCGTCTGACGATCCGCCCGCCGTGAGGATCGAGCCCGCACGGGCTCAGGTGCTCAGGGTCGCTCGATCAGGCGCCAGCGCTCGGGGTCCGAGCCCTCGACCCGCTCGACCTCGCCGAGGACCTCCAGGCGGCGGAGGTAGGAGAGGGTGAGGGACATCGCCCAGCTCATCGCGGCGCGCGGGACGTGCTTGAAGCCGAGGCCTGCGCCGACGATCTCGAAGGCGGTGTGCGGTCCGTCGGAGAGCGCTTCGCGGACACGCTCGAGCGCCGCGTCGACGAGGTCGAGATGCGCGTCGATGTGGCCCTCCATGTCACGCGCCGGGCGGCCGTGGCCGGCGAGGATCAGATCGACCTCGAGGCTGCGGACCCGCTCGAGGCTCGTCAGGTACTCGCCGACGGGGTCGGGCGTGTAGCCGTAGTCGAAGTAGAGCGAGGGCCGGCCGAGGACGTGGTCGCCCGAGATCAGCAGGCGCCGCTCGGGCTGGTGCAGGACGACGTGCGACGGAGCGTGGCCGGGTGTCTCGTGGACCTGCCAGCTGCCGAGGTCGGTCTCGATCTCCACGCCGGGAACGAGATCGCGATCGGGCAGCCTGACGCCCGCGATGCCCGGCTGGAGGCCCTTGTTCTCCTCGCGGTAGCGCTCGAGCGCGGCCATCGGGACGCCGCTCTGGCGCGCGACCTCGATCCGGCGGTCGAATGCCTTCTCAGGGTCCGAGGCGACGGCGGTCATGTGCCCGTGGTTCGGGTGCATCCAGAGCTCGCACCCGGCCGCCTCGCAGATCGGAGCCGCGAGCCCGTAGTGATCGGAGTGCGCGTGGGTGCACACCACCAGCTTGATGTGCTCGATGCCGAGCCCCGCCTGGTCGAGCGCCCGCTCGAGCTGCCCGAACGAGCCCGGCTCGTGCATCCCTGTGTCGAACAGCACGACGCCGCTGCCGGCCGTGATCGCGTAGGCGTTGACGTGCGGGACGCCGAGCCAGGGGAGCGGCAGGCGCAGCCGCCAGACGCCGGGCAGCACGCGGTCGGCGCGCGCCAGCTCGCGCTTGCGCTTGCCCTCGCTCACGGATCCACCAGCACGCCGGGGTTGAGGATCGCACCGGAATCGAGCTCGCGCTTCGCCGCCCGCAGAGCGGCCGCGAAGGGCTCCGGCCGCTGACGGTCGTACCACGGGCGATGGTCGCGCCCGACGGCGTGGTGGTGCGTGATCGTCCCGCCCGCGGCGAGAAGGGCCTCGGAGGCCGCGTGCTTGACCTCCGCCCACTGCTCGAGCTCCGATCCGCGCCGCGCCGGTGCGAGCACGGTGAAGTAGGGCGCCGCGCCGTCCGGATAGAGGTGCGTCAGGCGGCATGTGACGCGACCGGCGCCGCAGACCTCGGTGACCGCCCGCTCGACCGCCTCCCGCACCGCGGCGACGAAGCCCTCGAAGCGATCCCACGTGATCGCCGTCTCGAACGTCTCGGCGATCACGCCCGCGGCGACCATCGTGTCGCGCAGGTAAGGGGCCTGCAGGAACGTGTCGCGCCACGCGCCCTCCGCCTCGCCACGGCTCCCTCGCCCCGCCTCGCCGCCCTCGGGCCCCCGCAGGGTCGGCTCGCCGTGCGGGGCGCCGCCATGGTCCCCGCAGCACTCGAGCGCGCGCTCGAGCCAGGCGTCGAGCGGATGGTCCGCCGACTCGAAGCCCAGCACGAGCAGCGCGCCGCCGTCCGGCAGCGCGCCCGTCAGCTCGGCCTCGGCCGGGTCGAGCACCCGGCAGTTGGAGGGGTGAAGGCCGGACTGCGCCAGGTCGCGCGCGGCACGAGCCGCCGCCGCCAGGCCGTCGAAGCGGACGCCGGCCGAGGCGCGGAAGAGCGGCCGCTCGTGGACGCGCACCCATGCCTCGGTGATCACGCCGAGGATGCCCTCGGATCCGATCAGCATCCGGTCGGGGCTCGGGCCCGCTCCTGAGCCGGGCAGGCGCCGGCTCTCCCACCAGCCGCCGCTCGGAGTCAGCGCGCGGACCGACTCCACGAAGTCGTCGATGTGCGTCCACACGGTGGCGAAGTGCCCGCCCGCGCGCGTGGCGATCCACCCGCCGAGGGTCGAGTACTCGAACGACTGGGGGAAGTGGCGCAGCGTGAGCCCGTGCTCGGCCAGCTGCGCGTTCAAGTCCGGCCCGAGCACGCCGGCCTGGATCCGCGCCGCGCGCGAGGCCTTGTCCACCTCCAGCACCCGCCGCATCCCCTTGAGGTCGATCGTCACCGCTCCCGCGTAGGCGTCCGGCACCAGCGGCTCCACTCCGCCCACCACGCTCGTGCCTCCCCCGAAAGGGATCGCAGCCGCGCCCGCGTCCGCGCACCAGTCGAGCACGCGCTCTAGCTCCGCCTCGTCACGAGGGCGCGCGATCACGTCGGGCGGGTTCGGGAACTCGCCGCGGAAGCCGCGCACCACGTCGCGGTAGGACTTGCCGTAGGTGTGAGCGGCGCGGGCCCAGGTGTCGGAGCGGCAGATCTCGGCCAGCGCCGGCGGCGGCTCGAGCCGCGGCGGGCGAAGATCGAGCCTGTCGAGCGGCACCGGCCGCTCGGCCTCTGCGGCGCCGAAGCCGAGGTGAGCGGTGATCGCCCGCGCCTGCTCGACCACCTGGTCGTGCGGAGGCTGCTGGTCCTCGTAGCCCCAGCCCCAGTGCTTCAGCCGCCGTGATCGCTCTTCCGCCACCGCAGAGACTCTTTCACGGACCGCCTCGGGCGGCCCGCGGCGGGGGCTGCCTCGGGTGGCCGGCTCCGAGAGATAGAGTTGGGAGAGGCGATGGCCGACCCGCAAACCACCGTGCAGATCGTGATGCCCGCGATGGGCGAGTCCGTGACGGAGGGTGTCGTGCTTGGGTGGCTGAAGCAGGTCGGCGATGCGGTAGCCCTCGACGAGCCGCTCGTGGAGATCTCCACCGACAAGGTCGACGCCGAGGTCCCGTCACCCGTCGCCGGGATCCTCACGAAGATCAACGTCGAGGCGGACGAGACCGTGGAGGTCGGCGCCGTGCTCGGCGAGATCGAGGCCGGCGAGGTGCCCCCGGCGGCTGCGCAGCCCGCCGGCACGCCCTCTTCGGCCGAATCGAACGGATCGTCCGGAGGCGATGACGGCAAGCCCGGCGAGATCGTGGAGGTGACGTTCCCCGAGATGGGCGACTCGGTCATCGAGGGGACGATCCTCGAGTGGCGCGTCGCCCCGGGCGACTCGGTGGCGGTCGACGACCCGCTCGTGGAGATCTCCACCGACAAGGTCGACGCCGAGGTCCCGTCACCCGTGGCCGGCAAGGTCACCGAGGTGCTGGCGGAGGTGGACTCGACGGTGCCGATCGGCACGCTGCTCTGCCGCATCGAGGCAGGCGCGGGCGGCGCACCGAAGGCAGCCGGCCAGGCTGCCGCCCCGGCCGCACCGCAGGCGGCGGCCAAGCCGAGCGCCGGCACCGCCTCGAGCGGGAACGGCGGCGGGGACGCCACGCCGGTCGCCGCGCGCATGGCGGCACAGCACGGGATCGACATATCCGCCCTCAGCGGCACCGGCCCCCGCGGACGGGTCACCAAGGCCGACGTGGGGAACGCCCTGTCCGGCAACGGAGGGAGCGGGACGGCGGCAGCCCCGACGCCGCCGGCCGAGTCGGAGGCGGACGCCGTGCCGATCAGGGGGCCCGCCGCGACGCTCGCCCGCTTCATGGACGAGAGCCGCGCGATCCCAACCGCCACGAGCTTCAGGACCCTTCCGGTGGACACGCTGGCCGCCCATCGCCAGGAGTTGAAGACGGCAGGCCGCAAGCTCTCCTTCACGCACCTGATCGCCTGGGCGATCGTGCGGGCCACGGACTCCATGCCCGTGATGGCCAACTCGTTCGCCGAGGTGGACGGCAAGCCCCAGCGCGTCAAGCCGCACGCCGTGAGCCTCGGCCTGGCCGTGGATGCCGAGCGCAAGGACGGCAGCCGCTCGCTCGTCGTGCCGGTGATCCACAACGCATCCACGCTCGGCTTCACCGAGTTCGTGTTCGCCTACGACGAGCTCGTGGCCGGCGCGCGTGACAACAAGCTCCCCGCCGACGCGTACCAGGGCGCCAACATCACCCTGACCAACCCGGGCGGGATCGGCACCGTCGCCTCGGTGCCGAGGCTCATGCCGGGCCAGGGGACGATCATCGCCACCGGCGCGATCGGCTTCCCGGCGGGGCTCGCCCAGGCCAGCCCGGCACGGCTCGCGGAGATCGGCGTGGCGAAGGTCATGACGATGACCTCGACCTACGACCACCGGGTCATCCAGGGCGCGGAGTCGGGCCAGTTCCTGAAGCGGATCGACGAGCTGCTCCAGGGCGGCGACCGCTTCTACGAGGACGTCTTCGGCGCCCTCGGCGTGACGCTCGGACAGCTCGAGGACCTGGACGGACAAGCCGCGGTGACCGCCTCCGAGCCCGTGCCGGCCACCACCACCCCCGCCGCCACGGGGGTCGCCGACGAGGCGCTGATGCAGGCCGTCCAGGCCGCCACCTCCGTGATCAAGGCGCACCGCGTGCACGGGCACCTGGCCGCGCACCTCGACCCGCTCGGCACGCCGCCGCGCGGCGACCCCGCGCTCGAGCCGGAGTCGGTGAACCTGACGCCCGAGCTGATGGAGCGGATCCCCGCCTCGGTGCTGCGCGTCGCGGTTCCCGGGAAGACCTTCGCCGACGCCCTTCCGCACCTGCGGGAGACATACACCGGCACGATCGCCTACGAGGTCGAGCACATCGCAGGCCACAACCGACGCGTCTGGCTGCGCCAGAACATCGAGTCGGGCACCTATCGCAAGCCGCTCTCCGCGGACGAGCGACGGACCCTCCTCGACCGCCTCTCCCAGGTCGAGGCGCTCGAGAACTACCTGCACAAGGCGTTCCTGGGCAAGAAGCAGTTCTCGATCGAGGGGCTCGACGTGCTCGTGCCGATGCTCGACGAGGCCGTGGAGCTGTTCGCGCAGACCGGCACGCGCGAGGTGGTCCTCGGCATGGCCCACCGCGGAAGGCTCAACGTGCTCGCCCACACGGTCGGCCAGCCCTACGGGTCGATCCTGGTCGAGTTCGAGGGCGAGCAGACCCTCTCGGCGGACACCGCCGCGCCCGAGGGAGGCACCGGCGACGTCAAGTACCACTACGGCGCATCAGGCACCTACACGACCCGCGGCGGCAAGGACATCACCGTCGCCCTCGCCCCCAACCCGAGCCACCTTGAGTACGTGAACCCCGTCATCGAGGGCTGGGCGCGCGCCGATCAGACGAGCCGCGAGGGACACGAGATCGTGCACGACCCGAACCGCGTGGTGCCCATCCTGATCCACGGCGACGCCGCCTTCCCCGGCCAGGGCATCGTGGCCGAGACGCTCAACCTGCAGGCGCTGCAGGGCTACAGCACCGGCGGGACCGTGCACATCATCGCCAACAACCAGCTCGGCTTCACCACCGATCCGGTGGACAGCCGCTCGACCCGCTGGGCATCGGACCTCGCCAAGGGATTCGACATCCCGATCATCCACGTCAACGCCGATGACGTGGAGGCGTGCATCGCCGCAATGCGCCTGGCCGTGGGCTTCCGCAACGAGTTCGGCCGCGACGCCCTGATCGACCTGATCGGCTACCGGCGCTTCGGCCACAACGAGACGGACGAGCCGGCCTACACCCAGCCGCGCATGTACGAGCGGATCAAGCACCACCCGCCGGTGCGCAAGCTCTACGCCGACGTGCTCGCCAAGGAGGGCATCGTGTCCTCCAAGGAGGCCGAGAAGATGGCCGCCGATGCGCACCAGACGGTCGCGAGCGCCCACGTGGACCTCAAGGAGCAGATGGCCGGCCCGCCCGAGACCGGCGAGCGTGAGATCGACCGGACGATGAGCCCGGAGCCGAAGACGACGCTGCCGGAGGACCTCCTGCGCTCGCTGAACGAGCAGATCGTGCAGACCCCCGAGGGCTTCGAGGTGCATCGCAAGCTGGCGCCGTTCCTGGAGCGCCGCCGCGCCGCACTCGAGCCGGGCGGCAAGGTGGACTGGGCGCACGCAGAATCGCTCGCGTTCGCCTCCCTGCTGGCGCTCGGCGTGCCGATCCGCCTGACCGGGCAGGACACCGAGCGCGGCACCTTCAGCCAGCGGCACCTCGTGCTGCACGACTCCACCTCGGGCGAGCGCTGGTGCCCGCTTCAGCACCTCGAGAGCGCCGTGTCGCCGTTCGAGCTCTACAACAGCCCGCTCTCCGAGCAGGCCTGCCTCGGCTTCGAGTACGGCTACTCGATCCAGGACCCCAACGCGCTGGTGCTCTGGGAGGCGCAGTTCGGCGACTTCGTGAACTCCGCCCAGGTGATCATCGATCAGTTCATGGTCTCCGGCCTGACCAAGTGGGGTCAGACCTCGCGCCTGACGATGCTGCTCCCTCACGGCTACGAGGGCTCGGGCCCGGAGCACTCCTCCGGCCGCGTCGAGCGCTTCCTGCAGGCCTGCGCGGAGGGTAACATCCGCGTTGCGAACTGCACCACGCCGGCCCAGTACTTCCATCTGCTGCGCCGCCAGGCGCTCGTTTCGAAGGCGCGGCCGCTGGTGATCATGACCCCGAAGAGCCTGCTGCGCCTGCCCGCGGCCACCTCCGGCTTCGACGAGCTCTACGAGGGCGAGTTCCGGCGCGTGCTGGACGATCCCGCGCTGCCCGCCGGGCGCGACAAGGTGACCAAGCTGGTGCTCTGCTCGGGCAAGGTCTACTACGACATCGTCGGCCACGAGAAGCGGTCGGCGGCCGAGCACATCGCGGTGGCGCGCGTGGAGATGCTCTACCCCTTCCCGGAGCGCCAGCTCAAGGACCTGATGAAGAGCTACCCGAGCCTCGAGCGGGTTGTCTGGGTACAGGAGGAGCCGCGCAACATGGGCCCGCGCGCCTTCATGCGGCGCAGGATGGCGGGGATCCTCCCCGAGAACCTGAGCTACCTCTACGTGGGCCGCCAGCTGCGCGCTGCCCAGAGCGAGGGCTACTCCGCCGCGCACCGCAAGGAGCAGGCGCGGATCGTGAGCGTGGCGCTGGACCTCGAGGAGGACATCCTCAGCCCGGACCGCTCAGCCGAGCGCCCCCAGCTCGCGCCCTCCGACGGCAGCTAGCCGCCCAGCCAAGCCAGCGTTCGCACGATCATGCGAACCCTCCGGGTCCTGCGGCGCTAGCGCTTGGACACTTGGCCGCGCGCGATGCTCTCGGCTATCTGAGCGCCGCCGAGGCGGCGCTGAGCCGCCCCCACGGTGCGCGGAGCCACTCCGGCGAGGAGCGCACCGAACCGGACGAAGCCCGGCGCCACGTTGATCTCGAGCTTGTCGTGCTCGATCCCGCGCGAGACGGCCTTCGCCACGCGCCTGGGCGTGCTCGTGCCGACGTAGAACGGGAGCTTCGCGCCGCTGTCGTGGAGCAGGCCGGCGTCGCGGACGAAGCCGGGGAAGACCGTTGTGACCCCGATCCCGCTGCCGACGAGATCGTTGTGGAGGCCGAGCGCGAACCCGCGCAGCCCGAACTTGGTGGCGGCGTAGAGCGACGCGCCGGGGCTCGCGACCTTGCCCGACATCGATGACATGAAGACGATGTGCCCGTAGCCGCGCTCCTTCATAGCCGGCAGCAGGGCGCGCGTCAGCTGGATCGGAGCGCGCAGGTTGACGTCGAGCACGCGGTCGACCTGGGCGGTTTCGAAGCCGAGCAGGTTGCCGCTTCCGGGCAGCCCGGCGTTGGCTACCAGCACATCCACCCGCCCGGCCCGTTCGGCGAGCGCCGCCACCGAGGCCAAGTCGCTCAGGTCGGCCGGCAGCACCTCGGCCCGGCCGCCCAGCTCCGAGCGCAGATCCTCGAGCAGATCGACCCGGCGGGCGGTGAGCACGAGATCTGCGCCGCGTGCGTGGAGCCGCCGCGCGATCGCGCCGCCCAGCCCCCCGGAGGCGCCGGTCAAGAGCACCCGTGAGCCGGTCAGATCCACGCCGACAGGCTACTCAACGCCAGCAGCCGTCGAGCCCAGTGCGGGATCGCGTGCGCCGCACTCCGCTATCCTCTCCAACCGCGAGCGGGCGTAGCTCAGTTGGTTAGAGCGCCGCCCTGTCACGGCGGAGGTCGCCGGTTCGAGTCCGGTCGCTCGCGCTTCATGAAGCCCGCTCCTCGAGCGGGCTTCGTCGTTCCAGGCCGCTACCGTCAAGCGCATGACGATCCAACGCATGGAACATGTGGGCATCGTGGTCGACGATCTCGCGGCCGCGACGGCGTTCTTCGTCGCGCTTGGGCTCGAAGTGGAGGGCGAGGCGTCCGTCGAAGGCGGGTTGGTGGACCGCATCAACGGGCTCGAGGGCGTCCGGGCGGACATCGTGATGCTGCGGACCCCAGATGGCAACGGCAAGGTCGAGCTGGCCAAGTACCGCTCGCCCGTGTACGAAGGCGACGACGGGCCGGCGCCGGCCAACGCGCCGGGCATCCGCCACCTCCTCTTCGTCGTCGACGACATCGAGACATCCCTCGCCGACCTCCGAGCGCAGGGCGGCGAGCTCGTCGGCGAGCTGGTGAACTACGAGAACAGCTACTGGCTCTGCTACGTGCGCGGTCCGGCGGGGATCATCGTCGAGCTGGCGGAGAAGATCGGCTGAGGGCTCCGACCGTCGGCCCGTGACCGGGTATTCCCTCAAGCCTCGACCCAAGCTAGAGGCTTAGCGGATCAGCGCGAAATGTTCACCTCTGCAGGTGATTCGCTGCGAAGCTTGCTTCCTCACATCTCGTCGATGAAGTTTTTAACCATTTCGAGGTGTGAAACCCGGGCATCTTGGTATGAGGAACAGGATGAAGCACGAAGGCGAATCAATGGGCATGCCCCGCACGGCGCTGATCGCCTCGACTGCCGTGGCTGTGTTCCTGACGATTCTCGTGACGCCTGCATCGGCGGCGGCGCTCCGCGTCTCCGACGTCATCGACCAGGTGACGACGGGCTCCACGAGCGCCCCCTCGGCTCCGCAGACGGTCGCCCCCGAGCCCGCCTCGGCGCCTCAGCCTCAGCGCCCCGACGTCCAGGCTCCCCAGTCCCCGGTGGTGCGCACCCCGGCGCCACCGGAGCGCGTCGTGAACGCGGGGCCGGTCGGATCGGCTCTGCGTAAGACCGGCGCATCCCCGGCCCCGGCTCGAACACTGGACAAGACCCTCGCGGTGGTCGACCGCGTGGCGGCGCCCGTGTCCCACACGGTCGGCTCCGTGGTCCGCCGTGCCACCGACTCCCCCGCGTCTCGCGCCGTGGGCTCCGTGGTTGACCGAGTAGTCGACTTGCCTGCATCCGGCACCGTCGGCTCCATCGTTGACCGCGTCGGCTTGCCCCTGCCGGGCCCTGTTGGCGCCATCCTTGACCGCGTGACCGGCTTGCCCTTGCCGGGCCCTGTTGGCGCCATCCTTGATCGTGCCGTCGGCTCGCCGATCGGGACGCCGGCGGCGCCGAGTTCGGTCACTCGCTCATGGTCGCCCGCGCTTGAAGGGACCGCTCCCGCCGGCGGGGCCATCGACCCAGCCGCTCGCACTTTCGTTCCCGGCGTCGGTGGCGTGCTCGGTCTCGAGATCCAGCGTGCCGGCAGCTCAAATGGGGCGGCGGCGGGTTGGACGCCCCCGGGCTTCGTCGCCGGAGTACCCCAGTATCGGGGCGCACCTGCCTACGGTGCCGCGGCCGGCCAACCGCGCGACGCCGCGCCGAGCGACGAGCCGAGCCCCACGCACACGACGAATCTCCTGTCGAGCGCCGCCGCCAGCGCTGGCGGCTCTTCCGCCGCATTCGGGTTCGCGCTGTTGCTGCTGCTCACGCTCATGATTCCCAAGCTTCTTCTCATCGGCAGGGAGGCACCGGCAATCCTGCGACCGGTGGCCTTCCTGGCTCTGCTCGAACGCCCTGGCTAGCCGTCGCGCGGCTGACAGCCAGGGCCGCGCCGGGGGCCCTTCCACAGATCGCCCGGCGCAACGAAGCAGTGCCAAGAGAAAGGCAACTCAATGAAACGCGCAATAGGCCTCGTGGCGGCAATGGCTGCCATGGCCTTGGGAGCGGCTCCGGCCGCCGCCGGACTGCCCGAGCTCCAGCAGACGCAGAGCAACGGCAGCGACGTGTCCCAAGGAAACAACAAGGCGACCGGTGGCGGTGCAAACGCCACGGGTGGCAAAGGCGGTGACGCCAACACCGGCAACACGCAGGTGCTGAATGGCAACTCGATCGCAGTGGCGATCGGTGGCGATGACAGCTCCGCGTCTGCCAAGGGTGGCGACACCTCCGCCAAGAGCGGCGACGCCTACGGCGGTGACGGCGGGAACGCCGACGCCGACGGCGGTGACGCCAAGGTCGACAACGACGCCGACGTCGAGCAGGACAACGACGCCGACGGCAGCTCCAACGAGTCCGGGAACACGCAGGAGAACGGCTCGACGGTGGAGCAGGGTGGTAACGAGGTAACCGGTGGCGACGCGAATGCCACTGGCGGTGACGGCGGGAACGCCAACACCGGCAACACGCAGATCGGGAACGGCAACTCCGTTGCTCTCGCGATCGGTGGCAAGAAGAGCGAGGCGTCCTCGAAGGGTGGGGACACCTCCGCCAAGAGCGGCGATGCCTACGGCGGTGACGGCGGGAACGCCGACGCCGACGGCGGTGACGCCAAGGTCCACAACGACGCCGACGTCGATCAGGACAACGACGCCGAGCAGCACAACCGCCGCGACTGTGGTTGCGACAACGGTCACGGCGATTCGAAGGGCCACCCGAAGGGTGACGACTCGTCGCAGAGCAACAGCTCGACGATCGACCAGGGTGGCAACACGGTGACCGGTGGCGAGGCGAACGCCACTGGCGGTAACGGCGGCAGCGCCGATACCGGCAACACCCAGAAGGGCAATGGCAACGCCTACGCCAAGGCCGAGCCGCAGGATGACAGCGCGCCATCCCCCTCCAAGGGGCAGGGGCACGACAAGGGCAACGGCCACGACTCGTGTGGTTGCAGCCATGGCGGGCACAGGCCCGACACCAGCAACGAGACGTCCTCGAAGGGTGGGGACACCTCGGCCAAGAGCGGCGATGCCTACGGCGGTGACGGCGGGAACGCCGACGCCGACGGCGGTGACGCCAAGGTCCACAACGATGCCGACGTCGATCAGTCCAACCGGGTCAAGCAGGACAAGGGGCACGGTAGGACCTCGTCCGAGCCCGATCATCACGGCTGCGGCTGCGATGACAGGGGCCACGGCTCCAAGAAGGGGCACGGCGAGGATCGCGGCCACGGCTGCGGTTGCGGCGACGAAAGCCGTCCAGAGCACGACGGCTCGAAGGTCGATCAGAGCAACAGCTCGACGATCGACCAGGGTGGCAACACGGTGACCGGCGGGAAGGCCGACGCCACTGGCGGTAACGGCGGCAACGCCGATACCGGCAACACCCAGAAGGGCAATGGCAACGCTTACGCCAAAAGCGAGCAGCGGGATTCCGGTCCCGGCAACCCGGACGGCGGCGGCAACAGTCGCAAGTCGTGCGGCTGTGGCCATGGCGGGCACAAGCCCGACACCGACAACGAGACGTCCGCCGAAGGTGGCGACACCTGGACCAAGAGCGGTGATGCCCACGGCGGTGACGGCGGGAGCGCCGACGCCGACGGCGGTGACGCCAAGGTCGACAACGACGCCGACGTCGAGCAGCTCAACACGCTGACGGGAGGCCGCCTCTAGCAGCGACCCTCCTCTCAGAGAAGCGAGCGGGCCTCGGTCCGCACAACAGAGGGACGGCCTCGGCGGCGACAGCCGCCGGGGCCTTGCCCTCGCCTAGGGCAAGGCTCTCTCGACGACGCCCGGCAAGCCTGGCGCCGAGGCTGCGATGGTCGTTCGGGCACGACGCCGTACCTGCCATGCGCCGTAGCGGGCCAGTGGCGAGCGCGTCGTGTCGGCGATCGCCGACGAAGGCAGCCTGCCGCGCAGCGGGCTGGCGGGAACGCTGAAGATCAGGCCTTCGCCCGAGCCGGCGCTCTCCACATCGGCCAGCGGCAGGTGGGTCTCCCAGGCGAGCCGGGTCTGGAAAGCGCGGTTGACGCTGGGCGGGCCGACCGCCACCACGTGCTCGACGCCCCCGGCCCTATCGAGCGCGTCGGCCAGGCCGCGCTGGAGCCCGCTCAACTCGCCGCTCAGCTCAAGCTGGCGGTCGAGCAGGTCGATGCGAGCGCCCGTCCAGGGCATGACGGCGGCCACGATCACCGCCGCCGCCGCGGCGCCCGCCGCCACGTGGACACGCCCGGCGGCCTGCACCGCCCAGGCAACGGCCAGGCCGGTGAGGATCGAGGCGGCCACAACCGCGGGTACGAAGTAGCGGGTGCTGCCCGAGAAGCCCGACTGCGTCATCAGCACGACCAGCGCCACCCAGCTGACGGCTACCGCGGCCAGGGCGAGGACGCGCCTGTCGCGCTTGTGGACGGCGAACGCCGTGGCGGCGAGCACGCCCAGCTCCAGCGGGAAGCCGGCGATGCGGTGGGCGCGATCGAGCGCAGCCAGCCACGGCCGGTCGAGCGCCGAGAGGCTCCAAGGCGGCTCGCTGCTCGCCTTGCGCCCGGCGCCGAAGGGGTCGCCCGAGCCGATCCAGTCCGGCACCAGCCAAAGCGCCGGCAGCAAGACGGCGAGACCGGCGGTCAGTCGGCGCAGACCGGGCTCGGCGCGCCACAGCCAGGACGCATAGAGCGCCAGGAAGGGGAACACCTCCGGCCGCAGCAGGCAGGCCAGGAGAACCGCCACCAGAGCCTGCGCGCGCCGCCCGTCGAGGTGGCGCTCGACCCCCCAGAGCATCAGCGCAACCGCCATCGGGACCTCGTTGCCGTGGGCCGCGTAGCGCAGCCACTGGGGAGCGCAGACGAGCGCCAGCGCAGCCACCCCGCCGGCCGCGATCCCGGTCCAGCGCCCCGGGCCGGCAAGCCGCCGCGCCACCCGGAAGACGAGCGCTATCGAGAGCAGCGCACCGGTGCGTGCGACCACCAGCCAGAGCGCCGCCGGCATGCCCTCGTCGATCAGCGAGAACGGCGCGAAGAGGGTGGTGAACAGGACCGGCAGCGGCTTCCATGAGGGTCCGCCGGTGGTGTCGAGGTCGAGCAGGGCCACCTCGCGCCCCCAGACGATCCACGCCCACGGATCGAAGCTCGGCTCCGAGGGAAGCGCAAGCGAGACGGTGGCCAGAGCGACGCAGATGGCGAATAGCGCGGGCATTGCGACGACGGTATGCCGCACCGCCGGCGATCCTGTGAAGGACTCGCGCACGAGATGTGAAGATCTCCCGCTAGCGGGACTGCTCGACGTAGCGCGCGAGCGCCTCGGCCTCGCTGCCGACCGGGCCGCCGACGCGCTGCGCGTCGCGCAGCGCGGGGAGCGTATCTCCGCTGGCCAGCAGCTCGTTGGCGACGACGGAGTAGACCCCGCCGGGCTCGATCTCATCGAGCGGGCCGGAGGCGTAGAGCGTCGGGTCCGGGCCGCCGAAGCGCTCGTCGGCGAGCAGCTCGAGCAGGATCCGCCCGCGCAGCTCCACCCGCACGAGCGGGAAGTCGTAGGCGTGAACCGCGAACAGCTCCTGGTAGAACAGCGGGCCGGCCTTCAGGTCGGCGCGCATGCTGCCCTGGTTGACGAGCGCGACATCGACGTCCGCGTACGCGCGCTGGGCATCGGCGGCGAGCTGTCCGAGCTCGCCACCGGTACGCGTGAACGGGCGGTCGATGCCGCCTACGACGCGCTTCGCGAGCGGGGCGACACGGTCCGCGTAGCGCTCGACGAGCGCGCCGACCTTGCGGTCGGGACCGACGCTGGCGTGATTCGTGGAGGGAACGGCGGCCGACTTGGCGACGACGTCGCCCGTGGCGGCGTCTATCGCCATGTCGACGCGGTCGTAGGCCACGCCGTACGACAGCGCCTCGACGACCAGCTTGTCGCCGCCCCCGCTCGCGTTGGGGACGCGCAGGTTGAGCAGCGAGTGGCTGTGGCCCGCGATCACCACATCCACCGCCGCGCTCATCTGCCTCGTCTCTCCGATGATCTCCCCCGCCGCGCTCTGAGCGTCGCCGGGCTCGGCGCTGGCGCCGGAGTGCGCGAGCACCACGATCGCCTCGACGCCGCGCTCGCGCAGCCCGGGAACCCAGCGGTTGACGGCCTCGGAGATGTCCGTGAAGCGGAAGCGCGCCGCGTGGCGCGGAAGGAGGAAGTGAGGTGTGGACTGGGTGGTGACGCCGATGAAGCCGACCTTCACGCCGGCCCGCTCGACGATCCCGAACGGCGGGAGCAGCGGGTGACCGTCACGGTCGATCGTGTTGGCGGCGAGGTACGGGAAGCTCGCCCCCGCGTACGTGGGCGACGAGGTGTTGACCAACCCGCCGCCGACGTCGCGCTTGAGCGCCTCGGGGCCGTTGCGCTGCCCGCCGCGCAGCAGTCTCAGCAGCTCGTCCCCGCCCTCGTCGAACTCGTGGTTGCCGACGGTGCCGATGTCGAACCCCATCTCGTTGGCCGCCTCGATCGCCGGCTCGTCGTGGAACCAGCTCGAGATGAGCGGCGAGGCGCCCACCATGTCACCGGCGTGCACCCTGATCGTGCGGCCGGGAATCGTCGCGCGGTCGAGGTGGGCCTCGAGCCAGGCCGCCCCTCCGATTCCGTCGCGCGGCGGCTCGAGGTGGCCGTGGAGGTCGTTGACGCCAAGCAGCCGGAGCTTCACGACTCCCTTGCGCTTGCCCTCGGCACCGCCGCCGGACGGCGGGTCCGCGCTGGCCGCGAGGCCGATCAGCGCCACGAGCAGCGCCGCTGCGAAAGCTGCGATCCCGGGGGCTAGATTGCGCAAGGTCACGTCGCGGGCTCCTATTCCCGCAAATTACGGAGAAGGGGACGCCCTCCTGTTAAGGGCTGTGTCAGCCGCGGTGAACGCTTCGTGAAGCCCGACGACCGCGAAAAGGCCCGGAAATCTCATATATCGCGCCGGGACCGGGCTCGCCGTCCGATCCGCCGGCGCGCTGGGAGGAGAAGTACATCCGCCCGCCCGACGGGTCGAACGTGACTCCGGTGAGCTCGGACCCGACGTGCTCCTCGCCGGTGACCGAGAGGAAGCGGGAGATCTGCCTGTCGCGCTCGATCACACCGATGTCGATCTCGTCGGCGTTGAGGTCCTCGCAGACGAACACCTCGCCGGCGCGGCTCGCGGTCAGCTGGTCAACCCGTAGCAGCGGCGCCGAGCGCGAGGCGAGGCCGTCGTAGATCACCTCGAACCGCCGGCTCGCGACGTCGTAGGCGTGGACGCGATGGTCGGCCGTGGTCGAGACGTAGACGGTCCCGTCGTCATGCCATAGCCCCTCGCCGCGCTTGAACTCCGTACTGCCCGGCACCTGACGCCGGGTCGGGGTGGTGATCGCCGCCGGGTCGGGGACCTCGGTCCAGCGCGTGCGGCCGGCTGGGTCGACGGTCGCGATCTCCAGAAGGCCGGTGCTCAGGTCCGGCCAGCGCTCGGGGGTGAAGCGGTAGAAGCCGCCGTCGACCAGGTCCTCGGTCAGGTAGACGCGCCGCTCGCGCGGATCGACTGCCGCCGCCTCGTGCTTGAAGGAGCCCATCGCCGGAAGCCGGGCGGCCTTGCGGGCGCCCGTGGGATCGCACTCCCAGACGTGGCCGCCCTCGACCTCCTCGCACGAGAGCCAAGTGCCCCACGGCGTGCCTCCGCCGGAGCAGTTCTGCAGGGTGTCGCTGAGGATGCGGTAGGCGTCGGCGATCTCACCATCGCGTGCGAAGCGGATCGCGGAGGCGCCGCCATCGAGCGTCTCGGAGTTCGAGACCAGGATCCAGCCGCCGTCACCGGTCGGGAACGTGGCCATGCCGTCCGAGGCGAGGTGCCATGGGTAGCCGGTCCCGGCCACCTGCTGCTCGCCGCGCGCGACCACCCGCGAGCTGAAGCCCTCGGGCAGGCGCAGGCCGTGCCCGTCCGGCGCGCCACGGGGGCCGTAGCCCGACGTCGAGCTCCGCACAGCCCGCGGAGCCCTATCGAGCACATCGCGCCAGAGGCCCGCGCCAACCGCCACCGTCGCGACGCCGCCCGCCCCGATCAGCTGCCTGCGTGTGAGCGCCATGCCGCCATTGTGGCCACGGCCTCGGTTGCCGCCTGTGAAGAGAGCGAGAAGAACTTGTGAACAGGCGGGGACGCAACTGAGCGGCCCGGCCCGTCACCCGCCTGGGTCGGCGTCCTTGCGCGAGCGCCGCTCGCTCAGCTCGTTCCAGCCGAGCCACGCCAGGAAGACGACCACGGGCGCGAAGTAGGCGACGTTCACCAGCCAGTGGCCGGCGTGGGCGAAGAGGAGCACGGCTCTTCAGGCTACGGCCCGAGCTACACGTTCGACTGCGAGAGCAGCCAGAGGGCCAGGCTCGTGAAGCCGACCATCACCGCGAGCATCCAGTACTGGGAGCGCACCGCGAGCCTCACGTCGTCGTAGAGCGCGAGCGCCTTGTCGTGCGCCAGCACGAGCGCGGCGACGTGGCCGACGACCACGAAGCCGACCTGCCAGTACCAAGCCGCGGTGGCTCCGATCACCCCGTAGTCGATCGGCTTGTCGACGGTCCCGAAGATGTCCGTGCCCGGCTCGCCCAGCGGGTTGGAGGCGAGGAAGCCGAGCGGCTCCGAGGATATGAAGAGGACGGCCTGGCCCTGGTAGAGGAGCTGGGTCAGGTAGTGGGCCGCCACGTAGGCCAGGGCGATCGGCACGAGCGACGGGACGAAGGCCCTTGCGAGCCGCTCGGCCGTGAAGCCGCCACCCACGCTGCGGGCGCCCAGCACGCCGAGGCGGTAGAAGCCGTAGACGATCAGGATCGAAGCGACCAGGCCGACGAGGAACGCCGCCTCGAGCGCTCCCGCCTGGGAGAAGCCCAGCGAGTCGAAGAGACTCGAGACGTCGGGCGCCAGCCCGGTCCACAGCGGAGCCTCGGAGACCCCGTCGAACGTGACGCTGCCGATCATCACGGCGAGCAGCGGGACGGTGCCGGGCAGCGCGCGGCAGTCGGCCAGCTCCGCCAGCGGAGGGCGTATGCCGATCACACCGTCACGGCGGGCCCAGGGCGAGATGCGGGCGAAGAGCCCGAAGTAGACGCCGAAGGCCTCACCGCGATCGCACCACTCCTCCACCCCGTAGAGAGCCATGCCCACGAACTGGACGACCGAGTAGGCGAGCGTCGCGGCGGCGACGGTCTCCGGGGAGCTCCCGTCGGCGGCGACCAGCTCCAGCACCGCGAACAGGAAGATCCCGATGGCCGCAGGCCAGTGGCCGAGACGCTCGGGATAGCGCAGCGGCGCGGGCATCGGGGCGCGCGCCGCCGAGCGCGCCACCCAGGAGACGGTCCTGCCGAGCGCGCGCCACGGGTTGAACGCGCGGAACACGTTGCCGAGCAGCAGGCTCGCGGCCACGAACCCGACCCAGAAGGTGACGAAGACGAACGTCGGAGCGAAGTTCGCCTGGATCGATTCCGTCCCCGTCAGCCCCGCCCATACGGTGACGCCAAGCAGGAACACGCCGATAACGCCGCAGAGCAGGTCCAGCGGCCGGCTCAGCAGGATGCGCGAGAGGCGCGGCAGCGGCTTGAAGGGCGCGCCGGCCAGGCGAGGCTCGGGCCACAGGACGGCAAGCCCTACGAAGGAGACCACGAGCACCATCGCCGCCGCCCATCCGAACAGCCACTCGGGGATCGGCAGGTCGGTTCGCCCGACGATGCCGTGCGCGATCGTGATCACGAGGGCTCGACGATCAGCCGCGCGATCAGCGGCTCCTCCCCCTCGTGCTCGGCTTCGTGGCTCTCGAGCTCGAAGACGCCCTCGATCGATGCGCGGAACGCGAAGGTCGCCGGCTTGCCGGGAGCCACGGTGCGCTCGATGTCGTATCCGTGCAGGTGGATGTCGTCGTCCCTGTCCGACGAGACGACGACGCGAACCTGGTCGCCCTTCTGGACCTCGATGCTCTTCGCCTCGCCCACCGCCACGTGGTCGCGCAGCTCAATGCGCGTGACCTTCGGCCGCGGCGGCTTAGCCGGAGGCGGCGGGGGCGCCGAGCGGGCCGTCGCCGTAGGCGTCTGCTCCTCGGCCCCGCTCGCGGGAGCGGTGGACGTGGCGCCGTCATCGTCGTCGCCCGGCTTGGCCACCGCGAACGCGATCGCCGCGACGGCCACGGCGAGGGCGATCAGCGCGAGTCGTCCTGCCTTCGACATCGGTCGCTACCTCCTGGAGATCGACGAACGGTGCGCTAGCCGAGCACGAAGCCCGCGGGCGCTGCATCGCCGACCGTAGCGGGCGGGGCGCCCTGAGGGTCGCGCTCGTCCTGCTCTGCCTCCGGCGCGGGGGCGGGCTCCGCGCCGTCGCGGCGCTCGGGATCGAAGCGATAGCCCACGCCGAAGTGCGTGTGGATGTAGCGCCAGCTCGGCGAGCGGCCCTCCATCTTCTGGCGCAGCTTGCGCACGAAGACGTCCACCGAGCGATCGCCGTGGGCCATCGCGTAGCCCCACACCTGCTGGTAGATCTCCTCGCGCTGGAGGACCTTGCCCTCTCCCTCGGCCAGGAGCTGGAGCACCTCAAACTCGCGGCGGGTGAGGTCTACGCTGCGGCCGCCCACGAACGCCTGGAACTGATCGGCGCGGATCTCGAGCTCGGCGGCCACCACCGGCGCCTGGTCGACCCGGCCGACGGCGTGCTTGCGCCGCCGCACCACCGCTTCGGCCCGCGCCAGCACCTCTTCGGGGTGGCACGGCTTGGTGACCCAGTCGTCGGCGCCGAGCCTGAGCCCGCGAACACGCTGGGCGACGCTCGAGCGCGCGGTCACCACGACGATGCCGAGGCCGGGCATCGCCTCGGCGACATCCTCGATGAAGGTCCAGGCGTTGGGGCCCAGCAGCGCGAGATCGACCACCAGCGCATGGGCGCGCATCGCCGCGAACTCCTCCACGCGAGGCACCGCCTCGAGGTGGCGGTGCTGCCAGCCGAGGCCCTCAGCGCGGTTGACGAGGACACGGACGAAGCCCGAATCGCTATCGAGGATGACGAGCCTCAGCGGCCCCGCGTCGGATCTGGTCACTGTCCGCACCGGTCAATTCAGAGGCAGGCCGGATGCCCACCTGAGTTCCAGCATACGACACATACACCCCGGAAGTGAGCTGTTTACAACATGTTCACAGACCGATCACGCCCGCATAACGGGCTGCCCCGTCACCACTGGCACCGTTCCCTGCATGGAGGCTGCCACCAGACGAAGCGTGCTGCGGGTGGGCGATCTAGAGATCCGGCCCGCCGAGTTCCTCGCGCTCGCGGGCGAGCGCCCGCTGAACCTCACCGCCCGGGAGCTGAACCTGCTCACGGCGCTCGCGCAGCGCGCGGGGAGGATCGTCAGCCGTGAGGAGCTCTACCGCGAGGTGTGGGGCGATTCGCACCGCAAGTCCGACCGCTCAGTCGACGTATACGTGGCCAAGCTGCGCCAGAAGCTCGAGGAGGCGCTCCCGGGCGTGCGCTTCATCCACACGCACTTCGGCTTTGGCTACCGCTTCCAGCAGCAGGGCGAGCGAGACCCGAGGCGGTCTTCACATCGTTTTCACATGCCGGAGACAAGTCCATAACAGACTGGCCACATAGCCGTGCGAGCCTCGGACCACAGATGATCGAACCAAGGAGACAATCAATGAGGAAGTGGCTCGCACTCGCCTCCGCAGGCATGTTGGCGCTCGGCGTCGCTGCATGCGGGGATGACGACAAGGACAGCGCTACCGCCGGCAGCGGCGAGCAGGTGTCCGGCGCAATCAAGATCGACGGCTCGAGCACGGTCGGCCCGTTCGCCCAGGCGGCGGCCGAGCAGTTCGGTGGGGAGAACCCCGACGTCCAGGCTTCGGTCGGCACGTCCGGCACCGGCGGCGGCTTCGAGAAGTTCTGTGCGGGCGAGACCGACGTCTCCACCGCCTCGCGGCCGATCAAGGACGACGAGGAGGCCCCGATCTGCGAGAAGAACGGAGTCCCCTACCAGGAGATCCAGGTTGCCAACGACGGTATCGCCATCGTGACCAACAAGGACCTGGCGATCGACTGCCTGACCACCGACCAGCTGAAGAAGCTGTGGAACACCGGCTCGAAGATCGCGAAGTACAGCGACATCGACCCGAAGCTCCCCGATGTCGAGGTCTCGCTCTACGGCCCCGGCACGGACTCGGGCACGTTCGACTTCTTCACCGATGTGATCAACGGTGAGGAAGGCGTCAGCCGCAAGGACTACCAGCCCTCCGAGGACGACAACATCCTCGTCCAGGGTGTCTCCGGCGACGCAGGCGGCCTCGGCTACTTCGGCTTCTCCTACTACGAGCAGAACCAGGACAAGCTGAACCTCGTCGGCGTCGATGCCGGCGATGGCTGCGTCAAGCCGAGCACCGAGGCGATCCAGGACGGCAGCTACAAGCCGCTGTCACGGCCGCTGTTCATGTACCCCAGCGAGCAGGCCCTCGGCTCCAAGCCGCAGGTGAAGAGCTTCATGGAGTACGCGGTCGCCAACGGCGAGGAGATCGCCACGGCCTCGCAGATCGTGCCGCTCACCGCGGCCCAGATCGACACGGCCAAGAAGCAGCTCCAGGAGGCAGAGGCGAAGGCCGGCAAGTAGCCGTCCGGACGCCTCCAGCGAGCTTTCGATGGAGGCATCCTCCCTCACGACCAAGCGCGCCACCCCGGCTCTCGGGGTGGCGCGCCGTCGTCGCGGCGAAGACCTGATCAAGCTGCTGCTGCTGCTCGCGGCGCTGATCTCGATCCTCACCACCACCGGCATCGTCGTCTCGCTCGCGCGAGAGACGATCGTCTTCTTCGAGGACGTCGGCTTCATCGACTTCCTCACCGGCACCGACTGGTCGCCGATCATCAAGCCGCAGAGCTTCGGGGTGCTGCCGCTGGTGGGAGGCACCTTCCTGATCACGGGCATCGCGCTCGCCGTAGCGATACCGCTCGGGCTCGGCTCCGCGATCTACCTCAGCGAGTACGCCAGCCCACGCGTGCGCAAGACGCTCAAGCCGATCCTCGAGCTGCTCGCCGGCGTGCCGACGATCGTCTTCGGCTACTTCGCCCTCACCTTCTTCACCCCGACCGTCCTCCAGGAGATCTTCAATATGGAGATCAGCGTCTTCAACGCGCTGT
Source organism: uncultured Solirubrobacterales bacterium (assembly GCA_963715445.1). Taxonomy (GTDB): domain Bacteria; phylum Actinomycetota; class Thermoleophilia; order Solirubrobacterales; family Thermoleophilaceae; genus JAAYBF01. Next base: position 1,061,417 of record OY970240.1, read on the forward strand.
CCGCGGGGATCATCATGGGCTTCATGGTCGTTCCGACGATCGCGTCGATATCCGAGGACGCGATGTCCGCCGTGCCCGCATCGCTGCGCGAGGGCTCGTTCGGCCTCGGCGCCAACCGCCTCCAGACGTCGCTGCGAGTCGTGTTCCCAGCCGCGCTTTCGGGAATCGTCGCGGCCGTCGTGCTCGGAGCCTCCCGCGCGATCGGCGAGACGATGATCGTGCTCGTAGCCGCCGGTCAGATCGCCGCGCTGACCAGCGACCCGCGCGAGCCGATGTACACGATGACCTCCTTCATCGCGGCAATCGGCAAGGGGGACGTCGCGACCGGCTCGACCCAGTACAAGACGATCTTCGCGGTCGGGATGCTGCTGTTCGTGATCACGCTCGTGATGAACATGATCTCGATCCGCTTCGTGCGCAAGTACCGGCAGGTGTACGAATGAGCGACGCCGCCGCAACCGTGTTCGAGGAGGCCGCGGAGAGGCCGCCGCACGTGGGCCGTGCGCCCAGCCGCGCGCGCCTTGTCGGAGGCGCGTTCAAGGCGCTTCTGCTCGCCTGCCTCGGCGCTTCGGTGCTGATGCTCGGCACGCTGCTGGTGGACATCGGCTCCGACGGCTTCGGCCGGATCAGCCTCAGCTTCCTCACCGACTACCCGTCCTTCGTGGCCGACAACGCCGGCATCCGCCCCGCGCTGCTGGGCACGCTGTGGCTGATGGGCGTCTGCGCACTGTTCATCATCCCCGTCGGCGTCGCCACGGCGATCTACCTGGAGGAGTACGCCGACGACGCGCGCTGGTGGAACCGCGCGATCGAGGTCAACATCCAGAACCTCGCCGCGGTCCCCTCGATCGTCTACGGGATCCTCGGGCTCGCCTTCCTCGTGCGCGGCCCGCTCGGCATGGGTCAGGTCGTGCTCGCCGGCGGCCTGACGCTCGGCCTGCTGGTGCTGCCGGTCGTGATCATCGCCGGCCGCGAGGCGATCCGCGCGGTGCCGCCGTCGATCCGCGAGGGCTCGATGGCGCTCGGCGCCACCCAGTGGCAGACGATCTGGCGCCAGGTGCTGCCCGCGGCGATCCCGGGGATCGCGACCGGCGTGATCCTCGCGCTCTCACGCGCGATCGGCGAGACGGCGCCGCTGATCATGGTCGGCGCGGCGACCTACGTCGCCTTCGACCCCTCCCTGTCCTCGACCTTCACCGCGCTGCCGATGCAGATCTTCGACTGGATCGGGCGCCCGTCCAACGCAGTCAACGACTACGCGTCGCTCGCGGCGGGAGGGATCGTCGTCCTGATGGTCCTCCTGCTGGGCATGAACGCGCTCGCGATCTGGCTGCGCAATCGTTACGAGCAGAAGTGGTAGGTGACCAAAGGTGGCTGAGCAGATGATCGACCCTCATGAGCAGCGCGAGGAGCGGACTGCTCCTCGTCCCGGTCCCGGTGAGACGGGCCTCGACATCAGCGCGGTGGCGCTCGAGGGGGCTCCGCGCCATGCCCCCAAGGCGGATCGCGAGGCGATCTTCGAGCTCGCCGACGTCAACGTCTCCTATGGCGGCAAGGCGGCGGTGCGGGACATCGGATTCGACATCGCCCAGAAGGAGATCACCGCGCTGATCGGGCCCTCGGGCTGCGGCAAGAGCACGCTGCTGCGCTGCCTGAACCGGATGAACGACCTGATCCCCGGCGCGGCGGTGAGCGGCAAGATCCACTACCACGGCCAGGATCTCTACGGCGCGCAGGTGGACCCTGTCGAGGTGCGCAAGCGGATCGGGATGGTCTTCCAGAAGCCCAACCCGTTCCCCAAGTCGATCTACGACAACATCGCCTTCGGCCCCCGCGTGCTCGGCATGAAGGGCGACATGGACGAGATCGTCGAGCGGGCGCTGCGCCGCGGAGCGCTCTGGGACGAGGTCAAGGACCGCCTCAAGACCAACGCCTTCGGCATGTCCGGCGGCCAGCAGCAGCGGCTCTGCATCGCGCGGACGCTGGCCACGGACCCCGACGTGATCCTGATGGACGAGCCGTGCTCGGCACTCGACCCGATCTCCACCGGGAAGATCGAGGACCTGATGCTCGAGCTGCGCGAGAGCTACTCGATCGTCATCGTCACCCACAACATGCAGCAGGCGGCGCGGGTGTCCGACATGACCGCGTTCTTCACCGTCGCGCTCGAGGAGGACGGCGCACAGCGCACCGGCCGCATGGTCGAGTTCGACGAGACCGAGACGATCTTCACCAACCCGAGCGACGAACGCACCGAGGCATACGTCACGGGCAAGGTCGGCTAGGCAGAGAGGCAGCGATGCGCGAAACAGGAAACCGCCAGCAGTTCCAGGACGAGCTGGAGCAGCTCGAGCGCCAGGCGCTCGGGGGCCTCGACATGGTCGGCCAGGCGCTCGAGCGCGCGAGCGAGGTCGTCCAGCACCAGGATGTCGAGCTCGCGAGCATGGTTATCGCCGACGACGACCGCATCGACGGCCGGTACCTCGAGGTGCACCAGGGGATCCTCTCCCTGCTGGCGCTGCAGGCTCCCGTGGCAGGGGACCTCCGGCTGGTGGCGGCGCTGCTGCACGTCATCAAGCACGTCGAGCGGATGGGCGACCAGTGCGTGAACATGGCGAAGCTCGTGCCGCTCGCCGGCCACGAGCCGCCGGCCGACAAGGAGATGCTGGACAAGATCGGCCGCATGGGCGAGCTGGCGGGCTCACTCGTGCAGCAGTGCAAGCTGGCCTTCGAGCGCCGCGACGCCGCCCTGGCCCAAGACCTCGTTCGCCAGGACGACGGCATCGACGAGCTGAACCGCGCGTGCTTCCGCCGCGCGCTGGAGATCGGCGACGACGCCGACCAGCGCGAGTGGGCGATGCACATGATGCTGATCGCCCGCTGCCTCGAGCGGATCGGCGACAACGCCGTGGACATCGGCGAGCAGACCGCCTTCGTCGTCACCGGGCTGTTCCGGGAGTTCGAGGACGCGTCCCACCCCGAGGCGACGCCGGGGGCCGAGAGCCGATGAGCACCCCCCTCTTCGCGAGCGCACCGAACCGCGGCAGGTTCGAGGCCCTGTTCGAAGAGGGCGGGCAGAACCTCCAGGAGGTCGTAGAGCTGCTCGACCGGCTGATGCGCACATGGCCGGACGAGCCCGAACTGCGCGGCAGGATCAAGCAGCTCGAGGAGAGGGGCGACAGGATCACCCACGACATCCTCCATGCCCTCTACTCCACGACGGTCACCCCGCTCGACCGCGAGGACATCCACTCGCTCGCCTCGGCGCTCGACGATGCGGTCGACTACGCCGAGGAGGCAGCCGACGTGCTCGGCCTCTACAAGGTCGAGGCGCCGATGGAGCAGGCGGTGGAGCTGACCGGCGTGCTGCGCGACTGCGGGCGCGAGCTGGCGGCCGCGCTGCAGGGACTGACCAAGTTGGAGTCGCTCGCACCGCACACCGCCGCCGTCGACCGCCTGGAGGACGAGGGAGACCGGATCAGCCGCAACGCGCTGGTGGCTCTCTTCGCCGGGGGCATCGACCCGATGGTGGTGATCCGCTGGAAGGACATCTTCGAGCGGCTCGAGCAGGCGATCGACTCCTGCGACCGCGTCGGTCACGTGCTCGAGGGCATCGCCGTCAAGCACAGCTAGGGATGGCGAAGGCTCGCCCGATCCCGGGCATCGAGGCCGTCACCCGCTTCGGCGACGCCGCGGCCGCGGCGCTCGAGACGCGCACGCAAGAGGTGTTCGAGCACGCCGCGGGCGTCCTGGACACCGACGACGTGGAGCGGGTCCACGACATGCGCGTGGCCACCCGCCGGCTGCGCGCGGCGCTCGAGATGTTCGCGCCGGCGTTCCCGCGCAAGCGACACAAGCGCGCTCTGCGGGACGTCAAGCGGCTCGCAGACGCGCTCGGCGCACGACGCGACCCCGACGTCGCGATCGAGCAGCTGCAGGAGATTCGCGCCACCCTCGACTCCGACGACGGCGCCGCGATCGAGAGCCTCCTCGCGGAGATGCGCGACGAGCAGGCGGCCGGGAACGAGCGGCTTGGCTCAGCGCTCGAGGAGATGCGGGCGAGCGACCTCGAGGACCGGCTGATCGCGCTGGCGGGCGAGGCGCGGCGGTGAAGGCGCGCAAGGTCCCGAAGCTCGATCCGGACGGCACCTTCGCCGATGCCGTCCGCCGGATCGTCGAGGTGCGAGCGGGCGAGGTCGAGTCGTTCGTGCCGCAGGCGCTCGATCCCGCCGAGGCGAAGGCGCAGCACGACATGCGGATCGCCGCCAAGCGGCTGCGCTACGTCTTGGAACTCGCCGCACCGGCGCTCGGCAAGCCGGCGGCCGAGGGAGCGCGCACGGCCAAGCGCCTGCAGGCCTCCCTCGGCGAGATCCACGACTGCGACGAGATGATCGAGCGCGCACAGGCCCACGACGGCCTCGAATCGCTGACCGCCCACCTCACCGGCCGCCGCGCGGTCCTGTTCGAGAGCTTCGCGCGCGAGTGGAAGGCGGCCGCGCGCGGCGGCTTCGCGGCTTCCCTGGTCGAGCGCCTGCGCTCCTAGGCGCGCTCCCTCCGCAGGCTGGCGCTCCTAGAGGCCCTCCCGCACAGGCCAGCGGGCGCGCTCCTAAAGGCCCTCTCGCGCAGGCAGCCCGGCGCCCACGGGCCGAAGGGCGAGCGCCGAGTAGCCTCGCCTGGATGCGCAGGATCATCCCGCTCGCCCTCCTCGGGGCGCTCACGGCCGCGGCGGGATGGGCGCTGTCGCAGATCGGCCTGCCGTCCTCCTACCTGTTCGCCGCCCTGATGCTCGGCATCGCGGCCGCGCTGCTGAGGCCCGGGCGCGCGGAGGTGCCCGGAGCCTCGTTCGAGGCGGCGCAGGCGGTCACCGGGGTCACGCTCGGCGCCTACGTTCAGTCGTCCTCGCTCTCGGCGCTGGGGGACGCTTGGCTGCCGGTGGCGCTGGTCAGCGCCGCGACGCTCGCCTTCAGCATCGGCGGCGGTGTGGTGCTCAGCCGCTTCACCTCTCTCGACCGGGCGACCGGGACGCTGGGGATGGTCGCCGGCGGCGCTTCCGGGATCGTCGCGATGGCCGACGAGCTGGGAGCGGACGACCGGCTCGTGGCCTTCATGCAGTACCTGCGCGTGCTCGTCGTCGTGGTGCTGACTCCGGTGCTGATCGCCGTCGCCTTCTCGGGCCACCACGCGGTGCCGGTTCCGGGCGGCCACGAGCCTCTGCTCGGCGACGCCCGCGGCTGGCTGCTGGTGCTCGGGATCGCGGCGGTCGGGGCCTTCGCGGGGCGGGCTGCGCGCCTGCCGGCGGCCACGCTGCTCGGGCCGATGCTGCTGGCGGCAACCATCGCGCTGGCGCTCGGCGAGGGCGAGCTCGTCGTGCCGCCGCTGCTGCGCGAGACCGCGTTCGCGCTGATCGGCCTGCAGGTGGGCCTGCGCTTCACGCTCCAGACGGTGCGTGAGGTGGGCCGGCTGCTGGCGCCGGTGCTCGCCTGCCTGCTCGCACTGCTGGGCCTCTCGTTCCTGCTCGCCGTCGCGCTCGACGCGACCACCTCGGTGACGCTGCTCGACGCCTACCTGGCCACCACGCCGGGTGGCCTGTACGCGGTGCTCGCCGTGTCCGTCGGCGCCGGCGCCAACACCACCTTCATCCTCGCCGTGCAGACGCTGCGGCTGCTCGTGATGGTGCTGCTGGCCCCGTTCGTCGTCCGCTGGGTCGCCGGGCCCGGCAGGCACGCGCCTCTCGCCAAGCGGTAGCCGGCGAGGGGGCCGCAGCGAGGGTCAGGAGCGGGCCAGCGCCTGCAGCTCGCGGGGGCCGAGGAGCAGCTTGAGCTCGCCGCGATCGATCGCGGCGATCGCGGCCTTCGGCATCCGCACCTGGGCGCCCGTGGCGTCGTGAACCGCCATCGAGAAGTCAGGCTCGTGGCCCACGAGCAGCACCGACTCACCGTGGCCGAGCGCGAGCTCCTCCGGCTTGAACGGGCCGCCGCGCAGCGCCGGCTCCTCCTGCGGAAGCACCCCGAGGGGCTCGCAGACGAGACGCGCCGTGTCCCGCGCGCGAACTCGCGGGCTCGCCAGGCAGGCGTCCAGCCTCACCCCGAGGATCGCGAGGGCGGCGCCCGCAGCACGCGCCTGCTCCTCTCCGGCGGGAGTCAGCCTGCGCTCGGCGTCTGGAGAGCCCTCTTCAGCCTCAGCGTGTCTCATCAGCCAGATCACAATGGTCAAGATATTCACATTCGGCAGTGGCCCACATGTGAAGATGGGGAGACTTGATGGAGCCGGACACCGAGACACTGCACCCAGAGACCCCGCCGGCCGGGAGCGGAGCGGCGCCGCCTGAGCCGCCCCCGCCGGCCGGGAGCGGGGCGTCGCCGCCCGAGCCTCCCCCGCTCGATGCGACCGAGCTGTACGCCAACCGCGAGCTCTCGTGGCTCGACTTCAACGAGCGCGTGCTGGAGCTGGCCGAGGACGAGCGCACACCCCTGCTCGAGCGCGCGAGCTTCCTGGCGATCTACGCCTCGAACATGGACGAGTTCACGATGATCCGCGTGGCCGGCCTGCACGACCAGGTGGATGCCGGCATCGACGCCCGCAAGGCCGACGGCCTCTCCCCCTCGGAGACCATCGTCCGCCTCGCCGAGCGCACCCGCACGCTGACCGCTCGGCACTCGCACCAGTGGGAGCGCGCAGTCCGCCCAGCGATCGCCGAGCAGGGGATCAGGATCGTCGAGCCCTCCGACTGCTCGGAGGCCGAGCTCCGCAGGATCGACCGCATCTTCGAGGAGCAGGTGTTCCCGGTGCTGACCCCGCTCGCCGTCGGGCCGGGACGGCCGTTCCCGTACATGTCGAACCTGTCGCTCAGCCTTGGCGTATGGCTGACCGACCCCGTCACCGACAGCGAGCTGTTCGCGCGCGTGAAGGTGCCCAAGGAGGTGATGCCGCGCTTCACGGCGATCGGCGACAACACCTTCGTCCCGCTCGAGGCGGTGATCGCCCGGCACCTCGACGCCCTCTTCCCGGGGATGGAGGTCCGCAGCCACGCCGCCTTCCGCGTGACGCGAGACGCCGACTTCACCGTCTCCGACGAGGCCGACGACCTGCTGCGCGCCGTGGAGACGGAGCTGCGCCGCCGGCGCTTCGGAGAGGTGGTGCGTCTCGAGGCCGCCGCCGCCATGGACCCCGAGATGCGCCGGTTCCTGATCGAGCAGATGGACATCGACGAGACGCAGGTCGACGACGTGGAGGGCCTGCTCGACCTCACCGACCTGCGCCAGATCCACTCCGGCGGGCACCCGGAGCTGCGCTACCGGCCCTGGTCGCCCCTCAGCACGGGGCCCTTCTCCACCGAGGACGGGAAGGCCGACGTGTTCGCGGCGATGCGCCACGGCGACCTGCTCGTGCACCACCCCTACGACTCGTTCGCGGGCAGCGTGGAGCGCTTCGTCGAGCAGGCCGTCAACGACCCGGACGTGCTCGCGATCAAGATGACGATGTACCGCACCTCCGATGACTCGGCGCTCATCCCGATGCTCATCAAGGCGTCGGAGCGGGGCAAGCAGGCCGTCTGCCTCGTGGAGCTGAAGGCGCGCTTCGACGAGCGCCGCAACATCGGCTGGGCGCGGTCGCTCGAGGAGGCCGGCGCGCACGTGGTGCACGGCCTCCCGGGGTTGAAGACGCACGCGAAGGCGCTGCTGGTGGTTCGCCGCGAGGGCAAGGGCGTGCGCCACTACGTGCACATCGGGACGGGCAACTACCACGGCAAGACGGCACGGCTCTACGAGGACTTCGGGCTCTTCACCTGCGACCGCGACGTCGCCGCGGACGTGGCCGCCCTGTTCAACACGCTGACGGGGGCCGCGCGCGCCTCCGAGTACCGCAAGGCCCTGATCGCGCCCGAGGGGATGCGCAAGGACCTGATCGACGAGATACGCCGCACGGTGGAGGCCCACAAGGAGGGCTGCCCAGCACGGATCACGATGAAGATGAACTCGCTCGTGGACCGCCGCTGCATCCGGGCGCTCTACGAGGCCTCCCAGGCCGGCGTGCGCGTGGACCTGAACGTGCGCGGCATCTGCTGCCTGCGCCCGGGGGTGCCCGGCGTGAGCGACAACATCCGCGTCGTCTCGGTGGTGGGCCGCTTCCTCGAGCACGCGCGCGTGTACGCATTCCAGCGCGGCGAGGAGCGGCGGCTCTACATCGGCTCGGCAGACCTCATGCCGCGCAACCTCGATACGCGCGTGGAGCTGCTGATACCGATCGAGGACGCGACGCTGCGCGCGGAGGCGTTGGACGTCCTCGAGCGCTGCCTCGCGGACGACAGCTTCGCCTGGGACCTGCTCCCGGACGGCAGCTGGGCGCGCCGCGACGGCTGGACGCGCTCGGTGCACGACGAGCTGATGCGCCGCGCGCTCGAGCGGGCGGCGGACGGTCCGCCGAGCTCCACGGGATGATGCTCCGCAATGGAGCGAATGGCTGTCGTCGACATGGGGTCGAACTCCTTTCGGCTCGTGGTGTTCCAGTACGAGCCCGGCGGCTGGTGGAGCCTCACTGACGAGATCCGCGAGCCGGTGCGCGTCAGCGCCGGCATGGGCGAGGAGGGGGTGCTCGGCGCCGAGCCGATGGAGCGGGCGATCACGACGGCCGCCGTGTTCTCATCGTTCCTCACGGCGGCCGGGGTGGAGAAGGTGGATGCCGTAGCGACGAGCGCGATCCGCGACGCGCGCAACCGGGACGAGCTGCTGGCGGCGATCCGCGAGCGCGCGGGGCTCGAGGTGCGAGTGATCAGCGGCGCCGAGGAGGCCTGGTACGGGTACCTCGCGATCGTCAACTCCACGACGCTCGCCGACGGCTTCGGGATCGACCTGGGCGGCGGGAGCGTCCAGCTGATGCGCATCTCCGACCGGCGGCTCGTGGAAGCCGAGTCGCTGCGCCTGGGCGCGGTGCGCGTGAGCGAGGCGTTCCTCGGCGACGAGCCCGCCAGCCCCAAGCAGATGCGGGCCGTGCGCGAGCACGTCGCGCGGGCGCTCTCGGAGTTCGAGTGGTGGCGCGCCACGGACGGCGCCCGGGCCGCGGGGATCGGAGGGACGATCCGCAACCTGGCCAGCGCGGTGCAGAAGCGGATGGAACTGCCCGACTTCGATGAGCAGGGATTCGTGCTCACCCGCGCGGCGCTCGAGGAGATGATCGAGCTACTCGCCGCGCGCCCGGCCAGCGAGCGCGGCGCGATCCGCGGCATCAAGCCCGACCGCGGCGACGTGGTCCTCGGCGGGGCCCTGGTGATCGCCGCGGCGATGGAGCACGCCGGCCTGGAGGAGATCGAGGTGGCCGAGGCGGGCCTGCGGGAGGGCATGTTCTTCGCGCACATGCTCGAGGACCGCGACCCGCCGCTGCTGCGCAACGTGCGCCGCGCATCGGTCGAGAACCTCTCCCAGCGCTTCGCCACCAACCCCGCCCACGTCGATCACGTGGCGCGCCTCTCGCTGGAGGCATTCGACGCGCTGCGGGAGGCCGGACTGCACGATCTCGAGGACAACGACCGCGAGCTCCTCTGGGCCGCCTGCATGCTGCACGACATCGGGATGACCGTCGACTACGACGACCACCACCGCCACTCCCACTACCTGATCCTCCATGCCGGCCTGCCGGGCTTCAGCCCGCGCGAGCTGGAGCTGGTGGCGCTGATCGCCCGCTACCACCGCAAGGGCGCGCCGGACGCGAGCGAGCTCGGCGCGATGCGCCGCGACGACGATCCGGAGCGGCTGCGGCTGCTCTGCGCGCTGATCCGCCTGGCGGAGCAGCTCGAGCGCAGCCGCGATCAGGCGGTCACCTCGGTGAAGGTAAAGGTCCGCAAGGACGACATCGCGCTGGGGGTCCTGGCCCGCGACGGCGCCGACCCGGCGGTGGCGATCTGGGCGGCGCGGCGTGGCTCCGGCCTGCTCGCCGAGGCGCTCGGCAAGCCCGTCGAGGTCGTGGTCGAGCAGGGCTCCTAGGCCTGAAGCGCCCCGCGCCCGCCTAACGGGCGTCGACGGCCGGGCTCAGGCGCGACGCGCGGAGGCTGCCGCGCGAATGCGCTCGGCCGCCGAGGGGATCGCCTTCTCGAGCCGCCGCAGGTCCCAGCGGTCGAGCGTGACGAGGCGCATCGTGGAAGTGGCCACGACCGTGGCGGTGCGGCGATCCGCGTCCAGCAGGCCGACCTCTCCGAAGAAGTCCCCGGAGCCGAGCTCGGCCACCCGCTCGCCGTCGCGCAGGACGTCGGCGGTTCCCTCCTCGATCGCCATGAAGGTGTAGGCGTAGTCGCCCTCGTTCACGAGGTGCTTGCCCTCCGAGACGGACACCTCGCTCACGAACGGGACGATCTTCTCCAGCTCGTCGTCCGGCACAGACTCGAACAGCGGCAGCGACTTAAGGCGGTTGGCGTCCAAACCCTCTCCTCGATCGGCGTGGTAGCCCGGCTAACGGGGAATGTATCCCGATGCAGACGTGCGTGCCGAGTGATCGGCTCGCCCATCCCCCGCGTATAGGAGAGAGGCATGTCCAAAATCGTGAATCTCGCCAAGGCTCTCGCTCTCGGACGCCTCGCGTTCGGCGCCGCGCTGATCGTGAAGCCCCAGCAGACGGCTTCCGGCTGGATCGGCGCGGACGCCTCGCGACCAGCCGTCCAGATCGCGCTGCGCGGGCTCGGCGCGCGCGACGTGGCCCTCTCGGCCGGCGCCCTGTGGGCGGGTGGGGACCGTGACGCTCTGCGCCCGTGGCTCGCCGCCGCGGCGTGCTGCGACCTGGCGGACCTGGCCGCCACCCTGGCGGCGCCGTCGAAGGCCCTCCCCGCGAACGCGCGCTGGGGCACCGCGGTCCTCGCCGGCGGCTCAGCCGCGGCCGGGATCGCCCTCTACAAGGCCTTGGAGCGGTGAGGATCGCGATCGTCGGGACGGGCGTCGCCGGGCTCGTCGCCGCGCACCACCTCCACCGCACCCACGAGATAGCCGTCTACGAGGCCGACGACCGGATCGGCGGCCACTCCAACACGGTGCGCGTGGACCTGGCCGACGAGACGCACTGGGTGGACACCGGCTTCATCGTCCACAACGATCGCAACTACCCCGAGTTCGAGGCCCTGATGGCCGAGCTCGGCGTGGCCACCCAGCCTTCGCGGATGAGCTTCTCGGTGTCCGACGACGCGGGCCGGTTCGAGTACTCGGGCACGCCGCGGGGGCTGTTCGCCCAGCGCTCCCATCTCGCGGACCCGCGCTTCCTGCGGATGGTGGCCGACCTGCGCCGCTTCAACCGCGAAGCCTCGGCGCTGCTCGACATCGACCCGAGCGAGGGCCCGTCGCTGCGCGAGCTGCTCGCCGAGGGCGGGTACTCGGACTGGTTCGTGGAGCGGCTGATCGTTCCCCAGGCCTCTGCGGTGTGGTCCGCCGAGCCCGATCGGCTCTGGTCCTTCCCGGCCGCCTTCCTCGCCCGCTTCTTCCACAACCACGGGATGCTCGGCTTCCGCGACCGCCCGCGCTGGCGCACCGTGAGCGGCGGCTCGCGCAGCTACGTCGAGGCTCTCGCGCGCCCCTTCGCGGACCGCATCCGGACCTCTGCGCCGGTGCGCTCGATCACCCGCCGTCCGTCGCATGTCGAGATCGCCGCCGACGGCTGCGAGACCGAGCGCTACGACGAGGTCGTCATCGCCGTCCACTCCGATCAGGCGCTCGCCGTGCTGGCCGACCCGTCCGCATCCGAGCTGGAGATCCTCGGCGCGATCCCCTACCAGCGCAACGAGGCCGTGCTGCACACCGACGAGTCCCTGCTGCCGCGCAGGCGCCGAGCGCGCGCGAGCTGGAACTACCACCTCGGGCGCCTCGACGGGCCGGCCGAGCAGCCGGACGAAGCGCCGCGGCCGGCCCAGCTCACCTACTGGATGAACAGCCTGCAGTCGATCGACTCCTCCACGGACCTCTGCGTAACACTCAACCGCACGGAGCGGATCAACCCGGCGAAGGTCCTCGGGTCCTTCAGCTACTCCCACCCCGTCTTCACACCCGAGGGGGTTGCCGCCCAGCAGCGCCACAGCGAGATCTCGGGCCCGCGCCGCACGCACTACTGCGGCGCCTACTGGGGCCACGGCTTCCACGAGGACGGCGTGGTCAGCGCGCTGCGAGCGATCGAGCCGCTGGCGAGCCCCGACCTGGAGGAGCTGGCGGCATGACCGCATCCGCCATCTACGAGGGCTGGGTCAGCCACCGCCGCCACGCACCGATCGAGCACTCCTTCCGCTACCGCCACACGATGCTCTACCTCGACCTCGACGAGCTGCCCGGAGCGCTCGACCTCTACCCGCTCTACTCCGCGCGCCGCCCCGCACTCGCCTGGTTCAGGCGCGGCGATCACCTCGGCGCCGAGGACCAGCCGCTCGCGGAGAGCGTGCGCGACCTCGTAGCCGAGCGCACCGGCACGCGTCCCACCGGCCCCGTGCGGCTGCTCACGACGCTGCGCACGCTCGGGCACGCCTTCAACCCGGTGAGCTTCCACTTCTGCTTCGACGCGGACGGTGAGCGGGTTGTGGCCGTGGTGGCCCATGTGACGAGCACGCCATGGAAGGAGAGCCACGCATACGTGCTCGAGGGCGGGCCGGGAGACGCGTCCGAGATGCGCGACACGGTGGCCAAGGCGCTTCACGTCTCGCCGTTCATCGGCATGGACGGGCGCTACGACTGGCGCGTCACCGAGCCTGGGCGGGGGCTGCTCGTGCACATCACAGAGCGCGACGGCGAAGGGACGCAGATGTTCGACGCAACGCTCACGCTCGATCGCCGGGAGCTGACCCGCGCCCGGCTTGCGCTGGCGCTGGCGCGGTTCCCCGCGATGTCGCTGCGGGTGCTCGTGCTCATCTACTGGAACGCGGCCCGGCTGAAGCTGAAGGGAGCGCCGTACCACCGCCGCCCCGGGAGGACCGCGTGATCGCCCGGGCCGCCCTGTTCGAGCTGCTCGGCCGCCTGCGGGGCGGGCAGCTCGAGATCGCCGAGGGCTCGCGCCGCCGCGCGTTCGGGTCCGCGGACGCATCGCTGCACGCCGGCGTCGCCGTGCACGACCCGCGCGCCTACCGCCACTTCTTCCGCGGCTCGACCGGTCTCGCCGACACCTACATGGACGGCCTGTGGGACAGCGACGACCTCGTCGCCCTGTTCCGCATCGCGGCGCGCAACATGGAGCCGCTGGACCGCCTGCGCCGGCGCTGGCACCCGCTGCTGCACACCGCACAGCGGGCGGCGCGGATGGTGCCTCTCAACGACCGCGTCGGAGCGCGGCGCAATATCGCCGCCCACTACGACCTCGGCAACGACCTCTTCTCGCTGTTCCTCGACGCGTCGATGATGTACTCCTGCGCCTACTTCGAATCGCCCCAGGCGACCCTCGAGGAGGCTCAGACGGCGAAGCTCGACCGCATCTGCCGCGCGCTCGAGCTGCGCCCGGGCGAGCGCCTCCTCGAGATCGGCACCGGCTGGGGCGGGCTGGCGATCCACGCGGCGCGCGAGTACGGCGCGCTCGTCACCACTACGACCATCTCGCGGGAGCAGCACGACCTCGCAGTCGAGCGGATCCGCGAAGCCGGGCTGACGGACAGCGTCAACGTCCTCCTGCGGGACTACCGCGACCTCGACGGCCGCTACGACAAGCTCGTGTCCGTAGAGATGATCGAGGCCGTCGGGTGGCAGTACTTCGACCTCTACTTCCAGCGCTGCTCGGAGCTGCTCGAGCCCCACGGCAGGATGCTGCTGCAGGCGATCACGATCGACGACCGCGCCTACGAGGTCGAGAAAGCCTCGCGGAGCTTCGCCAACACCCACGTCTTCCCCGGGGGCTGCCTTCCCTCGATGACCGTCATCGACCGCTGCGTGAGCGAGCGGACCGACATGCGCCCGACATGGTCCGAGGACATCACCGAGCACTACGTGACGACGCTGGAGCGCTGGAGGGCGACGTTCGAGGCGAACGCGGATCGGGCGGCCGAGATCGGCTACGACCTGCGCTTCCGCCGGATGTGGCGGCTCTATCTCGCGTACGTGGAGGCCGGATTCCGCGAGCGGAGGATCGGCGCGGTCCAGCTGTCGCTCGCCAAGCCGGGCGCGGGAAGCGGACAGCTCGGAGCCCTCGGTGACCACATCCCCGCCCGCGAGCCTTCCGTCCGCCCTCGAACCGCGGCGTAGTGCGCGCCTCGTCCATCCTCGCCCCGTCCGTCACGATGACCGCAACCGTGAACCGGAGCCCGCTCGCCCTCACCCGCACCGGCTTCGGAGAGCCGCTCGTCCTCGTCCACCCGCTGGGCGGTGCGCGTCACGTCTGGGATCCGGTGCTCGGGGACCTGAGCGCCGACCACGACTGCATCGCCGTCGACATGCCCGGGTTCGGCGAATCGCCGGAGCTGCCGAGAGGAGTGGCTGCCACGCCCGCGGTGATCGCGTCGACGGTCGCCGCCACGCTCGACTCGCTGCGGATCGAGAGCGCCCACGTCGCAGGCATCTCGCTCGGCGGATGGGTCGCGCTCGAGCTCGGCAAGACAGGCCGCGCCCGGTCGGTGACGGCCATCTGCACAGCCGGCCTCTGGAGCCGCCCGCTCGGCCCGCGGCGGAACTCCGCGCGCCACACCGCCCGTGCCCTGCTGCCGCTGCTGCCGCTGGCGGTTCGCTCCCGGCGCCTGCGGACGCTCGCGTTCACCGGCACGATGACGAGCCCCGAGAGCGTCACGCCCCAGGAGGCGCTGCAGCGGATACGCGCCTACGCCGAGGCGCCGGGGTTCCACCGCGCCAACAGCGAGATGCGCGCATCAGTCTTCGAGGGCTTCGACGAGATCCCCGTTCCGGTGACCCTCGCCTGGGGCGATCAGGATCGGCTGGTGGGGCCTCCGAGCCGGCCTCCCGAGGGTGTGCGAACCGTGATCCTCGAGGGCTGCGGCCATGTGCCGACCTGGGACGACCCAGCCCAGGTGGCCGCCCTGATCCGCTCTTCGACGACCGCGGCCGCCGGGGAGGGCGATCCGATCGTCGGCTCTCCTTGAATCGCGTCGATGTGCGGGTTGCGTCGAGAATTCCGACGCAACCTGCACTTCGATGGGCGCTAGTCTGCCGGGCATGAGCGAAGCGACCACCGAGCCGCGCGACGAGGCCCTGGAGGCCGCGCGCTGGGACCTTCAACCGCTGGTCGGCGACCGTGGCGCCGAGGGCGTGCCGGCGCTGCTGGCCGAGGCTCAGGAGGCGGCCGACGCCTTCGCCGAGCAGCACCGCGGCCGCGTCGCGGAGCTGGACGCCGCGGCCTTCGCGGCCGCGTTGCGCGAGCTCGAGCGGATCGGCGACAAGGTCGGCCGCGCGGGCTCCTACGCGGCGCTCGACTTCTCGGTCGACACGCAGGACCCCGAGCGCGGCGCGCTGATGCAGCAGGCCCAGGAGCTCGGCGCCGCGATCCAGACGGCGCTGCTGTTCTTCGACCTGGAGTGGAACGAGCTTCCGGACGAGCGCGCCGAGGAGCTGATCGCGTCCGAGGAGCTGGCCTTCTGCCGCCACTACCTGCGCACGCTGCGCCGCTATCGGCCGCACCAGCTCTCAGAGCCCGAGGAGCGGGTGCTCACGGAGACCGACGTAACGGGCCGCGCGGCCTTCAAGCGGCTGTTCACCGAGCAGGTGTCGGCGCTGACCGTGGAGCTGCCGAACACGGAGGAGCCCGCCCCGCTGATGGAGGCGCTGAGCCTGCTCCAGGGGCCCGATCGCGAGCTTCGCAAAGCCGCTGCCGAGGGGGTCACCGAGGCTCTCCAGCCGGGCCTGCGCACGCGCGGCTTCATCCTCAACACGCTGCTCGCCGACAAGGCGACCAAGGACCGGCTGCGCTCCTACGAACACTGGCTGGCCTCGCGCAACCTCGCCAACGAGGCGAGCGACGAGTCGGTCCAGGCGCTCGTGGACGCGGTGCAGTCGCACTACGAGCTGGCAAGGCGCTGGTACCGCTTGAAGGCGAAGCTGCTCGGGGTCGAGCGCCTCGCCTACTACGACCGCGCGGCGCCCGTCGGCGAAAGCGATCAGCGCGTGTCCTACACCGATGCGCGCGACCTGGTGCTCGACTGCTACCGCAGCTTCTCGCCGGAGCTCGGCGACGTGGCGGCGAAGTTCTTCACCGGCAGCTACATCGACGCCCCGCCCGCGCCCGGCAAGCGCGGTGGTGCCTTCTGCGCCTACACGGTCCCGTCCGCCCACCCCTACGTGCTGCTCAACCACACCGGGCGGATCGGCGACGCGCTGACGATGGCCCACGAGCTCGGCCACGGCGTGCACGCGGCGCTCGCCCGCCCGCGCGGCATGTTCGAGTTCACGACGCCGCTCACCGTCGCGGAGACGGCTTCGATCGTCGGCGAGACGATCGTCCTCGAGCGGCTGCTCACCCAGGCCCCCGATGCGGCTACGCGGCTCTCGCTGCTCGCCGAGTCGCTCGACGGGGCGGTGGCCGCCGTCTTCCGGCAGGTCGCGATGAACCGCTTCGAGCACCGCGTCCACACCGAGCGGCGCGAATCGGGCGAGCTCTCGGTCGAGAGCATCGGCGCGGCCTGGCTCGAGACCCAGGCGGACCTGCTGGGCGACTCCGTCGAGCCCACCGATGAGTACGGCACCTGGTGGTCCTACGTCCCCCACTTCATCGACACGCCCGGCTACGTGTACGCGTACGCCTACGGCAACCTGCTCGCCCTTTCGGTCTACCGCCGCTATGAGGAGCAGGGCGACTCGTTCGTCCCGTCCTACCTCGAGCTGCTGAAGGCCGGCGGCTCGATGCCTCCCGAGGACCTCGGCAAGATCGTCGGCGTGGACCTCACCGACCCCGGCTTCTGGGCCTCCGGCCTCGACCTGATCGAGCGCCAGCTCGAAGCCGCCGAGCAGGCCGCCGCCGAAGCCGGCCGCCTCTAAACGCCAGTAGGCTCCTCGTCGCAGCGACAGGCTTGAAGCGAAAGGGTGCGAGTCGTTCACGGGAGGCAGACTGGGCCTGGAAGCTGGTGGTGCTTTTCATCATGGCGGTCACGCCCTATCGAACCTCATCGCAACCAAGTGACAGTTCGGACCCGTAGCTATTCTCGCGACTTAGCTTGAGGCTTGGCTACTTCATCGTCCGGCAGTAGCCGCAGGGCGGGCAGAAGCGTTTCCAGAGCCATCCGGATGACCAGCTCGTGAGGCTCAAGGGCCGCGACCGGCTTCAGCAGGTAGCGATCTCCCGCGGACTCGCGCTCGACCAGCCCCATCTGCACCAAGGCCGCTAGATGTTCATCAACACTCCCCCGGATGTTTGCACCGACCTCGATTGCCAGCGCCCGCTCCGTCCAGGCGCGGTCCGGCTCGGCGAGAAGAGCCTCCAGTACACGGCGTTTGATCGGTGCGGAGAAGAGCCAGTCGGGAAGCCGCGCTTTGGCGCGCGCCATGGAATTACCATCCTAGATGTGTAGGATTTAATCCTACCAACAATGCCACCCTCTACCATCAAAGGCCCCGACACAGTCGGTAGGATTAAATCCTACTGACCTTCCGTCCGATACGTAGGATTGAATCCTACGATGCTGACGGTGTTCGGTAGTCCTTGATTGCTATGACCCGCCCACCCGCCGCCCTTCTAGCCCGCTCTCCGGCTGCGCACGCACGGTTGAAAGGCATTACGATGCCGCCCTCGGCGCGCCGGACCGGTGCTAAAGGCCCTGGATGGGCTCTGTACGCGAAGATGATCGCTTCGTCGCGAGCCGCTCGGCTAGATCGAACCAACTGATGAAGATCCCTGACTCCAGCTTCTTTGGCCTCATGGTGGGGATGGTCGCCCAGGTTGCTGCCCCTGCTCGCGCAGCGGTTGACAAACAGCGAAACAAGCCAGTCAAATTTCACATTACGGTGGAGTCCGTCGAGCGCCCGCTCGTGCTCCCCGCAAGTATTCGCACACCTGAAGAACTAGAAGCCGCTCGCCGGAAGAAACTCTCTAGTCACTGACTACGAGGTTGCCGTAGGCTGAGCGGCCCATGTTTGAGCAGGAGATTCTCGAAAAAGTAGGGTGCAGCGGCGCATCCGCCCTTGCTACCCAAACCAGCTGGGTCCATCGTCGCGTGGAGCGAGTTAGCTTCCCGAACGCTGACGACATTGCCGTCCGGCGGCGGATTAGCATCGATTTCTCTATCCCGGAAACCCTCCGCGCTGCCGACGAGGCAACCGAGCTATCACTGGCCGTCTATTACGTGCCGCTATCAGTTCTCAGGAAGTGGCCGCCGGTCACGAATCTCGATCTACGAATTCCCGGAAATGAGCCGGCACCGCTGCTTACTCGAACCCAAAATGCGGTTGCCGACGGCTCTCTCCTCGTAGAAGTTGCTCAACAGGCACTGGGTGCGGACATTGAGATTGACCGATATCTCAAGGCTCAGCTGAAGCGCATTCCGGCCGCGCGCTCTGCAGTGGCAGCATCAATTCTTGAACAGCTTTTCAGCCCGATCGATGGTGACCCGACCAATGACTTCGATAGGCAGCGCAAGCTGCTCTGGGGCCAGCAGCAATTTGTTCACCTCGCCGGCGGGCTCACCGAGAGCACGATCCTGTGGCTACGAGTGTCGGGCAAGCCAAAACAGCGCCAGATAGTCAAGTTTGCCTATGACGCACGCGTCAACGCGTTTGAGGATCTTGGAATCTTTCGGCTGCCATCCTTTGGATGGCGCCCCCTTAACGCCCAGTTTGAGGTCCCACACTTCGGTGATTCCGGCAGCTTTCACCTCGAAGCCACCGTGCCGGCCCCGCTGGAAATCACCGACGCCAAACTGGAAGTGCGACCACGTCGCCAGCTCGGCGCGGAGGACGAACCGGAACACCACGCCGATGTCTTGAAGATCTCGGCCCAACCGGAGCGTCGCCACGCTCACTACTACCTGGCCGGCGATCGATTGCGTACCGAGGGCGCCGCCCAGATGGCGGTCATGCCGCGAGGCGGACCGATTCACGTCGCGTGGATCGCCGCCCTACTGGTCGCCGCCATGCTGTGGGCCTACCACTCCGAAATCAGCACCGTACTCGCAAACCGAGGCCCGGCACTCGCGCCCCTCCTGGTCGTTCCGGGCCTCCTCGCTTATCTAGTAACCAGACCTGGCGAACATTCTGCCGCGACTCGACTGCTGCGCGGATATCGCCTTCTAGTAGTGGGCGTTGGGCTCTTCCCAATCGCAGCCGCCGTCATCCTCGTCCTCGCACCGGAGTGTCCAGGGGAGTGGCTCGAACACACGATGGCTGGACTCGCTCTTGCAGCGCTTGCCGATGCGTTCTTGCTCTTGGCTAGTGCGATCGGGATTGGGAGCAAAACCCCGATGACGGATGCGACTAAGCGCAGCATTCCAACGGCGGCCCTGGCCAGCGAGGATCCTGGACCGAGCATGAGCGAGGAGAGGTACGTCGCACTAGCCGACTCGGTCGAGGCTGCCCGCAACGTAGCTAAAGACCTGGAAGATCTGCAGGCCAAGCTTGCTCAGGCGGAACTGACAGACGAGGAGCGGGACGACCTGAGCCAGCGAATCACGTTTTACCTCAGCTGCCTCGACCCGGACGTCCCGGAGTCAGACTAACTCGCCACGCCCAGAACCACCTCTGCCTGCGGAATCCGCGCGGAGCCTCGTCTATGGCGATGGCGATCTGGGGGAATTAGGGGTCCCAGATCGCGAAACTCCGGGCATGGCCACGAGCCAGGCCTGATGAGGCCTGAACTCTGGACACCTTAGTGGGCGGTACTGGGATCGAACCAGTGACCTCCTGCTTGTAAGGCAGGCGCTCTACCAGCTGAGCTAACCGCCCGTCCGCCGAAGCCTAAGGGGTGTTGCGCTCCCTAGTATCCGCGACGTGGACAAGGGCCTCTTCCTTCGCGCGCTCGTGGTCCAAGCGCTGGCCGTTGGCGTGGTGTTCGCCGTCCTGGTGGCGCTGCCGCTGCCCGAGGACTTCTTCGAGGACTACGGGGCGATCACCGGGCCCATCGCGTGGATCGCCTGCTCGCTCGTCACCGCGCGTGTGCTCTCGATACCGGCGGGGCTCGTGCTGTTCGCGGCGCTGGCGGGTGGCGTGGCGGGCGCGATCGTCGCCTTCGCGGCGTCTCACACTCCTGGCCTGGTGGTCAGCCTGCTCGTGTTCGCCGCGTCCTGCGGCGGCTACGACCCGGAGCTCGACGCGGCCTCTGCCTCCGGGCGCTGAGCGAGCCCTCGCCAGCGCCGGCAGAGCTGAGTAGCCCCGGCGGGAGTCGAACCCGCGCTACGAGGTTGAAAACCTCGCGTGCTAACCGTTACACCACGGGGCCGCCGGTCCAGTCTATGACGAGATCGGCATAGCCGCTGACCAGATCCACCCGTCCCGGCGACGGGGGACGACCTTCGTGCCGTCAGGCATGATTGCCGGTGCCCCCGTAGCTCAGCTGGTTAGAGCGGCGGCCTTTTAAGCCGCGCGGCGCGGGTTCGAATCCCGCCGGGGGCATCCAGCCCGGCACGTGTGCGCCGGCGCACAGCGGCCGATGGCGCCGCCAGGAGCCTCGGTCACGCGCCGACGTAGGCCGCCAGGTGCTCGCCGGTGAGGGTGGAGCGGGCGGCTACGAGGTCCGCGGGCGTGCCCTCGAAGACGATCTTGCCGCCGTCGTGGCCGGCGCCGGGGCCGAGGTCGATGATCCAGTCGGCGTGCGCCATGACCGCCTGGTGGTGCTCGATGACGATGACCGACTTGCCTGAGTCGACGAGCCTGTCGAGCAGGCCGAGCAGCTGCTCGACGTCCGCGAGATGGAGGCCCGTTGTCGGCTCGTCGAGAAGGTAGACGCCCCCCTTCTCCGCCATGCGAGTGGCCAGCTTGAGCCGCTGCCGCTCGCCGCCGGACAGCGTCGTGAGCGGCTGGCCGATGGTGAGGTAGCCGAGACCGACGTCGGCGAGCCGCTCGAGGATCTTGTGCGCGGCCGGCGTGCTCGCCTCGCCCTCGCCGAAGAACTCCTCGGCCTCGGTGACCGACATCGCGAGCACCTCGCTGATGTCCTTTCCGCCGAAGGCGTAATCGAGCACCTCGGCCTGGAACCGCTTCCCCTCGCACTCCTCGCAGAGGGTGGCGACGCCGGCCATCATCGCCAGGTCGGTGTAGATGACACCGGCGCCGTTGCAGTTGGGGCAGGCGCCCTCGGAGTTGGCGCTGAACAAAGCCGGCTTGACGCCGTTGGCCTTCGCGAACGCCTTGCGGATCGGCTCGAGCAGCTTGGTGTAGGTCGCGGGGTTGCTGCGCCGGGAGCCCTTGATCGCGGCCTGATCGACCGTCACCACCCCGTCCCGCCCGGACACGGATCCCTGGATCAGCGAGCTCTTGCCAGAGCCGGCGACGCCGGTGATCACGCACAGCACCCCGAGCGGGATGTCCACGTCGACGTCCTGCAGGTTGTGGGTGTCCGCGCCGCGCACCTCCAGCGCCTCCGACGACGTCCGCACCGAGGGCTTCAGTGAGGCGCGGTCATCGAGGTGCCGCCCGGTGAGCGTGTCGCTGTCGCGCAGCCCCGCGACGGTGCCTTCGAACACCACCTCGCCGCCCCCGGCGCCGGCGAGCGGGCCGAGGTCGACGACATGGTCGGCGATCGCGATCGCCTCGGGCTTGTGCTCCACCACCAGCACGGTGTTGCCCTTGTCGCGCAGCTGCAGCAGCAGCTCGTTCATCCGCTGGATGTCGTGAGGATGGAGCCCGATCGTCGGCTCGTCGAAGACGTAGGTGACGTCTGTCAGCGACGACCCGAGGTGGCGGATCATCTTGGTGCGCTGGGCCTCGCCGCCCGAGAGCGTGCCCGACGGCCGCTCGAGCGACAGGTAGCCGAGCCCGATCTCGACGAACGAGTCGAGGGTCTCCCCCAACGCCTCCAGAAGCGGCGCCACGGACGGCTCGTCGAGGCCGCGGACCCACTCGGCGAGGTCGCTGATCTGCATCGCGCACGCCTCGGCGATGTTGATGCCCTCGATCTTCGAGGAGCGGGCCGCTTCGCTCAGCCGGGTGCCATCACAGTCGGGGCAGGTGGTGAACGTGATGGCCCGGTCCACGAACGCCCGGATGTGCGGCTGCATCGCCTCCCGGTCCTTGGCCAGCATCGACTTCTGGATCTTCGGGATCACGCCCTCGAACGTCAGGTTGATGCCCTCGACCTTGATCTTGGTCGGCTCCTTGTAGAGCAGGTCGCGGAGCTCCCGCTTGTTGAACTTGCGGATCGGCTTGTCCATGTCAAAGCCGGCGCCGCCGAAGATGCGGCCGTACCAGCCGTCCATGCTGTAGCCGGGGATCGTGAGGGCGCCCTCGCTGAGCGACTTGCTTTCGTCGTACAGCGCAGTCAGGTCGAAGTCGGTGACCGCGCCGCGGCCCTCGCAGCGCACGCACATGCCGCCGGTGCGGGTGAAGGTGGCCTTCTCGGTCTTGGTCTTGCCGCCGCGGTCGACCGTGATCGCGCCGCTCGCCTTGACCGAGGCGACGTTGAAGGAGAACGCCTGGGGCGATCCGATGTGCGGCTTCCCGAGCCGGCTGAAGAGGATGCGCAGCATCGCGTGGGCGTCGGTGGCGGTGCCGACCGTGGAGCGGGGGTCGGAGCCCAGCCGCTCCTGGTCGACGAGGATCGCCGTCGTCAGCCCGTCGAGCACGTCCACCTCGGGCCGCGCCAGCGCCGGCATGAATCCCTGCACGAAGGCGCTGTAGGTCTCGTTGATCAGCCGCTGCGACTCGGCGGCGATCGTGCCGAACACCAGCGAGCTCTTGCCCGAGCCCGAGACGCCGGTGAACACCGTCAGCCGGCGCTTCGGGATCTCTACGCTGACGTCCTTGAGATTGTTCACGCGCGCGCCGTGGACGCGGATCAGGTCGTGGCTGTCGGCGGCGTGCGACGGGGACTTAGCCTTCGTCCCCGCCGACACCTTCACGGCCGGCTTCGACTTGGCCGCCGTCTTAGCCTTCGCCTTCGCGGCCACGCTCAGGAGCGCTCTTGGATGCGGATCATGTTGCCGGCGGGATCGCGGAGTGCGCAGTCGCGAGCGCCCCAGGGCTGATCGGTCGGCTCCTGGACGATCTCGGCGTCGCCGGCCTGCACCCGCTCGAACGTCGCGTCGAGGTCGCTCGTGGCCAGCATGATGCTGGCGTAGGTGCCCTTGGCCATCATCTCGGCGATCGTCCGGCGCTCCTCGTCGGTGGTGCCGGGGTCTGCGCCGGGCGGAGCGAGGACGATGTTCACGTCGGGCTGGCCGGCGGGGCCGACCGTGTTCCAGTGCATCCCGCCTTGCTCAACCTGGTTGCGGACCTCGAAGCCGAGGACGTCGCGATAGAAGGCCAGCGAGGCCTCCGGGTCGGTGTGCGGGAGGAAGGTCGTGTGAATGGTGATGTCCATGAGCGTCACGCTAGCTGCGGCTCGCGGCCGGCGCTTCTCGATTCCTGATCGGTCTGGTCACCTGCTTGGCAACGCACGGCGGCAGCCCTGCCGTCGACTGCGCCTCCCGGCGGCGGTAGGCGCTGGGCGGCATGCCCACCAGCTCGGTGAAGCGGGTGCTGAAGGTCCCGAGCGACGAGCAGCCGACCTCGAAGCAGACCTCGGTGACGCTGAGGTCGCCCCGACGCAGCAGCGCCATCGCGCGCTCGATGCGCCGGGTCATCAGGTAGCTGTACGGCGACTCGCCGTAGGCAAGCCGGAACTGGCGGCTGAGGTGCCCTGCCGACATGTGCGCGCCGCGGGCGAGCGCCTCCACGTTCAGCGGCTGCGCGTACTCCCGGTCCATCCGGTCACGGACGCGGCGCAGCCGCTCGAGGTCGCCCAGGCGCTGCGTCGTGGCGGGTCTGCCGGTCACCCGTGAGATCGTGCCACGTCGAGCCGGAGGTGCCCGGTACGACCCTCGCGAGGCCGAAGCAACTCGCGATGAGTCGGGCGCTGAACCGCCTAGGAGCCGGCGGCCAGCTGGGCCATGACGGACTCGGGATCCCAGAACGCCCGGAGGGACTGGATCGCGCCCGCGTCGTCGAGGCGGTAGTGGAGAACGGCGTCGTAGGTGGCGCTCGCGCCGCCGGGGGCGCGAATCGTGACGTCCACGAGAGCCACCGTCTCGGCCGGAGCCTCGTGGACGCGCTTGACCTCGAAGCGCACCCCTTCCAGCGCGGCGATCCCGACATCCCAGAAGGCGGCGATCTCGTCCGCTCCGCGGCGGGCGGGCTGGCCGACGGGATCCTCGAGGAGAGCGTCGGCCGCGAACAGGCCGAGCCAGGCGTCCCTGTCGCCGCGCTCCACCGCGCCCATCGCCGTCTTGGCGATGTCGGCCGCGTCAGTCATCAGCAGCTGGACCGCGAAAACCGAGTGGCCAGGAAGCAGGGAGCGACGTGGGCGCCAGCACACGAGCGACCGATGACACCGCCGGGCGACGGTTTGCAGCGGTCCACTAGTGGCGGAAGTGGCGACGGGAGGTGAACACCATCGCCACACCCGCGGCATCGCAGGCCTCGACGACCTCGGGATCGCGCTGGGACCCGCCCGGCTGGACGATCGCGCGCACTCCGGCGTCGATCGCCGTCTGAGGCCCGTCGGCGAAGGGGAAGAAGGCATCGGAGGCCATCGCCGCGCCGTCGAGCGAGAGGTCGGCGATGCCGGCCTTCTCGATGGCGAGGCGGACCGAGTCGACGCGGCTCATCTGACCGGCGCCGATGCCCACCGTCGCGAGGTCGCGCGCGAGCACGATCGCGTTGGAGCGCACGTGCTTGCAGACCTTCCAGGCGAAGAGCAGCTCGCCCCACTCGGCCTCGGTCGGCTTGCGCGCGGTGACCGCGTGCATCTCCTCGCGGGACTCCATGTCGAGATCGCGGTCCTGGACGAGCATCCCGCCCCGCACCCGCTTCATGTCCTGCTCGACGACCTCGAGGCGGCGGCGCTCCTTGCCCTCCAGCAGCCTGACGTTCGCCTTCCCGCTGAGCAGCTCGAAGGCGTCGTCGTCGAAGGACGGCGCGAACACCAGCTCCACGAACATCGCGTTCAGGCGTTTCGCCAGCTCCAGGTCGACCCCGCGGTTGAAGCACATGACGCCGCCGAAGGCGCTCATCGGATCGCAGGCGAGCGCCTTCTGGAACGCCTCGTCCACGGAGGTGCCGACCGCCGACCCGCAGGGGTTGTTGTGCTTGACGATCACCGCGGCGGGGAGCTCGAAGTCCTCCAAGAGGCGGCGCCCCGAATCGAGGTCCAGCAGGTTGTTGAAGGAGAGCTCCTTCCCGTGCAGCTTCGAGACCAGCGACAGCAGGTGCGTCCGCGCCGTCGTGTCTGCGTAGTAGGCGCCGCGCTGATGCGGGTTCTCGCCGTAGGAGAGGTCGAGGACCTTGACGAAGGAGCGCGTCACCTGCGCGGGGAAGTCCTCCTCGCGCTCGGCGAACCAGCCGGAGATCGCGGCCTCGTAGCGCGCGGTGTACGAGAAGGCCTCCAGC
Source organism: uncultured Solirubrobacterales bacterium (assembly GCA_963715445.1). Classification (GTDB taxonomy): domain Bacteria; phylum Actinomycetota; class Thermoleophilia; order Solirubrobacterales; family Thermoleophilaceae; genus JAAYBF01. The sequence goes on from OY970240.1 coordinate 1,086,865, forward strand.
GCCAGCGCCTCCCTGGTGCTCGGCTCGAGCCGGCCGCCCGAGGAGGTCATCTCCTCGAGCACCGCGTCGTAGCTCTCGGGGGTCACCACCACCGCCGCGTAGCGATGGTTCTTGGCGGCGGCGCGGATCAGCGTCGGGCCGCCGATGTCGATGTTCTCGATCACCTCGTCCTCGTCGACGCCGCGGCGAGCAGCCACGCGCTCGAAGGGATAGAGGTTCACGCAGACCAGGTCGATCGGCTCGATGCCCTGCTCCTCGAGCGTCGCGAGATGGTCCTCCTTCGATCGCACCGCCAGGAGCCCCGCGTAGATGCGTGGGTTGAGCGTCTTGACGCGTCCGTCGAGAACCTCCGGGAAGCCCGTGTAGTCCTCCACCGAGCGGGTCTTGATGCCGGCTTCGGAGAGGGTCTGCGCGGTGCCGCCCGTGGAGATGATCTCCACGCCCATGTCGGCGAGCCCGCGCGCGAAGCTCACGAGGCCGCGCTTGTCGGCCACTGTGAGCAGCGCTCGGCGGATCTGGACCTCGCCTGGCCCGGTGGGCTCGATCGGCATCTGCTCAGCCCGCCTCTTCGGTGCGCACGAGGCGAGGGCTGGCCGGATCTCGCGAGACGGCGCCGGTGGCGATCAGGCGCACCGCCCGGGGCAGCAGACGGTGCTCGATCTCATGGATGCGACGCTCGATCTCCTCCACATCGCGAGCATATGGAAGCTCGAAGGCCTCCTGCAGTACGACCGGGCCGGTGTCCACCCCCTCGTCCACGAAGTGCACCGTGACGCCCATGACCCTGACGCCGTACTCGAGCGCCTGCTCGATCGCGCGCACTCCCGGGAAGGCGGGCAGCAGCGAGGGATGGACGTTGAGGATGCGGCCCTCGAAGCGCCGGATGAAGGCGCCGCCGAGGATCTCCATGAACCCCGCGAGCACCACGAGCTCGACCTCCAGCTCGGTCAGCCAGTCGCCCAGCGCAGCGTCGCGCGCATCCCGATCGGGATGGTCGGCCTTGGCGAAGACCGCGGTGGCCACCCTCACATCGCCGGCCCGCTCCAGCCCGCGCGCCCCGGCGCGGCTCGAGGCGACGCCCACGACCTCGACCCCGTCGCGCCCGTGGACCTGGTCCAGGATCGCCTGGAGGTTGCTCCCCTCACCGGAGATGAGTACCGCGACCCGCAGCGCCATCGCGTCAGGCCGTCGTCCGGCCCGGCACGCGCAAGACCGGGTACTTGCCGCCGCTCAACTCGATCACGCCCTTCAAGATCAGCTTGTCCACGCGTGCCAGGATCTCATCCCGGCGCAGATGGGCCAGCCTGCCGTACGCCTGCAGGCCGTCGTAGGAGTTGCGCTCGACCTTCTTGCTGCGCGCGCCGTGCAGGATCGCCGCGCAGGTGGTGCGTCCCACCGCGGGATCCGCGCTGCGCGCCACCGAGACGATCGCCTCGTCGAAGCCCGCGTCGTCGGCCTCCGTGCGGCGGGGCACCTTCGGCGCGAGGCTGCCCTCGCAGACGTCGCAGCAGGCGACTCCCGGCACCCGCTCGCTCGCCGGCTCCTCGTCACCGAAGTGGTTGAGCATCGCGCGGCGACGGCAGGTGTGGCCCTCCACGTAGGCCCAGATCTCGCGGTAACGCCGCCAGCGGGCACCGGCGCCCTCCTCGATCGAGGCGCGACACGCGGCGGCCACCTCCGAGTCGAACTCGTAGCTGACGATCCGGCCCGCGACGCGATCCGCGGACGACGGCGAAGGCGAGATCGCCCCGGCGCGCGTCAGGTGCCCGAGGAGCGCCGGGAGCTGCTCCGTGCCCCCGCCTAGGGCGCGCGCGAGCTTGAAGACGTCGGTGGAGAAGCGGCCGTCCTCCTTGGCCTCGGAGACCAGCCGGCGGTGCAGGCGGGCGGGCAGCCGCGCGTCCACCTCGTCGCGCTTGATGAAGTGCAGGTGCAGGACCTTGTCGCGGCGCTCCGCGAGCAGCAGCGCCCGAGCGGGCTTGCCGTCGCGCCCGCCGCGACCGGCCTCCTGGTAGTAGGCCTCGAGCGACGCCGGAACGCTGGCGTGCAGCACTGTGCGCACGTTCGGCTTGTCCACGCCCATCCCGAAGGCGTTCGTGGCCACGATCACCCGCGCGTCGTCGGAGAGGAAGCGGCGCTGGACCGAGGCGCGCGTCTTTCGGTCGAGGCCCGCGTGGTAGGCGAGCACCTCCTCGCTGAGCGAGGCCGTCAGCCGCTTGGCCATCTTCTCGGTGCCGGCGCGTGTGCCCGCGTAGACGATCGCCGGGAGGGCGTCCGGCTCGCGCAGCGCCTGCGCCACCAGCAGGTGCTTCTCCTCCGGCGTGGTGCGCACCACGGTGAAGGAGATGTTGGGGCGGTCGAACCCCGTCGACACGAGCAGCGGGTCGCGCAGGGCGAGGCGCTCGACGATGTCCTCCGCCACCTCCCGCGTGGCGGTGGCGGTCGAGGCGACGATCGCCTTCGCGCCCAGGTGCTCCGCGGCATCGGCCATCCGGAAGTAGTTGGGGCGGAAGTCGTGCCCCCACTGCGAGACGCAGTGAGCCTCGTCCACCACGAAGAGCCCGACCTCCGTGCCCCGCAGGGACTTCAGGAACCCCGTCAGCGCGAACCTCTCCGGCGCCACGTAGAGCAGCCGCAGCTCTCCCGAGCGTGCGCGCTCGATCGCGTCGGCGTTCGCGGCGGCGTCGCGTTGCGCGTTCACCAGCGCGACACGGCCCTTCAGGCCGCGCGCCTCCAGCGCCTCGACCTGGTCCTGCATCAGCGCCACGAGCGGCGAGACGACGATCGTCAGGTCGTCGCGGACGAGCGCGGGCAGCTGGTAGCAGAGCGACTTCCCCGAGCCCGTGGGCATGACCACCAGCACGTCGCGGCCCTCGACCGCCGCCTCGCACGCCTCCTGCTGCCCGCGGCGGAACGAGGAGAAGCCGAAGTGGTCGCGGAGAGCTGCGGAGAGGTCCACCCCTAGCTCCGCGTAGCCGCCATCGGAAGCTCGAAGGCGTACTTGCCGTTCGCGTCCTTGGTGTGCTCGAGCGGGTAGTCGCCCGAGAAGCACGCGTCGCAGTGCGTCGCGCGCTCCCCGCGGATCGCCTCGTAGACGCCCTCGAGGGAGAGGTAGGCGAGCGAGTCGCACTCCAGCTCCTTGGCGATCTCCTCGACCGTGCGGCCGTGGGCCACCATCTCATCCGTCGTCGACATGTCGACCCCGTAGTGACAGGGATGGCGGATCGGGGGAGCGGAGATGCGCATGTGCACCTCGAGCGCGCCCGCGCCGCGCAGCATGCGCACGATCTGGCGCGTGGTGTTGCCGCGCACGATCGAGTCGTCCACCACCACGAGGCGCTTGCCCTCCACCACCTCGCGCAGCGGGTTGAACTTCATCCGCAGGCCGTGCTTGCGCAGCTCCTGGCCCGGCTGGATGAACGTCCGGGCGACGTAGCGGTTCTTGATCAGCCCGTCGTCCCGGGGGATCCCCGAGGCCTTGGAGTAGCCGGCCGCGGAGGGGTTGCCGGAATCCGGCACCGCGATCACCACGTCCGCCTCCACGGGCGACTCGCGCCAGAGGATCTCGCCCATCTTGCGGCGCGAGACCTGCGTGCGGTTGCCCTCGAGGATCGAGTCCGGGCGGGCGAAGTAGATGTGCTCGAAGACGCAGAACGCCTTGCGCGGCGAGTCGATCACCTGGCGCGACTCGAAGCCCTCCTCGGTGATCGAGATCATCTCGCCGGGCGCGACCTCGCGGACCAGCTCCGCGCCGATGATGTCGAACGCGCAGGTCTCCGAGGCGACGCAGTAGCGGTCTCCGATCCGGCCGAGCGAGAGGGGGCGCAGCCCCGCGCCGTCGCGGAAGGCGATCAGCGAGTCCTGCGTCATCACAGCGGTCGAGAAGGCGCCCGCCAGCCGCGGCATGACATCCGCCAGGGCGTCCTCGATCGAGTCCGCCTCATGGGTGGAGAGCAGCGCGGCGATGATCTCCGAGTCCGAGGTGGACCGGAACGAGACGCCGCTCTCGAGCAGTGCGGAGTGGAGCTCGACGGCGTTGATCAGGTTGCCGTTGTGGGCGAGCGCGACCTGGCGGCGGTCCGAGCGGTAGACGGGCTGGGCGTTCTCCCATGCCGATGAGCCGGTGGTGGAGTAGCGCACGTGGCCCAGCGCCATGGAGCCCGTGAGCGCACGCAGCTTCTGCTCGTCGAAGACCTGCGAGACGAGCCCGAGATCCCGCACGGTCATGATGTGGCCGCCTTCGCACGTGGCGATGCCTGCCGACTCCTGGCCCCGGTGCTGGAGGGCGAAGAGCGCGAAGTAAGCCAGCCTCGCGACCTCGGACTCCGGTGCGTATACGCCGAAGACGCCGCACTCGTCGCGCGGGCCGTCACGGTCCGGAATGGTGTCCATGAGGGTCATCTAGACCGGGACGAGCGCTGATCGGTGGAAACTGGCCGCACTCAGTCCTTGACACCCAGGGTACCAATGGCGGTGCGCGGCTCTGCAGCGGTGGCGGACACTCCTATCGATCCTGAACGCTCACCTGGACGAAGTGGTGCCGTGGGCTCAGTCGAAGGCAACGGCCAGCGCCCCGTGCGCGGCCTGCAGGTCAGGCAGCGACACCTCCATGCGGCGTTCGCCGACGGTGGCGGTCAGGCGATCGCCGCCGACCGTCCCGAAGACGTCCGTCGGGACGCGCTCGGCCAGGCGGTCGATCGCCTCGCGGGTGCCGGAGACGATGAAGCCGCCGACGGCCTCGCCGAAGAGAAGGGGCTCGAGCTCGGCGTAGGGAGGCGGGGCCTCACCGGGGTTGGCCACGAGATCGAGCTCGGCGCCGATCCCGCCGGCAAGGCAGCTCTCGGCGATCGCGACCATGAAGCCGCCCTCCGCCATGTCGTGGGCGCTGGCGAGGTCGCCGGCGCGAACGGCCTCGCGCACGGCCTCCTGGGCGCGCTTGACGGCGGCGAAGTCGGCCTGTGGAAGCGAGGTGGGGAGCGCCTCGCCGCGCAGCTTCGCCAGCTCGGAGCCGGCCAGCGAGGGCTGCGGCGTGCCGCACATCGCAATCACGTGGCCCTCCTGGACGAAGCCGATGCCGGCCGTGCGCTCCACGTCGGGAACCGCCCCGACCATCCCGACCACGGGGGTGGGGTAGATCGGGCCGTCGCCCGACTGGTTGTAGAGCGAGACGTTGCCGCCCACGACCGGCACGCCCAGCTCGTTCAAGGCCGCTGCCATGCCGTCCACGGAGCGCTCGAGCTGCCAGGCGATGTGGGGCTTCTCCGGGTTGCCGAAGTTGAGGCAGTTGGTCAGGCCGAGCGGCTCGGCTCCCACGCAGGCGAGGTTCGAAGCGCACTCGAGCACCGCCTCGACTGTCCCCCAGTAGGGGTCGCAGGCCACACGCCGGCCGTTGCCGTCGATCGAGATCGCGATCCCGCGCGGTGCGCCGCCGTCGTGCGTCAGCTGCAGGACCGCCGCGTCGGCGGCCTCGGGCCGGCGCACGGTGCGCGACTGGACCATGCAGTCGTACTGCTCGAAGAGCGGGCGGCGCGAGGCGAGGTTGGAGGACCCCAGCAGCGCCAGCAGGATCTCGGCCGGATCGTCGCTGTCCAGCGTGCCCCGGGGCGCCGGGTAGATCTGCTCCGTCGGCTCGGCGGGCGCGAGGTCGTAGAGCGGGCAGTCGTCCACGAGCGCCTCGACGGGCATGTCGCCGACCGGCTCGTCACCGTCGAAGATGCGCATGCGGCGGGTGTCGGTGACCGCGCCGATCACGGTGCAGCGCACCTCCCAGCGCTCGCAGACCGCCTCGACGGCGGCGAGCTGGCCAGGCTCGACGACGGCCAGCATCCGCTCCTGGGACTCGGAGACCATGATCTCGAAGGGCTCCATGTCGGCCTCGCGCAGCGGCACCTTCGAGACGTCTATGTCGAGCCCCACCTCGCCCTTCGAGGCCATCTCGGACGAGGACGACGAGAGGCCGGCGGCGCCGAGGTCCTGCAGCGAGGCGAGCAGCTCGCGGTCGAGCAGCTCGAGGCAGGCCTCCATCACCCGCTTCTCCTCGAAGGGGTCGCCGATCTGGACGGTCGGCCGCTTGTCGGCGTCGTCGGTGTCGAGCTCGGCGCTGGCGAGCACGGAGGCGCCGCCGATCCCGTCGCGGCCCGTGCGGGCGCCCATCAGCACCAGGTGGTTGCCGATCCCGGCCGCCGCGCTGCGGGTCAGCCGCTCCTGCGGGGCGATCCCGAGGCACATGGCGTTGACGAGGCAGTTCTGCTCGTAGGGGCCCTCGAAGTAGACCTCGCCGCCGACGGTCGCGACGCCGATCGAGTTGCCGTAGTGGCCGATGCCGGACACCGCACCGTCGAGCAGGTAGCGCGAGCGCGCGGACTCGAGCTCCCCGAAGCGCAGCGAGTCGAGCACGGCGATCGGCCGCGCGCCGACGGCGAAGATGTCGCGCATGATCCCGCCGACGCCGGTGGCGGCCCCCTGGAACGGCTCGACCGCGCTCGGGTGGTTGTGCGACTCGACCTTGAAGGCGATCGCCATCCCGTCCCCGATGTCCACCGCGCCCGCGTTCTCACCCGGGCCCATCAGCAGATACGGGCCCTCGACGGGCAGCCTGCCGAGCAGCTTCTTCGAGTGCTTGTAGGCGCAGTGCTCGGACCACATCAGCGAGAACACCGCGAGCTCCAGGCCGTTCGGCCTGCGGTCGAGCTTCTCGCAGATCAGGTCGTACTCGGAATCGGTCAGGCCGAGCGCGCGCGCTTCCACGCGCAGATCTCCTCCGGGAGCCGGTGCGCCCTCCGCCAGCTGACCGGCCTCGGCGCTCACGCCGCGGCCGGCTCTCCGACGTGGCCCGCCAGCGACGCGAACAGGCAGGCGCCGTCGTTGGAGCCGGCCAGTGCGTCGACCGCGTGCTCGGGATGGGGCATCAGTCCCATCACGTTGCGCTCGGCGTTGGCGACTCCCGCGATGTCGCGCAGCGAGCCGTTGGGGTTCTCGCCCTCGGCGTAGCGCAGGATCACCTGCCCGCGTTCCTCCATCGCATCCAGCTGATCCTCGGGGGCGTAGTAGCGGCCGGTGGTGTGCTTGACCGGGATCGACAACACGTCGCCTCCGGCGCATGCGCGCGTGAAGGGGGTGTCGGCCTCGACCACGGTGACGTCGACCTGGCGGCAGACGAATCGCAGCCCCGTGTTGGGCAGCAGCGCGCCCGGCAGCAGGCCGGCCTCGCAGAGCACCTGGAAGCCGTTGCAGATGCCGAGCACCGGCCCGCCGTCGCGAGCGAACTCGGCGACGGCGTCCATCACCGGCGAGAAGCGGGCGATCGCCCCGCAGCGCAGGTAGTCCCCGTAGCTGAAGCCCCCGGGCACCACGACGGCGTCGACGCCCTTCAGGTCGCGGTCGCCGTGCCAGAGGATCTCGGCGTCGCCGTGCTGCTCGCACGCGAGCACGGCGTCCACCTCGTCACACGAACCGGGGAACCTGACGACGCCGAACTTCACTAGACCGTTCGCGTTGGTCCAGGACGCGAAAACCGAGCAGTCCAAGGACGCAGGGAGCGTCGCGGGCGCCAGCCCGCGAGCGACCGAGGACGCCGGGATGCGACGGTTTGCAGCGTCACTGGTCCACTTCGAGGACCTCGTAGTCCTCGATCAGGGGGTTGGCGAGCAGGCGCTCGCACATCTCAGGCACCCGGGAGAGGTCATCCACGTCGAGCTCCACCAGCCGGCCGACGTGCACGTTCGCCACGCCCTCGAAGCCGAGCGCCGGCAGCGCCCGCTCGACCGCCTGGCCCTGCGGGTCGAGGATGCCCTCCTTGGGGCGGATGAGAACCCGCGCGCGCATCAGGACCCGCTCCGCTCCAGCCACGCGCTGAACGGCTCGTCGGCGATCCGCTCGTAGGCGTCCACGTAGCGCGCGCGTGTGCCCTCGACCACCTCGTCGGGGATCGGTGGCGCGGGCGGAGACTTGTCCCAGCCCGAGCCCGACGCCCAGTCGCGCACGAACTGCTTGTCGAAGCTCGGCTGGCCGCGGCCCGGCTCGTAGCCGTCCGCGGGCCAGAAGCGCGACGAGTCGGGCGTCAGCACCTCGTCCGCCACCACGATCGTCCCGTCCACTCGCCGGCCGAACTCGAACTTGGTGTCCGCCAGGATGATCCCGCGCTCACGCGCGTGGGCGGAGCCGAACTCGTAGAGCTCCAGGGACAGCCGCCGCAGCTCCTCGAGCAGCGCGCGGTCGCCGAGGATCTCCGCCGCGCGGTCGAAGTCGACGTTCTCGTCGTGATCGCCCACGTCGGCCTTGGTGGCCGGGGTGAAGATCGGCTCGGGCAGCCGCTCGGACTCCTGCAGCCCGGACGGCAGCTCGATCCCGCAGACCGCGCCGGTGGCCTGGTAGTCCTTCCAGCCCGAGCCCGTGATGTAGCCGCGCACGACGCACTCGACCTGGGCCATCTCGAGCCGCTCGACCAGCACCGCGCGACCGCGGACCTCGTCCGGCACGTCGGTGTAGGAGATCAGGTGGTTGAGGACGATCTGGTCGGTGCGCTCGAACCAGAACGTCGACAGGCCGGTGAGCACCTTCCCCTTGTCGGGGATCGGCGTCGGGTGGACGGCGTCGTAGGTGGATATCCGGTCCGAGGTGACCAGCAGCAGCCGGTCCTCGCCCGCGGCGTAGATGTCCCGGACCTTGCCCTGCGCGATCAGCTCGAACCCGTCGAGCACGGTGATTTCGCTCACCATCCGCAGGCTAACAACCGGAGGGGTCGTTCAAGCCTTCAGCAGGTCCGGCGCGGCGAAGTCGGCGGCGCCCGGCATGATCGCCGCCGCATCGACCGCGAACCACTGCTCGAGCAGACCGCGGTAGAGGCCACGGAAGTCGGCGGTGGCGCGCAGGTTGTCGTGGTCGTCGAGGTCCTGATCGCGCAGGCCGGGAAACTCCCCGATCATCGTCCCGCGCACCGCGGAGCCCATCAGGAACGCGGTGCCGGCCGCGCCGTGATCGGTGCCCGAGCCGTTCTCGGCCGGCCGCCGCCCGAACTCGCTCCAGACCAGCGTCAGCACACGGCCGTCGAGGCCGCGCGCCTCGAGGTCGCGCTGGAAGGCCAGCAGCGAGTCCGCCGTGACCGAGAGGTTCTGCGGCAGGCTGTCCTCCTGGTCGGAGTGCGTGTCGTAGCCGCCGGCGCCGTTGATCGCGACGCAGCGCAGCGGCAGGTCGGCCCCGAGCATCGCCGCGAGCGCCCGCAGCCGATCCGAGAAGGAGGACCCGGTCGGGTAGGTCACGCCCGGAGGTGTGGTGTAGCCGCCCTGGAACGGCGCGACCTGCGCGCGCAGCCGACCTGTCGCAACGGCCGCGGCGCGCGCCTGGGCGAGCCCCGGGTCACTCGTCGGCGGCGCTCCGAGCGCTCCGATCGCATCGAGCATCGCTGGCTCGACCGGGCCCCAGACACCCGGCGCCCAGAAGTCGTACTCCTCGGGGCGCGACATCGCCGCGACCGGCACCGACTGCGAAGCGAGTGCGGGCGAGAGGTCGTAGCCGAGCGAGAGTCCCTGGAGCGGGTTGTCGGAGGTGCCGTGGTGATCGAGATAGCGGCCCATCCAGCCATAGCGGCCGAACGGGTCTGTCGCGCCGACCTCCCAGAAATGGCGCGAGGTGAAGTGCGACTGGTTGGCGTCGGTGTAGCCAACCGCGGGCAGGACGGTCAGCTTGCCCTCGGCGTGGAGCGTGGCGAGCGGGTTCAGGGAGGCGTGCCAGCGCAGGCTGGGGTCCTCGCTGAAGGCCGGGCCAAGCTCCGCCGCGCCGTTCTCCCCCAGGCCGAGCGCGAGCGTCGGACGCAGCTCGGCGTAGCGCGCGTGTCCGGTCGGCGCCAGCATCGACAGCGAGTCGGCGCCCCCCTCGAGGAAGACGGTGACGAGGACCGGCTGGTCCGGCGCCTCGGCGGCGGCCGCGATTCCCGCGTCCAGCGCATCGATGCCGAGCGCGCTCGCGCCGTACACGGCCATTGCCAGTCCGGCGGATCGCGACAGGAACGCTCTTCGCGACATGCCGGTGCCGGCCGGCATCGGCATCCCGGCCTCGATCGCCGGCAGGCCGGCGCCGGGAACGGCCGCGCCCGCGGCGCGGCGCAGCAGCTGGGCGCGCGAGAAGCCGCCGCAGGAGCAGGCGGCCAGCTCGGCGCTGTTGGCTGGGAACGGAGGTCGCGTGGCCATCGTCAGCTCGTCTGGAGGTCGGGGCAGGTGGCTACCAGCAGCCGCAGCGCGTTCTGGCGGATCGCGCGGTAGGTGTGCTGCTGCCAGGCGGCCATCGAGGCCGGCAGGCACGTCGTGGCGAAGGAGGTCAGCCCGGTCACGGTCTCGGCCGTCAGCTGTGGGTCGCCCCAGAAGTCGCGCGCCGAGCGCACCGCCTGCTCGGGCGTCTCGGCCGCGTCGTACCCGTCCATCGCGGCGCCCTGCAGCTCGCGGTCGCCGACGACATAGGCGGTCAGCTCCCAGCGTGCTCGCAGCGTGCTGGTGTCGAGCCAGCGGTCGTCGTCCCAGCCGGCCACGTTGGGCGGGTGGAACAGCCGCTGGCCCGCGCCCTCGGCGAGCCAGTTCCAGGCGCCCGTGTCGATCGGGCGCCGGAGTGCGCGCAGCATGCCCGCGAGCGCGACGACAGGCGGCTTCACCATCCGCGGCCCGGCGTGCAGCTGCGGATGGAGCAGGATCGCCTCGACCAGCGGGCGCACCTGGTACCCGCTCGACACGTACATCTGCTCGAGCGCACGACGGTCGGCGGCGCTGGGCGGAACGGGGATGAAGTAGCTCCACAGCTTGCCGACGAGGAACGAGGGGTGGAGCGGGTTCTCGAGGCAGAGGCGGCAGGCGTCCTCCCATCTCCACGCGCCGGTGCGGCCGAAGACGGTCTTCGGGCTCGCGTCGTGTCGGTTGGCGACGAAGCGGAAGTCGTGGTTCCCGAGCTCCGCGCTCCAGCTGTTGGTCCAGCCGGTCAGGGAGCGCGCCAGCTCGCGCACGTCGTCCTCGCTGTAGGCGCCGCGATCCGCGCCGAGAGTGAACAGCTCCATCAGCTCGCGCGCGTAGTTCTCGTTCGGGTTCCAGCGCGAGTTCTCGTTCTGGTTGAGCCAGAGGATCATCGCCGGGTCGGCGGTGATCTCGCGGACGAGCGTGTGGAACGAGCCGAGCGCGTTGCGCCGGAAGGTCTCGTTCTGCCGGATCATCAGCCGCTGGTCGACAGCATCCCCGGAGGTCGCGAACCAGTCGTGCCAGACGAGCGTCATCCGCTCGATCAGCGGCTGGTTGGAGCGCACCATGCGATCGAGGAACCAGAGGTGATCGTGGCCCCAGGCGTCCTCGGGATAGAGCGGTCCGTCCTCGTCGTCGTGGGGCTCGGCGCCGGTCAGCGTCGGCCCGCCCGCCGGGCGGGTCAGAGCGCGCACGGCGCCGTGCAGCCCGAGCGCGGCGAGCGCCTGCGCGTGCCCCGGCGAAGGGCCGAAGCCCGCGCGCCAGAGCAGGCGCTCGGCCTGACGCGGTCCGAACGCGCCGCCGTAGATGGCGATCGGCGATGACAGGGGTCCCGGCCCGGCAGGGGTGGGCGGGGGCGGAACAGGCTGCGGCGGCGCGCTGCGGACCGGCACGCGCCGGCGCTTCTTCGCCGGCTTGCGCTTGCGGCACTTCCGCGCGCGCCTGCGCTTGGTGGCGGCCTCGGCGCTCGGCGTATGGGAGTCGAGTGCGCTGCGCTTCGCCCGCGGCCGGCGCTTGGGCGCGGCACAGCGCTTTCGCCGGCGCTTCGCGGCACCCCTCCTGTGCTTCTTGGCGGCCACCTGCAGAGCAGATCGGCCGGCGCGCCGGGTTGCTTGAGCGATCGGCCGAGCGAGTGGACGCCCGTCTGGCTACTCGGCGCGCAGCGTCACGTGCATGCCCGCCGCCTCGTGGCCCGACAGGGAGCAGAACAGGTACCAGCGGCCCCTGGCGAGCGCCACCCGCTTGCGCACCACCGCTTCGGGGTCCGCGGGTCCAAAGCGTGCGGCCTCCGGGCCGCCGGCCTCGGGGCGGACGACGAGGTCGTGCGGCCCGCTGTCGGCGTTACGCAGCTCGATCGTCACGTCCCCGGCCGCGACGAGCGGGCGCGAGAGCGTCAGCCGGAAGCCGTCCGAGTCGCTTGCCGTGACCCCGGTAAAGCTCGCGAGTGGCGTCGGTGGGGAGCCGGGAGTCGAGGGCCCACCACCCTGGCCTGGCGTCGGTGGCGCGGGCTCGCCAGGCAAGGGCCCGGGCGTCTGCCCGTCACTGCGCGCCTCCCGCAGACAGCGCCGCAGCTTGCGCCTGACGCGGGCCCGAGCCGCGGTGCGCACGGAGCCGTGGGCCAGCTCCCGGCTGCGTGCGAGGCGCCGCCGCGCGAGCAGGCGGCAGCGGCGCTCGGCGCGGCTCGGCTTCGCCGCGAGGCCGGCGAGCGGGGTGGTCACCGTTTCCGAGCTGCCGGTTACCGGACCGGAGCGGGCGGCGGATGCACCGGCCGAGACCGCCGACACGAGCAGCACGATCGTCAGCGTCACAATCAGCTTGCGCACACCGGTTCGTTCGACCTCGGCGACCACCGGCTTGAGCCGGTCGTGGCGGTGCCGGACGCCTGCCCGATAGCGCGCCGGGCGCTACCGGCTAGCTGTCGAGCGCGTCGAGGCGAGCAACGATGTCCGCCGCGTGGCGGGTGAAGGCCGCGGGGTCGAAGATCGCGTCGAGATCGAGCTCCGGAGCGGCCTTGGCGAGCAGCTCGCGGAAGGGGATGCCCTCGTCCCAGGCACGCTGGGCGTTCTCCTGGACGATCCGGTAGGCGTCGTCGCGCGAGCGCCCCGACTCGACCAGGGCGAGCAGCGCGCGCTGCGAGAACAGCGCCCCGTGCGTCAGGTCCAGGTTCGCCCGCATCCGGCCGTCGTTGACGACCATGCCCTCGGCAACGCGGATCGCCAGGTGCTGCGCGTAGTCGAGCAGGATCGTCGCGTCGGGCAGCGCCACCCGCTCCGCAGAGGAGTGCGAGATGTCCCGCTCGTGCCAGAGCGCCACGTTCTCGAGGCCCGCCTGCGAGTAGCCGCGCAGGAGCCGGGCGATGCCCGTGATCCGCTCGGAGACGATCGGGTTGCGCTTGTGCGGCATCGCCGAAGAGCCCTTCTGACCCGCGCGGAAGGGCTCCTGGGCCTCGAGCACCTCGGTGCGCTGCAGGTGGCGGAGCTCCGTCGCGAACCGCTCGAGGCCGGCGCCGGCGAGGGCGACCGCCTGCAGCAGCTCGGCGTGCCGGTCGCGTGCGACGACCTGCGTCGAGACGTCCTCGCGAGCCAAGCCGATCCGCTCGAGCACCGCCGCCTCGAGCACCGGCCCGTTCGCCGCGTAGGTGCCGACCGCTCCCGACAGCGCCCCGACCGAGGCCTGCTCGACCGCCCGCTCCAGGCGGCGCAGGTTGCGATCGGCCTCGAAGGCGAAGCCGGCGAGCTTGACGCCGAAAGTCGTCGGCTCGGCGTGGATGCCGTGCGTGCGGCCCACGCACAGCGTTCCCACGTGCGCACGCGCCTGTGCGACCAGCGCATCGCGGTAGCCGCGGGCGCCCTCCACGAGGATGGCGCCGGCGCGAGCGATCTGCAGGCCCAGAGCCGTGTCGAGCACGTCGGACGAGGTCAGGCCGTGGTGGACCCAGCGGCCGGCCTCCCCGACAGAGGCCGCCACCACGTCCACGAACGCGGCGACGTCGTGATCGGTGACCTTCTCCCGCTCCTTGACAGCCTCGACGGTGAAGGCGGCCCGCTCGCGGATCGCCTGGGCATCCTCGGCCGGCACGGCGCCCTGCTCGGCAAGCGCGTCCGTCACCGCCAGCTCCACCGCGAGCCAGCCGTCGAGCTTCGCCTGCTCGGACCAGACCGCGCCCATGTCAGGACGCGTATAGCGGTCGATCATGCGTCGAGGATCCGCGCCGCCAGGACGGCCGCGTTCTTCGCTGCGTCGATGCCGACGCACGCCACCGGGACGCCGGGCGGCATCTGGGCGATCGCCAGCAGCGCGTCCAGCCCTCCGGCGACGGAGGTCTTCGAGGTCAGCGGCACGCCGATGACCGGCAGGTCGGTGTGCGCCGCCACCACGCCGGGCAGAGCCGCGGCCAGGCCCGCGCCGGCGATGATCACCCGCAGGCCGCGCATCTTGGCGTTCTTGGCGTAGTCGGACACCACGTCGGGGTCGCGATGGGCGCTCATCACCCGGATCTCGTGGTGGATGCCGCGCTCCTCGAGCTCCTTGCCCGCCTTCTCCATCACGGGCATGTCGGACTTCGACCCCATCACGATGCCCACCCGCGGCGCGTCCACCTCCAGCGCGTCGAACTCGTGCTCGACCGCGGTCTCCGTCACGGGCTGGCCCGCCCCTTCGCTCTCCGACGCGCTCATCCCGCCACTCCTTCCATTCGCTCGACCGCTCGCGCGGCGATGTCAGTGCGTATCTGCTTGCCGTCGAACTGGATCTTGCCTGCCGCGCGGTACGCGCGGTCGCGCGCCTCGGCGGGCGAAGACCCGATGCCGGTCACGGAGAGCACCCGGCCGCCGTCCGTGACGAGCTTGCCGTCGCGCTCGGCGGTGCCCGCGTGGAGAAGCTCCACCTCGAGCGAGTCGATCGCCCTCAGCCCGCGTATCTCGTCGCCCTTCGATGAGGTCGCCGGATACCCGCGCGAGGCCAGGACCACGGTCACCGCCCACTCGGGCGACCACTCGATCCGCACGTCGCGCAGGCCGCCCGTGCTGCTGGCGGCCTCGAGCAGCGCGAGCAGGTCCGAGCGCAGCCGCGGCAGGACGGCCTGTGTCTCGGGATCGCCGAAGCGCGTGTTGTACTCGAGCACCTTCGGGCCGTCGGCGGTCATCATCAGCCCGGCGTAGAGGACGCCGTGGAAGGGCGTACCGCGGCGCTTCATCTCGTCGACGATCGGCTGGTGAACGGCCAGCGCCAGGGCCTCCGCGTGCTCGCGGTCGAAGCCCGGCACCGGCGAGTAGCTGCCCATGCCGCCGGTGTTGGGACCCTCGTCGCCGTCGTAGATCCGCTTGTAGTCCTGCGCCGGGGCCATCGGCACAGCGCGCTCCCCGTCGCAGAGGGCGAGCAGCGAGAGCTCCTCGCCCTCGAGGAACTCCTCCATCACCACCTCGGTATCGCCGAACCTGCGCTCGGTGAAGAACTCCTCGACGGCGGCCAGGGCGGCCGCCTCGTCCTCGCAGATCACGACGCCCTTGCCCGCGGCGAGAGCGTCTGCCTTCAGCACGAGGGGGTAGGCCGCTCCCGACAGCTGCTCGATCGCCTCCGCGCGGCTGCGCAGCACCACATGGGCTGCGGTCGGCACGCCGACCGCCTTCATCATCTCCTTCGCGTAGCGCTTGGAGCCCTCGAGGCGCGCCGCCTCCCCGGTTGGGCCGAAGGCGCTCACGCCGATCTCCGCCAGCGCGTCCACCAAGCCGGCCACGAGCGGGGCCTCGGGCCCCACCACAACGAAGTCGACCTGCCGGTCGCGCACCGCGGCCACGAGGCCCTCCACATCCTCCGCCCCCACATCCAAGCACTCCACGCGATCCTTAGCGATGCCCGCGTTGCCCGGCGCGCACAGCAGCTCCGGGCGCTGGGGGCTGCGCAGCAGCCCGCGCACGAGCGCGTGCTCGCGACCGCCGCCGCCGACCACGAGGACGCGCGTCACCGTGTGGAGCCCTCAGATGCTGAGCCGGCGACCCGCACGGCTAGAGCGAGGCGATGAAGTCGTCGATGGGAATGGCCGTGAGCGACTCGTAGCGGGCGGTGCCACGCGAGCCGAGCTCGAGCGAGACGCGAGCCATCGTCGCCTCGTCCGGTGCCTCGACGATGTTCACGAAGTCGAACCGGCCGAGCACCGCCCACTGAGCGGTCACCTTCGCGCCCAGCTGCTCGATCTCCCGATTCACCTCGAGGATTCGCTGCGGGTTGTTCTTGATCGTCTGGACCCCGTCCGGGGTGAGCGTGCTCAGAAGTACGAAGGTGGGCAAGGGAGATCCTTTCGTAGCGGCGCCGGCCGGCTTGTTTCTCTCAGTTTTCCCGATCGAGCGCAAGGCGGGTAGCCTCGCCCCGTGCTGCGCCGGCTCTACGACGCGACTTGGGGGCGCGCCTTCGCGCGCGGCTACGACCTCTTCTTCGCCCGCTCCGAGCGCGGCGGGCTGCGCGAGCTGCGCCGCCAGGCCCTCTCCGAGGCATCGGGCCGGACGCTCGAGATCGGCGCGGGAACGGGCCTCAACCACGACCTCTATCCCGACGCGGTGACCGAGCTGGTGCTCTCGGAGCCCTTCCCCCCGATGCTCGCGCAGCTGCGCGAGAGGGCGGCGACCCTCAGCCGGCCGGTCGAGGTCGTGGAAGCCTCCGCGGAGGCGCTCCCGTTCCCCGATGCGAGCTTCGACACGGTGGCGCTGACGCTCGTGCTGTGCACCGCACCCGACCAGGACCGTGCGCTGGCAGAGGTCGCACGCGTCCTGAAGCCCGGCGGGCGCTTCCTCTTCCTCGAGCACGTGCGCTCCGAGGACCCTGGCCTCGCCCGCTGGCAGGACCGCCTGCACGGCCCCTGGTACGTCTTCGGGCACGGCTGCCACTGCAACCGCGACACGCTCGCGGCCATCCGGCGCTCACCGCTGGAGGTGGAGCGGGCCGATCCCGAGCAGATGCCGCTGGCGCCCCCGCTGGTGAGGCCGATGCTGCGCGGCTCCGCCAGGGCGCCGCGCTCCGCCTAGAGCGCCGCGAGGCCCGAGTGCCGCGGGTCGCGGCATTCCAAGCAGGGCGCCGAGGCGTCAGACCTCGATCTCGGGGTGCCTCGAGCGGAGGTGCTCCACGAGCGTGTCGCGGACCTGGCGGCGCTCCTCGCTCGAAGCCATCCGATAGCGCGCCAGGAGCTCGTGCTGGCCCTCCAGCGGCAGCCCGGATATCTCCCAGCGCACGGCCAGCCGCTCGAAGAGGTACTCCATCCTGCGCTGCCAGCGGTCCTCGGTGTTCGATGCCGGCCGCGAGTCCAGCTTCTCGAGCCCGCGCAGCACGCCCTCGCTCAGCCCGTCGCGCAGGACGATCACGTTACCGTCGGCGTCGGGGTAGGACGTGGTCGCGGGCGGCGGCCCCTTCGGGCTCTCCCCACCCGTCCTGGTCCGCTTGCGTCCCCGCTTGCCCACGCGGGCCAGCCTAGAGCGCCGAGGGCACCGTGGCCGTGACTCGCCGGAAGACGAGCTCGCCGTCCGCCGCGTCCACCTCCACCTCGTCGCCGGGGCCGAAGGTGCCCTGCAGCAGCTCGAGCGCCAAGCGGTCCACCAGCTGCTTCTGCACGGTGCGCCGCAGCGGGCGGGCTCCGTAGGCGGGGTCGTAGCCCATGTTGCCGAGCAGCGTCTTGGCCTCTTCGGTCAGCGTGATCTCCACACCGCGCTCGCGGACGCGGGCCGCCAGCCCCTCCACCGTCAGATCCACGATCTCGCCAATCTGCTCGCGGCTCAGCGGCTCGAACTGGACGATCTCGTCGAGCCGGTTGACGAACTCGGGCTTGAAGGTGTCGCGGACCCCATCCATGCCGCCCGCGACGTTCGAGGTCATGATCAGCACCGCGTTCGTGAAGTTGACGGTGCGGCCCTGACCGTCGGTCAGGCGACCGTCGTCCATCACCTGGAGCAGGATGTTGAACACGTCGGAGTGGGCCTTCTCGATCTCGTCGAGCAGGACCACCGCGTAGGGCCGGCGCCGCACCGCCTCGGTGAGCTGGCCGCCCTCGTCGTACCCGACGTATCCGGGCGGCGCTCCCACGAGCCGGGACACGGAGTGCTTCTCCATGTACTCGGACATGTCGATCCGCACCATCGCGTCCTCGGTGTCGAACATGAACTCCGCGAGGGCGCGCGCCAGTTCGGTCTTGCCGACTCCCGTCGGGCCGATGAAGAGGAAGGTGCCGATCGGGCGGTTGGGGTCCTGCAGCCCCGCGCGCGAGCGTCGCAGCGCATTCGAGACCGCCTCGACCGCGGTGTCCTGACCGATCACCCGCTGGTGCAGACCCTCCTCCATGTGCACCAGCTTCTGGACCTCGGACTCCATCAGGCGCGACACGGGGATGCCCGTCCACTTGGCCACGACCTCGGCGATGTCCTCGTCGTCGACCTCCTCCTTGAGGAACTTGCCGCCCCCGTCCGCGCGAGCCTCGGCCTCGGCCAGCGCCTGCTCCAGCTCGGGGATGCGACCGTAGCGCAGCTCGGCGGCACGCTCGAGGTCGGCATCGCGCTCGGCGCGCTCGGCCTCCCGGTGGGACTCGTCGAGGCGCTCCTTGATCTCTCGGATCGCGGTGATCACGTCCTTCTCGGACTGCCACTCGGCCTTCATCGCGCCGGAGCGCTCGCGCAGGTTCGCGAGCTCCCGCTCGATCGCCTCGCGCCGCGCGACGCTCGCGTCGTCGCGCTCCTTCTTGAGCGCCTGCAGCTCGATCTCGAGCTGCTGGATCCTCCGCTCGACCTCGTCGATCTCCGTGGGCATCGAGTCGATCTCGATCCGCAGGCGCGACGCCGCCTCGTCGATCAGGTCGATCGCCTTGTCGGGCAGGAAGCGGTCGGGGATGTAGCGGTGGGAGAGGGTGGCCGCCGCGACGATCGCGGCGTCCTGGATCCGCACGCCGTGGTGCACCTCGTAGCGCTCCTTGAGCCCGCGCAGGATCGCAATCGTGTCCTCCTCGGAGGGCTCGTCCACGAGCACCGGCTGGAAGCGCCGCTCGAGCGCCGCGTCCTTCTCGATGTGCTTGCGGTACTCGTCGAGCGTCGTCGCCCCGACGGCGCGCAGCTCACCGCGCGCGAGCATCGGCTTGAGCAGGTTCGCGGCGTCCACTGCGCCCTCGGCCGCGCCCGCCCCGACGATCGTGTGCAGCTCGTCCATGAAGAGGATCACGCGGCCCTCGGCATCGGCGATCTCCTTCAGGACGGCCTTGAGCCGGTCCTCGAACTCGCCGCGGTACTTGGCGCCGGCGATCAGCGCGCCGATGTCGAGCGCGATCACGCGCCGGTTGCGCAGCGAGTCCGGCACGTCGCCGGACACGATCCGCTGGGCGAGCCCCTCGGCGATCGCCGTCTTGCCCACCCCCGGCTCGCCGATCAGCACGGGGTTGTTCTTGGTGCGCCGGGAGAGGACCTGGATCACGCGCCGGATCTCGTCGTCGCGCCCGATGACCGGGTCGAGCTTGCCCTGCTCGGCGGCCTCGGTCAGGTCGCGACCGAACTTCTCGAGCGCCTGGTACTTGTCCTCGGGGTTCTGGTCGGTCACGCGATGCGGGCCGCGGACCTCACGGACCGCCTCGAGGAGCTGGTCGCGGGTCGCGCCGGTGTCGACCTTCGGATCCTCGGCCAGCGCGAGCAGCAGGTGCTCGGTGGAGACGTACTCGTCCCCCATCCCGCGCGCCTCCTCGTCGGCTCGCTTGAGCAACTCGGTGAGGTCCGAGTCGAGCGGCGGTGCGGCGCTCGGCGCGCCGGTGACCTTCGGCAGAGCATCGAGCGCCTGGTTGGCCCGGGCCCGCACCGTCGCGAGGTCGGCGCCGGCACGGTCGAGCACCGGCCCGACGATGCCGCCGTCCTGCTCCAGCAGCGCGACGATCAGGTGATGGGGCGCCACCTGGGCGCTGAGGCGGGCGGCCGCGATGCGCTGAGCCGCCGCCAGGGCCTCTTGAGACTTGATGGTGAATCGATCTGCCTGCATCCGCACCTGTGCCCGATCGAGGGAACAAATCTAAGTCTTGCCTTATAAAGGTTAGCGCCGGCTGAAGCCAGCGTCCATCCCAATTTCGCGGCTCTATCGCTACTGAACGGCGGGACCGCTAGCCGGAGGGGCGGCGGGTGATCCGCACCTTCACCGCGTCCGGCGAGCCTGCGGGAGCGCGGATCAGCGCCTGCTCCGGTGGGGTGTAGGGGACCAGCTCGGCCCTGAACGAGCGGCGCACCCGCTCGAGCTCCTCGGCCAGCTCCTCGCGCACGCGCTCCGCCTGCCGCTCGAGGCTGCGCACCCGGCGGCTCATCCGAGCGATCTGCTCCTCGAGCTCGAAGACCCTCTCGACGCCCGCGAGGTTCATCCCGAGCTCCGTGGTGAGCTCCTGGATCCGCCGCAGGCGCTCCACGTCCTCGTCGGAGTAGAGGCGCGTGTTCTTCGGCGAGCGCCCGGGCGTGATCAACCCGCGCGTCTCGTAGATCCGGAGCGTCTGCGGGTGCATCCCGGCCAGCTGGGCCGCCACCGAGATCATGTAGACGCCGCGGCTGCGATCGGGCGGTGAGGCCATCAGGACTTCCCTCCCTCGAACATCCGGTCACGCGGGCTTTCATCAAACACGGTCGCCAGGTCGTCGACGGCGGCGCGCTGCTCCTCGGTCAGCTCGCTCGGCACGTCGATCGCCAGCCGGTAGTGGATGTCGCCGCGCCCGCTCCCGCCAAGGCGCCGCGGCCCTTCGCCGCGCAGGCGCTGCAGGGTGCCATGCCTCGTGCCGGGCTGAACGCGGATGCGCTTCGAGCCGTCCAGCGTGGGCACCTCGATCGTCGCGCCGCGAATCGCCTCGGGGATGGTGATCGGCAGGTCGACCTCCAGGTTGTCCCCCTTGCGCTTGAAGACCGGGGAGTCCGCCACGCGGGTCACGACGTAGAGGTCTCCCGGAGGCCCGCCGCGGCGACCGGCCTCTCCCTTGCCCGCCAGCCTGACGCGACTTCCGTTGCGCACTCCAGGCGGGATGCTCACCTTGTAGCGCTTCACCTGTCGGGTCTGGCCGGCGCCGTTGCAGGTCGCGCACGGCTCTTCGATCTCCGTGCCGGTGCCGCCGCACTGCCGGCACGGCTGCGAGATCGAGAACAGGCCCTGGGACTCGGCCTCGACCCCGCGCCCGGCGCACCGGCTGCAGACCTTTGGCGTCGTGCCGGGCTTCGCCCCGGTGCCGCCGCACGTCGGGCAGGGGGCGGAGAGGGCGACGCTCACCGGAACCTGCGCACCCTCCATCGCCTGCTCGAAGGAGACGTGGACGTCGGTCTCCAGGTCCCTTCCCCGCTCGGCGCCCGCGGAGCCTCCCGCACGAGCGCCGCCGGCGCCACTGAAGATGTCGCTGAGGATGTCCCCGACATTGCCCGGGAACCCGCCGCCGCCACGGAAGGCGCCGGGGTCGAACCCACCGCCGCCGCCGAAGAGCCCGCCGCCGGTGTCGTATTGACGCCGCTTCTCCGCGTCGGACAGGATCGAGTAGGCCTCCTGGATCTCCTTGAAGCGCTCCTCGGCCGAGGCGTCGCCGGGGTTCTTGTCCGGGTGGTACTTGCGGGCGAGCTTGCGGTACGCCTTCTTGACCTCGTCGTCGGAGGCCTTGCGATCGACGCCGAGCGCCTTGTAGGGGTCGGTAGCGGTCGCCACGCTCAGCCTCTCAGCCGCAGACCACCACGCGCGCCGGACGTAGGACGTTCCCGTTCAGCCGGTAGCCCTTCTCGATCACGTCCAGCACGATGCCCTGCTCGGCGCCCTCGTCCTGGCGCATCGAGAGCGCCTCGTGGAGCTCCGGGTCGAACCGCTCGCCCGTCGGGTCGAACGCCTCGACGCCGTTGCGCGCCAGCACCGCCACGAGCTCCGAGTGCACGAGCCGGACGCCGTCGGCGAGGTGCCCGCCCGTCTGCTCGGCGCCGGCCGAGCTGTCGAGCGCTCGCTCGAGGTTGTCCACCACCGAGAGCAGCTCGCTGACGAGCCCACTCTTGGCGCGCTCGCCCGCGGCGGCGGCGTCCCTGGCGGCGCGCTTGCGGTAGTTCTCGAAATCGGCCTGCGCGCGCTGCGCCAGGGCGAGGTACTCGTCCCGCTCCCGCCGGGCGGCGGTCAGCTCGTCCTCGGGCTCCTCCGCTTCCGCCTCCACCTCTGTCACCTCGTCGACGGGAGCATCGTCCTCGACGAGGCGCTCCGCCTCGTTGCGCGGATCCTGCTCGCCCGCCGGCTCGGTGGCGTCCGGCTGCTCGGTGGGAAGGGGCTCGACTTCGTTCTCTGCGGGTTCAGAGCGCTCCACTAGCTCTCCTTGTCGTCCACGACCTCGGCGTCGACGACCTCTTCGGCGTCGCCCTCCGCGTCGGCCGTGCCGCCGCCGTTGCCCGCCTCCGCCGCCTGCTGCGCGGAAGCCGCGGCGTACATCTGCTCGGAGACCTTGTGGAACGCCGTCTGCAGCGCCTCTGCCTTGGCGTTGATCTCAGCCGGATCCTCGGACTCGAGCACGCCGCGCACGTCGGCGATCGCTTGCTCGATCTCCTTCTTGGACTCCTCGTCGACCGAGTCGCCCAGCTCGCTGAGCTGCTTCTCGGCCTGGTAGGCGGCGTTCTCGCCGTTGTTCCGGGCCTCCACCAGCTCGCGCTGGCGACGGTCGTCCTCGGCGTGGGACTCGGCGTCCTGCACCATCGACTCGACCTCGGCGTCCGAGAGCCCCGAGCCCGACTTGATCTCGATCTTCTGCTCCTTGCCGGTGCCGAGGTCCTTCGCGGAGACGTTGAGGATGCCGTTCGCGTCGATGTCGAACCCGACCTCGACCTGCGGCACGCCGCGCGGCGCCGGCGGGATGCCGGTGAGCTGGAACTTGCCGAGCGACTTGTTGTAGACGGCCATCTCCCGCTCGCCCTGGAGCACGTGGACCTCGACGCTCGTCTGGTTGTCCTCGGCGGTCGAGAACACCTCGGACTTGCGTGTCGGGATCGTCGTGTTGCGCTCGATCAGCTTGGTCATCACGCCGCCCTTGGTCTCGATGCCGAGGGTCAGCGGGGTGACGTCGAGCAGCAGGACGTCCTTGACGTCCCCGGCGAGCACGCCGGCCTGGATCGCGGCGCCGACGGCGACGACCTCGTCCGGGTTGACGCCCTTGTGGGGGTCCTTGCCGGTCAGCTCCTTGACCTTCTCCTGGACCGCCGGCATGCGCGTCATGCCGCCGACCATCACGACGTGGTCGATCCCGGCTCCGCCGGCGGTGCCGGCATCCTCGAGCGCCTGCTTGGTCGGTCCGACCAGGCGGTCGAGCAGCCCGGCGACGAGCTCGTTGAGCTTCGCGCGGGTGAGCCGCTCGTTGAGGTGCTTGGGAACCGAGTCGACCGCCGTGATGAACGGCAGGTTGATCTGGGTCTCCTGGGCGGAGCTCAGCTCGGCCTTCGCCTTCTCGGCCTCCTGGTAGAGGCGCTGGAGGGCCATCTTGTCCTGCGACAGGTCGACGCCCTCGGCCTTCTTGAACTCGCTGACGAGCCAGTCCACGATCGCCTTGTCGAAGTTGTCGCCGCCGAGGTGGTTGTCACCCGCGGTCGCCTTGACCTCGAACACGCCGTCGCCGATCTCGAGCACCGACACGTCGAACGTGCCGCCGCCGAGGTCGAAGACGAGGATCGTCTGGTCCTCGCCCTCCTTGTCGAGCCCGTACGCGAGCGAGGCCGCGGTGGGCTCGTTGATGATCCGCTTGACGTCGAGGCCGGCGATCTTGCCGGCGTCCTTGGTGGCCTGGCGCTGATCGTCGTTGAAGTAGGCGGGGACGGTGATCACCGCGCTGTCGACGGTCTCGCCGAGGTAGGCCTCGGCGTCGGCCTTCAGCTTCTGGAGGATCATCGCGCTGATCTCCGGCGGCGGGTACTCCTTGCCGCCGGCTTGGACGCGCGCGTCGCCGTTCGGGCCGCGGACGACCTCGTACGGGACGATCGTCTCCTCCTCCTTGACCTCCGCCTCCTTGCGGCCCATGAAGCGTTTGATCGAGAAGATCGTGTTCTCGGGGTTGGTCACGGCCTGGCGCTTGGCGGGAGCGCCGACGAGGCGCTCTCCGCTCTCGGCGAAGGCGACTACGGACGGCGTGGTGCGCGCGCCCTCTGCGTTCTCGACGACCGTCGGCTCCCCGCCGTCGAGCACCGCCATGCACGAGTTGGTCGTGCCGAGATCGATTCCGATGGTCTTGCCCATCGTGTCCGCTCCTTCTACTGGCTTTCAGGTGTACTGGAAGAAAATCTAAGCCTGAGTATGGCAGATCATTTCGCGAGCGTCGACCGTCCGTAGGGGCACATCCGCAGCAGCGGGCACTCCCCGCAGCGCGGCTTGCGGGCGTGGCAGGTGCGGCGCCCGTGGCGGATCAGCGCGACGTGCGCTTCGATCGGATCCGCGCCGGCGCTGAGCCGCAGCATCTCGTCGTGGCACTCGTCGAGCGAGGCTCCCTCGCGGAAGAGGCCGAGCCGCGTCCCGACCCTGTGCACGTGCGTGTCGACGGGGACGTCGTGGCGCCCGTAGGAGAAGAGCAGCACGCAGGCGGCGGTCTTGCGGCCCACGCCCGGGAGCTCGCAGAGGTAGTCGCGCGCCTCTCCGAGCGGGCCGTCGGCCATCCACGAGAGGTCCATCGATCCGGCGCCTGTGTGCCGAGAGCCGCCCCGGCTCGCCTGAGCGCCGGTGTGGCGAGAGTCGCCCCGGCTCGCCCCCGCGCCGGCCGGCGACGGCGACTCCGAGATCGCCTCGAGGATCTTCTGGATCCTCGGCGCCTTGGTGACGGCGAGGCCGCCGGGGCGGATCGCGTCCTCGATCTCCGACGTGGGCGCATCGCGCACCGCGTCCCACGAGGGCAGGCGCTCGCGCAGCCGCTCGTAGGCGACGTCGCGATTGCGGTCGTTCGTGTTCTGCGAGAGCACGGTGAGCACCAGCTCGTCGATCGGAGCGCCGTGGATGCGCGTCGACGGACTGCCGTACTCCCTGCGCAGCCGTTCGAGGATCGCCCGCAGGCGCCGCGGGGGCGGGGGCTTCCAGTCGTCGCGGCGAGCCATGGCCCAAGCCTACGGCTGGGCTCCGCGGCCGGCTTGATATGAACCTCGCATGACAGCGGCGACCGAGCAGCGCGGGACCGTCGACGGAATCGAGACGAGCTGGCTGCAGGCGCCCGTCGAGGGAGGCGTGCCGACGCTCTACGTGCACGGCGTGCCGAACGCCGGCTGGATGTGGCGCGACTTCCTCGAGCGGACCGGCGGCTACGCGCCCGACCTGCCGGGCTACGGCGCCTCCGACAAGCTCGCGAGCTTCGACTACTCGATCGCCGGCTACGCGCGCTGGCTGCTCGCCTTCGCCGATCAGCGAGGGCTCGACCGCTTCTCGCTCGTCGTGCACGACTGGGGCGTCGTCGGCCTGGCGCTCGCCCAGGCGGCGCCCGAGCGGATCGAGCGGCTGGCGATCGTGTCCGGGGTCCCGCTGCTGCCGGACTATCGCTGGCACTTCCTCGCGCGGCAGTGGCGACGGCCCCTGCTCGGCGAGCTGGCGATGGGCTTCACCCTCAAGACGGTGATGCGCGTCGTGACCAACCGCGGCAACCACAAGCCCGTCCCATCGGAGTTCATCGACTCGACCTGGAAGCACTTCGACCATGGCACCCAGCGCGCGATCCTCAAGCTCTACCGCTCGTCGCCATCCGAGGCGCTCGCGGCGGCGGGTGCCGACCTGGGGGCGATCTCCTGCCCGGCGCTGGTGGTGCACGGGGGCGCGGACCCGTTCATCTCCCCGAAGTTCGCCCAGGACTACGCCGACGCGCTCGGCGGTCCGGCGACGGTGAAGGTGCTCGACGATGCCGGCCACTGGCCCTGGCTCGACGAGCCCTCGCTGATCGATGAGATCACCGGCTTTCTCGCCGCACGCAGCGCCTAGGCCCGCCCACTACCCTGTTCGCGTGCCGCGCCCGGTCTACTCCGTCGCGGCGCCGCGGCGCCAGGAGCCGCCGGAAGCCGCGTCGCCGGACCCCGCCGCACCCGCGGAGGCCGGCCGACGGACGCGGTTGAGCCGGATCGACTGGTGGCAGGTGGCGCCGACCCTCCTCACGCTGGCGCTGGCCGCGATCTACCTGTACTTCAAGCCGCGCTCGCCGGACCTCGCGGCGCACATCTACCGCTCCGAGCTCTTCGGCCGCGAGGGCTTCACGATCTGGAATGGGCAGTGGTACGGAGGCCACCACACCCCGGCCTACTCGATCCTCTCGCCGCCGCTCGGCTGGCTGCTCGGGCCGCAGCTGATGGGTGCACTCGCCGCCGTGGTTTCAACCGCCCTGTTCACCGAGCTCATGCGCTTCGAGTACGGCGCGCGGGCGGTGCGCCTCGGGACCCTCTGGTTCGGGATCGGCTCGGGGATGTGGCTCTTCACCAACCGGCTGCCGTTCATGCTCGGCGTTGCGTTCGGCATGGCCGCGGTGCTGGCCCTCCAGCGAGAGCACCGGCGGCTCGCGCCGCTGCTGGCGATCCTCAGCGCGATCTCGAGCCCGGTCGCCGGCCTCTTCCTGGCGATGGGTGGCGCCGGGCACGCGCTTGCCCACTGGCGCCGCGCCCCGGAGCCCGACGGCCGGTCCGGCCGCCGCGACGGGATCGTGCTCGCAGCGGCTGCGTTCGTGCCACCGGTGCTGCTCACGATCGCCTTCCCCGAGGGCGGCTACGCGCCGTTCCCGTTCTCCTCCTACCTCCCGATCCCGCTGTTCGCGATCGCGTGCGTGGCCCTGCTGCCGCGCGAGCAGGCCACGCTGCGCTGGACGGCCGCGCTCTACGGGATCGGGGCGACGCTCGCCCTGGCGATCCCCACCGCGATGGGTGGGAACGCGGTCCGGCTCGGCGCGCTGATCGGCGGGCCTGCGCTCGCCTGCGCGCTGTGGCCGCGGCTCGGGCGCCGGCCGGTCGTCCCGCTCGCCGGGCTGATGGCGGCGTTGGCCTTCTGGCAGATGTCGCCCGTGGTGCGCGACATCTACAAGGCGATCGACGACCCGGTCGCCAAGGCCTCCTACTTCGACCCGCTGCGGGAGTACCTGCGCCTGCTGCCCGACCAGCGCAGGATCGAGATCCCGTTCACCTTCGGCCACTGGGAGGGCGCGGAGATGGCGGCCGAGGCCCCTCTCGCCCGCGGCTGGCTGCGTCAGCTCGACACCGGCCGGCATCCGATCTTCTACGGCGACGGGCTGAACGAGATCACGTACGCGAGCTGGCTGACCGAGAACGCGGTCCGCTACGTCGCGCTCCCCGACGCCAAGCCCGACTCCAGCTCCTACCGCGAGCGCGCGTTGATCGAGAGCCGGCTCCCCTACCTGCGGCTGCGTAAGCGCTTCGATCACTGGCGGGTCTACGAGGTGACACTGCCGGCGCCGTTCGTGATCTCGGACAGCGGAGCGCGCATCACCCTCGAGCAGCTCGGCTCGGACCGCGTGCTGCTGCGCGTCCGCCGGCCCGGCAGCGCCCTGGTCCGCGTGCGCTGGACGCCGTACTGGCTCGCGAAAGGCGGCTGCGTCGAGCGGGACGGCGAGTGGACGCGCGTCACGGCCGAGAAGGCGGGCTTCCTCTTGCTCGTGACGAGGTTCTCCCCGGAGCGCATCGTTCAGCGCGGGCGCCGCTGCAACGGCGTCTGAGCGCGCTACCCTGCTCGAACCCGTGCACCAGGTTTCACAGGACTTCTTCGCGCAGTTCCGCCGCGCCTGGTACGTCACCAGCCGGTGGCTGCCGCAGGGCTGGCTCGACGCCCTGCGCCAGCTCGCGCTCTTCGCGGGCGCCTACTACCTCTACCGCATCGTGCGGGGGCTGGTGGACGGGCGGGCGACGAGCGCCTTCGACAACGCGCGCACGCTCGTCGACGTCGAGCGCACGCTCGGGCTCTTCTTCGAGCCGGGCCTCCAGGCCTGGGCGCAGGGTGAGGAGTGGCTCGTCACGGGTGCCAACTGGATGTACGTCAACTCGCACTTCGTGATCACTACGACGTTCCTGATCTGGCTGTACATCTTCCGCAACCAGACCTTCTACTACGTGCGCAACATGTTCATGATCGCCATGGGCCTCGCGCTCGTGGGCTACATGGCCTTTCCCACGGCGCCCCCGCGCTACCTGCCGGAGTGGGGCTTCACCGACACGGTCGCCACCCTCGTCGGCCCGCACGCCGAGCAGAGCGCCAACCTGCTCTACAACCCCTTCGCCGCCGTGCCGTCGATGCACGTGGCGTTCGCGCTGATGATCGGCATCCCCGCGATGAAGATCGTCAAGCGCCGCTACGCGAAGGTGCTCTGGGCGCTCTACCCGGCGGTGGTCACCTTCGTCGTCGTCGTGACCGCCAACCACTTCTGGCTCGACGCCGCGCTCGGTGCGCTGGTCGCGGCGATCTCGGCCTGGGGCGCCTCTTACGCGCTGGGCCGCGCACGTCCCGAGGCCTGGGCCTGGCGCAACAGCCGCGCCGAAGCGGTGGCCTAGTGGCGATCGGCGGCGGGGAGCGCGTGGCCGGCGGCCGCGGCGCCGAGATGCGCCAGATCGCCCGCAACCGGCTGATCGAGTCCCGCCTGACCCCGAACGCCATCTCGATGACCGGGCTCGTCGGCAACGTCGTGGCCGCCGTGCTGGTGACCCAGCGCTACTTCTTCCTCGCGGGGATCGCGTTCATCCTCGGCTCGGTGATGGACACCCTCGACGGCCGCTACTCGCGGATGTCCGGCAAGGGCACCCCCTTCGGGGCGTTCCTGGACTCCACCCTCGACAGGGTCGAGGAGGGGATCGTCCTCGCCGCCGTGGCCGCCTACTTCGCATCCCGGGGCGACGAGCTGGCCGTCGCCGCGGTGGTCACCGCCGTCCTCTTCTCGTTGATGGTCAGCTACACCCGCGCACGCGCCGAGGCGCTCGGAGTGGAGTGCAAGGTCGGGCTCGCCACGCGCGCCGTCCGAGTGGTGATCATCTCGGCGGGCCTGCTGTTCGCGAAAGGGGCGGGGCTGGGGGACTTCGAGCTGCTCGAGCCGGCCGTCTACCTGCTCGCCGTCCTCGCGGTGGTCACCACCTTCCAACGCATCTTCCATGTCCGGCGAGCCCTCACCGAGGCCGCGGCCGAGCAGCCCGCAGCCCGCTTGCACAACGGCATTGCCGAGCCCTAGTAGGCTCTGTCGGATCGCTCGGGCCGAAACCGCAAGGTCGGTCCGCGTGTAACCCGAACGAACGTTCGGAGTTCATTCCACCGTGCCCGCGGCCCCATGGACCAATGGGCCGACCAGTGAACACTTTTGATGGAGGCCTCGTGAGTAACAACGGTTCAACCAACGGCGCATCGCGCTACCAGACGGAAAAGGTGCGCGTCGCGATCGTCGGCGTGGGCAACTGCGCGTCAGCTTTCGTGCAGGGCGTCGAGTACTACAAGGACGCCGACCCCACGCAGGACGTGCCCGGCCTGATGCATGTCGACCTCGGCGGCTACCACGTGCGTGACATCGAGTTCACCGCCGCCTTCGACATCGACGCCGACAAGGTCGGCAAGGACCTCTCCGAGGCGATCTGGTCCGGCCAGAACAACACGATCAAGTTCGCCGACGTGCCCAAGCTCGACGTGCCGGTGTACCGCGGCATGACCCACGACGGGCTCGGCAAGTACCTCAAGGAGAAGATCACCAAGGCGCCCGGCGAGACCGCCGACATCGTCCAGATCCTCAAGGACACGAAGACCGACGTCGTCGTGTCCTACCTGCCGGTCGGCTCTGAGGACGCGACCAAGTGGTACGTCGAGCAGGTGCTCGAGGCCGGCTGCGGCTTCGTCAACTGCATCCCCGTCTTCATCGCTCGCGAGGAGTACTGGGGCAACCGCTTCAAGAAGGCCGGCCTGCCGATCGTCGGCGACGACATCAAGTCCCAGGTCGGTGCGACGATCGTCCACCGCCAGCTCGCCCGCCTGTTCGGCGATCGCGGCGTGAAGATGCTGCGCACGTCGCAGCTCAACGTCGGCGGCAACATGGACTTCTACAACATGCTCGAGCGCGAGCGGCTGGAGTCCAAGAAGATCTCGAAGACCAACGCGGTCACGTCGATCATGGATCACAAGCTGCCCAAGGACGACGTGTACATCGGCCCGTCGGACTACGTGCCGTGGCTGACCGACCGCAAGTGGGCGCACATCCGCGTCGAGGGCCAGGCCTTCGGCGACGTGCCGCTCAACGTCGAGCTGAAGCTCGAGGTGTGGGACTCGCCGAACTCGGCGGGCATCGTCACCGACGCGGTGCGCTGCTGCAAGCTGGCGCTCAACCAGGGAATCGGCGGACCGCTCGAGGGACCGTCGTCCTACCTGATGAAGTCGCCTCCGGTGCAGGTGCCGGACTCGACCGCGCGCGAGAACACCGAGGCGTTCATCGCCGAGAACGGCGGCGCCCCGAAGCTGCCGGGCGACGTGCCGGTCAGCAGCGAGACGACTCAGGCCTAGTCGTCACGCCTTTCGAAGCTGTGCGGACGGGCGGCCTGCGGGCCGCCCGTCTGCGTTCTATCCTCAGACGCCGTGGCTGACCGCTTCTCGATCGCCCAGGTCACGCCCTATCCCTGGGAGCAGCACCACGACGTGAACCGCTTCGTCGAGCGCCTGTCGGCGGGGCTCGCGGAGCGCGGCCACCGCGTGGTGATCGTCGCCCCATCGGAGTCCCGGACGCTGATCCGGGAGGGCAGGGCGAGGGTGCGCGCCCTCCTCGCCGGCGATCAGGACGCCCTCTTCGCGGACGACGTGCTTGCCATCGGGCAGAGCCTGCCGTTCCGTCGTGGAGGCTCCGTGTCGCTGCCCCTCGACATCTCCCACACGCTCGAGGAGCTGCTCGGCCACGCGCAGCTCGACTTCGTGCACGTGCACGAGCCGTTCGCGCCGAGCGCCTCGTCCGCCGCGCTGCGCCAGTCGCGCGCGCTCAACGTCGGCACCTTCCACCTCCCAACGGAGCGCTTCGTGTCCACCCAGGTGGCGCGTCCGCTCGTTCAGCGCGTGTTCGGCCGCCTCGACGCGCGGACCGCCAGCTTCACCGCCACCAGGGACCTGGTCGAGCGCTTCTTCCCCGGCTCCTACGACGTGGTCCTCCCGGGCGCGGATCTGGTCGACCGCTCGGACCCCCAGGGCCCGCCGGAGATCGTCTTCTCGGCCGAGGAGGAGCGAGGAGCGCTGCGGCTGTTCCTGCGCGCGCTGCGCCACCTCCCCGTCGAGCTGGAGTGGAAGGCGACGGTCTGGCTGCGCGATCCCGGCGCGGTTCCCTCGCCGCTCCAGCTGCCCCGCCGGCTGCGCGATCGGGTACGCCTCGCGGGGCCCGCGGAGGGGACCGAGGCCGAGCATCTCGCCCGCGCCGCGATCGCCGTGGCCGCCTCAAGCGGCACCGCGCCCTCCCCCCAGCTCGTGCTGAGGGCGCTCGGCGCCGGCGCCGTGCCCGTCGCGGCGCGCCTTCCCCAGTACGAGGAGGCGCTGGATCACGGAGAGCTGGGACTGCTCTTCGAGCCGCGCGACGTCGGCGTGCTCACCGCCCAGCTGGAGCGCCTGATCTCCGACCCGGAGCTTCTGCGCCAGCTCGCCGAGCGGGTGGCCGGCGCCCGGCAGCGGATCGGCTGGTCGCGCGCGGTCGACGAGATGGAGGCGCTGTACACGGCCACCGCCGCGCGTCGCCACGACCCGGCGGGCAACCCCGAGGTGCGCAAGCGGATCGCCCAGAGGCCGTTCATCCACGTCGACCTCCACATGCACACCAACCACTCGAGCGACTGCGCGACTCCCGTCGAGACGCTTCTGGAGGCCGCCAAGGCAGCCGGACTCGGGGCGATCGCCGTGACCGACCACAACGAGGTGTCGGGCGCGCACGAGGCGCGGGCGCTGGCCGAGGAGGTGGGCGGCATCAAGGTGATCGTCGCCGAGGAGGTGAAGACCGCCGATCAGGGCGAGGTGATCGGTCTCTTCATCGAGGAGAAGATCCCGCGCGGCATGTCCCTGGCCGACACGATCGCCGCGATCCGCGCCCAGGGCGGCCTCGTCTACGTGCCGCACCCGTTCGACCGGATGCACTCCGTGCCGGACTACGAGCACCTGCTCGACGTGGTCGAGGACATCGACGCGATCGAGGTCTTCAACCCGCGGGTGGCGTTCTCCGCCTTCAACGAGGAGGCGGCGCGCTTCGCGGCCAAGTACAGGATCGTCGCCGGCGCCGGGTCCGACAGCCACGTCGCGGCAGGCCTCGGCTCGGTGAAGATCCGCATGCGCGACTTCGAGGGGCCTGAGGAGTTCCTCGAGTCGCTGCGCGACGCCGACATCGTTCGCAAGAAGCAGTCGCTGCTCTACGTCCAGGCGCTCAAGTTCATCCAGACGAAGGCGACGCCGGCAGGCGCCAGGCGGCGAACCGCCAAGCCAGGCACCGGTGCGACCGGCAGCCGGCGGAGCAACATGTGATGCAGGCAAGAGGACAGAGAGCGAGTCCGTCAAAGCTCTCTGACCAAGTGCCTGCGACCGACGACGAGATCCGCGAGAAGTACCTCGAGCGAGCCATCCGCGAGCTGAACCAGCTCACGCGGGAGATCCAGGGGTGCGATCACTGCCCGAGGGGGAACCTGATGCCG
Source organism: uncultured Solirubrobacterales bacterium (assembly GCA_963715445.1). Classification (GTDB taxonomy): domain Bacteria; phylum Actinomycetota; class Thermoleophilia; order Solirubrobacterales; family Thermoleophilaceae; genus JAAYBF01. The sequence continues at coordinate 1,119,185 of OY970240.1, forward strand.
GTACTCGGCTCGGGCCACCCTCAGGCCGACGTGTTCATGGTCAAGTTCGCGCCGCGCCCTTCGGAGATCGAGGAGGGCGTCGCCTTCTACGGCCGGGCCGGCAGCGCGCTGATGAAGAGCTTCAAGCGCCTCGGCATCGACCCGCTCGCCGTGTACGGCACCGTCTTCGTGAAGTGCCCCGTTCACGACACCGACCTCTCCGCGCCGGAGTGCCGTGCGCGCGTGCTCGACGAGCTCGCCGTCGTCCAGCCGCGGATCGTCGTGGTGATGGGAGAGGAGGGGCTCGAAGAGATGAACGCCCTTCCGATCCCCGTAGGGGCCCAGCTGAAGCCGCTGCTCGGCGAGGTCCAGAAGCTCACGCCCAGCTGCGATGCGATCTACGTGCCGGACATCGACGCCTCGCTCGACGACGAGCGCGCCAAGCGCGAGTTCTGGCGAGCCTTCCGCGCGCTCGGCGAGTGGTACGCGGACCTCCCGCCCTACTAGAAGACATCGCGCCTCGCGCTTGGCCGGGCCGCACGCGGGGTAAAGCGGAGGGAAGCCCCCGAGCGGAGGAGATGCGATGCAGAGCGTGCTGGTGGTCGCCAATCAGACGGCCGAATCGGAAGAGCTGCTGACGGCGCTGCGCGAGCGCTCCGAGCGGAGCGAGTGCGAGTTCACGATCCTGATCCCCGCCACCCCGCACGGCATCAGCTGGGCGGCGAACATGTTCGCCGGCAAGGGGCACGACGAGGCCGAGGCCCATCGCGACGCGCTCGTCGCGCGGCTGCGCGGAGCCGACATCCAGGTCGCGGACACGATCGTCGGGGATCCGGACCCGCTCGCCGCGATCTCGGACGCATGCAACCTCGGCAGCTACGACGAGGTCATCGTCTCGACGTTGCCGCACCACCTGTCGAAGTGGCTGCACCTCGACCTTCCGCGCAAGGCGGCGCACGCGACCGGCCTGCCGGTGACGAACATCGAGGCGTCGAAGGCGGAGACGGCCGCCTGAAGGGTCGTCCGGCCGCGAGGACGGCCGGGAGCGGAGCGACCCCCGGCTCAGCCGCCGAGGGCGTCGCGCAGACCCTCGACCTCGGTGCGCAGCTCGGCCAGCTCGCGCTCGAGCCGATCCAGGCGGTCCGTGTCGGCTCCCGCGGCGTCGTTGCTCGGCCTGCCGTCCACAGCCGATCCAGCCGCCTCGCGCTCGGCCTGCTCCGCCGCGACCTCGTCGCCCGCGAGGAGATGGACGTAGCGCTGCTCCTTCTGGCCGGGCCGCCGAGGGAGGCGCAGCGCGAGCCCTCGCTCGATCAGCCCCTCCAACGCCGTGTAGACCGCGGCCAGGTCGCGGAAAGGGTGCAGGCGCTCGGTGCGCTGCTTGAGCTCACCCGGCGTCTGCGCGCCTCTGAGCATGAGCACGCACAGCAGCGAGACCTCCTCCGCATCGAGGCTCAGCGCCTCGTCGAAGACGTGGCGGTACTTGCGGGCCCTGCTGCCCGCTCCGCTGGCGAAGCGGGTCCAGCCGCGGCGCCCCAGGCGCTCGAGACCGTCGATGACGGTCTCCTCGTCGTACACCACCACCGGATCGCGGTTGGTGGCCTGGTTGCACGCCTGTCGCAGCGAGTTGATGCTCAGCGGGTAGTTGTCCGGCGTCGTGTGCTGCTTCTCGATCAGGCAGCTGAGCGCGCGCAGCTCGACGGCTCCGGGCGGCACCGGCCCCGCGTCGTAGACCCGCCCCTCGCTCAGGGCACTCGCCTCAACAGCGCCACGCACTCGATGTGGGGTGTCTGGGGGAACATGTCCACCGGGCGGACGGTGACGAGCTCGTAGCCCGCATCCACCATCTGCCGGGCGTTCGGCGCGAGGGTCGTCGGATTGCACGACACGTAGACGATCGTATTCGCGCCGACCTCGAGCACGCGCCGCACGACCTTCTGGGAGAGCCCCGCGCGCGGCGGGTCGATCACCACCACGTCGGCCGTGCCCTCCTCTTCGATCAGAGGGCGCATCGCGGTGCGGATGTCGCCGGCGTAGAAGCGCGCGTTGTCGATCCCGTTCAGCTCGGCGTTCTCGATCGCGTCGGCCACCGCCCGCTCCACGATCTCCACCCCGACGACCTCGCGCGAGTCGAGAGCGAGCGCCAGGGAGATCGTGCCGATGCCGCAGTAGAGGTCGAAGACGCGCTCCTTGCCGGACAGGCCGGCGAGCTCGCCGGCGATGGCGTAGAGCTGCTCGGCCATCTCGGTGTTGGTCTGGAAGAAGGCGTCCGGCGAGATCGCGAAGCGCAGGCGGGACCCGCCCAGGTCGAGCTCCTCCCGGAGCTTCTTGTTCCCCTTGAGCTTCTTCGTCTTCCCGCCCTGCGTGACCTCGGCGACGCCTTCCGCCTGGGTCCAGAGCACGCTGTCGGCCGGAATCGCGGCGGCGAGCGACTCGAAGCGGTGATCGCCCGCGCTCGTGACGAGGCGGGCCTGCAGCTGCCCGGTCCTGCGGCCCTCCCTGACGACCAGGTTGCGCAGGATCCCCGAGTGGTCGCGGCGGTCATACGCCGGGATGCCCTCCTCGGTGCACCAGGCGGCCACCGCGTCCTTCAGCGCGGCGACCTTCTCCGACGCAAGGACGTCGTCGCGCACCTCGTCGATCAGGTCCCAGCGGCCGGGGTGGTGGAATCCGAGCACGAGGCTCCCGTCGGCGGCCGTTCCGAACGAGTACTCCACCTTGTTCCGATAGCGGAGCGTCTCCACCGCGGGCACGATCTCCTCGACAGGAGGAGATTCGAAGCCGCCGAGGCGCTCGAGCGCCTCGCGCACGAGGCGCTGCTTCTCCTCGAGCTGGCGCTCGTAGGGCAGCACCTGCCAGGGCGCGCCCGGATGCGGCACTTCGGGCTCGACCCTGTCCGGGCCTGCCTCCAGCACCTCCACCAGGCTCGCCTCGGCGAAGGAGCGCTTGGCCTTGCCGATGCGGGCCCGCACGCGATCACCCGGCACGGCGCCGCGCACGAACACCACGAACCCCTCCGCCCGGCCGACGCCCGCTCCGCCGTGGGCGAACGACTCGATGACGACCTCGACCTCCTCGTCACGACGGGGCCTTGCTCGTTTTGCTGTCGGGGCGTCAGCCATCGCGCAATGGTCGCACGGCGGCAGCTATCTCGGAGTGGCTGGCGTCGAGCCGGAGCGAGCTAGGCAAGTCGCGCGGCGATCCCGCTCAAGACCGTCTTGCGGTTGGCGTGCCGGCGCTCGTGGTCGCGCACCTTGCGCAGCTCAGCGGCGGTGAGCCCGTCGAGGCGACGCTCCACCTCGGCGGCGGTCATGTCCTCGTAGCCGAGGATCGGAAAGCTCGCCCCGAGCCCGGCGGCGCGGCGAGCCTTGTCCGCCCGGGCGATCACGGGATCCGCCTGCTTGCGGGCGAGGCTCTTGGCGTCCCCCACCTGCTTGCGCGCGCGCTTCGCGCTCTCCTCGATCTCCTCGCGGCTGCGCCCCAGCAGCTGCTCCAGGTCACCGAGCAGGTCGTTCGTCTGCTTGCGGCCGCGCTCGAGCAGGCTGGCGGCGAGGTCCTGAGCGTCGTCAGCGGTCACACGCCCGCGCGAGACTGCGTCCCCTAGCGCCTCCTCGATGCGCTCTCGCGAGAGCATCACCAGCCCCAGCGGATCGATCAAGCGCTTGCTGAGGGCCTCGCGCACCTCCGCGACGCTCTTGCTCGACAGCTCATTCACCGGCTGCTGCGATTCGGCGGCGGCTGAGCGCGCCTTGGGAGCGCCCTTGGACTCCTCCGAGGGCTTCTTGCCTGAGGGCTTCCGGCTGCTGCTGGGCCGCTTGGACCCTGTGCTGCGCCGCTGCTGCGCCATCTAGCTCGTCCTCCTCGTTCGGGCGGGACCGGTCACTCAACCGCACTATGCCAGGCCAAACGTGGCGGTGACAGGCGCGTGATCGGACAGGCGAAGCGCGAGGTCGCCCTCCCATCGGAGCTCGCGAGCAGCCGGGGGCATCGCCTTGGGCGCTCGCATCACCTCGAGCCCCCGCGCGAGCAGATGGTCGAGCGAGCGTGGTCCCGTCGGCCGCTCGAGGCCGAACCGGTCTCGCAGCTCGTCGAACGTCGCGGGATGGTCGGCCGCGCGCAGGTTGAGGTCGCCGCCGAGTATCAGCGGAGCGCCCTGCGCCCACTCCACCGCGAGCTGTGCGGCGCGCAGCGCCTCCGCCGAAGAGCGGCCGGTCGATGGAACGGACAGGTGCATGGATGCGACGACGAGCGTGCGCCCCCCGGGGCCGTGAGCACGGACCAGCAGCATCCGGCGTCGCTCGGGCCTGAGCGCGAGCGTGATCCGCTCGCTCTCGGCCACCCGCCACGGCGGGCGGACGAGCACCATGTTCGAGCCGCCCTCGTTCGAGCGGATCAGATCGGGGTTCCATTCCGCCAGCCCGGCGCGCAGCGGAGCCAGCCAGTTGCGCGAGGTGAGCACGGACTCGCCTGATGCGCCCGCCTCGCTCGCAAGCGCCCGCAGCCAGCGCGGCGGAGCCTCCTGGAGCAGGGCGAGCTTCCAGTCCCAGCCCGCGAGCAGGGAGGTGAACTGGTCGCGCAGCGGCTCGTTGACCTGCACGTGCGTGGCGCTCCTCTCCGGCCGGCGCGACAGACGCGAGCGCCATGTGTCGAGAGCCGGGTCGGGAGGATCGTCGCGACCATGGAAAAGGTTCCAGGTCAAAGCCCCGAATACGATGCCGGAGTGACTCGTCACCTTCTCACCGGAGCCGAGCTTACGAGCGCCGAGCTGGCCGCGCTGCTCGACCGCGCGGCGGAGCTCAAGGCGGACAGGCTCGGATCGAGCGCCCTCGCCGGCCTCAGCGTCGCGCTCCTCTTCGAGAAGCCCTCCACGCGCACGCGCGTCTCGTTCGAGGTCGGCGTGGCCGAGCTGGGCGGAACGCCACTGCTGCTGCGCGGAGACGAGCTGCAGCTCTCCCGCGGCGAGTCCCCACGCGACACGGCGATGGTCCTCTCCCGCTTCGTCCACATGATCTGCATCCGGACGGGGGACCACTCGACGCTCGAGGAGCTCGCCGAGCACAGCACGGTTCCCGTGGTGAACATGCTCACCCCGGATCACCACCCCTGCCAGGCCCTCGCCGACCTCCAGACGCTCAAGGAGCGCTTCGGCCGACTCGACGGCCTCAGGCTCGCCTATGTCGGCGACGGCAACAACGTCGCCCACTCGCTGATGGTCCTGGGAGCCAAGGCGGGGGTGGAGGTGGTCATCGCAGCCCCGGCCGAGCTCGCCCCGGACGAGTCCGTGATGGAGCTCGCCCGCGCCGGTGCCGAGGGCTCAGGGTCCGTCACCTTCACGACGGATCCGCGTGCAGCGGCCGAGGGTGCGAACGCCCTGTACACCGACGTCTGGGTGAGCATGGGCGACGACCCCGCCCAGGCGGCCGACCGCAGGCGCATTCTGGATCCCTATCGGCTCGACGACGAACTCCTCGCCCGCGCCGACGAGAACGTGATCGCCCTGCACTGCCTGCCCGCGCATCCGGGGGAGGAGATCTCGGCGGACGTCCTCTATGGCCCGCGCTCTGCCGTGTGGGACCAAGCGGAGAACCGCCTGCACGCCCAGAAGGCGTTGTTGGAGCTGCTGCTCCAGAACGGCTAGGCTCGCCTTATGAACAGATCGATCGCACTCATCTGCGCCTGCATGGCACTCAGCATCGTGGTCGTCGGCTGTGGGGACGACGAGGACTCGGGCGGCAACGCCGCGACGGAGCCCGCCGCAACCACGGAGCAGACCCAAGGGGAGAACGGGAAGGCGACGGCCGCGGTCTCCGTGGACATGAAGGACACGGAGTACGTGCCCCAGGACGTGACGGTCGCCAAGGGCGGAACGGTCACCTGGACGAACAGCGATCCGTACGCGCACACGGTGACCAAGGAGAACGGGCCGGGCATCCAGTTCGACTCTGGCGACATCACCGAGAGCGGCACCTTCAAGCAGAAGTTCGACGTTCCCGGCACCGTCGACTACGTCTGCACGATTCACCCCAACCAAACCGGCACAGTCACCGTCAAATAGCCGCCTGCAAACCGTCGTCTGGTTTCGACGGCTGACGCAGTAGGGGGCTAGCGGCGCAAACCAAAGCCGCGTAGGAGGAGCAGGGCCGCTTCGCCCATGCCGCCGCGGGGCGGCAGCAGGCCCAGCTGGCTGGCTCCTTCGTAGAGGTCGAAGAAGCCTCGTGCGCGGCGCACCCTGTCGTCGGTGAGCTCGACGTAGTGGATGCCGTGGAGGTCGAGCGATCGACCCGTCGGCGGCAGCATCGCCACCTCGCCGTCGTGGGTGCCCTGTAGCCGCCACGCGAAGCAGGCGTGGCCGTCGCGGTGCAGAGGGGGAGCCGTCAGCTCGATGCGGGCGTCGGGAACCGCCTTGCGCAGCCGCGCCGCGTGAGCCTCGATCTCCGCCACGCCCGTCCGCGGCCGTGGCGCAAGCGGATCCTCGTATCCGACGTCGCCGGTGCAGCAGCCCGCGAACGAGCCCTCGACCGTCCAGGCCGTCACCCAGAGGCGGGCCAGCTCGTCGATCCCCGACCGCTCGAGGTCACCCATGAGGCACCGGCCTCACGTGAGCTCGGCGACGCCCTCGACGGGAGTCGAGGCCTCGCCGTAGAGGCGGCGCGGGATGCGCCCAGCGTGGCGCGCCGCGTACCCGGCCTCGACGGCCTTGCGCATCGCAACCGCCATCGCGGCGGGGTCCTGGGCACGCGAGACGGCGCTCGCGAGCAGCACCGCGTCGCAGCCGGCCTCCATCGCCAACGCCGCGTCCGATGCCGTCCCGATGCCGGCGTCGAGCACCACGGGCACGCGCGCGGCCTCGACGATCAGGCGCAGGTTGTAAGGGTTGGCGATGCCCATGCCGCTGCCGATCGGCGAGCCGAGCGGCATCACGGCGGCGCAGCCGACATCCTCGAGCCGGCGCGCCAGAACCGGGTCGTCGCTGGTGTAGGGCAGCACGGTGAAGCCGTCCGCGACGAGCGTCTCCGCAGCATCGAGCAGCTCGGCGGCGTCGGGCAGCAGCGTCTGGTCATCGCCGATCACCTCGAGCTTGACCCACTCGGTCTCTAGCGCCTCGCGCGCCAGCCGCGCCGTCGCCACCGCGTCCCGGGCGGTGAAGCAGCCGGCGGTGTTGGGCAGCAGGAAGCAGCCGCAGTCGTCCAGCACCTCGAGGATCGACCCGCGCGCCGCCGGATCGACCCGCCGCAGGGCCACCGTCGCCATCTCCGCTCCCGACGCCTGGACCGCCTCCCGCATCGACTCGAGGCTGCGGAAGCCGCCCGTGCCGATGATCAGGCGCGAGTCGAAGGTGCGGCCCGCGATCTCCAATCCGCTCATCGGCTCATCCTCCCTGAACCGCCTGCAGCACTTCCACGCGGTCGTCGGTGGTGAGCACGTGCGAGGCCCACGTCCCGCGGGGGACGACCTCGCCGCCGACGGCCGCGGCGACTCCGCGGCCGTCGCTCGGAGCGCCGACCGCTTCGACCGCATCCGCCACCGTCGCTCCCTCAGGCAGGGCGCGCGGCTCGCCGTTCAGGATCACCTTCGGCATCAGATGTGCGCCTCCCAGAAGCGACTGGGGTGAAAGGCGTCGAAGGTGGGCGGCATCTCGCCCTTCGTGAGCAGGCCCGCCACGGCGCGGCCGGTGAGCGGGGCGAGCAGCATGCCGTTGCGGTGGTGCCCCGTGGCCCACAGGAGCCCCTCGACCTCGCCCCGGCCCACGGCTGGGCTGTTGTCGGGAGTCGCCGGGCGCAGGCCGGCGCGAGCGGCCACCAGCTCCAGCTCGCCGATGTCCGGAAGCACCTCCCACGCCGCCTCCAGCAGGCGGTGGACCCCGTCCGCGGTCACGGTCACGTCGAATCCCTGCTCCTCCTGAGTCGCTCCGATGACGACACGGCCGTCGCTCCTCGTGACGATGTAGCAGCGCGGCGTGCGCACCAGGTGACGCGCCGGCGCGGAGTGGCCGTGACGCACGCGCAGCTCGAGCAGCTGGCCCTTGACCGGGCGCAGGACGGGCGCCGACACCTCCGCCGCGAGCTCGCCCTCGGCGCTCCAGGCTCCTGCCGCGATGAGCACGGCGTCGGCGTCGATCGAATCGCCGCCCGTGGTCCGAACGCCTGTGACGCGCCCCGCGGCGACCTCGAGCCCCTCGACGCAGGTACCGGCTCGCAGCTCACCGCCGGCCGCGATCAGAGCGGCCGCGAGCGCCCGCACGACGGCGGCCGGATCGGCCTGGCCGTCCTGAGGCGCGTGGATCGCGCCGCCGATGCGCGGCGAGAGGCCCGGTTCGCGCAGCCGCGCCTCGCGCGCGCTGAGCCAGTCCGAGTTCAACCCGACCTCTCGCTGGAACTTGTGCAGGCGCCGCAGCTCCTCCACGTCATCGCGATCGGCCGCGACCACGAGCGCTCCCGAGTCGGCGTAGCCGCTGGGCATCGCCGTCAGCTCCTCCAGCTCGGCCGCGAAGGCCGGCCACTGCGCCCGGCCTTCGAGGTTGAGAGCGAGCAGCGCCTCCTCGCCGAAGGTCGCCTCGGTCACCGGCGCGAGCATCCCGGCAGCCACGCCCGAGGCGCCGGCGCCCGGCTCGTCGCGCTCGAGCACGACCACCGCCATGCCGGCCTGCGCGCAGCGCCAGGCGCAGCTCAGGCCGATCGCTCCCGCCCCGACGACGATCAGGTCGTACGTCCGTTCCATCACGACACAAGGTACCCCTGCGGCGCAGCGGTTCTCTGCGAGGATGGGGTCGATGACCGTCGCGGCCGACCGCAGGGAGCAGCTCCTGGAGGCGCGCCTCTACCTGGTTGCCGATGCCGGCACGCCCGACGAGGTCCTGGACGCCGCTCTCACGGGCGGCGTGGACATGCTCCAGCTCCGCGACACCGCCCTCGACGACGAGGCACTGCTGCGCCGCGCGAGCGCCTTTCGCTCGCTCTGCGACGCGCACGACGCGCTGTTCTGGCTCAACGACCGCCCCGACCTGACCCTGCGCGCCGAGGCCGACGGAGTGCACCTGGGCCAGCAGGACATGCCCGTCGACGAGGCCCGCGCCGTCGTCGGGCCGGACGTGCTGATCGGCCTCTCGACCCACGAGCCCGCCCAGCTGGATGCCGCGCGCTCCAGTGACGCGGATCAGATCAGCGTCGGGCCGGTGTGGGAGACGCCCACCAAACCTGGCCGCCCCGCCGCGGGGCTCGAATACGTGAGGCGGGCAGCGGCCGACCCGCCGCCGCAGCCCTGGTTCGCGATCGGCGGCATCGACCCGTCCAACATCGACGAGGTCGTGGAGGCGGGCGCCGAGCGGATCGTGGTGGTGCGAGCGCTCTGCCAAGCGGCGGATCCACGAGCAACCGCTACCGAGCTCCGCAGGGCGCTCGAGGAGGCACCCGTTGGCGCAGAGAGGTAGCCGCAAGCGACGCAAGGAGCGCTCCAAGGGGGTGTCCCCGAAGGCCAAGCCGCAGCAGCCCGCCGCCAAGGAGGAGCGAGCCGGCGCGATGGCGCGCGGCTACTCGCGCACGGAGGCCAAGAACGAGGCCGCCCGCGCGGCGCTGGTGCCGCTCGAGCCCGGGGAGCGCCCGGGGCCCGTGACGGTGGGAGCCGTGTTCGCGCTGCTACTCGGCGCCGGGAACCTCATCGCCTACTTCGCCGGGCTGGAGATCCAGAACGAGCGTCCGGCCGCCTTCGGCGTGCTCCTCTACTCGGGGCTGATGCTGCTCACCTCGTACGGCTGCTTCCGCGCCCGCTACTGGGGGGTGCTGGGAATACAGACCGTCCTCGGCCTGCTGATCGTGATCTTCGGCCTGCTCATGACCCGCGCCGAGAGCCTGCTCGCCCTGGGGATCTCGATAGCCGTGGTTGGCCTGTCCGGCACGCTGTTCTGGAAGCTCGTCAAGTCGATGGCGCGCATCCAGATGCCGCGACCGCCGGGTGCGATGGGCTGAGCATCCCGCTTGGATAGGCTCCAAGCCATGCCTGACAGCGCCTACGACTGCATCGTGATCGGCTCCGGCCCCGGGGGGTACGTGGCCGCCATCCGCGCCGCGCAGCTCGGCATGAAGACGGCCGTCGTGGAGCGCGCCGACACCGTCGGCGGCCGCTGCCTCAACGAGGCGTGCATCCCCGCGAAGGCGATCCTCAGGGTGGCCGACGCGTACAAGGAGATCGCCGAGGCGAAGAGCTTCGGGATCACCGCGAAGGACGTGAGCTTCGATTTCGGCGGCGCCACCAAGCACCGCGACAAGGTCATCAAGACGCTCACCGGCGGCGTGGCGATGCTCTTCGAGAAGAACGGCATCGAGGTGATCGCCGGGCACGGCTCGGTCACCGAGGACGGCAACGTGAAGATCGGCGGGTCCTTCGACGGAACCGAGATCGAGGCCAAGACCGTCGTGCTCGCGACGGGCTCGGTCGCCAGGCCGATCCTCGGCCTGCAGTTCGGCGGCAGGATCCTCGACACGGCGGCCACCTGGCTCCGGAACGAGCAGCCGAAGCGGCTGGCCGTGATCGGCGCGGGCGCGTCCGGCACCGAGGTCGCCTCGGCCTTCGGGCGCCTGGGCAGCGAGGTGATGCTGATCGAGGCGCTCGACCAGATCCTTCCGCTCGAGGAGAAGGAGATCGCCAAGGCCTGCGCGCGAGAGATCGGCAAGCAGGGCATCACGATCAAGACCGGCGCCAAGGTCGAGTCCGTAGAGGACACCGGCGAGGCGGTTCGGATCGTCATCGACGGCGAGACGCACGAGTTCGACCAGCTCTGCATAGCGGCGGGCCGCGGAGCGGATGTCGAGGGGCTCGGCCTGGATGAGGCCGGGATCGAGACAGACGAGCGCGGCCTGATCAAGGTCGACGGCGCGCTGCGCACCACCAAGGCGGGCGTCTACGCGATCGGCGACTTGGTCCCCGGCCCGGCTCTCGCACACAAGGCATCGGACGAGGGCGTCATCGCGGTGGAGGACGCCGCCGGACTCGACACCCACCCGATCGACTACCCCTACGTTCCGCGAGTGACCTTCTGCGCGCCTCAGGTGGCGAGCTTCGGCCTGACCGAGGCGCAGGCCAAGGAGGCCGGCCACGACGTCGTCGTGGGCAAGGTCCCGATGGGCGCCGTCGGCGCCCCGACCGTCTACGGCGATCGCGGCGGGATGGTCAAGATTATCGGGGACCGCAAGTACGGCGAGCTGCTCGGAGCGCACATCGTCTCCGCCAAGGCCGCCGACCTGATCCAGGAGCTGGTGGTGGCACGGGACCTGGAGGGCGGCTACCCGGAGGTGGCCCGCTCGATCCACTCCCACCCGGCATTCGCCGAAGCTGTGATGGAGGCCGCGCGCGCGGCCGACGGCTGGCTGATTCACGGCTGACTCGCTTTTAGGGGGGTAAGGCCCGCCCCCGCCTCCCCTGTGGTGGAAGACCCCACCCCAAGGAGGAGCCGTGCCCGCATCACTTCGTGCCCGTCCGAGCCGCCGCCATCTGGTCGGCGCTCTCATCGCGACGCTCGCCTGCGCCGCCGCGCTGACACCGTCGGCGAGCGCCGGGACCTACTCGGTCAGGCAGTGCGACTACGCGATGGGCATCACCCATCACGACGCGGTGTGGCAGACGGCGGGAACCGTCGCCGGCGGCCAGCCCAGCGTCGTTCCCCATCAGGGCTGGAACTGCGGCGAGTTCGGCCTGGCGCTGCGCAACAACCTCACCGGCTCCGGGGTGACCCACGCCAACGGGGCATACGGCGGCTTCTACTTCTACGCACCGAACGGAACGTACTTCACGCGTGCGTCGGGCATGTTCGGCACGGTGCAGGGATGCTGCGTCAACGGCATGGCCGCCTACGCCGACGTGACCCAGAACCAGAACGGATCGGGCGCGGTGGGGTACCCCTTCAGAGGCAACCTCCCCGACGGCTCCTTCAGCCCGCCGAGCAGCGGGCTCGGCGGGCCGGTGGGGCGCAGCTGGGACTCGTCGGTGTCCGGCTTCGTCGGCAAGCGCTTCGGCGTGTTCCTGCGCTGCGGGCCCGGCTTCAGCTGCAGCCAGCTCACTTCGGGCGACGTCCGGGTGCGCGGCCGCTCGTTCGACTTCACGCTGCGTGACGACGTAACTCCGACGCTCGGCGCGCCGGGCGGGACGCTCTTCTCGGGATGGCTGCGAGGCACGCAGAGCCTCTCGTTCTGGGCAGGCGACACCGGCGGCGGCCTCTCGAACATGACCGCGACGTTCGGCAACGGAACCGCTCTCTCCTCACCGTCGGCGTGCCCCACGATCGGTGGCCGCTACATCCGCCTGACCCCATGCCCGCTGACGCGCTCGGCTGCGTGGAACGTGAACACCGCGCAGCTGCCCGACGGCCACCAGACCGTGACGGTGCGCGCCACCGACGTCAGCGGTCGCGTGGCCCAGCAGTCTCGGCAGATCTCTGTGGACAACAACGCTCCGGCCGCCCCGGCCTCGCCGTCCCTGGAGGGAGGCGGCGGCTGGCGTCGCGCCAACGGCTACAGGCTCCGCTGGTCCAACCCGAACGGCCAGCACGCCCCGATCGCCAAGGCCCGCGTCCGAGCGTGCCCGCTCGGCGGCGGCCCGTGCGTCACCGGCGAGTGGGCCGGCGCCGAAATCGCCACCGCGGGCGCACTGCTCCTTCCGCATGCGGGCGAGTGGGATGCCCGCGTGTGGCTCGAGGACGCAGCGGGCAACGCCGACCCAGCGAGCTCCTCACCTCCGCTCCGGCTGCGCTTCGACCCCGATCCGCCTCGGCTGCGCTTTCGCCCCCAGAACGGCGATGCTCCCGCCGTCGTCGCGGTCGATGCCACCGACACATCCGGAATAGCCGCGGGTGAGATCGAGGTGCGCAGGCGCGGCGGCTCCGGCTGGACCGCGCTGGCCACCACGCTGCGCGGAAGCTCGCTGACCGGCCAGGTCGACGATGCGCGGCTGCCCGCCGGGCTGTACGACGTTCGCGTCCGCGCCGTGGACCTCGCGGGCAACCATGCGGTCCTGCAGGGGCCGGCGCGCTCGCTGCCCACCCGCGCCGCCACCCGCCTCAGCGCCGCGACCGTCATCAGGGCCCGCCGGCGCGTCCGGGGCTGCCCTCGCTGCAGGCGAGTCGTGGTGCGGCGGGCAGCCAAGGCGCGTGTCCGGCGCGGTGCGCTCGTCAGGATCGACGCCAGGCTCACCACAGCGAGCGGCCAGGCGCTCGCCGACCGCCCTGTCGCGATCACCCTCTCCTTCAGGGATCGGGCGCCGAGGGTGGTCAGTGCGCACACCGGGTCCACTGGGCGCTTGACTCGGCTGCTGCTGGTCCGGCGCTCGACGAGCGTCCAGCTCAGCTTCGCGGGCGATGTGCGCCTGCGCCCGTCGATCGGCTCGTTGGCGATACGAGTTCCGGCACCGGTGACGATCCGCGCGAGCCGGGGGTCGGTTGCGCCCGGCAGCTCGGCCCTCCTCAGCGGGCACGTGCGCGGAGGCTCGATTCCCCGTCGCGGGAAGCTGGTCGAAGTCCAGGCTCACTTCCGCGGGCGCTGGCGGACGATCTCCACCGTGCGCTCGAACCGCACCGGGCGCTGGCGCTTCGCCTACAAGTTCGGCAGCCGCGCCGCGGCCGTCCGCTACGGATTCCGCGCCCGGGTGCCCTCCGAGGCGCGCTACCCGTTCGAGGCCGGCGCCTCTCGGGGAGTTCGCGTTACCGTTCACAGGCGGTGAGCGGCGAACGACCCGTCTTCTACTACGACCTCGGCTCGCCATACGCCTGGCTGACCGCCGAGCGAATCCACGCGGTGATGCCGGAGCCGCCCGTGTGGCAGCCGATCCTGCTCGGCGGGATCTGGCAGCACACGGGCAGCGGCTCCTGGTCGCTGACCGACGAGCGGGAGGCCGGCATCGCCGAAGTGGAGCGCCGGGCGCGCGAGTACGGCCTGATGGAGGTGCGCTGGCCCGACCCCTGGCCGAGCAGCTCGCTCGCCGCGATGCGAGCCGCGACGTTCGCGCAGCAGGCGGGCAGGGCCGTGGCGTTCTCGCTGGCCGCCTTTCGGCAGGCGTTCTGCGCCGGGCGCGACCTGGCGGAGCCGGACAACGTGCTGATCGCGGCCGCCGCCTGCGAGCTGCATCCCAATGCCGTGACCAAGGGGATAGAGAGCCGGTCCGTGAAGGAGCGCCTGAAGGCGGCAACCGCGGCGGCGGTGGAGCGTGGCGTCGTGGGGGTGCCGACCGTGGCGGTGGGCGACGAGCTCTTCTGGGGCGACGACCGGCTCGAAGATGCGGCGGCCGCGGCCGCGAGCTCCTGATACTGCGGCACAGGCCTACCGGGCCTATTAGGATGCGCGCCCATGCGCACTCCACTACTGATCCTCTGCGGCCTGGCCGCGCTCGCCCTGACCTTCTCCGGCTGCGGAAGCGGTGAGACGGAGACCGCCAGCTACTCCGTCGACGTCCCACCGTCCAGCGCCACCACGGACGCTGCGGACACCGCGGACGAGGATCAGGCCAAGCCGGCGAAGTCGGCCAAGAAGCCGAAGGTGACCGTCCCCGATGCGCCCGCGAAGAAGCTGGAGACCGAGGACATCAAGAAGGGGAGCGGCGCGACCGCCAAGAAGGGCGACACCGTCACCGTCAACTACGTCGGCGTCGGCCAGAAGACGAAGAAGGAGTTCGACGCCTCCTACGGCGGAGAGCCGTTCGACTTCGCGCTCGGCGGGGGCGAGGTGATCGTCGGCTGGGACGAAGGGATCGTGGGCATGAAGGTCGGTGGCCGCCGCAAGCTGATCATCCCCGGCGACAAGGCCTATGGACCCGCCGGACGGCCCCCGAGCATCAAGCCGAACGAGACGCTCGTCTTCATAGTCGACCTCGTAGCGATCCAGTAAGGCCCGGCCGCGTCCAGCGGCTACAGTCGGAGGAGATGGCGACAGAGCACGCTGCCGGCGATCGCGGCCCCGACTCGACGGGCGTAGAGGTCGCGACGCATCCCCTCCCGGACGGGGAGACCTGCGAGCGGATCCTCGCGCGGATGCTGCTCATCCGGCGCTTCGAGGAGCGCGCCGGAGAGATGTACGCGAAGGCCAAGATCGGCGGCTTCCTGCACCTCTGCATCGGTGAGGAGGCGACGATCATCGGCGCCACCCAGGCTCTACGCGACAGCGACTACCTGCTGTCCACCTATCGCGAGCACGGCCAGGCGCTGGCGCGGGGCACCCCGCCGAGCGCCGTGATGGCCGAGCTGTTCGGCAAGGTCGACGGCTGCTCGCGCGGGCGCGGTGGATCGATGCACCTGTTCGACGTGGAGCGCAGGTTCCTCGGCGGCTACGGGATCGTCGGAGGCAACCTCCCGCTGGCCGCCGGCGTGGCGCTCGCCTCGGACTACGAGGGGACCGAAGACGCCACGCTCTGCATGTTCGGCGACGGCGCGACCAACCAGGGGACGTTCGGCGAGACGATGAACCTCGCCGCCCTCTGGAAGCTGCCGGTGGTGTTCATGGTGATCAACAACCAGTTCGGCATGGGCACCGCGCTCGAGCGCCACTCGGCCGTGACCGACCTCTCCCGCAAGGCGGAGAGCTTCGGCGTGCCCGGCAGCCGCTGCGACGGCATGGACGTGCTCGACGTGCACAGCCGCGTCGGCGAGGCGCTCGAGAAGGCGCGCACCGACCGTGCGCCCCAGCTCGTGGAGGCCGTGACCTACCGCTATCGCGGGCACTCGATGGCCGACCCGGAGGAGTACCGCAGCAAGGACGAGGTGGAGCGGTGGCGCGGACGCGATCCGCTCGTCACCTTCCCCGCGCGGCTGACCGAGGAGGGCGTGCTCACCGACGAGCAGGTGAAGCAGCTCGACGAGGAGGCCGTGAAGGCCGTCGACGAGGCGGTGGAGTTCGCAGAGCAGTCGCCCTTCCCAGACCTCGACTCGCTCTACGACGACATCTACGTGATCGGCGAGCAGGTACGCGACCCGTGGTGGTCAACGGACTCGCGGTCACCGGACGTGCACCGTGGCGAGCAGGAGCGCGAGGCCGGCGAGGTGGCGCACGAGCTGGCCGAGGCCGGGGCAGCGCACGAGGACGAGACCGACCCCGAGACGCGCGAGGCGCGCGCCCGGGGAGAGGGCGGCTGAGGCGATGACGCTCTTGGGGACGAGCCTCGATGGCTGAGCTGCGCTATCGCGAAGCGCTCAACCTCGCGCTGCGCGAGGAGATGCAGGCCGACGAGCGCGTCTTCCTGATGGGTGAGGACATCGGCGTGTTCCAGGGCGCCTTCAAGGTCACCGCCGGGCTGCTCGAGGAGTTCGGCGAGCGCCGCGTGCGCGACACGCCGATCTCCGAGAACACGATCGTCGGGATGGGGGTCGGCGCGGCGATGACGGGGCTGCGCCCGGTCGTGGAGCTGATGACCGTCAACTTCTCCCTGCTCGCGCTCGACCAGATCGTCAACTGCGCGGCTTCGATCCGCTACATGTTCGGCGCCCAGGTGAAGGTGCCGATGGTGATCCGGATGCCCCAAGGCGCCGGCCACCAGCTCGGGCCGACCCACTCGCACTCCTTCGAGGCGCTGTACCTGCACGTACCCGGCCTGCTGGTGGCCGCTCCGAGCACCGCGGCCGATGCGCGCGGGCTGCTGAAGGCCGCGATCCGCGATGACAACCCGGTGATCTTCATCGAGCACGAGACGCTCTACGGGCGGCGCGGCGAGGTGCCCGACGATCAGGAGCCGATGCGCTTCGGCGAGGCGGCGGTGCGGCGCCAGGGCGACGACGTGACGATCGTCGGCATCTCGCGGATGGCGCAGACGGCGCTCAAGGCAGCTGACGCGCTCGCCGAGGAGCACGAGCTGGAGGCAGAGGTGATAGACCCGCGTACTCTGCGCCCGCTCGACCTCGACACGATTCTCGAATCCGTCCGCAAGACAGGGCGCGTGGTGATCGTCGAGGAGGGCTGGCCGCACGGCGGCGTGGGCGCGAACATGGCCGCCCTGATCCAGGAGCAGGCGTTCGACTGGCTCGACGCGCCGATCGGACGGGTGACCGGCGCCGACGTGCCGATGCCCTACTCCAAGCCTCTCGAGCAGGCGGCGTTTCCCCACGAGGAGCACATCGTGAAGGCGGCACTGGCGACCTTCCGGGACGTGTGATGGCCGTCGACGTCGTCATGCCGAGACTGTCCGACTCGATGGAGGAGGGCACCGTGCTCAAGTGGCTGGTCGAGCAGGGTGCCGAGGTCAAGCGCGGGGCGCCGCTCGTGGAGATCGAGACCGACAAGGCGAACATGACCTACGACGCCGACACGGACGGCGTGCTGCTGGAGGTCCTGGCCAAGGAGGGCGAGACGCTGGAGGTGGGCCAGCCGATCGCGCGGATCGGGCAGGCCGATGAGGCGGGCGCCCGGGCGAAGGAGCCGGAGTCCGAGCCTCCAGCGGAGCCGGAGGGAGGGGCGGAGCCCGAGGAAGCGGAGAAGTCCGAAGAGGCGACGGCGGCCGACGAGGCGCCCACACCCGCGCCTGCCGAGAGCAGGGGCGGCGGCGCCCGCGTGATGGCGTCGCCGGTTGCGCGCAGGGTCGCCAAGGAGCTGGGCGTCGAGCTTTCCGCCGTAGAGGGCACCGGGCCCGGCGGAAGGGTCGTGAAGGCCGATGTGGAGGCAGCCGCCGAGAACGGCGTGGGCGGGGCGCCCACCGCCGCGGACGACGACGAGGGCGCGGCCCCAAGGGACGATGAGGGCGCGGCGCCACGCGGCGCCGGCGTGACCCCGGAGCCCGCGCAGGCCACGTCCGCCGCCGCTCCGGCCAGCGCCGGCGGGAAGGGCGCCGTGACGGTCCGCGAGCTGACCAGGCTGCAGCGCACCGTGTCCCGCCGGATGGCCGAGTCGAAGGCCACCGTGCCGGACTTCGCGCTCGAGGTGGACGTGGACATGACCCTGTGCATCGAGCTGCGGGAGCGGTTGAAGGGGCAGACCGAGCATCCGCCGTCCTACAACGACATGGTGGTGAAGGCCGCCGGGCTCGCGCTGCGCGAGCACCCGAAGGTCAACGGCGCCTACCGCGACGGGAAGTTCGAGCTGTACGAGCGCGTGAACGTGGGCTTCGCGGTCGCGGCCCAGGACGCGCTCGTGGTGCCGGTGATCCAGGACACCGACCAGAAGTCGCTGGGCGAGATCTCACGCCAGGCGCGTCGCCTGATCGGGCGGGTCCGCGACGGGGAGATAACGCCCCCCGAGCTCTCAGGAGGCACGTTCAGCGTCTCGAACCTCGGAATGCTCGGCGTCCAGCGCTTCACGGCGATCGTCAACCCGCCGCAGGCGGCGATCCTTACCGTCGGCGCGCTGACCAAGCGGCCCGCGGTGGACGAGCGCGGGCGCGTCCGCGCCCGCGACCTGATGACGCTCACGCTCGTGTGCGACCACCGCATCCTCTACGGCGCCGACGGCGCCCGCTTCCTCGCCCAGGTGCGCGAGCAGCTCGAGCAGCCGCTCTCCCTCGCCCTCTAGAGCCGGCCGCGAACCGTCGTTCTCGCGGCCCTACTCGCGGGCTCTACTCGCCGCCCGCAGCCGTCGGCGCTGTCGGATCGCCGCTCTCGTCGCCGGGGTGCTCGCGAGCGATGAAGTCCTCGATCTCCGACCAGCGGTCCTTGGCGCGCTCGGCGACCGCGAGCAGGTCGGACATCGTCGCGACCTCCTCGACCTGCTCCTTGAGGAACCACTGGGTGAACTGCTCGCTGACGTAGTCGTTCGCCTCGCGGGCGATCGCGGCGAGGCCGGAGATCTGATCGGTGACGTTGCGCTCCTGCTCGAGCGCGATGCGGATCGGCTCGACGATGTCCGCGAAGCCGTTCTTCGGCTCGGTCACGCCGGGGATCGAGGGCTGCTCACCCGCATCGAGCAGGTACTGGATCATCATCATCGCGTGGCCCCGCTCTTCGATCGCCTGGCGGTAGAAGAAGGCCGCCAGCTGCGGCAGCGTCAGCCCGTCGTAGTACACGGCCACGGCCACGTACTGCTGGTGGGCCCCGAACTCACGTCCGATCTGCTCGTTGAGCTCCGATACGAACTGCTCCGCCGGCATGTTCAAGCCTCCTGGTAGCTGTCTGACCGTCCGGCGTTTGACGCTACCGAAAGCGGCCCCTTAGGTCCCCCTACCTGAGCGGCAGAGCGGAGATCCGGCCTCCGCGAGAGCGAGTCCGGGCCAAACGGGCTCCGCGGCCCGCGGCAGGAGCGGCGCTAGCTGAGCGGCTCCAGCTCCGAGGTGCAGAACGCGCAGCGGCGGGCGGGGCGTGGGACGTCCGACAGGCACTGCGGGCACTCGCGCGACTCCGCCTCCGGCTTGGGACCGAACCTGGCCATCAGCTCGTTGACCGGCTTGACGACGAAGAAGAAGACCGCCGCCGCGATGCTGAGGAACGTGACGAGCGCGTTGAGGAAGTCGCCATAGAGGAACTCGCTGCCGTTGATGGTGAACGACAGGCCGCTGAAGCTCGGCTCGCCGAACACCGCGGCGATCAGCGGCGTGAGCAGGCTCTCGACCAGCGAGGTGACGAGCGCCGCGAAGGCGGTGCCGATCACCACCGCGACCGCGAGGTCGACGAGGTTGCCTCTCAGGACGAACTCGCGGAACTCCTTCAGCATCGTGCTCCCTCCGATTCGACTGGCCGAGCCTGGCGGCCGCTCAGGCGAAGCGGAATCCGCTCGGCGCGACGAGCAGCTCGATCGGGCTCGCGGACAGGCCGGCTGGGGGCTCAGGGAGGTTGAACTCCTTCGGCGCGGTGTCGTTCGGGGTGGTCGAGTGCATCAGCGCCGCGAGATACTGGATGTGGTCCCGCCCGACGCCGAGCTCGGACTGCCCGCCTCCGTATGCGCCGATCCCGCGCTCCTCGCAGTAGTCGTACGCCGCGAAGAGCCGCTCGAGCGGCCCGAAGCGCGAGGGCTTGATGTTGACCGTCTTCGGGGGGAAGGGCAGCGCCTCGATGTCGGCGACGGAGTGGATCGGCGCGTCCCAGGTGATGCGGTCGCGGTAGGGCTCGAGGACGGCCATCGCCTCCGAGCTGTCGAGGTCGGGATCCTCGAGCCAGGCGTCGGGGAAGGCCTCGGCCACCTGACGGTAGAGGTCCGGGTTGGTCTCGACGTCGACCGGCGTGCCCTTGTAGCGGCCCTTGAGGTCGAGCGAGTCGACGGCGCCGGTGCCGACCAGCGTCGCGAT
This sequence comes from uncultured Solirubrobacterales bacterium, assembly GCA_963715445.1. Classification (GTDB taxonomy): domain Bacteria; phylum Actinomycetota; class Thermoleophilia; order Solirubrobacterales; family Thermoleophilaceae; genus JAAYBF01. The sequence goes on from OY970240.1 coordinate 1,139,333, forward strand.
CAGCTCGGGAGTCCAGGTGTTGGTCGGGTCGAGCTTGAAGCGCGTGCCCGGATACATCTCGAGCACCGCCAGCAGACGGTCCGGGGTGTCGGGCCCGTCGCTGCCCATCGGCGCGAGGCGCATCGACACGACGTAGTTCAGCGGCTGCGGCGAGCGGTGGAGCGCGTCGCCGAGCGACTTGCCCGCCTGACGCAGCGCCAGGTCGAGCGCCGCGGACTCGAAGGCCCAGCGGCGGTACTCACGCGACTCGGGACGACTCGGCTCGTAGCCGAAGAGGTCGAGACCCTCGAGCAGCTCCGAGAAGGAGCCGATCGTGTGGTCGCCGGCGAGTTCGTGGACCGGGCCGGCCGACTCGAGGCGCTCGTGGTCGTCGCCGTCGTAGACGACGTCCTCCCCGCGCCCCTCCTCGTCCCCGCCGCTCAGCACGATCTCCGTGGTGCGCCGCTCGAACTCGGCTGAGAAGCGCTGGCGCAGCCCCACGAGCTCGTACGAGTCGATCGTCAGCGGGAGGTCGCGCAGCAGCTCATAGGTAGCCATCAGCCCATCCTAGTCAGGGGAGCTCAAGCCGCCGGGACGGCGAGCACCGGCCGATCGGCCAGGTGGAGGAGCTTGTTCGGCGTGGAGCCGAGGATGGCGCCCTTGATCGGGCTCTCGCCGTAGCTGCCGACCACGATCATGCGGGCATCGCGGGTCGTGCCGAGCTCGAGCAGCGCCTCGACGGGACGGGCGTCCACGAGCGCGAGCTCGGCCGGGACTCCGGCCAGCGCCGCTCGAGCGAGGGCGTGATCGGCATACCGCTGGCCGAGGTCGCGGACCGCCTGGCGCGCCGTCGCGACCTCCTCGCCCATGCCGCCCGGCGGCTCGTAGCCGAAGGCGATCACGAGGCGGTCGCCGAGCTCGCGGGCCAGTTCGATCGCCACGTCGAGCGCGGCCCGCGCACCGGCGGAGTCGTCGTATCCGACGATCAGGTCACGTGCCATCTGTCAGCCCTCCTGTCGTACGGCGCTCCGAGGAGCCCTCCGGGTCATCTCGGCGCACCGGCGGTCTCCTCCACCGCGACCTCGCCGGCCGCCACCTCGGGGGGCACCGCCTCGAACGCCTTCCGGCCGAAGTAGTCGGAGTGGCCACCGGCCCGCCAGATCAGCATCAGCACGAACCCGAGCGCCAGGAAGCCGACGCCGATGACCGTCGGCAGCCCGATCCCGAACAGGTTGGAGCCCGTGTAGGACTCGGCCGGATCGGCGAAGTCGATCGTCGCCTTGACGAACAGGTAGCCGAGCGTCACGGCGCCGATCAGCGGCGCGACGCCGATGAAGAGGAAGTTGGTGACCGACTTGAACAGCTCGCGGCGGTAGTAGATGACGCAGGCGAGGCCGGTGAGCGCGTAGTAGAAGGCGATCATCAGCGCGAGCGCCGTGAGCGTGTCGAAGAGGAAGTTCTCGCTGAAGGCGCTGACCCCCACGTACCAGGCGGCCGCAACCACTCCGATCGCGATCGTCGAGACGTGCGGCGTGTAGAAGCGCTCGTGGACCCTCCCGAGCGCCGCCGGCATCGCGCCGCCGCGCGCCATCGACAGGATCGTCCTCGAAGCCGGCAGGATCGTCGTCTGGGTCGAGGCGAGCGCCGACGTGAGGATCGCCAGCACGACGAGCTTGTCGAGCGGTGAGCCGAGCACGCTGGTGGCCAGCGTCGAGAAGACCGCCTCGTCGTCCGCGAACTCCTCGAGCAGGGCGGGGCCTGCGTAGGCGACGACGGCGACGGTCACGGAGATGTAGGTGACCAGCAGGATCACCGTGCTCGAGACGCCCGCCACGCCGGGCGCCGAGACCGAGTCCTCGGTCTCCTCGGTGAGGTTGACCGCCGACTCCCAGCCCCAGTAGATGAAGACGCCGGTGAGCATCCCGGCGACCAGCACCGACATGCTCGACACCTCGAGCGGGTTGAGCCAGGAGAGCGACGGGTCGATCGAGTCCGGCGACGCGTCGCCGCCGAGCACCTTCGCGAGCGCGACGCCCGCGAACAGCAGCAGCCCGATCACCTGGCCGAAGATCAGGACCCGCTGCAGCCGCGCGGACGCCTCGGTGCCGATCACGCAGACCCAGGTCATGATCGCGATCAGCGCGACGGCGAAGGCGATCACCGCCCACTTCGATTCGGCCGCGGCGTCCCAGCCGAAGAGCAGGAACGTGTAGCGCGCGGCAACGTCGGCCAGCGAGCCGACTACGAGCACGCCCGTCATCGTGATCGCCCAGCCGCCCATCCAGCCCATGTAGGGCCCCATCGCGCGGGTCACCCAGGAGAAGGTGGTGCCGCAGTCCTGATCGGCGCGGTTCATGTAGTAGAAGGCCGCGGCGATGAAGAACATCGGCACGAACGACGCCAGCAGCACCGCCGGCGCCTGGACTCCCGCATCGACCACCACGAGCCCGATGACCGCCGCCAGCGAGTAGGCCGGCGCGGTCGAGGCGAGGCCGATCACCAGCGCGTCGACGAAGCCGATCGCGTCCTTCTTGAGGCCCTTGCCGCCGGTCTCCGTCACCACGTCAGTCGCCATCGAGCCTCCTACCTTCTATAGAGCAGGTTCGGGATCGGGTCGGACGGCAGCCATCCGCTCGGCGTGGCGCTGCTGCCAGAGGACCAGCGCGATCGCCACGACGGTGACCAGGAACAGCAGCGTCGCGAGCACGTTGACCTGGACCGGGATGCCGCGGAGGCTGACGCCGAAGATGTAGAGCGGGAACGTCTCCGTCGTCCCCGAGTTGAAGTTCGAGATCACGAAGTCGTCGATCGAGAGGGCGAAGGCGAGCAGCGCCGCGGCCATGATCCCCGGCCCGAGCAGCGGCAGGGTGACCGTCCGGAATGTCGTCAGCGGAGGTGCGCCAAGGTCTGCCGCGGCCTCCTCCAGGCTGCGGTCGAATCCGATCAGGCGCGAGCGCACGACGACCACGACGAAGCTGATCGAGAACATCACGTGGGCGATGAACAGCGTCGTGAAGCCGAGCTCGATCCCGTAGATCAGGAACATCGAGAGCAGCGCCGCGCCGATCACGATCTCCGGCGTCGCCATCGGCAGGATGATCAGGAGGTTCGACACTCCCCGGCCGCGAAAGCTGTGGCGGACCAGCGCGAGCGCCATCAACGTGCCGATCGCCGTCGAGACGATGGTCGCCAGCGCCGCTATCTGGAGGCTGGTGATCATCGCGTCGTTCACCGACTCGTCGGCGAAGGCGTCCCGCCAGTAGTCGAGCGTGAACCCGCTCCACGTGTAGTCGAGCTTGCCGCCCGAGGTCTGGTCGAACGAGAACAGGGCGATCACGATGATCGGCAGCAGCATGTAGACAACCGCTATCGCGGCGTAGACCAGCAGCGCGTTGCGCCGCAGCCAGGCCCAGGCGGCGCTCACGCAGCCTCCTCCTCATCGCCCATGAAGGCGCCTGTGCCCGCCAGCTTGAGGTAGATGCCGACGACGATCAGGATCGCCAGCATCATCAGGAAGGACAGCGCCGCGGCCTCCGGGTAGTCGCGCTGCTGGAGGTAGAGCGACTGGATCACGTTGCCGACCATCGCCTGCCCGGTGCCGCCGAGCAGCAGCGCGTTGACGTAGTCGCCGACGGCCGGGATGAAGGTGAGCAGCACGCCGGCGACGATCCCCGGCGCGGTGATCGGCAGCGTCACCTTGACGAACGCCTTGGTGCTCGAGGAGTAGAGGTCCTTCGCCGCCTCGATCAGCCGCACGTCCATCCGCTCGAGCGACGCGTAGATCGGCAGGATCATGAACGGCAGGAAGTTGTAGGTCAGCCCCGCGATCACGGCGCCTCCCGTGGCGAGCACGCGCCCGTCCTCGGGCACGAGGTGGAGGAACTTCAGGGCGTCGACCGCAGGGCTCGCGTCAGCGAGGATCGTCTTCCAGGCGATCGTCCGGATCAGGTAGGTCGTGAAGAACGGGGCGACGACCGCGAACAGCAGCAGCAGCTTCCAGCGGCCGGCACGCAGGGCTATCGCGTAGGCGAGCGGGTAGGCGATCGCCAGCGCGATCAGCGTCGCCGAGCCGGCGTAGAGGAACGAGCGGATCAGCTGCTCCTCGTGGCCGGAGAGCGAGTCGCTGAAGTTCGACCACTGCCAGGTGAACGTGAAGCCGCCGGTCTCGAGCGATCCCGACCGCAGGGCCATCTGTCCCATGTAGTACATCGGGACGACGAAGAACAGGACCAGCCAGATGGCCCCCGGGCCGAGCAGGCCATAGGGGACCAGTCGGCGCCTAACCCGTGATGACGTCCTGGAAGGCGTTGGTCACCTCCTCGCGATCCTTGGCCGAGCCGGGCGGGTTCGGCTGGGTCGTGCAGTCCCTGGTGAACTCCTCGCTCGGGAAGATCAGCTGGTTCTCGGCGAGCTCGGTCTTGCCCTCCTGCTCGAAGACCTCCTTGACCCCGGTCACCGGCGTCACGTACTGGACGTACTCGGAGATGCCCGCCTGGATCTTCGGCCGGTAGACGAAGTCCATCCAGGCGAGCGCGGCCGGGGTGTTCGGCGCGCCCTTCGGGATCACCATGTTGTCCGACCAGAGGATGCAGCCCTGGGTGGGCATCAGCCACTCGACGTCGGGGTTCTCGACCAGCGAGGTGTCGCCCGACCAGCCGATGGCCGCGACGACGTTGCCGTTGGTCAGGTCCTGGGTGTAGTCATTGCCGGTGAAGCGCCGCAGCTGGCCGGAGTCGACGGCGTCGGAGAGCCGCTTGATCTGGTCGAGCCACTGCTGCTTGGTCGCCGCCGCGGGGTCGATCCCGTCGGCCTTGAGCATCAGCGGGATCGTGTCGCGCAGCTCGGAGAGCACCGTGACCTTGCCCTTGTACTTGGGGTCGAAGAGGTCGTTGACCGACTTCACGTCGGGCGCCTCGGAGGTGTTGACCATCAGGCCGGTCAGGCCGCTCTGCCACGGCACCGAGAACTTGCGCTCGGGATCGAACTCCGGGCTCTCGAGGCTGGGCAGCAGGTGCTCGAAGACGGTCGGCACCGTCTCGTGGTCGATCTCCTGGAGATAGCCGAGATCGTTCATCTGCTTCGCCATCCAGTCGGTGACGACGAAGATGCTGCGCCCGCCCGAATTGCCGTCCTCGAGCAGTGGCTGCAGCTTGCCGAAGAAGTCCGCGTTGTCGTTGACGTCCTCCTTGTAGTCGACCTTGACGCCGCTCTCGTCCTCGAACTTGGCAACGGTGTTGTTCGACCCCTTGTCCATGTAGCCGGGCCAGTTGGAGATCGTCAGCTCGCCCTCCACCGGGCCCGACTTCGCGACTTCGGTGCCGGAATCGCTGCCGCCGCCGACGCTGTCGCCGTCACCACCGCAGGCGGCGATCGCGACCGTCGCGACGAGCGCCAGCAGGGCGACGAGCACCGAGCGGAACCGGACTGATTGGGGATTTGGGCTTGCGTGGTTCATGGCGTCCTCCCTGGAGGGTTCTCAGCTCTCTGTCTCTCTGAGCGCGAGCTCGGCGGTCGGGCGAAGGTCCGCGTCGACCGGCCCTCTTCCCGACTCGCGCACTACATGGATGTGCTCGGGCGACCAACTCAGCCTTACCCGGGCCCCGCCACCCGGAAGCCTCTGGCGCAGCGCCTCGTCGGCGTTGGGGATGAGCACCGTCATCCGCACGTCGCCCTCGAGCAGCACGACGATCTGGGTCGAGGTGCCGAGGTAGACCGAGCTCTCGACGACCCCCTCGACCGACGGACGCCCGGATGGCCCGGCCGTGGCGTCCTCGTCGATCTGCAGCTTCTCGGGGCGGACGATGGCGTGGCAGCGCTCGCCCGCGGCGAGCCCCTCGGAGACCGGGACGTCGATCCGGGGCCCCACATCGAGCCGCACGCGGCCGTGCTCGCCGGTGCCCTCGACCACTCCCGGCATCAGGTTCGAGACCCCGATGAAGCCGGCGACGAAGGTCGTCTCGGGACGGGCGTAGACCTCCTCGGGGCCGGCCACCTGCTCGACCAGGCCGCGGTTCATCACCGCGATCCGGTCCGACATCGTCAGCGCCTCCTCCTGATCGTGGGTCACGTAGACGAACGTGATGCCGACGTCGCGCTGGATCCCCTTCAGCTCAACCTGGAGGCGCTTGCGGAGCTTCAGGTCGAGCGCGCCGAGCGGCTCGTCGAGCAGCAGCACCGCCGGCCGGTTGACGAGCGCACGGGCGAGCGCGACGCGCTGCTGCTGACCACCGGAGAGCTGGCGCGGCTTGCGCTTGGCCTCCCCCGCGAGGCCGACGCGCTCGAGCTCCTCCCCGACGCGGCGGCGGATCTCGTCCTTCGAGGTCTTCTGACGCTCGAGGCCGAAGGCCACGTTGCGCTCCACGCTGAGATGCGGGAACAGCGCGTAGCTCTGGAAGACGGTGTTCGTCTGCCGCTTGTAGGCCGGCAGGCCGACGACGTCCTTCCCGTCGATCAGCACGCGTCCCTCCGTCGGCTCCTCGAAGCCCGCAACCATCCGCAGCGTCGTGGTCTTGCCGCAGCCGCTCGGGCCGAGCAGGGTGAAGAACTCGCCGGGAGCGATGTCGAGGTCGATGCCGGCGACCGCCTCGAAATCGCCAAAGCGCTTGGCGACGCCGTCGAGCCTGACGCTTGGCTCTCTGCCCTCGCTGTCGCGGCCGGCGCTCACGGTTCGCCTTCCCTCCTCTTCCACGGCATTCGACCCGAGGGGCCGCCACCGCGGCTGACAATGTCTTGACCGTATGGCCAGGGCGTCACCCCCGCAAGTGCAGAATGACCCAATCTCTGCACCGGATGTTGGCCAGGGTGTACAAGTGGGGAGGGTTTGGTTTCACGTTCAGCCGGTTGTCACTTGGACCTGGCGCAGTTACCGTTGTCCTGAGCGTCCAGCCTCGGAGGAGAGAAATGGCGACGACACCGCAGACCGTCACCGAACATCGCGGAAGTGGGGACAGCGCACTTCAGGACGCCGCGAAGCGCCATCTCTGGATGCACTTCACGCGCATGGGCGCGTACGAGGAGAGCGAAGTCCCGATCATCGTCAAGGGCGAGGGCTGCTACGTCTACGACGAGCACGGCAAGCGCTACCTCGACGGGCTGTCGGCCCTGTTCTGCGTGAACGCCGGCCACGGCCGCACGGAGATCGGCGACGCCATGGCGGCGCAGGTGCGCGAGCTGGGCTTCTACACGAACTGGAGCTACGCCCACCCGCGAGCGATCGAGCTGGCGGAGCGCATCGCGGGCTACGCGCCCGGGAACCTCAACCGGGTCTTCTTCACCTCGGGCGGCAGCGAGGCCGTGGAGTCGGCCCTCAAGCTCTGCCGGATCTACCACCGCAAGAACGGCGAGGCCGGGCGCTACAAGGTGATCGCCAGGGAGATCGCCTACCACGGCACCACGATGGGCGCGCTGACCGCCACCGGCATCCCCGACCTGCGCGCCCCGTTCGAGCCGCTCGTCCCGGGCGGGCGCCACGCGCCGAACACCAACAGCTACCGCTGGCCGGAGGATCGCGACCCGCTCTGGGCCGCCGACCAGATCGAGGAGCGGATCCTCTTCGAGGGCCCCGAGACCGTCTCGGCGGTGATCCTCGAGCCCGTGCAGAACGCCGGCGGCTGCTTCACGCCGCAGGAGGGCTACTGGGACCGCGTGCGCGAGATCTGCGACCTCTACGGGGTGCTGCTGATCTCCGACGAGGTGATCTGCTCCTGGGGCCGGCTCGGCCACTGGTTCGGGGCGGAGCGCTTCGGCTTCGAGCCCGATCTGATCACGACCGCCAAGGGCCTGACCTCGGCGTACGCCCCGATGGGCGCGGTGATCGCCTCCGACCGCGTCGCCGAGCCCTTCATGGAGGGCACGGACATGTTCACCCACGGCTTCACGTTCGGCGGGCATCCCGTCTGCGCGGCCGCCGCGCTCGCGAACCTGGACATCTTCGAGCGCGAGGACCTCTGCGGGAACGTGCGGGCCAACGAGGGTGAGCTGCGGCAGCGCCTCGAGGGCCTGCGGGAGCTGCCGATCGTCGGCGACGTGCGCGGCGCCGGCTACTTCCACGCGATCGAGCTGGTCAAGGACCAGGACACCAAGGAGACCTTCGACGAGGAGGAGTCCGAGGTTCTCCTGCGCGGCTACCTCTCCGGCGCGCTCTACGAGCACGGGCTGATCTGCCGCGCCGACGATCGCGGCGATCCGGTGATCCAGCTGTCGCCGCCGCTGATCGCGGGCAGCGAGCAGTTCGAGGAGATCGAGGGAATCCTGCGCGCGGTGCTCAGCGAGGCGTGGAACCGTCTCGTAGCTCGTCCCTGAAGGACTCTGGAGAGACAAACTTGCTCACACTGCGCACCCTCGTCGACGAGATGGGCCTCGAGCTCATCACGGGCGAGGACGCCGCCGACACGCCGGTGCGCTGGGTTCACATCACCGAGCTGATCGACCCCACGCCCTGGCTCTCGGGCGGGGAGATGATCCTCACCACAGGGCTCCAGCTGACGAGCGCCAAGCGGCAGCGGGACTTCGCGCGGCTGCTGAGCGACCATCACCTCGCGGGTGTCGGCTTCGGGATCGGGTTCGCGCACGAGGCGATCCCCGAGCCGCTGCTCGAGGAGGCCCGCGAGACCGGGCTCCCCGTGTTCGAGGTGCCGTACGAGCTGCCGTTCATCGCGATCACCGAGAAGGCCTTCGCGCGCCTCGTGAACGAGCAGTACGAGGTCCTTCAGCGCGGCATCGCGATCCACAAGCGGCTCGAGCGGCTGGTGCTCGAGGAGCGCGGCCTGAGCGAGCTGGTTCGGGCGCTGTCGGCCTCGATCGGAGGCATGGTCATGGTGCTCGACTCGCACGGCGAGACCATGGCCGAGCGGACCTTCCGCCGTGAACTGGGCGACGAGGCCGTGGAGACGGTCCGCACCCATGTGCGGGAGCACGCGAAGACCGCGAACGCGACGGAGCTGACCCCCAGCCATCCCGAGCTCTCGGGACGCTCGCTCGTGCTGCCGGTGTCCACTCGCGGGCGCGGCGCTCCCCAGGCCTGGCTGATGGCGGTGCGCGACGCCGGGGGCTTCGGCGACTTCGAGCGCCTGATCCTCCAGCAGGCGGTGACCGTCGTAGCGCTCGAGCTGATGCGCCAGCGCGCGATGCGCGACACCGAGCGCCGCCTGGCCGGCGACGTGCTGGCGGAGGCGCTCGACGGCGAGCTGTCCGAGCACGACGTGGTCTCGCGCCTGCTGCCGTTCGGCATCGGCCCCCAGGCGGCGGTGCTCGTCTTCTCCTGCAGCGACCCGCCGGGCAGCGAGGCGGAGCTTCAACGGCTCCTCGCCGACGCCGGCACCGAGGCGCTGGTGGCCACGCGGGAGCAGATGCTGTGCGCCGTGGTGGACGCCAACGACGAGCTGGACACGGTGGGGCTCGCGAGGCAGGCGCGCGAGGCGCTCGACGGCGACGACCCCGGCCCGGTGCGCGCGGCCGCCAGCCGTGTGGCCCCGACGGGGGGCGTGCGGCGCAGCTTCCACGAGGCGCGCTGCGCGCTGGAGGCCACCGCGCTGGCCAACGGCACGGCCCCGGACGTGGCCTCTCACCACGATCTCGGCGCCTTCCGGCTCCTGCTCGCCGTGCAGGACGACGAGGCGCTGCGCGTCTACTGCGACAGCGTCCTCGGACCCCTCGAGGACGGCCGTGGCGAGTACGGCGGCGAGCTGATCCGCTCGCTCGAGGCGTTCATCGAGCAGAACGGCCAGTGGGAGCGAGCCGCCAGGGAGCTGTTCTGCCACCGCCACACCCTCCGCTATCGGATCCGCCGCATCGAGGAGCTGACCGGGCGGGACCTGAAGACCGCTCGCGACCGGATCGAGTTCTGGCTCGCCCTGCGGGCTCGGGAGCTGCTGACATGAGCGACTCCCTGCGTGTGGCGGTGCTGGGCGCCGGGGGGACGATCGCGCCGGCGATCGTCCGCGATCTCGCAGAGTCCGAAGAGGTGGCCGAGCTCCTGCTGCTTGATCTCGATCAGGAGCGCGCGGCAGCCGTCGCCGCGACCCATGGCGGGCCGCGGGCGCGCGCCGCCCGAGTGGACGCCCGGAACGGCCTCGAGCGGGCGCTCACGGACGTGGACGTGCTCGTGAACTCGGCGAGCTACCGCGTGAACCTGAGCGCGATGCGCGCCTGCCTGCTCGCCGGCTGCCACTACGTCGACCTCGGCGGGCTCTACTGGATGACCGGCGATCAGCTCGCGCTGTCCGACGACTTCGAGGGCGCGGGCCTGCTCGCGCTGCTGGGCATGGGCTCGAGCCCCGGGAAGACGAACGTCATGGCCGCGAAGGCGGTCCGCGAGCTCGGCGGGAGCCCGGAGCGGATCGACGTGATCGCCGCCGGCCGCGACCTGGAGCCCCCCGAGGGGCCGAGCTATCCCTACGCCGTGCAGACGCTCGTCGACGAGCTGACGATGAACCCCGTCGCGCTGCGCGAAGGCCGGCCTGTGGAGCTGGCGCCGATGGAGCCGGGCGGGCCGGTGAGCCTCCCGGAGCCGATCGGCGTCGCCGAGACGATCTACACGCTGCACTCGGAGGTCCGCACCTTCCCCTCGAGCTTCGGCTGCACCGAGTGCAGCTTTCGCCTCTCGCTGGCGCCCTCCGTGCTCGAGCGGGTGCGGGGACTCCTGGGCGCGGACGCGGCGCAGCTCGAGGCAGCCGCGCAGGCGGCCGTCCCGTCCTCGACCAAGACCGTCTCCGTGCACGCGATCGAGGCGACCGCGGGGGAGCGGCAGACGGTCGTCACCGCGGTGACGACTCCGATGGAGCAGTGGGCGCTCGGCGGGGGGATCGTCTCCACCGCCGCGCCCGCGGCGGCCGCGGTCCGTCTCCTGGCGCGGGGACGGATCGAGCAGCGCGGAGCGCTCGTGCCGGAGCGCTGCATCGATCCCGACGATCTCTTCCCCGAGCTGGAGCGGCGCAACTGCCGGTTCACCGTCGAGACGCGAGAGGCCGCGAGCGCGGAGGCTGGACGATGAGGGTCGGAGTACCCACCGAGATCAAGCCGGACGAGTACCGCGTCGCGCTGACGCCCGCCGGAGCGCGCGAGCTCGGAGAGCACGGGCACGAGGTGCTGGTCCAGGCGGGCGCGGGCCTCGGCTCCGGGATCTCCGACGCCGACTACGAAGCCCAGGGCGCACGGCTCCTGCCGGAGGCCGCGGCGGTGTTCGCCGAGGCCGAGCTGGTGCTGGGCGTCAAGGAACCCCAGGCAGGAGAGGTCGGGCTGCTGCGACCAGATCACGTGCTCTTCACCTACCTGCACCTCGCCCCGGCGCCCGAGCTGACCAAGGGCCTGTGCGACTCGGGCGCCACCTGCATCGCCTACGAGACGGTCGAGGACGCCCGGGGCCGGCTTCCGCTGCTCGCGCCGATGAGCGAGGTGGCCGGCAAGATCGCCACCCAGGCAGGCGCCTTCATGCTCGAGAAGCCGCTCGGCGGCCGCGGCGTGCTGCTCGGCGGCGTGCCCGGGGTCGCCGCCGCGAACGTGATGGTCATCGGCGGCGGCGTGGTCGGCTTCAACGCGGCCAAGATCGCCATCGGGATGGATGCCGACGTGTTCGTCTACGACCGCGACATCGACCGGCTGCGCGAGCTCGACGTCGCCTTCGCCGGACGCGCCTCGACCGTCTACTCCTCGACGCTGGCGATCGAGGAGATGCTGCCCCACGCGGACCTCGTGATCGGCGCCGTGCTCGTGCACGGAGCGCGCGCGCCCTATGTGATCAAGCGCGACCAGCTCTCTCTGATGCGGCAGGGCGCCGTGCTGGTGGACGTCTCGATCGATCAGGGCGGCTGCTTCGAGACCTCGAAGCCCACCACCCACTCCGACCCGACCTACGAGGTGGACGGGGTCGAGCACTACTGCGTGACCAACATGCCCGGCGCGGTTCCGATCACCTCCACGTACGCGCTCACCAACGCGACGCTCCCGTACGTCCTGGCGCTCGCCGACCACGGCGTCGAGGAGGCGATCGCACGGCTGCCGGGACTCGAGCCCGGCGTCAACGTCGCCGGCGGCCGGGTGACGCTCGCCGCCGTCGCCGAAGGCACCGACATTCCGCACACCCCACTCGCCGAGGCGCTCGCCTCGGAGCCGGACCCCGGACGGCAAGCCGCGTCCGGCTCCTAGACCCAGACCCCAAGACCCTCAGGAGAAACATGGCTGCCACGACCACCAAGCTGCAGAACTTCATCGCCGGCGAGTTTGTCGAGCCGCTCGACGGAGCGACGGAGGCGGTGCTCAACCCGGCGACGGGCGAGGAGATCGCACAGGCGCCCCTGTCGAGCGCGGAGGACGTGGATCGAGCCGTTGCGGCCGCATCCGAGGCCTTCGAGGGCTGGGCGGCCACGACACCGGGCGAGCGGGCGCTCGCCCTGCTGCGCCTGGCCGACGCGATCGAGGAGAACGCCGACCAGCTCGCCGACCTCGAATCGGCGAACGCCGGCAAGCCGCGCAGCGCGTTCCTCGAGGACGAAATCCCCTTCATGGCCGACAACCTGCGCTTCTTCGCGGGCGCCGCGCGCTGCCTCGAGGGCAAGGCCGCGGGGGAGTACCTCGAGGGCTACACCTCGTTCGTCCGGCGCGAGCCGGTGGGCGTGATCGGCCAGGTGACGCCGTGGAACTACCCGCTGATGATGGCCGTCTGGAAGCTAGGGCCGGCGCTCGCGACCGGCAACACCGTGGTGATGAAGCCGGCCGAGACGACGCCGATCACGACGCTCAGGCTTGCGGAGCTCGCCGCGGAGCACCTGCCCAAGGGCGTGCTGAACGTGATCACCGGGCACGGCGAGCCGGCCGGGTCCTCGCTGGTGACCCACCCCGGGGTTGGGATGGTCTCCCTGACCGGGTCGCCGGGAACCGGCAAGTGGATCGCCAAGGCCGCGGCCGACTCCGTCAAGCGGGTGCATCTAGAGCTGGGCGGGAAGGCGCCCGTCGTGGTGTTCGACGACGTCGACATGGAGACCGCCATGGAGACGATCGCCGGCACCGGCTACTACAACGCCGGCCAGGACTGCACGGCCGCGACGCGCGTGCTCGCAGCACCTGGCGTGTACGACGACGTGGTAGCCGGTCTCGCCGAGCAGGCGCAGGGCCTGGTGATGGGCGACACCTTGGCCGCTGACACGACGCTCGGGCCGCTCAACTCCGCACGCCAGCGCGAGCGGGTGGAGGGCTTCCTAGAGCGCCGTCCCGGGCACGCCGAGGTGGTGACCGGCGGATCCGAGCCGGACCTGCCCGGGTTCTACCTCCAGCCGACCGTGGTGGCCAACCTCGAGCAGGGCGACGAGATGACCCAGGACGAGATCTTCGGCCCGGTGATCACCGTCCAGCGTTTCTCCGACGAGCAGCAGGCGATCGAGTGGGCGAACGGCACCCGCTACGGGCTCGCGGCGTCGGTCTGGACCCGCGACGTGGGACGTGCGCTGCGGGTGTCGAATGCGCTGCGCTTCGGCTGCGTGTGGATCAACGACCACCTGCCGATCGCCTCCGAGATGCCGCACGGCGGCTACAAGGAGTCCGGCTACGGCAAGGACCTCTCGATGTACGCGCTCGAGGACTACACCCAGGTCAAGCACGTGATGGCCAACCTCGGCTAGCCCTCAGACGTCTCGGGGAAGCACCGGCTGACCAACCGCGGGAGCGGCATGGGGATCGAGCAACTCCACGCGGTTGCGGCCCTTGGCCTTGGCGGCGTAGAGCGCGCGGTCGGCCATCTGGACCAGGCTGTCGGCGTCGAGCGCGTCGAGCGGATAGGTGGCGATGCCGAAGCTCGCGGTCACCGCGAGCTCGGCCGAATGGAGCTCGAGCGCCTCGAGCGCCTCGCGGAGCTTCTCGGTGACCTGGAGCGCGCCCGCCTGATCGGTGTCCGGCAGCAGCACCAGGAACTCCTCGCCGCCGTAGCGGCCGCCGAAGTCGCTGCCGCGCAGGGTTGCGGTGAGCGTCTCGCCGACCGCGGCCAGCACGTCGTCGCCGACTCCGTGGCCGAAGCGGTCGTTGATCTGCTTGAAGTGGTCGAGGTCGAGCATCACCGCTGAGAGCGGCGAGACGTTGCGACTGGCGTGGGCGACCATGCGCTTGAGGTTGTCGCGACACGACCTCGAGTTCGGCAGGCCGGTCAGCGCGTCCGTCGCCGCGCGATTCTCGGCGATCGCGAGGTTGCGCAGATTGGCGAGCACGGGTGAGGCCTGGGACACGGAGTCCGCGACACGCTCGCGCGCCTCGGACCCGAGCGGACGCTCGCTGCGCACGAGCACCGAGCCGATCACCTCGCCGCCGACCAGCGAGGGCGCGCAGAGCACCTCGCCGGCAGACTTGCCGCACAGCTCGCAGGCGAGCAGCGGAGTGGCCTCGGCGCCCTGCTCGTACTCGCGACCCAGGCGCACGGCCAGGCAGGAGTCGGGCTCGGCGTCCACCAGCTTCTCCGTCAGCAGGGGGTCCCCCTCGACCGCGGTCGATGCGTAGAGCCGGTTGTCGGAGTTGTTGCGGTTGAGGACCATCACCTCGCCGCCGGTGGTGCGCTCGAGGTGGCTCTTGACGAGCTCGTGCGCCTCGTCCTCGCTGCGCATGATCTGCATCGTCTCCGCGAACTCCGCCTGGGTTCGGCGGTAGCTGCGACCGCGGGCGCTGCGGGCGCGAGCGCGTTTTGCGTCGTTCTCCACGAAGTAGAAGCCGACCCCGCCGAAGACGACCGCGAGGAGCAGGATCACCGTGACCGAGATCACCCCGGCGCGATCGAGCTTCTCACGCCGCTCCGAGGTCAGGCGCACGGCGAGCTCGCGGTTCTGGCGACGGAAGCTGTCGAAGACGCGCTTGCGCTTCGTGACTCGAGCGACGCTCAAGGGACGGCCCGGGGCGTTGTCGACTATTGCCACCTCCTGCTCGGCCAGGCGTCGCCAGCGCTTCGCGGTACGCGTCATTCGATCCATCAGCTCGAGCTGCTCGGGACTGCCCGCCAGCGCTCGCGCGTCCTCGGCAGCGACGTTGAACTCGCGCAGGCCTCGGATGAACGGCTCGAGGAACCGTCGCTCGCGCGTCAGCGCGAAGCCGCGCAGGCCGGTTTCCTGCTCGAGCATCGCGGTCAGCATGCTGTCGGCGGCGCGGGTCTCGTTGAAGATCCGCTCCGCCGTGGAGCGCTGGGTCTCAGAGACGCCCCAGACCGCGGCCGTAACGCCGAGGATCGCCACGAGAAGCACGACCCGCGTGCGGGCGATCCCCGAGAGCCCTGATCTGGATTCCTGTTTGGCCATGGTACGAGCTGCCCCCTCCCGTCGACGGCCTGCTGCTCGTTCATCGACGCCGAGCTACTCCGCCTTGAGCACACAGCCTCCGGCGTGGCCCTATATAGGTTGTCCCCGTGGCGGGATACACCTTCCTCTCGACATGGCTGCTGCGAGCCCCGCGGCAGGAGGTATGGGACGTGATCGCCAACGCCGAGGCATGGCCGGAGTGGTGGCGCGGCGTCGTCTCCAGCGTGGAGCTCCACCCCGGCGACGAGCATCGCGTGGGCAGCCGCCACCGCGTGCGTTGGCGCAGCCTCGTCCCCTACGCCGTGGAGTTCGAGTTCGAGGTGGACGAGGTGGACGAGCCCTCCTTCATGGCCGGCAGGGCGACCGGGGAGCTGGAGGGCACGGGCGTCTGGCGGCTGTACGAGGAACGCGGCGTAACGGCGGTGACCTACGACTGGCAGGTGCACACGACGCGCGCCTGGATGAACGCCCTGGCTCCGGTAGCGCGGCCGGTGTTCGCCTGGAACCATGACTGGGTCATGGCCCATGGAGGCGAGGGGCTCGCGCGACGGCTCGGCGTCGAGCTGGTCACACGCGGGTAAGCGCCCCACGGCGCTGCGTTGTGCCTTACCTTTTGCGAGTCGTGCGCGTTCGAAACCTGGCCTTGACGCTCGCACTGCTCGCCGTTGCCGCGGGCGTGTTCCTCCTTGCCCGCTCCGGGGCTTCGGACTCCGACGCCGCGCCCTCGCGCAGGGCGCCCGTCGTGATGGTGCTCTTCGACGAGTTCCCGAGCGACTCGCTGCGCACCCCCGACGGGCGGATCGACGCCGAGCGGTTCCCGAACTTCGCGCGCTTCGCGCATGACGCCACCTGGTACGCGAACTCGCGCGCGGTCCACGACTCGACTCCGTTCGCGCTGCCGGCGATCATGGACGGCCGGCTGCCGCGCAAGAAGGTCAAGGCGACCACCGAGGGGCACCCCCAGAGCATCTTCAGCCTGCTCGGCGACGCGGGCTGGCAGGTGACCTCCTCCGAGGAGGCGACCGACATCTGCGGCGAGCGCTTCTGCCCGGGGTTCGCCGCGAAGCGCAAGGGCATCCTGGCGAACCTCGCGAACGGCCGGCCCGAGCGGTGGGGCTCGTGGCTCTCCAAGATCCGCCGTGGCGAGAGCGCGACGCTGCACTTCAAGCACACGCTCGTGCCGCACCTCCCGTGGATCTTCCTGCCCTCGGGGCAGCAGACGATCACCACGATGAGCCGCCTGGCGAATCCGGCCGGGTTCGGCGATCGCGACCTCACGCGCCACAACGAGGGACGCCACCTGCTCCAGGTGGGCTACGTGGACCACCTGATCGGGCGGCTCATGGCGCGCCTCAAGCGCGCCGGCCTCTACGACCGGGCGCTGATCGTCCTCACCGCCGACCACGGCGTGGCGTTCGACCTGAACACCAAGGACCGGCGCTCGGTGACCCGAGAGAACATCGACGAGATCACGCCGACGCCCTTCTTCATCAAGACCCCGCACCAGCAGGAGGGCAAGGTCGACGACGCCTTCGTCAGCAACGTCGACATCGTCCCCACCATGGCGCGTGCCCTCCATCTGGACATCCCCTGGGATGTGGACGGCAAGCCCGCCTCGAGCCCCGAGCTCAAAAGGGTGAGGAAGATCACGCTGCCGAACCGCAAGTTCACCGGTCGCATCTCGATCGGAGGGCGCGAGTGGCTTCGCCGCCGGGCCGCCCAGCGGCGGGAGCGGGCCAAGACCTTCGGCACCGGGGCCAGCAGCATCCGGCAGACCGGCTCTCCCTGGGGCCTCATCTACGGAGGCGGGCCGACCGGTGAGCTGCTCGGCCGCAGCACCGGATCTCTGACCATGGCGAGCGGCGGCGGCGTGCCCGCGCAGATCTCCCAGCCGGAGGTGTGGCGCTCGGTCCGCCCGCGCGAGCGGGAGGTCCCGACGCAGGTCGCGGGGTTCATCCAGAGCAAATCGCCGAGCGCCAAGCGCAACCTGGCCGTGGCAGTCAACGGACGCATCGAGGCCGTCGGGCGCAGCTTCCGCATGAAGGGGAAGCCGATGGAGATGTTCTCCCTGATCGTGCGGCCTTCGTCTCTGCGCAGCGGGCGCAACCGCATCTCGCTCTACGAGGTCACGGGCTCAAAGGGAGCCTGGGAGCTGCGCCTCCTGCAGTCCGTCTGAGCTAGCGCCCGCGAAAGGCGGTGTTCGACTCGGCGCTCGGATCCCTCTTGACCTCCGCGGGGTCCTTGGAGGTGTCGACGAAGAAGCAGGAGAAGCGGTCCCGTTCGTCGTCGGCGAGGCATGTGCGGAAGTAGCCCTCGGCGAGGCGGATCGTGTTGGCGGTGTCGAGGTTGCGGATCAGCTCCTCGTCCCCCGAGGACTGCACGTAGTCCCGCACGGCCTCCGCGTTGCGCTCGGTGTCCTCCGTCTCCGAAACGATCACGGGCCGGTTCGCGAGCCCCGAGGCGATCACCCCGGCGAGCCCCAGGACGAGCAGCCCGGTGGCGACCCGGTCCTGCAGCACCTCCCGCGCCGCCTGCGTGGGGGGCGGCGCTCCGGCGGCCTCGAGCGCAGCGGCACGACGCTCGGCGAGTCGCCGCGCCAGCCACGGACTGACCGCTCCGATCAGGAAGAGGTTGGCCGAGGCCGCGACCAGCACGCCGACGATGAAGTTCATCCCGGTCGTGGACACCGGCGGCAGCGCGTCGAGGACGATCGCGTCGACCAGGGTCAGCACGACGAAGGCCGGCCACTGAAGCGCTCCGCGCAGGCGCCAGCGAAGGCGGCTCGGCCAGAAGCGCTCGCGCGGACTCACGCCGCGCAGCGTAGCCCGGCGCGGGCGCCCCCCTAACATCGGTGGCGTGTCTGAACTGTGGGTGACCACCCTCGGCGTCGTGCCCTATCGGGACGGCGTCGCCCTGCAGGAGCGCCTGCGCCAGGCCCGCCAGGCCGACGCGATCCCCGACTGCCTGCTGCTGCTCGAGCACCCGCCCGTCTACACGCGTGGACGGCGCGCACAGCCTGGCGACCTCCCGATGGACGAGGACTGGTACCGGGCCCAGGGGATCGACGTGGAGGATTCCGACCGCGGCGGCCAGGTCACCTACCACGGCCCCGGGCAGCTGGTGGGCTACCCGATCATGCGCGTGCGCTCTGCGCGCGAGTACGTGCACACGATGGAGGCCGCGATGATCGCCGCGCTCGAGGACGAGGGGATCGCCGCGAGCACGCAGGCCGGGCTGACCGGCGTCTGGGCCACCAGCGCGGGCGCGGAAGGAGCGCAGCCCGATCGTAGATCTGGCGAGCACCGCACCGACGTCTTCCCCGCGAAGATCGGGTCGATCGGGGTGCACGTGTCGCGCGGGGTGACGACGCACGGCTTCGCGATCAACGTCGACAACGACCTGCAGCCCTTCCAGTGGATCCTCGCCTGCGGCGCCGAGGGGGCCAGGATGACCTCCGTGAGCGCCGAGACCGGGCGCTCCGGATCGCTCGGCTGCTTTCGAAAGCGCGTGGCCTGGCGCTTCGCCGACGCCTTCGGGCTGCGCCAGCGGATCGTCTCCGCGCGGCGCCTGCACGAATCGGCGGTGTCGGCCACCGTCGGGGCGCCGCAGATAGCATCGGCCCTCTGATGGCGGACGAGCCCAACGCGCGCGAGCACCGCACCCGCTCACGCGCCAACCCCGGCGGCGCGCGCGATCTCGGCCTCGGCGAGGTGATCGAGTTCGGAGCGCGCAAGCCGCGCTGGTTCAAGGTGCCGGCCCCCGGCGGGGAGCGCTACCGCGAGCTGCGCAAGGAGATGGACGAGGAGGGCCTGCACACGGTCTGCCAGGAGGCCGCCTGCCCGAACATCGGCGACTGCTGGGAGCGCGGCACCGCGACCTTCATGATCCTCGGCGACACCTGCACCCGGCGCTGCGGCTTCTGCAACGTGAAGAGCGGCAAGCCGACCTTCAACGACCCGCTCGAGCCGCTGCGCGTGGCCCAGTCGGTGAAGCGGATGGGCCTGCGCCACGCGGTGATCACGAGCGTCGACCGGGACGACCTCCCCGACCTCGGCTCGTCCGCCTTCGTCGGCGTGATCCGCTCGATCCGCCGCTTCTCCCCGGACACGAAGGTCGAGGTGCTGACGCCCGACTTCCGCGGCGAGGAGATGCCTCTCGCCCGCGTGATCGCGGAGCGGCCCGACGTCTTCAACCACAACGTGGAGACCGTGCCGCGGCTCTACCCGCTCGCCCGCCGCGGCTCGAAGTTCCTGCGCTCGTGCCGCGTGCTGCGCAACGCGAAGGAGATGGGCGGCGACGGAGTGGTTACGAAGTCCGGCCTGATGACCGGCCTCGGCGAATCGCGGGAGGAGATGCTCGAGACGTTCGGGATCCTGCGCGAGCACGGCGTGCAGGTGCTGACCGTGGGCCAGTACCTGCGCCCCACGCGCGACCACCTCCCGGTGGTGCGCTACTGGCATCCCGACGAGTTCGCCGACCTCGAGCGCGAGGCGTACGCGATGGGCTTCGAAGCGGTTGCCGCCGGTCCGCTGGTCCGCTCGAGCTACTTCGCCGAGCAGACCTTGGAGCGAGCCTCCGACGCAGCGAGCGCCTCAGCCAGTTGAGACCGGCGCCCTCGGGGCGCCGCTCGGCCATCATCCCCCGCTCAGATGTTCCCGCTGAAGGACAGCATCCCCACGCGGCGGTTTCCGCTGCTCACCGTCGCCTTCGTGTTGATCAACGTGGTGATGTTCTTCGGCTTCCAGGGGGCCTTCTCCGGCACCGACGCCGAGTTCGACCAGAAGATCGCCGAGTACGGCGCGATCCCCTACGAGATCTCCCACCCGGGCAAGCACTGCGACCTCGCCGACGGCCAGGTGGTGTGCGAGGGCCAGGAGGGCGTCGTCGGAGAGGCGCCCGACGGCCTCGCCCCGACGTGGCTCACGCTGCTCACCTCGATGTTCATGCACGGAGGCCTGCTCCACCTCGGCGGGAACATGCTGTTCCTCTGGATCTTCGGCAACAACATCGAGGACTCGATGGGGCGGTTCCGATTCGTCGCCTTCTACCTGCTGGGCGGCCTGGCCGCGATGGGCCTGCAGACGGTCATCGCGCCCGACGCGGCCGTGCCTACCATCGGGGCGTCGGGGGCTGTGGCCGCGGTGCTCGGCGGCTATGCGCTGCTCTACCCGCGTGCGCGTGTGGTGACGTTCGTCCTGATCATCCTGTTCTTCACGGTCATCGAGCTGCCCGCGCTGGTGGTGCTCGGGCTGTGGTTCCTGCTCCAGGCGGCCGCCGGGGCGGCCGAGCTGGGCAACCCGATCGCCGGCGGCGAGGGGGGCGTGGCCTACTTCGCGCACATCGGCGGATTCATCTTCGGCCTGCTCGTGATCCGCCTGTTCGCCAACAACGTGCATGAGGACTACGACCAGGCGCGGCGAATGCCGGTGTACTGATGAACGCCCGAACCTTCGCGCTCACCGGCTCGCTCCTGTTCGTCGTCGTGCTCGGCGGGCTGACGATCTACGTGATCGCGACCACCGGGATCGACATCCTCGGGATCATCTCGCTGGCGATCGTCGGGCTGTTCGGCTTCGGCGTGGTGGGCGCCATCCTCAACCCGCCCGACAAGTAGCCGCCGCGCTCGCCGGCCTCAGGCGCTTCGTGCGAAACTGAGCCCCGCGGGGCCATAGCTCAGTTGGAAGAGCGCCGCCTTTGCAAGGCGGAGGTCGCCGGTTCGAGCCCGGCTGGCTCCATCGGGGTTATCAATGAACGTATCTACGAAGTCGGGTACACCCGCCGCGTTTCGAGGTATCCCTTGCTGTTTAGGAGCGTGAAAGCTGGACTGGCGCCAGCGAGGCGTGGTGTCATCGCCGCCAGAGCAGGCATGTGGTCAATGCGACAGGCAGCCGTCTCCTGCGTGAGCTGCAGGCCCAGTGGATTTCGATGAGTTCACCCGTGGAAGCCCGCTCTTCGCGCAAGCTGCACCCAGCACCGAACCCGGCTAGGACACGTAGGCCTTGCGCACCATGGCGGCCGTCCATCGGTTCGTGCCGTGGGCCGGCGGGACATCCTTGCTGTTCAGGATCTCAGCGATCTCGGTGAGGGACTTGCCTTTCGCGAGCAGCGTCCGAATCTGCATCCGCCATCCATAGTCCCGGTTGTTGCACCAGATGTGGGACAGCCGAACATTCTCGGCAATGAGCTTTCCGCCGGCCGACTTGAGGATCGGGTAGTGGTCGGGCGAGGGCGCCCACGGGGTGCGCGGCGTCGTGACCGGATCGAACGCGCCGCGGCCCTTGTGGTGGTAGCACTGCGGCATCTCGCACTTCAGGGCGAGGAGCTGGCCGCGTTCGGCCATCTGCACAAGGACACCCTTCACACCGAGCGCACGGAGCTGGTCCGCGACCGATCTATCCGCCACGCGCTGATCTTGACACACGGCGGCCGAACCAACACGAAATCTGGCCCGAGCCGCCGCGGCTACCGCTCTCGAGTGAAAGCAGAGGAGTTGAACTCAGGCCCCTTACGGGATGTCGTCTTCGGTCACGTGTGACTCGCACCCGACGCGCTGGGCTTCGGAGACGGCGTCGGCGCAGTAGTCCTTGACCGCGTCATTCGCGCCTTCGGCTTGATCAATGTCTTCCGCTTCAAACTCCTGTGACGGAGTGCCGTCGAGCTTCTCCGGCGTAGTGTCGACGCTTCCGCACCCGACCATCCCCAAGCTGATGGCTCCAACGGCCAGGACCCGCGTCAACGAACTCATGAGCCCATGATGCACTGTTGAGTTTCCGGCGGCTGCCTGAACATCGAAGCGATGCCTCCCGCCTGGCCCGCCCATGGATCGCATCACGGGCTAGTCGCCGACCGCGAATGCTTCCTCGTCATGCACAACCGGCGCGGCACATCTCCCTGCTCGCCGACTTGCGCGGCATCTGAAATTCGCCGACAGGAGGAACTCCCTCCACCTGGATGTCAGATCGGTAGGTCGTGGATATCGTCCATCGAAGTTCGGGCATGCGGCCGGGGGGCTGCAGGACGGGTTCCTAACGAGCCGAGGGCATTCAGCTCGAGCCCGACGAGGCTCGATCCGGCTCGGCTCAGGGCCGCAGGATCAGGCAGGAGCTGGAGGCCGTGGCGATCTTGCGGCCGTCGGGATCCGTGATCTCGCCGTCGGCGAAGCAGACGCGGCTGCCCCGCTTGGTGACCCAGCCGCGAGCCAGCAGCGGCACGCCAGCCTTGGCCGGGCGCATGTAGCTCACCTTGATCTCGATCGACGTGTAGCCGACACCCGCCGGGAGGGTCGTGTGAACGGCGCAGCCGACCACCGAGTCGAGCAGCGTGCACATCAGCCCGCCGTGCACGAGGCCGAGGGGGTTGTAGGTGGACTCGTCGGGATCGCAGCGGAACACGACCTCGCCGTCCTCGGCCGAGACGGGCTCGAAGCCCATCAGGCGCGCGATCGGCGACATCGGCAGCCCACCCTCGCCCATCGTCCGCAGGTACTCGAGCCCCGGCATCTGCAGGCCAGCTGCGGCGGTCGGCCCCGGGTCGTGCCACACGACCTCCCGTCGGCGCTCAGGGCCCCAGGCTGCCTGGTCTGGCTGCGGCGGAGCAGTGGCGTCGTCGGAGGCGCTCATCGGCGAGGAGGCTACAGCGGTACGGGCGCCGCGCGCCCCTGTCTCGCTACGCGATGGAGGGGATCTCGGCGCTGGCGCGCAGGGGCGTTGCGCCCTTGATCAGGTCCGCCGCGCGCTCGGCGATCGCGATGACGGGAGCGTTGGTGTTGCCGCGCGGCACCACCGGCATCACGGAGGCGTCGACCACCCGCAGGCCCTCGAGGCCGGTGACGCGCAGATCCTCGTCGACGACGGAGCCGATCGCACAGGTACCCACCGGGTGATAGATCGGATAGGTGGTGCGCGCGATGTGCTCGCGCAGCGCCGCGTCGGAATCGTCGGCGGGCAGCGTGAACGGCTCCGCGCAGTAGGGCCGCATCGCGGGCTGCGAGCAGATCTCCACCGTCAGGCGGTGCGCGGCGAGCATCCGCGCGAGGTCCCTCTCCGACGAGTAGAAGTCGTTGTGCACGATCGGCTTGGCCGTCGGGTCGTTCGAGGCGAGCCGCACCGACCCGCGCGCCTCCGGGGTCAGCAGGCAGGGCGAGGCCCACACGCCATGGGCCTGCGGATCGCTCATCCCCTCGTCGACCACGTGCAGCGGCGCGACGTGGATCTGGATGTCGGGCGCGGCCGCGCCCTCCTCCACTCGGACGAAGCCACCGGCCTCCGCGAGGTTGGAGGCGAACGGGCCCGTCTGCGAGGCCTCGTACTGCGAGCGGGCAGCAGGGTCGAGGGCGAGCAGCAGGCTCTCCGGCTCCGGAGTGGTCCACACGCTGTAGCTGGCGGCGTGATCGCTCAGGTTCTCCCCGACCGCCGGCTGATCGAGCAGCACCTCCACCTCGCGCAGCGTCAGGTGCTCGGCAGGGCCGACACCGGAGAGCATCAGCAGCTGCGGCGAGTTGTAGGCGCCGCCGCAGAGGATCACCTCGCGCTGCGCGCGGAGCTCCTTGGGCTGCCCGAGCTGGAACGCCTCTACCCCCACCGCGCGGGTGCCCTCGAACAGCACGCGGTGGACGTGCATGTACGGCATCACGGTCAGGTTCGGCCGCTCGGCGGTCGGATGCAAATAGGCGACCGCGGCGCTGGCGCGCAGGCCGCCGCGCTGGGTCACCTGGTACATCCCGACGCCGTCCTGCTCGGCGCCGTTGAAGTCCTCGTTGCGCGCCAGGCCGGCCTCGACGCCCGCCTCCACGAACGCCTGCGAGATCTTGTTGCCCGAGCGTTGCTCGGACACCGCGAGCGGGCCGCCGGCGCCGTGCCACTCCGACGCTCCCCGCTCGTTGTCCTCGGACTTGAGGAAGTAGGGCAGGAGGTCGTCCCACGCCCAGCCCTGGATGCCCCAGTCGTCGTAGTCCCGGCGGTTGCCGCGGATATAGACCATCGCGTTCACCGAAGACGAGCCGCCAAGCACCTTGCCACGCGGCAGCGGCAGGCGGCGCCCGTTGCAGAGCTGCTCAGGGGCCGAGTAGTAGTCCCAGTCGACCTCCGTGCGGGGCAGCTTCAGGTAGCCGAGCGGGACGTGGATGTTCAGGTTCGCGTCAGGCGGCCCCGCCTCGAGCAGGAGGACCTCCACGTCCGGGTCCTCCGTCAGCCGCGCGGCGAGCACGCAGCCCGCGGACCCTGCCCCGACGATCACGTAGTCGTACATCGACCGATGCTCTCACCTCGCCGGACGCGGAGTCAACCGTTGTCCCGCTGTAGGGAACGAGCAGGGCAGATCTTCTACGCATGTCCATACGTGGACGGCCCGTTCGTGGCGAACATCGAGGTATGGCTGCGCGAGCTCCACAGATCGTCGCCTTCGGGGGCGGCGGCTTCTCCATGGAAGCAGGCAATCCGCTGCTGGACGATTACGTCCTCTCGCTCACCGGGTCGGCTCGCCCACGCGTGTGCTTTCTCCCCACCGCGTCGGGCGACGCCGACCATTACATAGTGCGCTTCTACCGCCAGTTCGCCACCCGCTGCGATGCCAGTCATGTGTCCCTGTTCAGGCGCGACCGCGAGGGAGTGGAGGCGAACTTCGCCGAGCACCTGCTGAATCAGGATCTGATCTACGTCGGCGGGGGGAACCTCGTGAGCCTGCTCGGCACATGGCGCGCGCACGGGCTGCACTCCGTGCTGCGCCGCGCGTGGCGGCAGGGAGTGGTGCTCTGCGGTCCGTCAGCCGGATCGCTGTGCTGGTTCGCGGAGGCGCTGACCGCCTTCCACTCAGCGCCCTACCGAGTCCCCGGGCTCGGGCTGCTGCCTCACTCGAACTGCGTCCACTACGACGCCGAGCCGCAGCGGCGCGAGGAGTACCGCCGCTTCGTCGGCGACGGGATGCGGCCGGGCTACGCCGCCGACGACGGCGCCGCGCTGCACTTCGTGGGCAAGGACCTGGCACGAGTCGTCAGCTCGCGGCCGCGTGCCGGCGCCTACCGCGTGGAGCCTGTGGGCAACGAGGTCGTGGAGACGCCGCTCGCGGTGGAGTACCTCGGGATGCCGATGCCCGCCCTGGCGACTGCGTGAGCGCGAGGGAGGTCGTCCCCGAGGAGCGCCGCACGATCCTGGCGCTCGGCGGCGGCGGGTTCACGATGGAGCCCGGCAACCCGGCGCTCGACGATTTCGTGCTCACGCTCACCACCGCCCGCGAGCCGCGGATCCTCTTCCTGCCCACAGCCTCGGGAGATCCGGCCGCCCAGATCAACGCCTTCCGCGCGCGCTTCGGCGGGCGTGCGTGCGTAGCGGAGCAGCTGTCCCTGTTCCACCTCCACGACAGCGAGCGAACGCTGGCCGAGGTGATCGCCGAGCAGGACGTGATCTACGCCGGCGGAGGGTCGATGCGCAACCTGCTGGCGATCTGGCGGGCCCACGGGCTCGACCGCCTGCTGGTGGAAGCCTGGGAGCGCGGGACCGTGCTCGCGGGGATCAGCGCCGGAGCGATGTGCTGGTTCGAGGGCGGGGTGACGAAGTCGAGCGGGCCACCGGAGCCGATCGGCGGCCTCGGCGTGCTGCCGGGCTCGCTCTCGGTCCACGCCGACGGCGAGCCCGAGCGGCTGCCGATCTGGCTCGAGGCGGTGCGCACCGGCCAGCTGCCGGGCGGCTGGGCCGCCGACGACGGCGCCGCGCTGCTGTTCCGCGGCCGCCGCTTCGAGCGCGCCGTGAGCTCGCGGCCGGGGGCCTCGGCGCTGCGCGTCGACGCCGTGGAGGGCGAGCTCGTGCGCCGGCGGATCGAGGCCGAGCTGCTCGGCGCCAAGCGCGACCTGTCCCACACGAGCGACGACGTGATGGAGCTGCGCAGGGTGCGCGCCATGCATCGCGGGCGCAGCTGAGCGCTTCCGCGGCCGGCCCATCTCGGCGAGCACCGGCGGTGCTACGCTGGCCGCGCAAGCTCACGGCGTGGGGAACCCGGTGCGAATCCGGGGCTGACGCGCAGCGGTATGGGTGACGACTGGATCGTGTAGTTCCACTGGGCCGATCAAGAGGCCCGGGAAGGAGATCCGGAAGGACGAACCCGAGCCCGAATATCCGGCCGCGAGCGAAGCAGGTACGCCTCGCGAATAGGCGGCCGGCCACTCGCGCTGGTGCGTGTGTGGGCTGCCGCCCGAAAGAAGGAGCGGCAGTGAAAACACCAGCCCGGATCAACCCGGCTCGCATCGCGCGAGCCACATGCGCCGTCGCGCTCACGCTGCTGGCGTGCGCGCCGGCAGCCAGTGCATTCGTAACCGAGCAGCAGGCCCAGGACTCCGCCGACGCGGCGGTCGCCTGGTTCCAGACCCAGCAGGATGCGCCAACCGGCGAGCTCACCGGCTTCGGCGGCGACTGGGCGATGGTCGCCCTCGCCGGCGCCGGCGTCAGCCCAGCCGACTTCCACGTAGGCCTGACCGACCCGAGCCTCCAGGACTTCTTCCACCAGTCCTGGGACTGGTTCGGCCCAGGCGATCTCGCAACCGATCAGGAGCGCGCGATCCTCGCGGGTCAGGCGGCCGGGATGCAGACCGCCAAACTGAACAGCTCGCGCAACATCGTCGCCAAACTGGCGACGTTCTACGACGGCAGCCAGCTCGGCAGCCCGGCGCTCGTCAACGACGACATCTTCGGGCTGCTCGCGCTCGACCATGCGGGAGCGATCGAAGCGATCTCGCCGTCGCTGGCCTCGACGGTTAGGGGCAGCCAGACGACCAAGACCCCGGGCGCGGCGGGCTGGAACTACGGCGGTCAGCCGAACCAGGACCCTGATGTGGACATGACCGGCGCCGGCATCGCAGCGCTCTGCGCAGCCGGGGCGACCGCCAGCGACCCCGCGGTCGCAAAGGCGGTCGATTGGCTCGAGACCAAGCAGGACGACGCCAACGGAGGCATCGTCAGCTCGTTCTTCGGGGCGAACGCCGACTCGACGGCCTGGGTGGTCAACGGGCTACGCCAGTGCGGCATCGACCCGCAGGGCCCGGAGTGGACCACCACGACCGGCAAGACGCCGCTCGACTTCCTGCTCACCCTCCAGCTCCCGAGCGGGGCGATGGGCTGGACGTCCGGAGACACGTTCGAGAACCTCTATGCGACCCAGGACGCGGTCACGGCGCTGGTCGGCGACGGCTTCGGCTCCGCCCCCGCTGAGCGCGAGAACCCAGCCGACCCGGTGGTCCGCCCGGCTCCGGACGTGGCCGATGGGACTGCGGTCCCGTTGACGCTGGTCCTGGACCACGGCACCGATCAGCCCGGCGCCGAGCGGGCCTGCTCGGTGACGGCCCCCACCGGCGCGACGGTCGCGCAGGTGCTCCAAGCAGCCACGGCGAGCACCACACCCGCCTACTGCCTGACGCTGCTGAAGCTGGCCGGCAGCGGGGAGGCGGCACGGATCGCAGGCATGAACGGCGTGACCGGAGCCGCCGGCGCGAAGTGGAAGGCGAGCGTCGACGGTGGCGCGGCGAAGGCCGAGCTCACCGACGAGGTAGGGCTCGGCAGCACGGTGGTCGTGAAGCTGGACGGCAAGGCCGCCGGCGATTCGACGCCGCCGCCGGTGAAGATCGCCACGCCCGTGCAGCGAGTGCCCAAGGCGGTGCTCGCTCGCGGCAAGCGCCTGAAGCTCGGGCCGCAGGGCGGCCTGAGGCTGGCCGTTCGCTGCCCACGCGGGCTCGGGGCGGCAGGCTGCCAGGGCGTGCTGCGCGTCAAGTACCGCGTCGGGAAGGGGCGCTACAAGACCTCCGGGAGCCTGATGTTCGTGGTCAGGTCGGGAGCACGGCGTGTGGTGAAGGTGCGGCTCGGCTCGAAGCTGCGCAGGCTCGCCGCAAGGCCGGGCGGGCACCGAGTGCGCATCGAGGCGACGGTCCGGGATCCCGGTACCGGAGCCATCACCACGACGCGCTCGTCTGCGCTGGTGAAGGGCCGCTAGATCCCAGCGATGCATCGAACACGCACAGCCGCCGCGGCAGTTGCCGCGGCGGCTGGCGCGCTCGCCTGCGTGAGCGCCGAGGCGATGCCGATCGACGTCTCACTGCGGATCGAGGGGCGCTCGGCGACCCTCTACGAGGGCCCGCTGCGGACCGACGCCCGGTCTGTCGATGGAGGCGACGGGAGCGGCTCCCACCCTTGTGGGGCGGGGCGGCCCTCTGTCCTCGGTGCGCTCGCCGACGCGGCCGGAAGCCGGGGCTTCGACTGGCGCGCGACGTGGAAGCCGGACTTCCAGGACTTCTTCATCGATCGCATCGGGCCCGACTCGTCGAGCGCGGCGACCGCCTCGTACTGGGCCACGCTCGTCGACTGGCGCTACACCGGCGGCGCGTGCACGGCCGATCTCGATCCCGGCGCCGAGATCCTCTGGGCCTACGACACCGGCAGCCGACCGCTGATCCTGAGCCTCGCCGGGCCCGCGCACGCCGAGATCGGAGAGGCGCTGACGGTCAGCGTTCGCGACGGCTGGGTGCGGGCCGACACGGGCCTCGACGGAGGTCCGGTTGCCGGAGCCCGGGTGGGCGGCGTGACGACCGACGCGGCAGGCCGCGCGGTGCTGCGCTTCACCGAGCCCGGACTCAAGCGCCTGAAGGCCGAGCGCGGCGACGCGATCCGCTCCAACGCCCTCGACGTCTGCGTCGGCGACGTCCGGTGCGAGGGAGCTCTGCCTGCGCCGGGTGGCGGCCCCCGAGGGGCCGCGCTCTATATCTCGAAGATCTCGAACGGCGACCGCTTCGCCCGGCGGCGAGGGCCGCGAATCCTGCGTGGCGGCACGGTCGCCTCCGCTGTGACCCTCTCGCTGCGGCGAACCGCCGGCGAGCGCTGCTCGAGCTGGGACGCGACGGCGCGGCGCCTGCGAGCCCTCGGGTGCGGCAGTGCGCCGCTCCGCTTCCCCGCCCGCGTGTCCGAAGGCCGCTGGCACCGCGACCTGGGCGCAACGCTGCCGCCGGGCCGCTACTCCCTGCTGGCGCTCGCCGGCAAGGACCGGCAGCGGCTCAGGTTCACGATTGCCGCCGCCCCGCGGACCGCCTCGGTGGCGGCGGACAGCGCCCGCCGCTACCTGATCCGCGCGGAGAGCCCCGGCGGAGGCTTTGGCTCGAGCCCGCGAAGCGCGCCCGCCGCCCTCTACACCGGCTGGACCGCGATCGGCCTTCGCCGGAGCCGTCTTGGGCCCTCTGGGCGCAGAGCTCTGCGCCGCGCTCGCGCCCTGCTGCGATCCCGGGCGCTGCGCCCGCGGACGCTCGCCGACCTGGAGCGTGGCGTGCTCGCGCTCAGCGGCTCGCCGCAACGAGGCGACCGTGCCGCGCTGCGGCGATGGCGGGAGGCGATCGTC
Source organism: uncultured Solirubrobacterales bacterium (assembly GCA_963715445.1). Lineage (GTDB taxonomy): Bacteria > Actinomycetota > Thermoleophilia > Solirubrobacterales > Thermoleophilaceae > JAAYBF01. Next base: position 1,168,933 of record OY970240.1, read on the forward strand.
CGGCACCAGCGCAGCGACGGGTCCTTTGCCGGCCAGACGAACCTCACGGCCTACGCCGTACTGGCGCTGCGCTCCGACGCGGCATACGCCGGAACGGCACGCCGTGCCCGATCCTGGATCGCTCGCCGGCAGCTCTCCGACGGCGGCTTCGCGGCGATCCCCAGCGCAGCGATCGGCGATGCCGACACAACCGGCGCCGTTCTGTGGGCGCTGGGCCGCGGGGCATGGTCGCGCGCATCCAAGTCGGCCGTTCGCTTCCTCCGCCGCCGCCAGAACCCGGACGGCGGCTTCGGGGCGCTCGGGGGCGAGTCCAACGCCCAGTCCACCGCGCTCGCCGTGCTCGGCCTGCGAGCGGCGGGGCGAGACCCCCGCCGCATGCGAACGGAGGACGGGATCTCACCGCTCGACCACCTGCGCGCACGGGTGCTCCGCAGCGGAGCCATCGGCTACGCGCGAGGAAGCTCCCCCACACCGGTGTGGAGCACGTCCCAGGCGCTCGCGGCCCTCAGCGACATGCCGTAGAAAAGAAACGGGGATCGCCCGCCCCGGCGATCCCCGTGTACAACAACGCGGCGTCCCGTGCCGCAGAGTTACGACTGGCCTAGACCGTCGTAACTCTGAAATCGACTCCCTTGGCCAACCGCGTTAGAGATTGCCCATGACCCTGGACATCCGTCCAGGTGCACGCCGTGAGATCAGCGCTGAACGGGGATTGCGGGGGAGCGCCGCGCCTACTCGTCGAAGTCGAACTCGCGCGGCGGCTTCTGCTCGAACCAGAGCCGATCGTGCTCAGGGGTTTCCTGCAGGAACTCCGGCGTCTCCTCGAGGACGTCCTCCTCCTCGTCGGCGGACGGGCCGACGTCCTCGACGCGCTCGAAGCCGCGCGGCGGGGTGTCGCCGACGGACGGCGGCTCGGGCTCGGGCTCGGGCTCGGGCTCGGGCTCGGGCTCGGGCTCGGGCTCGGGCTCGGGCTCGGGGGCATCCTCAACGGGAGCGATGACATCCTCGACGTGGGCCTCGGGCGCCTCGACCGGGTCGCTCGCGGGGGCATCCTGCTCGGCGACGGGCGGCTCCTCCGCCCGGGCCTCCGATTCCTCGGGCGCCTGCGGCTCCTGCTCGGGGGCCTCCGGCGCAGCCCGGCGAGCGGCGCCAAGCGCCTCCAGCTCCTGGCTGCTCAGCTCTGCCTCGGGCACCCCGTGCCGACGTTTCAGCTCGAGGTGCTCGCGGATCGCGTCGTCGAGAACGCCCATCGCTCGAAAGCCTACGTCACCGCCGCGCCGGCCGTCCACCACCGGTCAGGGCCGCCGCTGCACGAGCAGCGGCGGCCGTGCGCCGATACCATGGGGACCCCGCTGCGCGCGGGAGCTCGGGGCTGTAGCTCAGCTGGAAGAGCGCTGCCTTCGCATGGCAGAGGTCAGGGGTTCGAGTCCCCTCAGCTCCATAGGGTCGCCTCGATGTGGCCGGCGCCAGCAGGCGGCGCCGGGCATCTCTTCGCCTTGCCGCTTGTCAGATGTAGCCGCAAAGCGTGCTAAGGATGGGGCGGTGATTCGACTGCCCGATCGAGTGCGGGCCTGCCTGTTCGACATGGACGGCGTGCTCACCGACACCGCCCGCCTGCACGCCCGCGCGTGGAAGCAGTCCTTCGACGACTTCCTGCGAGAGCAGCAGGGCGCGGCCGTCCAGCCCTTCGACCTCGAGGAGGACTACAAGCGCTATGTCGATGGCAAGCCGCGCGAAAGCGGAGTGCGCGACTTCCTCGCGTCGCGCGGCATCGCGCTTCCCGAGGGAAGCCCCGACGACCCGCCCGAAGCGGTGACCGTGCGGGGGGTCGGCAATCGCAAGAACGCTCTCGTCCAGCGGCTGATCGACGAGCAGGGCGCGGACGTCTACGGCAGCTCCGTGGAGTTCGTGCGGGCCGCCCGAGACGCAGGCCTGAAGACCGCTGTCGTCTCGTCGAGCGCCAACACCGAGCGAATCCTCGACTCAGCCGGCATCGCCGACCTCTTCGATGCCCGCGTCGACGGGATCACGCTCGCCGAAGAGGGCATCGCGGGGAAGCCCTCACCGGACTCCTTCCTGCGCGGCGCGGAGCTGGTCGGCGTGGCGCCCGACCAGGCGGCCGTCTTCGAGGACGCCATCGCGGGAGTCGAGGCCGGCCGAGCGGGCGGCTTCGCGGTCACCATTGGAGTGGACCGCGACGGCCGGGCGCAGGAGCTGCGCGAGCACGGCGCCGACGTGGTGGTCTCGGACCTCTCGGAGCTGCTCGGATGAGGGACGACGCTCACTATCCGCCGGAGCCCTGGTCCTTCGTCGAGCGGGGGATCGCGCTCGACAGGCTCGCGCAGACCGAGTCGCTGTTCACGCTCTCCAACGGCCACATCGGGCTGCGCGGCAACCTCGACGAAGGCGAGCCCGTTGGCATCAGCGGCACCTATCTGAACGGCTTCTACGAGTCCTACCCGCTCGAGTACGGCGAGCGCGGCTACGGCTTCGCCGAGGACGGCCAGGCCGTGGTCAACGTGACCGACGGCAAGATCATCCGGCTGCAGGTGGAGGACGAGCCGCTCGACGTGCACCGCGGCCAGCTCGAGCACCACGAGCGCAGGCTCGACTTCCGCTCCGGGCTGCTCGAGCGCGAGCTGATCTGGCGGACCGCCTCGGGGCACGCCGTGAAAGTCACGAGCAAGCGCCTCGTGTCGCTCTCGCTGCGCAGCGTGGCGGCCATTTGCTACGAGATCGAGTCGATCGACGACGAGGTCCGGATCGCGATCCAGTCGAACCTCCAGGCGAACCGCTCCGCCGTGGCGGAGGGCAACGACCCGCGCAAGGCGCGAGCGCTCGGCGACGTGCTGCGCTCGAAGCTCTCGGTGGACCAGGGCATGCGCGTCGTGCTCGGCCACGTGACCCACTCCTCCGAGCTCGCGATGGCCTCGGGCATGGAGCACCTGATCGAGTGCGACAGCGAGGTCGCTCGGCTCACCCAGTCCGAGCCCGACCTCGGCCGAGTCACCCTCTCAGTCGAGCTGAAGCCCGGCGAGAAGCTGCGGCTGGTCAAGCTGCTCTCCTACCACTGGTCCTCGCAGCAGAGCGTCGAGTGGCTGCGCGACCAGGTCGACGCGAGCCTCGAGAGCGCCGTCGCCGAGGGCTTCGACGGCCTCGCCAAGGAGCAGTGCAAGGTGCTCGACCGCTACTGGAAGCGGGCCGACATCGAGCTCGATGGGGATCCGGAGCTGCAGCAGGCGCTGCGCTTCGCGATGTTCCACGTCTTCCAGGCCGCCGCCCGCAACGAGGGCCGCGCTATCCCCGCGAAGGGCCTGACCGGAACGGGCTACGACGGCCACGCCTTCTGGGACACCGAGAGCTTCGTGCTGCCGATCCTCACCTTCACCGCGCCGGAGACGGTCCGGCACGCGCTCACCTGGCGCCACTCGATCCTCGACGCCGCCCGCGAGCGCGCCGCGCAGCTCGACCTCGACGGCGCCGCGATGCCGTGGCGCACCATCCACGGCGAGGAGTGCTCGGGGTACTGGCCCGCGGGCACGGCCGCGTTCCACGTGAACGCCTCCGTCGCGGCGGCGGTGCGGCGCTACATCCAGGTGACCGGCGACGACGAGTTCGAGCGCGAGTACGGCTGCGAGCTGCTCGTGGAGACCGCCCGCCTGTGGCGCAGCCTCGGCCACCACGACGAGTTCGGCGCGTTCCGCATCGAGGGCGTCACCGGGCCCGACGAGTACTCGGCGCTCGTGGACAACAACGTCTACACGAACCTGATGGCTCAGCAGAACCTGCAGGTCGCGGCGCAGTGCATCGAGCGACACCCCGACATCGCCGAGCGGATGGGGGTGCACGAGGAGGAGCGCCTCTCCTGGATCGCTGCCGCCGAGGCGATGCACATCCCCTTCGACGAGCGGCGGGGCATCCACCCCCAGGACGACGGCTTCCTCAACCACCAGCCGTGGGACTTCGAGGACACGCCGGCGGACCGCTACCCGCTCCTGCTCCACTACCCCTACTTCCAGCTCTACCGGCAGCAGGTCGTCAAGCAGGCCGACCTCGTCTTCGCGATGCACGCGCGCGGAGACGCGTTCACCCCCGAGCAGAAGCTCGCCAACTTCGACTACTACGAGAGCCTCTGCGTACGCGACTCGTCCCTGTCGGCGGCGACCCAGGCCGTGATCGCCGCCGAGGTGGGGCATCTCGACCTCGCCAGGGACTACCTGTACGAAGCGGCGCGAATGGACATCGAGGACCTCAACGGGAACACCGGCGACGGCCTCCACATGGCTTCGCTCGCGGGCGCGGTGATCGCGACGATCGCCGGCTTCGGCGGCATGCGCGACCACGGGGGCAAGCTGCTCTTCCGGCCGCGCCTGCCCGAGGGGATCGACCGCCTCTGCTTCGGGATCGAGGTCCGCGGGACGCTGCTGCGCATCGAGGTCCTCCCGGCTGAGGCGACCTACCGCGTCGAGCGTGGAGCCGGCATCCGCCTGACCCACTGGGAGGAGCGCGTCGAGCTCGCCGAGAGCCAGGCGGCGACGCTCGCCATCCCTCCCGCGCCGGACCTGCCGCGACCATCCCAGCCACACGGCCGCGAGCCGGGGCGAGCGCGCCCTGACGCCGACCCGCTGACGGCCCTGCGGACGCCCAAAACCGGCACCGGCACCGAAGGCATAGAGGCCGTCGGCTAGCAGGCCGAAGGCAGGAAGGGCGAGGGGGTGGACGAAACCCCTGATAGCGAGGAGACTCGCTATCCCCGGCCAGTGAGGAAGTGCCGCGATGAACGACCCTATTCCACCCGGGGGCGCCTCAGGCGCCTCCTCGGAGGGGGCTTACCCGGCTCAGTACGACGTCGAGTATCCCGATCGGGCGCTCAACCGCCTGACGACCTTCTTCCGGATCTTCACGGTCATCCCGATCGCCATCGTCCTCACCGCGGTGTCGGGCGGCGGCTCCTACGGTGGCGGCGAGGCCTACGCCTATGCCGGCACGGCCGGCGGGTTCCTCTTCGCAGGGGTGCTGCTGATGATCCTCTTCCGCCAGAAGTACCCGCGCTGGTGGTTCGACTGGAACCAGGAGCTGCTGCGCTTCTCCGGCCGGGTGACGCTCTACATGTCGCTCCTCGACGATCGCTACCCCTCCACGGACGAGCAGCAGTCGCTGCGGCTCGACCTGCGCTATCCCGACGTCCCGAACGACCTCAACCGGTTCCTGCCGCTGGTCAAGTGGCTGCTCGCCATACCGCACTACATCGTGCTGTTCGTGCTCGGCATCGGGGCGTTCTTCGCCGTGGTGATCGCGTGGTTCGCGATCCTCTTCACGGGTCGCTACCCGCGTGACCTGTTCGACTACGTGGTCGGCGTCCAGCGCTGGGGCCTGCGCGTGGCGGCCTATGCGTTCGTCCTGACGACGGACCGCTACCCGCCGTTCCGCCTGCGGCCCTAGGCGCGGGGGGCGATCAGCAGCTCGGGCCGTCCGGCGCGTCACCGTCGAGCAGACGGTCCCAGAAGCCGCCGAAGGCCTGCAGCTCCTCCTCGCTGAAGCGCGCCAGGAAGTGCCGGCGCACACCGGCGAGGTGCGTCGTGCGGGCCTCCGCAAGGGCGGCGCGGCCGCTGTCGGTGAGCACCGCGAGCAGGCCGCGCGCGTCGCTCGGACACCTGCGCCGCTCCACCAGCCCGTCACGCTCGAGCACATCGACCCTGCGCGTGACGCCGCTGTGGCTGAGGAGCACCGAGTCGGCCAGCTCGCTCATCCTCATCTCCCCGCCCTCCGACCCCTCGAGGAACAGGAGGACCTCGTAGGCGCTGAGCGGAAGCCCGTGCCCCTGCTTGAGCTCGGCATCCAGCTGCCTGGTGAGCTGCGCGTGCGCGCGGAGCATGCCCCGCCACGCAGCCAGCTCCTCGGCGCTCAAGCGAGAGGAGTTAGGGCGGGCGCGGGTAGGGGAAGTTGAATTGGGCATGACTCGACACGAGCTATAGTTGCGTGTGCAATTGATTCTAGCCCGAGGGGACGGTGACGCCAAGTGCAGCTCGAAGGCATCCATCACGTAACGGCGATCACGGGCGAGGCGCAGCGCAACGTCGACTTCTACGCCGGGACGCTCGGCCTGCGGATGGTCAAGAAGACGGTGAACCAGGACGATCCGACCGTCTACCACCTCTTCTACGCCGACGAGGAGGGCTCTCCCGGAGCCGACATCACGTTCTTCGAGTACCCGGGCGCCGCCCCCGGCAAGGCCGGCGACGGCATGGTCCACCGCATCGCCTGGAGGGTCGCCTCCGAGGAGGCGCTCGACTTCTGGTCTGAGCGCCTGAAGGCGGCTGGAACCTCGAGCGAGCGCGGTGAGGGCTCACTTGTCTTCGCCGATCCGGAGGGGCTCGAGCACGAGCTCGTCGTGGCCGACACGACCGACGAGCCGCTGATCGCCGACCACCCGGAGGTCCCCCGGGAGGTGGCGCTCCAGGGCTTTCACGGAGTGCGCGTCTATGCGAGCGCCCCGGACGCGAGCCGCACGCTGCTGGAGGGCTCGCTCGGCTTCACCCCCGAGGGCGACCGCTACGAGGTCCGCGGGAGCAGGCGCGGCGGCTTCTACGCCTACGACGATCCGCCGCAGGAGCCCGGCCGTCCGGGCGGGGGCACCGTGCACCACGTCGCCTGGGCCTCGGAGATGGACGAGCACGAGGCCTGGCGGGCCAAGGTCGTCGAGGGAGGGGGCCGCCCCACCGAGGTGATCGACCGCTTCTGGTTCCGCTCGATCTACTTCCGCGAGCCGAGCGGGGTGCTGTTCGAGATCGCGACGCTCGGGCCTGGCTTCACCACCGACGAGGAGCCTGGCCACCTCGGGGAGAAGCTGGTGCTGCCGCCGCGCTTCGAGCCGCTCCGCGAGCGGATCGAGGCGACGCTGACCCCGATCGAGAACCCGCGCGAGCGAACCGCCGGCTGATGCAGGGCGGCGGCCTGGAGCAGCTCGTGCGACCCGCCGCAGGGGATCCCGCGGGCGCCCTCGTGCTGCTGCACGGGCGCGGCACCAGCGAGCAGGACCTCTTCCCGCTGCTCGACCTGATGGACCCCGATCGCCGACTGGTGGGCGCAACGCCGCGCGGGCCGCTGAGCCTGCCCCCGGGCGGGGCCCACTGGTACGCGGTCCGGGAGATCGGCTACCCCGATCCTCCGACCTTCACCGACACGTTCGCGCGGCTGACCGACTGGCTCGACGCCTTCCTCGGCGAGCACGGCCTGGATCAGGATCGCCTCGTGATCGGAGGCTTCTCCCAGGGGACGGTCATGAGCTGGGCGCTGACGCTCGGGGCCGGACGGCCGCAGCCCGCAGGGGTGGTGGCGATGAGCGGCTTCATCCCGACGGTCGAGGGGTTCGAGCTGGACCTCTCGGATCGCTCGGGCCTGCGCGCCGCGATATCCCACGGCGAGCTCGACCCCGTGATCGGAATCGAGTGGGGCAGGGACGCGCGCGACCGGCTGGTGGCCTCCGGCGCGGACGTGAGCTACGCCGAGCACCCGGGGGGTCACCAGGTGGACCCCCGCTTCATCGCCGCGCTCGATCCATGGCTGCGCGAGACGCTCACCTCCGCCCCTCAGTCTTCACCCGATTGACAGATATATCGTCCTGATATATCTTGCCGAGGCATGGGGCTCAGCAAGACCGCCTACGTCATCCTCGGGATGCTCCGCAACGGGCCGCGGACCGGCTACGAGATCAAGCAGAGCGTGGAGGGCTCGACGCGCTTCTTCTGGGCCGCCAGCTACGGGCAGATCTACCCCGAGCTGAAGCGGCTGGAGAAGGCCGGGCTCGTGAAGGGCCAGGCTCAGGCCACGGGCGGGCGCCACCGGCGCGCCTACACCCTCACCGCAGCCGGCAGGAAGGCCCTGCACGCGTGGCTCACCAGCGGCGAGGGGATGCACTTCGAGATGCGCCACGAGGGCGTCCTGCGCTTCTTCTTCGCGGACGCCCTCGAGCCGGCGGAGCAGCTTGATCTGCTGCGCGCGCTCCGCGCCGAGCACGAGCGCCTGCGCGAGGAGCTGCTGCGGATCTGCCCCGATGCGGAGCAGCGGGGCAGCGAATCCGGGGATCGATTTCCGCTGCTCACCCTCAAGTGGGGCATCGACTACCAGACCAACATCATCGACTGGTGCCTGGACATGGAGCGCCAGCTTGCCAAGCCCAAGCCTCGGACCATGAAGAAGGGAAGTTGAACATGTTCGACCGACTCGCACGACTGGCCGACCGACGCGGCAAGCGCGTGATAGCCATCAGCATCGTCCTGTTCATGGGCGCCGGCGCGTTCGGCGGCGGGGTCGCCGACAAGCTCGACCCCTACGGGGCCGACGACCCGGCCACCGAGAGCATCAAGGCGCAGAAGCAGCTGAAAGACGGCGGCTACCGCCATGTCGGCGCGGTCGTGCTCGTGGAGGATGCGCCCGTGGGGCAGCCCGCCGGCAAGCGGCGCGCCCAGGCCATCGAGCAGAAGCTGCGCTCCCACCCCGACGTGCGCGAGGTCACCGGCTTCCTCAACACCGGATCGCGCGATTTCGTCTCGCGTGACGGAGAATCGACCTACTTCGCGGTCACGCTCAAGCCCACCGGGGACAAGGGGTGGCAGGAGGCCGGCGAGCGGGTCGCTGAGGACATCGGCGGCGAGCCCGGAGTGAAGGTCGGCGGGCCCGCGCTGGCCAACGCCCAGGTCAACGAGCAGGTGGAATCGGACCTCCAGCGCGCCGAGATGCTCGCGTTCCCGCTGCTCTTCCTGCTGTCGCTGCTGTTCTTCCGCAGCCTCGTGGCCGCCGCCCTCCCGCTGCTCGTGGGCGCCCTGGCGATCGTGGGCACGTTCTTCATCCTCAGCATGGCGGCCGAGGTCGGGTCGATCTCGATCTTCGCGCTCAACCTGACCACCGGCCTCGGGCTCGGGCTGGCGATCGACTACTCGCTGTTCGTGGTCTCGCGCTACCGCGAGGAGATAGCCAAGGACGGCCCCGGACTGCCGGCGATGAAGCGGACGATGGCCACCGCCGGGCGGACGGTGCTGTTCAGCTCGCTGACGGTCGCGGCCGCGCTCGCCTCGCTGCTGGTGTTCCCGCAGCGCTTCCTCTACTCGATGGGCCTCGGCGGGGCGCTGGTCGCGCTGCTCGCCGCAGCGGTCTCGCTGATCGTGCTGCCGGCCGTGCTCGGGCTCCTGGGCGAGCGCGTGAACTCGCTGTCGCCGAAGTTCCTGCATCGCAGGGCGGAGCAGGACGCCCAGCCCACCTCTGAGGGCTTCTGGTACCGGCTCTCGCAGTTCGTCCAGCGCTTCCCGGGACGGATCGCCGCGACCACGACGATCCTCCTACTGGCGCTCGGGATCCCCTTCTACGCGATCAAATTCACCGCGCCGGACGCCCAGATCCTTCCGCAGGACCGCAGCGCGAGACAGGTGGACGACGCGCTCCGCGCCGACTTCCCGCCCTTCCGCGACACGCCCATCACCGCCCTGTTCACCGGCGGCGCGGAGAGGCAGGCGAACGCCGTCCGCGCCGAGCTGGCGGCGCTCCCCGGCGTGGCGCAGGCCGCACCGCCGCGTCCGCTGACCGGCGGGGGCTACGTGATCGAGGCGGTCTCGACCACGGCCTACATCGACGACGAGAGCCGCGACGCGGTGGGATTCGCACGCGACGTCGTGGTCCCACCGGGAACGGAGCTGCTGATCGGCGGCGCGACGGCCGGCTTCCTCGACTTCCAGGACAGCCTCGTGAACCACCTCCCCGCCGCCGTGGCGATCGTGGTGATCGCCACGATGCTGATCCTCTTCCTGATGACCGGCTCCGTCGTGCTGCCGATCAAGGCCCTGCTGATGAACGTCCTGAACCTCAGCGCGGTGTTCGGGATCCTCGTCTTCGTCTTCCAGGACGGCCGCCTCGAGGGCCTGCTCGCGTATACGAGCCAAGGGGCTCTGGAGCAGACGATGCCGGTGCTGCTCTTCGCGGTCGCGTTCGGGCTCTCGACCGACTACGCGGTGTTCCTGCTCTCGCGGATCAAGGAGGCCCGCGACAACGGCGCGCCCGACTCGGAGAGCGTCGCCATCGGCCTCGAGCGCACCGGCCGGATCGTCACCGCCGCGGCGCTGCTCTTCGCAATCGCGATCGGGGCGTTCGCCACGTCCGAGATCATCTTCGTCAAGCAGAACGGGATCGGCACGGCGCTGGCCGTCCTGATCGACGCCACGCTCATCCGCGCGCTGCTCGTGCCCTCGCTGATGGAGCTGCTCGGGAAGTGGAACTGGTGGGCGCCGCGGCCGCTGCGCAGGCTGCACGACCGAATCGGCGTGAGCGAGGTCGAGCCTCCGGCCCGGCCCGCGGAGACCTAGCCCACCGATAGCCTGTCCGCATGCCGAGGACGCGCAGCTTCAGGCACCAGGGCCATCGGCTCGTCTACGACGAGTACGGCAGCGGCGACCGGGTGATCGTGCTGATGCCCGGGCTGCTGTTCAGCCGCCGGATGCAGGGCCCGCTGGCCCAGGCGCTGGCCGACCGCGGGCACCGCGTCCTGTGCCTCGACCTGCTCGGCCATGGGGACTCGGACCGTCCCGAGGAGATGTGGGAGTACTCGATGAACGCCTTCGGCGGGCAGGCGCTCGGGCTGCTCGACCATCTCGGCATCGAGCAGGCGGTGCTCGGCGGGACATCGCTCGGCGCCAACAGCGCGCTCGAGGCGGCCGCCCAGGACCAGAGCCGGGTCAAGGGCCTGCTGATCGAGATGCCCGTGCTCGACAACGCCCTGCTCGGCTGCGCGATCGGCTTCACCCCGCTGCTCGTCTCACTGACCTTCGGCGCGCCGATCACCCGCTCGCTCGGGTGGGTGGCCCGCAGGGTGCCGCGCCGCGGCCCGCTGCTCGGCACGATGATGCTCGACTGGATCAGCCAGGACCCCAAGCCCTCGGCCTCGGTCCTGCAGGGCCTGTTCTTCGGCCGTGTGGCCCCGCCGCGCGAGGTGCGCCGCCAGCTCAAGGCCCCGGCGCTCGTGATCGGGCACCTGCGCGACCCGATCCACCCCTTCTCCGACGCCGACATGCTGGTCCACGAGCTTCCCTCCGCCAGCCTCGTCGAGGCTTCGTCGATCCTCGAGCTGCGGATCAGTCCCGAGCGGCTGACGGGCGAGATCGTCGAGTTCGTGGAGCGCTGCTGGAAGCCCCGCCGACGCCGACCGGCTGCGAGACGGCGGCCACCGGCCAGGCGAGCGGCCGGCTCACGCGCCACAGCCCGCACCCGCTCCGCTTGACCGTGGCGCGACGGCGTTCGGCGCACTAGTCTTCACCCTCGATGTCGAGCCGCAAAGAGCAGAAGGACCAGCTGCGTCAAGAGCGCGAGCAGCGCCAAGCGCAGGCTGACGCCGCCGGAAGGCGTCGCCGCATGATCGGCTACGGAGTCGGTGGAGGGCTCGTGGCCCTGGCCCTGGTGGTGGTCGCCGTTGCCCTGCTCGCCGGCGGTGGTGACAGCGAAGGCGGAGGCGGGAACGGCTCCGATTCCGCCAGCGTCCTGCCGGACGGCGGCAGCGTGCCGGAGCCCAAGGGCGGCCTGGACCTCGCGACCGCCGTCGAGAGGGCGGGCTGCGAGCTCAAGAGCTGGCGATCGGACTCCCGCGTCCACACCGACGACCTCAGCGAGAAGATCGACTACGCGACGAACCCCCCGACGGCCGGCAAGCACTTCGCCCAGTGGGCGGAGGACGGCGCCTACGAGGACGCCCCGGACGTCAAGGAGCTGGTGCACGCCCTCGAGCACGGCCGGATCATCATCTGGTTCAAGAAGAGCCTCCCCGCGAAGGAGCGAGCGAACCTCAAGGCCCTCTACGACGAGGACACCTACCAGATGCTGCTCACGCCCAACGAGACGAACATGCCCTACGCGGTCGCCGCGAGCGCCTGGAATGCCGCTCCGACGCCGAACGGCACCGGCCGGCTGCTCGGCTGCCCGAAGTACGACGACGCCGTGTTCGACGCGATCCGCGCCTTCAAGGACGAGCATCGGGGCAACGGCCCCGAGGTCGTCCAGTAACACCCCGCTCCCAGGGCCTCGATGTCCAGCCGCAGGGAGCAGAAGGAGCAGCTGCGCCAAGAGCGCGAGCAGCGTGAGGCCACAGCCAAGGCGGCTGCAGGACGCAACCGGATCATCGGCTACGGGGTCGGTGGAGGGCTCGCCGTCATCGCCCTGATCGCCGGTGTGCTGGTGCTCGCCGGAGGTGGCGACGGGGAAAGCGGTGGCGGTTCAGCGAGCGCTGACGTGCTGCCCGACGGCGGCAGCGTGCCGGAGCCCAAGGGTGGCCTGGACCTCGCGACCGCCGTCGAGAGGGCGGGCTGCGAGCTCGAGAGCTACAAGGCCACGGGTCGCTCCCCTCATAGCACCGACCTGGATGAAAAGATCGAATGGCCGACGAAGCCGCCGGCGGGTGGCCGGCACTTCCAAGAGTGGGCCGATGACGCAGCTTACGAAGCGGCTCCGAACATAAACAAGCTCGTCCATACGCTCGAGCACGGCCGGATCATCATCTGGTTCAAGAAGAGCCTCCCCGCGAAGGAGCGAGCGAACCTCAAGGCGCTCTACGACGAGGACGCCTACCAAATGGTCCTGACCCCGGATGAGACCGAGAGCCCGTATCAGGTAGCGGCCACCGCGTGGAATGGAGAGCCGCAGCCCAACGGCACCGGCCGGCTGCTCGGCTGCCCGAAGTACGACGACGCCGTGTTCGACGCGATCCGCGCCTTCAAGGACGAGCATCGGGGCAACGGCCCCGAGGTCGTCCAGTAACACCCGACTCCCAGGGCAACAAAGCTTGCAGGGCGCAACGGATGCGGCCGGAGCGTGTTCGATGCTTGGATGAGGCGCCTGCTCGCGATCGGGGCGGCGCTCTGCGTGGCTGCCCTGTGCATGCTCGCGGCGCCCGCTCTGTCACTCCACCCCTACCGGCCCGAGCCAGTCGACTTCTCGATGGCGGTCGGCCCGGCTGCGCCCAGCCTCTCCGGCGCCGGTCAGGAGCTTGCGACTTCCCGGCCCATGCGGGCGCCACGGCGCTTCAACCTCGTCGGGCTGAGCTGGAACTCGAGCGCGAGCGAGGCAGCCCACGCGTCTGAAGAGCACGGCGCTCCCGCGGCCACGGCCTACGTCCGCACGCGCAGCGAGGGCGGGGAGTGGACGCGCTGGGCGCCCTTGGAGGCGCAGACCGCCGACGGCCCCGACCCCGGCACCGGCGAGAGCGGCGGCGAAGCGGTGTCCAACCCCGTGTGGATGGGCGAGGGCGACTGGGTGCAGTACCGCACGGCCGAGCGGCTGGAGGACGCGCGGCTGAGATTCGTGAACGTGGAGGGAACCGCGACCGCCGCCGACCGGGCGCGCACGGCGGTGCGCGAGACGGCCAGCGCCGCGGTCGGGTCGGTCGCCACGGTGCTCGGCCTGGGCGACGCCGCCGCCGAGGACGACCAGCCGGAGATGGTGAGCAGAGCGGAATGGGGCGCCGACAGCTGCAAGCCGCGCACGAAGGCCGCGTATGGCCAGGTCAAGGCCGCCTACGTCCACCACACGGTGAACCTGAACGACTACACCAGCGAGGAGGCGCCCGCGATCGTCCTCGCCATGTGCCGCTACCACCGCAACTCGAACGGCTGGAACGACATCGGCTACAACTTCCTCGTCGACCGCTTCGGGACGATCTACGAGGGCCGTGCCGGAGGCGTCGGCGCCGCCGTGGTGGGCGCGCAAGCCGAGGGCTTCAACTCCCAGACCACCGGCATCGCGAACATCGGCACCTACTCCGACGTCCCCCAGAGCCAGGAGGCGCTCGACGCGATGGCGCGCCTGATCCGCTGGAAGCTCCCGCTCCACGGCTACCCGACCTCCGGCACCGCGGTGCTGCAGAGCGCCGGCGGGGCGAGCAACCACTACGCCGCCGGCAAGAGCGTCCGCGTGAAGCGCGTGCTCGGGCATCGCGACACGAACTCCACGGCCTGCCCCGGCAACGCCCTCTACGCGCAGATGCCCGACCTGCGCTCCCTGATCGGCAGCGCGCAGCCACAGGGGACCGGGACCAACCTGACCGCCACGCTCGAGCCGCGCGCCGCGGTGGACTTCGGGGGCGCCGTGGATGTCGCGGGGCGGCTCGTGTCGCTCACGGGCGCGCCCGTGAGCGGCCAGAAAGTAGCCGTGCAGGCGCGAGTCGACGGCCGGTGGCAGACCTCTTCGTTCCCGGTGACGGGCCGGGACGGCGCCTTCTCGGCCACCGTCAAGCCGCGGGTGACGCGCCTGCTGCGCGTGCGCTTCGTGGGGGCGGGAGATCTGCGCTCCTCGGTCACGCCCGCCCTCCGCATGACGGTGCGGCCGCTCGTGTCCCTGCGCCGCCCGGCGCGCCGCGGGCGGGCGGGCAGCCGAATCCGCGTCCGCGGCACGGCGCGACCGCGCAAGGCGCGCGTCTACCAGGTGCTGCAGGTCAAGCGCGGCAAGCGCTTCCGCAAGGCCGGCGTCAGGACCGTGCGGACGCAGAGAGGCGGCGTGTTCGACAGCTACTTCGTGCCGGCAGCGGCCGGCACCTACCGCTACGTCGTGGTGGCCAAGGCCGACGAGGAGACGGGCCGCGGCGCGAGCGAGAAGGTGACGATCAAGGTCGTCGGCGGCGCCACGCACGCTCTGCGCGGGGGTGCCCGCGCACGCGGCTCGAGCAGGCCGCGGCGCTAGCCGCGCGGCGGCTCCTCGTCCCAGCCCTGGGTGACGTCCGCGCTGTAGAGCCCGTGACCCGACACGAGCAGCTTGGCCGTCCGGGCCAGGATGCGCAGGTCGAGCGCCAGCGAGCGGCTGTCGACGTACCAGACGTCCAGATCGATCCGCTCGGGCCAGGAGAGCGACGTGCGGCCGTTCACCTGGGCCCAGCCGGTGATGCCCGGCTTGACCTCCAGGCGCCGCCGCTGGTGCGGCGTGTAGCGGTCCACCTGGACCTGCACCGTAGGCCGCGGCCCGACCACGGCCAGCTCGCCGCGCAGCACGTTGACGAGGTTGGGCAGCTCGTCCAGCGAGAAGCGGCGGAGCAGGCGGCCGACGCGGGTGATGCGCGAATCGCGGTCCTCGATGTAGAGGCCGGCGCCGCTGTGCTCCGCTCCGACGACCATCGTCCGCAGCTTCCAGAGGTCGAACGAGGCGCCCTCCAGACCCACCCGGCGCTGGCGGTAGAGGACCGGGCCGCGCGAGTCCAGCTTGATCGCCAGGGCGCAGATCGCGAGCACCGGAGAGGCGACGGCGAGCGCGAGCGCCGCCAGCAGCACGTCGAGCGCGCGGTTCACGCGGCCGAGGCTCGGTTACGGTGGTGCCCGCTCACGTGCGGATTCTCTACCTGCATCAGTTCTTCACGACCCGCGACGGGACCGGCGGCACGCGCTCGTACGAGTTCGCGCGGCGCATGGTCGCAGAGGGTCACGAGGTGACGATGGTAACCGCGGCGGGCGCCGAGCCGCGGGAGCGGACGGTGGATGGGATCCGCGTGGTGGAGGTGCGCGGGGGCTACGGCGACTACGTGCGCGCGACCGGCATGAGCTATCCGAGGCGGATCGCCGCGTTCCTCGCCTTCGCCGCCTCGGCGACCGTCGCCGCCGTTCGCGCCCCGCGCCCCGACGTGGTGCTCGCCACCTCGCCTCCGCTCACGATGGCCCTCCCCGGGATCGCCGCCGCGCGGCGACATCGGGTGCCGCTCGTGTTCGAGGTGCGCGACCTGTGGCCGGAGGCGCCGATCCAGATGGGGGCGCTGCGCCAGCCGCTCGCCCGACGGCTCGCGCGCGCGCTCGAGCGCTTCGTCTACCGCGCCGCCCGGGAGATCGTGGCCCTCTCCCCCGGCATGCGCGACGGCGTCGTAACCGCCGGCGTCGACCCCGAGCGCGTGACGCTGATCCCGAACGCCTCGGACCTCGACCTCTTCTCGCCCGACCTGGATCCCGGCGACCTGCGCGAGCGGCTCGGGATCGAAGGAGCCTTCGTCTGCTCCTACTTCGGCACGATGGGCGAGGCGAACGACCTGACGCAGGTACTCGACGCCGCCGCCCTGCTGCGCGAGCGCGGCGAGGACGGTGTGGCCTTCGTGCTGCAGGGCGAGGGCAAGCGCCGCGCCGCGCTCGAAGCCGACGTGCGCTCGCGCAAGCTCGACGGCGTGGTGCTGCTGCCGGGCGGCGACAAGCGCTCCGCGGCACGCCTCGCCGCGGCGTCGGACGCGTGCATGACGATCTTCAAGGACGTGCCGATCCTCGCCACCAACTCGCCGAACAAGCTGTTCGACACCTTCGCCGCCGGACGCGCGGCGATCGTGAACATGGACGGCTGGCAGCGCAGCCTGGTGGAGGACAACCAGGCGGGGGTCTACGCACCCGCGGGAGATGCCGGCGCGCTCGCCGAGCAGGTCCTGTTCCTGCGCGACAATCCCGACGTGACACGCCGCTTGGGTGAGAACGCGCGAGCGCTGGCGGAGCGCGAGTTCGATCGCGAGCTGCTGGCCGAGAGGCTCCTGGGAGTGCTCGAGCGGGCGGCTGGGGACTCCAGGTGAGCGGCGACGTGGACATCTCCTACTGCGTGGTGAACACGAACGGCCGGGACTACCTGCTCGCCTGCCTCGAGGCGATCGAGCGCACCCACCCGGCGACGGTCTCGCACGAGGTGCTCGTGCTCGACAACTGCTCGGACGACGGCTCCGTGGCGGCGGTCGAGGCGAGCGGCCACGACGTGCGCGTGATCGCGCGCGAGCGCCGCACCGGGAAGGCCGAGAACGACTCGGCGCTGCTGAGCGAGGCCCGGGGGCGCTACTGCCTGCTGCTCAACGAGGACTCGGAGCTCCGCGCGGGCGCGGCGGCGGCGCTGCTCGGCGCGCTCGAGGAGCACCCACGGGCAGCCGCGGCGGGCGCCCAGCTGCTCTCAACCGAGGGGGAGCCGAAGGCGTGCGCGTGGCGCCTGCCGGGGATCGTCGCGGCGGTAGCCGGGATCGTGTTCCTGCACAAGGTCGTGACCGTGCAGAGCCGCGGTCGACGCACCCGACGCGTCGGCTGGACCCAGTCGAGCGCGATGCTCGTGCGCCGGGCCGCCGCCGCCGAGGTCGGCTACCTCGATCCCGACTTCTTCGTCTACTCCGACGAGACGGACTTCTGCAAGCGCCTGCACGACGCGGGCTGGGACATCCTCTACGTGCCTGCCGCGCGGGCGGTCCACCACGATCAGCTCACGAGCGACCGGCGCAGCGCGAAACGCAGGATCGTGGAGTTCCACCGCAATCGCGACCTCTACATGCGCAAGCACCACGGAGCGGTCGAGCGGGCCATCGTGCGCAAGCTCAACGCGGCCTTCTACCTCCTGCGCGCGGGCGCGGCGGTAGCGTTGCCGGGGCACGATCCGCGCCGCTATCTCCTCCACGCGACGCAGGAGCTGCGCCCCGGGCGTGGAGAGGGCATCCGCGAGGCCGCCGAGGAGTACAACCGCCGAGCGCGAATCGCTCCCTGAAGAGCACCTTTCCCACACCGCAGCAGCCCATCCAAGTGGACCATCCCGACCTCGCCCACATCGCCTGCCTCGTCGCGGCGGCAGGAGCCGTGCTGCTGCTGGCGGGCCGCGGCAGGGCCGCCGTGGTCGGCGGGCTCACCCTCATCGCACTCGCGGGAGCCGGGCTCGTCGGCTCGGCTGAGGGCATCGGCAGGCTGGACGCGGTCACGAGCCCGACGGGAGCGGGGGCCGCGCTGCTCGGGCTGGCGGCGCTCGCGGGAGCCGCGGCCGTCTTCGTCAAGCGACCCGCCTGGGTGCCCGTTGCGGTGCTCGTCACCGCGCCGCTGCGACCGCCGATAACGCTCGGCAACGACGGCGGGTTCCCGATCGGGCTCGCCGAGGACGGCGAGCTCGGACGGCTGCTGCCGCTCTACTTCGTGCTCGCGGCCGCGGGGCTCGCACTCGGGTGGCGGGCGCTCAGCGAGCGGAGCGGAGGAACTCTCCCCACGCGCGGGCTGCCGCCGGTCGTCGCCATACCGCTCGCGGCCTTCACCGCCTACTCGTGCCTCTCCCTGCTCTGGGCCGGCGAGCTGCGCGACAGCGTCGAGGCGCTGGTGTTCTTCACGCTGCCCTTCACCGTGCTGGTCGGAACGGTCGGGCGCGCACCCTACCCCGAGTGGGGCCCGCGCATCCTCGCCCGCGTGGGGGTGGCGCTCGCGGCGCTGTTCGCCGCGATCGGGCTGTACCAAGCAGCCACGCGCGAGCTCTTCTTCTTCGCTCCCAACCTCGAGATCTCCAATGCCAACTCGAGCTTCTTCCGGGTCACCTCCCTGTTCGGCGACCCGAGCCTCTACGGCCGCCATCTGGTGCTCGGGATGAGCATCGTGCTCACCGTGCTGGCCCTGCGCCGCCTCGACGAGCGGCTCGGGCTGGCCCTCCTCGCGCTGCTGTGGGCCGGCCTCTTCTTCTCCTACTCCCAGTCGAGCATGATCGCCCTGGTCGCGATCACCCTGCTGATCGTCGCCGTGACGGGTGGGCGGCGGACGCGCGTCGCGGTGATCGGGATGTGCCTCCTGGTCGGCCTCGTGGGCGTGGGGTACCTGGCGGCGATCGTCGTCCGGGGAGACTCGCTGCGCCGCGAGACCGCCGACCGCTCACAGCGCATCGAGGACACTGTGCGGGTGATCGAGCGCAAGCCGGTGGCGGGCGTCGGCATCGGCGGTCAGGCCGAGGCGAGCCGCAGCCTCTCCGACCGCGATCGGCCCACGCCCAACTTCGTGTCGCACACGGCGCCCCTGACGACCCTCGCCGAGCTCGGCGCCATCGGCCTGGCGCTCTACGTCTGGCTGCTGGTCGGCGCCACCCGCATGCTGGCCGCGGTGAGACGGCTCGAGCCCGGCCTCGGCCTCGCGCTGCTGGCGGCCTTCCTCGCACTCTTCGTGCACACCCTGTTCTATCCCGGCTTCCTGGAGGACCCGCTCACCTGGGTCGTGGTCGGCGTGGGCGCGGGCTACCTCACCTGGCCGCGCCGCGACGACGGCACCGGCCGTGAGCGGGGCCCCGCTGCCGCGGGAGCCGCGGCATGAGGGACGCGCTCGGCATCGAGGGTCGCCTGCGCAGCGGGGGAGCCTGGGCGCTGCTCGGGACGCTGCTCGGGTTGATCGCGATCAACCTGCCGGAGCTCGGCTCGGACCCCTGGCCGTTCCAGCCGGGGGCGGTGGACCCGCAGGGGCTTCTCGGCCCGCTCGTCCGCGCAGCTGGAGAGGAGTGGGACCTCGGCATCGCGCGCGCCGCCTGCTTCCTTGCGGGGCTCGCGCTGGCGCTGATCGCCGCCTGGGCGCTGCGCCGCCCTGAGCGCGACTGGCCGGCCTGGACGGGCACGGCGATCGCGATCGGCGTCGCCCTGGCGCTGCTGCTCCCCTCGACGCTGCTGCAGGTGGGCCTGCGCGACGCGACCGAGCCCTGGTTCTTCACCAACGACTCGACCTTCCAGATAGACCTCGCCGGCGAGCTCGTCCTGAACGGCGAGAACCCGTACGGCCACGATTACCGCTTCTCCGGCATGGAGCGCTTCTACAGCTTCGACGGGACCGCCTCCGAGCGCGTCCGCGAGCGCGAGGTGCCGCTCGTCCACTACGCCTACTTCCCGGGCACCGCGATCAGCGCGGCCGCCTGGCAGGCGGTGGTCCCCTCCCCGTTCGACGACTACCGGATGTTCGTCCTCCTGGCGACGCTCGCCGGCTTCTTCGCGGTGCTCGCCTTCCGCGGGCCGCTCGAGTGGAGGCTCGTCCTCGGCGCGCTCGTGGTGGCCAACCCGATCGCGGTGCGCTCGGCGTGGTTCGGTCAGAACGACGCTCCCTCCCTGACGCTGATGATCCTGGCCTTCGCCCTCGCGACGCGCGGGCGCCTGCGCTGGGCCGCGGCGGCGCTGGCGGGAGCTGTGCTGTTCAAGCAGTTCGCTGTGGTGGCAGTGCCCTTCCTGGCGCTGATGCTGCTCAAGCAGGGAGCCGACCGCCGCGAGCTGACGCGCTGCGCCGGCGTCTTCGCGGCTGTCGTGGCCGCCGCGATGCTGCCCTTCGCGATCGCCGACCCCGCGGCGTTCTGGGAGGACACCGTCGAGTTCGGCGCGGGCACGTACAAGATCGTCGGCTACGGCCTGTCCGCGATGCTCGTCCGCGCGGGCATCCTCGACGACCGCGACGGCGCCTACCCGTTCGCCCTGATCGCGATCCTCACCTGGCTCCCGCTGACCGCCTACCTGCTCGTCCAGGTCCACCGCGCCCGCGCGCTCTGGCCCGCCGCCGCCGCATGCGCGGTCTCCCTCCTGGTGCTCCTCTTCATCGGCCGCACCTTCAACAACTACTACCTCGTCTGGCCCCTCACCGCCGCCGTGATCGCAGCGTCCCTCGCCTCCTGGGAACGCACAAAGGCGACGCTCACCTAGCCGAGGGTCGAAGCGCCTACTGCTGGGGCTTGGCCGGCTGCTGCTTCTGGCCGGCCTTCTTCTTCACCGGCTTCAACCCGAAGAGGATGCTGCGCCCGGTGAGGTAGACGCGGTCCTGGTCGGCGACGATCGGCGAGGCGTACTTGCCGGCGCCGTTGCGCCAGACCTGCTTGCCGGTCTGCGCGTTGAAGGCCGTGGTCGAGTCGACTCCCTGCTTGACGTAGCGCTGGGCGGCCGAGCCGCAGGTGGAGCAGGTGGCCGCGTAGACGAGGCCGTCGAGCACCGTCGGCGGTGCGTGGACGGAGGCCGGCATGTCCTTCTGCCACACGGTGTCGCCCGTTGCCGCGTCGAGCGCGTAGAACTTGCCGTCGTAGGTGCCCACGTAGACCTTCTTGTCGTAGACCGCCGCCGAGCCGTAGATGTAGGTGCCGAGCGGCTTGGCCCAGAGCAGGTTGCCGGTCTTCGCCCCGTAGGCGTACATCGTGCCGTCGGTCGAGCCGATGTAGATCCGTCCATAGGCGGCGACCGGGGCGGCGTAGAAGAACTCGGTCGCGTCGGCGGCGCTCCAGGCCAGCCGACCGGTGCCGGCGTTGAGCGCGTAGAGCGTCCCCGAGTCGTTGGCGATGTAGATGCGGCCCTTGAGGTATGCGGCCGAGTTGTTGACGCGGTCGCCGGTCTGGTGGGCCCAGACCTGCTTGCCGGTCTTCGCGTTGATCGCGTAGACGTTGCCGTCCCAGGAGCCGACGTAGAGCTTGCCGCCCCGCAGCAGCGGCGAAGACTCGATCGGCTGCGCGTTGAAGCGCCACTTCGGCCGCCCGGTGCGGGCGTTCATCGCGATCAGGAAGCCGGTCGGGTTGGAGGCGCCCTGCGGGCACGGGTTGGCGAGGTCCCCCACCCAGTCCATGTAGGACTGGTAGACGACGCCGTCGGCGATCGTCGGTGACGAGGCGGCGCAGCGCTTGAAGTCCTTGACCTTGAAGACGGGATTGCCGGTCTTCCCGTTCAGCGCGAAGAAGAGGCCCTTCTGCTGGGCGATGTAGACGTTGCCGTAGGCGGCCGAGGGCGGATACTCGAGCGAGTCGCGAGCGTCCACCCGCCACAGCCGCCTGTAGGGCGGGCGGTGCTTGTAGGGGCCCGCCTTCGTGCGCTGGAGGTCGTAGCCGAAGGTGGGCCAGGGCTCCGGGATCGTCTTGCGCACGGGCACCCTCGGCTTGGCGGGACCGGCGTCCGCGTCGAACTCGACCGCGGCCGAGCCGCGCTTCTGCGGCGGGTCCTCGTCGCTGAGGTAGAGGTAGATGCCGCCAACCGCCCCGAGCAGGACGGCGGCAGCCGCGACTATGAGCATGCGGCGCCTCATGGGGGCGCAGGATGGCAGAACCCGCGGGCGGAGGGCCTAGGCGCCTCAGCCGCCGGCGAGGAGGCGCCAGACGCGGCGGGTGACTCGGGGCACCTCCACGTCGAGCGAGCGCTCCTCGAGCCGTTGAGCCCATTCCGGCGTCCCCATGCGGATCACCGTTCCCTTTCCGAGCCTGTAGGCGACGAACGCCGGCTCGCCGGGCTCGCGGCCGGCCGCGGAGAGCAGCCGCGCGCCGTCCGGGAGCTCCACCGAGCGCTCGAACAGCGAGAACTCGCCGAAGAGGCCGTCGATGCCCTCGAAGAGGCCGAGCCGGTCGCTCTCCACGTTGAGCGGTGCGGGGATCTCGGCCCTGAAGGGACGGGTCCGCTCGCCGAAGAGGTCGTCGGGGCGCTCGGGGCTCGGGAAGCGCAGGCTGCTCCCCACGAGCGCGACCGAGCGCCGCAGGGAGGAGCCTCCGAACACGGCGACCGGCTTGCCGGCGACCTCGACCTCCTTCAGCAGCCGCTCGCGAATGCGGCGCGGAAGCCAGATCGCGCTGCCGGGGACGGCGAGCCCCGGAGCGTCCCCGAGGCTGGGACCGGAGCCTTGGGCGAGCGAGAGGTCGGTCGTCAGGTCGTATGCGATGCGCTCCCGGTCCAGAAAGCTCAGCAGCGGCGCAGCCTCCGCGCCCAGGCGTGGCGGGAGGTGGCCGCCGGCGAAGGGCCTGCCCACGGGGACCGCGTCGGCGTCGCGCAGGGTGTCCGCGAATCCGTCGAGGTCGGAGTCGAAGCGGTTGAGGCCCTGCCAGGTGATAGCGGGCAGGACCACGAGCGGACGCGGACGATCGAGCTGGCGGCGGGACGGCGGCACGCCGTCGACCGCGAGCGGCCACCTAGCCGTGCGCCCGCGCCAACGCACGCTCACGACGTAGGCGCCGGTGCGCGAATCGGCCGGGATGCCCACGCGCAGGAGGCCGCCCCGGCGGCGATCGCGCTTGATCGCGCGTGACGACCCGAGGCGCGCGAGGGAGTACTCGAAGCGGCGCGGCGAGGGGCCGACGCGCAGGCGGGCGACGGAGCCCGCCGCGACGGTCGTCAAGGGGCCGCGCAGCGTGAAGCGGCGCACCGCGACACCGGTGCCGGGCAGCGCCCTCTCCGGCGTGGGCACGCCCGCCGGCGCGAGCGCCTCGTTGCCGGCCTTGTCCCGCACCCGGACCTGGAGCGCATAGTCGCCGTCCTGGGCCACCGCGCCGTTGGCCGTGCGGCCGTCCCAGATGCCGCTGCGGCGGGCATCGCCGCGGAAGCGCCGGATCACGCGAGGCGGGCCTTCGTCGGTCCTCCAGACCAGGAACTCCGGGCTCCTCGTGCTCGGGCCGGCGTAGGTCGCGCGCACCGCGACGGGCTTGCCGTCCGACGGATCGACGACCCCCGGAGCGGCCGAGGTCAGCCGGACGCGCGGGGGCGTGGTGTCCACCCGCACGGTCTTGAACGAATCGTGGATGCGGCCCTCCTTGCGCCGCGCCAGGCGCATCCGGTAGACGCCGTCGGGCACGCGGGCGCCCTCGTCGTCGCGGCCGTTCCAGGTGAAGCGGTGCCTGACGTCTCCGGCGAGGTTGCGCTCGTCCACGAGCCGGCGCACCTCGTTGCCGTCCTCGTCGATGATCGAGAGCGTCCCCTCGGTGGGCTCGGACAGGTCGAAGCCGACTCGGGCGGAATCGCGCACGCCGTCGCCGTTGGGCGAGATCTGGAGCGGGCTGGTGGCGAAGCGCAGGACGACCGGCACCTCGGTCTTCAGCGACTGCGTGAGGAAGAACGCCGCCATCGTCGCCGCGATGAGCGCGGCGAAGGCCAGTCGGACCAGGCGGCTCGACTCCATGCGGGCCATTCTCCCTGCCCCGGGCCGAGCCCGGCGTTCAGCCTGCCGTTGCGGGCCGCAGCCGAGCGGCGGCCGCCCACAGGGATAATCGACGGATGCGCGTGCAGCTCGTGGACCCGGCGGCGTACACGCCGCCGTACGACTTCTCGCTCGCGGGCGCGCTGGCGGCTCGGGGCGCGGACGTCGAGGTGTCCACCAGCCGCAGTCCGCACGGTACGCCGCCGCCCACCGACGGCTTCACGGTGAGCCACGACTTCTACGGCCTCGCCACCGACCGCGACCGCTCGGTGAGCTCCCGGCGCGCGCTGCGCGTCGCCGAGCACCTGCCGGGGATGCTGCGCCACCGCCGCACGGCGCCGCGGCGGGCCGACATCGTCCACTACCAGTGGCTCACGCTCGAGGCGGCCGACGCCTTCCTCCTCGCGAAGGGGGTGCCGCGCGTCTTCACCTCCCACAACGTCCTGCGCCGCGGTGGCGGCCGGCTGCGCGAGCAGGCGGCACGGCTGGTCGCGAGCCACGTAGACGCGATCGTGACCCACACCCGCTCCGGCGCGCAGGAGCTCACCGAGCGCTACGGAGCCGACCCGGAGCGCGTCCGCGTGATCCCGCACGGAGCCTTCGACTACCTCACGCGGCTCGAGCACGAGCTGCCGCTGCCCGATGAGCTGGCGGCCGTTGAGGGGCCCGTGATCCTCTCCTTCGGGGTCCTGCGGCCGTACAAGGGCATCGACGTGCTGCTCCAGGCCTTCGAGGAGATCGAGGGGGCCGAGCTGTGGATCGTCGGGCGCCCATGGATGGACATCGCGCCCCTGCGTGCAGCCGCCGCGCGAGCGCGCGGCACGGTGCGCTTCGTCGATCGCTTCGTGCCCGACGAGGAGCTCCCCGCATACCTGCGCCGCGCCGACGTGGTGGCGCTCCCCTACCGGAGCATCGACCAGTCGGGCGTCCTCTACACGGCGCTCGCCTTCGGCAAGGCGACGGTCGCCTCCGCCGTCGGCGGCTTCCGCGAGGTCGGCGAGGAGCACGACGCGGTGCGGCTCGTGCCACCGGGCGATCCCATGGAGCTGCGGATCGCGCTGGCGGATCTCGTAGCCCACCCCGACGCCCGCTCCGCCCAGGCGGAGAAAGCCGCCGAGGCCGCGAGCGGGCCCTACTCTTGGGAGCGCGCGGCGCGCGAGACGATCGCGCTGTACGAGGAGCTGCTGGGCCGATGAAGTGCATCTACATGGGCAAGCACAAGCGCTCCGTGGTTCGGGGCCTGGAGCATCTGCTGGAGAGCGGATGGGATGTCTGCGCCGTGGTGGCGCCGCCGGCCGACGACAAGGTCGCGCCCACCCAGCGCCTCGACCTGGCCGCCGGCAGGGCCGGGCTGCCGCTCGTCTCCGACGACGACCTCTACGCAGCGATCGAGCGGCCCGGGAGCGGCGGCATCGACCTTGCGGACGTCGATGCGGTGCTCTCGTTCCTGTTCTGGAAGCGGATCCGCAAGCCGCTGATCGACCTGGCGCGGATCGGGTGCCTCAACTTCCACCCGGCACCGCTGCCCGACATGCGCGGCATCGGCGGCTACAACGTGGCGATCCTCGAGGACCGGCCGGAGTGGGGAGCCTCGGCCCACTTCGTCGACGAGGACTTCGACACCGGCGACCTCGTGCGCGTGGACCGCTTCCCGATCGACAGGGAGCGGGAGACCGCGCTCTCGCTCGACATCCGCAGCCAGGAGCGCCTGCTGGAGGTGTTCCACTGGACCGTGGACCGCCTGCTCGGCGGCGAGCAGCTGCCGCGCGTGCCGCAGGGCGAGGGCCGCTACGTGACGCGCGCCGAGTTCGAGGCGCTGCGCGCGATCCGCGATGGCGATCCGCCCGAGCTGACCGCCCGCCGGATCAGGGCCTTCTGGTACCCGCCGCACCCCGGCGCGACGATCGAGATCGACGGCAGGACGCTGACGCTCGTCGACGAGTCGCTGCTGGCGGAGGCCGCAGCAGCGTACCGGGATGCCGAGATCCTCCCCTAGCGGGGAAGCCCCGGCCGCTACTGGGTGAGGTCGGCGCCCGTGACGACGACGACCGACGCGTCCCCGGCCAGCGCCTGGCTGTCCGGGTCGATCGCCTCGCGCTGGGAGATGTCGAGGCGGCGGCCCACTTCGGCCGCCTCGCGCTCGGCGCCGGGGGCGTAGAGCACCACGGACTCGGCGAGCTCCTGGTCGTAGTTGTTGGTGACCGTGCCGACCTCGAACTCCTGCGCGCTGAGCTTGTCGCCCATCTGGGCGGCGAGGCCGGGGACCAGCGTGCCGTTGAGCACCGCCACCGTCACCGAGGAGGGGTCGATCGGCGCCTGCTCCTGATCGGCGTCGGCGTCGGCGTCGGCGTCCGAGGGGGTGCTCTGCGGCGCGTCCTGCACGGAGCTGTCCGGGTCGTCGCCTCCCGAGACCTGCACCACCGCGAAGACCGCTATCGCCAGCACCAGCACGATGCCGCCGACGGTGAACAGCGTCCGCCGGGAATCTCCGGCGCGTCCGGCCTCCGACGCGGGCCTGCTCTCGGAGTACGGCGGAAGGATCTGACCCCGCCCGGCGGCCCCGGCGGCTGCCGACCCCGTTCGCAGCGGAGCTCGCGGCCGCGGGGGGGCGGGGCGAAACGGCTGTGGGGGCGCCGGGGGGCGAAGTCCCGGCGTTGGCGTACGGGGCCCGTCCTCCTCATCCTCATCGTCCTCCGGCAGGTCGAGGTCGGAGTGCTCGTCCTCAGGACGCCATTCCCCGCTCTCGACCGGGTCCCACTCGTCTGTCTCCTGATGCACCGAGGTCGCGTCGGGGGCATCCTCGCCATCGGCCTCGGGCGTGGAGTCGTCGGGGGTCGCGTCCGCTTCCGCGTCGCCCTCCGCGGAGGGCTCGTCGCCCTCGGCGCCGGGATCATCCGCGAGGGCCGCGTCGCTCCCATCGGCACCCTCTCCCGCATCGCCGTTCGGCGCGGGTGGCGTGGCGGACTCGCCCTCGGGCGTGACCTCTTCCTCCTCGTCCGCAGCCGCGGGCGCGCCGGCGGCCTGCGCCGCCGCGGCGGGAGTGGCCGCCGCGGGGCCCATCGCCACCGCGGGCGCGGCACCTGCCGCCGACTGAGCCACGGCAGGCTGGGGAGCCACGCCGGGCTGCGCGCCTGGCGGGCGCGGAACCGGAGGAAGCTGCTGGCCGCCCGGCGCCTGGGGCGACTTGGGCACGGGCTGCGCGACCACCCGGCGAGGCTCGACCTGGGTCGGGCCGCGCTCCGGGGCGCGGCCGGCCCACTCGCGCAGACGCTTCACATCACGCGCTTGCGAGAAGTAGAGGGCCGAGAGCACCGCCAGGCCGACGACGGCCGCGAAGCCCGCGTACGAGCCGATCTCTTGAAGCATCTCCATAGGCGAGTTGGTGAACTGTAGTGCGACGCCCGGCTCCGAGCGACGCGACCGGCAGGGCTCGGGGCCCTATCCCTCCGTCAACTGCGAGTCGGCCTCGGGCACAGCGGCCAGAGCGCGCTCCGCCGAGAGCTCCGCGACGGCGCTCGCCAGCGCCGACGCATCCCCGTTGTAGACGAGCTCCTCGATGCGCGCGAAGGCGCTCTCGACCCACTCGGGATCGA
Organism: uncultured Solirubrobacterales bacterium; assembly: GCA_963715445.1. Taxonomy (GTDB): domain Bacteria; phylum Actinomycetota; class Thermoleophilia; order Solirubrobacterales; family Thermoleophilaceae; genus JAAYBF01. Next base: position 1,196,174 of record OY970240.1, read on the forward strand.
GCCGTGGGCGCTCGGCGGACATGATCTTCTCGGCGGGTGTCGGCTGCGGACGCTCGCCGGGAGCGAACAGCTCCTCGTGCAGCTTCTCACCGGGCCGCCGGCCCACCACCTCGATCGCGATGTCCACGTCCGGCTCCTTGCCCGACAGTCGGATCATGTTGCGCGCGAGGTCGATGATCTTCACCGGCTCGCCCATCTCGAGCACGAAGACCTGGCTGCCCGCGGCGAGGTCCCCCGAGCGGATGATCAGCTGCACCGCCTCGGGGATCGTCATGAAGTAGCGCGTCATGTCCGGGTCGGTGACCGTCACCGGGCCGCCGGCCGCTATCTGCCTGCGGAAGATCGGCACGACGGAGCCAGAGGACCCGAGCACGTTGCCGAAGCGCACGGCCGCGTAGCGAGTGCCCTGGTACCTGTTCCGGGCGGCCTCTATCGCCCACTCCGCAAGCGCCTTGGACGCGCCCATCACAGTCGCCGGGGTGACCGCCTTGTCGGTCGACACGAGTACGAAGCGATCGGCGCCGGCCTCGCCCGCCGCGGCGGCGACGATGCGGGTGGCGACCGCGTTGTTGCGCACCGCCTCGACCGGGTTCTCCTCCATCAGCGGCACGTGCTTGTAGGCGGCGGCGTGGAAGACGGCGGACGGGCGCTCCTCCTGGAAGAGCTCGCCCATGCGGGTGGCGTCCTTGCAGTCCGCCAGCACCGCGACCAGGTTCCCGAAGTGGCGCTCCTCCTCGAGCTCGCGGCGGATCTCGAAGAGGTTGTTCTCGGCGTGGTCCACCAAGACGAGCCGCTTCGGCTTGACGCGAACGATCTGGCGGCACAGCTCGGAGCCGATCGATCCGCCCGCGCCCGTGACGAGCACGACCCGGCCGGAGAGATAGGCGCCGACCCTGTCGACCTCCACGCGCACCGGCTCCCGTCCGAGCACGTCCTCGACCTGCACCTCGCGCACCTGGCGCAGCAGGTTCGGCCCGCGAGAGAGCAGCTCGAACGTCGTCGGGAGCGTGCGCACCGGGATGTTGCGCTCGCGACAGGCGGTGACCACCTTCTGGCGCAGCATGCCGGGCGCGGAGGGGATCGCTATGACCACCTCGTCGGGCTTGGTGTCGTCGAGCACGCGCGGGAGGTCGTCGACCCGGCCGTGGACGCGGAAGCCGCCCACGACCATCCCCTGCTTGCGCGGGTCGTCGTCGACGAAGCCGATCACCGCGGTCGAGAGCTCGGGGTTGCGCCGCAGCTCCATCGCCACCTGCTGGCCGCCGTTGCCGGCGCCCACGATCAGCACCTCGCTCGAGGCGCGCTGGACGAGCGGTCCCCTGAGCGGGCGCTCCACCAGCATGCGCACCAGAAAGCGGGCGCCTCCGATGAGCGCGAGCGTGAGCAGGAGGTCGAGCGCCACGACGCCGCGCGGCGGATCGACGTCGCTCGGCGTGAAGATGAAGCTCAGGGCGATCAGCGCGAAGCTCGATACGAGCACCGCCTTGAAGATCGACTCGAAGTCGGCCTGGTCCACGAACCGCCAGAGCTTCGAGTAGAGCCCGAAGGCGGCGAACAGCGACAGCTTGATCACCACCACGAGGGCGATCGTGTCCACCAGCAGCTCGTCGTAGGGGTTCGGGACGCCCTGATCGAAGCGCAGCACGTACGCGAGGTAGTAGGCGAGCGCGACCAGGCAGGCGTCGATCGCCACCTGTCCCAGGCGACGAGCTCCGACCGACGATGTGACCTTGGTGATCATTCGTGTTGAGTTGCCGAGAGCAGCATCTGGACGAGATCGCGAGGATCGCGGCGAACACGGCTCTGATGGGCTTCTGAGCGCTTCTCCACCTGTACCTGCTCGGGATTCTCGAGTCTCCCCATCCGCCCCTCGCGGAGCAGCCCCTCGTCGACGGCGCCGGGACGGCCTTCGAAAGTGGTGAAGACCGGTGTTCCCAACGCCACCGCTTCGCGGTTCATGGTACCGCCGCCGGAGACCACCAGGTCGGCTTGGGCGATCAGGCTCTGAGCGTCGATCGCGCGCGCCGGGACGATCACTCCGCCGATCGCCGCGATCTCCTCGCGCTGGCGCGGCGTGCGCGGCAGCGCCACCGTCTGCGCCTGGTCGCGCAGGCGCTCGAGCACGCGCGGGAAGAGCGGGCTCTCGTGGCGGTGGTAGAGCGAGGCGTCGGGCGGCGTGCGGACCACGGCGATCGGGGATCCCGGATCGAGCCCGAGCTCGCCGAGGACGGCCGTGTCCGGCTCGAAGTCCGCCAGGTAGTACTCCTCCTTCAGGCCCGGATAGCGGCGCAGCTTGCCGCGCGCGCCGTAGCGGTCGAGACGCTCCGGCGGAATCGCGTCGGGCACCACGACCACCCGCGCCAGCCGGCAGTTGACGTTGTGCTGCACGGTGGCCCACTCGTAGTCGAACGCGGTCGCCGAAGGTATCCGCAGCAGCTTGGCGGCCACCATCACGTCGTTCGAGGCGTGGCCCAGCGCCACGTCGAAGCGCCGCCCGCGGGCCCAGCGCGTCAGCGCCAGGCTGCGGCCGGCGAGGCCGAGCGCCTTCCTGGCGAGCTGCTCGCCGGCATGGCTGCCGATCGGGGTGTGATCGATGCCGAGCCGATCGCACAGCTCGAGCGTCTGCGCGAAGTCACGGGCGGTGACCTCCACCTCGTGCCCGTCCGCCCGCATCGCCTCGATCAGAGGGCGCATCACCAGCACGTGCGGGCTGTTGGTCAGGTCGACCCAGACGCGCATCGTCAACCCACCCGGCGAGCGCTCAAGCCGTCGCGGCAGCAACCGCGTCGACCGTCTCGCGCACCTGATCCTCGGTCAGCTCGGGGCCCATCGGCAGCGCGAGGTGGGTTCTGGCGACCTCCTCGGTGCCCGGAAGCTCGAGGCCCGGCGGCGCATAGCCGGCCGTCGCCGGCTGACGGTGTATCGGCGTCCGGTAGTAGCCCCGCGCGCCGACACCGCGCTCGCCGAGCGCCGAGGCGAGCTCGTCGGCCCGCTCGCTGCGCACCACGTACAGGTGGTGCACGTGCTCGGCCCCCCGGACCGCCACCGGCAGGCTCACGTGGTCGCCCAGGCCGTGCCGCTCGTAGCCGGCGGCCGCCGTGCGGCGGGCGGCGTTCCAGCCGTCGAGCTCGGGCAGGAGGATGCGCAGCGCGGCCGCCTGCAGCTCGTCGAGGCGCGAGTTGTAGCCCACGTCCACGAAGGTCTTCTTGTCGTTCGAGCCGTGGAAGCGCAGCCGCCGAGCCGCCTGCGCCACCCCGTCGTCGTCCGTGGTGATCGCCCCGCCGTCGCCCAGGCAGGGCAGGTTCTTGGAGGGGAAGAAGGAGAAGGTCGCCGCGCTGCCGAGCGCCCCCGCGCGGACACCGTCGAGCAGCGCTCCCGTCGCCTGCGCCGCATCCTCCAGAACCGGCAGGCCGAGCTCGCGCAGCTCGGCCATCGGCGCGACGTTGCCGAACAGGTGGACCGCGACGATCGCCTTCGTCCGCGGGGTGATCGCCGCCTTGACCGTCTCGGCGGTGACGCACATCGTCTCGGGGTCGATGTCGCAGTAGACCGGTGTCGCACCCGCCGAGATCGTCGCCTCGACGGTCGCGTAGAAGGTGAACGAAGGGCAGATCACCTCATCGCCGGGGCCGACGCCGAGCGCGCGCAGCGCGATCGTGATCGCATCGGTGCCGTTCGCGACCCCGATGCAGTGGGCGACGCCCAGGTAGCGGGCGAACTCCTCCTCGAACGCCTCGACCTCCGGGCCGAGGATGTAGCGCCCGCCCGCGATCACCTCGCCGATCCGCTCCTGGAGGCGCGGCAGGTACGGCTCGAGGCTGGTTGCGAAGAGAGGTACCGGGCTCATCGGGAGTCTTCCCCAGGGCGCGACGACGGGTCTGGGCCTCCGCTACCCTACCCGCCTCGACATGCTCTTCCTCGCCTCGATCACCGACCCGATCGTCGAGGTGGCCACCGATGTCGTCGCGGAACTGGGGCTTGCGGGCATCTTCGTCCTGATGGTGCTCGAATCGGCCTGCATACCCGTGCCGAGCGAGGCCACCATGCTGTTCGCCGGCTTCAACGTCTCCGCCGGGGAGTACTCGCTGTTCGCCGCGGTCGCCGTCGGCTCGGTAGCCAACCTCGTCGGCTCGTGGATCGCCTACGCGGTCGGCTACTACGGCCGGGTCGACATCCTCGAGAAGCACGGCAAGAAGCTGCACATCAAGAAGAGCCACCTCGAGTGGGCCGACCGCTGGTTCGAGCGCCACGGCGACGCCACGATCTTCTTCACCCGGATGCTGCCGATCATCCGCACGTTCATCTCGCTGCCCGCCGGAGTGGCGCGCATGCCCTTCTGGCGCTTCAGCCTGCTCACGCTCGCCGGATGCATCCCGTGGGTGCTGATGCTCACCTGGATCGGCAAGGCCGCCGGGGACAACTGGGAGCAGTGGAAGGACTCGCTGCACTACTTCGACTACTTCGTCGCCGTCTGCATCGTCGCCGGGATCGTCTACCTCATCGTGCGCCGTCGGCGCCCGCCGTCCTCATCGGCCGAGACCGCCGCCGCGACCGACACGCCCTAGGGGCCCGCTCAGGGAGTAGCGCTCCCCGTCGATCGCTCCTAGGCTGGAGGTCCGCCCCCATGAACTTCATGCTGTGAACACCGCAGCCACGGCTGCACACGAAATCCGTGCGCCGGGCAACCCTCTCGAGCTCGTGCTCGAGCACCTCCGCCGCGTCGTGAGGGCGGACGTGGCAGTGCTGCTCTCGGTCGACGTCGAGCGGGCCTCGATCGAGCCTACGGCCACGTGGTTCTCCTCACCGGCGCTGCGGAGGGCCATCGAGCCCGCGTTGCGGCGTCCCTACAGCCACGAGCAGCCCGGCCTGGTGGAGATCGTCCTGGAGCGCGGCCGCCCGCTTTCCCTCCCCCGCCTCGAGGACTGGGAGGCCGCCCAGCACGTTCGCACGGGCCTCGAGCGCAATTCCGACGCGGAGACCTCCGCCGGCTCCTGGGAGGTCGTCCGGCACGCCTCCGTGATCGCGTGTCCCGTGCGCACGGCGCTCGGGCGCACCCTCGGAGCGCTCGTCGTCGCCTCCATGGACCCGGACCGGCCGCTGCGCCGCCGCGACATGGACATCATCGTCGTGCTGGCGGATCTCGCGGCGCTCGCGCACGAGCGCTCCGAGCTGATGGCGGTGGAGGCCGCGCGCGGGCGCGAGGAGCTCCTGCTCAAGAGGGCCACCGAGAGCACCTCGAGCACGCTCGAGCTCTCCGAGGTGGTCGAGCGCATCGTCGATCACGGCCTGCTGATCTCGGGCTCGGACCATGCTCGCCTGACACGGCTCGCGAAGGGGTCGGAGCGGCTGCTGGTGGCCGCGGAGGCGGGAGGCCGCGTGCCCGTGGACGAGGAGCCGCCGATCTCGCAGGACGGGCACGAGCATGCCGAAGTGGCCTACGTCGCGGGGATCGTCGAGGTGGCGCGCACCCGATCCGCCAAGGTCGTCGACGGCGAGAACCCGTCGCTGCACGTCCCGCTCGCGCTCGGGCCGCGCCTCTTCGGAGTGCTGTCGCTGACGCGTCGCGGCGGCGGCTTCGACCGGGACGACATCGCGCTGGTCGCGAAGCTCGCCCACAGCTCGGCCGCCTCGATGGCGAACGCGCTCGACTTCCAGCACGAGCGCAAGGTCGCGGACGCCCTCACCCAGGGCTTCGTGCCGGAGTCCCTCTCGGAGGTGCCTGGCTGGGAGGTCGGCCTGCTCTACGAGCCGGCCCAGAATCAGCCCACCGGCGGCGACGTGTACGGCGCCTGGACCCTCCCGAACGGGGAGGTCGCCCTGCTGGTCGGCGACGTGGCGGGCAAGGGCCTCGAGACGGCCGCCATGAGCGCCATGGCGCGATTCTTCATCGAGGCCCGGAGCCTCGGCTGCGACAACCCCGCGGAGGTCCTGGCCCAGGCCAACACGCTGCTCCGGACCCGCCTGCCGAACGAGATGTTCGTCACCGCCTTCCTCGGCTTCCTGGGCCGCAAGGGCGTGCGGTACGCGAACGCCGGGCATCTGGCGCCGCTGGTGCTGCGCGCCGAGGGTGAGATCTCCGAGGCCGGGGGCGGCGAGCTGCCGCTCGGGATCGAGGAGCGCCCGCGCTATGAGCAGCGGGAGCTGAAGCTCGACCGCGGCGACATCCTGTTCGCCTTCACCGACGGCATCATCGAGGCACGCCGCGAAGGCGAGCTGCTGGGCGATGAACGGCTGCGCGCGATCCTTCAGCGCAAGGCGGCCGAGGCGCGGGACCCGCAGGATCTGGCGCGCATGGTTCACGCCGAGGTCAGGGAGTGGGCCAGCGGCCTGAGCGACGACGCCGCGATCGTCGCCCTGCGGCGGCGGGGGCTGTCGGTCGTCAGCGGTCCGTAGGCTCCGCGGCATGCAAGAGCCTCCCGCCTACGCCCGCGCCGGCGTCGACACCGGCAGCGCCGGTCGCGGCGTGGCCGCCCTCGTCGACGTCTTGAAGACGATCGACACCGGCAGGGAGCGGCGCGCGCTGCTCGGCTCGGGCCACTACGCGAACGTGATGCGTCTCGCCGGGAACAGCGGGCTCGCGCTCTCCACCGACGGCGTGGGCACCAAGCTGATCGTCGCCGAGCAGCTCGACCGCTTCGAGACGGTCGGCATCGACTGCATCGCGATGAACGTGAACGACGTCATCTGCGTCGGCGCCGACCCGATCGCGGTGCTCGACTACATCGCGGTGGAAGAGGCCGACGAGGCGCTGCTGGCAGCGATCGGAAAGGGCCTCAAGGCCGGCGCCGAGGATGCCGCGGTGGAGATACCGGGCGGGGAGCTGGCGGTCGTACCCGAGCTGATCAAGGGCCACCCCTCCCCCCGCGGGATCGACCTCGTGGGGATGTGCATCGGGCTCGTGGACATCGACGGGATCGTCACCGGCGAGTCCATCTCTCCCGGCGACGCGGTGATCGGGATCCCCTCGAGCGGCATCCACTCCAACGGCTACACCCTCGCCCGCTCCGCGCTGACCGATCTGGGCGAGGCGCCGCCCGAGCTCGGCGGGTCGACGGTCGGCGACGCCCTGCTGGAGCCCACGGTGATCTATGTGCGCGCCGTGCGTGACCTGCTCGCCTCCGCAGTCGACGTCCGCGGCCTCGCCCACATCACCGGCGACGGGCTGCTCAACCTGCTGCGGCTGCACGCCCAGGTCGGCTACCGCATCGACGAGCCGCTGCCGGTGCCGCCGATCCTCGAGCTCGTCTCGGCGCGCTCCGCCGCCGCGGCGGCGGAGATGTACGAGGTCTTCAACATGGGCTGCGGCTTCACCTGCGTCGTGCCGGCGAGCCAGGCCGACGAGGCGGTGGAGGTGCTCGCCGCACGCCATCCCGGCACCCGCGTGATCGGCACGGCGACCGATCGCACCGGTGTCGTCGAGCTGCCGTTCGTCGGGCTCGAAGGTCGCGCCGGCACAGGCTTCGCCCAGCTCTAGACGGCCTCCCACAGCCTGCCGGCCAGCACCGCCTCGGGCCGTGCCCGCAGGTCCAGCGCCAGCTGCGCGAGCTCGGCCTCGACCTCCGACGCCGGAAGGTCGCAGACGGCCACCAGCTCGGGGACGGCCATCCAGCCGAAGCGGCGCAGCGCGGCGAGCACGTCAGGCCGCGGGTCGCCGATCGGCCGCGCCCCGGCGGCCAGCGCGGCATCGCGCACGAAGTCCAGCGGGCGAATGCCGCAGGTCCAGTGGTCCTCTCCGTCGGCCCCGGTGAACCGCAGCGTGGGGAACGGGACGCGCTCCTCCCCAATCGCCTCCGAGCAGCGGACCTTGTCGGCCCGGCGAACCACATCCGGAACCTCGCGCGACTCGTCGAGGTCGGCTTGGAACGCCTCGGCGATCACCTGCGAGCCGAGGTCGGAGCGAAAGCGCTCCACGTCCAGCCCGGCTCTGCGCGCCTCCTCGACCAGCGCCTCGGTGGTGTCGAGCCTGCGCCGGCGACAGAAGATCCCCTCGCGCAGCGCGCGCAGGTAGCCGTAAGCGGCGTCGCGGCCCTGCTCCTTCGCGGCCTCGACCGCCATGCACGCCGGATAGGTCGATCCGAGCGGGTCCTCGGCCCAGGCGAGCGGGTCCGTGGGCATCCCCGACTCGTCGGTCGCCTCGAGCCAATGCTGGACCATCCCGGCCTCACCGCCACCCGAGCCCCAGCCTGCGTCAGCTCCGTACTCGCGGGCCAGGCCTCCCATCACGAAGGTCCATTCGAGGTCCTCGCCGAACTCAACCATCAGGCCCCGGACCACGGGCTCGAACGCCCACGACCAGACGCAGGCAGGATCCGTTATGAGCCTGACTCCAACAGCCATCTGAAGGCCCACAATACGTACCAGTGATCGGCACCCTCCTCAACGACCGCTTCAGACTCGAAGAGCAGATCGGCTCCGGTGGGATGTCCACGGTCTACCGGGCATTCGACCCCACGCTCGAGCGGTGGGTGGCGATCAAGCTGATGCACCGGGACATCTCCTCCGATCCGGATCAGCTCGAGCGTTTCCGGCGCGAGGCGCGGGCGGTGGCCCGGCTCAACCACCCCCATGTGGTGACCGTCATCGACTTCGGCGAGGACGGCGGGACCCCGTACATCGTGCTGGAGTTCGTGGAGGGCGAGACCCTCAAGCAGTACATCCGGCGCATGGGGCGCCTGCCCGTCGTGGAGGCCGTCGCATATGCGATCGAGATCGGACGCGCCCTCTCCGCCGCCCACAGCGAGCGGCTGGTGCACCGAGACGTCAAGCCGCAGAACGTGCTCATCGACCTGGAGGGGCGCGCGAAGGTCACGGACTTCGGCATCGCGAGATCGCTCGAGGCTCACGGCCTGACGGCCACCGGGAGGGTGCTCGGGAGCACCGACTACGTGTCGCCGGAGCAGGCGCTGGGCCAGGAGGTCGCCGAGCAGTCGGACGTCTACTCGCTCGGCATCGTGCTCTACGAGATGCTCACCGGCGAGCCGCCGTTCAAGGCCGAGAGCCAGGTGGCGGTGGCGATGAAGCACGTGCGGGAGCAGATGCCCGACGTGCAGCAGATACGTCCGGACATCTCCTCGGCGCTCGCGTCGATCGTCGACCGGGCGACCGCCAAGGAGCTCGGGAACCGCTACCCGAGCGTCGACGCGTTCGTCCACGACCTCGAGCAGGCGCTCGGGATCGAAGCCGCCCGTGCGGGGGAGACGACCGGCGAGGCGACCACCGTGCTCCAGGCGCTGACCGGTGAGACGACAGAGTTCGCCCCGCTGAGGCTGCGCCGCCCGCGCCGCTGGATGCTCTCCGTGATCGCGGTCGCGCTGCTGAGCGCCGGAGCCGTCGCCTTCTTCGCCACACGCACCGAGCGGGGCGCCGGGAACGCCGGGAAGGCGGCGCCGAGCGGCCTCACCCAGGTGCGGCTCCCGAGCGACGCCGCCACCGACTACGACCCGCAGGGCGACGAGGAGGAGTCCTCCGACGCGACCCAGTTCGCGATCGACGGCCTCCCGACCACCGTCTGGGACACCGAGCGCTACCAGGGCGACTTCCAGTCGGTCGGCAAGGACGGGGCGGGGATCTACCTAGACGCCAGCTCTCCGGTGGCCGCCCGCAGGCTCGACGTGGACACGGCGACTCCCGGCTTCGCGGCCACGGTCTACGCCGCGAACGAGGTGCCCGACGACATCGGCGGCTGGACCAAGGTGAGCAACGACGTCAGCGTGGGCCAGGAGCAGGAGATCCCGCTCCAGCTCTCAGGGGCCGAGTTCCGCTACTACCTGGTCTGGATCACCGTCCTCCCCGAGGGAGGCAAGGCGGAGATCAAGGAGCTCAGGCTGCTCCGCTAGTCGTCAGGCGCGGTACGAGCGCTCGTGGCGGTGGCGCTCGATCGCCAGGCCCAGCAGGCGGTCCAGCAGCTCCGGGTAGGGCAGCCCGCTCTCCTGGAAGAGCTTCGCGAAGACGCTCGTGGCGGTGAAGCCGGGGATCGTGTTGAGCTCGTTGATCAGCACGCGCGGCTCGTCCTCGCCCTCCTCCACGAAGAAGTCGCAGCGCGCCATCCCGGCGCAGCCGGCGCGCCGGAAGGCATCCACGGCGAGCTCCCGGACGCGCCCGGAGGCCTGCTCGGACAGCCGCGCCGGCACGACCAGCCGCATCCTCCCCGGCGTGTACTTCGTCTCGTAGTCGTACCAGTCCGCGTCGATCTCGATCTCGCCGAGGACCGACACCTCGGGGTCGCGGTTGCCGAGCACCGAGCACTCGATCTCGAGCCCGTGCGCCATCGCCTCGACGATCACCAGCGGGTCGTGCTCGAACGCACCGGCGAGCGCCGCAGGGAGCTCATCGGGGCTGGAGACCTTGGCTATTCCCACGGAGGAGCCGAGCCGGGCCGGCTTCACGAACACCGGCAGGCCGAGGCGCGCGACGCGGTCGAGCGGATCCCCCTCGCGCATCGCCACGTAGTCGACCTGCGGCAGGCCGGCCGCGGCCATGACGTCCTTGAACAGGACCTTGTCCATGCACACCGCGCTCGCGAGGACTCCCGCGCCGCAGTATGGGATGTCGAGCGCCTCCAGCAGGCCCTGGACCACCCCGTCCTCGCCGTAGGGGCCGTGGAGGGCCGGGAAGGCCACGTCGCAGCCCATCAGGCCGGCTCCCGGCTCGAGCGGCACGGGAGCGCCGTCGTGGGTCCAGCGCCCGTCGCGGGCGATCTCCACCTTCACCGGCTCGTGCCCCGCCTGCTCGAGGCCGACGCGGACCGACGCCGCCGACTCGAGTGAGACCTCGTGCTCGCTCGAGCGGCCGCCGCCGAGGACCGCGACCCTCACTGAGAGCCGCCCGGCGGATCGGTCGGCGGGGAGGGAGCCGGCTCTTCGAAGCGGCCCACGACGATCACCACGTCGCTTCCCTCGTCGGCCTCGCCCCCACCCGCCGGCCGCTGCTCCAGCACGACCCCGTCGAGGGCCTGATCGGTGACGCTCCGATCGCGCGTGGCGACCGACAGGCCGGCGCCGCGCAGCACGCGGGTGGCCTCCCGCTCGGGGAGGTCGCTGACATCGGGGACGGTGACCTGCTCGGCCGCCTCGGCGATGGTCAGCGAGATCGTCTCCTCACCGTCCACCAGCGTTCCGGCCGCGGGCGTCTGCTCGATCACCTCGCCCTCGGGCTCGTCCGACTCCTCCGAGGTGATGTTGTAGGTCAGGCCCAGATCGTCGAGGCGCGACGTCGCGGATCCCTCCGACAGCCCGACGAGGTCGGGCACCTCGATCTGCTCCGGGCCGGAGCTGACGAAGAGCCTCACCTGCGAGCGGCGGTCGACCTCGGTCCCCGCCCGCGGCGAGCTGCCGATCGCGAGACCGCTGCTCAAGCTGTCCGAGGGGCGCAGATCGACCGTCACCTTCAGGTCCGAGTCGCGCAGCTCCTCCAGCGCCCGCTTGCGCGAGAGGCCCCTGACCGAAGGCACGATCACCTCGCCGGGCCCGCCCGACACGTTGAGCGTGATCGTGTCGGTGCGCGCCGCCTGCTCCCCCGGGTCCGGGTCCTGGCCGAGAACGCGATCGGTCGGCGCCAGCGAGCGCTCGCGCTGCACCTCGATGTTCTCGAACCCGGCGCGGTCCAGCTTCACGCGCGCATCGCTGAGGTCCATCCCCACCACCTTCGGCAGGTCGATCTGCTCGGGGCGGGTGAACGTCCAGGCCAGTACGGCGAGCAGCGCCAGCGTCAGGAGCGCCAGCGCGATCTTCGGCCACCTCGACAGGCCCTCGTCCTCTTCGGCGGGCGCCTCGTCGGCCGGCGGCGGCACAGCGGCGAACACCGCCGTGGCCTGGCTCGGCTCGGCTCCCTCCATCATCGCCTGCACGTAGGGCCGGCACGCCTCGAGCGCGGCCGCGAGGTCCTCCGCCGACTGCCAGCGGGCCGCCGGGTCCTTGGCCAGCGCCCCGAGCACCACGGCCTCGAGGTTCGGCTCGATGCGCAGGCCCTCGCGCGACATCGGAGGCGGCGGCTCCGAGAGGTGCTTGAGCGCGATCGACACGGCGCTGTCGCCGTCGAACGGCAGGTGCCCGGTGAGCATCTCGTAGAGCATCACCCCGATCGAGTAGACGTCCGAGGCGGCCGTCACGGGCTGCCCCTGCGCCTGCTCGGGCGAGAGGTACTGGGCGGTGCCCATGATCGAGCCGGTCTCCGTCATCTCCGACGCGCCGGCGCGCGCGATGCCGAAGTCCGTGACCTTCGCGGAGTCCTGCGCGTCGACGATCACGTTGTGCGGCTTGAAGTCCCGGTGGATCACGCCGTGCCGGTGGGCGAAGGCGGCCGCCTGGAGGATCTGCACGCTGAGGTCGATCACCCTCAGCTGGTCGAGCGGGGCCTCCGTCGCCACGATCGTCTTGAGCGTGCGGCCGGACAGGTGCTCCATCGCGATGTAGTAGGTGCCGTCGTGCTCGCCACGATCGAAGACCCCGACCACGTGCGGGTGCTGGAGGCCGGCCGCGGCCTTGGCCTCGCGACGGAAGCGCTCCACGAACTCCGCGTCCTGCGCGAAGCGGCGATGGAGGACCTTCAGCGCAACCTCGCGCCCGAGATGGGTGTCCTCGGCCAGGTACACGTCGGCCATGCCGCCCGAGCCGATGCGGCGGACGATCCGGTAGCGGCCGTCGACGATCGTCCCGTCGGAGAACTCGCTCACAGTCCCCCCACCAGGGTCTGGAGCACCTGGGCGGCGAGCGGCGCGGCGTCACGGCCGCCGGAGGATCCGGGCGGCTGGTCCTCGAGCGTCACGGCGATGGCGATCTGCGGGTTCTCCACGGGCGCGAAGCCTATGAACCAGACCTGATTGAGCTCCCCCGCGCGAACCTCGGCGGTGCCGGTCTTGCCGGCCACCGGGATTCCCTCCAGCGCAGCCTGGGTGCCCGTCCCCTCCTCCACCACGTTGCTCATCATCTGCGCGAGCTGGCCGGCCGCCTCGGGCGACATCACCTGGGACTGCTCGGCGGGCTCGATCTGCTCCTCGACGCGGCCGTCCTTGCCCACGATCCGATCGGTCAGCCGGGGGCGCATCAGCTTCCCCTGGTTGCCGACCGTGCCCGCGACCATGGCCATCTGGAGCGGGGTCACCTGGATCTGACCCTCCGCGCCGCCCTGGCCGATCGCCACACGCCCGATGTCGAACCCGTCCTCGACGAGCTGGTTCGACGAGTTGCGCACGCCGCTCGCGAGCATCTCGCCCTCGGGGTAGTCGAGCGGCGGGTCGTCGTAGAAGCCGAAGCGCTTCATGTAGTCCACCATCGTCTTCGACCCCACCTGCTCGCCGGCGCGCGCGAAGACCGTGTTGACCGAGAAGGTGAGCGCATCGGTGAAGCTGATCGGCCCGTAGTCGGTGTTGCCCGAGTTGTTGAGCGGGACGCCGCTGATCGTCTGAGGCGAGGAGCCGTCGACGATCGAGTCCGGCGTCAGCTTGCCGGAGTCGAGCGCAGCCGCGGCCGTCACCACCTTGAAAGTCGAGCCGGGCTGGTAGTTGGTCTGAACCGCGCGGTTGGTGATCGGGCGGTTGGTCCGGTCTGTGTTCAGCCCCCTGCTGTAGGCGTCCTCCTGGATCCGGTTCGGGTCGTAGCCCGGCGAGGAGACCATCGCCCGCACGCGCCCCGTGGCCGGCTCGAGCGCGACGATCGAGCCGCGCCGCCCGGCGAGCGCGTCGTAAGCCGCGCGCTGACCGTCGGTATCGAGTGTCGTCACGACGTCGTCGCCTTCGCGCTTCTGGCTCTGAAGCTCCCGGAAGATCGTCCCGAACTCGTTCAGGTCGCCGGTCAGCGCGTCGTTGCGCGACTTCTCCATCCCCGTCTCCCCGACGTCGATGAACGAGTAGCCGACGGCGTGCGCGAAGAGGTCGCCGAGCGGGTAGGTGCGCACGTAGGTCCGCCGCGCGCCCTTTCCGCGGGGATCGCTGCGCGCCAGCACGGTCTCCCCGTCGCTGGCGAGGATCAGCCCGCGCGGCACCCGCTGCTGCTCGATCAGAGGCCGCTTGTTGAGCGCCTGGTCCTCGAGCGATTCCGCCTCGAACACCGTCCAGCGCGACGTGAACGCGATCAGGATCCCGAAGAGGACCAGCGTCAGCCCGAACAGCTGGACGATCTGGCGGTTCATGCGCGGCACCCGCTCATACGAGCCCTCCGGTGGCGATCCTGCCGCGGCCGCGGCGGGCGTGATCGGACACCATCAGCAGCAGCGCCAGCAGCACCATGTTCGCCAGGATCGAGCTGCCTCCGTAGGAGACGAAGGGAAGCGTCACGCCCGTCAGCGGGATCACCTTGGTCACGCCGCCGACGATCACGAACACCTGCAGAGCGAACACCGCCGTGAGGCCGGTGGCCAGCAGCTTCGAGAAGTCGTCCCCCGCCACCAGCGCCGTCTTGAAGCCGCGCGCCACGAACAGCAGGTAGACGAGGATCAGCCCGGAGGCGCCGAACAGGCCCAGCTCGTCGGTGATCACCGCGTAGATCAGGTCGGTGTGCGCCGCCGGCAGGATCGTCCCGCCGCCGGGCAGCTCGAGCAGCGCCTGGCCGAACCCCTGGCCGAAGAGACCGCCGTCGGCCTGGGCGAACAGCGACTGGGCGATCTGGAAGCTGCCGCCGTCCGCCTCGTAGAGCGTCCGGTCGAACGGGTCCAGCCAGGTGTCGACGCGCTGCTCGACGTGGCTGACCGTGGTGGCGAAGTAGGCCGCGCCGCCGAGGAAGAGCGTCGCGCCGGCGCCGACTATCGAGAGCCGCGAGGTGGCGACGTAGAGCAGCGCCAGGAAGCCGCCGAAGAACATCAGCGAGCTGCCGAGGTCGCGGATGAACACCAGCAGGATCATCGCCAGGCCCCAGATCAGGAGCAGCGGGCCGAAGTGCTTGAGCGAGGGCCGCTCCCGGACGAGGGACACGGCCGAGACCGTGAACACGGCGAGCAGCACCGCGGCGAAGGGGCCCAGGTCGAGCGCCATGACGATCAGCACCACGACGACCGCGGGGATCCCGTAGAGCAGCGCCTGGCTGACCGGCCCGAGCGGGTGCTGCCGTGCCCGCACGAGCACATCGCGCGTGTCGCGCAGATAGCTCGCCAGGAAGACGATGATCGCGAGCTTCGCGAACTCGGCGGGCTGGAACTGGATCGGGCCGACCTTGACGGCGAGGAAGGCGCCGTGGACCTGGGCGCCGATCCCCGGCACGCGCGGCAGCATCAGCAGCGCGATCCCCGCCGCGGCGATCGTGTACCGATACCGCTCGAGCACGTGGTGGTCGGGCAGGAAGACGATCGTCGCGCAGAAGAGGGTCAGGCCGATCACGAACCACTGCGCCTGCTCGCGCGCCAGCTCGGCGTCGATCCGGTAGATCATCACCAGCCCGAAGGCCGCCAGCAGCGCCCCGAGCGGGAACAGGTAGGGGTCCGCGTCGGGCAGGCGCACCCGGATGAAGAGGTGCGCGAGCACGCACAGGCCGAGGAAGATCACGCCGTAGGTGGCGGTCAGGTCGTTGACGTCCTGCGTGCGCGAGAGGAGAACCGCCGCGAAGCCCGCCGTGACGAGCAGCGACACGGGCACGAGGCCGAAGAGCTCGCGCGTCCGCGCGCTCACGGCGACGCCAGCCCGGGATCCAGCGAGCCGCGCTCGAGCTGGCGGACGAGGTCCTCGGCGTCGGCACGGCTGCGCCACTCGTGGTCGAGCACGCGCTCGCGGCGCGCGCTCGGGATCGCCTGCGCGGGAACGCCGCTGCGGTACTCCTCCTCGTAGAGGTCGATGCCGAGCGGCAGCTCGTAGGGCAGCCCCCGATAGACCGTGACCAGACCGTCCTCGTCGGTGGCGACGAAGTAGACCTCGCGGCCGCCGAGGTAGACCCCCACCACGAGCGCGGCCGCGGCGGCGAGCGTCACGATCGCGGCGATTCCCCGCCGGATGCGCACCTTCCCCGACGGGCGCGCCGCGGGGGCGCGCCGAGATCGGGCCGTCGAGGGAGGACGCGGCGAGCGAGAGGCCGCTCGCTCCTGCTCCCGGACCGCGGTCTGGACATCGTCCACCGTCAGGCCCTGATGGATCGTCTCGTCGGCGTGCGCGCGGTCCTCCAGGCCCTCCTCGCCCTCCGCGAGACGGAAGAGGACGACCGTGATGTTGTCCTTGCCGCCCTTCTGGTTGGCGGCCTTCACGAGCGCCGCTGCGGCCTCCTCGAGCGTTGCGGAGGCGCGCACCAGCGCCGCCATCTCGTCGTCGGAGACCATCCCGGTGAGGCCGTCGGAGCAGAGCAGGTAGACGTCTCCCTCGCGCGCGGGGTGGGTGTGGGTGTCCACGAGCACCTCGGGCTCCGGCCCGAGCGCGCGCGTGATGATCGAGCGCTGCGGATGGCGCTCGGCGGCCTCCGGGGTGAGCTGGCCCGATCGCTCCAGCTCCGCCACGAGCGAGTGGTCGTGCGTGAGCTGCTCGAGGATCGCCCCGCGCAGCCGGTAGGCGCGGCTGTCGCCGACGTGTCCGATGCTGACGCTGCCGCCCGAGACGAGAGCCGCCGTGAGGGTGGTGCCCATGCCGCGGTGCGCCTCGTCGCGCTGGGAGAGGCTGAAGATCCGGCGGTTCGCCTCCTGCACGACCGCGGTGAGCTGGCCCTCCGGCGTGGCCGAGAGGTCGCGTGCCTCAGCGAACGCCTCTGCCGCGAGTCGCGAGGCCACCTCTCCCGCCCGGGCGCCGCCCATGCCGTCCGCGACCGCGAACACCGGCGACGCGAGCACGAGGTTGTCCTCGTTCGCCTCCCTCTGGCGCCCGACGTCGGTCAGGCCTGCCTGCTCCACCACGCGCAAGGCCATCACTACTCCTGGTAGCGGTACTCGCTGTCGCCGATTCGGACGACGTCCGCCATCTTGAGCCGCTCGACGCCGCGCAGCTGGCGGCCGTTCAGATAGGTCCCGTTCGTCGACCCCATGTCCTCGATGTGCATGAAGTCGCCCTGGGAGAAGATCCGCGCGTGCGCCGAGGAGGCGAAGGCGTCGTCGACGCGGATCTCGGCATGGTCCGAGCGGCCGAGCGTAGCCCCGTCGGCGATGTCGAACACCGTGCCCGGCTCGTGGCCGAGCGCGGCGATCACCTCGAGGCGGGGATGGACGAGCCCCAGCAGCCCGCCGCCGACCGGCTCGTCGCGCAGGCGGGCCGGCCCGCCGGGATCGCTCGGCTCGGACGCCGCCACCGGGCCGGCGCCGCGCGCGAGGTCCCGCATCGCGCTCCGCGCGACCCACAGGAGGAACAGGTAGAGCACCGCCAGGAAGGCGAACTTCAGTGCTACCGCAAGCGGCTCGTCCATGGTGCTCCTCCCTCCCTACTCGAGCTCGAAGTCGAGGTCGGTGACCCCGATCGTGATCCGGTCGCCGGAGCGCAGCGGCGCCTGCTCTACCCGGCGGCGATTGACCTTGACCCCGTTGGTCGAGCCGAGGTCGACCACCCGCCAGCCGGAGCCGTCCTGAACCAGCTCGACATGGCGGCGGGAGACGTTCGCGTCGTCCACGACCACGTCGCAGTCGCGGCTGCGGCCGACCACGACGCGATCCCCGCCGAGGACCGTTCGGCCGTGGCGGCCGGCTAGCACGGCCCGCACGCCGGGCCTGCGGGCCTGCGGCTCGGGCTCCAGCACCCGCGCGGCACGATCGGGCGAGTAGACCATCGTGTGGCCGTAGTCGCCCTGCGAGGGAGCGGCGTCGCCGACGTCCTCGACGACCTCGTCCGAGGTGAGCAGCTGCGCCTGGATGCCGAACTCGCCGAGCGCGAGGCGGTCGTCGGTCATGAGCTCCACAGCGGGCCGGCTCGTCAGGGAGAGACCCTCCGCCCGGGCGTGCTCGAGCAGGTAGTCGGAAAGCTCCTTGCGAAGCGCCAGCTCGTAGCTGGCGAACTGCTCGCGATCCGCCTCGGAGAGAAAGATCCGATAGTGGTTGGGCACGTACACGCGGGACACCGAGGCGGTCTTCGCCTCGGACATCTCCTTCGCCAGCTTGCGCGCCAGCTCGACCGGCTCGACACCGGACTTGAACGCGCGGCTGAACGCCCCCTCGACGAGGCCGCCCAGCTTGGCTTCGAGATTTCTCAGCACACTCATCGGATCGCGCTCATCAGGGTAGTGCGGCCTCTTGGTCCTCGACGTCCGCGGGCGGGACGAGCCGCCTTGCCGCAACGGCGAGCAGTGCCGCCAGAACGACCCCGACGAGCATCCCGCGGGCCGCTCCCGGCCCGGTCGTGCCCGACAGCAGGTCCCCGCACGCGCCGAGCGTTACGAAGAGGCCTATCGCCCACCCCGTCGCCCCGAGCGCGTCGAGGGCGAGCCACCGCCCCCGGACCACGAGCGGAAGCGCGACGGCGAAGGCCGCCCAGACCAGCGCCGGCAGCAGCGCGGGGGTGGTCACGAGCGGTGCCAGGGCGTCTCCGGCGGCATCCACGACCGAGCCCTCCCAGCCGGGGCGCGGGGCCGCGCCGTCTGGTGGGCCGAAGGACAGCGAGTCCCCGGTCAGCACCTCTGCCAGGGCGAGCCACAGGAAGCCCGCGGCCGCCAGGCCGGCCCGGCGCGTGGCGGTGGCCGCGAAGCTCGCGATCGCGACGAAGAGCGGGGCGAGGGCGATCGTGCCGAGCAGCGGCGCCAGCGCGGGCGCCGACCAGAGGAGTCCCGCGCGCGGCAGCAGGACGGGGATCGGGAGCAGCGCGGCGGTGAGGACGAGCGCGGTGCCCTCGCGCCCGGCCTCCGGCGACGCGAGCCAGGCGCCGACGCCCAGCGCGGCGGCGATCCAGCCGATGCGCGGCAGCAGGGCTACGGCCAGCACCGTCACGGCCGCCGCCGTAATCGTGGAGAACGGGGGCGTCGGCCCGAGGCCCTCGAGCGCCGCCAGGACGAGTGCGCCCGCGGCGAGCCCCGCCGCGGAGCGCTCGGCGATGCCTCGAGTCAGAGGAGTGGCGCGCTCTCCCTCTTCGGTCAACTGCCCGCCGCCCATCCTGGGAAGGAGCCGCGTCGCCCGCGTGTGCGACCTCACCGAGGTGAGCCCGAAGCGCCTGAGCGTCTCCGGCTCCACCAGGCCGCCCTCCTCGGTGAGCGCGCCCTCGGACTCGCGCAGCACGGTGCGCAGCTCCTCCGGCGAGGGCCGGTAGGCCGGGTCGGGGTCAAGCGCGGCGTCGATCACCTCGCACAGCGCCGGGGGAAGCTCGGGCCGGCGCGCGCGCAGCGGGGCCAGTGGCTGCCCGACGCGGCGCGCGGTCGCCGCCGGGCTCGCCGCGCGGACCGGGTTGGTGCCCGTCCACGCCTCGTAGAGGGTCAGCGCGAGCGAGTAGACGTCCGAGGCCGCGGACGCCTGGCGGCCCTCGGCCTGCTCAGGAGCCATGTAGGCGAGCGTCCCCACCACGTCGCCGGTGGCCGTGAGCGTCTCTCCCGCCGCCAGGCTCGCGATCCCGAAGTCGGTCAGCTTCGCGAAGCCCGCACCGGCGGCGGGCTCGGCGAGGACCATGACGTTGCCGGGCTTGATGTCGCGGTGGACCACCCCGCGTGCGTGCGCGTGCTCCAGGGACTCGCACAGGGCTGCCCCGATGCGCGCTATGTCCCGATCGGAGAGAGCGCGCTCGCGCTCCAGCTCCGCCAGCGTCGCGCCGTCGACCAGCTCCGAGACCAGATAGGCGTCGTGCTCGTCGTGGCCCAGCTCGTAGAGCGCAACGATCCCCGGGTGGTTGAGCCGCGCCGCGGCGAGCGCCTCGCGCTCCACGCGCGCTCGCTCGGGGTCGTCGCCGTCCCCCGGCACCACCTTGACCGCCACGTCGCGCTGCAGGCGCTCGTCGTGCGCCCGCCAGACCACCCCGAACCCACCGGACCCGATCCGCTCCTCCAGCCGGTAGCGGCCCAGCACCACGCGGGGCCCTGACGGCCCGCCGAGACGCTCCGTGGGAGCACCCTCGGTCATGCGAAGCGTGGTTTGCGACCTACTCATCTGGGTTCTCAATTCGGCCCCTGCGGTGAGGCCCCTGCCGGCTCCGACCGGACACCAAAAAAGAGGACAACCGGTGGAGAGGTCATACTTCTCGGCTAGTAGGGCCCCTAAGCGAGAAGCGATTCTGTCCTTGTTCGACGAACCGGACCAGCCAGCAGCCGGCCGTGCTCGCCCGGCCCGCCTAAGACCCCAGTCGGGGTCATCGACCGACCGCCAAACCCTGATGGTAAGGCGCTCGCTCGCCGCAGGCGCAACCTTCGTCCTGCTGCTCCTCCTGGTGTTCGGGGTTCGCGGCTGTCTCGACTCGCGCAAGGAGAGCGCGATGCGGGACTACGTCAGCGATGCGGAAGCGCTCGTCGGGGAGTCGAACCAGCAGAGCAAGGTGCTCTTCGGCCTGCTCGAGGGCTCCGCCGGCACGGGTGAGGTGGAGATCGCCAACGCCCTCAACGGATACCGGGGACAGGCGGCCCAGCTCGTCGACCGCGCCCGCGGCCTCGACCCGCCGGGCGAGCTCGAGACCGCGCACGGCTACCTCGTGGAGGTGCTCGACTTCCGCCACGACGGCATCAACGCGATTGCCGACGAGATCCCGACGGCGATCGCGGGTGACGAGCAGCGAGGCGGTGCCGCCACCAGCCTCGCCTTCAACATGCGCCCCTTCCTGGCCAGCGATCAGATCTACCTGCGCCGCTTCCAGCCGCTCACCGAGCGCGCGCTCAAGGACGAGGGCATCTCCCAGAAGGTCACGAACAGCCAGTTCCTTCCGGACGTGACCTGGCTCCAGCCCTCCGAGGTCGCCAGTCGCGTCAGCCAGCTCGGCGGCGGGGGTGACGGCGAGGCCGCCCCCGGCCTGCACGGCAACGGCGTCGGAACGGTGACCCTGGCCGACCAGACGCTCACGCCCGGGGGCTCGACCAGCGTCACCGTCTCGGACGATCTCGCCTTCCAGGTGCAGGTCGCCAACCAGGGCGAGAACACCGAGGTCGACGTGAAGGTCACGGTGACGGTCGGCGACAGCGACCCGATCGAGCTCGAGAAGGTGCTCGACACGATCGCCGCCGGCGAGACGAAGACGGTCGACGTGCCCTTGGGGCAGCGCCCGCCCACCGGCGAGCAGGTGCCGGTCCGGGTCGAGGTCGAGGCGGTGCCGGGCGAGGAGAAGACGGACAACAACGTGGCGGAGTTCAGCGTCATCTTCACGTCGTAGCCGCCGATAGGCTGGGGCTGGTGGAAGGACTGAGCACGACCGAGGGCCTCGTCGCCCTCATCGCCGGAGGCGTTGCGCTCGTAGCGCTGGCCCTCTCGATCGTGCTCGCCGTCCGCTTGCGGCGACTGCGGGCCGATCAGCGGACGGTGCTCGGCGATGCCGGTGAGCGCGACCTCGTGGAGCAGGCGGCTCGCCTGGAGCGCGCCTTCCTCGAGCTGCGCGACTGGGTCGAGGAGAGCGGTTCGCGGATCGACACCCGGATGGCCGGTGCCGAGCGGCGCCTCGACGGCTCCGTGACCCACCGCTCGCTGGTGCGCTACGACGCGTACGGCGAGATGTCCGGTCACCAGTCCAGCTCGGTGGCGCTGCTCGACTCGACGCAGTCCGGCCTCGTCCTGTCGTCGATCCTCCACCGCGAGAACGCCCGCGTGTACGTCAAGCGGATCGTTCACGGAGAGTCCGATCTCGAGCTCTCCCCCGAGGAGCGCCAGGCGATCGAAGCCGCCCTCGCGAGCGACGATCCGCAACCGGCGGACGGCTGAGATGGCGCCTCAGCGAGTGGCCTACCTCGGCCCCGCGGGCACTCACACCGACGAGGCGCTGCGCGCATCCGCCCCGGAGCCGGTGGAGCAGGTCCCGATGGCGACCGTGCGCGACGCCGTGATGGCCGTGCAGCAGGGCGATGTGGAGAAGGCGGTCGTGCCAATCGAGAACTCCCTCGAGGGCGGGGTGGCGGCCACGCTCGACGCGCTGGCCGGGGAGGCGACCGACGTGCGGATCGTCGCCGAGACCGTGTACCCGATCCACCACCACCTGATCGCCTCTGGCAAGACGGACCTCAGCGCCCTCGAGCGGGTGCTCTCGCACCCCCAGGCGATCGGCCAGTGCGCCGGCTTCCTGCGCGAGCGGCTGCCCGCGGTGGAGCTGGTGGCGGCCACCTCGACCGCCGAGGCGGTCCGCGCCGTGACCGGCGCCGACGCCCCCTGGGCCGCGCTGGGCTCGCGGCTCGCGGCGGAGATCTACGGCGGCGAGGTCCTCGTGGAGCGCACGGAGGACCGGGCCGACAACGTGACCCGCTTCGTCTGGCTCGCCAGGGCCGAGAGCGCTCCGAGCCGGGTGGAGGGCGAGGCGAAGACCTCAGTCGTCCTCTGGGGGTTCAACGACGAGTCCCCGGGCGCGCTCGTCTCCGTGCTGCGCGAGTTCTCCGAGCGCGACATCAACCTGACGAAGATCGAGTCGCGCCCCCGCCGCGTTCGCCTCGGCCACTACATGTTCTTCGCCGATCTCGAAGGGCACGTCGAAGACGAGCCGGTGGCGTCGGCGCTCGCGGCTCTCGGCGAGCGGGTCGAGACCCTGCGCGTGCTGGGCTCCTACCCCGTCGCCTTGGCGAACCCCTCCTGACGGCCGCTACACTCAGCGAACCGTGGCGGTGCGCTCTGCAGCGGGATCAGAGGCCAAGGCTGGCGAGGACGACCCAGCCCCACCAAGCGCGCCGCCGGACGGCCGGTCCGGTGGGCGCGGAGGATCGTCCGGCCGAGTGCTGGTGCTCAACGCCTCGTACGAGCCGATCAACGTGTGCACGGTCCGGCGCGCCGCGGTGCTGCTGCTCAAGGAGCGTGCCGAGCTCCTCGAGCGCGGCGAGTGGGCGCTGCACGCCGAGAACCTCACCCTCCCGCGCCCGATGGTGATTCGCCTCAAGACCTACGTGCGCGTTCCCCGCGACGCCCATCGGCGCAAGATCACCCGTCGCGCCGTCTTTGCGCGCGATCACTGGACGTGCCAGTACTGCGGCGACGAGCGCGGCAACCTGACCGTCGACCACGTCATCCCGCGCTCGAAGGGCGGCGGGACCGACTGGGCGAATGTCGTGACCTGCTGCGCTCCCTGCAACCGGCGCAAGGGAGACCGGCTTCCGCGTCAGGCGAACATGGTCCCCCGCCGTCCGCCGTCCGTGCCCAACTCTACGATCTTCGTTCGCGTGGCGGTCCCCGTGATCCCACGCGCTTGGGAGCAGTACCTGCCTCACGCGGCCTGACCATGGAGTCCAGCACACCCCCCATCCCGCCTCCCTCGCCGGAGGCACCCCAGACGAGCGTCGAGGTCGTGGAGGAAGCCGTGGAGCAGGCCATCGAGCACGACGGCCTGCGCACGGTGCGCCGCTGGATGGTGGTGCTCAGCATCTGGGCCCTCGCCGCGTCGGCCCTCGCCGTCTTCGCCTACATGGAGGCGCATGACGCCAGGAGCGCGCAGGACGCCGCGGACAACGCGACCAAGGCGGACGTTCAGCGCACGCAGGCGAAGCTCGACGACCAGCTCGACGCGATCAGGACCGACATGGAGAAGCTCGCCACGAAGGGCGAGGTCGGGCAGCTCTCCTCGCGCCTGCGCAAGGTGCAGCGCGACGCGAAGCAGGCGAGCGACGATGCCGCGGCCGCCAGTGACGACGCAGCTGACCTGAAGTCCGATGTCGCGACGCTCGAGCGCCAGGTGGACACGCTCGAGACCAAGGTCGACTCGCCCGGCGGCGAGAACTAACCCGCCGCCCCGCGCTCACCGCGTCTCCTCGCCGATAGGCCCTCAGCAACGACGAGGGGCGCCCCGTAGGACGCCCCTCGCGTTACCTCATGAACCGTCTGGACCGTCCCGGTGGTGTCCTGCGGAAGCTCGCGCTTCCTGGCCGGCGGGACCATTCCCGGCCTCCACCACCGAGGGTGTCACGGTTGGACTCCGTTAGACCTGGCATCGGTGCTCACCCGGTGAGAGCCTCGTTGCGGTGCTCGCCCGATCAACGATCGGGCTGCGCTCCTCCGCAATCGATCCGGGCTCCGCTCCTCTGCCCACGGGGTCCAGTGCGCCGGTCTAGCGGCCGGACACCTCCAGAGTCCCAAAATGTCTGTCACTCAACGTTGGACCACCTCCTTTCCCTGGTGAGGAAAAACTAGCAAGAGGCGCCGCTCGACTCGACTACTTCCGCTTGGCGGTGAAGTCGTCGGGCCGGTGTGTGCAGCTCGGGGGCTGCGGATCGAGGTCGCCGCCCTGGAGACGGCCGTTCGTGACCTTGGTCCCCTTCTTGTTGGGGCTGCCGCTGAAGCCGAACACGAAACCGGCCACCTTCAGACCGCTCTTGTCGAAGTAGTAGGTCGTCTTGCCGCTGGACGAGCTCAGCTTCTTGATCTTGATGGTGCCGGCGAGCTTGCCGGTGACCGGGCTGCCGGGCTTCACGCCATCCTCGCTGAGGCACACCGTCTTCAGGCCGGTGACCTTGATGGAGGTGACCTTCGCCGCGACACCGGCCTTGTTCGTCTTGATCTTGAAGGAGACCTTTCCGACCGCGGCGCCCTCCTCCTTGAGCTTCACGCTAAAGCTGTTGGTGGCGGCTGACGCCGGCGCGGCGGCAGTGAGCGCCAAGGCGGCCGCGATGACCAGGATGCGAGTCTTCATTGCGATTCCCCTCCCCGGGATGGCTTGCTGCTTGCTTGACTTTGCTCGAGAACGGAGCCGAGTGGCCCACCGTAGCCGCGAACCGCGGCCTTCGCTAGGAACCCTCGTCCGGCTCCGGCGACTCGTCCTCGGGTGCGACTGACGGCTCCTCGGCGGCGGCATACTCCGCCGTAGGCCCGGAAGCGTCGACGATGGTCTCGAGCTCGTCCGGCCCGCCTTCGACGACGGCCGCGGTGTCGGCCTCGTCCTCCACGACGAGCGCGACCGCGCTGACCATGTCCTCCTCGCGCAGGTTCATCACACGGACGCCCTGGGCGCCGCGGCCCTGCTGCGAGATGCCCTTGACGCCGGTGCGCTGGACCATCCCGTTCTGCGAGATGAAGACGAGATCCTGGTGGTCGCGGACGATCATCGCGCCGGCGACACCGCCCTTGGCCTCGGTCAGCTTGATCGTCTTGACGCCCATCGCGCCGCGGCCCTTCACCGCGTAGTCCGCGATCGGCGTGCGCTTGCCGTAGCCGTTCTCGGTGACCACGAGCAGGTCCGTGTCGTCGCGGGCGATGTCCATCGCGAGCACGCAGTTGTCGCCGCGGGAGACGTTCATGCCGCGTACGCCCCCGGTGTCGCGGCCCATCGCGCGAGCGTCGCCCTCCTTGAAGCGAACCGCCTGGCCCGAGCGCGAGACCATGATGATGTCGTCCTCGCCGCTGGTGCGCCGGACCGCCACGAGCTCGTCGTCGTCGCGGATCTTGATGGCGATGATCCCGTCGGCCTTGATCGGGGTGTTGTAGGCGAGGAACTCCGTCTTCTTGATCTGCCCCTTGCGGGTCGCGAAGACGAGGTACTTGCCCTCGGTGAAGTCCCTGGTGGAGAGCACGGCGCGGACGAACTCGCCTTCGCGCAGCGGCAGCAGGTTCACCAGCGCGCGGCCCTTCGCCGTGCGCGAGGCCTCGGGCAGCTCGTACACCTTCTGGCGGTAGACCTTGCCGCGGTTGGTGAAGAAGAGGAGGTAGTCGTGCGTCGAGCAGACGAAGAGGTGCTCGATGTAGTCCTCGTCCTTCATGTCCATGCCGCGCACGCCGACGCCGCCACGATGCTGCTTGCGGTAGGTGGCGAGCGGCAGGGACTTGATGTAGCCGGACTTCGTGATCGAGATGACCATCTGCTGATCGGCGATCAGGTCCTCGATGTCGATGTCGTCCTCGGAGTGCGTGATGTCCGTGCGGCGCTCGTCGCCGTAGGCCTCGCGGATCTCCTGCAGCTCCTCCTTGATGATGTCGCGGATGCGCTGCTCGTCGCCGAGGATCTCGCGCAGCTCGCGGATCCGCTCGAGCACGTCAGCGTGCTCCTGCTTGAGCTTGTCGGCCTCGAGCGCGGTGAGCCGCTGGAGGCGGAGGTCGAGGATCGCCTGCGCCTGGATGCGCGTCAGGTCGAACTTCTCCATCAGGCTGTCACGCGCAGCGTCCGGGTCCTGCGAGGCGCGGATCAGGGCGATCACCGCGTCGATGTCGGTGATCGCGATCAGCAGGCCCTCGAGGATGTGGCGGCGGGCCTCCTTCTCGCGCAGCTCGTGCTTGGTGCGGCGGATGACCACGTCGCGCTGGTGCTCGACGTAGTGCCCGAGCAGCTCGCGCAGCGAGAGCGTCTTCGGCACGTTGTTCACGAGCGCGACGTTGTTGACGCCGAACGTCGACTGCAGCGGCGTGTGCTTGTAGAGGTTGTTGAGAACGACCTTCGGGATCGCGTCCCGCTTGAGCTCGATCACGAGCCGGATGCCCGACTTGTCGGACTCGTCGCGGAGGTCTGAGATCTCCTTGATCCGGTCGTTCTTGACGACCTCGGCGATCTTCTTGATCAGGCCGGAGCCGTCACCGCGCCCGTCGCCCTTGGACACCTGGTAGGGCAGCTCGGTGACGATGATCGCCTCCTTGCCCTGGCGCAGCGGCTCGATGTGGGCCTTGCCCCGGACGACCACGCGGCCGCGGCCGGTCTCGTAGGCGTCCTTGATCCCCTGCCACCCGACGATGGTCCCGCCGGTCGGGAAGTCGGGGCCCTTGATGTGCTTCATCAGCCCGGCGACGTCGATCTCCGGGTTGTCGATGTAGGCGATCGCCGCGTCGATCGCCTCGCCCAGGTTGTGGGGCGGCATGTTCGTCGCCATGCCCACCGCGATGCCCGACGAGCCGTTGACCAACAGGTTCGGGTAGCGCAACGGCAGGATCGTCGGCTCAAGCCGGGCGTCGTCGTAGGTCGGCGTGAAGTCGACCGTGTCGCGGTCGATGTCGCGCAGCATCTCCATCGCGAGCCGCGTCAGGCGCGCCTCGGTGTACCTCATCGCGGCGGCCGGGTCGTTGTCGATCGAGCCGAAGTTGCCCTGGCCGTCCACGAGCCGCTCGCGCATCGCGAACGGCTGGGCCATGCGCACGAGGGTGTCGTAGATCGCCGAGTCGCCGTGCGGGTGGAACTTCGCCATCACGTCGCCGACCGTCGCCGCCGACTTCTTGTACGGCCGCGTCGGGCCCAGGCCCCCCTCGAACATCGCGTAGAGCACGCGGCGGTGGACCGGCTTCAGGCCGTCCCGCGCGTCGGGCAGCGCGCGCCCGACGATCACGCTCATCGCGTAGTCGAGATACGACGAGCGCATCTCCTCCTCGAGCCCTCGCGGCTCGACGTTCCCGCCCGACAGGATCTCCGTTCCGGTCATCTAGATCGTCCTCCGGCTACACATCGAGGTTGGCGACCTTGGTCGCGTTGTCCTCGATGAACTTGCGTCGCGGCTCCACCTGGTCGCCCATCAGCATCGAGAAGATCTGGTCGGCGCCCAAGGCGTCGTCCACGGTCACCTGCTGCAGCGTCCGGCGCCCGGCGTCCATCGTCGTGTCGTAGAGCTGGTCGGCGTTCATCTCGCCGAGACCCTTGAAGCGCTGCACGCCCACTCCGTCACGGGCCACGTCGAGCACCTTCTTGCGCAGGTCCTCGAAGGACAGCGCGGTCTGCTCCTTGCGGCCGAGCCGGATGTCGAACGCCGGTCGACCGACCAGCTCCTCCAGCTCCTTGTGCACGCGCACGAAGTTCGCGTACTCGGGCCTGCCGAACATGTCGCGGCGCAGCTTGTAGGTCGCGGCCGAGCCGTTGAGCTTCTCCACGACGCGGATCACCAGCTCGATCTCGTCCCCGGAGAGCAGCTCGGTCTCGAAAGGCGCGTCCTCGAGCCCGTCTCCGGTGATCAGGTCCTCGACCGCAGAGGCGTCGATCGAGCCCGCGTCGAGGATCTGGGACTCCTCGAGGAAGGTGACCGTGTCGTGGCCGAACTCGGCGCGCAGCGCCGAGGCCCAGCCCTCGTACTGCTTGAGCAGGCGGCCGTACTTCTGCCAGCGCGCGTGGGTGAAGCTCGTCCCGCTGCCACCGCGGCCGAGCACCTCGATCTTCTCGAGCTTGTCGCGCAGCAGCACCTCCTCCAGTTCCGACTCCTTCTCGATGTAGATCTCCTGCCCGCCGGTCTTCACCTTGTAGAGCGGCGCCTTGGCGAGGTAGACGAAGCCGGCCTCGATCAGCGCGGGCATCTCGCGGAAGAGGAAGGTCAGGACGAGGGTGCGGATGTGCGCGCCGTCGACATCGGCGTCGCACATGATGATCACCTTGTGGTACCGGGCCTTCTCGATGTCGAACTCCTCGCGGATGCCCGTGCCGATCGCGGTGATCATCGCCTGGATCTCGTTGTTCGAGAGGACCTTGTCGATGCGGTTCTTCTCGGCGTTGATGATCTTGCCGCGAAGGGGCAGGACGGCCTGCGTGTTGCGGTCGCGTCCCTGCTTGGCCGAGCCGCCGGCGGAATCGCCCTCCACCACGAAGATCTCGGCGAGCGCGGGGTCGCGCACCGAGCAGTCGGCGAGCTTGCCCGGGAGTGTCGAGTTCTCGAGCGCCGACTTGCGCCGCGTCAGGTCGCGCGCCTTGCGCGCCGCCTCGCGGGCGCGTGATGCGGAGAGCGCCTTGGTGATCACCTGCTTGGCGTCCTGCGGGTTCTCCTCGAGGAACTCGGCGAGGCCCTTGTTGACGGCCTGCTGCACGAAGCCCTCGACGGGCGGGTTGCCGAGCTTGGTCTTGGTCTGGCCCTCGAACTGCGGGTCGCCGATCTTCACCGAGATGATCGCGGTGAGCCCCTCGCGGATGTCCTCGCCCTGGAGGTTGTCGTCCTTCTCCTTGAGGAGGCCCTTCTCCTTGGCGTAGGCGTTGATCGTCCGCGTCAGGGCTGAACGGAAGCCGGAGAGGTGCGAGCCGCCCTCGTGGGTGTTGATGTTGTTGGCGAAGGAGAGCAGCGACTCCTGGTAGGAGTTGTTCCACTGCATCGCGACCTCGACCTCGCCGACCTCGCCGGAGTCCTCGATGTAGATGACCTTCTTCTGAACCGCCTCCTTGGTTCCCTGGGAGTGCAGGTAGGTCACGAAGTCGCGGATGCCGCCGTCGTACTTGAAGTCGACCTTCGAGCCCTCGCCGCGCTCGTCGGTGAAGGTGATCTTCAGGCCCCTGGTCAGGAAGGCCATCTCGCGGAATCGCGTCTCGAGCGTCGAGTACTCGTAGTCGATCGTCTCGAAGATCTCGAGGTCTGGCAGGAAGGTGATGCTGGTGCCGCGGCGATCCGTCTTCTCGCCCTTCGTCAGCGGGCCCATCGGCGTTCCGCGCTCGTAGCTCTGCTTGTGCTCGAAGCCGTCGACCCAGACCGTCAGGTCGAGACGCTCCGAGAGCGCGTTGACCACCGAGACGCCGACGCCGTGCAGGCCGCCCGACACCTTGTAGCCGCCGCCGTCGCCGAACTTGCCACCCGCGTGAAGAACGGTCAGGACCACCTCGGCGGCCGGCTTCTTCTCCTTCTCCATGATCCCCACCGGGATGCCGCGGCCGTTGTCGGTGACGGTGACGCGGTTGTCCGGATGGATCTCGATGTCGACGGTGTCGGCCTCGCCGGCCAGGGCCTCGTCGACGGAGTTGTCCATCACCTCGTAGATCAGGTGATGGAGGCCACGGATGCCGGTGGAGCCGATGTACATGCCCGGTCGCTTGCGCACAGCCTCGAGGCCCTCGAGGACGCTGATGTCCTCAGCGCCATAGCTCTGCGTCTTTCCTTTGTCCGCCAAGCGATGCCTTCCGTCGACCCAACATGAGAAGACCCCGGCGCAGCGCGGTTCGAACGCGACGCCGAGGTGCCGATACTCCGACCTTGGATGTTAACAGAGTAGAGGTCGCGCCGGACGGCTCACGCCTCCAGAAAATCCCTGCAAATGGGCACAAAATCAGGGGAGCTTGCCGGTCCTCGTGCGCAGCTTCGTGAGAGGACCCTCGCCGGCGTCGCCCAGCGCCGCGTTGAGCTTGTCCAGCAGCTCCGGCGCCAGCAGCTCCAACTCGCTCGCCCAGGCGCTCGAACGGCAGACGACCGTGACCGCTCCGCCGCGTTCGGAGACCGGCTGCGCCTCATCCGCGATGACCTGCCCCACCACCTCCGACCACACGGCCTGAACCCGTGCGAGCAGCGTCTGCGGGGCGTGCGTGCGGGAGAAGGAGTCGAGCGCGCCGGCGAGTGGCCGCGGCGCCTTGCGCCTCATGGCTTCGACCCGGCATCCACGTCGATCGAGCCCGGGCTCACCCGGAGGATCACGGTCCCTCCCGCGTCGTGGCCGGGCACGTGCTCGACCTCCGTCGTGGTCAGGACCGACTGGCCCTCCTTGCGCAGGAGGTCCGCCAGCAGCTCCCGCCTCGTCGCGTCGAGCTCCGACATGACGTCGTCGAGCAGCATCAGAGGAGGCCTGCCCCGCTGCTCGGCAAGCAGGTCGCGCTCCGCGAAGAGAAGCGCGAGCAGGGCCACCCGCTGCTGGCCCTGCGAGCCGTAGGACCGCAGGGTGTCGTCTCCGTGCAGGAGGCGGAAGTCGTCCCTGTGCGGACCGTGCACGGTGAAGCCGCGCTGGATGTCGGCCTCGCGACGCTCGCGCAGCTCGGCTTCGAGCCCTGCCGCGTCTGTCGAGTCGGACCGCGGCCGGTAGGTCAGCTGCGCCGCGTTCGGCAGGCCGAGCAGCGCCGCTCGGTCGGTGAACAGAGGGGCGAGCAGCTCGATCGCCTGCGCTCGGGCGGCCATCAGCTCGGCGCCGTGGCGGGCGAGCTCCGAGTCCCAGGAGGCCAGCGTCGCCTGGGAGGCGACGTCGCCGCGTATCCGGGCAAGGAGGGCGTTGCGCTGGGCCAGAGCCCGCGAGTACGCCGCGCGAGCGCCGCGCCTGGCCGGCCAGAGCGCAGCCACGACCTGATCGAGATGCGCTCTCCGAGACCCCGGGCGGCCCTTTACGAGCTCCAGGCGATCCGGGAGGAACACGCTCACGAGCGGGCGCGCATCGCTGCTCCAGAGGTTGTCCACCGCGGCGCCATCCACTCGGAGGACCTTCGGCTCGCCCACCTGGAATGCAGCCTCGAGCAGGTGCGAGCCCTCGACGCCCTCCGTGGCCATCGTCACCCTGGTGGTGGTCGCGCCCCGGCGGATCAGCTCTCGATCGTTGGAGGTCCGCGGAGAGCCGCCCGTGCAGCCGAAGTAGATCGCCTCGAGGAGATTCGTCTTGCCGGCCCCGTTGGGGCCCGCGACCACGGTCAGCCGCTCTCCCAGAGGCGCCTCCGCCCGCTCATAGCTGCGGAAGTCGCGAACTGTGAGGGTGGTGGCGCGCACGGTCAGCCGAAGGCGACCGAGAGCGGCCCGCCGGACACCTAGACGTTGAGTCGGATCGGCATGACGAGGTAGATGAACCCACCGTCGTCGCCGGACTGGATGAGCCCGGGCCGCAGGGGGCTGATCAGCTTCAGCACCAGCTCCTCCGTCTCAGCGCTGTCGAGCCCGTCGCGGAAGAACTCCGGGTTGAACCCGATCTCGAGTGGTTCGCCCTTGAACGGAACGGGGAGCGACTCGCTCGCGTGACCAACGTCGGGGGTCTGAGCGGAGACCTCGAGCGTGCCGTCGGTGAAGGCCAGGCGCAGCGGAGCGTTCTTCTGCGCCAGCAGGCCGACGCGACGGACGACGTCGAGCAGCTCGCTGCGCTGGATCCGGAGCTCGTGCTCATACGCCTCGGGCAGCAGCTGCTGATAGTTCGGGAAGCGACCTTCCACCAGGCGCGAAGAGAGGACGACGCTGCCCGACGTGAACACCACCTGGTTCTCGAGCGCCGTGATCGTGATGTGCTCACTCTCATCCGCCGCGGCGATGCGGCTCAACTCCTGCAGCGTCCGCGCCGGGACGTTCGCTTCGAGCTCGCCCGTCAGAGACTGCTCGAGCGCGGTCTCCTTGACCGAGAGCCGGTAGGAGTCCGTGGCGACCATGCGGAGCGTGTTGCCCGAAGCCGTAACGAGAACTCCGGTCAGGTGAGGGCGCGTCTCGTCTCTTGAAGCTGAGCGGGCGACACGGCCGACGGTCTCTATGAAAGCCGCGGCCGGCACCGAGAGAGAGCCGGCATCTCCCTGCTCGGGAAGCTTCGGGAAGTCCTCGAGGGGCAGGGTGCGAAGGTGGAATGTCGCAGGGCCGGACTTGACCTCAACGTCCTGCTCCGCCGGGCGGTACTCCAAGGTCACCGTGTCCGTGGGAAGCGAGCGGGATACGTCGAGCAGCAGGCGGCCCGGCACCACGACCGAGCCCTCGCGCTCGATGGTCGCCTGGACGGCGGCCCGTATTCCAAGGTCGGTGTCGGTGGCCTGAAGCTCGGACGCTCCGTCCTCGAACCTCAGCAGCACGCCCGCGAGGGTTTGGATCGCGCTGCGCGTCGAGACTCCGCGAGAGACGACGCCGAGGCGATCGAGGAACGTTTCGCGTGAAACGGTGATCTTCAACGGGATCTACTCAATTCTCTCTTGAAGGTGTAGGGGGTGTGAGCTTGTGGAGCGAAGGGGAGGGATCCGGCTCGTGAGCGGGGATTGAGCGGAAGCCGGTCTGTGGGGTGGCTGTTGATTCTTGCAGCCCACTCGGCCATCACGAGGAGCCGCCGAGCTCTCGCTTCAGGCTGTCCACAAGGTTGGCAAGCTCGTGATCGTCCTGGATGTCGCCGGTGAGGCTGCGGACGGCGGCGAGGATCGTGCTGTGGTCTCGGCCTCCGAACGACCTGCCGATCTCTGGCAGGCTCTTGCCGGTCAGCTCGCGTGCGAGGTAGATGGCCACCTTGCGGGCTCGCGCCACGTCCGGCCGGCGATCTCGGGCGAGGATGTCCTTCTTGGTCATCTCGAACTTCTTGGCGGTGGCTCCGAGGACGTCCTCGACGGTGGGCTTGCCGCCGCGGCGGTTCTGACCCAGGCGCTCGAGGAGGCGGGTGGCGATCTCCGGGGTGGGGCTCTCGCCGCGCAGCGAGGCGTAGGCCACGACCTGGATCAGGGCGGCCTCGAGGGCACGGACGCTGCTCGTCACACGGGTGGCGATCTCGTGGACGAGAGCGGGGGAGGCGTCGACGGAGTCAACCCGGGCGCGCTTCTCGAGAATGGCCCGGCGCACGTGGTAGTCGGGCGGCTCGATCGGGACCACGAGCCCGGAGGCGAAGCGCTCTCCCAGGCGGTCCTGGATCGCCTCGAGCTCGTCGGGGCTGCGGTCCGAGGTCATCACGAGCTGCTTGCCCATCCGGTGGAGCTCGTTGAAGGTGTGGAAGAGCTCCTCTTCGGTGCGCGCCTTGTCGGCGAGGAACTGGACGTCATCCAACAAGAGAACGTCGACATTGCGGAAGCGGCGCTTGAACTCGTCGGTGTCCTTGGCCCGCACGGCCTGCACGAACTCAGTCGTGAACTGCTCGACGGTCGCGTACCTCACGGTCAGGCCTGAGCCGTACTGCTGGACGTAGTTGCCGATGGCGTGCAGGAGGTGGGTCTTCCCGAGGCCCGGCCGGCCATGGATGAAGAGCGGGTTGTACGCCTGGCCGGGAAGCTCGGCGGCGGCCAGAGCCGCGGCGTGGGCGAAGCGGCTGTCCTTGCCGATCACGAACTGCTCGAAGGTGTACTTGGGGTTCAGCGCGGACTCCCGGACTGCCTGACGCGCTCCGGGCTCCTCCGCCTTGGCGCTGTCGGAGGGCTGCCACTCGCCATCGACGATCTCGACGACGGCGTCCTCGGAGAACCCGCGTGCCGCCGCGGCTCTCACCAGAGGGAGATACCGGTCGCGAACCCAGGAGCGGATGTGATCCGGCGCCTGCACGAAAAGCGTGTGCTGATCGACCCCGACCAGCTCGAGGGGATCGATCCAGATGTGGAACTTGAAGTCGGGCACCTCGCGGCGCAGCTCGTCCCGTACGCGATCCCATATCGGTTCGAGCTGTTCACGCACGGGCAATTGAGGTCCTCCAGGACCTGGTTCGGCTTCAACTGATGAGGAGGGGCGGGCACTTCGCCTTGCCCCCGGAGGGCGCGGAGTCTACAGGCGGGCGGCGGCCGTGCAGCGCCCTTTTCCCGCTCCGTGGAGAGGATCTCGCAAATCGCGGGAAAAGGCTCGTGGCCGAGACCGCACCTCTGGCGGATGGGTGTGGTCACGAGGGATCCGCCGCGGGTGAGCGAAGACACCCGATGGCCCCTATACTCACTCGCCGTTCGATCGGAGCCCTGAATGAAGCGCACCTACCAGCCGAAGAAGCGCAAGCGCGCCCGCACCCACGGGTTCCGTGCCCGCATGAGCTCGCGCGCCGGTCGTGAGATCCTCAAGCGCCGTCGCAACAAGGGCCGGCGCCGCCTCACCGTGTAGCGATGGGTGACGCGGCCGAGGGCCGTCGCGGCGTCCGCCGTAGCCGGCGCCGCCTTTCACGCAGTGGGGATTTCGATCGCGTCTTTCGCGAAGGCCGCTCGCACGCGAACCGCTACCTGATCGTCTACTCGTTCCCTCGCGCGCGGGATGAGGACGACGTGTCTCGCTTCGGCGTCTCGGTGGGCCGCAAGGTCGGCGGAGCGGTGGTCCGCAACCGGGTCAAGCGGCTGCTCCGAGACGCGTTCTCGGCGTGTCTCGAGGATCTGCCCGACGGGAGCGACTTCGTCGTCGTCGCCAGGCCTGACGCCGCGGCGCTCGCAGAGGAGCGTGGCGAGGAGGGGATCGCGGAGGCGCTGCGTGAGGCGCTGACGGCTGCGGGGGTCAAGACCGGCGGCGAAGGGTGAGCGCGCTGCGCACCATCGCGGTCGCGCCGGCCCGTCTCTACCAGCGCGTGATCTCACCCGCACTGCCGCAACGCTGCAAGTATCACCCCACCTGCTCGCACTACTCGGTCACCGCGATCCGCCAATACGGCATACTGCGCGGCCTGGTTCTGTCCGCGTGGCGCCTCCTGCGTTGCAATCCGTGGAGTCACGGCGGCGTCGACTTCGTTGAGGATCAGAAGCTCTTTCGCCGCCGCCCCTCATGACCATGCCACCAATCGCGATCATCCCCCAGCCCTTCCTGGACGTCCTGGACGACGTCCTGACGTTCTGGCACGACCTGCTCGGCGGCGGAGAGAACAGCTGGGGCTTCGCGATCATCCTGCTGACGTTCACGATCCGGATCGTCATCCTGCCGCTCACCTTCAAGTCGGTGAAGTCGATGCAGAAGCTCCAGGTGCTCCAGCCGGAGATGAAGAAGCTCCAGGAGCGCTACAAGGACGACAGGCAGCGCCTCAGCCAGGAGATGATGAAGTTCTACCAGGAGAACAAGGTCAATCCCCTGGGCTCCTGCCTCCCGCTGCTGCTGCAGATCCCCTTCTTCATCGCGCTCTTCGAGTTGCTGCGCAGCCCGAACTTCAAGGCGGACATCGAGGGCGAGGAGAGCTTCTTCTTCATCCCGGATCTTGCCCAGAACCTGACCGGCGAGCCCTTCGTGCTGGCCTTCCTGATCGTCCTCTACGTGGCGACGCAGCTGATTGCCAGCGTCATCACGATGGTCGGCGGGGACAAGACGCAGCAGCGGATCATGTTCGCCCTGCCCTTCGTCTTCGTCATCTTCATCGTCAACTTCGAGGCCGGACTGATCGTGTACTGGATCACCACGAACGTCTGGACGATCGGCCAGCAGCTCGTCGTGCGCAAGCTCTACCCGAGGCCCGCCCTCGTGGGAGCGGACGGCGCCGAGCCTGACGCTGCGAGCACGAGCAAGAAAAGCGCCGCCGCCGACGGCGGGAACGGATCCAAGCCGCCGCCGTCCTCACCGCGCAAGAAGAAGAAGCGCTCAGGGCGCCGACGGTAGAGGCCCGGCTGCGGATGACCGACAGCCCGGACACGCAGGACCCGCGGCCGGCCGACGATCTGACCGCCGAGGGCGCTGGGGAGACGGTGGGCGAGGCCAAGTGGGCGGCGATGAAGGATCTCGAGCCGCGCTTCCCGGGGGTCACCGCCGAGTGCGTGAGCTTCCAGATCCTCTCCGAGGGCGACGATGGGCCCGCCCGGGTCGCCGCGGAGGTGAACGTCGAGGCTTGGCGGGATGTGGCTTCGGGCGACCTGCCCGAGGAGCCGATCGAGCGCCTGCGCGCGGTCGTGACCCGCGTGGTGCAGTCACTCGGCCTGCAGGCCACGGTCGACGTGACCGAGGAGGACGACGAGCTGCGCGCGACCGTCGAGGGGGAGGACCTGGGCCTCCTGATCGGCAAGCACGGCACCACGATCGACGCGCTGCAGCATCTCGCCGCGCGAATCGTGCGAGTCAACAAGGGTGAGCGCAAAGAGGTCGTGATCGACGCCGCCGGGTACCGGGAGCGCCGCGAGGCGGTTCTCCATCAGGCGGCGGACCGCGCGATCGACGATGCCCTGCGCTACGGCCGGCCGGTCGAGATGGAGCCGATGCGCGCGGTCGAGCGGAAGGTCGTGCACCTCTACCTCCGCGATCGCACGGATGTGGACACGCACAGCGAGGGCGACGAGCCGGAGCGGCGCCTGGTCGTCTCCCCGGTCGGGTCGACCTCCTCTTCGTCCTGACCGTTTCCCGTGAAACGGTCGCGAAGGTCGCGACTCCGTACGGCTTGGACGCCGAAGCGGTGGACCGGCTGCTGGCTCTTCTGGTCGCTCTCGCCGCAGAGCCCGCTCCTCCGACGACCGTGCAGGAGCCCTCGGCTGCGCTCGATCGCCACGTCGCCGACAGCTTGAGCGGCCTTCTCGTCGAGGAGTTGACGGCTGCTCGGAGGATCGCCGACGTGGGTGCCGGCGCCGGGTTTCCGGGCCTGGCACTGGCCGCGACCCTGCCAAGCGCCGAGGTGGATCTGATCGAGGCGACGTCCCGCAAGTGCGAGGTGATCGCGCGGCTAGCTCTCGCGGCCGGTCTCGGCAATGCGCGCCCGGTGCCACACCGCGCGGAGGAGTGGGCGGCCGGCGAGGGCGCTGGCGCCTATGACGTGGTTACCGTCCGGGCCGTGGCGCCGCTGGCCGTCCTCGTGGAGTACGCGGCGCCACTGCTGCGCCTCGGAGGGACGCTCGTCGCCTGGAAGGGCGCTCGGGACGCGGGGGAGGAGGCCGCTGGAGCGGAGGCCGCCGAGATCCTCGGTCTCGCCCCTACGGAGCCCCTGACGGTCCGCCCGTTCCGAGGCTCGCAGCGCCGAGCGCTGCATCTGTACTCCAAGCAGGGCCCCACTCCGGAGCGCTTCCCTCGCCGTGCCGGCATGGCGAGCAAGCGCCCGCTCGCGCGCCCGCGTGGGCAGTAGCGCCTGCTCGTTGCGGAAAAAGCCTTGAAGGAAGGCTACGTTCGGGGCCGAACAAATGGGTGGAAGGGCCTGCTTCCGACCGCATGCGCCACTACTTTCATACCCATATGGGAACCGTTTTCGCGATCACGAACCAGAAGGGCGGCGTGGGTAAGACCACCACGGCCGTGAACTTCGCCGCGAGCGTCGCCGACGCCGGCTACGACACGCTGCTGGTGGACCTCGATCCCCAGTGCAACGCCACCGTCGGTCTCGGCCTCTCGAAGGACAGCGGCCCCGGAAGCTACGAGTGCCTGAGCGGCGAATGCACCATCGCCGAGGCCGCCCAGGAAACCGCCTTCGACCACCTCTGGGCCGTCCCCGCCACGCCCGACCTGGCCGGCGCGACGGTCGAGCTTCCGCGCCTGCCCGGCTCGGAGACCCGCCTGCGCGAGCAGCTGGGCCCGATTCGCGAGCGCTATCTCTTCACGGTCCTCGACTGCCCGCCGTCGCTCGGGCCGCTGACGGTCAACGCCCTCGTGGCGGCCGACCGCGTGCTGGTGCCGGTCCAGACCGAGTACTTCGCGCTCGAGGGCCTGGCCGGCCTGCTCGACACGCTCTCGCTGATCAAGCAAGAGCTCAACCCGGGCTTGACGGTTGCCGGGATGGTCTTGACGATGCACGACGGCCGCACCCGGCTTGCGCGGGATGTCGAGCAAGAGGTCCGCAAGCACTTCCCAGAGCTCGTGTTCGACACCGTGATCCCGCGCAACGTGCGTCTGGGTGAGGCGCCGAGCTACGGACTCCCGGCGATCCGGCACGCTCCCAAGAGCGCCGGCTCCGCCGCCTATCTGAAGCTTGCCAAGGAGGTTGCAGCCCGTGCCTGAGAACTACATGAACGTGAAGAGCGGTCAGCGCGGCATGGGGCGCGGCC
The DNA here is from genome assembly GCA_963715445.1 of uncultured Solirubrobacterales bacterium. Lineage (GTDB taxonomy): Bacteria > Actinomycetota > Thermoleophilia > Solirubrobacterales > Thermoleophilaceae > JAAYBF01. The sequence continues at coordinate 1,234,320 of OY970240.1, forward strand.
TCGCCGCGATCCTGCCGCGGTCCAGCAGCGACGAGACCGGCCTCCGGGAGATCCCGATCGAGCTGATCAAGCCGAACCCCCGCCAGCCGCGGCGTGAGTTCGACGAGGAGGCTCTGCTCGCCCTGTCCGAGTCGATCGCCTCGCGCGGCCTGCTCCAGCCAGTCGTGGTCCGCCCCCTGGCGGGCGGCGAGTACGAGCTCGTGGCCGGAGAGCGCCGCCTGCGCGCCTCGAAGCTCGCCGGCCTCACGGTGATCCCGGCCGTCATCAGGCACGCGGAGGACTGGGAGCGCCTCGATCTCGCGCTCGCGGAGAACATGGCCCGCGTCGACCTGAACGCGATCGAGGAGGCGCGCGCGTGCGCCATGCTCGTCGAGGACCTCGGCCTGACGAAGGGCGAGGTCGGTCGCCGTGTCGGCAAGAGCCGCGTCGCGGTGTCGAACCTGATCCGGCTGCTCGAGCTCCCCGACGAGAGCCTCGAGCTGATCGAGTCCGGAGCGCTCAGCGAGGGCCATGGGCGCGCGATCCTCACCTGCAAGGACCACGCGTCGCGCCGTGCGCTGGCTCGGGATGCCCGCGAGCACGGATGGTCGGTCCGCGAGACCGAGCGCCGCGCGCGCATCGCGGAGTCCGGCGAGGCCGCCGCTTCGCCCAGCGTCGTCGTCAGGGCGGACCACAGTGAGGCGCTGGCCGCCGCCGAGGACGCGCTGTCGGCGGCGCTGGGCCGACCAGTCCGCGCTCGAGCCAAGGGCGACGGCTGTCGCATCGAGATCGACTTCGAGACCCCTGCGGAGGTCGTCGAGCTCGCCGAGCAGCTGCTGGCACGCGGTCGGCGAGATGCCGTGCGGGCCGCCTGAGGCCCGTTCGGCCCCGTCGTTCCTCCCCGGCCCGGCATCCCGCTAGAATCGGCGCCCTCGGGCGATTAGCTCAGCTGGTTAGAGCGCGTCTCTGATAAGGACGAGGTCCCTGGTTCGAGTCCAGGATCGCCCACTCTCGCCACCAGATGCCGGCCACGCCGGCGAGTGCTGGAGGGTGGGGGTCCCGCCGCCCACGGCTAGACTGTGACGCGATCCGGCGAACTCCCTGAGGAGCCCCTCGCGCATGCAGGAGATGGTCATCTATGGCGTCAGCTTCGACATGGTCGGCAAGCAGCCGATCGTGCTGCTGAAGACGCGCGACGGCAACAAGTTCCTTCCGATCTGGATCGGCCATCCCGAGGCCGCGGCGATCCTGATGAAGCTGCAGGGCGCGAACACCCCGCGACCCATGACGCACGACCTGATCAGCGAGGTCCTCGGGGAGCTCGACGTGTCCTGCGCCCGGGTCGCCGTCACCGAGCTGCGCGAGAACACCTTCTACGCGGCGATCACCCTGGCGGCGAACGGCCGCGAGATCGAGATCGACTCCCGTCCCTCCGACGCGCTCGCGCTGGCCGTTCGCACCGGCGCACCGATCTTCGCCGCCGAAGAGGTAATCGCGGAGTCCGCGATCGAGTTCGAGCACGAGGTGGAGGACACGGAGGAGGTCGTCGAGAAGTTCAAGGACTTCCTCGACAACGTCTCACCCGAGGACTTCCAGCCCGAAGGCTGAAGCGCCTGGCGTTGTCATCGCCGGCCTCGCGTACGAAGTACGCGTCGGCCGCCTCTTCCTAGCCAGCCACCCCAGCCCTCGGGCTGGGCCGGGTCCGCAGCTCGCTTTGGTCTAGCGGGTGAAGGCGGAGGCGAGGACGCGGGCCACGAGGTCGTCGAAGCCGATGCCGGCCGCCTCGGCCGCCTGGGGAAGCAGGCTGGTCTCGGTCAGGCCGGGGATCGGGTTGGCCTCGAGGACCGAGAGCTCGTCGTCCGGGCCGAGCATCAGGTCCACGCGCCCGAACCCGTGGCAGCCGAGCAGCTCGTAGGTGCGCAGCGCGAGCTCCTGCGCCCTCTGGGTGACCGCGTCGGGCAGGCGGGCGGGGCAGATGAACTCGGTGCGGCCGATGTCGTAGCGGGCCTCGAAGTCGTAGAAGTCCTCCCCCTCGCCTCCACCGCCGGGAGCCGCGGCGGGGACCGCCTCCACCACGGGGAGGGCGAGGGGGCTCTGCCCATCGCCGCCGTCGAGGATCGAGACGGCCAGGTCGCGTCCATCGATGTAGCGCTCGAGCAGGACCTTCGCGTCGTAGGAGAACGCCGCGACGAGCGCCGAGGGGACGTCCGCGGCCGTGCGGGCGAACTTGATGCCGAGGGCCGACCCCTGGCTCGAGGGCTTGACGACGATCGGGAAGTCGAGGCGCTCCTCGATCGCCGGCAGCGCCTCGGCGGCGCCGAGCTCTCGGAAGGCCGTCTGGTTGAAGGCGAAGAACTCCGGTGTGGGCACGCCCGCCTCGATCATCAGGTGCTTGGCGAGCACCTTGTCCATCGCCCTCGCACACGCCGCGACGCCCGAGCCGGTGTAGGGAAGGCCGAGGATCTCCAGGAGCTCCTGGACCGTGCCGTCCTCGCCGTCGCGGCCGTGCAGCGCGACGAAGACCACGGCCGGGCGCTCCGTGCGGAGCCGGCGGATCAGGTCGGTGCCGACGTCGATCCCGACGACCTCGTGGCCGACGCGCTCGAGCGCGTCCTCCACCCGGGCTCCCGACCGCAGTGAGACCTGCCGCTCGAGCGAGGGCCCGCCCTTGAGGACGGCGACGCGGCTCACGATTCGCGCGCGCGGCGATTGCGAGCGGCGCGGCGCGGCAGCTCGACCACCCGGGCGCCCTCGCCCTCGGCGGTCTCGTCGGAGGCCGCCTTCTCGGCCGCGCGGCGCTCCTCGGCGTCTGGCTGAGGCTCTCCCGTCAGCGTGCCGTAGAGGGCGACCTGCTCCTTGATCACTTCGCCGATCCGGCGGATGCCCTCCACGATCCGGGTCTCGTCGGACCCGGAGAAGTTGAGCCGCATCGAGCTGCGCCCGCGTCCGTCGAGGAAGGCGCCCTCGCCTGGGACGAACGCGACGTTGTCGCGCAGCGCCCGCGCGAGCAGGTCCGTCGTGTCGATGAACTCGGGCAGCGTCGCCCAGATGAACAGCCCGCCTGCGGGGCGGGTCCACTCGGCCTGCGGGGGGAAGTACTCGGCGAGGGCATCCAGCATCGTGTCGCGGCGCGACCGGTAGATCTCGGTCAGGGACGCGATGTACTCCTGCCAGTCGTGGTGCTCGAAGTAGGCATGCACGAGGAGCTGGGAGAGGGTGGAGGTGCAGAGGTCGGCCTCCTGCTTGCCCAGGTTGATCCGGGCGAGCACCGGTGGCGGCGCGACCACCCAGCCGAGGCGGATCCCCGGCGAGAGGATCTTCGAGAAGGTGCCGAGGTACATCACGTAGACGCCGCCGTCGAGCGAGTAGAGGGTGGTGGCGGGGTCCCCCTCGTAGCGGAGCAGGCCGTAGGGGTTGTCCTCGAGGACCAGCAGCTCGCGCTCGCGCGCGACCTCCACGAGCCGCCGCCGCCGCGGCAGCGAGAGCGTCACGCCGCCGGGGTTCTGGAAGGTCGGCACCGTGTACACGAACTTCGGTCGCCGCCCCTCGCGCTCCAGCCGGTCGAGCGTCTCCTCGAGCAGGTCGATCCGCATGCCGTCCGCGTCCATGTCGATCTGGATCACTTCGGCCTGGTAGGCCTGGAAGGCGTTCAGGGCGCCTGGGTAGGAGGGTCCCTCGGCGACGATCACGTCGCCGGGATCGATGAATGTCTTGGCGACCAGGTCGAGCACCTGCTGGCCCCCGGTGGTGACGATCATGTCGTCGGTGTCCACGGTCATCCCCTCGGCGGCCATCACCTCGGCGATGCAGCGCTTGGTCTCCGGCAGCCCCTCCGTCGGCCCGTACTGCAGCGCCCGCGCGCAGGACTCCTCGGCGATCCGCGCCGTTATGTCGGCGAAGGTCTCGGTCGGGAAGCTGGAGGTGTCGGGCAGGCCCCCTGCCAGCGAGATCACCTCGGGCCGGTCGGTGACGGCCATCAGGTCACGCATCGCGGACGAGGTCATGCCGCGCGTGCGCTCCGAGAACAGGCTCGCGTAGCGCTCGAGGTCGCGACGTGTGGAGCGCTCGGGTGGCTTGGGAGGCAGGCTCATGGTGAGTGGTTCGCCGTGCGGGGCGGGCGTCCTCGCGAGCGGGCGGCCCGAGCCGGCGGTCGGGCCGGGTCGTCTATCGTCAGGTCGCTCAGCGTACCGACCCACGACCGCCCGAGGGAACCCATCAGCCTCGTAATGGACATCGGCCAGGGCGCCGGCCTGGCCGGCGCAGCCGGCACCCGACCCTTTCTCCCGCCTCTGCTGGCCGGCGGGCTGGCCCGCGGGGACATCGGGATCGACTTCGATGGGACCGGCTGGGAGTTCCTCGAGAGCCCGGCGTTCCTCCTGACCGTCTTCGCCCTCGCGGCGGCTTGGTTCGTGGCCGAACGTTCGGGCCTTGACGATCGCTGGGTGCGCAGGGCAGTCGCGGTGGCCGGGCTGGCTCTCGGAGGGCTTCTCTTCGGGGGGTCGATCGGAGCGCAAAGCGCCTCTTTCCTCGGAGTGGTGGCAGGCGTGGCCTGCGCGGCGCTCGCCTTCGTGGCTGTGAATGGCCTCCTGGACCGTGCGGCACGGCGCCTCGACGACGATGCGGCCGGCTTCCTGGACCTCTATGCGGAGGCGTTTGCGCTAGCCCTCGCGGGCGTGGCGATATTCCTGCCCCCGGTGTCGTTCCTGGCGCTCGCGGGCTTCGTGCTGGTGCTGCTCAAGGCACGCGCCGCCGGGGACCGCAAGTACGCGGGCCTGCGGATCCTGCGGTGATCGAGTCGGTGCGGTGCTCGCCAGATCAACGATCGGGCTGCGCTCCTCCCGCAGAGGCATGTGAGGGACCTTGAGCCCGTGACCGCGAAGAAGCTCGTCCTCGCGGTGATCGACGCGCTCAGCCCCGACGCGCTCGAGCGGACGGTGGCGGAAGGGCGCGCGCCGGCGCTGGCCGAGCTGATGCGCCGCGGCGTCTACGTGCGGGACTGCGTCTCGACCTTTCCCTCGCTCACCCCGGTGGCGGCCTCTGCGATCACCACCGGGCTGGGGCCCGACGAGCACCTGATCCCGTCGATGAACTGGTACCACCGCGGCGAGGAGCGGTACGTGGAGTACGGCTCTTCCTTCCCCGCGACGCGCACCTTCGGCGTCTTCCGGTCCCTGCAGGACACGGTCTACAACATGAACCTGGCGCATCTGACCCATGCCCACCGCACCGTCTTCGAGCACCTGGACGACGCCGGCGTGCGCACCGCGTGCACCACCTACCTGATCTACCGCGGGCGCCACCGCCACGAGCCCTCCACGACCTCGCGCTACCGTCGCCTCGCCGAGGCCGCCCAGTTCCGCCACGCCGTCTGGGGCGCTCGCGAGCTGTTCTACGCGGACCTCTTCGACTCGCGCGAGACGGGCTGCTCGTCCGTCCTCGGCATGCCGGGGCAGCGCGACCGCCACGCCGGCTGCGTGGGAGCGCACCTCGTGGAGAACGACCTGTTCGACTTCCTGCTCCTCTCGCTGCCCGACAACGACACCCACTCGCACAAGGCCGGACCGGCCGCCCAGCCGACCTCCGTGGCGCTTGCCGACCGTGCGCTGCAGCGGGTCTTCGACGCCGCCGGCGGGACGGACGCCTTCCTGCGCGACCACGCGGTGGTCGTGCTCTCCGACCACTCGCAGAGCGAGGTGACCGGGAGCATCAACCTGGCCCAGATCCTGGACGGCTGGAAGGTGCTCGCCCCGCTCGATGCCGATCCCGAGTCGGCCGAGCTCGCCGTCTGCCCGGGCGCCCGCTCGGCGATGGTCTACCTGCTCGACGCGAGCCGCCGAGAGGAGCACGCCGAGCGCCTCGTGGAAGAGCTGAGGACGGTCGGGGGGATCGATCTCGTGGCCCGCCGCGAGGGCGGCTTCGGCGTCGTGGTGCGCGGCGAGCGGGAGCTGCGGTTCGCGCCGGGCGGCGATCTGCTCGACGAGCGCGGCCTGGCCTGGAGCGTCGAGGGGGACCGCTCGACGCTCGACCTGCGGCAGGAGGACGGCGTGCTGCAGAGCGAGGACTACCCCGACGCCCTGGGGCGGCTCTGGTCGGCCCTCGAATGCGACCGGGCCGGCGAGGTGCTGCTGTCCGCGGCGCCCGGCTTCGAGTTCGTCGACTGGGGCGGCGCCGATCACGTGGGGGGCGGCAGCCACGGCTCGCTCCACAGCTGCGACTCGCTCGGCGCCCTGCTGATGTGCGGGCTCGCTCCGGAGCTGACCGAGCCGCGCCGGCGCTGGCACCTGCGCGACGTCACCCCGATGGTGCTCGGACACTTCGGGATACCCTCGTAGCCGTGCCGGAAGAGCAGAACGCCACGTCGCCCAGGGGCGTCGACCCGTCGAGCAGCGCTCTTGCGGACGCGCCTCCGCGCGCTACCGCGGCTCGTGTGCGCGCGGGCGTGAAGGAGCCCGAGAACTGGGTCGAGCTGCTGAAGTTCTGCGCGGTGGGGGGCTCCGGCTACCTCGTCAACCTCGCGGTCTTCGCGCTCGCCTTCGAGGTCGGGGGCGTCCACCATCTGGTGGCCGCTACGCTCGCCTTCGCCGTCGCGGTGACCAACAACTTCTGGTGGAACCGGCATTGGACATTCCGGGCTCGCGAGGGCCACGCAGGCTTTCAGGCAGCGCGCTTCCTGGCGGTGAGCACGGCCGCCTTCGTGTTCGCGGCGGTGATCCTGGAGCTGCTGATCAACCATGTGGGGATGTCGGGGATTCCCGCCCAGGCGATCTCGATCGTCGCGGCGATGCCGCTGAACTTCCTGGGCAACAAGATGTGGAGCTTCGGGCCGGGCGGGCAGCGCGCCACGCCGCCCGATGGCTCCTCTGGCTGACCCTCGCCCTCGCCTTTCCCGCTGCCGCCGAGGCGGCGCCCGAGCTGAAGCGGCCCGCCTCGGACAGCGTCGCCCCCGCCGGCTACGAGCTCACGGCGAGAAAGGCCATCCGCATCGCCTCGCGCTCCGAGACGATCCGCGCCGAGCGCGGCAGGCACGACGAGTTTCGCCCGACCGCCTACACCCGCGGCCCCGGGCGCTGGCAGGTCAGCTGGTTCGACGATGAGCGCGAGGTGGCGCAGGCGCGGGTCGACGACTCGTTCGGCGTCGTGCTCGAGGCGTGGACGGGCGACCAGGTCGCGTGGTCGATGGCGCGCGGCTACGAGGGCGCGTTCGGGCGCAAGCTCAACGCGCCGTACGTCTGGCTGCCGCTGTGCCTGCTCTTCCTGATCCCGTTCCTGGATCCGCGCCGCCCGTTCCGGATGCTCCACCTCGATCTGACGGCGCTCCTCGCCTTCGGCGTCTCGCACTTCTTCTTCAACCGCGGCGAGATCGACCTCTCGGTTCCGCTCGCCTACCCGGTGCTCCTCTACCTGCTGGCGCGGCTCCTGTGGGTAGGCTTTCGCGGGCCGCCGCGCACGGAGCGGGGCGGGCGCCTGGTCCCCGTCGTCCCGCTTGCATGGCTGGGCCTGGCGATCGTGTTCCTCGTCGCGTTCCGGGTGAGCCTGAACGTCGTCGACTCGAACGTCATCGACGTGGGCTACGCGGGTGTGATCGGCGCGGATCGGATCGCCGACGGAGACGAGCTCTACGGCCCGGGCTTCGCCGAGGACGTGGATCGCGGGGACACCTACGGCCCGCTGACCTACCTCTCCTACCTGCCCTTCGAGCAAGTGCTTCCGTGGAGCGGCACATGGGACGGGCTGCCGGCCGCCCATGGCGCGGCGATCGCCTTCGACCTGCTCACCCTGCTGGGCCTGCTGCTGCTCGGCATGCGCCTGCGGGCCGGATCGCCGGGCGTGGAGCTGGGCGTCGCGCTGGCCTATGCGTGGGCGGCCTATCCGTATGCGATGTTCGCGCTCCAGACGAACTCCAACGATGCGCTCGTCGGGCTGCTGACGGTGGCAGCGATGCTCGGCCTGACGCTCGCGCCGGCCAGACGCAGGGCGTCCGCCGCCTGGCGGGGGGTCGCCGTGGGCCTCGGCGCCGCCGCGAAGTTCGCACCGCTGCTGCTAGCGCCCCTCTTCGCGACGGCGGGCCTCGAGCGCGACCGCCGCGCGCGAGCGGGCTCGGTGGCCCTGTTCACCGCTGCGCTGGCGGTGACGCTGGTGGCGTCCTTCGCCCTGTTCGTCCCCGAGGGCGGGGTGCGCGAGCTCTACGACCGCACGGTCGGCTACCAGGCATCCCGCGGCTCGCCGTTCAGCGTCTGGGGCCAGGTGGACCTGCCCGAGGCGCTCCACACCGCGGCGAAGGGAGCGGCGATCCTGCTGGCCCTTGCGGTTGCGTTCGTACCGCGTCGCCGCGATGCCTTCCAGACCGCGGCCCTCGGGGCCGCGATCCTGATCGCGGTCCAGCTGACGGTCACGCACTGGTTCTACCTCTACGTCGTGTGGTTCGCGCCGCTCGCTCTCGTGGCGCTTCTCTCCCGCAACGCGACCACGCGCGAGCAAACGCCCACTCCGGCGCCCGCGCCGCGCGAGCTGCTCGTCAGCTGAGCCCGGACGCCGGCTCCAGCACCTGCTGGATCGCCGTTGCCCGGCCGTCTTCGCCGGCCTCGACCACAACCCCGTTGAGCCACGGGTCCTCGCTCGAGGTGTCGAAGCGAACCTGGGTCATCGTCAGGAACCGCTTCAGCGCTAGCTCGCGCGTCACCCCGATGACGCCGCCGCGCGGGCCGGTCATGCCGACGTCGGTGCAGTAGGCGGTGCCGCCCGGCAGCACACGCGCATCGGCTGTCGGGATGTGGGTGTGGGTGCCCAGGCACGCGGTCGCCCGCCCGTCGACGTGCCAGCCCATCGCGACCTTCTCGCTCGTCGCCTCGGCGTGCATGTCCACCAGCACGTGGCTCGCGCGATCGCGAAGGTCGGCGAGCGCCACGTCGGCTTCGGGGAAGGGTGAGCGCGCGGCCTCGAGGAAGACCGTGCCCGAGAGGTTGACCACCCCGAGCCGCATGCCGCCGCTCTCCACCACAGTCGAGCCGCGCCCCGGGCTGCCCTTCGGGTAGTTGGCCGGCCGCACGATGCGCTCCTCGCGGTCGAGGTACTCGTAGACCTCGGTGTGGCGGTAGGCGTGGTTGCCGAGTGTGATCGCGTCCGCGCCCAGCTCCAGCAGCTCGCGCGCGGTGCGCTGCGTGATGCCCACGCCGCCCGCCGCGTTCTCGCCGTTGACCACCACGAAGTCCGGCGCATGGCGCTCGCGCAGGCCCGGCAGCAGGGCGGCGAGCGTCTGCCGCCCGAGGCGCCCCACGACATCACCTACGAACAGCAGCTTCACCGCACGCAGTCTGCCACTCGGCGGGCGCGCTACCGTCCGCGCCGATGGAGGAGCCGTCGACCGTGGCCGCTGAGCCGGCGCTCGCCGCGGGCGAGCACGCCCTCGTGGCGGAGGGCATCGTCAAGCGCTTCGGGGAGCGCGAGGCGCTGAAGGGCGTCTCGCTCACCGCCGAGCGCGGGGAGCTGGTGGCGATCATCGGGCCCAACGGCGCCGGCAAGACGACGCTGCTCTCGATCCTCGCGGGCATCCAGCGCCCGGACGCCGGCACGGTCAGTCGCGCTCCGCGGGAGATCGGCTGGGTGCCCCAGCAGGCGGCGCTCTACGGCAAGCTCACGGTGGCCGAGAACCTCGATCTGTTCGCCCGGCTGGAGCGGCTCGACGACCCGGCCGCGGCGGTGGCGGAGATGCTCGACCTGACCGGGCTGCGCGAGCGCGCCGACGACCTCACAGGGGAGCTGTCGGGCGGCAACCGCCAGCGCGTGAACATCGCGATCGGCCTGCTCGGCCGCCAGGACGTGCTGCTGCTCGACGAGCCGAGCGCCGCGCTCGACCCGCGCCAGCGCGAGCGCGTGTGGGAGTTCGTGCTCGACCTCACCGAGCGTGGGACGACGGTCGTCTACTCGACGCACGACCTGCGGGAGGCCGCCCGACACGCGGGGAGGGTGATCGTCCTCGCCGACGGGGAGGCGCTCTTCGAGGGATCGCCGGCGGCGCTCGGCGAGGCCGTGGACCGCGACGGCGGAACGCACGGCGACTTCGAGGAGGCGTTTGTCGCCTTCCTCCGCCACCGGGGGCACTGACATGCGCTGGCTGCTGCTCAAGGACCTGCGCATCCTGCGCCGCTCGCCCGGCCTGGTGGCGCTGCTCGTGCTCTACCCGGTGGCGCTCTCGGTGCTGATCGGGTTCGCCCTCTCGGCCGGCCCCGACAAGCCGAAGGTGGCCTTCGTGAGCCTCGTCCCGTCCGAGCGCGGGGCCCTCGAGCTCGGGGGCGAGAAGATCGACCTCTCGCGCTACGAGGACCGGCTCTTCTCGGCGATCGACCCGGTGCCGGTGGACTGCGAGGGCCTCTCGGCTTCCGAGTGCGAGCGCGCGGCGGTGGACAAGGTGCGCTCCGGGGCGGCGCTCGCCGCGCTCGTCCTGCCGATGGACCTGACCGACCGGCTGCAGGGCCTCCAGGCGCTCGCCACGCAGGGCCCGCCGGTCGTGAAGGTCTTCTACAACGCCGACGACCCGGTCAAGGCGGCTTTCGTGGAGGACACGATCAAGTCCGAGCTGCGCGACGCCAACCTGGCGCTGACCACGCGGTTCACCGAGATCGGGCTGTCCTACCTCGACCTGATCGTGAAGGGAGGCGAGGTGGATCTGCCGATCCTGCCGGACCTGAAGATCCTCGGCCTCGAGCGCGCCGAGAAGATCGTCGAGCGGGCCAAGGCGGGCGCCACCCCGGCCCAGCGGGAGGAGCTCGATCGGGTCGTTCGCTTCTCGCGCCTCGCGCGCGAGAACCTCGACCTCTCCGCGCCTCTGCTGAGGTCGGTGCGGGAGCCGATCCGGGTTCGCCAGCTGGCGCTCGACGGCGGCGCGACCTCGCTCAGCTCGTTCGCGGTGGCGCTCTCGGTGGCCGTGTCCCTGATGTTCGTGACGTTGCTGCTGGCCGCCGGGGCGCTGGCGCTGGAGCGAGAGGAGAACGCCTTCCCGCGGCTCGTGCGCGGCCTCGTCTCACGCACGAGCCTGGCACTCGAGAAGGCCGGGCTGGCCGCGATCTGCTCGCTGGCGATCTGCCTGCTGATGCTCGCGGGGCTCGGGCTCTTCGTCGACCTGGAGTGGTCGCGGTTCCCGCTCTGGGTGGTGGCCGCCTCCTTCGGCGCGCTGGCGTTCGGCGCCATGGGCGTCGCGCTCGGCGCGGTGACGAGGGAGGTGCGGGCGGCGTCGCTCTTGTGCGTGATGCTCTCGCTGCCGCTGACCTTCCTCGCCCTGGTTCCCACCGGCTCGGTCTCCCCGGCGCTCTACGACGCGACCCAGGCGGTCTCCGCGCTCTTCCCCTTCAAACCCTCGCTCGACGCGCTCGACGCGGCGCTCAACGACTCAGGCGGGATCGGTGGCCCGCTGCTGCACCTGACAGCGCTGTTCCTCGCCTTCGGGGCGCTTGGCCGCTTCGCGCTCCGCCGCTACGCCTAGCGGTAGCTCTTGCGCTCGAAGACGTCGTCCGTCAGCGAGTCGACGCGGTCGAGGAAGAGGACGCCGTCGAGGTGATCGATCTCGTGGAGGAGGCAGCGGGCCTCGAAGCCCTCCGTCTCGATCCGGAGCTCGGCGACTTGGAGGCCCTCGTCCGTCAGCTCGAGAGCGTCCGCCTCGACGGTGATCGACTTGGCGCGCCGGACGTTCGCCGTCAGGTGGGGGATGCTCAGGCAGCCCTCGCGGGCGACCACGGCGCCGTCCTCCTTCACTACGCGCGGGTTGGCGAGCAGCAGCAGGCCGTGCCCGGTGGTCGCCTTCTTGTGGCCGGTCACGTCGACGGCGACGATCCGGGTGAGGTCGCCGAGCTGCGTCGCGGCCAGTCCGACGCAGTGGCCGAAGTCGAGCATCGTGTCGAGCAGGTCGCGTGCCGCGCGCTCGGTCTCGGCGAGCTCGTCGCCGGCCGCCACGGCGGCCGGCTCGGCCACCGCCTTCAGCGCCGGATGCGGGTAGCGGAGAACCTCGCGAACCGCCATCCCGCCGCTGACCCCTACAGCTCGGCGCTGTCGAGCTCGCGCAGGAAGACCTCGACGCTCTCCCGCTCCCCCACCTCGCTCAGCGCCTCGCTCAGCTCCGCTGCGCCGGCCTCTGTGGACACCGCCACCTCGATCAGCAGCGCGTAGATCGGAGGCCCGTCCCCGCTGTCGGCGAGTCGCGTCTGGAGGTCGGTGATGTTCGCGCCGTGGTCGGCGAGCACCTGCGTCGCCTGGTGCACGATCCCCGGGTGGTCCACGCCGTAGATCGAGAGGACGTGGGTCGGCTCAGGCGCGCTCTCTGAGAGCGCCTCGACGGGCCCCACAGCCACCGCTTCCAGATCCAGCTCGTTCGAGACGGCCTCCAGGTCGGCGGAGAGCTGCTCGCCGTCGGTCCCGTCGGGCACGTCGAGGATCAGCATCATCGTGAAGTGGCCGCGCAGGATCGACATGCGGGAGTCCTCGACGTTGACTCCGTGGCGAAGCAGGACGCCGGTGGTGGCGGCAACGATCCCGGGGCGGTCCCGCCCGACCGCCGAAAGTGCCAGTTGGGGCATGTCGCTGAGCATACGCCAGCCCTAGACTGAGCAGATGGCCTTTCCAGCCACTCGGATGCGCAGGTTGCGCGGCAGCGGCCTGCTGCGGGAAATGGTGCGCGAGACGGACCTCTCGCCGGCCGACCTGGTGCAGCCGCTGTTCGTGGAGCTCGGCACCGACAGCCGCACCCCGATCGAGAGGATGCCCGGCATCGACCGCCTCTCGATCTCGCACGCGGTGGAGGAGGCCGGAGCGATCCGCGAGCTTGGGATCCCCGCGGTGCTGCTGTTCGGGGTTCCGGCGGACAAGGACGAGCAGGGCTCCGGCGCCTATGACGACGAGGGCGTCGTGCAGCTCGCGGTGCGCGCGATCAAGGAGGCCCACCCGGAGCTGCTCGTGATCACCGACGTCTGCCTCTGCGCCTACACCTCGCACGGCCACTGCGGCGTAGCGCGGCCCGACGGGGAGATCGACAACGACATCACCCTGGAGTTGCTCGCCAAGACGGCAATCTCGCACGCGCGCGCCGGCGCGGACGCAGTCGCTCCGAGCGACATGATGGACGGGCGCGTGGGCGCGCTGCGCGGGCAGCTCGACGCCGAGCGGCTCGAGGAGACGCCGATCATCGCCTACTCCGCGAAGTTCGCCTCGGCCTTCTACGGGCCGTTTCGGGAGGCGGCGGGCTCCACGCCCGCCTTCGGCGATCGCCGCACCTACCAGATGGATCCGGCCAACTCGGACGAGGCGGTGCGCGAGGCGCTGCTCGACATGGAGGAGGGCGCGGACGTCCTGATGGTCAAGCCCGCCCTGCCCTACCTCGACGTGATCCACCGCGTGAAGGAGGCGACCCGCCTTCCGGTGGCCGGCTACAACGTGAGCGGGGAGTACGCGATGGTCAAGGCCGCAGCCGCGGCCGGGCACCTCGACGAGCGCGCCGCCGTGCTCGAGGCGCTCACAGCGATTCGCCGCGCGGGCGCGGACATCGTGATCAGCTACCACGCCAAGGAGGCGGCTGCATGGCTTCGTTGAGGGAGACGTCGGCCGTCCCCAAGGTGCGCAGCCGCAAGGACGGAGCGGCCGTTCCGCTCGACGATCTCGACAAGCGGCTGCTCAACCTGATGCAGGGCAGCTTCCCGCTGGCCCCGAGGCCCTACGAGCACGTCGCCGGCCTCGCCGGGATTCCCGAGGTCGAGGTGCTGCGCCGCGTCCAGCGCCTGATCGACGAGCGGATCATCCGCCAGGTGACGCCCATATTCGACACGCGCGTGCTCGGCTACAGCTCGATGCTCGTCGCCGCCAAGGTTGACGCGGAGAACCCCCATCGCGCGGCGAAGGCCGTCAACTCGCACCCCGGCGTCTCGCACAACTACCTGCGCAACCACGACTTCAACATGTGGTTCACGATCGCCACCGAGCCCGGTTCGAAGCTCGGGCTGCAGGGAACGCTCGACGTCCTCCAGGAGCTCACGGGCGCCGAGTCGATCCGCCAGCTGCCGACGATCAAGCTGTTCAAGATCCGGATGGACCTCGAGATGGAGAAGGGCACGCGCGACCTCGCCGCCGCCGGGATCGCCCAGGACCCGATCGAGCCCGATCCGATCGAGGTCACCGACCTCGACCTCGCGGTGATCCGCGCCCTCCAGGGCGACATGCCGGTCGTCTCGGAGCCGTATGCGCCCGCGGCCGCCGAGATCGGGATCACCGAGGCCGAGCTGCTCGAGCACCTCGAGTCGATGCTCGAGCGCAAGGCGCTGCGCCGTGTCGCCGCGATCCTCTACCACCGCCGCGCCGGCTTCTCGGCCAACGGCATGGGCGTCTGGAACGTGCCCGAGGAGCGGATCATGGAGGTCGCTCCGCTGATGGCCTCCTTCCGCGGCATCTCCCACTGCTACCAGCGCCCCACCTACGAGGACTGGCACTACTCGGTCTTCACGATGGCTCACGGCCGCTCCAAGGAGGAGTGCGACGCGATCCTCGAGTCGATCGCGGGCGAGACGGGCATCGACGACTGGCGCACGCTCTACTCCTCGACGGAGTTCAAGAAGGTCCGCCTCCTCTACTTCACCGACGAGCATCGCCGCTGGGAGGCCGAGCACGCGGGCTGACGCTCGCCGGCTCGGCCCACGATCGACGATGCCCGCCGACGAGCGCTCGCGCGACCTGTACGCCCGTGCGGTGGAGCTGCTGCCCGGCGGGGTCAACTCGCCGGTCCGCGCGATGCGCTCGATCGGCCGCGACCCGATCTTCGTGGCGGCCGGCGAGGGCGCCGAGCTGACCGATGTGGACGGCAACCGCTACCTCGACTACGTCTGCTCGTGGGGCCCCTTGATCGCCGGCCACGCCCATCCGCGAGTGATCGAGGCGGTCACGGCGGCGGCGGCCCGTGGGACGAGCTTCGGCGCGCCCACCGCGGCAGAGGTCGAGATCGCCGCCGAGATCGTCGCTCGCGTGCCGGGCGCCGAGATGGTGAGGATGGTCAGCTCCGGGACCGAGGCCTCGATGAGCGCGGTGCGCCTCGCGCGCGCCGCGACCGGGCGCGAGAAGCTGCTCAAGTTCGCCGGCGCCTACCACGGCCACGTCGACGGACTGCTCGCCGAGGCGGGCTCGGGGCTCGCCACGGCGGGCATACCCGCAAGCCCTGGCGTTCCCGCCGCGCAGGCCGCGGCCACGATCGTCGTGCCGTGGAACGACCGGGGCGCGGTCGAGGCGGCGCTCGCCGAGCACGAGGTGGCGGCGATCCTCGCCGAGCCCTATCCGGCGAACATGGGGCTCGTCCCGCCCGCGGGCGCATCGGGCGCGGAAGGCGGCTCCTCGGGCGACCCCTTCCTGCCCTTCCTGCGCGAGCAGGCGGATTCGAGCGGCGCGCTGCTCGTGTTCGACGAGGTGATCTCCGGCTTCCGCGTCGCGCGCGGGGGCGCCCAGGAGCGCGAGGGCGTCACACCCGATCTGACCGTGCTCGGCAAGGTGGTCGGCGGTGGCCTGCCGGCGGCGGCCTATGCGGGCCGTCGCGACCTGATGGAGCGGGTCGCGCCCGCCGGCGACGTCTACCAGGCGGGCACGCTCTCGGGCAACCCGCTCGCCACCGCCGCCGGCCTGGCGACGCTGGAGCTGCTCGACGACGGGGCCTACGAGCGCCTGGGCGCGATCACGAGCGAGCTGGCGAGCGGCCTGAGGGCGGCGGCCGCCGCCGCCGGGGTGGCCGTGAGCGTGACGAGCGCGCCCGGCCTGCTCACGCTCTTCTTCACCGAGGGCCCGGTCGAGGACTACGAGGCCGCCAAGGCGTGCGATCTAGACGCCTTCGCGCGGTTCTGCCGCGCGATGCTCGACCGGGGGGTCTACCTGCCCGCATCGCAGTTCGAGGCGTGGTTCCCCTCGCTCGCGCACACCGACGAGCAGCTCGAGCGCACGCTCGCCGCCGCCGCCGAGTCTCTGCGGGAGGTCGCGCGGTGAGCGCCTTGGCGAAGGTAGTGGAGGCCGTCGAGCCGGCCATCGCCCGGCACGCCGCCCCCGACCCGCCCGAGGACCGCTTCGCCGGCCGCCTTCCGAATCCCGACCGGGCGTTCACGGCCGAGGCGGTCTTCGAGGGCTACCTCCTCCACTACGGCGAGCCGCGCACGTTCGTGGGGATGGAGCCGGATCTGCGCCTGCTGGCGGGCGACGCGCTCTACGCCCTCGGCCTCAGCCGCGTCGCCGAGCGCGGCGACCTGGAGGCCGTCGCCGAGCTCTCGGACCTCATCTCCGACGTGGCGCGCGCACACGCCGAGGGCAGTCCGGAACGGGCGCGGGAGCGGTGGGACACCGCCGTCCAGCGCCTTGGATAGCGTGTTTTTGGCCCAGCGGCGGGCCTGCGGGCGGGGTGCCCGAGACCGGGCCGGAAGACGCGCGCGACCTGGTTGAATTTAGTATCCAGCGTCCCGCCTCGCGCGCGGGCCCCTGGACTCACCACGTGGCCAACTCCCCGAACACACGCAAGCGCAAGTCGCGCTACACCGCCGACCGGAACATTCCGGGCGCCTTCGAGGGCGAGACGGTCACGCGTCGCGGCCTGATGACCGGCGGCGCGATGGCGGCCGGCGGCATCGCGAGCGCCGCGTTCGGCCTGCCCGTGCTGGGCTTCGCGCTCGGCCCGATGTTCGAGGAGAGCGCCGACGGCGGCTGGCAGGACGTCGGCTCCGAGGACGACTTCAACGCCGAGACCTACACCCCGGTGGTCACGAACATCATCGCCTCGGTCGGCGAGGCGGGCAAGACGACCGTCTACATCCGCCGCTTCGACCCGGCCAGGGACGCCGCGCGCAACAAGGACCAGCCCTACGTGGCGATCTCGACCCGCTGCGCGCACCTCGGCTGCCCCGTCCGCTACATCCAGGCCTCCCAGAAGTTCGTCTGCCCCTGTCACGGCGGCGTGTACGACTTCGAGGGCAAGGTCGAGGGCGGCCCGCCGGTGCGGCCCCTCGATCGCTTCTACACCCAGGTCACCAAGGGTCGTGTCGAGGTCGGGAAGCGCTTCTCGGTCAACTCCGAGCTGGAGCGCTTCTCGCCGCGCGACCCGTCCAACCACCTCGACGGGCTGTGGCAGTACCTCTACCCGTCGCGGCCGAGCGCATGACCCCGCGGCTGCCCAAGGTCATCCGTCCCGCGCCGCCGCGTCCCGGCGCCGACGAGAGCGCCACCAACGGCGCGCCCAAGCCGGGCGCCGTGGACCAGGTCAAGGAGCAGAGCGCCGAGGCCGGCATCGGCGCCGTCGCCTGGCTCGACGAGCGCACGGGCGCCAGCCCCTTCCTGCGCGGCTTCCTCTTCCGCAAGGTGCCGAAGGGGACCAACTGGTTCTACACCTTCGGCTCGGCGGCGATGTTCGCCTTCGTGTCGCAGGCGGTGACGGGCGTGTTCCTCGCGATGTACTACGAGCCCGACCCGGCTCGTGCGTACGAGTCCGCCTCCCACATCACCAACGACCTCTTCCTCGGCGAGCTCGTGCGCGGCATGCACCGCTGGGGCGCCACGGTGATGATCGTCCTGATCTTCCTCCACATGGCCCGGACCTTCATCTTCGGCGCCTACAAGTACCCGCGCGAGCTCAACTGGGTGATCGGCGTGGTGCTGCTCGTACTGACGCTGATGATGGGCCTCACCGGCTACCTGCTGCCCTTCGACCAGCGGTCGTTCTGGGCCACCGTCGTGGGAGTCAACATCAACGCCTCGGGCCCGATCATGGGGCCCTACCTCGCAGACTTCATGCGCGGCGGAGCGGAGTTCGGCGCCACCACGCTGAGCCGCTTTTACGCGATGCACATGATGCTCATCCCCG
Source organism: uncultured Solirubrobacterales bacterium (assembly GCA_963715445.1). Classification (GTDB taxonomy): domain Bacteria; phylum Actinomycetota; class Thermoleophilia; order Solirubrobacterales; family Thermoleophilaceae; genus JAAYBF01. The sequence goes on from OY970240.1 coordinate 1,252,150, forward strand.
GCCTGATCGGTGCGCTGATCGGCGCCCACCTCTACCTCGTCGCCAAGCTCGGCACCAGCGCCCCGCCGTGGCTGAAGGCGGAGAAGAAGTCGCTCAAGCGCGAGGAGATCTGAGGTGAACGCGCGCGAGAAGGAGCAGTACCTCCGCGAGTACTCGATCCTGAAGAGCCAGGGCAAGCCCTTCTTCCCGTACGCGGTGGCGAAGGACGGCGTGATGGCCACGATCACGCTGCTCGTGATCATCTTGATGGCCGTGCTGTTCGGCGCGGAGCTCGGCCCCAAGGCCGACCCCACGACGACCACCTACTCGCCGCGACCCGAGTGGTACTTCTTCTTCCTCTTCGAGCTGCTGCGCGTGGTCAAGCCGCCGGCTCTCGTGTTCGTCGCCACGATCGGCATCCCGACGATCTGCCTGGTCCTGCTGCTCCTGCTGCCGTTCTACGACCGCAGCGCAGAGCGGCATCCGCTCAAGCGGCCGATCGCGATGCTCGCCTCGGTCATCACCGTCGCGGCGATGACCTACCTGAGCATCCTCGGCGCGATCGCCGGTCCGCCGAGCCAGGTCGACATCGAAGTCGCGCCGCAGTACCAGCGCGGCGCCGACGTGGCTGCGGCCTCCGGCTGCCTCGGCTGCCACAGGATCGGCCACAACGGCAACACGATCGGCCCCGACCTCACCGAGATAGGCGACCGCCTGGGTCGCGACGCGATCGCTCGCACCCTGGTGAACCCGACTTCGCCGATGCCCGCCTACCAGAGCCTCAAGGAGGACGAGCCGGAGCAGTTCGACCAGCTCGTCAGCTTCATCGCCTCGCTCAAGGCCGAGAACGAGCACTCCAAGCCCTCGGGCGGCGGCGAATCCGAGTCGAAGTAGCGCCGTGAGCGCCGGAGGAGCCGCCAGCGGCACTCTGCCCGAGGCGCAGGTCCAGGCGATGTTCGATCGCGTTGCGCGGGTCTACGACCTGCTCAACAGGGTGATGACGGCTGGCATGGACCAGCGCTGGCGCGAGCGCGCTGCCGACCTGGCCGAGGTGCGCCCGGGCGATCGCGTGCTCGATGTCGCGGCGGGCACGGGCGACCTCTCCATCGAGCTGAACGGCCGCGTCGGCCCGGATGGCGAGGTGATCGGGCTCGACTTCTCAGAGGCGATGCTCGAGCTCGCGCGCGAGAAGGCGCCGGAGATCCACTTCGAGCAGGGCAACGCGCTCGAGCTCCCCTATGGGGACGGCGAGTTCTCGGCGGCCACCATCGGGTTCGCCGCACGCAACCTCTCCGATCTCGGGCGCGGCCTGGCGGAGATGCGCCGCGTGGTGCGGCCCGGCGGGCGGGTGGTGGTGCTCGAGATGACGACACCCACGAAGCCGCCGCTGTCGTGGTTCTTCCGGCTCTGGTTCGATCGGATCGTCCCGCTGCTCGGCCGCCTCTCCGACGACCCCGAGGCCTACACGTACCTGCCCAACTCGGTCAAGCGCTTCCCCGGCCCTCAGGCGCTCGGCGCGGAGTTCGTCGCGGCCGGGCTCACCGACGTGCGCTGGGTCCTCACGGCGGGCGGGATCATCGCGATCCACGTGGGGACGGTTCCCGGAGGCGGATGACGGAGGCGCAGCAGCTCGCCCCCGTCTTCGAGGCGGGCGGTCCCGGGCTCGCGCTGGGCTTGCGCAGCACCGAGGAGCGCCTGAAGGAGGTCGCGGCGTCCTACGGCGCGGAGCTCGGCGGCCACGCGAGCGGCACTCTGGCCTCGGGAGGCAAGCGGCTGCGGCCGCTGCTCGTGTTCCTCTGCGCCGGCGGAGCCGAGGGCCGGGAGGCCGGGCTCGTGGCGGCAGGAGTGGCTGTCGAACTTCTCCACATGGCGACGCTCGTCCACGACGACGTGCTCGATCAGGCCCCGTTGCGCAGGGGGTCGCCGACGGTCTTCGCGCAGGCCGGCCGCCTGGCCGCCACGGCGACTGGCGACCTCCTCTTCTCGCGCGCCTTCGCCGAGCTTGCCGCCACCGGGAACGAGCACTCGGTGCGGGCGCTGTCGGAGGCCTCCTCCGCGCTCGCTCGCGGAGAGCTGATGCAGCGGGCCGACGCGTGGTCGCCCACGGTCACCTCCGAGCGCTACCTCGAGCGCTGCGCGCTGAAGACGGGGAGCCTCTTCGCTGCGTCGTGCCGCTTGGGGGCGGCATTGGGGGGAGCCGACGCGGCCACGGAGGAGGCCCACGCGGGGTTCGGCGAGCGCATCGGCCTCGCGTTCCAGATCCTCGACGACGTCCTCGACGTGTCCGGCCCGCCCGAGCGCACCGGTAAGCACCGCGGCACGGACCTGCTCGACGGCACCGTCACCCTGCCGCTGATCGAGGGGCGCCGTCTCGATCCCGAACTGGCCGCGCTCGATCTGCGGGCGTCCGTTACGACTCCGGCCGAGGCGGAGGCCGTATGCGACCGCATCGCGGCCACCGGCGCTCTCGAGGAGGCTCGCAGGCAGGCGCTCGACCACGTGGCGGAGGCGAAGGCCGGGCTCGACCGGGTGCAGCTGAACGCGCCGCAGCGGCGGGCGCTGGAGCTCGTCGCCGACGGGGTGGTCGAGCGCTACTCCTAGCCGCGCTCGCGCCGGGCGTTCCGCCCGATCCTTTACGCTCCCGCGGTGGTCTTGAGCGACAAGACAATCCGGGCGGAGATCGAAGCCGGTCGAATCGTCGTGGATCCCTATGACGCGGACCTGGTCCAGCCGTCGAGCATCGACGTGCGCGTCGACCGCCGCTTCCGCGTCTTCCACAACGCCCGCTACCCGTACATCGACGTTCGTCAGCCGATGGATGACCTCACCGAGCTGGTGGAGATCCAGGGCGACGAGCCGTTCATCCTTCACCCCGGCGAGTTCGTGCTGGGCCAGACGCTCGAGTGCGTGACGCTCCCCGACGACCTCGTTGCGAGGCTCGAAGGCAAGAGCTCCCTCGGCCGGCTGGGCCTGCTGATCCACTCCACGGCCGGATTCGTGGACGCCGGCTTCTCCGGCAACCTGACGCTCGAGCTCTCGAACGTGGCCAACCTGCCGATCACGATCTACGAAGGGATGCCGATCGGGCAGATCTCCTTCATGCGGATGGACGGGCCGGTCGAGCACCCGTACGGCTCGAAGGAAATGGGCAGCAAGTACCAGGGCCAGGAAGAGCCGACCCCGAGCCGGTTCTACAAGAACTTCGACAGCACCCGCTGATCCAGTCGGCACTCCACGCCGAAGTGCTCTTCAGCCTCTAACATCAGGCTTGCCCCGAATCGCAGGAGCCGCACCATGCCGAACATAGGTCCACTCGAGATCATCATCGTCCTGGTGATCGTGCTGCTCATCTTCGGGCCCAAGCGGCTCCCCGATCTCGGCCGCTCGCTCGGCAGCGGCATGCGCGAGTTCAAGGACTCCGTGACGGGCAAGGACAAGGACAAAGAGGAGCTCCGCGCGGGCGAGGTGGACCCTGTCACCCCGCCGCCGCGCGTCGAAGAGCCCGAGTCCGCTCGCCGCGACGCGTAGCCGCGGCTACGCGCCCACGGAGGGTTTGAGTCGATGGCGCGGGTCAAGCCCCTCGCTCACGACGAGCGGCTGACGGTGGTCGACCACCTCGACGAGCTGCGCTCGCGCATCGTCGTGTCGCTGGCGGCCTTCGGAGTCGTGTTCGCCGTCTGCGGCTGGCAGAACCAGCGCATCCTCGAGATCGTCAATCGCCCGCTGCCGGACGACTTCGGCCAGCCGATCACCTTCGGCATCACCGAGCCGTTCACCACCACATTCACGAACGCCGCATATGCGGCGCTCCTGATCTCTCTCCCGGTGCTCCTCTACCAGGCGTACGCGTTCGTGCTCCCGGCATTCAGCCCGACGGAGCGGCGGGTGGCCCAGCCGCTGATGCTGATGGTCCCGGTCCTGTTCATCCTCGGGGTCGTCTTCTGCTATTTCGTCGTCCTGCCGCCCGCGACGGACTTCCTGCTCAGCTTCAACGCCAGCGAGTTCAACACGCAGGTGAGGGCGCGGGACTACTACAGCTTCAGCACGATGACGATGGCCGCGATGGGCATCGGCTTCCAGGTTCCCGTTGGGATCCTCGCCCTCGTCCGGCTCCGGATCGTCTCTGTCGCGCAGCTGCGCCGCCATCGTCGCTACGCGTTCCTGGGTATAGCGGTGCTCGCATCGCTGCTGCCCACCATCGACCCCGTGACGATGCTGCTCGAGATGGTGCCGCTGGTGATCCTCTACGAGATCAGCATCCTGTTCGCCGCCCGATTCGGCTACGCGGCGGACGAGGCGCCCGACCCGACCGCCGACGAGAGTTCATAGCTAGTCTCCGCGGCAAGATGCTCTTCGATCTGCAGGGAAAGCGGCGCCGGCTCGTTCAGGGGACTTACCTCATGCTGGCCGTCCTGATGGGCGGCGGCCTGGTGCTCTTCGGCATCGGCGGCGATGTCTCGGGAGGCCTCTTCGATGCGTTCTCGGATCGCTCGGGCGGAACCGGCAACGACGTCGTGGAGGAGCGGATCGAGCGCAACGAGGAGCGCGTTCGCAAGAACCCCAAGGCTCTGCAGGCGCGCAAGGACCTCGTGCGCGACTACTACTCGGTCGCCGGAGGGCTGATGAGCGAGGGCGCCACGAGCTTCCCCTCCGAGGCGAAGGACGAGCTGCGCAAGGCCGCTTCGAACTGGCAGGCCTACCTGAAGCAGGAGTCGGGCGACCCTGATCCGACGGTGGCGGGCTACGCGCTCCAGGTGTACGACCCGTTCGCCCTCGACCGGCCCAAGGATGCGCTCGCCGCCGCCCGCATCATCGCGGCGGACGGCAACGATTCGCGCTCATATCTGCTGCTGTACCAGTACGCGCTCCTTGCCGAGGACAAGAGGACCATCGAGCTGGCCAGGCAGAAGGCGCTCAGCCTGACGGCCGAGAAGCGCCGCCGTGCTCTGCGCAAGCAGATGGATGAGATCAAGAGCGCGGTGATCAGCCAGCAGGTCCAGAGTGGCGACATCGACCTCCAGGGCGCCACGCCCCAGCAGCAGCCCTAGTGCCCTTGCTAGCTAGGGTTCTTTCCTCTGGCCCTTCGCCACGACGAGGAACAGGAGAAGAGTGAACTTCCAGATCAGGGACGAGGAGATCGACGGCGAGACGCACGTCATCGAGTTGGGCGGCGAGGTCGACCTCTACACGGCACCGGAATTCAAGGAGCGGATGGTCGAGCTGATCGAGCGAGGCAAGAAGCGGATCGTGGTCGACCTCTCGGAGGCGACGTTCATCGATTCCACCACGCTCGGAGTGCTGGTCGGCGGCGTCAAGCGCCTGCGACCGGCCAACGGCTCCTTGGCGCTCGTCTGCACCGACCAGAACATCACGAAGATCTTCGAGATCACGGGGCTGGACCGGGTCTTCCCGATCCACGCCACGCGCGAAGAGGCGCTCGGCTCCTTCCCCCCGTCGTAGGCCGACTGCCCGCGGCTGCGGCCGGCGGGCGTCAACTCGTACAATGCAGCGCGGCCGATCCTCCAGGGACCGGCCGATCCAGGGCCGTTAGCTCAGTTGGTAGAGCAGGAGACTCTTAATCTCAAGGTCGTTGGTTCGATCCCAACACGGCCCACTTTCGGACTCGGAAGGCGCCTGACCGTCATCGGGTGGCGTCGATCAGTTCGAGGCTGCCCCAAGGAGTGCGCAGGCGCCGCCAGGTGATGGTGTTGGCGAAGCCGGCTTCGCTTAGGAAGGCGGGGATGCGACCGGCGGCGTGATCGCGGGTGTTCGGGAAGCCGTCGATCGCTTGGAGCGCCAGGAAGCCCGCGCGGGTGAGGAGGCCGTGTGGACGCCCCCAATCGGCGATGTGGAGGGTCCCGCCCGGCCGCAGGACGCGGCGGGCGTCGATGAGCGCGGCATGCTTGGCGGCGGGGACGAGGTGGTGGAGCAGCAGGGACATCACGAGCGCGTCGGCGCTGCCCTCTTCTAACGGGAGCTGCCCGGCCAGCCCCTCACACCAGCGGACGTTGTCGGCGCCCGGCTTGGCCTTGGCAAGGCTCAGGGCATTGGGGTCGCCGTCGATCGCAACGACCTCGACGTCGGGCCGCTGCTCGGCGAGGCCGATGGCGAAGGTTCCCGTCCCGGCGCCCACGTCGACGACGGTGCCGCCGTCGGGCATGCCCGAGAGGACGCGGTCCCGGAGCGCCGGCCGCCAGGCGCCCTCGCGCATGGTGAGAGCCATCGCCGGGTCGTAGAGCCGGGTGAACGCCGCCCGTCCGGCGGCTGGCACGTAGCGCGCCTCGCCCGTCATCGGTGCTCACCGCTTCGGCTCGTCCTCGAGATGGATCCGATCACGGCACGAACACTACGACGGCCTATGCTCGCTCGATGGACCAGCTCTTTCAGATCGCCGGCGCCGTGCTCATCCTGATCGCCTTCATGGCCGCTCAGCGGGGGACGATGTCGCCGCACTCGGTGGTGTACCTGTCGCTCAACCTGGTGGGCTCGATCGTGCTCACCGGAGTCGCGCTCCACGGTGAGGACGGGGCTTCCTGCTGCTGGAGGTCGTGTGGGCCGCCGTGTCGGCCTGGGGCCTCGTGCAGGTGATGCGCGGCGGTGAGCCGACAGCCGCGCACTGAGCGCCGCTCTAGACCGGAGGAGGCGGATCCCGGTAGTCCGGGTCCCGACGCGCGGCTCCACGACGGGCGGTGGTCATCATGAACAGGCCGATCACGAGGCCGACGGCGCCGGCGATCATCAGGATCAGGCCGATCGTCGTGATGTCGACTCCCGAGACGGAGTCCGTCACGGCATAGCGCAGGATGGCTCCCAAGGTGATCAGGAAGATCGATGATCCGACAGTCACGTGGCCTCCTCGATAGCGGTGGGTGGCGTGGCTGTGTCTACCCCGGATCGTCGTGATCGAAGCGTTCCATCGTCCTCTCGTCCAGTCTCGGATCTCCGCTCCTGGTATGAACTCCACATGAGCGAGCTCGCTTGCCTCGACGGCGTGGTCACCCCGGCCGAGGAAGCCCGGATCTCGGTGACCGACGAGGGCCTCTTGCGCGGCGACGGCGCCTTCGAGGTCGTGCGCGTCTACGCCGGCGCCCCGTTCGCCCTCGGAGAGCACCTGGACCGGATGGGCCGCACCTCCGCGACACTCCGCCTGGAGGGCCTCTTCCACGGCGATCTCTACGCGTCCGAGGCGGCCGAGCTGCTGGCCGCACGCGGGAAGTCGTTCGACGGCTGTCTGCGGATGGTGCTCACACGCGGCGGGCGGCGCCTGCTCCTCACCGAGCAGCTGCCGGTGGCGCCCGATCCGGGGCGTCTCGCCACGGTCGTCTACGCCCCGACACGGGTTCTCGACGGTGCGAAGTCGCTCTCCTACGCGGCGAACATGCTCTGCTCGCGGATCGCGCGCGAGCGGGGATTCGACGAGGCGCTGCTCGTGACCCCGCACGGGCGCGTCCTGGAGGCCCCCACCTCCACCTTCTTCTGGGTCGACGGCGACGGCCGGCTCTGCACCCCTCCGCTCGACGACCACGTCCTGGCATCGATCACGCGCGCCCACCTGATCGACCTGGTGGAGGTCTCCGAGCGCAGCATCGGGATCGAGGAGCTGAAGTCGGAGGCGGGCGAGGCCTTCCTCGCCTCCACCACCCGCGAGGTGCAGGCGATCGCGGCGATCGACGATCTCGAGCTGGCCGCACCCGGCGAGGTCACCCTGGCCGCCGCAGCCGCCTTCGCGGCTCATCGCGAAGCAGCACTGCGGGCGGGCTAGCGCCTTGCGCATCCTCACGGTCATCGGGAACAGACCCCAGTTCGTGAAGGCCGCGGCGGTCTCGCGGCTGCTGCGCGAGAGCCACGACGAGCTGATCGTCCACACGGGGCAGCACTACGACGACGAGATGTCGCGTGTCTTCTTCGACGAGCTGGGCGTGCCCACGCCGGACCGCGAGCTGCACGCCGGGGGAGGGACGAACACCGAGCAGACGGCGCGCATCCTCGGCCTGCTCGAGGGCGAGATCGCCGCCGCCACGCCGGACATGGTGCTCGTGTATGGAGACACGAACACGACGCTTGCCGCAGCGCTCGCCGCAGCGCAGGCCGGTGTGCCGGTCGGTCACGTGGAGGCCGGCATGCGCTCGTTCGACCGCTCGATGCCGGAGGAGCTGAACCGCGTGCTCACGGACCACGCCAGCGACGTCCTCCTCTGCTCCACCGAGACGGCGATGGCGAACCTCCGGGCGGAGCGCGCGGTTGGCGCAGCCCATCTGGTGGGCGATGTCATGGCGGACGTCTCGCTTGCATTCCGCCCGATCGCCGAGGAGCGCTCCAAGGTCCTCGAGGAGCATGGGCTCGAGGACGGCGGCTATGTCGCGGTCACCGCCCACCGGGCGGGCAACGTGGACGACCCCGCTCGGCTCGAGCAGCTCGTCGCGCTGCTGGAGGCGCTGCCGGGGAAGGTGGTGCTGCCGCTCCATCCCCGTACGGCCGCCCGCCTCGAGGAGACCGGACTGCGCGCCCGCCTCGAGGCCTCGCAGGGCCTCGTCCTGACGCCACCGCTCGGCTACCTCGACTTCATGAAGCTCGCCGCCCACTCCCGTGCCGTGCTCACGGACTCCGGCGGGGTGCAGAAGGAGGCCTACCTGCTCGGCGTGCCCTGCATCACGCTGCGCGACACGACGGAGTGGGTCGAGACGGTGGACGCCGGCTGGAACGTGCTGGTCGATCTCGATCGCGAGGCGGCGCTGGCCGCATTGGACGGGCTCTCGCCTCCCGCCGAACGGCCCGAGCTCTATGGCGGCGGTCTGGCCTCCGAGCGGGTTCGCGACGTGCTCTCCACCTACACTCCCGGACAATGAGCGCATCGGATGACAAGGCAATGCGGGTCGGGATAATCGGTCTCGGCTACGTGGGCCTGCCCCTCGCGGTCGTGTTCGCCGAGGAGGGCAACGAGGTCGTCGGCGTGGATACCGACGCTCGCGCCGTCGCGAGCCTCGCGGCGGGGGACAGCCACATCGAGGACATCCCCTCCGATCGCCTGCGCGCGGTCTCGGAGAAGCTGACCGTCAGCACCGACTACGGAGCCCTCTCGGCCTGCGACGCGGTGCTGATCGCGGTGCCCACGCCGCTCACCCAGAACCGCGAGCCGGACCTGGGGCCCCTCATCTCCTCGGGGACCGCCCTGGCCAGCGTCCTGCGCGCCGGTCAGCTCGTCGTGCTCGAATCGACGACCTACCCGGGCACCACCCGCGACAGGCTCGTGCCGCTGCTCGAGGAGTCTGGGCTAGCGGCCGGCAGGGACTTCAACGTCGCCTTCTCCCCGGAGCGGATCGACCCCGGCCGCACGGACCACACGATGCGCACGACGCCGAAGATCGTCGGCGGCCTGACGGACGAGTGCCGCGATCGGGCGCTCGCGCTCTACGGCCTGGTCTGCGACGAGCTGGTGCCCGTCTCGGGGCCCGAGGCCGCCGAGCTGGCGAAGCTGCTCGAGAACATCTTCCGCTCGGTCAACATCGCGCTCGTCAACGAGCTCGCGATGCTCTGCGACCGGATGGGGATCGACATCTGGGAGGTCGTGGAGGCCGCCTCGACGAAGCCGTACGGCTTCATGCGCTTCGAGCCGGGCCCGGGCATGGGTGGCCACTGCCTGCCGGTAGACCCGTTCTACCTCGCCTGGAAGGCGCGCGAGTACGGCCAGCCGACCGAGTTCATCGAGCTGGCGGGCGAGGTCAACCAGCGCATGCCGGAGTTCTGCGTCGCGCGGATCGCCCGCGCGCTGAACGACCAGGCGAAGCCGATCCGGGGATCCCGGATAGCGATCATCGGGGTCTCCTACAAGGCGGGCGTCGGGGATCTGCGCGAATCGCCGGCGCTGAAGATCATGCGGATGCTCGCCAAGGAGGGCGCCGTCCTCTCCTACCACGACGATTTCGTTCCCGATCTCCAGGAGCTGGGTCTCGTCACGGAGCCGCTCGACGGGGTGCTGGCCGACGCCGACGCCGCCGTGATCGTGACGGCGCACCCTGGGCTCGATGTCCAGGCGATCGCCGACACGGCCCCGCTCGTGGTCGATTTCCGCGGCGTCACCCGCGGCATCCAGGCTGACAACCTCGTGCGTCTGTGAGCTCGCGGCCGATTACCGTCGGCGTCTGCGGGCTCGGCTACTGGGGGCCCAACCTGGCTCGCAACTTCGATCAACTGGCCGAAGCGGAGCTGCGCTGGATCTGCGACGGCTCCGAGGACTCCCGCGAGCGCTGGTCGCAGGCGTTCCCCGAGGCGCGGGTGAGTGGGGACCTCGACGAGCTGCTCGCCGATCCGGAGCTCGACGCGGTCGTCGTCGCCACACCGGTGCCGACCCACGCCGCACTGGCCGTTCGCGTGTTGGAGGCCGGCAAGCACTGCTTCGTCGAGAAGCCGCTCGCGCAGTCCGTCGCCGAGGCCGAGGAGGCCATCGCCGCCGCTCGCGCCAACGACCGCGTGCTGATGGTCGGCCACCTGCTCGAGTACCACCCGGGCCTCGAGACGCTCAAGGAGATCGCCGACTCCGGCGAGCTCGGCGAGATCCACTACATCTACGGGAACCGGCTCAACCTCGGCAAGCTGCGCGCCGAGGAGAACGCGCTCTGGTCGCTCGGCGCGCACGACGTCTCCGTCGTCCTGCGCCTCGCCGGCGGTGAGGAGCCGGTCGAGCTCAGCGCGGTCGGCGAGTGCTACATGCGGGACGGGATCGAGGACGTCGTGTTCGCCTACATGCGCTTCCCCTCCGGCATCGCCGCGCATCTGCACCTCTCCTGGCTCGATCCCCACAAGGAGCGCCGCTTCACGGTCGTCGGCTCGAAGAAGATGGCGACGTTCGACGACATGGAGCTCGATCGCAAGCTGACGATCTACGACAAGGGCTTCGATCAGGACGCCTCCTCCTACGGCGAGTACATCACCCGCTCGGGAGAGGCCAACAGCCCGAGCATCCCCAACGACGAGCCGCTGCGGATCGAGTGCGCGCACTTCATCCAGGCCGTGCGCGACGGCTCCTCGCCGCGCTCCGACGGCGAGAGCGGGTTGCGCGTGGTCCGGGTCCTGGAGGCGCTTCAGAAGTCGCTCGACGAAAGCCGGCGCGGTGTCGGCGCGGCCTGAGCTGATTCCGTCGGATCGCGCGCCGGGGCTGCTGCTCGGCGCCGACGTCGATCTCGCGGAGGACGTGGAGATCGGCGGCCACGTGGTGATCCACGCAGGCACGGTAGTCGCGGCCGGGGCACGCATCCAGGACGGCGCCGTCGTCGGCAAGCCGCTCGCGTTCGGGCCGGCCTCCACGGCGTCGCGGGCGGCTCTGCCTCCCGCCCGCATCGACGCGGGCGCGGTGGTCTGCGCCGGTGCCGTCGTCTGCGCGGGCGCCGAGGTTGGCGCGGGCGCCGTGATCGGAGATCAGGCGCACGTGCGCGAGCGAGCCGTGATCGGCGCCGGCTCGGTCGTCGGCCGCGGCTCCGCCGTCGACAACGACGTGACGATCGGCGAGCGCGTTCGTGTTCAGACCGGCTGCTACATCACCGCCCACTCGACGATCGAGGACGACGTCTTCGTCGCGCCCGGTGTCACGCTGACCAACGACGACACGATGGGCCGCCACGATTCGAGCTACGCGCTGCGCGGCGCCACCCTGCGGCGCGCCTGCCGCGTCGGCGGCGGCGCGGTGCTCGTGCCGGGAGTCGAGGTCGGGGAGGAGGCCTTCGTCGCGGCCGGCTCGGTGGTCACGCGGGACGTCCCGCCCCGCGCGGTCGTGATGGGAGTCCCCGCGGTGGTCGTGCGCAAGGTCCAGGACGAGGACCTCCTGGAGCAGTGGCGCTGAGGCGTCGCAACAGCGGATGGCGCGCCGATCGGCGCACGCTTGCGCTCGGGGTGGTTGCCGGAGCCGCCGGTGTGGCCGTGATCGCCGGCGAGCTGGGCAGGGTCTGGCATCGGGGGTCGGCTCCGCTTCCCGCCGCGACCGAGGAGCCGTTCCTGGCGGCCGCCGAGGCGGTGGCCGAGACGGCGGCTGTGGCCCGCACGGGCTACATGGAGGTCTCCACGCGTGAGAACGCGATGTTCAACCTCTTCACCTCCTTCGTGATCACCTTCATCACCGCCCGCGCGATCACCACCACCCTCAGGGATCGCCGCCGCTTCGGCCCGTTCCGCGACGTCAGGGTCGGCCGTCGCCACATCCACCACTTCGTTCCCGGCATCGTCATCGCGTTCATCTCCGGCGCGGTGGCGATCGTCACCCGCAACGAGGAGATAGAGCCGTGGCTCGCGATCCCGTTCGGCGTAGGCATGGGGCTGACGCTCGACGAGTCGGCTCTGCTGCTCGAGCTGGACGACGTCTACTGGTCGGAGGAGGGGATCGTCAGCGTGCAGATCGGCCTCGCGGCGACGGCGCTCCTCGCCGCGATCGCTCTCGCCCTGCGCTTCCTGCGCCGCGGCGAGCAGGTGGTGCTGGACGCCCCGCCCGACCCGGAGCCGCTGTTCTTCGCTCCTGCCGCGGGTTAGAGTCGCCCCATGGAGCTCGCGAGCTGGTCCCGCCGGGTCGTGGCGACGCTGATCGACTTCCTGATCGTCGGGCTCTTCGCGAGTGTGGTGCTGATCGCCCTCGGCACCAGCGTCCTCGGCATCGGCAGCGATGCCGGCGCCGTCGCCTGGATCGGCGCCGCGCTGCTCTCGGTGCTGCTACTGGCGGTCGTCGTGCTGCTCTATGCGCCCCTGCTGATGATGCGGACCGGCCCTCACAACGGCAAGACGTTCGGCAAGCAGCTCCTCGGCATCCGCGTGGCGCGGGACAACGGAGAGCCCTACGGGTTCTGGGCGGCCGTCCTGAGGGAGGTCGTGGTCAAGAACCTGGCGGTTGGGATCGCCTCGACGATCATCCCGGTCATCCCATGGCTGCTCGACGTCCTCTGGCCGTTGTGGGACGACGAGAACCGCGCCCTGCACGACATCGCCGTCTCGACGCACGTCTACAGGGTCTGAGGAAGAGGGCCGGTCAGCGGCGGCAGCGGCTGATGACGTCGGCTGTCGAGCCGCGCTGAGCGCTCAGGCCGCGGCGAGGTCCAAGGCCTGGGCGGCCTCGGTCCAGATGATCTCGTCGCGAGCGGGGCCCACGCCGATCGTCACGACCGGAACGCCGAGCTGGTCCTCGATGAAACGAAGGTAGGCGCGGGCGTTGGCGGGCAGATCCTCCAGCGAGCGGGCGCCGGTGATGTCCTCTTCCCAGCCGGGCAGCTCGACGTAGTCGCCTTGAGCCTTGTGGAGCACCGACTGGTGGTAGGGGAAGTCCTCGAAGGCGGCGCCCTCGGGACCGGTGTAGCGCATGGCCACGCGGATCGGGTCGATCCCGGTGAGAACGTCGAGCTTCGTCACCACGAGACCCGTGAGGCTGTTGACGCGCACGGCATAGCGCAGCGCGACGAGGTCCAGCCAGCCGCAGCGGCGAGGCCTGCCGGTGGTCGTGCCCACCTCGCGCCCGGCCTCGCGGATGCGATCCCCGAGCTCGTCGTGCAGCTCGGTGGGGAACGGCCCGGCTCCGACACGGGTCGAGTACGCCTTGGCCACGCCCCACACCTCGTCGATCGCCTTCGGGCCCACTCCGGAGCCGCTGCAGGCGGCGCCGGCGACGGTGTTCGAGGAGGTGACGAAGGGGTAGGTGCCGTGGTCGATGTCGAGCAGCGTCCCCTGGGCGCCCTCGAACACGACGAGCTGCCCGTCGTCGAGCGCCTTCCAGGCAATCGGCGGCGTGTCGGCGATGAACGGCGCGAGCCGGTCCCCGAGCGCCATGTAGTCCTCGATCATCTGATGGAGGTCGAGGCGCGGGTCCTTCTCGTACTCCCGCAGCGTCTGGCGCTTGGGCTCGAGCGCCACGGTGATCTTCTGCTTGAGGATCTGCTCGTCGAGGATGTCCTGGACGCGGATCCCGAGCCTTGCCGCCTTGTCGGCGTAGCAGGGCCCGATCCCGCGCTTGGTGGTGCCGATCTCGCGCTTGCCCAAGCGCGCCTCGCCGGCTTCGTCCAGCAGCAGGTGGTACGGCATGATCAGGTGGGCGTTGGCGGATATGCGCAGGCCCTGCAGGTCGACGCCCTGCCTGCGCAGCCCGTCGATCTCGCCGGTCAGCACACGCGGGTCCACCACCACGCCGTTGCCGATCACGCAGTACTTGCCCGGGTAGAGGATGCCCGAGGGGATCAGGTGGAACTTGAACACCTCTTCCCCGCGGACGATCGTGTGGCCGGCGTTGTTGCCGCCCTGGAAGCGGATCACGGCGGCGGCCTGCTCGGCCAGGAGGTCAACGACCTTCCCCTTGCCCTCATCGCCCCACTGGGCGCCGACTATCACGAGTCCTGGCATGACGGGACGAGTGTAAGGGGGCTAGGGCGCCGAGCGCATGCGGAGGTCCGGACCCATGATCGGAAGCGGGTCGCCGCATATCTCGAGCAGGCGGGAGACGGTGCGCGCGCCGATCTGCTCGCGGAGCTCGTCGAGGTCCATGATGTTGGTGGTCACCACGATCGAGCGCTCGTCCTGCCAGCGCTCGTTGACGATCGCGTACAGCTGCTCGAGCACCCATTCGGTGCGCTTCTCGGCGCCGAGGTCGTCTAGGTGGAGCAGGTCGACCGAGCAGAGCCGGCGGAAGAGGCTCATGTAGGAGCCGGCGCCGGACTGACTGTCGTAGGTGTCCTTCACCTCGGCCAGCAGCCGCGTGACCGGGTAGACGGCCACGGAGCGCCCGCTCTTCTCGGCCGCGAGCGATACGAGCATCGCCAGCGAGGTCTTGCCCGTGCCAAGGTCCCCCGTGAACCAGAGCCCGCGTCCCGCGTCGAGGTTGTCGCTGATGTCGCTGATGAAGGCGCGCACCGGCCGCAGTACGAACGGATCGAGGTCGCAGACAGGCTTGCGATCGAACGAGACCCCGCGGAAGCGCTTCGGGATCCCCGTGCCCATGCCGCGGCTGAGCGCGCGCCCGATCTTGCGCTCGCGGCAGTCGCAGGGCACCGTCGTGTTGTCCTCGAGTAGCACCCAGCCGCCCCCGTCGCACGAGCCGAGCGGGCAGCCTGGGCCGCCCTGTGAGTCCTCGTCCGCCTGTGAGGGGGCTGGGACGGGGCGCAGCATCACGCCGCGCCGCCCATGCCGGCCGCGCTCTCCGCCGGACGCTCGCGCGCCATGCTCGCGAACTTCGGATAGCGGTCGAGGAACGTCAGCTCGACCTTCCCGATCGGCCCGTTGCGGTGCTTGCCGATGATGACCTCGGCGACGCCGGGGGCCTCGGTGGTCTCGGGGTTGTAGTACTCGTCGCGGTAGACGAACATCACCATGTCCGCGTCCTGCTCGATGTTGCCCGATTCACGCAGGTCCGACATCAGGGGCCGCTTGTCTGGGCGGGACTCCACGGCTCGTGAGAGCTGGGAGATCGCGATCACGGGGATGTGCAGCTCGCGAGCGAGGATCTTGAGCCCTCGGCTGATCTTGCCGATCTGCTCGACGCGGCCGTCACGCGGGTCCTCGGGGCGCATCAGCTGCAGGTAGTCCACGATCAGCAGCCCGAGCGGATGGCGCTGGTGGAGCCGGCGTGCCTTGGCGCGCAGCTCGAGCACGCCGAGGTCGCTCGAGTCGTCGATGAACAGCTGCGAGCCAGCGAGCTTCTCGGTGGCCTGCAGCACCTTCGGCCAGCGCTCTGCCTTGACCCGGCCCTTGCGCAGCGACTCGCCGGCGATCTTGGCGCGGGACGCGATGAAGCGCTGGGCGAGCTCTCCCTCGGACATCTCGAGCGAGAACAGCGCGACGGCGCGGCCGTGGTCGACGGCGGCGTTCTCGGCCATGCAGGTGGCGAGGGCCGACTTGCCCATCGCAGGCCTTGCGGCGAGCACGATCAGGTTGCCGGGCTGGAAGCCGCCGGTGATCTCGTCCAGGTCCCGGTAGCCGCTGGGGGTCCCGGTGAGGCTGAGCCCCTCCTTCGAGAGCCGCTCGAGCTTGTCGAGCTCCTCGTGGAGCACGTCCTCGATCGAGCGCAGCTGCGAGGAGTCGTGGTCGTGCCCGGCGCGGAAGATCGCCTGCTCCGCCTGCTCGACGAGCGAGCGGGGGTCGCCCGCGTCGGTGGCGACCTTCTGCTGGATCTCGTGGGCGGCGCCCAGCAGACGCCTCAGGATCGCGTGGTCGAGGACGATGCGCGCGTAGTCGCGCACGGCACCGACGGCGGGCACGATCGTCGGCAGCGAGTGGATGTAGGCCGAGCCGCCGGCCTCTTCGAGCTTGCCCTCGCGCTTGAGGTCGTCGCAGACGGTGATCGCGTCGACGGCCTCGGGCTCCGCCTTCTCCTTCAGGCGCAGCATCGCGCGGAAGATGAGCTGATGGCGCGGGCGGTAGAAGTCGCCGGAGCCCAGCTTGAGATCTACGAAGATCTGGTCGAGCGCCTGCTCTGTGAGCAGGATCGTCCCGAGGACCGCGACCTCGGCCTCATCGTTGTGGGGAGGGACCCCTGCCCCGGTCTCTGGCGACACCGCTATTGCCATTCGCCTGACTCTGGCAGACGCAGCCGTCGCCTACTTGACCTTCCCCGCTACCTCCGCGAAAAGCGAGTAACGAAGACGGGGCTACTACTCCGCGGTGACGATGGTCTTGATCTCCGCCGTAACGCCGTCGGAGACCTCGAGGGTGACCATGTGGGTGCCGGTCGTCTTGATCGGCTCCGCGAGCTGCACCTTGCGCTTGTCCAGCTTGATGCCGCGAGCCTGGCGCACGGCGTCGACGATCTCCTGGGCGGTCACGGAGCCGAACAGGCGCCCGTCGTCACCGGCCTGATGGGCGATCGTGAGCACCGTCTTGCGCAGCAGCGCCGCGTTCTCCTCGGCGCGCTCGGCCTTCTCGACCTCGGCGCGCGCCGCTGCTGCGAGCCGGCGCTTCGCATCCGCGAGCGCTCCGGCGGTCGCAGCCTGCGCGAGCTTGCGCGGAACCAGGTAGTTGCGCAGGTAGCCGGAAGAGACATCGACCACCTGGCCGCTCTCGCCCAGTGCCTCCACGTCCTGCAGCAGGATCGCCTGCGCCATCAGATGCTCCTCTCAGCCACTTCACGTCGCATAGGGGGCCGAGAAAACCGCTCCTGGACCGCTTCCCGGGGAGGGCGCGGCCCGCGCCGCAACGGGGCAGAGCGGAGATCCCGATTCGAGCCGGGATGGTACAGCCCGCACGGTGACGAGCGCTCATAGACCCTGAGCGGTCACCGCGCGGGCGCCGGCTGCGATTCAGGCGGGAGCGACGACTAAAACGGGATGTCGTCGTCGGGCGCGCCACCGGCCGGGGCCGGCTGGAAGTCCGCCGTGTCCGCCGGAACGTCGCTCTGGGGCGTGAAGCGTGAGCCGCCGTTGCCGTTTCCGTTGCCCCCGCCGTCTTCACGGCCGCCGAGGAACTGCACCGTGTCCGCCACGATCTCCACCGCTTGACGCTTGCCGGACCCGTCCTGGGCCTCCCACTCGCGCCACTCGAGGCGGCCGTCGATGGCCACCGGGCGGCCCTTGGCGAGATAGCTCGCGCAGTTCTCGCCTTGGGGTCCCCAGACGGTGATGTCGAAGTAGTTCGGCTTGTCGACCCACTGCCCCGACGCGTCCTTGCGACGGGTGTTGCAGGCTAGGCGCAAGCTGCACACGGAGGTGCCGCTGGGCGTGCTGCGCAACTCGGGGTCGCGCGTCAGGTTGCCCGTGAGGACGACCCTGTTTATGTTGCTGGCTGCCATCGGATGAGGCTCCTTGTCCCTTTGCCGCAGTTGGCTTGATTCGTGACGAGGGTACCTGCGGGGTCGGAGCACAAAGGCGAAACCTGCCACGTCCATCCTGCTCTTTGCGTGGAACGTGTCCAATGCGTCACAGAGATGCGGGATCGGTGGGTCTCCTTCGCGCTCCAAGGGGGTTTGCGGGAGCGTGGGCGGGGATCGGATCGATTAGCCTGCCGGCGTGGCGCGCACCGAGGTCATCCTCCTCTGCGCGCTGACGGCCCTCGCGGGCGCCCTCCGCTTCGCGGCGCTCGGCACGCAGGGCTACTGGTTCGACGAGACGGTCACCGTCGGGCTGCTGGGCATGTCCTTCGAGGACATGCTGCGCGAGATCCCGGACAGCGAGTCCACCCCGCCGCTCTACTACGTGCTCGCCTGGCTGTGGGCCCAGCCGCTCGGCCTGGGCGAGGCCGGCCTGCGCTCGCTGTCCGCGCTCTGCGGCACGGCCGCGGTGCCGGCCGCCTACATGGCCGCCCGCGAGCTGTGCGATCGCCGGGTGGCGCTCGCGACAGGTGCGCTCGCCGCCGTGAGCCCGTTCCTGGTCTGGTACTCGCAGGAGGCGCGCTCCTATGCGCTCCTGACCCTGCTGAGCGCGCTCTCGCTGTGGCTCCTGACGCGGCTGCTGCGGCGCTTCAGCGCTCGTGACGCGGCGCTCTGGGCGCTGGTCTGCGCCCTGGCGCTCGCGACGCACTACTTCGCGCTCTTCCTGGTGGCCTCGCAGGCGGTCTGGCTGATCGTGGCCGCCGGCTCCCGCAAGGGCGCCCTGCTGGCCGTCGGCGCGGTGGGCGCGGCCGGCGCGGCCCTGCTGCCGCTCGCGCTCTCGCAGGAGTCCGCGGGCTTCGCGGCCTTCATCGCCGACGACTCGCTGCTCGGCCGCCTCGCCCTGACGGCAAAGCAGCTGGCGCTGGGCTACGACTCCCCGCTCGAGCCGGTAACCGCCGGGCTCGCCGCCGCAATCGCGCTCGGCGGCATCGCGCTGGCGCTGAGCCGCGCGCCGGCCGGGGCCATGCGGGGAGCCCGTGTCGCCGCCGGCGTGGCGCTGGGATGCTTCGTCCTGCCGCTGCTGCTGGCCGCCGCAGGCACCGACTACGTGCTCGCGCGCAACCTGATCGTGGCCTGGGTGCCGTTGGCGATCCTCGTCGCGGCCGGGCTCACCAGCCCTCGTGCGGGCAGGATCGGCGCTGCTGCGCTCGCGGTCCTTCTCCTGCTGGCTCTCGTGAGCACCGTCGGGGTGCCGCTCGAGCCGGACTGGCAGCGAGGGGACTGGGGCGCTGCGAGCGGCGGGCGCTAGTCGTCTGAGTCGTCGAGCGCCACGTCGGCGGGCGCATCGGCGGCGGCGCGAGCTGCGACGCGTCCGTCTGGCTCTTCCTCACGCCGCGCCCGCGAGGGCTCGGGGCGCGGGGGCACCGGAGGTCCGGCGGGGTTCTGCTTGATGATCCTGAACCGCAGCACGCCGTCCATGATCTTGAGGCTGTGGTTCAGCCGCCCGAGGAGGTCCGCCTCGCCCTCGAAGCGCAGCAGGTGGTACTCGGCCTCGGGCCGGTGGTCGATCTCGAAGGTCATCCGCCGAGTGCCCCAGTCGTGCTCCTCGACGATGGTGCCGCCGTCCTCGAGCATCGCGCGGACGTCCTCGGCAATCTCCTGCCGGCGTTCGTCGGGCGCGCTCGCGTCTATGAGCAGCATGAGGTCGTAAAGGCGGGACATCGAGCGCGGCACCATAGCAGCGGTCGGCCGCTCACCGACCGTGGGCACCGGCTCTGGGAGTGGCTCCGGCAGGGGAGAGAACCTCCGGCACGGCGCTTGAGGGAGCGTGACGAGGCACCGTTCAGGCGGCGCGCCGCGGCTTGTTGAGCGCATCCGCTGGGCGAACGCGGCGCGCCTGGCCGCCCTGCTCAGCGCCGCCGCGCTCGTCGCGGTTGGGCCGCATGGCTGCTCGCAGACCCCTCCGGCGGCCCCTCCGCGAGCCTTCGAATCCACGTTTGAGCAGGCGGTGAGCGTTCCCGCGGGCGCCGAGCGCCCACGGAGGAAGCGCCGTGCTCGCCGCTCCATCTCTGCGAAAGAGGGGCGCCGTCGGGCGCGGCCTGACGAGGAGAGTCGCCATCGGGCGCGACCGGACAAGCCTGCGCAGCCCGTCCGAGGCCAGGCTTCGCCGCCGGTTGCTCCACCACCGCCGGCACCTGCTCCACCTCCTGTCGCGACACCTCCCGCATCGCCCAGCCCTCCGTCAGGCGAGTTCACGCCAGACCCCTGAGCGCCCGGCGGGGTTGCCCTGAGCGACCGGGACGGGGTTGACGTGGGGAATGAGGGTGTGTTCAAATCTGCTGATGAGCATTCGCGCGATCCTCTCGGCGGCGGTTATGGCCACGCTCGTGATGTTGTGCTTCGCCGTGGCGCCGGCCGGCGCGCAGGCTTCCGCGAAGACCGCTGCGAAGAAGCTGATGCCGGCGGCTGGCGCGTGCAAGGGCGAGGGGCTGACGGCCAAGCGCAAGCGCGCCTGCCGAGCCGCATCGGCGCGTCGCCGCAAGGCGGCACTGGCACGGCGCCGCAAAGCAGCTCAGCGCAAGCGCGCCCTGCTTCGCGGGTCGGGGGCGGCCACTTCAAGTCCCGCACCGCAGGTCATCCCGCGGCCGTCGACTCCAGAGGCTCTTCCGCCGTCAGACCCCGCACCACCGCCGACTCCGCCGGAGGATCCCGCACCACCGACGGACGATGAGCCGCCGACGGACGACGGGCGCGACTGCGAGCTCGTCCAGGGCGACTGCGACATCTACAGCGATCTCTTCTGGGAGATGCGAGCCCGCTACGAGCGCTTCGAGAGACCGTGGCTCGGGACCGGCGTATACCCCGCCCCCCCGGATTGCATGGAGGCTGCGGAGCGGGAGCCGGTGATGTGTGTCACGGCCATCGCCTCCCTCTACCCCGATGGCACGATTGGGCTTGGGCATTGGGTCCTCGACCCGGAGTCGCCGGCCGGCTGGTCGCTCTGCATCTTCGACAGCGAGGGGAACGGCCCGGCGGCCTGCCGCTACTAGCCGGTACCTCTCCTCAGGAGACGACCGGCTCGGCCCCCTGCGACTTGGCCTCGATGTCGGCCAGCTGATCGTCCACCCAGTCGCCCGGGTTGCGGGCCATCACGACGCTCTTCAGGCCCTCGGCCCGCCATGAGCGCTCCTTGGCGGACATCGTCAGCGCGCGGTGGATCGCGTCGGCCTGCTCCTGGACGTCGAAGGGGTTGACCGAGAGGGCGAAGTCGGCCAGCTCCTCGTGCGCGCCCGTGTTCTCGGACAGCAGCGAGACGCCGTGGCGCTCGTTGACGAGCGGCCCCTCCTTGGCGATCAGGTTCATCCCGTCGAACATCGCGTTGACCATCAGCAGGTCGTAGTGCTTGTAGGCGGCGATCGCCTCCTCGAGGTTCTCGCGCAGGCGCAGGTCGATCGGCATCCAGTCGGTGGTGCCGTGCCGGTGGTTGACCACGGCGACCAGCGCCTCGATTCGCTCGATGTACTCCGCGTACTCGGGCACGTCCTGGCGCGAGGGGATGAGGTGGGCGATGAAGGTGACCTGCTCCTTGAACTCCGGGTGCTGGTCCAGGAACAGGTCGAAGGCGGTGAACCCGCGCAGGATGTTCTTTGAGAGGTCCGCGCGATCGACGCGCAGGATCAGGTGCTCGCGCCTGCGGCGCAGGATCTCGCGCTCGTACTCGTGGACGGCAGGCCGCTGGGCGGTGCGCCTGAAGGTGTCCGTGGAGATCGGGAGGGGGTAGGCGCGCACCCATACCTCCCGATCCTCGAAGCGCACTACACCCGCCCGCTCGTCGACCTCGAGGTCGAACAGCTCGCGGCAGCAGAGGAGGAAGTTGCGCCGGTAGGCGCGGGTGTGGAAGGCGACGATGTCGTTCGAGAGGATGCCCTCGAAGATGTCCTCGCGGATGTCGCGCGGGAGCACGCGCCAGGCGTCCGGCTGGGTCCACGGGATGTGCACGAAGTGGTGGAGGAACGCGTCGGGGCGCTCCTGCCGGATGTACTTCGGCGCCAGGTAGAGGTGGTAGTCGTGGAGCATCACCACGGGCTCGTTGACGCCCTCGATCTCCTCCAGCACCGCGCTCGCCATGTCGCGGTTGACCGCGCAGTAGCCCTCCTCGTAGGCCTGGACCTCCCTGCGCCCGATGTCCGGGGCGTTCGAGAGGTCCCAGAGGTAGTGCTGGATGAACCACAGCATCGGGTTGGCGACCACGTTGTAGAACTGGTCGTAGGCCTCCGGGTTCGACACGACCATCCGCACCCGGTAGGTCACGTCCTCGAGCTCGCAGGCAAAGCTCTTGCCCCCGTGGCGCTCGGCCATCTCCGTGTCCTCGTCGGACATCGCCGACGCCACCCAGAGCGCGTCGCGGTGGTGGACGAGGCCGGTCAGGGCAGTGACCAGGCCGCCGCCTCCGCGTGCGGCGGAGAGGCCGCCCTCCTCGTCGCGCTCGAAGGTCGCCGGGCCCCGGTTGGAGACCAGGACTAGGTGTCGGCCGTCGGTGCTCAAGCTGAGAGTTCGATCATCGTGCCTCAGAGAAGATACGGAGCCAGTCGCGCAGCAGGCGTGGAGTAAGGAAGTGGGTCCGCACGAGCTCCTTGCCGGCGCGCCCGAGGCGCTGGCCCAGATCCGGGTCCTCGAGGAACTCCAGCGAGCGGCCGGCGCACTCCTCCGGGGAGGAGACGAGGAAGCCGGTCTCGCCGTCCTGGACTTGGAGGGGGATGCCGCCGACGTCTCCGCCGATGAAGGGGCGGCTCTTCCAGAGCGCCTCCGAGACGGTCAGCCCGAACCCCTCACGGGTCGACTTCTGGATCATCACGTCGGCCTGGGACTGGAACGCGTTGACCTCGATCGCGCCCACGTTGTTGAAGTTATTGAGGATGTGGATGTCCGGGTCGCCCTCGGCGTGGGCGATCGTCTGGTTGAAGAAGTCCCAGCCCTCGGGGTCGTCGGTGGCCATGGAGCCGACCAGCGCCAGCTGGACCTCCGGCATCACCTCGTTGACGCGCCGGTAGGCGTCGATCACGCCGATCGGGTCCTTCCAGGGGTCGAAGCGCGACACCTGGCAGATCAGCGGCCGGTCGACGTCGATCCCGAACTGGTCGCAGACGAAGGCGGCGTCCTCGGGCGACAGGCGCATGTTCTTTGGGGAGAGGGGGTCGATCGCCGGCGGGACGATGTGGACGTTCGGCAGGCCGTTGCGCGAGCGCAGCGCGCTCGGCACGTACTTGTCCATGTGGAACAGCGCGTCGTCGTAGCCGGAGATCAGCGGGGCGAGCCGCTCGATCGCCGTCGGGTTGGGCTCCGACAGGTCGATGTGGCAGCGCCAGATCCACCGCTCGGCGCGCTCCGGCACGTGCTCGCGGATCGCGGCGGGCTGCGGGTCGTGGACGATGATCACGTCCCAGTCGCCCTCGATCTCGTGCGAGTTGAGCTCGTTGTACTTGGCGTAGATCTGCCACTGCTCGGGGGTCAGGTCGTGGGGATCCCCCTGCAGCGCGTTGTGGAGCTGCTTGGTGACGTTGTAGAACTCCTCGCGGCCGAGCATCACCTGCCACTCGACGTGGATCCCGACGTCGGCCATCAGCGGCACGAGCGTGTAGAGGATCTCGGAGACGCCGCCCCCGAAGGCCGTCGCCGAGAGGTGCAGCACCCGGAGCCCCTCCAGATCCCCGGCCAGCTCGCGCACCTCTTCCACGAGCGGCTTGCCGGCGAGGTGGGTGTAGTCGCTGAGCCCCTTGTGGGGAACAGGGACGGGCTGCAGCATCAGGCGCTGAGTCGTTTGACCAGCACGGTCCGCCCCGGGGCGAACTCGGACTCGTCGACGGTCGCCCGGACGATCGCGCGCGACAGCTCCTGGTCCTCGGACTGCGCCCCCTCGGGCGCGGACAGCTCGAGCTCGAGCCGGTCCTCGGAGAGCCGGAATATGAACTCGAGCTCCGGATCGGAGCTGTCGGTGTCGCCGACGAAGTCGGATGCCGCCTCGGTGATCGCCAGCTTCAGGTCGGCGACCTCCGTCGGCTCCAGCGGGGTCAGGCGGCAGATGGCGGAAAGCGCCAAGCGAGCGAGCACCAGGTATCCCGGCTTCGCCGGAACCCTGAGGTGGATGTCGCGGCTCGCGACGCTCACGCTTTCAACCTACCCGGAAGTAGCGCTATGCCGTCATGGGGCGCCGGGCAGCCGGAGCTCGAAGGTGGCTCCGGCAGCGCCGTCGAGCGCCTTGAGCGAGCCCTGCATGCGCTCCGCGAGCTCGCGGGCTATGGCGAGGCCGAGCCCGGCGCCGCGCGCGGCGTCGCCCGTCACGAAGCGATCGAAGACCGGGATGTCGGTGGGCAGCCCCGGCCCGTCGTCGGCGACGGTGAGGGTCGCGGCCCCCTGGCCGTTGCCCTCTGCGGTCACGCGGACGGTGGCGCGCTCGGGGGTGTGGCGCAGCGCGTTGTCGAGGAGGATGCGGATGATCTGGGCGGCACGCTCCCGGTCGCAGTGCGCCCCGATGCCGCTCGGCGGCAGGCGCAGGTCGAGCGTCACCGCGCGCTCCCTGACGGCTGGCATGAACTCGTTCGCCACGGCTCGGGTCACCTCCGTGAGGTCGACCTCGTCCAGGTCGAGCGCGACCGATCCGGCGTCGAGCCGGGACAGGTCGAGCAGATCGACGGCGAGCTTCTGGAGCCGCTCCACCTGCTCCGCCATCGTGTCCAGGAACTCGCGCCGCAGCTCCTCGTCGAGGTCCTCGTTGCGCAGCAGCTCCAGGTAGCCGCCGAGCGAGAAGATCGGCGTGCGCAGCTCGTGCGAGGCCGTCGCGACGAACTCCTTGCGGGCGATGTCGACCTGACGCAGCTTCTCCTGCATCTCGTTGAAGGCCTGGGTCAGCTGGCCGAGCTCGTCACTCGAGTCCACCGGCAGCGGCTCGGCGTGGCGCCCCGCCGCGACCGCGACGGCGGCCTCCTCGAGGCGGCGGACCCTGCGGGCCAGCGCCTGCGCGATGCCGTAGCCGCCGAGCAGCGCCACGAGCAGGGCGGCGCCGCCGGCCACGAGCAGGCGGTCGCGCACGAACGAGACCGTCTCGGCGGCCTCCTCGAGACTGCGCGAGTAGATGGCGACCCGATGGAAGCGCCCGCGGTACCGGAGCGGCTGGGCGACCTGACCCAGCTCCTCGCCGCGGAAGCGCATCGCGTCCGAGGCGAGCCCGCCCGCGCGCAGGGCGGCGAGCGCGAGCGCGGGGTTCTTGGGGACCTTGCGCTCCTCGCGGGAGTCTGTGATCACGTAGAAGGCCTCACCGGCGCGGCGCAGCGACTGCTGCACGCCGAACACGGTCAGGCGCGCGTCGGCGGCGTCGGCGATCGATCGCACCTGGCGGTCGAGCGCCGCGGCCGGGATGTCGGGATCGCGCGAGAGCGCCTCGAGCGAGGCTCGCGAGCCGTTGGCAACGCGAGTGAGGTCCTGAAGCGTCTGCCGGCGCAGGTTCGACTCGAGCTCCGGGACGACGGTGAGGTAGAGGACGGCGAACGCGAGCGCGGTGGTCGCGAAGAACAGCAGCGCGAGCTTGTTGGGCAGCGACCACAGCCGCGGCCTGCGCGCGGGCTCGATCATCGATCGCGGAAGCGGTAGCCGACGCCGCGCACGGTCAGCACGAGCTCCGGCAGCTTGGGGTCCCGCTCGAGCTTCTCCCGCAGATGGCGGATGTGGACGTCGACGGTGCGGGGGTCGCGGTAGGCGGAGTCGCCCCAGACGCGCTCGAGCAGCGTCGAGCGCCCGTAGACGCGGCCGGGGTGCTCGGCGAGCGCCGCCAGGATCTCGAACTCGACGTAGGTGAGCCTGACCATCTCCTCGCGGATGAACACCTGGCGCTTGTCGTAGTCGATGCGCAGGTCGCCGTCCTCGAGCGCGGCCCGGCCCGGGTCCTCGTCGCGGGCGATCTGGGCCCTGCGCAGCACAGCCTTGACGCGGCTGCTGAACTCGCGCACCGAGAAGGGCTTGGTGATGTAGTCGTCCGCTCCGAGCTCGAGGCCGACGACCTTGTCCACCTCCTCGGCGCGGGCCGTGAGCATGATGATCGGGACGGAGCTGGTGGCTCGCACCTGGCGGCACACCTCGAAGCCGTCGATCTGCGGCAGCATCAGGTCGAGCACGAGCAGGTCGAACGTGTGGTCGTTCACGCGGTCGAGCGCCTCACGGCCGTCTGAGGCGCAGACCACTTCGTAGCCCTCCTTGCGGAGCGAATATGCGAGCAGCTTCTGCACCGACTGCTCGTCGTCCACCAGGAGGATTCGTGGAGCCTGTGGAGCCATTGGCGATGACACCGGAGGACAGGGCCGCCCGCGCCTGCTGAGGATTGTAGGTTGGGAGCGACGTGGGGAAGCTGGATTGATCGAGCCGAGGATCTACCGTGCCGCCTTCGTGCCGGCGCTGCTGGCCGTCGTGCTCGTCATGTTCTCGCTCGAGAGCAGGCCGCGGCCGCTGCCGCAGGGCCTCGCGGCGGACGTGCTGTTCGACGGCGAGCAGGCGGCCTCCGCCGCGCGGCAGATGGTGTCCGAGCACCCCGACCGGCGCGCCGGAACCGTGGGGGCCGACCTCGTCGCCACGGAGGTGGCAGACGGCTTCCGGAGCCGGGGCCTCGCCGTCGAGCGGCAGGAGTTCGAGCAGGACGAGAGGGAGCTGGTCAACGTGATCGGCCGCCGGCCGGGCAGCTCCCGCCGCCAGGTCGTCGTCGTGGCGGCGCGCGATGCCGCGGGCGTTCCCGACGGTCCCGGCAGCGCCTCGGACACGGCCGCGCTGCTGGAGATAGCGCGCGTCTTCGAGGGCAGGCCCTCGCGCAAGACGCTCGTGCTCGCCTCCGTGGACGGCTCGACCCTGGGGCAGCTCGGTGCGCGGCACCTGGCTGAGAACGGGCTCGGGGACCCGGAGCTGGTGGACGCCGTGCTCGTGATCTCGAGCCTGGGCGCGAGCGGCGGGCAGGCGCCGTCGATCCTCACCTGGGGCGGCGGCGTGGACCGCACCGGCCTCGGCCTGTATCGGACGGTGGCCGCATCGCTGCGCGAGGAGGTGGGAGCCCCGGCCGCCCAGGCGAGCCCGCTCGGTCAGCTGGCGCGGCTCGCGTTCCCGCTCGGCTTGGGCGCGCAGGGGCCGCTGCTCGCCGAGGGCTACGACGCGGTGCGCATCTCCGGCGACGGAGAGCGAGCGCCGGACGCAAACGACGCGCGGTCGAGCGATGTGGACGCGGAGCGCCTCGACGCCCTCGGCCGCACCGCCCTGCGCACGATCGCGGCGCTCGACCAGGGCCCGCGCCCCGAAGGCCCTCCGCGTGCATACGTGACGGTCGCCAGCCAGGTGATGCCCGGCTGGGTGTTCGGGATCCTGGCCCTGACGCTGATCCTGCCTGCGCTCGTGGCGAGCATCGACGCATTCGCCCGCGCACGCCGCCGTCGGATGGCCGTGGGCCCATGGCTCGCGTGGCTGGCGGCGGGGGTGGTGCCGTTCCTGATCGGCCTCGGGCTGGCGCATGCGCTGGTGCTGGTGGGCGCCGCCCCGGAGCCCCCGAGCTCGCCCGTGGCGCCCGACCTCTACCCCCTCGACGGCGGCGGGCTGGCGGTGCTCGGCGCCGTTGTCGCCGCTGTGGCGCTCAGCTGGATCGGCCTCCGGCGCTTCGCGCTGCGCCTCGACCCGGAGCTCTCGGATCCCGGCCTGCCGGGTGCCGCCGTGGCGATAGCGCTCGTGCTCAGCGCCGCCGCCATCGTGCTGTGGCTGATCCAGCCGTATGCGGCGCTGCTGGCGGTGCCTGCGGTGCACCTGTGGATCCTCGCGACGCTCGTCGACTCGCCGATGCCGCGTCGCCTGCGCCTGACCATGGTCCTGGCGGGGCTCCTGCTTCCGACGCTGCTGGCGGTCTACCAGCTGTTCCTGCTCGGAGTGGGCCCGTTGGGAGGGGCTTGGTACCTGTTCCTGCTGCTGACCGGAGGGCACATCGACTTCGGGGCCTTCGTGGTGGGCGCGACCTTCGCCGCGGCGTTCGCGTCGGTCCTCGGGATCATCCGTCGAGGCGGCCCCGATGACGAGGAGGAGCCCGGACAGGCCACCACCCGCGGACCGCTCAGCTATGCGGGCCCGGGGTCGCTTGGCGGCACGGACAGCGCACTCCGCCGCTGAGCGGACTTGCACAAGAGCGACGGCCAAATCGTCCAGCATGTCGCGATCGCCCTCACGCCCCGGAGCGCACGAGCCGATCGGATGCCCATGGATGAGGCCCTACAGCGCGCAGTCGCGAGCGGGGAGTACCGGATCGACGCGGGCGCCGTGGCGCTGGCGATGATCGACCGCGCGCAGACCCTGCGCACCGCGCGGAGGCTGTCAGAGGTGCTCGAAGCCGCGGAGCGACGCGATGTCCAGTGCGTCCGGGCCGGTGAAGCGGAGCCCTTCCCCATGGAGGACGTGGCCTAGCCGCGTCAGCGGGAGGCCGCTTGTCTCCACCGCCCCCGCCCAGCTCTCGGGCGCAATCGTGAACAGCAGCTCGTAGTCCTCACCGGCCCCTGCCGCCAGGGAGAGCGCCGCGCGACCAGCCGCCGCGGCGGCCTCCGCGACTCCGGCGTCGATCGGGATCGCGCCGGTGTCCAGCTCCAGCTGCACTCCGCTCGCCCGCGCGATGTGGCGGGCGTCGGTGGCCAGGCCGTCGCTGAGGTCGATCATCGCGCTGGCCCCCGCCGCGGCGAGCGCGCGCCCGGCCGCGAGCCTCGGCTCCGGACGGCGATGCCGGGCCCGCAGGGGCGCGGCGAGCGAATCGCTCAGCCCGGGGGCCTGGCCGGTCAGGGCGAGCAGGCCCGCCCCGGAGCCTCCGAGCGCGCCGGTGACGCCGACCACGTCGCCGGCCCGTGCGCCGTCCCGGCCCACGCAGGCGGCCGCTTCGTCGGCCCATCCGGTGACGGCGACGGACACCACGAGCGCTCCGGCTCCCACGACGTCGCCGCCGGCGATCGTCGTGCCGGTGCTCTCGGCCAGCGCGGCGATGCCGCCCGCCAGGTCGAGGGCGGCGGAGTCCGGGAAGCCCTCGGGAAGCGCGAGCGACACGTACGCCTCTCCAGTGTCGACGCCCATCGCCGCGAGGTCCGACAGGGCGGTGGCCAGCGCCTTGTGCCCGACGTCCGCCGCGGAGTGGGTCGAGAGGTCGAAGTGGATGCCCTCGGCGACGGTGTCGATCGAGGTGACGGCGAACGGACGGGAGCGGACCACCGCGGCGTCGTCCCCGCTCCAGCAGACCACCCGCTCGCCGGGCGCGCCGAGCATCTCCCGGATCGCCTCGATCAGCGGCAGCTCACGCACGCCCGACAGTGTGAAGCGCCGGCCTCGTGAGAGGTCGTCAGGCGGCTACTGGGCGCCCAATGCGCCGCCGCCCTGCTGGGGCGGGTCGGGCGCCGGGTCGGGCTGCTGCTCGGGAGTCGGGGGAGGCTCCGGGGTGGGCGTCTCCCGCGGGTCAGTCGGCTTGCCCTCCGAGTCCTCCTTGTCCTCCTCCTCGTCGGGCACCCCGTCCTCGTCGTAGGTGCTCCCGCCGGACGAGTCGCCGGTCCCGCTGGCTCCGCGTCGTGCGTACTTGCCGAAGAAGGGGCTGAACTCCGCGGCCTCCTCGGGCTCGGGGAAGTCGCTGCAGTCATCGCCGTGGGCGGGGACCATGAAGGCGTGCCAGACCGGCGCCGCCGTCGTGCCGCCCTGAGCGCCGGGCATCGCGACGCGGGCATCGGGGTAGCCGACCCACACGGATGTCGAGAGCTTCGGCGTGTAGCCGACGAACCAGGCATCCGTGGCCCCGTCGGTCGTGCCGGTCTTGCCGGCCGCCGGGCAGCCGTAGCCGGCGGAGGTGCCGGTGCCGGAGGTGACGTTCATCTTGAGGATCTTCGTCACCTCGTAGGCCTGTCCGTCGGTCAGCACGCGCTTGCCCTCGGACTTGGCCAGGTCCTCGCTCTTGCCATCCGGGAAGACCACCTTCCTGATCGCCGTCGGCTTGCGGCGCACTCCGCCGGCGGACAGCGTCGCGTACGCGCTGGCCATCTCGAGCGGCGTGACGCCGAGCCTCAGGCCGCCGAGGCCCTCGGCGGGGTAGCAGTCGAGCTTCGTCGTGACGCCGAGCAGCCTGGCCGTCTCGCAGACCGACTCCGCTCCCACGTCGAGGATCAGCTGCGCGTAGACGGAGTTGTCCGAGGACAGCGTCGCGCGCGTGAGTGTCATCGTGCCGGCTCCGCTGCCGCCGAACGTCTTGACCGTCCACGGCGAGCCGCCCGGGACCTCCAGCGTGATCGGGCTCTTCGAGGTGTAGCTCGTGGCGTCGGGGTCCACGCCCTTGCGGATGGCGGCGGTCAGCACCATCGTCTTGAACGCCGAGCCGGGCTGGCGGTGCGCCTCTGCGGCGAGGTTGAAGCGCCGGTCCCGGTAGGTCCCGCTCGAGGCCATCGCCTTGATCTCACCGGTCGCCGGGTCGATGGAGACGATCGCCGAGCTCGGTCCGAGGGGGTCGGCGTAGTAGGAGTTGATCGCCTCGCGGGCGACGTCCTGCATCTTCGGGTTGATCGTCGTGTGGATCTTCAGGCCGCCGCGGCGGTACACGCCGACGCCGTAGCGCTCGATCAGCTGGGCCTCGACATAGTCGAAGAAGTAGGGCTCGCGACGGCGGGTGTAGCGCGTCCCCTGCTTGACCTCCAGGGGCTCCGCGAGCGCCTCGTCGCGCTCGGCGACGCTGATGTAGCCGTTCTCGTACATCTGCTTGATGACCTCGTTGCGCCGGACCAGCGCGGCCTCGCCGCTGTGGAACGGGTTGTACTGGGAGGGCGCCTGGGGCAGGCCCGCCAGCGTCGCCGCCTCGGCGAGCGTCAGCTCGCTCGCGTGCTTGTCGAAGAACGTCTCCGCCGCCGCCTCGACACCGATCGCCGTCCGCCCGCCGACGGTGCCGTACGGCACGTCGTTGAGGTAGCTCTCGAGGATCCACTGCTTCGAGCGCTCCTGCTCGAGCTCCGAGGCGAGCTTCGCCTCGCGGATCTTGCGCTCGATGTTGCGCTCCGGGTCCTTGATGTACAGGGCGCGCACCAGCTGCTGGGTGATCGTCGAGCCGCCCTGCAGGTTCTTGCCGGACTCGAGGTTCTTGATCCCGGCGCGCACGATCGCGCCGTAGTCCACGCCGCCGTGCTTGTAGAAGTTCTCGTCCTCGATCGCCACCGTCGCGTCGCGCAGGTCCTGCGGCATCTCGTCCCAGCCGATCGGCGTGCGGATCTCATCGGACTTGACGTAGCCGAGCAGCGAGCCGTCGGCGGCGTAGACGACGGAGCTCTCTCCCGTGTCGTTCGGCTTCAGCTCGGAGAGCGCGGGCGCGGTGGCGGCGATCCCGATCACGTACCCGACGACCGAGAGCCCGGCGATCGCGGCGGCCGTCGCCACGATCGAGGCGGCGATGAAGAAGGGCCTGCCGCGGCTCCTGCGGCGGTGGCGCCGTTGCTTTCGCTGGCGATAGGTCATTCGGGGGGCTCCGTAGCCGTGTTCGGCGGGTCGCTCCTCGACCCTCTTGCCTGCTCTTGCGGCCCCGCTGCCGGAGGACTCAGGATAGAGGCTCTGTGCGGAGGCGGCGCAGGCTGTCCTGGCGGAGCCTGCTCGCCACCCGTCCGCGCTCGGCCGCGGTGGGAGCCCAAGCGGTGACGGCGAGCCGGATGCCCTCGCGCTCCACATCGGCCACACGGGCTTCGACGCCGTCGTCGACGGACAGCAGCTCGACCGCTCGGTCGGCGTCTTCGTCCGGCTCGATCCAGACGGAGATCTCCACCTGCACGCGTGGATCGATGACGGTGTGGTTGACGATCGCGGACTGCGCGAGGCGCTCGTTCGGGACGACGAGGCGCCGCCCGTCGTCGCAGCGGATCGACGTGTAGGCCAGCCGCACGTCCTCCACCTCGCCGGTCTCGTCCTCGAAGGTCACCAGGTCGCCGACGCGGATCGGCTGCGCTATCACCAGCGAGATCCCGGCTATCGCGTTCGCGAGCGTCTGACGCGCGGCGAACCCGACCACCAGGCCGAGCAGGGCGGAGGAGGCGAGGACGCCGGTGGCCACCCGCTTCACCGTGGGGAACTGGGACATGGCGAGCGCGAGCCCGACGACGATGATCGTGGCGAAGATCAGCCGGCGCACCAGGCGCAGGCGGGTGCTGGCGACGGGCGAGAGGTCCTTCGCCCCGATCCGCTCGCCGATCCGCCGGCCGTGCCTCTGGAGCGCACGATCGACGACCTCCGCGAGGACGAAGGCGGCGATCATCGTCACGACCGCCGTGACGATCTCCTCGCGGTGCTCTGCAGCGAAGGAGGCGGCCATGGGAGCATCCGGCATCGGCATGGCGTATGAGGCTACTTCCGCGCGGCCCGCCCTGGTGCCTCGCACCCATTCGGCGCTGCGCGCGGCCGCCGTGGAGGCCAGGCGCTCGGAGGCCCTGCGCGCGGCCTGGAGCGTCTTCGCGTGGTCGCGGCTGGCAATCCTCGCGGTTGCGGCGTTCGCCGCCTTCTCGGCGGCTCCCGCCGGTGTTGCGCAGCGAAATGCCGAGCGCTTCGATCTCCCCCGCCTGACCACGCCGCTCGGTGGGCTCGGCGACCTCGCGACGACCCCGCTCGCCCGCTGGGATGCCGTCTGGTACCTGAGCATCGCGGACGGCGGCTACGAGGCGGCCGATTCCCCGCGGCACGCGTTCTTCCCGCTCTACCCGCTGCTCGTGCGCGGCCTCGGCGAGCTGGGCGGCGGGGGCTCCGGCGCCATGCTGGTGGCCGCATACCTGGCATCTCTCGCGGCGTTCCTCGCGGCGCTCGTCCTGCTCTATCGGCTGACCGTGCTGGAGCTGGGCCGCAGCGTCGCCCGCCCAACGCTGCTGCTGATCTGCGTCTTCCCGGCTTCGCTCTACTTCGGCGCGCCCTACTCCGAGAGCCTCTTCCTGCTCTGCTCGGTCGGCGCGTTCTACGCCGCCCGTACCGAGCGGTGGGCGTTGGCGGGGCTGGCCGCCGCGGGCGCCTCCGCCACGCGCAGCGCGGGTGCGCTGCTCCTCCTGCCGCTGCTCTTCCTCTACCTGTACGCACCCCGGGACAAGGGTCCCGGCGGGCCCGGCTCCTCTCGCATCGCTCGCGCGCTCGGGCTGCGCAACCCGGTGCGCCCCGATCTCCTGTGGCTGGCGCTGGCCCCCGCGGGGCTGCTCGCATACGCGGCCTACCTAGGCGCGGCCTTCGGCGATCCGCTCTCCTTCTCGCACGTGCAGGAGTTCTGGAACCGCGATTTCGCGGGGCCGCTGGTGGGCGCGTGGGACGGAGCCGTGGCGGCCTACGAGGGAGCCCGCCAGCTGCTCTCCGGATCTCGGGACACCGTCTACTTCGAGCAGGCCGGCGGTGACCCGTTCCGGGTCGCGTCGCAGAACCTCGCGCTCTTCGGGTTCCTGTGCTTCGCCGTGATCGGAGCGGTCGGCGTGCTGAGGCGGCTGCCGTTCGCCTACGGCCTCTACGTGGTCACCGCGCTGATGCTGCCGCTCTCGTACCCGGTCGGCCCGCAGCCGCTGATGTCCCTGCCGCGGTTCGTGGCGGTGCTGTTCCCGATCTTCATCTGGCTCGGGCTCGTCTGCGAGGAGCGGCGGATCACCGATCGCGTCGCGACAGCCTCGGCGGTGGTGCTCGGGCTGTTCGTCACGCAGTTCGCGACCTGGAACTGGGTGGCCTAGTGGGCGCGCCGCGGGCGGTCCTGCTCGATGCGCTCGGCACTCTCGTCGAGCTCGATTCCCCGGCGCAGCGCCTGCGGGCATCGCTTCAGCGCCACGCGGGGGTCGACATAGGGTTGGAGGCCGCCGAGCGCGGCTTCGGCGCCGAGATCGGCTACTACCTCGTCAACCACATGCGGGGCGGCCACCACGAGGGCCTCGAGCGGCTGCGCGACGACTGCGCGGAGGCGATGCGCGCGGCGATCGGGCGGGACGACTTGGACCCGGCGACCGTGCGCACGGCGATGCTCGAGGCGCTCGCATTCTCGGTCTTCCCCGACGTCGTGCCCGCGCTGCAAGCCCTGCGCGCGCGTGGGCTGACGCTCGTGGTGGTGAGCAACTGGGACTGCTCGCTGGGCGAGTGGCTCGGTCGCGCAGGCATCGGCCGGCTGGTCGACGGAGTGGTCTCCTCCGCCGTCGTGGGCGTCGCCAAGCCCGCCCCCGCCGTGTTCGAGGCCGGGCTCGAACTGGCCGGCTGCGCGCCGGCCGAGGCGGTGTTCGTGGGGGACTCGGTGGAGAACGACGTGGAGGGAGCGCGGGCGGCAGGGGTCCGCGCGATCCTCGTCCGCCGCGAGGGCGATCTTCCCGGCGGCGTCGAGGCCGTGCGCTCGCTCGAAGAGCTCCCCGCCCTAATCTGACGCCGATGGAGGAGCGGGACATCGCAGACGAGCCGAAGGCCGGCGCTCTGCCGCCGAGCGGGGAGCGGTCACCGGACTGGCCGCCGTGGTTCGGCTTCGTGGGCTTCCTCGCGGCGGTCTTCGGCGCGGTGACCGTCGTCTCCATCCTCGGCCTGATCTTCGGGGTCGAGGCCGGGGAGGAGCCCACCTCGCTGACCATCATCGGCACGCTCGTGCAAGGGGTGCTCTTCGTCGTCGTGGCCGTGCTGCTCGCCTGGACCATGGCGCGACCGCGGGCTTGGCACTTCGGCCTGCGCCGCGCGCCGCTTCGGCCCACGGTTCGCGCGGCCGCGCTGGGGATGGGCGCCTTCTACCTCCTGACGGTGGCGTATGCGGCGATCGTCCGCCCGGATGTCGAGCAGGGCGTCACAGAGCGGCTCGGCGCCGAGGACGGCACGCTCCTGCTGATCACCGCGGGCGCGATGGTGATCCTCGTGGCGCCGGTCGTGGAGGAGGTCTTCTTCCGCGGGTTCTTCTACCGGGCGCTGAGGTCTCGCTACCCGGTTCGGCTCGCGGCCGCCTTCGACGGCGTGCTGTTCGGGTTGATCCACTACGACTTCGAGAGCGCCGACACCCTTCTCCTGCTGCCGCCGCTGGCCCTCATAGGCGTGCTCTTCTGCCTCGTCTACGAGCGCACTGGAACTCTCTGGGCCCCTATCGGGATGCACGCGTTCAACAACACCGTCGCGTTCGCCGTCCAGACGCCCGACGGCTGGCTCGTCGCGGTGGTGCTCGGACCCCTGATGCTCGCCGCCTGCGCGCTCGCGCCGCGCCTGCTGCCCGACGGCCCACGCGCGCTGCCGATTTCGCCGCGCCGCGTAGGTCCAGATGCGCAGCTATCGTTGCCCGTCGAATGAAGCGCTCCTGCCTTCTCCTAGCGCTGCCGCTCGCCCTTCTCGCGGCCGCTCCGGCCCAGGCCGAGGATCTGGAGGCCATGTCGGCCGCCACGACCCCCACGGCGACCACCCCCGCCCCGGAGCCGCCCGCCCCGGGGCCTCTGGCGGGCCGGACGTCGATCGATGTGGCCAACGGGATCGCCACGCGGAAGCTCCGCTACGTGGCGCGGGGCGATCGGCTGGCCATCCGCGGTAACGCGCGCCCCTTCGTGGCCGGCCAGGTGGCGGTGCTCGAGGTGCGCCGCTCCGGCAAGGTCGTCGCGCGCAAGCGCGCGAAGGTCCGTCGCGCCTCGCGCGGCGGCAAGGTCAGCTTCAGCTTCAAGCCGCGGCGCCAGGGCGTCTACAAGCTGCGCATCCATCACGCCGCCACCGATCAGCAGCAGGCCTACAAGTCGCGCGCGCTGAGGGTCAAGGCCGTGGTGCTCGCCGCCGGCGAAGGCGCCCGGGGCACGGCGGTGCTGCTGCTCCAGCGCGGCCTGCACAACCTCGGCTACGCGGTTCCACTGACCGGCTACTACGACGCCGGCACCGCGCGTGCCGTGATCGCCTTCCGCAAGGCGAACGGCCAGGAGCGCGTCGGCTACGCCAGCCCGGTCGTCTACTCGATGGTCCTCAAGGGCCAGGGCGCGTTCCGGCCCCGCTTCCCCAAGGCCGGCTACCACGTCGAGTTCGACTGGTCCCGCCAGGTGCTCGCCTTCATCCGCAACGGGCTGGCGGTGCGCACCTACCACAGCTCCTCGGGCTCGCCGGTGACCCCGACGGTGTTCGGCACCTTCAGCTTCTACCGCAAGGAGCCGGGCACGAACCACCTCGGAATGGTCCAGTCGAACTACTTCATCGGCGGCTACGCGATCCACGGCTACAAGGACGTGCCGACCTACCCCGCCAGCCACGGCTGCCTGCGGGTGCCGATCCCCAACGCGTACCAGATTGACAGCCAGATCTCGCTGGGCATGAAGATCATGGTCTACCGCTAACCCCAGAGCCCCGTGGGCCGTCGCTCTCCCATGTCCTCGGTCGCTCGTGTGCTGGCGCACACGTCGCTCCCTGCGTCCTCGGATAGCTCGGCCCAAGGGACTCTCGGGACTGGCAGGCGCTTCTACGCATGAGCGCTCGGGAGCGCTTGATCGCCGAGCTGCGCGAGCACGCGCTCGTGATTGGCAAGGTCACCCTGGCGAGTGGCCGGGAGGCCGAGTACTACGTAGACGCGAAGCGCGCGACGCTGCGCCCCGCCGGCTTCGGCGCGATGGGCGAGCTGGTTGCCGCAGAGGCGGCGCGGCTGGGCGCGACCGCGGTGGGAGGGCTCACGATGGGCGCCGATCCGGTGGCATGCGCGGCACTCGCCGCGGGCGCCGACGTCAAGGTGTTCTTCATCCGCAAGGACGCGAAGGCCCACGGGCTGCAGCGCCGCGTGGAGGGCCCGTTCCTCGAAGAGGGGGACCGCTGCCTCGTGGTGGAGGACGTGGTCACCAGCGGTGGATCCACTATCCAGGCGATAGAGGCCCTTCAGGCGGAGGGCCGCCGGATAGTCGGCGTGGTCAGCGTGCTGGACAGGCTCGCCGGCGGCGGCCAGGCGATCGAGGCCGCCGGAGGAGCGCCGTACGTGGCCTTGACGACGATCGACGACGTCTACCCGACCCGCCCGGACTCCTGATCGCCGAAGGCGATGCGCTTGGCCTCGGCGAGCCCGACGAAGGGCGCCAGGGCCACGATCGTCGCGACCGGCAGAGCTGCGGGCAGCACCTCCGTGCGGCCGCGCACGACGTGCAGCCGGATCATGGAGAAGAGCCCTCCGGCGATCATCTCCGAGGTGATGGCCGGGGGCATCTCCTCGGCGTCGACCTCCGAGAAGCCAGGCTCCAGGAACTCCGTCACGCGCAGGAGCGCGCGGTCGTTCGCCTCCACCATCGACGGGTGCGACCGCGCGGTGTCGAGCGCGTAGAGGTTGGTGAAGGCGGGCGTGCCCCCCAGGAAGTCCAGCAGCGCGCCGAGCGCGCGATGCACGGCCTCGGCCCAGCTCCCGCCGGTGTTGACATAGGCGCGTGAGGCGGAGGCGAAGGCCTGCTCGGTCAAGGCGTCGTACGCCGCGACCAGACAGTCCTCCTTCGAGGTGAAGTGCCGCCCGAAGATCTCGGGCGCCACGCCCGCCTGCGTGGCGATCTGCTCCACGCCGATGTCCTCATAGGGGTGATCCAGCGTCAGCTCTGCCAGCGCGATCAGCAGCGCGCCGCGCTCGCCGCGCCCTGCGAACCTGCCCGACCCCAGGATGGGCTCGCTCTCGCTCATCGGAGCTCGCCCTCGCTGCGCCTCGGGGGTCGCCCTGAGCATCGGTCGCGGCCGGCCGTTTGAAGCGGCCGGCGCCTGGTGGAGAGCGGCAGGCGGCCATAAGGCCGGCCACCGTGAGGGTGGGCGCCACTTGCTGTGCTCCTTCGTTCGAGTGCTGATTGACCTGTGCTGCCCGATGCGCCTCAGTGAGCTGTTGCCCGCCGAGGCCAAGATGGTGGCGGTGGCACTTCCTGCGGGACGCCGTCTGTGCTCATGGGCTTCCTCCGGTCTCGACGAGAGGCACTCCGCCTCCCGAGCAATGTGCTAACCACCTTAGCACCCGTGCGGACGGAATGCTAATCAAATGAGCAGAACTTGCAAATCGACTTAGCGGCTGGCATAATGGGCGTGCGCATCGACCAAGGAGGCCTCCGGTGGCGAAGACCCTCGGGGCAGTACTCAAGGAGGCGCGCGGCCGTCGTGGCTTGAGCTTGAGGGATGTCGAGCGGGTCACGGGGATCCGCAACGCCCACCTGTCGCAGATAGAGAACGACACCATCGCCAAGCCTGAGATGGCGATGCTCTGGGAGCTCGCGTCGCTCTACGAGCTCGACTATCAGCGCCTGCTCCGCCTGGCCGGCCACGCCGATCGGAACGAGAGCTCCGGCCGTCAGCGGCAGCGCCTCACGGCGGCGATGCGGGCGATGGGGGAGCTGAGCCCCAAGGACCAGACCGACGTTCTGAACTACATGGCGGAGCTGAGGCGCAGGAAGGGACCGTGACCGATCAGCCGCTGACGCCGTTCACGCGCCAGCGGATAGCGCGGCTCGCGGAGGGAGTGCTCGAGCGGTCGGGGGCGGTGGGCGCCCTGCCGACTCCGATGAAGGCGGTCCAGGACACGGTCGGGATCGCCGAGCGGATCGATGTCCGGGACCTGCCCGCCGAGCTCGCGGCCAAGAAGCCTCCGGCCTGGAAGCGGATACTGGGCGCGGTCCTGTTCAAGGAGCGGGTGGTGTTCATCGACACCGCCGAGCCGGCGGAGCGGCAGCTCTTCACGGACGCCCATGAGACGACGCACCTGCTCTGCGAGTGGCACGAGGCGTCGCTGCGGCTCGACGGCGAGGA
Source organism: uncultured Solirubrobacterales bacterium (assembly GCA_963715445.1). GTDB lineage: Bacteria > Actinomycetota > Thermoleophilia > Solirubrobacterales > Thermoleophilaceae > JAAYBF01. The sequence goes on from OY970240.1 coordinate 1,290,629, forward strand.
GACGCTCTTCCGCGACATGACCAAGCAGATCGAGGCGGAGGCCAACTACGGTGCCAGCTGCCTCATCTTCCAGGGCTCGCGCTTTCACCAGCGGGCGCTGCACGAGCAGGTCTCGATCCGCACGCCGCTCGCGCTGGCGCACCTGTACGGAGCCTCGCGCCACTCGACGCTCCACTACTACGTGGAAGAGCACCCAGACGCGGTTGCGCTGCTCGTCGCGGGCCGCTACCCGCACGTCGACGGCACCCTTCCGATCTGGCGCAGCGTCGAGTCCCAGCAGTTCCTGCGCCGCTTCGGCCGGCTGCGAGCCCATCTGCCGGGCGGCAAGCTCCCCGTGCTGCACGAGCACGGCAGCCCGCTCGCCGAGATCGTCAAAGCCTCGAGGGTGGCGGTGGATCCGCCGAACACGGTCGTCGCGCTCCACGAGCCTACGGGGAGCGGCGGGACCCCCTTCGTGGCGGAGGCCTACTTCAACGGCCGCTGCCACTTCGTGCTGCTCACCGAGCGTCGCGCGCGGCGGCTCGGCCGCCGCGCGCGAGCCGTCGGCTAGTCCTCGCCTCAGTCGTCGTCGCGGTCATCTCGATCGCGGCCGCCGTGCTCGCCGCCACCGCCCGAGCGCTCGACCTCGATCGCCACCCAGGCACCCCTCGCGCGCCGACGCGTCGTGACCTCGATGTTCCGCTGTCCGGCCGAGAGGCCTGAGAGCCCGGCGACGCGCTCGTAGCGGGTGTTGCGGTTGACGCGGATCCGCTTCGTGCCCCGCTCCGAATCGTGCAGACGGAACGTGCGGGCGTCGCGGTTGACGGACACGACCGTCCCCTCGAACTCGCGCAGCGGCTGAGGCTGACGGCTCGTCGCGGCGCTTGCGAGGGCCGCCAGGCCGGTGATCAGCAGGACTGCGACTGCGGTGAGTGCTCCGATGCGCTTCATGGTCCACCTCCAGATCGACTGTTCCCCTCGAGGGTGCCGATCCGGCGCCCAGCAAAGGCCAAGCGAAAGGTCAAGGCTCGGTAAGGGATTCGGGAGCGCCGCGCAGGGCCGTCCGCCGAGGGAGGGCGTTCGGTCCTGCAGAGTGAGCGGCGAGCGCGAAATCTCTGTCCCCTCCTCCCCCGACCCCGCGGGCACGGCTGACTCCCACGGTCGTGCCCGCGGTCCCGGTCGGCTCTCTTGACACCCGGGGCCGGGAAGAGCCTCTCCGCGTAGAGGTGCGAACGCTCGAGGGGCCAGGGTGACTCAGCGACTGCCCCTTCACCTTCGCCTTCTGCTGCTTGCCGTGGTGGTGCTCCCGCTCGGCTTGGCGGCCTGGGCCTACCTGGCCAGCCACGACATCGGCAAGCTCTTGGACGACTACATCTCGGGCCGTGAGGTCACCTGGCCTCCGCCGAAGGAGTCGAGCGCGGTGCCCTCGATCGACCTCCCCGGCTTCACGATCCCGCCGCTCGTGCTCCTCGCCGTGATGGCGCTTGCCGTAGCGGCCGGCGCCGCCGCCGTGGTGAGGAACCGGATCCAGTGCCGCCGGCGGCGCGAGGAGGAGCTCGAGACCTGGGAGCTGCGGCTCGGCCGCGACGACATCACCAACCCCTTCAAGGTCCAGGAGGCGTTCGAGGGGATCGCGGGCAGCCTCGCCGCGCGCTGGTACCAGCGGCTGTGGCTCGGCCAGGACCATCTCGCGCTCGAGGTCCATTGCGGCGAGGACAGCGCGATCGCCTTCACCGTCGCCGGCCCCCACGGAGTCGAGCGTGCGATGCGAGGCGCCCTGAAGGAGCTCTACCCGGACGTGCTGCTCGAGCCCTGGGAGCGGCGGCCGATCTGCAGCCAGTCGATCGTGCGCCTCAAGAAGGCGCGCTCGTACGTGCTCTCGATCCAGACCCAGGAGAACTACGAGCACGCCTTCTCCGAGTCGCTCGTGGCGGGGCTCGACACGACCACGGGGCCGACGACCGTGCAGCTGGTGCTGACGCCCGCGCCGCGCCTGCTCTACCACCGCTCGCGCGCGCTGCTCAAGCGCCGCGAGCGCGGCATCACCTCTCGCGGCCGGCGGGACGACTTCGACCCGGGTACGAAGTCGGTGATCGACGCGAAGGAGCTCAAGGGCGCGCTCGAGACCCAGCACCGCTCCCTCCTCTACTTCGACCTGCGCGTGGCCGCCGAGCACCCCGACGACGCGGCGCGCATCGCGGGCCTCTTCGCCCAGCTGCGCTCGGACAACGAGTTCGTGCGCCGCGACATGCGGGTGCGGCGCGACCTCTACGCGAGCCGCATCGCGCGCGCGGCGCCCAACCCGCTGCCGGCCACACGCACGGGCGTGCTCTCCACCTCGGAGCTCGCGACGCTCTGGCAGCTGCCGCGCGCGCGGGTCAAGGACGCGCGCCTGCACCGCGCGACGGTGCGGCGGGCCGTCGCCCCGCCCGACATCGATCGGGAGGCGGCGCACCAGCTGATGTACGACGAGCGCGGCGCCGTCGGGCTCGCGCCCTCAGATCGCAAGTACGGCCACGCGCTGATCGGCGGCCAGGGCGGCGGCAAGTCGAGCGTCATGGCCAGGAGCCTCCACTCGGAGGCCAAGAACGGTGACGGCGCGATCGTCCTGTTCGACCCCAAGGGCCCACTCGCCGAGCTCGCGCTCGGCCTGATCCCGGCCGGTCGCAAGGTCCACTACCTCGACCTGGCGTCCCCGGAGATCGGGTTCAACCCGCTGATCCTCGAGGGGAGCCCGGGCGCGCGGGCGTCGATGGTCGTGCAGGCGATCATCGAGGCCAACCCGCCGGGAGCGATCCAGGCCGCCTCGGACTCCTTCCTGCGCCAGGCGATCTCCGCAGTGTGCGCCGTGGAGACCTCCCCGACGCTCTGGCACGTCTACCGGATGTTCGACCTCAACCCGCGCGCGCCGTACCGCCAGCACGTGGCGGAGCGGCTCAACGAGATTCCCGGGGCCGACTTCGCACGCGGCTACTGGCGACGCGAGTTCCCGGCCCTGCTCGGCAGCTCGGGCTTCGCCGCGCAGGCGCTCAACCCGCCGCGGAACAAGATCGAGCGGCTGATCTCGACTCCCGAGATGGACACGCTGCTGCGCCACCCGGTGCCGCTCGACCTGCGCGAGGTGATCGAGCGCGGCGAGGTGCTGCTCGTCTGCGGGGCCAAGGCGACCGTGGGCGAGGACAACGCGATCTTCGCGATGCAGCTCCTCCTGCAGATGCTCCACCGCGCGGTTCAGGCCCAGCAGGGCCGCCCGCACGCAGAGCGCCGCCGCGTGACCCTCTACATCGACGAGGCGCACAACCTGCTCACCCGCTCGGTCGCGACGATGCTGGCCGAGGGGCGCTCGGCCGGGCTCGAGGCGACGTTCGCGTGGCAGTACTCGGCGCAGATCGCCGATCAGGTGACGCGCTCCGGCCTGCGCTCACTGCTCCAGTCGCTGTCGATCTTCCGGATGCGCGAGATGGACGACGCGCGCTCGATCGCCGGCCTCGCGATGGAGGTCTACTCGGACCGCATCAGCGTCGGCGTGGAGGAGCAGGAGCGGCTGCGCTTCTCCGCGGACGACATCGTGAAGCTGCCGATCCACCAGGCGATCAACCTCTGGATCTCCGGGGGAATCCCGCGGCCCGGCTTCGTGGCCAAGACCCTGCCGATGGAGGAGCTCCACGACCAGGAGGTGGCCGACCACCACCGCGCTGCTCAGCGCGAGCGCGGCGCCCACTTCCCCTCCTTCATGTCCGACCCGTTCGCGGGCAGCGGCGCGCAGCAGCCGCTGGCGGCCGAGTCCGACGCCCCCGAGCGGCCCGTACGTCCGTCCCGCCCCGCGCCCAAGCGCAGGTCCAAGCGCGTCGAGCCGCCGGTCGTGCGCACCTCGAAGATCCGCTCCGAGACGCCTGTGGCCGCCTCGCCCTCACCTGTCGACGACTTGGAGGAGCTCGACTGATGACCGTTACCGGCTACGACCTCGTCATCGACTACGACACCGCGGCCGTCGCGCGCGGCCGCCGCGAGCAGATCGTGCCGTGCGCCATCCAGCCGCGCGACCTGGAGCTGATCGACGTCGTCATGCGCTGCAGGTTCCTCACCACGCCGCACCTGCTCGAGCTGTGGTGGCCCGGCGCGGCTCCCCAGGTCGGCCGCCGGCGGCTCACGAAGCTGTTCGAGGCCGGCTACCTGGACCGCTTCCGGCCCGTCGCCAGGCGCGGGTCGTTCCCCTGGACCTACCAGCTCGGGCGCGAGGGCCATCGCCTGCTCCAGCGGGCGGGGCGCGTCCCGTGGACCGAGCGCTTCGACGCCCGCGAGGTCTACGACTACCGCTACGTCCTCCACGACGTCCACCTGTACTCCTGGGTCCTCGCCTGGCGGCGGCTGCTCGGCGAGCAGCTGGTGCGCTGGGACGGCGAGACGCAGATCGGCACGCGCGAGGAGCTGCGCCGTCTGCGACGGGCGCATCAGGCGGAGGTCGCGGTCGACGGGCTGAGAGACCCCGCGCCCAAGCCGGTGCGGCCCGATGCCCTCGTGGAGGCGGCGCGCCGCGGTGGCGAGGGCACCCACACCTTCCTCGTCGAGTACGACCGCACGCGGCGGGTGGACAAGAACTTCGAGAAGTTCCGCCGCTACGACACCTTCGCCTGCTGGTGGTGGCGCTACACCGAGTACGGCGAGGCCGACCGTGCGCCGTGGGTCGTGTTCGTCTGCCAGAACGAGGATCAGCGCGACCGGTTCCTCGTGCAGGCCGATCAGGAGGTGACGGGCAGGCTCTGGGAGGTCGGGGAAGGCTCGGGAGAGCAGGAGTTCGCGGGCCGCCACCGGATGCTGTTCGTCAGCGAGGGCGACGTCTACGAGGGTCGCGCCGTGGCGCACCGGCTGCCGGCGCTCCCCCCCGGGCACCCGGCGCGGGAGGGGTCCGCGCTCGATGCGCGCGTCGTCCGACTGCCCGGCACAGGAGTCGCCGGCGAGGGCGACGAGGAGATGCAGAGGAGGGCGGCATGAGCCGGCTCGAGCAGAGCGCGGCGACCGGCGGCGAGCCGGTGGATGAGGCTCGCCGGCTGGGCGCGCTGCTCTGCGAGCGTGAGCAGGAGCTGGCGCGCGAGCGCCGGCTGCGCCGCGCGGCTGAGGCGAGGGAGCAGGCCCAGGCGGCCCGGACGCGCGAGCTCGCCCGGGAGCTCGGCTTCGCGACGCGGCGCCTGCTCGATCTCGCCTCCGCCTACGGCGACGCGGAGGCGGTGCGCGAGGACGGCCCCGCGAACGGCCGCACCGGGCTGCTCGCCGCGGCGGAGCAGACGCCTCCGCAGCCGGCGCCCACGCCCCGCCCTCCGGCCGGGCTGCCGCCGCGCACGGCTGCCGCAGCCACCGCGGCGCGCCGGCTGCCCTTCACCGTCACCCCGCTCGGCGGGGCGGAGGAGGTGGGCGGGTCGGCGCTGCTGGTGGAGACGCCGCACGGCACCGTCCTGCTGGACGCCGGCCAGCGCGTCAAGGGCGAGTACGGCGATCCCGACGCGGGCGGCCAGTTCCACTTCCTGATCGCGGGGGTCGATCGCCTCGACGGCATCCTCGTGAGCCACGCGCACGTCGACCACGTGGGCTCGCTGCCGGTGCTCGTCCAGGAGCACGCCCGCGCCCAGGGCGAGCCGCCGGGCATCTGGATGAGCGAGCCGACGGCGGAGCTCGCGGCGATCATGCTGCACGACTCCGCGAAGGTCCAGTCGCACCGCGCGCGCCACGAGCGCAGCGTGGTGGAGCTGGCCGAGTCGGACCTCTCCCCGAGCGGGGTGACCCGCCGGGCCTACGAGCACCACGACGTCAACGGCGTGATGGAGCTGGTCCAGCACGCGGCGCCCGACCGCGCCTTCCAGATCCCCGGGACGGAGATCGTGGCGAAGCTCCAGCCCGTCTCGCACGTGCTCGGCTCGTGCGCGATCCACCTCAAGCACCTCCCCAGCGGTGCGACGCTGCTCTACACGGGCGATCTCGGCCCTTTCTCCGATCCGCAGGAGACGCTCCACGAGCGTGTGCCCGGCAACACCCTCGACGCCGCCGACGTGGTGGTGATGGAGTCGACCTACGGGCGCCTCGAGGGTGGGGAGCGCGAGGGGCGCCGCCGCCGGCTCGCCGGGCGCGAGCGCGTGGTGCAGCGCCTGAGCGACGCCTCGGAGAAGGCGTTCGAGAAGGACGGCTTCGTGCTCCTCCCGTCCTTCAGCCTCGGTCGCACCCAGGAGCTGCTGCGGCTGCTCGGATCGCAGGAGATGCCGTCCGCGCCGATCTACCTGGGCGGGATGGGCGAGCGCATAACCACCGTCTACAGCGATTGGGGAAAGCGCGCCGACGGGGTCTGGGTGCCGCCCGGCCGCTTCGCCTCCGGCGTCACCTCGATCAACGGCTGGGTGCGCGATCACCCGGGCTTCGCCTCCGCCGCCGCGGAGGTCCTCGGAGACCACGAGCCCGGCTATGTGATCTGCAGCCCGGCGATGCTCTCCGGCGGCTGGTCGCGCGCGTTCCTCGAGCTGATGATCGAGGAGGAGCGCCACGCGATCGCCTTCACCGGCTACCTGCCCTCCCACGCCGGGAACATCCGCTACATCGACCGGGTGCGCCGCGGCCAGCCGATCCAGCTGGCCGGCGGCGCTCGAACCGTCCGCTGCGACTGGCTGGTGCTGAAGGGGCTCTCGGCGCACGCCCCGGCGGGAGACCTGCGCAGGTTCGCGCTCGACGCGGCGCGCGGGCACCCGACGGCGTTCGCGTGCGTGCATGGTGAGAAGGCCGCCCAGGAGGAGCTGGCGGGGTGGATATCCGAGCATGTCGAAGGAGCAAGCGCCCATTCGATGCAGCGAGGCCTGCCGTGGAATCCCCGCGCCGTGAGCTGACGGCGGCCGACTGGGCCGTCGCGCTGCTCGAGCGCCTGCTCCCGGAGGGCAGGGTGGGATGCGCGGTGGTGCTCTGCTGCGACGACGAGGCCGTGGCGGACGCGGGATCCGCGCTCGGCGTGAGCGGCGGCGACGCCCCGGCGGCGCTGGCCGCTGCGGTTCGCTCGGCCGGAGGGCTGACCGGGGCCGCTCGCGCGGCCAGGCGCTTTGACCGCCGCTCGGGGAGGCGCCCGGTGCCCGGCCACCTCGCGGCGCTCGGCCTGCTCGCGCTCGCCGCCTCGCGCATGGGGGAGGACGACGACTCTCCCACCCAGGCGTACTACACGCGCCTGGCGACTCTCGTGGGCCCTCCCGATTCCGGCGGCCACCCTCCGTACGAGGGCTTCGCCGAGCTGTGCGAGCGAGGGTTCGCGACGCTGGCCGACTGGCTGGAGAAGGACCAGCAGGGAGAGCGCGGCGACCTCGCCCTCCCGGCGGAGCCGTGGCCGCGCTGGGTCGGCACGCCGATCTCGCAGGTAGCCCTGCGGGCCGCCGATCGGCGGCGGCTCGGCGTGTTCTTCGCCCAGCGCTCGCGCCAGCTCGACGCGGGCTGGGACCCGGCCGGCACGCTCGCCCACCACCCGGCGCGGCATCAGCTCACGAAGCCCGCCCGCCTGCTGCTGGCGGATCCGCGCCGCCGCCCGCTGCTGTCCGCGGCGCTGCGCGCCGCGCGCTCTGCCTGGGACGGCACGACCGTGGATCCCGATGGTCGGCGCATCTTCTCGGGCTCGCTGTTCGCCGTGCTCGACCCGCTGGCCGGCGGCTTGAGGCTGACTCTGCGGATCGACGGTCTCGAGGGAGCCGCGCAGGGGCGCGGCCCAGATGGGCGCCCGGTCTCGATCCCCGCGCCCCCCGCGACGCTGGAGGTGCCGCTCGCCTGGCTGCGCCAAGCGCGCGAGGGCCCGGCCCTCATCGAGCAGCCCGACGAGCGCGCCGAGTGCGCCGTGCGCGTCCTGCCCGGGCCGCTCGTCCTGTTCGAGGTCGGGCCGCTCGGCCTCCAGGAGACGTCCTGCGCCGCCGCCGAGCCGGTGTGGGCGCTGACCTGCCGAGCGGACGTCCACGGCGGCCAGCCGGCTCGCTGCGCGCTTCCGGACGGATGGCGCCTCCTGGCTGATGTCGACCCGGCTTGCCTTCCGGAGGAGGCGAGGGCGGCCGAGCCTCAACCCGCCGCCGAGGCGCTCGCCCTCGAGCTGGTGGGAGGCCTGCCGCTCGGCGACGGCGCCTGGTTCGCCGTGGCGCCGCCCGCGGTGATCGGGCCGCCGGGGCTCGCCTGCGAGCTCGCGGCCGACGGCGCGGTGGTCGGACGCCTGCGAGACGGCCGCCCGACGAGGCTCGACGCGCTGACCGACCGCGAGGGCACGATCCGGGTCGAGGCGGGAGGGCTGCGGCGCGACGTGATGCTGGCCTCGCGCGGCACCCGCCAGGGTCACGGCGGGCTGCGCTGGCGGCTGGACGGGCCGGCCCGCGCGGCCGGCGGACCGCTCGCAGACCTGCCCGACGAGGCGCTCCCCACGATCGCCGGGGCCTTGATCGCGGGGGACGGACCGCGCCCGCTGCCGCTCCCGTCGGGTCCCTGGTGCCGGCTCCAGGGCACGGTCTGGGCGCTGCTCGTGGACGGCACCTACGAGCTGGTGCGCTCCCCCGATTGCGAGCAGTGGCTGCGGTCTGTCGGCTATGCGCCCGGCGCGCGCTGGCGGCTTCCCTCGCGCACGGTCTGGGCCTGTCAGCCGCACCGTCGTCTGGTCCTGCTCATGGATCCCACGCGCGCCGTGGACGCCTCGGGACCGGACGTCGCCGAGGTGGTGGCGGCGTGCGCGCAGGCGCGCGTAGCGGGTGTCGCAACCGCGGAATCGGCCTGGCGGCGGCTGGGCGCGGTGGTCGAGAGGATCTCCGTTGGCTGACGGCGCCATCCGGGCACGCGAGCGCCAGCACGGCTGGGACGCGCTGGCGCACTGGTGCGCGGAGCGGGGGAGCGGCGGCTGGGCATCCCTGCGCGACGCCGCCGCGCACGTCGGCCTCGACGGCGCCGAGGTCGCGCGCGGGCTGGCGGCGCTCGGCCATCTGGAGCTCTCCTGGTCGGACAGGCGCTGGGCCGCCGCCCCGGCATGTCTCGTGCAGCTCGAAGCGCCGGCCGGCCGGCTGCTGCTCACGGGTGCGGTAACGCCCGACATGCCGTCCTCGATCGACGCGGCGCTCGCGGACGCGGAGGTGGACGCCGCGCTCGTCGGCCCGTTCACGCAGGGAGGCCGCGGGCCCTCCACGTTCCACGTCGAATGCGATCACGCGGATTGGCCGGCGCTCGAGCGCGCCACCGGCCTGGCCGTCCTCCCCGGCGTGGCGAGGCGGCTCGCGGCGCTCCTGCCCCCCGCGGACCCGCTCGCGATCGGCGTGCCGCACGTGCCCGACGACCGGTTTCCGGCCGCTCCGCTCGACCCGGACACGCTGCGCCCCGCCTGGGGCAGGCCGGTGGAGCTCGGTCGCCCGGCGGTCCAGTTGCTCCCCACCCGCGCGCTGATGTGGTGGGTGCGCGACGAGAAGGGGCGCGCTCGCCGCCTGCCCTCCGGAGAGTGGGCGCCGTTCCTGATCGAGCGCGGCGAGGCGAGCCCGCTCGTGCGCTACGACTCGACGAGCCACGTGCTGGCGGTGGACGCGGGCGCTCCGCTGCCGCCGCTGCACGCTCGTGCGGCCTGCCTCTGCTCCGGCCGCCTGCCGGGACGCGCCTACCTCGCGGTGGGGCAGTCGGAGGACCGCCATCGCGCGGTGCCGGAGTGCGTCGCGGATGCGATCGTCGGGTCGCTGAGCCCTCCGAAGTCGGCGGCCGCGTGACGATCGAAGCGGTGTCCCGGCAGAGCCCCCCGCCGGACGAGCTCGACCGGATCCCCATGAGCCCGGTCGCCCTCGGCGACCGGCTCACCGCGGCCTACAGGCGCTTCTACGACTCCTCATACGCGCTGGCCGACCACAGCCTCACCGAGGAGCGGCGCGCGATGCTCGACGCGGGCGAGCACCTGGCGATGCGCACGCTGATCGAGCCGGTTCCCGGCTACCGCAGCTCCGGCCTGACGATCGAGGAGGCGGCGAAGGGCCTGCGGATCGGCGGCGAGCCGATCGACCCCGGGCTGGCGGCCGACGTGGCGGGGTTCCTCGGCCCCCTGATGCGCGGCCGGGAGCTGTACACGCATCAGCTGGAGTCGCTCCAGGCGGTCCTCGACGGGGAGGACGTCCTGGTCACGGGAAGCACTGGGTCGGGCAAGACGGAGGCCTTCCTGCTCCCGGCGATCGTCCGCATGCTCGTGGAGTCGAAGAAGTGGAAGCCGTCCGGCGCGGAGCCGCGCCGGTGGTGGACCGATCGCCGGTTCTCTCCCTCCCGCAGCGGCGAGCTCGGCCGCAAGCCGGGCCTGCGAGTGGTGGTGCTCTACCCGATGAACGCGCTCGTGGAGGATCAGCTGGTGCGCCTGCGCGGCGCGTTCGACTCCGATCACGCGCTGCGCTGGCTCGCGAAGAACAGGCACGGCCACCGCTTCTGCTTCGGCCGCTACACCGGCCAGACGCCGAGCTTCCGGCACAACCTGCAGCGCGTCTACGAGCGCGCGGAGGCGCGCGCTCGGATCGCGGCCAGGCACGATCTCCTGGCGGAGAGGGAGGGCCTCGCGGCCGGCGCCCAGGTGCCTCTGCACCGTCCGCACGTGCCGCGCCCGCTGGGCGCCGAGATGCTGAGCCGGCCGGAGATGACCACCTACGCCCCGGATGTCCTGATCACGAACTTCTCGATGCTGAACGTGATGCTCATGCGGGAGGACGAGGGCCCGATCTTCGATCAGACGGCCGAGTGGCTGGCCGAGGATCGAGAGGGCCATCGGCTCACCCTGATCATCGACGAGATGCACTCGTACCGCGGCACCTCGGGCACCGAGGTGGCGCTCCTGCTGCGCCGCTTCCTGCACCGCATCAAGGCCTCTTCTGAGCAGGTGAGCGTGATCGGCGCTTCGGCCTCCCTGGGCGAGGACGAGCGGGAGGTGCGGGACTACCTGGGCGAGATGACGGGCCGCGACGGCGGCCGGTTCACCCTCACGCGGGGGCCGACGCAGCTGCCGGCCCCGGGCCCGACTCCGCTCGCCGAGACGGCGGTCGACGCGTTCGCCGGGGTCGGCGTGAAGGTCCGCGCCGGCGTCGCGTGTGCCGAAGAGTGCGTCGAGGCAGCCGAGCTGGCGGGTGGGGTCGAGAGGCTCGCGCGCTCGGTGATCAACTCCGCTCGCGGCGACGACGGCTCCGGCGAGCCCGTCTCGACCGAGGAGGCGGTGATGGCCGGGCGCTTGGCGCCGGGCCGCGCCGACGCCGCCAACGTCCTCGCCGGAGCGCTGGCGGCCAGCACGGCGGTCGGCGGCCCGCCGATGCGCTCGCACCACTTCTTCCGGGTCGGCGCTGGCTGGTGGGCGTGCATCGATCCCCACTGCCCGCTCGTGGAGCATCGCCACGACCGCCGGACGATCGGCAAGCTCTACGCGCAGCCCCGCATCCGCTGCGACTGCGGGGCGCGCGTGCTCGACCTGCTGTGCTGCCAGACCTGCGGCGAGGTGTACCTGGGCGGATACCGCTCGCCGGTCGACCCGCACGAGGGCGGCGGGGTGGACCTCCTGCCCGAGCTGCCGAACTTCGAGGACGTGCCCGACCGCTCCTCGATCGACAAGGTCTATGGCACCTACGCCGTCTACTGGCCCTCCGGCCCGATCCGGCAGCCGATGCGGGACCGCTGGCAGGCCAAGGACCACGAGTTCCGCTACACCGCCGTCACGCTGCGCCACGGGCTCGGCCGCCTGCGCCACGTGACGGGCGCCGAGCTGCCGGAGGGCTTCCTGTTCACGATCGGCCCCGAGCGCAACCCCAAGACCCACCGAATCCCGGCGATCCCGACCCGGTGCGCGAACTGCGACGACAGCTGGGAGCGCTCGTACGTGCCCTTCGACGACAGGCGCGCGCGCTCGATAACGAGCCGCTGGCGGATGCGCTCGCCGATCCGCGGGCTCAGCCCGGCCGCAGACAGGGTCAGCCAGGTGCTCGCGGAGGAGCTGCTCCACCAGCTCTACGGCCCGGACGGCCAGCGCCGCCTGATCACCTTCTCCGATTCGCGGCAGGACGCGGCGAAGCTCGCCGGCGGCCTCGACGTGGCCCACTACCGGGACACCGTGCGCCAGCTCGTCGCCGACGAGATCCGAACGGCCGGGGAGGTCCCCGCCTCGCTCTCCGGGCTGGGGGCCCGGATCTTCGAAGAGCTCGTCCGGGTGGGGCGCGACCCGGCCGGCCCCGCGGGCCGGAAGATCTTCGGCGGACGGCAGTGGTGGAGGGCCTACGAGTGGCCCGAGGAGGGCGACCCCAGGCCGCGCGACGAGGACCCGCGCGCCGCGGCTTATCTCGCGATCGTCCGCGACAGGGTTCGCACCCAGCTGGCGACCGCGCTGTTCTCGGGAGCCGGTCGTGACGTCGAGTCGCTCGGCCTCGGCTACGTCTCCCCGGCGCGCGAGCACGCGCCACCCTCGCCACCCTGCGCGCCGGTCGACCGTCAGAGCGAGCTGGTCTGCGGTTTGGCGCGCAAGCTGGGCCTCCAGCGGTTCTACCAGGGCTCGCGACAGCCGCGGGACGCGCACGCCGGCCCGCCGCGCGCCGTTGCCGCGTGGCTCGCGGCGGCAGCCACGGAGCTGGCGGTGGACGCCGACGGGCTGCTCGCCTGGGCGCGCGAGCACGTTGCCGGCCCCGGCGGCTTCGCCGAGGGATGGCTGCTCGATCTCGATCGGCTCGTCGTGGTGCCGGCGGGCGCCGAGGTGTGGGAGTGCCCCTCGTGCTCGTGGCGCCACCTCCATGCGGACGGCGGGGTGTGTCAGCACTGCCTTCAGCCGCTCGCTCGCCGGCCGGCGCCGCCGAGCTCCGAGCCGGCGGAGGACTACTTCACGTGGCGCGCGATGGAGGAGCGGCCGATCACGCGCATGGCGGTGGAGGAGCTCACCGGCCAGACCGGCCGCCAGCTGTGGCAGCGGCGGCAGGCGCTGTTCCAGGGCGTCTTCCTCGCCGAGGAGCCGCGCCTACCGAGCGGCGTGGACGTGCTCTCGGTGACCACCACGATGGAGGCCGGGGTGGACATCGGATCGCTGCTGGCGGTCCTGCTCGGCAACGTCCCGCCCCAGCGTGCGAACTACCAGCAGCGGGTCGGTCGCGCGGGACGTCGCGGGGCGCCGCTCTCGGTGGCCGTCACGGTCTGCCGCGACCGGACGCACGATCAGTACTACTTCGCCCACCCGGAGGAGATGACGACGATCCACCCGCCGGCGCCCTACCTCACCACGGGGCGGGAGGAGATCTTCCTGCGGGCGCTGCGGGCCGACGCGCTGCGAAATGCGTTCCGCGCGCTCTCGCGCAAGGTGTCGGACGTCGAGTTCGGGCGCAACGTGCACGGGCACTTCGGGACGGCCTCGGCCTGGGAGGCGCGAACCTGCGAGCCGATAGCGGAGCTTCTCGCCGAGCAGCGCGGAGAGCTCGTCGCCCTTGCGCGAGCACTGCTCACCGGCACGCGCCTCGAGCCGCGCGACACGGCCGAGCTGCTCGTCGCGCGGGCGCTCGACGGGCTCGTGGCGCGCATCAGCCAGATCGCCCGCCTTCCCGACGAGGCCGACGACCTCTCCCAGCGTCTGGCCGAGTACGGCCTGCTGCCGATGTTCGGCTTTCCCACCGCCATCCGCCTGCTGCACACCGAGCGCCGCCCGTCGCGCTCCGAGACCTGGCCGCCGGACGACGCGATCGATCGTGACGCCCGCGTGGCGATCAGCGAGTTCGCTCCCGGCAACCAGATCGTCCGCGAGAAGTACGTGTACCGGCCCGTGGGGTTCGCCGGGTTCCGCCCGACGGCCACCGTCCCGGCGCCCGTCAACGGCATCGGCCCGAGCCAGCTCGTGGGCCTCTGCGAGGTGTGCAAGTCGATCGCCCCGGAGGCGCACGAGGAGCCGGGCTCGTGCCCGAACTGCAAGACCGCCCGGGGCGAGGGCTTCCAGCTGCACCGGCTGTGCCGACCGACCGGCTACCGCACCACCTGGCAGGTGCGCGACCGCGATGTCTACGAGGGCGTCACCCAGCAGCTCTCGCGAGCGACGATGCCGAAGCTCGTGACCGCGGAGAACTGGGCCGAGGGACGGCGCAGGCAGGTCGACGGGCTCGCCGTGGAGTGGGGGAACACCCGCCTGTGGTCGGTCAACGACAACGGCGGGCGCGGCTTCGACCTTCAGAAGGGCCCGGCTCCGGACGACGGCTGGCTGGTCGTGGGGGTCGCCCCGCGCGCAATCGCCCCGGGGCCGGGGGTGCCCCACGTCCTCGGCGCGGCGTGGTCCACGGACACTTTCGTGGCCGAGCCGGTGGCCGATCGGCACGACGGCAGCAGCCATCTTCTCTACCCGCTCCTGCCCGGCCTCGGGATGCTCTTCTCAACAGCGCGCAAAGCGGCTTGGACGAGCCTCGCCTTCGCCTTGCGAGCCCAGGCCGCCGTGATGCTCGACGTGGAGCCGCGCGAGCTCGAAGCGGGGGTGCGGCTGGTGCAGGCCGGGGGCGGAGCGCTGCGCCCGCAGCTGTTCCTGGCGGACGCGATCGAGAACGGCGCGGGGCTCTCGACCCACATCGCCTGCGACCAAGCACGGCTGGAGACGCTCTTGGACGGCGTTCGCGCGCGCGTCCACGAGTGGGAGCGGGACGATCACGGCTGCGACTCCTCGTGCCCGCGCTGCCTGCGCGACTGGGACAACCAGCCGTTCCACCCGGTGCTCGACTGGCGGCTGGCGGCCGACCTGCTCGAGCTGCTGCTCGACGGTGTCGTGCTGCACGACCGCTGGGCGAAGATCCGTCGCCGCGCGCTGCGGGCCGTGGTCAAGGACTTCTCGGTCGCCGGCTGGCGGATGCTGGACAGCGAGGAGGACCCGATGCCGGTCGCCGAGCACGGGCCGGGGAGGCGCTTCCGCGTGGTGCACCCGCTGGCCGACATCGACGCTGCCCTGATCGGGTCTCTCGACACGCCCCACGGGCCGGCCAGGCCGGTCGACATCTTCAGCCTCGACCGGCGCCCCGGCGAGGTCTACCGGCACCTCTAAGCCGGAGCTACTCTCCGGACGGAGGCTCTAGAGCGTCCGGCACTTCCTCCGGAGGAGCGTTGCTGCACTCGCGCACGGCGTGGTCCTCCTTGCAGGTCGTCTTCTTCCTCCAGCGCTCTAGAAAGTCGACGATTGCTTGCGTCGACGGCGTGTCGTTGAGTCGCTGGATGATTGTTTCCTTGATCTCTTCGAACGGGGGCGTCCCGCCCGACGTGATCCTCGTCACCTTGAAGACCGACCAGCCGGCGTCGGTCTTGATCGGCCCTTCGACGGTGCCCTTCCTGGCTTTGAAGACGGCGTCGCCGACCGTGCCGGGCTGGGCTTGGACTTTGGTGAACTGGGTCGGCATCGGGTAGCCGCCGACCGCCTTGGCGGCGGCTTGCCAGCTCTCCCCGGCCTGCAGACGCCTCTTCGCCTGTTCGGCCTTCGCCCTGCTCGTGATCGTGATCGAGATCACCGAGCGGCTGACGGGCTGCGTGAACTCGTCCTTGTGCTTCTTGTAATAGCGCCTCGCGTCGGCTTCGTCGGCGTCTCCCTCGGCATCCGCCCTGAGCTTCGCCTGCACCTTGCTCTGCAGCCCGAAGGCCTGCAGCCGATAGAGGAAGTCCTTCTTGGAGAGCGGCGACGCCTTCAGCGCTGTCCTGTATCCCTTCATCGTGGGGTATTGGGCCTCCCGCGCCTCCGCCGCCGTGACCACCAGGCCCAGTTCCTTGGCGGCTTGGCGGTACGTGACGGCTTGGATGAGGAAGCGCGTGACGGACTGCTTGAGGCTCTCGAGACGGCGCGCGCACTGCTCCTTGAGGTAGTCCTCCTCGGGCTCAGGCGCCCCCTGCTTCCGCAGTGCCGCGATGCACTTCTCGTACTCGGGCGGATCGGGGGCCTGATCGAGCCCCTGCTCATCCCGGGCGACCTTGGTCAGCCAGCGGTCGAAGTTCGCCTGCGTGATCTCTGTGTCGCCTACGACGGCGATAGCGCCTTCGGGAACCCCGCTGTCGTCCGGAGAGTCATCACCACACGCCGCGAGCGCTGTGGCCAGGGCCATGGCGGCGCAGATGGAGGCCAGGTGACGCAGGTGTCTATGAAGCATGGGTGGGCACCCTACAGCAGGGTGTTCTGCCGCGCATCACCTCGAGCCCGTCTTTTAACGACTGTTTAGAGCCCGCCCCATCTGCCGGGCGGCCAGTAGGTGGCGAAGGCCTTGCCGACCATGTTCTCCTTGGGCACCGGGCCCCACACGCGGCTGTCCGCGCTGGCGCCGCGGTTGTCGCCCATCATGAAGTACTCGCCCTCGGGAACCGTTATCTCCCTGGGCAGGTTGCATATCCCGCAGTTCGCGTCGGGACTGATGAAGGGCTCGTCCTGGAGCTTGCCGTTCAGGTGGACTCGCCCGCGCTCCACGAATAGGCGATCTCCGCCGACCGCCACCACGCGCTTGATGTAGTGCGTGTCGCCCTTCCCGCCCGTCGAGCGGGGGCACGCGCCGATCGGCCCGAAGCCGTCTCGGCGGACGGGCACCTCCACTCCGCACTGCTGGCTCTCCGCGCCCGTCGGGGGCCAGAACACCATCACGTCGCCGCGCTCGGGATCGCCGAAGCGGAGGCCGACCCGGTTCACCATCACGCGCTGCCCGACCTCGAGCGTGGGGACCATCGACTCGCTCGGGATCTTGAACGGCTTGACGAGGAGCGCCTGGATGCCCAGCGCCAGTCCGAGGGCGACCGCGACGAGGAGCACCAGCTCGACGAGCGACCCGTGACGGAAGCCTCGGCGCTCCCCGTCGTGGGGCGTGCTCTCCTGGACGGAATCGGCGACGGGCATCCACCGAACCGTAGTTCTTTCGAACCTTGGTGGTGCCGCCTGTCATCTCCGGCGTTCTGTCTGGCATAGGGGGCTACCAACGAACCCGCCCTCAATAGGAGGGAGAAGGGAGCACAGATGAACGCGGTGAGCCTGATCGGCCACCTGACCCGCGATCCGGAGTCGGTGGACACCAAGAACGGCAACGAGATCTGCAACCTGCGCCTGGCAGTCGATCGGCGTGGGCAGGACGGTGCGATCTACACGGATGTGAGGACGTTCGGCAAGCAGGCCTCGATCTGCGCCCAGCACCTGGAGAAGGGGCGCCAGATCGCCCTGACCGGCCGCCTCGAGCTCGACGAGTGGGAGGCGGAGGGCGGCGCGAAGCGATCTCGCATCTACGTGATCGCCGATCGCATCGACTTCCTCGGAGGCGGGGGCAATGGCCGTTCCGGCGGTGGGGGAGGCGGCAGGGGCGGCGGCTCAGCCCGCGGCAGGGCCTCTGGGAACCAAGGCGATTCCAAGGAGCGCGGCCTCTGGCGGCGCGGCGACTGAGAGCCGGCCTGGACTGCCCGCAGCCACCGGCTGCGGGCACGGCTTCTCGATGACCTTCGACTCCCGGCCGCCGCTGGGCGACGAGGCCGCCCTGTTCGACCGCTACCACGCGCGGCTGGTGCGCGTGGTCGGCCGCGCCGTCACGGCGCCCGGCCAGACGGTCGAGGATGCGTGCGCGTTCGCGTGGATGCAATTGCTGCGCTTTCAGCCCAGGCGCCAGCACGTGTTCGCATGGCTGAGCCGGGTCGCCGTCCGCGAGGCGTGGCGCCTCACCGGAGAGGAGGGCCGCGCCGAGCCGGACGCCGATGCGCTCGACCGCCTCGCCAGCCGCGAGCTGAGCTCGGAGGAGCGCATCGGGTGGCTGCAGGGAGTGATGGCGCTGGCCGCTCTGAGGGCGGACGAGCGCGAGCTGCTGATGCTCACCGCCGCCGGCTACAGCTACAGCGAGATCGGGGAGATCACCGGGCACAGCAACCGGGCCGTGGAGCGCCGCCTGAAGCGCGCTCGCAGGCATCTGCGCGGGGTGACGGCGCCCCGTGATCGAGGCTGAGGCGCCGAGCTAGCCCGCCCGCCGCAGCCGCCTGACGCCCAGAGCCGCCAGCCCACCGATCAGGTAGGCGGCCACCACGGCGAGGCCGATGAACTTGGCGATCGCGAATCCGGTGGCCAGCGCCGGAGGCGCCCCGCCGCCGTGCCCGTCGAGCGTCAGGAGGAGGTTCACGTCCTCCGCCGCGTCGAAGGCCGCGGCCACCCAAGGCAGGACCGCGATCAGGGCGCCGGCCTTGGCGTAGCGCAGCCATCCGCGGTTGGCGCCGCCGTCGCGCATCGCCATCACGGCGAGCGAGAGGAAGGCGCCGTAGGCGAGCAGGAACGGGAAGTCGAGCCAGAGCGAGAGGCGTGCGGCGGACCGGCCGTCCTCACCCCATTGCGTGAGGATCTCGCTCACCCGCTCCTTCGAGCCCGCGAGCTCGAAGGGCACGATCCCCGGCCCGCCGGCATCCTCCATCCGCAGGTCCAGGAGGGCCAGCACGCCGAGCAGCGCAAGGGCCGTCAGGCCGAACAGCCACAGGGCGCCGCGACGGTTCACGGGCGGAGCATCGAGCCTCTGCGGGACGGACCGCCTACTGGCCGGGGATGGTGGGCGCCGCGGGCGGGTCCGGCTCGCCGCTGCAGATCGGCACCTTGAAGCCGTCGGCGCAGTTGGTCTGCTCCTTGTACTGCTTGTCGTAGCTCTTGGTGTAGTCGGCGAGGGCCTTCTCCTCGCGCTCGGTGCTGAGCTTCTGGCGGATCTCCTCCTTGACCTGCTTGAACGTCTTCTGGTTGGCCGGGTAGATCTTCGTCACCTCGATCACGTACCAGCCGAACTGCGATTCGACGGGACCCGTGATCACGCTCTTCCGCGCTCCGAAGATGGCCTCGTCCACGGAGCGCTCCTCGGCGCCCCTCCTCATCTTCGAGATCTTGCCGCCCTTCGACTTCGTCGTCGGGTCGATCGAATAGCGCTTGGCGACCTGCTCCCAGCTCTCGCCGCCGGCAAGCGCGCGCTTCGCCTGCTCGGCGCTCGCCTTGCTCTTGGCCAGCACCACGAGGACGTCGCGGCGCTCGGGCTTTCCGTACGCCGCCTTGTGGGCCTTGTAGTAGTCGGACACGTCGGTCGCGCTCACATCGGCCTTGCCCTCGGTCCCCTTCTCGGTGACCAGCTGCTGAAGGAGCTGGCGCCGCACCTGTTCGAGGATGTCCGCCTCGGTGGCGCCGGAGGTCTTGAGGAACTTCCGGTAGTCCTTCTCGTTCGGGTAGATCTGCTTCTTCTGCGCCTCCAGCGACTGCTTGACCTCCGCGTCGGTGACCTTCACGTCGCGGTCCTCCGCGGACTGGTCTACCCACACCGTGCGGATCAGGCCCTCGACGGTCTGGTCGCGCAGGGACTGGTAGCTCTGCCTGCACTGCTTCTCGAGCTCGCTGTCCTTCTGCTTGGAGTCCTTGGTCTGCTCCTTGCGCAGCTCGGCCACGCACTTCTCGAAGCGGGGCGGATCCGGCACGGCCGCGCCGCTCTGAGCTTGGCTTCTGAGGGTGCGCTCGAGCGCCTGGTCGAAGCTCGACTTGGTGATCACGGTGTCCCCGACCTTGGCGATGGCGTTCGGGGGGATGTCGTCGCTGCCGCCGCATCCACCGGCGGCGATCGCGACGGCGCTCAGCAGCAGGCCGCTGAGCGTCAGAGAGAGGCGGTTGGACGAGCGCATTTTTCCGGAGCTCCTGCGATGGGGGAGAGTTACCAGGGCGCGCCCGGGGGCTCGCCCAACCGCCGACCCTACCGTGCCGGATGGCTCTAAACGACCGGTAAAGATCGGGCGCCCGCGCGGCGCGCGCTCAGGAAAGCTCGACGCGGGGCGTCATGACGCGAGGAGATCCACCGGCCGACCTCCACCCCGGGCAGCTCCAGCGGTCCCGTGCCCAGGTCGGGGAGCTCGATTGGCGGAATGCGGATCGGCGGGGGCTGCACCGGCGGCAGCTCGACGGGAGGGATGTTCACGACGGGGGGCTTGACGGGCGGCAGCTCGATCTCGGGGGGCGTCTCCGGCAGGGGGCTCTCGACCGGAGCGTCGACGGGGATGGGCGTGCCCGAGGCGGGGGGATTCGCGCTCGGGGTGCCGCTGTCGCCCGCCGGCGCGGCAGGGCTCCCGCCCGTGTCCCGGGCGGCCTTGTCGCGGCCACCCTCGTCCTTGCCTCGCGGCTGCTGCGATCTCCTGTCCGGAGATCCCGGGGAGGGGCTGCCGGTATCGGGTTGCGCCTGCCGGACGACCTCGGCGCTGTTGATCGGCTGCTCCGATCTGGGCGGCGCTTTGAGGTCTCCCCCCATGGAGAGGCCGAGGAGCGCCGCAAGCCCGGCCGCAGCGGCGCCCTGGGCGGCTCCGCCGATCCCGGCCACAGCCCCGCTCCCGACTTCGAAGAGGCTTCCGCCCCAGGCAAGCATCCGCTGGGGTGCGGCGGCCGCGAACGAGAACCAGGCGATCGAGCGCTCGCTCGAGTAGTGGCCGTGGAACGTGGACACCACGGCCGGGTCGAACTGCCGGCCGCTCTCCTTGTCGAGCTCGTCGAGCGCCTGCCTGTGGCTGAGTGCCTTGCGATAGCTCCTGTCGGAGGTCATCGCGTCGAAGGCGTCGGCGACGCCGATGATCCTCGCTCCGAGCGGTATCTCCTCGGCGCTGATGCCGTCCGGATAGCCGCTGCCGTCGAACCGCTCATGATGGTGGCGCACGATCTCCGTGACCTCGGGATCGCCCATCGCCGCCACCAGCGTGGCTCCGTCGATGACGTGCCGGCGGATGAGCGAGAGCTCGTCCTCGGTGAGCTTGCCGGGGCGGTGGAGAACCCTCGTGGGCGTTTGGATCTTGCCGATGTCGTGCACCGAGGCGGCCGTGCGGATCTTCGCCACCTCGACCGCCGACAGGCCCATCTGCCGCGCGATCCGCTCGCAGTGCCCCGTCACGCGGCGGCTGTGCCCATGGGTGTAGGGGTCGCGCTGCTCGAGCAGCCGGATCAGCCCGCGCAGCATCTCGACCTGGTCTACGTCCGCCGCGGGAGCGTGCCTGCCGGACCGTCCGCTGGGTTTCAGCAGGGTGGCTGCCTCGCTCAGGCGCTTCTCGGCTCGGACGCGGCGCAGCCAGCCCCACAGCATCAGCTCGCCGAACACCAGGTCCACGGATCCCCGCTGTCGCGTCCAGAGGGCGGAGAGGACGGCCGCGCCGGCAACCGAGAGGCCCATCGCCAGCGGCACCGAGAGGAGCAGGATCGCCGGGTCGTCCTTCGGCTCGACGAGCGAGACCGCGAGCGCCGGAACGATCACGACGAGGGCCGTCACCGCAACCGAGAGCGGCAGGTACCGCTTCAGGTCTGGTGGCCCGCTCGCCTCCACTCCCCCATGTGGCGATGTCATAGCCACGCCACAATATCCCTGGAAATAGCAGAAAGCGAGCGGCCTGGACGTTTGATCCAGGGCCCCGGGCAGACCCCCCTAGGGCTCAGATCACTCGTCTCGGGAGGGTGCGAGCGTCTTCAGCCTGCCCTCCACCCAGTCCGCGACGCCGCTCGTGTACCAGCGCGAGAAGCGCCGGTCCGAGGGACCGCCCGGTATCGCGGTGTGCAGGGAATCGGCCGCCAGGTCGGTGACCATGCGATAGGCGGGGCCGATCGATGTGTCGCGCCCGCCGGCTCGCAGCAGCTGCCCTTGATGCACCGTTCCCGCCCTGCCGTGCAGCGGGACCGGGCCGTGGTCGAAGCCGAGCCACGAGGGCACGCGCCCCCCGAGCATCAGGTGGCGCATCACCATCGTGCGCTTCACCCCCTCGGGGTTCGCCAGCGCCGGCAGGGCGGCCTCGGCGTGGCGGTGCAGCACCACGTCCCGCCCCTCGTGGCCGAAGCACCGTGAGTCCACGTCGAGCAGGACGTCGTCGAACAGGTAGGAGAAGTTGGCGGGCAGTGCGGTCTCGCCCGTGATGAAGCGGGCCAGCTCGGGCCCGCCGAGACTGGAGAGAAGGTGCGCGACGGCCAGCTCGTGGAACGCGTCGAACCAGGCGCCGGCGGGCGCCCCCTCGGCGTACGAGCCGTCCCAGCTCAGCACCTGGGCGAAGCGGGGGTCGTTCTCGATCAGCGGCTTGAGGATCTTCAGGAACCGCAGCGCCTGACCCGAGACCTGGTCCATCTGGACCCGGCCGAGGCTCTCCACCGTCCAGTCGCTGCGTGTCGCCAGGAGCTCCCGGATCCGCTGTGCGCGGTAGGGCGGGCCGCTCAGGTTGATCGGCTGCGCCCGCCCGAGGTGGTTGAGGTCGTCGTTGGCGGTCGCGAGGAACCCCTCCGGCGGGTCGAAGAGCTGCGGCAGGTCCTCCGGGTCGTGAAAGCCCTGCCAGTCGTTCCTCGCGTCCCAGCCGGGCAGCGGCACGAACCCGTTCGCGCCTTCGCGGCGCCTTGGCACCAGTCCCGACATGCGGTAGCCGATCGAGCCCTCGCGGTCGGCGATCACCCAGTTGAAGGCGTACTCGAAGCGGCTCAGGAGGTCGCCGGCGGTCGCGGCGTCGCCTGCATGGAACAGATCCAGGGCGGCGGCCAGCGACGTCCCGCCCGTCTCGGTGCCGGCCCAGCGGGTCGCCAGGCACCGCCCGGGGACCGCCGGATCGCGAGCGAGCGTCCCGTGCTCGTTCTCGTGGAAGGTCACCTGCAGCGGCTCCCCGCCGCGGCGGAGGATCGTCTCCTCTCGAACGCGGGGGCGCTCCCAGCGCTCCTCCTCGCCCGTGCGCCGCAGGCACGCCCCGTCGCGGCACTCCTCCACCCACGAGTCCATCGTGTCCGCGTACGCGTAGGTCACGCCCCAGCCGACATCGTCGTTGCGCCCGATCACGACCCCCGGCACCCCGGGCATGGTCGCTCCGGCGGACCAGCGGTCGGGCGTCTCGATCAGCGCCTCGTACCAGAGCGCGGGCAGGCGGTTCACCTCGAGGTGGGGGTCGTTTGCGAGCAGAGCGGCGCCGGTGGCGCTGCGCGAGGGGGAGACCGCCCAGTTGTTCGAGGCGGCCGCGGTCGGGATCGCGGGATTCCAGCGCACCGCCTCGGGCACGAGCGGGTTGCCGATCTCCACGCCGTCGAGCAGGCGCTCGTCGAGTCCCTTCAGGCGATCGCCGAACAGCTCGTCGAGCAGCGGACGCTGCACGCCCGCTTGGATCAGCTGCACCGCGAGCAGCTCCATCTCGCCCTGGGACTGGGCGAGGCCCACGTACCCGATCAGGCGGCCGGCGACGATCGAGTCGGCGAGCTGCCAGCGCTCCGGGCGGTGGCGCAGCAGCGCGAGCTCCCAGGGCCGCCGCTTCGAGAGCTCCTCGTTCACCCCCTCGGTGTACGCCTCCAGCAGGGCGCGATGACGCTCGCTGAGCGCCACCACCTGCTCGGCGGCTCCGCGCTCGAGCCCGACCCGACGGAAGAACCGGTCGATCGCGACCATCTCGTCGTCTCCGCTGAACACCTCGGCGGCGCGGCCCTGGGAGAGGATGCGCGTCAGGACGAGCTGGAGCCCGCGGTCGCGGGCGTGGCAGTGGCCGAGGCCTCGCAGCGCGTCGGCCTCGCTGCTCGCCTGGATGTGCGGCACGCCGTGGGAGTCTCGCTCGATGCGGATCTCCCGCTCACCCTCGATCGTCCAGCGCTTCCGACCCAGGCCGGGCAACGCCCGACTCGCGGCTCGCTGCAGGGCCGCGAGCGGGCTGCTCACCGGAGCGCGTCCCGCTCGTAGTCGCGGCGCGCATCCTGATCGGTGCTGCGCAGCTGGTCCGGCACGGCGGCGGTGTGGAGGGCGTCCCTCGCCCAGCGCGGGAGCAGCACCGAGATCCGGTCCAGGATGTGGATCGAGCTGGGGACGAACACCGCGACCCGCGGGTGCCGCAGCAGCGCGACGACGGCATCGGCGACCTCCTCGGTGCGCAGCCGTCGTGTGCCGCCGCTGGCGGTTCCCAGCGCCAGGTCGGTGTCCACCACGGCCGGCATGACGAGCGACACGTCGACGCCGCTTCCCCGCAGCTCGGCGCGAACCGCCCCGCTGTACCCGTAGATGGCGTGCTTGGAGGCGGCGTACGCGGCCTCCCCCGCAGGGGTCACGCGGCTCGCCGCCGAGGCGATGTTCACGACGTGCCCGCGGCCGCGCCTGCGCATGGCGGGGATCGCAAGCTTCATGCCCCGCGCCGCGCCGTGGAAGTTCACGTCGAACTGCGCGAGGGCCACCTCCTCCGGCTCATCGGCGAAGGGGCCGACCCACATGACGCCTGCGTTGTTGATCAGGACGTCGAGCGGGCCGAGCTCCCGCTCGGTGGTCTCGAGGAACGCCGCGAAGCTCGCGGTGTCGGTCACGTCGAGAGGCAGCCCGACCGCATTCGAGCCCAGCGAGTGCGCCAGCTCGAGCGCGCCTTCCCGATCGAGGTCACCGATCGCAACCCGCGCGCCCGCGCGCGCGAGGGCGGTTGCGATGGCCGCCCCGATGCCCCTGGCCCCGCCGGTGATCGCTACGACCCTCCCGTCGATCGGCTCGGCCTTGCGGAACGCCATGGACGGAACCTACCGCCCGCCGGCCTTCAGCTCGAAATGTCTGGGCCAGGCGTCCAGCTTTCCGTTCCGGTCGGTTTCTTTCCGGATAGTGGGTATACTGCCCACTATGACCTACGTGGTCCGTCGGAAGA
The DNA here is from genome assembly GCA_963715445.1 of uncultured Solirubrobacterales bacterium. GTDB lineage: Bacteria > Actinomycetota > Thermoleophilia > Solirubrobacterales > Thermoleophilaceae > JAAYBF01. The sequence continues at coordinate 1,315,193 of OY970240.1, forward strand.
ACGAGACGTGGGAGTTGCGCGAGACGCTCACTACGCGTGCGGGTCCCCGAAGTCGCACGCTGGTCACGTTTCGGTCGTTAGCGCCAGAAGCGGTTGACCTGGCGCTGAAACGCTCTTCCAAGCCGTTGACGCACGAGGCGGTGCGCCGGGCCGTCCGCCGCGCCGGCGCCCCCATAGATCTGCCGACAGCTGACAGAGCCGCTGCCGAACTCCTTGCGGAGATCGACGCCGGGCGAGCGCCGCGCCCTGTGCTCAGTGCGCTGCTGCTCGAGGCGCTCGGGGGCAAGAAGCAGAGCGAGGTGCCTGAAGGCATGGGAGATGGCGCGCGCACATCCGATTCGGCACAGGCTGCGGCCGCTTGGATCTCCGCAAGCTTGAAGCGGCGCGGCAGAACCCTGCGGGACCTCTTGGACCTCGCCGGCCGCCTACCGGCGAGAAGACGGCCGATGAAGATCGACTTCCCCCGCCTCCGATCGAAGGAGGCGAATTGAGCTCTCCCTCCCTGCCAGACAAAGTCATTGCGATTGACGAGTGCCTCACGGAGGCGAAGGTCGCCCATGCCTTCGGCGGTGCGTTGGCGCTCGCCTACTACGCAGAGCCGCGCGCGACGATCGACATCGACGTCAACGTGTTCGTAGCTCCGACGGAATTCGAGGTCGTTGGTGCCGCCCTCGCTCCTCGTGGCGTGGCTGTCGCCACGGATCTCAAAGCGGTCGAACGCGATGGCCAGTGCCGGCTTTGGTGGGACGAGACGCCGATCGACTTGTTCTTCGCCTACGACGCCATTCACGACGCCATGCGCAAGGCCTTCCGCAAGATGCCGTTTGGAGATTCGATTCTGCCGATGCTGGCGCCAGAGCATCTGGCGGTGTGCAAAGCGGTGCTCAACCGTCCCAAGGACTGGCTCGACATAGAGCAGATGCTCGTTTGCGTTCTCGATCTCGACATCGCTGAGATCAACGGCTGGCTCGATCGGCTGGTGGGCGATGACGACCCGCGGGCCCTGCGCTTTCGGGCACTCGCGTCAGTTGGCTGAGCGGCCGTCCCACTCGTGCTCGAGCGCCCAGCGAGCGCCCACGGTCCAGGCCTGGACGTGGTTGGCGCTCGCGATCGGCTCGGGTCCGTCCGCGCCCGCCGCGTAGAGCTCCGGCGCTCCTCCGAGGCGATCGAGCGCATCGAGCACGCCGAGGCGGACCCGCTCCGCCTCCTCCAAGCGGCCCGCGGCGCGCAGCCCTCCCCAGCCGAGCCACGAGTCGAACGGCCAGATCGAGCCGCGGTGGTAGGCGTGCGGGTCGAACTGGGGATGGCTCTCGGAGAGCGTGCGCAGGCCCCACGGGGTGAGCACGTCCGGCGCCACGAGCCGCTCCGCCGCGCCCGCCGGCGCGGCATCGGCCCACAGGAGCCAGCCGAGCTGGGATCCGGCTCCCAGCACCCTGCGCCCGCCGGCTTCGATCGCGAGGGTCTCCGGCAAGGCTTCGCGGTCGTCTGCCGTGAACGCCCGGACTACGTTGCCGCGCAGCGAGGCGGCCAGCTCGCGATGGCGCTCGAGGCCGGACAGGCGGGCCAGCGCGTGCGCGGCGGCCACCGCGGCCGCCTGGCTGTCGGCATCGGCGAGCGGCGCGGTGGGCGGGGTGCCGTCCTCGCGCAGGATGCCGCCGCCGTGGGTATCGGGATCGAGCGGGTCCGTCGTGTCGCGCCAGCCCTGCTGGCGCAGCCCGCCGCGGGCGGTGCGCGGCCCGTGGCGGACGAGGCCGCCGCCCTTGCCCACGGCGCGCTCGAGCCACGCGCCGGCCGCCTGCCAGCTCGGCTCGAGCTCGCGGGCCAGGCGCTCGTCGCCGAGCGCGTCGAGCACCACCAGGAACCACGAGGTGGAGTCGGCGGAGCCGTAGTAGAGCATCGCGCCGTCACGCACCGGCCAGCCCATCTCGATCAGGCGGTCCGGCACCTGCGGCCAGTATTCGTGGGGGATCTTGCCGGGCTCCTCGTCGGTCTCCGGGTCGTCGCGGCTCCCCTGCAGCGCCGCGAGCGCGCGCAGCGTGGCCACCGCCACGTCGGGGCGCACGGGCAGCAGCTGCAGCGCGGTGATCAGCGAGTCGCGCCCGAACAGCGTGTGGAATCGCCCCGGGTCGCCGGGACCCGTCGGCGGGGCGCTCGCGCGGGCCCAGCCCTCCGGGGACAGCAGGCTGTCGAGCAGCCCGGGCAATGCGCCTGCTCAGCCCTTTACGGCGCCTGCCGTCATGCCGGCCACGATGCGCTTCTGGAAGATGATCACGAGCGCCACGAGGGGGATCGTGATCACCACCGACGCCGCGCTGATCGTGCCCAGCGGGATCTCGAACTCGGTGCTGCCGGTGAAGTTCGCCACCGCCACCGGCACGGTGTAGGCCGACGGCGAGCTCGTGAGCGTCACCGCCAGCAGGAACTCGTTCCAGACGAAGAACGCGGTCAGGAGGCCGGCGGTCACGAGCCCCGGCGCGGCGAGCGGCAGCACCACCTTGCGGAACGCCTGGAAGTGGGTCGCCCCGTCCACGAGCGCCGCCTCCTCGAGCTCCTTCGGTATCTCCTTGAAGAAGGAGGCGAGGATGTAGATCGCCAGCGGCAGGGCGAACGTCAGGTAGGGGATGATCAGCCCCGCGTAGGTGTTGTAGAGGCCGATGTCCGTCCAGAGCTTGAAGATCGGCGCCGCGATCGCGATCGGCGGGAACGTCGAGATCGAGAGCACGACCGCGAGGACCAGGAACTTGAAGCGGAAGCGCAGCCGCGCCAGCGCGTAGGCGGCGAACGAGCCGATCACCAGCGCCAGCGTGGTGGTGATCGTTGTGATGATCACGCTGTTGCGCAGCGCCGAGGTGAAGTCGTCGTTCTTGAAGACCGACTGGTAGTTGTCGAGCGAGGGGTTGGGTGGGAGGAGATCGGCCTGGGCGAGGTCGGCGCCCGTCTTCAGGGAGACGTTGATCAGCCAGTAGAAGGGCGCGAGGCAGAACAGGCAGATCAGCACCACCGCGATCCAGAGGGCCGTGGGCCGCACCCAGCTGCGACGTGGCCGGCGGCGCTTGGCGGCGGTGGCGGTCTTGCCCTCGCCCCGAAGCGCGGTGCCGGCGCGTGTGACCTCGGATGCGGTCATCTCTGCGGCTCCATCCTCAGTCGTCGGCCACCAGCGAGCGGATGTTGCCGCCCACCGTTCGGATGTACAGGAACGACACGCCCATCACGATCAGGAAGGTCAGCACCGAGAGCGCGGACCCGTAGCCGATCAGGCGGTTGCTCGTCAGCTCCTGATGGGCGAGCAGGGAGAGCGTTGTCGTGTTGTTCGCCCCGCGCGTGAGGACGTAGGGCAGGTCGAAGATCCGCAGCGCGTCGAGCGTTCGGAAGATCAGCGCCACGAGGATCGCCGGCGCGAGCAGCGGCAGCGTGATGCGGCGGAAGCGCTGCATCACCGTCGCGCCGTCGACCTTCGCCGCGTCGTACACGTCGTCGGAGATCACCTGCAGCCCGGCGAGCAGCAGCAGCGCCATGAAGGGCGCCGTCTTCCACACGTCGGCGAGGATCATGACCGCCATCGAGTACCCCTCCTCGCCGAGCCACACGACGTCCGCGCCGGGAAGCGAGAGGGTGTCGAGGAGCTGCGGCGCAAGCCCGAGGTTCGGCTCGAAGATCGTGCGCCAGGTGATCGCGCTCACCACCGTCAGCACGGCCCACGGTACGAGCACCACGGTGCGCAGCAGCGCTCGGCCCCGGAACGCCTCGTGCATCGCGAGCGCCATGCCGAGCCCGATCACCAGCTCGAGCGTCACGGAGATGCCCGTGAAGAGGAACGTGATCCACACCGCGTTCCAGAACTCCGGGGAGCCGAACGCCTCGGTGTAGTTGTCGAAGCCGGCGAAGCGCTGCAGCCCCGGCACCCGGACGCTGTACTCGTTCAGCGAGAGCCAGACCGCGTACCCGATCGGGTACGCGGCGACCAGCGCGATCACGATCATCGAGGGGGACAGCATCGCCAGGGCGAGCCGCCGCTCGCCCTGACCGTAGCGACGGCCGCGGGACCGGCCCTTCCCGGATCCCGCGGTTGCCGCCTCCATCGTCTTGGCGCCTTCCTGGTGAACCTTCGGCTAGAAGGTCTCGAGCGCTTTCTGGATCTCCCCGTTCATGTCGCTCGCTGCCTGCTCGGCCGACTTGTCACCCTGCAGAGCCGCGTAGACGTTCGTGTAGATCGCCTCGCTGATCTGCGGGTAGACGGGCGACACCGGTCGCGGCTGCCCCTGCTCGACCGCGCTGCGCAGCTCGGCGGCGAATGGCAGCGCCTTCTTCACCACCGGGTCGTCGTAGACCGCGGTGAGCACCGGCGGGAGCGATGCCTTGGACGCCTGGATCGCCTGCTGCGCGGGGTTGGTGGCGAACTCGATGAACGCCAGCGACCCCTCGGGGTTCCCCGAGTAGGCGGAGATCGCGAGGTCATAGCCGCCGAGCACGCCCGCGCCCGAGTTGCCCTCGAAGGACGGGAAGGTCGTCACCTCGAAGTCGTCCGCGATGCTCGAGTCCTTGCCGAGCGCGTATGCGTACGGCCAGTTGCGCATGAAGGTGGCCCGGCCGGACTCGAAGGCCCGTCGCGACTCCTCCTCCATGTACGTGGTCACAGCCTTCGGCACGGCACCGTCGTCAATGCCCCTGCGCATGAAGCTCAGGACGTTGCGGACCTCGTCGCTGTCGGCCGTGGCCTCGCTGCCATCCTCGCTCACCACTGCCGCCCCCGCGCTGTAGAGCAGCTCGAGGAAGTTGACGGTCAGGCCCTCGTAGCGGGCGCCCTGGTAGACGAACCCGTTGTCCCGCTGGGCGGCGGTGTACATCGCCTCCCAGGTCTTGGGCGCCTCGTCGGCCTGGTCGGTGCGCCAGTAGATGAAGCCGGCGTTGGTGTTGAACGGCACCGCCCAGTACTTGTCCTCGTACTTGGCGGTCTCGAGCGTCGACGGGATGAACTCGTCCCCGCGCCTCTCGAGCGCCGTGGTCACGTCCATCAGCCAGCCCTGCGCCGCGTACTCGGCAGTCCAGATCACGTCCATGCCGAGCACGTCGCACTGAGGCGATTCGGCGCGCAGCCGCTGGATCTGGAGGCGGCGCTGATCGTCAGCCGATTCGGGCAGCTCGAGCAGCGTCACGTTGGCGTTCGGGTTGGCCTTGTTGAAGTTCTTCACCACGGTGCTGAAGGCACCGGTGGTGTCCTTGCCGATGCACCAGGTCACGTCCCCTTGCGCCTTGGCTTCGGTCACCTGCTTCGTGTCGCCGGTGGCGCTGCCGCCGCTTCCACCGTCGTCGTCATCTCCGCATCCGACGAAAAAGAGCGCTAGCGCAGCGGCCAAAGCCGCCAAAAGGCGCAGTGCATTCATTACCGACTCCCTCCTCCTACTGCGTTTCGGTACTGATCTGTTACCCCCCGATCGGATGGTCAAACCGGAGCGCGGCCGCGCCGGGCCCGGTCGGCGCGCCCCCTATCCTCGAACGGATGCCGAAGGCCCTGGAGCAGACGCGCGCCGCGCGCGTGAAGGAGCAGCGCAAGGCGCTGCCCGACGCACCCGGCGTCTACCTGTTCAAGGACGAGCGCGGGGGCGTGCTCTACGTGGGCAAGGCGAAGTCGATCCGCAAGCGGGTGACCTCCCACTTCTCGAAGCCGGGCACCCGGGGCGCCGTGGAGATGACCGCGACGGTGGCGGACATCGAGTTCGTCGTCACCGAGACGGAGGCCGAGGCGCTGCTGGCTGAGCAGGAGTTCATCAAGCGCCACCGGCCGCGGTTCAACGTCCGCCTGCGCGACGACAAGTCCTACCCCTACATCGGGATCTCGCTCGACGAGGACTACCCGCGCGTGTACTTCACGCGCGAGCGTCATCGCAAGAACCGCGCGTACTTCGGCCCGTTCTCCAACGCGAAGCGCGTGCGCGAGACGCTCGACCTGCTCGGCAAGATCTTCCAGCACCGCTCCTGCGAGGGAACGGAGCCCGGCCGGCAGTCCGGCAGCCCGTGCCTGGACTACTACATCAAGCGCTGCCAGGCGCCCTGCGTCGGATACGTCTCCAAGGAGGAGTACCGGCTCAACATCGAGACGATCATCGACTTCCTCTCCGGGCGCTACCGCCAGATCGAGAGCGAGCTCGAGCAGAGCATGAAGCTCGCCGCCGCCGACCAGGAGTTCGAGGCGGCGGCGCTGTTCCGCAATCGCCTGCGCGCGGTTCGCTCGCTGCTCGAGCGCCAGCGGATCTCGAACGAGGCCGTGGGGACGCTCGACGCGATCGCGGTGGCCGCCGAGGAGACGGACGCCAACGCCCAGGTCTTCCAGGTTCGCGACGGCGTCCTCGCCGATCGGCAGAGCTTCTACCTCGAGAACGCGGCCGCACGCGACGAGGCCGACGTGCTCGAGGAGTTCATCCTCCAGTACTACGCCAGCGCCCTCTCGATCCCCGCGCAGGTGGTCGTGCCGCGCGGGACCGAGCGCTGCGAGGTGCTCGCGGCCGCTCTCACCGAGCGGCGCGGCGCGCCGGTCGAGGTCCGCTCGGCGGAGCGCGGCGACAAGCGCCGCATCGTCGAGCTGGCCGAGCGCAACGCCCAGCTCGCGCTTGATCAGGACCGCCTGCGCTCGCAGCGCCGCCAGAGCCGGCGCATCGAGGCGCTCGAGGGCCTTCAGCGGGAGCTCGGGATGGCCGCGCTGCCGATGCGGATCGAGTGCTTCGACATCTCCAACCTCGGCGAGACCCACACCGTCGCCTCGATGGTGGTCTTCGAGGGGGGAGCCCCCAAGAAGGCCGACTACCGCCGCTTCGGCATCCGCGACGCGGCACAGGACGATTTCGCGGCGATGAGCGAGGTGCTCGGCCGCCGCGTGGCCCAGTTCGGCGCCCAGCGCGAGATCTCTCCGCACGAGAAGGAGCACGATTCGAGCTTCGCCTCGCTGCCGACGCTGATCGTCATCGACGGCGGCAAGGGCCAGCTCTCTGCGGGCCTGCCGCAGCTCGGCGAGCTGCGGGAGCTCGGCACCACCGTGGTGAGCCTCGCCAAGCGGGTCGAGGAGGTCTTCATCCCGGACCGCCGCGAGCCGCTCCTGATGTCGCACGAGAGCGCTCCGCTCCAGCTCCTCCAGCACGTGCGCGACGAGGCCCACCGCTTCGCGATCGAGTTCCACCGCGGCCGGCGCGACAAGGCGATGACCCGCTCCGCGCTCGACGGGATGCCCGGGGTGGGCCCCTCTCGCAAGCGGGCGATCCTCGCCCACTTCGGCACGCCGGAGCGCGTGCTGGCGGCCAGCCGCGAAGAGCTCGAGGCGGTTCCGGGGCTCCCCGGCAAGGTGGCGCGCGACGTGCACCAGCACCTCCACCGCGTCGACTGACGGCTCCGCATTGACGGGCGCAGTAGCGGCATATACGGTGTCCAGACGGCCGAGAACTTCCTCAACGTGGATGTGACACATGCGAACGACTAGACAACTCTTCCCCTCAAAAGGGGGCTCCCTGCTGGCGGTCGCGGTGCTCGCAGGCGTCTCTCTGCCGGCAGGTGTGGATGCCGCTGGCCCGCAGTACGCGCACCCGATCTACAAGGACCTCAACACGGTCGATCAGCAGGCGGATGAGCGCATCGGACGTCAGTACGCCTGTGTGGTGACGACCCGCCCCACGAAGAAGCGTCGCCGGACCCTTCTGATCTTCGTGACGAGCGGGGTCGCCGCCGAGCGGGCGCGCAAGCTGCGCTCCGAGCTCGACTACCCCTGGAGGGCGCGGGTGCGGATGACCTCCGACCGCTTCCGCATGCGGAGGATGGAGAAGATCAAGGAGCGTGTGGAGGCCGTGCAGCCGAACTCGTCCGAGACGGCAACGGGTCTGGAGACCTCGCTCGGCAAGAGCCGCTGCCCGCGCATGGAGATCTTGCTGCGACCGAAGGGCGAGGCGACCGCCGAGACCGAGGAGTGGGCTGCCGCGATGAGAGAGCGGTGGGGCGAAGACAGGGTGGTCGTGCGCCGAGGCGACCTCCAGCTGCGCTAGGCCGAGCGGCAGCGCTTCGGCGCAAGGCTCGAGGGCGGCGTGAGGAGCCTCGACTCAGGTCGGAGTCGTCCTACTACGATCCGCTGGGTGTCGATGCGCAACGTCATGCGGGGACTGGACGCCGCGATCAGCCGACACCGCGGCCTCGTGCTCGTGCTGTGGCTGGTGGTCGTCGCCGTCGCGATCCCGTTCGCATTGCGCCAGGGCGACGAGCTGACGGGCGGAGGCTTCGCGGTCCACGGCTCCGACAGCGAGCACGTCGAGCAGCTGCTGCAGGATGGGGTTCCCGCCGACCAGCGCCAGGTGGTGCTGGCCGCCGTGCTCGTGCTCGATCGCGGCACCCCGCCCGACGCCGTCCGGACCCCGCTCGGCGACCTCGAGCGCGCCGTGCACGCGACCGACGGCGTCGCCCTGGACAGGAATGCGATCCGCGCAGCGACCTACCTGGCGGACGAGCACCCGCGCCGGCCCGTGATCGTGCCGCTGACGACGGCGGTCGACGAGTACCACGCGCCCGATGTCGCCACCGACCTGCGCGAGCGGCTCGGGCTCGCCGACGGCTACCACCGCGACGGTGTGACGATGCACCTCGTCGGCCAGGGTGCGCTGTGGGCGGGGCTGCTCGACCTCACCAAGGACGACCTCGCCGCCGCGGAGCGCGTCGGCTTCCCGATCGTGCTCGTGATCCTGCTGCTGGTGTTCGGCTCGCTGGCCGCCGCGATGCTGCCGCTGGCGATGGGCGCCGTGGCCGTGACGATCACCGGCGCGGTGATCTACTGGCTCTCCACCGTCACGAGCATGAACTTCTACGTGACGAACATGGCGTCGATGATCGGCATCGGCGTCGCGATCGACTACAGCCTGTTCGTGCTCGTCCGCTACCGCGAGGAGCTGCGCGCGGGGCGCTCGCACGACGAGGCCCGGCTGACGGCCTTGACGACCTCCGGCGTCGCGGTCGTCTTCAGCGGCGTGACCGTGATCGTCGCGCTGGCGAGCCTGTTCGCGATCGATACCGCGGCGCTGCGCTCGCTGGCGGCGGGCGCGATGGTGGTGGTGGCGGTGGCGGTGCTGCTGGCCGCCACGCTGATGCCGGCGCTGCTGGGCCTGCTGGGCAAGCGGATCTCGCCGGGCTCCGATCCCGCGGGCAGCGGTGGCTGGGCGCGCTGGGCGGCGCGCGTCATGCGCCGGCCCTGGCTCTCGCTCGGCATCTCCACGTTGCTGCTGCTGGCGCTCGCCGTCCCTGCCACCGGCCTTGTCCTCGGCGACGGCGCGCTGCGCCAGCTGCCGCCGGGCAACGAGACGCGCGACGGCTTCGAGGCCGCGATCGCGGTCACACAGAGCCCGGGCCGCGGCGCGCCCCTGAAGCTGCTCGCGCCACCGGGCGAGGTCGCCTCGACGTTGCGCTACCTGCGCGAGGATTCGGACGTGGAGAGCGTGGCGCTGCGCACCAGGACGCGCGACGGGCGCCGGGCGGTGATCGCAGCCACGCCGGTCCACGACGGCGACAGCGAGCAGGCGAAGGAGTTGGTGAGGAGGCTGCGGCGGGACCTCGACGCGCGCGTGCTGGTCGGCGGCAACACCGCCGCGCAACTCGACTTCGACGACGAGGTGCTCGGCTCGCTGTGGCAGGTCGTGCTGCTGATCCTCGTGCTGACCTTCGTCGCGCTGGCGGCGCTGCTGCGCAGCGTGGTGCTGCCGTTGAAGGCGATCGTCACGAACCTGGCCAGCGTCGCGGCCGCCTTCGGGGTCCTGACGATGGTCTACGTCTGGGGCTGGACCGACGGGCTGCTCGGCTGGGAGAGCCCGGGCTACGTCGATACCTTCACCGTGCCGATCATCATCGCGGCGGTCTTCGGTCTCAGCATGGATTACGAGGTCTTCCTGCTGTCTCGCATCCGCGAGCGTTATGAGGCGAGCGGGGACACGCGCCTCGCCGTCGGCGAGGCGCTGACCTCCAGCGCGCGCACGATCACCGGCGCAGCCGCCATCATGGTCGCCGTGTTCGGCGTCTTCATCGGCACAGGGGTGCCCGTGATCCAGCAGGTCGGTCTCGGCTGCGTGGTAGCGATCGCCCTCGACGCGACGCTTGTGCGGCTGGTGCTGGTGCCGGCCGCGATGGTGGTGCTGGGTCGCTGGAACTGGTGGTGGCCGGGCTCGGCTCGCACCAAGGCGCTGGCGGCGACGGGCGTGCTGATGGCGCTGACCTTGGGCGCGTGCGGGGGCGGCGACTCGGAGGACGCTGCGCGCACCAACGGGCACAAGGGCGGCGAGCCGTCGTCGGTCACGGTCGCCGGCATGACGGTCGAGGTCGACCCGTCCAAAGCCGGCACCTCCGAGCAGCCGCAGGGCGTCGACGTCGACGTGCGCCTGCGCTTGCGGACCCCATCCGAGGTCGAGCCTCCGGCCACGCAGACCGCGCAGCTCGTGCTGCCGGACGGCACGGCGATCGATGGCGGGGACCACCCCTCCTGCGAGCGCGCCGCGCTGAAGCGCGACGGGCCCGACGCGTGTCCCGCCGGGTCGGTGGTGGGGCAGGGCACCATGCTCGCCGAGGCAGACACGAATCCCGCGCGCGGGGCGGTGACGGTGGTCAACGGGGGCGAGGACCGAGTCTGGCTCTACGCGGTGCTGCAGAACCCCATCCGGGTCGAGGACGTGATCGACGGCGCGATCAGCGCCGACGAGGGTGGTGGCACGCTGATCGAGTTCAGGTTTCCCAAGACGCTGCAGAGCGTCGGCGGAGTGCCGATCGCCCTGCGCGAGCTGCGCCTGCAGGCCGGCAAGGACGAGTGGCTGACGACGACCTCGTGCCCTTCCGGCAAGCGCTGGCCCTACAGCGGCAAGGCGACCTTCGCCGACGGCACGAAGGCGAGCTACGCAGACGACGTGCCGTGCAGCTGACGCTCTGACCTGCCAGACGACGAGCCCAGAGCCTTTCGGCATGCGTTCGATCCCTCAGCTGCGACGATGGCGGCCGTGACCACTGCCATCCCCGAGGCCTTCGCAAGCGACGCTCTAGACCGTCTTCGCACGCTGACCGGGAGCCCCACCGCGGAGTTCCACGCCGACCAGCTCGAGGCGATCCACGACATCGTGGCTGACCGTGCGCGCGTGCTGTGCGTGCAGCGCACGGGTTGGGGCAAGTCGGCGGTGTACTTCCTCGCGACGTCGCTGCTGCGGGAGGCCGGCGCCGGGCCGACGCTGATCGTCAGCCCGCTGCTGGCGCTGATGCGCAACCAGGTGGCGGCGGCCGAGCGCCTCGGCCTCCGGGCGCAGACGGTCAACAGCACCAACCGCGACGATTGGGACGCCGTCCGCGACCTGCTCGCCGCGGACACGGTGGACCTGCTCCTGATCAGCCCCGAGCGGCTCAACAACCAGCGCTTCCGCGAGGACATGCTGCCGCTGTTCGCCGCTTCCGTCGGGCTGCTCGTGATCGACGAGGCGCACTGCATCTCCGATTGGGGGCACGACTTCCGGCCGGACTACCGCCGCGTGAAGGACATGCTTGATTCGCTTGCGCCCGAGGTGGCGGTTCTCGGGACCACGGCCACCGCGAACGATCGGGTCGTGCAGGACGTGCTCGATCAGCTCTCCAAAGACGGCGAGGAGCCGCTGCGCTCCTATCGCGGACCGCTCGCGCGCACGAGCCTGCGGCTCGAGGCGATCGAGCTGCCCACCCCCGCCGAGCGCCTCGCCTGGCTGGTGGAGCACCTCCCCTCGATGGAGGGCTCGGGCATCGTCTACACCCTCACCAAGCGAGATGCCGAGCAGGTGGCTGCGTTCCTGACCGCCAACGGCGTGCCCGCCCTTCACTACAGCGGGGATCAGGAGACCGGCGCCAGGATCGAGATCGAGGATCTGCTGCTGCGCAACGAGATCAAGGCGGTGGTCGCCACGAGCGCCTTGGGCATGGGCTACGACAAGGCCGATCTCACCTTCGTCGTGCACTATCAGGCGCCCGGATCGGTGGTGTCCTACTACCAGCAGGTGGGTCGCGCGGGGCGCGGCGTGGACCACGCCGACGTGGTCCTGCTGCGCGGCTACGAGGATCGCAGCATCCAGGACTTCTTCATCGAGCAGGCGTTTCCGCAGGAGGATCGCGTGAGCGCGGTGCTCGACGAGCTCGCCGGCGCGGGTGAGGACGGGCGCACCTCGCGCGATCTGATGGGCGTGGTCAACCTGGGCATGGGTCGCATCGAGGCGATGCTGAAGATCCTCGACGTGGAGGGGGCGGTGCGCCGCGACGGAGCCCGCTGGCACGCCGTGCCCGACGCCGGCTGGCGTTACGACGCCGAGCGCTACGAGCAGGTCACCGCGCTGCGCCGCACCGAGCAGGAGGCGATGGCGGCCTATGGCACGAACGGGCGCTGCCTGATGCGCGTCCTGCAGGAGGAGCTCGACGACCCGGATCCGCAGGACTGCGGACGCTGCTCGGTCTGCACCTCGCCGCGGTTCGCCGAGAAGCCCTCCTCGGAGCTCGTGGAGCTGGCGCAGCGCCACCTGCGCTCCCGCCCGATCGAGCTCGCGGTGCGCAAGATGGCGCCGGACCACGAGGGGACGATGCGCCGGATCCCCGAGAACGCCCAGATCGAGCAGGGCTGGGCGCTGGCGCGGCTGGGCGACGGCGGCTGGTGGCCGGCCATCGAGCGGGGAGCCAAGGCGGGCAGCATCGACGACGAGATAGCGCTCGCGCTCGCGGACATCCTGCGTGGGGCGGGCACCCCTGTCGCGTGGGTGACGAGCATTCCCTCCGCCCGCCTGGGCGATGTCTACGACCGGCTGGCCGAGCGCCTCGCCGAGGAGCTCGGCGTGGAGTACGTCGCGCTGCTCGAGCGCAAGGAGGAGAGGCCCCCTCAGCGCGCCATGGCGAATGCGGTCCAGCAGGTGGCCAATGTGCGCGGAGCGTTCGAGGTGACAGGGGAGCCGCCGCCCGGAACGGGCGTGCTGCTCGACGACAGGCGCCTCTCGGGCTGGACGCTCGCGATGGTCGGCGGCCAGCTGCGGCGAGCGGGGGCGCAGGCCGTGGTGCCCGTAGCCCTCGCGACGCTGCTCTAGCCTCTCGCTCACCGTCCGGCGCGGGCGGCCCTCATGACCCTCGGAAATGACACGAACGCGGTGCTGCTGGCCGCCGGCCTGATCTTCCTCGGCGCGCTGCTGCTCGGTGTCTGGAAGTACCGGCAGATCGCGGCCAGCCCGACCGCGCAGGCGCACCCGTATGTGGACATCGCCCACCGCGCCGCGCTGATGTACTCGTTCGCGACGCTGCTGCTCGCGGTGTTCGTCGAGCTGAGCGGATGGAGTCAGACGGTCGATCTGATCGCCGCCTTCGCGACGATCTTCTTCTTCGTCTCGGCGGTCGTCAGCTATGCCTGGCACGGTGCCAAGCGGGACACCGACAACCAGTTCCTCGAGCCCTCTCCCGGAACGCACCCATCGATGTGGGCGCTCATAGTCGTGGAGATCGGCGGCTTCCTGGTGCTGCTGGCGGGCTTCGTGGAGGGCCAGATCCTCTGAGCGCGGACTCCTCGCGCGGACCGCGGCTCCAGGCGACGCTCCGCGAGAGCGAGAGCGTCACGCCGCTCGAGCTCTTCTTCGATCTCGTCTTCGTGCTCGCCTTCACCCAGGCGACGGCGCTGATGGCGGATCAGCCCACCTGGGAGGGGCTGGCGAAGGGACTGCTGGTGCTCGGGGTGATGTGGTGGGCGTGGGTCGGCTACGCGTGGCTCACCAGCGTCGTCGACCCGGAGGAGGGCGCGGTGCGGATCGCGATCTTCGCGGCGATGGCCGCCCTGCTGGTCTCGGCGCTGAGCATCCCGGAGGCGTTCGAAGATCTCGGCCTGCTCTTCGCGCTCGCATACGGCGGTGTGCGCGGCGGCCAGATCGCGCTGTTCGTGATCGCCAGCCGCGACGATCCGGGGCTGCGCCACTCGGTTCTCGGCCTCGCGGTCAGCACCGCCGTGGGCACCGGCCTGCTGATGGGCGCCTCCTTCGCCGACGGCGAGCTCCAGGGTGCGCTCTGGGCGCTCGCGCTGGCGCTCGACATGGGCGGGCCGCTGCTGATCGACTCGAGCGGCTGGCGCCTCTCCCCGAGCCACTTCGCCGAGCGGCACGGCCTGATCCTGATCATCGCCCTCGGCGAGTCGATCGTCGCGATCGGCATCGGAGCCGAGCACGGCGTGGACGCGGGGGTGGTGGCGGCAGCCGTGCTCGGGATCGTCGTCGCGGCGATGCTCTGGTGGATGTACTTCGACGTCGTCGCGCTCGTCTCGGAGCGCCGGCTGGTGGAGGCGCCGGAGGGCAAGGTGCGCAACGAGATGGCGCGAGACTCCTTCTCCTACCTGCACTTCCCGATGGTCGCCGGGATCATCCTGCTGGCGCTGGGGATGAAGAAGACGCTCGAGCACGTCGATGAGCCGCTGAAGCTGGTCCCGGCTGTGGCGCTGCTCGGCGGGGTAGCCCTCTACTCGCTCGCCCATGTTGCGTTCCGCTGGCGCAACGTGCACACGCTCAACACGCGCCGGCTCGGCTTCGCCCTGCTGCTGCCGGCATTGATCCCGCTGGCCGTCGCGTTGCCGGCGCTGGCCTCTCTCGCGATCGTCGCCGCGCTGCTGGTGGCGCTCGTCGCCTACGAGACGCACAGCTACGGCGAGGCTCGGGCGCGCCTGCGCCACGAGCTGCACTAGCGCGCCCGGCAGATCGCTCGGCGCTGAGCGTCAGACGAGCGCGCGGCCGACGGACTCGCCGACGCAGCAGGGCTTCTCGGAGCCTTCGACCTCGAGCGTGAAGCGCGTGGCGATCTGGAACCAGCCGTTGCCCACGTCCTCGACCGAGACGACCTCGGCGCTCGCGCGAACGCGGGAGCCGGCGGGCACCGGTGCGGGGAAGCGCACCTTGTTCCAGCCGTAGTTCACGGCGAGCTTGAAGCCGGTCGGCTGGATCAGGTCGAGCCGGAAGCCGTCGATCATCCCGAGGGTCAGGTTCCCGTGGGCGATCGTGGTGCCGAACGGGCTCTCCGCCTTCGCTCGCTCCACGTCCACGTGGATCCACTGGTGATCGCCGGAGAGCTCGGCGAAGGTGTCGATCTGGTCCTGGGTGACCTCACGCCAGTCGCTCGGCCCGATGGGCCTTCCCACGAGGGACTTGAACTCCTCGATGCCGTTTACGGTGACGGGGGCCACGGGTCGCGTGAGCATACTGCGCGTCCGCCGGCACCCTGACACCATGGCGCGGTGGCCGATACACCTCAAGACCCTCGGCAGGCGGCTGTGGCTGCGGCGGCGAGCGCGCCTACGGCGGGCACGGCGTTCGCCGACGCCCTGGGAGGTCCGCTCGGCGTCGTCGAGTCCGGGCTGCCCGCCGTGGCGTTCGTCACGGCCTACACGGCCACCGGCCAGGACGCGCGCCTCTCGGCGCTGATCGCCCTTGCGATCGGCCTCGGGCTGGCGGTGGCCCGCCTCGCTCGCAGGCAGACCCTCCAGTACGCCGTCTCAGGGCTGGCGGGGGTGGCGCTGGCGGCCTTCGTCGTATCGCGCACCGGCCGCGCGGAGGACTTCTTCCTTCCCGGCCTCCTGACCAACGCGGCCTATGCGGCCGCGGCGGTGGTGTCGATCCTCATCCGCCGGCCGCTGGTGGGCGTGGTCGTGGGGATGGCCACGGGCGAGGGGATGGAGTGGCGCCAGGATCCTCTTCGCACGCGCGCCTACGTGCGCGCGACGTATCTGTGGGCCGGGCTCTTCCTCGTGCGCCTCGCGGTGCAGCTGCCCCTCTACCTCGCCGGCGCGGTGGTCGCGCTGGGGGTCGCTCGCGTGGCGATGGGCCTGCCGCTGTTCGCGGTCGGGGTCTGGCTCTCGTGGCTCATGCTGCGCCCGCGCACGAGCTAGCGGAGCCCGCCCTAGATGGCGGCGAGGGTCTCCACGCCGCTCTCGAGGTCGAGCAGGATCCGCTTGCGCTCCATCCCGCCGCCGTAGCCGACCAGCTTCCCGTTCACCCCGATGACGCGATGGCAGGGCACGATCACCGAGATCGGGTTGCTGCCGTTGGCCAGGCCCACGGCGCGCGCGGCTCCCGGCTGGCCGATCCGCTGGGCGAGCTCGCCGTAGCTCGTGGTCTCGCCGTACGGGATCTCCAGCAGCGCATCCCAGACGAGGCGCTGGAACGGCCCGCCCTCCATGGCGAGCGGGACGTCGAAGCTCGTGCGCCGGCCCGCGAAGTACTCCTCCAGCTGCACCCTCACGTGGTCGAACGCGGCAGCCGCCTCGACCCAGTCCGCGCGGACGGCCACCGGCTTGCGGCCCTCGCGCATGTATAGGCCGCGCAGGCTGCGGCCGTCCCCCACGAGCAGCAGCTCGCCGATAGGGCTGGGGATGGTCGTGTAGAGGGTGGGCGAGGTCACCGACTGACCATCTCACAGCCTGCGGCCGGCGGAGGCCGGGCTGCGGTGCCGCAAAGGCTGAGGGGTGGATCGAAGCGAGCCGGAGGTCTAGCCTGTCGCTACCGCCAGCAGACAGAGGAGCTCGCCGTGGGCGTTGAAGACGACTTCAAGCAGGGCCAGCGCAAGATGTGGGCCTCCGGCGACTTCCCGACGATCGCGAAGACGATCCAGGGGGCTTCCGACGCCGTCGTCGAACGGCTCGGTGTCGAGCCCGGCCAGGACCTGCTCGATGTGGCAACCGGGAGCGGCAACGCCGCCGTGCCCGCCGCCCAGCGCGGTGCTCGCGTCACCGGGCTGGACCTGGTGCCGGACCTGCTCGATGCGGCACGTCGCCGGGCCGGCGAAGCCGGGGTCGAGGTCGAGTGGGTGGAGGGTGACGCCGAGGCGCTGCCGTTCGAGGATGCGTCGTTCGACCGCGTCAGCTCGGTGTTCGGCGTCATGTTCGCGCCGCGCCACCAACAGGCCGCCGACGAGCTGGTCCGGGTGGCGAGGCCGGGCGCCCGCATCGCCGTGGCGGCGTGGACGCCGGAGGGTCTCAACGGGCAGCTGTTCAAGGTCATCGGCGCCCATATGCCGCCTCCGCCTCCCGAGCTGAAGCGCCCGGTGATGTGGGGCGACGAGGACTACGTTCGAGGGCTCTTCGACGATCCGCGCTTGGAGGTCGACTGCGAGCGGCTGGCCGTTCCGGTCGCCTGGGACTCGATCGACGGCTGGATCACCCACTGCGAGAGCGCGCTCGGCCCCACGGTGATGGCCAAGGCGGCGCTCGAGCCGCAGGGCAAGTGGGCTGCAGCCCGAGCCGATCTGGTGGACCTGTACGAGCGCTTCAACGAGGCCGATGACGGAACGCTCAACGCGCCGGCGGACTATCTGGTCACAGTGGTCTCGGTGAGTGAGAGCTCGGCGGGCTGAGCGGCTCTCACCGCCATATGCTCCGCCCATGAAGAACGCGACCGCCCGCCTGACCCTGCCGCTGCTCACCGCCGCCCTCAGCGCCTGCTGTGTTGCGGCCCCCGCCGCCTTCGCCGGCGAGAAGGAGGCCGTGGCCAAGCTCGCGAAGGCCAAGAAGCCCGCCGGCCCGCGCGTGAAGATCCTCGGCTTCTCGACCTTTCCCAGAGTCGGCATCCCGTCCATCCAGGCCAAGCCCGGCAAGAAGATCACGCAGTGCTACAACGGCTACGGCGGCCAGCGTGAGATCAACGCCGTGTGGCAGGGGAAGGGCATCGCCAAGCGCACCAAGATGGGGGTCGCGCTGTGGGGCGGGGGGTTCAACTCGCCGTTTCAGAGCGAGCCGAGCAACGAGGACGTCATGAAGGACAACGGCTTCAAGTGGAAGTACAGGGCGTCCAAGGTCCACCAGGAGGCTTACGGTTTCTCGTTCGCGGGCGGGCCCTTCGGGCCGCAGAGCATCGACGGCACGTGGACCTTCAAGGTGCTCCTGAAGGGCAAGGTCGCGGCGCGCAAGAAGGTCGTCGTCGAGTGCGAGGCATGATCGACCCGCGCACGAGCTGACCGACCGTCTCGAGCCGGTCGGCTGCCCGTCGCGTCTGCGAAGGTCATTCCCGTGAAGGACGACGCGCGCGTCAAGCGCATCACCCTGATCGCGGCGGTCCTCGGATCGGGAGTCGTGTTCCTGGACGGCACCGTCGTCAACGTGGCCCTGCCGGCGATCCGTGACGATCTCGAGACGGGGTTCGTGGCGCAGCAGTGGGTGGTGGAGGCGTACCTGCTCACGCTCGGCGCGCTGCTGCTCGTGGGCGGATCGCTCGGGGACATCCTCGGCCGCCGCCGGGTCTTCGCGGCCGGCCTGACCGCCTTCGGGGTGACGTCGCTGCTGTGCGCGATCGCTCCCAGCGCCGGCCTGCTGGTGGCTGCCCGCACGCTGCAGGGCGCCGCCGGGGCGCTGCTCGTACCCGCCAGCCTGGCCTTGATCACCGCCACCTTCCCGCGCGACGAGCGCGGGGCGGCGATCGGCAGCTGGACCGCCTGGACCGGCATCGCCTTCGTGGTCGGGCCGCTCGGTGGAGGGGCGATCGTGGAGTACGTCTCCTGGCGCTGGATCTTCGCGATCAACGTGCCGCTCGTCCTGGCGACGCTGGCGCTGGTGCGCGCAGGCGTGGAGGAGAGCCTCGACGGGCAGTCCTCGCGCCGGATCGACTACCTGGGCGCGCTGCTCGTGTCGCTGGGCCTGGCCGGGCCGGTGTTCGCGCTGATCGAGCAGCAGACCTATGGCTGGGGGGATCCGCTCGTGCTCGTGCCGCTGATCGCGGGGGTCGTGCTGCTGGCCGTCTTCGTCCTCCACGAGCGCCGCACCGATCATCCGATGCTCCCGCTCGGGCTGTTCTCCTCGCGCAACTTCAGCGTCGGCAACCTGGCGACGCTCGGCATCTACGGCGGGCTCGGAGCCGCCACCTTCTTCGTCACGATCTACCTGCAGCAGGTGTCCGGCTACAGCCCGATCGGCGCGGGCCTGGCATTGATGCCGATAACCGTCGTCATGTGGCTGCTGTCGAGCCGCTTCGGCCGGCTGTCGGACCGGATCGGCCCGCGGCTGCTGATGGGCCTCGGGCCGATCGTGGCGGGCCTCGGGCTGATCTGGATGGGGCGCGTCGGCGTCCGGGTGGACTATGTGACCGAGCTGCTGCCGGGCGTCCTCGTGTTCGGCCTTGGGCTCTCGGCTACCGTGGCGCCGCTCACGAGCACGGTGCTCGGCGCGGTGCCCGAGCACAACGCCGGCGTGGCGAGCGGGGTGAACAACCAGGTGGCGCGGGTGGCGGCGCTGCTGGCCATCGCCGTGGTCGGCGCGGTAGTGGCCGCTCGCTTCGAAGCGGTGCTGGAGGAGCGCTCGGCGGGGCTCCCGCCGGCGGATCGTGCCGCCGTGGCGGACGCGCGACCGCTCTCCGGCGGCGTCAAGGGCCGGCCGGCGCTCGACCGGCCCGTCGAGCAGGCGTCGGTCTCCGCCAACCGCATGGGGATGGGTGTCGGCGGCGGGCTGGTGATTCTCGGTGGGATCATCTCGCTCATCGGGATCGCCAACCCTCGTCGTCTCGAGCCGACGACCGGCGCGAGCTAGCATCGTCCTCTTGCCCCTTCGCGCCGCCATGCTGCCGCTCGCCGCCGTCATCTGGGTCGTCTCCCTCTGCCTCGCCGTGGCGCCCGCGCACGCTTCGCCTGCGGGCGTCGAGTCGCTCAGCCCGGCGGCTCCGGGAGTCGCCGATCTCCACGGGGACGTCGTTGCGCGCCCTCTCCACGACGGCTCGCGGGCGAGGGCCGCTTACACGCTCGGTGGCGGGAAGTGGTCGAAGGGGCAGGTGCCCTACTTCCTCGCCGCGGGTCAGCACCGCTGGGCGGTGAAGAAGGCTGTCCGCGCCTGGAACAAGAGCGGCGCCCGTGTGCGCTTCAAGGCCGTGCGCCGCAGCAAGGCGAAGCTCATCATCGGCTACTACTCGCGCAGGGTCCAGCCGCGCGCCACCGATCAGTGCGGGAGCGGGCACGCCACGCTCGGCTACGTGCCGGGGGCCAGCCGGGTCTGGCTACCTCGCCTGACCAGGCGCTCGCCCTACGCCGACCACAACTGCGCCCTGATCGTCGTGCACGAGCTCGGGCATGTCCTGGGCCTCGCGCACGAGGAGCGTCGCTGCGCGACGATGAACTCGACGAGCGTCAACCTCTCTCCGCGCCACTGCCCGCCCAACAGGGAATGGGAGTGGCGCTGCCGGCTCCTGGAGCGGGACGATGTGCGCGGGGTCGTGAAGCGCTACGGCGGGAGGGTGCGTCGCGCCCGCACCCCGGCGATGTGCGACTTCTACGTGCCCGAGGCGCCGCCGATCGATCTCGCCGCCACGCCGTACTTCGACGGAGCGGCCGTGAGCTGGTCCCGGCCGGCGGCATCTCCGGTGCCTGCCTGGCTGCTGGGCGCTCGATCCACCGGCGGCTTCCAGCGCGTTCCGAGCTACGCGGTGGCCGCGGCCCGCGACGTGTGTCCCGCCGCCCCGGCGGTGCCCAGCTACGGCTACCCGGGAGGCCTGGGTGAGACCGCGAGCACATACGTCGCCCTCGGAGACCCGGGCCGCTACTGCATCGTCTTGCAGACGTTCGACGAGCTGGCTCGCCCCAGCTCCGGCCCGGCCACCGTCTGGCTGGATCACCCGCCCCCGCCCCCTCCCGAGACCGAGTAGGCCGCTTGTGCCGAGAGTGGCGACGATCGGCGTGTACGGCTTCACCGCGGAGACGTTCGTCGAGGCTCTGCGCCAGGCGGGCGTCGGGACGCTGATCGACGTGCGGCAGCGCCGCGGCGTGCGGGGCAGCGAGTACGCCTGGGCCAACGCGCAGCGGCTGCAGGAGGCTCTCGCCGAGGCGGGCATCGGGTACCGCCACCACAAGGAGCTCGCCCCGACGACGGAGCTGCGGCGGCTCCAGTACCGGGAGGACGCCAGGCTTGGTGCCGGCAAGCGCTCTCGTGTCGAGCTCGCGCGCGAGTACCGGGAGCGCTACCTGGAGGAGATCCTCGACGAGGTTGATCTTTCCGCCTTCCTGGCCGAGCTGCCGGCCGACACGACCTCGGCGCTGCTCTGCGTGGAGCGTGACCCCGAAGCCTGCCACCGCTCGCTCATCGCCGACCGCCTGACGGCGGAGCACGGGGTGCCGGTCGTTCACCTGACGCCCATATCCTGAGCCGATGCCCAGGTACGCCGCCTTCCTGCGCGGGATGAACGTCGGAGGTCATCGAGTCACGAACGCCGAGCTGTGCGGGCTCTTCGCCGAGCTGGGCTTCGAGGACGCGGTGGCCTTCCGGACGAGCGGCAACGTCGTCCTGGAGGCCGACGGGCCCAAAGGCGATCTGGGCGCGCGGATCGAGGAGGGGCTCGCCGCGGAGCTCGGCTACGAGGTGCCCGTGTTCCTGCGCGGTTCCGCCGAGATCAACACCATCGTCGCCCAGGAGCCGTTCCCGGCGGCGGCCGTAGAGGCGTCCAAGGGCAAGCTGCAGGTGCTGCTGCTCGCCGCCAAGCCGTCGGCGAAGGCGCGGGACCAGGTGCTCGCGCACGCGAGCGAGGAGGACCGGCTCGCGATCCACGGCAGCGAGCTGTACTGGCTTCCGAGCGGCGGGATCTCCGAGTCCGACCTCGACTTGAAGGCGATCGGCCGCCTGCTCGGCATCGGCACGATGCGGACCAAGGGGACGATCGACCTGATCGCCGCCAAGCACTTCGCCGGCTGATCAGGCGACGCGCAGGTGCCGCCGGGCCGGCCGCTCGCGCAGCTCCCGCACGACCTCGTCGACGAGCTTCGTCTCGTCGCGGACCTGACCGTCGGTAACCGCGTCGATCAGGCTCCGCTTGCGCTGCAGCAGCTCGGCCATCGTCTCGTCGATCGTGTCCGGCGCCAGCAGGTACCAGGCCGTCACCGCGCTCTCCTGCCCGATCCGGTGGAGGCGGTCCTCGGCCTGGTCGTGCCGGGCCGGCGTCCAGTCGAGCTCGAGGAACGCCACGTTCGAAGCGCGCGTGAGCGTGATGCCCTGCGAGGCCGCCTTCATCGAGCAGACGATCAGTTGGGGCCCGTCCTCGCGCTGGAAGGCGTCCACCGCCCGCTGGCGGCTCTGGGAGGAGTCGGAACCCAGGATGTGCACCGCGTCTGGGAACCGCTTGATCACGGCCTTCTGGATGGCGATGTGCTCGGCGAACACCACGAGCGCCTCGCCGGAGGCGAGGAAGTCGTCGATCCAGGCGAGCGCTGTGGGCAGCTTCCCGCTCGCGGCGAGCTGCCGCAGGTTGTTGAGTCGGACGAGCTGCTCGGCGCGCAGCGCCGCCGCCACCTTCGCGTCGATCGTGCGGAGGTCGAGCGGCAGCGTCTGCAGCCACGTGATGACGTCCTCCTCGGCGAGGCGGTAGTCGCGCTCGTTCGACAGCGAGACGGGCACGATGTCCTGGCGCTTGGACGGCAGCTGCGGCAGGACCTGCTGCTTGGTGCGGCGCAGGTAGCAGTGGGCGCGCAGGTTCCAGTGCAGCCGGTCGTCGCTGCCGGCGGCGCGGAAGCGGCGTGTCAGCCGGGCGCCGCTGCCGAACTCGCGCAGGCGGCCGAGGACCCGCAGCTGCGCGACCAGCTCCTCGGCCCGGTTGAGGATCGGGGTGCCCGTGAGGGCGAGGCGGAGCGCGTCCGGGGGCAGCTGCTCAGAGAGCTGGATCGCCACCTTCGTCCGCTGCGCGCGCGGGTTCTTCAGGTAGTGAGACTCGTCCAGGATCAGCGCCCGCAGGCCGCTCGCGGTGAGGCGCTGGGCGTGGGCTTCGAGGATGTCGTAGTTGAGCACGACGATCTCGGCCTGCTCGGCCGCCTCGTCCCACGCCGCGTCGGTCCGCCCGTCGATCACCGCCACGCTGCGGTTCGGGAGCCATATCCCGCTCTCGCGCTGCCAGGTGAGCTTCATGCTCGCGGGGCAGATCACCGCCGCGGGGAAGGCGTTGTCGGACTCGATCGCCGCGAGCGCCTGAACCGTCTTGCCGAGGCCCTGCTCGTCGGCGATGAAGGTGCGCCGGCGCTCGAGGGCATAGCGCACGCCGGCGCGCTGGAAGGGATGCAGCTCGCCGCCCAGGACCAGGCCGTCGAGGTCGGCGTCCTCGGCGTAGGAGAGCGCGACCGTCTCGGCGGCCCGCTCGTGCTCGGCGGTCAGCTCCACGAGCATCTCCTGCGCGTTGTCCTCCACGCGCAGGGAGGGATGCTCGTCCACGAACCGCACGAGCTCTCGCGCCAGCGCGGGGTCGGCGGGCACGGCCACCGCCCACCAGGCCTCGCGGTTGAAGAAGTTGCCCGTGCGCGGCACGGGGGTCGCCTCCGGCAGCCGCTTGAAGTCGCGCGCGACGGCGGGGTCCCAGATGGTGGCGACGGTCAGCTCGGGCTCGCCGTCCTCCCCGATCTGCAGGGCCAGCTCCGCCGGGGCGGGTGTTCGTCCCGCCGCGAGATCTCGCGCGCATGCGCGCGCAAGGTCGTCGAGCCGGACACCGTCGAGCGCCGGTAGCGCCCCTGCGCTCTCGGCGCTGAACGGGAGCACGAGCGTGTCCTTCTCGATCGCCGCGGCCCCTTCGAGCTCGCCGCCCTTCGGGGGCTCGCCGGAGAGGGTGCGCAGGATGAACGCGCCGGCGCCCTCGTGCGAGATGACGGAGGTCAGCGCCTGCCACCGGTCGGAGTTGCTCAGCCAGGCGAGCACCTCCGGCGTCGGGACGAGCCAGGGAAAGCTCTCGAGCAGGCCGGCCACCGCCTTGCCGACGCGCGGCTGAGCCGGCACGCGCCAGTGCTTGCGGCGCCAGTCGAACCACCGACCCGGCAGTCGCTTGATCGCCTCGTTCAGCTCCTCGTCGCGCGGGAAGGCGAACACCAGCTCCGGCTGGCGGCGGTCGTCGATCAGCCAGACTCGCCCGCCCGCGGGTGCTCGTTCGTTCTCGCCCGGCTCGTGCATCGAACAGACGAGGGTACCCGCCTCGCCTCGGCACCCGACGCCACGCCGCCCCGACGACGCGCAAGGCGCTTCGTCGTCAGAGCGTCAGCTCCCATAGCGACCCGACGGATGTGGCGGTCATGTCCACATCCGCAGTCCCGCTTGCATGTGCGTCGCGTAGCCCAACCGCCCGATTTGCAGCGCCAATACGTCCGGTTGCGGCTCTACCTTCGGACGTCATGAGCTGGCATACGCGACGTCTCGCGGCGTTCGACATAGAGACGACGGGCGTTGACTGCGAGTCCGATCGCATCGTGACCGCATCCGTCAGCTTCGTCGGCGGGGACCTGCCCGTCGAGAGCCACGACTGGCTGGTCGATCCCGGCGTCGAGATCCCGGCCGGAGCGACCGCCGTGCACGGCATCACCACCGAGCACGCGCGGGCCGGCGGACGCGCCACGGGCGAGGTGGTCGAGGAGATCACCACGCTGCTCGCGAGCCACCTCCAGCAGGGAGTCCCGGTGATCGTCTTCAACGCCCGCTTCGACCTGACCTGCCTCGACCGCGAGGCACGCCGCCATGGCGTCCTGCCCCTGGTCGATCGTGTCGGTGCGGACGGGATGCTGGTCGTCGATCCCTTCGTGCTCGACAAGCAGCTCGATCGCTATCGGCGGGGCAAGCGGACGTTGACGGCCGTGTGCGAGCACTACCGCGTCCCGCTCGACGACGCGCACGTCGCAAACGCGGACGCGCTGGCCGCGGCTCGGGTGGCGTGGCGGCTGGCGCGGCAGTTCGCGGAGCTGCAGGAAGCCGAC
Organism: uncultured Solirubrobacterales bacterium; assembly: GCA_963715445.1. GTDB lineage: Bacteria > Actinomycetota > Thermoleophilia > Solirubrobacterales > Thermoleophilaceae > JAAYBF01. The sequence goes on from OY970240.1 coordinate 1,339,889, forward strand.
CTTCCCGCCCTTCACGATCAGCAGGTCGCCTGGGCGGCGGAGCAGGCGGCGTCCCTTCAGGACTACTTCCGCGGACGGGGGAGCGAAGAGCTCGTCGAGCGCGCCTGGCCGATCATCCCGGAGCGGGTGCCGCAGGAGATCACGCGGATCGCCGCGTAGCGTCGCGCCGGTCGGGAGTACAGTCCTCCACATGGCGAACCTCACTCGCAGTCAGAAGGAGAAGCGGGCCTACTCGCTCGCGCTCGTAGGTGGCAGCGCGGGTATCGCGGCGGTGGTGTTCCTCGTGCTCGCGATCGTCGGGGTCATGAGCATCGGGCCCACCTTCCTCGCCACGCTCGTCGCCGGCGGCGCGCTGTTCGGCTTTCGCCGTACCGTCGGCTCCTGAGCAGCTCGCGTACTCGCGAGTCGTTGTGCCGCTGCGGCGTCAAGCGCCAGGAATTAGACTGGCGCCAGAGGTTGGATCGGTGAAACGGCCCGTGGAGTCAGTAGCTGCGGGATGCAAACACGCGAGGAGGAGTTCATGGAGAGTGTGAGCGCCCCGCCGGCGCCCGGCGCAACAGGTGCCAAGGGCATCGCGGACCTGCTTCCGCGTGCCGCGGAGAAGCACGCATCGCGTGACGCGGTCATGTTCAAGGCCGACGACGGAACGTGGAAGACGCGGACCTACGCCGAGATGGGCGACACCGTCCGCGAGCTCGCCAAGGGCCTGATGGCTCTCGGGATCGAGCAGGGCGACAAGGTCTCGATCCTCGCCAACACCCGTCCCGAGTGGAGCTACTACGACTTCGCCGCGCTGTCCGCCGGCGCCACGGTCGTCCCGATCTACCAGACGAACTCTCCGGAGGAGTGCGAGTACGTGCTCCAGGACTCCGACGCGAAGGTCGTCGTCGTCGAGGACGAGAGCCAGCTCGAGAAGGTCCGCCGCGTGCGCGCATCGCTGCCACGGCTCGAGCACGTGATCCTGATGGTCGGCGACGCCGAGGACGCGATCTCGACGGCCGCCCTGGTCGAGCAGGGCTCGGCGGTCGGCGACGGCGCCTGGAAGCAGCGCTACGAGTCGGTCGCCGGCACCGACATCTGCACGATCATCTACACCTCGGGCACCACCGGCCCGCCCAAGGGCTGCGTGATCTCGCACGCGAACTACCGCGCGATGGTCGACATGGTCCTGGTGGAGGACATCCTCGGCAGCGAGGAGCTCGTCTACCTGTTCCTCCCGCTCGCGCACTCCTTCGCCCTGCTGATCCAGCTCGGCACCTTCGAGCTCGGCTCGACGATGGCGTACTGGTCGCGCGATCCGAAGAAGATCATCGAGGACGTCGCCCAGGTCAAGCCGAGCTACCTGCCCTCGGTCCCGCGGATCTTCGAGAAGATCTACACGAAGGCCACGGCCGCCGAGGGAGCGAAGGGGAAGATCCTCGACTGGGCGATCGCCACGGGCCGCAAGGTCCGCGAGGCCGAGCGCCGCGGCGAGCAGCCCGGCTTCCTGCTGGCGCGGCAGTACGCGCTGGCCGACAAGCTCGCGCTCGCCAAGATCCGCGAGCTGTTCGGCGGGCGGGTGCGTCTCTGCGCTACGGGTGCGGCGCCGATCAGCCCGGAGATCCTCGAGTTCTTCTGGGCGGCGGGGATCTTGATCCTCGAGGGCTTCGGGATGACCGAGAGCTCCACGGCCGCCACGATCAACCGCCCCGACGACTACAAGTTCGGCACGGTCGGCAGGCCCTTCCCCGGCTGCGAGGTGAAGATCGGGGAGGACGGCGAGATCCTCGTCAGGGGCGCGAATGTGTTCCAGGGCTACTACAAGAACGAGGAGGCCACTCGCGAGACGCTGGAGGGCGGCTGGCTCCACACCGGTGACCTCGGCTCGATCGACGCGGACAACTTCCTGACGATCACCGGCCGCAAGAAGGACATCATCATCACCGCGGGCGGCAAGAACATCACGCCGGCGAACTTCGAGGGGGACATGAAGCAGCACCCCCTGGTGAGCCAGTGCGTGATGGTCGGCGATCGCCGACCCTTCCTGACCGCTCTCGTGACGCTCGACCCGGAGGAGGCTCCCGAGTACGCGAAGGAGCACGGGCTTCCGGCGGACCTCGCCGAGCTCGCCGCCAGCGCTCACGTGCGCGAGGTGCTCGAGGAGCACATGGGCGAGGTCAACAAGAAGTACGCCCAGGTGGAGCAGGTCAAGAAGCTCGCGATCCTGCCTCACGACCTGACTCAGGAGACGGGTGAGCTGACTCCCACCCTGAAGGTCAAGCGCGCCGTCGTGGTCGAGAAGTACGCCGCCGACATCGAGCGGCTGTACGCCGGCTAGCGCCGCGCGCGCGCCTGGACGGGTAGTCCCCAGCCGCCGGCTGGTGCCGGCGGCCGCCGGTCAGTCGTCAGACGGCGGCGGCCTGAAGACGATCCGCTTGAGCTCCCCGACCGAGCCGGGCCCCAGGCGCAGAACCGTGTGGAAGCCCTCCCCGCCGAGCTCGCCCGCGTCGAGTGCCTTGCGCAGCTTGTTGAGCGCGGGTCGATCCTCGTCGTCGATCTGCTCGCGCGGCGGCTCGATGAGGATCAGGTGGCACGGCCGCTTCAGGCTGGCGGCCACGCGCACGTAGCGCTCGCGTGCCCCGGCGTCGAGGCCCTCGGTGGTGATGACCACGCTCTCCTTCGCCTCGAGCCGCTTCAGGATCGCCGCGTCGAGCAGCTCGGTGGCGCGCTCCTCGATGCTCTCCTCGGGGACCCTGCCGGCCAGGAGCTTGCGGACCTTGGCGAGCGAGAGCAGCGCGCTGCGATCCTCGATCAGCCCTGAGGCAAAGCGCTCGCCCACGCTCACGACTGGGGACACCACCAGGAGCAGGCTCCCGGGCGAGTAGCGCTGGAGCGCGGACGGGCGCAGGATGCGGGAGCGGACCGAGAGGTCGGCCGGCCTGGGCGGAGCGCCGTCGCGACGCGGACGATCCGAGGACCAGCCTCCTCGCTCGTCTTGATCGATGGTGACGCTGCGCTTCGGGGGCGGAGTGGACATGCCCACATCCTGACGGACGGCGAGCGATTCGCCCTTTGGGGCGCTCCGCGGGGCCTGGATGGAGGTGGACGGATGATCGATGCACGGTGCCGTGGCTCACCGGTTGCGCCGAGCGAACCGACGAAAACCTCGTGCTGCCGCATAGATCGATGCTCCGCATCGGGGAGGGGCGCTCGACCGCTCGGGTCGGCGTTGCGTTGACGGCTGCCTGCCTCCTGGCCGGTGCGTCCCTGGCCGTGGGCGCTCCCGACTGGGAGACCGCCGAGGCCAAGAGGGGCGGGGAGAGCTCTCGGTCCGGCGGGGAAGGGCGGCACGGGGCCGATTCACGCTCTGAGGGTCGGTCGGGAAGCCCCGATCGTGGCGGCCGGGAGCGAGACGGCGGCGATTCGCGTTCTGAAGGGTGGGGAGACCGCGATAGGGGCGAAGACACGGACAGACGCGATGAGTCTCGGCACGGCGGCGGCCGAGGGGAGGACGGCGACCGCCGCTCAGACGGACGGGGAAGTAGTGACCGTGACCGCGGCGGCCGGGAGCGAGACGGAGGCGATTCGCGATCTGATCGGTGGGAGCGCAACAGGAGCGAGGGCACGGACAGGCGCGAGAGCGAGCGGGACGAAGGTGGCTCCAGCCGGCGGGAGGCCCCGGAAGAGGCGGTCCCTTCTCAGAGGATTCCCGTCGCCACGCCTCAGGCTCCGGCGGCGACCCCGACGTTGCCGGCCGTGACGCCTGGGGCCACCACCCCGGCGGCCCAGCAGGCGCCTGCGAGCGGTGAGGCTCCGCGGCAGGGCGAGAACCGGCAGGCGCGGCGGCAGGCCGCAGCCGAGCGCCGCAGGCGAGCCCGTTCCGGCAACGGCACAACCGGCCGCGGACCGACCCGCGGGAGCGGTGCGGATGGCGGCGGCAACGCGGTTGCCGGGCGAGCCGGCGCTCTGGCGGCGGGCCCAACGGCCCCGGCGGCCGGTGAGGGCAGAGACTCCGCCAAGCGAGATTCAGGGGACGAGGAGGGCTCGCCCGTCGCCCGCACGGTCACGCGCACGGTGCGCGACATCGTCGAGGTGGTACCGGGGTGGATGATGCTCGCACTGGCCGCGCTGGCGGCTCTCTCGCTCGCCCTAGGCGGCAGCTATCTCGTCAGCGCCCTGCGCGCCCGGTCACTGGCACGCCAGCGTGGGGAGCTGCTGCGCGAGGTGGGGCTGCTCCAGAGCGCGCTGCTGCCGCCGGTCCCCGCGAAGCTCGGGGCGCTCATGACCTCTGTTGCCTACAGGCCGGCCGATGGCCCCGGCGCGGGCGGCGATTTCTACGACGCGCTGCCACTGTCCGGCGGCCGCGTCGGATTCATCCTGGGCGATGTCTCGGGCCACGGGCACGGCGCGCTCGAGCGCACGGCGTTCATGCGCTACACGCTGCGTGCCTACCTCGAGGCCGGCCTCGAGCCCCGCACCGCGCTCCAGGTGGCGGGGCGCGTGATCGGCGACAGCCTGCGCGGCGATTTCGCCACGGTGGTGCTCGCGGTGCACGATCCGAGGAGCGGCTCCCTCACCTACGCGAGCGCCGGTCATCCCGCGCCGATCGTGGTGGGTGGCGGCGGCTTCGAGCCCGTGAACGCCGTCTCCTCGCCTCCGATAGGCGTGGGCGAGCGCACCGGCCTGCGCCAGACCACGGTGCCCCTCGTGCCGGGATCGGTGGCGTGCCTGTACACCGACGGGTTGATCGAGGCGCGAACCAAGGAGGGGCTCCTGGGGCGCGAGCGGCTCGAGCAGATACTCGCCGAGGAGGGCGGCCAGGCCACGGCATCCGGGCTGATCGAGCGTGTGGCGAGCGAGGCGCAGGCGACTCCCGACGACATGGCCGCCTGCCTCTTGAGCCCAACGGCGGGAGTCACCGCGGGCGGCTTCCGCACCGAGCAGATCGAGCTGTCGGCGCAGGAGTGCGAAGGGCCGCTTCCCGCCCGCTTCCTCGAGGCGTGCGGAGTGAGCGACGATGCCCGGGAGCGTGTCGAGCGGGAAGCCGGCGGAGTGGCGTCGCGCTACGGCGGCGTCGTTCTGAGCGTGGTCTTCGGCAGCCGCCGTACCGTCGAGGTGCTGCCGCGCAACGTGGAGAGCATCGAGGCCGCTTCGCACCGCGCGGCCGCGCGCGCTTAGCCGCCGGCGGCTCTCGACGATCCCCTCCACTCGCCCCAGGTGGCTCCGCTAGAGTGCGCCACTGCGTTTGACGCCCTTGGAGGAGGGTGCGCCGAGAACCTCGGAGGAGAGCTTTGTTCCTGATGAAACGGGCTGGCCGTCACCTGCTTTGCCTTTCGCTTGCTGGTGTTTGCGTGGTGGCGGCTTCCGGCTGCGGCAACGACGGCAACGAGGTTCCCGCCGACGCGGTCGCCAAGGTCGGCGACACGGTCATCACCAAGGAGCAGTTCGACCACGCGTACGCGAACGCCGCGAAGGTGGAGGCGGAGGCGCAGCAGGGCGGACTTGCGGTCGTGCCGGATCCGCCCAAGTACACCAAGTGCCTCGCCACGCTGAACAAGGCGGTGGCGAAGATGGAGCACCCTCCGCAGGTGTACGAGCGGGAGGTGTACTGCAAGGAGAGCTACAAGCGGCTCAAGACGCAGGCGATGCAGTTCCTGATCCAGTCGCAGTGGGTCCTTCAAGAGGCCGAGGATCAAGATCTGACGGCCACCGACGCCGAGATTCGAAAGGCGTTCGAGGAGCAGAAGAAGAGCTTCCCGAAGGAGAAGGACTACCGGAAGTTCCTCGCGAGCTCGGGGGGCTCGGAGCAGGACGTGCTCTTCCGGCTCAAGCTCAACTTGCTCCAGGGCAAGCTGGCTGCGGCGATCCAGAAGGATCAGGAGGCGCAACAGGACTTCTACACGGACTTCAGCGAAAAGCACAAGAAAGAGACCCGCTGCGCGGACGGTTTCGTCGTCGACATGTGCAGCAACGCTCCCGAGGTGCGCACCAACACCGTCCCCGTCCCGGGAATCTCCGCGGCGCCAGCGGCGCCAGCGCCTTAGGGTGACGAGATCATGACGATCTCCCCCGCCTCCACCAGCTCTGTCTCACGCCTGCGCGTCCCCCTTCTGACCGCCGCTCTTTCGGTTCTTGCGGTTGCGGCCACGCTGGCGGTCTCGGCCGAGGCGGCCACGTTGAAGCTCCGCTGTGCCGGGAAGGGCCCGCGCAACGCGGACAGCGCCGGCACCGTGATCTGCGCGGCCACCGGCAAGTCGCGCGCGGTCGCGGGCACCGTGCGCAACGACGCGGGGCAGCCCGTCGCGGCCAAGCTCACCCTCACCTACAGCAGCTGGACCCCCGCGAAGAACGGCATCGGCTACACCATCACGCCCACCTCCACGCGCGAGATCACGGCGAAGGCGGACGGCAGCTTCTCCTTCTCCTCGAAGACCAAGACACGGGAGAGCGTGCGGGTGGACGTAGTGCCCGACGCGGCCCTCGGCACCGGGGCCGTGCGCGCGCAGGCCGATGTGCAGCGCCGCCTGAAGACGAAGCTCAAGAAGCTCGGCGGCGGCAAGGTGCGCGTCACCGTCAAGGGCACCAAGATCCGCCCGATCAAGGTCTACCTGCTCGATGCCTCCGGCTATCAGCTGTTCGGCACCAAGCCGAAGAAGGTCAGCCGCTCCGGCAAGGTCACCTTCGCTCTCGGTGCACGGATGGGGCAGTTCGCCTACTACGTCGACGCCGGGGTCTACGACGATCTGTTCTGGTACCTCGGGCGTCCCAAGTTCAAGCTCTGATCGCCATTCCGCAGACGCGGTAGCGTCCGGCGCGTGGCGTCGCCCGTCCTCTCCCAGCGGCAGCTGAACCGCGCGCTGCTCGAACGGCAGGGCCTCCTGGCCCGCTCGGCCGCCCCGGCGGGCGACGTGATCGAGCAGCTCGTGGGGATGCAGGCCCAGGTGCCGTCGAACCCGTACGTCGCCCTCTGGTCGCGCGTCGAGGGGTTCGATCCGGATGAGCTGAGCCGTCTCGTCGCGCGGCGCGAGGCCGTGCGCGCCGTGGTGATGAGAGGCACGATCCACCTCCTCACCAAGAGCGACGTGCGGGTGCTCCAGCCGCTCACCGCGCCGGTCTTGGCGCAGTCCTTCAAGAGCCCGTTCCTCGCCTCGCTCGGCGGTGCCGATCTGGACGCGGTCGTCACAGGCGGCCGCGAGCTGCTCGAGCGGGAGGGCCCGCTGACCCGCGCGCAGATCGGCGAGCGGCTGGCTCCGCACTGGCCCGAGGCTCTGCCGGCATCGCTCGGCCAGGCCGTCGCCCACCACCTGCCGCTGATCCAGGTCCCGCCGCGTGGGGAGTGGAAGCGCAGCCACCAGGCGACCCTCGGCTTGATCGAGAGCGAGGTGGGCGTTTCGCTCGAGCCGGAACCGTCGATCGATGAGGTCGTCCTGCGCTATCTCAGGGCGTTCGGACCCGCGTCGAGCGCCGATGTGCGCATCTGGTCGCGCATCACCGGGCTCAGGAAGGTGATCGATCGCCTGCGACCGGACCTGCGCACGTTCACCGACGAGCGTGGGCGTGAGCTGCTCGACGTGCCCGATGGAGCCTTCGCCGATCCCGAGGCGCCGGCTCCGCCGCGCTTCCTTCCGGAGTACGACAACGTCCTGCTGGGCCACGAGGACCGCTCACGTGTTCTCGCGGGGCTCGGTCCCGGATTGCCGTTCCCCACCGGACGCTGGATCGGCACGCTGCTCGTGGACGGCTTCTTCCGCGCTTACTGGAACGTCGTCGAGAAGGACGACGTGGCGACCCTCACGGTCGACCGCTTCACCCCTCAGGAAGGCGACCCTCCCGACACCCTGGGTGCGATCGCCGAGGAGGCGGAGGGCCTGCTCGAGCTGATCGCGCCCGACGTCGCCGAGCGCAGGGTCGAGCTCGACCCGCGGCCCTAGTCCGCTTGACCGGGCCAAGGCGGCCGGGCGGGGGCGGGAGATCCGCCCGCCGCCCGGCTGTGGCCTGGGCTTAGCGCTTGGCCGGTGTCGCGAATACGGCTCCGCCGCGTCGCACGCCGTCGATCAGCCGCACGTTCAGGCGCTGGACGCCCTTCGGGAGGCCGCTCGCATGGGTCTGCAGGCCCACCACGAGTCGCTGCAGCGAGTTCTTGGGCAGGCGCGGGAGCTTCACGGATACGGGGCTGCCGTTCGTGAGCCGCCATGTGGCCTGCTGCACCCGCGTGGTCCGTGTGGCTGCGCTGCCGCCTCTCGTGACGAACCAGGCACGCACGGTCACGCGGCAGCTCGGAGCTCCCTTGCAATGCGCAACGCCGAGGTCGACGCGGTTCCGGCTGTAGGGGGCGGGCATTCCGCGGCGCCAGTTGAAGGCGACGCGTGCCGCCTTCTTGGGCGCGGCCTTCTTGGAGGCGCCCTTCTTCTTGGTGCCTGAGCTTTTGACCAGCTGTCCGACGGTCTCAGCGGCGGCCGCGCGACCCACGCCGCGCAGCGTCACCAGGGTCGGGTTGCCCTGACCGATGATCGCCAGCTTCGCCTCGAAGTTGTCGACCACGTACGGCTCGAAGCGCAGGGTCATCTTGCAGCCGATGCCCGGGGAGAGCATCACCATCGAGCAGCCGTCCTCGAGCACCCGGAAGGCGCCGACGTCGCCGCCGACCGGGATCGCGACCATCGACTGGAAGAGCTGGTTGCCCGTGTTGCTCAACGTCACGGAGCGGATCGCGCTCTCGCCGACCTCAACGGTTCCGAAGTCCAGCGGAGCCGGTGAGGCGGTGACCTGCAGGACGCCGCCGCGCCCGGTCAGCGCGACCGAGTAGTCGTGGCTGGACATGTCCGCGGAGTCCACCGTCCGCAGCACGAGGGTCGCATCGTGGTTCTCCCCGTCGGACGGGTCGTAGACGACCTGGACGGAGCAGGAGTTGCCCGACCAGAGGGTTCCCTGGTTGCGGCAGCCGTCGTTGTTGACCCGGAAGGCGGCCGCATCGGGGCCACTGATCTGGGCGCCATCGACGTACGCCTCGTGATCGCTGTTGTTCTGGAACCAGAGCTCCTGGTAGCTGCCGCCCTGATCGACGTTGATGGTGCCGAAGTCGTAGGAGCTGGGGCCGGACATCTGCTCAGCGGGCGCGGCGAGCGCCGAGCCCGCCGGCAGGGCGAAGAGCGCCAGCGCGAGGCAGAGCCCGCGGGCAGCGTGGGGCAGGGAAAGGGACATGGGGCGGTCCAATCTGGGTTGTGCGTTCACCGCCGTTGTGGGCCAACGGCGGCCGGGATCTGGCTTCCAGATCGGCGCGATGCCCGTCCTCCGTGAGGATTGCAACCGCTCGGTCGCCTGGAGAGGCCGGACGCCTCCGCGGCTAGCCGTCGACCAGGTCCCAGGCGCCGTGCACGGGCGTCGGGTGCTTCTCGCCGCTGACGACCCGGTGGCCGATCCCCACGAGCACGACCGCCAGGGCGAGGATGACGAGTGAGCTGATCCAGGGATGGCGCTGAAGGGTCCCGCCATTGCGCAGGATCAGCGCCGATTTGATCAGCTTGCCGGCCTTCGCGAGGTAGAGCACCTGGAGCACGCGGGTCGCCTGGAGGCTCGACAGCGCGCGGGCGGCCAGCAGGCCCTCGAGGATCGAGGTCAGCGCCGGGAAGGTCGCGACGATGATCGCCAGCCCGAACAGGTGCCCCTTGATCCAGGCGCGCCTGTCCCGGACCAGGGTGAGCATGATCACCGCCTCGATCACGAAGACGATCCAGATTGACCACGCGAGCGTGACCGCGACGATCGCGAGCGTCCCCTCGAGCTTCGAGAAGTAGAGGAAGACGGTCGGCAGCGCGAGCAGCGCGGCCGCCAGCACCGGCTTGCGCAGCCGCCGCTCCCACCGCGCTCCGCGCGCATCTCGAGTCGGGTCGATCATCGCCATCGGGGGCCGGAGGATATGGGGCCGGCGGCTCGGCATCGACGAGTCGACTAGCGTTTCGTCGCTATGCGCGACGGGGTCGAAGCGGAGGAGCTGGAGGTCTGCCTGCGGGTGATCGCGGAGCTGGACGAGCTGCCGATCGAGCATCCGGACGCGATCGTCGTGCAGCAGGCTGTGGCGAAGCTGTTCAAGACGGTCAAGCAGCGCCGCAAGAACGAGCGGCGGGAGGCGGTGCTGGCGGCCGATCGCGCGGTGACCGCGGCCACGGCCACCGCGGCGCCGGGCAGGATCGACGACGAGACGCAGGGCCTGCCGCTGACCTCGAGCACGAGGGGGGCGATCGCGGGCACGCTGATCCAGGCGCGCGCGTGTTACATCTGCAAGGAGCGCTACCGCGACGTCGACGCCTTCTACCACCAGCTCTGCCCGGCTTGTGCCGTGCTCAACCACGAGCGGCGCGAGGCGCGGACCGACCTGAGCGGGAGGCGGGCGCTGCTCACGGGCGGGCGGGCGAAGATCGGTATGCACATCGCGCTGCGGCTGCTGCGCGACGGGGCGCACACGACGATCACCACCCGCTTCCCCAACGACGCCGTGCGCCGGTTCACGGCGATGCCCGACAGCGCCGAGTGGATCGACCGGTTGCGCATCGTGGGAATCGATCTGCGCGACCCCGCCCAGGTGATCGCGCTGGCGGACTCGGTCGCGGCGGCGGGACCGCTCGACGTCTTGATCAACAACGCGGCGCAGACCGTGCGCCGCTCCGCCCACTCCTACGCGCTGCTCGCCGAGGCTGAGGCCGCTCCGCTGCCTGACGGCGCGCGTCCGGAGCTGACGACCTTCGGCCGCAGCGGCATGCCGCGCCACGCCGTGGGCGCGGGTGGGAGCGGCAACGGCAACGGCGCGGGCGCAGAGGCCGCCACCAGCGGCTCCTCTGCGCCGTCCACTCACTGGAGCCCGACTCCGGAGGCGCTCACCGCCCTCGCCCTGACCGCCGGCTCGGCCTCGCCCGAGCGGATCGCCGACAACCGGGCGATCGATGCCGGCGGCCTGGTTCCCGACGACGCCCCAGCCAACAGCTGGAGCCAGCGCGTCGACGAGGTGGACGCCGTCGAGCTGCTCGAGGTCCAGCTCTGCAACATGACCGCCCCGTTCATCCTCGTCAGCAGGCTGCGGCCCGCGCTAGCGGCAGCCGCGGCGCGGCGCAAGTACGTCGTGAACGTCTCAGCGATGGAGGGCCAGTTCGGCCGCGGCTACAAGGCTCCGGGCCACCCCCACACGAACATGGCGAAGGCGGCGCTGAACATGCTCACCCGCACGAGCGCCCAGGAGATGCTGGGAGACGGGATCCTGATGACCAGCGTCGACACCGGCTGGATCACCGACGAGCGGCCCCACCCGACGAAGATGCGGCTCGCCGAGGAGGGCTTCCACGCCCCGCTCGACCTCGTCGACGGCGCCGCGCGGGTCTACGACCCGATCGTCCGCGGCGAGCTGGGCGAGGACCTCCACAGCTGCTTCCTCAAGGACTACCGCCCGGCTGCCTGGTAGCGGCCTCTCCGAGGCCTTCCTCGAGCAGGGCGAAGCGGTCGAAGACGGTCTTCTTGGTATACAAGGCGAAACTTTTTCCGAGTGTCAACATCGTATTCCGGGGGTAGCAAATGGAGCGCCTGACAGAGATCGTCCTCCGCAATCGGCGCAAGGTCGTCATCGGCTGGATCGTGCTGCTCTTCGCGGCGATTGCAGCGATGGGCCCGTCGACCAACTCTCTTTCCGAGAGCTTCAGCGGGACGGGCGAGGGCTTCGAGACGAATCAGCGCATCCAGGAGCTCTACGGGACCGGCGGGCAGATGCCTCCGATCGTCCCCGTGGTCACGGTTCCCAAGGGCAAGACGGTCGATTCCCCCGGCGTTCGCAAGGAGCTCGACGCCGCCTTCACGCGCATCGAGCGCGCGGTGCCCAACGCGCGCGTCGCCTCCTACACCTCGACGGGTGACCGTGCCTTCGTATCCGAGGACGGCCGGACGACCTACGCCATCGTGCTGCCGCAGTTCTTCGGCGGCTTCGAGGCGCCCCCCGAGGAGGACAAGGTCGAGCGGGCCGTGGAGGACGCGACGGTCGCCGGCGCTCCGCTCCAGGTCACCGGCTTCTGGGCGCTCTCGCTGGGCGATCAGGACGAGTCCGAGAGCCCGGCCCTGCTGATCGAGGTGCTGATCGGCGGCATCGGCGCGCTCCTGATCCTCACGCTGCTCTTCGGCATCCGGCTGGCGCTGCTGCCTCTGCTGATGGCGATCTTCGCGATCCCGATCACGTTCCTCCTCCTGTGGCCGATCGCGGCGCTCACCGACGTCTCGATCATCGTCCAGTTCCTGCTCGCGTTGATAGGCCTCGGCGTGGCGATCGACTACGCGCTGCTCATAGTCATGCGCTGGCGGGAGGAGCGTGCTGGGGGGCGTGACAACGTCGATGCCGTGCGGGTGTCCATGCGCACCGCCGGCAGGGCCGTTGTATTCAGCGGCACGACCGTTGCGATCGGCCTGCTGGTGATGGTGGTGCTGCCGGTCCCGACGCTGCGCTCGATCGGGTACGGCGGCCTGCTGATCCCGCTCGTCAGCGTCGCGGTGGCGCTCACGCTGCTGCCCGTGCTGCTGGCGACCATCGGCCCGCGCCTCGACCGCTCCAAGCACGCGAGCAAGGCCGCCGTTCAGCGCGGGCGCTGGTTCGCGTGGGCGGAGCTGATCGTGCGCCACCGCTGGGTCGCCGCCATCGCGTCCGCGGCGGTGCTGATCGCGCTCGCCATCCCGTCGCTGTCGATGCAGCTGGGCACTGCCAGCCCCGAGTCGCTGGCTGCCTCCGGCCCGGCGCGCGAGGGCTTTGACAACCTCGACGACGCAGGCATCGGCAGCGGAGCGATGTCGCCCTTCGAGGTGCTCGTTCCCGCGGACGAGGCCGACGAGGTGGTATCGAGCCTTGCCGAGGTGGAGGGCGTTCAGGCCGTGGTTGCACCAGAGGATTGGACCGCCGGCGACACACGCGTGGTGGCGGTGATCCCGGCGGCCGACGGTTACTCGAGCGAGGGTTCGGAGATCCTCGACCGGGTGCGCGCGGCGCTGCCTCCCGGCGTGGACGTGGGAGGCGCGGCGCCGGAGAACGCTGACTTCGTGGATGCCGTCTACGAGGCGGCGCCGCTGATGATCGCGTTGGTGCTCCTGCTCACCTTCGTGCTGCTAGCGCGCGCTCTGCGCTCGATCCTGCTCCCGCTCAAGGCGGTGCTGCTCAACCTGTTCTCGCTCGCTGCCGCGATCGGGATCATGGTGCTGGTCTGGCAGGAGGGCCACGGCTCGGAGCTGATCTGGAACATCGCGGCAACGGGGGCGATCGAGAGCTGGATCCCGATCATGGTCTTCGCCTTCCTGTTCGGGCTCTCGATGGACTACGAGGTGTTCATCCTCACGCGCATGCGCGAGGAGTACGACCGCACGGGATCCACCGACAGAGCGGTCGTGGACGGCCTTGGCCACACCGGCCGGCTCGTCACGAGCGCAGCGCTGATCTTGTTCTTCGCCTTCGCGGCTCTTGCGTCGGCGCCGGACACGGTCTCGAAGATGTTCGCCACGAGCCTCGCGGCGGGCATCCTGCTCGACGCGACACTGATCCGCGGCCTGCTCGTGCCGGCGGTGGTGTCGCTGATGGGCAGATGGAACTGGTGGCTGCCGTCGCTCCCCGCGCGCCTCTTGCGTGTCGAGCCGTCGCCGCTGCCTCCGCCCGGGCCGCGCGTGCCGCTGCAGCCCGCGCCCGAAGAGGGCTGAGGGCTCACGGCTGGGTCGTAGGCGCGCGGCGCATGCCGCGCGTCACGGCTCGATGCCGTTGAGCTCGTCGACCACCCCGAAGAGGTCGCCCGTCTCGTAGAAGTCGACCGCCAGCAGGTTGGCCTGCTGCCCGCGCAGCCGCTCGCACTCGCGCGCGCGGCGCAGCAGCGGCCGATGGGCGTTGACCTTCGCGGCGTTGCTCGGCCGCGGCGCCGGGCTGGTGTCGATCCAGTGGTTGATCAGGAACAGCGGGGCGTCGGCGGGGCCGCGGTTCTCGACGCAGGAGCGAGGCAGCAGAGCCGGATCGGTCAGCTGCCCTGGGCGGTTGAACGAGTACGGCGTCTCCTGGGTGATCGCATAGGCCTCGCGGTACCAGGGCTCCCCGTGGAAGGGCGGGTTCTCGGCCATCATCACGACCCGCTCGCCGCTGCGGATCATCTCGGCAAGGGTCGGCCACTCGTCGACAGGCCCGCTGTACGCCATCTCGCCGAGACCGGACTCGTCGACGATCTCGGCGAACTCCTCGGGCTCGACGCCCTCGTTCTGGTTGATGATCACCACGACCTGGCTCGGGTGGGTGACGAGGAAGTTGCGCATCTCCTCGAGGCTCGTCCTCAGCAGCCGCGCCCCGATCTCGCAGAAGCGATGGCACATGTGGATGTCGCGCGGGCCCGTCGCGGCCGCCGCTCCGCCGATGTTGTCGCGGATTCGCAGCGCGGCGTCCACCGCCGGTGCGCCGATCTCCTCCACGTACGCCTGGCGCGACGCGTTCTCGTCGTCGCCCAGGTCCGTGATCACACGGCCGTCGGGCGCCCGCCTGCCCCAGTGCGTGTCGATCAGGAAGCCACGCACTCCGGCGGTGAGCTGCGCGGCGATTCCGCTCTCCTGCTGGGCGAACAGCCAGTTCGGGTAGCTGGCCGCGGAGAACGAGTTGTGCGTTGCCGCCAGGGCGACCTCGTTGAGAGGTCGGTCGCAGAGCTCGGTATGGCCGTTGCAGCCTCGCACCGGCACCTCGGCCTGCGAGGCCCCGCCGGTTGCCAGGAACGTCCCCCCGGCGACGACGATCAGCAGAGCGGCGATCCCTCCAGCCGCCAAAGCTCCACGTGACACCAGCCGCGGACGACCGCTTGCCTCAGCGTCGAGGTCCACGGGCTTCACCACCAGGCTCAGGAGCTCCTGGACGCCCTGGTAGATCAGGAAGATGCCGACGGTGAGCGCGGCGAGCTGCAGCGCGGCAATCGTGTCCAGCACGATCAGCGCTCCCACCGCGATGAGCGCGAGCGCCCGCAGCGCCCGCATCGAGCGGCGCTCCGGCGTCGTGATCGCCAGCTCCCAGGCGCGGCGCAGCGGCACATCCACGCCGACCGGGCGGAGCACCGACGCGGCGGCTGCGGCGGTGACCGCGCCGCACGTGGCGAGGAGCAGCAGCAGGTTGCGCAGGTCGAGCAGGTAGGCATCCCAGACTCCGTCGAGGGCGGCGCGCAGGTTCGGATCGTCGATCGTCCCGATCAGTCGCGCGTGCGCCACCAGGTAGGCGACGACAAGCAGCAGCGCGCCGACCGCCACGCCGATCCCGCCACGGCGGATGCTCTCGCGCCGATCGCGCGACAGGGCGAGTGCGCCGCCAAGCGCCAGCAGCGCCACCACAAGCGTCAGCACCTTGAGATTCCTGGTCGCGCGCGCCGTGGCGAACAGGCCGTCGGGGGGATCGACGCTGAGCACCTCGACGTTCGGCCGAACCTTCGGTGCCGCATCCGGCGCGAGCCGCTCGAGGGCGGCCTGCAGGACGACGCCGAGGTTCGCGACCGTCAACGTCACCGTGTCCGCGTCACGATCGAACACCGACCGGTGGACATCGGCGACCGCGGCGCGGAAGAGGCCGCGGAACGCGCTTCCGCCGACGGCCTGCTGCGCGGCGCCCTGGATCAGCTGCCGTACCGCTACGAGATCGCGGTTGGCGCGCAGCACCACGTCGTCGGTCACCGCGACGGCGAGTTGCTCCTGGACGGCCTCGTTCTCGAGCGTGGCGGCGGCACGCGCGCCGAACTGGTCCGAGTCGAACAGCGCCCGCTGCGCATAGCCCGTCACGCACGCGCACAGCAGCGCGAGAACCCCCAGAATGCCCAGCGCAGTCGACAAGCTGCCGCGCCGACCATGGCGTCTGCCTGCCTGACGCATCGCCGGGACCCTACAGCGGCCGGCGCCTTAGACATACGGCCGATCTCGTAGGTGTTGGCCGCGGTGTGGGACGATCGTTCGTCGCGCCGCGGGCGAGGCTACGGTTGCCCATGTGCTTGCCGCCAACGTGGACCTCAAGGCGGATCTCGATCCGGACTGCGATCGGAGCGCCGCCCGTGAGGCGCGCGAGGCCAAGGGGGATCGCTGACCGATGGAGCGCCAGGCCTTCGTGTACCTGCTGCGCTGCGGCGACGGCAGCCTGTACTGCGGATGGACGATCGACTTGGAGCGCCGCTTCGGGGAGCACCAGGCGGGGAGGGCCAGCCGGTACACGCGCTCGCGCCGGCCGGTGGAGCTGGCCTGGTCGCTGCCAATGGCCTCCCGCTCGGAGGCGATGCGCGAGGAGGTGCGGATCAAGCGGCTGACCCGCGCAGAGAAGCTCCAGCTCCTGGGCACGGCCTGAGGCGGCCGCTGCCTCAGGCCGAGGTTGGAGGAGCCGCACGCCGCCGTTCTCGGTCGGCACCCTTTCCTCGACGCAGACCTGGTCTTGTATCAAGAAGAAAAGGGAGTTATCAAAGACAAATAACTGATTTTATGTAATCGACGTGCTATTCTTCTCTTTAGAAGAATATGCCTTCAATAGGAGAAAAAGCGGCCAATATCCTGACTAGAGCCCTAGATGGGGCTATCGTCGAGAACGTTTCCACCGAACAGGGGGCGGATCTACTGGTCTGCTCGCGAGACGGGCAGAAAGCGATTCCGCTTCAGGCCAAGTGGGTGGGCAACGCCTCACCCGATCAGCTCCGTCGTGCAGTCGACCAAGTATCCGGGCCATGGCCCGCGGATCTCGTGATCGTTGCGGAGCGATTCTCTTCTAGCGCCGTGGAGTGGTTGCGCGAGCGCGACGCGAACTGGGCCGAGTCCAGCGGTCGGGCGCGTATCCTCGGTCCGGAGGGCCTGATCGTTATTCGCGACGCCGCGCACTGGCCTGCTGGCGCGCCTTCCCGCTTCGCCTGGTCGCCGTCGGCGCTGTGGATCGCCGAGACGATGCTCACCTGGCCGGACCCGAGCTTGCGTATCGCCGATCTGGCGGAGCGGAGCGGATGGTCGGCGGCAAGGGTCGCCAAGGTCCTGACCTACTTCGACCAGAAGGGATGGACTGAGAAGCGGGGGGGCGAGCGCGGGCGTGGGGCGAGTCGGGTCTTCGCCAATCCGGACGGCATGCTCGAGGAGTGGGCGCCGGCTGTTACCGGCGCACGACGCCGACAGCGGCTGGCCCATCGCGCGACCAATGACGTCATGGCCTTCCTCTTCGAGGATCTCGCACCCTCGCTGGATCGGGGCGTTAGGTGGGCTTTGACGGGATGGCCGGCACTGGAGCTGGTGGCGTCCCACATGACTTCCGTCTCGACCCTGCAGGTCTACGTCCACGAGGACGACTTCGCCGGTCCTCTGACAAAGGCGATCGACGGGGCGGGGCTTCGCGAGGTCGACGAGGGCGGCCGAGTGGCATTCTGGATCGCGGACGACCGTCTGTTCCGTCAAGCCGTTCGCTTCAATGGCCCGCCCGTGGTCGCTGCCCCGCGCCTGTACGCGGATCTCGAGGCGATGGGCTCCCGTGGGATCGACGCCGCCGCGCACGTAAAGCGAGAGTTCCTCACACCCATGTTTGCGTCGGTCCAGGAGAAGGCGCGGCCGGAAGGCGAGGCGATCGACCGATGAAGGTCGAGGAGCCGCGCAGCGCCGAGGCTCGAGCCCGAGCGGAGCGAGCGCTCGTGCTGCTCCTGCACGAGCTCCGCGATGACGACATCGGCCTGATCGTCCTCGGTGGCCTCGTGCCGGAGATCCTCACGAGCGGTCAGGACCACGCGATCCCGGAGCATCTCGGCACCACCGACGTCGACGTGCTGCTGATCACCCATGTCGACGGGGAGCTTGATCTGGGCGGGATCGAGCGTGCGTTGAAGCGGCTCGACTTCCATCGAGACGATGAGGATTGGCGTTGGCGTGGACGGGTTTCGGAGCTCCCCGTGAAGATCGAGTTCCTGTGCGACCTGGACAACCACGTCGAGGGAGAGGTCATCCGGCCGTACGGCTGCGAGACGTTGGCGGCGATGAACCTGCGCGGCACAGGCTACGTCGCCCGCGACTTCACCGTCGAGTCGCTGAGCGCTGAGGTGGACGGGGTAGGTCGCGTGACTGTCGAAGCCCGCTTCGCGGGTCTCTGCGGCTACCTGTTGTCGAAGTGCGTCGCGGTCCGCACCCGTGCCGCTGACAAGGACTACTACGACTTCGGCTACGTGCTCCTGCACAATCGCGCCGGCGGCCCCGAGGCGGCGGCCCGGGCTCTGCGCTACGGGGATCTCGGCGATGCGCTGGTTGGGCTGTCGAGTACCTTGCTAGAGGTCCGCGAGCGCTACCGCAGTCCCCGCGACGCGGGACCCAGTGGCTACTTCGCCCAGGCGGTGCAGGTCGATCCCGGGATTGACGAAATGCTCACGCGACAGGATGCGGTAGACGCCGTTGGGCGGTTCTTCTCCGAGCTGGCTGGCTAACGAGCCGGGTTGAGGCCCAGCCGCCGCTTGAGCTTCGCCACTCGCTGGGCGCTCTCTCGCACGCGCCCGGCGAACGCGGGATCGCGCCGGGCGCGGCGCAGCAGGCGCGGGTAGACGAGGTTCCAGCTTCCCGAGCCGGTCATCAGCACGATGTCGGCGCCGGCCTGAATAGACCGCGCGGCCGCCGTCGCGACGCCGGAGCGGTCGAGGACGGCCTGGGCCTCGATCGAGTCGGTGATCGTGACGCCGCGGAAGTGGAGCTGATCGCGCAGGACGTCCTGGAGCAGGACGGGGGATTGGGAGGCGATGTTGCGCGGGGCGAAGGCGGGGTAGACGGCGTGGCCGGCCATGACCAGCGGCGCGTCGGCTGCCACAGCAGCCCGGAACGGCTCGAGGTCGGTGGCTTCGAGCTCGGCGCGTGAGGCGCCGATCGTCTCCGAGCTGTCATCGGTGTTGACGGTCGCGCGGCCCAGGCCGGGGAAGTGCTTGGCCGTGGCGGCGATCCCCGCGCGCGCGTGCGCGCGAAGGGCGGCCGTCGTGAGAGACGCGACCCGGCGCGGGGGGCCGGGGTAGAGGCGCCCGCCGAGCGCGCCGCCGCCGCTGGACGGGGTCACGTCGGCGACGGGGGCGAGGTTCACGTTGACGCCGACATGCCGCAGCCCGCGCGCAGCCTCGGTCGCCGCGACGTCAGCCGCCTCAGGCGAGGCGAGGGCGCTCTGCGGCTCGGCCGGTCCGGCGAACGGCACGTTGCGGATCTCCCCGCCCTCCTGGTCGGCCGCGATCAGCGCGCCACCGTGTGCGACTCGCTGGATCGTCCCGGTAAGGCGCCGCAGCTGCGGCGCGTCGACCACGTTGCCCCCGAACAGGATCACCCCCGCGCCCTCGCCGTTGCGCAATCGGCGGCGGATGTAGTCGGGTGCCGAGGCGCCGTCGAAGCTCATCACCAGCAGCTGGCCGACGGCGCGCTCGAGCGGAAGGCGGGACACAGAAGGCGAAGGCGCCGCATCGCGCCGGCGTTCCTGCGGTGCATCGCCGTCCCCCACCCCGACGGCCACGCCCAACGCGGCGGCCACGACCGCGACCACGGCGAGCGCCAGCAGGCGTCCCCGGTGCACGGGGCTTGAAGGCAGCTGCATCCCGCGCAGCCTAGTTGTGGGCTCTAGGCCGGGTTCCCCACGCTCGCCTCCACCCGCCGTCGCGACTGAGCCTTCGCCTCGTACATCGCGAGGTCTGCTCGGATCTGCAGCTCCACTGCGGCTTCCTCACCGTCCCAGCAGGCCGCGCCGGCCGAGCACCCACACCGGCCGGCCACGTCCTGGCAGAGCCTGTCCATCAGGGCCTCGGCCATCTCCAGCGAGCAGTTAGGCAGCAGCACGACGAACTCGTCCCCGCCTGTGCGCGCGATCTGATCGGTGGAGCGCAGCGCCCCGGCCCAGCTGCTCGCAACGTGCTTCAGCACTCGATCGCCGGCAGCATGGCCGTAGGCATCGTTGTGCTCCTTGAGGCCGTCGAGATCGAGCGTTACGACGCAGAGCGGCGTGTCCTCGCGCCGGGCTCGTGCGAGCTCGCGCGTCAGGTCCTGCTCCAGCCGCCGCCTGTTCGCGACGCCGGTCAGAGGATCGTGGTCGGCGAGATGCTCCAGCTCGCGCTGCAGGCGCTCCCGCTCCTTGATCTCCGCGCGCAGGCGCTCCTCCGTCCTTCGGCGCCCGGCGGCGATGCGCCCGACCACGGTCGCCGCGATTGCGACCAGGATGCCGCCGACGGCCCAGCGGGCGAGGCCCGGCGGGCCCGACGACGTCTCGACCGTGGCGAGTGTGATCCCGGTGGCGACCTGGATCCAGATGATGTGCGCCGTGACCGCGCGAGCCGAGAAGAAGGAGGCCGCGACGATCACGAGCCACAGCAGCAGCGCCGCGTAGAGGCCCGTCGGCGCGCCGGCGAAGTAGGTGCCCAGACAGATCAGGCCGGTGCCGGACGCGAACACGGTGTGCGTCGTCCAGACTCGGGCGTGACGCGCCCAGAGGAGGGCGGCAACGCCGAGCACCAGCGCGGCTGCTCCCACGGCATAGACGCCTGGGATGGTCGCGTGCTCGGGCCGGGTCAGGTTCGTGCCGGCGAGGACGATCGTCCCGCCGCAGGCCAGGAGCACGCCCAGCGCGCGCGTCATCACCCGCGGATCGTCGCCGCTCGCTTCGCCGAGGGCATGCTGGGGCCTCACCTGCATGTTGGAGCCATCGGCAGCCGGCGAGCGAGCTTGAAGCGTGACGGGGCTCGTGCCTTTCCGGTCAGTCGCGCGCCCACCACGCCGGCCCCGTTAGCATCGCGCCATGAGCAAGCGCGTGGTGATCCTTGGCGCAGGGTTCGGCGGGCTCGAGCTGGCCACGCGGCTGTCCGAGACGGTCGCCGACGCCGTCGAGGTCACGCTGCTCGACCGCAACGACTCGTTCTACTTCGGCTTCTCCAAGCTGGAGGTGATGCTTGGCCGTGAGTCGGCCGACGCGGTGCGGCTGCCCTATCGCGACATCGCGAAGGAGGGTGTCGAGTTCCGTCAGGAGACGGTCGTAGCGATCGATCCGGTCGCTCGACGGGTGGAGACCGACGCCGGCACCTACGACGCCGACTTCCTGGTCGTGGCGATGGGCGCGGATTACGACATGGCCGCCACGCCGGGCTTCGAGGAGGGCGGCCACGAGTACTACACGCTCGCTGGCGCCGAGCGCCTGCGCGACGCGCTGGTCGACTTCGATGGCGGGCGCGTTCTGGTCTCGGTGCTCGGGCAGCCGTTCAAGTGCCCGCCGGCGCCGTTCGAGGGAGCGTTCCTCCTGCACGAGCACTTCACGCAACGGGGGATCCGCGACTCGGTGCAGATGACGTCGACGTTCCCGATGCAGCGCCCGGTCCCGGTGACCGGCGAGGTCTCGCAGATGTTCCGCGACGGCCTGGCCTCACGCGGGATCACAGAGCTTCCCCAGCACCTGGTCACCGGCATCGACCCGGCCTCCCGCGAGGCTCGGCTGGCGTCCGGCGAGACGCTGCCCTACGACCTCTTCGTCGGAATCCCCGTGCACCGGGCGCCCGACCCGCTAGAGGCCTCGGGCTTGGCGGTCGATGGCTGGGTACCGGTCGACCAGGCCAACCTCAGGACCCGGTTCCCGCAGGTGTATGCGATCGGCGACGTCTCCTCCGGCCCGCGGACCGTCCCCAAGGTCGACGTCAACTTCCTCCGCGGCGACGGCCCGGCGGCTCAGCGCCACGAGCCCTCGCGCGAGTACGCGGCGGAGAAGGCCGAGTTCGGCGCGACGCGCCGCGCGCGCTGGTTCGGCAGCTGAGATGAGATGCTCGAGGCTCATGCTGCCGGTCCTGATCGCGGCCCTCGCGGCTCCGGCGACGGCGGGTGCGCAGACGATCGATTGGGGCACCCTGCCGTACCTCGTCGAGACGCAGCCGAAGCTGATCCTCGGCACCGATGGGACGTGGTCGAACGCGAAGGTCGTGAAAGTCGGCCGCTTCACGCCGAGCGATGCCACCTTCGGCCTCACCCGCAGCTTCAAGCGCCGTTACATCTGGGGACCCACGTGCGGGCAGGCGCGCGAGAGCCGGACCTTCAGGAAGACGATCATGGTTCCCGGCCGCCCGAGCGGCGGCGTGTTCAACCTCGGCTACGGCCCCGCCAAGTCGCAGCCGTTCGACAGCGCCAGCATGTCGATCAACGGGGAGACGATCGTGAAGCTCCCCAAGGGCTACGGCAAGAAGGCGAAGCGATTCCCCGGCTACCGTGCGGGCCGGCTCTCCAAGCGCGCGCTCGACGCCTTTCGCCACGGCTCGAACACGGTGGTCATCAAGGCCACGAAGGCCCCGCTGAAGCGCGGGCAGAAGTGCCGCAACGCAAAGCTGCCGCGCTACGTGGGGGTGCTCGGCGACCTCGACCTCGACTTTCAGGGCGATGTCAAGGTGGCGCCGCCGCAGATCGCGACCGAGATCGTGAGGAACGTGGTCAATGGCCAGGCCGTGGCCATCCAAGGCACGGCGCGGATCACCAACGAGGGGCCCTCGACGGCCCTGCTCGGGGACTTCCAGCTGAGCATCAGCGGCGACGGATCGTCGACGTTGGTGCCGCTGGCGGTTTCCGGTGCGCCGTTCCAAGGCTGCCAGTACCTCTCGCACGCTCCGAACTTCCTCCAATGCGAGTATCGCGAGCTTCGCGCAGGCCAATCGGCGAGCGTCAGCTTCATCGGAG
The DNA here is from genome assembly GCA_963715445.1 of uncultured Solirubrobacterales bacterium. Lineage (GTDB taxonomy): Bacteria > Actinomycetota > Thermoleophilia > Solirubrobacterales > Thermoleophilaceae > JAAYBF01. The sequence continues at coordinate 1,362,545 of OY970240.1, forward strand.
GAACCAAGGTGAACACGGGCTTCTTCAAGGCGGGCGCCGGTCAGATGGAGGTAGACGTGACCGCCTACCCCCGAGGATCGCTTGCATTCGAGCCCTTCGGCGCCGACAACCGGCAGGTGAAGAAGATGATCCTCTGCCAGGCAGGCGCCACCGACCCTCGCTGCAACTAGGTTCCGGTCGGGGCGCGCCCCGACCGGACACTCGATGCGGGCTGGATGCATCCGGGTTGGGGTACGGGGCACGGGCTCCGCTCGAGCCGCCTCTAATGTTCGAGGGGTGTTCGACGAGCAGCTTGCCTGGTACCTGGCGGGGCCTCTTCTCGGTCTCTGCGTTATGGCGTGCCGCTGGCTGCTCAACGGCCGGCTCGGCGTGACCGGCGGCTACTCGGAGATCGTCGAGCGGCTCGGCCCAAGAGGCGGCAGTCTCGATTGGCGGGGATGGCTCCTGCTCGGCGTGGTGCTCGGCGGCGGGCTGTTCGCGCTTGCGGCCGGCGGGCAGAGCTTCAGCGGCTACGGCTGGCTGACAGAGACCTTTCACGGCGGCGAGCGGGCGGTGGTGCCGTTGATCCTCGTGGCCGCCGGTGTGCTCATCGGCTACGGGGCGAAGACGGCTGGTGGCTGCACTTCGGGCAACGGGCTGTCGGGCACCTCGCTGCTGTCTCCCGCGAGCCTTGCGGCCACCGCGACGTTCTTCGGCACAGCGATCGTCGTCGCCCATCTGATCGAGGCGATTACCTGATGCGCGCCGCCGGGCTGATGATCGGGGTGGCCTTCGGCTTCGTGCTCTGCTGGAGCGCGATGGTGGATCCGAACGTGATCCGCGGGGCGCTGCTGCTCGACGAGTCCTACCTCTTCCTCTTCTTCGCGTCGGCCGTGGTGGTCGCGGCGGTTGGCGCCGAGCTCCTACGCAGGAGCGAGGCGCGCGCCCTGCTGACCGGCGTACCGATCCGCTGGCCGCGCGAGCGCCCTGAGCGCCGCCACATCGTTGGCAGCGTCGTATTCGGCGTCGGCTGGGGAGTCGCGCAGGCGTGCCCCGCTCCCGTCGCTACGCAGGTGGGCCAGGGGATCCTCTGGGGCCTGCCGACGCTCGCCGGGATCCTGATCGGCGTCTGGCTGTTCGTGCGCAGCGGCGCTCGCGAGACCGAGCCCGCGGCAGAGCCGAAACCGCTGCACAGCCCGGGAAACGAGCGCCTCTCGATCGGGTAGTCCCGTCCGAGGTGCCGCGAGGCCCAGATCGGGTGGCCCAGAGTCCCGATCGCATGCGCGGACGGGGGATGGATGAGCGATGGCCAGCACGTAGACGACGGGCAGGAGGCCGCGCCGCAGGCGAGCCTCGAGGAGGCTCGCCGTGAAGCGGATCTCTGCCGCGGTAAGGCCGGAGATCCAGGTGCTGTTCATGTCCGGCTACACCGGCGAGGTGATCTCACGGCACGACGTCGTCGACGAGGGCGTGGCGCTGATCGAGAAGCCCTTCGACGCCAAGGGCCTCCTGCAGGCGGTCGGCAGAGCGCTTGAGGGAGCGCCCGGGCAGCAGACGGAACCGCCGCCGGGGCGTTCTTGACCTGCTCGCCTTCGCGGCAGCGATCGGTGCTTTCGTGGGGGCTTCGAGCCATGTGCCCTTGTCGCTTGGCGGGAGGTTGGGGTTGCGGGCAGGGGTGGTTCTCCGCGGTCGCGGCCTGTGCTCAACGGAACGGTGGGTTGCGGGGGTGGCCCTCCTACTCCCTGAGCCTGAGGTTGAGGCTGTGGGGCGCTTGGGTGGGTCGGTCGGGTCGTTGGGGTTCGCGGCCTTGTTGCTGGGTGGTGGTCTTCCATCTCATACGTGCGGGCGCACGCGCGCGCGAGGCGGTCGGCTTTTGAAGGGATGGGTTTGGGTTCGCGGTGATTCTTCGTCAGAGCATCGCGTCGTTCGAGTGGCTGCTTTCCGCTCTGCAGAGCGGAATCTGGTGTGTGTGTGAGGTTGCGCACGGTTGGGCCTTGACAGAGCGAAAGGGGCTGGTCTACCCTGGCAGTCGCTAGACAGGGACTAGTGTGTTTCTAGCTCCTGGTAGGTAGTACGGAGAGAGGGAGAGAGGACTTGCACCCATCGAAGCGCAGCTGTTGCGCTGGCCGAGCGTTTGCTTTGCCGGCGTTTAGGGATGCCTTTGGCGTCTCTGGGTCTGGGCCGGCTGCCTCAGATGTGGTTGCTGTGCCGATGTGTGTGGATGCCCCCTCGATGGTTCTTAGGGTGGTTCTTTCCACCCGACGTTCGAACCGATGCCCCGACGCTTTGATGGAGCGCAACGCGCTTCGCTGTCAGAGCGCCAGCTCTCAAAGCGACCCAGCAGCTGTAGCTGTTGTGTCCACCCCCCATACCCAGCTTGCAGTTGTTGGTGCTTCCAAGGCTTTGCCTTCGAAGCGGACTGGCGCTGGTCGTTACGGCATTGCCAAAGACTTGAAGTTGCAACGAGGAGAGGGAGTAGTTAGATGAGAGGTTGGAGCGCTGTGAGGTCCCATTCGATACGTTCGAGCCAGACAGGTTCGAAGCTGGGGATCTTGCGTGCGCTTGGCCTCTCTTTCTTCTTTGAAGGGGGTAGTAGGTCTTTGGAGCCAGGCATGGCTGTTGTTCTGCCCTCGTCGGGTTTTGGCTTTTCGAGGGCAGCGGTTAGAGCAGTTCTTGCTCTTATCGCGGCTCTGGTAGCGGTAGCTGCCATGGCCGGTCCTCTAAGTGGTTGTGCTTGGGCGACCACGGGCCATACGTTTGCGGGTCAGTTCGGCGGGTTGGGCGATGGTGACGGCCAGTTCGGCGAGCCTTTGGGTAACGGTCCGGGTGGTGTTGCGGTGATGGCGTCGACCGGTGAGGTGTTTACCGCCGATGCGGCGCAAGCGAGCCAGGCCACGCAGCCGCGGGTGCAGCGTTTCAGCGCGGACGGGGCGTTTTTGTCGCGCTTTGCCATTGATCCGTCGTTTGAGGGTGGTGTGAGTGGGCTTGCTGTTGATCCTCGTGGGTTGGGTGCCGTGTATGTTGCGACGGGGATCAATGGAGGTGTTCCGTCGGTGGTGAAGTACTCGACGACGGGTGTGAAGGAGCTTGTGCTGGATGGGGGTCCGGGGGTGTCGATCAATGGCAATCCTCGGGTGGCGGTTGATCCGGTTGATGGGTCGGTGTATGTGACGGCGACCTCGACCCAGGGGTTGGTGGTCGCGAAGTTTGATCCGGTGACGGGGTTGTTGAGTTCTTCGTTTAGTGGGTCGGACACGCTTGAGGGTGGGTTTTCATGTCCGGCGTCGGGGTTGGCGGTTGATGGTCTGCATCAGGTGTATGTGCTTGATCCTTGTAAGAACCGTGTTGATCGGTTTAGCCCCGCTGGGGCGTATGAGATCTCGCTGGATCCTCAGGCGGCGCCGCAAGCTGACGGGAGTCCGGCGATGTTGGCTGCGGTGGCGGCCGATCCGGTCTCCAATGAGGTGTATGTGGCCCATAGCGGCCCGGTGGGGTTGCGGGTCACGCATCTCGGTGTCGGCGGGGTTGGGGTGGTGTACGCGTTTGATGCGCGTGAGGCGACCGGTGGTGTGAGGTCTGGGGTGATGGCCGTCAGCGGTGCCGGGCAGGTGTACCTCTCTGATGCTGCGCGTCCGTTTGTTGTGCGTTACGGCCCGTTTGAGGGTCCGACGGTGGTGACCGGGAGCGTGTCGTCGGTGGCGGCGCGTTCGGCGGTGTTGGAGGGCACGATCGACCCTGGGGGTGTCGCGTCGACCTATCACTTTGAGTACAGCACCGATTTGAGCTTTGGGTCGCGGACCGCGGAGTCGGCTGAGGTGAGTGGTAGTGGTGCGATCGCGGTCTCGGCGGCGGTGCCGGGTTTGCGTCCGAACACGACCTATAACTACCGGATCGTGGGGTTAAACGCGTCGGGCTCGATCGCCGGGGTACCGGCGACGGTTCCGTTGACGACGTTGTCGGCGCCTCCGGAGGTGGTTGGGCCGCCGTTTGCGTCGGCGATCGGGCCGCGCAGCGCGCGTTTGCATGGCACGGTCAACCCGAACAGCAACTCGCCCGCTGTGAGACAGTATGTGGAGTTCGGGACGACGACGGCCTATGGCCGGACGGTGGACGCGCTGAGTGACGGCGTGTCCCCGTTTTCTTTTGGTGGGGATGATGTTTCGGTCATCGCGTCGGTGTCGGGGTTGGAGCCGGGGACGACGTATCACTTCCGTGTGGTCGCGGGCGCGGCCCTTTTTCAGCCGCCTTTTGTCGATCCGCAGTTTGGGGTTGATCAGACGTTTGTGACGGCGCCGGCGGCGGCTGGTGGGGCGACGGGTGTGACGAGCAAGCGTGCGACGTTGACGGGGACGGTCAATCCGCATGGGGTGGCGACGAGCTATCACTTCAATTATGGGCCGACCTCGAGTTATGGGGAGAGCACCCCCGAGGTCGCGCTGCCTGATGATGCCCCTATTGCTTATGGAGGTAAGCCTGGTGAGGTCACCGCTTTTGCTCCTGTTGAAGGTTTGAATCCTGATACCACGTACCACGTGCAAGTGGTAGCTACCTCTACCTATGAGGAAGAGAACCCCGTAACGCATGAGATGGAAACCAAAACCGTTACACGTTACGGCGCAGACGGACTCTTTAGCACGGCCTCAAGTCCATCTGCGACAGCGCTCGCACCTACAGGTATTGGAACTTCTACTGCAACTTTAGTAGGCGATCTGAATAATCATGGCGCCAGTGCCCTTTACCATTTCGAGGTTATTTCTGATGACGGTAGTTACACCCTTTCCACTCCTGTAACGTATGCAGGTGGATTTGGGTCCAATCAACGTGTTCGGACGTCGGTAACTGGTTTACCGTCTGGAACCACTTTCACGGTCGAGCTCGTTGCGGAAAGTAATGACGCTTTTGGTGTGAGCGATCCGTTGACGTTTGAAACAAAAGCTCTTCCGAAGACGTCTAAGGGCAATCCTTTTGTGTATCCCCCGGCGCCGGTAGAGCCTGGCGCTAGGCCGAGCATCAAGTTTGTGTCGGGCGTCTTCACTGCGAAGGTACGGAAGAAGGCTTCACGTACCGGCATGCTTCCGGTCAAGGTGTCTTCGACCTCGGCGGGGATAGTTACTCTTACTGCCAAGGCGAAGTTTGGCAAGAAGACAGTTCGAGTAGGCCGTATTTCTCAGAGAGTCAAGGCGGGAGTGAAGACGCAAGTCAACGTTGTGCTCAATAGCCGGGCTCGTAAACGTCTACGTTCGGGCAAGAAGCTCCGAGTGACGATCTCAGTACGTCAACTGGGAGCTCGCACCCGATCTACAAGCATTCTGCTACCGGGAGTCACGTCATGAAGCGCTTGATCGGTTCGACCTCTTCGCACCCGACCGGTAGCAAAAGAGGTCGCGGCACAGGAGCGACAGCTCTTGTGGCGATTGTATTTGGGCTAATGATTAGCTTGATTACCGTTCCAGTAGCTACTGCGGACGAATGCCCAAATACAAGGGTCAGGTTCTTGACCAACTCGACGGGGCTGCCTGATTGCCGGGCTTATGAGATGGTCAGCCCTCCGTATAAGCAAGGCTTTCCGATCACGGCCCCCATACGCTTTACCGATGATGGGGTGATGTCGTTTCGGTCGCTCGGCGTGTTTGCGGGCAACGCCATGGCCGGTCCAGCGAACCTGTATCACGCTAGACGCTCGGCGGTGGGTTGGGTGACGAGCTCGCTGGATCCGCCGGGGTCGATCTATGAGACGAGCGCCGGCGCGAACGCCACCGGGGTGATTGACGAGTCGTCGGATCTGCGGTGGTCGTTGTGGCGTATGTATCGTCGCGACTCTGCGTCCCCTGTTCTCGGCTTCTGGTTGCGGGGTCCTGACGGTGTCTTTACCCGCGTCGGCGACGGCGTGTTTACGTCGGGGGGGTCGGCAGGTGATCTCTCGCATGTCATTGTCGGTACGTCTGAGTATGTCCGTACCGGCAGTGCTTGGCTGGTACGACCGGTGGCGGTTGACAACGACGGCTTGTCGGTGGCGAACTGTCTGCGTGAGATCTCGCCTGATGGTCGGGTGATCGTCTTTGCGCGGGGGTGTGATGGGGGCGTGGACTCGCAGTTGTGGGCGCGGGTGGGTGGTTCGGCGTCGGTGGAGGTGTCGGGGTCTGAGTGCACGCGTGAGGCCGATGATGTCGGGGGTTTGTGTAACGGTGCTTCGCCGGTGGTCTATGGGGGTGGGGCGCTTGATGGTTCGCGGTTGTTCTTCACGACCACCCGGCAGCTGGTCAATGGTGATGTTGATCAGACCAGTGATCTGTATGCGTGTGACATCCCGGACGGGGTGCCGGTGCCGGTCGGGGTGTCGAATCCGTGTGATGCGTTGACCGAGGTTTCCGGTGCGGCGTCTGGTGCGCGGGTCGAGAATGTGGTGTCGGTCTCTGAGGATGGGTCGCGGGTGTACTTCGTGGCTCAGGGTGTGTTGGCCGACAACCTCGATGTCAGTGGTGTTGGTGCGCTGGCGGGTGCTGAGAACCTGTATGTGTGGCAGCGTGATTCCGGGCATCCGGCGGGGCAGACGAGGTATGTCGCCAGACTTAGAGATGGCAACGACCTGACGCGGGCACAGATGACACCTGACGGCCGGTATCTGCTGCTTGTCACCACCAACAAGCTCACGTCCGATGACACCGATGATGCCAAGGACGCGTACCGGTATGACGCTGTCACGCATGTGATCGTCCGGGTGTCGAGCTCAGTGGCTGGTGGTGGCGGCAACACCCACAACCCGGGGTCTGATGTGTCGATACCTGCCGAGCCTGCGGTGTCGGCGGATGGGTCGACGGTGATCTTCGATACCGCTGAGGCCCTGTCGCTCAGCGATGTCAATGGTGTCGATGATGTCTACAGCTGGCGTGACGGGCAGGTGTCGCTGATCTCGGCCGGCGGCGGCAACGCGGTCGGGGTGACCCCGTCGGGCCGCGACCTGTTCTTCCGCACCGCTGCGCAGGTGCTGGGCGCCGACGGCGATGCCAACGCCGACCTTTATGACGCACGCCTGGGCGGTGGTTTTGCCCCGACCAAAGTTAAGGACCCCTGTTTTGAGTGCCAAGGATCGCCTACACCGCCTCCGGCGCTACTCGGTCCCGGTTCTCTTAATTCGTCTGATTCAGGGAACGTAAAGCTTGGTAAGAGATCTTCGATCTCGCTTAAGCGAGTCTCTGCTAAGAGTCGAAAGGCAGCAGCTAGAAGTGGTGTTCTTCCGGTATCGGTTAAGAGCAACTCTGCAGGAAAGCTGTCGCTTTCCGCTAGAGCTTCTATGGGACGCGTAGCTCGTAAGACGGTTCGTGTTCGCAAGGCTGGAACTGTGAAGATTCGTTTGCGCCTTTCGGACGCTGCTCGTCAGCGGTTGCGCAATGGCAGTTCCTTGAGGATCACGTTGAGCGTTACTAAAAAGGGTACGTTCCCACGATCTAGTAGCGTCCTTCTACCTGGTGCTTCCTCATGAGTTTCTTGAAGGCAGTTTTCAGGCCGTCCAAGGACTATGGGAGAGGTTCAGTGGGTATGCGGAAGCTGGGTAGTAGTGCGCAGGTGTCGGACATGGGACTTACACCTGCCGCTGGAAAAGCGGGAGCTTTTTCCGCGACGACCAGTCTGATGATGAGAGATGTGAACTGCATGACTGTTCGCCGTGTTGCTGCTCGCCGCTCGCTGTTGTTGACAGCGTTGGTGTTGGGGTTGGTAGGGTCGATGGCCTCGATGGCCGTGGCGGTTGTCCCGCCGTTTGACTTCAAGGACTTCAGTGCTCGGTCATTAGATGAAGCCGGCAACGATTACACGGTCGCCGGTGGCCACCCACACGATGTGGTCGTGTCATTCTCGATCCCGACCGACTCGACCAGTACCGCGGAGTTTGTCAAGTCGACGTTTGTCGACTCGCCGACGGGGTTTGTCGGCAACCCGGCCGCGGCCGCGCGCTGCACGGCCGCGGAGATTCTAACGAGCTGTCCTGCCGCGAGTCTGGTGGGAACCGTCGAGTACGGGGCCGGTGGTGTTGGCGTGTCGACGTTTCCGTTGTTCAACATGGTGCCTGAGCGTGGGTATCCGGCGCAGTTCGCCTTCCGCGTAGGCGGCGCCGTTAGTGAGAACGCCCCAGTGATAGTGTTATATCCGCGATTGCGGTCGCGGACCGGTCAGTTCGGGATCACGGTGGCCAGCCCCGGAATCAGCGGGATCGGCATCAACCGGCTCAAGGTGGTGTTGTTCGGGGTGCCGTCGCAGCGTGTGGTGCCCGAGTTCGGTTCGGTTGCGGCGGGTGGTGCGCCGGTGCCGTTTTTGTCGAACCCGGCCGATTGTCTGGTCGCTAGTCCGGTGACGACGATCGTCGGTGACTCTTGGGCCCATCCGGGGCGGCTGCTGGCCGCCGGTTCGGCAGACTTCGCCTTCCCCGATCTCACGGATGCGACGTGGAAGACGCGCAGTGCGCCGGCGCCGGCGGTGACGGGGTGTGACAGTCCGTTGCTGGTCTCGCAGTTTGCGCCCACCATGGACGTTCGTCCGACGCCGGGGACCGGCTCGTCGCAGGCTGATGCCCCGTCAGGGTTCACGGTGGATCTTGATTTCGGGCAGTTGACCAACGATCCGACCGATTCGGCCTCCCAGATCAACCCGGGCATGCCCAACGCCCCGGCCTTGAAGGATGCGACGGTGACGCTGCCCGAGGGGGTGGCGATCTCACCGTCAGCAGCCGACGGCCTCGACGGATGCTCCGACCTGCCCGGACCAGGTGACCAGGTCCACTACGAGACGACAGACCCGGTCAGCTGCCCCGATGCTTCGAAGGTCGGCTCGGTGGAGGCGACCTCGCCGCTGCTGGCTCGTCGCGATCCCAGCACCGATCAGGTCCTCGGCGCCGAGCCGGTCAGCGGCAATGTGTTCATCATCAAGCCTCATCCGGGTGATCTGAGTCCTGCTGGTGATCAGGACGGCAAGTTCCGCCTGCTAATCCAGATCGACTCGCGCAAGTACGGCGTCAACCTCAAGCTCCCGGGCATCGTGACCGCTGACCGGGTCACGGGCCGGTTGACGGCCCGGTTTGAGGACAACCCGCAACTGCCGGCCAAGCACCTGCGCCTCACGTTCAAGGCGGGGTCGCGGGCGGCACTGGTCAACCCGACCGGGTGTGGGACGGCGAAGACCACCGGCGTGTTGACGTCGTGGTCTCGTGGTGGAACCCGTACGGATGGCCTGCAGGTTGCTGGGGTTCCGGATGTGACGCCGAGCTCGACCTATGGTGTGAGCTGGGACGGCAACGGCGGTGGCTGTCCTTCGGTGCTGCCGTTCGGCCCGTCGGTCAGCGCGGGCACCCTCGACACCCAGGCGCGTGGGTCCAGTCCGTTCAGCTTTGATCTGACGCGTGGTGATCGCCAGGACGTGATCACCGGTGTGAAGGTCGGGTTGCCCGGCGGCCTTCTGGCCTCGGTCAAGGACGTTGCGCTGTGCAGCGACGCTGACGCCAACGCGGGCAGCTGCCCGGCCGCCTCACGCGTCGGCTCGGCGACCGTCGCGGCTGGGCCGGGTGACACCCCGTTCTACCTACGTGGTCAGCCGGTGTCGTTGACCGGTCCGTACAAGGGCGCACCGTACGGGCTGGCGATCGCCGTCCACGCCGAAGCCGGACCGTTTGACCTCGGCACCGTCGTCGTCCGCCAAGCGCTGAACGTCGACGTCGACGACGTGCATGCCACCGTGGTCAGCGACCCGTTGCCCACGATCCGCGACGGCGTCCCCTTCCGAGTCCGCCGCGTGCATGTGGATGTCGACCGGCCCGGCTTCATGCAGTCGCCGTCGTCGTGCGATCCGCTGAACGTGTCGACCAGCGTGTTCTCGGCCGGTGGCCAGACGGCGAGCCTGAACACGCCGTTGCGGTTCACCGGTTGTGAGAGGCTGCCGTTCGCACCCAAGCTCCAGCTCTCCCTAACAGGTAAGAAACAGACGAGGGATGGGGGACACCCCAACCTGAAGGCTGTTGTCAAGCAGAAGCGTGGGGAAGCTGGTATCGAGAAGGCAGTTACCCGTCTGCCTCTCTCGTTGGCACTCGACCCGGACAACGCGCAGGCGTTGTGCGAGTTTGAGCACATTAAGAAGGCGAAGATCGAGGACTTCTGTCCGAAGGGTTCGATCATCGGTCGTGCGCGGGCGGTGTCGCCGCTGTTGAAGAAGCCGTTGGCGGGGAACGTCTACTTCGTCAAGAACCGGCGAATCAACAGCTTCGGGAACTCCGTCGCTACCCTCCCCGCACTGGTCGTTGCGCTACGCGGTGAGGTGGCCATCAATTTGAAGGCGACTTCGTCTCTGTCGCGCAACCGGTTGGTGAACACGTTCGACAACGTCCCGGACGCACCTATCTCCCAGTTCAACCTGAACATCAAGGGAGGAAAGAACGGGATCTTGGTGGTTGTTCGCAAGAACATCTGCAGCCGCCAGGTCGCAGAGTTCCAGAACGACGCTCACAGCGGCAAGCGCCATGATCGCCTTATTAAGATCAAGACGCCGTGCAACAGCCGTGCAGCGATGCGCAAAGCAGCCAAGAAGCGCAAAGCAGCAGCGGCGAAGCGTCGCGCAGCCGCAGCGAAACGCCGCAGCTAACCAAGCACACAAGAACCAACATTGGGGGCGCCGACCATCCGGTCGGCGCCCCAAGTCGTTCCGGACCAAAAATTTCGCGCGCGCGCTGAAAGGCCTTCGGTCTACCCGTCTTGTTTTAGACGTCAGGTGAGCCCCCTTAGGTTGCTCGCCCTTTAGTTGTTCTGGTCGGAATTTTTCGCGCGCGCGGAGTGGTCCCAGCGTCCTTGGCCTGGTTTCTTCTAGGTGGTTCTTTCCCGGAGGGAACCAGCTGTGTTTGGGCGGCTGGTCTTGCTTTGCGGTGCGTTGGGCTTTGTAGAGCCCTTTCAGAGCTACCGCATCGAGATCAAGGAACTGTGGGGTACGCGGGACGGCTGAGGGTAGACATAGGGGGTTTGCTAGTCAGCAGTAGCTGGCGGGGGGGAGCGCAAGGCGCTCCCAACGATGAGCCCGTGACTGGATGGGGTTACGAAGCTCCGAGGCGTGTGGGTGCGCGCAGGTGGTCTGGGAGCTGTGAATGAGCCGAGGTGTTGGGCAGGGTTCAGTTCGTGTCCTTGAGGAGTTGGTGGACGACCGCAAGCGCGGGTTCGAAGCGTGGAATCCGGAGGAGTCCCGTCCCGGCACCGGAGGTGGTGGGGCGCCCTTCCCCCAAGGTCGGCGGCCACCCCGGTGTCGAGGCGCTCGTGACCCAGCAACCCGAGGAGTCGGGGATCAAGGCGATCACCGTCACCCTCCCGTTGAGCCTCGCGCTGGATCCCGACAACGCTGAGAGCGACTCGCTGTGTGAGTACCTCGACGGCCTGAAGAACCAGTGTCCGGCAAAGTCGGTGATCGGCACGGTGACGGCGATCAGCCCGCTGCTCAAGACGCCCTTGAACGGCAAGGTGTACTTCGTCAAGGGCGTGCGGACCGACCCGAAGTCGGGCCGGCAGATCCGGACGTTGCCGACCCTGCTCATCGAGCTGCGGGGTGAGGTCAACGTCAACCTGCGGCAAACGAACTCGGTGCCTGACAACAAGCACTTGACCGCGACGTTCCCGGCAATCCCGGATGCTCCGATCAGCTCGTTCTCGCTCAAGCTCAACGGGGGTAAGAAGGGCATCCTGGTCATCACCGACGGCAACGACAACATCTGCTCCCATGACCTGTGTATCCAGAGACCCTCCGGGTCTGGCTGGCTAGGCCTCCACTTCGCCCGCACTCACTGCAAGCGCCCCGCGGTCGCCGTCGCACGCAGGGCCTGGTGGTGCCCCGGGCCCGCGGGAGTGTGTGTACTCATTGACGAACCCATAGCACGCTGACAGCCCTAGACGACAGAAGGCGTTCACTTATTGGAGCGTCGGGGAAGTCGCACAAGGAGTGCGACGCACAAGGAGTGCGACGCAGAGGGGACACACGGAACACCCGCCGCCCAAACACGCGCAGGGGCCTAGAACCTCGCCGCCACAGAGGCTCGCCAAAAGGGCTGAACGAACCCGAATCCAGCCTATGAGGCGCCAAACAGCCGGGCACCCAACCAACAGAACGACAACCCCCAACAACGGCCCCCTCGCCTTTGGGCCCCACCCTCGAGCCCCGGAGAGCCACAACCCCCTCCCCAGCCCGCCAACCCCTGCCGCCCCCAGACCAGGCAGCCGTCCAGCGGTAGCGGAGGGTGTAGCGAATTTCGGTGACGTCTCGACCAGCAAGGACACAAGGCCGAACGTCTACCAGTGAACTTCCACACCAACACCACCACATCGGTGACGGCCACCAGCGACCCTCATGCACAAAGAGCCAGCCGAGGAAGGGAAGCATTGGTCAGAGAGTCGCCCACGCGTCCAGCTAACTGACACAAGCCCCGGGATCTGCGGGTCCCGGACCCAGATTCTAGCTCGCTCCTGTTGGGAACAACGGCAGCTGCAACTGCCGTCGCGCGCGAGCGAGCCGTGGCCACACAAACAAGGGTCGCTCCGGATATCTCAACCCGGGCGCAGATCCTCGATACCGCTCACGACCACGTCACTTAAGCGCCGGGGGAGATCGGCCATGTCGTGATCCATGGGTGTCAAGGCGTCCCTCACGGCAGGGACCACTAGCGCGCCCTAGCGGCGAAGAAAGGGAGCGACTAGCGCCGCCCTAGCGCCGGCGTGGGGGTGGTTGGTGGATCCAGATGCTTGATGGGCCTTGCGAGACCTGGTTGTGCCAGGTCCACACCAGCTGTCACGTCCTCGAGCCACCGACGACGTCTATGCCGAGTTGTGGATGCTGTGTTTACCCGCGTCCAGCATGGGCTAGAAGAGATGCCGGGGTCCAGACCGCGTCCAGCCTTGGGGTTGGACCGGGTGGCGGAGGCTTGGACGGAGAGGTGGTGTTGTTCTGTGCTGGGTTCTAGACCATCTGTCTGTCGTCCTCAAAGTTGGGGTGTGGGCGATTTCGCGTGGCTCTCCGCCGAACAGGGGGTGGCGGTTTGGTGGCCGTTGGAGCGCCCAGGTTCCGGACGGCTGGGTTCATCAGAAGGTTGGTGTCAAACGGTTGTGTCCATCGACCAACAGAACAAGCAAGACCCGATACGGCCCTGGCGTGCCGAAGGCCGACGTCTTCGCCGAGGGTGCGGAGCGCGTAGTCGCGCGCAGCTTGATCGCCGAGTGGCGGGACTGCGAGCAGCCGGGCCCTGCGACAGTCGCGGCTGCTGCACCGAGTTCGGCAAGGGGTCGCGTCGACATCGACTTCCTCCCAGGCCTTTCGAAGACAGGCGTTTCAGCGCTCGGTTGCCGATCCGCTAGTCCGTTTGTGTGACTTCGGTCTGCGTCGAGTCTTCGGCTACGTCCTTCGGCTCGTCCATTAGTGCGAGGTAGGGCTCGTAACGGAATAGGCGGGAGCGCCGCTGCCCGGTGACCTCGCGCAGCAGGCCGAGTTCCTCGAATTTGGCGACGAGACGGTTGGCAGTGGGAAATGTGACTTCTGCCACGCGAGCGATCGTCGTCACATTGATCAGTGGTTGGCGGAAGAGCTCCGAGAGGAGCTTTAGTCCGTTGGGGCCGGCCGCCTCCATCGCTATTGTTCGGTGGTCCTCGCGCAGTGCGAAGATCTGCTCGGCGGTTCGCTTGGCCTCGGTGGCTGTGGTCGCCACGCCCTCGAGGAAGAACCGCATCCAGCCTTCCCAGTCGCCCTGTAGGCGCACGGCCATCAGCCGGTCGTAGTACTCGGTGCGATGGAGTTTGAAGTAGTAGCTGAGGTACAGCAGCGGTCGGCGCAGAATCCCGTGGTGGACAAGCAGAAAGGTGATCAGCAACCGTCCTACGCGGCCGTTGCCGTCGAGGAAGGGATGGATCGTCTCGAACTGCGCGTGTGCCAGCCCCGCCTCGATGAGCTGGTCGTCCGCGTCGCGGTGGAGGTAGTGCTCGAAATCCGAGAGCACGTCGGTCAGGTCAGCGACCGAAGGCGGCACGAACGTCGCCTGGCTCAGTGGGGCACCTCTCGGACCGATCCAGTTTTGAGTCGTGCGGAACTCTCCGGGAGTGGCCGAGGCGCCACGGCCGTCGCGGAGCAGCTCGGCATGGATCTCCCGGATCAGGCGTAGGGAGAGTGGTAGCTCGGTTAGCCTTTCGAGGCCGTGATTCATCGCGGCGATGTAGTTGACGATGTCGCCGACGTCGCTGTCATCACGCCGGCGCTGTGACTCGAGTTCGACCTCGAGTAGATCCTCGAGAGTGCTTTGCGTACCCTCGATCTGCGAACTCAGCACCGCCTCGCGCCTGACGTACATGCTGACGAAGAAATCGGGGTCGGGGATTACATCGATCACTCCGTCGAGGCGGCCCAGCGCCAGGTTCGCGCGCGACAGCGGCGCTTGCAGGGAGCCCACCTCGAGTGGGGGCTCCGGTGGCAGCGGCGCGGGGAGGAACGCCCGGTATCCGGTCGCTTGCTCCACGAAGCGTCCGGCGCGGTCGTCGGTCATGTCTGGGTGTTTCTGGTGCAGGACGCCATCCAGAGATTATTATAGAAGGAAGCTTCTGATTTGAATAACATTTGGGGGATGGTCGCGATATTCAAGCTGGCGATAACAGCAACCGTTGGTCGGTGCTGCTATTAACAATGGCCGCATAGAGCTTCAAAACGCCCCCTCAGGGAAGGCCCCTACTAGGCGCTGACGCCGACAACCTCCTCGCCGCTCAGGGCGGCGGCCCTGGCGCCGTTGTTGGGGGGTCTTGTGGGTTGGTGTTTGGGGGGCTGGGGTTGGTTCGGTTGTTTTTGGCTTTGCAGAGCGGAATCTGGTGTGTGTGTGAGGTTGCGCACGGTTGGGCCTTGACAGAGCGAAAGGGGCTGGTCTACCCTGGCAGTCGCTAGACAGGGACTAGTGTGTTTCTAGCTCCTGGTAGGTAGTACGGAGAGAGGGAGAGAGGACTTGCACCCATCGAAGCGCAGCTGTTGCGCTGGCCGAGCGTTTGCTTTGCCGGCGTTTAGGGATGCCTTTGGCGTCTCTGGGTCTGGGCCGGCTGCCTCAGATGTGGTTGCTGTGCCGATGTGTGTGGATGCCCCCTCGATGGTTCTTAGGGTGGTTCTTTCCACCCGACGTTCGAACCGATGCCCCGACGCTTTGATGGAGCGCAACGCGCTTCGCTGTCAGAGCGCCAGCTCTCAAAGCGACCCAGCAGCTGTAGCTGTTGTGTCCACCCCCCATACCCAGCTTGCAGTTGTTGGTGCTTCCAAGGCTTTGCCTTCGAAGCGGACTGGCGCTGGTCGTTACGGCATTGCCAAAGACTTGAAGTTGCAACGAGGAGAGGGAGTAGTTAGATGAGAGGTTGGAGCGCTGTGAGGTCCCATTCGATACGTTCGAGCCAGACAGGTTCGAAGCTGGGGATCTTGCGTGCGCTTGGCCTCTCTTTCTTCTTTGAAGGGGGTAGTAGGTCTTTGGAGCCAGGCATGGCTGTTGTTCTGCCCTCGTCGGGTTTTGGCTTTTCGAGGGCAGCGGTTAGAGCAGTTCTTGCTCTTATCGCGGCTCTGGTAGCGGTAGCTGCCATGGCCGGTCCTCTAAGTGGTTGTGCGTGGGCGACCACGGGCCATACGTTTGCGGGTCAGTTCGGCGGGTTGGGCGATGGTGACGGCCAGTTCGGCGAGCCTTTGGGTAACGGTCCGGGTGGTGTTGCGGTGATGGCGTCGACCGGTGAGGTGTTTACCGCCGATGCGGCGCAAGCGAGCCAGGCCACGCAGCCGCGGGTGCAGCGTTTCAGCGCGGACGGGGCGTTTTTGTCGCGCTTTGCCATTGATCCGTCGTTTGAGGGTGGTGTGAGTGGGCTTGCTGTTGATCCTCGTGGGTTGGGTGCCGTGTATGTTGCGACGGGGATCAATGGAGGTGTTCCGTCGGTGGTGAAGTACTCGACGACGGGTGTGAAGGAGCTTGTGCTGGATGGGGGTCCGGGGGTGTCGATCAATGGCAATCCTCGGGTGGCGGTTGATCCGGTTGATGGGTCGGTGTATGTGACGGCGACCTCGACCCAGGGGTTGGTGGTCGCGAAGTTTGATCCGGTGACGGGGTTGTTGAGTTCTTCGTTTAGTGGGTCGGACACGCTTGAGGGTGGGTTTTCATGTCCGGCGTCGGGGTTGGCGGTTGATGGTCTGCATCAGGTGTATGTGCTTGATCCTTGTAAGAACCGTGTTGATCGGTTTAGCCCCGCTGGGGCGTATGAGATCTCGCTGGATCCTCAGGCGGCGCCGCAAGCTGACGGGAGTCCGGCGATGTTGGCTGCGGTGGCGGCCGATCCGGTCTCCAATGAGGTGTATGTGGCCCATAGCGGCCCGGTGGGGTTGCGGGTCACGCATCTCGGTGTCGGCGGGGTTGGGGTGGTGTACGCGTTTGATGCGCGTGAGGCGACCGGTGGTGTGAGGTCTGGGGTGATGGCCGTCAGCGGTGCCGGGCAGGTGTACCTCTCTGATGCTGCGCGTCCGTTTGTTGTGCGTTACGGCCCGTTTGAGGGTCCGACGGTGGTGACCGGGAGCGTGTCGTCGGTGGCGGCGCGTTCGGCGGTGTTGGAGGGCACGATCGACCCTGGGGGTGTCGCGTCGACCTATCACTTTGAGTACAGCACCGATTTGAGCTTTGGGTCGCGGACCGCGGAGTCGGCTGAGGTGAGTGGTAGTGGTGCGATCGCGGTCTCGGCGGCGGTGCCGGGTTTGCGTCCGAACACGACCTATAACTACCGGATCGTGGGGTTAAACGCGTCGGGCTCGATCGCCGGGGTACCGGCGACGGTTCCGTTGACGACGTTGTCGGCGCCTCCGGAGGTGGTTGGGCCGCCGTTTGCGTCGGCGATCGGGCCGCGCAGCGCGCGTTTGCATGGCACGGTCAACCCGAACAGCAACTCGCCCGCTGTGAGACAGTATGTGGAGTTCGGGACGACGACGGCCTATGGCCGGACGGTGGACGCGCTGAGTGACGGCGTGTCCCCGTTTTCTTTTGGTGGGGATGATGTTTCGGTCATCGCGTCGGTGTCGGGGTTGGAGCCGGGGACGACGTATCACTTCCGTGTGGTCGCGGGCGCGGCCCTTTTTCAGCCGCCTTTTGTCGATCCGCAGTTTGGGGTTGATCAGACGTTTGTGACGGCGCCGGCGGCGGCTGGTGGGGCGACGGGTGTGACGAGCAAGCGTGCGACGTTGACGGGGACGGTCAACCCGCATGGGCTCCCTACTACTTACTCTTTCCGATATGGAGCTACTACTGCGTACGGAGCATCTACTCCTGAAATGAACGTGACTGGTAATGAGCCTAGTCACACCAATGGTGTTCCCGGTGAAATCATCGTAGAGGCTCCCATTATTGGTTTGAATCCAGGTACCGTTTACAACGTCCAAGTGGTAGCTACTTCTACCTATGAGGAAGAGAACCCCGTAACGCATGAGATGGAGACGAAGACCGTCACACGCTACGGAGCGAACGGTAACTTCGTTACACCTCCAAGCCCTGAAGCCAAGGTACTTGGTCCAGGAGCTGTTAAGGCTCCGAATGCAATCTTAGTAGGCGATCTGAATAACCATGGCGCCGATGCTTCTTACCATTTCGAGCTTGCTTCTCGTGACGGTAGTTACACCCTTTCCACTCCTCCGGCTACAGCACCTGCATCTATGAATGACCAGCGTGTCCGGACGGCGGTGACTGGTCTGCCGCCTGGAACCACTTTCAGGGTGGTTCTCGTTGTGGAGAGTAACGACGCTATTGGTGTGAGTAGTGCATTGTGGTTTGAAACAGAAACTCTTCCACGGTCGTTTCCGGACGGTAACGTTGCTTATCCCCCGGCGCCGGTAGAGCCTGGCGCTAGGCCGAGCATCAAGTTTGTGTCGGGCGTCTTCACTGCGAAGGTACGGAAGAAGGCTTCACGCACCGGTCTGCTCCCGGTCAAGTTGTCTGCGACTTCAGCAGGGATAGTCACCCTTACTGCCAAGGCGAAGTTTGGCAAGAAGACAGTTCGAGTAGGCCGTATTTCTCAGAGAGTCAAGGCAGCGGCGAAGACGCAGGTCAACGTTCTTCTCAATAGCCAGGCTCGTAAACGTTTACGTTCGGGCAAGAAGCTCCGAGTGACGATCTCAGTACGTCAATTGGGAGCTCGTACCCGATCTACAAGCATTCTGCTACCGGGAGTCACGTCATGAAGTGCTTGATCGGTTCGACCTCTTCGCACTTCCCCGAGTCAGCTGTTGCTGCAGCGGGGCGGTCAGGGAGCGCAAGCGTGCTGACCGGTAGCAAAAGAGGTCGCGGCACAGGAGCGACAGCTCTTGTGGCGATTGTATTTGGGCTAATGATTAGCTTGATCACCGTTCCAGTAGCTTTTGCGGATGGTTGCCCAAATTCAATTGTTAGGGAGCAGACCGGCTCGACGGGGCTGCCTGATTGCCGGGCTTATGAGATGGTCAGCCCTCCGTATAAGCAAGGCTTTCCGATCACGGCCCCCATACGCTTTACCGATGATGGGGTGATGTCGTTTCGGTCGCTCGGCGTGTTTGCGGGCAACGCCATGGCCGGTCCAGCGAACCTGTATCACGCTAGACGCTCGGCGGTGGGTTGGGTGACGAGCTCGCTGGATCCGCCGGGGTCGATCTATGAGACGAGCGCCGGCGCGAACGCCACCGGGGTGATTGACGAGTCGTCGGATCTGCGGTGGTCGTTGTGGCGTATGTATCGTCGCGACTCTGCGTCCCCTGTTCTCGGCTTCTGGTTGCGGGGTCCTGACGGTGTCTTTACCCGCGTCGGCGACGGCGTGTTTACGTCGGGGGGGTCGGCAGGTGATCTCTCGCATGTCATTGTCGGTACGTCTGAGTATGTCCGTACCGGCAGTGCTTGGCTGGTACGACCGGTGGCGGTTGACAACGACGGCTTGTCGGTGGCGAACTGTCTGCGTGAGATCTCGCCTGATGGTCGGGTGATCGTCTTTGCGCGGGGGTGTGATGGGGGCGTGGACTCGCAGTTGTGGGCGCGGGTGGGTGGTTCGGCGTCGGTGGAGGTGTCGGGGTCTGAGTGCACGCGTGAGGCCGATGATGTCGGGGGTTTGTGTAACGGTGCTTCGCCGGTGGTCTATGGGGGTGGGGCGCTTGATGGTTCGCGGTTGTTCTTCACGACCACCCGGCAGCTGGTCAATGGTGATGTTGATCAGACCAGTGATCTGTATGCGTGTGACATCCCGGACGGGGTGCCGGTGCCGGTCGGGGTGTCGAATCCGTGTGATGCGTTGACCGAGGTTTCCGGTGCGGCGTCTGGTGCGCGGGTCGAGAATGTGGTGTCGGTCTCTGAGGATGGGTCGCGGGTGTACTTCGTGGCTCAGGGTGTGTTGGCCGACAACCTCGATGTCAGTGGTGTTGGTGCGCTGGCGGGTGCTGAGAACCTGTATGTGTGGCAGCGTGATTCCGGGCATCCGGCGGGGCAGACGAGGTATGTCGCCAGACTTAGAGATGGCAACGACCTGACGCGGGCACAGATGACACCTGACGGCCGGTATCTGCTGCTTGTCACCACCAACAAGCTCACGTCCGATGACACCGATGATGCCAAGGACGCGTACCGGTATGACGCTGTCACGCATGTGATCGTCCGGGTGTCGAGCTCAGTGGCTGGTGGTGGCGGCAACACCCACAACCCGGGGTCTGATGTGTCGATACCTGCCGAGCCTGCGGTGTCGGCGGATGGGTCGACGGTGATCTTCGATACCGCTGAGGCCCTGTCGCTCAGCGATGTCAATGGTGTCGATGATGTCTACAGCTGGCGTGACGGGCAGGTGTCGCTGATCTCGGCCGGCGGCGGCAACGCGGTCGGGGTGACCCCGTCGGGCCGCGACCTGTTCTTCCGCACCGCTGCGCAGGTGCTGGGCGCCGACGGCGATGCCAACGCCGACCTTTATGACGCACGCCTGGGCGGTGGTTTTGCCCCGGCCCAGGCACCACCACCATGCTCCGGCGACCAATGCCAAAGTCTGCGGAGTCGGCCGCCGAGCTTGTCCGGTCCGCCCGTGGTGGGGTCGGGTGGTGGTGTGGCTGAAGTGCTGCCGGTGTTCTTGGTGCAGGCGGTGAGCCCGGCACAGCGCCGTGCGGCAGCACGTACTGGCGTTCTTTCCATACGGGTTAAAAGTAACTCTGCAGGAAGATTTACTGCGATCGCTAACGCAAAGTTCAAAGGTAGGAATCGTCGCGTCGCTTTCACTTCGCCTATTGCGAAGAAGGCTGGAACTGTGAAGATTCGTCTGAGCCTTTCGGGCGCTGCCCGACAGTGGTTGCGCAGTGGTCGTCCACTGCGTGTTAAGTTGAGCGTTATTAAAAAGGGCGCTAAGAAGCGATCTATGAGTGTCCGTCTACCTGGTGCTTCCTCATGAGTTTCTTGAAGGCAGTTTTCAGGCCGTCCAAGGACTATGGGAGAGGTTCAGTGGGTATGCGGAAGCTGGGTAGTAGTGCGCAGGTGTCGGACATGGGACTTACACCTGCCGCTGGAAAAGCGGGAGCTTTTTCCGCGACGACCAGTCTGATGATGAGAGATGTGAACTGCATGACTGTTCGCCGTGTTGCTGCTCGCCGCTCGCTGTTGTTGACAGCGTTGGTGTTGGGGTTGGTAGGGTCGATGGCCTCGATGGCCGTGGCGGTTGTCCCGCCGTTTGACTTCAAGGACTTCAGTGCTCGGTCATTAGATGAAGCCGGCAACGATTACACGGTCGCCGGTGGCCACCCACACGATGTGGTCGTGTCATTCTCGATCCCGACCGACTCGACCAGTACCGCGGAGTTTGTCAAGTCGACGTTTGTCGACTCGCCGACGGGGTTTGTCGGCAACCCGGCCGCGGCCGCGCGCTGCACGGCCGCGGAGATTCTAACGAGCTGTCCTGCCGCGAGTCTGGTGGGAACCGTCGAGTACGGGGCCGGTGGTGTTGGCGTGTCGACGTTTCCGTTGTTCAACATGGTGCCTGAGCGTGGGTATCCGGCGCAGTTCGCCTTCCGCGTAGGCGGCGCCGTTAGTGAGAACGCCCCAGTGATAGTGTTATATCCGCGATTGCGGTCGCGGACCGGTCAGTTCGGGATCACGGTGGCCAGCCCCGGAATCAGCGGGATCGGCATCAACCGGCTCAAGGTGGTGTTGTTCGGGGTGCCGTCGCAGCGTGTGGTGCCCGAGTTCGGTTCGGTTGCGGCGGGTGGTGCGCCGGTGCCGTTTTTGTCGAACCCGGCCGATTGTCTGGTCGCTAGTCCGGTGACGACGATCGTCGGTGACTCTTGGGCCCATCCGGGGCGGCTGCTGGCCGCCGGTTCGGCAGACTTCGCCTTCCCCGATCTCACGGATGCGACGTGGAAGACGCGCAGTGCGCCGGCGCCGGCGGTGACGGGGTGTGACAGTCCGTTGCTGGTCTCGCAGTTTGCGCCCACCATGGACGTTCGTCCGACGCCGGGGACCGGCTCGTCGCAGGCTGATGCCCCGTCAGGGTTCACGGTGGATCTTGATTTCGGGCAGTTGACCAACGATCCGACCGATTCGGCCTCCCAGATCAACCCGGGCATGCCCAACGCCCCGGCCTTGAAGGATGCGACGGTGACGCTGCCCGAGGGGGTGGCGATCTCACCGTCAGCAGCCGACGGCCTCGACGGATGCTCCGACCTGCCCGGACCAGGTGACCAGGTCCACTACGAGACGACAGACCCGGTCAGCTGCCCCGATGCTTCGAAGGTCGGCTCGGTGGAGGCGACCTCGCCGCTGCTGGCTCGTCGCGATCCCAGCACCGATCAGGTCCTCGGCGCCGAGCCGGTCAGCGGCAATGTGTTCATCATCAAGCCTCATCCGGGTGATCTGAGTCCTGCTGGTGATCAGGACGGCAAGTTCCGCCTGCTAATCCAGATCGACTCGCGCAAGTACGGCGTCAACCTCAAGCTCCCGGGCATCGTGACCGCTGACCGGGTCACGGGCCGGTTGACGGCCCGGTTTGAGGACAACCCGCAACTGCCGGCCAAGCACCTGCGCCTCACGTTCAAGGCGGGGTCGCGGGCGGCACTGGTCAACCCGACCGGGTGTGGGACGGCGAAGACCACCGGCGTGTTGACGTCGTGGTCTCGTGGTGGAACCCGTACGGATGGCCTGCAGGTTGCTGGGGTTCCGGATGTGACGCCGAGCTCGACCTATGGTGTGAGCTGGGACGGCAACGGCGGTGGCTGTCCTTCGGTGCTGCCGTTCGGCCCGTCGGTCAGCGCGGGCACCCTCGACACCCAGGCGCGTGGGTCCAGTCCGTTCAGCTTTGATCTGACGCGTGGTGATCGCCAGGACGTGATCACCGGTGTGAAGGTCGGGTTGCCCGGCGGCCTTCTGGCCTCGGTCAAGGACGTTGCGCTGTGCAGCGACGCTGACGCCAACGCGGGCAGCTGCCCGGCCGCCTCACGCGTCGGCTCGGCGACCGTCGCGGCTGGGCCGGGTGACACCCCGTTCTACCTACGTGGTCAGCCGGTGTCGTTGACCGGTCCGTACAAGGGCGCACCGTACGGGCTGGCGATCGCCGTCCACGCCGAAGCCGGACCGTTTGACCTCGGCACCGTCGTCGTCCGCCAAGCGCTGAACGTCGACGTCGACGACGTGCATGCCACCGTGGTCAGCGACCCGTTGCCCACGATCCGCGACGGCGTCCCCTTCCGAGTCCGCCGCGTGCATGTGGATGTCGACCGGCCCGGCTTCATGCAGTCGCCGTCGTCGTGCGATCCGCTGAACGTGTCGACCAGCGTGTTCTCGGCCGGTGGCCAGACGGCGAGCCTGAACACGCCGTTGCGGTTCACCGGTTGTGAGAGGCTGCCGTTCGCACCCAAGCTCCAGCTCTCCCTAACAGGTAAGAAACAGACGAGGGATGGGGGACACCCCAACCTGAAGGCTGTTGTCAAGCAGAAGCGTGGGGAAGCTGGTATCGAGAAGGCAGTTACCCGTCTGCCTCTCTCGTTGGCACTCGACCCGGACAACGCGCAGGCGTTGTGCGAGTTTGAGCACATTAAGAAGGCGAAGATCGAGGACTTCTGTCCGAAGGGTTCGATCATCGGTCGTGCGCGGGCGGTGTCGCCGCTGTTGAAGAAGCCGTTGGCGGGGAACGTCTACTTCGTCAAGAACCGGCGAATCAACAGCTTCGGGAACTCCGTAGCTACCCTCCCCGCACTGGTCGTTGCGCTACGCGGTGAGGTGGCCATCAATTTGAAGGCGACTTCGTCTCTGTCGCGCAACCGGTTGGTGAACACGTTCGACAACGTCCCGGACGCACCTATCTCCCAGTTCAACCTGAACATCAAGGGAGGAAAGAACGGGATCTTGGTGGTTGTTCGCAAGAACATCTGCAGCCGCCAGACGGCAGAGTTCGATAACGAGGGCCACAGCGGCAAGGATTACGACAGCAACATCAAGATCAAGACGCCGTGCAACAGCCGTGCAGCGATGCGCAAAGCAGCCAAGAAGCGCAAAGCAGCAGCGGCGAAGCGTCGCGCAGCCGCAGCGAAACGCCGCAGCTAACCAAGCACACAAGAACCAACATTGGGGGCGCCGACCATCCGGTCGGCGCCCCAAGTCGTTCCGGACCAAAAATTTCGCGCGCGCGCTGAAAGGCCTTCGGTCTACCCGTCTTGTTTTAGACGTCAGGTGAGCCCCCTTAGGTTGCTCGCCCTTTAGTTGTTCTGGTCGGAATTTTTCGCGCGCGCGGAGTGGTCCCAGCGTCCTTGGCCTGGTTTCTTCTAGGTGGTTCTTTCCCGGAGGGAACCAGCTGTGTTTGGGCGGCTGGTCTTGCTTTGCGGTGCGTTGGGCTTTGTAGAGCCCTTTCAGAGCTACCGCATCGAGATCAAGGAACTGTGGGGTACGCGGGACGGCTGAGGGTAGACATAGGGGGTTTGCTAGTCAGCAGTAGCTGGCGGGGGGGAGCGCAAGGCGCTCCCAACGATGAGCCCGTGACTGGATGGGGTTACGAAGCTCCGAGGCGTGTGGGTGCGCGCAGGTGGTCTGGGAGCTGTGAATGAGCCGAGGTGTTGGGCAGGGTTCAGTTCGTGTCCTTGAGGAGTTGGTGGACGACCGCAAGCGCGGGTTCGAAGCGTGGAATCCGGAGGAGTCCCGTCCCGGCACCGGAGGTGGTGGGGCGCCCTTCCCCCAAGGTCGGCGGCCATCCGGGCGTCGAGGCGCTCGTGACCCAACAACCCGGTGAAGCAGGCCTCAAAGCCGTCACGATCACCCTTCCGTTGAGCCTGGCGCTGGACCCTGACAACGCTGAGAGCGACTCGCTGTGTGAGTACCTCGACGGGCTCAGGAACCAGTGCCCGGCCAAGTCGGTGATCGGAACGGTCACCGCCATCAGCCCACTGCTGAAAGCACCATTGAACGGCAAAGTTTATTTTGTCAAGGGCGTGCGGACCGACCCGAAGACCGGTCGGCAAATCCGGACGTTGCCGACGCTGCTGATCGAGCTGCGCGGCGAGGTCAACGTCAACCTGCGCCAAACCAACTCGGTGCCCGACAACAAGCACCTCACCGCGACGTTCCCGAACATCCCCGACGCCCCGATCAGCTCGTTCTCGCTCAAGCTCAACGGGGGCAAGAAGGCTGATCTGTGTATCCAGAGACCCTCCGGGTCTGGCTGGCTAGGCCTCCGCCACTCGGATGCTGGGGGCAGCGCGCCCAGGGTCTCTCTCGGCCTCCACTCGCCGCAAGCGCCCCCCGGTCGCCGTCGCACGCAGGGCCTGGTGGTGGGCCCGGGCGCGTGGGAGGCTCGAAGGTGGGGCCGGGCGCGGTTGTGGCGGGGTACACCCACAAGGCCCTGCGTGGATCGTCTCAGCACGGGGACGACGTTCCCAGAAGGGGAAGGGGGAAGGGGAAGGCGTCCACCTACTAAGACGTCGGGGAAGTCGCACAAGGAGTGCGACGCACAAGGAGTGCGACGCAACAGGAGTGCGTCGCAGAGGGGACACACGGAACACCCGCCGCCCAAACACGCGCAGGGGCCTAGAACCTCGCCGCCGCGGAGGCTCGCCAAAAAGGGCTGAACGATCCTCCATCCAGCCTATGAGGCGCCAATCCTGCTAGGCGCCCAACCAACAGAACGCCAACCCCCAACAGCGGCCCCTCGCCTTTGGCTCCCCACCTTCGAGTCTTCGGAGACCGACAACCTCCTCGGCAGCCCGCCAACCCCTGCCGCCCCCAGACCAGGCAGCCGTCGAGTGACAGCCCAGGCAGCCGCCCAGCGGTAGCGGAGGGTGTAGCGAATTTCGGTGACGTCTCGACCAGCAAGGACACAAGGCCGAACGCCTACCAGTGAACTTCCACACCAACACCATCACATCGGCGAGGGCCACCAGCGACCCTCATGCACAAAGAGCCAGCCGAGGAAGGGAAGCATTGGTCAGAGAGTCGCCCACGCGTCCAGCTAACTGACACATATCCACCAAGACCTCGTCGCGTGCAGGGGTGAGGCGAGCCACGTTCACGTCGAGCTCTCGACTGGGCGTTGTGCACTCGGTCCGGGTCAACCGGCGGCGCTCTCCACCGTGGCGCAGATCTCGATGCCGCCCATGGCCACGTCAGCGTCCGGGAGGTTGGCCAGGTGATCCAGTGCGCCCTATGCGCCTCTCATAGTGGGCGGTGCCGAGAGGAGGCGGCTGGCGCTGTGGCGGTGTTGCGGCAGCGGCGAAGAGAGGGGGTGGCTGGTGTGGTCCTGGACGCTTGTTGGTATGTGCATCCGAGAGCCACAATCCAGGTCTCAGGAGTCATAGCCCGGGCTGGTTGGTGGTGAGGCGCACAAGGCCTCTTCAACGGTCGGGTTGGATCAAGCAACGCGGGAGGCTGGTCAGCGAGGGTAGAACGCTGCGTCGCGCCCCGATGCTGCCCCTCCCCTTGGTGCCGGCGTCCGAGCGTCAGCGTTCCAAGGTGGTCGGCAGAGAGTGCCTCGTCTGTGGCCGCACCCCCGTCGACCCGGCGCACATCGTGCCTCGAAAGCAAGGGGGATGCGACCACGAGGACTGCGTGGTGCCACTCTGCCGCCCCTGCCACCGCGCCTACGACACCAGAGGATTCAAGCTCGCACCCCACCTCGGCCGCGAGTTCGCCCCAGAGATCTTGCACGCCCTCGAACACGCCGCACCCGCCAGGTTGAAACACGGCCTCGCCGGACACGGATGGGCACCCAAATCGGACAGGGAGAAGGACGAGGACGGCAAGGAGGAGCGACCAGCCCGCACCCACCCCAGAGCCAGAGCCGCCGGCGGATGCTCACGCACCCGGTCGGCGTCAACGATGGATGCGCACGCTCCGCCACGCCTGCGAAGCCGATGAGGGCCAGGGCAGGGGCAAACCACCCGGGAACGGGAAGACGGCGGCCAGGCGTCTAGTCCCCCGGGTTCCCCTTCCAGACCGGTTGTCGAGGGTCCACCGAGTGTTCGGGGGCCCACCTCGTCGGGCCTTGAGCCGTTGGGGGTCGACCTGCTGGGGCTAGGGGGCGGGGATGGCGGGGTGCCGTCCGGGGGTTGTGGCTGCCGTGTCTGTCTCGTCCAACATCGGGTTGGACCGAGCATGGGCTGGATCGAGGGATCGAGGGATCGCTGGATCGGCTGGATCGAGGTGCGGTGCCGGGTGGTCTGTGCGCTGGGTCTAGATCATCTGCGTGTCGTCCTCAGGGGCCGGGGTGCGGGCGATTTCATGCTGCGCCGACGGTGGGGAGCGGCTTGCTGGCCATGGGAACGCCCAGGTTCCGGACGGCTGGTTCGTCAAAGGTCGGGTGTCAAGCGGTTTTGTTCATCGACCAACCGAACAAGCAAGACGCGAAACGGTCCCTTCCCGCTACGGTTCCAAGATGCTCACCAACCCACGCCTCCCAAACCCCCTCGCAGCGGCCGCTGCCGCTCTAGCACTGGCGTTCGGTGTCTCCGCGTGCGGGGGATCGGACGATCAGAGCAACAGCGCCCCGACGGACGGGACGAACCTGTCAGAGGCCGAACAGGCGCGGGCGACGATCGACCGCCTCTACCAGGCCCACCGCGACAGCGACCCCGAAGCTGTGTGCGCAGAGCTCTCGATCCCCGCCCAAAAGCAGGTCCTCCAAGGAGAACTCGGCGGCAAGGACATCTCCTGCGAGGAAAGCTTCGAGAAGTTCTTCGAGGCAAGCAAGGGAACCAGCCAGGAGAAGGCCACCGCCACCGCCAAGGTCGGCAAGGTCAAGATCAACGGCAACCACGCCACCGCGACAGTCAAATTCCCGGCAGGGACAGGACAGGTCCCACTCGTCAAAACCGACGACCAATGGAAGCTCGACGCCGTCGGAGCTGCACAACCGCAGCCCTAGACCAGCCCCTCCGCCACCACCTTCCCGAACCCCTTCACACAGACCCGCACATCACGGCCAAGCGCCCCAAGGGAATAGGTGCCGCTGTCGAGCATCGTCTCTAGGCGCTCGTCGTACGGCAGGGTCGCAACGCAGCGCAGGCGCTTGGCGCGAAACCGCTGCTCGATGGCCTGAACCTCCGCTGTGCGATTCAGCGATTTGTTGACGATCACGCTCAGGCGCTCGTGGTGCAGGTGCTCGAGCGCCTGCAGCACCACGCTGGATGTCACCCATTCAGGTGTCGTGACGAGCATCACCTGATCGGCCCGCTCGACCGCGAAACGCGCGAGCGGGCCGGTGATCCCCGTCCCGCAGTCGAGCAGGACCACGTCGTAGAAGATCGACAGGTACGCCAGCAGCTCGCCATAGCGCTCGGGCGAGAGCTTGGGATCCTCATGGTCGGAGGCGAGCAGGTGGAGCCCGGTCGGGAGGCGCGACACGTAGGGGCCCAGTTGGGCGACGGTCCGCAACCGGCTCATGTGCGCAAGCAGGTCGATCTGCGAGCGCTCGGCACGCAGGCGGTCGGGCGCGAGCGCTCCAAGCGTGCCGAAGTCGGGGTTGAGGTCGACCGCGATCACGCGCAGGCCGAGATGGCCCGCGAGCAGGTTGCCCACGAGGAAGGTGGTGGTCGTCTTCCCCACGCCGCCCTTGGGGCTCACGACCGCCACGGTGTTCGGGCGAGTCACGCCGGGCTGGCTGCGAATCGACTCCTCCAGCCTGGCCTCGGTGCGCTGACCATCGGTGGCGAGCAGCCGCTGCAGCCGGCGCCGCCAGCGAGCGCCGCCGCTCAGGGAGAGCTCCCGGCCGTCGACGACCGCGCCGGGATAGACCTCCTCACGTCTCAGAGGCCGCTGCGCGGTCGGGCTCAACGTAACCGCAGCTCGGTGCCCACCGGCAGCAGGTCCGGATCGCCTGTGCCGATGCTCGCTCGGTTGAGCTGCCACAGCCGCGCGACCTCGCGTGCCAATGCCGGTGCTCCGGCGTCCTCACCGAGCCGTGCTTGGGCAATCGCCCAAAGCGACTCGCCGGGCTGGACGACGTGGATCCGGGCATCCCTGGGTAGCTCGGCCCCGCTTGTGCCTTCCACGACGTCGGCCGCAGGGGCTGCCGCGGCCTGCGTGTAGGTCACCGGCGCGACGTAACCGGAGGAGGGCTCCGGCACGGGGGCGCTGTCCGCTTGCGCGGACTGGGTGTGTCGAGTGGGCTCGCGACTCGAGTCATCGCGGCTCGAGCTCTTGCGCCGCTGCGCCCTCTCCTGCTCCAGCGATTCCTCGAAGCCGGGAGCGGAATCGGCGGAGTCGGTTGTTGGGGCCGCGATATCGGTGGGCTGCGGTTGGAGAGGCCCAGGAGCCGGCGGGGCGGGCGGATCCTGGTCAGGCTCAGGAGTCGCGGCGGCGGACTCAGGCGGGGAAGGCGCCCCCTCCGGCGCAGGGAGCGCCTCGACCTGCTCCGAGACCGGAACGTTGTCACTCACGGGCTCGGCCTCCACGGGGGCGTTGGGCGAGCCGTCTCCCTCCGGGCCGGGAGCCTCGCCGTCGTCGCCGAGCAGCTCCGTGTCACCGCCCGGATCGAAGTCCGGGTTGAGCGCCGGATCGGAGGCAGGCGCCTCGGGCTGTCCTCCCACCACCGTCTGATCGCGCTCGCGAGCGGCAAAGGCAGGCGCGACGGGGAGCGACGACGTCATGAGCGCGCCGACGGCCGCCGCCGCGACGGTTCGCCGCGACACCAGCTCGTCCGCAGGTACGCGACCGGCAAGACGCTGCCTCCTGCAGATCGGGCAGTCGGGATGGAAGGACAGGCGGGCATGATCGACCGGTTGGCGGAGATGGGTGCTCAGGGCGTGCATGGCTTCGATCCTCTTCTCTGCTTGGAGATCATCGGTTGATCGGGTTCGAGACGCAACGGAACGCCTTGCGGCCCGCATTCGAATCGCCCGTGAGCGCCACGTGGCCGAGCTCGTCGCTCACGTAGAGAGCGTCCACCCCACCCGGGGCCGTGGACGATGGGTAGACATGGCCAGTCAGCTCCCCGCCGGACGCGAGGGTGATTGCATCGCTCGTCAGCGCCGAGCGCAGCTCTCCGTGCGTGGGTAGGCGGCGACCCGGGGTGCTCGGGTAGTCCGCCGCCGCGCAGACGAGGACGGCGCTGTCGTATGGGAGGGGTGCGCGAGAGGCGGTCTCCACGCATACGCCGGCGGACGGACGGGTTCCGGGCGCGCAGCGAACGAGCAGGCGCGCGGCGCTGAACCCGTCGAGGCGGTCCGCGTTGCGCGCGCGGGGCACCTTGCCCAGTTGCGACTCCTTGATGCGCGCTCCCCCGAGAGTGTTTCGCTCGAGGTCCTTGTAGGTCAGGGACCCGTTCTCGACGTCGTTGCCGGTGATCTTGAGCGCCGCGTAGGAGCTCCCGCCGAGCGCTGCGAACAGGGCGATGCTCGCCATCACGTTGGCATAGGTCAAGTGAGGTCTGAGGCGCTTAGGCAACAACAGTCGTTATCCCCTCTTCGAGCCGAATCACACCGGGCACGGCCTCCCTCTGACCTTCACGACGATGGGCTGCGATCCGCCGGCCTCGAACGGGGCCCCGGACTCCCTCGGCGCGCGCGCCCGGAAGCGGTAGCGCAACACGCCGCAGCTGCGTCGGAAGCGGTACGAGATCGCCCATTGGCCGTCCTCGGCGCTGCGAGTCGTGCGGAACGTCTGGTATTTGCCCGAGAGCTTGACCTGCATCTCGATGAGCTTGCCACCAGGCGGCAGCGGAAGCGAGCGCACGCGTCCGCGGAACACCACCGTCTGGCCGTTGACGACACGCCGGCGGCTCGCCTTGAGGCCGGTGGAGCCGGGCACGAACAGCGAGACTTCGCGCTGCGACGGGAGGATGGTCGCGGTTCCCGCGTGGACGAAGCGCAGGATCCTGCTCGCGCTGCCTCCGGTGGTGTACTGGTAGCGCCCGTCGGCGCCGGTTGTGATGGTGCCCACCAGCTGCTCGGCCGAGGCGCGCGTCCGGGAGTAGACGCGAACCTGTGCGCCGACGATACCGCGGCCGTCGCGAGTCGTCAGGGCGCCGTCGATTCGCACTCGATCGCCGAACGGGACCCGTGCACTCCCTTCGACGACCGTCACCCGCCGGCGGATCACCCGAACCTTGCCGCGCTTGCGGACCTTGCGGCGAACCAGCTTGTGCTTGACGATGCCGGCGCTCATCCCCGACACCAGCCGCACGGGCAGCTGCAGCACCACCGGTCGTCCGTCGGCGTACCTGTCGGTGGATGCCTCGTTGGACGCCAGGTCGGAGGCGCGGGCACGCAGGACGTAGGTGCCCGCCGGGAGCTGGCTGTCGTCGATGCGGGCGGCAAGGCCGATCGGCTCGCGCACCGTGTGCAGGGTCTGCCAGATGCCGGTTCCGTACCGGCTGATCTCGATCGTCCCCCCGGCCACGTCGGAGACGCGATCGCTCACCTTCACAGCCACGCGCGTGGGATCGGAAGGAGAGAAGGGCTGGAACGCCAGCTCCGGAGGCTCGGGGTCATAGCGCAGGGTCACCGGAGCCGATGCGTTGTCCGGGTGCTGGTTGCCGGCCTCGTCCTCACGCCAGACCGATGCGGTCCAGGTTCCCGGCTCGGGAGCCGTCACGCCGATGCGGTCGATCCCGCCGCCGGGAATGCGATCGGTGCGGCAGTCGGTGCCGCCTGCGCGGCAGAGCCGGTAGTGCGCGGCGCGGACCGGCGCCCGATCGACCTCCTCGGGGTTGGCCCACGAGAGTGTCGACACGGGGCTACGACGCCAGCCCTCGCCCTCGAGCACGCCCACCGGGACGTGTGGGGGCGCGGTGTTGTCGATCCTCGCCGTGTGCATCAGAGAGGCACCGACGTTGCCGGCCGCGTCGTAGGCCGAGATGTAGAGCCCTTGCGAGCCCTCTGGCAGCTTGGTCGTGTCGATCACCATCCCTCCCGGGCCATTCGAGCAGGGCACGGGAACCGTGTAGTCGCAGGCGCGATCGTGACGGGCCCGGGGCGCGCCGGCGGCGATGGCGTCGGCGAACTGGATGCCCACGTTGTCGTTCGCGTTGTACTGGACGTCCTGCTCGCCTCCAACCCATCTGCCGGTGGG
The DNA here is from genome assembly GCA_963715445.1 of uncultured Solirubrobacterales bacterium. Classification (GTDB taxonomy): domain Bacteria; phylum Actinomycetota; class Thermoleophilia; order Solirubrobacterales; family Thermoleophilaceae; genus JAAYBF01. Next base: position 1,394,043 of record OY970240.1, read on the forward strand.
GAGCGCGCCGCCGGTGATCTGCACCTCGGGAGGGCTGACGTCGACGACCGTGACCGCTGCCTTGAAGGTGCGGATGTAGTTCCTCGCCCGCGTTGAGCACGCCCGCGAGCCCTTTTTCCCGGCCACGCACACGACTCGCTGGATGATCTGGGTGGTCCCGGCGATGTCGTAGGAACGTGCGCTTGTCCAGCCTGCGGCTTGCGCCCGGTTTCGCTTCGGGCAGCTGTGGTTGGCGCGCACGTTCTTGATCGAGACGGTGCGGCCCGACCCGAGTGCGTACAGCTGCAGCGCGTAGCGGCAGTCGACGCGACGGGCGGTGCCCGACCACCGCAGCCGGGAGAACTGCGTGCCGGGCGGAGCGTCGAGCTTGACGACCGCCCTGGCGCCCATCATCACCGGCGCCCTCCTCACGACGTTGGCGGTGACCAGACCCCGCATGCCGGGCCCCTCGGGATCGCAGGTGCGCTTGACGGACATCCCACTGGTGATGTCGAGTCCGAACGCTCGCGTGGAGAAGTCCGGAGCGGACGCGCAGCCTCTGAACTCGAACTCGCCCGCCGCCGCAGGGGCGGCGCCGACCATCAGCAGGCCCACCACCAACGATCCGATGGCCTTGCAGGTGCGCAGATCGAGGGGAGACATTGTGGGAGCTCCTTCTGGCTGTCGGGGCGGTTAGGGATCAAGGCGCGAACTCGGAACCGTCGTCGGCGTTGGTCGGGGCGGGAGACGGGGTCGGGTCGGCCGATCCGCTCGAGGGGAATGCGGTGGTGCCTGCCTGCGCATCGGTCGCGCTGGGCAGCGGCTCGAACTCCTGCTCAGGCGGAGGAGGCTCCGGCTCGACGTACGGAGCGGGGGTCGCGTCGCTCGACGGCACACCCGAGTTCGAGTTCGAGTCCAGCGCCTGCGCGGGCAGGCTCGACGCCGGCGGTGTCACCACTGCCGGAGGGTCCGAGACCGGGGTGGGGCTCGGCGACGCCACTTCGCGTTGCGGCGCGACCACTCCGGCCAGCCCGCGAATAGGGTCGATGCCCTGCTCGACGCAGTAGGCGCCACCGCTGGCCGCGGCGATGCAGCCGCCGATGAGGACCGCGGCGCTGCCTGGTCGCAGGGTGGAGAGCGGGGTGGGATCGGCCATGCGGTAGTACGCGACGGAGGCCTGCTGCTTGGCCTGGGAGGTTCCGCTCTCGACGTAGTGGCGCAGGGAGCCGACCGTCTCGGTCAGGTCTTGTCGCAGCCGTCCCAGCACCTTGCCCGTGCCTGCCAAGAGGTGTCCGATGGCCCCGGGGTCGGCCTGCTCGACCACCGGGGCCGGGGCTGGGACCAAGGCCGCGGTACCGAGCCGCACCTGCTCGAGCTTGTCGAACAGCCGGGCACAGCTTTCGCATTCCCCGATGTGGCGGAGTGCGAGCGCGCGGTCGTGGCCGGTCTGAGTTCGGTGCTGGAAGGCGTACGCGCACACCAACCGCTCGGGATCCTCGCCGCAGCCGCCGCCGCAGCGCTTGACGAGGAGTGCCTCGAAGGCGGTGCCCGCACGCGCGAGGCGCTTCTTCAGAGTTCCCTCGGCGATCCCCAGTTCGTTTGCGATCCGCTTGCGCGGCAGCCGCTCGCCCCAGTAGAGACGCACGATGTTCTGATCGAGCGGGGAGAGCCCGGCCTCCTCCACCAGATGCGTGGCCAGCTCGGCGTTCTCCTGCTGCGCGAGTCGCGACTCGACGCCCGGGATCTCATTGGGGCGCGGGAGCGCATTGCCCTCGCAGACGAGCTTCTCGCGAGCCACCCTGCGCCGATCGAACAGGTGCGAGAGAGCGAACTGGGCGTCCTGGCGCACCCAGGCGTGGACCCCGCCGACGTGCTCTGCACGGCAGCGGCCCGACAGGACACGCTCGATCGAGCGCTGGATCAGGTCCTCGGCCTCCGCCTGAGAGACCCGGCTGCGCAGCTCGCCAACCAGGGCGTCGCGATTCCCATCCCGGAAGAGCTGCTCCACGGCTGCGCGCGTGCGGGCCGAGCACTTCGGAGGGCGGGCTGGGGCCTCCGGAGCGCGGGTTGGCGCCTCCGAATCCTGCTCTAAAAGCTGTGAGCTAGGAATAGCCACTGCTTCGCAGAACGGCGAGCGCGAAATCTGGCCCGGTAGCACGGTTCAGGCCTCTGAACATCCCCTCTCACGCCGAGCCAGTGAAGAGTGGCTGTTGTCACTCGGGCGTATGAGAGGAGTCGCTCTCATGGACAAACCGTTCTACCACTAGCCATGACGCCGATCAACCCGTGTAGGTAAATGTTGTACCCGGCGGCAGAGCCTTGTCAGCGGCAGCGCATCGAGCCGCGGCGCCGAGGGCCGGCGCCGCGCTCGAGCAGCGCAGTGACGACGAAGAGACGACGACCGGACTTCGGGCACTCGGTACCCGAGATCAAGCTGCCCCTGTGCTGAGTGCCCTTCGCGCCCTTGCCCATGTCGAGCTCGAGGTCCTGGAGGGCGATCGGCACTCCCGAGACGCTCTGCAGCGAGCGGGGCATCGTCACGGTGAGCCGGTACTGCCACCTTGGATGGCGGAGCCGCTTGATCTCCACCGGCACCGTGGCGGAGACCTTGGCCGGCCCGGCCAGCGTCACATACGCATAGACGCGCGAGGGGCCGCCGTTGACGAGCTTCATCCGAAGGCGGCTGGAGGAGCCGTCGGCGTCCACCAGCCCGGTGCCGCTCCCCACTATCGAGCGCTTGGGGCAGCCGGAGGGACCCTCCAGCTCCAGAGCCCTCCATGTGCACGTTGGATAGTCGCCGCCGTTGTAGGAGACGCCCTTGGGCAGAAGAGCGGTGGCGCCGATCACCACCGGCTTCTCGGTGCCGAGGGGAGCTCTCAGGTGCGCTTCAAGGCGCAGACGGGCGGGGCGGGGCGCAGCCGTGGTTCCCGCCTCGAGGGGTGAGAGCCGCGCCTCCACAGACAGGCTCGACCGCCCGGGAGCCTGGCTGAGAGCCGTGTCGCGCGGCGCCAGGGCGACGAAGGCCGCCAAGGCGCCCAAGGCCACAGCGACGAGCATCGGCGGCTTGCGCATCTCCGATCACGGTACCCAGTCGGGGGTCGCCTGGCGAAGGGAACCGTTTGGTCGCGAAGCCGGGGCCCACACAGCGTGGTGGCCGTTCGGTCGGGCAGTGGGAGCCCGTGAGGCACAGCAAGCGGCACAAGAGCAGCGTTGCTCCCCGCGCACGCGTGCCGCTGTCGAGCAGCTCTTCAGGGACGGGAATCGCGACGCCCTCGTCGGCGAGCTGCGCAGCCGGGTCTCTCAGGCGGAGGCCGAGGACCTGATCCAGCGCTCGATCGAGCGGGCACTTTCGGGCCGCTGCCGTGCAGAGCACGTCGGCGGGGTCCACGCCTGGGTTCGCCAAGACGCCCAGTTCGCTCTCTCACACCTCCTCGATCGCCGCCGGGTGGCGCGCGAGAAGCTCGTCCGCGAGCGCAACGCTCTGCCGCGCCCCGACGAGATCCCAGGCCCGGAGGCGGAGATGCTCCGCGAGGGCAATGCGGAGCTCGCCGCGAAGCTGGTGGAGGAGGCCGGGCTCTCCCCACTCGACCAGAGCATCGTGCGTCTCTACTGGGGCGAGCGCCTGCCGCGCAAGCTCGTGGCGGGGGAGCTCGGCATCGCCGAGGGAACTCTGAAGAAGCGCCTCGCGCGTGCGGGCACCGCCTTCGAGGCACTCCTCGTCAAACGCTGCGGCGGCGGCTGCGGGGGGGACGGGCAGCACGACGTGGTGGCCTATGCGTTCCAGCACCGCCGGATGCCCGAGGGCACTCTGGAGCGGGCCGTGAAGCACATGAAGGACTGCGAGCGCTGCGAGCGGCTCTTCTCGCGCCTCGAGCAGGTGCGCCTGGCCGTGGCGGCCCTGACGCCGGTCCCGCTCGGGGTGCCTGGGGCAGCGCCGGGTCCGAGTGCCGGGCTGCCGGAGCGCCTCGGTGAGGGCCTGGCCTGGGCGCGCGAGCAGATGACGAACTTGAGCATGCGGGTCCACGAGATCGCCATGGCGCCTCCGCCGGTGAAGCCCGGCGCCACGCTCGCCAGCATCGGCGTCTGCGCGGTGGCGGCCGGGGGCAGCTACTGCCTCGAGGGAACGGTTGCCCCGCTGCGGGCCCTCTCCCCTCCGGCGCACGAGCAACTGCAGAGCAAGAAGCCGGACAAGCCCCGGCGCGCTTCGCACGCCGTTCCAGCCGGGAACCTCCAGTATGGCTCGCCCCCTCCGGTCGCTGTCCAGCCTGCCCCGACCCCCGCCCCGGATCCCTCTCCCGCCCCGGATCCGAATCCGAACTCTGAGCAGGCATCCCCGGAGTCCACGCAATCCCAGCCTCAGCCGGCGCCAGCCCAGGAGTTCGATTTCGAGCAGAGCGCCCCCGCTCCCTCGCCGTCGAGCTCCTCTTCAGCCCCGTCGCAGCCCCAGCCGAGCCCCGCGCCCTCGTCGGGCGGTGGCGGTGGCGGCGGTAGTGGTGGAGGTGGCGGGGGCGGCGGAGGCGGCGGATCGAGCGGCGGAGAGTTTCTCTAGTGCCCGCGCGGCGCTGACACCGCTTCTCTGCCCAGTTTTCGCGCGGGTCCGCGGGTCTGGTGGCGATGCCCCGAGCTGGATTCGAACCAGCGGCCTTCCCCTTAGGAGGGGGACGCTCTATCCATCTGAGCTACCGGGGCCTGTCCCCATGATTCCATCCGGGCGGGCGAGCTACTCGTCCTCGTAGAGCGATTCGCGGGCCAGCTCGGCTCCGCGCTGTCCGTAGAGGCGAACCTCGATGTAGTCGCCCGTGTAGTCGTCGAGCGACAGCAGCGTGAAGCGGTTGTCGGCCAGGACGCACTGATCGGCGGTGGTGGGGCCGAGCTCGGCGGTGGCCACGGCGCCGTCGCGGACGAGCGCCACGCCCCAGACCAGGGTGATCGCGCCGCGCCTTCCCTCCGAGCCGCGCCAGTGGCCGATCTCCTGGTCGGAGAGGTCGAGCGTCCAGTCCGGGTTGGCCTCGGCAGTCTCGTCGGTGTAGTCCACCACGGCCTTGAAGTCGGCGGCCTGGGCGCCCTCGTGCTCGCGGGTGTAGGACACGTAGCCGAACAGCTCGAAGCCCTCCGAGGTCGGCGCCGTGGCGGGCACGTACGTACGCCCGCCCCAGGTGCGCTCGGGGAACCAGGTGATCTCGCCCGGCCCGCCGATCTCCTCGTCGGTCTTCATGGCCTCGACGGCCTTGAGCAGCTCGCTGGTGAGCGCCTCTCCCCAACGCCCGTAGGGCAGCGGCTCCTGCGGCGGCTCCGCGAAGAACATCGGTATCGGGCGTTCGGAAGGCGGCATCGACGGGACGCTACAGGAGCGATACGACCAGTCCCACCGTGACGACGATCACCGTGGACCAGGCGACGGCGGACGCCGCGAGCGCGCGATCGAGGCCGTACGTGTGGGCGACCAGGACGGTATTCACGCCGCATGCCATCGCGGCCTGGGAGAAGTAGGGGTCGGGCACGTCGATGATCACGTGTGAGAGGCCGAAGACGATGGCGGGGAAGAGCAGCAGCTTCAGGGCCAGCGCCACGCCGACCGGGGCGGTCAGCGGTGGCGGGAACCTGATCGCGCCCTCCTCGGCCTCGCTCGCGAGCGTCACGCCGACGACGAAGAAGCCGAGCGGCAGCATCGCGAACACGGCGAGCCGCGATGCGTCCACGGCCCACTCGGGTGAGAGCGCCGCCGGCGCCAGCACCGCCAGCGCGGCCGCCCAGAGGGCCGGATTGCGGGTGAAGAACGCGGCGATGCGGTCGCGCGGGGCCTCGGCGACGGTGCCGAAGGCGGCGCCCACGGCGAAGCCGACGGTCAGCAGCGTGCCGCCCGAGACGAGGATGTCGAAGACGATCGCATCGCCGACATCGTCGAAGCCGAACAGCGCGGCGGTGAACGGCAGCCCGAGGTAGCCGCTGTTGCCCAGCCCGGCGACGAGGATCAGCGCGCCCGTGCCGGTGCGCGGCAGGCGCAGGACCCACTTGCCGATTGCGTAGGCGCAGAGCATCGCCGCGCCGCATCCCACGTAGCCGAACAGGATGCCCAGGCCCACGCCGGCGCTGAGGTGCAGGTCGGCGATGTTGAAGAAGACGATCGGCGGCAGCAGCACCCACAGCATCAGCGCCATCACACGGTCGGCGGCGAGCTGGGAGCGCAGCTCTCCCAAGCGGTGCTCGACTCCGAAGCCGACGGTGGTCGCCGCGGCGATCGTCAGGGCGATCGGGATCACTCGGGCGCCGTCGTCCGGGCGTCGCGCAGGCGCTTCGCGGCGGCTTCGGGAGCGAGGGCGTTCAGCTGGACGCCCGTGCCGAGCTCGAGGCCGGCGGGCTGCGCGAGCCTCGGCAGGAGGTCGATCCGCCAGCAGAAGGACTCGGCCCCCTGGGGTGCGGTGCGCACCCACAGGTTGAGCGGAGGGAGGCCTCCGAGGGCGGCGGCGAGGCGATCTAGCACGTCGTGGAGCAGGCGCGCGCCGAGCGGGCCTTCGTCCTCGAAGCGGGGAGTCGGGCGGCGAGGTATCAGCTGCACCTGGAACGGCACCCCGGAGGCGAACGGGCAGACGGCTACGGCCTCGGCGTCCACGGCGACGAGCCGGTCGCCGAGCTTGACCTCCTCCTGGAGCAGGTCCGCCAAGAGGTTGCGGCCTTGAGTGCGGTCGCGGTAGGCGGTGAATCGCTCGCGCTCGCGCGCGACCTGCGCGGGCACGAAGGGCAGCGCGTAGAGCTGCGCGTGCGTGTGCGCCAGGGAGGCGCCGGCCTCCTGCCCCTCGTTGACGATCAGGTGCCGGCAGGCTGCGTCCGGGTGCTCGTTCATGCGCTGGCGCCATACGCCCATCGCCTGCTCCAGCCCTTCGGGGCCGAGGTCGTGCAGAGAGTCGACCGCCAACGGCGAGTTGACGATCACCTCGTGGCCGCCGCTCGCCGGGCGGGCGGCGAAGAGGCTCGGCTGGCCGCGACCGGCGGCGAGCGGGTCGCTCACATCCGCTGAGCCCCCGCCGCCCGGCCCGCTTGCACCACCCGGCCCGTCTGCGCCACCTGGCCCGCCCGCGCCGGCATCCGGCTCCTCGGGCGCGAGCGCCGGGTACATGTTGGGCACCACGCGGACCTTCCACCCCGGGCCGTCGGCCGAGCCGCCGTCCGGTCGCAGCGCGTAGAGCTCAGGCGGCGTGCGCGCCTCGTGGCCCTCGAGGAAGGGGTCGCTCTCGGGGTCGATCGCGGGGCGCGCGGCGCTCACGCTCCATGCGCCGGGGCGTTCGCCACGCTCGCCCGCGACGATGGCTCGCAGACCGGTGATCGGGTCGATGCGCAGGTCGGGCATCGGGCAGCGAGCCTACCGGTCCACTTCCAGAGGGCTGAACTTGCCCGATTGGGGGCATGACGGGGATAATGCTTCAACGGGGTACGAGCGTCTTGGGGGGAGGGCGTTTTGGGGGAAGGCCTGTCGCGGTCCGTTGAGGACATGGCGTATGGAGATCACGGGTGCCTGGTCTGCGAGTCGGATCGGGAGCACTGGGGTGCCGCCTCGGCCTACGTGAGGCACGGGCTCTCGCTTGGCGAGCGGGTGCTCTACGTCACCGCGGACAGGAGCGAGCTCGAGGTGCGCCGGATGCTTGCGATCGACCGGACCTCGACGGGAGAGCTGGTCGTACTCCCCGCATCGATCGCGTACGGCATCAGCGGACGCAGGTTCGATCCGGTCGCCCAGCTGGACGGCTGGAAGGACCATGTGTACACGGCGCTCAACGACGGCTTCAGCGGCTTCCGCGCGGTCGTCGAGATGAACTGGCTGGAGCAGGTGGACATGCCGCTCCAATCGCTCGTGGAGTACGAGCGCAGCGGCAACGGCCTGTTCCGTGGGCTGCCCGGGAGCGTGCTCTGCGTCTACGACCGCCGCCACTTCGACGATTTCACGCTCGCGCGCGTGGGGCACTCACACCCGCGTCGCTTCGGCCGCCTGGCGGAGCCCGCCAGCATGCTCAGGACCGAGCTCCTCGAGATCCGCTCGGCAGGCCCGGGCGCGCTCGCCCTGCTCGGGGAGGTGGACGCATCCAACATGGGCGCGGTCATCGAGGCCCTCGGCTCCGCGGCCGACGAGGACGGCCGGCTGCTGATCGATATGGCCGGGCTCGACTTCATCGACTTCGCCGGCCTGCGGGCGATCCATGGCCTGTCGCAGCGGACCGGCCGGGACGGAGGGGAGCTGGTCCTGCTGTCCCCGCCGACGATCGCGCGGCGGATGATCGAGCTGCTCGGCACCGACGGGTCCCTGACCGTCGAGGACGGGCTCACCGCCCGGCCAGCCCGCCCGGCCGCCTAGCGGGCGTAGCGCTCGATGTCCTCGGCGAGATCCTCCTCGTTGAGGTAGACACCCTGCTTGAGGTAGGCGACCTCGCCCTTGCGGTCGTAGAAGGCCGTGGTCGGCGGGCCCGTGACGGCGTCGAACAAGGCCGAGATCTTCAGGTCGTGGTCCTTGTAGCTCGGGTAGGTCACGGGGAACTCCCCGAGCAGCTTGGCCGCGTCGCCGTCGTTGTCCTGGACGTCCACGCCGAGGAACGCGACCCGTTTGCCGTGCTCCAGGGCCTGGCGCTGGAAGTGCGGGAACTCGCGGCGGCAGGGCTCGCACCAGGCCGCCCACCTGTTGACCACGACCGGGTGGCCCTTCAGCTCGGCGAGCCTGCGCTCGAACGCATCTGGCCCTCCGTCGAGCAGCTCGTTGGCCTGATCGTGCACCGCCGCGAGGGGGGCGGGAGCGCCCGCGAGGGCCTTGCGGACCTCTTGGCCGGAGACCGAGTTGCCCTTCGGCTCCTCGCTTCCGCATCCGCCCAGGGCCACCGCGAAGCTCGTGAATGCCGCCGCGCAGACGGCAGTGGTGTGGAAACGCCTCATCCTGTGCTGTAATAGGTACAGAACCAGCGCGAAGTATGCGCTGTGTGTACCGCTCAACCGCAGGTCACAGAGCGGGCGCACCAGAGGCGGACCTCTGCACCGTGACGACTCTCCGAGCGGAGGCAGATCGGCCCGCTCTTCTCCAAGAGAACGAAAGCCGCCAATGGCTGAGAGCACTTCCGATGCTGTGTCGCCGCCGGTCTCCGGCGTCGATCTGAAACGCGCCGAAGATTTCGCGCGCGAGCCGTTCGTGCTCGAAGGAGAGGACGAGGGCATCGCGCTTGCCGAGCGCACCGCCCGCCGCGGCGCGCTCGACGCGGCGCTCGCGGAGATCGCCGATGGCCGCAAGGAGCCCTCTGTGGAGTGGCGCCGGCGCTGGTCGCTGATCCTCGGCCTGGAGCGGGTGCTCTCCCAGGAGGAGCCGACGCTCGTGGACGGCACGGTGCTTTCGGCGCATCAGGTGGACGCCCTCTCGGGCACGCTGATCGCGCTGACCGCCGAGTCCCAGGCCGTGTCCGACCGGGCCGCGCTCGCCGCGGCGCCGGAGATCGTGGAGGAGCTCCCGAGCGGCGAGGTGGAGATCGAGGGCGACGAGGACCTGGTGGAGGACGAGGAGCCGCTCGACTGGGATGAGGGCGAGGAGGTGGAAGAGGAGGTCGCGGCCGACGCGCTCAAGGACGATCCGGGCGCCGCACGGCGCTTCTGGTTCGAGCACGCGACGGGTGCCGGCAAGACGGTGGCGGCGCTCGGCTTCGTGGAAGCCTCCCGTACCGGAGGCGTGCTGATCCTCACCCACCGCCGCAACCTCGTCGATCAGTTCCACGGCGAGCTGAAGGACCGGGGCTACCGCAAGCGCATCTGCGGGGCTCTGCTGAACAAGGACAAGGTTCCCGTTGAGGGCCCGGTCACCGTCGAGACCTACCAGTGGTACGTGCGCAACGCGGGCAAGATCTCCGACGCGTACACGGTGGTCATCTGCGATGAGGCGCACACCGCGCTCGGCGAGAAGACGAGCGCCTCGATCCGCCAGTGGGACGGCCCTGTCTTCGTGGGCATGACTGCGACCGGCGCGCTGATCGCGCGCCACGTCACAGACCTCTTCCCCACGCAGACCTCGCGCTTCGATCTCGCCCAGGCCGCCCGCCGCGGCGTGATCGCCCCGCTGCGCAGCGTGCGCATCCCGCCGGGCGTCGGCGTCCGCTCGATCTCGAAGGTGCCGCTGCGCAAGGGCGAGGTCGATCAGGACTTCGATCAGGAAGAGCTCGCGAAGCTGCTCGACCAGACGCCGTTCAACCTCGCGATCGCCGACCTCTACAAGGTGCGCTTCAAGGATCTGCCGGGCGTCGTGTACTCGGCCGGCGTGGCGCACGCGCACAACGTCGCCGAGGCCTTCCGCGCCGCCGGCATCAAGGCCAAGTCCGTCTCGGGCGAGACGCCCAAGCGCGAGCTGACCCGCATCCTCGCCGCCTACGAGCGCGGGGAGATCGACGTCCTGGTGAACGCCCAGCTGCTCGCCGAGGGCTGGAACTCGCCGCGGGCGACCGTCTGCATGCACCTCGCTCCGACCGCCTCAAAGCGCATCTACCAGCAGCGCGTTGGTCGAGTGACCCGCCGCCAGCCGGGCAAGGAGGCGGGCATCGTCGTCGATTTCGTCCACCCGGCGACGACCAACGACGACCCGGTAGTGACGCTCCACTCGCTGCTGGACCGCGACGTCTACCGCGGCGGCGCGATCGTCGTCGGCCCGGTCCGGCGCGGCCGCGGGCGGCGCCTGCGCGTGGAGCGCCGCGTGCTCCCCGTGACCGACGATCCCGAGCGGCGCGCGCAGGTGTTCGAGCGCGAGCTGTGGCGGATCGCCGTGGAGCACCTCTCCTGGGACGAGCAGGGCGCCTGGTCCCAGCTGGCGGGCGCGCGTGTCGCCTCCAACAACTGGCGCCGCGCGAAGGCGATGCTGCACTTCGACGCCACCGGCGAGCTGCGCCGCAAGTTCCTCATCACCTGCCTCCAGCGCAACCGCAACACGCAGCTGCGCGTGCGAGCGCTTCAGGAGGTCGGTCAGCTCAAGGACCCGGAGGCGTTCGACGAGGCGGTCGAGCTCGTGGGCGGATGGTCGCGCGACGAGCGCCGCGAAGGCGTAAAGACGCTGCTGCAGGCCCTGGCGGAGCGCCCCATGGGACGCCGCGACCAGGCCGCGCGCTGGGTCTGGCACCTGGCCGAGTACAGCCGCGAGGTTCACGAGGAGTACGCCGTGTCCCGCTGGCCGGAGACCAAGCGCCTGCTCGGCCTGCTCGTGAACTCCTCGGGCGGCGCTCACGCGCGCAACGCCCGGCGGCTGGTGCAGGCCTCGCGCCAGCACGACCGCCGTCTCTCCACCGCTCTGCTGGCCGCTGCGCTGGCGCACACCCCGGAGGCCCAGCAGGTGCTCGACGGGGCTCGCATGCGCATCGCCCGCAAGCCGCAGGCGGTTGCCCGCGACCTGCTGCGCAACTTCCCGAAGGGCCGCCGCAAGCGCGGTGGCCGTCGGCGCAAGAAGGGTGCCGGGGCTGGGGCTGCCGGGACGGCCGCCGGCTCGACGGGCGCTGCGCCTAACGGCGCCGGCAACGGCTCGGCTGCCGCGGAGACCGGCTCAGGACGTTCAGGATCAGCTCCCTCCAAGGCTTCGCGTTCGAGGTCCTCGAGGGCGGCGCGCGCCGCCAAGGCCGCCAACGCCAAGTCGGCGGGCGAGCCGAGCAGCCCGTCGAGCTAGCTGGCCGGAGGCCGCGCGAGATGGACTTCGCCGGCGTCCAGCGCGAGGATCTCGCCCGAGCTGGTCTCAACCAGGAGCGCGCCCTCGTCGTCCACGCCGCGCGCGACCCCTTCGCTAGCGCCGTCTGCTCCGGCGCTCGTGCCCCAGCGGACCGGTGAGTCCAGCAGCGCGTCGCGCTCGCGCCACGCCGCGAGCACCGTCTGCTTGTCGGCGGCGATCCAGCGCTCGATCCGGGAGACGAGCGGAGCGAGCGCCTCGCCGGGGCTTGCCAGCCGGAGGGATGCGGCCGTGTCGCGCAGCTCGGCTGGGAACTCGCGCACCCCGGTGTTGATCCCGATGCCGAGGATCGCCCAACCCGCGGCCGGCCGAGCCTCCACCAGGATCCCGCTCAGCTTGCGCCGGTCCAGCCAGACGTCGTTCGGCCACTTGATCAGGCAGTGGGGAGGCGGTGTGGCGGGCGTGTCGGTGGGAGCCGTATCGCCTGCGACCTGCTCGACGGCCTCGCAGACCGCCAGCGCAGCCATCAGCGGCAGCAGCGCGTGGCGGGGCTCGAGGTCGCGGACGATCACCGACATCAAGAGCGCCTCACCGGGCGCCGCGCTCCAGGTTCGCCCCTGGCGACCGCGGCCCGCGGTCTGCTCGTCGGCGGTGACGAGCGTGCCGTGGCCGGCGCCCTCGTTGGCGAGCGCCTTGGCGCGCTCGTTGGTCGAGTCGGTGCTGCGGTGATGGACGTGCGGCAGGCCGATCATCGTGCCCGTACGGCGATCGGAGCGGTGCGGCCGATCATCGTGGCCGCAGCCGAACCTCGTCATCGGTCGCGAGGTCCATCTCGAACGCGACGCTGCCGCGGTTGATGGCGATCGCCAGCGTGCGGTAGGCGTCCTCGTAGACGATCGCCGCGCCCGGCTCGACGTCGGCGAAGGTGCTCACGAAGTGGCCGTTGATCCGCATGCCCTTGGCCTCGATGTCCACCGCTTCGCCGAGCCTGAGGCCGGTCCCCGCCACCTCGCCGTGCGTCACGTTGAGCGCGACGTTGCCGAAGCTGTCGATCGAGATCGCGTGTGCGACGAGGGTGCCGTCGCTCTCCACCATGGAGCGGGGGAGCCGGATCTCCTCGAGCGTTGAGGGATCGAGCAGATCGCCGGCGTCTGCCAGCTCCGCGCCGGCCGCGAGGTGGGCGGCGACGGGCGCGAAGACGTCACGGCCGTGAAAGGTCGCCGAGACGGGCTCCAGCCGGTGCGGCGAGCGCGTGATATCTACGGCGAGGGCGATCCCACCCGCCTGCTGCCAGGCGAGGGACAGCAGGCCGTTGTCGGGCCCCACGAGCACCTGGCCGTTCTCGCAGCGCAGCGCCAGCGCTCGTCGCTCGGTGCCCACCTGCGGGTCGACCACGGCGACGTGGATCCCCTGCGGCAGGTACGGCAGCGCATTGCGCAGCACGATCGCGCCACGCCGCACGTCGTGGCGCGGTATCCCGTGCGTCACGTCCACCACCCGCGCATCCGGCGCTATCGAGGCGATCACCCCGTGGCAGACACCGACGAACTCGTCGTCGTGCCCGTAGTCGGTGAGCATCGTGATCGTCATGAGGCGTCCTCGAGTCGGGGGTCGGCGCTCGTGGAGGTCGCGGCGTCGGCGGTGGTGGAAGGTGCGGCGTCGGCGGTGAGCGCGTCGATCAGGCCGTCGACGTCGTGGCGCTCGGCCTCCACATGGACCTCCAGACCGAGCTCCCTGGCCTTCTCGCTCGTCACCGGGCCGATCGAGACGATGCGCGCACCCGCGAGGCTCGCAACGGCCGATTCGGCTCCGCCTCCCTCGCCACCCGCGTCGGCCGCGCCACCCGCGCCGGTCAGCGAGCCGAGGAGGTTGCGCACCGTCGACGCGGAGGTGAAGGTCACGTAGTCGACGTCGGCGAGGGCTGCCAGCTGCTCCTCGGACAGCGGCTCGACGACCGTGTCGTAGAGAGCCAGGTCGTCCACGGCGGCCCCGCGCGCGCGCAGCGCGTCCGGCAGCACGTCACGAGCCTCGGCGGCTCGCGCCACGAGGACCCGCCGGCCTTCGACGGGGGTGTCCGCGAGCGCCTCGACCAGGGCCTCGGCGATCGACCGTGACGGCACCACATCGGCCCGCACGCCATGCTGCTCCAGTTCGCGCGCTGTGCCCGGCCCGATCGCCGCCACGATCGATCCGGCCAGCGCGCGGGCATCAAGCCCCTTGGCCGCGAGCGCCTCGAAGAAGAGGGCGACGCCGCTCGTGCTCGTGAGGCACACCAGCGAGTAGTCGGCGATCGAATCGAGGGCGGCGGCGATCTCGCCCTCCACCGGGCGGGGCTCGATCCGGATGGCGGGGGTCTCGACGACGTCGGCGCCGAGCGCCCGGAGCCGGGCGGCCAGCCCGCTCGCTTGGGCCCGCGCCCGCGTGACGGCCACGCGGCGGCCGTGGAGCGGCCGCCGCTCCACCCAGGCCAGGGTGTCGCGCAGTCCGGCGACGGGGCCCACGACCGTTATCGCGGGAGCCTTCAGCCCCGCCTCCGCGACGTTCTCGGCGATGCTCGAGAGCATGCCGGTGACGGTGCGCTGATCGGGCAGGGTTCCGCGCCTCACGACGGCGGCGGGCTCGTGCGGGTCGCGCCCGGCGGCGATCAGCCCGGCGGCGATCAGCGGCAGGTTCTTCACGCCCATGTAGAAGACGAGCGTGCCGGGGAACTTCGCGAGGCCCTTCCAGTCGAGCGCGCTCTCGGGCTTGTCCGGGTCCTCGTGACCGGTCACGAAGGCGACGGCGGAGGCGGCGTTGCGGTGGGTCACGGGGATGCCTGCATAGGCCGACGCGGCTACTCCAGCCGTGATGCCCGGCACCACCTCGAACGGCACGCCGGCCGCGCGCAGAGCCTCGGCCTCCTCGCCGCCGCGGCCGAACACGAAGGGGTCGCCGCCCTTCAGGCGCACGACCCGTCTGCCGGCAAGGCCCAGCTCAACGAGCAGCTCGCCGATCGCCTCCTGACTCATCGCCGCGTTGCCCGGCGCCTTGCCCACGTAGTGCAGCTCACAGTCCTCGCGCGCCCCGTCGAGCGCTGTCGCCGGGATCAGCCGGTCGTAGAGGATCGCGTCGGCCTCGGCGATCAGCTCGAGCGAGCGGGCGGTCATCAGGCCGGGATCCCCAGGGCCTGCGCCGACCAGATAGACGATCCCTTGGCCCGACATCGCCCACAACGCTACCGCTGCTCGCTGCGCCCCGGGCGATCCCTTTAGGGTTTCGACGCAGATGCGAGGGCAGAGGGAGATAGCGGGCCTGCTCGGGCCAATCTGCGTCGCAATCGCATTGGCCGCTCCCGGCTCCGCGGCTGCCGATTCGCTTCCGGTCGGGAAGGCGGATGGCGTGCGCGTCGAGCGGCAGAAGGGTTTGATGGTGATCGTCTTCAGCAAGCGCGCCGCGCCGCTCTACAAAAGGATTGCCGGGAAGCGGATCGTCGTCGACTGCGTGGGCATGCCCAAGGACACGGGCAATGGGACAAGGAGCAGCCGCAGGAAGACGGTCATGCGGGCGGCCAAGCGCCGCCAGCCGCTGCACACGGCAGATGGCCTCGGCCGCGACTACTGCAGCGTGCTGCTGCCCGCACGCAAGGTCGTGCGCGGTGACACCACCACCCGCTATCCGCGGCGCCTGATCGTCGCGATTCCGATCACCCAGGCGGGGGCGGTTCACCTGGATGAGGAGGAGAAGGCGTTCAACCTCCAGAGCCTGCTGCTGTTCGCCGATCGCGAGGGCCGCCCAGGAGAGAACGGGTACCTAACGCCGACGCAGCTGCTGGAGGAAACGGACGGGCTGCTCTGGCGGACGTCGTCG
The DNA here is from genome assembly GCA_963715445.1 of uncultured Solirubrobacterales bacterium. Taxonomy (GTDB): domain Bacteria; phylum Actinomycetota; class Thermoleophilia; order Solirubrobacterales; family Thermoleophilaceae; genus JAAYBF01. The sequence goes on from OY970240.1 coordinate 1,409,524, forward strand.
CGGGATCGCCGGCTGAGGATCGTCACGCTGGCGAGCCCTGGCGCCACTCCCCCCGTGGGTGCTATCGGCTACTACAGCGACGGCGGGCAGCACGCGGCGACGGTGATCGTCTCCGTGGCCGGACGGCGTCTCTTCCTCGAGCTGGCGCCGGACGACGTACTGCATACCAACATCGTCGAGTACGTCTTCCCGCGCTAGGCGGGTCGCCGGCCAGTCCTTCCCCTAGGCCGCGGAGGAGGTCTCTGCCGCAGCGAGGATCTCCCGGGCGCCGCTGGCGATCAGGCGCTCCGCGCCCGCGGCGCCGACGGACTGGGGATCGTCGGCGAGGCCGCGGACCTCGTCGCGGATCCAGGTGGCGCCGTCGGGCGTGCCGACGAATGCGCGGAGGACGATGACCGTGTGGTTCTCGATCGTGGCGTGGGCGCCGACGGGGGTGTGGCAGGTCGCGCCGATGGCCGAGACGAGGGCGCGCTCGGCGGTAAGGCGGGCGAAGGCCCGGAAGTCCGTGAGGCGGCTGGCGAGCTTGCGGATGGGCTCGTCGCCGGTGCGGGCCTCGAGCGCGAGGCAGCCCTGGCCGGGCGCCGGGGTCAGCGCGCTGAGGGGCAGCGGCCGGCCGGCCGCTGAGAGATCGAGGCGCTCGAGCCCGGCCGCGGCGAGCACGATCGCGTCGTAGCGGCCCTCTTCGAGGCGGCGCAGGCGGGTGTCGACGTTGCCTCGGAGATCGTGCAGCTCGAGGTCGGGCCGCAGCGCGAGCAGCTGGGCGCGGCGGCGCAGGCTCGCCGTGCCGACAGTCGCCCCGTGGGGAAGCGCGGCGAGCGCCTGCGCGGCGGGAGCGTCCGGGGCGGGGTCGGCCGCCGCCAGCGGCGACGCCAGGCAGAGCGCGTCTCGGGGATCGGCGCGCTCGGGCACGGCGACGATCTCCAGCCCCTCCGGCAGCTCGCCCGGCACGTCCTTGGCAGAGTGCACCGCCAGGTCGATCTCCTCTGCCAGCAGCGCCTGCTCGAGCTCCTTGACGAAGCGAGCCTTGTCCTCGGTGGCGGGCTTCGGGGCAGTCTCGTCGCCGGAGGTCGTGATCGTCACGAGCTCGACATCGGCCCCGAGCTGCTCAAGCGAGCGAGCGACGATCGTCGACTGGGCCACGGCGAGGGCGCTGCCGCGAGTGCCGAGGCGGAGAGGCACGGGGTGGCTGCTAGCTGCGCCGTCGGCGACGGTGCGAGCCGAGCTCTGTGACCTCGGCCGGAGGCTGCTCGTCGTCGAGCGGCGGCAGGCCGGCGTCGAGGCCGAACAGCTCGCGCAGAGCGGCCACGTGCGTGTAGGACGATTCGTCCTCGGCGCCGTCGCGCAGCCGCATCGTCGGCTCGTGGAAGAGCCGAGCGACGAGCGCGCGGCTCATCGCCGCGACGCGCTCGCGGTCGGCCTCGCTGAGCGATTCCCAGCGCGGCGCGTTCTCGGCGAGCACCTGCGCGACGATCGCGTCGGCGCGCTCGCGCAGGCCGCGGATCGTGGGCAGCACGTCGAGGCTCGCGAGCCAGCCGTCGAAGCGCTCGACGTCTCGATCTACGAGCACCCGCGCCCGCTCGGCCTCGCCCTGGCGCACCGAGATGTTGCGCGCGACCTCGTGCTCGAGGTCGTCCATGTCGTAGAGGGTCACGCCGGGGAGGTCGCGGACGGTGGGATCGATGTCGCGCGGCACGGCGATGTCGATGATCACCAGCGGCTGCTCCTCCCGCCCTTCGAGCACCAGTGCGAGCTCCTCGCGGCCCACGAGCTGGTGGGGCGAGGAGGTGCAGCTGACGACGATGTCGGCCACCGCCAGCTCGTTCGGCAGCTCGTCGAGGGGAACCGCCGACCCGGAATAGCGCTCGGCCAGGCCGAGCGCACGGTCGTAGTGGCGGTTGGCTACGAACACGGCGTGTGCGCCGCGGTCCTTCAGCGCCTGCGCGGTCCGCTCGCCCTGCTCGCCGGCTCCGATCACGAGGACGCGGCGCTCCGAGAGGTCGCCGGTTTGCCGCTGCTGCGCCGGCAGGTCTTCGGCTCGAGGGTGCTGCGCTGGCAGCTCGCCTTCGGCGTCGCCCCCAGCCGGGCAGCGCGCGTCGGCCGACGCACCCGATGTGGGTCCGACGCCGAGCCCTCGGCATGCGAGCTCCGCGGCTACGGTCGATATCGAGATGCGCGAGCGGCCGACGCCGGTCTCGGTGCGCACGCGCTTGCCGGCGGCGAGCGCGGCGTGGAAGAGGCGGTTCGTGATCGGCCCGGTCGCCCCGCCGACGAGCGCCAGCTCGTAGGCGCGCTTCACCTGACCCTGGATCTCGGCCTCTCCGACGATCATTGAGTCGAGGCCGGCGGAGACCGAGAAGAGGTGGCGCACGGCGTCCGAGTCGCGGTGCGAGTAGAGGGCGCTCGCCAGCTGGGTCGGAGGGATGTCGGCCTCGCGCGCCAGCAGGGAGAGCGCGGCGCTCTCCGCGGTCACGTCGTCGGTTGCGACGAGGTAGAGCTCGGTGCGGTTGCAGGTCGAGATGGCGACCGCCTCGTGGATCTGCTCGAGCGAGGTCAGCTCGTCGAGCACGGCGCTCGCGCGTCCCTCGGGCAGTGCAAGCCGTTCGCGCACGGCGAGCGGCGCCGTCTTGTGGGAGACCCCCAGCGCGAGCAGCCCGGCACTCATCGTGAGGCCTCCTCCACCAGCCTCGCGTCGGGCGCTTCCACCGACTTCGCGCCAGGCGCTTCCACGGACTTCGCGTCTCGTTCGTCCAAGGTGTCGAGCAGGTCGCTGATCTGACCCTCGATGCGCGCGATCTTCGCGCCGATGATCGCCACGTAGAGGACGACCAGCGAGAAGAAGACGACGTATGCGCCCGCGATGTACTTCCCGGCTTCGTCGAGCGGCAGCGCGGGCATCGCTCAGGCCGCCGCTTCCAGCCGGGTGCGCAGCCGCTTGAGCTGCATCGAGGCGTGCTTGGCGGTCATCTCGAGCTTCCACAGCGTCACGAAGAGGAGCGTCACGGCGATGATCGAGACGAAGAAGGTCAGCCGCATCTCGCCGGGCATGCTGCCGCCGGTCTGCGAGAGGACGCGCGGGTGGGTGAAGGCCTCCGCCATCCGCACGGCCGCGAAGTTGATCGGCACGAACGCGCCGGCGGCGATCGCGAACACCGAGGAGTAGCGCGCCTGGCGCTCGGGATCCTCGATCGAGAAGCGCAGCGGGTAGTAGACGCAGTAGAGGAGGAACACCACGAGGAAGGACACGAGCACCGGCTCATCCCAGACCCACCAGTGGCCCCACGCGGCCTTCGCCCAGATCGCGCCGGTGATCAGCACGATGGTCCCGAAGATGATCGACATGTGGATCGCGACGTATGAGCGCATGTCCCACGAGCGGTCGCCGGTGCGCAGGTGCTTGATCGCCATGATGCCGCCCGCGACGAACCCGCAGAGCGCCACGATCGCCAGCGGCACGTGGACGTAGAAGATCTTCTGCACGAAGCCCTGGTCGGCGTCGTTGGGCGCGTAGAAGAAGACGAGCGCCAGCGCGAGGGTCATCATCGCCACCATGGCGATCGAGAGCGGCTTGAAGCCCTTTGAGTACATCTAGGTTCTAGTCGTCCAGCAGGAAGTCGAACACACCGACAGCGATCAGCACGAAGACCACATCGTAGAGGCTGAGCAGCCCCAGCCAGCGCCCCAAGTCCTCCGGAGCCTGATCGCCGCGCAGCAGAGGCTCGCTCACCGACGCCGCCGCGATCAGCAGCGGCACCACCAGCGGGAGCAGCAGCAGCGGCACGATCAGCTCTCTCGCGCGCGTTTCGGCGGCAAGCGCGGACACCAGCGCGCCCACCGCGGCCAGCCCGACGTTGGCCATCAGCAGCACCGGGACGAGCACCGGCAGGGCCGCGAAGAGGTCCGGTCCCAGCAGCAGCAGACCGAATGCCGGGACCGCCACGATCTCGAGCAGCGTGAGGTAGAGGAACAGCGCCGTCGCCTTCGCGAGCCAGAGCGCCGTGCGATCGACCGGGGCGAGCAGCAGCGAGTCGATCCCGCCCTCCTCGCGCTCGATCGCGAACAGGCGCGAGACCCCGATCACGGCGGCCAGCAGCAGGGTCACCCAGAGCACCCCGGAGGCGAGCGAGCCGTCGAGCGAATCGCGGTCGAGCCCGAAGTGGAAGAGGACGAACGCGGTGACTGTGAACAGCGTCATCGCCGGCACCGACTCCTTGGTGCGCATCTCTATGGCGAGGTCCTTGCGCAGGATCGCGCGCGCCGTGCGGATCACGAGTAGAGCTCCCGCGCGGTCGCCGCGTCGATGTCCTGCGTGGGACGGCAGAAGACCTGCTTCCCGCCGCGCAGCCCCAACGCCACGTCGGCCTCGGCGAGCCCGCCCTCCACGTTGTGGGTCACCAGCACGCGCGTGCAGCCCGACGCGCGCCCGATCAGCGGCTCCAGTTGCTCCGCTGCGGCCGGGTCGAGGTTCGCCCGCGGCTCGTCGAGCAGCAGCAGGCTCGGGTCATGCAGCGTCGCCCGCGCCACCGCCAGCCGCTGCACCATCCCCTTCGAGAGGTCGCGTACCGGCTCGTCGCCCCGGCGCTCGAGGCCCACGGCGGCGAGCCGCTCCTCCACCCGCTCTTCGTCGACCCCGTGCAGGCGCGCCTGGTAGCGAAGGTTCTCCCTGCCCGTCAGCTCCCGGTAGAGCAGCGGGTCGTGGCCCAGGTAGCCGATGCGCCCGCGCACCTTCCAGGCCTCGTCGGGCAGCGTGCAGCCGAGCACGCGCACCGTTCCCCCGTGAGGCCGCAGGAGCGTGGCGAGCATCCGCACCAGCGTCGTCTTGCCCGCTCCGTTCGAGCCGAGCACTGCCAGCGTCTGCCTCGCTTCGAGGCGCACCGACACGTCCGCCAGCGCCACTCGGTCGCCATAGCGCCGCTCGACGCCCTCCAACTCGATCGCGGCCACTGTGTCCACAGGGCGCGACAGTACCGGTCGGCCTCCAACCTGCGCTGCCCCTGCGAGGGCGGATGTACGGCACGGGGCGTGGTGTTCCCAGAACTAGAACCAAATTCTAGAATTTGGTTCTAGAGGAAAGGGATGCACCCAGCGGGCCGTGCTGGGGCGAGTCGGGGCTGGGCGGCTAAGCCGGGGGTCGCGTTGAGCCGGGCCAGGCTAGGCGGGGGTCGCGTTGAGCCGGGCCGTTAGGCGGGGGTGGCGGTGCGCTGTGCGGCGACGATCAGGTCCTGAACGGCGGCCTCGTCGCCGACGCGCAGCAGCTCGACCGGGTCCGGCTCGCCGTTGACGATCGACTCGAAGAAGGCCTTGCGGTCCTGGTAGGTGGGCAGCGTGCCCTTGGCCCAGCCGCGGACCTCGTTGAGCATCACCGCGAGCTTCGCGTAGGGCTCGCCGTACTCCTCGGCGATCTGGTTGCGGATCCGCTTCGCCAGCGCCGGCGAGGCGCCCGCGGTGGAGATCGCGATCGCCAGCGGGCCGGTGCGCACGATCGCCGGGAGGATGAAGTTGCAGAGCGGCGGCACGTCGACCACATTGGCGAGCATCGCCCGCTTCTCGGCGTCCTCGTAGATGCCGATGTTCACGTCGGTGTCGTTGGTGGCGGCGATCACCATGAACGTGCCCTCGAGGTCGGAGGGCTCATAGGCGCGCCGCTCCCAGTGGATCGAGCCCTCGGCGGCGAGGTCGCGCAGCGTGTCGATCGCGTCGGGCGCGACCAGCGTCACCTCGCCGTTGCAGGCCAGCAGCCCCTCAACCTTCTCGAGGCCGATGTCACCGCCGCCGACCACCAGGCACTTGCGCCCTTCGAGCTTCAGGCAGGCGATGTAGAAGGGCGTATCGAGCATGCCCTGCACGCAGCTCTGGTCGCAGATCCCTCTGCGGAGCTGGCAGACGCACTCCTTGCCCGCATAGGCGGCGGCTGGCATGCAGCCAAGTCTAGGCGAGCCCCGACGCCGCTCAGCGGCGCAGGGTCTTGACGGCGAGGCGAGCGAACGAGCGGGCGCCGCGGCGCAGGGCGGCGGCCTTGCTCGAGTCGCGCCCGTAGAGCAGGTGCGCGGCCTCGTGCATCCCGCGGCCGAGCGAGCTGTCGTAGGGGTGCCACCAGAAGTTGCGGGTCAGGCCGGGCTCGTAGGTGAGCTGCTTGACGCTGACGCACTCGTAGAAGCCGAACCTCGAGTGCGAGCGGCCGAGGCCCGAGTCCTTCACGCCGCCCCAGGCGCAGGAGCACACGCCGTGCGAGTACATGTGGTCGTTGATCCAGACCATGCCGGACTCGATCCGCCGGGCGATGCGGTCGCCGCGCGCGTGGTCCGTGGTCCAGACCGACGCTCCCAGGCCGAACTCGGAGTCGTTGGCCAGCTCGATCGCCCGGTCCTCGGAATCGACCGACATCACGGGGACGACGGGCCCGAAGATCTCCTCGCGCATGATCCGCATGTCGTGCGTCACGCCCGTAAGCACCGCCGGCGCGAACCAGTGGCCGGTCCCGCCGTCGGGCGGCGCCGTCGGGCCGCCGCAGCGCAGCGTCGCGCCGCTCGCCACCGCGTCGTCCACCAGCTCGACCACCAGGTCGTGCTGCTCCTTGGAGATCATCGGGCCGATCTCGGTGTTCCAGTCCATCGGATCGCCCACGTGCAGCGCCTGCGCGCCGCTCACCAGCTCCTCGGTGAACTGCTCGGCCACGTCGCGCATCACGTAGACGCGCTCGATCCCGCTGCACGTCTGCCCGGCGTTGGCGAAGCCGCCCCACAGCGCGCCCGACACGGCGTTCGCCAGGTTGGCGTCCGAGAGCACGATCATCGGGTCCTTGCCGCCGAGCTCGAGCACCGAGCCCTTCATTCGCTCGGCGCAGGCCACGCCAACTCCGCGGCCCACCTCCACGGACCCGGTGAAGAAGATCTTCGAGGCGCTGGACTCGACCAGCGCCTGGCCCACCGCACCGCCTCCGTGGACGGTCCGCACCAGCCCCTCGGGCAGCCCGGCGCGCTCGAAGACCTCCTGGATCTTCTGGCCGATCAGCGGCGTCAGCGAGGCCGGCTTGAGCACTACGCCGTTGCCGCACATCAGCGCGATCGCGACCTCGCCCATCGGGATCGACCACGGGTAGTTCCAGGGGGCGATCACGCCGACCACGCCGAGCGGCTCGTAGGTGAAGCGCGCCTGCTTCTGCTTGACCCAGATCGGCAGCTTCACCTTCTCGTCGGCGAGGATCTCCGGGCCGGCGTCGGCCACCCAGTTGAGGGCGTCGATCGTGGGCACCAGCTCCATCACGTACGACTCGTTGCGCGGCTTGCCCTGCTCGCGCGTGAGCAGCTCCGAGAGCACCTCGAGCGAGTCGATCACCACCTGCCCGGCGCGGCGCATGTAGCGAGCGCGCTCCTCTACCGGCAGGGCGGCCCAGAAGGGCTGGACCTCCGCGACGTCGTCGACCACCGCCTGCACCTGGTCCGGGGTGATGGTCGGCACGGCTCCGAGGCGACGACCGTCGATCGGGCTGAACGACTCGAGCTGACCGGTTCCGGGCTGCGACTTGGTTGCCATCGGGTCATTGTGACCGAAGGCGGGGATCCCGTCAGCGCTTGCGAGCGCGGCGGATCCGGTCGAGGCGCTCCGCCAGCTCGCGCTCCTCGCCGTGCTCGGACAGCTCGAGGAAGCGCGTGCCGCTGGCGGTGTCGGGCAGCAGCTCCTGCGGCGAGGTGCCCTCGGGGTGGTCGTGGGGGTAGTCGTATCCCTCGCCGCGCCCCAGCTTCTTCGCGCCCGGGTAGTGCGAGTCGCGCAGGTAGTCGGGCGGGATCGGCGCGCCGTTCTCCTGCACCCAGGCGCGCGCCTTGTTCAGGCCCACGTAGGAGGCGTTCGACTTGGGCGCAAGCGCCAGGTACACGGTGGCCTGGGCCAGGGCGTGCGAGCACTCCGGCAGCCCGACGCGGTCGACGGCTTGGGCCGCGGCCGTCGCGATCAGCAGCGCCTGGGGATCGGCGTTGCCGATGTCCTCGCTCGCGAGGATCACCATCCGCCGCGCGATGAAGCGCACGTCCTCGCCGCCCTCGAGCATCGAGGCCAGGTAGAGCAGCGAGGCGTCCGGGTCGGAGCCGCGGGTCGCCTTGATCCAGGCGGAGATGAAGTCGTAGTGCTGGTCGCCGCCCTTGTCGTAGAGGACGGCACGGCGCTGGAGCGCGTCCTCGGCCCGCTCGAGCGTCACCGTGCCGCGCTCCGGCGGATCGTCGCCGTCCGGCTCGTCGCCCGTACCGCCGGCCTCGCTCGCGGCGGTCTCGCAGGCGAGCTCGAGCGCGGCCAGCGCGGTGCGCGCGTCGCCCCCGGCGCGCGCGGCGAGGAACTCGAGCGCCGCCTCGTCGACCTCCGGCGGATCGGTCACGCCGCGCTCCGGGTCCTCCAGCGCCCGCCGCAGCAGCGCCAGCACATGGGCCTCCTCGAGCGCGTGGAGCTCGTAGATGCGGCAGCGCGAGAGGAGCGCCGAGTTCACCTCGAAGTACGGGTTCTCCGTGGTGGCTCCGACGAGCCACACGAGGCCCTCCTCCACCGCGGGCAGGAGGGTGTCCTGCTGCGCCTTGTTGAAGCGGTGGATCTCGTCCAGGAAGAAGATCGTCCCCACGCCGTTCGTCTCGCGCCGGTGGGCGGCGCGCTCGAGCACGTCGCGAACCTCCTTGCGGCCTGCGTTGACGGCCGAGACCTCCTCGAACGCCGCCTGCGCGTGCAGCGCCATCAGTCGCGCGAGCGTCGTCTTGCCGGTTCCCGGAGGCCCGTAGAGCACCATCGAGTGGGGGTGCCCGTCCTCTATCGCCGCGCGCAGCGCCGACCCCTTCTCCAGCAGGTGCTCCTGCCCCACGTACTCGTCGAGCGTCACCGGGCGCATGCGGGCGGCCAGCGGCTTGTCGCCGGTCGGCACGCCGCTCCCGCCGTTCGGCGCTCCTTCCTCCTCGAAGAGCTGATCCACGCCGTCGATTCTGGCAGCAGGGGTGGCGGTCACCGCTGTGGTGCGTGACCGCGCGGGGTGGCCGCCGAGAGACCGGCGGTCTGCGGCCGGGCGCTACAGAGAACGGAGGAACGCGCCGAGCGCGGCGGCGCACCGCTCGGGCTCGTCGTCCCACACGAAGTGGCCCGAGCCCTCCACGGTCACAACCTCCCCGTGGGGCATCTCGCGCAGGAACCGGTAGGCGCCCGCGATCGGGGCGAAGGGGTCCTTCTCACCCCACAGCATGAGAGCCGGCACACCGAGCGCCGCCAGCTTCCCCTCGTAAGCCGCGAGCTTCTCGAAATCGCCCGAGCGGTAGAGCTCGAGCTGCCCGCGCCGGCGCTCCGCGTCGGCGAAGCACTTCCAGTACTCCTCGATCGCCTCGTCGCCCAGACCGGGAGAGCCTTGGCGCATGACCGCTTCGAAGGCGGTGTGCTCGATCCGCTCGATCAGCTCCTCGCCGACCTGCTTGGTGCGGAACGCCCGCGCCATCCCGTGCCAGCGGCCGTCCGGGAAGAAGCCGGTGTCGGAGATCACGAGCGCGCGTACCGCGTCCGGGTGCTCGCAGGCCCAGCGCAGACCGATCAGGCCTCCCCAGTCGTGGACCACCAGCACCACCGGCCCGAGCCCCAGGCTCGAGTGGAGGCGCTCCACCGCCTCCACCTGGCGCTCCCAGGTGCCGGGCGGGTCGGGCGGAGAGTCGCCGAAGCCCGGGAAGTCCGGCGCGATCGCCCGCATGCCGGCGGCGGCCACCACCGGCAGCATGTCGCGCCACATGAAGGAGGACTGGGGATAGCCGTGGAGGAGCAGGACCGCGGGATCCTCCGCGCCCCCCGCTTCGCGGTAGGCGATCCCCCCGACCATCGCAAGCTCGCCGCTCACGCCGGCGAGCCTATGCGACGGTTACATTGCCTGTGTCCTCGATATGTACGAAGTGGAGGAGACCGGCCGCATGACCACCAGCTTGCCGACCACCCACAGCCCGCTCGACAACATCACCTACGAGGGGCTCTACCGGCGCTGGGAGCAGGGGAACTGGAGCGCCATGGGGATCGACTTCTCCAAGGACGCCGAGCAGTGGAAGACGGACTTCACCGAGTTCGATCGCAAGGCGGCGGTCTGGAACTACTCGCTCTTCTTCTGGGGCGAGGACGCGGTCACCGACGGCCTCTCCCCGTACATCGACGCGGCGCCGCTCGAGGAGCAGAAGTACTTCCTCGCCACGCAGCAGGCCGACGAGGCGCGCCACGCCGTCTTCTTCAACCGCTTCATGAAGGAGGTCGTGGGCATCGGCGGCGACCGCGTCGCCGACGGGCTGAGCGCGATCGAGCCGCAGCTCACCTGGGGCTTCAAGAAGGTCTTCGCCCGGCTCGAGACGATGTGCGATGAGCTGCGCCGCAACCCCTCGATCCCGCAGCTCGCCGCCGCGGTGACGCTCTACCACGTGATCATCGAGGCGACGCTCGCCCAGCCCGGCCAGCACTTCATCGCCAGCTACCTGGAGGACCGCGACCTGCTGCCGGGTTTCCGCGAGGGCATGCAGAACGTCGCCGCCGACGAGCAGCGGCACATCGGCTTCGGCGTGAAGCTGCTCTCGGACCTGCGCAAGATGGACCCGGAGGTCCCGCATGCGGTGGCCGACCTGCTGCGCGAGGTGATGCCGTGGACGATCAACGTGCTCGTTCCACCGGGCTGGGACGAGCGCTACATCGAGACCTTCGGCTACACGATGGAGGACCTTGGCGAGGAGGGCGCCGCGTCGCTCGAGACCAAGCTGCGCACGGCCGGCATGCCGCTCGAGGAGCTTCCCGGCCCGCCGGTCTTCCCGATTGAGGGCACCCCGCGCCAGCGCGCGATACGCGGCAAGCGGCTGGTCAAGGCCGGCTATCTGGGAGAGAAGGTGGGCCCGCCCTCCAGGAGCCCGGAGGACGTCCAGCTCCTGTTCGAGACGGTGGCTGCGGGCTTCGACGCTTCCGCGGCGGCAGCCCCGGGAGCCCTCCAGTGGGACTTCCGCGACCACGAGCCCTGGCACATCGTGATCTCGGACGGCGAGGCCCGGGCCGTCCGCGGCAGCGTGGAGAGCCCCACCGTTCGCTTCGAATGCTCGTTCGAGGACTGGGTCGACGTCGTGGGGGACCGCAAGGACCTGCGCAAGCTCATCCTGCGCGGCAAGCTCCGCCCCCGCGGGGACTACCGCTGGCTCCTCCGCAGCCGAGGCGTCTTCCCCAGCTAGCGCCGAGCGTCTCTCGCCGCCGCCTGGCCTCCGCGAAACTTCGGACACTTCGCTACCTCCTGGTGTAGCGAAGTGCCCGAAATTCCTCCCAGGCGGTCCTATACTCGCCAGGTGCCCGATTCAGAGCGGTTGGAGCGCCGGGCGACCGAGCTGCTGCAGCGGCTGATCCAGTTCGACACGGTCAATCCTCCGGGCGCGGAGGAGGAGTGTCAGCAGTACCTGCGGGGGCTGCTCGAGGGCGCGGGATTCGAGGTCGAGCTGCTGGCGGATGTGCCCGGCCGGCCGAACCTCGTGGCGCGCATGCGGGCGCCGTCAGGCGCCGACGGCGCGACGCTCTGCCTGCTCGGCCACGTGGACACCGTGCTCGCCAACCCCGGCGAGTGGGAGGTCAGCCCATGGTCGGGTGAGATCCGCGACGACGGCTGCGTCTGGGGTCGCGGCGCGCTCGACATGAAGAGCCAGGTGGCCACCGAGGTGGCCGCCGCCTGTGCGCTCGCGGAGGCAGGCTGGCGGCCGGAGGCCGGCGAGCTGAAGATCGTGGTGACCGCTGACGAGGAGACCGGCGCCGTCCACGGCGCCCAGTGGCTGTGCGAGAGCCACCCTGAGAGGGTTCGCGCGGATCTCGTCGTCAACGAGGGCGCCGGCGCCTCCTTCGAATACCCGCCGGGCGGCGCGGGCGGGCCGAGCGCGCCGGACCCGCCGGGCCACGCGGGGGGCGCATCGCCTCGGCGGGTCTACCCGGTCTGCGTGGCCGAGAAGGGCGTCTTCCGCTTCACCCTCACCGCCCACGGCCGTGCCGGCCACGCCTCGCTGCCGCGCATCGGGGACAACGCGCTCACCAAGCTCGCACCGGTGCTGGCCGCCCTCGCCGACGCTCGCGTAGAGCTCGAGCACTCCCCGGAGGCCGACGCCTTCCTGGCCGCCCTCGGCGTCCAGACAGACGATCTCGATGCCGCCCTCGCCGAGGTGGAGGCGGCCGACCCGCGCGTGGCCGTCCTGCTCGAGCCGCTGCTCGGCGTCACGCTCGCGCCGACGATGGCCTTCGCCTCCGACAAGATCAACGTGATCCCCTCCGAGGCCCGCCTGCGCGTGGACTGCCGCGTCCCCCCGGGGCTCGGCGAGGACCACACGCTGCGGCGCATCGGATCTGTGCTCGGGTGGCAGGAGGGCGCCCGCTCCGACGGCGACCTCGAGCTCGCCTTCGACGAGACGGTCGTGGGCAACCGCTCGCCAATCGACACCTCGCTGATGGAGTCGATCCGCTCCTTCGTCGCGCGCGAAGACCCGGGCGCGATCACCACAGCCACCGCGCTCGCCGGCTTCAGCGACTCCCGCTGGTGGCGCGCCGCCTTCCCCGACTGCGTCGCCTACGGCTTCTTCCCCCAGCGGACGATGGACCTCTTCGAGGCGGCGCCGCTGATCCACGGCGCCAACGAGCGGATTCCGGTGGAGGACGTGGGCATGGCCGCGCGCTTCTACAGCGAGCTCATCCAGGACACGCTGAGATGAGCGGTAATGCTTCCGCCCCTCGCAGCCGAGTAGAGAAGGACAGGTGAGCCTGCTCATTGCAATAGACCCTGCCCTGCCGCTGGCGTTCACGTTCGACGAGTTCGAGAACTGGGCGGTCATCTGGCTGCCGATCATCTTCATGGGGCTGATCGTGTTCGTGCTGATCCTGATGCTGCGCTTCATGCCCAGCCTCAAGATGAAGCCGCAGGAGATCAAGCCGTCGTCGTCGGACTCGATCAGGTGGGAGGACGTGGCGGGCGTCGAAGAGGCGAAGGACGAGCTGCGCGAGGTCGTGGAGTTCCTGCGCGACCCCAAGCGGTTCCTGGCCCTCGGCGCCAACGTTCCCAAGGGGATACTGCTCCACGGGCCTCCCGGCACCGGCAAGACGCTGCTCGCCAAGGCGGTCGCTCACGAGTCGAACGCGAAGTTCTTCGCGCAGTCGGCGTCCTCGTTCGTCGAGATGTTCGCCGGCCTCGGCGCCGCCCGGATCAGGCGGCTGTTCAAGGAGGCGCGCAAGCAGGAGCCGGCGATCGTGTTCATCGACGAGCTCGACGCCGTCGGCGCCACCCGCGGCAACGACGTCTCGGGCGAGAAGGACCAGACGCTGAACCAGCTGCTCGTGGAGCTCGACGGCTTCTCCGGGCGCGGCCAGCTCGTGGTGATCGCCGCCTCGAACCTGCTCGACAAGCTCGACCCGGCGCTGCTGCGCCCGGGCCGCTTCGACCGCCAGATCTTCGTCACTCCGCCCGACTTCAAGGGCCGCAGCCAGATCCTCAGGGTGCATACGCGCGACAAGCCGCTCGCGGACGGCATCGACCTCGATCTCGTCGCGCGGCAGACCAGCGGCCTGACCGGCGCCGACCTCGCGAACATCTGCAACGAGGCCGCGATCTTCGCCGGCCGCGATCGGCGAACCCAGATCCGCACAGAGGACTTCCAGACCGCGCTCGAGCGCGTCGTGGCCGGCATGCAGTCGCGCCGCGTGATCACCGATCACGAGAAGCGCCTGGTCGCCTACCACGAGGCCGGCCACGCGCTCTGCTCGGAGCTGCTGCCGAGCGTCGAGAAGGTCCACCGGATCTCGATCATCCCGCGCGGCAAGGCCCTCGGCTACACGCTCAACCTGCCGGACGAGGACCGCTACCTGAAGACCAAGGAAGAGCTGATGGACTACCTCGTGGTCCTGCTCGGCGGGCGCGTCACCGAGCACGTCGTCTTCGGGCAGATCACCACCGGCGCCGCCGACGACCTGCGCAAGGTGCACCAGATCAGCCGCTCGATGGTCACCCAGTACGGGATGGGCACGGAGCTCATGTCCCAGCAGATGCCGGCTGAGAACTACTCGATGTCCGACGCCACCCGCCACGCGATCGACGCGGAGCAGCAGTTCATCGCCGATCAGGCCCACCGCAGGGCGCAGGCGATGGTGAAGGCGCATCGCGGCCTGCTCGACGCGTTCGCGCAGACCCTGCTGGAGCAGGAGGTGCTCGAGCGAGAGGACATCGAGCGCATCGTGGCCGAGCACGAGGGCGAGCTGCCGCATCCCGAGCGCCTGCTTCCCCTGAACACCCCGGCCGCAGGCGAAGCGGCGGCCGGAGCACAGGTCGCGGCGAGCGAAGGGCTCGAGCCGAAGCCGAACTAGTATCCGATCCCATGTTCGGATCGATCGACCACATCGGCGTGGCAGTGGAGGATCTCGATGAGGCCGTAGCCCTCTATCGCGACCGCCTCGGCATGCGCGAGCAGCACCGCGAGACCGTCGAGGAGCAGGGCGTTCACGCCGTCCTGCTCGAGATCGGCGACTCTCACATCGAGCTGATCGCGCCGATCGGGCCGGAGGGCGGGGTTGCCCGCTTCCTGGAGCGCAACGGCCCCGGCATGCATCACATCGCCTATCGCACGGACGACATCGACGCCACCTTGAAGGGCCTCGTGTCGGCCGGCCTGCGGATGATCGACGAGGAGCCGCGCGTCGGCATCCAGGGCAGCCGCGTGGCGTTCGTCCATCCCAAGTCGACCGGCGGCGTCCTGACCGAGATCGTGGAACCCGCGGAGGATCACTGAATGGCCCAGCAGGCACGCACCGACATCGGTTTCCATGGCGGGCAGATACTCGCCCTGCGCACACAGGCGGACGTCTACGAGAAGCTGATGAAGGCGCTCGGGGACGACAAGTCGGGCCGCTGGCACGCGGTCGACACCGGGGACGAAGTAGTTCAGATCGACCTGTCCCGGGTCGTGTACGTGCGCCGCGAGACCGGGGACCAGAAGGTCGGCTTCTAGCCTGTCCGGCGTGCTGCGCGCGCTGGACCTGGGGATTCTGCGTGCGCTGCGCACGCGTGGGCACTCGCCGCAGGCCGAGCGGGCGGTGCTGCTCTTCACCCGCGCGGGCGAGCACGGCCTGCTCTGGCAGGCGCTGTGTGCCGTGGGGGCCGCGACTGACGAGGCGCGGAGGCCGCTGTACCTGCGGGCGATGCGCACGGTGATGCTCGCCTATCTGGCGAACATCGCGCTGAAGTACGTGGTGCGGCGCCCGAGGCCGCAGCTGGAGGGCCTGCCGGCTCTCTCGTCAACGGTCACCTCGCTGTCATTCCCCTCGGCGCACTCCACGACGTCGTTTGCCGCGGCATGGGCGCTGACAGGGGAGGGCGGGCTTCCCAGGCTGCCGGTCTACGCGCTTGCGAAGGCGATGGCCGTGTCGCGCCTCTACGCGGGCGTTCACTACCCGACCGACGTCGTTGCCGGTGCGGCGTTCGGGACGGCGATCGCCGCGCTGCTCGACGGCCGGTAGGGTCGCCGCGATGAGCGTCGAGGGCAGCAGGCCGTGAAGGTCGGGATCGTCGGGCTGCCGAACGCCGGCAAGTCGTCGCTGTTCAACGCGCTCACCCAGGCCGGCGCCGAGGCGGCCAACTACCCCTTCACCACCGTCGAGCCGAACGTCGCGATCGTGCCGGTGCCCGACGAGCGCCTGGACGCCGTCGTAGACACCGTCAAGGCGGTCCCCACCGTCTACGAGACGATGGAGTTCCACGACATCGCAGGGCTCGTGCGCGGCGCGCACAAGGGGGAGGGGCTCGGCAACAAGTTCCTCGCGAACATCCGCGAGACCGACGCGCTCGTGCACGTCGTGCGTGCCCACGGAGACGATCAGGTCATCCATCCCGAGGGCCGCGTCGACCCGATGGCCGACATCGAGACGATCGAGACCGAGCTGCTCTTCGCCGACCTCGAGCAGGCCGAGCGCCGGCTCGAGAAGGTGGTCCGCGAGGCGAAGGGCGGCGAGCGCGACAAGATCGCCGAGAAGGAGTGGCTCGAGCAGCTGATCGCCGCGCTCCAGGAGGGCCGCTCCGCGCGCACCGTCCCGGTGCCCGACGACGCGCCCGACGCGCTGCGCAACCTCAGCCCGCTGACCGCGAAGCCGGTGCTCTACCTCGCCAACGTCGACGAGGCCGCAGCCGGGACGGGGCCCGACGGCGCACTCGCCGCGCCGCCCGAGATCGTCGCCCACGCCGCGACGCTCGGCGCTCGCGCAGCCGCGGTCTCGGCGCGCCTCGAGTCCGAGCTCGGCGAGCTGGACGATGAGGACGCGGCCGCGATGCGCGCGGACCTCGGAGTTGCCGAGTCCGGCCTCGCCACCGTCGTGCGCGAGGCCTGGAAGCTGCTCGGCCTGATCTCCTTCTTCACCGCCGGCGAGGGCAAGGAGGGGCGCGCCTGGGCGATCCCGCAGGGCACGTCCGCCCGCCGCGCCGCCGGCAAGATCCACACCGACATCGAGAAGGGCTTCGTCGCCGCGGAGATCGTCCTGTGGAGCGACCTGGTGGAGGTAGGCGGCTACGTGGCCGCGCGCGAGCAGGCCAAGCTGCGCATCGAGGGCCGCGAGTACGAGATGCGCGACGGCGACGTGATGACCGTGCGCTTCACCCCCTAGCCGCACCCGTCTCGGCCCTGAACTTCGGACACTCGGCGGCGTAGGGGCTGGTTAAGCGTCCACTCCGTCTCGCGCAAGTAGCTACGGTCCGCCCATGCGCTCCAGATCAGCACTCCAGCTCCGCTCTGCCATCTTCGCCACGGTCGCCGCGCTCGCACTGGGGCTGGCCGCCTGCGGCGGCTCCGACGACTCCGGCGCCGACTCCACGGGCTCCACGACAGGCGGCAGCGACAGCGACCGCGAAGAGGCGAGCGCTGCGGTCGAGGACCTCTACGCCGCGGTGCAGGACCGCGACGCGGAGGCGGTCTGCGAAAGGCTCAGCCCGGCGATGCAGAAGCAGTTCGCCGCGGGCGGGCTCGGCCCCAAGACCGGATCCTGCGAGACATCCTTCCAGCGGTATCTGGACAAGGCCGACCAGGGGCAGTTCGACTCGCTGGGCAAGGCGAAGGTCAGGAGCGTCGAGGTGACCGGCGACAAGGCCGTCGCGAAGGTCGCCTTCGGGGGCAACGGCAGCGGCCAGGTCCCACTCCAGAAGGTCGAGGGCGAGTGGAGGCTCGCTTCGGCGAGCGCAACGCCTAGCAAGTAGCGCCTGACGCGCTGAGGGTCAGCGCACGCGGACGGCGGACCCGACGATGGCGCCCGCTCGGACGCGGTAGATGCCGCGGGAGGGCACGGCGACCGTGTAGTAGCCGTGGCGGGAAGTGCGCAGCCGGCTCACGTGCTCCCACCGCCCGGGACCGGCCTGCCGTTGCAGGGTCAGCTCGCGCGAGCGTGGGGCGGGGGAGATCTCTCCGGCGAGACGCAGGCTGAGCGCGGCTGAGCGCGCACCGCCGCTCGCCTGGACCGTCGAGACCCTGCTGAAGTGGGCCCAGGTGTCCGGGAGGCCCAGCCGAGCGCGGATCTGCGACCCCGTCAGGTCGGTGTAGCCGCCCGAGCCGTGCACCCGCGCGCGGACGATGCGGGGGGACTTGCCGCGCTGCAGCACGCGCACCTTGCGCAGCTTGCCGGGGGCGCCGAGGAGGGCGTCGAGCCTCGCGTTGGAGAAGCGGAAGCGCCAGCGGTGCTTGGGCGAGATGTCGTCGTACGGGTCGTCGACGCTCTTCAGCCAGGGCTTGGGCTCGGCTCCGACGAAGGAGAACTCGATGTTCTCGGTGCGACCGCCGGACGTGGAGAAGAAGAAGGTGGTCGCCACGTTGCCGTCGTAGGTGACGATCTCGTTGGAGGTCTGCCTGACCGCGGTGTTCGTGCGCGCAGTCTCGCCGGTCACGCCGTAGTACACCTGCGAGCGCGTGTCGGGGTACTGGTCGAAGGTGCTGCTGTCGGACTTGCGGGTGCCGAGGGCGTAGGTCCGCGCGGCGATGGCCTGCGCGCGCAGGGCGTCGTAGTGCCAGGAGGACGGCATCTCGCTCGCCACGACGCCCTGGACGTAGCGGTCGATCGGCAGCGAGTTGACGGCCGTGACTCCGCCGGCGGTGCCCGGGTGCAGCTCGAAGCTGCCGCGGTAGAGCCCGCTCGACACGCCGTTGATCGCCGGGCCCATGAGTCGCAGCGGCTTGCCGCCGCGGTTCACCACCAGCGGCGCGCGGAACGTGGCCTCCTTGCGGCCGTCGCCGTCGTAGAGGGCGAGCCTGCCGCCGCTCGCGCGGCGCACGAGGTAGGTCACGGTCGGATCCAGGGTGCGGCCGCCCGTGGCGCGCGTGGCGCCCCTGAAGCGGACGTAGGGGTCGCTGGCCTGGAGCAGCACCCGCACCGGTCGGCTGGATGCCATGCCGAGCTCCGTGCCTCGGTAGTAGTGCTTGAGGATGCGCGTGTAGTCGTAGCCGTTCTGGGCCAGCCCGTAGGCGCCGTACTGGCTCATGCCGATCCCGTGGCCGAAGCCCGCGCCGCGCACCACATGCACCGTCGCGGCGGAGGCGGCCGCGGAGGCGATCAGGCCCACGACGGTGGCCAGCGCGGCCGTGGCGGCCAGCGGGCGGGGGAGTGGTCTGAAGTGCTTGAAGCGGCGCATGGTTTCGAGGCCCGTACGAGAGACGGGCCTGTCCTCGCTAACCAGTTCGTCGGCCCAAGGTAGCGGTCCTTCCCACCGCTGTAATCTGGCCTCATGGCCAAGCGAAGGGCATCCGACCTCTTTGTGGAGTGCCTCGAGGCGGAGGGCGTCGGCCACGTCTTCGGCATCCCGGGCGAGGAGACGCTCGACCTCAACGAGTCGCTGTCGCGCTCCTCGATCGACTTCATCCCGGTGCGCCACGAGCAGGGCGGCGCCTACATGGCCGATGTCTACGGCCGCCTGACGGGCCATGCCGGGGTCTGCCTGGGCACGCTCGGACCGGGCGCGCTGAACCTCGTCACCGCGGTCGCCGACGCCTATCTCGACCGGGCGCCGCTGGTCGCGCTCACCGGCCAGGGCGATCTCGAGCGGATGCACAAGGAGTCGCACCAGTACATCGACCTGATGCGCGTCATGCGCCCGATCACGAAGTGGAACGCCCGCCTCTCGGACCCCAAGATCATCCCCGAGGTGGTGCGCAAGGCGTTCAAGGTCGCCGAGGGCGAGAAGCCGGGCGCGACCCACATCGAGTTGCCGGAGGACGTGATGGCGGCGGACGTGGAGGGCGCGCCGCTGCCGCGCCGCAAGCTGGTTCCGCCAGAGCCCCAGGCGCGCGAGCTGCTGCGCGCAGCCGACATCGTCCGCGGGGCCCTCAACCCGGTCGCGCTCGCCGGCAACGGCGTGATCCGCGGCGCCGCGACCCCTGCCCTGCGCGAGTTCGTGCGCGCCACCGGCATCCCGGTGGCCGAGACCTTCATGGGCAAGGGCCTGCTGCCCTACGACACGCCCAAGGCGCTCGGCTCGGTCGGCCTGCAGGCGGGCGACTACGCGATGGCCGGGTTCGAGGACGCCGACGTGGTTCTGGCGATCGGCTACGACCTCGTCGAGCACTCCCCCGAGCACTGGAACCCGAAGCGCGACAAGCGGATCATCTGCATCGACTCCGTGCCGGCGGAGATCGACGAGTACTTCTCTCCCGAGGTGGAGCTCGTCGGCGACCTCTACTCGATCCTCGCGCGGCTGGCCGAGGAGTGCCGCGACGCCCCGCACCAGGGCGGCTCGACCCGTTTGCGCGAGGTCGTGCTCGGTCGCTTCGAGGCCGCCAAGGACGACGACGCCTTCCCGGTGCAGCCGCCGCGCGCGCTCTGGGAGATCCGCCAGGCGCTCGGCCGCGAGGACATCCTGATCTCGGACGTCGGCCTGCACAAGCTGTGGATCGGCCGCATGTTCCCCGCCTACGAGCCGAACACGGTGCTGATCGCCAACGGCCTCGCGGGTATGGGCTTCGCGGTGCCGGCGGCCATCGCGGCGAAGCTCGTGCACCCCGACCGCAAGGTCGTCACCGTCAACGGCGACGGCGGCTTCCTGATGAACATGCAGGAGCTCGAGACTGCGACACGGCTGAAGACCCCGTTCGTGAACGTGATCTGGGAGAACGAGCAGTACGGCTCGATCGTCTGGAAGCAGGACAAGAAGTTCGACCGCCACTTCGGCGTCGACTTCACGAACCCCGACTTCGTCAAGCTCGCCGAGAGCTTCGGCCTGCCGGCGTGGCGCTGCGAGTCCGCAGCCGATTTCGGCGCCCGCCTGCGTCACGCGCTGACGCTCGACGTCCCCTCGCTGATCGTCCTACCGATCGACTACTCGATCGACGTGGCGATCTCCGAGGACCTCGGAACGGAGATCGTCTCCACCTGACCCCCCTCTTCTGGGACTTGGCGGGGACCGCGTAGAAGCCCTGGTGCCAGTCCTGTTAGGGTTCCCTAACCAAAAGTTGCGGGAATTCTGAGTCTTACGGAAGGGGACTGAATGAGGTTGCGGGGGTTGGCGATTCTTTGCGTCGCCACGATGGGGGCGCTCGGTGCCGGTTGTGGCGATGACGACTCGAAGACCGAGTCGACCTCCTCCGAGCCGGCGCAGCTCGCGGCGGTCAAGGACTACCTCACGTCCCACAGCTCGGACCTGGCCGAGCAGGCGGAGCGCATGGAGGAGATCGGCGGCGAGTACTACGACCTCGCGGAGGCCGCCGACTTCGATTACGCCGCGCTGCTGAAGGATTCCTGCGAAGAGGTCAGTGCGCTGCTGAGCGACGCGAAGGACACCTTCGTCGTCGCGAACCCTGCCTACGAGGAGATGGAGGGGATCGTCGCGGGCGTGCCGCGCCTCGCCCACTACGACGTCGACATCGACGCCGGCTCTGACGCCTCCGATCCGGAGAGCGCCGTGTCCTTCACCCTCGACCTCGAGAACGGCCGCAAGCTCAAGCAGCCGGGCAACCTGTTCTTCCTGATGGAGACCTCGCTCTGGGGCACCAATCCCGACCTCGTGGCGAAGGACGTCGAGCCCGACGTCGACTGCGACGGCAAGGTCGAGTTCGGCGAGGGCCTCCCCGACGCGATCGTCTTCGAGGCGGCGACGGAGGAGTTCGCCGATCAGGTCGAGCAGCTCGACGAGGACGCTCAGGCGTTCGAGCCGACCCCGTCCGACGCGCTCACCGCGATCGTGGTCATGACCCCGACGATGAGCGAGTACTTCGGCCAGTGGAAGAACACCGCGTTCGTCGCCGGGCAGGGCAAGCAGTCGGAGGCGAGCTTCGTGGCCGTCTCGCGCCTGTCGGACATCGCCGACATCCTCGAGGGGATCAAGTTCACCTACGGCGAGATGAAGCCCGAGATCGCCGCCGAGAACCCGGAGCAGGCCGATCAGACGGCGCGTGAGCTCGACGAGCTCGTCGATTTCGCGGCGGACTTGCGCGACCGCGAGGACGGTGGAGAGAAGTTCACGCCGAAGCAGGTCGACCAGCTCGGCAGCGAGGCCCAGACGCGGGCCGAGGCGATCGCCGGCCAGGTCACCCAGGCGGCCAAGCAGCTCGGGATCCCGCTGCAGGAGAGCTAGCGTTCGGGGTGTCGCGAGGCAGACGAGTTTCGCGACCGAGCGCGGCCGCTTCGGCGGTCGCGCTCGCCCTCTTCGCCGGGGGGCTCGGCGCCTTCGCGGCTGAGCCTCGGGCGGCGGAGGAGGCAGCCCCCAAGGCTGGGGCTCCCGCAGACGCGGGAGCTGCCGCCCCATGGCGTGTGGCCGATGCCATCCGCGCCGATCTGTTCAAAGCCCAGACGGGGCTCCTGCTGGCCGAGCAAGGCGGGCGGGAGGCCTCGCTGCGCGCCCTCGGCGACGCCGATCGCTCGCTCCAAGGTGCGTTCGCGAAGGATCTCCAGCAAGCTGATCCCGACGCGTTGCGCAGCTTGCGCCGGGCATTGCGCGAAGCCCACGCGGCACTCGTCGCGGGTGACGAGGTAGGCCTCGCCGCGGCGCGTGGCGCGGCAGTCGCTGCGCTGCGCCGAGGAGCGTTCGCCACCGCTGTCGCCGCCACCAAGCAGAGCGACGGCGCCAAGGCGCGCGCGTGGCTCCAGGTGCGCGACTTCCGCCAGAGCACCCGCTTCACCCGGCCGGGGGTCGACGCGACCGCCGCGCTGCTCGAGCTCGATGAGGGCGAGCTGTCGCCCGAGGACGCCGTGATAGCTGTGCGCAAGGACCTGCTGGACGCCTACCAGTCGCGCCTCGGCACGAACCTGGACGACGCCGAGCAGGCCGGAGAGCGCGGCTTCGCCCCCCGCTTCGCCGAGACCGCCGCGCTCGCCGCCGGGTACTGGCCGATGCTTGCGCAGGAGTACCGCGATCAGCGCGGCGCCGAAGCCGAGGCGAAGGCTTCAGCCGATTTCGAGGATCTCGCGAGCGCTGCCCGGGCGGGCGAGCACGAGCGCTTCCGGGTTGTGCGCGAGCGGGTCGAGGAGGACCTCGACGGCTTCACCGCCGCTCCTTTCACGCCCGAGGAGCAGGCGCGTCGCGCAGGTCAGCTGACGCGGTTCCTGGACCTGATTCCGATCGAGTACCGCGACGGGACCGAGGACGGCCGCGTGACGATCCCGTTCGAGCTGCAGGAGGCGGTCGCCTTCCACGAGGGCGTCGAGCAGGCGTTCACGGACCTCGAGCCTGAGATGGCCAAGCGCGACGCCGCCGAGACTGCGACGGTGGAGCGCGAGCTGGCGCAGCTCGGCCGCTACGTCTCGGAGGCCAACGAGCGCGTCGAGATCGTCGACGAAGGGGAGGTCGAGGACCTCCACGAGCGCATCTCCGACCGCCTCGACAGGCTGTTCCCCGAGGAGTGGAGCGACGGCGGCGACGCGGTGGACTACGACCTCGTGGAGATCGCGATCGACCAGCTCGTCGCGGCGGCGAATGCGGGCGAGTGGGGCCAGGCAGAGCAGGCGCGCCTCTCGGCCTACGCGTTCTTCGAGTTCGGCCCGGAGCCCGAGCTGCGCGCCTTCGATCCCGGCCTCGTGGTCGATGTCGAGGGCCTCTTCTGGTACGGCGCTCGCGATCAGAACGGCCTCGCGGGCCTGATCTCCTCACGCGCTCCGACGAGCGAGGTGCGCGAGACGACGCTCGCGCTCGAGGAGGCGCTCAACGAGGCGCGCGCGAAGACCGGTGAGGGCGCCAGCGCTACCACGACGATCGTCAACGCCGCGCTGATCGTCTTCCGCGAGGGGCTCGAGGCGATCCTGATCATCGCCGCGATCACCGCGAGCATGATCGGCGCCCGGGCGCCGCTGAGACGCCCGATCTACCACGGCGCGCTGCTCGCGCTGCCGGCCAGCGTGATCGGCTACGTGGCCGCGGTGGCGATCCTCGGCTCGCTGCAGAAGTACGGGGAGAAGGTCGAGGCGGTGGTCGGCCTGCTGGCTGTCGCCGTGCTGCTGCTGGTGCTCAACTGGTTCTTCCACAAGGTCTACTGGACCGAGTGGATCGCCGGGCACCGCAAGCGCGGCAAGCAGCTCACCACAGCGGTCGCGGCCGGCGCCTCGGCTGGCGCGGCAACTGTGGCGGGGCTCTATGTGCTCGGCTTCACGAGCGTGTTCCGCGAGGGCATGGAGACGGTGCTCTTCCTGCAGGCGCTGCAGCTCGCCTCCGGCACGGCGATCGTCGTGGCCGGCGTGGGCCTCGGGCTCGTGGCGACCGCGCTCGTCGGACTCGCCACCTTCAAGCTCGAGCAGAAGCTCCCGTACAAGCGGATGCTGGTGGTCACCGGCGTGCTGATCGCCTTCGTGCTGTTCGTGATGGTGGGCAACACGGCGCGCTCGATGCAGGGGGTCGGCTGGCTCTCGGTGCACACGATCGACGTCGAGTTCCCACTCTGGATGGGCACCTGGCTGGGCGTCTACCCGACCTGGGAGACGCTCGGCGGGCAGCTGCTCGCGATCGCGTTCGTGATCGGGAGCTACTTCGCGGCCGAGTGGTACCGCATGAGCCGCCGCCCGGCGACGGTTGGAGCCTAGGCACGCGTAGTCTTCGCAGGGGAGGCGAACGGCCAGGGCAGACAACGACGAAGGAGTCGCAAGGTGACCACCTCCGAACGTGAGCAGCAGATCCTGGAGCGCGTGCCGAAGGGCCTGTACATCGGTGGCGAGTGGCGTGACGCCGCCGCCGGGGGGACGCTGCCGGTAGAGGACCCGGCGACCGGTGAGACGCTCTGCGAGGTCGCGGACGCTCAAGTCGAGGACGCGAAGGCGGCGCTCGACGCGGCCTGTGCCGCCCAGGCCGATTGGGCCTCCCACCCTCCCCGTGAGCGCGGGGAGATCCTGCGCCGCGCGTACGAGGAGATGACCGAGCGCGCCGACGAGCTGGCGCTGCTGATGACGCTCGAGATGGGCAAGGCGGTTGCCGAGTCGAAGGCGGAGATCGCCTACGCATCGGAGTTCTTCCGCTGGAACGCGGAGGAGGCGGTGCGGATCGACGGCCGCTTCGCCACCGCGCCGAACGGCGCCGGCCGCCTGCTGACGATGAAGCAGCCCGTGGGGCCCTGCCTGCTGATCACGCCGTGGAACTTCCCGGCAGCGATGGGCACGCGCAAGATCGGCCCGGCCGTGGCGGCCGGCTGCACGATGGTCGTCAAGCCGGCGAAGCTCACGCCGCTCTCGATGCTCGCGCTGGCCGAGATCCTCGGGAACGCCGGCCTGCCGAAGGGCGTCCTGAACGTGATCACGGCATCCTCGGCGAGTGCCACCACCGGCCCGCTGATCAAGGACCCGCGCCTGCGCAAGCTGTCCTTCACCGGCTCGACCGAGGTCGGCAAGAAGCTGATCGAGCAGTCTGCCGAGCAGGTGCTCAAGGTCTCTATGGAGCTCGGCGGCAACGCTCCGTTCCTGGTGTTCGAGGACGCCGATCTCGACGCGGCGGTCGAGGGCGCCGTGACCGCCAAGCTGCGCAACATCGGCGAGGCCTGCACGGCGGCCAACCGCTTCCACGTAGCCGCGCCGATCGCGGCGGAGTTCGCCGAGCGGCTCGCCGAGCGGATGCGCTCGCTGAAGATCGGCCGGGGAACCGAGGACGGGGTGGACATCGGGCCGCTCGTCGACGCCGACACCCGCGACAAGGTGGCCGAGCTGGTGGAGGACGCTCAGGCCAAGGGCGCCCGCGCGCTCGTCGGCGGCAGTGCCCTGGACGGCCCCGGCTACTTCTACGAGCCGACCGTCCTCGCCGACGTGACCGCGGACGCGCGCCTGCTCGAGGAGGAGATCTTCGGCCCGGTCGCGCCGGTCACCGCCTTCGACTCCGAGGACGACGCGATCGCCGCCGCCAACAATACCGAGTACGGCCTCGTCGCCTATGTCTTCACGCGCGACGTCACGCGCGCCCTGCGCGTCTGCGAGCGCCTCGAGACCGGCATGGTCGGCCTCAACCAGGGCATCGTCTCCAACCCCGCCGCCCCCTTCGGCGGCGTCAAGCAGTCCGGCTTCGGCCGCGAGGGCGGCTACGAGGGCATCGAGGAGTACCTCGAGACCAAGTACGTCGCCATCAACCTGGACTGATCGCGAGGGACACGCAGGCGCTGGGCTTGACTTCGAGCCCGGATGCCGGCGATAGTCGGCGGTGGAGGAGGTCAGAACATGCCGAGAAGGCTGTTCGAAGCACTTGCTGCTGTCGTTGTGGCTCTTGGGATCGGGGCCTGTTGGGCTGATGCCGGTTGGGCCGATGTCCAAATCGTTTCCTCAGGCACCGTCACCAGCGTGTTGGATGGCGACACGCTGCGCGCGCGGATGGCCGACGGCAGCGAGCGCACGGTGCGCATCATCGGCATCGACGCACCCTCGGGAGCGCCGGCAGAGTGCGGCGGATCCGACGCGAAGGAGGCGCTCGAGGATCTGGTCCTTGGCCAGGCCGTCACGCTGACGTCGGACCCTGCTTATGGCGGGACGGATGCAGAAGGGCGGTTCCTGTTCTACGTGGACCGCTCGGATGGTCTGGACGTGGGGCTCGAGACGATCCGGAGAGGATGGAGCGCGGCCAGCGTCTCTGGCAATGACTTCGTCCGGATGGAGGCGTACCTGGATGCGGAGGCAAGGGCGGAGCAGGAGCGGCTTGGCGTTTGGGGGGAGTGCGGGGGCGACTTCCATCTCACTCGCGCCGAGGAGTTGCGCGCACAGCGGAACTCTGCGAAGACCTTCGTGCGGCGCTTCTACCGCCGCATCTCGGACGACCGGTTCTTGACCGCTTGGCGGATGCTGCGCGCACCGGTGAAGCGCAAGCTCGGGAGCTACAGGGCTTGGAAGTCCGGCTACCGGCGCTCGCTCGGGGTGAGCGTGCTCGCGACGAAGGCGCGAATCAGCGGAGGTCGCGCGCTGGTGGATGTCCGGCTGCGGTCACGCGACCGAGACGCCTGCAGCGGTCAGGTGGTGCGTCAGTACTTCAAGGGCGTGGTGACCGTGACGGGGAGCGAGGACTCATCCCGCATCTCGAAGCTGCGGGTTCACAAGACGCGTGGGAAGGCCCTGCGCCGGTCGAAGTCGGAGTGCCCGCAGCCCAAGCCGCCTACCGTGTTCCCGCCCCCACCGAGCGACTGCCAGGGCTACAGCCCATGTCTCCCTCCGGGCCCGGACGTGGACTGCGCAGGCGGAAGCGGGGACGGCCCGAGGTACACGGGTCCCGTCAGCGTGACCGGAAGCGACCCGTACGACCTCGACAGCGACGGCGACGGGGTCGGCTGCGAGAGCTAGACGTCTCGCCGCCGGCTAGGCCTGCGAGCCGCGGGCCATTTTGTGGAGGTCGAGCGCCTCGTCCAGCGTGGCGGCGTCGACGCCCTGCTCGAGCGCGACCTCGCGGATCGTGCGGCGGGAGGTGACGGCCTCCTTGACGATCTCGGTGGCCTTGTCGTAGCCGATGTGGGGGTTGAGCGCGGTGGCGATCGCCGGGGTCGATTCGGCGTTGCGGGTGAGCACGTCCTCGTTGGCCTCGAGGCCGTCGATCACCTTGTCCGCGAGCAGCGTCGAGGCGCTCGAGAGGATGCCGATCGAGTCGAGCAGGTTGCGCGCGATCATCGGCACGCGCACGTTGAGCTCGAAGTTGCCCTGGGTGCCGCCGATGGTGATCGCCAGATCGTTGCCGATCACCTGGGCCGCCACCTGGAGCACGACCTCCGGGATCACCGGGTTGACCTTGCCGGGCATGATCGAGGAGCCCTTCTGTAGCTCTGGCAGCGCCAGCTCGCCGAAGCCGGTGCGCGGCCCGGAGCCCATGATCACGAGGTCGTTGGCGATCTTCGTCAGCGAGACCGCCACCACCTTCAGCGCGCCTGAGAGCTCCACCAGCGCGTCGCGGTTGG
Source organism: uncultured Solirubrobacterales bacterium (assembly GCA_963715445.1). Taxonomy (GTDB): domain Bacteria; phylum Actinomycetota; class Thermoleophilia; order Solirubrobacterales; family Thermoleophilaceae; genus JAAYBF01. The sequence goes on from OY970240.1 coordinate 1,436,853, forward strand.
CCTGGGCCTCAAACGGGTCGGCGGGACCGCTGACCTCGAGGCCGGTCGCCTCGCGCAGCTTCTCGCGCACGCGCACGGCGAACTCGGGGTGGGTGTTCAGGCCGGTGCCGGTCGCGGTGCCGCCGAGCGGGATCTGCGAGGCGCGCGGCAGCGCGTCGCTGACGCGGTCGTGGCCGAGCCGGATCTGCTTGGCGTACCCGGCGAACTCCTGTCCGAGGGTCACGGGCACCGCGTCCATCATGTGCGTGCGGCCGGCCTTCACCACGTCGCTCCAAGCCTCCGCCTTCGCCTCGAAGGCGGCGGCGAGCTTGTCGAGCGCGGGCAGCAGCCGGGCGGTCGTCTCGGCGACCGCGGCGAGATGGACGGCGGACGGGAACACGTCGTTCGAAGACTGGCCCATGTTCACGTGGTCGTTGGCGTGGGCGCCGTCTCCCGCGAGGTTGGCGATCACCTCGTTGGCGTTCATGTTCGAGGAGGTGCCGGAGCCCGTCTGGAACACGTCGATCGGGAACTGATCGTCGTGCTCGCCGCGCGCGATCTCGTCGCCCGCGGCGGCGACCCGCTGGGCTATTCCCTCGTCGAGCAGGCCGAGCTCGCCGTTGACCCGCGCCGCGGCCGCCTTGACCTGGCCGAGCATCCGCACGACGGCGGTGGGAACCCGCTCGCCGGAGACCGGGAAGTTGTCGATCGCCTTGCTCGTCTCCGAGCCCCACAGCTCCTGCTGGACCGCCATTCCGCTCCTTCGTAGTTCTGCGCCTTCGGGCCCTTCAGGCTAGTGGCCGGCGGCTCAGCCCGTCCGGCGCCCGGCCCGCAGCCCGCGCCGGAAGGCGCTCGACTCGGGATCGATGCGCGCCGCCTCCGCCCTCACGCGGCGGCGCAGCTCGTAGCCAACGCCCTGGGCGCCGGCCCTGCTGCGGTCCATCGTGCCCAGGAGGTATCCGAGCTGGAGCGCCGCGCGTCCCTCGGGGTCGCGGGCGGCGCTGTCCGCCAAGCCGATCGCCACCGCTACGTACGCCTGCCCGATGTCCTGCAGCGCGCCGCCGTCGGTGGTGTCCGCCAGGCACTCCGAGAGAGGCGTGCCGTCCACCGTCACGGCGGCGGGGGCTTCGCGCAGGGCCGCCTGCACGCTCTCGGCGCCGGCGCGGCAGCCCGCCGCCGTCGGCTCGTCTTCCTCGCGTGCGCACGCGCCCAGGGCGAGCGTGAAAGGCACCAGCATCAACGCTGCGATTCGTCTCACGGACCGAGCATTCCAGATCGGTGCATATCCGAGCGAGAACCGGTGCAATTCCGGTGAACGGCGGACAGGGCTGCCGGATCGTGTTCAGATCGATGAAGCCCACTCAATCGACGTGCGGCGCCGAGGAAAGCGATGCCCCCACTCACCGAGATCGACAGGCTGCCGATAGGAGGCGCTGAGGCCGCGCGCTTCTGCAGCAGATGCGGCGCGAGGCATCAGCCCGCGAACGAGTCTCGAACGTCGGGCATCCGGGTCTGCGATGCGTGTGGCATGGGGGTGCTCCTTCAGTGCTCCTCGAGCGCTGTGCCGGGTCCGGACGAGATGTTTCTGATCGTCACCTCCGACCTTCGAGTCAGCGCGGTAAGCGAGGCCGCCGAGCCCGTGTTCGGGATTGAGGAGAAGGTCCTCGGGCTGGATGTGCGGGAGCTGTTGAGCAGCCCGCTCGGCGACGACGCGTTCGCTCAGAGGATCGCCCACGCAGCGGTGAGCGCTACCGAGCCGACGACGATGCCCGCCTGCGGCAAGAGCGAGGCCGAGGCGGGCGGGATGATGGCGGCGAGGATCGCGACCTGTGGACCTCCCCGTGCGGCGCTCGTGGCCGTCGAGCCGAGCCCCTTCGGCAAGCGCTAGTACTGCTTCCAAAGCCGTATTCGTACGCCGAGGCGGTGTTTCCAATAGGCGGTTCTGCACCTTGAGGATGAAATTAAGCCCTCAAGAGTTAGGCAAAGCTGCCGATTGCTTGTATTAGGTATGCAAGAGAGGATGTTTTCGGGCCATCAGCCCGTGCAGCCTCTGACGCACTGGCGACCGTCGGGTTCGACGGTATTCCCGTCAGTGCGGGGGCTCGGAGAAAGGCAAGGCTATGAGCGGTATCAGGACCAATGCGGCAGCTGAGCTGCTGGGAGTGAGCCCCAACACACTCCGTAGCTGGGAGCGCCGATTCGGCTATCCCAAGCCACGTCGCACCGCCGGCGGCCACCGCCAGTACGACCTTGTCGAGCTCGAGGCGCTGCGCCGCGGGCTGTTGGAGACCCACAACATCAGCTCGGCGATCGAGGTCGCCCGTCAGCGTGGCGAGGGGCCGAGCTCCTCGAGCCGCCTGCTCGACGCCTTCGACCAGTTCGACGAGGGCCTCGGCGATCGCGTGATGGAGGAGAGCCTCGCTGTGCGGTCGGTCGATCGCACAGTGGAGGAGGTTCTCCTGCCTGCCATCGAGATGACCGAGGGCCGTGAAGGTCGCGAGGCCGAGTGGGAGCTCGCCTGCCGCTGGGCGACCGGCTGGCTCCATGCCGCCCGTCGCGTCGTTCCTCCACCCTCACGCTCCCAGGGCGTGATCCTCTTCGACTCCTCCGAGCGCCTCAACTACGAGTCCCTGCAGGTCCAGGCGCTCGAGCTGGCGATCCGCCGCTCGGGCTTCCGCTCGATCCTGCTGAGCTCGGACCTTCCGCCCGAGCGGGTTGCGCGCGCGATGCGTGCAGTCGATCCGACGGCGTTCGTGTTCTGCGGTGGCGAGGCGACGTTGGAAGTGCTCGGCCGGCTCGTCTACATGGTCCGTCAGGTCGGCTCGGCCGCCCCCGTCTTCGAGTACCGCGAGGCGATGCCGGTCACGGGCGATCACGCCATCCCGTCACTCGGATCGACTCCCACCGAAGCTGCCGAGAACCTCAAGCAGTACGTAGACACCGGCCGCATCGAGTCGGTCGTCGTGGTGCGCGAGGACTCAGACGGGGAAGAGACGGAAGAGCCCGGCAAGCCCAACATCCGGCTTGCCGCCCGCCGCTAGCCGGCGGTTTCTCACAGCCCAGGCGGCGTTTGCAAGTTCCCCGCATATTGCGGGAATCGTCCGCGCCCTCTCATACCATCGCGCGGGATGAGCCTCGAGGTTGTGGACCCGCTCGCCCATCGGGCGCTCCAAGCGCTGATGCGCGCGGAGGCCTCCGTGCGCCGCACGCTCGCCGCGGAGCTCGAGCGCGAGGGTGTGTCGGCCGCTGGGTTCTCGGCGCTCGTGGTGCTCACCACAGCCGGCGGCTCCCTCGAGCTGCGCGCGTTGCGACGCAGGCTCGGCTGGGCCAAGGCGAACGCGACCGAGGTGACGACGACCCTCGAGGTGCGTGGCCTGATCCGTCGCCGCCGCCTCGAGAGCGATCGCCGCGCCGCCGCGCTCGATCTCACCGTCGAGGGGCGGGCGCTCGTGGAGCGGCTCTTCCCGGCGCACGCCGACCGCGTGAGCACCACCTTCGCGCGGCTCGACGAAGAGGAGAAGCGGCGGCTCGCCGACCTCTGCAAGAAGCTCGCCGCCTGAGCGCAGGGCGCGAGCAGGTCTAGGACGCAGGGAGCGACGTGTGCGCCAGCACACGAGCGACCGAGGACACCGGGATGCGAGGTGCCCCTGTGCTCAGGGTCAGCGACAGGGCGTGGAGCCCGAGTACTTCAGCGGCAGCTCGGCGGTATCGAGGGTGACCTCGGTGTAGTAGCGCCAGAGCTTGTCCTTCGGGCACGAAGTCGTCTCGATCCAGTTCTTCGCGTAGGGCTTCCCGCCGAAGTTCATGTAGAGATCGCTCGGAAAGATCGGGATGCCGGCTACGACCTGCAGCACCTTGGGGATCCTCACCGTCAGGCTGTACTTCCACTTTCCGCTTGAGAACTCCTTGATGTCGCCGATCACCGCCTTCTGGACGCGGGCGGGGTTGCGCATCGTCACGAAGCCGAACGACCTCTTGGCGCCGCCGTTGATGATGGTGATCTCCGCGCGGGTGCGCTCGGTGTCCGCCCAAGCGATCGCATGGCCCTTGCCCATGATCGAGTGCGGCGGGCAGTTGGACGGGCCGCCCTCCTTGCGATCGGTGAGCTTCTTGAGCGCGCACTTGGGGTACTTGCCGCCGTTGTAGTTGCCGTTCCGCGGGAAGAAGACGACGATCTTCTGGGCGATCGGCCGCTCGAACTCGGGGGATGTGCGGAGGTGCGAGGCGACCTTGATCTTCACCCCCTGCGGGTTCTTGACGGTGCCGGCCTTGTTGGGGATGACCGCGGAATCGACCTCCAGGGTGCTGCGAGGCTCCTGCAGCTGAGCTGCCAGGGGGGAGGCGAAGATGGCGCACGCGAGCAGCGCCCCGGTTCCTGCCACGGCCAGTCCACGCATCAGCTGCTCCTCCCGCCTCACTGCCCTCACACCCGTTTACCTGTACGACTGCGGCCAACGCTACAGCGCACCCACCGGGAGTGCAAACGGCTACCGGTCGCTCGCTGCGGGCGGACCGTCCGGGGGAGACGGGGCGGCGGCCATAGAATCACCGCCGCGTGTCCCGCTATCGCCCCGTCGACTCCAGTCAGTCGTTCCCCCAGCTGGAAGAGGGGATCCTCGAGCGCTGGCGTGAGCGCGACGTGTTCGCCGAGTCGGTCCGCCGCCGCGAGGGGGCTGAGCCGTTCGTCTTCTACGAGGGCCCGCCCACCGCCAACGGCCGCCCGGGCTCCCACCACGTGCTCGCGCGCGTGTTCAAGGACGTCTTCCCGCGCTTCCAGACGATGCGCGGCAAGCAGGTCCACCGCAAGGGTGGCTGGGACTGCCACGGCCTGCCCGTGGAGCTGGAGATCGAGAAGGAGCTCGGCCTCGCGCACAAGCGCGACATCGAGGACTACGGCATCGACAAGTTCAACGCGAAGTGCCGCGAGTCGGTGCTGCGCTACATCGATGAGTGGAACCGCCTGACCGAGCGGATCGGCTTCTGGATCGACGCCGACGACGCCTACTTCACCCTCGACGACGACTACATCGAGTCCGTCTGGTGGACGCTCAAGCAGGTCTGGGACAAGGACCTGCTCTACGAGGGCCACAAGGTCGGCCCGTACTGCCCGCGCTGCGGCACCGGCTTGTCGAGCCACGAGGTCGCGCTCGGCTACAAGGACGTCGTCGATCCCTCGATCTATGTCCGCTTCCCGCTGCTCGACGCTGCGGGCGGCGATGCTGGCGAGTCGCTGCTCGTCTGGACCACGACTCCCTGGACGTTGCCGGGCAACGTCGCCGTCGCCGTGGCCCCGAAGGTCACCTACGTGCGTGCGCGCGTTGGCGATGAGACGCTGGTCCTGGCGAAGCCGCTGGTGGCGAAGGTCTTGGGCGAGGACGCGGAGATCCTGGACGAGGTGGGCTTCCCCGGAGCCGACCTCGTCGGCCGCCGCTACCGCGGACCGGTCTTCGCGCTCGGCGACGGGGGCCCGCCGAATGCGTTCAGCGTCATCGCGGGCGATTTCGTGACCACCGAGGACGGCACGGGCCTCGTCCACCTGGCGCCGGCCTTCGGCGAGGATGATTTCGACGCTGCCGCGAAGGCGGGGATCTTCGATCCGACGATCCACGGCACGCTCTACAACCCCGTTCGCCGTGACGGAACCTTCGACGATCGCGTCCAAGGCTTCGAGGGCCGCTTCGTTAAGGACCCTGAGGTCACCGAAGCGCTGATCACCGACCTCGAGGCTCGCGGCCTGCTGCTCCGCGCCGAGGACTACGAGCACTCCTACCCGCACTGCTGGCGCTGCCACACGCCGCTGCTCTACTACGCGAAGTCGAGCTGGTACGTACGCACGACGGCCGTCAAGGACCAGCTGCTCGCCGCCAACGAGAATGTCACCTGGCACCCGGAGCACATCAAGCACGGGCGCTTCGGCAACTGGCTCGAGAACAACGTCGACTGGGCGCTCTCGCGTGAGCGCTACTGGGGCACGCCGCTGCCGATCTGGCGCTCCGAGGACGGCGAGGAGACGATCTGCGTCGGGTCGCGCGCCGAGCTCGCGGAGCTTGCGGGGGCCGACGCCGTGCCCGAGGACCTCCACCGTCCCTACGTCGACGACGTCGTCTTCGAGCGTGACGGCAAGACCTTCCGCCGCGTGCCCGACCTGATCGACGTCTGGTGGGACTCCGGCGCGATGCCCTTCGCCCAGTGGCACCACCCGTTCGAGAACGAGGACAGGTTCGAGCAGTCGTTCCCGGCCGACTACATCTGCGAGGGGCTCGACCAGACGCGCGGCTGGTTCTACTCGCTGCTGGCTATCTCGACGATGCTGACCGGCCGCGCCTCCTACGAGACGGTGCTCTGCCTCGGCCTGATCCTCGACGAGGACGGCCAGAAGATGTCGAAGTCGAAGGGCAACGTGGTCGTCCCGTGGGAGGTGCTCGATCAGCACGGGGCGGACGCCTTCCGCTGGTACTACTTCACCTCCAAGCAGCCGTGGGACGGCTACCGCTTCTCGCTCGACACGGTCGGCGAGTCGGTGCGCCAGTTCATGAAGCCGCTCTGGAACACCTACTCGCTGTTCGTGCTCTACGCGAACGTGAACGACATCGAGCCGCTCTCGCTCGCGGAGCTGACCGCGGTCGCGGGGGCCGACGGCCCCGACGCGCAGGCGGCGCTGACCGATATCGATCGCTGGGTGCTGTCGCGCCTCCAGGCCACGATCGCCACGGCGATCGAGCGCCTCGACGACTACGACACCACCACTGCGGGCCGCGCGATCGCCGCCTTCGTCGACGAGCTCTCGAACTGGTACGTGCGCCGCTCGCGGCGCCGCTTCTGGGACGGCGACCCGGTCGCGTTCGCGACGCTGCGCGAGTGCCTGGTGACGGTTGCGAAGCTGCTCGCCCCGCTGACCCCGTTCGTGGCCGACTCGATCTACGAGAACCTCGACGGAACCGAGCCCTCGGTGCACCTCTGCGACTACCCCGAGCCCGATCCGGCGCTGCGCGACGAGGCGCTCGAGTGGCAGATGCAGGTCGCGCGCGACGCCGTCGAGCTCGGACGCGCCGCCCGCGCCCAGGCCAAGGCGAAGGTGCGCCAGCCGCTCGCCGAGGCCGTCGTGGTGGCCGCCGAGCGCGAGCGCGAGGCGATCGGCCGCTTCGAGGGCCTCGTGCTCGAGGAGCTGAACGTGAAGAGCGTCCGCTACGTCTCGGAGGCCGACGAGCTCGGCCACTTCGAGCTCAAGCCGAACTACCGCACGCTGGGGCCGCGCTTCGGCAAGGCGATGCCGCAGGTCGCCGCCGCGGTGGCAGGCCTCGATCCCGACAGGGCGGCGCGCACGCTGCGCGACGGCGGGGAGGTGCACATCTCGATCGACGGGCACGACCATTCGCTGGCTATCGACGACCTGCTGCAAGCGCTGCAGCCGCTAGAGGGGTACGAGGTGGAGCGCTCGGGCTCGCACGCCGTGGCGCTCAACGTCGAGCTGGACGACGAACTGCGCCGCGAGGGGCTGGCGCGCGAGGTGGTCCACGCCGTCCAGAACGCCCGCCGCGATGCCGGCCTCGACGTGCAGGACCGGATCTCCCTGACGCTTACCGGCGACGAAGCGCTCGTCGAGGCCGTCCGCGCCCACGAGGGCTACGTCACCGGTGAGACGCTCGCCACCTCGCTCGATCTGGGCGGCGAGACGACCGCCGGCACGACCGTCGAGATCGACGGCCACCCGGTCACCATCGCGCTGTCACGCGCTGGCTGACGGCGCTCAGTCGGGTGGGCCGAGCGCCGGCTCCCCGTCGGCCCCCTGGATCTCTCCGCCAACCGCCCACTCGCTCTTGGGCGAGTCGACGAAGCGGATCCAGACGTGGTCCTTCGAGGTCTTGCCGACATCCACCAGCAGCTCGGTGAGCTTCTCGGCGATCTCCTTCTTCTGCTCGGGCGAACGGCCCTCGTACCACTCGATCGTGACGACCGGCATGGCGAGACCAGCTAGGCCGTGAGGGCCGGTTCGAGCTCCTGCACGAGCCGGTTCTTCGGCAGCGCCCCGACGATCTGGTGGGCCACCTGACCGTTCTTGAAGAGCAGCAGCGTCGGGATCGACATCACGTTGAAGCTGGCCGCCGTCTGCGGGTTCTCGTCGACGTTGAGCTTGACGATCTTCAGGTCGTCACGCTCGCCCGCGAGCTCCTCGAGATGGGGGGCCACAACGCGGCACGGACCGCACCAGGGCGCCCAGAAGTCGACGAGCACGGGCTTGTCGGCCTCGACCACCTCGGCCTGGAAGTTGTTGTCTGTCACTGCGTCGAGACCGGCCATCAGGCTCCTTCGGTCAATTGGGTCCGTTCAATGCTTCATAAAGTATAGCGACCTTGCGCCGCGCTCCCCGAGCCTAGCCGCCCGGGGCGGACGGTCACATCAGACATCGGTCGAGCAGCGCGAATCGCGGCTCCCTCACCGTACGCGGAAGCGCAGCAGGGGCACCTTCCAGAACGCCTCCAAGGCGATCCTCGCGGACATCTTCGAGGAGCCGGCGTCGCGGTCGCGGAAGAGGATCGGCACCTCCTTAACCCGGTACCCGGCCTTCAGGGCCCGGTAGGTCACCTCGATCTGGAAGCCGTAGCCGTCCGTTCCGATGTTCGAGAGGTCGAGCCCCTCGAGCGTCGAGCGGCGGAAGCACTTGAAGCCGCCGGTCAGGTCGCGCACCGGCACTCCCAGGAGGACGCGCGCGTAAAGAGACCCTCCGCGGCTGATCAGGCGACGTACGAGCCCCCAGTCGGTGACGCCGCCCCCCGGGACGTAGCGGGAGCCGAGCACCAGGTCCGCGTCGGCCGCCGCCGCGACCAGGCGGGGGATGTCCTCGGGGTCGTGCGAGAAGTCGGAGTCCATCTCCATCACGAGCTCCGCGCCCTCCGAGAGCGCTCGGTCGAAGCCCGCCAGGTACGCGGGGCCGATGCCGTCCTTGCTCGTGCGATGCAGCACCTCCACCTCGGGGTGCTCGGCGGCGAGTCGGTCGGCGATCCGGCCGGTGTTGTCGGGCGAGCCGTCGTCCACCACCAGCAGGCGGTGCTCGAGGCCGGTCGAGGCGAGCTGTGGCAGGGCCGCCGCCACGATCCGCTCGATGTTCTCGGCCTCGTTGTAGGTCGGGAGGATCAGCCAGACGCCCGCCATCGGCGGCCTACCCTACGCGACGCTCCGTCCGCCGCGATAGCTTGCCGCCCATGAGCAAGAACCTGTTCTCGGTCGAGGGCAAGACCGCGGTCGTGACCGGCGGCTCGCGCGGCGTGGGCCTGATGATCGCCCGCGGGCTGGTCGAGGCGGGTGCCGAGGTGGTGATCTCCTCGCGCAAGGCCGACGCGCTCGAGGCCGCGGCGCAGGAGCTCTCGCAGCTCGGCGACTGCACCGCCGTCCAGGCCGACCTCTCGAGCCAGGAGGGCGCCGTCGCGCTGGCCGAGGCGGTGCGCGAGCGGTTCGACAAGCTCGATCTGCTGGTCAACAACGCCGGCGCGAGCTGGGGCGAGCCAATCGACAGCTACCCCGACGAGGCTTGGGATCGCGTGATCGACACCAACGTGCGCGGCGTCTTCCAGCTGACGGTCGCGACGCTCGACCTGCTGCGCGCGGCGGGATCGGAAGAGGACCCCGCGCGCGTGATCAACATCGGCTCGGTCGATGGGATCAAGCCGCCGATGGTCGAGTCCTACGCTTACAGCGCCAGCAAGGCCGCGGTGCACCAGCTGACCCGTCATCTCGCCAAGCGGCTGGCCAGCGAGCGGATCACCGTCAACGCGATCGCGCCCGGCCCGTTCGAGAGCAAGATGACGGCCTTCATGCTCGCGTCCCCCGAAGCGCGCGCCTTCGTCGAGCAGCAGGTGCCGCTCGGCCGGATCGGATCGCCGGAGGACATCGTCGGCACGACGCTGTTCCTCTCCTCGCGGGCGGGTGCGTACCTCACGGGCACGGTGATCCCCGTCGACGGCGGCTACAGCGGCTGCACCTAGCGCGCGACGTCCGAACGGCCGCGGACCGGGACCGGGCAAGATGGCTGCGATGAAGAACGCCGAGATAGCGGACGCGTTCGAGGAGCTGGGCACGCTCTACGAGCTGGACGGCGCTGTGGTCTACCGCGTGCTCGCCTACCGCAACGCCGCCAAGGCGATCCGCGAGGCCGGCGTCTCGGTCGCCGAGCTGGCGCGCCAGGGGAGGGCGGAGGAGCTCGCCGGGATCGGCAAGACGATCGCCGAGAAGATCGTCGCCCTGATGGAGGAGGGGGAGATCCCGGCCGCCGCGAAGCTGAAGGCGAAGATCCCCGCCGGCCTCGTTCAGGTGACCCGCATCCCGGGTCTCGGCCCCAAGCGCGCCCGGCTGCTGCATCAGGAGCTGGGGGTCGAATCGCTCGAGGATCTGCGCCGGGTGGCCGAGGAGCAGCGGATCCGCACGATCGCCGGGTTCGGCCCGAAGGCCGAGGAGAACGTCCTCGCGGCACTGGCCGCGGGCGCGGATGGGACGGTCAAGGAGCGCGTGCTCCTCTCCGTCGCGTTCGAGGTGGGGCTCGAGCTGGTGGAAGCGCTGCGCGAGCATCCCGCTGCCGAGCGCGTCGAGCTGGCCGGCAGTGCCCGCCGCTGGGCCGACACCTGCAAGGACCTCGACATAGTCGTAGCCACGTCCGAGCCCGAGGTCTTGATCGAGGCGTTCACGGCGCTGCCGGCGATCGACGAGGTGTCGAGCAGCGGGAGCGCCGGCGCCAGGGCGGTCACCCACCAGGGGCTCGCGGTGGACCTGCGGATGGTCGAGCAGGACCGCTTCGGCAACCTGCTCCAGCACTTCACCGGCTCGGGCAGGCACAACGAGGCGCTGCGGACGGCGGCCGTCAAGCAGGGCCTCCATGTCAGCGAGTACGGGATCGCCGACGACACCAGCGGCGAGACGCACCTCTGCGCGACCGAGGAGCAGGTCTACGAGCGGCTCGGCATGGCCTACATCGAGCCGGAGCTGCGCGAGGACCGCGGCGAGCTCGAGGCCGCGCGCGCCGACACCCTTCCGGAGCTCGTGCGCCTCGAGGACATCCGCGGCGACCTGCACAGCCACACCGTCGCCTCGGACGGCCACGCGACGGTGCTGGAGATGGCGCGGGCCGCGATGGAGCGCGGCTACGAGTACCTCGCGATAACCGACCACTCCGCCAGCCACGGGTTCGGCAACCACGTCACGCCGGACGAGCTGAAGCGCCAGATCGAGCGGGTCGCGAAGGCCAACGAGGAGCTCGGCAAGGGATTCACCGTGCTCGCCGGCAGCGAGGTGAACATCCTGACCGACGGCTCGCTCGACTACGCGGACGAGCTGCTGGCCGAGCTCGACTGGATCGTCGCGAGCGCGCACACCTCGTTCCGGATGTCCGAGGAGGAGATGACGGCGCGGATGGTCGCCGCGATCGAGCACCCGCTCGTCGATGCGATCGGCCACCCGACTGGGCGGATGCTCGGCCGCCGCGAGCCCTACGGGCTCGACATCGATCGCGTCATCGAGGCCGCCGCGCGCACCGGGACGTTCCTGGAGATCAATGCCAACCCCAACCGCCGCGATCTCTCCGACGTGCACGCCCGCGCGGCCGCCGAGGCGGGGGTGACGATCGTGATCGACTCCGATGCGCATCGCACGCGCACGCTCGAGCTGATGCGGTACGGCGTGGCCACCGCGCGCCGCGCGTGGCTGACGAGCGATCAGGTGGCGAACACGCGGCCCTGGCCCGAGCTCGATCGGCTGCGCAAGCGCGGTCGCGCCTAGCCGTACTCCCGATCCTGGCCGCGCCCAGCTCGACGGCTACGTCGTGGGGGCGCTGCTCGAAGAGCTCGGCTGACCCTCGGTTGGCTCGATCCGCTTGAGGCCGGGCGTGCGCAGCAGCTTCGGCGCGCCGAAGGGCGAGCTGCGGTCGAAGTAGAAGCGCACGCCGTCGCGCTCCTCGATGGCGACCACGGCGGAGGGCTGCCGGCGCCAGGTGAGGGCCACGCCGAGGGCGTAGCCGGCGGCGACGGCCGGCATCTGGGGGATCAGGAAGGCGACCGCTCCCGAGAGGATGGCGAAGACCGCCAGCGGCCAGAGCCGGTTGAAGACGATCGTTCCCGGCTCGATCTCCGGCAGCGTGTTGGTGGCTCGCGCATCGGCCAGGAGGCGGCCGATCTGGGCCGTGGGGACGTTGCGGCGGCCGAGCCAGAGCCCGCCGATCGTGGCCACCGCCCACCAGCCGACGGCGAAGATCAGCAGAGCGGCGTCGTCTGCGCTGCCGGCGCTCGCGATGGCGATGACCGCCAGCGCCGTCGCCGCGCCGCCGAAGAGGAGGACCGCGACGCGCAGGAAGTCGGAGAAGCGCATCTACTCGGCCAGCGCCGCCAGCACCGCTGTCATCCCGCCGACGCCCTCCACCACGAGGCTCGCGCGCTCGATGATCGCCGGGGGGCCCTCTGCCGAGCGCACACCCACCCGCACGACGGAGTCGAGGAGGCCCTCGGCGACCATCGCGTCGAGGGCGTCGAAGGCGTCCAGGTCCGTCACGTCGTCGCCTCCAAAGAGCGCCGTTCGCACGCCGCTCGCTTCGGTCAGCGTGCGAACCGCGTCGCCCTTGTTGATCCGCACCGGCGGGCGGATCTCCAGCACCTTGCGCCCCCAGTGGGTGGCCAGTCCCTCGGCCTCCGCCTCCTGGGCCACGCCGTCGAGCCAGGTGCGCGCCGCCGCCTCGTCCGGGGCGCCGCGCCAGTGGAAGGCCTGGATCGGGCCCTTGTCCTCGATCCGGATGCGCAGCAGCTTCAGGTCGCGCGCGTTCTCGCGCGCCTTCACAAAGCTCCGCACCGGGCGCTCCCAGCTGGCGAACGCCGAGGTGAACGAGGGCCGCTTCTCGCCCGCGCGGATCATCTCGGCGCCGTGCGATCCCGCGTAGGCGATGCTGCCCACGCCCACCAGCCGCCGGGCCTCGGCCACGGGCCGTCCGGTCACGCAGGCCACGCATCCGAACCGCCGCCCGAGGGCTCCGAGCAGCAGCGAGATCTCCGGGCGCACATGGGCGTCCTCGGGCCTGGGGACGATCGGCGCGAGCGTCCCGTCTATGTCGCAGAAGACGGCAGCCGCGCGGGGATTCTCCAGCAACGGGCTGAGGCGCTCGGCGAGCAGTTCGGCCGTAGGCGCAGACACCCTCCGTAGTATGCCTCGCGATGTCGCCCAGGCTCGTGAGGCTCGCCGTGATCGCCACCTTGGCGGGCGCTTTCAGCGGCCTGTTCGGAGTGGGGGGCGGGACCATCATCGTGCCCCTGCTGATCTTCTGGTTCGGCTACGGCGAGCGGGAGGCCACTGGCACGTCCCTGCTGGCGATCGTCCTCATCGCGACGCTGGCCGCGGGGGCTCAGGGCGCCTACGGGAACGTTCACGTGGAGAAGGGCCTGCTGATCGGCATCCCGGCGATCGCCGGGGTCCTGGCCGGCACCGCGCTCCAGCAGCGCATCCCGGAGCGCGGAGTGTCGGCGATCTTCTCCGTGCTGCTCGTCGCCTCGGCCGTGGTGCTGGTGGTCTGATGGACCTGACCGACCTCATCGGGATGCTCGTGATCGGGTTCTTCGCCGGGGTGATGGGCGGCCTGGTGGGAGTGGGTGGCGGGGTGCTGTTCGTCCCCGGGCTCGTCATCTTCCTCGGGCTCTCGCAGCTGGACGCCGAGTCCACCTCCCTGCTCGCGATCATCTTCGTCGCGGTCGTCGGCGCCTGGCGCCAGGGGCGCTACGGCAACCTGCGCGTGCGCGACGGCGTGACGATCGGCCTGCTCTCGCCGATCGGCGTCCTCTTCGGCACGGTGGTGGCCAACGCGGTCTCCGAGCGCTCGCTGGAGCTGTCCTTCGCAGCCCTGCAGATCTACTTCGCCTGGCGCCTCGCCCGCCGCGCCCTGCGGCCGGGCCGGCCGCTCATCGAGCCAGCGGCGCCCTCCGAGGCCCCGAACGGATAGCTTTGCTCACGTGACGATTCTCGAGGTGGAAGCTCATGAGCACGACGGGCTCGTGCATCTGGTTCTCAAGGGCGAGCTCGACCTCTCGACCGCCGAGAAGGTCGAGCAGGAGATCCGGCGCGCCGAGGCCGACAAGCCGGAGGTCATAGCGCTCGACCTGAGCCGCCTGACGTTCCTCGATTCGAGCGGTCTGCGGCTGATCGTCACCGCCGATCAGCGTGCTCGGCGCGAGGGCAGGCGCTTCGCCGTCGTGCGCGGACCCGACACCGTGCAGCGCATCTTCACGATCACGAACCTCGAAGGCCAGATCGAGATCGTGGACGACCTCTCCGTGCTCTCGGGCACGGCGGGCGGCTGAGCTTCTCTCCAGCCGGCGAGGGTCTCATGGGCGGCTGCCGGCGGCAGCCGGGCACGGGCGATCCGGGGGCTAGGCTCTAGGTATGGCCGCGGACCCCCTTGCACGCCCCGAGATCGCCGCGATCATGGCGCGCGGAGAAGAGCGCGGCTGCATCGAGCTCTCGGAGCTCGACGAGGCGCTGACGGCCCTCGACCTGCCGGACGCCGAGGTCGACGCCCTCCACGAGCGCGTCGAGGCCCTGGGAATCGACCTCGTCGACGACTGCGGCCGCTCCACGGTGGAGCCCACCACCTACCAGCCCGAAGGCCTCACCAGCGCCACCACGGACGCGCTTCAGCTCTTCCTCAACGAGCTGCGGCGCTACCCGCTCCTCACGCGGGAGGAGGAGACCGATCTCGCCAAGCGGATCGAGCAGGGAGACCTCGAGGCCAAGGAGCGGATGATCAACTCCAACCTGCGCCTTGTGGTGTCGATCGCGAAGAAGTACCAGGGGCAGGACCTTGCGCTGCTGGACCTGATCCAGGAGGGCATCTTCGGCCTCATCAGGGCGGCGGAGAAGTTCGACCACCGCAAGGGCTTCAAGTTCTCCACCTACGCCACCTTCTGGATCCGCCAGGCGATCCAGCGCGGGCTGGCCAACAAGGCCAGGACGATCCGCATCCCCGTTCACATCGGGCAGCGCGAGCGCAAGATCGGGCGCGCCGAGCGCGAGCTGGCGACCAGCTTGGGGCGGGAGCCGACCGACGCCGAGATCGCGGCGGCGGTTGACCTGCCGCCGGAGCAGGTCGAGGAGGTCCGCTCGGCACCGCGCACCGTCACGAGCCTCGATCGAGCTGTGGGCGAGGACGGCGGCGCCTCCTTCGGGGACCTGCTGCCGAGCGAGGGGCCGGAGCTCGAGGAGGAGATCCAGGTGAACCTGGCGCAGGAGACCCTGCGCCGGACGCTGGAGGACCTTCCGAAGAACGAGCGGGCGGTGATCCGGCTGCGCTTCGGCATCGACGGCGAGGATCCCCAGCCGCTGCGCGAGACAGGTCGGCGGCTTGGCCTCTCGGCCGAGCGGGTGCGCCAGCTGGAGTCGCGTGCGCTCAAGCGCCTCGCGACGCACCGCGAGATCAATGCCCTGCGCGACGCCGCCTGAGCGGCAGGCGCCTCCGGCTCATCCCTTCTCGGCGCCTGCTTCGTCTCCGGCGGCGACGCGACGCGCGCGCTTCCAGCTCGTGAAGCGGGTGAACACGTCTCGCAGCGGTGGCAGCTCGCCGTCCGCATCGGCGTGCTGCTGGTAGTCCACCATCAAGAGCCGCTCCGGCTTCGTCCCCAGCTCGCGCGCCACTCGGCGGATCCCCTCCAGGACGTCCTCGGCGGGGGCGGCGTCCTCGCTGTCCTCCCGCCGGGCCTGCCGGCTGAGCACCCCGGCGGCCGCGCCCTTGATGCCGGGATCGCAATCGGGGTCCGAGCGTCCCCTCCCGGCTCCGATCAGCAGCCGGCAGTGCGGGCAGCGCACTGGGGCGATGGGCCACTCCGGCGATTCGATGTCCTGCTCCACGACTAGCCCGCAGTGGGGGCAGTAGGCGTCGTTGAGTTCGCTGGCGATCTGTTCTGCAGACGGCATCTCCAACCACTTGATCCGATCCAGGCGGACCTAAACCCCAAAAGCCGGGAATCGCTCGACACCCTCCCCGCGCCGCGACCGGGGTGCGCTACGCTCGTTGACGGTCGCGGTTCCCGGAATGGCCTTGGCTGTTTCGACCGGGGCTCAACGCAGGTAACGAGAGACGCTCCCGGTTCCTCGCCGGCGGCGGAGATCGCGTTGAGCCCACGATGGACGGAGCGGCCGGGCAGTGACCACGAGAGATCTGGGGAGGAGCACCGAGGAGCGCCTGCTGCGCCGGTTGCGCGAGGGCGACCAGAGCGCGCGCGGCGAGCTCGTCGAGCTCATGATCCCGCTGGCGCGCCGCCTCGCCTCGCGCTACCGGCACACCGCCGAGGCCCAGGAGGACCTCGAGCAGGTCGCTTACCTCGGCCTGCTCAAGGCGATCGACCGCTACGACCCCGAGCTCGGGCCGCTGACCCGGTACGCGGTTCCCAGCATCCTCGGGGAGCTCAAGCGCCACTTTCGGGACCGCGGCTGGGGCGTCCGGGTATCCCGCTCGCTCCAGGAGCGCTACCTCAAGGTCAGCGACGCGATCGAGACTCTGTCCGGGGAGCTCGGCCGCTCACCGGTGCCGCGCGACATCGCCAAGGCCACGGGCCTCTCGCTCGAGGAGGTGCTGGAGGCGCTCGAGGCCTCGACGGCGTACTCGCCCGTGCCGCTCGACGCGCCGCGCGGCGGGCTCGACGACGAGAGCTCTGGGACGCTCGGCGAGGCGATCGGAGCCGAGGACGAGGGCTTCGCGCGCGTCGAGCTGGACCAGTCGATCAACCCCGCGATGCGTGCGCTGCCGGAGCGCGAGCGGACGATCCTGCATCTGCGCTTCGTCGAGGATCTGACGCAGTCGGAGATCGCCGAGCGCGTCGGCCTCTCTCAGATGCACGTCTCGCGGCTGCTGCGACGCTCGATCGATCGGCTCGCCGCGTCCGCGGCTGGTCCGCTCGAGGCCGGCGGGCCGGAGCGGTGAGCCGGCGTCCCGCTCAGGACGCGTGATCGCCGCCGTCGAGCTCTGGCGGCTCGTCCAGCACGAAGAGCTCGAAGCAGTAGTCCGGGTCGAAGAGGATCTGGCTCTGGTAGGTCACGACCGAGCGCCCGGTGGCCTGCTCGACGGCGCCCTTGAAGGCATCGGCCATCTCGGTCTGGAACGCGATGCGGAAGTCCCGCACGACCTCGTGCTTGCCCGCCTTGACGAGGGTCGTCTCGGCGGTGGTGAGGGTGTCCTCGAGGACCGTTGCAACGTAGTTGTCGAACAGGAAGCTCTTGGCCTTCACCGGCCCGCGGCCGTAGTACGCGCTGAAGAGCTTGACGATCGAGTTGGAGATCTCCGCGGCGATCTCGCCGGCCGACCGGCGCTCGGGGCTCATCGCTCGCGCACCAGCTCGGGCTCGCGGCCCGAGCCCAGCTCGCCAACCAGCTCGGGCTCGGCGCCGGTGCTCAGGAGGCCGCGCTCGCCGTCGCCGTTGGGCCGCCAGGCGGGCCCTCCGAACGCGTAGCCGAAGCGCTCGCGCCAGTTGCGCGCCGAGCGCACGTCGCGCCACACGGCAGCCCACTCGTGGAACGCCACCTTCGGTGGGCTGAAGGTGTCGATGTTCTTCGTCAGCCCGTAGCGCACGGGCTCGTCCTCACCCTGGAAGCTCCCGAACATGCGGTCCCAGATGATCAGGATGCCGCCGTAGTTGCGGTCGAGGTAGATGTCGTTCGCGCCGTGGTGGACACGGTGGTGGGAGGGCGTGTTGAAGATGTACTCGAACCAGCGCGGCAGCTTCTGGATCCGCTCGGTGTGGATCCAGAACTGGTACATCAGGCTGACCGCCTGCATCGTGAAGATCATCCAGGGCTTGTAGCCCAGCAATGCGATCGGCGCCCAGAACGGGAAGTAGGTCATCGGCGTCCAGGTCTGGCGCAGGGCGGTGGAGAGGTTGAAGTACTGCGAGGAGTGGTGGACCACGTGGCTCGCCCAGAAGACCCGCACCTCGTGGCTGATGCGGTGGAACCAGTAGTAGGCGAAGTCGTCGAGGAAGAAGAGCAGCACCCACGCCCACACGGCGCTCTCGGGCACCCGCAGCGGCGTCAGCTCGTAGAGGCCGGCGAAGATCACCAGCACGACGGCCTTCCAGCCGGTGTTGATCACCACGTTGCCGACCCCCATGCTGAGGCTCGTGCGCGTGTCCTTGAGCTCGTAGCCGCGCAGCTCCTCGCGCTGGGCGACCTTGAACGAGACAGCCTCCACGACAAGGAGCAGCGCGAACGCGGGGATCGCGTAGACGATCAGGTCTACCACGGCATCAAGGCTAGGGCAGTCCGTGCTCGAGCGCGCCCTTTACCGCTGCATCCACTGCATTCAGGCGATACAGGGCGAGTGCCTCCGCGCTGCGAAAGCGCTTGCCGGGCAGCTGGTCCGCGCCGTGGTGGCCGAGGATGCAGTGCTGGAGCGCGAGCAGCGTCTTGGCTGGGAAGTCCGGCAGCCGCGCCGCGCGCTCGGCCACGAGCTGCTGGCCCAGGGCGAGGTGCCCGAGCAGCGCGCCCTCCTCGCTCAGGGTGATGTCCGCGCCGAAGGTGAACTCGCGCGTCTTGCCGCAGTCGTGGAGGATCGCCGCGGCGATCAGGAGGTCGGAGTTGAGCCTCGGGTGGAGGATGCACGCCTCCTGGGCGAGCGTCGCGACGGCGACGGTGTGCTCGAGCAGCCCGCCCAGGTAGGCGTGGTGGCCCCCTCGCGTGCAGGGTGCGCGGCGCAGCTCGGCGCGGAAGGCCTCGTCGTCCATGAAGGCGGCCAGCAGGCGGCGCAGGTCCGAGTCGTGGACCTCGCGCGCGAGATGCTCCAGGAAGCCGTCGAGCTCCTCCACGTCCCGGTAGGCCACCGGCAGGAACTCGCGCGGGTCGAGGCCCTGCTCGTCGGCCCGGCGGATCTCCTTGACCTCCACCTGCAGCTCGTCGCGGAAGCGCTCGACCTTGCCGGTCACGTTCACGAGGTCGCCGCGATCGAACAGGCCGGATAAGAAGTCCGCGTCGCGAAACACCCGGGCTGGCATCGAGCCGGTTCGGTCGCGCAGATCGAGCGCCAGGTAGGAGCTGCCGCCGCGGGTGGTGAGACGGTCCTTGCGGGCGCAGGCGTACACGCCGTCCACCTCTGCGCCGGCGCGCAGCTCGGCGATCGTGGTGCGCTCGGCGGCGGCGGTCGACATTCCTCAATCTTGGGCGCCCGCTCGGACGATCCTCGGCGCTCCCCGGCCCGGCCGTCCGGCGAGGACCGCTTGGCCCTCCGATACCGTGAGAAGTGGTGAGCGACGTCATCTGGAAGCACAAGCCCGCCTTGAGGCGCCCTGTGATCGTGTGCGCGTTCGGCGGCTGGAACGACGCCGGCGACGCGGCGTCCGCCGCCGTCGAGTTCGTGCGCGGGCAGTTCGAGCCCCGCGAGGTCGCGAGCATCGACCCGGAGGAGTTCCTCGACTTCACCGAGACGCGCCCGACGGTGAGCCTCGAAGAGGGCCGGACACGCAGCATCGTCTGGCCCACCACCACGATCTCGGTCGCCGAGGTGCCCGGCGCCGACAACGACCTCGTGCTCCTGCAGGGCCCGGAGCCGACGCTGCGCTGGCGGCGCTACTGCGAGTCGATCCTCGAGGTCTGCAACGAGCTCGACGTAAGCACCGTGATCACGCTCGGATCGCTGCTGGCCGACGTCCCGCACTCGCGGCCGGTGAGCGTCACCGGGATCGCCTCGGACGCTTCGCTGGTCGACCGTCTCGGCTTCACCCAGACGAGCTACGAAGGCCCGACGGGCATCACCGGCGTTCTGCACCACTTCTGCGGCCAGGCCGGGCTCGACAGCGTCAGCCTCTGGGCGTCGGTGCCCCACTACGTCGCCGCCGCGCCGAACCCGAAGGTCGCGCTTGCGCTCGTGCGAGCCTTCGAGGGCGCCGCCGGGTTGGCGGTGGACGCCTCAGAGCTCGAGAGCGCCGCGGAGGACTACGACCGGCAGGTCAGCGCGGCCGTCGCGAGCGACCCGGAGGTCAAGGCCTTCGTCGAGCGGCTCGAGTCGGCGATGGACGAGGTCACCGAGGACGCAGCGGAGGAGAACATCCCCTCCGCCGACACCATCGCCCAAGACTTTCAGCGCTTCCTGCGCCAACGCCGCGGCTAGCTCGACCTGAGCGCGTCTGGCTATGTCCTCGGTCGGCCATGGGCTGACGCCCTATGGCCTTCCCTGCGTCCTTGCCAGACACCCTCATCTCGCCGCTAACGGTGCCTCTTCCTTGCAGCCCATCGCTAGCTATCTCTCGGCGGCGGGGCAGATGATGCGGTAGTCGCAGAACGAGCAGATCTCGCGTGAGGGGGTCGGCTGGAAGTCCTGGCGGAGGATGCCCTCGCCGATCTCGGTGACCGTCGAGCGGACGCGGTCGAGCTCCTCCTCGGAGTTGGCCACGGGCACCTTCTCGCCCGTCATCACGTAGTAGTAGCTCTGGGCGGAGGTCTTGACGCCCCACGCCGCGCGGGCGCCCATCTGGTAGATCGAGAGCTGCACGTCGCGGCGCAGCTCGTCCTCGGTCTTCGACTTGCCGGTCTTGTAGTCGATCAGCTCGTAGCTGCCATCGGGACGGCGATCGACCCGGTCGATGCGCCCGCGCACGATGTGCGGGCCGAGCTTGAACGAGAAGCTGCGCTCGAACCAGGCGGGCTCTCCCTCGTCGTCGCGCGTCTGCTCCCAGTAGCTCTCGAGCGCCCGCACGCCGCGCTCGCGGAACTGCAGCTCGTCGTCCGAGTCGCCGAAGCCGCCGCGCCGCCAGGCGATGTCGAACAGGTCGAGCAGGTCCTCCCGGGTTGCGCTGGGCGACTTGTGGAAGCGCTCGAGCACCGAGTGGAGCGCGATGCCGAAGCGCTGGTTGATCGTCGCCTCCTGCGGGATGCGGAAGACGCGCGCGAACTTGTACTTGAGCGGGCAGAGCCGGTAGGTCTCGATGTCCGAGGCGGAGAGCATCAGCCCCGCGGCGGGCGCGCCGGCTCCTCGCCGGCGCGGGATGAACGGGTCGAGCGAGGGTCCCTCTGTCTCACCGCCCGCCACCGGCCGGCGGTCTGGGTCTCGGCCAGCGTCGCGCAGCCAGTCGTCGAGCGCTGAGGACTCCAGCATCTCTCGCTGCTCGGGGCTGGCTCCCTGCGCCAGCAGCTGGTTCACCTCCAGCAGCGCCTGGTCGATCGGCTGCTCGGCCTTCGAGCGCTCGATCACCGCCGCGACCTTCAGCAGCTCGAGGTAGCGCGCCACCGCCTCGGACACGTCGAGGGTCGTGTCGAGCCGCATCTCGCCGAGCCGCCCGCCGACCTTCGCGACGGTGTCGAGCAGCTCGTCGCGCATGATCCGGAAGGTCGAGTGGAGGCCCTCGGCGGGCCCGAACAGCTCTTCGGCGATCGCCTCCTCCTCGGCGCCGAGCGCCGCTCGCGCCTCCTCCAGGAACGGCGAGGGCTGGGCGAGCGCGCCGTCGGTCCCCTCCGTCCAGGTGAGCACCAGGCCGTGGCGGGCGCGTGTCATGGCCACGTTCAGCCGCCGGCGCATGTCGTCCTCGTGGGAGCCCGACGGCAGCTTCTCCTTCAGCAGCTCGTCGGGGACCTCCGGCACCGGGACGTGCCGCCGTCCCGGCATCTGGGCGGCCGACAGGCCGATCACGAAGACGTGGTCGAACTCCTGGCCCTTGGAGCCCTCCATGGCCATCACGGCCACCGCCGGCGTGCCGCTCGGGCTGGGCGCCTCCTCCTCGCGCAGCTCGGAGTCGGCCACCGCCTTGAGATAGCGCGTGAAGTCGCGCGGGGTGGCGTGGGGCTGGCGGCGCATGTAGGCCGTGGCGAGCTCCGGCAGCCGCGCGATGTTGCGCAGCCGCTCGACCGTGTCGGCCTGCGTGGCGAACACCTGCTGGCGCCGCAGCCCGATGCGCTCCACGAGGCGCAGCACGAACGCGTCCGGCCGGCGGCTCTCGAACGCCGCGGACGCCGCCCGGTAGAGGCGCAGGAAGGACTGCGCGCGGTCACGACCCTCGGGTGAGAGCTGCGGCCCTTCGAGCGCGGCTGCCACCGCGGCGGGCATGTCGAGCTTGCGCCGGCGCGCGAGCTGGGTGAGGCGCGCGATGTCCACCGAGTGCAGCTCGATCGGCGCGCGCGTGAGTGCTCGCACGGCGGCGCCCGAATCGCCCGGATCGGCGAGCACGCGCAGCCAGGCGAGCACGTCGCGGACCTCCACGCGCTGGAAGTAGGCGGCCGAGCCCTGGGCCCTGAACGGCACCGCGCGCTCTTCGAGCGCCGCGCCGACCACCGTCCCGTCGTCCTCCACGGAGCGGACGAGCACGGCTATCGCGTCGGGCGCCGTCCCAGCGGCGATCAGGCGCTCGGTCTCGGCGGCCACCGCCTGCGCCTGGGCTCGTTGAGAGGCGCAGCGCCAGAAGCGGACGGCGCCTTCGCCATTGCCGAGCGGGGGCGGGGTGGCCCGTTCGGCCAGCGGCGCGGTGACCGCGGCGGAGGCGGCTGCGATCGGCTCCGCGCAGCGCAGGCTCTCGCTGAGCGCCACCACCGATTCCGGGGGCAGCGCACGCTGGAGGTCCCTGATGTTCTTCGTGCCGGCGCCGTGCGCGCGGTGCACCGTCTGCGCGTCGTCGCCGAACGCCGTCAGCCGGCTGTGCTCCTCGCAGAGAAGGCCCAGCAGCGTCCCCTGCGCGAAGTCCAGCTCCTGGTACTCGTCGACCAGCACGTGGGGGAACCGCTGCGCCACGCGCTCTCGCACGTGCGGGCGCTCGTGCAGCAGGCGGAAGGCGTGCAGGACGAGATCGCCGCTGTCGAGCGCGCCCTGCTCGGCCAGCAGCCGATCGTGGTCGGCGTAGAGCTGGGCGAACTCGACCTCCCGGCCCGCGACCGCTCGCGCGGCGTCACTCGATCCGCTTGCCGCAGGCTCCAGTCGCTGTGCGCGCTCGAGGCAGTCCTCGGGGGTGACCATCTCCTGCTTGAGGAGGTCGATCCGCTCCACGAAGCTGGCGAGCAGCGGCGCGGGGTTGCCGCGGATCTCGTGGCGCCGCAGCGTGAGCTCGCCGAGGCGGTCGAGCAGCAGCGCCACGCGATCGGCCCGCGTGACCGTCGCGAAGCCCGGGTCGAGCCCGGCCTCGAGCGCCTCGTCCACCAGCAGCCGGTGGCAGAAGGACGCGAAGGTGTGGATGTGCAGCTCGTCGTAGGGCGGTTCCACCAGCTCGGTGAGCAGCTCGACCAGCTCGAGCCGTGCCCGCTCGGAGAGGGCGATGGCGAGCACCCCGCCCGCCGGAGCACCCTGCTCGACGAGCCATGCGAAGCGGTGTGCCAGCACGCGCGTCTTGCCGGTTCCGGCACCGCCGATGACGAGCATCGAGCCGCCGGGATGGGTGACGGCCGCGCGCTGGGCGTCGGACAGGCCGTCGAGGGTCACCGATCAAGGATACGGCGCGCGCCGCGCCGCTTGGAGACCCGGCGTCGGGCCGGGGTCAGCCGCGGGCGCCGAAGGTGGTGGTGTAGGTCGCGGCAGGCGTGCCGGTGGGCACGGGTCCCTGGTCCACCACGCCGATCCCGATCTCGCGGAAGCGCGAGCTGAGCAGGTTCTGACGGTGGCCCGGGCTGTGCATCCAGGAGCGGACGATCTCGCGCGGGGTTCCCCTCCCGCCGGATCCCCAGGCGAGGTTCTCGCCGACGGTCCAGCTGGAGCGGGCGCCGAGATATCCGGTGCCGTAGAGGCGGTCCACGATGTCCCTGCCGCGCTTGGAGACGTGGTCGAAGTAGCGGTGGCGGACCATGTCGCGCGTGTGGCGGCGAGCGGCGCGGGAGAGGCGGTAGTTGATCCGCAGCCGGCGCAGGCCGCGAGCGGCGCGCTTCTGGTTGATGAGGCAGACGGCCGCGCGACCGAGACGGAAGTTCGGCGCCTCGCGGGGTGCCGAGGAGGCCACGGTGACGGCCACCCGGCAGCTCCAGCGGTGACGGTGCTTCTTCTTGTGCGTTTGCTTCTTGTGCGCGCGCTTCTGGGACCCGTCAGGGTCCTTGTGGCCGTGGATGTCCGAGGCGTCGGCGGGGGCGACGGCGAGGAGGCAGCCGAGCGTCACCGCGACCGTCGCGAAGAGGCTTCTATGGGGGCGGGATGTAGTGACCATGCATTGCTGGTCTCGTCGTCGTGACGGGGGCACTTCACCGAGCGAGCCGAAGTTGGGATGAATGTCCAAGAGCGCGGGGCGCCTTGCCTGGACGTTTGTTCGACGCCCGCGCCTGGACGCGCGAGCGGGTCAGAATGGGCGTATGGCCGATCGGCTCAGGGACTACCGCGCGCTGCGCGACCTGGACGCCTCGCCAGAGCCCGAGGGCGGTGGGGCGCCGGGCGAGGACGGGCGGCTTCGCTTCGTGGTGCAGCAGCACCACGCGCGCCGCCTGCACTGGGATCTGCGCCTGGAGCGGGAAGGCGCGCTCGCATCGTGGGCGGTGCCGCGCGGGATTCCCGACCATCCGGACGAGAACCGCCTTGCTGTGCGAACCGAGGATCACCCGCTCGAGTACCTCGAGTTCGAGGGGGAGATCCCGGAGGGGAGCTACGGCGCGGGCACGATGAGCGTCTGGGACAGCGGGACCTTCGAGCTGGAGAAGTGGCGCGAGGACGAGGTGATCGCCGTCTTCCACGGCGAGCGGGTCAAGGGCCGCTACGTCCTCTTCCGCACGCGCGGCAAGGACTGGATGATCCATCGAATGGATCCGCCCCCGCCGGGGGTCGAGCCGATGCCGGACTTCATCGAGCCGATGCAGGCGAAGCTCGCCACCCTCCCGCGGGAGGACGAGGCCTTCGGCTACGAGATCAAGTGGGACGGAGTGCGGGCGATCGCGCGGATCGATCGCGGGCATCTCGACCTGCTCGGGCGCAACCGCACGGACTTCTCGCCGCGCTACCCCGAGCTGCGCCCGCTGGGCGGCTCGCTCGGCTCCACGCGCGTGATCCTCGACGGGGAGATCGTCGCGTTCGACGAGGAGGGCCGGCCGAGCTTTGAGCGGCTGCAGTCGCGGATCCACCTCAGCGGGGACGCGGCGATCAAGCGGCGCGTGCGCGAGATCCCGGTGACCTACGCCGTCTTCGACCTGCTGTGGCTGGACGGCCGCCTGACGACCGGCCTGCCGTACCGGGACCGCCGGCGCCTGCTGGCGGGGCTCGACCTCGCCGGTCCGCACTGGCGCACCCCCGCGCACCACGAGGGAGACGGCGCGGCGCTGCTCGCGGCGACGAGCGAGCAGGGGCTCGAGGGCATCGTCGCCAAGCGGCTCGAATCGGCCTACGAGCCCGGCCGCCGCTCCGGCGCCTGGATCAAGGTCAAGAACGTACTGCGCCAAGAGGTGGTGATCGGCGGCTGGTCACCTGGCGAGGGCAAGCGGTCCGGGCGGCTCGGCGCGATCTGCGCCGGCGTCCACGACGAGGAGGGCGCGCTGCGCTACGCCGGCAAGGTCGGCACGGGCTTCGACGAGGCGATGCTCGACCTGCTGACCGCGAAGCTCGAGCCGCTGCGCCGCGACACCAGTCCCTTCACCGGCCGGCAGCCCCCGCGCAACACGATCTTCGTTGAGCCCGAGCTGATCGCCGAGGTCGAGTTCCGCGAGTGGACCCGCACGGGCACGCTGCGCGCAGGCGTGTTCCTCGGCCTGCGCGACGACAAGGATCCGCGCGAGGTGGTCCGCGAGGCCTGAGCGGCCGCCCGCAAGTTTCCTCCCGGCCCAGGAATGAAAGGCCCGAAGCGGGGTACGGTTCCCAGCATGCCTAGGGCGATTTGGAGCGGGGCGATCAGCTTCGGCCTCGTGAACATCCCGGTGAAGCTGTATTCGGCCGTCTCGAAGAAGACGGTCCGCTTCCACCAGCTCGACGGCAAGGACGGCACGCGCATCCAGCAGAAGCGCGTCAATCCGAAGACCGGTGAGGAGGTCCCCTACGAGCGGATCGTCAAGGGGTACGAGCTCAGCCCCGAGCGCTACGTGGTGGTCAAGCCCGAGGAGCTCGAGTCGATCGAGCCCGGCAAGACCCACATGATCGAGATCGAGGACTTCGTAGAGCTCGACCAGATCGACCCGATCTTCTACGACCACCCGTACTACCTCGCGCCCGGCAAGGGCGCCACCAAGGCCTACGCGCTGCTGCTCAAGGCGATGGAGGAGTCCGGCCGCGTCGGCATCGCGCGCGTGGTCATCCGCTCGAAGGAGCAGCTCGTCGCGCTGCGCGCCGACGGCGGTGTGCTGCACATGGAGACGATGCTGTTCGGCGACGAGGTGATCGCCCCCGACTCGCTCGACGAGATCCCGGAGGCCGGCGAACTGAAGGCGAGCAAGCGCGAGGTCGCGATGGCCGGCGAGCTGATCGAGTCGCTCGCCGCCGAGTTCGACCCTTCGAAGTACCGCGACTCCTACCGCGAGAAGGTGCTCGACCTGATCGAGCGCAAGGCCGAGGGCGAGGAGATCGCCGTCCAGCCCGATGCGGAGGAGCGTCCCGAGGTGCCGGACCTGATGGCGGCGCTCGAGGCGAGCATCGCGAGCGCCAAGGGCCGCGAGGCCGCGCCGAAGAAGAAGCCCGCGCGCAAGCGCGCGGCGGCGGCCAAGGGCAAGAGCCCGGGGACCAAGTCCGCCTCGCCCAAGAGCCGCGCCGGCTCTGCCAAGAGCGGCGGCGCCAAGGCGAAGCCCGCCGCCACCAAGAAGCGCGCGGCCGCCAAGAAGTAGGTGGCGCCCGAGGTTGACGTCGAGGGCCGGCGGCTCCGGCTGTCGAACCTCGAGAAGGTCCTCTATCCGGCCGGGGGCTTCACCAAGGGCCAGGTGATCGACTACTACACGCGCATCGCGCCGACGATGCTGCCGCACCTGCGTGGCCGGCCGCTGACGCTCAAGCGCTACCCGAACGGGGTGGAGGGCAAGCACTTCTACGAGAAGCAGAAGCCGTCGCACGCACCGGACTGGGTGCGCTCGGCGACCGTCCCGATGGGTGATCGCGACATCGACTTCGTCCTCTGCGACGACTTGCCCACCCTCGTCTGGCTGGCCAACCTCGCGGACCTGGAGATGCATCCCCTGCTGGCGCTGACCGAGGACCCGGAGCGCCCGACGGTCCTCGCCCTCGACCTCGATCCCGGCGAGCCGGCCGGGCTGCGCGAGTGCCGCGAGGTGGCGCTGCTGCTGCGCGACACGTTCGCGGACCTGGGCCTCGAGTGCTTCGCCAAGACCTCGGGCTCGAAGGGCATGCAGGTCTACGTGCCGCTGAACACCGAGGTGACCTACGAGGACACGAAGCCCTTTGCGCAGGCGCTGGCGCAGCTGCTGGAGAAGCAGCACCCGAAGCTGATCGTCTCGACGATGAAGAAGGGCGTGCGCGCCGGCAAGGTCCTGATCGACTGGAGCCAGAACTCCCGCCACAAGACGACCGTCGCCGTGTACTCGCTGCGGGCGCGCGAGCGGCCCACGGTCTCCACGCCGCTCGGCTGGGACGAGGTGGAGGACGAGGACTGCCAGCTCATGTTCGAGTCGCACGAGCTGCTGGAGCGGGTCGCCAAGCGCGGGGACGTCTTCGCGCCGGTGCTGGAGCTCGAGCAGCGCCTGCCCAAGCTCTGAGCGCCGCACAGCTATCGTCAACGCAATGGTCGATTGGAGGATCGCGCGCCGGGTCGCCGGATTGACGGCGCGCTCCGAGGGCGTGCCCGGCCTCGGGGTGGACCTCCCGGCGCTGGCCGCCGAGTTCGAGCCGCTGATGATCGACTACACCGGCCTCGTCCCGGCTGAGCCGATCCCCGCGCCGGAGATCGTCAGCCGCGAGGGATGGGCCGAGGCGAACCTGGAGGCGATCGCCGAGCTGATGAGCGCGGTCGAGGACCGGATGGGGGAGCGGTTCTCGAGGACGGGCCGGCTGGCGGGACCGCTGCGCGTGGCGGCGGGCGCCACGCTGGCTACGGAGATCGGGCTGCTGACCGGCTACATGTCCCAGCGGGTGCTGGGCCAGTACGAGCTCTCGCTGCTCGCCGGGACCGCTCAGCCGAGGCTCCTGTTCGTTGGGACCAACCTGCTCGGCGCGGCGTCCAAGCTGGAGGTCGACCGCACGGCGTTCATCCGCTGGGTGACGGTGCACGAGCTGACCCACGCCCTCCAGTTCGGCGGCGTGCCGTGGCTGCGCGGGCACATCGGCGGGGTGCTGCGGGAGTACTTGAAGACGATCGACGTGAAGGACGACGACGAGGGCGCGGAGGCCGAGCGGAACGGCGTCGGCGAGGGGGCAGCGGTCGAGGCGGAGGAGGCAGCACCGCGGCCCGGCCGGGGCAGGAGCGGCGGCCTGCTCGGCGGCGTGCTCGACAAGCTGCACGACATCGACCTGTCGGGCGGGGACGACCTGGTGGAGCGATTCCGCGAGGGCGGGCTCGCCGCGCTCGTCCAGACCGACGAGCAGCGCGAGCTGATGGATCGGATGCAGGCCGTGATGGCCTTGGTGGAAGGTCACGCCGAGCACGTGATGGACGCGCTGGCGCCAGCGCTGGTGCCTCAGCACGAGGGGCTGCGCGCCGCGATGGACGCCCGCCGCGCCACCCGCTCGGCGCCCGAGCGTGTGCTCATGCGGCTCTTGGGCATGGAGATGAAGATGCGCCAGTACAAGCTCGGCAAGGAGTTCTGCGACACGGTCGTGGCCGAGGGCGGCATCGAGGCGCTCAACCGGGCGTGGACAGGGCCGGACGCCCTCCCCACCCTGGAAGAGATCGAGCGCCCGGCCGAGTGGATGGCCCGCCAGGCGCCTGGCGCCGGGCGCCTCGCTTCCGGCTGAGGAAGCCCGAGACGCGTGTGTAACGCCTGCCGCGGGACGGGTTACAAACACATGTTCGGTCAGCTACAGTTTCTGACCTTAGAATTAACAAGCTTAAGTCGATCTCCCCGGGTTCGCCGGGGAAGGAGAGTGGATACACATGGCAGCTCAGACCACCACACAGCGCAAGGCCGCCGGCAAGAAGGCCGCAGCCACGCGCAAGCGCACCACCGCCGCTCGCAGCGCCAAGACCGCCAAGAGCTCGGCGAAGGCCACGCAGACCTCGGCCAAGACGGCCGCGGCCAACGCGACCAGCGCCGGCAGCCTGCGCCTCGACAGCGTCGCCCTCCAGGCCGAGCGCGCGGTCCTGATCCCCGTCGGCGCGGCTCTTGCCGCTCGTGACGCGGTCGTGGAGGCCACCAAGCCCTTCACCAGCCGCACCACGGCCGAGAAGGAGCTGAAGAAGTTCGAGCGTCGCGGCAACACCGCGCGCAACAGCGTCCGTCGCGAGGTCAAGCGCACCCGCACTCGTGTCGAGCGTGAGCTGCGTCAGCGTCGCAACGACGTGCGCAAGAGCGTCACCGACGCCCGCGGCGACCTGCAGAAGCAGGTCTCCGAGGTCCAGTCGAACGCGACCGGCATCGCCCGCAAGGTCCAGGAGCAGGTGGCGACGCTCGTCTAGCACCCCCTTACCCCGGCGGCCGGCTGAGAGAGCCCGGGCCGCAGGGTCGAGCTGCCGGCATGCGCCGGCGGTGTACAGCTCTCTCTCTTGTCAACGGGGCTCCCAATTCGGGAGCCCCGTTCGCTTTCCGGCTCCGGAAGCCGTCTGCGACAATGGGGGAGATGCCTACCGAAGAGCAGATCAGGGAGGCGCTGACGCGGGTCATCGACCCCGAGCTGCGCAAGAACATCGTCGAGCTGGGCATGGTCCGCTCGATCGAGCGCCATGACGACGGGCGCGTGGACGTGGTGGTCTCGCTGACCACCGCCGGCTGCCCGATCCGCTCCCACTTCCAGCAGGCCGTCGCGGAGAACGTGATGGCGCTCGGCGGGGTGAGCGGCGTCAACGTCGGCTTCGACGTCCTGAGCGACTCCGAGAAGCAGACCCTCCAGCAGCGGCTCGGCCGCGGCGGCCTTCCGCAGGGCGCGCTGGCGCAGGTCAAGAACGTGATCTGCGTCGGGTCGGGCAAGGGCGGCGTGGGCAAGTCGACCGTGACCACGAACCTCGCCATGGCGCTTGCCGCCGAGGGCAAGCAGACCGCCGTGATGGACGCCGACGTGTGGGGGTACTCGATCCCGCGCATGCTCGGTGTGCATGGGCGCCCGATGGTCAACGGCGATCGCAAGATCCTGCCGCTCGAGGCCCCCGGCGGCGTCCATGCGATCTCGATCGAGTTCTTCCTCGACCAGGAGGACCAGGCGGTCACCTGGCGCGGGCCGATGCTCCACAAGGCGATCCGCCAGTTCCTCGAGGACGTCGCCTGGGGCGAGCTCGACTACCTGCTGATCGACCTGCCGCCGGGCACCGGCGACGTCTCGATGACGCTTGCGCAGCTCCTGCCGCAGGCGCGCTTCCTGATCGTCACGACTCCGCAGCCGGCAGCCCAGAAGGTCGCCAAGCGCGCCGCGGAGAGCGCCGCGCGCTACGACCTGGAGATCGCCGGAGTGGTGGAGAACATGTCGGGCTTCACGAGCCCGACGGGCGAGCGCTTCGCGATCTTCGGGGAGGGTGGCGGCCAGCTGCTCGCCGACGAGCTCGACGTGCCGCTGCTCGGCGCGATCCCGCTCCAGGAGGAGCTGCGGATCGGCTCGGACGAAGGGCGCCCGCTCGTGCTGGAGGATCCCGACGCGGCGGCCTCGCAGGCGCTGCGGCACGTGGCGCGCGGCCTGATCGCCATCACTCCCCAGGAGTCCCCGCTGCTGCAGGCCGCTTCCGGCCCCGCGCTCGAGGGCGTGCCGGAAGTCACCGGCACCGCCCTGCCGATGGCGCCCTAGCCGGCGCTCGGCGGAGTCCGGCTCTCAGCCGGACGATTCACGGCGATTAACAGCTCTGGGAGGCGCCGCAGGGGCGCCGTCGCTCAGGCGCTCTTCTGGAAGTACTGGGCGTTGATCTCGGTGAACTTCGCCCACTCCTCGGGGAGCTGGTCCTCGGCGAAGCAGGCGTCCACGGGGCAGGCCTCGACGCAGGCGTCGCAGTCGATGCACTCTTCCGGGTCGATGTAGAGCATGTCGACCTTGTCGTAGTCGGGCTCATCCGGAGTGGGGTGGATGCAGTCCACCGGGCAGACCTCGACGCACGAGTTGTCCTTTTGGCCGATGCACGGCTCTGCGATGACGTATGCCATGGTGCTCCGTTCCTTCGTGCGGTTCGTCTGGAGTCCTTCTGACGGACACCCGGAGGTGCCCGACCCGACCCGGGATTCTACACTCGGGCCTGTCGTGATCCTTCTGACCGGAGCCACCGGAACCATCGGATCGGCCCTGTTGCGCCGCCTGACGGCGGAGGGCGGCCCGGTTCGCTGCATGGTCCGGGACCCGAAGCGGCTCGGCCCGGAGCGGGTCCGGGTTCAGATCGCCCTCGGCGACCTCGCCGATCCGAGCTCGTTCCGCAACGCCCTGCGCGGCGTCGACACGGTGGTCCATCTGGGAGCGTCGATCCGCGATCAGCCGCGGGGGTC
This sequence comes from uncultured Solirubrobacterales bacterium, assembly GCA_963715445.1. Lineage (GTDB taxonomy): Bacteria > Actinomycetota > Thermoleophilia > Solirubrobacterales > Thermoleophilaceae > JAAYBF01. The sequence goes on from OY970240.1 coordinate 1,468,257, forward strand.
GATCGAGGAGGTCAATGCGATGGCCACGCTGCGCCTCGTCCGAGCGGCCGAGCGTGCCGGCGCCCGGCGCTTCGTGTTCGTGTCGGCGATGGGGGCGAGCCTCCAGTCGCCCACGCGCTTCTTCCGCGCGAAGGCGCTCGCGCGGCAGGCCGTGGAGGCCTCGAGCCTCGATACGACCGTCTTCTCGCCGTCGATCGTCTACACCCCGGGCGATCCGTGGCTGACGCTCCTCGAGCGGCTGTCCCATCTGCCGCTGGTTCCGATCGCCGGCTCCGGGCGGGCGCTCTACCAGCCGATCTGGGCCGAGGACGTGGCCGACTGCATCGTGGCCGCCCTCGACCATCCGGGCGTGGCTTCTCGCCAGGGGCCCAGCAGCTTCGACCTCGCCGGTCCGGAGACGCTGTCCTACGAGGAGATCGTGCGCACCGCGCTCGGCCCGCTGGGCCGTCGCCGACGGCCGCTGGCGCACGTGCCGCTCCCGCTGGTGCGCGCCGGCCTGCGCGCGCTCGAGCGGCTGGTCGGGCCGCCCGTCTTCGCCACCTGGGAGGAGGCGGAGCTGATGGAGGAGCCGATGACCACCTTGCGCGGCACCGCCGACGCCGAGGCGCTCGGGGTCACCCCGCTGCGGATGGGCGCCGTCCTCGGCGCCGCCTAGCTCCCCCGCTAGGCCCGAGAACGACTGAGGGCCCGGCTTGCGCCGGGCCCCCGTACAACTTCCGAAACTGACGGAAGCGGTCGTTACATCATGCCGCCCATGTCAGGCATACCGCCCGGCATTCCACCGCCGCCGTCCTTCTCGGGGATCTCGGCGACGATCGCCTCGGTGGTGAGGATGTTCTTCGCGATCGACGCTGCGTTCTGCAGTGCCGAGCGAGTCACCATCGCGGGGTCGATGACGCCGGCCGCGACGAGGTCGACGATCTCGCCGGTGTCGGCGTTGAGACCCTGACCCTTCTTGGCCTTGCGCACGTCGTTGACCACGACCGAGCCCTCGAGGCCGGCGTTGTGCGCCAGCTGACGCACAGGCTCCTCGAGCGCACGCAGGATGATCTGCGCGCCGGTCTTCTCGTCACCTTCGAGGGTGTCGAGCTTGACCGAGTCGATCGCTTGCAGAAGCGCCACGCCGCCGCCCGGAACGATGCCCTCCTCGAGGGCGGCCCGGGTGGCCTGCAGCGCGTCCTCGACGCGGTGCTTCTTCTCCTTCATCTCGGTCTCGGTGGCAGCGCCGACCTTGACCACCGCGACGCCGCCGGCGAGCTTCGCCAGCCGCTCCTGCAGCTTCTCGCGGTCGAAGTCGGAATCGGTGTTCTCGATCTCCGACTTGATCTGGTTGATGCGGCCCTTGATGGCCTCCGCGTCACCGGAGCCGTCCACGATCGTGGTCGTGTCCTTGGTGACCACGACACGGCGGGCGCGACCGAGCTGCGAGAGCTGGGTGTTCTCGATCTTGAGACCCATCTCCTCGGTGATGACCTCGCCGCCCGTGAGGATGGCGATGTCCTCCAGCATCCGCTTGCGGCGGTCGCCGAAGCCCGGAGCCTTGACCGCGACGCCCGTGAAGGTGCCGCGGAGCTTGTTCACCACGAGCGTCGCGAGCGTCTCGCCCTCGACGTCCTCGGCGACGATCAGGATCGACTTGCCGGACTGGATGACCTGCTCGAGCACCGGCAGGATGTCCCGCACGGAGCCGATCTTCTGGTTCGCGATGAGGATGAACGGATCCTCGAGCGTGGCCTCCATGCGGTCCTGGTCGGTGACCATGTAGGGCGAGATGTAGCCCTTGTCGAACTGCATGCCCTCGGTGAACTCGAGGTCCATGCCGAACGTCTGGCCCTCCTCGACGTTCACGACGCCGTCCTTGCCGACCTTGTCGATGGCGTCGGCGATCACGTCGCCGATCTCATCGTCAGCGGCCGAGATGGCAGCTACGCGAGCGATCTGGTCCTTGCCCGAGATGTCCGTGGCCTGCTTGCCGATGTTCTCGACAACCTGGTCGACGGCCTTCTCGATGCCCCGCTTGAGTCCGAGCGGGTTGGCGCCGGCGGCCACGTTCTGGAGGCCCGAGCGAACGATCGCCTGTGCGAGCACGGTGGCGGTCGTCGTCCCGTCTCCGGCGATGTCGTTGGTCGCCGTGGCGACCTCACGTACGAGCATCGCACCCTGGTTCTCGAAGACGTCCTCGACTTCGATCTCGCGGGCGATGGTCACACCGTCGTTGGTGATGGTGGGGGCGCCGAACTTCTTGTCGAGGACCACGTAGCGGCCCTTCGGACCGAGAGTGACCTTGACGGCGTTGGCTACGGCGTCTACGCCGGCCTGCAGGGCCGAGCGGGCCTCCTGCGCGTACTTGAGCTCTTTGTGAGCCATATCTCTTGCTTTCCTTCCGTGTTCCTAGGGCTTCTTAGCTCACCTTGGCGAGCACGTCGGACTCGCGCAGGACGAGCAGTTCCTCGCCCTCCACGGTGACCTCGGTGCCGCCGTACTTGGAGTAGAGGACCTCGTCGCCCTCGGCAACGTCGAGCGGGATGCGCTTCTCGCCATCCTCGTCCCACTTGCCGTCACCGACAGCGACGACCTTGCCGCGCTGCGGCTTCTCCTTGGCGGTGTCCGGAAGGACGATGCCACTGGCGGTCGTCTCTTCCTCTTCGATGGCCTGAACGATCAGGCGATCGCCTAAAGGCTTGAGCTTCATGTGCGGGGATACCTCCGTCTGCGTCTGCGTTTGGTGCTTTGCGTTGGCACTCTACCACTCAGAGTGCCAAACCCCGGGACGCATTTTTGGGCCCTCTTGGAGCGGATCTCCGGTTGCCCCGTGTGGGTGGTTTCGGTTAGAAGAGCGTCTCCAGCCATCTAAAGAGGGAGCGCCCATGACCTCAAAACGCTTTCCAGCCCTTATCGCCGCGGGAGTGCTGTGCCTGGTGCCGGCCGCCTGCGGTGACGACGATTCGTCGGACAGCGGCTCGACCGGTTCCTCCGAGACCGCCTCGGTCACTCTCGAGACCACCGAGCCGAGCAAGGGCAAGGTGGCGATCGACGCCCCGGAGACGATCGAGGCCGGCGTGGTCAGCATCACGCTGAAGAACTCGGGCAAGGGCCTGCACGATGCCCAGATCGTGCGGGTCGAAGGCGGCCGCAGCGCGGACGAGGTCATCTCGAACACGGTCGACTCCGAGGAGGGCGCGCCGATCCCGGCGTGGATCGCCGGCGGCGGCGGTGTGGGCACGGTTGCGCCAGGCCAGAGCAGGACGGTCACGCAGGTGCTCGAGCCCGGCACCTACTACGCGCTCGACAGCGAGAGCGCTGAGGGAAGCGAGAAGCCGAATGCCCGAAAGGGCGGCGTTGCGAAGTTCGAGGTGACGGGTGAGAGCGGCGGCGAGCTGCCGGCCACCGATGCCACGGTGACGGCCGAGGACTACAGCTTCACGGCTACGGGGGTCAAGCCCGGCTCCAACCGGCTGACGTTCGAGAACACCGGCAAGGAGCTGCACCACCTGCTCGCTCTGCCGATCAACGAGGGGGCGACGTTCGCGGACGTCGAGAAGTACCTCCAGTCGGACGAGGAGCCCGACGGGCCTCCACCGGTCGACTTCGAGAACAACGTCGGCACCGCCGTCATCGACGGGGGCGAGGCGCAGGTCACCGAGCTCGCCTTCAAGAAGGGCAAGTACGCGATGGTCTGCTTCATCAACGACCGCAAGGGCGGACCGCCCCATGTGGCGATGGGCATGATCAGCGAGCTCGACGTCAAGTAGGAGCTGCAGGCAGCGTCCCGGCCCCGCTACCGGCGGGGCCGGGCGCAGGCCATGGTCCTGGGCGCAGGCCAGCTCAGAGCCGACGCCCGGCTCCGAGTCGCGCGCGGAGCTAGTTCTGGGCGGGCGCGTCGCGCCGCAGGCGCTCGGTGATCTCAGGCGGACGATCGGAGATCTGCGAGAAGCGGACCACCGTCACGACGTCGTCCTGCTCGACCTTGCGGCCGTAGATCTGCTCGAGGAAGTGCACCGTCTCGTCGAGCCGGCGGAACTCGGGGTTGTCGTGCTCGACGTCCCGCGGGGACAGCTCCTTGACGCGCTTGACCTCGACTCCGTCGATGACGGCCTCGAAGATGCGCTCGCGGGGAGCGTGCTGGAAGCCGACGGTCACGAGCACCACCTCGCCCTTGCGGTACTTGGCGGACTTGTCCCCGACCCGGATGGTCGCGGTCTTGCGGCCCCGCTTGAGCTGGTCGATGAAGACCGGCGAGTAGAAGTTGAGCACGAACACCGCAGCGGAGCCTACTCGACGCCGCTCGAAAGCGACACGAACCGAGCACGCGCGATCACCTCCCCGGCTCCGTCGCGAACTCGGGCCGGGACCTCTCAGTGGATGAAGTTCCGGAGCCTCTCGGGATCGTGCACGACGACCTTCCCGCGGCCGAGCGTGACGACCCCCTCGCGCTCGAGCGTCGCGAGGAACCGGCTGGCGCTCTCCCTGGAGGTGCCCGCCAGCTGGGCGATCTCCGCCTGCGTCGCCTTGACCAGCACGTCGTGCTCGGCGGCGCCCTCGGCCTGACGCGTGCCGACCTGCTCCAGCAGGGTCCCGGCGACGCGGCCCGCGACGGTCTGGAACGACTGCTGGGCGAGGCGCTCGTTGGCGTGGCGCACGCGGTCGGCGAGCGAGGAAAGCATCTTGAACGCGATGTCCGGGGAGGAGCGGACCACGCGCTGCATGTCCCGCCTCAGGATCGCGACCAGCGTGGTGGGCTCCAGCACCTCGGCGGTGGCCGAGCGGGTCTCCGCGCCGAACATCGAGAGCTCGCCGAAGATCGATCCCGGACGCAGCTCGGCGAGGGCGAGCGTGCGCCCGTCCTGATGGTCGCGCCGGATGCTCACGGTGCCCGTGCGGATTACGTAGCACGTGTCACCGGGGTCTCCCTCGCGGAAGATCACCTCGCCGCGCTCGAAGTGCCGGGGCACGGCGACCTGCGCGATCTCCGTGAGCTCCCGCGGCTCGAGCCCCGAGAACACCTCGACGCTGGCAAGCAGCGTCTCCGTGTCCTCCGCCTCGATCATTGCGTGATCATAGGCCCCGCGGAGGGGGACTCAAGGTCGAGTTTCAGGAACGCTCGGGAGGCCTCATGAGAGCGCCGCCTCACGGCGCCGGCGGCGCACGATCCGCGTCGCGATGGCCAGCGCGGCCGCGAGCAGGGCCAGGGGGATGGCCACGCCAAGGGTGCGGATCGCCAGTTCGAGCGAATCCCCGAGCGAGTCGAGCGCGTCCTCGGCGGCTCCACCGAGGCCGTCGCCCGGAGCCGCGGAGCCGCTGTCCTCGCGCGACTCGAGGGTCACGCTCACGGTCGCGTAGTCGGTCCGGACGCGCAGGTTGCGCAGCTGGCCGCGCAGGCGGTTGATCCGCGCGGCGTTGGCATCCAGCTGGAGCCGCAGCGATTCGGCCTCCAGGTCGGTCTGGGCGCCCTCGAGCCGCTCCAGCAGCCCGGTCCGCTCCGCTCGTGCGCTCTCCAGGCGGTCGCCGGCGGTGACGAACGCGACGGTCACGTCGTCGCCGGTCTGGGTGCGGGAGCGCACCTGTCCGAGGTCGGCGAGGTCGTTCAGGGCGCGCTGCAGCTTCGCGGCGGGGATGCGCAGGTCGAAGTCGCCGCCGCTGGTCAGGCCCTCGTCGCCGGTCGTGAGCGACGAGCGCAGGACGAAGCCGCCATGGCGCTCGGTCACGGCGGAGATGCTGGCCGCGACACGATTGAGGCGGTCGCCGGGGGCGGCCAGCGCCAGGCTCGCCGAGCGCTCGATGCGGCGGTCGCGCTTGCCGGGGGCGAAGCCGCCGCGAGGGGCGGGGAGGGCGTACGCCCTGCTCTTGCCGCTCGCGTCGGGCGCGTCGCGCACCCGGAAGTCGGAGTTCCCCTCCGAGGGGGGTGCTTCGGACCCGCCGCCGGCGGGCGCTACGAGGGTGTCGCCCTGCGCCGAGCCGGGGGCCTCGGAAGACGTTGCGTCGTCCTGCGCGAGATCCTGGGCCTCGCGGGCCGAGGACGCTCCACCGGGCGAATCGTCGCTACCGCCGAGGGGATTCACCCTGGTTCCGTCGCCGGTGAGCGAGAAGGCGATCGCCAGGACCACGAGTAAGGAGGCGGCGCCGCCCAGCACGGCGAGGGGAGGGCGCCGCCGCGCGAGCGCGGGGCGTGCGGCCCACGCGGTGCGGAGCGGCCGGAGCAGACGCGCCGCGCCCCGGCGGCCCTCCGGCCGCGGGAAGCCCCGGCGCACGCGCTGCTCGAGCTCGGCGGCGAACGCGGGGTCCGCCGCGGGCGCGTCGGCGGCGAGCGCGAGCGTCAGCTCCTCCAGCTCGCGCTCGAGCGGGTCGGTGGTGCTGGAGGCGCCGTTGGCCAGCGCTCGGTCGATCACGGCTGTCGTGTCACGCTCGTCCATCGCACGCCTCTCGCAGCTTGTTGACGGTTCGGTGCAGCCTGGTGCCCACGTTGGACTCGGAGACTTCGAGCACGCGGGCGATCTCGGCGTTCGAGAGCCCCGCCATGAACTTGAGCGCGACCAGCTCGCGCTCACGGGGGTCGAGGCTCGTCATGGCCGTGCGCACGGTCTCGCGGCGCAGGGTCAGCTCGGCCTGATGGTCCGGTGCCTGGGCGTCCACGTCCTCCGGGTCGGCTTCGAGCGTCGCGCGGCGCTTGCGCCGGCGCAGCTCGTCGAGCGCCGCGTTGCGGGCGATCCCGAAGACCCATGCCTCGCGGCTCCCGCGTGAGGGCCGGTAGCCGCCCCGCTTGCGGTAGGCGCGCTCGAATGCGAGCGCCGTCGCGTCCTCGGCCGCGGCGCGATCGCCGAGCAGCGATGCCACGTAGGCGTACACGCGGGGAAAGGTCTGGCGGTAGAGGGACTCGAAGCTCTCGAGGTCCGCCCTCGGGGCGATCACCGGCATGGGCTCCGCTATCGCCTCGTTCACACCAGTACTACGTCCCTGCCGCGGATCCATCACAACGCAAGTCTGAGGGCCGCGGGCGATGCCCGTCGAGCTGGTGGCGTGACGCCTCCTCGTGGGCTCTAGGATCGGTTCCGGATGCGCTTGCTGACAACAGCCGTCGCGGTGGCGGCCGCGGCCTCGTTCGCGGCCACTCCGGCTGCGGGCGTGAAGGCCCCGACGCCGAAGAAGCTGCTCTGGGCGACCGTCAACGTCTGCGCGGCCGACAGCGGCCCGAACACCTTCGGCATCCGCGCGAGCATGCCGGGCAACGGCACCTCGCAACGGATGTACATGCGCTTCTTCGCTCAGTCGTACAACGCCAAGAAGCGGCGCTACGTGCTCACGGGAGCGCGCTCCGACTGGATGCGCGTGGGGGACGCGGACTTCGTTTCGCGGCAGGCCGGCTACAGCTTCGACTTCACGGACCCGCCCGCCGGCGGGCGGTTCAAGCTGCGCGGACTCGTGCGCTTCCAGTGGCGCGAGCTGCGCTCCAAGGGGAGCGGCAAGGGGAAGCGCTGGGTGGTGGCCAAGCAGCGCGAGCGGATCACGCGCGGCGGGCGCAAGGGAGTGAAGGGCGGCGATCCTCCCGGGCGCTCGGACGCCGTCTGCCTGGTCGAGAGTGAGCCCCAGCCAGCCGGCTAGGAGAAGAGGCGCGGGTCGTTCGTGATCACTCCGTCGACGCCGAGGCGCTCGAGCGAGGCGATCCGGTCGGCGTCGTCGACCGTCCAGACGTAGAGCTGCCCGCCCGCGCGGTGGACGCGACGCACCAGCTCGCGGCTGATCAGCAGGAAGTGGACCATCAGCGCCTCGCACTCGCCGCGGCGGAGCGCGCGCTCGGCCTTGACCGGCAGGCCGGCGCGCCACCAGGCGACGACGCCGTAGGCGGCGAACTTGAGCACTCTGTGGTCGGTGTAGTCCTTGGTCGCGCGGGGCACGGACAGCCCTCGGCGGACGTCCGGATCGAGCTCGCGCACCAGCTCGAGGCTCTCGGGGTAGGTGGAGGAGATCAGCGAGCGCCCGAGCAGTCCGCGCTCTCGCAGACCCTCGACGACGGCGGTCTCGTAGCCGGGGATCTTGAGGTCCACGTCGAGCTCCACGTCGGCATAGGTCTCGGCGGCGAAGTGGTCGAGCCCCTCCTCCAGCGTCAGCGGGGTGCGGCTGGTCGCGTCGTCGGGGTCGTGCGCCAGCACGAGCGTGCCGTCGCGCAGCGGCATCACGTCGAACTCGATCATGTCGACGCCGAGCGCGAGCGCCGCCTCGAAGCTCTCGGCGGTGTTGCCGGGCGCGACGTGATCTGCGCCCTTGTGTCCGACTCGGATCAGCCCTGGCATGAGGAACACCAGTATGTCGTCCGGTTGTCGTCGCCTTGGCCCCGCGAGCGGATCGGCGTGGAGCAGCGCCGGCAGGGCAGACCTGAGCGCTCGTAGACCCAGGTCCCACCCGAGCGGCCCGAGCCGTAGGTGATCGTCGGGCCTCCGCGCGCCGCCGACTCGCGCATCAGCGGCCGCGCCGCGCGGACGATCGCCAGGGCCTCCTCGTCGGTCAGGTCGGCCGTCCTGCGCCACGGGTCGATGCCGGCCAGGAAGCAGCTCTCGGACTTCCAGATGTTCCCGATGCCGGCGACGTTGCGCTGGTCGAGCAGCGCCTCTCCGATCGCTCGGGTCTGATCGCCCTCGCGCAGGCGCGCCAGGAAGCTCCGCTCGTCGAAGTCGTCGGCCACGATATCCGTGCCGAGGCCGGCGAGCAGCCGGTCGAAGCGGGTGCGCGAGTCGGTCATCAGCTCGAGCACCGGCCCGTCGAACTGCACGACCTCGTGATCGGCGGTGCGGATCACGAGCCACGCCCGGCGCGCCGAGCGCGTCCAGCGCTGGCCTCGGCGGTAGACGCCCCACTTGCCTCCCATCCGCAGATGGGAGTGGAGGGTGAGGTCGCCCTCGAAGCGCAGGAAGAGGTGCTTGCCGCGGGCGTCCACCGAGCGCACCGATCGCCCCGCGAGCCGCTCCGGCCAGCGGTCCAGGCGGTGCCGCGGCTGTGGCGTCTCGATCTCGCGGATCTCGTGCCCCACCAGTGCGCGACCCACTCGCAGGGCCGCGTTGTGGATGGTGTCGCCTTCGGGCATGCCTTGATCGTAGGTCGCCGGAGGCGGCCGTTCACGCGCTCAAGGTCAGGCGGCGAGGACCCAGGCTGAACCCGACGTCGATCAGCAGCGGCTCGTAGGGCGAGCCCACCACCGGCTCGCCGTCGAACCGCTCGAGCCCGAGCCGCTTCACGCGGCCTTGGCGCACGTGTTCGGCGAGCGCGTCGAGCGCCTCGCGCAGCCACGGCGCGGGGACGCCTGCCTCGAGCGGCTCGCGCAGCGCGACCAGGCCCTTGCCGCCGCGCTCGACGTAGAGGACGGGCTCGGCGTCGAGCGTCACCACGTGCGCACCCGGCACGCGGCTGGGCCGGCGCCCTTCCTCGCGCTTGGGCCACGGCAGCGTCGCGCCGAACGGATTCGCGGGGTCGGTGGCGGCGAGCACCAGCGCCCCGGCGGGCTCATCGCTGCGCAGGCCGCGCAGCCGCTCGATAGCGGCCGGCAGCGCGAACTGGGCGCCGCCCAGCCCCTCTACGAAGTAGCCGCGCTGGGCGGTGCCGAGCGTCTCCAGGTTCGAGAGCTCGGAGTAGAGCGCGGCGAAGCCGCCGGGGATCCCCTCCGCGAGCACCGTCTCGCGGGTGACGATCCCGTAGCGCTCGAGCAGGAGCTCGGAGCGGGCGCGCATGCGGGGCCCGTGGGCGGGCGGGTCGAGGAACAGCCGCTCGGTGAGCGACCAGCGGCCCTGCACCTGGGGCGCGCCCGGCCTGCGGCGCCGCGCGAAGCGCCGCCCGGCCTCCCGGCGCTGACCGGCGAGGGACAGCCGCGGCGCGCGCAGCGGGGCGAACGCGTCGTTGGTGGCCTCACCGGCCCAGACGAGGTCCCAGAGCGCCTCCTGCAGCGCCGCCGGCTCGACGGCCGCCGCGCCCTCTCCGGCGGTGGGGAGGTCCACCAGCAGGTCGGACCAGAAGGCCGCCCCGGCCCGCAGCCGCTCGCGGATCGCCTCGTGGAGCGGCTCGGCGGGGCGCTCGCCCTTGAAGGTCGGCGGGCCGAGCCAGCGCGCGTCCTCGCGGAAGTAGAGCGCCACCTTGCCGGTGCTGCGCCCGAGCGACCCGGCGCCGACCCAGACGAGCTCGCCGGAGGCGCACAGCTGGTCGATCCAGGCGGGCGAGTAGGTGCCGACACGGCGGGGGAGGACCTCCCGCTCCCAGCTCTCGGGCGCGAGTGCCAAACCCTGGAGCGGCACGAGCATCTCGCGCAGCCGATCGACGCCGGCGCCCGTGGCCGGCGATACGTCGACGCCCTGCCAGGCGGGCAGGAAGCGCGCGAGCGCACGCTGCTCCGCCGGCTCGACCTCCTTGCGCAGGCTCGCCAGCGAAGCGCGGCGCAGGCGCCGCAGGACCTCGGGGTCGCACCACTCCCGCTCGCTGCCGCCCGGCCGCAGCTCTCCCTGGAGCAGGTCGCCGGCCTGGGCGAGGGCTTTCAGCACGGGCATCGGGTCCACGCCGTAGCGGTCGTGCAGCTCGCGCGTGGTGAACGGCCCGTGGGTGCGGCCGTAGCGCCGCACCAGACGCTCGAACGGCGCCTCGACCTCCTCGAGGAAGGTGTCCGGCAGGCCGCCGGGTGGGACGGCGCCGAAGGCGTCCCGGTAGAGGCCGGCGTCCTCGGCGGCGATGAAGCGCTCCTCGCCGCCGATGCGCATCGCCACCGCGCGGCGCTCGCGGGCGAGGTCAGCCAGCATCCGCTTGGCCGAGACCGCGGAGATGCAGCGCTGCTGCGCCTCGTCCACCGTCAAGTCGCCCACCGCGCGCAGCACGTCGTGGAGGGAGTCGGAGTTGGACGCCTGGGTGCGCTCGCTCAGGCGCTGGAGATCGTCCTCGACCTGGACCAGGGCGTCGGGATCGATCAGGTCGCGCAGCTCCTCCTGGCCGAGCAGCTCGCGCAGCAGGTCGCGGTCGAGCGAGAGGGCGGCCGCGCGGCGCTCCGCGTTCGGCGCGTCGCCCTCGTACATGTAGGTCGCCACGTAGTCGAAGAGCAGCGAGGAGGCGAACGGCGAGGCGCGCTGCGTCTCCACCTCGACGAGCGACAGCTCGCGGGTGTGGAGGCCGCGCAGCAGCTCGGTCAGGCTCGGCAGGTCGAGCACGTCGCGCAGGCACTCGCGGTAGGTCTCGAGCACGATCGGGAACTGGCCGTAGCGCTTGGCCACCTCGAGCAGCGACTGGGCCTTCAGCCGCTGCTGCCACAGCGGCGTGCGCTTGCCGGGGTAGGCGCGCGGCAGCAGCAGCGCGCGGGCGGCGTTCTCGCGGAAGCGCGCACCGTAGAGGGCGGAGGCCGACAGCTCGCCCACCACCAGCTCCTCCACCTCGTCGGGGTCCACGAGCACCAGGTCCGCGCTCGGCGGCTCGTCCGCGTCGGGGAGGTGGACGATGATCCCGTCGTCCGACCAGATCGCGTCCGACTCGAGCCCGAACCTGTCGCGGATGCGGGCCGAGAGGGCGAGCGCCCAGGCCGAGTGCACGCGCCCGCCGTAGGGGGAGAGCACGCACAGGCGCCAGTCGCCGATCTCGTCGCGGAAGCGCTCCACGACGATCGTGCGGTCCGACGGCACCACGCGCGTCGCCTCCTGCTGCTCGCGCAGGTAGGTGAGGAGGTTGCTCGCGGCGCGCTCGTCGAGGTCGTAGCCCTCGGCGATCAGCGTGGCCGGCTCCTGGTCGACCGCCCAGCGCGAGAACTCGCCGATCGCCCCGCCGAGCTCCGCGGGGCGGCCGATGCCATCGCCCTTCCAGAACGGGAGCGCCCCCGGCGCCCCGGGGGCGGGCGTGACGATCACGCGGTCGCGGGTGATCTCCTCGATCCGCCAGGTGGAGGCGCCAAGCAGGAAGGTCTGGCCGGCGCGGGCCTCGTAGACCATCTCCTCGTCCAGCTCGCCGACCCGGCGCCCGTCCGGCAGGTGGACTCCGTAGAGGCCGCGGTCCGGGATCGTGCCGGCGTTCGTGATCGCGAGCTGGAAGGCGCCCTTGCGCGCCCGGATCGTGTCCTGCACGCGATCCCAGACGATCCGCGGCCGCAGCTCCGAGAACTCCTCGGACGGGTAGCGCCCGTCGAGCATGTCCAGCACCTGGTCGAACAGCTCGCGGCTGAGGTCCGAGTAGGGGTAGGCGCGCCGCACCAGCTCGTGCAGCTCCGCAGCGTTCCACTCCTCCTCGCCCTCGGCGCGTCCGTCCGCGCCGACGGGTGGAGAGGCGACCATCGCCACGATCTGCTGGGCGAGCACGTCGAGCGGGTTGCGCGGCACGACGGTCGTCTCGATCTCCCCAGCGTGCATCCGCTTGGCTACGACGGCGCACTCGAGCAGGTCGGCGCGGAACTTGGGGAAGATGCGCCCCTTCGAGACGTCGCCGACGTTGTGGCCCGCGCGGCCGATCCGCTGCAGGCCGGCGGTGACCGATTTCGGTGACTCGACCTGGAGCACGAGGTCCACGGCTCCCATGTCGATGCCGAGCTCGAGCGAGGAGGTGGCCACCAGGCACGGCAGCTGCCCGGTCTTGAGCATGTCCTCCACCACGAGCCGCTCCTCGCGGGCGAGCGATCCGTGGTGGGCGCGGGCGATGTCCGCGGGCTTCCCGTCCTCCTCTCCCGCGAGCTCGTTGAGGCGCACCGCGAGGCGCTCGGCGGCGCGCCGGGCGTTGACGAAGATGATCGTGGAGGTGTGGCTCTGCACCAGCTCCAGCAGCTCGGGGTAGATCGCCGGCCAGATCGAGCGTCGCGTCGCGGCGCCTGGGTCGGCTCCGAGGCCGGTGCCGATCAGGTCGCCACCGCCGCCCGCCTTCCCGACGGTCTCGACGGCCGGATCTCCGATGTCGTGGGCGCCCGGCTCACGCATGTCCTCCACGGGCACCTGGATCTTCAGGTCGAGCTGCTTGCGCACCCCGGTGTCCACGACCTTGCACTCACGGCCCTCGCCGACCAGGAAGCGGCCGACCTCCTCGAGCGGCTTCTGCGTCGCCGACAGGCCGATCCGCTGGACGCCCTTGCGGCCGGAGCGCAGCCGGACCGGTGATCCGGCGAGCACCGGACCGACATTTTCCGCTCGGTCTCCGCCGCGGACGAGGTGGTCGAGCCGCTCGAGCGTCAGCGCCAGGTGCGCGCCGCGCTTGGTGCGGGCCACGGCGTGGATCTCGTCGACGATCACCCATTCGACACCCGTCAGGAACTCGCGCGCTCGCGACGTGAGCATCAGGTAGAGCGACTCGGGAGTCGTGATCAGCACGTCGGGCGGAGTGCGCAGCATCGCCTGCCGCTCGCGCTGCGGCGTGTCTCCGGTGCGGATGCCCACCGAGATGTCGCCGCCGATCCCCTTCAGCGGCGCGCGCAGGTTCTTCTCGATGTCGTAGGAGAGCGCCTTCAGCGGTGAGACATACACCAGCCGCGTCCTCCGCTCGCCCTCAGCTAGCGGAGAGGCGACAAGCCGATCGAGGCCCCAGAGGAACGCGGCGAGCGTCTTGCCGGATCCCGTCGGCGCGGACACCAGCACGTGCTTCCCGCCGGCGATCGCCGGCCACGCCTGGGCCTGGGCGGTGGTTGGCGACTCGAACGAGCGCGCGAACCACTCCCTTACCTGCGGGGTGAACGATGCGAGCGGGTCCGTTGGCATGCAACCCATCACCGTACCGCTCCCGATGCCCGCGCCAAAGAGGAGGCTCGCCGTTCGGTGGGTCGACCGTGCCACGCGCGCTTGGACATCCCCTGGCCCTCTTCGCCGTCATCGGCGCGGGCGTGCTCTCGGGGTGCGGGGCCGAGGAGATCGGCCGCGAGGTCGACTCTCAGGTGGAGCAGACGCTTCGTGACCCGATGCGGGTCGAGCGCGAGGCTCGCCGCCAGAAGCGCAACCTCAACCGCGGGTTCAAAGAGGCGGAGCGGCTTACCCGCTAGGCGGCGCCGCCACCGGCAGTCCGGCCAGCGCTCTGGCGCGCACGAGCACGGCGTCCGTCATCTCCTCGGTCAGCCGCCCCGTGAAGGTGTTCTGCTGGCTTGGGTGGAAGCAGCCCAGCAGGATGCGCCCACCGGGCAGCTCGGCCTCCGCGCCGTGGCCGAACTTGGGCTTGGGTCGGACGGGGGCGTGAAGGCGCAGCGCCGCGTCCCAGGCGAAGCCGCCGAGCGCGAGGACCACCTGGACGGCGGGCATCAGCTCCAGCTCCCCGGCCGCGTAGGGGAGGCAGTTGTCGCGCTCGCTCGGCAGCGGCTTGTTGGCGGGCGGAGCGCAGCGCACCGCGGCGGCCACGAACGCGTCGGTCAGGCGCAGGCCGTCCTCACGGTGGGTCGAGAGGGGCTGGTTGGCGAAGCCGGTCCTGTACAGCGCGGCGAAGAGCCAGTCGCCGGAGCGGTCGCCGGTGAACACGCGGCCGGTGCGGTTGCCGCCGTGCGCGGCGGGCGCGAGGCCGAGGACGTAGACCGCGGCCGCCGGATCGCCGAAGCCCGCGACGGGGCGGCCCCAGTACTCCTCGTCGCGAAAGGACGCGCGCTTCTCAGCGGCCACGAGCTCGCGCCACTCCACGAGCCGCGGACACTTCCGGCACGTCTCGACGCGGCGCTCGAGCGCCGCAAGCTCGCGCTGGCGCGCGGCGAGCCTGCGCTCGCCCGCGGCGAGCTCACGCTCGCGCGCGGCTACGCCTTCAGCCTTCGCCCGCTGGTGAAGAGCCACTGCGCCCAGAGGTAGCAGGGGATGGCCAGCGCGGCGGTCACTCCGAGCGAGAGCCAGATGCTCACGTCGGCCGCGCCGAGGAAGCCGTAGCGGATGGCCTGGAGCATGTAGAAGATCGGGTTGACGTGGGACAGCTCCTGCCACGGTGAGGCGAGCATGTCGACCGAGTAGAAGACGCCGCCGACGAAGGTCAGCGGCAGGATCACGATGTTCTGGATGAAGGTCGTGTGGTCCCAGCCCTCGGCGTAGATGCCCACGACCGTGCCAAGCGAGGCGAAGCCGAGCAGGGCGAGCGCGAGGGCCACGATCAGGATCAGCGGCTCTTCGACCGGCACGCCGGTGATCGGCGCGGCGAGCGCCAGGAGCGCCAGCGCGATCACGAACCCCCGGAAGATCCCGCCGACGACGTAGCCGGCCGTCATCTGCCACGCGTGCATCGGAGCTGAGAGGACGTCGTTGATGAAGCGGTCCGAGCGCCCCTGATAGATCGTCGAGGCGTTGTTCGCGTAGGCGGCCTGGACCATCGCCATCGCGATCAGGCCGGGGACGATGAAGACCTCGTAGTCGAACCCCTCGACCTGCTTGATCCGCCCGCCGAGCGACAGCCCGAAGACCAGGATGAAGAGGAAGGACGAGACCACCGACGCGAGGATCGTCTGGGTCCAGAGCTTCGTGACGCGCAGGATCTCCCGACGCGCCAGCCAGGCCATGGCGCGGTTGCCGTTCACGCCCCCGCCCCCATCGCCTTGACGTAGACGTCGGCGAGCGAGTCGGCGCCGTAGTGCGCGCGCAGCCCGTCGGCGCTGTCCCGCGCGATCAAGTGCCCGCCCCGGATCAGCGCGATCTCCTCGCAGAGCTCCTCGGCCTCCTCGAGGTAGTGCGTGGTCAGCAGGATCGTCGTGCCCTCGGCGTGCAGCTGCCGGATGTAGCGCCAGAGCTCGAGCCGCAGCTCGAAGTCAACGCCGGCGGTGGGCTCGTCGAGGATCACCAGGCGCGGCCGGTGCATCAGCGCGCGGGCGAGCAGCAAGCGCCGCCGCTGGCCGCCGGACAGCTTCGGCGTGCGCACGCCGCGCTTGTCGCGCAGGTCGAACGCCTCGATCATCTCGTCGGCGCGCGACTCCGCCTCGTCGCCGGTCATCCCGAAGTAGCCGCCGTGGTAGACGAGCGTCTCGCGCACGCTCAGGAAGCGGTCGAGGTTGATGTCCTGCTCGGCGAGGCCGATCCAGCTGCGCGCCTCGAGCGACGCGGCGGGCTTGCCGAACACGAGCACCTCGCCCTCGCTCACGCGGATCAGGTTGCAGATCGCGCTGATCAGCGTGGTCTTGCCGGCGCCGTTGGGTCCCAGCAGGCCGAAGAAGGCCCCGTCGTGGATCTCCAGATCAAAGTCCTCCACGGCGAGCGTGCCGTCGTCGTAGCGCTTGGTGAGCCCTCGTACCTCGAGGGCGGGCGAGCCTGAATCCACTCGTACGAGGCTACTGACCAAGCAACCGCGCGACGGCCTCGTGGGGCTCCAGGCCAAGCTGCTCGATCACCTGCAGCAGCATCCGCTGCTCGGGCCTGAACTCGCGATCGAACTCCTCCACGCCGAGCAGCTCTCCGGGCTGGACGCCGAGCGCTTGGGCCACCGCCACGTAGACGTACAGCGACGGACTGGCCCAACCGCGCTCCAGGCGCGAGAAGTAGCCGGCGCTGTGGTAGCCGCCCTCAGGCTTGCGCACACGATCCGCTATGTCCTTGAGCGCCCAGCCGCGGGCCTGTCTCAGCCGACGGGCCCGGTGGCCGACCACCTCTCCCCATTCGATCTTGTAGGGGCGGGCCCATCCGGCGCCGTCCAGCGGCCCGCCGGCGAAGCCGCTCACGTAGGTCTGCTTTCTGCCCATGCGGCCAAGCTAGAGGCCGCCGCCCGGCTGCGGGGCGGGTCGGCTCCTTGTTGTTGCTGGCTTGGAGCAGTCGCTCCAATCTACGGCAACGATCTTTACTCCCAGGCAACACCGTTGCCGCAGCGGCAACTTTCTTGTCGTAGATGTGAGTGCCTGTTGCGCGGCTGTGAGCCTGCGCCGCGGATTGCGGTTCCCAACGGCGGTTGTGAGCCTTTTGAGGGGGCTACTGGCTGGAGAGGGCGCGGCCGTACTGGCGCTCGTAGTAGGCGCGGTAGTCGCCGCTGCGGATCGGCTCCCACCATGCCTCGTTCGCGCGGTACCACTCCACGGTGCGCTCGAGGCCCTCGGCGAAGTGCACCTGGGCCTCCCAGCCGAGCGCGCGGACCTTGTCGGAGGCGAGCGAGTAGCGGCGGTCGTGGCCGGGGCGGTCGGTGACGTGCTCGATCAGCGACTCGTCGCGCCCGGTCAGCTCGAGGACGCGCTTCACGACCTCGATGTTCTCGCACTCGTCGGGGCCGCCGACGTTGTAGGCGTGGCCGGCTTCGCCGCGCTCGAGGACGAGGTGGATCGCGCGGGCGAAGTCCTCCACGTACAGCCAGTTGCGCACCTGGCGGCCGTCGCCGTAGACGGGCAGCGAGTCTCCGTGCAGCGCGTTGAGCGTGATCAGCGGGATCAGCTTCTCGGGGTACTGGCGCGGGCCGTAGTTGTTCGAGCCGCGGCAGATGACGGCCTCGAGTCCGTGGGTGTGGACGTGGGCGGACACCAGCAGGTCGCCGGCGGTCTTGGTGGCGCTGTAGGGGGAGGACGGATTGAGCGGCGACTCCTCGGTGAACGAGCCGGAGTCGATCGAGCCGTAGACCTCGTCGGTGGACACCTGCAGGTAGCGGCCGATGCCAAGCTCGCGCACCGCGTCGAGCAGCACGCCGGTGCCGATCACGTGCGTGGTTACGAACGGGTCCTGGCCCTCGATCGAGCGGTCGACGTGCGACTCGGCGGCGAAGTTCACCACGGCGTCCGTGCCCTCCATCGCCTCGCGCACCGCTGCGGGGTCCTCGATCGCGCCGTGCACGAAGCGGTGCTCGACGCCCTCGAGGTTCTCGCGCCGTCCCGCGTAGGTGAGCTTGTCGAGCACCACCACGTCGTGGCCGGCGTCGAGGGCGATCCTCACGTAGGTTGATCCGATAAAGCCGGCCGCGCCGGTGACGAGCAGCTTCATGCCGTCACCGTACCGGCGCGCTCCGCCAAGTAGATGCGCAGCCCGGTGTCCCAGTCGGGCAGGCGGATCGGGTCGGGCCATTCGGTGTCGAGCACCGAGTAGGCCGGTCGCGGCGCCGGACGGGCGAACTCCGCGGTCGTGGTGGAGAGGACCTTGCAGTCCAGCCCGGCCTCTTCGAATATCGCCCGTGCGAAGTCGTACCAGGAGCAATGGCCGCCGGCCGACATGTGGTGCAGGCCGTAGGCGTCGGTGGCGGCGAGCCGCAGGAGGCCCTCGGCGAGATGGGCGGTGTAGGTGGGGGAGCCGACCTGGTCGCGCACGACCGTCACCTCGGGGAGCGACTCCGCCAGGCCGAGCATCGTCTCCACGAAGTTGCGCCCACCCGTGCCGAACAGCCACGAGGTGCGCACGACGAAGTGCCTCGGATTCGCGGTGGCGGCCTCGACCTCGCCGGCGAGCTTCGAGCGGCCATAGGAGGACTGTGGATTCGTCTCGGCAGATTCGCCGTAGGGGCGCTCGGCGGTCCCGTCGAAGACGTAGTCGGTGGACGGGAGGACGATCGAAGCTCCCACCGTCGCCGCGGCTGCGGCGACGTTGCGGGCGCCGAGCGCGTTGATCCGCATGGCCTCCTCGGGGGCCTCCTCGGCGCCGTCGACGTCGGTCCACGCCGCGCAGTTGAAGACGGTGTCCGGCTCGTGCGCCTGGACGGCGTCCGTGACCGCGTCGGCGTCCGTCACGTCGAGCGCCGCCCTGTCGAGCGCCGTCACTTCGTGGTTGCCCAGCTGGGCCGCCCGGACCACGTCCTGCCCGAGCATCCCGCCGGCGCCGGCTACCAGCACCTTCACCTGGCGAGGAATATCAGGTCTAGAGTGGGGCGGGTGCGCCGTCACCTGATCGTCGCGGGCCTGCTGGCGCTGTTCGCCGCCCCTTCGGCTGAAGCCCAGTCGCGGCCGCTGCTCCCCTCGCCGGTGGTGCGCGGCGACTGGCCCGATCCGAGCGTCCTGCTCGACAAGGGCTCCTACTATGCCGTCGCCACCAGCGGTGGCTGGGCGCCGACCTTCAGGATCCTGCGATCCCGGGACCTGCGCGCATGGTCGTTCGCCGGCTCGGTCTTCCAACGGCCGCCGGGATGGGCGCGCCGCTCCTTCTGGGCGCCGGAGATGACCCGCTTGGGGAAGGGCTACGCGATCTTCTACAGCGCCTTTCCGCACTCGAGGCGGGGGCGCAGCTTCTACTGCCTGGGCGTGGCGACCGCGCCGAGGCCGCTCGGCCCGTGGCGCGATCTCGGGCGTCCGCTGCGCTGCACGCCGCGAGGGACGATCGACCCCACGCCGGTGCGCGACACCGACGGTCGCCGCTATCTCGTCTACAAGGAGGACGGCAACGCCTTCGGCCATCCCACGCCGATCCTCCTGCAGCGCCTACGCGCGGACGGGCGCAAGCTTCTCGGCCGTCCGATCGAGCTGATCCGCAACCGGGCCCCATGGGAGGGCCGGATCGTGGAGGCGCCCGAGCTCGTGCGCAGGGGCGGGTGGTGGCACATGCTCTACTCGGCCGCCCTCTGCTGCGGTCCCAGGTGCTCGTACGCCGTCGGCGCGGCGCGATCGCGCCGCCTGATCGGCCCGTGGCAGCGGTTCCCCGGCAACCCGATCCTGCGCTCGGGCAACGGTTGGCGCTGCCCGGGGCACGTGTCGCCGATCGGCGACAAGGTCGCCTTCCACGCCTACCGGGAGGGCGCCGGGCGCCTCGCCGGGCGCCAGCTGCTGATCGCCGACCTCTCGTTCGCCGGCGGCTGGCCCTCGATCGGCGCCGCCCGGCGCCCGGGACGGCGCTCGGGGCTTCCGCCCGCGCCGCTGCAGGGAGCCGCTCCCACGGCCTTCGACGACGTCTTCACCGGCCCCAGGCTCGGCGCCGAGTGGGAGTGGACGGTGGTGCACCCGCCGACCGCTCGCACAGGCGGTGCGGGCAGTGGCGGTGCGAGCGGCGGCTTGAGGCTGCGCGCCAACCCGCGGGCGGGGTCGCGGATCGACGCCGGGGTGCTGAGCCGCCGCCTGGGCAGCGACCGCTACACGGCGACGGCTGTGGTGGCGCGGGGCCGGCTCGCGGCGGGGGATCCGGCAGGCTCACCCGCCTCGGAGGTCCCAGCGGGCGCCTCGGAGGTCACCGCGGGCCTGGCGATCGTGCGCGGAGGCCCGTTCAGCGTGCGCGACCGGGCGATCGGGATCCGCGCGACCAGGACGCGCATCGTGGTCTGGCGACGCATCGGGCGGTACGTGAGGACGCTCGCGGAGGCGCCCGCGCCGGCCGGCGCGCTGGCGCATCTGCGGGTGATCGCCGCCGGGCGGAACTACCGCTTCGAGATGAGCCCCGACGGCGTGGCTTGGACCGCCGTCGGTGCGCGGGCTCGCGGGCCGTTGACGGAGACGGCGCGCGTCGCACTCACGGTGGGCGGCCGTCCCGGCGCTACGGCCCGCTTCGCCCGCGCGACGCTCATTGAGCGCTAGCGCCGCTCAGACACTGGCGGGCTGAGCAGCGGCGCCGCCCGCGGACGACTTCGCGGCCCCGTCGCCGGCGGTCGCCCGGGGGACGGTCAGCGTCAGCGCCACGGCGCCCGACACGAGCGAGGCGATGGCGGCGAACAGGTAGGCGCGGTCAGCGGCCTTCAGCGTCTCGGCGAGGCTCGACGGGTCGCCGACGATCGTCACGAGGAGCGCGGTGCCGAGCACGGCGCCGACCTGGCGGAAGGCCGCGTTGACGGCGCTCGCCGTGGCGAAGCGGTCGTCGGGAACGTCGCGGACGGCAGCCGAGCCGAGGGTCGGGAAGGCAAGTCCGATGCCGATCCCGGTGAGCATCGCCCCGGGCAGCCAGACGCCGACCCAGTCGGGCTCGGCGCCCGCGGAGCGCAGAACCATGATGCCGGCGGCGAAGATCACCGCCCCCGGCACGACCACGGCGCGATGGCCGAAGCGGTCGGCGAGCTTTCCGGCCGGCCCCGCGACGATGGTGCTCAGCGCCGGGCCCGGGAGAGTCGCGAGCCCCGCTTCGAGGACCGTGTATTCCCACACCGAGGTGAGGAAGAGCACGTTGCCGAGCACGATCGAGAAGAAGGCGGCGGAGAACAGCAGCGTGCCGAAGTTGCCGATCCGGAACGAGTGGTCGGCGAACAGCTCGGGCTCCACGATCGGCCGCGGGTGGGTGCGGCTGCGCCAGACCACGCCGCCGAGCAGCAGGGCGGCCGCGGCGAAGGAGGCGAGGGTGGCGGGCGCCGCCCAGCCCCAGTCGTTGCCTTCGATGATCCCGAGGGTGAGCAGCGCGAGCGAGAAGGCGAGCATGGCGGCGCCGGGAAGGTCGGGCAGCCGGCTGTCACGCGTGGGCCGCTCCACGAGGCGCTTGCGGCCGGCCCAGACGATCAGTGCGCCGAGCGGGAGGTTGACCAGGAACACCAGCCGCCAGTCCGCCAGCTCTACGAGCGCCCCGCCGAGCGTGGGCCCGGTTGCCGCCGCGGCGGCCGCGGCCGCGCCCCAGAGGCCGACGCCGGCGGCGCGGCGCTCCGGCGGGAACTGGTCGAGCACGAGCGCCAGCGAGGCGGGGGCGATCAGCGCGGCGCCCACGCCCTGCAGGACGCGCGCCGCGATCAGCGTCTCGAGCGACGGAGCCACGGCGCAGAGCAGGCTCGCGAAGGTGAACCCGGCGATCCCCGTCAGGAAGATCCGCTTGTGGCCGTAGCGGTCGGCGAGCCCTCCGGCGGGCACCAGCAGCGCCGCGATCACGACGAAGTAGCCGTCGAGCACCCATGAGAGCGCGTCGCGCCCCGATCCTGCGAACGAGCGCGAGATGTCGGGGAAGGCGATGTTGACGATCGTTGTGTCCAGGAACGCCAGGAAGGCTCCGGCCGAGGCGATCAGGACGGCGCTTCTATGTCCACGGTCATACATGCTCCGAAACGGTACACTATGTCTGTGGACATAGAGTTCCCACATCCCCGGTCGGGCCGTCGCGACGGTCGCGAGCGCCTGCTGGACGGCGCCAGCCGCCTGCTCGCCGAGCGCGGGTACGCGGCGATGGAGCTGCGCGACGTCGCCGAGCGCGGCAAGGCGCCGCGCGGTTCGATCTACCACCACTTCCCGCGCGGCAAGGCCCAGCTCGCCGCCGAGGCCGCCGCGCTCGACGGCGAGCGCACGCGCGAGGTGATCGAGCAGTCGCTAGCCAAGCGTGGGATCAAGGGCACGCTGCGCCTGTTCGCCGACTTCTTCCGCCGCCAGTCGGTCAACCATCCGGAGCTGATCGGCTGCCCGGTCGCCGCCGCGGCGCTCGCTCACCCCGAGGACCCGGAGCTGGCCGCCGTCGCCACCGCCGCCTTCAAGTCCTGGGAGCAGCCGATCGCGGACGCGCTCGAAGGGCAGGGCGTGGCGCCCGGCGAGGCGACGGCGTTCGCCGCTCTCACCGTGTCGACGGTCGAGGGGGCGCTCCTTCGCACCCGAGCAGCCGGCAACCACGAGCCGCTCGACGCGGCCGTCGCCGGCCTCGAGACCGCCCTCGACGGCCTTCTAGCCCGAAGCTAGCTCACCCTGGGGAGGAGCGGAGGGCGAACGTCGTTCGCCCGAGCACCGGACCATGCCTCAGAGGATGGAGATCTCGGCGCTGTCGCCGACTACGAAGCGGTAGGCGCGCGGGACCGCGGGGCCGCGGCCGATCTTGACGTTGCGCCCGATCAGGCTCGCCTCGATGCGCGACTGGAGATCGCAGATGGAGGAGCCCGCCATGACGATCGAGTGCTCGAGCTCGGCAGACTTGATCGTCACGTCTTCGCCGATCGCCGTGTAGGGCCCGATGTAGGCGTCGGTGATCTGGGCGCCGGCGCCGATGATCGCCGGTCCGCGAACGGTGGCGCGCTCGAGCCGCGCACCCTTCTCGATGCAGACCCTTCCCTCGACCTGCGAGTCGACGACCTCGCCATCGTGGCGCTCCTCGATGTCGTCGAGGATCAGGCGGTTGGCCTCGAGCATGTCCTCGACCTGGCCGGTGTCCTTCCACCAGCCGTGCACGATGTGCGGGTCGACGCGCCGGTCGTTGTCCACCAGCCACTGGATCGCGTCGGTGATCTCCAGCTCGCCGCGTGGCGAGGGTTCGATCGCCTTGGCCGCGTCGAAGATCGAGGACGTGAACATGTACACGCCCACGAGCGCGAGGTCGCTCTTGGGCTCCTTCGGCTTCTCGACCAGGCGCGAGACGCGGTCGCCCTCGAGCTCGGCGACACCGTAGTGCTCGGGGTCGGGAACCGGGGTGAGCAGGATCAGGGCGTCGGGCGCCTCCGCGGTGAAGGTCTCCACCAGCGCGGTGATGCCGTTGCGCAGCAGGTTGTCGCCCAGGTACATGACGAACGGCGAGTCGCCGAGGAACTCCTCGGCGGTCAGCACCGCGTGGGCCAGCCCGAGCGGCGCGTCCTGCTCGATGTAGGCGATCCGGACGCCGAACGCCGACCCGTCGCCGGCCACCTCGCGGATCTCGTCGCCGGTCTCCGGGGCGATGATGATCCCGATCTCCTCGATGCCCGCCGCGGCCATCGCCTCGATGCCGTAGAAGAGCACGGGCTTGTTGGCCACCGGCACCAGCTGCTTGGCGCTCGTGTGCGTCAGGGGCCGCAGGCGGGTGCCCTTGCCGCCCGAGAGGATCAGGCCCTTCAACCGCCGGCCTCGATCAGTAGACATCGGCGGCCAGCTTGCGGTGGTCCCAGGTGACGGTGCGGGTTGGCAGGAAGCGCAGCCCCACGCGCTTGCGGGCCTGCTTGGCCACCATCTCCCTGGCCTCGGGGCCCAGCTCGCCGCCGCCGCCATAGCGGCGGAACAGCTCGATCCCGTACTCGGCGACGCGCTCGGGGTCGTGCTCCAGCTCCACGTCGCACTCCATCATCACGCCG
This sequence comes from uncultured Solirubrobacterales bacterium, assembly GCA_963715445.1. Lineage (GTDB taxonomy): Bacteria > Actinomycetota > Thermoleophilia > Solirubrobacterales > Thermoleophilaceae > JAAYBF01. The sequence goes on from OY970240.1 coordinate 1,491,996, forward strand.
CGCAGCTCGTGGTACTGCACCCCGTCATCGATCGAGAGGGTGGCGCGCGGGTCGCGCTCGAGGTTCTTCGCCTTCTGCGACGCGGCGTAGGTCCAGCCCCGCAGCTCCTGCCCCTCGGCGACGTACCAGAGGGGCACCAGGTGGGGGCGTCCCTGGGGGCCGACGGTGGCGCACTGCACGATCATCTGCTCCTCGAGGAAGGCGCGAACCTCCTCGTCGGTCATCTTGATCTGGTCGCGGCGCGAGCCCATCTAGCGTCGGGTCTTGCCGCCTGCGCCCGCCGGGGTCGCGGCGGCGGCCAGCGCCTCCGCGGCGGCGAGCACCGCGGCCCGCGCCTCCTCGGGCTCGAGCACCACCGCGTCGCCGGCCTCCTTGAGGATCTCGCGCGCCAGGTACTCGTGGCCGCCGAACGGGAGCTCGATGATCACCGCCCCGTCCTCGAGCTCGTCCACGACCCGCCCGTCCTCGCGCGCCCAGCGGGCACGCTCGGGGGAGATCCAGACCTTTGCCTTCTCGGAGGTGGGAACCTCGCCGGTGGTCGGCCAGCCCTGCATCTCGGGCTCCACGCCCTCACGCAGCTCGAAGGTCTCCTCGAGCACGTCGGCGGAGCGGATCCTGTCGAGCCGGAACGAGCGGCTCTGGTCCTTCGCCGGCTCGAACGAGTGCACGTACCAGCCCTCAGGGCCGTTCAGCAGCTGGTAGGGCTCGATCGTGCGCTCGGTGAACTCGTCCTCGCTCTCCTTGTAGTGCTCGATCTTCAGGAGGCGGCGCTCGGCGATCGCGCTCGAGACGACGCGGGCGATCGCCGAGTCGTCGCCCTTGGCGGTGGTGATCTGGAGGCCGTCGGTCGCCGGGTCGCGGCCGAGCGCGTCGACGATCTGCTCGCGCGCCGAGGCGAGCGACCCCTCCGGCAGGTGCTCGCCGACGAGGTCGATCGCCGCCACGAGCGCCTTCGCCTCGAGCGGGAGGAGGCGCGCCGGGCGCGCGAAGTTGTCGCCGTAGGGCTCGGGGTCCACCTCGATCTGGTCCCCCTGGATCTCGGCGTAGAGGACGTAGCTGCCGCCGCCGAAGTTCACGACGTTCAGCACGTCGATGTCCTGGCGCAGCTCCTGCTCGGAGATCTGGAGCGTCTCGCAGAGCTCGCGCATGTCGAGCTTGCTGCCGCGCCGCGCGGTCTCGATGAGGATCCCGGCGAGAGTCACGAGCCGCGCGAAGCGCTCCGGCCTGATGTGGGCCTCGCGCTTGCCGGTCTCCTCTTCCTCCACCTCGCGCGGGCGCCGCTTGGCGGCGGGCGCCAGCTCGATCGGCTGCGCATGCCGGTCGATCACCAGCTGGACGCGCTCCTGCGCCTCCTCGACCAGCTCGGGCGGCCCGAGCAGCCGCGCGCGCGTGCCCAGCCCGAGCACCCAGGAGACGAGCTGGCGCGAGTCTCCGTAGGCGGTCTCGAAGACCACGTCCGCGGTGTCGTCCTCGTCGTCGACAACGGTGCCGACATCCGGGCCGAGGTGCCGGTGGACGAGCCACTCGATGCGCTCCGAGAGCCAGATCCGCGCGACGCCCCGCTGCTCGCCCAGCTGCCAGTCGGCGCGGGTCGCGTACTCGCGCGGGTCGAACTCCTCGGGGCGCTGGAAGTCGTGCTCGGCCTTGGAGCTGTAGCCCACCTTGCCGCGGATCCGCGACAGGCGGAAGACGCGCACCGCATCGCGCTCATGGGAGTGGCCGACGAGGTAGAACTGCCCGCCGCGGAAGAGCAGGTGGTAGGGGTCTACCTTGCGCTTCTCCTCGGCGTCGCGGCCCATCGTGTAGTAGTCGAAGACGATCGTCTTGCGGCGGAATATCGCCGTCTCGACCTTCGAGAGCCGCTGGGAGAGCTCGCGCCCGCCCGAGTTCGCGGTCATCGCCAGGCGCACCGTCTGCTGCTCGGGGGCCGAGAGCGGCGAGGGCTTGCCCCATGAGAGCTGCTGCAGCGCCAGGCGCAGCGGCTCGGCGTATGCGAACTCGCCGTCGAGCAGGGTCAGCGCGGTGCGCAGCCCGCTCAGCTCCTCGTCGGAGAACGCGATCGCCGGCAGGTAGAAGTTCTCGGGCGGGAGGGTGTAGGTCTCGGCCTCGTAGGAGCCCTCGCTGGACTTCTCCACCTTCAGCTCGATGCCGAGCGACGACAGCTCCGCGCGGTCCGCGTAGAACCGGCGGTTGAACGCCTCGTCGCTGGTCATCTGGGCATAGCCCTCCACGTCCTGCCGGATCTCGAGCGCGGAGACGGGCCTTCGCTCCGCCATCAGGAACGAGATCAGGGACAGCTGCCGGATGAGCTTCTCTGTGTCCTTCGCCATGAACGGCTGAGCATACGCAGGCCGCCTGGGCCGGCGGATCGCGGAAAACCGCTATTTGCGGAGTCGGGACCGCCGTTGTACGCGGCCGAGCGACCGGCATTGCGCTTCCCTGGGTGTCGTACGGTGTTCTGGATGATCGGTTCCCGCATGCGCACCCCGGCTGTTCTCACCCTGATCGCCTTCCTGGCCCTCACGGCCCGGGCCGATGCCGCCTTCGTCCCGGCGCTCGGATCCCCGTTCCCGACGACGGGCCCCCTTCACGCGATCGCGGTGGCCGACGCCGATCGCAACGGCACGCTCGACGTGGCGGCGGGTGCGCTCTCCCTGCGCAGGGGCGACGGCACCGGACGGCTCGGCGGCGCCCTGCCCATCTCCACCACGGGCACGCTCGACGGCCTGGTGGCCGGGGACTTCAGCGGCGACGGGTCGATCGACTACGCCGCCATCGAGCAGGGGGCGCCCGGCGATCCCGACCGGGCTCTTCTGTTCACGGCCCAGTTCGGGGCGGCCTACGTGGAGAGCGAGGCCTCGGAGGACGTCGGCGAGGCGTCGAGCCTCGCGGCCGGTGACATCGATCGCGACGGCGACCTCGACCTCGTCGTGGCGCGCATTGATGCCGGCGCCGAGGTGACCGTGCTGAGCAACTCCGCCGGGGGCGCCTCGTTCTCGGGTGAGGACCACTCGGTCGACACCGGGCCCGCAGAGAGCCTGGCGCTGGCGGACCTGAACGGCGACGACTGGCCGGACGTGGTCGTGGGCTCGGCGGAGGGGGAGGTCTCCGTCCTGCTCAACTTCCTCGGCAGCGGGCTGGTCGAACGCCCCGCGAGCGCGACCGGAGGCTCGGGCCCGGTCAGCGACCTGGCCGTGGCCGACTTCGACGGCGACGGCCCGCGCGACCTCGCGGCCACCGGCGGAGCCGGCGTGACTCTTCTGCGCGGTGACGGCGCGGGCGGCCTGACGCCCTTCGGCCCTCCGCGCCCGACCGGAGCGCCGGGTGGGGCCGTCTCGCTGGCCGTTGGGGACGTGAACGCCGACGGCCGTACCGACATCGCGGCCGGAGGGATCACGGGCAGCCGCGTGGCGGTTCTGCTCGGCGACGGAAGGGGGAGCCTCGTGCCCACCCCCGGGTCTCCGTTCGCGACGGGCGGTCCGCTCGACGGCGAGGTGGGCGCCCTCGCGCTCGCGGACATGAACCGGGACGGCCAGACGGATCTCGTGGCCGCCAACGGGCCCGGGTCGGTCTCGGTGCTGCTGAACGCGAACACAGGCCTGCTGGAGCCGAACCCGCGATCCGTCGGCTTCGGCGCGATGCCCGCCCTGTCCCCGCTGCGGGCGCACACCGTGACCCTGCGGAGCCTGCGCGGCCGCCTGCGGATCAGCCGCGTGGCGCTCGACGCGGGCTCCCGTGCCTTCTCGGTGGGCCCGGGCAACTGCCTTGGCCGCGTCCTGCTGGTGGGCCAGTCGTGCGCGATCACCGTGCGGTTCAAGGCGCCCCGCCGCGCCGAGCGCATGGAGGCGGTGGTGTCGGTGGACGCGAACGCGGCCGCTGTGATCGTGCCGCTGACGGCGACGGTTCGCCCTCCGGTCCTGAGCGGCCTGCGCCTGCGGCCGAAGGTCCTGCGCCTGCGGTCGCCGGGCAAGCCTGCCCGTCGCAAAGGGCGCTCCACGTCCATGCGCCTGCGCTACAGGCTGTCCGAGAGCGCTCGCGTGCGGGTGAGGGTCGAGCGGCTCCTTCCCGGCAGGCGGGCGAGCGACGGGCGCTGCGTCGCACCCCGGCGCTCCAACCGCAAGGCCAGGCGCTGCAAGCTCTGGGAGGTGGTGCAAGCGGTCACGCGCTCACGGCCGGCCGGGCCCAGCAGCACGCGTCTCGATCCGGCCGCCCCCGGGCGTCGCCTGGCGGCCGGCGACTACCGCCTCAGCCTGAGCGCCGCCGACCGCTTCCGCAACCGCTCGCGTGAGCGGAGGATCGCCTTCCGCGTGAAGGCGCCCCGCTCGGGCGCGGCGGCTCAGGCGGCGCGGCCGAAGTAAGCCGGGCCGGACAGCGCCCGGTCGAAGCGCGACCAGCGCTCGCCGTCGGCGAGGTCCTTCTCGATCCGGTCGAAGGTGCCGAGCGTCCCGCCCAGGTTGTCGATCATGTGCACCAGCGTCGCCTCCCGGGTGCAGGGAGCGACGGGGCTGCCGTGCTCGAGCTTGCCGTGGTGGCTGAGGACGATGTGCAGCAGTGCCTCGGCGGCCTCGGGCGGGAAGCCCTCCATCTCCTCGATCGCACTGCGGACGCGGTAGTAGCCGAGCGAGATCTCGCCGTGGAGGCGGCCGGCGTCCGAGAAGTCGATCTTGCCGCCCTCGTCAGAGCGGTAGGCGTCGATCTTGCCGATGTCGTGCAGCAGCGCTCCGGTGACGGCGATGTCGCGGTCGATGCCGGGGAACGTTGCGGCCATCGCGCTGACTCCCTGGGCCACCGAGAGCGAGTGCTCGAGCAGCCCGTGGGGGTAGGCCTGGTGGTAGATCTTGGCGGCCGGAGCCACGCGCCAGCGCTCGGCCACCTCGCCTTCGCAGAGCAGGCGCCGCAGCAGCTCCCGCAGGCTCGGCTCCTGCACCGTGCCGATCAGCTCCTCGAGGTCGGAGACCATCTGGCCGTAGGGGACCTGTGTGGGGGGATTCACATCGGCGGGGACCTGCTGGCCGATGGTGTCCGGAGAGGCGGCTTGCTCCATGCCGGACCGAAGGTAGAGGCGGATTCGGACGGGAAAGTGCCGCTAAGGGGCGTTTTTCGCGCCGTAGTAGGCGAGCGCTCGGCGGCCGAGCTGCCTGGTCACCCCTCCGTTCTGGACCATCGCGATCGGGCCGCTGACGAGCGGGAGGAACCGTCCGGCGGTCCTGCGCGCGACCCGCCTGCCCACGAAGCGCAGCAGCTTCGCCGTCACCGCGCTGTTGCGATCGCGCATGAGCTGCGACTGGATGACCGCCTGCGCGAGCGGGCGCCCTACACCGTCGAGCGCCTCACGCGCCTCGGCCGCGCTCGGGTAGATCTCCCACAGCGCGAGCAGCTCGGCGGGCCGCATCGGGTCGCGTGGGTCGTGGCCGTAGGAGGCCGCGATGTAGAAGACCATGCGCGCTTGGATGAACGCCAGGGCGCCGAGGTCCGCCGCGCTCGTCATGACTCCCCCGGCGCCCAGGGTCGCCCCCTCGAGCTGCGCCAGCCGGACGTGCTTGCGCATGGCGCTCAGGGCGAGCGCGGGCGGCTGCTTGCCGGGCCCGGCCACGCGCACCCAGTTCTCGGCCGGCCTGGCGAAGCGCTCGGCGGCGGCGAGCGCGATCAGCTCGGGGGTTCGCCCCGGGCGGGCGCGCAGCTGCTCCCACAGCGAATCCGGCACCTCCAGCTCGGCAACGCTGCTCATGTGACCAACGATAGGCGGGCGGCGCTCGCTGGACGACCGGTGGATGCCAGGTAGCCTTGGCGCGATGGAGCGACGCGCCGAAGCCGATGCCTGACACCGCGCTGGTGGCCGGCGGCGCGGGCGCCCTCGGCCAGGCGGTCGTGCGGGAGCTCCAGAGCAGCGGCTGGGCCGTCACCGTGCTCGACCGGCACGCGCACGCCGCCGAGGCGGACGCCACGGTCGACTACCTGCAGGCCGACCTGCTCGATCAGGAGTCGGCGGCGGAGGCGGTGGCCTCCGTGGCGGACCTGAAGGCGGTCGTCAACCTGGTCGGAGGCTTCGCCATGGGGCCGAAGGTCGGCGACATGGACCTCGACGAGTTCGAGTTCATGCTGCGGCTCAACCTCGTGCCGGCCTTCAACCTCGCGCGCGCGGCGATGCCGATCTTCGAGGCGAGCGGCGGCGGCGCCTTCGTCTGCGTGTCGGCCCGCGCGGCGCTTCAGCCGTTCGCGGGGGCGGCAGGCTACATCACCGCCAAGGCGGGCGTGCTCGCCTTCGTGCGCGCGCTCGACGCCGACTATCGCGACGCCGGCGTCCGCGCCAACGCGGTGCTCCCGAGCGTCATCGACACGCCGGCGAACCGCGAGTCGATGCCCGGCGCCGATTGGACCAGGTGGGTGTCGCCCGAGCAGATCGCGCGGGTGATCCGCTTCCTCTGCTCGGACGACTCCGAACCCACCTCGGGCGCCGCCGTACCCGTCTACGGGCGCGCCTGATCCGCTTGCAGCCCTACTCGCCGGCCTGATCGCAGGCCGCGAGCCCCTGCTCGCGCCCGGGAGTTCCCTCGGGCACCGAGTCCTCGAGGATCTGCCTGCACACCTGGCGAGTGGCCTCTTGGACCGCGCCGTCGTCGCCCGACCCGGCCTTCTCGCAGATCTTCACGAGGTTCGCCTTGGTCTCGTCGGACAGCCGCGTGGATGCGTTCGCGCCCTGCTTGCATCGCTCGACCGCCTCGGCAAGGTTCGTCGGAGCCACTGCTCCGCCGCCGTCCTCGGTCGCCGTGCCGGTGTCGTCGGCTGCTGTGTCGTCGTCGGTCGTCGCCTCGTCCTCGGTACCGGTGGTGGCGGTCGCCGTCTCGGCAGGGGTGCTGGCGTCGTTCGCGGTGTCGCCCTCGTCGTCGCCGCAGCCTGCGAGCACGAAGCCGAAAACCATCAATGCGGCCAGCAGGAGGGTGATTCGCTTAGCCATCGGTTCCTTCCGTCGGGTGGAGTGGGGAGAACCTATTCGGAAGAGGCCCATGGACCAAGTACGTGTCTAAAACTTGGATTTCGGGCAACACCCGAGCATGGGAATCCTGAGCGACGACAAGCAGGCAGAGCGCGATCAGCTGGTGAAGCTGCTGGAGCAGGCGTACTGGATGGAGATCGAGACGGTGATGAGCTACCTCGCCAACTCGATCAACCCGGACGGCGTCCGCGCGCGTGAGGTGATCGAGAGCCTGGAGAAGGACATCCAGGAGGAGCTCGGCCACGCGCAGCAGTTCGGCGCGCGGATCAAGGAGCTGTACGGGACGGTGCCCGGCTCGCTCGGCTTCAAGGCCGAGCAGGACTTCCTCCAGCCGCCCGGCGACAACATGGACATCGTGCACATCATCAAGGGCGTGATCCAGGCCGAGGAGGGCGGGATCGAGCACTACAACAAGATCATCGAGTACGCCGACGAGCACGGCGATCCCGTCACCGCGGACATGGTCACGACGATCCTCGCCGACGAGGAGGGCCACAAGCGCCTGTTCGAGGGCTTCCTGCGGGAGTACGAGCGGGATGCGAGGAGCTAGGGCGGCGGGCTTCTAGGCTCCCGGCGGTGACCCCGCTCGCTCTCGCCGCCGGAGCCGGCTAGCGGCCGTGCCCAGCAAGCGCAGCGCCGGGCTGCTGCTCTACCGCCGCACCGATGGCGGGGGTGTCGAGGTGATGGCGGTTCACATGGGCGGTCCCTTCTGGGCGCGCAAGGACGAGGGCGCCTGGTCGATCCCCAAGGGCGAGCACGAGCCCGATGAGGACTCGCTGACGGTGGCCCGGCGCGAGTTCGCCGAGGAGATCGGGCAGGAGGTTCCCAGCGGCCCGATGGTCGAGCTCGGGGAGGTCCGCCAGTCGGGTGGGAAGGTGGTTACGGCCTGGGCGCTCGAGGCGGACATCGACGTGACGCGGATCGAGAGCAACACCTTCGAGATCGAGTGGCCGCCACGCTCGGGGCGGAAGCAGGAGTTCCCGGAGGCCGACCGCGCCGAGTGGCTCGACATCGAGACGGCGCGGCGGAAGCTGGTCAAGGGCCAAGTCCCGCTGCTGGACGCGCTGCTCGAGCGGATCGACCAGCGCTAGCTCGCTCGCTCGAGCGGCTGGATCAGCGCTAGGCCGCTCCGCTCAGACCGTCGAGAGCAGGAAGGCGAGCAGGAAGCCGAAGGCGGTCATGAGGCCGACCACGCTGCCCCCGTGCTCGAAGGCCTCCGGCATCATCGTGTCGGCGAGCATCGTGATGATCGCGCCCGCGGCGAACGCCTGGATCACCGCTATGACGTCCGGGGAGGCGTCGCCGAGGCTCGCGTAGCCGATCGCCGCGGCGAGGGCGGACACGAGCATCACGATCGTCCACAGTCCGAGGATCCATGTGCGCGAGTGCCCTGCCTTGCGCAGCCCGGTCGCGGCGGCGATCGACTCGGGCATGTTCGAGACGAAGACGGCGGCCACGATCGCCACGCCGACGCCGCCGCCCTCGAGCAGCGAGACCCCGATCGCCACCGACTCGGGGATCCCGTCGAGGACCGCCCCGAGCACGATCGCCATCGGCGAGCCCTCTGCCTGCTCGCCGCTCGAGCGCTTGCGGTTGGCGCCGCCGCGGCTGTCGATTATGCGGTCCCCGATGTAGAAGACGAGCGCTCCGCCGAGCAGTCCGAGGGCAACCGCGTCGGCGCCGCCTCGGTCGTGCGCCTCCGCGGTCAGCTCGAACGCGAGCGCGCTGATCAGGGCGCCGGCGCCGAAGGCCATGATCAGGCCGATCACACGCTGGCTCATCGGGATCCAGAGCCCGGCCACGGCGCCGATCACGAGCGCCAGCCCTCCTATCAAGCCCCAAAGGCCAGCCTCGAGCACGCGCCCAACTGTCCTCTACTGCCGCTCGCTCCGCAAGCCGCCCGCCTTATGAGTCGCCTCGAGCGAGACCGGTGATTCTCTAAGGGGCGGGCGCGAGGTCCGTGACGGTGTCCGCCGTCACGGCGCTGAACCGGAAGTCGCGAACGGCCGCCGTGGGCCCCGCCGTGTCCATGCGGCACTGGTGGCCCACGGTCGCGGGACCGGTGACGATGCCCTCGAGCACGAACGAGCGCATGTCGGTACTGGAGCTCAGCGACACCTGGCGCTCGTCGATGTCCGTCGAGCCCTGAACCAGACGGCAGCTGACCAGCACGTTCGGATCGGAGGCGGTGTCGAGCTGGCCCGACCAACTCACCCACCATGTGCCGGCCGGGATCTCGTAGTTCCGGTTGTTCCCGTAGTCCATGCCTGTCAGCGCTCCACCCGAGGAGTCGTCGTCGTAGAGAAGCTGTGACGGCCCCGGAGGCCCCGTCGGTCCCTCCGCGCCCTGCGGGCCGGCCGGAAGCTCTCCCTGCTTGAAGTCCTTGCCGAGCAGCGAGCCGTCCCGAACCGCCGGGCTGGTTACGGCATTGGGCGCGAGCTTGGCCGCCCCGACGGACCGCGCGCGCAACTCGGACTTCCCAACCGCCTTCGCCTTGATCTGCTTGGCCCCGACGCTGTTCTTGGAAAGCGACACCGCCGCATAGGCGCCGCCACCGAGCGCCAGGAACAGGGCCAGCGACGCGGTCACGTTCGCGTAGGAGAGGTGCCTGCGAAGCGCTTCGATCAGCTTGAGCGGAGTCATCGGCCGACCCTACCGGGCGTGGTGGCGCGATCGGCGATGTTGAATCGCCGACGTTGCCGGGGGTGGGTCAATGGCCCTCGTAGAGGGTCTCGCGGTCGCGGTCCGTGAACTCTGTCTCGTGATGCGGGCCGGCGTGGGCGGCCTTCTCGCGCTGCGCACGCCACTCCCTCGAAGGCCGCTGCCGGCGCGCCATGTGAGCAAGGCCGAAGCCGATCAGGAACAGCACCGCCAGGGGCAGAGCGTAGATCGGCGTCCAGAAGGCGAAGCCGAACAGCAGCAGCGACAACACGAATGCGATCACGACGATCGTGAACGGAGTCATGAGTTCCGGCTACCCACGAAAGCCGCCCCGAAACGCCCTGCAGCGGACCCGACGGGGGAGGCGTTGCTTCGGGTTTCCCGGCGTTCGCTTTCGGAAAAGACCCCTCTCGTAACTTCGACCAGAAGGAGGACGAGATGGCTGAGTTGACCCCGTTGGACGAGAAGCTCGGAGAGGTGCTCGGGCTTGCGCAGGCGGCCCAGGACGCGACCTCACACGTCTCCAAGATGGAGGGCGCGGACGAGTTCCAGGACCGTCTCTCCAAGATGGCGGACGAGGCTGTTGAGACCGAGCGGCGGACCGACGCGCTGGTCGACTCCCTCGACGGCCGCAAGACCGCGATCCGCGAGAAGGGCGCCGAGACCAAGAGCGAGGCCAAGGAGATGATGGAGACCTACCTGGCCGGCGAGGACGAGGCGCTCGACGGCTTCGAGTTCCTGACGATGGCCGAGGCCGCCGAGCTGGGCCACTGGGAGATCGTCGAGAAGATGGCGCAGACCCTCGGGGAGACCTCGGTGACCGAGCTCGCGGACTGGGCGGTCGACGTCCAGCGCCGCCATGTGGAGGCCGTGCGGGACACCTGTCTGACCCTCGCCGAGCAGGAGGCGCGCGCCTAGCCGTCGGCGGACCTTGCCGCCGGTTCCTCCCGAGGAACTTCGGACACTTGACCACCCTCTGGTGGTGGCAAACGTCCGAAGTTCGGCGCGAGGCGGGGTCAGCGAGCGACGTTCAGGGTGAAGGCGGCGGTGTGCACGCTGCCGCGGTCCTTGAACTGGAGGAAGAGGCGATAGGGGCCGGGGCTCGGGAACGTCGTCTCGAAGGCGACCGGCTCGGCCGAGGTGGCGTGGTCGTTGGCCTCGGTGTGACTGTGCGCATGGTCCTCAGTCGCACTGTGCGCGGGATCCTCGGTCGGACTGGGCGCGTGATCCTCGGTCGGATGGACGTGCAGGAACGCGAGGTCGCCGTCGCGCAGGGCCACGAGGTGGCCGTCGGCGCCCAGGTAGGGCTCGGTCTCCACGGCCTCCCCGTTGCGGGTGATCGTGAAGACGAGCCCTGCCCCGCGTCCCGCGCGCGGGCGGTCCGCGGCGATGGGAGACCTCGTAGCCGTCTGACGTCAGGGCGGAGTCGACGGGGGCGGGCAGCGGCCGGGCCCGCTCCTGTCCGGCGACGGTCAGGTCTACCGCGAGGGTTCGGTTCTCGCCGCCGGCCTTGAAGTCGGCGAAGACGCGGTAGGTGCCGGGCCGGGCGATCGTGACGGGGGTGCGCCAGCTTCCGTCGCCGCCGAGCGTGGGGTGGAGGTGCTGGAAACCCGTCAGGTCGCGCCGGACGAGGATCAGGTGCATGCGCTTGGCGTGCTCGATCTCGAAGTCGCGCACCGGCTCGCCGGAGGAGTCCTCGATGCGGAAAGCCAGCTCAGTCTCGCGCCCGGGCGCCAGCTCGTCGCTCGCCGGCGCGAGCGTCATCCCGCCGGCGCTCGCCGACAGGCCGCGCACGGCATCGGCAGCGGCTCCCCCCGCGGCGTGGCCGTCACTGTGGCCGCCTGCCGGGCGGCTGGGTGCAGGCTCCTCCATCGCCCCGTGATCGCCACTCCCGCCGTCGTTCCCATCGAACGCCTCCGCTACGAGGACCGTGGTGCCGAAGATCGCGGCCGCTGCGGTGATTGCCGCTACGAGCCTGGTCGGCGGGCCGCCGTGGATGCCGGTCGCGTGGACGGCGCTGTGTCCCTTGCCGCGCTTGATCAGCCAGCGGTTGACGGGCATCGCGATCACGGCGGCTACGGCGAGCGCGAACGAGAGCGCCCCCCAGAACAGCACGCTGTCGAGCCCCGCCTCCATCGCACCGGGGATCACGACCATGATCGCGTTGTCCACGATCTCCATCACCGCGATGCTGAAGGTGTCGGCCACGAGCGCGATCGGCACGACCACGCCGAGCGCGAGGCCCGCGCGCAGCAGCGGCAGGCTCGTGAGCGTGTAGCCGAACAGGAACGCGAGGGCGACGGCAAGCGCGATCGTCCCAAGGTCTGAGAACCCAAGGGCGGTGCCGATCGTCATGCCGGCGACCTCGCCGATCGCGCAGCCGGTGAGGCAGTGGAAGGTGGCGCTGATCGCCAGGCTGTTGAGCTCCTTGCCGGAGGCGGGCATCTCGTGGTGCTCGTGGCCGGCCGCGTCCATGGTCCCTACCTCTCCAGTCCGGGACGGCCTATGCGGCTCGAAGCTCCGCAGGCGCAGTGAGTTGGTCACGACGAAGACGCTCGAGAGCGCCATCGCTGCGCCGGCGAGCAGTGGGTTGAGCAGGCCGGCGGCTGCGAGCGGGATGGCGGCGACGTTGTAGGCGAACGCCCAGAACAGGTTGCCCTTGATCGTCGCGAGCGTCCGGCGCGAGAGGCGGATCGCATCGGCCGCCGAGCCGAGGTCGCCGCTGACGAGGGTCAGGTCGGAGGCCTCGATCGCCACGTCGGTGCCCGTGCCGATCGCGAGGCCGAGGTCCGCCTGCGCGAGCGCAGGTGCGTCGTTGACGCCGTCTCCGACCATCGCCACCACGCGACCCTCGTCCTGGAGGCGGCGCACGACGGCGGCCTTGTCGGCGGGCATCACCTCCGCGATCACCTCGTCGATGCCAACCTCGGCGGCCACCGCCTCCGCGGTCGTGCGGTTGTCGCCGGTCAGCAGCACCGGGCGCAGCCCCAGCTCGCGCAGCGCCAGCACCGCGGCGGCAGAGGTGGGCTTCGGCGCGTCGGCCACCACGAGCACGGCCCGCGCCGCACCGCCCCACCCGGCGAGGACTGCGGTGCGGCTCTGCGCCTGCGCGGACTCACGCGCCGCGTCGAGCTCGTCGGGCACTTCGTAGCCGTGTTCGGCGAGCAGGCCGGGACGGCCCGCCAGGATCTCCAGGTCGCCGTCGACAACGCCTTCGACGCCGAGCCCCTCGCGGTTGGTGAAGCCCGCGAGGTTCGCCAGCTCGCCCACCTCGGCGCGCGCGGCGGCGGCGATCGCCTTGGCGATCGGATGCTCGGATGCGTCCTCCACTGCGCCCACCAGGCGCAGCGCTTCAGCGCGATCCGTGCCGTCGGCGAGCGTGATGCCGACGAGGGTCATCTGCCCGGTGGTCACCGTCCCGGTCTTGTCGAGCACGATCGTGTCGACGCGGCGGGTCGATTCCAGCACCTCCGGTCCCTTGATCAGCAGCCCGAGCTGGGCGCCGCGGCCCGTGCCAACCAGCAGCGCCGTCGGCGTGGCCAGCCCGAGCGCGCATGGGCAGGCGATGATCAGCACCGCGACGGCGGCGGTGAACGCGTACGCCGCCGACGAGCCTGATCCGAGCCAGAAGCCGAGCGTCGCGACGGCTAGGCCGATGACGATCGGCACGAAGATCCCAGAGACGCGGTCGGCTAGGCGCTGCACAGGCGCCTTGCCCGACTGGGCATCGGTCACCAGCCGCGCGATCTGAGCCAGCGCGGTGTCGGAGCCGACCTTCGTCGCGCGCACTACCAGCCGGCCGCCGGCGTTGACGGTGGCGCCCGCCACCTCGTCGCCGAGGCAGACCTCCACCGGGACGGATTCGCCGGTCAGCAGCGACATGTCGAGCGCCGAGGCCCCTTCCTCGACGACCCCGTCGGTCGCGACCTTCTCACCCGGGCGCACCACGAACCGCTGGCCCACGGCGAGCTCCTCGATCGCCACACGGTGCTCGGAGTCGTCGTCGTCGAGCACCGCGACATCCTTCGCGCCCAGCTCGAGCAGCGCCTTCAGCGCGGCGCCGGAGCGGTGCTTGGCGCGCGCCTCGAAGTAGCGGCCGGCGAGGATGAACACGGTCACGACCGCGGCCACCTCGAGGTAGATGTGGCTGGCGCCCTCGCCGGGCTCGGGGATCAGCTCGAAGGTCATCTTCATCCCCGGCTCGCCGGCATCGAGAAGGAACAGCGCCACCACCGACCAGCCCCAGGCCGCCAGCGTGCCGACCGAGATCAGCGTGTCCATCGTCGCCGTGGCGTGCTTGAGGTTCGCCCACGCCGCGCGGTGGAACGGCCAGGCGCCCCAGAGCACCACGGGCGTCGCGAGCTGCAGCGCCAGCCACTGCCAGTTCTCGAATTGCAGCGCCGGCACCATCGAGAGCACCAGCACCGGCAGCGCCAATGCGGCGGAGATCGTCAGCCGGCGGCCGAGCGCGGCGGTTGGGTCGTCGTTGGGCGCGAGATCCGGCTCGGTCGTTGCAGAGGGGAGGGCCGCGGAGTAGCCCGCCGCTTCGACCGCGGCGACGAGCTCCTCGGGACCGACGGTCGCCGCGTCGAACTCGACCGCCGCGATCTCGGTCGCGTAGTTCACCGAGGCCTCGACGCCTTCGAGGTCGTTCAGCCGCCGCTCGATCCGGTGCGCGCATGACGCACAGGTCATGCCTTCGACCGGCAGCTGCAGGCGCTCGCGGGAGCCGGTGCTCACCGGTCGGCCTCGTGGGGGCTGGTGCTGCTCGGATGGGCGGTGCCGTGGCCGGCTGGCGAGGCGCCTTGGCGGTGGCTCGGAGCGGTCTGGTGATCGACGACGTCGCGCTGCGGTCCGAATGCGTCACCGGCCGCCAGGCCCGCACCGAACAGGAGCGCCAGTGCAGCGGCGAAGGCCGCGAGGCGGGCGGGGGCGTTCAGCGGTCGGCTCATGGTGGCGCGGGTGGGTCGGCTTCTCGGTGGTTGCGGTGTGGTCGGTCAATACCTAAGGGGGGTATCTCTTGATCGAGCCTAGCACAGGTACCCCGGGTGGGTATAGTGATGGCATGGCAGCCAAGGCAGACCAACCCGCCAGCGCCGGCAGCGCGCCGTCGACCACCCGTGGCTACAGCGCCACCAAGGACCAGCTTCAGGCGCGCCTGCGGCGCATCGAGGGCCAGGTCCGCGGCGTCGACCGGATGGTCGAAGAGGACCGTTGGTGCCCCGACATCCTGATCCAGATCGCCGCCATCCAGGCCGCGCTCAACAAGGTCGCCCTCGGCCTAGCCGACGGCCACGCTCGCCACTGCGTCATCGGCGGCCCCGACAGCGACAAGGAGCAGCGCGCCGACGAGCTGATGCAGGCCCTCGGCCGCCTCGTCCGCGGCGGCTAGCCGGGCAGCAGGGCCCTCGATCGACGCCAGGAATCCGGCCGATCAGGGGAGTGGCGAGGGGCGGACTCGAACCGCCGACACCACGATTTTCAGTCGTGTGCTCTACCAGCTGAGCTACCTCGCCAAGGCCCGGGCATCCTAGCGGCGGACCGCCCAAGAGCCCTGCGAAAGCTCTGGGAAGCGGGGGAGGGGTCGGCCGGCGGCGGTTAGACTGGGCGACTTCATGCGCAAGCTCTCCTTACTGGCGGCAGTCCTCGGCACCCTCGCGATTGCGGGTTGCGGGGCCGGGGCCGGTGCCGATGAGGCGGCCAGCCCGCTGGACGAGGCGCTCGGCTACCTGCCGGCGGACGCGCCGCTGGTCGTGGCGGTGGACACGGACGTGGATGGGCGGCAGTTCAAGGCGATCGGCGACGTGCTCGACAGGCTGCCCGCGGGCCGCGACATCGAGAAGCAGGTGAAGGATGCCCTGGAGGAGAGGGCGGGGGATCTTGGTCGCCTCGAGAAGGCGCTGGGCAACGAGTTCGTGATCGGCTCGGCGGACGCGAAGGCCTTCCTCGAGCAGTCCGGCACCAGCGAGAGCAAGAGCAGCGAGAGCAACAAGGGCAGCAGCGAGAGGAAGAAGGGTGGCGAGAGCTTCGTCGGCGCGATCCAGGCCGCTGATGAGGGCGCCCTGGAGGGCCTCGTTAAGCAGGAGAAGACGGAGGAGGACGGCGAGAAGAACGGCGCGACCCTCTATCGCGACGGCTCAGGCGGATCCTTCGCGATCAAGGACGACGTGCTGATCGTCGCCGGCTCGAAGCGGGCGCTGGAGCAGGCCCTCGAGACCCGCGAGAGCGAAGGCCGGATGACCGAGGAGGACTTCGAGCGGGGCGCCGAGGGGCTCCCGAAGGGCGCGCTCGTGCGTGTGTACGCCGACGTCGGCCAGCTGCTGCGCGCCAGCCCCTCGGCGAGCGATGCGCTGGACGTCAAGTGGGTCAAGGCCCTGCGGACACTCAGGCTCGCGCTCTCCTTTGATGAGGAGAAGGCGCTGATCGACTTTCGTGCCCGCACCGATCCGAGCGGGCTGACCGAAGCCGACCTGCCGTTCGCCTCCGGCGCGGCTGCGCCGAAGGTGCTCGACCGCCCAGGTGAGATCAACTTGGCGCTGAGGGACCCGGCGCACGTGCTCGCGTTCGCGCAGGTGACGGCCGGCGTGGTCGATCCGACTGGCTTCGGGAGCTTCGAGAGCGCGAAGGCCACCATCGAGCGGCGCCTTGGCCTGAGCATCGCCAAGGACGTGCTCGGCCAGCTCGAGGGCGACCTCGCGGTGAGCATCAAGCCGGGCGGGAAGTTCGGCGCGCGGGCGGAGGTGGAGGACCCGGCGGAGCTCGAGCGCACGCTCGAGACGCTCGCCCAGGTGCTGCCCGATCTCGCCCGGGGTGTCACCGGGAAGGGCGTCGGGTTCGTCAGGCCGAAGGCCGGCGAGGACTTCTACGCAATCGCCACCGCGGACGGCGAGAGCATCGTCTTCGGCGTGGTCAACGGCGTGTTCGTGCTCTCCAACGACCCGGACACGGCGGGATCCATCGCCTCCGATGAGACGAAGGCGGTGCCTGGAGCAAGCGGGGCGCTGGTGGTCAGCTCCGACGCGTCTCAGCTGATCCGCGGGCTGATGGGTCAGGCCCGGAAGCGGCTGAAGGATCAGCCCGAGGGCCAGATGGACCTGGGTGCGCAGCTGGGCAGCGCCAAGACGCTCTCTTCGCTCGACGAGCTGATCGGCTCGGCCGAGATCTCCACGCGGGGCCTCTCGGGCAGCTTCGAGCTGACTCTCGAGCGCTAGACCCTCTTAGAGCCCCCAGGAGCGCAGCAGCGGCAGCGGATCGATCGGCTTCCCGCCGGTGTACCAGCCCTTGCCGGTCCAGATCTCGAAGTGGAGGTGGGGGCCGGTGGAGCTGCCGCTGTTGCCCACGTCGGCGATCCGCTGGCCGGTGGCGACGGTTGCGCCCTCCTCGACGAGGATCGAGCCCTTGAGCAGGTGCATGAACACGTAGTCGCGCTCCTCGTCGGTCCCGTCGATCACCAGGTAGTGGCCTGCGCCACCCGCCTGGTAGCCGACGGTCTTGACGATCCCGCCGTGCGGTGAGACGAGCGGCGTGCCGAGGGAGGCCGCGAGGTCCTGGCCCTGGTGGGTGTGGCCGCTGCGCTTGGCGCCGAACTGGCCGTCCTTGCCGCCGTAGGAGTAGGGGCCCTGGATCGGGAAGACGTGGTCCGCCGTCAACGCGGGGGTCGGCGCTGCCGCGGGAGCCGGGTTCCTGCGCTCGCGGGCGACGCGACGGCGGCGCGCCTTGGCCCTGCGCTTGCGCTCGACGGCCAGCTTGCGCTTCGCCGCCGCTCTGCGCTTGGCCGCCCTCCTGCGCTTCACCGCGGGATCGGACTTGGGGGTGAGCTGCGCGCCGTAGGTCAGGCCGCCTCCTGCGTTGGCGGCGGTCGATTGGGAGGGGGCCTCCATCCCGCCTCCAGCCTGGGCTGCTGCTGCGGGTCCTGCCGCGGTCAGCGCCGCTGCTGCGGCGATACCGAGGGAGAAAAGGGCGCGACGCACACCCATGTCGTCGGCGGGTAGGCGCCGCCTCTCGCGGCTTGCAACTAGTCCTGCAGGCGCCCGAGCAGCTCGAGCGCCCCGCGCTTGTTGAGCGGCTCGTTGAGGTTGCCGCACTTGGGCGACTGCACGCAGGACGGGCATCCCTTGAGGCAGGGGCACTCGGAGATGAGCCGCCGGGCGTTCGTCACCAGCCGCTCGAACACCTGGAAGCCGATGCGCGTGATGCCGATGCCGCCCGGATGGCCGTCGTAGATGAACACCGTCGGCCTGCCGGTCTGCGAGTGGAAGGCGGTGGAGAGGCCGCCGATGTCCCAGCGGTCGCACATGGCGATCAGCGGCAGCACGGCGATCTGCGAGTGCTCGGCGGCGTGCAGGGAGCCCTGGAGCGCGTCCAGCGGGAAGTCCTCGGCCAGCGCCTGCTCGGGCAGCTCGTACCAGAGCGCCTGCGTCGTGAAGCGTTGCTCGGGCATGTCGAGGGCGATCAGGTCGAGCACCTCGTGGTCGGACACCCGCTTGCGCTGGAAGGCCGTCACCTGCTCGGTGACCGAGACGATCCCGAAGGAGAGGGTGCACTCGCCCACCTCGCGCACGTCGCGGATCTCCTCGATGAAGGTGTCGGTCTCGGTCTTCGGCTGGGTGTACCAGTCGCCGCTGAACGGCTTAACGAGCGCGCGGCGGTTCTGCATGTCGAGCTCCTCGACCTCGTAGCTGCGGCCCATGTGCAGGTACACGGCGCCCGGATGGGCAGCCGAGCGCGCACGCGCGGTCTCCACCGAGCCGATCAGCTCGCCTCCCTCGATCTCCACGATCGCGACCGAGTCGGGCGAGGCCGAGCGCAGGGGGATCTGGGCGGCCGGGAAGCCGTCGCCGCGCGGGAGGTAGCGCCCGCCGCGCTCGCGCAGCTGGCCTAGCTGCACCAGGCGCTCTGCCTGCGCCTCCCAGCGCGGGCCGAAGAACTCGTCGTCGCCCGGCGAGAGCGGCATCTCGTAGGCGGCGGCGCAGAGGTGGGCGAGGTGGATCTCCTCGGACTCGTGGTCGAGGATCGCCGATTCCACGGGCCGCTCGAGGAACTCCTCGGGATGGCGGCAGAAGAACTGGTCGAGCGCGTCGGAGCCGGCCACGTAGACGGCCAGGCCCGTCTCGCGCCGGCCCGCCCGGCCCCACATCTGGCGCAGGCTCGCGACGGTGCCTGGGAAGGTCACGCAGATCGCAGCGTCGAGCTCGCCGATGTCGATGCCGAGCTCGAGCGCGTCGGTGGCCACCACCGCCAGCAGGTCGCCGTCGGACAGCCGGCCCTCGATCTCGCGCCGCTGCGCCGGGGTGTAGCCGGCGCGGTAGGGGGCCACGCGCTCGGCGAGGTCGGCCCGCCCGCGCTCCTCGAGTTTCAGGCGCGTGAACTTCTGGATCAGCTCCACTCCCCGGCGCGACTTGAGGAAGCAGATGGTCCTGACCTCCCGCTCCACGAGGTCGGCAAGCAGGTCGGCGGCCTCGGCCAGCGCCGAGGCCCGGGCGCCGGTGTTCTCGTCGATCAGCGGCGGGTTCCACATCGCGATCCGGCGCTCGGCGCGCGGGGCGCCGTCGCGGTCCACCAGCTGCACGTCGCAGCCGGTCAGCCGCTCGGCCAGCTCGACCGGGTTGGCGATCGTCGCGCTGGTCAGCACGAAGCGCGGCTCGGTGCCGTAGGCGAGCGCCATCCGCCGCAGCCGCCGCAGCACGTTCGCCACGTGTGAGCCGAAGACCCCGCGGTAGACGTGCGCCTCGTCCACCACGATCCAGGCGAGGTTGGCGAGCAGGTCGCCCCACGCCTTGTGGTTGGGGAGGACG
The DNA here is from genome assembly GCA_963715445.1 of uncultured Solirubrobacterales bacterium. GTDB lineage: Bacteria > Actinomycetota > Thermoleophilia > Solirubrobacterales > Thermoleophilaceae > JAAYBF01. Next base: position 1,511,445 of record OY970240.1, read on the forward strand.
CCCACGTGGAGCATGTCCGGGTTCGTGAGGATCAGGTTGGAGCGCTGGCGGATCGCCCGCCGCTCCTCCTTGGGCGTGTCGCCGTCGTAGATCGCGGGGCGCAGGCAGCCGAGCTTCAGCGCGTGCAGCGAGCGCGCCTGGTCCTGGGCGAGCGCCTTGGTCGGATAGAGGTAGAGGGCGCGCGCCGAGCGGTCTTGCGCGAGCGTGTTGAGCACGGGCAGGTTGAAGGCGAGCGACTTGCCGCTGGCGGTGCCGGTGGTGACGATCGTGTGCCCCTCGTAGGCGGCCTCGAGCGTCTCGGCCTGGTGCGCGTAGAGGCGGTCGATCCCAGCGCCGTTGAGGCTCGCGATCAGATCCGGGTGGAGCGAGTCGGGCAGGTCCGCGTAGAGGGCGTCCTGGGGGCGTATGCGCGAGCGGGCGACGAGCTGCTCGCCGTCGGCCCGGTCGAGGAGCTCCTCCCAGGGCATCTTCGTTCTGACGGGCGCCACTCAGGCATAGTAAGCGTCGGGTGATCCGCTCCTTCGGCCACGCTGACTTCGACCTCGCGCGCCTGCTCGAACGCAAGCGCCAGTCGCTCACCGTGGTGCTTCCGGCACGCGAGGTGGCCGACACCGTAGGCACGATCGTCGAGCGGATCCTGGCGCTCGAAGGGCTCGTCGACCAGGTGCTCGTGGTGGACGCGGACTCGGACGACGGCTCCGCCGACGTGGCCCGCGCCGCCGGCGCCGAGGTCCACTCTCAGCGAGATCTGAGGCCGGAGCTCGGCGAGGTGCTCGGCAAGGGCGATGCGATGTGGCGCGCGCTCGAGGTCGCTCGGGGCGACCTGACCGCCTACATCGACGCGGACACGCGTGACTTCGCGCCCGAGTTCGTCACGGGCCTGTTCGGGCCGCTGATCTGCGAGCCCGACGTGGAGTTCGTCAAGGCGACCTATCGCCGCCCGTTCACCGTAGGAGCCAGCGAGCTCCCGGAGGGCGGCGGGAGGGTGAGCCAGCTCACGGCCCGCCCGCTCCTGGCGGCGTTCTACCCCGACCTCGCGGGGCTGACCCAGCCGCTGGCGGGCGAGATAGCCGCCCGCCGCTCGCTGCTCGAGCGCCTGTCCTTCGCCACCGGCTATGCCGTCGAGACCGCGATGCTGCTCGAGGTGCGGGAGCTGGTGGGCGCCGGCGCGATGGTGGAGGTGGACGTCGGCGAGCGGCGCAATCATCACCAGTCGCTCGACGCGCTGCGCCCGATGGCCGAGCAGGTGCTCTCGGTGGTCTGCGAGCGGCTGCGCCGCGAAGGGCGCCTGCACGACGGCGGTGCGAAGGACTCGATCGTCCACCGGCCGCCGGTGGCCCAGGTCCCATCTGCCTGATGGCCCTGCGCTGCGTCTACACCGATCTCGACGGCACGCTCCTGGGCCGGGGGGCATCGCTGTTCCACGATGCCGAGGGCCGCTTCACGCTGCTGCCTGGGCGCGCGCTCGAGGCATGCCACAGGGCGGGGGTGGAGGTGATGCTGATCTCCGGTCGCAGGCGCGCGCAGGTCGCCGAGCCGGCGCGGCTGATCGGCGCCGGCGCCTACTGCTTCGAGATCGGCGGGGGCCTCGTGATCGACGGGGAGGAGAGCTGGCTCTGCGGCGAGTACGACCCGCGCGACGGGGCCAGCCCGTGGGAGCTGATCGACGCGTCCGGGGCGCCGGGGCTGCTGCTCGAGTCCTATGCCGATCGGCTCGAGCTCCACTCGCCGTGGCACGAGGGGCGCGAGGTGACCCACCTCTTCCGCGGCTTCGTCGATGTCGAGGAGGCCAATGCGCTGCTGATGGAGCGAGGGCTGGGCGGCCTGCGGCTGCTGGACAACGGCACGATCGACGCGGAGCGCCGCTGCTACCACCTGGCCCCTGCTACGGCATCGAAGGCGGCCGCTGTCGCGGTGCACATGCGGGCTCGCGGCTACGCCCCCGAGGAGTGCATCGCGATCGGCGATTCCCGGGAGGACGCGGAGGTGGCCCCGATGGTCGGCCGCCTCTTCCTGGTGGCCAACGCCGATCCCGACCTCGCGGGCGGCGCGAACGTGACCCGCACCGAGGCCGCCCACGGCGACGGCTTCTACGAGGCCGTCGTGCAGTCCCTCGTCGCCTAGTCGGGGAGGCTGGCGAGGACCGTTGCGGCGAGGTTCGCGCCGGCGGCTTCGAGCTCGGCGAGGGTGGTGGCGGCTGTGACGGTCTGGAGATCGAGGATGCGCTCCTCGAAGGGCTCGAGCCGGGAGCCGCCAACCACCGCGTGGCAGGCGACGCCGCCCTGGCGCGCCCGCGTGGCGACCTCGAAGACGGCCTTGCCCTGGAAGGTCTGGCGGTCGAGGCAGCCCTCGCCGGTGACGACGAACATCGCCTGGCGCATGTGGTCGTCGAAGCCGATCGCGCCGAGCACCGCCGGCGCCCCGGCCACGAGCTGAGCGCCGCGAAACGCCCATAGGCCGCCCGCGAGGCCTCCGGCGGCGCCCGTCAGCGGCACGCCGCGCGGGTCTTTCGGCGCCTTGGCGGCGATCCCCGCGAGCCGCTTCTGAAGGCGCTTGACGGTCTCGGGGTCGGCTCCCTTCTGCGGGCCGAACACGCGCGGCGAGTCCTCCCAGGCGGTGCGCGTGTCGCACCACACCTCGAGCCTCGGCTTGACGCCGGCCTCGTCGAGCGCGGCCAGCGCGCCGGTTCCGCCGTCGGTGGTGGCCGAGCCGCCCACGGTGACGATCACCCGCTGCGCCCCGGCTTGCGCCGCGGCCACGATCAGCTCGCCAGTCCCGCGGGTCGATGCGGCGAACGCGTCGCGCTCGCCCTCGGAGACGAGCCCGAAGCCGCTCGCCTGCGCCGATTCCACCACCGCCGTCTCACCGTCGGGCAGCAGCCCGAACGACGCCTCGATCGAGCGCCCGAGCGGGTCGCTCGCCTGGACAGCTCGCAGCTCTCCGCCGAGCGCCCCGATCAGCACGTCCAGCGTGCCCTCGCCACCGTCGGCCACGGGCAGCTCCACAGCCTCACAGCCACCCGTGCGCAACCCCCGTGCGATCGCCGACGCCACCTCCACCGCGTCAAAGGTGCCCTTGAAGGCATCGGGAGCCACTAGTGCCGGGAGCCGCATTGGGCATATCGTGTCGCAGATGGCGGCTTCCAAGGCTGAGATGCTGGAGGCGGGCGGGCGCGAGCTGCGCGTGTCGAGCCCCGACCGGGTGATCTTCCCGGCCACCGAGCGGACCCCCGAGGTCACGAAGCTCCAGGTGGTCGAGTACTACCTCGCGGTCGAGGACGGGATCATGCGCGCCTTGCGCGAGCGGCCGACGACGCTCGAGCGCTGGCCGAAGGGCGTCCACGAGGGGATCGTCCTATCGACTCGCGAGAAGGGCGGCGGCGACGCCTTCTTCCAGAAGCGGGTTCCCCAGGGCGCGCCCGACTACGTCGAGACGGCGCGGATCGAGTTCCCCTCGGGCCGCCACGCCGACGAGGTCTGCCCGACCGAGATCGCCGTCGTCGGCTGGTGCGCGCAGATGGGCACGATCACGTTCCACCCCTGGCCGGTGCGGCGCGACGACGTGGACCACCCCGACGAGCTGCGGCTCGACCTCGACCCCCAGCCCGGCACCGACTTCGCCGACGCGCAGCGGATCGCCGCCGAGGCCCGCACCCTGCTCGGGGAGCTCGGCTACGCCGGCTTCCCGAAGACCTCGGGCGGCCGCGGCATCCACATCTACGTGCGGATCGAGCCGCGCTGGGACTTCGTCGACGTGCGCCACGCGGCGATCGCCTTCGGGCGCGAGCTCGAGCGGCGCATGCCCGGCGAGGTGACCACCAAGTGGTGGAAGGAGGAGCGCGGCGAGCGCGTCTTCGTGGACTACAACCAGAACGCGCGCGACCGCACGATCGCCTCCCCCTACAGCGTTCGCCCGAAGCCGGGAGCGCCGGTCTCGGCCCCGCTGACCTGGGACGAGCTGGCCGATGTTGAGCCCGAGGACTTCACGATCGCGACCATGCCCGCCCGCTTCGCCGAGGTGGGCGACCGCTTCGCGGCGATCGACGACGTGGCCCACTCGCTCCAGCCGCTGCTCGACATGTACGAGCGCGACGAGTCCGAGGGTGAGGGCGAGATGCCGTACCCGCCCGACTACCCCAAGATGCCGGGCGAGCCCAAGCGCGTCCAGCCCTCGAAGGCGAAGGACGAGGACTAGCTGCCGGACTGCGGCGCTCGGCGCACCGCGGTCACGGTCCGGCGAGTCAGCTGCGACGCGTTGCCGGCGGTGTCCCGCGCCCGCAGCCCGATCCGCAGCTTCGGCTGCCTGTCGTCGCGCAGCGCCCTTCGCAGCGCGCGCATGCCACGCCGCGTCAGCCGCGGCTTGATGCGCACGAGCCTCCCCGCCGGCACCGCTCCCGTCTGCACGCGCCGCAGGGCGAACCGGCGCTTGCCGATCCGCAGCGTCCCGCCGGCAGCCACCCGGCAGCGCTCGCTGCAGCGCGCATAGGCGACGACGCCCTTCAGCCGCAGCACCCGCTGGCGCTTGCGCACTCGCGTCCGAAGGGTCGGGCGCGTGCGGTCCGAGCCATCGGGCTGCCCGTTGATCGGAACCGCGGCCGGGCAGGGGATGCGAGCGTCGTTCTCGACCAGCCTGTAGACGGGTCCGTTGCGTGACGCGGCGTAGACGCAGCCGCCCGCGTCCTCGCCGAAGCCGGAGAGCCCCGCGATCTCGACGCCGATGTCGCGGTCGTCGCTCGCGCCGCTCGGGCCGAGCACGGCGCTGCGCGGGCGGTTCACGTAGTAGTCGCCATAGACGAACCGTCCGAGCAGCGACGGCAGCGAGGGGTCGCGCACCACGTAGCCGGCGATGATCGAGCGGTAGCCGGCGCTCTGCAGCTTCTCGATCACAGGGAGCACCGAGCCCGCCACGTCGCACGGCACGGTCGTGCTGCCCGTCTGGAAGCTGCCCTCGCACTCGTTCCATCCGAGGTCGGCGCCGCGCCCGCGGCCGGCTGAGCTCGGCAGGTAGCTGATCTCCTCGGTCGTCCCCTCGCCGACGTCGCCGATCGCGAGGTCGCCGTTGAGGCGGTCGAAGGAGAAGCGGAACGGGTTGCGCAGGCCCGAGGCCCAGATCTCACCGCGGCGACCGGCCTGGCCCACGAACGGGTTGTCGGCCGGGATCGTGTACTCGCCCGGCGCGTCGCCACGCGGGTCTATGCGCAGGACCTTGCCCAGCGGGCTGCCGAGGTCGCGCGCGTTGGCGCCGTTTGCGCCATCGCCCGGGGCCAGGTAGAGCATGTCGTCCGGCCCGAACTGCAGCTGCCCGCCGTTGTGGTTGCCGGCGCCTGGATGCGGGATGCCGATCACGAGCCGTCGCGAGGCCGGGTCCGCGGTGTCACCGTCCAAGGTCCGCAGCTCCTCGACGCGGTTGTCGCCCGCGGTGTCGGTGAAGTAGACGTAGAAGCGACGGCTGGTCTGGAAGTCGGGCGGGAAGGCGATCGAGAGGAGGCCTTCCTCGCCGCCCGCATCGGGGTCGCCGGATCCGAGCACGGCAGCCGAGAGGTCGAGGAACTGGCTCTTGACCCCACCCTTCACCACCTGCACCGTGCCGCGCTGCTCCACCACGTAGAGCCGCTGCGAATCGCCGGGTGCGCCCGTCACGTGGACCGGCTCCACGAAGTCGCCCACCTTCGCGAGGCGAACCTCCGCCTGCGCCGCCGCCGGCAGGAGCGCCGAGAGGAGCAGGAGGCAGATGGGCAGGCGGCTGCGCACTCTCGGCCAGCATGCCCTCGGCCCTGGGGCCGCAAACGTCGCAGTCGGACGGCTGGACGTGCGTTGGAGGCTCAGGCGCTCAGGTCTCGAGTTGGTGCCGTGCGTTGGAGCTCACTCAGGCCTCGAGCTGGTCGATCGTGCACTCCTCGGGCGCCTTGTCGTCGCGCCAGCGCAGGAACTTCGTGCCGTGGCGGATCCGCTCGCCCGTCGTGTGGTCGTAGGCGATCTCGCAGACCAGCTCGGGGCGTAGGCCCTCCCAGGCCAGGTCCTCGTCGGACTTCCAGCGGCTCGGCTCGCCCGTCCCGCGCTCGTGGGTGCGGTAGGGCTCGAGCAGCGAGAGCATCTCGCGCTTCTGCTTCATGCCGCCGAAGCCGGAGGTGTGGCCAACCACCTGCAGCTCATCCTTCGCGTTGTAGAGGCCGAGGATCAGCGAGCCGACGACGCCCTCCTCCTTGCCGAAGCGGAAGGCGGCCACGACGCAGTCGGCCGTGCGCAGGCGCTTGATCTTCGTCATCCCCTTGCGCTCTCCGGGGAGGTAGGGGGACTCGGCGCGCTTGGCGATCACGCCCTCCGACTTGCCGGTCAGCCACTGGCCCGCGTCGTCGCGGTCGGCGGTGGATGGGGCAACCTCGACGGGCCCCAGGTCGAGCTCGGCGAGCCGCTCCCTGCGCTCGGCGTAGGGGAGGGCCAGCAGCTCCTCATCGCCGATGGCGAGCACGTCGAAGGCCAGGAACACCGCGGGCGTCTCCTTTGAGAGCAGCTCCACGCGCGAGGCGGCGGGGTGGATGCGCTGGCTCAGGAGGTCGAACTCCTGCACGCCGTCGACGGTGATCACGACCTCGCCGTCGAGCACCACGCGGTCGGCCGGCATCGTCAGCAGCAGCGCCTCGACCTCCGGGAAGTAGCGGTTCATCGGCTTGCCGCCGCGGCTCTGGAGGTACACCTCGTCGCCGTCGCGGTAGATGATCATCCGGAAGCCGTCGTACTTGGGCTCGTAGAGCCAGCCCTCGCCCTCCGGAAGCTCCTTGGCCGAGCGCGCCAGCGCTGGCTTGATCGGAGGGGAGAGGGGGAGGGTCATCGCTTCCGCGGCGCGGAGCTCACGCCGCGCATCCTTCGCAGCATCAGGTCGGCCACCTTCGGGGAGATGCCGTGGACGGTCTGCAGGAGCCGCACGATCGGCGGGAAGTAGACGCCGCGCCGGTCGGCCTCGACGCCCTTGACGATCGCCTGCGCCAGCTCGTTCGGGTCGGCCTCGTGCCCGCCTCGGCGCCACTCCGGCAGGTGCTCGTGCTGGTGGTCGTGCAGCTCGGTGCCGATCTCGCCGGGGTAGACGATCGTCACGCCCACGCCGGTCCCGTCGAGGTCGTGCCAGAGGCCCTCGGCGAAGCTGCGCTGGGCGGACTTGGTGGCTCCGTAGACAGCCGCGCCGGGGAAGGTCCGCAGCGCCGCTCCGGAGGAGACGACGACCACGTGGCCGCGCCCCCGCTCGACCATCCCCGGCAGCGCCGCGCGCACCGTGTGGAGGGTTCCGAGCCAGTTGATCTCGGTCATCCGCTCCTCGAGCTCCTCGGAGAGCTCGAGCCAGGAGCCGTAATCGGCCACGCCGGCGTTCGCCACCACCACGTCGAGCTCGCCGAAGGCGTCCACGGCGGCCTTGATCGAGGCCCTGTCGGCCACGTCGGCCGCGAGCGCGCGATGGCCCTCGCCGGGCAGGGAGGCGGCCATCTCGCGCAGCGGCTCTTCGTTGCGCGCCACCAGGCCGAGCACGCAGCCGCGCGCGGCAAGCGCACGAGCGAGCGAGGCGCCGATTCCCTTCGAGGCGCCGGTGATCAGCACGCGGGTACCCGTATCGAGCTTCACCCGCGAGCACTCTAGACGACCACTAGCATGGCTACCGAAGGCCATCTACCTAGGAGCCCCATGTCACACGAGCACGCGACCGTCGCCGAGGAGGAGTACCTCCAGATCATCTTCTGGCTGCAGGAGGCCGGGCTGCCGATGACAGGCGCGAACGTCGCCCGCGCGATGCAGGTCTCCGCGCCCACGGTCCACGAGATGGTCGGTCGCCTCGAGTCCGACGGCTACATCACGCGCAACGCCGACAAGACGATCAAGTTCACCGAGTCCGGCCTTCAGCACGCCGAGGACATCGTCCGCCGCCACCGCCTGATCGAGCGCTTCCTGACCGACGTCTTCGACATCCCCTGGGACCAGGTCCACGAGGAGGCCGAGAAGCTCGAGCACTGGATGTCGCCGACGGTTGAGGAGCGGATGCTCAAGGCGATCGGCGATGCCGACACCTGCCCCCACGGGCACCCGATCTTCAGCCACACCCGCCTCGAGGGCGTGCCGCTTGCCGACGTCGAGGTGGGCGCCAAGGTCAAGGTCCTGCGCTTCGAGAACGAGGCCGAGGACCTGCTCCACTACCTGATGGAATCGGGTCTCACTCCCGGCCTCGAGGGCACCCTCTCCGAGTCCGGCGAGGAGATCGTCGCGATCGAGGCCGGCGACCGCGTCTACTCCGTCAGTCACAGCGTCGCGCAGACCGTCTCCGTCTCCGCCGACCCCTCGCCTCCAGCGCGCGTAGCCCTTCCCGACCAGCTGGTGCTCGCCAAGGAGCACTGGGGCCGCTAGCCACCGACGCGATCGGCGTCGCCTGGCGGTGTCCTCGGTCGCTCGTGTGCTTGCGCACACGTCGCTCCCTGCGTCCTAGCCAGCCTCGCCCCTCGCATCGCTGGCGGGGCTGGCGATAACCGTCGCATTCGGCGCTGACCAGCGCCACTTCATCGAAAGCGACGTTGCGTCCGCAATACGGACGAAACGTCGCTTTCAACGTCTGTTTCGATGGTGGCCGGCCGGTGGTCGCGCGTCGTGGCGGCACTAGGGCGTGACGGGCGCCGGCTGTGAGCGGCGGGCGCGGAGGTCGTAGAAGAGGAGGGTGGCGACGATCGCGACCAGCGGTGCGCTGAGGGTCTGGCTGATGATCGTGCCGACCAGCTGCACTGCTTGACGGTCCGCCGACTCGGCGATCGCCTGGACCGGGCTGAGGATCAGGAGGCCCGGCACGGCGCCGAGGAGGCTCGTGAGCAGCGCGATGCCGAGCGTGCGCCACCAGAAGCCCTGCACCAGGTTCCAGCTGCCCTTGAGCGCCTCGGTCGAGCGGGTACCGTCGATCACCACAGCCTGCGGCACGAGGAACCAGCGCACGGCGAAGTAGACGCCGGGGATCACGACGATCAGGCCGAGGACGATCCCGGCGCCGGCGAGCAGGACGGCCAGGAACACCGGCGCGAACGCGTCGAGCCCGGCCTGGAGGCTCGAGCGGATGCGGGGAGCCTGGCCCTCGGCCAGGCTGCGGAGCACGTTGATCGTCGTGGCGGCGGTGAGAGGCGCGATGACCAGGAAGCTCACCGCGATCGGGATCATGAGCTCGGCCGTCGTCGCCTTCTCGCGGTAGGGGGCGGTCAGCTCCTCGAGGCCGATCCCCAGCACGATCAGCTGGACCGGCGCGACCACCGCGAAGGCGATCACGAGGAGGCGCCAGAAGTTCTGCAGGTAGATGGCGAGCGACTCGCCGAGGAGCTCCTGGATCCCGCGCGCCTTGGCGAGCTCCAGACGCTGAGGTTCGCTCACGCGCGGGCGCCGACCAGTTCGCGGTAGGCGGCGGCAAGCCGCGCGACCGCTTCTTCGATCTGGTCGGTCGGCACGCCGGAGTAGGCGATCCGCAGCGAGTACTGCCCGCCCTCGAGCAGGAAGTCGGTGCCCTTGACGAAGGCCAGCCCGCGCTCACGCGCCTCGACCTCGAGGTCCGCCACGTCGACGCTCTCGTCGGGCAGGTCCACCCAGAGGAAGTAGCCGCCGCTCGGCACCACGAAGCGCGCGCCGGGCAGCTCCCGCTCGAGCGCCGCGCACAGCACGTCGCGCCGCTCGCGCAGCGCGTTCTTGACCGTCTCGATCGACCGCTCGATCGCTCCCGAGCGGCAGAACTCGGCGACGATCGCCTGGGCGACCATGTTCGGCGAGATGTAGGTGCCGGTGGCGAGCCGGCGCGCATCGCCGACCAGGCCGGCGGGGCCGGCCAGGTAGCCCACGCGGATGCCGGGGCAGACCGTCTTCGAGAACGAGGATGCGTAGACCACGCGATCGGCCTCGTCGAGCGAGAGCATCGTGGGCAGCGGCTCCCCGTCGAAGCGCAGCTCGATGTAGGGGTCGTCCTCGAACAGGACGAAGTCGTACTCGGCGGCGAGCGCGACGAGGCGCTCGCGCTTCTCGCGCGAGAGCGTGCAGCCGGCCGGGTTATGGAAGTTGGGGATGATGTGCGCGAGCTTGGGCCGTGCTCCGGCCTTCAGGGCCTGCTCGAACGCGTCGACGTCGATCCCGTCGTCCTGAAGCGGGATCGCGAGGATGTCCGCACCGAGCGAGCTCAGCGCGAGCAGCGTGCGGTCGTAGGTCGGCGCTTCCACCACGACCGTGTCACCGGGCTCGACGAGCAGCTGGAACAGGAATGCGTCGGCCTGCATCGAGCCGTTGGTGGCGATCACCTGCTCGGCCTCGATGCCGTGCTTGGAGGCGATCCAGTCGATCAGCGGCTTGTAACCCGCCGACGTTCCGTACGAGAAGGCGCCCGCCGGGTCGTTGGCGAAGGCGCGATCGGCGGCCGCGCGCAGGTCGTCGACGGCGACGATGTCGAGCGAGGGCGCGCCTCGGGCGAGGGTGATCGTGTCCGGAGCAGTCACGCCAGCCACGATATCGAGGCGAACGCCCTAGCGGGGTCCGCTAGCCGCGGAGGGTCTCGACGGCGATCTTGGCGACCTCCGTCGGGGTGCGTCCCACGCGGACGCCCTTGGCCTCGAGCGCCTCGGCCTTCGCCTGGGCGGTGCCCTTGGAGCCCGAGACGATCGCGCCGGCGTGGCCCATCGTCTTGCCGGGGGGTGCCGTGAAGCCCGCGATGTAGGCGACGACCGGCTTCGTGACGTGCTCTGCGATGTACTCGGCGGCCTGCTCCTCGGCGTCTCCGCCGATCTCCCCGGAGAGCACGATCAGCTCGGTCTCGGGGTCGGCCTCGAACAGCTCGACGATGTCGACGAAGCTGGAGCCTGGGACCGGGTCGCCGCCGATGCCGACGATCGAGCTGTTGCCGAAGCCGCTCTGGGCCAGCTCGTAGCCGATCTGGTAGGTCAGCGTCCCCGAGCGGGACACCACGCCGACGTTGCCCTCCTTGAAGAAGGAGGCCGGGATGATCCCGACGCTCGCCTTGCCGGGCGAGAGGATGCCGGGGCAGTTCGGGCCCACGAGACGCACGTTCGGGTTGCGCGCGAGGTGGTTGTAGACCTTCAGCTCGTCGTGGGCGGGGATGCCCTCGGTGATCGCCACGATCAGGTCGATCCCGGCGTCCTCGGCCTCGAGGATCGAGTCGGCTGCGAAGCGTGGCGGCACGAAGATCATCGCCGTGTTCGCGCCGGTCTCGGCGACGGCGTCGTGGAAGGTGTTGAAGACGGGGATGCCCTCTACGTCCTGACCGCCCTTGCCGGGCGTGACGCCGGACACGACCTGCGTGCCGTAGGCCCGGTTGTTGAGCGAGTGGAAGGTGCCCTCGCTGCCGGTGATGCCGGAGACGCAGAGGCGCGTGTCCTTGTCCACGAGAACGGCCATCAGCCCCTTGCCACCTCCACGACCTTGGCGGCGGCGCCGTCCATCGTCGTCTCGGTATGGACGTTCGGGAGGTTCGCCTCGGCGAGCAGCCGCTGTCCCTCCTCCTCGTTGGTGCCGTTGAGGCGCACCACGAACGGAACCGTCGGCTCGATCTGGGCGAACGCCTCGATCAGGCCCTTGGCGACCTCGTCGCAGCGGGTGATGCCTCCGAAGATGTTGAACAGGACCGCCTTGACCTTCGGGTCCGAGAGGATCACCTCGACGGCGCTGGTGATCGCGTCGGCCTTCGAGCCGCCGCCCGCGTCGAGGAAGTTGGCGGGCGCGCCGCCTGCCTGGGCCACGACGTCCAGCGTGGACATCACGAGCCCGGCGCCGTTGCCGAGGATGCCGATGTCGCCGTCGAGCTTGACGTAGGTGAGCCCGCGCTCGGAGGCCATCTGCTCCTGCGGGTCTGCGGCGCCCACATCGCCGAAGTCGGCCGAGCCGGGGTGGCGGAAGAGCGCGTTGCCGTCGAGCGTGACCTTCGCGTCGAGCGCGACGACCTCGCGTGACTTGGTGATCAACAGGGGGTTGACCTCAACGAGCATCGCGTCCTCGCCGACGTAGGTCTCGTAGAGCTTGGCGAGCATCGCGCCGACGGGGCGGATCACGTCGGTTGCGATGCCGGCCTCGAACGCGAGCCGGCGGCCGTGGAAGTCCTGGAAGCCGATCAGCGGGTCCACGTGCAGCGTGCGCATCGCCTCGGGGTCGGTCTCGGCGACCGCCTCGACGTCCATGCCGCCCATCTTCGAGAACATCGCCATCGTCTTCTTCGCGGAGCGGTCGAATACGAAGGCGGCGTAGTACTCCTCATCGATCTCGCTGGCGGCCTCGATGTAGAGCTCGTTGACGGTGTGGCCCTTGATGTCCATGCCGAGGATCGCCCCGGCGTGCTGCTCGACCTCGGCGCGGTTGCCCGCGACCTTGATCCCGCCGGCCTTGCCGCGGCCGCCGACCAGCACCTGGGCCTTGACCACGACCGGGTAGCCGAGGGCCTCAGCGGCGGCAGCCGCGTCATCGACGGTGGTGGCGGGCGTGCCCTCGGGCACGGGAACTCCGTGCTTGGCGAAGAGCTTCTTGCCCTGATACTCGAGCAGGTCCATCAGCGGCGGAGCACGCTATAGGACCGGACTCCATCTTCGCCGCGTGGCCTCTTGGTCGCCCAGAAACGTAGAATGCCCGGTTTCCGTAACCGCCGATTCAGGATCAGGAGCTCAGTGCCACTACCGAAGGACATCCAGTTCGTAACGTTCGACTGCTACGGCACCCTGATCGACTGGGAGAACGGCGTCTACAACGCCTTCCAGAAGGAGGCCGATCGGGATGGCTTCACGATCAACCGTGACATCCTGATCCAGCGCTTCATCGAGATCCAGCACGAGATCCAGGCGGGCTCGTACGAGCTCTACGCCGAGGTGCTGCGCCGCACCGCCGTGAAGGTGGCCGCCGAGCTCGAGTGGCAGCTCGAGTCCTCGCGCGCCCAGTTCCTGCCGGACAGCGTGCCGAGCTGGCAGCCCTTCCGCGAGACCAACGCCCAGCTCGAGAAGTTCGCCAAGAAGTTCGAGATCGGCATCCTCTCCAACATCGACGACAAGCTGCTGGGCGCCACGCGCCGGCACTTCCGCGCGGACTTCGACCTCGTGGTCACCGCCCAGCAGGTGCGCAGCTACAAGCCCGACGAGGCTCACTTCAAGGAGTGCGCGCGCCGGATCGACAAGCGCAAGAAGAACTGGGTGCACATCGCGTCGGGCTACCCGACCGACATCGAGCCCTGCATCAAGCTGAAGATCCCCGTGATCTGGGTCAACCGGCACGGCCAGACGCTTGAGTCGGGCCAGAAGAAGCCGACCGCGGAGGTCAAGTCCTTCCGCGACGCGGCGAAGCTCCTGAAGGTCGTCGTCTAGCTCTCACTGCTCGATGCGCGCGGTATCCGTTCACCGCGACGCGATAGTCGTCACCAGCCTGCTCTGGCAGACGAACGCGGTCGCCATCCGTGCAGGCGAGGAGGCGATGCTCGTCGACTCGCCCTACTTCCCGGACGAGCTGGAGCTGCTGCCGGGGATCCTCCAGCAGGCCGGGTTCGAGCCGAGCGCGCTGCTCGCGACCCATGGCGACTTCGACCACCTGCTGGGCCGCGCGGCCTTTCCCGGCCTGTCGCTGGGGGTGGCGGAGAGCACGATGCGCCGCGTGCGCGAGCGGCCGGGCGAGGCGCAGCGCGAGCTGCGCGACGCCGATGCCGCCCACTACGTCATCCGCTCGCGCCCCCTCTCGCTGGGCCAGCTCCAGGCGCTGCCCGTCCCCGGCCATCTCGGCTTGGGGGAGGAGGAGCTGGAGCTCCATCTCGCCGAGGGCCACACCCCCGACGGCATGGCCGTCTGGGCTCCTTGGCTCGGCCTGCTGCTGAGCGGGGACTACCTGCTGCCCGTGGAGATCCCCTGGATCTGCCCTGGCGGCACGGTCGCCGACTACCGCTCGACGCTCGCCCGACTCGCTCCACTCGTCGAGGCCGCCGAGACGGTCGTGCCGGGCCACGGCTCGCCGCTGACGCGCGCGGACGCGCTCCGGCTCATCGACGAGGACGCGGCCTACCTGGACGCGCTTGAGCGGGGCGAGGAGCGCCCCAAGCTGCCCGACGCGCGCGACACGGCCCGGCAGCGCGAGATCCACGCCGAGAACCTCCAGCGCCTCCAGGCCTGACGCGCAGGCCCGCCGCCGCCGACGGTGGGCACGTTGCGGCCGGTATGCGGCCGCAACGTGCCCCAGCGTGGGAGCCGTTACGAGTTCTTGCGCACGTGCCAGTCGACGGTGACCTTCGCGACCTCGGTGCCGGCCTCGTCGGTGAGGGAGACGGTCACCGCGAACTGCACGCGGCCGTCGGCGTCGAGGCGGTCGAGCAGCACCTGCTTCTCCTCGCCCAGCTTGCCGGTGGCGGTGATCGGGCCCTTGGCGATCTTGAGGTAGTCGATCGAGGCGGACTTGGCGAGCGGCGTGATCTCTCCGAGCCGCTCGGCGAACGCGCCCACGAACGCGGCCCCGGAAGCCGCCTCGGCGGCCGTGAAGAGCGCTCCGGCGTGCTGTGAGCCGATGTGGTTGCGCAGATGCTCGTCGTCCGGCATCCGGACGACCCCGTGGCCGTCGCCGATCTCGGTGATCTTCAGGCCGAGATGGCCGTTGAAGGGGATTCCCTGCTCCATGCCGGCGCGCAGCACATCGAAGTCCATGGCGAGTCCTTGTCCTTTTGGCGGGGGTGGGACGGCTTGCTGGCCGGCCAGCCTACAAGCCGCCGCGCCTGCGGCAGGGCGCGACGCATAGATTCAGGCGATGGCCGAGGCGGTGATCTTCGACTGCGACGGCGTCCTCGTGGACACCGAGCCGGTGGGCAACGCCGTGCTCGCGGAGCTGATCACGGAGCTCGGGATCCCTACGACGCGCGAGCAGGCGATCGAGACCTACATGGGCCGCTCGATGGCGTCCTGTCTGGCGATGCTCGAGGAGCGGCTCGGGCATCCGCCTCCGGCGGACTTCGCCGAGCGCTACCGCGAGGGGACGGAAGCCGCCTGGAGGCGCGAGCTCCGACCTGTGCCCGGCATCGTCGCCGCGCTCGATCGCATCGAGCTGCCGTCGTGCGTGGCCTCGAGCGGAGGGCACGAGCGGATCAGGCTCACGCTCGGCCTCACCGGCCTGCTGCCCCGCTTCGAGGGGAGGATCTTCAGCGCCACCGAGGTGGAGCACGGCAAGCCCGCGCCCGACCTGTTCCTTCACGCCGCGGCGCGGATGGGGTTCGACCCCTCGAGCACCGCTGTGGTGGAGGACACGGTTCCCGGCGTCACCGCGGCGCGCGCGGCCGGGATGCGCGCGCTCGCCTTTGCCCGCCTCGTGTCCGCCGAGGCCCTCGAGGCCGCCGGCGGCGAGGTGTTCGAGGACATGGCCCGGCTGCCAGGCCTGCTCGTCGAGCAGCCGTAGGCGCGGGCGGCTAGTCGGGGATCGGCTCGGGCAGTGTCCGAGGGCTCGGGCCGGGCTGCTGCTGTGTCGGCGGGCCGTCCCGGTCGGACCACGGGTCGTGGACCCCGGCCAGCAGAGCGGCGGCGAGGGCCATGCCCGCGAAGAGCACCACGCCGAGCGCGCCGAAGCCCCATAGCGCCAGCACGGCCGCGCCTCCGGCCGCGCCGATCGTGTACCCGAGCTGGGCGCTGGCGGTGCGGGCGCCCATCATCGCGCCGGGCCGGTCGGGCAGCAGGCTAAGGCCGAGGGCGCCGGAGCCCGCGGCGCGGATGCCGGCGAACACGGCCATCACGCAGAACAGCCCGAGCGTCACGAGCACGGCCGGAGCCCAGTTGAGGATCGGCACCAGGACGATTCCCATGCCGAACGCACACGCCACGAGCAGCGGCTTGCGTGGGAAGCGGGCGGTGAGGCGCGCCGTGTTGAGCGAGGTCGCTAGGAAGACCACCGATCCGGCGGCGAGCAGGATGCCAACGGCGGTCTCGCCGACGCCGTAGCGCTCGACGTAGAAGGCGCCGGCATAGGTCAGCTCGGCCGTCCAGGCGGAGTAGGCGACCATCTCGGCGATCGTCCAGCGCCGCGCCGAGCGCTCGCGGAAGACGGCTGTGAGCCCGTCCCGGATCGAGCCCGGCTCTCCCTTCCCGAGCCGGTGGTGCAGGGGGGCGGGCGCCAGCAGCCCGGCTACGAGCGCCGCCAGGCAGATCACGGCCGGCACCAGATAGGCGAGCCGCCACGACCCCGTCTCAGCGAGCAGGCCAACGATCGGGTTGCCGAGGATCCACGCCAGCGACTGGGTCCCGACGACGTAGCCCATTGCCCACGGCAGCTCGCCCTCGTCGAAGTAGGTGGCCACCCCGGCGAAGCCCGCCGAGAGCAGGCAGGCCACGCCTAGGCCGGTGACCACATGGGCTGCGTAGAAGGCGGCGAGGTTGGGCGAGGCGGCGGTAGCGGCTGCTCCCGCGAAGGCGAGGGCCGCGCCGCGGACGATCAGCGGCCGGATGCCGACGCGATCGATCAGCGGCCCGATCGCCAGCGACCCGGCGACGGCCGTTCCGGCGAGCGCGGAACGGGCGAGGCCGATCGCGCTCACCGACGCGTCGAGATCGCGCGCGATCTCCACCAGCAGCGGAGCGAGGACGACTATCGATGCCTGTGTCGCCGTGGTGGCGAGCGCCAGCGGCAGCAGACGGCGGGCGCGGCTCGGGACGGTCAGGCCTCGGCGGGCGGAGAGGTGATTGTGGCGATTGGATCGCCCGCGGAGATCGCCTTGCCCTCTTCGATCGGCAGGGCGGCGATCGTGCCGGCCTTGTGGGCGGTGATCTCGTTCTCCATCTTCATCGCCTCGATGATGCAGAGGAGCTGCCCCTCCTCGACTACGTCGCCCTGCTTGACGACGACCTTCCACATGTTGCCCTGCAGCGGCGACTCGATCTGGTCCGGCCCGCCGCCTGCGGCCTTCTTGCGCTCGGCGCGCTTGGGTGCCGTGCGCGCGCCCGCGGCCGCGCCGTTGACGGACCCGCCGCCACCGAATGCGCTGCCGATCACCTTGACGTCGAACCTGCGGCCCGAGACCTCGACGGCGTAGTCGCGCTCGACCTTCTCGTCCTCGTCGGCGTCGACAGGGGTCACCGGCTGCTCAGGCGCGGTCGACTTGAGCCACTTCTTGTCCTCCATGAGGTTCCGACAGGTCTCGCCGTTGGCCCACTCGTCGGTCTTCAGCAGCGCCTCGTGGAACGGGATCAGCGTCTTGATGCCCTCGAGCTCGTACTCCGAGAGCGCGCGCAGCATCCGCCGCGTGGAGGCCTCGCGATCGACGTCCCAGACGATCAGCTTGGCGATCATCGGGTCGTAGAGGGGCAGGACGGCGTAGCCGGCCTCGGCGCCGGAATCGACGCGCACGAACGGTCCCGACGGCTCGCGGTAGGAGCCGATCTGGCCGGGCGCGGGGGCGAAGTTCTTCGAGGCGTCCTCGGCGTTGATCCGACACTCGATCGCGTGGCCGCGGATCTCCACGTCCTCCTGCTTGAAGGACAGCTCCGCGCCGGCGGCGACCAGGATCTGCTCGCGCACGATGTCGATGCCGGTGACCATCTCGGTCACGCAGTGCTCCACCTGCACGCGGGTGTTCATCTCGAGGAAGTAGTACTCGCCGTCCTGGAGCAGGCCCTCGATCGTGCCGGCCGAGCGGTAGCCGACGGCCTTCGCGGCGTCGGTGCCGATCTTGCCGATCCGGGCGCGCAGTTCGGGGTCGACGGCAGGGGCGGGAGCCTCCTCGATCACCTTCTGGTGACGGCGCTGCACCGAGCAGTCGCGCTCGAAGAGGTGGACCACGTTGCCCTGGGAGTCGGCGAGCACCTGGACCTCCACGTGGCGGGGGTCCGGCAGGTAGCGCTCGATGTAGACGGTGGCGTCGGAGAAGAACTTCTCGCCCTCGCGCGCGGCGCCCTCGAAGGCGTCCGCCAGCTCGTCCTCGGAATGCGCGACTCGGAAGCCCTTGCCGCCGCCGCCGCCCGCTGCCTTGATCGCGACCGGGTAGCCGATCGAGTCGGCGATGATCTTGCGCGCCTCCTCGACGGTGTCGACCGGATCGGTGGTGCCCGGGACGATCGGCACTCCGGCGGCCTTCATCAGCTCGCGCGCCTTGGTCTTCGAGCCCATCGAGTCGATTGCGTCGGCCGGCGGGCCGATGAACACGATGCCGGCCTCCTCGCAGGCACGCGCGAACGGCGCGTTCTCCGCCAGGAAGCCGTAGCCGGGGTGGATCGCCTCGGCGCCCGACTGCTTGGCCACCTCGAGGATCTTCTCGACTACGAGGTAGCTCTCCGCGGCGGGGCCGGGGCCGAGCAGGTACGCCTCGTCGGCACGCCTTACGTGCGGGGCATCGCGATCGGCTTCGGAGTAGACCGCGACCGTGCCGACGCCGAGCTCCTCGAGGGAGCGCATGACGCGGATCGCGATCTCGCCGCGATTTGCCACCAGGACCTTCGAGAACATGCGGCGCGGAAGGCTATCGGTCCGGGAAGAGCTACGAAGGCTCGTCCGCTGCAGGCGCCGGAGCGGGCTCGCCGAGGGCGGTGTCGGCGTCGGTGCCTCCGTTGCGCCGGTCGCGCACGAGGACGCCGGTCACGAGCACCACGATCGCGGCCGGGAACGCGGCGATCACCACCCCCGGGACACCGACTCCGGCCTTGGTCAGCAGGGCGAGGCCGGCGCCGATCAGGACGAGCGCAAGGGTCGCGCGGAGCACGCTCGAGGGCACCCGCACGCTGAGGTTGGAGCCGATCCAGACGCCCGGCAGGGACCCGATCAGGATGTTGCCGGCGAGCCCGAAGTCCACGTTGCCGGCCACCAGGTGCGCCGCGGCGGCCGCCCAGAGCAGGATCGCCGCGTGGAAGATGTCCGTGCCGACCACGCGTTGCGGCACGAGCCGGAAGAGCAGGATCAGGCCGACCGCGATCAGCGCGCCGCTGCCGGCGGAGGTGACGCCGAGCACGAACCCGACCGTCGCACCGAGCGTGACGGCGGCGATCTTGTTGCGCCTGGTCATCTCGACCGAGTCGCGCTCCTTGTCCAGCAGCGCCTTGAGGAACAGCGCACGGGCGAGGGTCATGATGCCGGTGAAGAGGAGCGTGATCGCCAGGATCAGGATCAGCAGCTCGTCGAACTCGTCGCCGTAGGACTCCTCCAGCAGCTCGAGCACGTAGACGCCGCCCACCGCGGCGGGCACCGAGCCGACGCCCATCCAGAGCGACAGGCTCATGTCGACCGTTCCCTGCCGCCAGTGCCGCCAGCCGCCGAGGGTCTTCGTGACGGCGCCGTAGGCGAGGTCGGTGCCGACGGCCGTCACGGGCTTGATGCCGAACACGAGGATCAGCAGGGGCGTCATCAGCGAGCCGCCGCCGATGCCGGTCATGCCCACGAGCAGGCCCACGCCGAGGCCGAAGCCGACGATCGCCGGATCCACCGCTCAGCTCTCCAGCGCGAGACGCACCGCGTGCAGGCTATCTACGCGCCCAGGGCGCTCAGCACGGCCGCGACGCACTGCTCGACCGTCTGCTCGGCGGGCCGCAGCTCCAGCTCGGGCCGCTCCGGGGCTTCGTACGGGTCGTCGATGCCGGTCATGCCGCGCAGCTCGCCCGCACGGGCCTTGGCGTAGAGGCCCTTCGGGTCGCGCCGCTCGCACTCCTCGAGAGGCGTGTTCACGTAGACCTCGAGGAAGCCGAGCCCGGCTTCGGAGTGCGCTTGCCGCGCCAGATCGCGATCGGCGGCGTAGGGGGAGACGAGCGATACGAGCGTCACGGTGCCCGCGTCGGCGATCAGCCGCGCCACCTCGCTCGCGCGGCGGACGTTCTCGGCCCGATCCTCCGCGGAGAAGCCGAGGTTGCCGTTCAGGCCGTGGCGCAGGTTGTCGCCGTCGAGCAGGTAGGCGTGGCGGCCGCGCTCGATCAGCGCCGCCTCCACTGCCACCGCGATCGTCGACTTGCCCGATCCGGAGAGCCCCGTCAGCCAGACGGTCAGCCCCTCGCCGCCGGTCACCCGAGCGCGCTGCTCGCGCGTCACAGCATGGGCGTGCCAGGTGACGTTCTCGCTGCGCTCCGCCATCGGCGGGCTCAGTCGTCGGCGCCGAGGATCATGCCCGCACCGACCGTGTCGTTGGTGCTCTCCTCGATCAGGATGAAGCTGCCGGTGGCCCGGTTGCGGCGGTACTCGTCGACCAGGAGCGGGGTGGAGAGGCGCAGGCGCACGCGGCCGATCTCGTTCAGCGCCAGGCCGGTCGCCTGCTCGTCGCGGTGCATCGAGTTGACGTCGAAGCGGTAGCGCAGCTCCTCCACCTTGGCCAGCGCCGTGCGGGTGGTGTGCTTGATCCGGTAGCGGGCGGACGGCTGCAGCGGCCGATCGGACATCCAGCAGACCGTCGCCTCGACCTCCTTGGTCGGCGTCGGGCTGTTGTTGACACGGCAGATCATGTCGCCGCGCGAGACGTCCACGTCGTCCTCCAGGCGCAGGGTCACGGACAGGGGCGGGTAGGCCTCCTGCAGCGGGCCGTCCTGGGTGTCGATCCCGGCGATCCGGGTGGTGATGCCGGAGGGCTGGATCACGACCTCGTCCCCGACGGAGATCACGCCGGAGGCGACCTGGCCCGCGTAGCCGCGGTAGTCGTGGTGCTCATCGTCCATCGGGCGGATCACCCACTGCACGGGGAAGCGGCAGTCGATCAGGTTGCGATCGGAGGCGATGTGGACGTGCTCGAGGTAGTAGAGGAGCGAGGGCCCGTCGTACCAGTCCATGTTCTCCGAGCGATCCACGACGTTGTCGCCGAGCAGCGCGGAGAGCGGGATGAAGGTGATGTCGGTGATGTCGAGCTTCGCCGCCCAGGACGCGAAGTCGGCCGTGATGCGGTCGAAGACCGCCTCGTCCCAGTCGACGAGGTCCATCTTGTTGATCGCCACGACGAGGTGCGGGATGCGCAGCAGCGACGCGATGAAGGCATGGCGCCGCGACTGCTCTACCACGCCGTTGCGGGCATCGACCAGGACGAGCGCCAGGTCGGCCGTGGAGGCGCCGGTGACCATGTTGCGCGTGTACTGCTCGTGGCCCGGCGTGTCGGCGATGATGAACTTGCGCTTGGGCGTGTGGAAGTAGCGGTAGGCGACGTCGATCGTGATGCCCTGCTCGCGCTCGGCGCGCAGGCCGTCGGTGAGCAGCGCGAGATTCACGTAGCCGTCGCCGCGCTCCGTGGAGACGCGCTCGACGTGCTCGAGCTGGTCCTGGAGAACCTGCTTGGAGTCGAACAGCAGCCGCCCGATCAGGGTCGACTTGCCGTCGTCGACCGAGCCCGCCGTCGCGACCCTGACCAGCTCGGATGGGCGGGAGTCGAGGACCTTGCCGTTGGTGGCGGCGCCTGGCACTAGAAGTAGCCCTCGCGCTTGCGGTCTTCCATCGCGGCCTCGGAGAAGCGATCGTCGGCGCGCGTCTCGCCGCGCTCGGTGATGCGCGTCGCCGCGATCTCGGCGACGACATCGTCGAGCGTCGTGGCGGTCGAGCGGACCGCGCCGGTGCAGCTCATGTCGCCGACGGTGCGGTAGCGCACCGAGGTCCGGAACGGCCTCTCATCCGGCAGCAGCTCGACGTGCTCGGACACGGCGTAGAGCATTCCGTCGCGCTCGAACACCTCGCGCTCGTGGGCGAAGTACATCGGGGGGATCTCGAGGCCCTCCTCGCGGATGTACTGCCACACGTCGAGCTCGGTCCAGTTCGAGAGCGGGAACACGCGCATGTGCTCGCCTGGGTTCATGTGGGCGTTGTAGATGCTCCACAGCTCGGGGCGCTGGGCCTTCGGGTCCCAGCCGCCGAAGTCGTCGCGGAAGGAGAAGATCCGCTCCTTCGCGCGAGCGCGCTCCTCGTCCCGGCGGGCGCCGCCGAAAGCGGCCTTGAAGTCGTGCTC
Source organism: uncultured Solirubrobacterales bacterium (assembly GCA_963715445.1). Taxonomy (GTDB): domain Bacteria; phylum Actinomycetota; class Thermoleophilia; order Solirubrobacterales; family Thermoleophilaceae; genus JAAYBF01. The sequence goes on from OY970240.1 coordinate 1,533,333, forward strand.
GGTGATCGCGTCGAGCAGGGCGACGGTCTGGAGCCGGTTGCGCGAGGCGCGCGGCCCCGTCTCCTCGATGACCTTGCCTGCGTCGATCGCGTCCTGGACGCTCGCCACGAGCAGCCGGGCGCCGAGCTCCTCGAGACGCCGGTCGCGGAACTCCAGGACCTCCGGGAAGTTGTGGCCCGTATCTATGTGCATCACCGCGAACGGGAACTTCGAGGGGTGGAATGCCTTCTCGGCGAGGCGCAGCAGGACGATCGAGTCCTTGCCGCCCGAGAACAGCAGGACCGCCCGCTCCACCTCGGCGGCGACCTCGCGCATCACATGGATGGCTTCAGCCTCGAGGGCGCGTAGATGGGAGACCTCGTAGTTCACGACTGTGTCTAACAACGGCGTTGCGGGAGTCAACTTTGTGCGCCGCGCGGCGGTTCTAGTGGAGGCCGCACTCGAGGCGGTTGCTGTCCGCCCAACGTCCTTCACGGCCCGCTCCCGGCTTGGTGCAGGGTGTGCAGCCTATCGAGGCGTAGCCGTGATCGTGGAGATCGTTGTAGGGGATGTCGTGCTTGGCGATGTAGGCCCAGACGTCCTTCTCGGTCCACGTGGCGAGCGGCGCGACCTTCCAGAGGCCGTGCTTGCGATCCCAATCGATCTTCTTGGCGTCGGCCCGCGTCGACGACTGGTCGCGGCGGAGGCCGGTGACCCAGGCGTCGCAGTCGGCCAGCGCCTCGCGCATGGGCTTGACCTTGCGGATGCCGCAGCAGGCCTCCGGGTCGCGCTTCCAGAACTCCGGGCCGTGGACGACCTCTTGGCGGGCAAGGCTCATGCCGCCGTGGGCGCTCTCGATCTCGATGTCGTAGCGCTCCTCGAGCGCCTTCCAGGTCTCGTAGGTCTCGGGGAAGAAGAGGCCCGTGTCGAGTGTGAAGAACCTCGCCGTCGGCTCGATCTCCAGCAGCATGTGCATGATCACCGACGCCTCCTTCTGGAAGGAGCAGGCGATCTTCATCGCGGGGTGGAAGCGCTCGACCGCGTAGCCGAGCACCTCCTCGGCGCTCAGGCTCTCGACCTCGTGCTGCTGCTCGAGCTCGGGCGGCGCCGCCCGGACCATTCCATGTGCATGTGAAGCGACCGTGGCCATCTCAGATCGCGCACTCGCCTTCGCCGCGGATCACCTCGTAGAGCTGATCGCGCTGCCAGTCGATGAAGTAGTTCATGTTCTCGACGTTGAACTCCACCGGGAGTGACAGGTCCTTCACGAGCTCGGTGAAGCTGGCCGCCCCGACGCGCTCGGCGAAGGCGTTGAACTCCTCGCCCTCCTGGCGCTCGGCCTCGTAGTAGCGGATCCAGCGCTCGACGGCCTCGGGGGCGCGCTTGGCGGGGATGCGCGACTTGAGGCGCGTCCCGTAGACGACCTCGCCGCCCTCGTAGTTGCCGCCGATGTGCGGGATGTACGCCGGGATCGTCTTGTCGCCGACCTTGATCGACGCGCCGTAGAAGCCGATGTTCGCGATGTGGTGCTGGCTGCAGCCGTTCGGGCAGCCCGAGTTCTTGATGTGGATCCGCTTGGTCAGCTCGTCGGTGATGTCCATCGCGACGATCCGCTCGTTGATCGCGGCGTTGAGCCCCATCGAGCTGGTGATGCCGAGCTTGCAGCTGTCGGTGCCCGGGCACGAGACGGTGTCGATGATCTGGCCGGAGCCGTGCTCGCCGAGGCCGAGCTTGGAGAGCTCCTGCCAGACCTCGTAGACGGACTCGTCGCGCACCCAGCGCAGCACGAAGTTCTGCTCGACCGTGGTGCGGGCGTAGCCGCCGGAGTACTTGCGCTGGATCTCTGCAATGCCGCGCATCTGCTCGGGCGTGAGGTCTCCGCGGTAGACCCGCACGTCGACCGTAGAAAAGCCCGCCTGGCGCTGCGGCTTGACGTTGGAGGCGCTGAACCGCTCGAACTCGGAGAGGTCGCCGTTGGGGCTGGCGTAGCTGCCGCCGGCCGCGGGAGCGTTGGACTCCTCGTCGTGGGTCAGCAGCAGCGGGATCGGGTTGAAGTCGCGCTCGTTGACCCAGTCGCCCTTCAGCTCCTCCTCGACCTGGTCGCGGAACTCGTCGATGCCGATCTTGTCGATCAGGACCTTGATGCGGGCGCGGGCGCGGTTGACGCGCAGCCAGTCCTGGCGGTCGAAGATCCGGAAGACGGCCTCCGAGACCTTGAGGTAGTCGCCGTTCTGCAGCTCGACGAACTCGTAGAGCGTGGGGGCGATGCGCGGCATGATCGACGTGCCGCCGCCGACGCGGACCTCCACGCCCTCGACGCCGTCGCGGATGCGCGGGATGAAGGCGATGTCGTGGATGCCGGTGATCGCGCGGTCGGCGTCGCTGGCGGTGAACGCCGTCTTGATCTTGCGCGGCATCAGCTGCGTGGTGGGGTGGCGCACGAAGTAGCGCACGTACGCGCCCGCCCACGGGGTGATGTCGAAGAGCTCGTCCTCGCATACGCCGGCGTAGGGGTCGCCCGTGACGTTGCGGACGGTGTTGCCGCACCCCTCGCGCGAGGAGAGCCCCGAGTCCGACACCTTGCGGATCAACTCGGCCATCTGGCGCAGCGGGATGTGGTGGATCTGGATGTTCTGCCGCGTGGTGATGTGCGACTTGTTCAGCGGCGCGTACTCCTCGGTGACGTCGGCGAACATCTCCCACTGCTCGGGCGTGATGCCGCCCATCGGAAGCTTGATGCGGCACATCTGGACATCGGCCTGGCGCTGGCCGTAGACGCCCTGCTTGAGGCGGAAGCCGATGAACTCGGCCTCTTCGGTCTGGCCGTCGAGGAACTTCTCCGCCTCGTTGTCGAAATCGTCGAACTCGCGCTCGAGGATCGGGATCACGTGCCCGGGGACGTTGGCGATGATCTCGGGGTTGTTCAGCGCGCCCTCTTTGCCCTTGCGCGGCGGGGTCGTCGTCGGCTCCATAGCGGCCTACAGTAGCAAAACCCTGGAAACTCGCCCGGGTTTTGGTATTAGCTGGGCGAAATCGTGCCCCAGGGCGCGCCCTGAGCGGGGTCGCGGCCTGTGCCTTCTAGGAGACCTGCCTCGAGCCATGGGCTCATGGCAGGTCCGGTGGCGCTCGATGGAGCGGGCGCCGTATCGCGCAGGAAGTGCTCGATGGCGGCTGCGATCGCAGCCGCCTCCTCGGGTCCGGCCGCGGACTGCTTGATCTCGATGCGAGGGCGCGGCTGGTGCTGCTTGCCGTTGCTGCTCATCGGCTAGAGGGGGATGTTGCCGTGCTTGCGCTTGGGGCCCGGGACGCGCTTGGTCTCGAGCATCTCGAGCGCCTTGATCAGCTTCGGGCGCGTCTCGTGGGGGACGATCACGTCGTCGATGTAGCCGCGCTCGGCCGCTGAGTAGGGGTTGGCGAAGCGGGCCTTGTAATCGTCCATCAGCTTCTGGCGGCGCTCGTCCGGCGTGGGCGAGTCGGCGATGTCGCGGCGGTAGATGATGTTCACCGCGCCCTCCGGCCCCATCACGGCCACCTCGGCCTGCGGCCAGGCGAAGTTGAAGTCGGCCAGCATGTGCTTGGAGGCCATGACGTCGTAGGCGCCGCCGTAGGCCTTGCGCGTGACCACGGTCAGCTTCGGAACCGTCGCCTCGGTGAACGCGTAGAGCAGCTTCGCGCCGTGGCGGATGATGCCGCCCCACTCCTGGCTCGTGCCGGGCAGGAAGCCGGGCACGTCGGTGAAGGTGACCAGTGGGATGTTGAACGCGTCGCAGGTGCGGATGAAGCGGGCGGCTTTCTCGGAGGCGTTGATGTCGAGCACGCCGGCCATCTGCGAGGGCTGGTTGCCCACGATCCCCACCGGCCTTCCGCCGAGGCGGGAGAAGCCGATGATGATGTTCTTGGCGAAGTGCTCCTGGACCTCGAAGAAGTCGCCGTCGTCGACGATCTTGTTGACGACCTCGCGCATGTCGTAGGGCTTGTTCGGGCTGTCGGGGACGACCGTGTCGAGATCGAGGTCCATCCGGTCGTGCGGATCGCCGGTCTCCAGCTTCGGCGGCAGCTCGAGGTTGTTCTGCGGCAGGAAGGACATGAGGTAGCGCGCGTCCTCCAGGCACGCCTCCTCGTCCTCTGAGGCGAAGTGGGCGACACCCGACTTCGAGTTGTGGGTCATCGCGCCGCCGAGCTCCTCGAACTCGACCTCCTCGCCGGTGACCGTCTTGATCACGTCGGGCCCCGTGATGAACATGTGCGAGGTCTCCTTCACCATGAAGATGAAGTCGGTCATGGCGGGGGAGTAGACGGCCCCGCCGGCACACGGGCCCATGATCAGCGAGATCTGCGGGATCACGCCCGAGCACTGGACGTTGCGGACGAAGACGTCGCCGTAGGCGCCGAGGGAGACGACGCCCTCCTGGATCCGCGCGCCGCCCGAGTCGTTGATGCCGATCACGGGGCAGCCGATCTTGGCCGCGAGATCCATGATCTTGCACATCTTCTCGGCCATGACCTCGCCGAGCGAGCCGCCGAAGACGGTGAAGTCCTGTGAGAACACGCAGACCGGCCGACCCTCGATCGTGCCGTGGCCGGTGACGACGGCGTCGCCCCACGGCCGGTTCTTCTGCATGTCGAAGTCGTAGGTGCGGTGCCGTACGAAGGTGTCGAGCTCCTGGAAGCTGCCGGGGTCGAGCAGCTTCTCGACCCGCTCGCGGGCGGTCAGCTTGCCCCTGGCGTGCTGCTTCTCCTCGGCCTTCGGGTTCGTGTGGGCGGCCTGCTCGCGCAGCTCTTCGAGCTGTGCCAGCTTCTCCTCGTAGGTCTCCGGCGACTTTTGGCGCATAGGGCGCGGGATCGTACGTCACATGGCCGTGCGCCCGAATCTTGGGCCGGCGGTGCGCCCGAGGCTCGGCTTCGCGATGCGCTCGAATATTGGACAGTTGACCCCCCTATAGGGCCGCTAACTGTCCGAAATTCTCTGGACTGCGCCTGTGTACGCGGTTAGCCGCGCGAGAAGGGGCGGTGGTGAGCCTGGCCGAGGTTCTCGAGCACACCATCGAGCACCTGCTGGACCCGCTCCACGTCGGTCCTCTCGGCGGTCGGCTCCTCGACTGCGTCCGGTCCGACCGGCTGCTCTACGTCCTCCGGCTCAGGCTCAGCCGTGACCGCCTCGGCGGCGGCCTCCGGCTCGGTGACCGTGATGACGGGTTCGGGCTGCGGAGCCTCCGCGACAGGCTCGGGGGCGGGCTCGGACTCCGGCTCGGTGACGGCTTCGACCGGTGGAGCTTCCACCACCGGCTTCGGAGTAGGCGTCGGCTCAAGCGTGGGCGCAGGCGCCGGGCTGCGCTCACGGAAGAGCCAGCGAGCGATGAAGCCGGGCCGCTTCGCCTCGGCCTTCGGCTCGGCATCGACGGCGATGGCCTCGAACTCGACCGTCGTCGCCTCCGCGGCGGGCTCATGCTCGACTCGAGCGGGATCCAAGGTCGCTGCCGGCTCAGTCTCCGCCCGCTCCGGAGAGGTCTCCGCCGCGGACTCAGGTGCTGCGTCCGCCTCGGGCTCGGACGTCCCGTCCGGCTCGGGAACGGTCGCGTGGAAGATGACCTTCGTCCCCCAGCCGGACTCCTTGAGAACCACCGTTCCGCTGATCTGCTCGCCCTCCCAGGCGACGGTGGTCTCAGGCTTCGTCCTCGTGATGCGGATCTCGCCCAGCTCGCCGAGGTGCCTGGCGAGGTTCTCGACCTCGCTCAGCTCGGCCCAGAGCTCCGGAGGCGACTTGACGAGCGTGCGCTGTGCTGTGAGTTCAGCCATCGCCTTCCGGTTTCGTCCATCCGCGGGCGAGTCCTGCCCGCTGGGACGAAGCTCTCAGGCGGTGACGGCGCCGGCCACGGATGGGGCCAATCCGAGGCGCAGGGCTCCGGCGGCCTCCAGCATCGCCTCGCGCGCGGGTCGATTGACCGCGACCTGGTTGGCGAAGCTGTGCAGCAGCCCCTCGTGGCGCCGCAGCGCGACCGGCACGCCGGCGGCGCGGAGCACGTCTGCGTAGTCCTCACCCTCGTCGCGCAGCGGGTCGAACCCGGCGGTCATGAGGTAGGCGGGCGGGAGGCCCGAGTGGTCGGGCGCGAGCAGCGGCGAGACGCGCCAGTCGCGCGCCGCCTCGGGATCCGGGAGGTAGTGGTCGCGGAACCAGTCCATGTCCGCCTGGGTGAGGTAGAAGCCGCTCCTGAACAGCTCGTACGAGCGCCGCTTGCGCGAGTAGTCGCAGATCGGGTAGATCAGGAGCTGGAACGCCGGCATCGGCGCCTCGCCCGCCTTTGCCGCCAGCGCCGCCACGGCGGCGAGGTTGCCGCCGGCGCTGTCGCCTCCCACGGCGATCCGCCCTGGGTCGAAGCCCAGCCGCTCGGCCTCCTCGGAGGCGAACTCGAGGCCCGCCACCGCATCGTCGGCCGCGGCGGGGAAGGGATGCTCGGGCGCGAGCCGGTAGTCGATCGAGAGGACTCCTACGCCGGCGGCCTGCGCGAGGAAGCGGCAGGGCTGCTCGTGGGTGTCCAGATCGCCCTTCACGTGGCCGCCGCCGTGGTAGTAGACGAGCAGGCCCCCGGAGCCCGGTTCCGGCTCCGGCGCGAAGAGGCGGGCGCCGATCGTGCCGCCCGGCCCCGGGATCTCGAGGTCCTCGACCCGCGGCAGCTCGATCCGCGGCAGGCTGAGCTGGCGCGCCTGGCGCCGCGTCAGCGCACGGGCCTCGGCGGGTGAGGGATCCTGCAGGCCCTGCCCTCCCGACCAGCGCTCCATCTCGATCAGGAGCTGCGAGGTGGGGTGGAGCTCCAGGCCGTCGAGACGGGTCGGCTTGCCCACGATCAGCCGGTGGAGGGGCGCGGGCATCCCGAGCAGCGTCCGCGCGAATACGCCCTCGAGCCGCTCATGCAGGGTGACCGGGTCGGTCAAGCTTCTGAGTACTCCCCGAACTCGTCGCGCATCACGCTGCAGACCTCGCCGATCGAGGCGCGCTCCTTCAGCGCCGCGCGGATCGGGTGGAGCAGGTTGCCCTCTCCGGAGCGGGAGACCTCGCGCAGCTCCTCGAGGCGCGCCTGCACCGCATCCTGGTCGCGGTTGCGCTTGAACTCCGCCAGGCGCGCGACCTGCTCGTGCTCGGACTGCGGGTCCACTCGCAGCGTCTCGACCTCTTCGCCGTCGTCGGTCACGTACTCGTTGACGCCGACGACGATGTCCTGCTTGATCCGGTAGCGCTCCTCGTAGCCCCAGGCCGACTCCTCCACCTCGGCGCGGATGAACGGGATGCACTGCACCGAGCCGCCGAGCTCGTCGACCTTGTCGATCAGCGCCTGGGCGGCGGCCTCGATCTCGTCGGTCAGCGCCTCGACGTAGTAGGACCCGGCGAACGGGTCCACGGTGTCGGTGGCGCCCGATTCCGCGGCGATGATCTGCTGGGTGCGCAGCGCGATCCGCGCGGCCTTCTCGGTGGGCAGCGCCAGGGCCTCGTCGAAGCCGTTGGTGTGCAGCGACTGGGTGCCGCCGCAGACGGCGGCGAAGCCCTGCAGCGCGACGCGCACGATGTTGTTCTCCGGCTGCTGCGCGGCGAGCGTCACCCCGCCGGTCTGGGTGTGGAAGCGGATCGTCTGCGACTTCGGGTTCTTGGCGCCGAACCGCTCGGTCATGATCCGCGCCCACATCCGCCTGGCGGCGCGGAACTTCGCGACCTCCTGGAAGACGTTGTTGTGGCCGTTGAAGAAGAAGGCCAGGCGCGGGCCGAACTCGTCGACGTCGAGGCCCGCGTCGATCGCCGCCTGGACGTAGGCGATCCCGTCGGCAAGCGTGAAGGCGACCTCCTGGACCGCCGAGCAGCCCTTCTCGCGCATGTGGTAGCCGGAGATCGAGATCGTGTTCCACTTCGGCACCCGCTCGCGGCAGTACGCGAAGAGGTCGGTGGTCAGCCGCATCGCGGGCTCGGGCGGGTAGATGAAGTTCCCGCGCGCGATGTACTCCTTGAGGATGTCGTTCTGGGTCGTGCCGCGCAGGACGTGCGACTCGACGCCCTGCTCCTCGCCGACCAGTTCGTAGAGCAGCAGCAGGCACGCCGCCGGGGCGTTGATCGTCATCGACGTCGAGACCTTGTCGAGCGGGATGCCCTCGAAGACCCGCCGCATGTCGTCGATCGTGTCGATCGCGACGCCGGTGCGGCCCACCTCGCCCTCGCAGAGCGGGTCGTCCGAATCGCGCCCGAGCTGGGTCGGCAGGTCGAACGCCATCGAGAGCCCGGTCGACCCGTGGTCGATCAGGTAGTGGAAGCGCTCGTTGGTCTCCTTGGCGCTCGCGTAGCCCGCGTACTGGCGCATCGTCCACTGGCGGTCGCGGTACATCCGCTCGTGCACGCCGCGCGTGTAGGGAAACTCACCCGGTCGGCCTAGCTTCTCGGGGAGGCCCTCGGGAAGGTCTTCCTCGGTGTAGAGCGGCTTGACCTCGATGCCCGAGTCGGTGAAGCGGCGCGGGTCGTCCGGGCCGACGATCGGGGCTATCGAGGGCTTCTGATCGGGGGTCGTAGCCATAGGCCCCGAAGGATACGACCGCCTCGCTTCCGGGCCCTCACTGCTCGAACCCGCCTGGGTCGGTGCCGGTGGCCGAGGACGGCTTGGGCGCGGGTGTGGGGGATGGGTTCGCTGGGGCGGGAGCGGGTGCCGCTGAGGCCTCCGGGCCGAACTCGCCGCTGGAGGACGGCACCGGCTCGGGCGTCGACGGCACTGGCTCGCTCGGCTCCTCTTCGACCGCGGGCTCGGCAGCCTCGGAGGCTGGTGCGGGCGGGGCCGGATCGATGGTCGGCGCGGCCTCCGGCTGGACTTGGGCCTGGGTGACCGCCGGTCGTGTGATGCGGTCCGGGTCGCGCTTGGCGAGGTCGGCGGTGACGGCGCCGCCGCCCGCGAGCGCGGCGGTCGAGGCGGCGATCGCGACGGCCTTCTGGCCGGCGGCCATCTCCGCGGTGTGGCTCAGCATGCGCTCGCTCACGATGCTGGCTCGCTCCTGGGCCATGCCCATGAGGGAGGCCCAGCGCTCGTGCACGCTCGTCACGAGCGAGGCGAGCATCGAGTGGGCCGGCTCGGCGCCGCCCGGAGCGAGCGCTCCGAGTGGGACGAGCGCCGCTACCTTCGCCGGGGTGGCGCGGTACTCGCGCAGGCGTGCGCGGCAGATCAGGCAGGTCCGCAGGTGAGGCCGCAGCGCCTCGATGTCCTCGGCGCTGCACTCGCGATCGGCGAGCGCCGAGAGCTGCGGCGCCAGGCGCTCGCACTCCAAGCCGGCTTCGATGCCGGCGAGGTTCTGCCGGAACGCCTGGCGGCCCTCGCTGAGGCAGCGATTCACCTTCGTGTAGGTCCAGTTCGTGATCTCGCAGATCTCGGCGTAGGAGTAGCCCTCGGCCTTGAGCTGCAGGGCGCGGATCTCCTGCGGCTTGAGGCGGCGCAGCGCCTGGGCGCCGAGGCTCAGGCGCTCGAGGCGCTCGGCCTGATCGTGGGCGTCGGCGCCGTGGCCCGCGAGCGCGCCGCCGCGCGGCTCCGGCAGACGCTCGGGCTCACCGGCCACGATCACCCGCGCGCGATGGCGGCGGATCGCGAGCGCCTCGTGCTTGACGGTCGTCCGCAGCCAGCGCAGCAGCTCCTCGTCGGTTCCCGTTGGACGGTGCTTGACCACGATCTCGGCGGCGCGCTGGTAGGCGTCCTCCGCGTCGTCGGATCCTGAGGAGTAGCGGCGCGCGGTGGCGAGCATCTGGGCTCCGAATCGCTCGATCAGGGCGCGCGGGTCGCCCCCCGGGCCACGCCTGAGCTCCCGAATTGGCTGCAACAAGTTCCACCGTCCTTTCACAGAGACGTCAACGAGGTGCCCTTACAGGTCGCCTCGCGCCGGAACTTGCCCCCCTGGACTTGCGGTCGGCCTGATTTGACAACGGCGCCGAGGCGTGGTCCGCTTCACCTGTGCGCTGGCGTCATCTGGTCGTAGGGCTCGCGGCGACCTCGGTCTGCGGCGCGACCGCCGCGGGCGCCGAGGCCGTGACCATCATCACGGTCAGCCAGAACACAACGGGCGCATCCCAGATGCAGACGGGGCGTATCTCTCGCGATGGCGTCACGAGCTCGTGCGCTGCCCCCACGTCGGCTCCCTCGGTGATCCAGGACGAGCTTTCGTTCCGCTACGTGAACCACACACTGCGCAGCTCGCTCGTCGACCCCGTATGCGTCGAGGTCGACATCGATTCGACGTGCTCGGAGATCTTCAGCGTCGCCTACGCAGGACCGTTCGATCCAGCGAACCCCCGCACACGCTACGCGGCGGACATGGGCGCCCTGACCGGGTGGCCGACCTACTCGCTGACGGTCGCGGGCGGAAGCCCCTTCAGCGTGGTCGTCCACGAAGTTGTCCAGAGCGCGGCCTGCGGCGCGTACACGATCACGTTCAGGAGCCGTGGCCCCTGGGCCTCTGCGCTGCCTTCGATAGCCGGCAGGCCTGCGGTGGGGAACGTTCTGACCGGGACGGACGCCAACTGGGTGGCCACCCCGGCGGTTCAGCGGCGCTGGTTGCGCTGCGCCGCGGCCGGGGCGAGCTGCACAGCCATACCCGGCGCGATGGGCGCTACCTACACCGTGACCGACGCGGACCTCGGCCACACGCTGAGGTTCCGCAACGACGCGACCGACGCCGACGCCACGAACGGCTCCCAGTCGGCTTTCGTCGAGCCATACATCCCGTTCGATGTCCGCGCGTCGGAGTCACTCGGCCCGGGCGACCGCGTTCACAGCGGGATCTTCGTGCGCAACAGCATCGAGAGCCGCTGCGGGGCGCCCACGTCGCCGCCCACGATCCTGCAGCCGACGACGAGCTTCCTCTACGACGCCGTTCCCGTGCGGAGCCTGTTGAACGAGCCGGTGTGCCTGATCGCCCGCTCGGTGCCGACGTGCATAGCGGGTGTCACGCCCTCGATCTACAACCCGGCGTTCGCTCCGGCGTCCGGCCTCGCCGCGAACTACGCGGGCAACTCGGGCGTCGACTTCAACAGCGAGGCGGCCGTATCAGCGATTCTGCCGGCGGCGGCGTCCCGCCAGGTGATCGTGAGCACGGGATCCCTGGGCGGCTCCTGTGCCAGCTACGGCCTTACCCTGGGCGCCGACGCTCCGTTCGCATCTTCGCGCCCGCTGGTCAGCGGCAGCCCGGTCGGAGGCGGCACGCTCACCGCAGGCAACGGCGCGTGGTCCGGCGCGCCTGCGTTCAGCCACTCGTGGCTCCGCTGCAACGGCGCTGGCGCAAGCTGCACGCCGATCGCCAACGCGAGTGGCGCGTCCTACACGCCGACCGCAGCCGACGTCGGGGCGCGCCTGCGCGCTCGCGTGACGGCGAGGCGGGGCGGTCGATCCGTGTCGTCGGACTCAGAGCCCACGGGCGTCGTCCTTGGCGGCGGCAGCGATGATCGCCGCGCGCCGCGCATCATCAAGCTCGCCCTCGGCCGCACGACGCTCCAGAAGGTCGTCAAGCGGGCACGCATCCCGGTCAACGTGAAGTGCGACGAGGCCTCCAAGGTCACCGTTCGCGTCCACGCGCCGCGCAAGCTGCGCAAGGCCCTCGGCGCCAACCCGATTGCGACCGGTAAGGGCACGTGCCGGCCCGGGAAGACCGCGAAGCTCAAGGCCAAGCTGAAGCGCAAGGCGCGCAAGGGTCTGCGCCGACGCAAGTCGGTCGCGCTCACCCTCAAGGCCAAAGCGACCGACGCCGCCGGCAACACCGGCACGGCGAAGAAGAAGGCCAAGCTCAAGCGCAAGCGCTGAGTAGCGGTCGACCAAGCGCGCTACATTCATCTGGTTCGCCTGTTCCCTCCTGTGCGATTTGCAGGGATAAGGGTCGATCAAGGCGACAGCGCACATGAGCAACGGCCTCGCGAAAGAGTTGAGAGAGCTCGAGCCGGCGGGACCGGCTGAGCTTCCGGCGCGCGATGTGCGGGCCGGCAGGGCGCCGCTTCTGAGGCGCGCGCTCGGCTTCGACATCCTCAGGCGCGCCGGCCGCATCGCGACGCTCGCCGGCCTCGACGTGCTCGGCATGTTCCTCGCGATCTGGACCGCGCTCGTGATCAAGGCGCTGGTGCGGGTCCCGGACGCCCTCGACCAGACCTTCGGCCAGGCCGAGGACTATGCGCCGCTCGCCTGCCTGGTGATGCTGCTGCTCTTCGCCCGCTCGGGCCTCTACCGCGACAGGGGCCAGCGGCCGGGTTTCGCCACGGTCATCTCATCCCTGTGCCAGGTGACGCTGGTGATCTTCGTGTACGCGGTTATCGAGGGGCATCAGTTCTCCTCGTACTACATCTTCTACGGGTCGCTCTTCTTCGCGCTCGTGTACGTGTCCGCGTTGCGCTGGGTCTTCGAGCGCGTCAGCGGCGCCGTGCTGCGGGCCGCCGGGTTCCGGCGTCGCGCGGTGCTCGTGGGCTCCGGCTCGCACATCGACGCGGTGGCCCACGCGCTGAGCGACAGTTCGGAGGTCGAGCCGTTCGGCTTCGTGTCCTCTTCCCCGCGCGCGAGCGACGGGCTGCGCGACTTCGGGAGCCTCGAGGCGCTCGCGCGCAGCTTCGACGTGATCGACGAGGTGCTGATCGCCGACCCGGCGTTTCCGCAGGACCAGGCGGTCGATCTCGTGGATCGCTGCCACCGCCACGGCGTGCGCGTGCGCGTCGCGCCTTCGACGATGGAGATCCTGATGGACCGGGTCGAGTTCGTCCCCGGGCAGTCCCTGCCGCTCTTCGAGGTGAAGCCGCCGGTCTTCGAGGGGATCGACTTCGTCGTCAAGCGGACGTTCGACATCGTCGGCGCGCTCCTGCTGCTGACCGTGCTCTCGCCCTTCCTCGCGCTGATCGCGCTCGCCATCCGCCTCGATTCGCGCGGCCCGATCCTGTTCCACTCGGTGCGCGCCGGGATCGGCGGGCGGCAGTTCGCCTGCCTCAAGTTCCGCACGATGAGCGAAGGGGCGGAGGAGCTGCAGCCGGACCTCGAGCACCGCAACGAGGCCGACGGAGCGATCTTCAAGATCCGCGAGGACCCCCGCGTCACGCGGGTCGGGGGCTTCCTGCGCAGGTGGTCGCTCGACGAGCTGCCCCAGCTCTTCAACGTGCTGCGCGGCGAGATGTCGCTCGTGGGCCCGCGGCCGCTGCCCCAGCGCGACTACGACCGCCTCGAGGACTGGCACCGCAAGCGCAACCTGGTGCTTCCCGGGATGACCGGCCTGTGGCAGGTCTCCGGCCGGTCGGAGCTCGACTTCGACGACCTAGTCCGCCTCGACTTCCTGTACCTGGAGCGCTGGTCGATCTTCCTCGACTTCTCGATCCTCCTGAAGACGATCCCGGCGGTTATCCGCTCCCACGGCGCCTGGTAGCACGGGCCCGTGAGCGAGGAGTTCCACGAGGGCAGCTTGCTGGACCGTCTTTCGAGCCCGGCGGCGCTGGAGCTGCAGTACGAGCACACGCGCGCCCGCGAGCGGGAGATCCTCGACGGCGCGCTGGCGCTGCGTGGAGGCGACGTGCTCTCCGTGGGCTGTGGGTGGAACCCGGGCCGGCACCTGTTCCCGGCGCCCGAGTGGCGGATGACCGGGGTGGAGCTCGACGGCGAGCGCCCGCGCGTCCTCGTGGAGGACGGGACGCTCGACGAGGGCTTCGCCGGGCGGGGCGGCGAGCTGGACCTCCCGGACGAGTCGTTCGACGTGGTGCTCTACCGGCTCGTGCTCCATCACATCGCCTACCAGGGGTCGCTGCGGCCGGTGTTCGAGGAGGCGGCGCGGCTGCTGCGCCCGGGAGGGGCTCTGATCGCGGTGGAGCCCGGGTCGCTGCACCCCGTCGGCGTCGGACTGGCGCTCGCCAACCGCGCCGGCCTGGGCGTGGCCGTCCACGGCACGCCCGATGACATCCCGCTCTCGCCGGGGTGCCTGGAGCGCGAGGCCGCGGCGGTGGGCCTGACGCCGGAGGTGCATGCCGTCACCTACACCTGGCGCAGGATGCCCGAGACGCTCCAGCGCGCCCTGTGGCCGCTCGACCGTGCTCTCGGAGCGCGGCCGCGCGCGGCGCGGCTCGGCCACACCTTGATGCTCATCGCCCGCCGCGCCGAACGGCCGCCGACTGCCGGCAGAGCCGAAGTGGGGGCGGGGTAGCGGAGTGCCGAGCCGGTTCGACGACGAGCTCTGGGAACTCGTGCCGGAGGACTCGGGGCCGCCGCCGGCGCACCTCGTGACGTTCGTGCGCTCGCTCGGCCCCGTTGCCCACGCGCTCGACCTGGGCTGCGGCGACGGCCGCCTGACGGTGGAGCTCGAGGCTCAGGAGGTCACTGCGGCCGATGTCTCGGACGTGGCGCTCAAGCGCCTGGCGGCGCGTCTCCCCGCTGCCCGCCTCGTGCGCCTCGAGCCCGACGCCCCGCTCCCCCTGCCGGACGGCGCCTTCGACCTCGTGCTCTGCGCCGAGACGATCGAGCACGTGCGCGACGTGCAGCTCCTGCTGTCCGAGGCGCGCAGGGTCCTGCGGCCCGGTGGGCGGTTGGCGCTCACGACCCCGGCGAACTCACGGCTCACCGCCCTCGCGGCGGCGGTGCGGGGGTTCGAGCGGACCTTCCCGCCGCTCTCTCCGCACCTGCGCTTCCTCACCCGCCGCTCGCTTGCCTCGCTGCTCGACGAGCTGGGATTCGATCCGGGCGCGATCCGTCGTCGCGGGGGCAGTCTCGTGACGGTCGCCTCGCGCTAGCCGCTCGCCCCCGCGCGGGTGCCCCCGTTCGAGAAGGCGACCGGCCTTCTCGAGCCGTCGGAGGCTCGACCGCGGCCACGCTCGAGCTCGCGGGTGGCCGCTTCGGGTCCCGCGTACGGCAGCACGATCATGTACATGAGGTCCGGGACCAGCTGCGGCAGCTCCCTGGCCCTCCCCGCGATGACCTCTCGGTAGATGATCTCCCTGATGCCTCCGAGGACGCCGAGGGCCACGAAGGCGGGCAGCTCTCGCTTGCTTTCCGGCCTGCCGCTTTCGAAGAAGCGCGCGAACCGGCCCATCGCCTCGTTGCGGGACTCGACCGCCTTCGGGCCGGCCGTCAGGGCCTCTCCGAACACGATCCGCGCGACCGCTGGATCGCCGGCCAGACCGGTGAGCATGGCGGTGAGCCCGGCACGCAGGCCGTCGACCCACTCGTCCTCGGCATCGAACGCCTCGGACGTCGTGGCCAGCAGGCCGTCGAGGCTCTGCAGGTAGGCGGCGATGAAGCACTGCTCCTTGTCCTCGAAGTGCTCGTAGAAGGTCTTGCGCGACACGCCCGCGCGAGTGATCACGTCCGCAACCCGGGCGGCCCGGTAGCCGTCCTGACCGACGGCTTCCGTCATCGCGGTGAGCACCCGCACGCGCTGTGACTCGGCGACCTCCTCGGGCGCGAGGCCATGCCGCCCGCCAGGGATCTGATCCGCCCGGCGAGGCCCTCGCCGTCGCGGCAAGCTTGGCGCGGGCGCCTTCCTAGCGGCCATCGCCGACCTGCGAGCCATTCACGGCGTGAACGATATCGGCCCGATCCAGGGGCTCCAGATCCCTGCGCGCTCGAATTCGGGTGTCCAGAGAAGCCCAGGCTCTCGGGGGCCAACTCGGGACCGCTCACGTTCTTTATGGCGTGGACGAGACCATGTCTCAAGAGGCGGACGCCGAGGTCACTCCAAGGGCCGAGAGCGAGTTTCCGGCAGGCGCTTTCAGGGCTTCTGAGGGACACGGCCTTCCGCCGACCAGCCGCCCGATAGGGCCCCGCGGCTCCCGTGGAGCCGGGAGGCGCTCGCCGATGCTTTCGCCCGGCCGCGTGGCGGTGGGCGCGGCGCTGATCGTGGTGGTGCTCGGCCTGCTCTGGGCGGTAGCGGGGGGCGGGGGCCCCGAAGAGGGCCCGGCACGCCAGAGCGCCGATCTCGCAGCCGTCGATGACGGGCCCGCGGTGCTGAGCGAGCCCATCGACGACGAACCCGCGGTGCTGAGCGAGCCCTCGTCGAGCGCGACCGCCGAGCGGTCCCTGCGACAGGCGGTCCGCGTCAGGCGCGCCGCCGAGGCGGAGCCCAGGGCAAGGGCGCGCGGGCAAGCAAAGGCTCCGAAGCGCAAGGAGCGGGTCGCTCCGGCACCTGAGGAACGGCAGCCGGCATCGCCTCCACTCACGTTCAACCCGCCGGCTCCGCCTCCACTCACGTTCAACCCGCCGGCTCCGCCTCCGCCCACGTTTAGCCCGCCGGCACCGCCTTCACCCCCGTCGAGCGCACCGGCACCGCCGACCGCTCCCTCGAGCTATCTGCCCGAGTTCCTCTGACCCCCGGAGATCGATATGGCACACACGCAAATCGAGTCGCGCCTCCCGGCGCCCGCACTGAGGACACGGGAAGCGCCCTCGTGCTCAGCCCACAGCGAGCTGTCCGCGACCGACGAGAGGGAGCTGCGCATGCGCCTCGCACGCTGGTCGCGCCGGTTCCTGGGCCTGCCGGACGCGGAGTTCCCCGACGCCTACCAGGGCGCTTGGCGCAAGGTGCTGGACGGAGAACGCCGCGGACGCTCGGTGCGAAACCTCGAGCACGCGCTGCGCTGGGGAATCCACAACAGCTGGCTCGAGGAGTGCCGGCGCCGCCGGCGGCGGCCCACGGCGCCGCTCGAGGAGACCGCTCCCACCGCCTATCGCACCCAGGCTCCGCCGGATCCGGCGGAGCAGGTTGAGCGCCTCGAGTCCGCCCGGTATCTCTTCGAGACGGTCGGCACGATCGACGAGCTCTCCTGGCGCGTGGTCCTGCTGCGGCGTGTCTGGGGCCTGTCCCCAGCCGAGGTCTGCAGCACGCTCGGAATCAGCCGGCGGACCTACCGCACCGAGCATGCCCGCGCCCTGACGCTGATCTACAAGCGCCTGTCGGAGACCCTCGCCGGCCAGGAGTGCGCGGGACGCCACGACTCCCTGCGAGCGGTGGCGGCCAGCGAGGCCGCGGGAGGGCTCGAGCAGGAGGTGAGCGCCCATGTGCGCAACTGCTCCGGCTGCCGTCGCCTGCTCGCCTCGATGCAGCGCGGCGAGCCTGTCGCCGCCTAGCGCTCGGCGGTCCGGGCCGAGAGGCCCCGGTCTCGCCGGGCTGGGATGTCCCTTCTCCTATGCACCGTCGAGGTCGTTGCGCGCCGCGTGTAGCGCGTCGGCCAGTGCGGGGATGAGCACCCCCTCCAGCACGGCACCCTGCTCGAGCCTCGCCGCCAGGCAGGAGAGGACGGTCTGCCGTGTCTTCCACCCGAACCTGCCCTCGATCAGGGGGTGCAGCTGCTCTTCCAGCTCGGGATCGGATCGCAGCGCGGCGTCGAGCGCGGCGCGCTCGGAGTTGCTCAACTCGTGCATTGCTAATAGGTCGCCGCAGGGGGCAGAACTGTCCACGGGACGGACGTTCGGCGGCTTGGCGAGCAAAACGAGCTCCGCCGGCAACTTACATAGACCGTGAGCGACTTCCGTTCAGCAGACCGGCCCGGAGAGCATCGGGAGCCCGCGCGCCCTCGGCGGCCGGTGATCACGCCCGAGAGGGCGCAGCCCGGGCATGCGCCGTCACCTGTGTGCGAGGACGAGTTCTTTCGGCAGCTGGTGGGCGGGACGCTCAACGAGCAGGCGGCCCCCGCCGTGGAGAGGGCGCCCGCGCCCGCGCCGGTGCGGGCGCCGCGCCGCGCCGATCTCGGGCGCCGGCTTTCCGAGCGCCTCCCGGCCCTCCCTCGGCTGCCACGCATGCCGCGCATCCCGGCGATGCGCGATGCGCGCCGCGCGGGAGCGCTGGCCATGGGGGCGATCCTGCTGGTGGGTGTCGTGGCCATCGCTCGCGGCAGCGGCACCGGGGGCACCAACGGAGCGGCCGAGCGGAGCCAGGCGATCAAGCCGATGCCGCCCGCGGAGTGGGGCGGTGGCGGCAGCGTCGCCGTCGAGAGCACCGAGCTGATCGTCCGCTGGTCGGGCGCCTCCCGCGGCGACGCGACCGGAGTGGCTCGCCGCAAGGTCGGCTGGATCCGCGACGGACGTCTCTCGATCACAGGCACCGTGCGCACCCCGGGCGGCTACCGGCCGGGCGATGGGCCGATCTCCGTGTCGGCGTCCGAAGGAGGCGAGGACGGAGAGGAGACCCAGGTCGGCGAGCTCACGCCGAACAGGGAGGGCGACTTCCAAGCCGATGTCGCGCTCGATCGGGGCGCTCCCCGCAAGGTCCTCACCTTCGCCTACTCGCGTGAGGGGGGAAGGGCGCCGCTGGCGACCGCCACGGCGGTCCTGGAGGTGGAGGGCGGGCTCACGGTGAACGTGCGCAGGAGCCGCCGCTCGGTGATCCTGAGCGGGCAGACTCGACCTGGCAGGGCCTCGCTGAGCATCGCGGCGCGTGCGCCGCGGAGCGCGTGGTCTCGGCAGTCGAGCGTTCAGAGCGACGCTCGCGGCCGCTGGCGCGAGCGGATCCACTTGCCGCGCCCGGCCCCGCGGGGCCGCTACGCCTTCCGCGTCAGCATGGGCGGCGATGCCGAGCAGGGGTTCCTGCCGGCGAGCCGCAAGCGGTTCGTGCTCGTTCGGCGATGAGGCGCTTGCGCCTACCGGGGGTGCTTCGGGCTCGGCCACCACTCCTCGGGCAGCAGCGCCACGCGTTCGGGGCGAAGCTCGGCCTCGGCGCCTCGCACCCGCGGCGGCAGCGCCGGTAGGCGCAGCGCCAGGGCCTGCCCGCCGAGGAGCCATTCCAGGCAAGTGAAGGCGATGTGGGCTCGGCCGGGGTAGTCGAACTCCGCCGGGTCGTAGCGCCCGGCGTTCGAGAAGCCGAGGGTCATCGCCGAGTCGGCGGTGCGCAGCAGCGTGAAGAGCAGCTTCGGAGACAGCGCGACGAACACGACGACCGGGCGCCCGCGCCGCTCGTAGCCCCACCTGCGCGTGCGCAGGCACCAGCCGCCGAGGAAGTGGTCGTAGGCGGTGAACCGCTCGATATCGCGAGCGGCCTTCCCGTTGCGCCCCATCTCCACGAGCATGTCGAGCGTTCCGCGCCTCGGCCCGACGGGGCCTTGGAGCTCGAGCGACAGGTCCGGCTCGAGCACGACCGGGGCGTCCAGCTGCTCGCCGTGGGCGCCGACCCCGGGCGCAGGCAGCAGGTCCGCGAGCCGCAGGCCGCGGTCGCGGCGGTCGCGATGGACCATCCCGATGTCCCAGCGCCCGCCGGGCATGCGTGTGGTGTGCCAGTGCACCTGGGTAGCCGGGCCGCCGTACTGGCGCAGTGACGCAAGCACGAGCTGGATCGCCAGCTCGCGTGGGACCTCCTCGCCGTTGCCGGTCTGCGGCAGCGGGCGGCTGGGCTGCAGGTAAGTGGGCGGCTCGCCGTCCGGGCGCAGCTCCTCGTGCCGGGCGCGCAGGTAGTCCAGGCCGCGCGGCGCGACGGTGAAGAGGCGCGGCCTGCGGCCGCGGCGGCCTTCGATCGACACGTCGCTGCGCGCGATCAGGCCCGCGTCGTGCAGCCGGGCGACCCGCTCGCGCAGCACCCGCTCGCTCGGGCGCTCCTCCAGCAGGCTGCCCAAGAGGCGCGGCACGGCGAACTTCAGCCGGGCGATCGTCTCGAGGGTGTGGGCGTCCCCGTCGCTCAGGCTCAGCTGGGCGGCGGGCGTTCGCCACGCAGCGTCGGGATGGGTGGCGAGCTTTGCGGCCGCCACGCGGCGCGCCCGCCGCTCGGCGGCACGGCGGCCCTCCTCCTTGTCGATCCCGGCGGCCTCGGACTCGGCGAGCACCTGATCGTGGGCCTGGCGGGCGGCCCGCTTGGCCTCCGTGCGGATGTCGTCGCCGGCGATAACCCACCCGCCGACGCGCGCTATCGCCTCGAACGCGGCGACCTCGCGCAGCGCCTGCTGGGCCTGCTCGGTGGCGGGGCCGAGATCGTGGTGGGGCAGAGCCCGGGTGGTCGCCTGGCAGGCCACCTCCAGCACGCGGCTCGGCTTCAGCGCGGTCTCCCTGCCGGTCTCGGAAGCATCGGAGTGCTCGATCTCGACGCCGCCGACGCTCTCCCACCGCGGGATCGGGGCCTCGCCCTCGCCTTCCGGGGCCCGCTCGCGCTCGGGCGAATGCTCGCGTTCGACCGGACGCTCGCGTTCGGGCTGGGGCATCGGCGGGCGGTCGGGCTCGAGGGGGCGGTCCGGCTCGAGGGGGCGGTCCGGCTTCGGGGTCTCGGTCGAGGACCCCTTCGCCTCGCGCCTGAACAGCTGGGTGTCGTAGGAGGAGGCGCGGGCGGTCGTGCCGGTGCGCAGCTCCGACGCGGCCGCAGCCGCCCGATCGGCTGCCGGGGTGGACGCCTTGCGCATCGCGCCCTCGGGCATCTTCCCGACCGTCTGCTCGGCCACCTCGCGCGCGTCGGCGCGGGAGGGCGCGCTCGAGGTGGTCGGCCGGGCTTGGCCGCCGAGGCCCGCCGGGACCTCGTGGCTCGCCAGCGCGCTCATGTCCTCGGGGTAGCGGCTGAACATCTCGGACTGGCGGCTGAGGTGCTCCGCGCGCCAGCCGTCGGAGATCTCGTCGAGCTCTGGCATCCGGAAGGTCTGGCTGACGAAGGCGGGCAGGCGCGTGGCGCCGCCGCCGTTGCCGGGCGTGCAGACGAGCGACACGAGCGCATGATGGTCCCGCAGCGTCTGCATCCGGGCCGGGTCGAAGGGCATGCGTGCACGGCTGGTGGGGTCGGCGCGCACCATCGTCTCGTAGACCGAGCGGAAGATCTGGCTGTGCTGGTCGGCGTCCTCCGAGTCCGACATGCGGAAGAGGAACTTCGACTGCATCAGGTTGCCGACGCCCTTGATGATCTTCTCGCGCCGGGCGGCGCTCGGCGCATCGGCTCCCAGCTGCGACACGTACTGCACCGCCGCGGCCACGGTGAGACCCGCCTCGCGGTGCGTGGCGGTCATCGTGATCAGCGTGTCGGTGATGAGGCGGTGCGCCTCGTCGATGATCAGCGAGACCCGCGGGCGGTGCGCCTGCGGCACTGCCACCTGCCGCTTCATCTGCAGGTCGAGCATGTGCACGATGAAGTTGGTGAGGATCGAGGCCTGGTCCTCCCCAATCAGCTCGATCCGGGGGTTGACGATCAGCGTGTCGTGCGCCTCGATCACCGATCGCAGCGACAGCCGCTCGGGATGGCCGACGAAGCGCCGCACCGAGGCCGCGGCTCCCACCAGCGGGCGGATCTTGTTGGCCGGCGCCTCCATCCGCTTGGCGATGTCCGTGAGGTTGTCGCGCGCCTGGCGCGGGATCTCGTAGAGCAGCGTGTCGGCCACCTGATCGAGGTTCGGGAGCTTCTGGCAGGCCCGCCCGGCCGCCTGGTGCCAGCGGTTGGGCTGCACGCGCCGACGGCCGCGCCCGGCCTCCTCGTCCTCGAAGCGGTCCGACGGGGCGAACATCTGGGAGAGCACCTCGAACGAGCCCGAGAACCCGTGCTGGGCGGGGTCGCGCCTCTCGCGCTCGCAGCGCTGCTCGTGCTCCCACCAGGCGATCGCCATCGTGCCCACCACCGCCCGCTCGATCAGGTCCTCGGACGACCCCATGATCTGGCCGGGGTAGAGGTCCAGCAGCGAGCGGGTGATCGCGTCGGCGATGCGGGCGAACTCGTCGGCGAGCCCCGTGGGGGTCCATCCCGGCTCGACCCGCAGGGGGGTCAGGCCGAAGGCGGGGTGCCCGAGGTCCAGGTACCAGACGCGCTTGGTGCCCTCCCGCCAGTCCTGGGCCTCCTCGTCCCACCAGCGCTTGGGGACGTCCGGCGGGGTGAGCCGCAGGAGGCGCTCGGACAGCGAGCCCTTCATGTCCAGCACCACGGTTGCGGTGTTCGGGGCGAGGATGTCGCTGAGCGCGATGCGCATCAGCATCGAGCTCTTGCCGGAGCCCTGGCCGCCGGCCAGCAGCATGTTGTAGATGCGGTCCTGCTGGCGGACGCTCCACGGGATGTTCGGCAGACCTCGGCCGAGCGCGAGCCCGGGATCGGGGTCGATTCGGCCGGGCAGCGCGAGCGGCGGATGGCCGTTCGGGTGGCTCACCGGGGGACCTTCGCCTTGTCGTCCATGACCAGCTCGCCGTGGATTACCTCGGCATCGGCCTCCTCGGTGGCGCCGACGAGGGCGACCGGGGGAGGGAGCTCCAAGTCCACGATCCGCGCTCGCGCGACCTCCGTCGGAAGCGGAAGGTGGGGGACGGTGTTGCGCTGCAGCGGCAACGCATGCTCGGACCCGAGCGAGGGCAGCTCGAGCAGCAGCGCCAGCTCTCGCGGCGAGACGAGCGTGGAGCCCGTCAGGTCGGGGATCAGCGGCGGCTCGCCGCGTGCCCAGCGGCGCTGGTAGAGACCCTGCCTGACCATCATCAGGCGCTCGGTGAGGTGGTTCGCTCCGCGCTGCGAGAGGGCTGGGGAGATCAGCTGCCGCGAGGCGCTCTGAAGCTCGCCGAAGGACTCCTTGCGGGTTCGCCCGCGCCGCCCGTGGCCCTCGTGCGCCTCCACCGCGACCTGCAGCTCGAGGAAGGCCATCGCGCCGCCCGCGCTCTGCAGCGCCTGCTGGACGTCGCCGGAGGAGGCGGCGTCCTGGCGCTCCCCTCCGCCGAGCCCGCTGAGCTTCTGAGCCGCCCGGCTGTCGAACTGGTCCGGCGCCGGCATGAGGCACCAGCGCACGCACGAGACGCGTCCCGCCTGCTGCTGCTGGCGGATGATCCCGGCCATCGTCGAGCGGACGCTGGAACCTCCCTGCTGGCTGGAGGGGGCGCCGATCGGCAGCGCCCACGAGCGCACCTTGCGCACGCGCACCACGTGTCCGGGCACGAACGCCGGCCGCACGAACTCGAGCGGTGCCCCGTGGGGGTCGGAGGGGTCCGAGCGCAGGGTCAGGTCCGGATAGGCGTGGCGCAGCGCGGCCAGCGCGCTCTGGCAGCTGTGGCGCTCGCAGAGCAGCATCAGCGCGGCCGTGCCGGTCTCGCCGGGATTCGCGGGCGGGAGGAACCACGACTCGATGCCGAGCCACGGCTGTCCCGCTGTGACGCGGTGGGTCAGCGACGCCCTGATCGACTGCACGAGCTGCTCGCAGGCGCCTGCGACGTCCTCCAGCGGCGCCTCGCCCGCCTGGGAGAGCACCAGCTGATAGCGGACCATCGGGCGGCGGCGGCGGATCCGGATCCGGGCGACGATGCTCATCCCGATCGACAGGAAGAAGAACCCGAAGCAGCCGGCCATGACCATCAGCGGGAAGGCGATCTCCTTCCATAGGTCGCCGAGGCCCTCCCCTGTGGCCTGGAGGCTCAGGACCGCGACCAGGGCGAAGGTGATGAGGCACACCAGGATCGCGAGTGGGACACGTCCGCCGGCCATCACGCCGTCAGCACCTCGATCAGGGCTCCGGAGATGAGGATCACGACGATCGATCCCACCGCGCGGCGCATCGCACGGGGACCGTGTGGCTCACGCTGCTCGGGATTCCGGGCCAGCCAGAGCCCGGTTCGCGCGCCGATCGCGAGCGCCGCCACCTCGAGCAGCCACCAGCGCGCGGAGTCGGCGAGCCAGGCCGGGTCCGCACCGCCGACGGCGCCGATCGTCCCCAGGGAGCGCGCCACGATCACCACGCACGGGAGCGAGAAGAGCAGGGCGATCCTCCGGTGGCCCACGAGCCGGTGGCCGGCCGCGAGCCAGCCCCCGATCAGCGGGACGAGCACGATGAGCATGTTGTTGATGAAGATGTCGAGGATCAGCAGCGGCCGGTTCGGCAGCTCCGCCTCGCTCTCTCCGATCCAGTCGGGGGCGACCACGAGGGTGGTCGCCGCGACCGCCAGGATCACGGCCACGAAGGCGCCGAAGGCGCGGGCCAGCTCCCCGCCGGTGGGAGGCCCATCGCCTCTTCGCTCGGGGTGAGACCGGTCCCCCAGGATCGCGGGCGGCGTCACGGTGCTCAGCGCGCGAGTCCGCACAGCTCCTCGATCCCGGGCAGGCACTGGCTCACCTTCGCGCTCCAGTCGCCCTCTGCTCCGCCGTGGCTGGGGATCCGCACGACGGGGCAGCCGCGCCTGTCGCCGAGCGCCGAGAGCCGCTTGGTCGAGGGCGCTCGCTCCTCGGCCTGCCAGACGGCGATGGCCTCGTTGCCGGCGGGCTCGAAGAGCACGAGGGGGAGCCTGCGCTCCGCGATCTCCATCGAGTGGGCTCGCGCCGGCACCACCCACACGTGGAGGTGGCTGCGCGCCCCGACGGCCGCGGCCAGCTGGCTGCTGTCGATCATCCCGAGGTCAACCGCGATCAGCCCGTGGTGCGGCGCGGCGTGGTCGAGCACGCGCGCGACCGCGTCCACGACCTCGTCGTTGTCCCAGCGCAGGGCCTGCCAGGTGCGGTCCTCGTGGACTGCCAGGCGGGCGAGCTGGGCCACCTGCGCGTCGTTGGCCCCGGTCTCCACGGCGTGGGCGATTCTCGCCACCACCGTCTCGTTGGTGCGGTCGAGCTCCTCGACGCCGTTCGGCGGGGCGCCGATGATCCGCACCCCGGCCTCGTTGACGCCGAATGGCTGCTGGATCCCCTCGCCTTTCACCGCGACGGCGGCGATCGCCTCCGCGGTGCTCTGGGCGGCGGCCTCTCCCAGCACGGCCAGACCTCCACGGCTGCGCCCGGCGAGATCGACCGTCAGGGCGGGCGCACCGCGCGCGGCGGTGATCGCGTGGGCGAGCAGCAGGCACATCGTGGTGGCGCCGGCGCCGCCGTGCACTCCCGCGAACGAGACCATGGTGGCCGGGGTGCTCCACGCCAGCCGGTCCGCCAGGCTGCGACTCGAGGTCAGCATGCCATCCCGGCGTCGGGCTGCGGGATGCCTTCCTCGGCGGCGAGGTCGGCCACGGCGGCCCACACGTTTCCGTTGCGCTTGGCCACCGCGCGCTCGCGGCGCGGCTTGTCGTAGTTGGGCTCCGAGGTGAACGCCCAGTACTCGTGCGCGCCGAGCACCAGCCGGACGCGCCCGGTTCCGCGGCCGCCGTTGATCAGCAGCGCCTCGGAGTACAGGCCCTTGACCGTGCGCAGGTCCTTGAGACGCCTGATCACCTCGGGGGAGACGTTGACCGTCTGCTCGAGGTAGTCGAGCATCGCCTTGTCCTGCTCCAGCAGAAGCTTGATCGACGCGTTGCGCAGCACCGCGTCGGCGGTCCCCTCGAAGTCCTGCGCGTCCTGGGACATGACGACGAAGCAGGCGCCGTAGTGGCGCGACTGGCGTGCCCAGTGCTGGATGTGCTGGGCCAGCTCCTCGACCTGCGACCAAGCCCATCCCTCGTCGAGCAGAACCACCGAGCGGCCGTGAAGGGCGGCGCCCTCGATCGGATGGGCGATCGCCTCGGCGTTCTGCTTCTGCACCCGCTCGCGGACCCACTCCATGGTGGCGAACATGAGCGGGATCAGCATCCGGTCGCCGGCCCCGGAGCTGTCGAAGATCAGCAGCGGCGCGTCGTCGGGGATGTTCGTCTCCCGGTCCCAGAGGTGGGCGTAGATGCCCTCGCCGACGAACTCGGCGAGCTCGCTGCCCAGCGCGTCGAGGCTCTGGACGGTGACGTCCCCCGGACCGCGGCGCTCGCGCTCGTGATCGCTGAAGGCGTGCACGAACGCCACGAGCTGGCTCTCCCTGGGAATCAGGTCGTTCGCCGCGCAGTGCAGGTAGGTGGCCCGGATGCAGTGCGCCAGGAGCGCCTCCTGCATCCGTGTGAAGTCGATCTCGAGCATCACCCTGTGGAGGTCGATCAGGAAGCGGATCTTCTGCTTGGGCGGGTTCCAGGGGTCGGGCGTGTCCCAATGGTTGATCGCGAAGCGGCTCTCCTCGGAGCCGATGGCCAGCTTGCGCGCTCCCGGGATCAACTCGCCGAGGACCTCGTAGTGGCCGGCGCGATCGAAGATGTATCCCTTCGCTCCGAGCGCCACGAGGTGCGCCACGAGCCGGTTGCCGAAGTTCGTCTTGCCGGTGCCGCTGGTTCCCGCGACGACGATGGAGTGGTTGCGGTGCGCGCGGTCGAATGGGTTGAGGTACTCGATCTCCCCGGTCGGGGACACCAGCAGCGGCAGACCCTGGGGGCTGCCGCAACTCGCTCCGATCAGCGCCGTGGTGTCGGCGGCATGCTCGACCCCGAAGCGCATCGTCTTGCCGGCCACGTCCATCCCGAGCGGCAGGGTTGATCGCCAGAGCACCTCCTGCTCGCGTGTACCTGGCATCAGGACTCCACCGGCCGTGGCGCGATGCACCACCTGCCCTGCCTGATGGGCCGCCTCTTCCAGCTCGTGCACGTTGGGGCGGGGGCCCGATGCTCGCAGCATCAGGTAGACGGAGACCTCCACGAGCCCGGCCTGCGGGTCGTTGGCCATCTCCTCCACCAGCATCTCCTGCTCGCGCTGTTGGCGCTCGGCTTGGGCGTCGCGGCGCCCGCGCTCCGCTCGACGCTCGTTCTCCCGCTGGGCCTGGTGCCATGCGCGGGTCAGCTCGTCCTGCACCTGGGACCTCGCGAGGCCGTGCAGGAAGACGCTGAGGCTGAAGGGGAGCGGCTGCTGAATCAGCTCTCGGAGCCAGAACATGCGGGTGCTGGAGGGGCTTCCGCCGAGGTAGCCGATGCGGACGAGGTCCTGCTCGATCTCACCGTGGTGCAGGTCGCTTCGAAAGTCGAGCGGGCTCGCGGCGATCTGCTCGCGCAGCCTGCGCGCGGCCTCCTTGGCCTCGTCTCGCTCGGCGGGCGAGTCGAAGCGGGAGAGCACCGTGTCCCAATCGGCGCGTCCCTCGAGCCGGCCCCATGTGGACGAGGTGGGGTTGCAGCGCGCGACGAGGTAGCGCAGCACCTCCCCGCCGTTCAGGATCCGGCCCTGGACGTCGTCCCGCGACAGGTGCTGGACGAAGCCGCGCACGCGTGTCATCGCCCGCCTGGCCACACGGCGGTGCTCGCGCAGGCTGCGCTCGCGCACGCGCTTGACTCCATCGCGATCGTCGTTGCGACGCATCCGCGAGCCGGGCACCCAGCTCGGCAGCGCGTCGGCGAGCCCGGGGTCGAGGTCGAACTCGGGCCGATAGCGGACGATCAGGTAGCAGCGTCGACGCATCGTGAGCCCCTCGGGCGCCGAGCGGTAGACGCTCTCCTGGAGCATCCGGTAGAGCGCCCAGCGAGCGCGACGGTCGTCGGTCAGTGCCATCGCGTCCTGCTCTGCGACCTTCAGCGGGTCGAGCCCGTACTGCGCCTCGAGCTGGCGCCGGTAGAAGTCCATGTGCTCGCTCGTCTCGAGCAGGTCTCCCTCCACCTGGAGCTGCAGGACCTGCCCCCGCTCGAGCGCGGCGGCGAGCGCGCGGAAGCCCCAGAAGGCCTGCTCGACCTGCTCCGAGTCCATGCTCTCCTGGTTGGGTGGGGCGCAGGCGATGACGTGAACGAGCGAGCCGTCCTCGAGCACCACCGTCCCGTCGGCGCCGATCGCCGAGATCGGCAGCAGCGCTCCGGCGGCTCGCACCACCTCGCGGCGACGCTCGCCCCGGCTCTGGGCGCCACCCGCCCTGCCTCGTGTGATCATCGGGATCTCCATTCGTCTGCTCCTCCGCTCGGCCTCAGGTGTCCTGTGCGAACGCGACGTCCAGGTCTGCGTGGGCGAGCTGCTCGCGCTCGAGCACCGCCGCGTCCTGCTCGTCGACGATCAGCTCGTAGCCGGGGGCGTCCCGCGCGCCCGGGGCGTAGATCCCCGGCTCACGGTGCCAGCGCACGAAGGCGCTGACCCTGTCCGTGACGATTCCGCCCACGCGGTTGTCCACCACCATCACGCCGACCGGAAGCAGCAGGATCCCAGCCACGATCACGCGGCTGACCACCCCTCCACCGCCGGAGTACAGCCAGCCCGCCGCCAGCGTGAAGAGGCCGGCGCCCGGCAGCATCTGCGCATCCGTGAAGAGGCCCATGTGCAGCACTGGGCGGTTGACGTGGTGCTTGATGCGGTGGCGCACGGGCTAGCTCCCGTCGTCCGGCTTGGGCCCGTGCTTTTGCTGGTAGGCATCGGTGAAGGCCTTGAAGTTGCCGTCGAAGAGGTCCTGGTTGATGACGTGCTCGTGATGGCCGGCGCTGGCGCTGAACCGCTCGGCGTCCTTGGAGAAGACCTCCTTGACGTCCTTGGGGTCCGCCGATACCACGGCCTTGACGGCCTCCCTCTGACGGTCCGTCATCTCCATGGCCGCGTACTCGGTGCTCATGCGCTCTACGTACCGAGCGACCCCTTCCTCTCTGCTGCTGCTCTCAGCGATGGAGGCGCTGGCGAGGTTCGCGGCGGCTGCTCGGTCGGCCGTGGGGAGGTCCCTTCCGGCCTGCCTCAACCTCTCCTCTGAGACAGGGTTCGCGGCTCGTGCGATGTAAGCCGCGCGGCGCAGCGCCACGGATTCGATTTGAGCGTCCTCGTCATTGGAGCTGAGCGTGCGATGGGCGTACTCGCCGTTGCCGACGACCTTTGCGATTGCCGCCGACCGCTCCTGCGCCATCCAGTCGTTATGGCGCTTCAGTGTTCCCTGGCGCTCCTTCTGGACCTCGCCGGCGCGCTTCGTTCGCTCTTGCGTGACCCCCTCGTCCCAATCCATCTTCTGCTCGTGCTGGCGCGCGTCGCGCTCTTCCTGCTGCTGGCGGCGCCTCTCCTCGGCTTCGGACTGCACCTGGGCCTGATAGCCGCGCTGCTGGCCGATCGCATCCGCGCCGCTGCCGAGGTCGAGCAGGCGGCGGAAGTTGTTCTGCAGCTTCTGACCGGTGGTGCCACCGGCCTTCCCACCACCGTTTCCATTTGGGCTCGGCGTGGCAGGGCTCCCGCCGCCGCCGCCGCCCCCGCCGCCTCCGCCCGCTCCGGCGGCGGCCGCGGCACGGGCGAGGCCAACGCTCATCATCGCGTTCCGAAGGCCCTGGAACGCCACCATGCCGACCGCTATGCGCGCCGCCCTAGTGCCTGCCGACATGGGGATCCCATGCGAGGCCGCCGCGAAGGCCTTCTTCGTGGCGCCGATCATCATCACGAGCCCCGCCAGGAACAGGCCGGGGGCCATCAATGCGGAGACGATGTTGCCGCTACCGGTGACGGTGTCGAACAGCCCTGCGCTCACCCCCGCCCACGCGGCGAAGATCACCGTCCAGAGGAAGGGGATCATGGTGAGTGTCACCAATCCGCGCGTGACCATCGAGATCGGCATCGATCCGATGCGCGGGAGAGCCCCGAAGCCGATCAAGGCGGGGCCGCCCACGTACAAGCACGCGAAGGACAGGGTGATGATGAACTTCAGGACGATCATCACCAGCGTGGCGATCGCCACCGCTATGGCGGTGATCAGCGCAAGCATCGGGTACTTGGCGATGAACACCAGCTGTGTGGCGAACGTTCTTCGAAGGGCGCTGCCGACGGCCGCGTCGCTCAGCACATAGTCGGTCATGCCGTTGGCGACGTCCACCGCCAGCGGGACGACCCAGTACCAGGAGCCCACGAGCAGCGCGAGCCCGATCACCCGGAAGATCACCTGCCCGATGACCCGTGGGCCTGTGTCGGTTCCGGCCACCACCTCGCGATATCCGTCACCCATCGAGGTGATCAACCCGACGACGAGGAAGAACCCGCCGATGCCGATCATCGGCGCCGTCACCTCGTACAGGGACTCTCCGATCGGGAGCTCGATGTGCACGAGGAACTTGATGAGCTGGAGGGTGATCGCCGCCTGCACCCCTCCCAAGAGCCATTCGAGCGCTTCTTGGAGAACCTCTGCACCGAACCCGGCGGCCAGATCGGTCCCGGCTCCGAGCAGTGACTTCGCGGCTTCGAGTATCGGCATGGCGTCACTGGATGACGGCCAGCGCCGCCATCAGGCCGAGGATCCCGTAGATGCCGCTCAAGGTCAGCGACACTCCGCCACGTTCGCCCCTGACGGTCTGCCACACGCCCGCCAGGGTCGCCGCACCGGCACCCAATAGGACCACGGCGATCACGGCGCTCATTGCGGTTCGGACCCGCGAGCCGTTGTTGAAGATCACCGAGACCATGTCCGCCGGGTTGTCGAAAGAGCCGTGATTGACCCTGCTCATCTGCTTGTTGATGATCGCTGCCGGTCCGCTGGTCACCCAGACCATCAAGGTGACGGAAAGGGCGAGCCAGATGGCCGGCAGCTGCTTCACTTCAGGATCTCGAGGCCGGCGATCGCGAGGATGATCGCGAACAGCACCTGACCTACTCCCTCGAGCCCGCCGCGCCGCCCGCCGAGTGTCCGGAAGACGCTCAGGAGGAAGAACACGAGCCCACCGAGCAGCACCAACGCGACCGAGGCGATGATGAGGCCTTTGATCTTCTCTTTGCCGGCACCGTCGGCAGGCGCGAGCGCCTTCGTGACCAGGTCGTCCATTTCGAACTTGATCTCCGAAGTGCCGAGCTCCTCGGCGAACTTGGTGGCGACTGCATCGAGCCGGACGCTGGCGGCTACTGCCAGCGTGAGCGGTACGAGGCTCGCCGCTATGAGCCACTCGCGCAACGAGGCGACGCGGGTGGAGATGAGCAGGGACATGGCGGTTCCTTTCTTGATGGGTGGAGGGCCGAGGCCGCTACTTCCTAGTTGCCGCGAGGCCGAGAAAAGGCCACCGCGGAAGGCCGCGGCTACGAGAGGAGCAGGGCCCATTCCGCCAGGCGCCAGCCGGCGGTCGTAGCCACGACCTCTGCGCGATACACGACGTGCTGCCCCGCCGGGTCCGCGAGGTTGCCGGCGAGCGAGCGCTCCTTCATCACGACGATCACCGTTCGGCTGGTCCGATCCGAGGCGACCGTGTCGGTGGCCACGAGCCTGGCGGTGTTCATCTGCTCGCTGCGCGTGAGGGACTCGATCAGCTCGGGGTCCGGCGGGCTGCGCAGCAGCTGGCGGCGAAGCCTGCCGGTGGCGAGCTTCGACATCTCCTCGTGCTGATCGGGGAACGTGCTCCAGGACCAGTTGCCGTAGACGAGCCCGTAGGCCGCTGCGGTCTGCTCGGCGCTGCGATTCACGTCGAGGCCCGTGGAGAAGATCGTCACTCCGAGCTTCTCCGGGTCGGCGTCCACGTAGGACGGGGCGTCGGTGCTGCCGTAGTCGAGGCTCGAGCTCTCCTCGGCGGGCGGCGCCTTCTCTCGGCTGCCCTCGCCATAAGGGCCGACCCCGCATCCGGTGAGTGCGCCCGAAGCGGCCACGGCAAGCGCCAGGAGGATTCGCGGCCGGACGCTCATCGCGCGGCCTTGGTCTCCAGGCCGAAGAGGATCTCCGGCCTGCCGTTCTCCACGGCGATGTGAAGGTGCTCAACGCCGTTGGCCTTGCCCGACCACCCGAGCAGCTGGGCGCGGCGGACTCGCTTGCCGGGGCGAATGCTGGGGGCGATCCTCGAGAGGTGGTGGTAGAAGAGGCGGTTGTCGGCCACCTCGAGGGTGAAGCGCATGCCCTGCTGCGCTCCGCCCTTGCCGCTGTCTCCGAAGATGCTCGCGTCCGGAGAGATCCTGCCGTTGGCGGCCGCGTAGATCTCGGTGCCGCTCGGCACGCCGATGTCGAGTGCGTTGTCGGACTTCCATCCGCCGAGGCCAAGGCCAGGGTCGTGGGAGCTGCCCGGCTGGTTCGAGCCGCCGATGACCTTGCCGCCCTTCGTGGGCCAGGCGAAGCTTGCCCCGACAGCGGTCTCGGGCGCGCTTATCTCAGCGCACAGCGGATCGCCGCCCGCCGCGGTTCCGCCCTCGCCGCTGGCGGCGATCTGCTCGCCGAGGTAGGTTGCCGGATCCACGGGGTTGCTGTTCGAGCTCGGGCCGGTGCGCGTCTCGAAGTGCAGGTGGTCCCCGAAGCAGCGTCCGGTGCATCCGACGTAACCGAGGATCTTGCCCTGGGCGATGCCGTTGCCGGTGGAGTACCTGCCGTGTCGTGACTGGTGGGCGTAGCAGGTGGTAAAGCGGGGGTTGTGGCGGATGCAGGTGTAGTTGCCGTAGCCGCTGACCGGACCCTGGAGGGTGATGATCCCCGAGGCCGCGGCCTTGATCGGAGTGCCCGCCGGCGAGGCGATGTCGATGCCCGCGTGGAGGCGGCCCCAGCGCATCCCGAACGGCGAGACGACCGGGCCGGCCACGGGCATGATGAGCTTCTCCTGTCCGGCCGCGGTCGGGTCCACCTTGTCGATCGGGGGGGAGCCGAAGACGGTGCCGGCGCGGTGCCCCTCCACGTCGTCCTTCTGGACCAGCTTCAGGAAGTGGCGAGCGCGCGGCACCACGACGTCGTACTTGTCGGGATGCGCCGAGACCTGGACGGCCTGGGCGAGCTGCCCGATGCTCATCCCGGACCGGTGCTTCTTGATCGCCTGCTCGTAGAAGGTGGTGGCGGCATCGCGGATGTTCATGCGGTTGCGGTTGTTGTCGGTCCAGGGGGAGAAGTCCTGTTGCTGGAAGGCGCCCACCGATGTCCGGTCGCCATGGTCGGGGTTGGCCATCGTGGTGTTGCCACCGGCCTCGACGATGACCGTCGCGAACGCCGCGAGGACGAACTTCGGATAGGGGACGTTCATCTCGCGGCCGACGTCGAACACCCGCTTCGCGATCTCCAGCGCCTCGATGCTCGGCGGGTCGGAGACGCTCCCGCCGCTGGCGAGGGAAGCGTCGGTGCACTGCGAGGCCTTGGCACCTCCGAACATCCCGATGAGCACCACGAGGCCCATCACGACACCGAGGCCTCCGCCGACGAGCGCCTTCATCGGAGCGCCTCCCTCGGCGAAGCGAGGGCCTCGGCCATGGACGTGGGGGCGTAGCTCAGCACTACATCTGAGTTGCCGCGGACCCCCGGACCGGCCAGCGCTCGACCGTGGAGCGGCACCTTCGAGGGCCCTCGAGCGCGTGCTGGAGCCCTACGCGCGCGCGGGTAAACCTTTGTGCCCCAGGACGCTGTGCCGAAGGAGGCGCATCAAATGCCCTTGGCCTTCCGCTATTGCCGCACAGCGCCTCGAATTGATTTCTCAGCCGCTGCGGGCCGCCGATTTACGGCCTCCGGCGCGCGCCTCCCTTTTGCGGCGACCGCTTGTTTTCCGCATGGGAACTGGGATGCCGCAATTGCGGCGGCCAATCGGCCAAGCGGCGGGAGAGAGTCTCCGGCCGCCGTTTATCGACGTTCGCCCAGCTACGGCCTACGTTGGGGCTTCTTCTTTCTTGCGTTTTTCGCTCTCTCCCTCCACAGGCTCTGCCCCGGTCCTCTTGCTCGTCAGCAGCACTTCCGACGAGCTCAGCGTCTTCAACACAGGTCGTCTCTTCGCCTGCGCTCCTCGTCTTCACCCTCGCGTGATTCGTCGAGCCCACTCGCGTTCACTCGACCTCGTTGACCCGCTGACCACGACCACCCTGAGCCTGCATCACCACACATCGCACCCATCCAGCACCCGACGGCTTCCTCTGCATCGCGTAGACGAACCGTCTTCTGCTGGACCTGAGAGCGCTCGCTACGCCTGACCCGACTCGGCCTCCGCCGAGTTCATCTCAATGACCCAAGACGGCCGTTCCGGAGACGGGGCGGTCCATCAACCCATGCCCGAAGGGGGCTTTTGAAATGAGTACTGAAGAGAGTCGAGAGGAACCGCCACCGATCGCGCCAATCGCGTCGTGGTGGCGACGTGGCCTAGCCGACATCATCGACTTTGCGCTCGAGGCGCTCGTCGTAGTCGTCTGCCTGATCACCGGACTGCGATGGGGGGTTCTGCCGCTGTGGGTGGCGTACTGTGCCGCCGCCGTCTACTACTGCCCACCCTCTCCCGGCAAGCGCAAGCTCGGCTTGCACGTGGTACGCAGCGACGGCTCGCCCTGCACGATGGGAGAGCTGCTCAAGCACAAGCTGCTGCAGCTTCCCGCGGTGGTGGCGCTGCTCTTAAAAGGCGCGCCCCTCTGGAAGATGTCATCGATGTTCGACGGTAGGTGGAGGCGCACCGCGCGCGACCACCTGGAGAGCACCCTCCTCGTCTACTGCCCTGAGCTCAGCGGGAAGGTGCGAGAGCCAGATCCCGGCCGCGCCGCCCGGGAGGAGAAAAGGACGAGGACGAGGGTGAGGTTCGTGCCGCCTGGGCAGGGGGCGCTGTTCGACGGCGAGGGCCCGGGCGGCCTCGAAGCTCGCAGCGGAACGGTCCACCGGCGTAACAGCGAGGGAGACCCCCTCTGCGGAGTCGAGAACAAGGCAATGACTCTCACCTACGAACGGATCACGTGCCGGCGCTGTCAGCGCTGTTACCGCGGTCCGAGCAAATCGAAGAAGGGAAGTTGATGGAGCATGAGTGATTCAACCGCAGCGCAAAGACAGCAGGTCCGGGACCTGAAAGAGGGTGACCGTGTCAGAATGTGCTTAGCCTCCCGCACGGCCGCCGAGCGGATGGGGGGCAGCAGCGGGGTGAAGTTCGTCGGCGGCGACGACCATAAGAACGTCGCGGTTTTCAGCTGGAAGCTCGGCGAGGAGCTGTGGAAGCTGGTGCCCAAGCCAGACATCCCCCTCTACGTGGAGGGAGTGTTCTCCGTCCATCCCACGTACGGCCCGCAGATCGAGATCCAGAAGATCCGCCGGGCGGAGGTGGGCGAGTACGACCCGCTGCAGCTCTACCCGGTGTTCGAGCTGCCGCTGTCCGAGCTGGAGCTTCATCTCGGCAAGCTCCTCGATGGCTTCGACCCCAAGGAGTCGGCTCACCTCCTGAAGCTGCTCGACCTGCTGATCGTCAGCGGTCCGAAGGCCGAGATGTGGCGCAACGTGCCCGCTCCGACCCTCGGGGAGAAGGGGAAAGCGGCCATGGACGAGGCCCGCGATGAGGACAGCATCTACGGGTGCCGGCACGGGCTTATGGCCAGTGCGGTGACGGCGGCTGAGTGCGTGAGCGAGCTGGCCAAGATTCACGGGTGGCCGCACGATGTCGCCGTGGCCTGCGCGCTGCTCAAGCACTACGGCCTGGTCGAAGCCCTCGAGCCTCTCGAGATCGGCTTCCAGATGACGGAGGAGGGCCTCCTCGAGAAGCCGCCGATGCTCGGCTACAACCTCGTGCGGAACGCGCTCCATAGCATCGACGGCTTCCCTGTGGAGGCGGCCAGAGCGTTGCGGCACGCCATCTTGGCCAACGCGGAGGGCACCGCCGTCAACGCCCTCATTCGGGTGGTGAGCGGCGTTTGCGACATCGTCGATACCACCCTCAAGGACGGCAAGTTCCTCGCTTTCGAGCGGGACGCGGCCGATGGCGAAGTGTGGGGGCCGTACTCCAAGGAAATCGGCGGCCCGGTCTACCTCGGAAACCCTTCCGCCTGACTTAACCCGCTGCCCTCGGGGTGGCACAGCAGTTCATCTGACCAAGCAGTTGCAGGTCACCCAATCCGGGTGGCTTGTGCGTTCCCAATAAGGAGGGATCACCGATGGACAGTTCGCCCGCCAAGCGGGCAAGGACGTCCAAGGCCGGAAGAAGGCGAACTCCAAGCAGCCTGAGAGGACTACGCCCCTTGACCCTCAGGGCCTCGGTATCCAGAAAAGTCCAGGCAGCGAAGTCCAAGTCCAAGTAAGCCAGAGGACTACGCCGCTGGACCCGCGGGGCCGCAGTATCGCTCAGTAGTCGCTTGAGCGGATCGCTGAGTTCCAGCCTGGCGCAAGCCGGGTGCTTTCGCATGTCCGAAAACGGTCGCTCCCTATTCAGGGCGGCCACGAATTCAAGTCAGGAGTACTCGATGGATGAACGAAACCGACAGAAGATGACTGAGCGGCTGCCCCGGTTGGGGGAACACCTGCTCGATCAGCTCGGTGCTCTGCTGCTGTTCGTGATCGTCGCTTCGACGGTTGGCGGTAGCCCGCTGGGCGTGATGGTGGTGGTGATGCTTACCACCCAACTGACGGTAGTGGGTGTGGTGTGGCGTTGCTGGGGCCGGCGCGCGGCGGTCAAAACGAGCCTCGCCGCCATTCCGGTGATGGTGTTCGCCGGGCCGTTCGCATGCGGCGTCCTCGCCGCGATCGCCTACTACGCGGTGCCGCTCTGGTACCTGGACGCGACACCGGGCCAGCGTGTGCGTGATGTCGTCGATTTCATCGATGGCCCGAAGCGGACGCTCCGCGAGGTGCTTGGGCGGATCTTCAAGCGAGCCTAAGGCTGCTCTAGCGACGTAGCTCCCAGACCCTCCGGCACAGGTCACGACGACCTGAGCCGGAAGGTCGAGCTTTCTCACGCAGCTCGGCCGGTCGGGCCGAGGTGCCAGAGCCGGTCGAAATCTCGCGTCGCCTGGCTTAACCCCGCGACGCGGCACAGAAGTTCACCTGACCAAAGTTGCAGGTCACCCAATCCGGGTGGCTTGTGCGTTCCCTAAGGAGGGATCACCGATGGACAGTTCGCCCTCCAAGCGGGCAAGAAGCCCACCACAGAAAGACAGGGAACCTCCAAGTCCAAGCAGGCTGAGAGGACTACCTCGCCGGACCCTCGGGGCCACGGTGTCCAAAGGAGTTCAAGACCAACGATCACGACCTCGTGATCGCCCGCGCCGCTACTGAGGGCGCTGCCGCTCAGTAGCCCTTTTGGGCGGATCGCTGAGTTCCAGCCTGGCGCAAGCCGGGTGCTTTCGCATGTCCGAAAACGGTCGCTCCCTATTCAGGGCGGCCACGAATCCAAGTCAGGAGTACAGATGAATCCCCAAAACCGACAGAAGATGACTGAGCAGCTGCCCTGGTTGGTGGAGCACCTGCTCGATCCGATCGGCTCCGTGCTGGTGGCGCTGATCTTCGTTTCGACGATCGGCGATATGTCGCTGAGCATGGTGATGTCGCTGATCGCCGGGCTGACGGCAGTGTTCGCGGTGTGGCATCGCTGGGGCAAGCTCGCGGCGTTCGCCGTGGGCCTCGCTGCCTTCGTGGTGATCTGGACTGTCGGGGCGGCCGTCGTATGCGGCCTCCTCGTCTGGCCGCTGAGCATGGTGATGTCGCTGATCGTCGGGCTGACGGCAGTGTTCGCGGTGTGGTGCCGCTGGGGCAATCTCGCGGCGTTCGTCGCTGCCTTCGCTGCCCTCGTCGCGGGCCTCGCTGCCCTCGTGGTGATCTGGATTGCCGGGGCAGCCGTCGTATACGGCCTCCTCGCCTATCCGCTGAGCACGGTGATGTCGCTAATCGCTGGGCTAACGGCAGTGTTCGCGGGGTGGTATCGCTGGGGCACGCTCGCGGCTGTCGTCGTGGGCCTCACTGCCTTCGTAGCGATCTCGATTGTCGAGGCAGCCGTCGTATGCGGTCTCCTCGTCATGATCGCCTACTTCGCCGTGTCGCTCTGGTATCTGGAGGCGGCACCGGCTGAGTGGGTGCTCGACATCACCTTCGAGTCCAGCGATGGCCCGAAGCGGACGCTTCGCGAGCTGCTCAGGCAGCTCCTCGCGCGTGTCTGAGGCTGCTCTAGCAACGTAGTTCCCAGACCCTCCGGCACAGGTCACTACGACCTGAGCCGGAGGGTCGATCTTTCTCACGCCGGCGCCACCCGGCGCCACCCGGCGCCACCCGGCGCCACCCGGTGGCGCCCAGTGCGTGAGCCAGACGTGGCTTGTCACGCAGTCCGACGGCGTTCAGCGGTCAGCGACGAGCCCGAATCGACACGAGGTAGGACGCCTGTGATCCCAACGGTCACAGGTGGATGTGCAACTGCAATTCGAGAGAGGACAACGATGCAAGGCATCGACCGTAGTGAGGCACGTGTGGCACTTGCCGAATATCAGAAAGATCGCGCAACGAACTTCGCCACGTGGCTGGAGTGGGCTGCGAGGATCCTGCGAAATGCGGCGGATCTGAAGCCCGGCGACGAGGGCTTGAAGGTCACCTCGCCGATGCTCATCAGCGTCCTGAAGAAGGGCGCTAGGGACATCTTCCGGCTTCTCATGGAGGATGGCGTGAAGGAGTCGGTTACCGGGAATCAGGTCGTCTTGGCCAGGGGGAGCAACCCCTCCAATGTGGTCACGCGCATCCTCGCGTGCAGAGACGACGAGTTCACCATTGAGTTTCTGGCCGACTGTGGGCTTGCAGAGTTGAACGATGCGGCACGCGATCGACTCTGCGAGAACCTCAATGCCGTGTGGTTCCGTCCATGGGTGGACCTCCCTCCGGAGTTCAAGACGATGTTGCTGCTGGACATTGTCAAGGCACTCAAGGAGCTGGGGGACAAGGTCTCCTTCAAGGAGGCCTTGCAGGACGCCGTGCGGTCTGGTGACTACAGCAAGGTTGCGACTCTCATGGATGGGCAGAGCACCAAGTCCTCAGAGGATGGTGACGGGTCAGATTCCGACCCTGTGGAGCCTGCCGCAGAGGACGAGAGCGACGTTCCTGTTCCGCCTGCGGCATAGGAGTAGCCCGGCCGGTCGGCATTGAGGTGTCAGAGCCGATCGAAAACCTCGGTGCTATGTCACCGCCGAGATTAACCCAAAAAGAGCCCCGTTGGCCATGAACATGGTCAACGGGGCTCTTGTCGTTCACGCCTACACGAAAGGAGGCGCTGATGGATATCACAGATAACAGCACGATGATCAAGCGCCTCTACTGGCGTGGTGATTTTCTGTACAACGTCCAGGAAGACGATCCGGTTTTCCACGCGCTCGAGGTCGTATCCGTAGCGTGGCGAAAGAAGCGCAACGGCGAGCCCTTTCTGGTTCTCGTGATCGGCGACAAGACCCGGGATGTCGACGCGATTGCCTGGGGGGACGTCGCCACCAAGCTGGGGTGGATTGCCACGCCGGGAGCAGTCCTTGCTATCCGCGGGCACTTCTCGAGCAGCGCCGGCTATGGCGGTCGCGTCACGATCTACGATGCGGAGCTGCTCGAGCCGGGGGAGTACGACCCGGGGCACGTGTTCCTCTCCTCACCAGTGCCTCATTTCCGCTTGGTGAAGGAGCTGGAAAAGCTGATCGACAGCATCGAGGACCCCTTTCTGGGGGAACTGCTACGCAGATTGCTGCTCGATGATGGCGAGTTCGCGGCACGGTGGCGGGCGATGCCGGCGGCGAAGTTCTATCACCACCCCTACCGCCATGGATTGATGGAGCACTCGGTGGGCGCGGCGCAGTGCGCTGGCATCCTCGCTTCGTTCCTGCCGGGCGTTGACCGCGGCCTCGCGATCGCTGGTGAGTTGCTGCACGACATGGGCAAGGTCGAGGCCTACAGGGTGGTCGGGCGAAAGATCGACTTCTCCGATGCCGGTCGCCTGGAGGGGGAGATCCCCCTCGGGTACTACCGGCTTCGCCGCACGATCGACAAGATCGAGGGCTTCCCCCGCGATCTCGCCCTGAAGCTGCGGCACATCCTGCTCAGCCATCACGGCAAGATCGAGTACGGCAGCCCGGTTACCCCTCGGCTACGCGAGGCCCTGCTCGTGCACATGATGGACAACCTCGGCGGGACGCTGGGGAGCTTTGACCGTCTCGAGCGTGGGCTCTGGGAGGGGCAGGTCTGGTCCCGCTGGGATTACGTGCTCCGCGGCTCCGCCTACTTCGGCGGGGCCAGCCTGGAGAGCGGCCTCTGGGGCTTCCGTGCGGGCGAGGGTGAGATTCCCGGTACGGATGAGCGGGACGATCCTTTCAAGGAGGAGCCCGTCCCGCCGCCGGAGGATGACTCCCAGGCCGGGGACCAGCCGCTGCCTCCTGACGATGACGACTTCTTCTTCGACGAGGTGGATGCCCCGCACGGGGATGAGCCCGAGGTGGATGCCCCGCACGGGGAAGAGCCCGATGTGGACATTCCGCCGGAGCCGGAGCCGGATCCCGTGTCGGAGCCGGAGCCGGATCCCGTGTCGGAGCCGGAGCCGGAGCTGGAGCCCGAGCCTGGTGTGGATGAGGGTGACGTGTCTGGTGACACCGAAGTGCCTGGTGATGTTGAGCCGGATGGTGTCGTCGAGCCCGAGCCGGAGCCCGAGCCCGAACCGGTTCAGGGGCCCCGATGGCGGGGCTCGGTGGACCTTTGGTACGACCCGACGGCGGTGCCGCGGAGGCCACCCGTCGATCCGACCCCTCGCTCAGACGAGCCGGGCGGGCGGACGCCAGCCCCGAGACACCGCAAGCCGCTCGACACCAGCGACCTGCTCGATCGGTACCCGCTGGACAGGTACCTGCTGGCGTTGGCCAAGGTGCTTGCTCGTTGGGCATCGGAGTCGTTCCCCGAGCTCCCGAACGAGCTGCCAGAGCTCCCCAAACAGGAGCTCTACGGAGCGGCCAGCAAGGTGGACGTGCGGACCAACGTGATCTTCTTTCACTTGGTTGGCGAGGCTCAGAGCGTCCACTTCCGAGTCGAGCGCGATGTCTACGATCGCTGTGGGATCGAACTCGGGCACGGAGTGCGGGTCTTGGTTACCGCCAAGGCAACGTCCAATCCGCAGACGAACCTCCTGCTCCAGGTCGAGAACATGGAGCTGGGCGGGGGGCCAAAGCAGTCGCCGGGAGAAATGCTGCGCCAGCCGGTGGACGACTATGTGTCGTCACTGGTGCGGATTCTCGCGGCCCGTCTCGGAGCAGAGGTGCTCGTGGATGTCCGTGAGCTGGAGGTCAGCGGGACGATCGGCGAGGTGTTCGATGGCGCCGCACCTGTCACCTTCGAGCTGAAGGGGGCAGGTGGCTGCAATGTCGCCTGCGATCTCCGCGAGGAGGCGCAGGTCGATGTGGAGCTCGCTGAAGGCGCGGCCGTCTACGCGACGGTCGTGCCGACGGTGGTCGACCACGAGCTCCGGCTCGTGGTCAGCAAGCTGGTTCCCGACGGGTCGATGAAGTCTCGGGGCCGTCAGAAGGGAAGCGGCGATCGGACCAAGTGGTGCTTGGAGGTCATTGCCGCCAATCCCGGCATCGAAACCAAGGAAATCGCGGTCCTGGGTGTCCGTTTCAAGTGCTCAGACCAGGAGTGGAAGTGGCTGAACGAGCCGGAGAACGGGAAGGAGCTGAACAAGAGGGTAAGCCTTGAGCAGAAGGCTCTCTATCAGGTGTTGAGACGGCTCGAGGACAAGGTCGAGAGCAGACGAGGAGGTGCAAAGAGGAACAAGAAGTGCTGGTTCGTAATCGATCAGCAGTCCGAATAGGGCTGCGCCACAGGTACCGCAAAGAGCCCGGCCGATGGTCGGGCTCTTCTGCGTGCCTGAAAACAACAGCGATTTGAAATGAAGGAGGTGATCGCATCAAATGAAAGGACAAGATCCTGCTCAGACGGGCCAGTTGGCGGCCTCCAAGCGGCAGAGGGAGAAGATCTTCCCTGATGGGGAGACGGCGGTGGAGTGCATCGTCTGCGCCTTGTACCGCATGCTCT
Organism: uncultured Solirubrobacterales bacterium; assembly: GCA_963715445.1. Taxonomy (GTDB): domain Bacteria; phylum Actinomycetota; class Thermoleophilia; order Solirubrobacterales; family Thermoleophilaceae; genus JAAYBF01. Next base: position 1,574,575 of record OY970240.1, read on the forward strand.
ATATGGCGGCGCAGGCGGCGCACGGGCTGCCACGTACGTGGTGGGGGTGCGATCACCCCCACTGTGTGTTCCCGCTCTGCGAGCGCCACCACGCGATGTGGGACGGGCGGGCCGGCAGCCTGAGGCTGCTCCTGCTTGTGGCTCTCATGAGCCAGGAAGTGCGCGACGAGTTCTGCGCCGCGCACGGTCATGCACCCAATCCAGAGCTGCACCCAGAGGACTTCGACCTCCTAGTGGAGAGCTGTCCGGACACGTTCGAGGAGCTGATCCTGCTGATCGACCCGGACTGGCACAACGAGGTCGTGCACATGCACGACGAGATCGAGAAGCGCCTCGCCAATGGGGAGTGGCCGTTCGCCCGTTGGGAGATCCCGGACGCCGGCCATCTGCCGTTCAAGTGGGTCAAGCGTGGGAGTCGGCTCACCGCGCACACGGTCCTCTGCGCGGTGCTGTTCCTCAGCAGTGCGGTGCTCGTGAAGCGGAAGGTCGATCACTGGACCGAGAACTACTGGTGGTACTTCTTCCGCAAGCACGGGGAGGCTCGCTCTCCCGAGAACCTGAAGTGGTACTTGGAGAACAACCCCAAGTTCAAGCGGTGGTTCGAGGAGGTGCGGCCGGACGAGGAGGATTGGGTACCGCCCCAGGCGTATCCGGGAGCGGTCGACACCGCAGGCGACTGCCTGGTCTGCGCTTCGCAGGGCAAGGAGGTGTCGGGCCAGGCCACCGCGGCTCTGCCCCAGACGCTGTGGCAGGAGGCGGATGGGTGCACGTTCACGTTGTGTGGACGGCACCAGGAACTGTTCCTCGGTGACGTTTCTGGCGAGGGGTTAGTCCTACTGCCGGCACTCCTCAGCCAGCAGGCGAGGGCCGCATTCGAGCAGGCCTACGGTCATCCGCCCGACCCGCTCGAGCATCGCACCGACCTGGATGTGCTTCTGAGGGAGTTTCCGAGCACATTCGACGGGCTTGCTGCGATTCTCGACCCCAGGGCATGCATGGTTGCCGCCTGCATGCTCGAGGAGATCGAGCGGTTTCTCGTGGAGGGGGAGTGGCCGTTCACGCGTTCGGACATCGATTGCGTGGCGGACCTCCCGTTCAACTGGGTGGAGCCGGACGACGAACTCAGCCCTTACATGGTCCTTGCGGCGATCCTGATCTTCGGCACCGGAGTGCTGGTGAAGAAGATGATCAACGACTGGGACGAGGAGCAGTGGTGGCGCTTCTTCCAAGATGACCCGATCCGCCATTCCGCGGGGAACCTCGAGTGGTACCTCGAGAACAACCCCAGGTTCAGAGCCTGGGTCGACAAATGCAGGCCTGCCGAATTCGACTGGTCCTTGGCGGCATACAAGGCGGCAGCGGTTCGTAAGCAGCAGGACAAGGCCTGGACGCGTCATGAGAAGCGCCGGCGCAGTTCGAGCTGACCCGTAGGTAACGGGTCCACACCGCACCGCGTTCGTGGTGCTCACGCCCCCTTCGGCCACGGCCGCTGGGGGCGTTTTTCGTTACTCACATCAAATGTCCGGCGAAGCCGGGACAGGAGGAGTCAGGTGATATCCGATGGCTAAGGCATTCCCAGAGAAGTTGACCAGACAAATGTCCTTGATCGAGTACTTGATGGCAGTGGGGCGTCCGGTCACCGCGGTCGAGGTGGCCCGGAATATCGAGAGCTACCACGCGGAGCGTTCTACCAGGGCAGCGTTCGACCGCCGTTTCGGGGCCGATCGAGCGGACTTGGAGTCGCTCGGCATCGAGGTGGAGGTCCATCTGTCCAACAAGGAGGCGACCTACACCCTTTCGCCCGAGAGCTTCTACCTCCCGGCGATCGACGTCACGGAGGATGAGCTGCGCGATCTGCATGTGGTGCTCTCAGCGCTCGGCGATAAGTGCGCCTATGTCCCGCCGGTGCGGTCGCTGCTGGAGTGCCTTTCATGGGCTCGGCCTGAGGCGGAGCCCGCTGAGCGGCCCTTCTTTCCCGGGCCGGTCCCGTCGAGCAGCCAGCAGCTCTTGAGTCTCGACTTGGCCATCCACCGCCGCAAGAAGGTGAAGTTCGTCTACCACGGGAAGGTGGTCAAGGTCGAGCCTCACCACCTGTACTACATCGCAGGCGAGTTCTATCTCGTGGCGCGCTCTGGGAAGGGCAAGAAGTACAGGGTGCTCCGTGTCTCTCACATCGAGAGCAAGGTGAGGCAATCGACCAAGGCCGATCACGACTTCAAGCGCCCGAAGAATTTCGATCAGACGAAGCTCTTCACGGGCATCGATTGGCAGCTGGGGGATTCAATCGGAACGGCGCGGATCTGGCTCGCCGAATGCATAGTGGACGAGGCGTCAAAGGCCTTTGAGAGCGGCGTTGTAGCTGGGGAGGCAAACGGTGGCACCATGTTCGACGTCCCCTATTCCGACAACTCGCAGCTGAAGGCGTGGGTTGCGAGCTTCGGCTGTCATGCGCGGCGCCTCCTCCTCACCTCCGAAGAGCTGGACCGCGCCGTCGCTCGCAAGAGGGTCTGGGAGGACATCAAGCCTCTTGAGGATGTCGGCGAGGGGGGAAGAATTCAGCCGGACGCCCTCGCTCGCGTGGTTAGGCTGGCCGGGATCTTGGTCAGGGCCGGGCAGGACGGCAGCGAGCTCGACCTGCAAGAGCTCTGCGAGAGGTTGTGGATCTCCGAGCGGGAGCTTCGCCAGGTCATCGACCTGTTGAACCTCGTGAGCTTCGGCGAGGGCGGCTACATCCTCTACGCCGAGGTCAAAGGAAATCGGATCGAGGTGGATGCCGAGGCATACGGGGACACCTTCAGCCGCCCCATGCGGCTGCTCCCGCTGGAGCTGCGCGCCCTGCTCTTCGTGATCGATCTCGCCTTGGACTCGCTCGCGGAGGATCACCCGGCCAGACTGACCTTGGTCTCGCTTCGAGAGAAGATCGTGCGCGTGATGGGGAGCGGGTTCGGGTTGAAGGTCCTGCCCGCGAGGAGTCCAAGCGTGGCCGAGCCGGAAGGAGTTTCGTAGCGCGCGGTAGTGCCGAAAACAGCAATGCGGCTCCCGAAGTGGGGGTGCTCGCAGATGAAGGCCAAGAGCCCTCGCCGATGCAGAGATCGGCGGGGGCTCTTGCATTTTCTAAAACTCTCAGGAGATGAGCTGGTCGTGATGAGTGACGTCAATACACATACGGGTAAGTCGGAGAGTCGAATTGTCGTAGCGGTTGCAGTGTGCACGATGGGCCTCTGCGTCTGGGTGCTGGAGTACCTTCAGCCCAGAGTCGCTGCCGCTCGGGAGTCCCGAGAGGGGATTGTTACAGAGCGGTCGTGCGAGTTCAGTAAGCGAATTGTCATAAAGATTGCGGTGTACATAATGGCCTTCTGCGTCTGGGTGATGGAGTACCTTCAGCCCAGAGTCGCTGCGGCGTGGGAGTCCAGCGATGAGGCTGTCACGAAGCGGTTTTGCGAGTACGGGCGTGACGAAGAGAACGGGATCTCGTGGGGCTGGTCCCCGGAACGCTTCGAGGCGACAATGGAGGGGCACTTCGGAAAGGTCTTCTTTCCGCCCCAGCCCGGCCTGGCGCCTTACAGCGAGATCGAGTGGACGATGCGTATGTCCACGCCGGAGGACCGGCGAGATGAGCCGGCCATGGAGATGGGGATGAGGCTCCCTCTCGTGCTGCATCTCTGTGGGGTCGAGAAATGTCGCCGGGCGATGGTGCTCGCCCATCAGCAGGCAACCAGAGACGCCAAGCGCCGTGGGGCCGACCACAGAGTGATTGCTCACCTCGAGAGGCAGCTGTTTTCGTAGTGCGCTGAGTGCCGAAACAACAACGCAGCTCCCGAAGTGGGGGCGCTCGCAGATGAAGGCCAAGAGCCCTCGCCGATGCAGAGATCGGCGGGGGCTCTTGCATTTTCTATTCCTCACAGGAGATGAGCTGGTTGTGATGAGTGGCGTCAATACATATATGAGCAAGCTAGGGAAGCGAATTGTCGTAACGGTTGCGGTGTACACGATGGCCCTCTGCGTCTGGGTGATGGAATACCTTCAGCCCAGAGTTGCTGCGGCTCTGAAGTCTCCCGACGAGGCTGTCGCTGCGCCGGTTGCGTCTCCCGACGAGGCTGTTGCCGCGCCCCCGCGGTATCCCGGGGAGGTTGCTGCGGCGCTTAGGTCTCTCGGCGTCACAAAGGGCTCGTTCAGACGCGGGCGCGACGAAGAGAAGCGAACCTCATGGGTCTGGTTCGTCCGGTGCTTTAAGGCGGAGAACGATGAGGGTCACATTCAGTTCTTCTTCCCCCCCAAGCTCGACTCGGAGAGCTTCAGCGAGAGCGAGTGGACGGTGATCATTTCCAACCGGGCGAATGACCTGCCCGGTGAGCTGCCCATGAAGACGACGATCAGCCTTCCTGACGTGCTGCGTCACTGTGGTGTCGAGGAATGCCGCCGGGCGATGGTCTTCGCCCATCAGCGAACGACCGTCGATGCCAAGCGCCGCGAGGCCAAACTTGGCGACACCCGCGAAGTGAGCGCTTGTCTCGAGATGCAACTGCGCCAGGTCGGCGAGTTCGTGCCACGCGGCTCCTCGCGTGTCGATGCTCTTCGGCGTTTCCGCAATCAGGTGGTGGACATTCTGGGGGCCCCGCGAGGCGGGCAGGGGGATGACCCTGACGAGCTCCCGTTCGAGCCGCCGAAGCACTTCCCACTCGGGTGTTACGCGAGCGTTGCCGGGGGATCGGACGATCGGCAGATCGTCGTGATCGAAAGCGGCAACTGCTGGACTGTCGCCGACTCTCTGATCAGGCCGCTGCCGGAGGACGACGACATCGACGCTTGGTACCTGCCGGAGACTTTCCATATCAAGAAGAAAGCATTCGACGAGGGGGACAGATATCTCGAGCTGGCGAGGCTGAACGGTGGCCCATCGCCGGATTTCGAGTAGCGACGAGCGACTGGAGGCGACAGCCCCCAGTCGCTCAACCGTAGTTCCACTTACTGAAAGAGAGAGTAAAGAGAATGTCTCAAGCAGAGTTGATCGCAAGCTATCCGAGGCGCGCCTGGGCGAGCACGCTGGGCGGGCTCGCCCCGGAGACCCCCATCAGCGAGGTGTACAAGTGCATCAAGGCCCCGGTGCAGCAGCCAGCACGGGGTGGGCAGTCGATGCTCACCGTGGACCTGTACGACGTGACCGGGCACCTGGCGGTGCGGATCTTTCCCGAGCACTTCGCTGACTGCAAGGACCTCAAGCCGGGTATCACGGTTCACCTGGACGGCGTGCTCAGGCGGGGAGAGCACGGGTGGTGGGTGGTTGCCAAGCGCATCGTCCCAGCGCCCATCGAGGTGATCGAGATGGTTACGCCGGTCGCCTACAACCCGATCGAGGACATGGAGACCGTCCTCGAGATCTGCACCGGTCTCGTCGATCCAAAGTCGCCCTACTGGCGGATCCTGGTCCTCTTCATGGACGACGAGGGCTGGCGTGACGGGATGCGCTTGGCAGCCAAGAGCGATTTCTTCCCGCTCAGCTACGCCGGTGGAGTGCTCGAACGTACCGTCAAGCGGACGAAGATCGTCCTCGCCAAGTGCGAGGGCGATCCGAAGCTGCGAAAGGACCTGCTGATCACGGCCTCGATCCTCGGCGACAGCGGCTTGCTCGAGACGTTCGAGCGCGAGGACGGGATGACCGTTCGAAGCCTGAAGGGTCGCACCGACCACGAGGCCATCCTCGCCCGGGACATGATCCGCGCTTGGGTCTTGGAGCACGACCAGAAGCTCAAGGCCGGAGAGGAGCCGATCGGCATCGACTCCAAGCCGGTCTGCGCGGTGATCCACTGCATCCTTGGCCTCCACGGCAAGGAGTTCCTGCCCAAGGGGATGTTCGGCATCCGCGAGGCCCAGGTGCTCTACAACATTCAGAACCTCTAAGGGGTGAGAGCATGAGCGATCAAGAGAGGGGGAGCCCCAGCGTGGAGGATCAGCTGCGCGAGCGCTACTCGGGGCGACCGATAAGGACGATGGCCTCCCAGCGGGACCGCCCACCGCAGCGGTTCGTCTCCATAGGGGTGCCGGCCATCGATCGGGCTCTGGGGGACGAGCGGCTCCGAGCAGGGGAGATCGTCGAGATCTATGGGGACGACCCCGAGGCCGAGGCGATGCTGATCTGCCACCTGCTCGCGGCCGCTCAGCAGCGAGGGGGCGACTGCGCCTCTCTGGACGTAACCGGCACCTTCCTCGGCCCACACGCCGAGCGGCTGGGGGTCAAGACGCGCAAGCTGCTGGGAGTCGACCCGGACAAAAGGCTGGGCGGCAAGGCCGTCTTCGCCATCGCCACCGAGCTCGCCCGCTCCGGGGCGATCGAAGTGCTGGTCATCTCGGTCCCGGGGCTGGTACCGGAGGCCGAGTTGAGGCAGCAGATCGGAAATGGCGATCCCGGCCTGTTCAACGAGATGGTCAGCGAGGGAATGCGCGAGCTCGCCTGCGCAATGGACGGGTCGAGCACGCTCTGCCTGCTGATCAATCGGGTCACGGAGCGGTGGAACAAGCCGTCCGGCAAATGGAGCACGGTGAGGCCCGCCGCTCACGTGCTCGATCGCTACGTCACGCGACGGCTGGAGCTCCAGCCGCTGACAAGGAACTCCGATCGAGAGGTGGACCCGACCCGCTGGCGTACGCGTCTGCGGGTCATCGAGCGTGACGGGTCGGCCCGAGAGCTGGATCTCGGCATCGAGTACGAGATTGGGATCAGCGATGTCGCGCCTCGGTAGCGGCATCACACCGGCGTCACCGCAGGGGCGACCGACCGCCCCGAGGCCTATGTCTGGACGTTCGACGTTCAGTCGTCCAGACATGGGCCGAGGCGATGAGGATCAGCGCAACTCCCTGGTGACGAGCTTCACGCTCGTCGCCAAGCTGCAGAGCGGCGCGCTGCGTGAGCGCCTGGCCCGGTTGGGGTTGAACGAGGGCCAGGCGCTCATGCTCGCCGAGCTCCACCGCGAGGACGGGTTGAGTCAGACGCAGCTGGCCGAGCGGCTGCGGGTGGAGCCGCCGAGCGTGACGAAGGTGGTGCACGGCCTCGAGCGGGCGGAGCTGGTGGACCGCCGGCGCGACCCGAGCAACGGCCGGATCGTGCTGGTGACGCTCACCGAGTGCGGCGCCGCGCTCCGCTTCGATCTCTCCCGGGTCTGGCACGAGGCCTCCGAGGATCTGTACGGCCATCTGGGCCGCCGCGACCGCGAGATCCTTCGCAGGATGCTCAACCTCCTGGAGAGCTCATCGGGGAGAGCACCGGTGGCCTAACCCCCTTTTTTTTGTGAGTGACACTTAGCCGGCTAAGTGTCAGGTGACTGCTCGAGCTCCAGCACTACGCGGTCCCTGACTCCCACCGCCACCTCAGAGTGGGGGTCCAGGCGCAGCGCCTCCTGGGCGGCCCGGAGGGCGCGCTCCGGCGAGCCGAGCGAATCGAGCTGGAACGTGGCGAGCCGCAGCCATGGGTCGGGATCGCGCGGGCGCCGCTCCACCGCCTCGGTCAGCGTGCGCAGCGCCTCCACCAGGCGCTTCTGCTCGGTGAGCACGAACGCCTTCACGTACAGCGGCTCCACCGAGTAGGGGTTGTAGTTCCCGGCCTTGTCGGCCTCGCTCGCGGCCTCCGCCAAGCGCCCCTCGTCCAGGAGCTCGTACGTGTGGGCAACGGCGTTGTCGGCTCGCTCGGGCTGCCAGACCGCCCAGGCGCAGAGCAGGGACACGGCGGCCACGGCGACCGCCGCGCCGATCCGCGGCGTGGCCGGCCGGCCGGCGCTGCGGATGGAGGGCTTCGCGCCCACTTCCTCGGCCTCGCCATCCTGTGTGAGCGGGCCGCGGCCGGCGATGTATCCGGCCGCAGCGAGGGCCATCACCGTCAACCCGGGCGTGAACCAGGTCCAGTCGATGAGCGCCTGGACGCCGTATGCCGTCACCGAGAGGCCCAGCGCGACCATCGCGGTGCGCTCGGGGCTCCAAGCCTGGTGCTTCACGCCGCGACGGGGGTCGAGCCCGGTCGCTCGTGCGGCCGCCACGAGCCACGCCGCCAGGAGCGCGAGCACGGCGGCAAGGCCCAGCAGGCCGATGTCGGCCAGGGTCTGGGGCACGAAGCCGTGAGCGCGGGCGGCGTGCAGGGCGTTCTTGCGATAGGCCAGGCGCGCCAGCTCGAAGGAGCCGGCCCCCAGGCCCACCGAGGGCCGCTCCTCGAAGGCGTCCCACGCCTGGCGCCAGTAAGTGCTGCGGGACGAGGAGACCGACCCGATGCGGCTGCCTCCGATCGGCGGCACCGTCGATTCGCTGGTGAGGTCCGAGACCCGATCGGAGACTGTGCCGCTGAGACCCCGGTCGCTGAGGGCGACAGAGCCGAGCGCCACGAGGGGAACGGCGGCGATCAGCACGACGACGGCGAGCCCGGCGCGGTTGCGAACGCGGACAGAGGGCCGCAGGCGCGATCGGACGGCTGGGATCGCCCACCCCGCCAAGGTCAGCGCCAGCACCATCGCGAGCAGGATCAGGCCGAAGTCACCCGCAACCGCCTCGCGACCCTCCAGCGATCTGCCGCCCTGGAGGAAGGAGTCCTTCGAGAGGGCCCAGGCGGCGACCGGGGCGGCACCGGCTGCCGCCACGGCCAGCAGGACGAGCCCGCGCAGGCGCAGGGGGACGAGCACGAGCCAGAGCGCGCCGGCGATCGCGGCCGCGGCGAGCGCTCCGCGCGACTGCGTGATCAGCACCGTCGCGATCAGGAGGCCGAGGGCAGGAGCAGCGAGGACGCGCCCGAGCCGGCTCCCCTCGCGCCGTGTGCCCAGCCAGAGCGCCGGGACGATGCCCATGGCGGCCATCCCGCCGAGGGCGTTCCAGTAGTCGTAGGGGGCGCCGATGCGACCGCCGAAGCTGCTCTCGGCGATGGATCCGGGCCACACCCGGGCCGCGAGCCCATAGCTCGCCACCGCCACCGTCGCGAGCAGGATCGCGCGCGCCGCCACTTCGGCGGTTCCTCGGGGAAGTATGTGGGCCGCAGCCACCGCGCCGGCGAAGACGGCGAGGTAGGCGAGCGTGCGCCCGGCCTCGACGAACGAGAGGTCGGGCGCGATCGACCAGGTGATGGAGAGCGCCGTGATCGCCGCGAGCACGCCGAACAGGTACACGCTCACTGCTCCGTGCATCCGGCCGCGCGGGGCGTAGAGAAGGGCGAGGCAGACGCCCACCGCTCCCAGGCCGAGCAGCAGCAGCTCTACGTTGGTGGTCCGGCCGAGCTCCGTGCCGCTCCTTGCTCCGAAGGCGACTACGGCGAAGGTCGCCGCGAGGAGGGCGCTAGCGACGGAGCTTTGGAAGCGAGACACGACGGAGGGCCTTGGCGAACGCCGGATTGCGCTTGGCGGCGAACACGACGCCGGCGATGCCCAGGGAACATAGCCCGATCACGACCAGCAGGAGCGAGAGGGGGAGCCCGTTGCCCGCGGCCTTGATTGTCCCCGGGCTTGCCGTATCGAGCACGGCGCCGGTCTTGTCGAGCTCCTCCTGGAGCTGCTTCTTCTTGTGCTTGCTCCGCGCCTGCTGCGCACGCTCTCGCTTCTGCGCGGGCGTCAGCGGACCGCTCGAGCCCTTGCCGCCGGATCCTGGGCCGCCGTGCCCCGAACCCGTGGCCGTTGGCCCGGCGTGCAGCGCGGCGTTGATCGCCGCCCGGCAGTTGCTGTACTCGTCGAGGTCGCCGCCGAGGTTGTTGAGCCCGTCTTGGAGCTCGGCGCGGGTGTACGTGCCGTCCAGGCGGTCGTCCTCGCCGCAGTCCTGCCGCACGTCCTGCCCGCTGGCGAGCGCCGTCGGCGCGGGCAGCAGCGCCGCCAGCGCGAGGATCAGAGCAAGTTGTTTGACGATTCTGGTCATGGCATGAAGATCTTGGTCGTCCCTGTTTCGACAAGAACGCACCGGTACCCCCTGGACCCGCGCGAAGCAGGCTAGCAAGCGCTATCGACCGTTTCCGGCTCGCGTATCCACCGTTCCCGGCGAGCGTGCCGACGAAACTCGGCTCGCGCCGGCTGCCCGCAGGGCCTTTCCCATCCCATGGGCCCAGGCGGCTGGGGTCAGCGCCGACGCGTCCTCGCGCGCGGCCGCCCCCATCTGAGCGCGCAGCTCGCTCGATCCCGCGAGGATGCGCAGCCTGGCCGCCAGCTCCTCGGGATCACCGGCGGCCACGATCAGGCCGTTGCACCCATCCCGCACCAGGCCGCCGGCGGCCGCACCCACGGCGTCGCTGGCGATCACCGGGGTGCTCTGGAGCATCGCCTCATTGACCACCAAACCCCACGGCTCGGTGAATGTCGCGGTTCTTATCGACGGGAGCACCAGCAGATCGGCGGCCGCGTAGAGCGCAGGGAGGCCCTCCGCCGGCACCTGCCCGAGCAGCGTGGCCTGCGGGACCGCCTCGCGGACAAGGGCCTCGAGCGGTCCCGAGCCGGCGAGGGCGAGCCTCGCGCCGGGGCCGAGATCAGCCCTCCGCCAGGCCTCGAGCAGCGTCTCGACGCCCTTCTCGTGGACCAGCCGGCCCGTGAACAGGACGAGCAGGTCCGCGTCCGCGGCGCCCGCCCGAGCACGAGCCGCGGCCTTCTCGCCCTCCTCCACGGGGGCGCCGAAGTGCTCCACGTCCACGGCCTGCGGCGCGATCACCACGCCGCCGCGCGAACCTCGGTAGCCCTCCACGTACCGGCTCACGTGTGGCCCATAGGTGGCCACGGCGTCGGCGGCCCGATAGAGGTGGCGCGTGGGAAGGTAGGAGAGGGCGTGGGCCGGCGTTCGCGGGTGGGCCCAGATCGTGGCCCACAGCACGAACGGGACCCGCCGCGCGCGAGCGGCCATGTACGCGCCCGGAAGCGCGATCCGGCCGCCGATCCCGGAGATCACGGCTCGGTAGCGGCCGGAGGCCGCGAGCCGGACGGCTCCCGCCTGGGTCGTGCGGTGCACGGTCAGGCCGGGCACCGGGGGGCCCGCCTCCTCGAAGGCGATCACCTCCACCTGCTCCTCCTCGGCGAGCAGCCGGAACGGCTCGCGCCTGTAGGGAGAGACGGTGCCCGTTACGAGGCACGCCGGACGAGAGTCAGCTGGCACGAGGCGCAACATAGCCGCAGCGCCGCCGCTGCCCTCTCGCGCAAGTAATACGTTGCATCCCACTTGGCGGCATCGGTGGACATCGCGATCGTCTCGCTCGGCACGACGATGGGCTGGCGGCACGGCGACGAGGTGCTGGCGGCGCACATCGAGGCGGCGGGTGTGAGCTGCGAGCTGCGGCGGATGCGGCTCGGCCGCTCGGCGGGATTGCGGCGGACGATGGCGCTGATGGACGTGGTCGAGGCGCTCGGCGCCCGCCGTGCCGCGGCCGGGCTCGATGCCCGCGCTGTCGTCTACTCGAGCGTCACGGCCGCGCTGCTGCAGCCATCGCGACATCCGTGCGCGATCCGCTTCGACAGCATTGCGGCGCTCAACCGCCCCGGCATCGGCGGCGCCTGGCAGCGCCGCCGTGAGCGCTCGGTCCTGGGCGGCGCCGACCTGCTGCTGCCGATGAGCCCGGCTGCGGGCGAGGTCGCCGCTGCCGCCGTCGGAGCAGCGGGAGCCCCCGGCGCCGCCGCGCCCCCGCAGGTGGTGCTGCCTCCTCCCGTGGAGGACTCTCCCGAACCCGCTGCGGATGCGCCCGATGCCGTGACCTACGCCGCCAACCCCGAGAAGCGCGGCCTCGACCTGCTGTGCGCCGCGTGGGGAGCGGCCGCGCCCGAGGGGGCGCGGCTGGTGGTGGGTGGGATCGAGCGCGAGGAGGCGCTGCGCTGGCTGAGAGGCCGCGGGGTGGAGGTGCCGCGGGGGATCGAGTTCGCGGGCCCGGTGGCGCGCGAGCGCTGGTTGGCGCTGGTGGCGGGCGCGCGCGTGTACGTGAGCGCCGCGCGCTACGAGGACTGGGGCATGGCGCAGATGGAGGCCCTCGCGGCAGGGGTGCCGCTCGTCAGCGCTCCAACCGCCGGCGCCAACGTCGCGCTGCCGCTCGCGCGGCAGCTCGCGCCCGAACTCGTCGCCGCCAACGGTTCGCCCCAGGCGCTCGCGAGCGCGCTGAGCGCCGGCCTGGCTCTGGAGGAGGCCGCCAGGCGCGGCTACTCCGAGAGCGCCCGCCGGCTGCTCGAGCCCTACTCCGACACGGCGCTGCGCGCGCTCGTCGCCGAGCGCGTCGTGCCGGCGCTGCTCGGGAGCCGCTAGCCCCGATGGCGGCAGCGCTCTCGTCGGCACGCGGGCTGCGCCTGCCTCGGTTGAGCTCAGTCTGGAGCGAGGCGCTCCTGCTCGCGCTGGCGGCGCTTCCCGTGCTGCTCCTGATGGACGCCTACGTGCGGGACTCGCCGGCTCCGAAGAACGACGAGCTGATCTACGAGCTGATGGCGCAGGAGCCCTTCGATCCGCACACCTACCCGTTCGCCCACCGCGTGGCCGTGCCGACGCTCGTCCACCTGCTGCCGTTCGACCACACGTTCTCGTTCAGCGTGCTCGCTTGGCTCTCGACGGTCGCCTGCGGGGCCCTCGTCTACGTGCTGCTGCGCCGCTTCGAGATCGGCAAGCGCCTCGCCTTCGCGCTCGGGCTGTGCATCGCCTGGTGCCCGACGCTGTTCGTCGTATCGCTGCGCGAGGGGCGCAACGTGGACCCGGAGTCGGTGCTCGTGATGCTCGCCGGCACGATCGCGATCGTCGATCGGCGGCGCTTCGCCTTCGGCCTGATCGTGCTGGTCGGGGCCTTCGTGCGGGAGGCGGCGCTGTTCCTGATCCCGTTCGCCTACGCCGTCTGGGCGGACCGGCTCTGGGATCCGAGGGCCCTGAGGCAGACGCTGCTGGCCTCGATGCCGGCGATCTCCGCCTACGCCGTGCTGCGGCTGACCGTCCCGTTCGTGGAGCGCGAGAACGTGATCGGCTACAGGTCGCTGCTCGGCGGGCGGGTCGAGGTCCTGCGCACGGCGTTCGAAGGGCCGTTCGTGCTCGGGCGGCGGATCGCGCTCGCCTTCGGGCCCCTCTGGCTCGTGGCTCCCTTCGCGCTGCGCAGCTCGAGCTTCGCGCGGCGCGGGCTCGTGCTGCTGGCAACCTGCTGCGTGGGGATGCTGTTCGCGCTCGACTGGGGGCGGATCGTGTTCCTGGCGCTGCCGGTGTTCGTCGTCGCGGCGGCGCTGGTGCTGAACACCCGCCCGCGCCTGGCGATCGCCACGGTGGCCCTGTTCCTCGCGATGAACTTCGGCTACGTCGTCTACATGGAGGACTTCGGCGGCGCCCAGGAGGGGATCGTCGAAGCCGGGCCCGCGCGCTATCAGCCGCGGTAGGCGACGGCGGCCAGCTGACGCCGCCGGCGCAGGACGGCCCAGAGCGTTCCGAGGGAGTTGAAGAGGGGGCGCGGCAGGCGCACGAGGAGGTGCGCCCGCGGCGGCCACGCGCGCGTCACGACGCGGCAGCTCTCCACCCGGAAGCCGGCCTCCTCGAGCAGGTTGTGGAGCAGCTGCGGCGTCCATGTGTAGAGGTGGTGGTTGGGCTCGTCCGCGCGCGGCCGGCGCTGGGCGCGCCAATCGTCGAGCGGCAGCCAGAGCACCAGCTTGCCGCCGGCACGCAGCACCCGGTGGAGCTCGCGCAGCTCGTCGAGCGGCGTGAGGGAGTGCTCGAGCGCGTGGTTCGAGATCACCACGTCAGCGGTCGAATCGCCGAGCTCGGAGGTGGAGGCGGCCATCCGCAGGCCCTTGCCCTCCGCTTCGCGCCGCGCCGGCTCGCTCACCTCCACGCCGGTCCGCTCGGCCACGTCGAGCGCGGCCAGCAGGCCGCCGGTGCCGCAGCCGAAGTCCAAGACGCGGTCACCCCGGCCCACGTGCGGCTCGAACTTCCAGCGGTTGAGTCGAGCGCCGAGATCACCGATCCCGCGGTGGTAGGCGAGGTACTCCTCAGCCGCCTCGCCGCGGTAGTGCCTGCCGACGCGCTCGCTCACGACCGCCCCCGCGGCAGCGTGGCGTAGGCCTCGGTCCAGGCCTCCGCGAACGCCGCATAGCCGTAGCGCTCGGCTGTCCGCTCGGCCTGCGCCGTCCGGCTCTCCGCGGTCTCCTGCGCGAGCGTCGCCTCGATCGCCTGGGCGAGCGCGTCCGGGTCGCGCGGCTCCACCAGTCGGCCCTCGCCTTCGAGCACCACCTCGGGGACGCCGCCGACCGCCGTGGCCACCACCGGCAGGCCGCTCGCCATCGCCTCGATCAGGACGCAGCCGAAGGTCTCGTAGATGCTCGGCAGCACGAACACGTCGCTCTCGCGCATCAGCTCGGCGACCTGCTCCTTGGGCAGCTCGCCCCGCAGGCGCACGCGGTCCGCGAGGCCAAGCCGCGCCGCGAGAGCCTCCAGTTCAGCGTGCAGCGGACCGCCTCCGACGATGTCGAGCGTCGCGTTCCTCGCCGGGTCGAGCCGGGCCATCGCCTCGATCAGGTAGCTCTGCCCCTTCTTGTCCGCCAGCGCGCCGACCGTGAGCAGCCGCAGGCCCCCGCCGGGCTCGCGCAGCTGCGCGGGAGGGCGGAACACGCCGGTGTCGACCACGTTCGGCAAGACGCGCACGTGCGCCTTCGGCGCGATCTCGGTGACGTAGCGCGCGAGGTCACTGCTCACCGGGGCAACCAGATCGGCGCCCTGGAAGGCCGTCCGTGCGATCAGGCGGTCGTAGCCGGTCACGAGGCCCCGCTGGAAGCCGGTGTAGTGCTCGGTGAGCACCACCGGCGCGCCGGCGCGCCGGCCGAGCGCGAGCGCCGGCGGGCCCGCTTGGTAGACGTGGGCGTGAACCACGTCGGGCACCCAGCCCTCCCGCCGCAGGCGCCGCAGCGCGGCGAGCATCCCCGCCAGCTGGAAGCCCATCGCGGGCGGGCGCAGGAACGGCCGGCGGTAGCGCAGCCGCAGCGTGCGGAGGCCCTCTTCGAGCTGGTCCTCGAGCCGATAGGCGGGGAAGCCGGGGCGGGGCATCGCGAACGAGGGAAGCACCACGACGTCGTGCCTCGTAGCCAGCGCACGGGCGTGCTCGCGGCAGAAGGGGCCCCTCATCGGATCCTCGGGCCACGGATACCACTTGGGCACCACCAGGATGCGCAGCCGCTCGCTCATCTGGGCAGCCTCCGATGGGTCGCGAGGGTCCGCTGCGCCTCGGCGGCGGACAGGTACGGCCGGTCGGCCAGGAACCGGCGCCCCTCCTCGATCGCCTCGGCGTGGGTGTAGGTCGTGGCCACGGGCTGGAACTCGTGGCGCACCGGCAGCGCGTCGACGATCCCGAGCCTCCATCCACGCTCGCGGGCGAGCGCCGCCCAGTGGTTGTCGAGGCCCCAGCCGAAGCGCAGCTCCGGGAAGGGCAGGAGCTCCGCCGCGGCACGGCGGGAGAAGGCCGTCAGAGGCCCGATCTCCACGTACTCGGTGCTCCGCGCGAGAGACAGCGGGCGCCGTCGCGTGACCCGCCATGCGGCGTGGCTGCGCATCGTCTGTGCGGGCTGTGCGAGGTCGAGGCGCAGCCGCTCGCATACCGCCACGAAGCGATCGAGGAAGTGGTGGGGGAGGGCGATGTCGTCGTCGACGACGATCGTCCAGTCGAGCTCGCCGCCCGCTGGAGCCGCGCTCAGCAGCCGGTTCAGGTTCTCGAACTTCCCTCCGGTCAGGCCGCTCAGCGCGGTGTCCGCGGCGAGCGCAGGATCCGGCTCCGCCGTCGCGCCCAGCACGAGCTGCACGTCGTGCCGGCTCGAGCGCAGGCTCTCGAGCGTGCTTGGCAACCGTGAGCCGGGCCGGTAGATCGAGAGCACGAGCACGCGCCGGCGCCCCTGCCGCTCCGCGAGCCGCGCGAGCCGCGGGCCGCTCAGCGCGGCGATCCCGGCGAGGTCGAAGGCCCAGTCCGCGGCGGTGCGCGTCAGCTTGAGGCGCCGCCCCACGACGGACCCGGACTCGCCCGAGAGGAAGTCGGCGGGCTCTGGCAGCGCGCTCACCGGCCCCGCACGGCCTCTACGAGCCGCCCGGCCGAGTGGGCGCCGAGGACAAGCCCCTGCGGGCAGCGGCGGCGAGCCGTGTGCCACCCCGCGCCCGCGACGTTGCGCAGCTCGGCGGCGGCGGTCGGCGCGACGCCGCGACGCCGGTCGGTGCGCCGGGCGGCCCTGCCGCGGTGGTAGGCGGCGCGGGCGAGCGAGCGCAGGCGCGCGTCGTCCCCGCTGCGGCGATGGTCGAGGCCGGCGTCGGCGATGTAGGCGATCCGCCCTCCGGCGCTGCGCAGGGCCAAGAGCCAGTCCTCCTCGTCGCCGTGCCCGGTGACCTCGGGATCGAAGGGCCCGAGGCGGTCGAAGGCCGAGCGGCGCACCGCCAGGTTGGACCCCCACACCATCTGCGCCTCGGCGTCCTCGCCGCCGAGGTCGAGCGAGGTGATCGGCGGCTGCTCGCGGCCGCATCCGCGCGGTGCCGGGCCCTCGAGCCGGGCGCGGATCGGACCGCCGAAGGCCTCCGCCTCGCTGTGCCGCTCGGCTCCCGCTGCGAGCGCCGCGAGCCAGCCGGGCCAGGCGCGGACGTCGTCGTCCACGAACGCGATCACCGGGGCGCTGGTGACCCTGACCCCAGTGTTGCGCGCCGCGTTGATCCCCCCGGGGTGCTCCGCGGCGACCACGCGAACGCCGTGGCGGGCCGCGACGGCCACCGTCTCGTCGGTGGACCCGTCGTCCACCACGATCAGCTCGTGGGGCGGGGCATTCTCCTGCGCGCGCAGCGAAGCGAGCGCAACATCGAGGTATTCCGCCCGATTGCGCGTGGGCACCACGACGGAAACGGCCGGCGACATCGCTTCGGTAGGTTAGCTTCGATGTCGGTAGTCGAACCCATGGGGTCTGCCCCGGCAGGTCCGCGGGTGCTCGTCGCGCACAACCGCTACCGGATCGTTGGGGGCGAGGAGCGGTCGGTGGAGCTTCAGCTTGCGGCCCTGCGCGGCGCCGGCATCCCGGCGGCGACCTTCGAGCGCAGCTCCGCCGAAGCGGGCCGCCTGCAGGCCGCTCGCGCGCTGGTCACGGGGGGCGAGCGGCCCGAGGATCTCGCGGATGCGGTGCGGGCGCACTCGGCGAGCTTCGTCCACGTTCACAACCAGCTGCCGCTGATCGGCCCACGCGGGCTCGCCGCGGCGCGCGCCGCGGGCGCCCGGGTGATGCTGCACCTCGAGAACGTGAGGATCTTCTGCGCGTCCGGGTTCGGCGAGCGCGACGGCTCTCCGTGCACGCGCTGCCGCGGGCGCAACACGATCCCCGGCCTCGTGCTCAACTGCCGCCGCTCGCTGGCCGAGGCCGTCCCCTACGCGATCGCCCTCTCGCTGCACCAGCCGAAGCTGCTCGATGCGGTCAGCGGCTTCGTCGTGCCGAGCAACGCCCAGGGGCACCAGCTGATGATCCGCGGGCTGCCGCCGGAGAAGATCGTGCTGCTGCCGCACTACATGCCGGCCGCCGCTTTCGCCGAGCGCTCACGGGTTCGCGAGGGCGCCTATGCGCTCGTCGCCTCGCGGCTCTCGCCCGAGAAGGGGATCGACGAGGCGATCGCCGCCTGCGCGCTCGCCGGCGCGCCCCTGCGGGTTGCCGGTGAGGGCCCGGATCGCCCTCGCCTCGAGGAGCTGGCACGCACGAGCGGCGCGGACGTCACCTTCCTCGGCCGGATCTCCTCGGAGGAGGTGCGCGAGCAGCTCGAGGGCGCGGCGATGATCCTGATGTCCTCCCACTACCACGAGGCCTCGCCGTTCTCGGCGCTCGAGTCGATGGCCCAGGGAGTGCCGCTTGTGGCCAACGCGATGGGCGGCCTGCCCGAGCTGCTCGGCGAGGGCCGCTGCGTCGAGCTCGGCGACGTCGAGGCGTTCGCCGACCGCCTCCGCGCGCTGTGGGTCGACCCGGGCTTTCGGGAGGCCGAGGGGGAGGCCCTCCTGGCTCGAGCCCGCGAGCACCACTCCGAGGGGCGCTACGTGCAGAACCTACTTGCCCTCTATGCCTCCGCGGAGAGCTGAGCATGCGCGTCGACGACCTTCGAGCCGGCCCGGGCGAGCGATCGGTGCGGATCGCCTGGGAGGGCGGCGAGACGCGGCTGAGCGTCGGCGGGCCGCCGGAGCTGCTGGTGCAGGACGACGACCTGAGCGCGTTCGTGCCCGTCTCGCTGCTGCTCGCGATGCGCCGTGAGGAGCCGCTCGAGATCGACGGGCCCGTGTCCGGCAAGCTGCTCGCGTCGCTCGCCACGGCGCAGGAGATGCTGAGCGCATGGTGCCCCACCTTCATTCGCGTCCCTGTGCGGGTGAAGGCGAGTGCGCCTGCGGTTGCGCCGATGACGGGGCGTGCCTGCTGCTTCTCACGGGGAGTGGACTCCATGTACAGCGCGGCTTGTCCACGGCCGGCGGGAGAGGGGCTGACCCACCTCGTCTACTGCGACGGCGTC
The DNA here is from genome assembly GCA_963715445.1 of uncultured Solirubrobacterales bacterium. Taxonomy (GTDB): domain Bacteria; phylum Actinomycetota; class Thermoleophilia; order Solirubrobacterales; family Thermoleophilaceae; genus JAAYBF01. Next base: position 1,593,007 of record OY970240.1, read on the forward strand.
GACCCCTCGTATACCCATGCAACCAGCGCTGCCCGGATCGAGGCGGCGCGCACCGCGGCCGCCGCGGTCGGTCTGCCGGTGATCGTGATGACCACGAACGTCCGTGAGGTTCTCGACCAAGTGATCGACCACGAGGACAGCTACGGAGCCGGTCTCGCCATGATGGGCCTGTCACTGGCTCCGGCGATCGGTGCGCTCACGATCCCATCGAGCCGCGACTACAACTCGCTGCTGCCGCGTGGATCGCATCCGATGCTGGATCCGCTCTGGTCCACCGATCGTGTCGCGATCGTGCACGACTCGATGGCCGTCGACCGTCCCGGCAAGGCTCGGTGGCTGGTGGAGCACCGTCCCGATCTGCTGCATCATCTGCACGTCTGCTGGGAGACCGATTCCGCCCACAACTGCGGGCGCTGCTTCAAATGCTCGAGCACGGCGCTGCTGCTTCATATCGCTGGAGGCCTGAAGGAAGCCGGTTCGTTTCCCCCGCAGGTCGACCTCGATGACGTGCGCTCGGCGCTCGACCCGTCCCTCAACGCCCGCGCGGGGATGAACGACGTCTACCGAGCGATCCCCGCCGACCCGGAGTTCGACGATCTGCGCGATGCGGTGATGGAGATGATCCGCGAGTCGGCGAGCATGTCGGTTTCCGACGACCCCTCTCCGCACGGCATCTTCCGCCATCAGAGCCGGTTGCTCGACGCGCTGATCCGCGGTGAGCCTTACACCGTCATGTCCAGGGGCAGCCGGGCGGAGGCGCCGGAGATCGGACCGCTCAGCCCGAGCTGGCTGCCGCGCCGCGAGCCTCTGGCGCGGTTGCGTGGGTGGCGATCGCGGCTGAGGCTCGGGCGTGTGCCGCGGCGCTGAGCTCGACCTGATGCTCGGCGGCGGTCAGTAGCTCGCTCCGCAGCCTCGGGGAGGCCTCCCACTGCCGGTGGAGCTCTGCGGCGATGACCGCAAGCTCGACATCCACCTCGCCTTCGCCGACTCGCACAACGCGGCAGCCGTCACCGAAGCGCTCGCGCAGCCCGAGGAACTTGTCGACGTAGTAGGGCGACGCCGCCAACCCGACGACCGGAACGCCCTGCGCCAGTGCGAACACGGCGGCGTGATAGCTCCCCACTACGACGGCGCGACATCGGCCTGCCGCCCTGATGGATGACGTAGGCGTCACGACCGCCGACGGTTCCACCCCGGCGGCGCGTGCAGCTACGGCTTCGTCCTCATGGGGATGGCTTGAGATCCCGATGGCCACGATGTCGGAGCCGAGCTCACCTGCGGCAGCTGCGACCCGTCCTCCGATCCGCTGGGCAAGTGTCCCGTCCACGCCGGCGTAGGAGGCGATACGCACGTTGAGCCCGACGGAGCTGCCCAACTCGGCCGCGCGGGCGCTGTAGGCGAGCTCGATCGCGTCGTCTCCGGTCACCGCCATCTGCGTCGCCGCAACTCCGATGGTGGTCAGCAGGCCGGGGGCCGCCCTCCCTTCCCGCAGCGAGATGAGCTCCACCCCCGGCAGGACGTGGGCCATCCTCGAAAGTGCGCGGTCGTCCTCGAGCGGACCGATCCCCTGACCCAGGAGGACGGTTGGCAGCGCGATCCTCCGCGCGATCTCCAGCTCGGTGAGCATCGCGTCGGTTTCCTCTTGGAATGCGTCGGTCAAGCCGCCGCGTCCACTGAACACCAGCAGATCTGCCGCTAGCAGCGCTCTGCAGAAGTGCTCGGCTGCGGGCTCGCGCCTGGCGAGGCGGCGGCCGGTGCGCTTCAGGGCGGCCCGAGCGAGTCGCGGTGAGCGCGGCAGCCGGGGGGCTCCGCGTTCGGTCAGCGCATAACGGCCCGCTGCCGGTACGGGCGTCACGTCAGGGCAGTACGCCGCGAGCAGCTCGGGCGCCGTAGTAACAGCTTGAAGCTCTGCGTCGGGGAGGTTGTCGCGTAGCCGCTCGACGCAGACCTGCAGCATCGCAACGTCACCGACGTTCAGCAGATGGTGGCTGCTGGTGTCGATCAAGATACGCGGGCGCATTCGGTTGGCAGCCCTAGCGGGTGTGGATCGATGCATGCTCGCTCACGAATCGCCGTACGCGGCGGACTGCCTCGCCCCGGGGCCCGGCCGCGCGCGGGTGGCGGATCGCCATGTGAGCCAGCGCGACGATCGCCCAGCGATCCATTCGGCCGGTGTCGTAGCTCATCCCTCGCTCGGGCGTGGGCCAGCGGTAGTAGGCGAGCTGCTCGTGGCGGTAGGCGAAGCGCCAGCCGGCCGCGGCCAGACGCATGTATAGGTGCCAGTCCTCGACGCTCCTGAGCCAGCCCGTGTAACCGCCCACGGCTCGCACCGCCTCGGTGCGCAGGACCACCGTCGGGCAGGGCACGGGGTTGCTCTCGGCCAGCTCGGGGAAGCCGTCGCGCGGGTGGATCGACGGATCGCCGATGTAGTCCTCGTGGCCCTCGGGGTGGCCGAGGATCGTGACGTTGCAGTAGGCCAGCCCGATCCCGGGAGCGTCCAGCTCGGGAAGCATCCGCTCGAGGAACGTCGGCGCCCAGAGGTCGTCGGCATCGAGCTGGCAGACGGCGGGCGCGCGGGCGATCGCCAGCGCGGAGTTGCGCGCGCGGCCGGTCCCGCCATTGCGCTCGAGGCGCACGATGCGCAGGCGCGGGTCGCGGATGTCTGCCAGCACGTCCCTGAGGGGGATCGCGGATGCGTCGTCGGCCACGAGCAGCTCGAGGTCGCCCATGGTCTGCCCGAGCACCGAGGAGACCGCCTCCCGCACCGTCGCCTCGGCGTTGTAGGCAGGCATCAGGACGCTCGCCCGCGGTGTCATCGCACGCCCAGCTCGAGCAGCAGGTCTCCCACCAGGCGGGGAACCACCCGCGAGGCGCGAAACAGCTCGGCCTTGCGGCGCCCACGCAGCCGCACTCGGCGGAAGGATCCGGGCGCGCGCGTCGCGGCCTCGAGGCATAGGAAGAGATCGTCGAAGTCGCGCGCCTCGAGGTAGTCGATGCCCGGCTCGAGCCCGCGTGAGGGCGTGAGCGTCTCGCTCACCAGCAGCCGGCCTTGGGCGAGGGCGCAGAGCGCGCGGTGCTCGCAGGTCGCCCGCTCGTCGTCGTGGAGGTTCACGGCGACCACCGCCTCCGGGTCCTCGTCGAGGAGCTCGTCCTCCCGCCCGAAGTGGGTGAGGTAGGCATCTCGCCGAGCCGTCCGCGGCCCGATCCAGGCTGCCCGCGCCGGCCCTTCGAGCGCCGGGTCGGCGTAGAGGCGGTCGGCCACGGGCGGCGGCACCGAGCGCCACAGGCGCTCGTCCAGCGAGCCGCCCGCGATCAGTCTCTGGTTGGGCCGCGGCCCGTCGGTCGAGTCGGGTATCTCGCGCTCCCACCAGATCAGCGCCGGCAGGCCTGACTCGTCGGCGAGCGCCCGCTCCTCAGCCGTGGGGGCGAAGGCGACGATCGCCTCCGGCGCCTCGGACAGGACCTGCTCCAGGCTCGGCGTGCCATCGAAGCGCAGAGGCTCCAGTTCGGCGCCCGCGGCCGGCGCACAGGCCTCGACCATCGACGCGGACCCGATGAGGGCGAACCTCGACATCTTCCTAGGATCCGCCACGGGCCACGATCGAGGGGATGCTAGTGGTGGAGCGAACGCCGCCACCGTCCTCGGACGGCTCGGCCTCGGCTCCGTGTAACGATGGGTGCACGATGAGCTCGATCGGAGTCTCGACTGCTGACAGGCCAAGCCTCGCTGCTCACAACGGGGCGCCCGACTGGCCGCCCCTGATCGTCAACGTCGCGATGACGGGGATGGTCCCGCGTCGCGACCAGGTCCCCGCGGTTCCGGTCACGCCGGAGCAGATCGTCGAGGACGCCGAGCGGTGCCACCGAGCGGGCGCCGCGATAGTCCACCTGCACGCGCGCGACGAGAGCGAGGCTCCCACCTGGCGCCGCGAGGCCTATGAGGCCTTCATCCCGGAGATTCGGCGCCGCTGCCCCGACCTGGTCGTCTGCGTGACCACCAGCGGCCGCAACTGGCCGGACCTCGAGCGCCGCATGGAGGTGCTCGGGCTCACCGGAGACGCCAAGCCCGACATGGCGAGCCTGACCCTCGGCTCCCTGAACTTCCGCGACGGCCCGAGCGTCAACTCGATCGAGACGATCGAGGCGCTTGCCGGCCGCATGCGCGAGGTCGGCGTGAAGCCGGAGCTCGAGGTCTTCGACCTCGGGATGGCGGCCTTGGCGAGGAATCTCCTCGAGCGGGGCCTGCTCGAGCCGCCGCTCTACGCGAACGTCCTGCTCGGCAACGTGAACACGGCGCCGGCCAAGGCGGCGAGCCTCGCGCAGCTGGTCGAGGAGCTCCCCGAGGCCACCGTCTGGGCCGCGGCCGGATTGGGGCGCTTCCAGCTGCGGGTCAACGGGCTCGCGCTGTTCATGGGCGGCCACGTGCGCACCGGCCTGGAGGACAGCCCGCTGATGGACTACGCGACCCGCGAGCCTGCCACCAACGTCGCGCTGGTCGAGCGCACGGTGGCGCTGGCAGCGCTCGCCGGCCGGCCGCTGGCGAGCGCCGCCGAGGCCCGGCGGATGCTCGGCCTGCCGCTCAGCGCCCCTCGGGAACCTCGGTCACAGGACGCGCCGGCACACCCATCACCTGCACTCCCTCCGGCACGTCGCGCGTAACGACCGAGCCGGCCGCGACGACGGCCCGGGGCCCGATCTCCACGTTGTCCAGCACGATCGCTCCCATGCCGATGAACGCGGCGTCGCCGATGCGCGTGTTGCCGGCGATGTTCGCGCCGGGGAGCACGCTCACGTGGTCGCCGATGGTCGTGTGATGGCCAACGAGCACGCCCCGGTTGAGGATCGCGTGGCTTCCCACCGAGGTGTGGGCGGCGACGATCGCCCCGACGCTCGCGATCGTCCCCTCGCCGAGCGTGCTGCGCTCCGAGATCCGCGCAGACGGATGGACGAGGGTGGCGAACGGGACGCCGTGCGCCGCGACCTGCTCGGTGAAGCGGTGCCGCTTGGTGGTGACGAGCGCGCAGACCGCCCAGTGATCCGCCGCCATCTCCGGCAGGTCGTCGACCCAGACGATCGGTCGGCCCTCGAGGGTGCTCCCGGCCTTGGCCGGCTCGAGGTTCTCCACGAAGCCGGCTACCTGCCAGCCGGGCGTCTCGGACGCCAGGTCCGCCACCTCCTCCGCGAAGGTGCGGGTGCCGCAGATCAGCAGCTTGCGCTCGGCGGGCGCGCCCTCGCGGCCCGCTTCAACGGTCGCCCCGTCGCCGGGCGCTTCGCCGGTCGCCCCGTCCGTCATCGGAAGGAGGTCACCGCCTCGATCACCTTCTCCACGTCCCCATCGCTCATCCTGGGATGCAGCGGCAGGTTGAGGCCCTCCTCCGAGAGGCGATCGCAGTTGGGAAGCGGCCGATCCGAGCGGTAGGCGTCGCTGAGGTGGAGCGGGTGGTAGCGGAGCGTGGTGTAGATCCCCGCCGCCAGCAGCGTCTCCGCGAGCCGATCGCGCCGCCCGTCCTGAACGCGGACCAGATAGGTGAAGTAGGAGTGGCGCTCGCGCGCACCCGGCTCGGTGGGAGTGCGCAGCCACTCGAGAGGTTCAAGCTCGCGCTGGTAGGTCTCCCAGATCGCCTTTCGCCGCGCCTGGTTGTCGGGCAGCTTGGCGAGCTGGGCCAAGCCCACGCTCGCCGACACGTCGTTGGGCAGCGCGCGTGGAAAGGGCTCGCCTATCTCCGTCTCCCACCAACGGCCGCCCGCGCCCGACGCGGCATAGCCCGAGCGGCCGATCCCGCAGTAGCGCAGCTGCCGCACCCGCTCGAGCATCTGCTCGTGCGGCGAGGTCACTCCGCCCCCGTCAGGCGTCGCGAGGTTCTTCACGCTGTCGAAGCTGTAGATGCCGATCTCGCCGATCGTGCCGCAGCGCCGTCCGTCCAGCTCGGAGTCGATCGCGTGCGCGGCGTCTTCGATGACCGGCAGGCCGAAGGAGAGCAGGCCGTCCATGTCGGCCGGCTTGCCTGCGTAGTGGACGACCATGATCGCCCGCGTCTGGGCGCTCGATGCCTGCTCGACCGCCTCCGGGTCGAGGCTCTGGGTCTCGAGGTTCACGTCCGCCAGCACCGGCCGGTGACCGCAGAGGGCGACTGCGTTCGCGCAGGCAACCCAGGTGAGCGAGGGGACGATCACCTCGGACCCGGGTGGGAGGTCGAGCGCCTTGACGGCGAGGTGCAGCGCGTTCGAGCCGCTGTCGACCATCACCATCGGCGCGCCGAGGTGATCCCCGAGCCGCGCCTCGAACTCCGCGACGCGTGGGCCCATTCCCATCCACCCATCGAGGACGCTCGGAGTGAGCGCGGCGACCTCCGCCTGATCTGTGGCGCAGCCGAAGACCCCGATCATCGAAGGGCCGGCGCGATCGGAGAGGGCAGGTCCATGGGAGGGGCGGATCGTAGGCTAGGGGCGCAGCTCGGCGCGCCCGGCGACCCGGCCGAGCTCCCGGCGCAGGCCCCTGCGGACCTGCCGCCGCGGACCGGGCGTCAATGGGTGACGGAGCATGAACCCGAGCCACAGCTGCAGGTCGGTCAGCTCGACGCGCCTGGCCTGTGAGCTCTTGGCCGTGCTCGTCGGCCAGCGATAGCGGGCGAGCTTGCGCGGGACGTAGTCGAAGCGCCACCCCGCCACGATCAGCTTCGCGTACAGGTGGTAGTCGGTGGCGGACCAGAGCCAGGTGGCGTAGCCGCCCGCGCGGCGCACGGCCTCGGCGCGCATGGTCGCCGTCAGCGCCGGGATCGGGTTCCGCTCGGCGAACCGGGGAAAGCGATCGATCGGGTGGAGGGCCGGGTCGCCGATGTAGTCGTCGAGGCCCTCAGGGTGCCCGATGAGCGAGGCGTTGGAGTAGGCGAGACCGATGCGCGGGTCGTCGAAGCGGGGCAGGATCTCCTCGAGATAGCTCGGCTCCCAGACGTCGTCGGCGTCGAGCTGGGACACCAGCGGCGCCCGCGCCGCGAGGAGGGCCGTGTTGCGCGCGCCGCTCGTGTTGCGGTTGCGCGCATGGCAAGCGATGCCGATCCGATCGTCGTCGAGCCCCTCGAGCGCATCTGCGGTGCGCTCGGGAGAGGCATCGTCGACCACGATCAGCTCCCAGTCCTCCACGGTCTGGGCCAGCACGCTCTCGACCGACTCCCTGATGGTCCGGTTGGAGTTGTACGCGGGCATCAGGATCGTCGTCCGAGGGCGCACGAGCCCCGAGGGCCGGCGCACCCACGTGGTGTCGCGACGGGATCTCGTCCTGTGGAGAACGCTCACGGCGCCATTGTCGCGGGCGCGGGGGACTAGGCTGTTGCCGCTGACCCATGAGCTTGAGCGTGTGCTTCATCCTCGGTGCGCTGGGGCCCTCCGGGGGCGTCGGGGCGGTTCTCGAGCATGCGCGCGGCCTCGCCCGGGACCACGCGATGGAGGTATCGATCGCGGTGTGGGAGGGCGCGGACGGGCCGGATCCCGCTCCGGGGGTGCGGCTCGTGACGGTCGAGGAGGCCGCCGGGCGCCAGTGGGACGTGGCGGTGGCCACGTGGTGGCGGACCGCCTACTCGCTGTTCTCGATACCCGCGCGCCGGCATGTCTACTTCGTCCAGCAGTTCGAGGAGCGGGTCTACCGCCCGGGGGAGGTCGAGCGCTTCGGCGCGGCCGCCACCCACGATCTCCCGGTCGCCTTCGTCACCGAGGCCGCCTGGATCGCGGAGCTCCTGGGGGACCTGCGCCCGGAGGCGCCCTGCTTCCACGTGCCGAACGGGATCGACAAGGGAGCCTTCTCGCCGCCCCAGCTCCCGGGTGACCAGGAGGCCCCGCTGCGCGTGCTCGTGGAGGGCGGCGCGGGGCTCTGGTTCAAGGGCGTACAGGACGCCCTCGCCGTGCTCGAGGGCGCCACCGCGCCGCTGCACACCACCCTCGTAGCGCCGGAGGAGCCCGACGAGCGAACTCGAGCGGCGTTCGACCGGGTGCTCGGGCCGCTGCCGCACGCGGCGATGCCCGACGTCTACCGCGAGGCCGACGTGCTGCTCAAGCTCTCCCGCGTCGAAGGCGTCTTCACCCCGCCGCTCGAGGCTTTCCACTGCGGCGCGACCTGCGTGGTCTGGCCCGTGACCGGCCACGACGAGTACGTGCGCCACGCGGTGAACGGCGTGGTGGCCGATTTCGACGACGTGCCCGGCACCGCGGGCTGGATCGACCTGCTCGCGCGCGACCGGGCGCTGCTCGACCGGCTGTGCGACGGCGCGCTGGAGACGGCTTCCCGCTGGCCCTCCTGGGAGACCTCGACCGCGGCGCTCGCCAAGGCGCTCGAGCGGATCGTGGAGGGCCCGCCTCCTGCCGTCGGCGACGGCGCGGCCCTGCTGCTCGCCGACCTGGACGCGGCGATGGAGGAGCAGCGGCTCGCCCAGCGGAGGCTGATGCGCGACGTCGTAGCCGCCGAGCGCCGCCTCGAGCTCCAGTCGAAGCCCGTCTGGCGCTCGCGAAGGAGGCTGGGGCGCCTCTTGGGACCACGTCGGCGTTGACCGCTTCGACGCCTGGCTGACGCCTTCACGGCAGCGCCCGGCGGGCTAGCGCGAGAGGCGGCTGCGCCACCAGTCGAGCGTGTCCGCCACGGTCTGCTCGATCGGGATCTCGGGCTTCCAGCCGGTCGCCTCGGTCAGCTCCGCGTGCGAGCCGCACATGACCCGGGCGTCGTGCTCTCGCAGGCGACCTGGATCGACTTCATGGCGAATCGGGATGCGCGCATGCTCGGTCACCATCCGAACCAGATCCGAAACCGAGACGGAGCGTCCGCTGCACACGTTGAACACCCCTCCGTCGAGGGTCGCGGCGAGGCGGTAGGCCCTCGCCACATCGCGCACGTCCGTGAAGTCGCGCGCCGAGGCGGGGTCTCCCGTGCGCAGCACCAGCTCCTTCGCGCCTGCCGCCTCGGCCTCCGCGACCTGGCGCGCCAGGTCGCTGACGACGTACTCGTCCGACTGCCCCGGCCCGGCGTGGTTGAAGGGCCGCAGGCGGACGATGCGCAGCCCGAACGCCTCGGCGTACTGGCCGCCGAGCAGGTCTGCGGTGGCCTTCGACACGGCATACGGGTTGCCGGGTGCGAGCGGAGCGTTCTCGCTGGTCGGCAGGTCCGCCGGCTCGCCGTACACCTGGCCCGAGCCGACCAGCACGAGGGTCGCCCCGGGCGCTTCGCGGCGGACCGCCTCGAGGAGGTTGATCGTCATCCGGACGTTGTTCAGCACCACGGCGTCGGGCCGGTCCCAGGAGCGGCTCGGTGAGCTGAAGGCCGCCAGGTGGAAGACGGCCGCGGGCTGCTGGGCATGGACGAAGGCGAGCGCCGCGGCGCCGTCACAGAGGTCGAGCTCGGCGCTCGCTGGAGCTGCCGGTGGCGTGTCGCTCGTGGACAGGAGCGCCACGAGGTGCTTGCCCGCGAACCCCGTGCCGCCCGTGACGAGGGGCGCGCCGGTCTTCGCGTCGCTCCCCGTCCGAGGGGTCGGGGTGGCTACTGGCTCGGACACAGGCCGAGTCTAAGGCGAACGCCGCTCGCCGCGCTCGCGCAGGTACTGGCGCGCCACGCCGGCCGCGAAGCGCGGATTGGCCTTCAGGTAGCGGGGCAGCTGCCGCTTCGGCTCCTGGGTGATCCGGTACAGCCATTCGAGGCCGCGGTCCTGCATCCAGCGCGGCGCCTGGGAGACGCGATCGGCGTGGAAGTCGAACGCCGCTCCCACGCCGCACAGCACCGGCGCTTCGAGCTGGGGGCGCAGCCTGGCCATCCAGCGCTCCTGCTTGGGCATGCCGAGGCCGACCCAGACCACGTCCGGCCGATCGCGGTTGATCCGCTCGGCCGTCTCCGCATCCTCGGCGGCGGTCGGCTCGCGGTGCGGGGGTGACCAGCAGCCCACGATCTGGATGCCCGGATGGTCGCGCCGGAGGTTTGCGGCCAGCGCCGCGAGTGCAACCTCGTCGTGCCCGCCATAGAGCCACACCCGCTGTCCCGTGGTCGCGGCGCGCGCGCAGTGGCGCTCCATCAGCTCCGGTCCGTAGACACGCCCTTGCAGCTGCTCGCCGAGCAAATTCGCCGCCCACACGACCGGCATCCCGTCCGGCACCGTCAGCGTCGCCTCGGTCAGAGCCTCCATCAGCAGCGGGTCGTCCTGGGCGGTGACGAGCGACATCGCCGGCGCTGCGCACACCCATCCGCGCTCGCGCCGCTCGACCATGGCGTCGATCACCGCCAGCGCTCCCTCGTAGTCGGTGACGGCGATCGGCACCCCGAGCACGTCGCGGCGGGGGATGTGTGCGGCCGCTTCGACGTGCGCGGAGATCGTCCCGGTGGGAGGCGTCTGACTCACCCGCGAGAAGATACGCCCATGAGCGACGCACGCCGGCTCGCGACGGGCTCCCTTGCGCAGCAGGCGGCGCAGGTGATGGGCCTCGTGGTGATGCTGGCGATCGTCACCGTGCTGGCGCGGCGGCTGTCGCTCCAGGAGCTCGGGGTGTACGGGCTGCTGAATGCGCTCGCCGGCTATCTGCTGATCGTGCAGAACGCCGCGGCGGGCGCCGCGGTCCGCACGCTGGCCGCGGCACGCGACGAGGCCGAGGGCTCGGCGGCGTTCTCGACGGCCGCCCTGCTCTACGTCGGGGCCGGGGCGGCGAGCGGGCTCCTGCTCGTCGTGTTGGGGGCCGGCCTGGCGGAAGCGCTCGACCTCTCCTCCGAGCTCGCGCGCCAGGCGCGGCTGGGCGCGGTCGCGGTCGGAGCGGTGACGCTCGTCGGCTGGCCGCTCACGGTGTACCGCGACGCGCTGCGCGCCCGGGGCCGGTTCGTGCTGGTGGCCGGCACTGAGATCGTCTCGCTGATCGCCTACGCGGCACTCGTGCTTGGCCTCGCCTTCGCCGACGCTCCGTTATGGAGCATCCTCGGCGCCGGCGCTGCGATTCCCCTGTTCGCCGGGCTCGGCTGCATGGCCGTCGCGAAGGGGGTGGGGCTGCCGTGGCGCCTGCGCCCGCGCCTCGCGACAAGCGCGGTCGCGCGGGACCTGTTCGGCATCGCCGGCTACATCTCACTCGCCGAAGCGGCGAGCGCGGCCGTCTACGTGATCGGCCGGACGCTGCTCGGCGTCTTCAAGTCGCCGACCGCCGTCGGCCTGCTCGAGGGTCCGGTGCGCGCGCACAACCTGATCCGCGCGCTCAACGCCGCGGTCACCGTGACGGTCCTCCCGGCCGCCTCCGGCTACCACGCCGGGGGCGACGAGCGCCGCCTGCGCGAGCTGCTGGTCCGCGGCTCGCGCTACACGCTCGCGCTCGTCGTGCCGATCGCGGTGACGGGCATGGTGCTCGCCGGCCCGATCCTCGACGTCTGGCTCGGCGACGACTTCCGCGAGGCTGGCCCGGCGATGACGATCCTGCTCAGCCACTGGCTGCTGAACGGGATGAGCGGCGTCGCGGCGGCGCTGCTCATCGGGGTCGGCCGGGCGCGCGACCTGGCGCGCTGGGCCGTCATGGTCGCCGTCACGAGCGTCGCGCTGGCGCTCGTCCTGACCCCGCTGCTCGGCCTCGACGGCGTCGCGCTCGCCATGGCGATCCCGTACGTCGTGCTGTTCCCCTACCTCCTGCGGATCACCCTGCGGGCCGTGCCGGTGCCGGCCGGCGAGCTGCTGCGACGAGCGTTCGTGCCGGCGTGGACGCTGGGCATGGCGCTCGCCGCCGGCCTGGTGGCGGTCCGTCTCGTGCTGGACCCGGAGAGCGTGCTCGGCGTCGCTTCGGCATCCATCGGCGGACTGGTCGCCTACTGGGCGGCTTACTACCTGCTGTCGCTCGACCGGGGGGAGCGGATCCTGGTGGCGGGCATCCTGCGCCAGGCGCCGCAGGAGAGCTAGACGCTCCCCAGGGCGCATTCGCCACATCACGCCGCCGTCGCTACTCGCTGCTCGTACGCTCGAGGATCCCCTGTGCCGCGATGTCCTCGATCTCTTCGCGTTCCTGGCGCTCCTCGAGTATCGCCATTCGCTGGGCGAGGACCTTCGATTGATCGGCCAAGCGGGAGACGACTATCGAGAAGTGCAGCAGCAGGACCAGGACGAAGCCGAACGCGATCAGGAACAACGCGTTGGGCGGGTAGATGATCCCGATCGTCTTGGAGATCGTCTCCAGCAGGCCGCCCCACACGGCCAGCGCCAACAGCGCCAGAGCGCTGAAGAGCCACAAGATCGCATAGCGCTCCAAGAGGCTGCGCCGCCGAACGAGCTCGAGCACGAGGAAGAGCAGGCCGGCGGATCCGACGATGGCGACTATCTGGATGCGGGTTTCCATCAGATGCCGTGAGCGGCCACGACGGGCGCGTCGTCACCGGGGTCGACCACAGGTCGACGACGGAGGAGGCCGACGAATATCGCGAGCAGCACCTTGACCATGTAGTAGGCCGACTTGCCCGATCGGATCGAGGAGATCCCTCCGCCGCGTTCGAGCATCTTGACCGGCACCTCTCGCATCCGCAGCCGGTGGAAGTGGACCATCAGCACGGCTTCGACCTCGGGATAGTCGTGCGGGTAGTCCTGCGCGAAGATCGCGATCGCGCGGCGGTTGTAGAGGCGGAAGCCCGATGTCGGGTCGCTGACGCGCTGCCCGACGATTCGCGAGAGCAGGAAGGCGAATATGTGGATGCCGGTGCGGCGGCTGATCGGCGCCGGGTAGCCGCTGTCAGTCAGGAAGCGCGAGCCGCAGACCATGTCGATCTGGGGCCCCGAGTCCATCGCCTTCTCGAGCACCGCTATCTCACCGGCCATGTGCTGACCGTCGCCGTCGACCTGGATCATCCGCTCGTAGCCGTTTTCGAGGGCGAAGACGAAACCCGACTGGACCGCCCCGCCGATTCCCAGGTTGAACGGATGGCGCAGGACTTTGGCGCCGGCGGCGCGTGCGAGGTCCGCTGTGGCGTCTGTCGAGCCGTCGTCGATCACCAGCACGTCGAAGTCGGGCGCCGACTCGCGCAGCGAGCGCACCACGCCCGCGACGGTGTCCGACTCGTTGTAGGCGGGGACGACCGCCAAGCTCAGATTTCTCCGCTCCATGTCTCCTGCAATGCGCGGTCGTGGACGTAGTTGCGGGCAGCGCGTCCATATATTGACCGTTCAAGTGGCCGACCTCCCCTCCATCAGCGTCGTCACCCCTTCGTTCAACGCCGTTGAGACGATCGAGGAGGCCATCGACAGCGTTCGAGCGCAGGACTATCCAAAGCTCGAGCACGTGGTGGTCGACGGTGGATCGACCGACGGCACCGTCGCGATTCTCGAGCGCTCCGAGGGCGTCCGGTTCGTCTCGGAGCCTGACGAAGGCCGTGTTGACGCCGTCAACAAAGGCGTGGCGATGACGAGCGGAGACGTGATCGCGTGGCTCAACGCCGACGACCTCTACCACCCCGGGGCATTGCGGGCGGTGGGCGAGGCCTTCGCGGCGAACCCCGGGGCGATGTGGGTGAGCGGCTACTGCGACATCATCGACGGCGACGGCCAGGAGATCAGACGCGCTGTGACGGCCTACAAGAACTGGCTGCTGCGCCGCTGGTCCTATCCGCTCTACCTGACCCAGAACTTCGTCTCCGACCCGGCGACGTTCGTGCGCCGCGAGGCATTCGAGGAGGCCGGTCCGCTCAACCCGCGCTACCGGATCTCCCACGACTACGACTTCTGGCTGAGAGTCGGTCGCCGCCATCCGCCCGTGGTGCTGGAGCGCACGCTCTCGAGCTTTCGAATGACTGAGGGCACTCAGAGCATGGAGGGCTTCGAGCGGCAGTTCGAGGAGCACGCGGAAATCGCAGGTCTCCATGGAGCCGGCCATTCCCTTCCTGTCGTGGTCAATCGGGCGATGAGCAAACTGATCGTGCTCGTCTATCACGCACTGCGAGCGCTCCGCAGGCGCCTCAGCGGTCGTTAGGCTGTTCGGGATGGCTGATGGCGTTGACGGCAGGCGGGTTCTGCTCACGGGGGGCGCGGGGTTCCTCGGCTCGCGGGTGCGTGAGCGTCTTGAGCGGGCGGGCGCGTCCGAGGTGTTCGTGCCGCGCCGTGCCGACTACGACCTGACCGATGCCGCTGCGGTTGCGCGCGCTTTTGAGGACTCGAAGCCGGACACGGTGGTTCATCTGGCGGCTGAGGTGGGGGGGATCGGTGCGAACCGGGACAACCCGGGCCGCTACTTCTTCGCGAACATGGCGATGGGCCTGCATTTGATCGAGGAGGCTCGCCGAGGCGCCATTGGGAAGTTCGTGCAGGTGGGAACGGTCTGCTCCTATCCCAAGCACACCCCTGTCCCGTTCTCTGAGGATGAGCTGTGGAATGGCTTCCCTGAGGAGACGAACGCTCCGTATGGGGTCGCCAAGAAGGCCCTGCTGGTGATGCTGCAGGCCTACCGCGAGCAGTACGGGTTGAACGGCGTCTATCTGATGCCGGTGAACCTGTACGGACCCGGGGACAACTTCGACCTCGAGTCGAGCCACGTGATCCCCGCGCTGATCCGCAAGTGCGAGGAGGCGAGGGTCGCGGGTCGCGACCAGGTGGTGTGCTGGGGGACGGGGTCCGCCTCGAGGGAGTTCCTCTATGTCGAGGACTGCGCTGAGGCGATCGTCTCCGCCACCCAGCGCTACGACGACCCCGAGCCTGTGAACATCGGTGCTTCGAGCGAGATCACGATCCGTGACCTCACAGAGCTGATCGCCCGCCTGACCGGGTTCGAGGGAGAGCTCGTGTGGGACATCTCAAAGCCAGACGGCCAGCCCCGCCGCTGCCTCGACACCAGCCGCGCCCGCGAGCAGTTCGACTTCACCGCCAGCACCCCCCTCGAGACCGGTCTCGCCCAGACCATCGCCTGGTACCGCGAGCACGCCGCGGCCATCCCCTCCTAGACGCCCAGCGGGGAACTACGCACGACGGATCTCGATGGCCCGCTCGTAGGCGGCGACGTGCCCGCGTGCCGCGGCCTCCCATGTGAAGCTCGCGGCGTGTCCGATCCCCTTCGCTCTCAGGCGATCGCGTAGGCCCGAATCGTTCGCGATGCGCTCGATCGCTGCCGCGATCTCCTCGGCGGACTCCGGGTCGAAGGTCAGCGCGGCGCCGGCGGCGACCTCGGCGAGCGAGCCGCTCGTCGAGCAGGCGACCGGGCAGCCGCACGCCATCGCCTCCACCGGGGGCGCTCCGAAGCCCTCGTAGAGGCTCGGGAACACCATCGCGAGCGCTGACCGGTAGAGCGCGGGCACTTCGTCGGGCTCGAGATACCCGAGATGGTGGACGCGATCGGCGACGCCCGCCCGCCGCGCACGCTCGTCGAGCTCTGCAAGACGGCCGTAGCCCTGGCCCGTCAGGACGAGATGAACGTCCGGATCCTCGAGCTGTCCCATCGCGTCGATCAGCCGCTCGTGGTTCTTGTGCGGCCACAGGTTGGCGGGATAGACGACGAACCGCTCGGGGAGCGAAAGCCGCTCCTTCAGAGCGGCATCGGTGGCGCTCGCCTCTGGAGTGAACCGCTCATGATCGATCCCGAGGTGGACTGCCGTCACCCGCTCCGGCGCCACGCCGGCGATCTCGATCAGCTTGCTGCGCGAGTACTCGCTGATCGTGAGCACGTGGTCCGCCCTGCGAGCCGCCCTGTCGTAGGCAAAGCGACGGAAGAGCCGCTCGCCGCGTGAGAAGAACTGGGGCATCTCGTGGTGCTGGAGATCGAGGACGGTGGTCACCGTCGGGACGTCCCGCAACCGCGGAATCGGAACGGTCACCGGGTGGTGGAGGACGTCGAAGTCGCGCGGCACATCGCGAGCGACCATCCGCGGGGCGATCGCTGCCGACGTCATCGCCAGCAGTCGCGTCGCATTGCCATCGCCGGGCCGGTAGCTGCGCACATGGCGCAGCCGGACCGGTCCGCGCTCATAGCCGCCGTAGGCGGCCAGCACGTGACGGTTGGCCAGGACGGTGACGTGATCGGGGCCGTTGCCCTCCGCGAACTGACCCAGCAGCCCGCGCACGTTCGACTCGGATCCGCCGACGCGACCGGGGAAAAGCGTCAGCAGGGAGAAGGCGACGCGCATGGTGGCGGATGGTAAGTGCGTGGGCGGCGCCCCTGACGTGCCTGCGACTATCCTCTGGCCGATCCACGCCTCGCTGACGCAGCAGCTCCGCTCCGCTCCGCCCAGCCTCCACGGGGCCGGAGACGCCTACTTCGGGCTCGCGTGGTCCGCCCTCGAGTGGCTCGAGCAGACGGTCCAACCGGGCATGACGACGCTGGAGACGGGATCGGGCGCATCGTCGATCGTCTTCGCCGCGCGAGGTGCCTCGCACACGGTGATCTCGCCCGCTCCAGGCGAGCACGACCGCATTCGCGCCTGGTGCGGCGAGCACGGCATCTCCACCGAGAACGTCACGTTTCTCGCCCAGCCGTCCGATGAGGCGCTCACCGGTGGATGGAGCCCCGAGCCACTCGACCTCGCGCTGCTCGACGGCGCGCACCTCTTCCCGTTCCCGGCACTCGACTGGTTCTTCACCGCGCGGCAGCTGAAGGTCGGCGGTCGCATCGTGCTCGACGATGCCTACCTGCCGTCGGTGAACATGGTCGTGCGGTTCCTGGAGTCGAGCCCGTCCTGGGAGCTCGAGGGTGCCATCAGCTACCGCACGGTCTGCTTCCGCAAGCTCGACGACGAGGTCGATTACGACTCGATCGGACGCCGCTTCGACCGTGTGCCGCGGTTCGGCTATCTCCCGCTGCCGGCGCGAGCAGCGGCCTATGCGCGCCACTTCCTGATCGACCGCTCGCCGCGCGTGCAGCGGGCGATCGCGCGGCTGCGCGGCTGCGCGGCTAGTCCGCGTCGGCGCGCGGCCCGACGAGCATCCCGGCGGCGAACGCTGGAGTTATCGCCGCCTGGAAGAGGCGGTCGGCCGGTCGTGCGCGCCGCGGCAGCGGATCGAGCCGGCGTCCGAGCCGCCGGCCTTCCTGGCCGGCGTGGAAGGCGCGACGCAGCATCGAGCGCCAGGTCGCCCGGCCCGGGCGGATCGTGTGGAAGACGACGGCCGAGGGCTCGTAGCGCACGCGCCATCCCTCGCTGCGGGCTCGTTCGCAGAGCTCGACCTCCTCGCCGGCGAGCTGCGAGCCGGGGCCGAACCCCAGCTCGAGCGGGAACGGCTCGGCCGGCACGCGCTCGAGGTCGATCGCGTAGCTGGTGCCCATGATCCGCGGCACGTCGATCGGCTCGTCGCCGAGCTCGAAGAGCGAAAGGAAATCTCCCGCCAGCGCGGTGCGGAACAGCCGCGGCGGGCGATCGGTCCAGCGCGCGGGGCAGCGCGCGCCGACGATCGCGACGCGATCCGCGCGATCGAAGGCGCCGCGCATCGCCGCTGCCCATCCGGGTGTCGGCAGCGCATCGGCGTCGAGGAACAGCAGATAGCGGGTACGCGCGCCGGCCACGGCGCGGTTGCGCGAGTCCGACACCCCTTGCGAGTCCGGCGCCGCCACGTAGCGGATCGCGTCGCCGCGCTCGGCGCAGACCCGGCGCACACCGTCCCCGCGCGACATGTCGATCACCAGAACGGGCTCGGCCATGCCCTCGCCGATCGTCACGTCGAGCGCCTCGGCGAGGAAGCCGGGGTCGTCGTCGCAGGTGACCATCGCCGGCGTGACGTCGGGCAGGCCCTTTCGCGGAGCGATGGCGCCGACGTCGCTCGCCGCCTGGGGATCGGTGTCGGCCATGTACCGATTCTAGATCCGGGCGGGATAGGGTCGTCGCGTCATGGCGTCCCTCCAGACCGACGCCGCGCGGCGGCCTCTGCGCCTGCTCGGCATCAACAACAGCTACCCGCCGGCCGCCCGGGGCGGCTACGGCGAGATCTGCGCCGACGTGATGAGCGGTCTCGCGGCGCGCGGCCACGAGGTGACGATGCTCACCTGCGGCGAGGGCTTCGATCCCCGGGCATCCAGCGCCGCCGACGCGGTCGACGGCGTCGAGGTCAGACGCGAGCTCGACTACGTCCTGGCCCCCTGGCGTCGGCCCATGGCCGGGCTGCGCGCCGTCACCCATGACGCACGGGTCATGGACGAGGCGCTCGCCCAAGGCCTGGACGCCGTGATCGTCTGGCACTGCCGAGGGATCGTGAAGACCTCGCTGCGGATGGCGCACGAGGCGGGCGTGCCGGTTCTCTACCAGCTCCACGACCGCTGGGTGCTCTACGAGCGTCCGGGCTCGCTGCACCTGCCGTGGGCTCGACTTGACCGCCTTGGGGCGCGGCTGCCGCGAGAGCTGATCGGTCGCGTCGCGGCTTCACGGATCGAGCTGCGGGCGCCGCGAATCGAGCGTGACGGCGTCGTGTGCTTCGTCAGCGAATGGCTCGAGCGCGAGCACACGCGCCGGGGCTGGCGACCGCGCCGGCGCGAGGTCGTTCGCTGCGGGGTCGATGTGGATGCCTTCGCGCGCCCGACGCCTCCGGCCCAGCCTCCGCGGAGGCTGCTGTTCGCCGGCCGGATCGAGCCGCGCAAGGGGCTCGACGTCGCCGTGCGCGCGTTGGCCGCGAGCGACAGGGGCCTCACGCTCACCGTCGCCGGACCCGTCGACGAGCCGGCCTATCTCGAGCGCGTTCGCATGCTCGCGGCGGAGCTCGGCGTCGCCGAGCGCATCACATGGCTCGGCGAGGTTCCACGGACGCGCGTGCGCGATCTGCTGCAAGACCACGACGTCCTCGTCTTCCCCTCGATCGGGGTGGAGGCCTACGCGCTCGGGCTGCTCGAGGCGCTCGCCGCCGGGACGCTCGTGATCACCAGCGCTCCCGGCGGCCCGCAGGAGTACCTGCGCCATGACGTCAACGCGCTGCTGTTCGAGCCAGGCGACGTGACCGGGCTGGTCGCCGCACTGACCAGGCTGCGCGAGGAGGAAGGGCTCGCTGCGCGGCTGCTCGGGGGGGCGAGGCGCACGGCGGACGAGATCTCGCTCCGGGCGATCGTCGATCAGCTGGAGACCCTCGTCGATCGCGCTGTGCGGGCGGCATGACCGAGGGCGCCGACTTCCGGAGCGCCGAGGAGGATTCGGCCGCGCGCGAGATAGCCAGCAGCGGCTCGGCCGGTTCGAACAGCCTGCTCGCGGCGGCGCTGCTCGGGTCGGGCGCGACTGTGGTCGTCGGGCTTCTCGGAGTCCTCCGCACGAAGGTGCTGGCGGTCGGCCTCGAGCCTGACGGGTTCGGCCTCTACGGTCAGGTCTTCACGCTGCTCGCCGCGCTCAGCGCGGCATCTGGGCTCGGCCTCGGGCTCGGGACGACGCGCGTCGTAGCCGAATGCCGCGCTCGCGGGGACCGAGACGGCCTGAAGACCGCGCTCGAGGTGTCGTTCTCGCTGCCGCTGGCGGTGGCCGCGGTGCTGGCCCTGCTGATCGCCGCGTCGTCCGGCGTCCTCGCCCCGTGGCTGCTCGACGACGATCGCGCGCTGCTGATCGTGTTCGCCGCCCTGACCGTCCCGATCGTCGCGGTACAGGGCCCGCTCGTCCACGCGCTGCAGGGCTTCCGCGACGTCGCCGGCGTCCAGGGCTCCAACATCTTCTTCGGCATCACGCTGACGCTCGCCTCGATCGTCGGGGTGGTGGTGGCGGGCCTCGAGGGAGCGGTGGTCGCTCTGGCGGTCGGGAACCTGGCCTTCGCGGCAGCTCTGAGCTGGAGGCTCCGCGGGCTCGTGCGCCGCACCGGCATCAGGCTTGCGCTGCTCGCCGGCCTGCGCCCCGAGCGCCTGCGCGAGCCGATCGTCCGTGGGATGCTCGGCATCGGCTTCGCCTCGCTCTTCGTCGGCGTCGCGGCGACGGTCGCGGAGCTCGTCGTCAGGACGTTCGTCCTGAAGGGCGACGGCGTCGCCGCGGCGGGGATCTTCCAGGCGCTGCAGCTGATCTCGGTCCAGCTGCTCGGGGTGATCGTCGCCTCCGTTGTCTTCCTGAGCTTCACGGCGATAACCGAGGCCCATACCGCCGGCGATCGGGAGCGCGTTCGCTCGACGATCGACGACACCCTGCGCCTTGCACTGCTGCTCGTCCTGCCGGTGCTCGTCACGCTCGGGCTGTTTCGAGAGGACGTCATCGGGATCTTCCTCAGCGCCAAGTTCGGGGAGGCGGCGGACCTCCTTCCGCATCAGCTCGTCGGGGACGCGCTGCGGACGGTGGCATGGGTTCTCGGCGCCGCGCTCGTCCCGCTCGGCCTCACGCGGATGTGGATGGCGACGACTCTCCTCAGCGTTCTCGCGTACATCGTCGCCGCCGCCATCCTCGTGCCCGCGCACGGGCTCGACGGGGCGGTCACCGCCTACATCGTCGGTTGGGGGGTCGCCATGGTCCTGACCGCCGGAGTGCTCGCCCGGAGAGGCGTCCTTGCGCTCAGCGCGCTGACGATTCGCACGCTCCTGTGCTCGGTGGTCGCGGTCGGCCTCCTCGTTACGCCCGAGCCGGACTGGCCGCTCGCCGTGCTCGCCGCCGTGGCCTTCGCCGGCCTGCTGGCGGCCGTCGGCACCGCTCGGGACGAGCGGACGGCGCTGCTCGCACGCGTTCGCAGGCTGCTCGGGCGCTAGTCCTTCGGCCGGACGAAGTGGAACAGCCCGCAGGCGTAGCTCTCGCCGGCGAGCTCGTCGAGCTCGCGGTGCCGGCGGAAGCGACCCTGGTCGTCGACGCCGGCGAACTCGACCAGATCGAGCTCGGGGAACATCGCGACGACGTCCTCGGGCGCATGGATGCGATGGGCGTTGAAGCAGGTGCGAGGACGCCCGACGGGTCCGGAGAACAGCAGCTGGCCCTCCGGCGCGAGGACCCGCTGGAGCTCCGCCGCGGCCTTGCGCGTGCCAGCCGGGTCGAGCGGATCTCCGTAGCGGCCGAGCCCGATGTGCTCGGCGACGTGCAGGCACGACAGGGAGGGCAGCGAGCGGTCCTCGAAGGGCATGTCGAGGATGCTGCCGGCGACCGACGTCAGGCCCTCGATGTCCACCTCGAGCGGCCGGATGTCGACGAACGTGACGGCGGTGATCGCGGTGAGGAAGCCGACGTAGTCGACCCGCGAGCCGACGTCGACGTGTCGCGGCGGGCTGAGGTCCGCGACCCGTCGCGCCGCCCACACGTCCTGGTGGAAGTAGTGGCTGTCGATCGCCGATGTGGCAGTCCGATCGTGGATCTGCGGATAGGCGTCGGCGAGGCTCACCTCCTCGTCCGGCGCCAGCTCGCGGTAGCGGCGCAGATCGGCGAAGAAGCGCCGGTAGCCACTCGGTGCTGTGGCCAGGCGGTCGACGTCCAGGAGGGGGGTCACGAATCGCTTGAGGCCCAGCTCACGCACGGCGCCAGCCTAATCGAGGAGTCTTCGTCCCAACCCGCTGATGGATACTCTCGCCCCCGTGGCCAGCGCGAGAGGACTGATCGGGGCTGTGCGCCTCAAGCTCGCCGCGCGGAGGCAGTCTCGGCGGATGGAGGCGCTCTACTCCCACTTCCTCCGGCCCGGAGACCTCTGCTTCGACATTGGAGCGAACGTCGGCGATCGCGTGGCGGTGATGCGATCTGTCGGCGCGAGGGTGGTCGCGGTGGAGCCCCAGCCGGGCTGCGTCATGACGCTCCGCGAGAGGTTCTCGGGCGATCCTGAGGTGACCATCCTGCCGGTTGGATTGGCCGAGGAGGAGGGCAGCCGCGAGCTGCAGATCTCGAATGCGAGCACCTTGTCGTCGATGTCCTCCGGTTGGATTGACTCGATGCGCTCGAGCGGCCGCTTCTCCGAGTTCTCGTGGGAGGACGTCGTCGAGGTTCCCGTGACGACGCTCGAGTCGGCGATCGCCGAGCACGGTCGCCCACGCTTCTGCAAGATCGACGTCGAGGGCTACGAGGCGCACGTGCTGGGTGGGCTCCAAAGCCCGATCGAGGCGCTCTCGTTCGAGTACGCGCACGAGGCGAGGGAGAACGCCTTCGCCTGCATGGCCCGGCTGGATGAGCTCGCCGACTACGAGTTCTGCTTCTCGCCCGGGGAGAGCATGGACTTGGGCCGCGGCTGGCATCGGCGTGGGGAGCAGCAGCGCATGCTCGAAGGGCTGTCCGACCCGTTGGCCTGGGGCGATGTGTACGCCCGCGTCGTTCCGGCGTCGAGCTGAGGCTCGGCGGTGGCGTAGCGTCTGCGGCACTCGCTCGGATGCTGTCGATGCGGATTCAGGCCAGGCCGGCGGCGGCGAAGATCGTCGCGAAGCGGTGGTCGTAGGTGTGCTCGGCGAGCGCTCGTCGATAGCCGGCCTCCGCAACGGCTGAGCGCTGTGCTGGGTTGCGGAGCCAGTGGTCGACCTGTTCGATGAGGTCGTTCGTGTCGGTGAAGACGCCGATCTCGCGGCCTGGGACGAAGTACTCCTCCAGGTGGGGGACAGCCTCCGTGAGCAGGAAGCCTCCGCTACCGGGCACCTCGAAGGTGCGGCCCTTGATCTGGCTCGGGCGGGGCTTGGCCTGGCGGGCGTCGTCCCAGCGGCCGCGCGCGAGCGCCCCGAGGCGAAATCGCAGCGTGCGTGGCGGAGTCGAGGAGTTGGAGAGGTTGAGGTTGATCGTGCTGGCCCCGAAGATGTGGACCATCTCGGCGTGGTCGATGCGCCCGCCCGGCCACCCCTCGCCCCAGCACTGAACGTCGTGACCTGCCTGCTGCAGGCGTGCGATCACCTCGCGGCGGTCGCCGTGGGGCAGGCCCACGAACGTCACCTCGTGCTCGATCGCCTCCGCGGTCTTCGCATAGGCGTAGCGGTTCACGCCCCACTGGCTCAGCAACACGTTCTCGACGCCCGCCGCCGCGTACTTCGGCAGCGCGTCACGGTCGGTGGTGATCGACCAGTCGAAAGCTGGGGCGTAGCGGCGGGTGAAGCCGTCGAAGCGCCAGTGGTCGTCGGCGAACCAGTTCATCGTCGGGCAGCGCCCCGCCGCGCCGACTGCGCGGACCGTCGCGGGCGGGATCTCGTCCTCGAAGAGGAAGAAGAACGCGAGGTCGGGCTCGACCTCGGCGGCGAGCGTCACCAGCTCGCGCTCCATCTGCTCCCGTCCGACGGCCTCGAGCCGGGCGCGGAAGTCGAACGGGTGGACCTCGTGGCCCATGCCCTCGAAGGCGCTGCGGAAATTCATCTCCTCAAAGCTGGGCCCGAGCTCCGGACGCCCATACTCATGGGCCATCGCGACATAGATGATCCTCATCGTGCGCGCGCCTCGGACGCCCGTCGGCGCGCCGCCATATGCCGCAGCGGACCGGCGACGCCGGGAACCGACAGCAGGAGCGCCCACCCGAGCGCGGCGGGGTGGGGCGTCTTGGCGAGCGAGGCTCGGTAGGCCGCGCGCGCCTCGTCGACCTCGCCGAGGCCGAGGCGGGAGCGGCCGATCGTCCGCAGGTCGTGGGCGAGCGTACGGCGCGCGAGCCGCTCGTCGCCCAGATCCGGCGCATAGAGCTCGTGGATCTGGAGGTTCATCTCCCACATCGACACGGCCTGCGCCGACAGGTTGCCCCCGTGCTGGCGCAGGCGCACGAGCAGTCGGGGATCGTGGAAGAACGACGCCCCGTGCTTGAGCGCGCGCATCCAGAACTCGTAGTCCTCGCAGGCGAGGTCCTCGCGGAAGCCGCCGAGCCGATCGAACAGCTCGCGTCGCACCACCGCGGTCGGCGCCGGGACGAGATCGGCGCGGTACATCTCGGGAAAGAAGGCGCTCGGATCGAGGATCCCGGCGGTCTCCGGCCCCGCGCAGTCGCGCTCCTCGAGCCCGAAGTAGCGTGCCCCACCGAACGTGACGTCGACTTCCGGGTGGGCTCCGAGCACCTCGAGCTGGAGCTCCAGCTTGCGCGGCTCCCAGAGATCGTCGGCCGGGCACATCGCCACGTAGCTGCCACTGGACTCGCGGAACGCCCGGTTGTAGGCCGCCGCCACACCCCCGTTGCGCTGGCGCACGACCCGCACCGGCGCTCCGAATCCCTCCGCGATCTCAGCCGTCGCGTCTGTCGAGCCGTCGTCGACGACGATCACCTCATCGGGCGGCGACGTCTGCGCAAGCACGCTCTCGAGCG
The DNA here is from genome assembly GCA_963715445.1 of uncultured Solirubrobacterales bacterium. Classification (GTDB taxonomy): domain Bacteria; phylum Actinomycetota; class Thermoleophilia; order Solirubrobacterales; family Thermoleophilaceae; genus JAAYBF01. The sequence goes on from OY970240.1 coordinate 1,617,063, forward strand.
TCTCGCCGATCCAGCGCTCCGCTTGGTAGGCCGGGATGGCGACGCTGATGGTCGGAGTGCTCAGCGGCCTCGGGTCTCCGGTGGCGTCAGACACAGCCGGCCTCTACGTCTGCCTTGTCGAAGACGTAGCTCGAGGGCGATGGCTGCGAGGCGTCGATGGCGGCCGGTGGAGCCGGCACCTCTGTCGACGTGTCGACCATGAGGACGCCCGCAACCCCCTCCCGCTCAATGCGCTCGCGCAGCCAGGCGCACAGGGCGCGATCGTCGTCTCGCGGCAGTTCGTTCGGGTTGACGCGCACGACTCTTCGCGACAGGTCGGCGCCGAAGTACGGGTAGTCCCAGGAGTCCTCGCCGCCGAGGAACATCAGCGGTTGGTCGGATCCAAAGCGGGATTCGACATTGCGGATCAGAGGATCCTCCTCTGGGCGAAGCACCGTCATCTGAGCTGTTCGATCGCGCTCGAAGAAGAACGGCTGGCCGCGCTCGGGAAGAAGCAGGTGAGTCTGGGATAGGAGCAGGCAGGAGGCCAGCGAGGCCAGCATCAGCACGGACGTCGCACCCAGCGCCGCGCTGCGTCGTGCAACCAGTGCCAGCAGCGGTGCCGCCAGCGCCATTGCCGGGATGAGGATGCGGCCATTGAAGGGCGTGGCCTTGATCGTCACCGCGATGGCGAGCGCCAGCGAGATCGCTGCCGCCGCTTGAGCCCGGCGCTCGAGTGGAGTGCGCGGCCAGATCAGCACGAGGAGGGTCAGGGGCCAGAGCACCAGCCAACCGACCAGTCCGGCTGCGATGACGTCCTCGTCCAGGCCCGTGCCGAGCCGCATTACCGAGACCGGGTCGCCCGTGGGCAGCACCACGCGCGCGACCGTGTGGTCGAAGATGCGGTCCGCCACGGAGATCGTCACGCCCGGTGAGTCGGCGAAGTTCCAGAGAACGCGCGCGGCGTTGCCGGAAAGCCCGAACTGCTCTCGGCCCACCAGCTCGGTCTGATGGCCGAAGGGACTGCCGGTCTCGACGAGGTTCTGCGTGTACTGAAATGACCCGAACAGGACAAAGCCGACGGCGACGGCACCTGCCGCGGTCGTCACCGTGCGCTTCGAAGGGCGTGACCGCCAGGCTGCGGCGCCCGCGATGATCGCGAGTGCGGGCAGGGCCATCAGCACAGCGCCCTTGGTGCCGAGCCCGAGTCCGAGCGATGCCCCCGCCAACGCGAGCATGCCCCGTTGGCCGTCGCGCATGCCGCGCGCGGCGAAGAGAGCGGTCGCGACGACGCATGCCGCGGTGACGAGGTCGTTCTGGGTGGTTACCGACTGGAGCACGGACCCGGGAAGCACCGCGAAGAGCGCCCCCGCCGCCGCAGCCTCCGCGCGCGTGAAGTTGAGGAACCGCGCGAGACCCGCGATCGCGGCGACGCAGGTCACGAGGGCCAGCCACTGCACGAGCTCGACGAAGCGGTCGCCACCCGACAGCGCCATCGTCCAGGCGGTGGCAAGCTCGGCATTCGGTAGCGAGTCGAGCTGCCGCAGACTGCCCCCTTCGAAGCGCAGCGCGCTGCCCTCCTGGAGCCAGTAGGCGGCTCGTGACAGGTGGTAGGTCATTGAGTCCCAGTTCGTCGGTGCGGCAACGAGCCCGACCACGAGCTGTATCGCCATCGAGGCGACGGCGATGGCGCAGAGGCCTGCGATCAGCGGGTGGTCGCGCGCGCCGGCGAAGGCGCTGGCGCCCATCGTCCGCGGGCTGGGTCCCGTCCAGACCCGTGGCCGACCGGTCTTGAGCCAAGCAAGCGCGGCGACGGCGAGCAGCAGGGTCTGCGCCACGAGCAGGCCGGCCCGATCCAGCGCTCCCACCAACGACACCGCTTCCGCCGCGAGCACGACGGCTCCGTAGGCGGCGATGCCGAGGGCGGTCAGCGTGGCCGGAAGGCCGCGGGGCGCGGTGATCGCGACGACCAGCGCCGCTGTCGCGGTCAGGATGGCTGCGCCGGCTACGAGCGCAAGGAGGTCCGGCATGGCGGGGCGATGATAGTGACGCGGGGGGCCGCCGCCGCGGCCGTCGGAGCTAGCCGGCCTGTTTCTGCGGCACTCCGCTGGCGAGCAGCTCCAGATCGGCGTCCACCATCAGCCGCACCAGCTCCTCGAAGCTCGTGCGCGGCTCCCAGCCGAGCTTCGCCTTCGCCTTCGACGCGTCTCCGATCAGGTGCTCGACCTCGGCGGGACGGAAGAACTTGGGATCGATCTCGACGTGGTCGGCGACCTCGAGGCCGGCATGCGCGAACGCCAGATCGACCAGCTCCTGGACGCTGTGGGTCTCGCCGGTCGAGATGACGAAGTCGTCGGGCTCGTCCTGCTGGAGCATCAGCCACATCGCCTCGACGTAGTCCTTCGCGTAGCCCCAGTCGCGCTCCGCGTCGAGATTGCCGAGCGCGAGCTTGTCCTGCAGCCCGAGCTTGATCGCCGCGACGCCGTGGGTGACCTTGCGCGTGACGAACTCCAGCCCTCGGCGGGGGCTCTCATGGTTGAAGAGGATCCCCGAGCAGGCGTGCAGGTCGTAGCTCTCGCGGTAGTTGACCGTGATGAAGTGGCCGTAGACCTTCGCGACGCCGTAGGGGCTGCGCGGGTAGAACGGCGTGGTCTCCGTCTGCGGCACCTCCAAGACCTGGCCGAACATCTCCGAGGAAGACGCCTGGTAGAAGCGCGCCTCGGGCGCGGCTTCACGCATCGCCTCGAGCATGCGCGTAGCGCCGACACCGCTGAACTCGGCCGTCAGCACCGGCTGGTTCCAAGAGGCGGCTACGAAGGACATCGCCGCCAGGTTGTAGATCTCGTCCGGTTGGCAGGCGCGCATCACGTCGACCAGCGAACGCTGGTCGAGCAGGTCGCCGGTGTGAAGCGTGATGTCGTCTCTGCAACCGTGCAGCCGCTGGAAGGTCTCGGTGGATGAGCGCCGGACCATCCCGTGGACCTCGTAGCCCTTCTCGAGCAGGAGCTCTGCGAGGTAGCTCCCGTCTTGACCGGTGATTCCCGTGATCAGCGCGCGGCGCTTTGAAGAGTGTTGTCCAGACATGACGGCGGAGACTAACGATGCGCTTACGGGGTGCGCTCCGTGCGCAGCGCGAGGAGCCCCGAGGCGATGAGGAAGGCCGCCGACAGGCAGATGACGGCCACTATCGTGGCCGGGGTCACGAACTCGGGCCGGTCGAAGCTGAGCCGGCGCAGCAGGTCACCTGCGTCGCCGTACCCGAAGTAGCGGTTCAGGTAGTGGGTTTCGTACACGCGGAGGTTGAACACGGTCGCCACCGCCGCCGCGAGCAGGAGCGCGGGGGTCCAGAGCCGCTCTCCCACGAGTCCCCGGATCCCGACGATGAAGAGGACGGCCACCGCTCCGAAGGCGGGGATGAGGTAGCGGCCTCCGTTGACGAAGAACCCCAGCCCGTCCGCCTTGCGGACGAGGTCCACTCCCAGGAAGGGCAGCACGATGGCGATCGCGGCCGCGAGCATCAGGCCGACCTGCCGCAGCAGCGGATCGTCGGGATCGAGAAGGGCCCGGCGCTTCCACCAGACGATCCGCAGCAGGCCGAGCATCCCGAGCGCACCCGTGGCCATCGGCACGTAGAACCACGGCGAATTGGTGCGCGGGGCGTCGAACCAGAGGAAGTTCCACCAGTAGGTGCGGTAGGTGAGAGCGGTCCACTCCCTGGCGTAGTGCACGAGGTCGCCGATGCTCGTCGCGAGGATCCCCCGATCGCCCTCGGCGAGGGGGCTCTGCGAGGAATCGCTCAGGCTCGTGGCTGCGCCGGTGAACGACCCGTAGGCGAGCTTGGCGTGGACGTACCACCACCCGGCGAGCACCAGGACGCCCACCGCCGCAAGGCCGGCGGAGCGGGCTGCTTGACGCCAGTGCTCGCGGTACACCAGCCCCTGGGTCGCGTATGCCAGCAGAGCGAGAGGAAGGAGGACGAGCGCCGTCGCCTTGATCAGGAGCGCCAGCGCCACGGCCCCACCCAGCCAGAGCCCTTGGACGGGTCGCGGCGGGGTGCGCACCAGGAAGAGCATCATCGCGAGCGCGGCGGTGAAGCACGCGACGAGCGCGGCGTCGTGATTCACCACTCCCGTCATGTAGGAGAAGATCGGCTGCATCGCCAGCAGGAGCGCGGCGAGGAACTGATGGAGGAAGCGCCTCAGCACCTGGGCCGCGAGCAGCCAGGTCAGGTAGACGGCCAGGGCGCCCAGCAGCGCCGAGAGAAAGCGGACCACCGTGACGCGGGTCAGGATGGACGCATCGCCCATCGAGGCGTTCACCGCGGCCGCGGTCACGTGGTAGAGGGGCGGATGCACGATCCCCACCCCGCGCCCGACCTCCACGGGATCCCGGGCGCTGTCCGGCAGCTGCCCCAGCTCGCGGACGCTCCGCTTGGGGTCTCCGACGAATCTCTTCCGCGGCCCCTGACCGTAGGCGTCGTAGTCGGTCGCGGTCACGGCGGCGTTGTACTCCGCCGGGAAGAGCGGGCGGTCGCGGTCGGGCAGCTGCTGCTGCGTGGTCAGGCTCTCGACGTAGAGGAAGTGGTAGTCCTCGTCCGCCGCCCAGAACGAGGGGATCGTCACGGCCCAGACGAGGCCCTTGGCGAATGTGAAGGCGATCAGAAGGGCGAGCGACCAGCGCGCCCACGACGTGGCGGGCAGGAGCTTGGGCCGCGCCGGGACCACCTGCTCCGGCGCGCTGCTGAGGGCCGTGTTCACGGCTTCTCCCTCTCGAGGGCCCTGCGCAGGCCCGCCTCGACCTGCTCGGTCGCCGTGTCCCAGCTGGCATCGCTGACGAAGGCGATCCCCGCCTCCGAGCGGGTGCGCCAGCGGCTCTGGTCGGTCAGCAGGGACTCCATCGCGTCCGCGAGGGCGATCGGGTTGGCCTGCGCCAGCTCGGCGGGGCCGTCGCTGCCGAAGATCGCCTCGGAGCTGAGGCCCGCGACGTCCACGCACGGCAGTCCGCAGGCCATCATCTCCTGGGGGATCAGCGAGTAATTGGTGAGCGAGAGGCAGAGGCCCACGGTCGCCTCCGAGTAGCTGCGTGCGAGCTGATCGGGCGTGGCCACGCCGAGCTCCTCGCAGGGGAAGCCCACGCCGATCCCCCCGGCCTGCCCGAAGGTCACGACGCGCGTGTCGGGCAGCCGGGCTACGAGCTCATCGAGCGCCAGCGCGCCGAGCGGCACCGCGCGGCGCGGAGTGGAGGCGCGCGCGTAGAAGATCACCGTGTCGCGGCGGCGCTCCACCGGGGCCGGCCGGTACACGTCGTGGTCCACCCCGAGCCGGAACCAGGCGCCCTCGCCGCCGTGGTGCTCGTGGAGGAGGTCGCAGAGCCATTCGCTGGCGCAGATCGGGAAGAGCCCGAGGTTGTAGGTCTCCTCCGCCCAGATCCGCTCGGCGGAGGTCGGGAGGAACTCCGGCTCGTGGTCCTGCACCAGATAGGCGCGTGCCTGGCACCCGGGCAGCGCCGCGACGATGTGCGCCGTGTCCCACCCGGTGGCGATCGCCACGTCGGCTCCGTGCCAGTGCTCGAAGCTCGTGAACGCCGGGGCCTCGACGGGGGCGAACCAGCTGACGATCTCCCGCCGCACGACCGAAGGAGCCGGCACGTTGTGCTTGCCGTCCGCGTTGGTGATCCACACCGTGCAGGTGTGCCCCATCCGCTCCAGCCGCGACATCAGCTGGAAGATCGTGGAGTGCCCGCCGCTGCCGCGGCGGAAGGGCGGCACCACGAACGCGAGGTGAAGCCGCTCGCGGGTCGCCGCGCCGGGCAGGGGCTCGGCGAGCGGGGTCGGGCCGTCCCGGGCGATGCGCAGGATGTCGGCGTAGCGCACCTGGGCAGCCGGGGGCGGGGGCGCGGGGGCGGGTCCCTCGTCTGGCTCCTCGACCGCCGCCGCGCTCGCTCGTTGCTCGAGCGAGAGCCGGCGCTCGAGCGCCGGCGGGATGTGCCCGGGCCGCGTAGCCGCCACTGCGGCGGCCTTGCGGCTGCCGTGGTGGAGCAGCGATCGCGCCGTCCAGGCGCCGCGCCGCGCCGCCGGCCAGCCGTGCTCCTCCATCCAGCGCCGGTCTGCGGCCACGCTGTCGCGAACCTGGCGCAGCGCACTGCCGGGGCGGGCCGACTCGACATGGCCGACCGTCTCGTGCAGGCCGCGGTACTCGTCGAAGTAGCGCCGCGCGAACTCCACCGGGCCGTAGTCGTGCGCGTGCCGCACCGCGGCGGCGGGATGGAAGGCCTTGGCCCAGCCGGCCTCCAGCATGGCGCTGCCGAACGCCTGGTCCTCGGCATAGGCGATGTCCTCGAAGCGGATCTCCCGCCAGCACTCGCGCTTGTAGGAGGCGTTGACGTTCGAGAGGAAGTGGGAATCGCCGCGGCGGTGCACCACCGGCGTGCCGTCGGGCGACATGGAGGCGAAGAACTCCTCCAGCTCGCGGGCGATCATCGGGCTCGTCTCGGGCCACGGCAGATGCGGGCCGTACACGGCTCCGATGCGCTCGTCGAGGCGATGGGCCTCCAGGTGGGCGGCGAGCCAGCCCTCCGCGGGCACGGCGTCCTGGGTCAGGAAGCAGACGATCTCGCCCGAGGTCAGCTCGGCCGCGAGATTGCGCGTGCGCCCGTGGCCGAACTCCGCGGCCGGGATCTCGTGCACCGTGGCCCCGGCCGCGCGCGCGATCTCGAGCGAGCCGTCGCGCGATCCGGAGTCGATCACCAGCAGCTCCACGTCCCCCTGGGCGCGCACGGCGTCGAGCACCTGGCCGAGGTGCCTGGCCCCGTCCTTGACCGGAACCACTACCGAGACGGCGGGCACGTCCTGGTCCTCAGGCCTGGGTGGAGTCGGAGTCGGCGGCCTGCTCGCGCCCGGCGGCTGTGCCGGGCTCGGCGGCCCTCTCCTCGCTGCCGGCCGCCGGGTGAATCGGCGCGCCCGCGGCCATCTCGTCCTCGGCTGCGCTGGCGCGCAGCGTGTCCAGCCGCCGCTGGGCGTAGCGCTCCACGGTCACCGTCCCGCGCTTGAGCTCTCGCACCATGCGCAGCGCCGCGCGGGCCCTGCGGGCGCTGGGGCGGCGCATGAGGCTGTTGAGGTCCACGCCCCAGCGGTCGAGCCAGTAGCTGCGGTCCTGGGCGGCGGCCAGCGCGGCGTGCGCCTCCGCGAGCCGGTCCACCTGCTCGCGCTCGTCGAGCCCGGAGCCGGACCGCTCGGATGGAGCCGGGGCCTCGGTGTCGGCGCGCTTGGGCTTCGTCATAGGTTCTCCGCTATCCGTGGCGCCTCGCGCGCGAAGACCCACGCCCCGAGGCCGAAGGTGAAGAGCACTATCCCGAGCGGGATCAGGATGCGCGCGTCGGAGCCGATCAGGTAGGCCACGCTCGGGGCCGAGGGATCGAGCACCGAGTGGCGCATCTGGGTGAAGATGCCGGCCAGCGGGTTGGCCGCGAGCATCTCCCGCTCGATCCAGTTGGGCAGGAGGTCGACCGTGTAGAGGATCGGCGACCCCCAGTAGAGGATCTGCAGCGTCACCTCCCAGATCGGCTTGAAGTCGCGGTAGCGCACGTAGAGCACCGACAGGAGCATTGCGAACCCGACCGAGAACACCACCAGGATCAGCACGAGCACAGGGAACTGCAGCCAGCTCATGCGGGGCTTGACGCCGGAGGCCAGCGCGAAGATCAGCACGACCAAGAGGTTCAGCCCGAGGTTGAAGAGCGAGGAGAGCGACACGGAGATCGGGATCACGATCCGCGGGAAGTGCATCTTGCGCAGCAGGTTCTCGCGGCCGACGAGACTCTGAACGCCGCTGCTGGTCGTTTCCGAGAAGTAGGTGAACAGCACGATCGAGGTCAGCAGGTACACCGGGTAGTGCTTGATGTCCGCGCCGATCTTCACCACCTGGGTGAACACGAAGTACATGACGCCGAAGAGCATCAGCGGCCTCATGAACGTCCACAGGTATCCCAGCACCGAGCCGAAGTAGCGCAGCTTGAAATCGGTCACCGCGAGCATCCAGGTGAGGCTCGCCACACGCCGCAGGTCGTTGCCGAGGGCGACGGGGCCGCCCTTGTGGATCACGGGGGCCGCCGTGCTCATCCCTGCTCCACGCGCAGCTCGGTCGGGAGGTCGGCCACGCCGCCGGTCACCCGCTCGGTGCTGACGATCAGCGACGCGCAGTCGACCCGCTGGTCGATCGTGCTGCGCGTGTCGCTCGTGAGCACGGCGGGGGTGAGCGTGTACTTGCTCGCGGCGAGCCAGTTGCGGAAGCCGAAGCGGACCGTCGTGCGCCGGCCGGCTGCGAAGGAGCCCGTCGGGCCCGTCGTGTCGCTCCTGGCGACGAAGATCGTGTGCCGCACGTCGTTGCGGAAGGTGATCGCGAAGACCGGGTCCTCGATCGGGTCGACGAACTCGAGCTCCATGCAGGCAACGCACGATTCGCCCTGCTCGACGGCCAGCAGCTCCTCGCCGGACTCGCTCTCACACCAGGCGCGCAGCACGCGCACCCGCGGGAGCGCATAGCCGGCGCCGCTCTCTCCTCCGTCCTCGCCCACCACCCCGAAGTTGATCTCGCCGTACTTGACGGAGATCGTGTCGGGGTCGGAGATGAGGAGCAGCTCGCCGCGCTCGATCAGCATCGCGCGGTCGCAGAAGCGCTTGACCGCGCCCATGTCGTGGGTCACGAAGAGGATCGTGCGGCCCTCGGCCTTCATGCGGTCGAACTGCTCGAAGCACTTCTGCTGGAACGCTGCGTCGCCCACGGCGAGCACCTCGTCCACCAGCAGCACGTCGGCGTCGACCTGGACGGCCACGGCGAAGCCCAGGCGCACGCTCATCCCCGAGGAGTAGTTCTTGAGCTTCAGGTCGATGAACTCCTCGAGCTCGGCGAACGCGATGATCTCGTCGAACCGCTCCTCGGCCTGCTTGCGCGTCAGGCCGAGCATCACGGCGTTGATCATCACGTTGTCGCGCGCGGTGAGCTCGGGATGGAAGCCCACGCCGAGCTCGATGAAGGGGGACAGCCTGCCCTCCACCTCGATCCGCCCGGCGTCGGCCGCGTAGATGCCCGCGAGGCACTTGAGAAGGGTGCTCTTGCCGCTGCCGTTGCGCCCCACGATGCCGAAGAACTCGCCCTTGGCGACCTCGAAGTTGACGTCCTCCACAGCTCGCAGCTCGGTGAACCGGCGGGAGCGGAACGGGTGGAGCGCACGCTGCTTCAGCGTGGAGTACTGCTCGTGCGGGAGTCGGAAGCGCTTGGAGAGGCCGGCTACCGAGACCGCCGGGGGCGCGCTCGAGACCGTTCCAGGGCGCTCGACCGCCGGTTGTGAGGCGGTGGCTGTCAAGTGCGCGAACGGTACCGATCGGCTGCCCGCCTAGCGGCGCTCGGCGCCCGTGCTGAGCTTGTGCAGCCGACGCAGAGGCATGGCGTACCAGAGGATCGCGAACGCAAGCACCACCACGCCGGCGGTGATTCCCGTCGCCGCGGCGCCGAACAGGAAGTCAGTGATCAGGATCATCGCGCCGGTCATGCCCAGGGCGAGCAGGGTCATCCCGACGATCATCAGCCGGCTGGCGACCTTGACGATGTGCTCCTTGTCTCCCTGGCGGAACTCGATCCGGTGATGCATCGACGGGGCGATCAGGCAGGCGGACGCGAGCACCGTGCAGACCAGGGTGGCGAAGTAGATCTTCTCCTGGAACGACGAGGCCTCGTCGAAACGGGTGCTGAAGGGCACGACGAGGAGGAACGCGAAGAGGACCTGCACCCCAGGGAGCGCCACCCTCAGCTCTCCGAGCAGCTCGCTCAGATTGCGGTCGACGCGTTCGAGTGGCGTCTCGTCGCGGCCGTGGCTTACGGGCTCGTCCATGTCGAGGAGTGACTCTAGCCCGCACGGGCGACAACCAAGAAGAGGGCCAGCGAGCGGCGGCCCTGGCTCTGTCTGGGAGATGAGGATCGCCCACATCGCAGACACGCATCTGGGCTACCGGCGCTGGCACTACGCCAAGGACGGGCGCAACGTCCGGGAGCTCGACGTCTACCGCGTCTTCAACGAGGCCGTCGACCAGATGGTCGAGCTGGAGGTGGATGCCGTTGTCCACGCCGGCGATCTCTTCGACAGCTACTACCCTTCGACGCAGGCGCTCTCGGTCGCGCTCGACGCACTGGCCCGCCTGCGCGATGCCGGGATCCCCGTGGTGGTCATCGCGGGCAACCACTCGACTCCGCGACACCACGGCGCCGCGCACGTCTTCGGCCTGCTCGAGCGCTTCGGCGTGAAGGCGATCTGGCGCGAGCCGGAGGTCGTTCGAATCGGCGGGCTCGCGATCTCGGCGATCCCGCACCATCCCGATCCGGACGTGCTGCGCGCCCGCATCCAGGCCGCGACCCCGGACCCGGGCGCGGACGCGAACGTGATCGTCATGCACGTCGGCGTGGAGCCGCTGCCGGGCGCCGGCTCCGGCGAGGTGGCCGCGGTGGAGCTCGGCCCGGAGGCGCTCGAGTACTGCCAGGGCTTCGATTACGTAGCCCTCGGCCACAACCATCCCCATGCGCAGCCGAGCCCCAGCTCCTGCTACCCGGGCTCGCTCGAGCGCCTGACCTTCGCCGACGACGCCGAGCAGAAGGGCTTCGTGCTGCTCGACCCCGAGCGGACCTACGCGACGGGCCGCGTCGAGCTCGTGCCTGTGAACGCGCGGCCGATGCACGACCTCTCGCCGATCGACGCGAGCGAGCACGAGGACCTGCTCGCCCCGATCGAGCAGGCGCTCGCGGGGCTTCGCCTGGAGGGTGCGATGGTGCGCTGCCGGATCGCCCACGTCGAGCAGCGCGTGTGGCGCACCCTCGACCGCAAGCGGCTCGCGGAGCTGACCGCCGGCTGCCTCCACCTGGAGCTCGTGCCCGAGTTCGAGGGGTCCGAGGCGCCGCCCGTCGGAGCGCCCACCGATCTGCGCAGCTTCATCGCAGCGCAGGTTCCCGAAGGCGTGGAGCCGGAGCCGATCGTCGCCCGGGCCGAGGGCTATCTCAGCCGGGCTGCTCAGGACGTGCAGGAGAAGGAGGCCTCCACCGGTTGAAGCTGCTGCGCCTGCGCCTCGAGAACTTCCGGTCCTTCGCCGAGGCCGACCTCGACTTCAACGCCGACGGCCTGATCGGGATCCGGGGCCCGAACGGCGCCGGCAAGAGCTCGCTGTTCGAGGCGATCGAGTTCGCCCTCTACGGCAAGCGCCCGAGCGAGGCGCGCATGGGGGTACGCCGCGACGGCGCTCCCGCGGGAGCTCCATGCAGCGTGCGGGTGGACTTCGAGTTCGACGGCTGCCAGGTCACGGTTGCGCGCTCGGAGGACAGGGCGAGCCTGCTCAAGGACGGGCGGGAGGTGGTCCGCGAGCTGCGTGCCACGACGACCGAGCTGGAGCGTCTGCTGGGTCTCAACCGCGAGCAGTTCACCGCCACCTTCTACGCGCGTCAGCGCGAGGTGCAGTCATTCGCGCGGGTGGATCGAAAGCGCCGGATCGAGGAGCTCCTTGGCCTCACGCGCGTGCGGGAGGCGGCGCGCTTCGCCAGGGAGGACGGCCGCCACCAGGAGGCGGTGGTGCGCGCGCTGCAGGAGCGTGCGGCGGATCTCGACGCAGCCAAGGCGCTGGTCTCCTTGTGTGAGGCGCAGGCGGCGGAGTTCGCGCCGGCGGCAGAGGCGGCACGCAAGGCGCGCGACGCTCTCGCCGCTGCCCGGGGAGCGGCGTGGCAGGCGCTCACCGAGGCGCGGGGCCGGGCCAAGCGGGCGTACGAGGCCGAACGGGAGGCGGCGGTCGCCGGTCAGCGAGCCGAGGCGGCCACGCAGCGGCGGGACGAGACCGCTCAGATGCTCCAGTCCGCGTGCAAGGCCGCTGCGGAGCTCCGGGCCGTTGCGCCCGAGGCGGCGCGGCTCGCCGAGCTCGAGGCCCGCGTCCGCGACCAGGAGCTGCAGCGGCTTGCCGTCGAGCGGGCGCAGCGCCTGCGGGCATCGATCGCCGAGGCGGAGGCTGGCTCCACGAGGCTCGCGGTGGAGCTGGCGCGAGCCCCCGAGCCGGCGCCGACGCCCGATGCCCTTCGCTGCGCGCTGGCCGAGGCAGAGCGGCAGCTGGAGGAGAGGACGGCCCGGCTCCTGGCGCTGGCGGGTGAGCTGTCCGCGGCCTCCGAGGAGTGGCGGCGGGGCGAGGAGGCGCTCCGGAAGGCCGCCCGCGGGAAGGCGCTCGACGAGCAGATGGCCGAGCTCGCGTCCCTGAGGGACAAGGCCGAGCCGCTTGGCGCTTGGCTGCTCCGGCTGGAGGGAGACCGCATCGAGACCGAGCGCAGGCTGGCGCAGGCACGGGAGCACCGCGACGACGCGGTACGCGAGGGTCGGGACGCCCGCTGCCCGCACTGCCTGCGCCCCTACGGTGAGCAGCACGAGGATGTTCTCACGGCCCTCGAGAAGGAGCTGGGAGCGCTCGAGGTGCGGCGCGGCCGGACGCGTGCGTCGCTCGAGCTGGTGCGTGAAGAGCAGCGGCAGCTCACAGCGAGCCTGGAGGCGTTCGGGCGTCTGGAGGCCGAGCGCGCGCTTCTGAGCGTCCCGGTCGGCGCTCTGCCGGACGTCGAGGCGCTCGCCCGGCGGGTTGGCGATCTCGAGGCTGAGCGTGGCCACTCGATAGGGGCACGGGAGGCGATGGCGCGCCAGATCGTGGAGCTGAAGGCGGGGCTCGAGTCGGCTGTGGCTCGTGAGTCCGCGCGCCGCGACCTGGCCGGTCGGCTGGCCCGCGAGCGGGAGAAGGGCGAGGCGCTGGCGCGGGACCTGGCCGAGCTGCCGCCGGGGAGCTACGACGCCGACGCCCACGAGCAGACTCGCGCGCTGCTCGAGAAGGCCCGGCGCGCCGAGGCCCGCTGCGTCCGGCTGCGGCCGAAGGCCGAGGAGGTCGGCCGGTTCGAGCGGCGGCTGGCCGTCGAGCAGGAGGCGATGGCCACGGCCGCTGGACGCGCGAAGGAGCTCAAGGCGGTGGCCGCCGCCCGCCACGGCGATCAGAACGCTTTCGAGCGAGCGGAGGCGAAGGTCGGGGAGCTCGATGAGCAGCTGCGTGTCGCGGGGGAGGGGCTGGCCGAGGCCGAGCAGCGCGTCCTGCGCGACCGCAAGGACCTGGAGGCCGCTCGCCAGGCGCTGGAGCGGACGCTCGGCGAGCGCGCGCAGCTGGCCGACGCCCGTCAGGAGCTGCGCTATCAGACCGTCACCGCGGACCTCTTGAAGGCGTATGCGACGGATGCCCAGCGCCGCACCTTCCCCGCGCTCGAGAAGGAGACGGCCGAGCTGCTCGCTCGCTTGAGCTCGAGCAAGTACGGGGATGTGCGGCTGGACGACAACGCCGACGTCCTCCTCCTGGCGGATGGAGAGCACCGCCCGCTCAAGCGCTTCTCCGGCGGCGAGCAGGATCTGACCAACGTCTGCCTGCGGCTGGCCCTCTCGCGCACGCTCGCCCGCCAGCGCGGCACCGATGCCGGCCTGGTGATCCTCGACGAGGTGTTCGGCAGTCAGGACCTCGATCACCGCAAGGCGCTGCTCGACCAGCTGCGCGAGCTGGAGCGCGACTTCAGGCAGGTCTTCGTGGTTTCCCACTTCGACGACGTCGTGGCTGTGTGCGACGTGCAGGTCGACGTCGAGCGGGTGGACGGCGTCAGCTGCGCGACGGTGAGTGCCCAGTAGCCGGGCGGGCATTAGGTTTCAGCTATGCCCTCCTCGCTTCTGACCGGGTTCCCCGGGTTCATCGGCCGCCGGCTCGTGCGCGACCTACTGACGGCCGACAAGAAGGCCCGCGTGATCGCCCTCGTCGAGCCCCGCATGATGGAGGCCGCAGCCGCGGCCGCGGCGGAGATCGATCCCAGCCGGATCGAGATCCTGCCGGGCGACATCGCGGAGCGCCGCCTCGGCCTCGCCGACGCCGAGTATGCGCGCCTGACGGGGGAGGTGCGCCACGTCTACCACCTGGCCGCGATCTACGACCTCGCTGTGCCGAAGGAGCTTGCCCAGCGCGTCAACGTGGACGGCACGGGCAACGTGCTCGAGCTGTGCCTGGCGGCCAAGAAGCTCGAGCGGCTCGTGTACATCAGCACCGCTTACGTCGCGGGCAAGCGCACCGGGGTCGTCTACGAGCACGAGCTCGTGATGGGCCAGGACTTCAAGAACCACTACGAGTCGACGAAGTTCCAGGCCGAGGTCTGGGTGCGTCAGATGATGGACCGGGTGCCGACGACGGTGGTGCGGCCGGCGATCGTGGTCGGCGATTCGCAGACCGGCGAGACCCAGAAGTTCGACGGGCCCTACTTCATCCTGCGCACGCTCTCCCAGGCGATGCGCCAGAACCGCCCGCCGATGCAGATCGGCCGCTCAGAGGCGAACTTCAACGTCGTCCCGATCGACTACGTGGTGAAGGCGATCGCCGCCGCGGGAGCCGATGCTGCGATGACTGGGGAGACGCTGCACCTCGTGGACCCCGACCCGCTCAGCGCCCACCGGCTGGTCGAGGTCCTGTCGGAGTCCTATGCCGGCCGTGCCCCGCGCGGCAGCGTGCCGCCCGCGGTCGTCCAGGCGGCGCTGCGCGTCCCGGCGCTGCGCCGGTACCTGGGCGACGTGCCGGTGGAGGCGGTTGCCTACCTCAACCACTCGGTCACCTTCGACACGCGCCGCACCGTCGACCTGCTCAGCCCGCACGGGCTCACGCCGCCGCACTTCGGCTCGTACGTGGAGCCGATGGTCGAGTTCTTCCGGGCCCACGAGCACGACCCGGCGTTCGCTCTGCGCGCCGCTTCCTGAGCGACCTTCACGCGCTCCCGGACCGACGGCTCGGCCCGGGAGGCGAAGGCCTGCGCTAGCCCGCGGTGGGGACGGCGTTCTTGAACGTCACCTTGCCGGTCTTGCAGCCGTTCCAGGACGCCTTGACGACGATCGACGTCTTGGTCGAGCTCTTGAACTTGCCGCTGAAGCTCCCCTTGGCGTCCATGAAAGGGGGGTACTCGTTGGTGCCCTTCACCGAGTACTTGCCCTTCTTGTTCGGCTTCTTGGGCTTCTTGACGGTGAAGTCGATCTGGGTCAGGGCGCTGGTCAGGCCGGGCACCTGGCAGACCTTGCCGTCGGAGTCCTTGAACTTGGCCCGGATCGTCGCGGAGACGATCTTGCCCTCGCTGAAGACGATCACGGCGAAGCCGCGCTTGGCGGTGGTGGGCGACGCGTAGGCGGCGTCGGGCTGCGGCTTGACCGACTTCTTCTTGGCGCTCGTGGCGGGAGCGGCGAAGGCGGTTGCGGTGAGCGCGGCGGCGAGCCCGATGGCGAGCACGCGACGCGGCTTGGATCCTGAGGTCATGCGGGGCGGGTCCTTTCGTCTGATGAGAGGCCAGTGGGGAAGGGCCTGGAGCGGAGCCCCGCGAGCCTACAAGCAGTCGTGGCGCTAGGCCACAGGGGCTGCGTGCCGCGCTTCCGCGACCCTCGCCGCCGCTTCGATAGCGGCGACGGCAAACGCGTGCCGCGTGGGGGCTAGGAGTGCTCGATCGCGAGGATGCGCATCGTGCGCTTGCCGGTCGGCGTCTCGAGCGTCGGCTCGTCGCCCACCTTCGAGTCGGACAGCGCCTTGCCCACCGGCGAGTCGATCGAGAGCAGCCCGTCGCTGGGGCTGGCCTCGAGCTTGGGAACGAGCTTGTGGCGCATCTCCTTGCCCGTCTTGACGTCCGTGTAGGTCACGGTCGAGCCCATGCCGGCGGTGTCGCCGTCCGCGGCCTCCACGACCTCCGCCGAGCGAATCTGGTCCCGCAGGCCGGCGATCTTCACCTCGAGCATCGCGGCGTCGTTCTTGGCGGCGTGGTACTCGGCGTTCTCCTTCAGGTCACCCCACTCGCGCGCCGTCTTGATCTTCGCGGCGATCTCGCGCCGTCCCTCTCCCTCGAGACGTGCGATCTCCTCGTTGAGCCGCTCCAGTGCGGCGGCGGTGAGCTTGGTCGTGTCGGACATCTGCCTCGAGTCGGTCGGGAGATCTGGGGTGGAAGGGATCAACGCTAGCGTGCTCGCCAGCGGTCATGTACAGTTGTACAGTACATCTGTACAACTCATTGATTGGAGTGGTTCTCATGCCAGCCGGAGTGCTTCTGGGCCTAGCGATCCTCACTGAGGTGATCGGCACGGTCCTGCTGCGCGTGTCGGACGGCTTCTCCAAGCCGCTTCCGTCGGCCGGCGTGGTGGTGATGTACGTCATCTCCGTCATCTTCCTGGCGCGTGTGCTGAAGGAGATGGAGATCGGCTTCACCTACGCGGTGTGGGCGGGTGTGGGCACCGCCGCGGTCGCGATCATCGGCGTCGCGGTGTGGGACGAGCCGCTGGGCATGGTCAAGGTGCTGAGCTTGATGGCGGTGATAGCCGGTGTCGTCGGACTCAATCTCGCCGCCTCCCACTGAGTCGCGAGGCGCCGCAAGGCGCCGCGTGCTGCTCGAGGCGACCGTCCGCCTGATCGGCGAGGGCGGGATCGCCGCTGTGGATCACCGGGCCGTGGCGGCAGCGGCCGGTGTCCCATTGGGGTCGACCACCTACTACTTCAAGTCGAAGGACGACATGGTCGCCCAGGCGCTCCACCACGTCGCCGAGCGCGAGGCGACGGAGATCGACGAGCGGGTCGCCGGCGGCCAGCTCGATGTCGAGGCGAAGCTGCTGCCGAAGCGGCTCGCCGATCTCGTCATTCAGATCTGGGCGGGCGATCGCATGACCTTGCTCGCCCAGTACGAGCTCTACCTCGAGAGCGCCCGCCGCCCCGACCTGCGTCCTGCCGCCGAGCGCTGGGACCAGGCCTACCGCGACCTGCTCAGGCACGCGCTCGAGCGTCTCGGCGCTCCCGATCCGGAACGGCGCGCCCGCCTTCTCTGCGCGGGCCTCGACGGCCTTCTGCTCGACCACGTCGCCACCGGCAGCAACTCCCGAGAGCTCCGCTCGCTCGTCATCGAGCTGATCGAGCGCCTCGCCGCCTGACATGGACCTCGGCCTAGAAGCACGAAGACCGCCAGTCGGCGGCCCTCGTAACGACTAGCTGCAGGCCGCGGCTCAGCCGCAGCCGGTGTTGTTGCCGCAGCTCGAGCACGTGTAGCAAGTGCCGGTGCGCTGCATCATGCCTCCGCACTGGGAGCAGGCGGGCCCGAGGTCGAGCCCTGTGATCTTGGCGGGTGCGGCGGTGGGCGGCTCGTCGGTCATCGCCGATGCCGCCGGCGCGGGCGGTGCGGGGGTCGTGTCCACGCTCGGTCCGCCGTTGCCGCCGTTCGAGTGGCCGTTGCCTCCATTGCCGCCGTTGCCTCCATTGGCCGGGCCCGCGGTGTCCCCGCGCATCAGGGCCTCCTGCGCCGCCTTCCGGGCCTTGACCTCGGGGGTCATGATCCCCAGGTCCTCTTGGACGTCGGCGTCGAGGAAGCGCGAGGCGAGCCAGCGCATGATGTAGTCGGGCAGCGACTTGGCGAACGGGATCTCCGGGTTGCCGGTGATGCCCTCCGGGTCGAAGCGCATGTAGCTGAACTTGCGCACGAGCGTCTCGAGCGGCACCCCGTACTGGAGCGCGATCGAGATCGACGTTGCGTACGCGTTCATCATGCCGCGCAGCGTCGAGCCCTCCTTGCCGATGTCGGTGAGGAAGATCTCGCCGACTGTGCCGTCCGCGTAGGTGCCGGCGGTGATGTAGCCCTCGTGCCCGGCGATCGAGAACTTGTGCGTCACGGAGTCGCGCGTGCCGGGCATCCGCTTGCGCCGCGGGCCAACCTCGGCGATCGCGGCCTTGACGGCGGCGTCGATCTTCGTCTGGACGTCGGCCGGCTCGTCCTGCTGGGCGTCGGTGCGCAGCGCCTGCGCGGTCTTCGAGCCGTCGCGGTAGATCGCGAGCGCCTTCAGACCGAGCTTCCAGCCCTCCATGTAGGTCTCGGAGATGTCCTCGATCGTCGCCTCGGCCGGCAGGTTGACCGTCTTCGAGATCGCGCCCGAGAGGAACGGCTGCGCCGCGGCCATCATCTTGATGTGGCCCATGTGCGAGATCGCCCGTGAGCCGACCGCCACGTCGAACACCGACAGGTGCTCGTCCTTGAGGCCCGGCGCGCCGACGATCGTGCTCTGCTCGGCGATCCACGCCTCGATCTGCTCGACCTCGTGGTCGGAGTAGCCGAGGGTGCGCAGCGCCTGCGGCACCGTCCGGTTGACGATCGTCATGTTGCCGCCGCCGACCAGCTCCTTGAACTTGACCAGCGAGAAGTCCGGCTCGATGCCGGTCGTGTCGCAGTCCATCAGGAAGGAGATCGTCCCGGTCGGCGCGAGCACCGTCGCCTGCGCGTTGCGGTAGCCGAACTCCTCGCCGAGCTCGATCGCCTCGTCCCAGGTGCGCTTCGCCGCCTCGAGCAGCGGCTCCTCCACGAGCGTCGCGTCGATCTCGTCGACCGCCGCGCGGTGCTTGCGCATCACGTGCAGGTGCGGGTCGCGGTTCTCCTCGAACTTCTCGTACGGCCCGATCGCCGCAGCCACCTCGGCCGACTTGCGGTAGGCGCCGCCGGTCATGATCGCGGTGAGCGCACCGGCGATCGCGCGGCCCTCGTCGGAGTCGTAGGCGAGGCCGTTCGACATCAGCAGCGCGCCGAGGTTGGCGTAGCCCAGGCCGAGCTGGCGGAACGCGCGGGCGTTCTTGCCGATCTCCTCGGTCGGGTAGCTCGAGGGCCCGACGACGATCTCCTGCGCGAGGATCATCACGTCGATGACGTGCTCGTAGGCCTCGACGTCGAACGTTCCGTCGGCGCGGCGGAACTTCATCAGGTTGATCGACGCGAGGTTGCAGGCCGAGTCGTCCACATGCATGTACTCCGAGCACGGGTTCGACGCGTTGATCCGGCCCGAGTTCGGGCAGGTGTGCCAGTCGTTGATCGTCGTGTCGTACTGCATGCCCGGATCCGCGCAGCGCCAGGCGGCATCCGAGATCTGGCGCAGCACGTCGTCGGCGGCGTGAGTGGCGACCGGCGCGCCGTCCTGGCGCGCGGTCAGCTCCCAGTCCTCGCCGCGCTCGGCGCGCTGCATGAACTCGTCGGTCACGCGCACCGAGTTGTTGGCGTTCTGGTACTGGATCGAGGTGAAGCCGTCACCGTCGATCGACATGTCGAAGCCGGCGTCGCGCAGCGCTCCGGCCTTCTCCTCCTCGCGCGCCTTGCACCAGACGAAGTGCAGGATGTCCGGATGGTCCACGTCGAGCACGACCATCTTCGCCGCGCGCCGGGTCTTGCCGCCCGACTTGATCGTGCCGGCCCAGGAGTCGGCGCCGCGCATGAAGGAGACCGGGCCGCTGGCGGTGCCGCCCTTCTTCAGGTGCTCCATCGAGCCGCGGATGTTCGAGAGGTTGATCCCCGAGCCTGAGCCGCCGCGGAAGATCTTGCCCTCCTTGGTGTTCCAGTCGAGGATCGACTCCATCGTGTCCTCGACGCTGAGGATGAAGCAGGCCGAGCACTGCGGCTGCTCTTCGAAGCCGACGTTGAACCAGACCGGCGAGTTGAACGCCGCCAGCTGGTTGAGCAGGATGTGGGTCAGCTCGGCCTCGAAGGTGTCGCCGTCCTCGTCGGAGGCGAAGTAGCCGAACTCGCGGCCCCAGCCGGAGATCGTGCCGGCGACGCGGCCGACCATCTGCCTGACCGACGACTCGCGCTCGTCCGATCCGAGCCTTCCGCGGAAGTACTTCTGCGCGACGATGTTCGTCGCGTTCTGCGACCAGGTGGTGGGGAACTCCACGCCGCGCTGCTCGAACGCGGGCTTCGCCGGATCGCCGATGACCGCGTCGCGGATCTCCCATTCGACAGCGTCGAATGGATGCACACCAGGTTCCGTATAACGCCGCTGGAGAGTGACTCCGGTGGTGGCTACTTCGGCGGCGATCCGGCTACTGGGCATGCTCTCTCCTCGTCGTGGCGCTGGTGTCCTCTCCGACCGCGACAACCGGTGTCGCAGAGGGGTTCGCGATGCTGGCACTTCTGCCAGACAGAACGGTGGGGGCGGCGGCGAGCTCCGTGAGGTCACCGCTCGCAGCTTGGATGTCGAGCTGCTCGGGCACGGGGCTCGGCTCCTCGGCGAGCCGGCGCAGCTCGGCTTCGAAATCGTCCAGGCCCTCGAAGTTCCGGTAGACGGAGGCGAACCGGATGGCGGCCACCCGGTCGAGCCCGATCAGCGCTCTCAGTGCAAGCTCTCCGATGCGCTCAGAGTCGAGCTCGCCACCGGCCGACCTGACATGCCCTTCGATAGCGATCGCGGCCGCCTCGAGCTGCGGCACGGTCACGGGGCGCTTGGTCACGGCTCGCACGAGCCCTCCCAGCAGCTTCTGGCGGTCGAACGCCTCGACCGAGCCGTCGCGCTTGCGAACGCCGAGCGACACGCTCTCCGCCCGCTCGTAGGTGGTGAAGCGGCTGCCGCAGCTCTCGCACTCGCGCCGCCGGCGGACGGCATCCCCGGGATCGGGCAGGCGAGAGTCCACGACGCGCGTGGAATCGAACGAGCAGTAGGGGCAACGCATGCCGTTACCTACGAGATGTAGTGGTCAGATCCTCCATCAAGCACTACATATTGTAGTAGCCGTCGGACGGAAAAACACCGTTAGAGGCCATGGGGAGGCGAAAAACGCGGAAAATGCCGCCTGATTCGAAGCCCGGACCCACGGAATCGGGTCGGCGCGCGAGTTTCGGACGCAATACGTCCGAAAGTCGCGCGTCGATGCCGCGCGTCGCGGCCGCCGCTAGCGCAGCGAGTCGAGCGTGCGCCCGAGGCCCTCGGCGAGCGGCACCTCGGCCGTCCATCCGAGCTCGCTCTTGGCGCGCGTCGCGTCGAGCGCGATGTGGCGCACCTCGCCGGGACGCTCGGGGGCCATATCGGCCTCGAACGGCCCGTCCGCCTGGGGGGCGAGCGCCTCGATCAGGTCGAGCACGCTCGTCTGCAGCCCGGTGCCGATGTTGAACGGGCCGGTCGCATCCGAGGCGGCCGCCAGCAGGTTCGCCGAGATGACGTCGCCGACGAACACGTAGTCGCGCGTCTGGAGGCCGTCGCCGAACACCTTCGGCCGGCCGCCTTCGAGCAGCAGGCCGCAGTAGATCGCGATCACGCCGGCCTCGCCGAGCGGGTCCTGGCGCGGCCCGAAGACGTTGCCGTAGCGCAGCGACACCGTGGACAGTCCGTGCAGGCGGTGGAAGAGGTCGAGATAGCCCTCGGCCGCGTACTTCGACTGGCCGTAGGGAGCCTCGGGGGCGACCGGGTGGTCCTCGGGGGCGGGGATGACCTTGCCCTCGCCGTAGATCGCGCCGCCGGTGGAGGAGTTCACCACGCGCGCGCCCACGCGCCGCGCGGCCTCGAGGACATTGATCGTGCCGCCCACGTTGATCTGCGCGTCGAGCGCGGGGTCCGCCGCGGAGCGGCGCACGTCGATCTGGGCGGCGAAGTGGAAGATCGCCTCCGGGCGCACGCGCTCGGCGAGCTCGATCACGGCCGCCTGGTCACGCACATCGAGCTCCACGAGCTCGGCGCCGGCGGCGAGCGCTCCGTCGAGGTTCTCCCGGCGACCGGTCGAGAGGTCGTCGAGCACGGTGACCTCGTCGCCTCTGGCAAGCAGGGCGTCGACGAGGTTCGAGCCGATGAATCCAGATCCGCCTGTGACTAGTGCGCGCATGAGGCGCGGCATGCTAGCTGTCGGCCGGGAGCTTCGCCCGGCGCCACGCCGGGCGCTCCAGCGCCCCTGCTAGCGTCGCGCCGGTGCGTGGGCTGTTCGTCACCTTCGAGGGGATCGACCGATCCGGCAAGACGACGCAGTCGCGCATGCTGCTCGAGGCGCTGGGCGCCGAGGCGCTCGGAGTGCGCGAGCCGGGGGGCACGGCCATCGGCGAGCGAGTGCGCGCGCTGCTCAAGGATCCGGCGCTCGAGCTCTCGCCCGCGGCCGAGGCGCTGCTCTTCGCAGCCGCGCGCGCAGAGCTCGTGGCCGAGGTGATCCGCCCGGCGCTCGAGGGCGGGCAGGTGGTCGTCTCCGATCGGTTCCTCGATTCGTCGCTCGCCTACCAGGGCGCCGCCCGCGGCCTCGGAGTGGACGAGATCAGGCGGATCAACAGCTTCGCTACCGGTGGCCTCGAGCCGGACCTGACTCTGCTGCTGGACATCGACACGGCCGCCGCCGGCCGCCGCGGGGCGGTGGAGGACGATCGCTTCGAGCAGGAGGGCATGGGGCTGCAAGAGCAGGTGTCGGCCGCCTACGACGAGCTGGTGGCAGGCGAGCCCGGGCGCTGGCGCAGGATCGCGGCCGACCGCGACCCGGCGGACGTTCACGCCGACGTGCTGGCCGCCGTCGAGTCCGCCCGTGCCGCGGCGGAGGGCTCAGCGCGGTGAGCGACCAGATCATCGCGGGCACGGAGGACCATCCGCACGCGCGCATGACGCTCTCGTCGGCGCTCGAGGGCCGCGCCTCGCACGCGTATCTGTTCCACGGCCCGGCGGGTGTCGGCAAGCGCCACGCCGCCCGAGCCTTCGGCGCGGAGCTGCTGGCCGCCGGCTCGGCCGATCCGGCCGGCGCCCGCAAACGCGCGCTCACCGGATCGCATCCAGACATGACCTGGGTCCGTCCCACCGGCGCGCACGTCATGCGCAAGGAGGACGTGGCCGACCCGGTCGTCGCCGCCGCGAGCCGGACGCCGTTCGAGGGGTCGAAGCGGATCTTCGTGCTCGAGCGTGTGGACACGATGAACGACGAGGTGGCCAACCGCCTGCTCAAGACGCTGGAGGAGCCGCCTCCGTTTGCCCATCTGATCCTCGTCACCGACGCGCTGGGACAGGTTCTGCCGACCGTGGTCTCGCGCTGCCAGCTCGTGCGCTTCGACGCCCTGCCGGCGGCGCGCATCGCCGAGACGCTCGTCCGCGAGGGAGTGCCCGCACCCCGCGCGGAGGCATACGCGCGGCTCTCCCTCGGCAACGGCGAGCGGGCGCGCTTCCTGGCCTCCGAGGAGGGCTCCGGCCTGCTGACAGACGTGGACCGCATGATCGAGGTCGCGCTGCGCGGCGGTGGACGTCGGCCGGACGAGTCGGAGTCCTGGCGCGGCCTGATGGATCGCGCGGAGCAGCGTCAGGCCGCCGCGGAGGAGCAGGTGGCCACGGAGTCCGCGGCCCGGCTCGAGACCGAGCCGAAGGGCCGTGATCGCAGCGCGATCGAGAAGCAGTTCGAGGACAGCGCGAAGCGCGACGGCCGCCGCGCGCGCACCGAGGTGCTCGACCTCGGCCTCTCGCTCGCCGCGCTGCGCTTCCGCGACCTCATCTGCATGGCGGAGAACGCGCCCGAGGCGATGCACGACGCGGTTGGAGCGGAGGAGCTGGCGATCGAGGCGGGCCCGCGCGATCCCGAGCGCATGCGGGTCGCCGTCGAGCGCTGCGAGCAGACCCGGCTCTCGCTCCAGCTCAACGTGACCGAGGAGCTGGCCCTGGAGGCCCTCGGCTTCCGGCTCGCCCAGCTGGTCGGCGCTCCCGGCTCCGCCTAGCTCCGCGCCCGCCGCTCCAGCACTGCGGCCGCGCCGCGGCAGGACACCAGCCTGCGGGGAAGCACGCCCGCGCAGCTCCTCAGCGTGCGCCCGTCCTCGTCGAGGAACACGATGTCGAGCGCGAACCGCATGCCGAAGGTGTGCACCGACGCGCAGCCCGGGATCAGCAGCGCCCAGTCGTCCGGGAGGTCGTCCAGGAAGGCCAGGCCGAGCAGGCGGGCCCGGACCGAGCGAGCGACGAAGATGCGCTCCCCGTCCATCGGCCCCGTCTCTTGCAGCATGCGAAATCGATTCCGCACGCTGCTCGGCAGGGCGTTCCCGGAGGTCACAGGAGGTTCAGGCAGGCGGAGCTCCCGCTCGCCCCTCAATCTCTGCGCCTCCGGCGCGATCTCCCGGCTAGACCTCCCTGTCCTCGGTGTACCGTCGGTTCGTTCACATGAGTGGGCGGCTACCTGACATCGACATCTTCGTGCCGATCCGGGGCGAAGCCACGGTGCGAATGCGCTACCGCGAGGACAATCGCGATTGGCTGCATATGGCTGTCGAGACCAGACGGCCGAAGTGGAGCCCAGACGAGAAGGTCTGGCGCATCCCCAGCTCTGCAGCGCAGCGCGTGTTCGACCGTGCTACTGCGGACGGCCGCAGCGCTCGCCTGAAGCGTCGCTTCAAACCGGACACCGAGCAGTGCACCGTCCAGTGCCAGACGGCCGCGCCCGAAACGGTCTTCAGCTGCGTCTGCGTTTGCGGAGGAAAGGGGCACGGCCGCGCATCAGGCGGGTGGCAGCAGGTTGGTCGGCAACTGCTCGTGCGATCGGTCCGCGACGAGAGGGAGCAGACCATCTCCAACCGATTGCAGGATGGGAAGCCCATGCCTGAGAAGGATCTCGGTAAGCGCCGGATCCGTGAGCGGCTTCGCGAGCTCCGGCACGGTCGTCGGCTCTAGACGGTCAGCAGGGCAGTGTCGGGCTCGAGCGTGCGGACGCGGTTGCGTCCGGCGCCCTTGGCGCGATAGAGCGCCTCATCGGATTCGCGGCACAACGTCTCGAAGATGAGGTCGGAGCCTTGGGCGGCGGCGACGCCCATCGAGATCGTGACCGGCAGTCCGCCGGGGCTCGCCTCTTCGACCGCCGCTCGAACCGTCTCGGCCAGGGTCGAGGCCACCGCGGCGTCGGCGCCGGGAAGCACGATCAGGAACTCTTCGCCGCCCATTCGGTAGACCAGCTCGAAAGAGCGCAGGCTGCGGCGGATCACATAGGCGGTGTCCCTGAGAACAGCGTCGCCGCGTTCATGGCCGTGCTCGTCGTTGACCGCCTTGAAGTGATCCAGGTCGCAGGCCACGAGCGCAACCGACTCGTCGGCCAGCGCCGCCTGCTCGGCAAGCTCGGCGAAGCGGTCCATCAGCGCCCTGCGGTTCAGCAGACCGGTGAGCGGGTCGAGCACAGCACGTGTGCGCTGGCGCATGTCTGAGTGCATGAGTGTGTAGGAGCCTGCGCCCAGTGCGATCAAAGAGACGAGGCAGGCGTTGACGAGCGTCGGATCGTCCGCGTAGCCGGCGGGGTCGACTCCGACGGTAGATCCCAGCATCACCAGCGTGGTCAGGACGATGCCCGTGAAGACGCCGCGGCTCGAGAAGCGCGCGGAGACGGTGACGATCGCCAGCAGCAGGAAGGGGAGGGCCGGGCTCTGGGGCCCGCCGGTGAATGCGATTGCGATGCCGACCGTGATCTGCGCGTTGAGGACCGTCGCCATGATCGGGTACTCCGGGCGTGAGCTGCGCATGATCCACGGCCGCAGCAATGGATAGGAGGCCACGACCCACGCCAGGGGCGCCAGGGTGAACCACCCAAGCCATGGGATCGCCGAGAGCAGCCCGACTCCGAGGCAGGCGAACATGACCCGCCGGGTCTTGTCGATCCTGGGCTCCATGTCGAGCAGCCGCTCACGATCGACGTCAGTCGGGCACAGCCATGTGCCACGCGCGTCCATGTAGTGGTTATCGGCTAAGCGGCCTGATGCCTGAATGCGGCGTTGCAAAGCTGGTACTCGCGTTGCGAACCTGGTACTGGGACTGCACGTGCTCCCGTGCGAGCGCACGATCGCGGTCCCCCGCAGCCGCTAGAGTCCGCGTGCGCAGAGCGATGCCTACAGCGTCGCAGCGGCCACGCCGACGTAGCTCAGCTGGTAGAGCACTTCACTCGTAATGAAGGGGTCGGGAGTTCGAGTCTCCCCGTCGGCTCTCCGCCCGGACCCGCTCGATCGCTGGACGCCTTCGGATCCACGCAGTACCGTGTCCGCATGGCTGCGTCTGTCGACTTCACGATCGCGTTCGAGTCACCCGATGAGGATGGTTGGATCGTCGCGCGCGTGCTTGAGGTGCCCGGAGCGATGAGCCAGGGCCGGACGCGCGAGGAGGCCCGCGAGAACGCGCTCGACGCGCTTCGCACGGTGCTCACGCCTGACGAGGAGCTTGCCGGCCAGGCCCCGCAGGCCGACCGCGAGCATCTGCGCTTCACCGCAGCCGCGTGAAGCGGCGGGATCTGGAGCGCCACCTACGCGCGCACGGCTGCCGAGAGATCGGCGGGACCAAGCACGCGAAGTGGCGTGGCCCGCAGGATCAGGTGTCGGCGGTTCCGCGCCACAAAGAGATCGGTCCTGGCCTAGCCCGGTCGATTTGCGCGCAGCTCTCGATTCCGCCGCCGCCCAATCCACGCTGAGGTGTGGGTCCCCGGTTCGAGTCCGGGCGTCGGCTCTCCGCCCGGACCCGCGACCGACCTACCGCGCGCGACCTACTTCGCCGACGTGGGGACCACGCGCATGTAGGGGAGCGGCTGCTCCCAGCCGTCGGGGTAGCGCTCGCGGGCCTGCTCGTCGCTGACGCCGCCGGTGATGATCGCCTTGTCGCCCGGGTTCCACTGGGCGGGCGTCGCGAGCTGCTGCGAGGCGGTGAGCTGGAGCGAGTCGATCACGCGCAGCACCTCGTCGAAGTTCCGGCCGGTCGTCATCGGGTAGATCAGGACGAGCTTGATCTTCTTGTCCGGCCCGATCACGAAGACGTTGCGCAGCGTCGCGTTCTGAACGGGTGTGCGCTCGGTCGGGTCGCCGGCCACGTCGGCCGGGAGCATCCCGTAGGCCTTGGCGATCGAGTGGTCGGTGTCGGCGATCATCGGGTAGTTGGGGGCGGTGCCCTGTGAGGACTCGATGTCCTGCGCCCACTTGGCGTGGTTGTCGACCGGGTCGACCGAGAGGCCGATGATCTTCGTGTTGCGGCTGTCGAAGTCCGGCTTGATCGAGGCCATGTAGCCGAGCTCGGTGGTGCAGACCGGCGTGAAGTCGCGCGGGTGCGAGAAGAGGACGGCCCAGCCGTCGCCGATCCAGTCGTGGAACTCGATCTCGCCCTCGGTCGTCTGGGCGGTGAAGTTGGGGGCGGTGTCGCCGATGGTCAAGCTCATGGGGTCTCCTTGGGTCGCTCCGGGACCAATCATCTTAAACCCGACCGGACTTCGCGTATATCGTGAGCGGATATGGGCCGGGAATGTGGATCTGAGGATGACCTTCCGAGAGTGGGCCGAGCGTCGCGCCCGCCAGTGGGAGATGACGCCGACGGGATGATCCGACCGTCGTCCGAGTCGGTGCTCGAGCCGCGCCGCCGGCCTCGAAGCTCGCGATAGGAGCATCGGCAGAGCCCAACGCCTGATCTCGCCGTTCCGATCTCTGAATGGAGAGCTCGGCCGGTCTACAGATCCACGTGCCGGCAAAGCCGCCTACTCCGCGCGGCGACTTCTACGTTGCGTACTGGACCCTGGCGGCGGAGCGGCAGCGCGTCTTCGAGGCGCGGCTGCGCGGCGAGCCGGGCCCGTGGACGGCGGACTCGATCCTGCGGCGCTACAAGTTCTGCAACTCGTTCCGGGCAAGCGATCGGGTGTCCCAGTACCTGATCCAGAGGGTCATCCACGGCACGGCGAACGCGAACGTCCGCGACACGATCTTCCGGACGATCCTGTTCCGCCTGTTCAGCCGCCCGTCGACGTGGGAGCTGATCGAGTCCGAGGCCGACTCGGTGCGTCTGCGCACCTTCGACGCCGAGTGGATCGCGGCGACGCTCGACAAGGCGCTCGAGAGCGGGCAGCGGCTCTACACCAGCGCCTTCATCCTCTCCGCGCAGGACGTCTACGGCCACAAGCGCAAGCACCGCAACCATCTCGCGCTCGTGGAGGCGATGGTCCATGACCGCCTGCCCGACCGCGTCGCCGAGGCCAAGGGCCTGCGCGAGATCTACGACGCGCTGCTGCGTTTCCCGCTGATCGGGCCGTTCATCGGCTACCAGATGGCTGTGGACATCAACTACTGCCCCCAGTTCGGCTTCAGCGAGAACGAGGTCGCGATGTTCGGGCCGGGCTCCACGCGCGGGCTCGCCAAGGTGTTCCGCGATCTCGGCGGCTACACGCCCGAAGCTGCCGTGACCTGGCTCGTCGAGCAGCAGGACAGGGTGGCGGAATCCATCGGGGTCAGGCCGCCCACGCTCTTCGGCCGTCGGCTGCACGTCACCGACTGCCTCAACCTGCTCTGCGAGCTGGACCGCTATGCGCGCGTCGCCATCCGGGAGGCCGCGGCGGTCGGCGAGCGCTGCGCCACGCGCACCTTCGTGCCCGCCCCGGCCCCGCCCTCGCTCTTCTATCCGCCGGCCTGGGGCATCAACGAGCGAATTCCGGTGGAGGCGCGGGCCGTGCCGCCCGGCTTGGACCCGAGGGTCACCATCGCCTCCGCCGCGCTCGGATAGCGGTTTCGATCCCGCTGCGCTCGGTACCCAGGCCTTAGGCAATCCACTTGGAGGTACCCATGGCAGTACGGCCGGCGGGCGACAGCTCGATCAGCGAACTGGTGCAGCAGCTCTCGAACCAGACGGGCGAACTGGTGCGGCAGGAGTTGCGCCTGGCTCAGGTGGAGATGCAGGAGAAGGGCAAGCGGGTGGGCATCGGCGCCGGGCTGTTCGGCGGCGCGGGACTCGTCGCCCTCTACGGCGTCGGCTTTCTGCTCGCCGCGGCGGCGCTGCTGCTCGCCACGACACTCGAGCCCTGGACCGCCGTAGCGATCGTCGGCGGGGCGCTGCTCGTGCTGGCGGGCCTGTTGGCGCTGACCGGCAAGAAGCAGGTGGAGCAGGCCACGCCGCTGGCTCCGGAGCAGGCGATCGAGACGACCAAGCAGGACATCGACCACGTGAAGGCGAGGGCAGGCGGATGAGCAAGACGACGAAAGCCGACGCGTCGGCCAAGGCGGCCGCGAAGTCCGACGACCCGGAGGCGCTGCGGCGCGACATCGCCGAGAAGCGTCGGGAGCTGGGCGACACCGCCGCGGAGCTCGCCGCCAAGGCCGACGTCAAGAGCCAGGTCAAGGAGCGCGTGGAGGAGCGTAAGGAGGCGGTTCGCGACGTCAGCCAGCGTGCCCAGGAGAAGGCCGCCGCCCAGGTGCGCCATCCCGATCGGCGGCTCACGGGGATCGTCGGCGCCATAGCCGCCGCGCTCCTCCTGCTGGCGCTCCTCAGAAGGAGGCGATAGCCGTGGCGAAGCTGCTCTACGCCCCGTTCGGGATCCTCTCGGGAATCCTCGGAGGCCTGATCGCGAGCACGATCTTCAAGCAGATCTGGAAGCGGGTCTCGGACGAGCCCGATCCGCCGAAGCCACGCCAGAGCGAGTACGGCTGGAAGGAGCTGCTCCCGGCCGCGGCGCTCCAGGGCGCGATCTTCACCGTCGTCAAGACCGTCGTGGATCGTGGCGGCGCGCGCGGCTTCCAGAAGCTCACCGGCACCTGGCCGGGTGACTGACCGGCCGCAGCTCCGCAACGCCCGATAGCGTCTCGGCCATGGCCGAGATCACGCTGGAGTGCGCCGCGGGTGTGGCGACGATCACCCTCGACGCCCCCGAGCGGCGCAATGCCCTCACGCGCTCGATGGCGCGTGAGCTGGTCGAGGCCTGCGAGACCGTCGATTCGGACCCCGAGGTGGGGGCGGTCGTCGTGTGCGGCGCCGGCGGCTTCTTCTGCGCCGGCGGCGACCGTCAGACGCTGGCCGATGCCGGCAGAGATCCCGCGGACCCCGTCGCCTACGCCGCGATCGGCGACGTCTACCGCTCCTTCCAGCGCGTGGGCGAGCTGGAGCCGCCCACCGTCGCCGCGATCCGCGGCGGCGCGGTCGGCGCCGGGATGAACCTTGCCTTCGCGACCGATGTCCGCGTGGTGGCGCGTGACGCGAAGCTCGTGTCAGGCTTCCTGCCGATCGGCCTGCACCCGGGAGGCGGCCACGGCGTGCTGCTCGGCCGCACCGGCGCGCGCGAGGCCACCGCTGCGCTCACCCTCTTCGGGCAGCGCATCGACGGCGAGCGAGCGGCGCAGCTCGGAATGGCGTGGGAGGCCGTCGGCGACGAGGAGGTGGACGCCCGCGCGCAGGAGCTGGCGGCCGTTCCCGGCGCCGACCCGGAGCTCGCGCGGCGGACCGCCCGCTCGCTGCGCGCCGAGCTGGGGCCGCCCGCGCTTCCCTGGGCCGCTGCGCTCGAGCTGGAGCGTGCCTCGCAGATGTGGTCGATGCGCCGCAAGGACATCGCCGGCGCCCCGTGAGCTATTTCACCGCCGTCAGGATCTACTCGCTGTTCGAGCTGTGCCTGTTCACGGCATTGATGGTCGTGGCGATCGGCGGATGGAGCGAGCAGGCGGAGCTGGTGCTCGGGTGGTCGCACGGAGTGGGGTGGATCGTGCTCTGCATCCTCGTGGGCTTCGGCGCCGTGCGCGGCACGTTCACCTGGGTCGTCTTCGCCGCGACCGTCTCACCGGCGGGGCCGCTCGGCAGCACGATCGGCATCGAGCTGCTCGCGCGCAGCCGTCGCCGTGCCCGCCCGGTGGCCTGACCAGGGCTTGCCGCCGGGTAGCCTGCGGTAGCCACCGGCATGTTCCCGCTCAACGTTCCAAACCTCCTCACGCTGCTGCGCATCCTGCTGGTGCCGGTGCTCGTCGTGGCGCTGGGAACCGAGGCGGCCGAGGGCGGCTCGGAGATCGCCGCCGCCGTCTTCGTCATCGCTTCGCTGACCGACGGCCTCGACGGCTACATCGCCCGTTCGCGCCAGTCCATCACCACCTTCGGCAAGGTGATGGACCCGATCGCCGACAAGCTCCTGATCGCCGCCGCCCTGCTGACGCTCGTCAGCCTCGATCGCGTCGACGCCTGGGTCGCGATGATCGTCATCGCACGCGAGTTCGCCGTCAGCGGGCTGCGGATCGCGGCGGGCCAGCAGGGTGTGGTGATACCCGCGAGCGGCCTCGGCAAGATCAAGACGATCGTGCAGTCCGCGGCGGTCCTCGCTCTGATCGCCGCGCCCGACCCGGATGCCATCTGGGTCGTCGCGCTCGTCTACGCGATGGTCGCCACGACGATCCTCTCCGGCGCCGACTACTTCCTCAACTTCCGTCGCCGCATCGAGGAGCTCTCGCGCCAGCAGCACACGCGCACCGCTCCCGCGGACCGCTGAGCGCTCAGATGGTCGGCGGCTCGTGGCGCCGGTGCACGGCGTCCGAGGAGTCGGCAAGGCGCTCCACGAGCTCCTCCGCGGATGAGCCGCGCAGGCGCAGGACGCGCTCCATCAGCGTGCCGTAGACGTCCAGGACCGCGAGCAGCAGGTCGGGCGTGCACACCGCCTTCGCATGGCGCTCCGCGGCGAGCTGCTCCGCGCGATGCACGACTCGGTCGACCGCCTCCTGCCCGAGCGGGGGAGTCTCCTCGGCCTCGCCGAGCGGGCTGTCGAGTCCTTCCAGCGGGCTCTCTCCGAGCCCGAGCGACTGCATCGCCTGGCCCGCCTCGCCGTGCAGGCGCAGTGCGCGCATCCAGCGCTCAGCCTCGTCCTGCCCCGAGTGGGAGAAGGTCATCGCCGTTCCGGCCAGGGCCGTTACGAGCGTCGCGTCTTCGGAGAGAGGGATGTTGTCGAGCGCTTCCATACGAATCCATCGACAGACATCCCCTTTTGCAAGAGGGACTAACCCAATCTGGCCAAAAGGCCTGGACGGCCGGCTCAGATGACGGGCGGCTGGCCCTCGAGCCACTCGCGCATCGTCAGGTGGCGCGGCACGTGGATCTGGTCGGAAAGCTCGGTGCGCAGCTCGCCGATCAGCCCATGCCGCTCCGCGACGACGCTGTGGCGGTGGATCGTCTCGAGGTTCTCCTGGCGGGCGAGCAGGAACGTCCCGTCCTCGAAGCCGCCGAACTCCTCGATCGCCATCCGGGCCATCTCGCGCACGCAGTCCTCCACGAAGCGCGGATGCATGTGCGCCCGCTCGACGACCTCGACCTCGTCGCTGCGCTTCATCAGCTCGTAGATCTCGGAGCTCATCGAGCCCTCCACGATCCGCAGCAGCGTGCGAGCCTCGACCTGGTTGGTGCAGCCCTCCACGCAGCCGATGTAGAGGCGCCCGATGCCGCGCTGGTTGTGGGTCGCCACCGGAACCGATGCGAGCACCCGCTCGATCTCGTCGTCGGTGAAGCCGTCGGCCGCGAGCCGCTCGCGCGAGCGCTCGGCGACCATCTCCTGCGCGCACGGGCAGGCGGTCATGCCCTGCGCCTCGACGCCGATCAGCCGCCGCGTGCCGCGCTCGGAGGCCACCGCCACGCCGAACACCTTGTAGATCTCCTGCGTCTCGAGGCCCGAGGCCGGGGCGTTCACGCGCTCCGGGTAGCGCGCGCTGATCCGCACCTCGGCGCGCAGCGCGCCCTGGCGATCACGCACGCGCTCGGCGATGTGCTGGGCCAGCGTCTCGGCCTTGAAGGCCTCGCCGAGCACCACCTCGTCGATCGCCTCGTTGACGACCTCCTCGAAGCGCGACATGTGCGCGCCCTTCTGCTTGGGCCCGAGATCGACGAAGCACTCGAGCTCCGCGAAGAACAGCTGCTCGCTTCCGTTCACCCCGATCCGGATGACCTTCTCGACGCCCGTCACGCCGACTCGCGTGAGGCTCACGTGCGTCGCGGGGCGGCGTGCCTGCACGTCGTCCTGCGGCGGCGCTCCGGGGATCGCGAGATCGCTCATGCCCCAACCACGATACCTGGCGCCGGTTGGGGCCCGCCCAGGCACGGGGGCGTCGGGTCTCGAAACGGAAGTGCTCATCCGCACGAAGTTGCTATCGTCCGCGCCGGCTCGAAGTCTGGACCTCATTGCAGGCCCTTAGAAATGGCTCAGCCCCTCGTGGCAGGCGCCACGCCCGCAGGAACCGATAGCTGTGACGAAGGCCGGCAAGCCCTGGTTTGGGGGCTGGGTGCCGAGGCACTGCAACTCGTTTCAGAGGAGTGAGGGTTGAGGGAGAACGTTGAGAGCGTGGCCCTGTTGGCCGAGAGGCCAGAGGCGCCGTTCATGGAGGTCGAGGAGCTGCGCGTTCTCGTTGGGGAGGGCCGCGAGCGCGGCTACCTCACCTACGAGGAGATCGCCGCCTGTCTCGAGGAGGTGGAGGTAACCAAGGAGCACGTGCGCGATCTTCATGCGCACCTGGTCGAGATCGGTGTGGAGGTGGTCGCTCAGGACGGGCGGCCCACGGGCCTGCCCCACGACGATCAGCCGAGCTCCGAGGAGGAGACGGTCGCTCCGAAGAAGCCGGAGCTCGACCTGACGGTCGAGCCGAGCCTCGATTCGCTGCGCCTGTACCTGCGCTCGATCGGGCGCGTGCAGCTGCTCACGGCCGACGAGGAGGTGTCGCTGGCAAAGCGCATCGAGCGGGGTGACATGGTCGCCAAGCAGCAGATGGTGGAGGCCAACCTGCGGCTCGTCGTGTCGATCGCGAAGGGCTACCTGGGGCGCGGCCTGTCTTTCCTGGACCTGATCCAGGAGGGCTCGCTGGGGCTGATCCGGGCGGTCGAGAAGTTCGACTACCGCCGCGGGTACAAGTTCTCCACGTACGCGACCTGGTGGATACGCCAGGCGGTGACACGGGCGATCGCGGACAAGGCGCGCACGATCCGCATCCCCGTCCACATGGTCGAGAAGCTCAACAAGGTGATCCACGTCGAGCGGCAGCTCGTGCAGGAGTTCGGGCGCGAGGCGACGCCCGAGGAGGTCGCCGCGGAGCTGCAGTGGACGGCGCGCGAGGTCAAGGACATCCTGCGCTTCGCCCAGCTCCCGGTATCGCTCGAGAAGCCGATCGGCGAGGAGGACGATTCCGAGCTGGGCGACTTCGTCGAGGACGACTCGGCCGAGTCTCCGTTCGAGACGGCCTCCGAGAACCTGCAGCGCGAGAACGTCTGCAGGGCGCTCGACGCCCTGCCCCAGCGCGAGCGCGAGGTGATCGAGATGCGCTACGGCCTCCAGGGCCACCAAGCGCGCACGCTCGAGGAGGTGGGCCGCGCCTTCGGCGTGACCCGCGAGCGCATCCGCCAGATCGAGAACAACACGCTGAAGAAGCTCGAGTGCCTTCCGGAGGCCCAGCGCCTCCGCGAAGCCTCCTAGTCATCGGGAGAGAGGGGAGCGGGACGGGCGCCTCTGGGCGCCCGTCTCGGAGCCCTCAGTCGTCCGATGGCGAACGTATGTTCGTTCCGTGGATCGTTGCGGGCAAGGCGATATAGGGGAGATTGCCGCTGCGGAGTGGTTCGTCTCTCGAGGGTCTAGGGTCGCACTTCCGTTCGGACGCAGCCCCGATTGGGATCTGGCCGTCGAGATGGACGACGGCTTGAAACGCGTCCAAGTCAAGACCTGCAGTTTCCTCAGGGGCGGGCGATGGGAAGTCGCCTTGTGCACGCGGGGCGGCAACCGCAGCTGGGGAGGGGTCGTGAAGCGCTTCTCAGGCGCTCGCTGCGACTACCTCTTCGTTCATGTGGGCGACGGTCGTCGATGGCTGATTCCGGCTGACATGGTGGGCGGGGGCACCAGCTTGCTCCTTGGAGGCCCCAAGTACGCTTCCTTCGAGGTTGAGGCGGGCCGGCCGCTACCCGCCCTCTCGGGACCGCAGCAACTAGAATCGTCGTTCGCTCGGGGGGATGTCCGAGTGGTTAAAGGAGATGGGCTGTAAACCCATTGGCTATGCCTACGCAGGTTCGAATCCTGCTCCCCCCACTTCGTCGAGCCTGCGGGACTCTCACCGTCCGGGGGATCTCGCGCTAGGCTCTTCGCGATCGCGCCCTCGTAGCTCAGTTGGTAGAGCACTTCCATGGTAAGGAAGGGGTCTCCGGTTCGAGTCCGGACGAGGGCTTGGCTTGGCAGTCGTGGGACGTCGGCGGGTAGCCGTGAGGCGCCGATGCTTTCGGAGTCGGCTGGCTGTGGCCGGATCCGACTCTGGCGCCAGTTCCATCAACCCCCGCCTTGGGCAGCCGCATCTGCGCGCAATGTCGGGCTGTCCCGCGACATCCCTACCAATGCCCCCCACCAGGGGCCTCAACATCGCCGGCTCAGCGGCGCCTCTGTTACGCCGGCTTGTGGAAGCGGCCTCCGCAGCTTCGCCACACCCCGCGTTTGGCTTTCTTGGCTTGGCGAGCAATAGTCTTGTAACGGGCCAGCCGGGCCGGGTTGCGGGCTGATTTGGGCTTGTACGGAGTCGCCCAGCCAGCGCTAACCAGAGCGCGGCTGAGGTCTTTGCCGCGCGAGCTGACATAGCGCAGCAAGCGCCCGTGCCGGTCGGAGTTGCCTTGACTGGGGTCAGACGTCAAAGTCAGTTGACTCCTGGCCTTGAGCAGCTTTTTCAAGTAACGGGTGGCGGATGCGCCACCGCAGTTAGGCGGCCCGGAACGGCTGCTTGAAGCTTCGGGTGCGTCGATGCCCAGCAAACGGACAGCGCGGGTCTTCCCGGAGGCCCGGACCTTGACCGTGTCCGCATCGATCACCTTCAGCAAGGTGGCTCTGCTGGTCAGGCTAGGCTTGTTCCTGGTCGGGGCGGTGGCCGGCGACTTAGCCACCGGGGCGGTTGGGAAGACCGCATCGTTCAACACAGGAACAACTATGGCGGTGCCGTACCGATCCACTTCTGGGGCGTCCGTGTTCTCCGCTTTGGCCGGTCCTTCCACTGCTTGGCCGCTGACGATCAGGCAGCCCAGCCAGCGATGCCAGAAGGCGTCGCTGTAGATACTGACGTGCTGGCGTTGCGGGGACGCCTGCTCGATCGAGTAGCTGGTGCCCAGCCCGGTTTGCGAATAGACATCTGGATTGACCCACGAACGAGCGAAGGCTGCTCGGGTGTCGTCGGCTTCGAACGGCTGGCCGCCCATGGGAAACAGTTCCACGCGCAAGCCGGATTTGCGTGGACCTTTCAGACAGGATCCCCAGTCCAAGTCGACCCGGTCGCCTACCTGCCAGGTGCGCCACAGGGTGATGTCCAGTTCGATGCTGCCTTGGTCGGCGTTGTAGGTGCCGGCGATCTCGCGCAGATCGCTGCGTCCCTCGCTGTGGGTGGAATCGAGCGGGTCCTCTACCCGGAAGGAGTAGAGCCCTCCCGGTGCTAGCCGGCCGCCGTTCTGCCCGGGGACCGCACACGGGCAGGGGTTCTCCTCGCAGGCCAGCCCGTCATGGTCGGCGTCCAAACGATCGACGTTGTTGGCGGGCGAGCCGCCCTTGCCGTCGAAGTAGGTCTGTGCTGCGGAACGGTTGGGGAAATCGGCGCAGTCGCGGTCAGCAGCCGACACTGACCCAACCGGTCCGCTCAGCGCGATGACCGCAGCGACCAGCAACCCACCCAGAAATGATCCCGCACGCACCGAGCGAGTATGACCTCGACCGGGTCATCTCGCCACAGCCGTTAGATAGCTGGCTGGTAGCGCTCCCGCATCTGTCCCACGTGCTCACTAAGCCAAGAAGGGCTGGGGCGGGCAGCCCCTCGTCCAGCAGCTGGCGTTATGGGGTAGAAGCCGGGCTGGGCGACCTGCCCGAGCATCTCCATTAGTTGGGCGACTTCCGTCCGATGCTGGCGCACCTCCGGTTGGTCGCCGGCGCCCGGTGGTGGTCAATGGGCTCTGAACGGCGGACGAGGAGCGGCTCAGCGCACGTCCAAGGTAAGGGGCGGGATCGTCTGCTCGAGACGATCGGCGAGCCGCGGTCCTTGCTGCTCGTCGAGGCGCACGCGGAGCACCTCGCGTCCCACCACCACGCGCAGCTCCTTCTCTCCGATCACGCGGACCGAGCGGATGGGGTCGGCGGTCTCGAAGCGGTGCATCTCCGTCCCGTCCGCGTCGATCGTCGCGATCACCCGGCTGCTGTGCCTGACGAAGCGGGTCGCGCCGAGCCTCTCGAGATGGTGATTGCCGGTGGGGGTGGGGAAGGGCTCGGAGAGCTTTCCGTCGAGTCCGACCGTGCGCATCGAAGCCTCGGCCCTGAGGGCGATCAGCTCGCCGTCTGAGTCGGAGACCATGCGGTACAGGGGGTCTTCGGGAGATATCGCCTCGAGGAGCTCGAGGCGCGCGCCGCGTCCGATCTCGTACAGCCCGCCGTGGAAGAGCCCGAAGGCGCGCTCGCCGATGAATCCCAGGCCCTGGATCCACGCACGTCGGGATCCCGCCGTTCGCGCCGCGCCGCCGGCGGCGATCCCGGGGGCGGTCTTGACGCTCGCATGGCCTGCGTCCTGGCCGGTCTCGGGCACCAGCTCGTAGACCCAGTCCATGTAGGTGACGAGCGCGCGATCTTCACCGCCCGATAGCCAGTACGCGAACGCGTTGCGTGCGAAGCGGACCTGCCACGCGGGCTGGCCGTTCCAGGTTCGCGCCTCAATGGTCCCGTCTCTGAAGGAGAAGATGCAGCGGTCGGGGAGCACGGACACGTTGCGCGGCTTGTCGGGAAGCGGGAACACCGCGCTGGCTCCGTTCGCGGCGAGCATCATCGCCTGCCACTCCGCTCCGTGGAGGCCCAGAGCCAGGCAGATCTGACCGCCCGTGCGAACGAAGAACTCGCGCGGGACGAAGGGTGCTTGGAACCCCATTGCCTCGGCCGTCTCGACCTTGCAGGGGAAGAGATGGGGGTTGCCGCTGCGCGTTCCCAGCGCCCAGGTCAGCTCGCCGGTCTGCACGGCCCGGTTGGGCGCGATCGGGAGCTGGGCCACCCGCTCCACGAGCGCCTCTCCCCGGCGGATGTAGAGCGGGAGGATGGTCTCGAGCGCGCTGCGCTTTCCTCCGGGCAGCGCGGTCCGCGCGACGAGGATCTTCTCGAGTTGACGCTGGGTGGCCGCGTCGAGTCCGAGCTCCAGGCCACGGCGGCACCACTCGAGGGTCTCGTTCAGCCGCCGGGTCTTGTTCAGGAGCGTCGTCAGGCGGCTGTAGCAGCGCGCGTCGCGCGTTCCGAGCCGTGCGGCCTGGAGGTAGGCGTCGATGGCTTCGCTCTGGCGCTTCTGCCTGTCGCGAAGGCGCCCTTTGAGCAGTGCGACGTTGACGTCCTCGGGCGGGTACAGCTCGCTTGCGAGAGTGAGGATCTGCTCGCCGTAGTCGTAGTCGTTGCGGTAGAGGGCGATTCCCAACGCCCGCTCGAACACCTGAGGTGAGGGCTCGTGGTGCTGGGCGGGGCAGGTGGCCAGCCATCGGAACGGCTCGACGGCAGACGCCTGTCCAGCCGCCTTGGTCAGGATCTCGAAGGCCGTCGGCAGATGGTGCGGCCAGTCCTGCTCGGAGAGCAGCACGGTGATCGCGCCGTCGGGCTGGTCCAGGCGCAGGTACGTCCGGGCGAGCTGGCTCAGCGCGAAGGCGCGGTCGGGCCCGGGCTCCACGAGCTCCGCAGCCTGCGCGAGCACCTGCGCGGCGGCCCGGAGATCGAGGCTCTCGCCGCCCTGCAGCCTCCGGGCGTGCTTCATCAGCTGGTGAAACTGGGTCAGCGGCGGAGGAGCGGCGGGGGCGGCGGTGGAGGGGGCCTGGGGCGGCGGAGGGGTTGTTGCGGCAGCGGTGGAGGGGGTGGGCAAGTCCTGGCGCGGCGGCGGAGGGGTTGTCGCGGCGGGAGGGGTGGGGAGGGCCCGGGGAGGCGGAGGGGCTATCGCGGTGGAGGGGGTGGGGAGGGGCGCGGGAGCCACCGGGGCGGTCGCGGATGCGGCGGGCGGGACGGGGGGAGCTGCCGGCGGCGGGATGGGTGCCGGCAGGGGCGTGGGGGTCGGAAGCGGCGCCGGCACCGGTACCGGCGGTTGTGTCTGCTCCACGGGGGCGGGCGTGGGTGCCTGCACGGGCGGTGCCGCGCTTTGCGGCGGAGCCGGCGGTTGCGCCAGCGCTGCGTTCTGGGGCGGCGGCGCGGGTTGCGCCGGCGGCGCCCCCGGCGGGGTGGGCAGCGCCTGAGGGGCGGGGGGCGTCTGAGCGGGAGCCTCCCCCGAGGGGGAGGCCTCGTCCTGCTCACCTGCGGCGTCGGCCTGCTGCTCGCCGGCCACCCAGGTGGAACCTCTCATGTCGCCAAGTCCGCTCATGCCCAGGTCTACATGGTCGGAACGGCCTCGCCCTCATCCGGTCCAAGCCCCGGATCGGGATGCCTTCAGGAGTCGTAGCCCAGGCCGAGCCGGTCGAGCAGGCGGAGCCAGAGGCCACGTCGGCCCTCGTTGTGGTCGGCCGCCGCCAGGCGGTTGCGGGTGACTTGGATGACCGCCGAGCGGAGGGGCTCGGGTGGGAACGGAGCCGGGCGGGCGCGCATCGCCCGCAGCTCCGTCGCCTCGGTCCGGTGCCCGGCCAGGAGGTCGAGCGCGACCCGTGCTCCGAACCGGCTGGCGCCCACTCCCAGGCCCGTGTGCCCAACGGTGTAGGAGACGCGTCCGCGGTGGGCGGTCCCCTGGAAGGCGAAGAAGCGGCTGCAGGTGTCGATCGCTCCACCCCAGCGATGGGTGAACCGAGCCCCCTCGAGCTGAGGGAACGTCGCGAAGAAGTGCTGGGCGAGCCGCGCGAAGGTCTGCTCGCGCTGGTCGTGGGAGGGGTCTACGCTGTTGCGCCAGTGGTAGATCGCGTCGTAGCCACCCCACAGCACGCGGCCGTCCGCCGTCGGGCGGTAGTAGTGGAACTGGTTGGCGCTGTCGCTGAGGCCCTGCCTCCTGCGCCAGCCGATCGACTCCCACTGCGATTCGCCCAGCGGCTCGGTGACCAGCACGTAGTCGTATACGGGCACGATCCTGCGGCGCATCTCGGGAAGCAGCGGGCGGTACGCGCTGGTGGCGAGCAGCGCCCTCTCCGCGCGCATCGCTCCCAGAGGCGTTCGCAGCTCGATGCCGGCTCCCGCTGGGCGAAGCTCGAGGACCGGGGTCCGCTCGTACAGGCGCACGCCGAGCTCGAGGATCGCCTGCCGCAGCCCCCAGACGAGTCGAGCGGGATCGAGGATCCCGGCTCCGCTGCGCTGCCACCGCCCACCGCGATAGAGCGGCGAGCGCACCTCGGCGCGCATCGCCTCGCCGTCGAGCATCTCCACGTCGTGGCCGAGCCCGCGAAGCAGCCCGGCCTCCTCCGCCAGCCACTCCTCCTCGTGGGGCTCGAGGGCCACCTGCAGCTCGCCGGTGCGCTCGAAGTCGCAGGCGATCCCATGCCGGTCGATGGTCGCGGCCATCGCCTCAAAGTTCTCGAGGCCGAGCCGCTCGAGGGTCGGCATCTCGTCCGCGAAGCGCGCCGTCCCGTTGGCCGCGCCGTGAGTCAGCGAGCTGAGCACGAAGCCGCCGTTGCGGCCCGAGGCTCCCTGGCCGACCTCGCCCGCCTCGAGCAGCGCCACGTCGCGGCCCGGGTCGTCCTCCTTGGCCTGCAGCGCCGCCCACAGGCCGCTCAGCCCTCCGCCCACGATCACGAGCTGAGCGTCGGCGCTCCCTTCGAGCGGCGGTCGCGCCGCGGGCACCTCGGGCCGGTCGAGCCAGTACGGCCGGGGCTCGGCCTCGGCGTAGGAGCGCCTGTCCCGCTCACTCGGCGGGGCATCGCCCCAGACACCGTGCGAACGGGAAGCGCCCAGAGCGTCAGCCCCCTTCGACGTGAGCCTTCAGCTCACCCGCGCGCGAGTTCACGAGCATGTCCCGCAGCTTGTCCTCCACGGGGCCGCGTATGACCATGCCGAGCATCCGGCCGGTGTCGCCCTCCAGCGTGTAGGTCGCGCGAGTGCGCCCGCCGCCGAGGTCCTCCAGGTCCCATGAGCCCACCAGCGACTTCAGGTCGCCCTTCTCCTGCTTCCAGGAGAGACGCGTCGGCTCCTCGTAGTTGAAGCGGATGCGGGCCTTCACCGTGGTCACCTTGGCGTCGGCCTCGGTCTCGACCAGCGTGGGGCGGCCTTCGCCGTCGTGCTCCAGCGGGTTGAGGTCCTTCATCCCGCCCTGCCAGTCGGGTGCCGATTCGACATCCGCCACGATCTTCCAGACCTTCTCCAGCGGCGCGTCGATCTCCGCGCTGGACGAACCAGCCAAGACACCCATTCGAAGCCTCCGTCGTAGTTGTGCTCCGACCCTACCCAGACCCGGGAGGATCGTGCGCCCGATCATGCGCGGGCGCCTGCTCTCCGAGCACGCGCCGCACGTATCCGTTCGCGAACAGCCCCTCGGGGTCGAGCCGTCTCCTGACGGCTTGAAAGCGCTCCCACTCCGGATAGCGCCGCTCGAGCGTCGCCGCGGTCTGGAAGTGGCGCTTGCCCCAGTGGGGCCGTCCCTCGAGCGAGTCCATGATCTCCTCGACCATGCGGAAGTAGGGCTCCCACTCCATCCCGTTGTACATGTGCACGGCGATGTAGGCCGTGTCGCGCCCGCTGGCGGGGCTGAGGAGCGCGTCGTCCGGCGCCACGAAGCGCATCTCGATCGGAAACGGCACGGCGAACCCGCGCTCTTCGATCCCCGCGCGCACCAGCCGCAGGGCGTCGGCCGCGCGCGCTCGGGGGATCGCGTACTCCATCTCCGTGAACCGCACGAGCCGGGGTGAGGCGAAGACCAGGTACGAGCGATCCACCTTGCGGCTCGTCCCGGAGGCGCGCGACAGCAGCCGGTTGATGTGGGGGATCAGGCGGTGGCTGCGCCGCCCCGCCCGACAGGCGAGCCCGAAGACGTAGTTGCGCAGCAGGACCTCGTCCATCCACTCCCGCGCGCGGGACGGGGGACGTGGCGGCCCGTCGATGCGGTTGTTCGCGCGGGTGAGCGCCAGCGGGCTGTGTGGGAGCGAGTAGAGCTCGAAGTGGTCGTTCTCCGCAACCAGGTCGTCCAGCCCTTCGAGCACGTCGTCGAGCGGCGCGGTGGAGTCCACGCCCTCGAGCGTGAACGCGGGGACGGCCTGGAGGGTCACGGCGGTCACCACGCCGAGCGCGCCGACGCTCACGCGGGCCGCGCGCCACGCGTCGGCGTCGGCCTGCGCCGACACCTCGAGCAGGCCTCCGTCGGCCAGCGTCAGCTCGACGGCGTGAAGCCCCGCCGAGATGTTGCGCAGCCGCCCCCCGGTGCCGTGGGTGCCGGTTGCGGTGGCACCGGCGATCGACTGGACATCGACGTCCCCGAGGTTCTCGAAGGCCAGGCCCTCGTCGTAGAGAGCGTCGCTCAGCTCGCGCAGG
Organism: uncultured Solirubrobacterales bacterium; assembly: GCA_963715445.1. GTDB lineage: Bacteria > Actinomycetota > Thermoleophilia > Solirubrobacterales > Thermoleophilaceae > JAAYBF01. The sequence goes on from OY970240.1 coordinate 1,659,040, forward strand.
GAGACACCGCCCTCCACGCGCACGAGACCGCTCGGGCGGTCGATGTCGAGCACCCTCCGCATGCGGTCGAGGGAGAGCAGCGTGCCGTCGGTGAGCACCGCGTCGGTGAACGAGTGGCCGGCGCCCGCCACCCGTACCGTCCGTCCGGCCTCGCGCGCCCGCGCGACTGCCTCAGCCACCTCGGACTGGGTGCCGGGGTGCTCGACCGTCGCCGGCGAGCAGGTCTGATCGCCCGCCCAGTTGCGCCAGGCGGGCTTTGCGCTCACCGCCGCCGCCCGGCCGCGATCGCCCACGCGATCAGAGCGGCCTGGAGGGGCAGCCGCAGCCAGAGTGTTATCCGCCCGCCGGGCACCGGGTGGCGCTCGGGCTGGAGCGCCATCCCCACGTTGGCGGGGAACACGGCGAGCAGCGTCGCCACGCTCCACAGGCTGGCGACCCTTCGCGTGCGCGGGTGCAGCACGCCCGCGCCCCCGGCGATCTCCGCCAGCCCGCTCGCGTAGACGAGCGCGCGCTTGGCGGGCAGAGCGTCCGGGACGATCGCCTCGTACGTGCGCGGGATGACGAAGTGGAGGATCCCCGCGAGCGCGAAGAACGGGCCGAAGGTGCGCGCTGACCAGGACATCGCCGCGCGATGCTACCGCCCGCTCAGGCCTCGGAAGGGTCGAGCTTCCCGCGGGCGAGGAGGCGCTTGCGAACCTCGCGGCCGTCGTGCACCGCCGGGGTCGTCGAGGCGATGAAGTCCGCCAGCAGCTCCGCGAAGCGCCACGGGTCGTCGAGCTGCGGGAAGTGGCCCGATTCCTCGAACACCTCGAGCCTGCTGTGAGGCAGCGCCTCGTGGGCCGCGCGGCCGTGACGGACGGGGATGATGTGGTCGCGCTCGCCCCAGACGATCAGGGTCGGGGTCCCCTCGGCGAGATAGAGGCGGTCGTTGGCCGTGATCCGCTGGCCCAAGGGGCTCATCACGGAGCGGACGGTGCGCACGAACGCGGCCCGCCGCTCGGTGTCCCCGAGCGATGCGATGCCCCGGGACACCTCGGCGAGGTCTGCGCCCGGCTGCAGCCCGATCCGCCCCAGCCACGAGCCGACGGTGGCGCCCACGTTGAGCAGCGGCTTGGCGGTCAGGAGCGGCAGGATCTGCTCGGCGCCGGGCAGCGCCGCACCGCGTACGAGCGGGCTCACCTCGCGTCCAAGGCCGCCGCTGCACACGAGCGCGAGGCGCTCCACCAGCTCCGGGAACTGGTAGGCGAACTGCAGCGCCACCCCGCCGCCGAGGGAATGGCCGACCACCGTCGCGTGATCGATCTCGAGCACGCGCAGGAGGTCGCGCAGCATGCACGCGTGCGCACCCAGCGAGTGATCGCCCCGCTGGCGGTCGGACGCGCCGTGCCCGGGCAGGTCCGGTGCGATCACGTCGTGATCGCGTGCGAGGAGCCGCATGGCGGGGAGCCAGCTCTGCGAGCTGTTGGTGATCCCGTGGACGAGCAGGATCGTCGGGCCGGACCCTGTGCGCCGGAAGGCCATCTGCCTTCCGTGCAGGCGCTGGGTCATCACCTCGAGCCCGGCATCCCTATCGTGGCCGCCGCCTGTTTCTTTGCTCGAAGTCATCGCTTCGACTGTAGCCGCGATGCGCCGTCGGACGACCTGGGGGTGAGCCCGAGGCGAGCCCAACGGCGGGCGATGTCAGGCCGCGCTATCCTGCTCAGCGAACCCTGCGGCCGGCGGGGTTTTACTTTGCTCGGCCGCCCACCAAAGAGATCGTGCAGGAGCCATGGCTCGCGGAGATGTCCGAATTGCCGTAACCCTGGAATGCCAGGAGTGCAAGCGGCGTAACTATCAGTCTCAGAAGTCCAAGCGCAACGATCCGGATCGGATCGAGCTGCGCAAGTACTGCCGTTGGTGCGGCCGGCACACGCCGCACAAGGAAACGCGCTAGCCCTAACGCCGATGGCCCGTAACCGTCAGCGTGCGAAGGAGCGCCAGGCGCGCCGCCAGGCCCAGCAGGCCGGCGGTGGCGATCAGGCACGTCCCAAGGACGAAGCCTCCAAGCAGGCCCGCCCGACGGGAGGAGCGCCCGAGGAAGCGGCGCCGCCGCTGAGCGAGTCGGAGCTGATGCGCGCTGGCGCCCCGCCGGAGGACGTGGGTTCCTCGAGCGAGGTGCTCGAGTTCGAGCAGGCGCTCGACGCGGAGGACGGGGAGCACTTCGACTCCGCGGAGGACATCCCCGAGGAGGACCTGGAGCACGGCGGCCGAGCTGCCGCGGCTAGGGAGAAGCACAGGGATCGCCCGCGTCTCGTACAGTTCCTAGTTGCAGTCTGGGCCGAGTTGCAGCGCGTCCAGTGGCCCAACCGCGAAGCCCTCACCACGCTGACCGGCGTCGTGCTCGGCTTCGTGCTGATCGCGGGTGGCTATCTGGGCCTGCTCGACGCGATCTTCTCCAGAGTGATCCAAGCCGTTCTCTAACCACCCTCCACCACCGAGCGACTAACCAATCATGTTCCGCTGGTACGCCGTCAACACCTATTCAGGCCACGAGAAGAAGGTCAAGCAGAACCTCGAGCACAGGGTGCAGTCCCTGAGCCAGCAGACCTCCGTGCGCCAGATCGTGATCCCCACCGAGCAGGTGCAGGAGATGAAGGACGGCCAGAAGATCCAGAAGGAGCAGCGGACGATGCCCGGCTACCTCCTGGTCAACATGAACCTGACCGACGACTCGTGGGGCCTGGTCAAGAACACCCCCGGCGTCACCGGGTTCGTGGGTCCCTCCCAGAAGCCGGTGCCGCTCACCCAGCCCGAGGTGGACAGGCTGCTCAACCGGGAGACGGCGGAGCGTCCTCGCACGCGCGCTCAGTTCTCGATCGGCGAGTCCGTCAAGGTCGTCTCCGGACCGCTCTCGGACTTCTCCGGCGAGATCTCCGAGATCAACGAGGACGGCGCCAAGCTCAAGGTGCTGGTATCCATCTTCGGTAGAGAAACCCCCGTCGAGGTCGGTTTCGACCAGGTGAAGAAGATCTAGATGGCCAAGAAAGTCCTGACACTCATCAAGCTGCAGGTTCCCGGTGGAGCCGCCAACCCGGCGCCCCCGGTGGGTCCCGCGCTGGGCCAGCACGGTGTGAACATCATGGAGTTCTGCAAGGCGTTCAACGCCCAGACGCAGAACGACAACGGCACGATCATCCCCGTGGAGATCACGGTCTTCGAGGATCGCTCCTTCACCTTCATCACGAAGACGCCGCCGGCCGCCATCCTGATCAAGCAGGCGGCGGGGATCGCCAAGGGCTCCGGCGAGCCCAACCGCACCAAGGTCGCGACCATCACGCGCAGCCAGGCGAGGGCGATCGCCGAGCAGAAGATGCAGGACCTGAACGCCAACGACCTGGATCAGGCGACGAAGATCATCGAGGGCACCGCCCGCTCGATGGGCGTGGAGATCTCATAGCCATGGCCAAGCACGGCAAGCGCTATCGCGACAACCTCGAGAAGATCGATCGGGAGCGTCAGTACGCCCCCGCGGAGGCGGTCTCGATCCTCAAGAGCTTTGGTACCGGCAAGCTGAACGAGACGGTCGAGTGCCACATCCGCACCGGTCTCAACGTCCGTCACGCCGAGGAGCAGCTGCGCGGCACGATCTCGCTGCCCCACGGTCTGGGCAAGGAGATGACGGTCGCCGTCTTCGCCAAGGGCGACAAGGCGCGCGAGGCCCAGGAGGCCGGAGCCGACCACGTCGGCGACGACGATCTCGCGAAGAAGATGGAAGAGGGCTTCACGGACTTCGACGTCGTGATCGCCACGCCGGACATGATGCCGGTGGTCGGCAAGCTCGGCCGGGTGCTCGGGCCGCAGGGCAAGATGCCCAACCCGAAGGTCGGCACGGTCACCAACGACGTCGCCAAGGCCGTCTCGGAGTCGAAGGCCGGCAAGATCGAGTACCGCACCGATCGCGCCGCGATCGTGCATCTGCCGATCGGCAAGGCCGACTTCGAGGAGCGGGCCCTGCTCGAGAACTTCTCGGCGCTGATGGAGGAGATCAATCGCGCCAAGCCCGCTTCCGCCAAGGGGCGCTACATCCACACGGTCACGCTCACCACGACGATGGGCCCCGGAGTGCGCGTCGATCCGACCACCCGTGAACTCGCGGAAGAGGCTGCAGCGGTAGCCTGAGTAAGCAACTTCTGCCCGAGACCCCCGGCGAGTCGTCAAGGCGACCGCAAGACCGGGGCAGGTGGAGCACGAAGACCGGCCACCCGCCGTCCTCCGAGCCCGCCTGTGTGCGGGCTCTTTCATTTTCCAACCAACGAACAGGCGTCGAGTCCGATGAACAAGGAACAGAAAGCGGCGGTGGTCGATCAGGTCGCCGACCAGATCCAGGAGTCACAGGCGATCTTCGCCCTCGACTACCGCGGGATCACCGTGTCCCAGGTGGCGGCTCTCCGAGACCGCCTGCGCGAGTCCGACGCGACCCTTCGCGTGGTCAAGAACACGCTCACCGAGCGCGCCGCCGACAAGGCGGGTGCCGCGCACCTCAAGACGCTTCTGGACGGTCCCACCGCATTCACGTTCGTGCGGGGAGACGCCGCATCGGCCGCCAAGGCGCTCGCGGCGTTCCGCAAGGAGCACGAGCTGCTCGAGTTCAAGGGCGGCACCATGGACGGTGTCGAGGTCTCGGTCGACGACATCATCGCGATCTCGAAGCTGCCTTCGCGCGACGCGCTCCACGGCCAGCTCGTCGGTGTCCTGGCCTACCCGATCGTCGGGCTGGCGCGGACGCTGAACCAGCTGATCCAGGGCCTTGCCGTCCAGCTCGGGCAGATCGCCGAGCAGGGGCTCGTGAGCGGGGCTCCTCCCGCCGCCGCCCAGGCCGAGGAAGCTCCCGCTGCGAAGGAAGAGGCTCCCGCCGAGGCGGAAGCTGCAGCTGAGGAAGCTGCTCCCGCCGAGGCTGAGGCTGACGCTGAGGCGCCGAGCGAGCAAGAGGCCCCGAGTGAGGCTTCCACGGAGGACAAGGCTGACGAGCCGCAGGCGGAGGCCGAAGAGGCCCCCGCTGAGGCTGAGGAGGCGCCCGCCGAGGATGCGGACGCCGCAAATGAGATTGAAAGCGAATCGCCCTCAGACGGCGAAGCGAAGGAGGGCTAGATGGCCACCAGCACAGAGAAGTGGATCGACGAGCTCAAGGGCATCTCGGTGCTCGAGCTGTCTGAGCGCATCAAGGCGCTCGAAGAGGCATTCGGAGTGTCGGCGGCGGCGGTTGCCGCAGCCGCGCCGGCCGCGGGCGGCGGAGCCGCCGACGGCGGGGGAGAGGCGGAGGAGACCACGGTCGACGTCGTCCTCACCGCCGCGGGCGACAAGAAGATCCAGGTGATCAAGGTCGTGCGCACCGCGACCGGCCTCGGCCTGAAGGAGGCCAAGGCTCTCGTCGACGAGGCGCCGAAGCCGATCAAGGAGGGTCTCGAGCGCGATGAGGCCGAGAAGCTCAAGGCCGAGCTCGAAGAGGCCGGCGGAGCAGTCGAGCTCAAGTAGCTCTTCGCCGCCGAGCAGGATTCGAAGGGGCCGCCACTGCGCGGCCCCTTCTCGTTCCGGGGGGCGCGTTGCGTGTGCGGCCGGCCTGCCGCCAACCGGTGGAGCTACAGCGCCTGCGTGAAGACGAGGCTCCAGAAGGCCGCCCCTAGGGCAGCCGCCGTGGCGCCCCACAGGAGCGCCCAGCCCACGCGCTCCAGCGGCTTCATCTGGGGTCGCGTGAGCCCGAAGATCAGCAGCAGCTCGAGCACGATGCTCGCCACGACGAAGACGCCGAGGCCGAACTCATCGGTGAGCGCGCCGACGGCCAGGAGGACCAGCGGGACGATCACGGCGGCGCCCACCGCCGAGATGACGAAGACGGCGAGCTCGTTGAACGGATCGCGGTAGATCCGCTCGCGCGGATCGAGCGCGGTGCTCAGCTTGCTCGGAGTGCTCGCCTCCATCGGCGATCGATCATACGCCGGATCTGCGGTGCCGGCCAAGGGCGGCCGGTGGAAGGCTTGCCGGGCCGACCACATTCGCGCCGAGCCGCTACCCTTATGAGCAGGCCAATAGTCGTAGCCGTCCCTCGAGCAGTGCTCCGCCCACATATCGCGGAGCCTCGGGACGGGGTCCGTGATGGCCGCGCCCGAGTGTCGCACGGCTCGGCACCCGCCCCTCGAAAGGGGGTGGGTTTTACTGTGCTATTCTGGGCGGTCGCGCTTCGCGCCGTCCCGCTTTCCCGCCGAACCTCAAGGAGTTGCCGTCTTGGCACGTGTTGATGCCTCCCTTCTGCGCCGCAGCTTCTCGCGCCTTGAAAACGCTCTGGAGCTCCCGAACCTGATCGACATCCAGCGCAGTTCGTTCGACTGGCTGGTGGACACCGAGAAGGGAGGGCTGCGGGAGACGATCGACGACGTATCGCCGATCGAGGACTACACCGGCAACCTCGCCGTCGTCTTCGAGGAGATCCACTTCGACGACCCGGTCGCCTCCATCTCGGAGTGTCGCGAGAAGGACCTGACCTACGCCCGTCCGCTGACGGTCAAGGTCGCCTTCCAGAATCGCGAGACGGGCGAGATCCGTGAGCAGTCTGTCTTCATGGGCGATTTCCCATGGATGACCGAGCACGGCACGTTCATCATCAACGGCACCGAGCGCGTGGTCGTCACGCAGCTGGTGCGTTCTCCGGGCGCCTACGTGATGGAGCCGAAGGATCGCGAGAAGCAGGTCTTCATCGCGAACCTGATGCCGGCTCGCGGCTCGTGGCTCGAGCTCGAGATCGACAAGAAGGGCCGCGTCTACGTCCGTATCGACCGCAAGCGCAAGCTGCCCGTCGGAGTGCTTCTGCGCGCCATGGGAGAGGTTCTGCGCGAGAGCGGCATGGCTCCGAGCTGGACCGGCAGCGACGAGGACATCCTCGGCCTGTTCGACAACTCGCTCTACATCCGCAACACGCTCGACGCCGACACTGAGGCGACCAAGTCCGAGGAGGGCTCGCTGATCGAGCTCTTCAAGAAGCAGCGCCCGGGCGAGCCGCCGTCGGTCGACGCCGCGAAGAACCTGCTGAACCAGCTCTTCTTCGATCCCAAGCGCTACGACCTGACCCGCGTGGGCCGCTACAAGCTCAACTCGCGGCTGCACATCGACGAGCGCCTCGACACCCGCACGCTCACCCCGCGGGACATCATCGAGCTCATCAAGGAGCTCGTTGCGCTGCCCAAGCTGCTCGGCATCCCGGAGGACGGGATGTACGAGGGCGAGCCGATCAAGGACTACGCGGCTGAGGCCCAGACCTACCCGCGCGAGGCGGTCCAGGAGCGGCTCGACGAGTACGAGCACTTCGGCAACCGCCGCCTGCGCACCGTCGGGGAGCTGATCCAGGAGGCATTCCGGATCGGTCTCTACCGCATGGAGCGGGTCGTGCGCGAGCGCCTCACCACCGAGGACTCGGACACGATCACGCCTCAGACGATCATCAACATCCGCCCTGTCGTGGCGGCCCAGAAGGAGTTCTTCGGGTCCTCGCAGCTCTCGCAGTTCATGGACCAGACGAACTCGCTGTCGGGCCTGACCCACCGCCGTCGCCTCTCGGCGCTCGGCGCCGGCGGCCTGACGCGTGAGCGCGCACCGATCGAGGTGCGCGACGTGCATCCGACGCATTACGGCCGCATGTGCCCGATCGAGACCCCGGAAGGGCCGAACATCGGCCTGATGGGATCGCTCTCGTCCTACGCCGAGGTCTCCGAGCACGGCTTCGTCACCACGCCCTACCGCCAGGTCGACAACGGCGTCGTCACGGACAAGATCGTCCGGCTCGACGCCAACCAGGAGGAAGAGCTGGTCATCGCTCAGGCGAACGCCGAGATCGATGAGAAGACCGGCAAGCTGCGCGGCCCCCAGGTCACCTGTCGCTCGCGTGACGGCGAGCTCGTGCTCGCCGCCCCGAAGGACGTCGACCTGATGGACGTCTCACCGGGTCAGATCTGGTCGATCGCGACCGCGTTGATCCCGTTCCTCGAGCACGACGACGCGAACCGCGCGCTGATGGGCTCGAACATGATGCGCCAGGCGGTCCCGCTGCTCAAGACGGAGGCTCCGCTGATCGGCACCGGCATGGAGACGCGCGCCGCTGTCGACACGGGCGACGTCATCCTCGCCCGCCAGGCCGGCACCGTGAGCTTCGTCGACGCCGAGCGCATCGTCGTGGACAAGGAGGAGTACCTCCTCCGCAAGTTCATGCGCTCGAACCAGGGCACGATCATCCACCAGCGGCCGATCGTCGAGGTGGGCGAGAAGGTCAAGGCGCAGCAGGTCCTGGCCGACGGCTCCTCCACGAATCAGGGCGAGCTCGCGCTGGGCAAGAACTGCCTCGTCGCGTTCATGTCCTGGGAGGGCTACAACTTCGAGGACGCGATCATCATCTCGGAGCGCATCGTCAAGGACGACGAGCTCACCTCGATCCACATCGAGGAGTACGAGGTCGACGCCCGCACCACGAAGCTCGGTGACGAGGAGATCACGCGCGACATCCCGAACCGCTCCGAGGAGTCGCTGCGCAACCTCGACGACCGCGGCATCGTCCGCGTCGGCGCGGAGGTGTCCTCCGGAGACCTGCTCGTGGGCAAGGTCACGCCCAAGGGCGAGACCGAGCTGACCGCCGAGGAGAAGCTGATCCGCGCGATCTTCAAGGAGAAGGCGCGCGAAGTCAGGGACACCTCGCTCAAGGTCCCGCACGGCGAGGGCGGCGTCGTCATCGACGTCAAGACCTTCTCGCGCGAGAACGACGACGACCTCTCACCAGGCGTCAACGACCTCGTGCGCGTGTACGTCGCCAAGAAGCGCAAGATCGCCGAGGGCGACAAGCTCGCCGGCCGTCACGGCAACAAGGGCGTCATCTCGAAGATCGTGCCCGAGGCGGACATGCCTCACCTCGAGGACGGAACCCCGGTCGACGTGATCCTCAACCCGCTCGGCGTGCCGAGCCGGATGAACATCGGCCAGATCATGGAGACGCACCTCGGGTGGGTCGCCGGCAACGGCTGGTACGACGACGGCTCGGAGGCCTACAAGCACTCCAAGCAGAACGGCGGCCGCGTCAACATCGCGACCCCCGTGTTCGACGGCGCGACCCTCGAGGACGTCGACGAGGCGCTCTGCAAGTGGTCCGCGGAGCACAAGGCGCGTGGCATTGACCTCGCCGTCGACAAGGACGACCGCGCCGGTCGCCGCTGCTCGGGCAAGTTCACGCTCTACAACGGGCGGACGGGCGAGCAGTACGAGGAGAAGGTCACCGTCGGCTACATGTACATCCTGAAGCTGCTCCACCTCGTGGACGACAAGATCCACGCGCGGAGCACGGGCCCCTACTCGCTCGTCACCCAGCAGCCGCTGGGCGGCAAGGCGCAGTTCGGCGGCCAGCGCTTCGGCGAGATGGAGGTGTGGGCGCTCGAGGCTTACGGCGCCGCGTACACCCTCCAGGAGATGCTCACGATCAAGTCCGACGACACCGTCGGACGAGTCAAGGCATACGAGGCGATCGTCAAGGGCGAGAACATCGCCGAGCCGTCGATCCCCGAGTCGTTCAAGGTCCTCCTCAAGGAGATGCAGTCGCTGGCCCTCGACGTCGACGTGCGCTCCGAGGAGGGCGGGGGCGTCGAGATGCGGGACGAGGACGACGACCTGCTGCGTGCCGCCGAGGAGCTCGGCATCGACCTCTCCGGAGTTCGTGCCACCGAGAGCGAGGCAGCGGACGAGGGCGAAGAGAAGACCGAGGCGGAAGGGGAGGGCGGACAGACGGATGAGTCGCCCGCCAAGCAAGACGCCGAGTACATCGAGGAGCAAGGATCCAAATGATCGACATCAACAACTTCGACAAGATCTCGATCGGTCTTGCCTCCTCGAAGCAGATCCGCTCATGGTCGAGCGGCGAGGTAACCAAGCCGGAGACGATCAACTACCGCACGCTCAAGCCAGAGAAGGACGGACTCTTCTGCGAGCGCATCTTCGGTCCGACCAAGGACTGGGAGTGCTACTGCGGCAAGTACAAGCGCGTCCGCTACAAGGGCATCGTCTGCGAGCGCTGCGGCGTAGAGGTCACCCGCTCGAAGGTCCGCCGTGAGCGCATGGGCCATGTGGACCTGGCCGCTCCGGTCTCCCACATCTGGTTCTTCAAGGGCGTTCCCTCGCGCATCGGCTACCTGATCGACATGGCTCCGAAGGAGCTCGAGAAGGTTCTCTACTTCGCTGCGTCGATGGTGACGTGGGTCGATGACGAGGCTCGCGACAAGGACGTCCCCGCGCTGGAGAAGGAAGTCGAGAAGGTGCTCGACTCCTACGAGGCGGAGAAGGAGCAGCAGGTCCTCGAGCTGAAGGAGTCGCTCGAGCGCCGGCTCAAGTACCTCGAGTCGGGTTCGCAGTCCAACTTCTCGGACGACGACCACCTCTGGGCGGACACGCTGCTCGAGATCAACCTCAAGAAGCTCCCGGACGACGAGCGCGAGAAGCTCGAGAAGGAGCTCAAGAAGACCTTCGAGTCCGACATCGCGGACACCGAGGCCTACATCGAGGACGCGATCGAGCGGATGCGTCAGGTCTGGGACCTCTTCCAGGAGATGAAGCCGAAGGACGTCGTCACCGACGAGACGCTCTTCCGCGAGCTCAAGGAGCGCTTCGGATCCCCGTACGGGCTGGGCGAGTACTTCCGCGGCGGCATGGGCGCGGAGGCGGTTCGCGACCTCCTTCAGCAGGTCGACCTCGAGGCCGAGCGCGTCGAGCTCGAGGATCAGGTCAAGACGGGCAAGGGCCAGAAGCAGAGCCGCGCGGTCAAGCGGCTCAAGGTCGTCTCCGCCTTCATCAACTCCGACAACAAGCCGGAGTACATGATCCTCGAGGCCGTTCCGGTGATCCCGCCGGAGCTGCGGCCGATGGTCCAGCTCGACGGCGGCCGCTTCGCGACGTCGGACCTCAACGACCTCTACCGGCGCGTCATCAACCGCAACAACCGCCTCAAGCGGCTGCTCGACCTCGGTGCGCCCGAGATCATCGTCAACAACGAGAAGCGGATGCTCCAGGAGGCCGTCGACGCGCTGTTCGACAACGGCCGCCGCGGGCGTCCCGTCACCGGACCGGGCAACCGTCCGCTGAAGTCGCTCAGCGACATGCTGAAGGGCAAGCAGGGCCGCTTCCGTCAGAACCTGCTCGGCAAGCGCGTCGACTACTCCGGCCGTTCGGTGATCGTCTCCGGTCCGAGCCTCCGGCTGCACCAGTGCGGCCTGCCGAAGCTGATGGCGCTCGAGCTGTTCAAGCCGTTCATCATGGCCCGCCTCGTAGAGCGCAAGGCCGTGCAGAACATCAAGGCCGCCAAGAAGATGGTGGACTCGATGATCCCCGAGGTCTGGGACGTGCTCGAAGAGGTCATCCACGAGCATCCGGTGCTGCTCAACCGGGCGCCCACGCTCCATCGCCTCGGACTGCAGGCTTTCGAGCCGGTGCTGGTGGAGGGCAAGGCGATCCAGGTTCACCCGCTCGTCTGCCAGGCGTTCAACGCCGATTTCGACGGAGACCAGATGGCAGTCCACCTGCCGCTGTCCGCCGAGGCTCAGGCCGAGGCGCGGCTGCTGATGCTGTCGTCGAACAACATCCTGTCGCCGGCCCACGGTGGGCCGCTGGCCACGCCCACCCAGGACATGGTCCTCGGCGCCTACTACCTCACCTACGGCCCCGGCCCGGAGGACCTCGAAGCGCTCGAGGAGCGCCTCCAGGCAGGCAAGTGGGACGAGAAGAAGGACGGCAAGCGGCCGCACGTGTTCCGCTCCGCGCAGGAAGCGGAGCTGTCCTACGAGCACAAGATGGTCAAGCTGCGCGACCTCGCCGAGTACCGGCGCGTTCACGGCGAGGGGCACATCCTCACCACCGTCGGCCGGATCATCTTCAACGAGCGCATCGAGCGCGCGCTCGAGGAGGTGCTCGGAGACAAGTACGACCCGGCCACCAGCTACTCGTTCGTGAACCAGCCGCTCAAGAAGCGCGACATGACGGAAGTCATCGAGAAGCTCGTGGAGCAGCACGGCCCGCACGCCACGGCGCAGGTGCTCGACGCATTCAAGGATCTCGGCTTCCACTTCGCCAGCCGAGCGGGCATCACGGTCTCGAAGAACGACGTCGTGATCCCGCCGCGCAAGGAGGAGATCCTCGAGCGCTACGAGGGCGAGGTCAGGGAGATCATCGACCAGTACGAGACCGGACTCATCTCCCAGGAGGAGCGCAAGGAGGCGGTCATCGAGAAGTGGAACGCCGCCACCGACGAGGTCGGCGAGGCCATGACGGAGAACCTCGACGAGTTGAACCCCATCTTCATGATGGCCAACTCGGGTGCGCGTGGCTCGTTCAAGCAGATCCGCCAGCTGGCCGGCATGCGAGGCCTGATGGCGAATCCGAAGGGCGAGATCATCGAGCGTCCGATCAAGGCCAACTTCATGGAAGGCCTGACCGTCCTCGAGTACTTCATCTCCACCCACGGCGCCCGCAAGGGCCTCGCGGACACGGCGCTGCGCACGGCAGATTCCGGCTACCTGACGCGTCGTCTCGTCGACGTCGCTCAGGACGTCATCGTGCGTGAGGTCGACTGCGGCACCAAGGAGTACATCGAGATGCCGCTGCTCGGTGACGGTGGCCAGCTCAACCCGAACGTCCACGGGCGGTTCTCGGCCATCGAGGTCAAGACCAAGCGCGGGCGCAAGCTAGCCGACAAGGACGTCCTGCTCACCAGTGAGCAGGCCGAGGAGATCCTTGCCGCTCACGAAGGTGAGGACGACGCCACGGTTCCGGTCCGCTCGGTGCTCAAGTGCGAGGCCGAGACGGGTATCTGCCAGCACTGCTACGGCATCGCTCCGGCCACCGGGAAGCTCGTGGCGATCGGCGACGCGGCCGGCATCATCGCGGCTCAGTCGATCGGCGAGCCCGGCACGCAGCTGACGCTGCGGACCTTCCACACCGGTGGAGTCGCGGGCCTCGACATCACGCAGGGACTACCGCGTGTCGTCGAGCTCTTCGAGGCACGCAAGCCGAAGGGGCTCTCGAAGCTCGCCGAGGCCGAGGGCACCGTCACGGTCGAGGAGACCGAGAAGGCCCTCAAGGTCACGATCACCGACGCCGCCGGCGAGGAGCACGCGTACTCGTTCCCGCGCCGTACTCGGCTGTTCGTCGAGCAGGGTCAGAAGATCAAGGCCGGCGATCAGCTCAACGAGGGGTCGATCTACCCGCACGAGCTGCTCGAGATCCGCGGCCGGACCGACACCGAGGTCTACCTCGTCGACGAGGTCCAGAAGGTCTACCGCTCGCAGGGCGTGGACATCAAGGACAAGCACATCGAGATCATCGTCCGCCAGATGATGAAGAAGGTGCGGGTCGATCAGAAGGGCGATTCGGGCTACCTCCCGGGTGCCTTCGTCGATCGCTACGAGATGGCGCGGGCGACCGCCGAGCTCAAGAAGGCCAAGAAGGAAGAGGCTCAGTTCGAGCCGATCATCCTCGGAATCACCAAGGCCTCGCTCGCCACGGACTCGTTCCTCTCGGCGGCCTCCTTCCAGGAGACCACCAAGGTGCTCACCGATGCCGCGCTCGAGGGCAAGACGGACCGTCTGCTCGGGCTGAAGGAGAACGTGATCATCGGCAAGCTGATCCCGGCGGCGACCGGGCTCAAGCGCTACCGCAGGCTCGAGATCGAGCCGACGGAGCCGATCCGTCGCACCGCTGACGACCTCGGGCTGCTCGACGAGGGCGACCTCGCCGCAGAGCTCGGGTTGACCGAAGACGGCGACCTCGAGGGCTTCGGCTTCGCGGACACGGGCAACGGCGGCACCGCCGCCTTCGGCGACGAGCTCGCCGACCTCCCGGCCTCAGACGACAGCGAGTAAGCACTCACAACTGCGCGATCGGACCCCGGCCCACCGCGGTGGGCCGGGGACGTTTGCGCAGCCGAGCGGAGCGCCGCAAACCCGATAACGCTCCCGCTCCGAGAGGCCCTGACGGCCTCCTCGAAATCCGAAGCGGCGCCTAGTGGACGGATATCCGCTCAACTAGGAAGGCCGGTCGGCCGACACATCGAATAGCGGCCGAGACGCTTTTCATCGCTTCCGGCAACTACATGTCATGACACTTCACCTCGGCATCCTCCTTGCGCTCCTCTGCGCGGTAACCACGAACGTGGGCTTCCTGCTCAAGCACAGGGGCGCGGTGGCGGCCCCGGCGGTGCAGCTGCGCCGCCCCGTTCAGAGCGCGATAGCGCTGTTCCACTCGAAGTGGTTCGCGATCGGCATGCTGGTCGCTGTGGGCGCCTGGGTCCTGCACGTCGCGGCCCTCACATTGGCGCCGCTGTCGCTGGTCCAGGCTGTGATCTCCGGTGGACTCGTCTTCCTCACCCTGCTGGCGGAGCGCTGGTTCGGCTACGAGGTCGGTCCGCGCCAGTGGGCGGGAGTCGCCTGCACGGCGGTGGGGCTCGCCCTGCTCGCGGTGACGCTGCCCACCGTAGACAACGACCACGCCTATTCGATCGCGGGGATGATCATCTTCGAGGCCGGCCTGCTCGCGGTCGGCGCCGTGCTCCTCTTCGCCCCGCGCTTCGGAGGCCACCACGAGCACGGCGGCGTGCTCCTGGGCCTGGCGGCGGGAATCCTCTTCGGCGTCTCCGACGTCGCGATCAAGGCCCTGACCACCGGCGTGGGCGTCGAAGGCGCCACGGGGCTCCTGTCGCCCTGGCTCGCCACCTGCGTCCTCGCCTCGGTGCTCGCCTTCTTCGCGTCCGCGCGCGGGCTTCAGAAGGGGGAGGCGGTTCCGGTCATCACCATGACGAGCGCCGCGGCCAACGTCTCCGTCATCTCGGGCGGCATCCTCGTGTTCGGCGATCCGATGCCCGGCGACATCCTCGGGATCGTCGTGCAGTGCGTCGCGTTCCTGCTCGTGATCGCGGCCGCGGCCATGATGCCGGCGCCGCTGCGCGTCGCGCAGCCGGCTGTCTGAGCCCTCGGGCGAGAGGCTGCGTCCGGCTTGGAGCCGCACGCTGCTACCATCCCCGGCCGCTTATGCCGAGTATCAATCAGCTTGTCCGCAAGGGCCGTAAGAAGCCCAACAAGAAGGTCGCCACCCCAGGCCTCAAGTCAGGCCAGGGGAACAAGAAGCGCATCGCTGCCCCGCAGCGGCGCGGCGTCTGCACGCGTGTGTACACGACCACTCCGAAGAAGCCGAACTCGGCGCTTCGCAAGGTGGCCCGCGTCCGGCTGACCAACGGCATGGAAGTCACCTCTTACATTCCTGGCGAGGGCCACAACCTGCAGGAGCACTCCGTCGTGCTCGTGCGTGGCGGCCGCGTCAAGGATCTGCCTGGCGTTCGCTACAAGGTCGTGCGTGGCACGCTTGACGCCGCAGGCGTCACCGAGCGCAAGAAGGCTCGCTCGCAGTACGGGGCCAAGGCCAAGTAGCCCGATGCCTCGCCGCGCAGCAGCCGGGGTTCGACCCATCGAGCCCGACGCCCTCCACGGGTCCAAGCTCGTCCAGCAGCTCGTCAATCGCGTGATGGTCGACGGCAAGAAGTCCACCGCCGAGGAGATCGTCTACTCCGCTCTCGAGCGGCTCGCCAAGAAGACGGGCGAGGAGCCGGTCGTCGCGCTCGAGAACTCCATCAAGGTCCTCACCCCCGTCCTCGAGGTGCGCTCGCGCCGCGTCGGTGGTGCGACCTACCAGGTGCCCGTCGAGGTGCCCGCCCGCCGCGCCCGCACCCTCGCGGTTCGCTGGCTCGTCGAGTTCGCGCGCAACCGCCGCGAGAAGACGATGTCCGAGCGCCTCGCCGGAGAGCTCATCGATGCGACCTCGCAGCAAGGCCTCGCCTTCAAGCGCAAGGACGACATCTACCGCATGGCGCAGGCCAATAAGGCCTTCGCCCACTACCGCTGGTAGTCAGTCGACGCGATAGGCGTCGCATACCTGCGTCATCGGGCCCTCGCGTGCAGAGCACGCCACGGGCCCTGCTTCCTTGGTCTGCTCGCCTCTCGCGCCGCTGACTGACTGGCTCGCTCCTCGTTTGTGGAGGCGTCGGCTCCTGGCGTCCTAGCCAGGCTTGCCCCTTCCCGTCGATGTAGCGTGGGGGCATGCCGCTGCTGGAATTCGAGTGCGAGGGGTGTGGGCTGCGGTTCGAGGAGCTCGTCGCCGCCGGAGCCTCGGCGGCGTGTCCCGAGTGCGGGGCGGAGGAGGTGCGCCGCCTCTACTCGCAGGTGTCCCCGCCGCGGCGGGTTGGGATGAGCCGCGCGGCCGCCCGTGACAGCAACCTGCGGCGGTCCGAGAGAGAGGCGGCGCGGCGCGAGCAGTTCTCCGCGCAGCGCAAGGCGCGCAGGGAGAAATAGGCCCCTCCGAGTTGCACGCGGTGGTACGGTCGCACCGGTCTGTCGGCGACACGAATCGAAGGAGTCCAGATGGAATCCACCGCTCCCGGCGTTCCTGGAATCCCAAAGGGGGCCGCGGTCCTCCAACCCACCAGCTGGTGGGTCATGGCGCTGCTCGGCGTGCTCTCGATCGTCACGGGTGTCCTGGCGCTCGCCTACCCGGACATCACGCTGCTGGTGCTCGGCCTCGTGCTCGGCGTGAACCTGCTGCTCGCCGGGTGCCTGGGGGTGATGGTGGCCGTCGGTGACGAGAGCGCCGGTGGCGGCATCAGGGCGCTGCAGATGATCGTCGGATTCTTGGCCGTGCTCGCGGGCCTCGTCTGCCTCGTCAGGCCGGGGGCGAGCGTGCTGGCGCTGCTGCTCGCGGTCTCCTTCTGGTTCGTGACGATCGGCATCGCCGATCTCGCGCGCGCATTCGTCGAGCCGCAGGGACGCGTGCTCTCCGCCCTGCTGGGCGTGGTCGGCATCGCGGTCGGAGTGGTGCTCGTCGCGGATCCGGACATCGGCCTCGAGACGCTGGCCCTGCTCGCCGGCATCGGCTTCATCGTCCGCGGCGTGGTGGAGGTGGCGGTCGCCCTGAGCCTGCGCCGGGTGGAGCGGCCCGCTTAGCGGGCTTGCGAAGCGGCTCTGCGGGGTGGCGGCGGCGCATCGCGCGCGCCGCGCCCCAGGGCGAGCCCGAGCGCGCCGGCGATCAGGCAGAGCGAGCCGCCCGCGAGCTCCATGTAGAAGCCGAAGCCGGCCCGTCCCGCGGCCGTCTCGAAGTCCGGGCCCGTGGCGCCGGTCTGCCCTGTCTCCGGCAGGTCGCCCAGCAGCGCGAAGCCGAGGACCACGATCCCGATCGTCAGCAAGCCACCGCCGGCGGCCGCGCTGCCTCCGAGGGATGCAGCCACCGCCAGGGCGATGGCCACCGCTCCGAGCAGCAGGAAGGCGCCGCCGTGGCGCTCGAACCCGCTGAGCGAGCAGCGGTCCTCTGCGGGGCCCGTGTCGTTCACCACCTCGCAGACCTCGTTCTCCACCTCGACCCACGCGACCACCGAGGGCTCGGTGGCGATGGTCAGCAGCCCGCCCGCGGCTCCGAGCACGAGGATGGCGATCGCCGTGGCTCCGGCTCGGCCCAGCGCGGCCCTGGCCCGGCTCATCTCGCTTGCGCCCTCATGGAGCGCGGGATCGTAGCGGCGCTTCGCCGTGGCCGAGCCGGTCGACAGCTCTCGGGAGGGCGCGAAAAAACGCCTCTGAGGGCCGGCGATCCTCTGCTACCATGGCTTGCCGCTCGCCGGTCCTGCGTATGACGCACTGGCCCGAGCGGCACCTCAACGTGATGGAGACGTCCACCAGATAGACCCTCGCCCGGGCGAAAGCGCTTCTCAGCACGGGGCCCGACAAGGGCCTTTTTTCTGCCCGCATACGAATTGGACCAAGACCAAATGGCACGCAAAGTCTCACTCGAGAAGACCCGCAACATCGGGATCATGGCCCACATCGACGCGGGCAAGACGACGACGACCGAGCGCATCCTCTTCTTCACCGGTCGCACCCACAAGATGGGCGAGGTCCACGAGGGCGCGGCCGTCATGGACTGGATGGAGCAGGAGCAGGAGCGCGGCATCACGATCACCTCCGCCGCGACCACAGCCTTCTGGAACGACCACCGGATCAACATCATCGACACGCCCGGCCACGTCGACTTCACCGTCGAGGTCGAGCGCTCGCTGCGCGTGCTCGACGGCGCGATCGCGTGCTTCGACTCGGTCGCCGGCGTCGAGCCGCAGTCCGAGACCGTCTGGCGCCAGGCCGACAAGTACCGCGTGCCGCGGATCGCCTACGTCAACAAGATGGACCGCACCGGCGCCGACTTCGACATGTCGGTCCGGACGATGCGCGAGCGCCTTGGCGCGGACGGCACCTCGAACGGCGGCATCGCGATCCCGATCCAGCTGCCGATCGGCTCCGAGGGCGACTTCAAGGGCATCGTCGACCTCGTGACCATGAAGGCGATCGTCTACAAGGACGACCTCGGCCAGGACTGGTCCGAGGAGGAGATCCCGGCGGACATGGCCGACGCCGCGACCACGGCGCGCACCCATCTCGTCGAGGCACTTGCCAACTACGACGACAAGCTGATGGAGGACTACCTCGAGGAGAAGCCGATCGAGGC
Source organism: uncultured Solirubrobacterales bacterium (assembly GCA_963715445.1). Taxonomy (GTDB): domain Bacteria; phylum Actinomycetota; class Thermoleophilia; order Solirubrobacterales; family Thermoleophilaceae; genus JAAYBF01. The sequence goes on from OY970240.1 coordinate 1,677,619, forward strand.
GGACCGCCTGCGCACGGACATCCGCAAGGCGACCCTCGACATCTCGATCTTCCCGGTGATGTGCGGCTCCTCGTTCAAGAACAAGGGCGTGCAGCCCTTGCTCGACGCGGTCATCGACTACCTGCCGAGCCCGCTCGACGTCCCGCCGATCGAGGGCTTCGAGCCCGCGTCCAAGGGCAGCAGCGAGGACGGGATCGCAGCCGCTCGCGAGACCACCGACGACGCGCCGTTTGCCGCACTCGCCTTCAAGGTGATGTCGGATCCGTTTGTCGGCAAGCTGACCTACTTCCGCGTGTACTCGGGCAAGCTCGAGGCCGGCGGTCGCGTGCTGAACGCGTCGACGGGCCGCACCGAGCGCATCGGCCGCATCCTGATGATGCACGCGAACCATCGCGAGGAGGAGGAGGTCATCTACGCGGGCGACATCGCCGCAGGCGTAGGCCTCAAGCAGACCTCCACCGGTGACACGCTCTGCGCCCCGGACGCGCCGATCAAGCTCGAGAACATCACCTTCCCCGAGCCGGTCGTCCACGTCTCGATCGAGCCGAAGACGAAGGCCGATCAGGAGAAGATGGCCGTCGCGCTCGGTCGCCTGGCCGAGGAGGATCCGACCTTCCGCATCCGCACCGACGAGGAGACCGGGCAGACCGTCATCTCCGGCATGGGCGAGCTGCACCTCGAGGTCCTCGTCGATCGCATGAAGCGCGAGTTCAACGTCGAGGCCGCCGTCGGCCGCCCGCAGGTCGCATACCGCGAGACGGTGCGCGGCGAGGCCAAGAAGGTCGAGGGCAAGTTCATCCGCCAGACCGGCGGCTCGGGCCAGTACGGCGTGGTCTACATCGACCTCGAGCCGGCCCCGGGCGTGGGCTTCGAGTTCCTCAACAAGACCAAGGGCGGCTCCGTCCCATCGGAGTTCATCAACGCCGTCGAGAAGGGGATCGAGGAGGCGCTCGAGTCGGGCGTCAAGGCCGGCTTCCCGATGGTCGACGTGCGCGCCACCCTGGTCGACGGCAAGTCGCACGACACCGACTCCTCCGAGATCGCCTTCAAGGTCGCCGGCTCGCTGGCGCTGAAGGAGGCCGCACGGCGGGCCAAGCCGATCCTGCTCGAGCCGATCATGGCGGTCGAGGTCACGACCCCGGACGACTTCCTCGGGACGGTCATCGGCGATCTCTCCAGCCGCCGTGGGCGCGTTGAGAGCCAGGAGCCGCGCGGCAACGCGCTGGTGGTCCAGGCGAGCGTCCCGCTGTCCTCAATGTTTGGGTACGCCACGGACCTGCGTTCGAACACGCAGGGACGGGCGAATTACTCGATGCAGTTCGACCGTTACGAAGAGGTTCCGAGCAACATCGCGGAAGAGATCGTGGAGCACCGCACCGGGGAGCCAGTCGGCGCCGGCGCGTAAGGAGTATGTTTCGGAGGTTCCGGTCGCGGAGCGGCGCGGGGTGTTGGCATGGCCGGCAGAACCCAGTGCGACCGGCCAGCCTTAAGTCTTTCTGAAAGGAGCAGTCCCCAGTGGCGAAGGAGAAGTTCGAGCGCGACAAGCCGCACATCAACGTCGGCACCATCGGTCACGTCGACCACGGCAAGACCACGCTGACGGCGGCGATCACGAACGTCCTGGCGGAGGCCACCGGAGGTGAGGCCAAGAGCTTCGACGAGATCGACAACGCCCCGGAGGAGAAGGAGCGCGGCATCACGATCGCGACCTCTCACGTGGAGTACGAGACGGAGGCGCGGCATTACGCCCACGTCGACTGTCCGGGCCACGCGGACTACGTCAAGAACATGATCACCGGCGCGGCCCAGATGGACGGCGCGATCCTGGTGGTCTCGGCGGCCGACGGCCCGATGCCCCAGACGCGCGAGCACATCCTGCTCGCCCGCCAGGTCGGCGTCCCGTACATCGTCGTCTTCCTCAACAAGTGCGACGTGGTCGACGACGAGGAGCTCATCGAGCTGGTCGACGCCGAGGTGCGCGACCTGCTCAACGAGTACGACTTCCCGGGCGACGACACGCCGATCATCCAGGGCTCCGCTCTGAAGGCGCTCGAGGGCGACGAGGAGTACAAGGGCAAGATCCTGGAGCTCGCCGCCGCGCTCGACAGCTACATCCCGCAGCCCGAGCGTCCGCTCGACAAGCCCTTCCTGATGCCGGTCGAGGACGTCTTCTCGATCACCGGCCGCGGCACCGTCGCGACCGGCCGCATCGAGCAGGGTGTCGTCAAGACGGGCGACGAGGTCGAGATCGTCGGCATCAAGGATCAGGTCGACAAGACGATCATCACCGGCGTCGAGATGTTCCGCAAGATCCTCGACGACGGCCAGGCCGGCGACAACGTCGGCTGCCTGCTGCGTGGCACCAAGCGCGAGGAGATCGAGCGCGGACAGGTGCTCTGCAAGCCGGGCTCGATCACGCCGCACACCAAGTTCAAGGCCGAGGTCTACTGCCTCAAGAAGGAGGAGGGTGGTCGCCACACTCCGTTCTTCAACGGGTACCGGCCGCAGTTCTACTTCCGCACCACCGATGTGACCGGTGTCGCCAACCTCCCCGAGGGTGTCGAGATGGTCATGCCGGGCGACAACGTCCAGATGACGGTCGAGCTGATTCAGCCGATCGCGATGGACCAGGGCCTGCGCTTCGCGATTCGCGAGGGCGGCCGAACTGTCGGATCGGGGGTGGTGACGGAGATCGTCGAGTAATCGACGACTCTCGTTAGGAGTCTTCTCGGGGCGGGCCCGAAGCACCACGGCCCGCCCCAACTCTGTCCTAAGTCACAAAGACACCATGGCAACGCTTACGCAGAACAAAATCCGCATCAGGCTCAAGGCCTACGACCACTCGGCGATCGAGACGGCTGCCCGTGAGATCGTTGAGACGGCCCAGCGGACCGGCGCGAGCGTCTCGGGCCCCGTGCCCCTGCCCACGGAGAAGAACGTGTACTGCGTGATCCGCAGCCCGTTCAAGGACAAGGACTCCCGTGAGCACTTCGAGATCCGCACCCACAAGCGGCTCATCGACATCCTTCAGCCCACGCCGAAGACGGTCGACTCGCTTCAGCGGCTCGATCACCTTCCCGCCGGCGTCGACATCCAGATCCAGCTGATCTGATGGCCGGATTGCTGGGCAGGAAGCTGGGGATGACTCAGGTCTTCGATCCCGAGGACGGGCACGTCGAGCGCGTGACGGTCCTCGAGGCGGGTCCCTGCTGGGTCACCGGCAAGCGCACCGCCGATCGCGACGGCTACGACGCCGTTCAGCTGGCCTTCGGCGCCGCGCGCGAGAAGCGCGTCACCAAGCCGGAGCTCGGGCACCTCGCCAAGGCCGGCGCCCCGGCGCTGCGCCGCCTCGTGGAGTTCCGCGACACCGGCGCGGACCTCGAGGTAGGAACCGAGGTCAACGTGGGCGACGTCTTCGAGAAGGGGCAGACGGTGAAGGTCGCCGGCATCTCGAAGGGCAAGGGCTTCCAGGGCACGATCAAGCGCCACAACTTCTCGCGCGGACCCGTATCGCACGGCTCGCACAACGTTCGCGCCCCGGGATCGATCGGCGCCTCCGCCACGCCTTCGCGCGTCTTCAAGGGAATCCGCGGCCCGGGCAAGATGGGCAACAAGCGCCGCACCCAGCGCGGCCTCGAGATCGTCGAAGTGCGCCCGGACGAGAACCTGCTGCTCCTGCGCGGATCGGTGCCGGGCCCCAAGGGCTCGATCGTCGAGATCCGGACCGAAGGCGAGGCGCGCTGATGGCCGCTCCGCAAGCCTCTTACATCGGCAAGAAGACCGGCAAGGTGGCGCTCAGCGAAGAGATCTTCAGCACCTCCTTCCACGAGCCGCTTGTGCACCGCGCGGTCATGGCGGAGCTCAACGCGCGCCGTCAGGGCACCGCCTCCACGCTCACCCGCGGCGAGGTCGCGATGACCGGAGCCAAGGCGTGGAAACAGAAGGGAACGGGACGCGCTCGCGTCGGAGCCCTCTCGGTCCCGCATCGCAAGGGCGGTGGCGTGGCCTTCGGCCCCAAGCCGCGCAGCTACACCGTCAAGGTCAACCGCAAGGAGCGCCGCCGCGCACTGCGCGCCGCCCTCTCCCTGCACGCTCAGCGAGGCTCCTTGACCGCGGTTGACGCACCCGCCTTCTCCGAGCCCTCGACGAAGCTCGCCGCGGAGCAGCTGGCGAGCCTCGACGGCACCGGCAAGATCCTCGTCGTCCTGGTGGAGGGCGAGGAGCAGGCCGCGCTCTCCTTCCGCAACATCGAGGGCGTCAGCGTCGCCCGTGCCGACGACGTCGGCATCGCCGACCTGATCGGGGCAGCTCGCCTCGTCGCCTCCCCGGACGCGCTCGAGCGGCTCACCCTGCTCGCCGCCAACCCCGCTCCACGGGCTTCCGAGGTCACGGCATGAACGCCCGCAGCGTCATCATCCGGCCGGTCATCAGCGAGAAGACCTATGCGCTGCTGGCGGCCAACAAGTACACCTTCCGCGTCCACGACGATGCGACCAAGACGCAGGTGCGCCAGGCCGTCGAGGAGATCTTCGGCGTGCGCGTTCGCGGGGTCCGCACGGTCAACGTCAAGCCGAAGTCCAAGCGGCGCGGCACCTTCGTGGGCAAGCGCCGCAAGTGGAAGAAGGCGATCGTGACGCTGCATCAGGACGACACCATCGAGCTCTTCGACGGTCAGGAGATCGAGTAGGCATGGCGATCAAGAAGAACAAGCCGACGAGTCCAGGTCGCCGTTTCGCCACCTACTCCGATCACGCCGAGATCACGAAGACCGAGCCGGAGAAGTCCCTCACCGAGGGGCTCAAGAAGAGCGGCGGGCGCAACGCCCACGGTCGCGTCACCTCCCGCCATCGCGGCGGCGGCGCCAAGCGCCGGTATCGCAAGATCGACTTCAAGCGCCGCAAGGACGGAGTGCCGGCACGGGTCGCCGCCATCGAGTACGACCCGAACCGCACCGCCTACATCGCGCTGCTCCACTACGCCGACGGCGACAAGGCGTACATCCTGGCTCCGGCCCGGCTGTCTGTTGGCGCGACCGTGTCATCCGGCCCCGACGCCGAGATCCAGGTGGGCAACTGCCTTCCGCTCTCGAGCATCCCGACCGGCACCACGGTCCACGGCGTCGAGCTGACGATGGGAAGGGGAGCCCAGATCGGGCGCTCCGCGGGCACCTCGATCCAGGTTGTCGCCAAGGAAGGCGACTACGCGACGCTGCGCCTGCCTTCGGGCGAGATGCGCATGGTGCGCGTCGAGTGCCGCGCCTCCATCGGTGCGATCGGCAATGCCGAGCACCAGAACATCACGCTCGGAAAGGCCGGCCGCTCGCGTCACAAGGGCCGTCGCCCGCAGACGCGCGGCACGGCTATGAACCCGGTCGACCATCCGCACGGCGGCGGCGAGGGCTCCACCACGGCGGGTCGCCATCCGGTCACCCCCTGGGGCGTCCCGACGCTTGGCTACCGGACCCGCAAGAAGAACAAGGCCTCTGACCGGTACATCGTGCGCGGCCGGCGCCGCGGCAAGAAGGGTGGTCGTTGATGTCCCGCTCGTCCAAGAAGGGCCCGTTCGTCGAGGAGCGCCTGCTCGGTCGCATCGAGCGGATGAACGCCGCTGGCGACAAGCAGATGGTCAAGACCTGGTCCCGCTCGTCGACGATCTTCCCGGAGATGGTCGGTCACACGATCGCCGTCCACGACGGTCGCAAGCACGTGCCGGTCTTCGTCTCCGAGTCGATGGTCGGCCACAAGCTGGGCGAGTTCGCTCCCACCCGCATGTTCCGCGGCCACGCCGGCAGCGACAAGGTGAGGATGCGGTAGGCATGGCGGATCCCAAGCAGCCCAGCAAGGCCGAGAACGCCGAGGAGCCGAAGGAGGCCGCCAAGCAGGAGGTCGCCGAGGCGACGGCCGGCGACGAGCCCAAGGCCGAGAAGGCCGCTCCGAAGGCCAAGGCAGCGAAGGCTGAAAAGTCAGCAAAGGCTGAGAAGCCCGCGAAGGCCGAGAAGCCTGCCAAGTCCGAGAAGGCCGAGAAGCCGGCGGAGGACGACTCGGAGGAGTCCGAGGAGCCCAAGGAGAAGTCGACCAAGCGTCGCGGCGCCGCCGAGACGACCACGAAGAAGAAGGCGCCGGCCAGGCTCGCGCCCACCAACGCCGACGGCGTGGTGGAGGTGCGCGCAAGCGCCCGCTTCGTTCGCAACGCGCCGCGCAAGGCCCGCCTCGTCATGGATCACATCCGCGGCAAGCGGATCGCCGATGCCCGCGCGATCCTCAGCCACACCCCGCGCTCGGCCGCCACCGACATCGCCAAGCTGCTCGAGTCGGCGATCGCCAATGCGGAGAACAACTTCGAGCTCGATCCCGACGAGCTCTGCATCTATCGCGCCACGGTCGACGAGGGCCCGACGATCAAGCGCTTCCGTCCACGTGCCATGGGCCGCGCGACGCCGATTCACAAGCGCACCAGCCACATGACAATCATCCTGACCACGACCGTCGCAGCGCCGGGCGCGAAGAAGGCAGGGAGGAGCTAGCCATGGGACAGAAAGTCCACCCCGAGTCGATGCGGGTCGGCTACATCCACGATTGGAAGTCGACCTGGTTCTCCGAGAAGGAGTTCGCGGACTACCTCCTCGAGGACATCCGCATCCGCGAGCACATCGAGACCAAGCTCGCCCACGCCGGCCTTTCGGACATCACGATCCGCAAGAACAAGAGCGAGGTCGAGGTCAACATCCACACGGCCCGCCCAGGCATCGTGATCGGCAAGTCCGGCAGCGAGGTGGACGCTCTGCGCAAGGAGCTCCACAAGATGACCAACAAGGCCGTGAAGGTGAACATCCTCGAGATCAAGCGTCCGGAGCTCGACGCGAAGCTCGTCGCGCAGTCGATCGCCGAGCAGCTTCAGAACCGCGTGGCGTTCCGCCGTGCGATGAAGCGCTCGCTCACCTCTGCGATGCGGTCTGGCGCCAAGGGCGCGAAGATCCAGGTGTCCGGTCGCCTCGGCGGTGCCGAGATGGCCCGCACCGAGAGCTACTCCGACGGACGCGTGCCGCTGCACACCATGCGCGCGGACATCGACTACGGCTTCTACGAGGCCCGAACCACCTATGGCCGCATCGGCGTGAAGGTCTGGATCAACATGGGCGAGATCATGCCCAAGGGATTCGCGTCCGACCTGACCGAGCTCGAGGCTCCGCAGCAGGCGACCTCCGGTCGCGGCGGGCCTGGCGGCCCCGGCGGTCGCGGGCCCGGTGGCCCAGGCGGTCGTGGTGGGCCCGGCGGCGGACGCGGACCCGGCGGTCCCGGCCGTGGCGGCCCAGGCGGACGCGGTCGTGGTCCTGGTGGACCCGGCGGTCCCGGTCGTGGTGGGCCCGGCGGCCCGCGCGGCGGTGGCGGAAGGGGCCGTGACTGATGCTCTCCCCCAAGCGTGTGAAGCACCGCAAGCAGCACCGTGGCCGCAGGGCAGGGTTCGCCAAGGGCGGAACCACCGTCGAGTTCGGCGAGTACGGCCTGAAGGCCGTCGAGCGCGGGTGGGTCACCAACCGCCAGATCGAGGCTGCCCGTATCGCGATGACGCGCAAGATCAAGCGTGGCGGCAAGGTCTGGATCAGCATCTTCCCGGACAAGCCCGTCACCCAGAAGCCGGCCGAGACGCGCATGGGCTCGGGCAAGGGCTCGCCCGAGGGCTGGGTCGCCGTGGTCAAGCCGGGCCGCGTCGTCTTCGAGCTCTCCGGGGTCCCTGAGCCGCTGGCCCGCGAGGCGATGCGCCTTGCCGGTCACAAGCTCCCGATCAAGACGAAGTTCGTCATGCGCGAAGGGGCCGGACAGCAGTGAAGACCGCAGACGTGCACAATCTGGACGACCCGCAGCTAGTCGAGCTCGTGGACACGGCGCGCAAGGAGATCTTCAACCTCCGCTTTCAGCACGCGACCGGTCAGCTCGAGAACACCGCGGGAATGAAGAGCGCCAAGCGCGACCTGGCACGCGGCCTGACCATCGCTCGCCAGCGGGGACTTGATGTAGAGGCCGAGTTGAGAAAGCAGCGCAATGACTGACGAAGAGAAGAACGAGACGACCGAGGAGAGCGCCGAGACCGTCGAGGAGACGGTTGCGGAGGCCCCTGCGCAGGAGGAGAGCGCTCCGGCTGCCCCCGATGCGCCGGACAGCTCGGACGATGCCGAGGTCGTGGAGCAGCTCGGGCCGAAGGAGCGCCGCAGGCGCGCCCGCTCGGAGCACAGCGGCGAGGCGCGTCCAGCGAGGACGATCGAGGAGCGCACCGCCGCCCGCCTCGAGAAGCGCCGCAAGAACGCCGTCGAGCGCCGCACCCGCCGGGCGAAGGTCCGCGAGCGTCGCATCGCCGCCGGCGCCCCGAAGCGCGAGGGCACGCCGCCGGCCGAGCGCACCGGCACCGGCAGCCCACGCATCCGTCAGGGCGTCGTCGTCTCGGACAAGGCCGACAAGACGATCACCGTCCGCATCGACACCGCGCGTCCGCACCGCACCTACGGCAAGATCGTGCGCTCCTCGTCCACTCTGCATGCTCACGACGAGCGCAACGAGGCCGGCGCGGGCGACACCGTCCGAGTCGTCGAGAGCCGTCCGCTGAGCCGCTCCAAGCGCTGGCGCCTGGTCGAGATCGTGGAGCGTGCCCGATGATCCAGCAGGAGACCCGCCTGCGGGTGGCTGACAACACCGGTGCCCGCGAGATCCTCTGCATCCGCGTAGCCGGAGGCTCCAAGCGCCGGTATGCCGGCGTCGGGGACATCATCACGGCGACCGTCAAGCAGGCGATCCCTCACGGGTCCGTCAAGAAGGGCGAGGTCGTGAAGGCCGTCGTCGTCCGCACGCGCAAGCAGTTCGGCCGTGACGACGGGACCTACATCGCCTTCGATGAGAACGCCGCCGTGCTGATCGATCCCACCGGCAACCCGAGGGGCACGCGCATCTTCGGCCCGGTGGCCCGCGAGCTGCGCGACCGCAACTTCATGAAGATCGTCTCCCTCGCCCCGGAGGTGCTCTGATCGTGGCCTCCCGGATGAAGGTCCGCAAGGACGACATGGTGAAGGTCATCTCCGGCAAGGACCGCGGCAAGACCGGGCGCGTGCTGCGCACCGATCCCGTGCGCCAGCGCGTCTTCGTCGAGGGCGCCAACATCCAGAAGCGCCACCGGCGTGCGGAGCAGCTCCAAGACACGCAGCGCACCTCCCAGATCGCCGGCGGCGTGATCGAGGTCGAAGGCCCGATCCACATCTCGAACGTCCAGCTCCTGGATCCCAAGACGGGCGATCCCACGCGCGTCGGCATCGTCCGCGAGGGCGGGCTGCGCAAGCGCGTCGCCAAGCGCTCCGGAACGGAGATCGACTGATGCCCGCGACCGCGGCGAAGATCAATCCGCGCCTCAAGGAGCGGTACAACAAGGAGATCCTGCCCGCGCTGCAGGAGCGCTTTGGGTACTCGAACCCGATGCAGGTCCCGCGGATCGAGAAGATCACCTTGAACATGGGCGTCGGCGACGCCAAGCAGGACACCAAGGTTCTCGAGGCGGCCATCGAGCAGCTCTCGACGATCGCGGGGCAGCGCCCGAGCGTCCGGCGCGCACGCAAGTCGATCGCCGCCTTCAAGCTGCGCGACGGGATGCCGGTCGGCGTCTCGGTCACATTGCGCGGCGTGCGGATGTGGGAGTTCCTCGATCGCCTCACCTCCGTCGCGATCCCGCGGATCAGGGACTTCCGGGGCTTGAACCCGCGCTCCTTCGATGGTCGCGGGAACTGGACCATGGGCATCCGCGAGCAGATCATCTTCCCGGAGATCGACTACGACGCGATCGACCAGGTGCGCGGCCTCGACGTGGCGATCACGACCAGTGCCGCCACCGACGAAGAGGGCTTCGAGCTGCTGCTCCAACTCGGCCTGCCCTTCCAGGCCGAAGGACGTCCTGGAGCGGTGGAGGTCGAGGAGGACGAGGAGGAGGAGCGTCGCAAGGAGGAGGCCCGCCAGCGGGCCGAGGCCGAGCAGGCGGCGCTCGAGCAGCTCAAGGAGGAGAATCCCGAGGCCTACGAGGCTCCGGCAGCATCCGAGGAGGACGCCGGCGAGGCGGACGGTGCCACGGCAGACTCCTCTGGGGATCAGCCCTCCGAGGACGGATAGACAAAGGCGGAGACGAGAACAGATGGCCAAGACTTCCCAGCGGGTGCGCCAGGCGCGCCCAGCCAAGTACAAGACCCGCGAGTACAACCGCTGCCGCAAGTGCGGCCGGCCGCGCGCATTCATGCGCAAGTTCGGCCTGTGCCGCATCTGCCTGCGCGACCATGCCCATGAGGGAGACATCCCCGGTCTCACCAAGTCCTCCTGGTGACCGACCGAAACGACCCCTCGGAAACTGAGTCATGAGCTATACCGATCCCATCGCAGACTTCCTCACCCGCGTGCGCAACGGCCTGCAGGCCGATCACGACGACGTGGTCATGCCGCATTCCCACTTCAAGACCGAGATCGCGCGCATCCTGAGCGAGCAGGGCTACATCGAGGGCTTCTCGGTCGATCCTGCCCGCGTCGGCCAGAACCTCCGCGTGGTCCTCAAGTACACCGAGGACCGTCGCCCGGTGATCTCCGGCATGAAGCGGGTCTCGAAGCCCGGCCGTCGCACCTACGTCAAGACGGGCGAGGTGCCGCGCGTCCAGGGAGGCATGGGAACGACCATCGTCTCCACCTCGCGCGGCGTCATGACGGGTCACGAGGCGCGCAAGGCCGGCGTCGGTGGCGAGCTGGTAGCGAAGGTCTGGTGACCGCATGAGCCGCATCGGAAAGCAGCCGATCTCCGTTCCGGACGGGGTTTCCGTCGAGATCGCTCACGAGCTGGTCAAGGTCAAGGGCCCCAAGGGCGAGCTCTCGGAGCGCATCAGCCCGGAGCTGACCGTCGAGCAGGCGGAGGGCACCGTCGTGGTGCGCCGTCCCTCGGACAGGGGCCAGCACCGCGCGCTCCACGGGCTCACCCGAACGCTGATCGCGAACATGGTCACAGGGGTGACCGAGGGCTTCGAGAAGCGCTTGGAGATCCAGGGCGTCGGCTATCGCGCCCAGATCAAGGGCAAGGGCATCGAGCTCGCGCTGGGCTACTCCCATTCGGTGCCGATCGACGCGCCCGAGGGCATCCAGTTCGAGGTGCCGCAGCCCACCGAGGTCATCGTGCGCGGCATCTCCAAGCAGGTCGTCGGAGAGACGGCCGCGCGCATCCGCAAGCAGCGCCCGCCCGAGCCGTACAAGGGCAAGGGCATCCGTTACAAGGACGAGTACGTCGCGAGGAAGGTCGGCAAGCGCGCATGACAGCCATCACGAAGGACCAGAGCCGGCTTCGCCGCCGCCGCCGGGTGCGCGCCAAGGTGCGCGGCACCGCCGAGCGGCCGCGCCTGTCGGTGTTTCGCTCGAACAAGGGTGTCGTCTGCCAGCTGGTCGACGACGCGCGCGGACACACGCTTGCCGCGGTCTCGTGGATCGAGCCCGAGCTGCGCGAGCTGCAGCGCACGGAGCAGGCCACGCGGGCCGGCGAGCTGATCGCCGAGCGCGCCAAGAAGGCAGGTATCGATACCTGCGTATTCGATCGCGGCGGCTACCGCTATCACGGACGAGTCAAGGCCGCCGCCGAAGGGGCGCGCGGGGCCGGGCTGGTTTTCTAGCTACCCTCGACTGACTTCAATGGCTCGAAACGACAACAGGAACCAGGACCGCCGCGGTGGACGCGACAGCGAATACCAAGAGCGCGTGGTCGAGATCAACCGCGTCGCCAAGGTCGTCAAGGGCGGCCGGCGCTTCTCCTTCACGGCGCTCGTCGTCGTGGGCGATGAGAAGTCCAAGGTCGGCGTCGGATATGGCAAGGCCAACGAGGTGCCGGTCGCGATCCAGAAGGGCGTCGAGCGGGCTCGGAGGGACCTGATCGAGGTTCCGATGCACGGCTCCACGATCACCCACGAGATCATCGGCGTCCACTCGGCGTCGCGCGTGCTGCTCAAGCCCGCCTCGCAGGGAACCGGCGTGATCGCCGGCGGCGGAGTCCGCGCCGTGCTCGAGCTAGCCGGCATCCACGACGTGCTCTCGAAGTCGCTCGGCAGCCAGAACCCGATCAACCTCGTCAAGGCGACGATCGCTGCGCTCGAGGGGCTTCGCCGCCCGGAGGACGTCGCGGCGCTGCGCGGGATCAGCATCGCCGAGGTGCTCGGCCTCGACCTCTCCGAGCGTGACGCCGCGCCTGCGCAGGTCATCGAGCAGAACGGTGCTCCAGCCGAGGAGCCGGTGGCTGCTGCTGTCGGCGCCCCGGACGCCGAGCCCGAGCCCGGGTCCGAGGAGTCCTAGTTCAGATGGCTTCCACTTCGACTCTCACCATCGTCCAGGTCCGCTCGCCCAACGGCTCGTCGCAGAAGCAGCGCGACTCGCTGCGCACGCTCGGCCTCGGCCGCATCGGCAAGCGCGTGGAGCGCAACGACGACCCGGTCGTGCGCGGCCTCGTCCAGAGCGTCCGCCACCTCGTGGAAGTGGAGGGGAAGTAGCTCATGAGCGCCCCCAAGACGAAGCGCAAGGACGAAGAGGCCGCCGAGGAGCAGATCAAGGGCCTCCACAACCTCCGCCCGGCCAAGGGCTCCACGCATCGGCGCAAGCGCGTCGGCCGCGGCGAGGGCTCAGGCGTGGGAAAGACCTCCGGCCGCGGTCAGAAGGGCGCGGGCTCACGTGCGGGAGCGAAGAGCCGCGTCGCCTTCGAGGGCGGTCAGAACCCGATTCAGAAGCGGATGCGCAAGCTGCGCGGCCCGCACATGAAGAAGTCGATGCCCTTCGAGAAGTTCCGCACGCACACCCAGCCCGTGAACCTGCGCGACCTCGACGCCCGCTTCGAGAAGGGCGCCGAAGTGACGCCCGACTCCCTGCGCGCCGCAGGCCTGGCGACCCGGCGTGACATCCCGGTCAAGGTGCTCGGCCAGGGCGAGCTGACCAAGGCGCTCACGGTTACCGTGCATGCCTTCTCCGCCACCGCGCGCGAGAAGATCGAGGCGGCCGGCGGCACCGTTCAGATCCTCGACTCCTAGTCGGCGATGCTCAAGACGTTCCTCAACTCCTTCCGGGTACCCGAGATCCGGAAGAAGCTGGCGTTCACCGCCGGAATGCTGGCGCTCTACCGCCTCGGCGCCTACATCCCCGCGCCCGGCATCAACATCGACGCGGTCAAGGAGATCTCGGAGAACTTCCAGGGCTCCAACGTCCTCGGCTTCCTCAACCTCTTCTCCGGCGGCAGCCTTCAGCGCTTCGCGATCTTCGCGATGGGGATCATGCCCTACATCACGGCCTCGATCATCCTGCAGCTGATGACGGTCGTGCTCCCGTCTCTGGAGAAGCTGCGCAAGGAGGGCGAGGTCGGGCAGCAGAAGATCACGCAGTACACGCGCTACCTCACCGTCGGGCTCGCCTTCGCTCAGGCGATCGGCTACGTCTTCCTCTTCAGGAGCTTCTCCACCGGCGGCGCCGACGTGGTGGACGACTTCACCTTCGGGAGCGTCTTCATCATCGTGGCCACGCTCACCGCCGGGTGCGTGCTGCTGATGTGGTTCGGCGAGCTGATCACCCAGAGGGGGATCGGGAACGGCATCTCGCTGATGATCTTCGCGAGCATCGTCTCCGGGCTCCCGAACGGGATCACCGCCTGGTGGGGCAACTCGGATCAGGTGTTCGTGGTGATGATGCCGTTCATGGCGCTGGCGATCATCGTCGGCATCGTCTTCATGCAGGAGGGCCAACGCCGGATACCCGTGCAGTACGCCAAGCAGGTGGTCGGGCGCAGTGTCAGAGGGGGTGCCTCCACCTACCTGCCGCTGCGGGTCAACATGGCCGGCGTCATCCCGGTGATCTTCGCCGCTTCGCTGATGGCCTTCCCGCCGACCGTCGGCGAGCTGATCCGCACACCCTGGGCGCAGGACATGTCCGCCTTCTTCGCGCCGAGCAGCTGGGCCTACCTCCTCGGCGAGACGATCCTGATCGTCGTCTTCACCTACTTCTACACGGCCGTCACCTTCAACCCGGTGGAGCAGGCCGACAACCTCAAGAAGCACGGCGGCTTCATCCCTGGCGTGCGTCCCGGGCGGCCCACGGCGGAGTACCTCGACCGCATCCTCGCGCGGCTCACCTTCCCGGGCGCGCTGTACCTGGCGGCCGTGGCCGCGCTGCCCACGATCCTGATCAACCAGACGTCGGCGAACTTCTACTTCGGCGGCACGTCGATCCTGATCGTCGTGGGCGTTGCCCTCGACACGATGAAGCAGCTCGAGGCGCAGATGATGATGCGCAACTACGAGGGCTTCCTGAAGTAGGGGCGCCCTTCTCGTGAGCGAGCTCAATCTAATCCTCGTAGGCCCGCCCGGAGCGGGCAAGGGCACCCAGGCCGAGCGGCTCGTGGAGGACTTCGACCTTCCGTACTACGCCACCGGCGACATCCTGCGGGCGGCGGTCAAGGAGGGCACGGAGCTCGGCCGGCGGGCGCAGGAGCTCATGGACCGGGGCGATCTGGTTCCGGACGACGTGATCTGCGGCGTGATCATGGAGCGGATCGACAGCTCCGAGGCGCTCGACGGCTTCCTCCTCGACGGCTTCCCACGGACGATCCCGCAGGCGGAGGCGCTCGAGCGCTCGCTGGAGGCTCTCGGCAGGAGGCTGACGGCGGTTCTCGCGATCGACGTGCCCGACGAGCAGGTCGTGCGCCGGCTCTCCGGCCGCCGCGTCTGCGAGAAGAACGGCCACCTCTACCACGTCGATTTCGACCCGCCCAAGAACCCCGGCTTCTGCGACCAGGACGGCTCGCCGCTCATCCAGCGCGAGGACGATCGCGAGGAGACGGTGAGGCACCGCTTGGAGGTGTTCCACGAGCAGACCGAGCCGGTCGTCGAGCGCTACGAGGGGCAGGCGCTGCTGCGCCGCTTCGACGGCACGCGGACGCCGGAGGAGGTCCACGGCCACATCCGCGCGACCCTCGCGACGCTCCGCCTCGAAGAGGAGCTGTAGCGATGGCGATCATCAAGAAGACCCCGGAGGAGATCGAGAAGATCGCAGCCTCCGGGAAGGTGCTCGCACGCTGTCACCGCCTGCTGCGCTCGAAGGCGCGCGCCGGGGTCACGACCGAGGAGCTGGACGAGGCGGCGGAGCGCTTCATTCGCTCGCAGGGAGCCGAGCCGGCCTTCAAGGGCTATCGCGGGTTTCCCGGATCGATCTGCGCCTCGCCCAACTCGATGGTGGTCCACGGCATCCCGGGCTCGTATGCGCTGCAGCGGGGAGACGTGCTCTCGGTGGACATCGGGGTGGACCTCGACGGCT
This sequence comes from uncultured Solirubrobacterales bacterium, assembly GCA_963715445.1. Taxonomy (GTDB): domain Bacteria; phylum Actinomycetota; class Thermoleophilia; order Solirubrobacterales; family Thermoleophilaceae; genus JAAYBF01. The sequence goes on from OY970240.1 coordinate 1,692,954, forward strand.
GGATCTCCGACGCTGCGGTCACGCTGCCGATCGGGGCCGTGAGCTCCGTGGCGAAGGGCCTGCTCGACTCGACGCGCGCGTCGCTCTTCGAGGGCCTCGAGCAGTGCCGGGCCGGCAACCGCCTGGGCGACGTCTCGGCGGCCATCCAGCGCCGCGTCGAGGCGGACGGGTACGCGGTGATCCGCTCGCTCGTGGGGCACGGGGTCGGACGGGACATGCACGAGGACCCTCAGATCCCGAACTACGGGAAGCCCGGCACCGGCCCGCTGCTGGAGGAGGGCATGGTCCTCGCGATCGAGCCGATGGTGAACGTCGGGCATCACGAGGTCCGCTTGGGCTCTGACAACTGGGCCGTGTACTCGCAGGACGGGTCGCTGGCCGCGCACTTCGAGCACACGGTCGCGATCACGGCCGAAGGCCCGCGCATACTCACTCCGTGGCACCTCGATGAAGAGGCGCCGGTGTCGGTCGCGGCGGCGGAGGGAGCCTGATGCGAGGCTCCGCCGCTCTCGGGCATCCTGCTATTCTGCTCCGTTGGCGCTCAGCCGATTCCTGGGCTCTGCGCTCATTCTCTCAATAGGAAGGTAGAACCACGGAGCCATGAAGGTCCGAGCATCGGTCAAGCCCATGTGCGAGAAGTGCAAGGTGATCCGCCGCAACGGCGCGGTCCTGGTCATCTGTCAGAACCCTCGCCACAAGCAACGGCAGGGTTGAACTAGAGCCATGGCGCGAATCTCAGGCATAAACATCCCCCTCAACAAGAGGGTGGAGATCGGCCTCACCTACATCTTCGGCATCGGCCGCTCTCAGGCCGGCGCCATCCTCAAGCAGGTGGGCGTGGACCCCGACACCTACGTCAAGGACCTGACCGACGACGAGGTGCTCAAGCTTCGCGAGGCGATCGACCGTGATCTCACCGTCGAGGGCGACCTCCGGCGTGAGCGGTCGCAGAACATCAAGCGCTTGATGGAGATCGGGGCCTATCGCGGTCTGCGCCATCGGCGCGGCCTGCCCGTCAACGGGCAGCGCACGAAGACCAACGGCCGCACGAGGAAGGGACCGAAGCGGATGCAGGTGGCAGGCAAGAAGAAGGTGTCGAAGTGACGCGCGACCCCGGGATGCCGGCGCTCCGCAGAGGGAAGAGGCTCTAGGTGGCGCAGCAGCGACCCGGCCGCCCTCGTGGGCGCCGCAAGACCAAGAAGAACATCCCGATCGGCCAGGCTCACATCAAGACGAGCTTCAACAACACGATCGTCTCGCTCACCGACCGCGAGGGCAACGTGATCGCATGGGAGTCCGCCGGCGGCGCCGGGTTCAAGGGCTCCCGCAAGTCGACTCCGTTCGCCGCGCAGGTCACCGCCGACGCCGCTGCCAAGAAGGGCATCGAGCAGGGCCTCGAGAAGGTCGAGGTCTTCGTGAAGGGCCCCGGCTCTGGCCGCGACACGGCAATCCGCTCCCTGCAGGCCGCGGGCCTCGAGGTCACGGGCATCCGCGACGTCACCCCGCAGGCGCACAACGGCTGCCGGCCGCGCAAGCGGCGGAGGGTCTAGGCATGGCGCGCGACAACGGAGCACAGTGCAAGCAGTGCCGCCGCGAGGGCACCAAGCTCTTCCTGAAGGGTGAGCGCTGCCTCACCGACAAGTGCGGAGTCGAGCGGCGCAACTACCCGCCGGGCGACCACGGCCGCGGCCGGCCGCGCCAGTCCGAGTACCGCGTTCAGCTGCGTGAGAAGCAGAAGGCGCGCCGCTACTACGGCGTCCTCGAGAAGCAGTTCCGTGGCTACTACGAGCGCGCCTCGCGTCAAGCGGGCGTGACCGGCGAGAACCTGCTGCGAATCCTCGAGTCCCGCCTCGACAACGTCATCGTCCGCCTCGGCTTCGCCGCCTCGCGCCGTCAGGCGCGGCAGCTGATCCGCCACGGCCACTGGACGGTCAACGGGCGCCGCGTGGACATCCCCTCGTACCAAGTGCGTCCCGAGGACGTGATCATGGTGGCCTCCGGCTCGAACAGCGAGCAGATGATCAGGGATGCCACCGAGCTGGTTTCCGTAGTGCCTGCCTGGCTACAGGCAGATCACGATGGGCTGACTGCCAAGGTGCTCCGGCACCCCGAGCGCGACGAGATCGCCGTGCCGGTCCAGGAGCAGCTCATCGTCGAGCTTTACTCGAAGTAGTAGTCGAAGCCGCGCCCGACCTCGCGAGCAGTCGCGCGCGCACCAACGCGAAGGACATCACACGCATGATCGAGTTCCAGACTCCCCAGATCTCCGCCGAGGAAATCAAGGACAACCGCGGCACGTTCACCATCGAGCCCCTGGACCGTGGCTTCGGCTACACGTTCGGCAACTCGCTGCGGCGCGTTCTGCTCTCCTCGTTGGCCGGTGCGGCCGTCACGAGCGTGCGCATCGAGGGCGTGGCCCACGAGTTCTCGACGATCCCGGGCGTGAAAGAGGATGTGACGGACATCATCCTCAACCTCAAGGAGATCGTCTGCCGGATGCACTCCGATGCGGCCGAGATCGAGGCGCCGCTCGTGGTGACGGGCCCCGGCGAGATCACGGCGGGCGACATCGACCTCCCCTCGGGAGTGGAGATCCTCAACCCCGAGACGCACATCGCCACGCTCGAGAAGAAGACCAAGCTCGAGATCTACCTGACGATCGGCCACGGCCAGGGCTACTCCCCGGCCGAGGACAACAAGACGGCGGACCAGCCGATCGGCGTCATCCCGATCGACTCGATCTTCTCGCCGGTCAAGCGCGTGGCGTACTCGGTCGAGTCCGCCCGTGTCGGACAGCGGACCGACTACGACAAGCTGACGCTCGACATCGAGACCGACAGCTCCGTGGACCCGCATGCCGCACTGCGCGAGGCCGCTGAGACGCTGATCAAGTACCTCGCGATCTTCAGCGAGCCCGAGCGCGTGGAGGCCCTCCGCGAGGCGGGCGCCCAGCTCGTCAGCGGCGCTGCCGCGGGCGGCGCCGAGCTCGGTGGCGGATCGATCGCCGGTGCCGACGGGATGGACGACATCCTGATCGAGGAGCTGGAGCTCGGTGTTCGCTCCTACAACTGCCTCAAGCGGGCAGGCGTGCAGACGGTCGGTGACCTGGTCCAGAAGTCGGAGTCGGAGCTCAACGCGATTCCCAACTTCGGACGCAAGTCGATCGAAGAGGTCATGGAGACCCTCGAGGCGCGCGGCTTGTCGCTGCGGGCCTCGTAAGGCCCCAAGGGCCTAGACTCCGGAGCCGCCATGCGCCACCAGAAGCAGAAAGGCAAGCTCAGCCGCGACTCGGCGCACCGCAAGGCGCTGCTGATGAACCTCTCGCGAGAGGTGATCGACCACGAGCGGATCGAGACCACCGAGGCCAAGGCCAAGGCTGTCAAGCCCGAGCTCGAGCGGCTGATCACGCTGGCCAAGCGGGGCGACCAGCACGCCCGCAGGCTCGCGATGTCACGTCTCGGCCAGGACAAGTCCGTGGTCTACAAGCTGTTCGAGGAGATCGCGCCGCGCTACGTCGAGCGCCCGGGTGGGTACACCCGGATCCTCAAGCTCGGGCCGCGCAAGTCGGACTCGACGGAGATGGTCTTCCTCGAGCTCGTCTGAGCTTCCTCAATCAAAACGTGATGCGGTGACGGGCTCGGCTTCTGCCGGGCCCGTCGCATTTAGGTGGGCGGTTCCGCCAATAGACTGCGGCGCATGAGGCTGCTGGCGTTCTCGGACCTGCACTGCGACCTCGGGGCGGCTGCCTCGCTGGTCGATCGCGCGCGTGATGTCGACGTAGTTGCGGGGGTGGGGGACTTCGCCAGCGTGCACGAGGGGCTGGAGGAGACGATCCGCGCCTTGAGCGCGATCGAGGTGCCGGCGCTGCTCGTGCCGGGCAACAACGAGACCGCCGACGCCCTGCGGTCGGCCGCCGCCGGCTGGGGCTCGGCGACGGTCCTACACGGCGAGGCGGGCGAGGTCGGCGGAGTGAGCTTCTTCGGCATCGGCGGCGGGATCCCGGTGACTCCCTGGGACTGGAGCTTCGACCTGACCGAGGAAGAGGCCGAGTCGATGCTGGAGCCCATGCCCGAGGGCGCTGTGCTGCTCAGCCACTCCCCGCCGAAGGGGCACGTGGACAAGGGCCTCGGCAGCAGCGCCGTGCTCGCTGCGGCACAGGAGCGGAGGGCGCGGATGGTGCTCTGCGGACACATTCACGAGGAGTGGGGCGGCGAGTCGCGGATCGGCGAGGCCACCGTGCTCAACCTCGGTCCCGACGGCCACGTTCTGGAGGTGTAGGGATGGATCTCGAAGCGATCAAGGACCAGGCTCGGGAGGGCTGGGGCAAGGGGGAGTACTCCGGCCTCTCGGAGATCCTGCGGCCCGCCGCTCAGGCGCTCTGCGACGCGTGCGCCGTATCCGCCGGGCAGGAGGTGCTGGACGTGGCCGCCGGCGACGGCAACTTCGCGCTGGCGTGCGCATACGAGGGCGCGAGCGTCGTGGCCTCCGACATCTCTCCGGTGATGGTGGAGCGGGGCCGCGAGCGCAGCGAGGCCGAGGGCTACGACGTCGAGTGGCTGGAGGCCGACGCCGAGGCGCTTCCCTTCGAGGAGGGCCGCTTCGAATGCGTCGGCTCGGTGTTCGGGGCGATCATGGCGCCGCGGCCGGAGGTGGTGGCGCAGGAGCTCTTCCGCGTCACGCGCCCGGGTAACACCATCGGGCTCGCCGCCTGGGTCCCCCACGGCATCTCGCAGCAGATGTTCGCGATCGGGCGGCGCTACGCCCCGCCTTCCGAGGCTCCGTCCCGCGAGGACTGGGGCCGGGAGGAGGTCGTTCGAGAGCGCTTCGAAGGGCTCGCGAACTCGATCGAGTTCGAGCGCCGCTCGCTTCCGTGGGCGGCCGAATCGCCTGAGGCCTTCGTGTCGCACATGGAGCGCCACGCGCCGATGCAGGCGATGGCGAAGGAGCGGATGCCGCAGGACGTCTATGCGCGCATGCGCGAGGAGTACATCGAGATGGCGCGCGGCTGGGCCGGCGGCGACGGGGCCTTCTCGGTCGACGCCGAGTACCTGTTGATCGTCGCTCGCCGCCGCGGGTAGCCCCGCGCGCCCTGCAGGGACCGACCCGCGGTGACCGCACGCCTGCTGCTGGAGTACGTCGGCACCGACTTCTCGGGCTGGGCGCGCCAGCCGGGGCGCAGGACGGTGGAGCAGGTCCTCGAGGAGACGCTGGCCGCCATCGTCGGCGAGCCCGTGAGCCTCGTCGTGGCCGGCCGGACCGACGCGGGGGTCCATGCGCGCGGGCAGGTCGTCTCGCACGCGGGCGAGGCCGTCTCGGCGAAGCGGCTGAACAGAGGGCTCCCGCCCGACGTGCGCGTTCTCGCCAGCGAGCCGGCGCCCGAGGGGTTCGACGCGCGCCGCGACGCGAGCTCGCGGGTCTACCGCTACCGCGTGCTGCCGGCCCCGACCGGGCGAGCCTTCGAGCGCGACCGCGCGATGCACTGGAAGTACCCGCTCGAGCGGAGCGCGCTCGATGAGTGCGCCGCTCTGCTGTCGGGCCGGCACGACTTCACCGCCTTCACGCCCACCCAGACCTACCACCGCCGGTTCCAGCGCGACGTGCTGCGATCGGAGTGGGTCGAGGAGGAGGGAGGCGTGCTCGCCTTCTGGATCGAGGCGGACACGTTCATGCGTCACATGGTCCGAACCCTCGTGGGCACGATGCTGGGGGTCGCCTCGGGCCACTCCTCGGTGGAGCGCTTCGGCGGCCTGCTCGAGGGCCGTCCTCGCAGAGAGGCCGGCGACACGGCCCACCCTCAGGGCCTCTACCTGGAGGCCGTGCGATACGAGGGAGTCACATCCGCGAGGGAGGCGGCGACTATCCTCGATGAGGATCAATGAAGGTTCTGCTGACCAACGACGACGGCATCCAGGCCACCGGCCTGCACGCCATGCGGCGCGCGCTGCTGGAGGTGCCGGGGATCGATCTCGCGGTGATCGCGCCCGATTCGAACCGCTCGGCCACCGCTCGGAGCATCACCACCCGCACGCCGCTCTGGGTCGAGGAGATCGAGTTCGGCGACGGCACCGTCGGCTATGCGACCGACGGCACGCCCGTGGACTGCGTGCGATTCGCGGCTCTCGGGCTGATCGAGTCGCGCCCTGAGCTGATCGTGTCGGGGATCAACCACGGCTCCAACCTCGGCGACGACATCACCTACTCGGGGACCGTCGCCGCCGCGCTCGAGGGGATCGTGCTCGGCGTGCCGGCGATCGCCGTGTCGCAGCAGGCCGACAGGGGCGCGATGGACTTCCGGATGGGGCGCAGCTGGCAGCCCGAGGACTTCACGGCCGCGGCGGCGTTCGTGGCGCGGATCGTCGACGAGCTCGACGAGGTCCCGATGCCCGAGGGCACGCTGATCAACGTCAACTGCCCCGCGGGCGACGCCGAGGGCGCGCGCGCCTGCCGCCTCGGCAAGCGCATCTACCGCGACACCCTGCAGCTGACCGAAGAGCACGAGGGCCGGCGCAGGTACCACATCTACGGCGACGATCCGAGCTACCACGCCGAGGACGGCACCGATTTTGCGGCGCTCGCGGACGGCTGCATCGCCGTCACGCCGCTGCACTTCAACCTCACCGACATGGCCGCCGTAGAGACGCTGGCGAAGTTCGACCTCGACCGCCTGCTCGCGCCGGCCGCCCGCGAGGTTTGAGCGGCGTCGACCCGCAGACGCGGGCTGCCCAGCTGCGGCAGCTGATTGAGCACCACAACCGGCGCTACTACGTGCTCGACGACCCGGAGGTCGGGGACGACGAGTACGACGCTCTGATCGACGAGCTGCGCCGGATCGAGGAGGCTCATCCCGAGCTCAAGACGACCGACTCGCCCACACAGCGGGTCGGGGGGACGCCGCTGTCCCGCTTCGCCCCGGTGCGCCATATCCAGCCGATGCTCTCGCTGGCCAACGCGCGCAACGAGGAGGAGCTGCGCGCCTGGCTTGAGCGCTCCCAGCGGTTCCTGGAGAAGGAGGGGGTCGAGGAGGCGGAGATCCGCTTCGTCACCGAGCCGAAGGTCGACGGCCTCGCGATCTCGCTCCTCTACGAGAACGGCGTGCTGGTGAGGGGGGCGACGCGCGGCGACGGCGAGGTGGGCGAGGACGTGACCCAGAACCTGCGCACGGTCGGAACCGTCCCGCAGCAGGTCGAGGGCGCACCGGCGCTGCTCGAGGTGCGCGGCGAGATCTACCTCCCGCGTGCCGCCTTCGCGAAGCTCAACGAGGAGCGCGCGGCAGCCGGCGAGCCGACCTACGCCAATCCCCGCAACACGGCGGCCGGCTCGATCCGCCAGCTCGATCCGGCGCTGGCGGCGGCGCGGCCACTGGCGCTCTGGAGCTACTCGGTCGGCGCGCTCGAGGGCATGGAGTTCGCAAGCCACTTCGAGTCGCTCGAGTGGCTGCGCGCCCACGGCTTCCCGGTCAGCCCCGACGTCCAGCGCCACGACGACCTCGAGACGGTGATCGCGACCTGTCGCGCGTGGGAGGAGAGGCGGGAGCAGCTCGACTTCGAGATCGACGGCGTGGTGGTCAAGGTCGACGACCTCGCCCTCCAGCGCAGCCTGGGCGTGGTCGGGCGGGAGCCGCGAGGCGCGATCGCCTGGAAGTTCCCGCCGATGACCGGCACCACGACGCTGCTGAGGATCGCCTGGAACGTGGGGCGAACCGGGCACATCATCCCCTTCGCCGAGCTCGAGCCGGTGCAGCTCTCCGGGGTGACCGTGAAGCTCGCGACGCTGCACAACGAGGAGGACCTCGTCCGCAAGGACGTGCGCGAGGGCGACGAGGTGATCGTGACGCGCGCCGGCGATGTGATTCCGCGCGTCGTGTCGCCCACGGCCGCGGCCCAGCGCGCGAAGGGGCGCTCGCCCGTGCCGGCGCCCCCCGCAACCTGCCCGGCCTGCGGCGCGCACACCGTCAAGCTGCCGGAGGGCGTCTGGACGATCTGCCCCAACCGGGCGGCCTGCCCCGGCCAGCTGTTCCAGGCCGTCAAGCACTTCGTCAGCCGCGGCGCCATGGACATCGAGGGCCTGGGCGAGGAGCGGGCCTCGCAGCTCCTCAAGCTCGGGCTGATCCAGGGCATCGCCGACATCTACGAGCTGACCGCCGATCGGCTCGCCGCCGTGGACGGGTTCGCCGAGATCTCCGCGAACAACCTCGTGCAGTCGATCCACCTCTCCAAGGGCCAGCCGTTCCATCGAGTCCTGTTCGGGCTCGGGATCCATGGGGTGGGCGGGGTCAACGCGCGTGCTCTCGCGGGGCACTTCCGCACGGCGGGCGCGCTGATGCAAGCCACTCCCGAGCAGATGGAGGAGGTGCCGGGAATCGGCCCGATCGTGGCGCGACAGGTAGCGGAGACGCTCGCCGAGCCGGCCACGGTCCAGCTGATCGAGCGCCTGTACGCGCACGGGCTGCAGATGGAGGAGGAGGGACCGGCGCCGGGCTCCGCCGACGGGCCCCTCGCCGGGAAGACGCTGGTGCTCACCGGCACGCTGCCGAGCCTGACCCGAGAGGACGCGACCGCGCGGATCGAGGCGGCCGGCGGAAAGGTCACCGGCTCGGTCTCCTCGAAGACCGACTACCTGGTGGCCGGGGAGGACGCCGGCTCCAAGCTCGCCAAGGCTCAGAAGCTGGGCACCACGGTGCTCGACGAGCCGGGCCTCCTGGGCATGCTCGGGGAGAACGCCGGCTAGACCGTCTCTGGCCTTGGGGCTAGCGGACTCCGGCGATCGCCTGGAGCATGCTGTCCTGCAGGCCGCGCGCCCCGTAGGGGTCGACGCCGTTCATCAGGATGGAGAAGGCGTAGGAATCGCCCGAGCGGGCGCGGCAGAAGCCGGACACCGCCGAGACGCCGGAGATCGTGCCGGTCTTGCCGCGGCAGTGGCCGAGCGCGGGCCCGCTCCTCATCCGCGGCCCGAGCGTCCCGTCGCGGCCGGCCACCGAGAGAGACCTCATGAAGGGGAGGAACTCGTCGCGCCGCCGGATGCCCATCAGCAGCCGCACGACGCGGTAGGGGGACGCCCGGTTCTCGCGCGAGAGGCCGGAGCCGTCCACGAGGCGGGCAGGGCCCCCGCCGATCCGCCGCGCGAAGCGGGCGGCGATCCTGGCGCCTCCCGCGGTCGTGCCGCGGCCGGTGGCCTGCATGGCGAGGCTCTTGACGAGCATCTCGGCGAAGTAGTTGTCCGACGGCTTGTTGGTGAGCGCGGCGAGGCGGCTCATCGACGGGGACTCGACCACCGCCAGGATGTCGGCCGAGGGCGGCGGGCGGCCCGCCGCGGGGAGGCCCTGCACCTGAATCCCGCGGCGGCGGAGGGCGCCGGTCAGCTGTGCGGCGGCGAAGGCCGGCGGATTGGCCTGGAAGCTGGTACCGCTCTCGTTGGCGAGGCCGCGGTTGTAGCCGAGCCCGCTCAGCGGGCCGACCCAGATGGACGTCCCATAGCCCGAGTCCGGCCCTCCGCGCAGCGAGTCGAACTTGGACTCGTCGCCCATGACCCGCCCGGCGACGCGCCTGATGCCGATCGCGTGGAGCTGCCTGGCGAGGACCTCCACGGTGGACCCGGCCGAGCCGTAGGCGTGGAGGGAGAAGCTGCGGCTGCCGAAGGTGGGGTCGCCGCCGCCGACCAGGTACAGGTTCCCGCGGAAGACTCCCTGGCTGCCGAGCTCGCCCGAGCCGCGGACCTCGGTGGCGAGCTTGCCGTTGCGCCCGTAGCGCGCCAGCGCGGCGGCCGTGGTGTAGAGCTTGGTGTTGGACGCCAGGATGCGAGGCTGGGTGTGCCGCCAGCGGAAGACCGGGCGCCCCGTGTCGGCGTTCACGACGTAGGCGCCGCTGTAGCTCCCCGCGGATCCCATGGAGCGGGCGAGAGACCCGGCCAGGGACGCCTCGCCGCCGAGCGCCGACGGTGCCGCGACGAGGGGGCAGAGCGCCAGCCCCAGCGCGAGACAGGCGAGCACGCGGCCGCGCCGCGGGTCGGTTCGACTTGACGATCCACGCATCCTCAGGGCAGAACACCGTACATCCGCCGGCGGAGCGGTCTCCGTTTCCCCCGCGCGGGCTTTGGGAACATCCCTGTTCAGGAAGGGCGCCAGGGCAGCTATCCGCGTGCTGGGGGATAATGGGCGATAGGCATGGGTGACGTAGTCAAGCTTCAGAAGCCCGCCGCCAAGGCGGGCAAGGCAAACGCGAAGCCCCGTGCTCGGCGGCCGAAGCGGTCGCGCACGGCTCTGGTGCTGGGCGGGGGAGGCTTCACGGGGGGCGTCTACGAGATCGGGGCCCTGCGGGCGCTCGACCTGCTCGCGGTCAATCGCACCGTCAATCAGTTCGACGTGTACGTGGGCACCAGCGCCGGCTCCTTCGTCGGCAGCCTCGTGGCCAACGGCGTGACGCCCGAAGAGATGATGCGGGTCGTCGATCAGCAGGTTCCCACCCCGTTCAAGGACGTGGACCGAGGCTCGCTGATGCGCCCGAACTACCGCGAGTTCGCGGAGGCGGCCGCCTTCATGCCGCTGCGGCTGCTCGGCCTCGCCCGCAGCGTGCTGACCCAGCCGAGCCAGCTGTCGCTCACCGATCTGGTCGTGCACCTCGCCGAGGGCCTGCCCTCCGGCGCCTACGACAGCAGCGGGATACGCGATTACCTCGATTCCGTGCTGGGCGATCCGGACCGCACCAACGACTTCCGCCTGCTCGACAACGAGCTGTACATCCCCGCGACGGACCTCGACACCTGCGAGCGGGTCATCCTGGGCGGCGCCGATTGGGACGACATCCCGATCTCCCATGCCGTCAGCGCGTCGACGGCCCTGCCGATGGTCTACAAGCCGGTGGAGATCAAGGGCCGGCAGCTGATCGATGGCGGCATCCGGTCTACGACCAACGTCGACATCGCGGTCGAGCGTGGCGCCAAGTTCGTGATCGTCGTCAATCCGCTGGTTCCCTACGTGAACGACTTCCAGAAGGTCATCCCCACCGTCCAGGGGAGCCGGGTCCGGCGCGTCGCGGACATGGGCTTCCCCCAGATCGGCTACCAGACCTTCAAGCTGCTCGCCCACCAGCGCCTGCACGAGGCGGTGAGGCAGTGGAAGGAGAAGTACCCCGGGGTGGACATCATCCTGATCGAGCCCGCCCCCAACGACGAGCTGATGTTCGAGACGAACATCATGAACTTCACGAAGCGGGTCGAGATCGCCCGCCACGGCTTCGAGTCGGTGACGATCCGCCTCGCCGAGGACTACGACCACATCAAGTCGATCTGCGCCAAGCACGGCATCGAGATCTCCGCGACACGCGTGCGCAAGGTGGTGCGCAAGTTCTCCAAGGAGCAGGAGCGCGCGGCCGGGTGGCGGCGCATCCTCGAGCAGACCACAGGCGCCCTGATGCGCCAGTCCGGCCAGGGCTAGTCGGCTAGAAGGGCCTTCTCGAGGGCCGAGAGCAGGCGCCCCGTGGAGCTCGGGTCCCTGACCGATGCGCGCACGTGGTCGTCGGCGCCGAGCGGTCCGCCCGCGGCGACGGTGACCCGCTCGCGGCCCAGCCGTCCGGCGAGCTGGGCTCCGGTGAGCCCTTCGGCGGCGAGCCAGACGAAGTTCGCCTGCGAGTCTCCGGTGTCGATCGGCAGGTCTCGCAGGGCGGAGACGATCCGCTGGCGCTGCTCGATGACCATCGTCCGCCGCCGCTCGATCTCCGGGTCGCTGATGCTGAGGGTCTGCTCCACGGCGGCCTGGGTGAGGGTGTTCACGCCGAGCACGGGCGAGAGGGAGTCGAGCACGCTGGCCGCGGCGTTCGAGCCGACCGCGTAGCCGGCGCGCAGTCCCGACAGGCCGTAGATCTTGGAGAAGGTGCGCACCACCAGCAGCTGAGGCAGGGCGTCGGTGAGACGCAGCACGGCATCGACGTCCTCGACGTCCTGGAAGTGCACCAGCGCCTCGTCGACGATCAGGTGGACCCGCTCCGGCAGGTCGGCGGCGAGCGAGGCGATCCGGTCGGCGCGCAGGTATGTGCCGGTGGGGTCGTTGGGGTTGCAGAGAACGACCATGCGCGTCCGATCGGTGACCGCGTCCAGCAGGCGGTCGAGGCCCTGCCCGTCGGCCCCCGTGTCCACCGCGACAGGCATTCCGCCGGCCCGGCGCGCCATCAGCGGGTAGAGCGGATAGCTGGGCCATGGCGTCAGCAGCTCGTCTCCGGGGCCCATCAGCGCCAGTGCCGCGGCCTGCAGGAGCTCCGCGGCGCCGTTGGCCACCACGATCCGCTCGGGCTCGACCGCGTGGCGTTCCGCCAGGAGGCGCCTGACGCCCGAGGCGTAGCGGTCCGGATACCCGTTGACGCGGCCGCGGGCCGTGTAGATCGAGGCGTTGATGACCTCCGCGTTGGGCAGCTCGGGCCATTCCGTGCTCGATACGTCGAGCTCGGGCGTGTGCTCGAGCGCGAGCCGCTTCTCGCGCGCCCGCCGGGCGCGGCGGCCCATGTTCAGCTCCTCCTCGGCGACGTCCTGGAACTGCTTGTAGTAGTCGAGCAGCCCCACGTCAGGCGGTCGGGGCGACGGTTGGGGCCGGGCCCTCGATGACGAGGAACCAGATGGTGAACAGGACCATCGCGATTCCAACGCTGACGGCGAATATCCGCTCGATGGCGCCTTCGTCCTGCTTGTGCCCTCCGGCGCGCCGCACCAGCTTCCAGGCGTCGTCGAGCTGCTTCGTGAGCACGACGGTGATCAGCAGGGTCGCCAGCGAGCCGAACATGGTCGTCGCGATCCCGAGCGTGGGCGAATCGAGGAGGTGCTGGACCTGGGAGCCGATCCAGAGCCAGATGTACGGCTGCGGGCCGAAGATGCTGAGGCACAGCAGGGTCTCGAGCACGAGGATCCCGGCGGCGAGTGCCCGGTCGGCCTTGCGGCGGCCCTCGCCACCCGTCACCGGATCGTTCCGATAGTGGATCGGGCGTGCCTTGGAGGCTCGTCTGCTGAAGAGGCCGCCGCTCTCTGTGGGGTCGATACCGCTCAATTTGGCTCCGAATCGCTCGGCGGGAGATGCCTCCTGCCCTGCGGTCCCAGTTTAGGGGCTACCTGGCGGGATTCTCGTAGACGCGGTCGATCACGCCGGAGTACTTCTCGTTCACGACGTTGCGCTTGACCTTCAGCGTCGGGGTCAGCTCGCCCGTCTCCTGCGAGAGGTCGTGCGGCAGGATCTCGAAGTACTTGACCTGCTCGACCGGGCCGACCTTCGAGTTGACCACGTCCACGGTGCCCTGCACCTCGGCTCGCATCTGCTCGGACCCGGCCACCTGGTCGGGCTCGAGGCCGTGCTGCTCGGCGAACGCGGGCACCTCCTCGGGATCGAGCGTGATCAGGGCCACCAGGTACGGGCGCCGGTCGCCGACGACCACCGCCTGGGACACCCAGCGGTTCTGCTTGAGGCCGTTCTCGAGGTTCGCCGGCGTGATGTTCTTGCCGCCGGCGGTGATGATGATGTCCTTCTTGCGGCCGACGATGTAGACGAAGCCGTCCTCGTCGATGCGGCCCAGATCGCCCGTGTGCAGCCAGCCGTCGACCAGCGTGTCGGCCGTCGCTTCCGGGTTCTTGTAGTAGCCCTGGAAGATGTTCGCGCCCTTGAGCAGCAGCTCGCCGTCCTCGGCCACCTTCGCCTCCACCCCCGGCAGCGGATTGCCCACCGAGCCGAAGCGGAACTGCTTGTGCGTGTTCGCGCTGGCCACCGTGGAGGTCTCGGTCATGCCGTAGCCCTCCATCACCGGCACGCCGCATGCGTAGAAGAACTCGAGGATCTCCTGGGCGATCGGCGCGGCGCCCGTGACGCACTCGCGGATGTTGCCGCCGAAGAGCGCCTGGACGTTCTTGTAGAGCTTCTCGTCCGCCTGGTCGAAGGCGGCCTGCAGATCGGCCGGCACCTCCTGGCCCTCGCGCTGCATCCCGCGCACCTTGAGGCCGAGGGCGACTGCCTGCTGGAGCTGCTCCTTGTCCTCCGCTGCGTTCGTGGCCAGCGTGTAGATCTTCTCGAACATCCGGGGGACGGATGGGAAGTAGGTCGGCTTGACCTCCATCAGGTTGGGCACGATCTTCTTCGCGTCCTTCTCCCAGTAGGCGATCGAGCCGCCGAGGTCGAGCGCCACGAACTGGATCAGCTTCGCGAACGCGTGCGCCAGCGGGAGGAAGAGGTAGACGGAGTCGCCGTACTCGAGCACGCCCATCGACTCGGTCATCGAGGTCACGTCGCGGTAGTTGCCGTGGGTGAGTAGGCAGCCCTTCGGCGGCCCCGTGGTCCCCGAGGTGTAGATCGTGATGGCGAGGTCCTCGCCGGAGACGGCGTCCGTGCGCTCGGCGAGCTTGGACGGATCCACTGCCGCTCCGCGCTCGCGCAGCTCCGCGAGCGGGATCGCGTCGCCGATGTCACCCGACGGGTCGAAGATCACGATGTGCTCGAGGTTGGGCAGGTCGCCCTCCACCTCGCGCACCTTTGCGAGCTGCTCGGCATCCTCGACGAAGACCGCGCGGGACTCCGAGTGGTCGAGGACGTAGTGGCACTCCTCGGCGGAGTTGGTCTGGTAGATCGAGACGGAGACCGTGCCGGCGGAGAGGATCGCGAAGTTCGCGTAGGTCCACTCGGGCCTCGTGTGGCTGAGGATCGAGACCTTGTCGCCCTGCTCGAGCCCCAGGTCGATCAGCCCGCGAGCCGTCTCGCTGACGGCTTGGCCGAGATCGTCGTAGCTGATCTCCTGCCAGGCGTCGTCGACCTTGTGCTTGAGGGCTACCTGCCCGGCGTACTTCTCGGCCGCCTTCGGCAGGAGGTCGGCCATCGTCTTGGAGCCGGTTCCCATCACGCTCGTGGCTGCGTCCATCTCTCCTCCTCAGAAGGCCTGGTTGCGGCTAGGAGTCTATTCGCAGGGGCCGGCCCGGGCGCTGGTTTGCCGGACGCTGCGCAGCGGATGCCGGAACGGCCGACGACGGGCGGCCCGGGGCGGGGCTTCAGACGGGGTTCGGCACTTCGATGAACCGGTGCTCCACGCCGAAGCGCTCGGCGAGCAGCTCGCCCAGGCGGCGGATCCCGAAGGTCTCCGTGGCGTAGTGCCCGGCGGCGATGAAGTGAAGGCCCGCCTCGCGGGCGTCGGCCATCGCCGGCTCGGAGGGCTCGCCGGTGAGGAACGCGTCGAGGTCGAGCGCGGCCGCGTCGGCAAGGCTCGATGCCGCGCCCCCGGAGATCACGCCGACGCTGCGCACCACCGCCGGCCCTCCCTCGAGCACCAGTGGCTCGCGGCCGCCGAAGGCTGCTCGGCAGCGCTCGATCAGCTCCGAGAGGGGGATGCCCTTGGACGAGCGCCCCACGAAGCCGATCGACCGACCATGGTGCTCGCCGAGCGGCTCCGCGAGCTCCAGCCCGAGCGCGGCGCAGATGAGGGCGTTGTTCCCCACCCGGGGATGGGCGTCGAGGGGGAGGTGGTAGGCGGCGAGGGACATGTCCGCCTCGAACAGCGCCTGCAGCCGGCGGCGCATGGGCCCGGTGACGGCCAGCGGGGCCGAGCCCCAGAGGATGCCGTGGTGGCAGAGGACCATCTGGGCTCCCTCGGCGGCCGCTTGCTCGAACAGCTCCAGGTGGGCCGAGACGCCCGTCACCACGAGGCCCACTTCCTGGCTGCCCGGTACCTGCAGGCCGTTCGGCCCGTAGTCCGAGAACGAGTCCGCTTCGAGCAGCTCATCGAGGTAGGCGATCATCTCGTCGCGCGAGGCCATCGGGTGAACCGTATCCTGGTACGGCATGGCCGATGGCTTTGAGCAGATGGATGTCGCCGAGACCGGGGGAGAGGCGTACCTCGAGTCGCTGAGCGACACGGGCCTTTACTCGATGGGGGCCTTCTTCTCCGACGAGCATCCCGACCTGGTGGACGAGGTGATTTCCCAGAGCGAGGCGATCGAGCAGGCTGGGATCCGGGCCTACGCGGCCGAGCACGGCCTGACGCAGAAGGCGTGCTTCGAGACGCTGCTCACGGGCCTCGCCGTTCGCTACTACAACGCCGTGGTCGCCTAGCCTCGAGCGGTTTGCGGCCTGGGCCGGCGGGTATCGACCCGCCATGGCCCGGCTCCGGCGAGTCGATTGCGGGGAGCCCGGCATCCAGCGGGTACGTCACGGACGCGGTTTCCGGTACGTGGAGGACGGCGGGAGCAAGGTCGACGACGAGACGCTCGACCGCATCCGCGCGCTCGCCATCCCGCCGGCGTGGACGGACGTGTGGATCTGCCCGCACCCGCGAGGCCACATCCAGGCGACCGGGACGGATGCCGCGGGGAGGAAGCAGTACCGCTACCACGATGGCTGGCGCACGAGGCGAGACCGGGAGAAGTTCGAGTCGATGGATGAGTTCGCTAGGGCGCTGCCGGTGCTGCGGGAGCGGGTGGAGGCTGACCTCTCCCAGGACGGCATGCCGCGGGAGCGCGCCCTCGCATGCGCGGTGCGGCTGCTCGACCGGGGCTCGTTCCGAGTCGGCACCGAGGGCTACGCGGAGAACGGCAGCTTCGGCCTGGCCACGATCCGCAAGAGCCACGTCTCGGTGAGCGGCGACACGATCAGCTTCGACTACAAGGCCAAGGGCGGCAAGCGGCGGCGGCAGCGGGTCGCCGATTCCGGCGCCGCGGAGGCGGTTGCGCAGCTGAGGCGCCGCAGGGGCGGCGGCGAGGAGCTGCTGGCCTTCAAAGAGCGGGGGCGCTGGCGCGACGTCCGCTCGGCCGACGTGAACGCCTACCTCAAGGAGGCCGCCGGAGCCGACTGCTCGGCAAAGGACTTCAGGACCTGGAACGCGACCGTCCTGGCGGCGATCGCGCTGGCGGTCTCGGGCCCGATGGCGGGCGGCTCCAAGACGGCGAGGAAGAGGGCGATCGTTCGGGCGGTCGAGGAGGTGGCGCGCTACCTGGGGAACACACCCGCGGTCTGCCGTGCCTCCTACATCGATCCGCGCGTGTTCGACCGCTTCGACGGTGGGCTCACGATCGGCGGCGTCCTGCCCGAGCTGGCCTCGGACACCGAGGACTGGCCGGCCGTGCAGCGCTCGGTGGAGGAGGCGGTGCTCGACCTGGTCGCCGGCGACGACTCCTCCGCGGCGATCGAGCGGGTGGCCTGAGCCCGCCTGCCGAAACTCGGGTGGCGCTCTCGCCGGGCGCCACCCGGTCGCCCGCCGAGTTCGGTCAGTGCTGCGTGGGGGGCTGGACCGCCGTGTTGAGACGGTCGAGCGCACGCCGCAGGAGGCGCGACACGTGCATCTGGGAGATGCCGATGCGCTCGGCTATCTCCGACTGGGTCAGATCCTCGATGAAGCGGAGGTGGAGGATCGCCTGCTCGCGCTGGGGGAGGACGCGAAAGGCCGGTGCCACGGCCTGACCGAGCTCCACGTACTCGTAGCGCTCGTCGACCGCTCCGAGCGTGTCGCCGAGTCGGCGGCCCTCGTCGTCCTCGCCGGGATGGGGGGCGTCGAGCGCGACCGGCGTGTAAGACCTGCCGGCATCGAGGGCCTCGATCACGTCCTCGAGCGACATCCCCGTGGCTTCGGCCACGTCGCGCGCGGTGGGGGTCCGGCCCAGCTGGCCCGACAGCTGCTCGGTCGCCTCGTTGACCCGCAGGAAGTTCTCCTGAACGGTTCGGGGCACGTGCATGCCCCAGCCCTTGTCGCGGAAGTGGCGCCTCAGCTCGCCGAGGATGTTCGGCACCGCGTAGCGGACGAGCGGCCCCACGTCGGGCTCGTAGCGGTCGACGGCCTTGATCAGGCCGAGGCAGGCGACCTGCTCGAGATCCTCCTGGCTTTCGCCGGAGTGGCGATAGCGGCCGGCGAGGCGCTTGGCCAGCGGCAGAAGGCTGGCGATCAGCTCATCCCGTGCGGCGAGGTCGCCCGTCTGGCGGTAGCTGGCGAGAAGCCGCTGCTCGCGGCTGGGGCGCGGGGTGCGCGCGGCAGCGCGGTCGCCTTGGGGGCTGCAGGAGACTGGTCCGGCGAGTGCGGTGGGCACGAGTCTGCTCCTCCTGTCGAGTGGTCGTAAGCGAGATCCCTGGGCCCGCCGGGAGGTGGGCTCGGTCCCTCATGCGATCGCTCAGCGGCCGGTTCGTCGCCGTCCCCTTTCGGATCCTGCTCCGACCGGGCCGTGCAAACGAGGTACCCCTCTGGTCCGGCGGCTAACCCTTGCTGCAGGGAGGCCGCCGTTGCACGGTCAGGCGGCTTCGCTCAGCCACCCGAGCTCGTCCGCGCGTGCCAGACGCTCGAGCGCGGCGCGCTCGACCTGCCGCACCCGCTCGGTGGAGAGGCCGAGGACCGCCGCCACATCGGAGAGACGGGCCGGGGGCGCGCCCTCCGAAAGCCCGAAGCGGAGCTCGATCACGGAGCGCTCACGCGCGGGCAGGTGCTCGAGCG
Source organism: uncultured Solirubrobacterales bacterium (assembly GCA_963715445.1). Lineage (GTDB taxonomy): Bacteria > Actinomycetota > Thermoleophilia > Solirubrobacterales > Thermoleophilaceae > JAAYBF01. The sequence continues at coordinate 1,711,373 of OY970240.1, forward strand.
CGGTGCGCACCGCATCGCGCCGCAGGCCGTTCTCGACCTCCTCGTCGGGCTGCGGATCCCAACTCGGCAGCAGACCTCCGAACGCGGCCGCGTCGTCCTCGTTCCCAAGCGGGCGGTCGAGGCTGGTCACGGCTCGAGGCATGTCGATCACCTCGCGCACGTCACTCGCCGAGAGGTCGGCCTTGAGCGCTATCTCCTCGGCAGTCGGGTCGCGCCCGAGGCCGGACGAGAGCTCGCGTGCAGCGCGTGCGATGGCGCGCTCGCGCTGCCCGATGTGCACCGGCAGGCGGATCGTGCGCCCCTTGTTCGCCATGCCGCGCTGGATCGACTGGCGGATCCAGAAGGTCGCATAGGTGGAGAACTTGAAGCCCTTGCGGTGGTCGAACTTCTCCGCTGCGCGGATCAGGCCGAACATGCCTTCCTGCACGAGGTCGAGCAGCGGCATGTCCCGGCCCTGGAAGCGCTTGGCGATCGACACGACCAGTCGGATGTTGGAGTTCACCAGGCACTCCTTGGCCCGGAGGTCGCCGCGCTCGATCGCCTGGGCGAGCCGTGCCTCCTCGGCGCGACTCAGCAGCGGGTGCCTGCGGGCGTCGCGCATCAGCATCTGGAAGGCGTCGCTCGCGGCGCTGCCAGCGTCTGTCGGCTCCGTCCAGACGCCCTCCTCGAGTGTGGGGCTGCCCGCTGTGCCGTCCGAGTCCATGTGGCGGCACTTCCCAAGAAGGCGGACTCCCAAACGGCCGCTCGCTCTCCACTCGGACCGGAGCGGTGCGCTCCAGCGCCTGCGGTGCGCTACGCGCTCATCGGCGCTTCTCCGAAGCGCGCGGCGAGCCGCTCGCCGGGCTCCGCTCCGCCCGAGCCCGTCTGCTCAGTCCAGAGCCGATCCGCGAGCCGCTCGACTATCGAGCCGAGCACCGGGACCTCGGCTCTCCGAAGGGCGGCCTCGGCCCCTCCCGGCTCGAGCGGTCCGATGCGCAGCTCGAGGCCGTCCGGAAGTCGGCTGAGCGCGACGGTCAGGTGGTCTCCGAGCAGCTCTTCGCAGGCGTTCGACACGACCAGCTCGGCAACGAGGAGCGCCTCGGTGATGCGGTCCGGGGTCATGTCGGCCTGTGCCGCGACCATCGCCACCAGGCGCCGCACGACGTGCGCCAGGGAGCCCGCCTTGAGGGCGAGGTCCGCCTCGAGCGGCGGAGCCTGGCTCGCGAACGGGAGGGCCATCACGACCTCGGTGCCCTGGCGTTGGACGCTGCGGACCTCCATCTGATCGGCGATGCCCGCGATGACGGTGAGGCCGAGCCCGTCTCCCTTGCGCCGGGCTCCGCGCCATGGGACGGACATCCCACGCCCCCGGTCGCGCACGATCGCCAGCAGGTCGTCAGGGCGCACCTCGAGGCTCACCTCGACCCTGCCGCGGCCCCGGTAGGCGTGGCGCACGGCGTTCGCGCATGCCTCGGTCACCGCCAGCTCGGCGCTGTGAACCGCGTCGGCCTCGATGCCGGCCGACTCGCCGAGTGCGCGCAGGCTCTGGCGCACGAGGGGCAGGCTGTCCTTCTCGGCCCACAGCTCGAGCTCGATCCGCGGCCGGCGCACGTCCATTTCGAGCTCGATCACCATCGCTGGCCTACCCGCCGGTGGGGCGACCAAACGCCGCGGCATCCCTGTTGCAGGTCCGCGCATGGGATCTCTCAACGGCGGCGGAAGGAATATCGGCTCCCTACCGAGGAGCCGATCGGTCTAAATCGGGCTGCCCAGATTTGAACTGGGGACCTCTCCGACCCGAACGGAGCGCGCTACCAAGCTGCGCCACAGCCCGTGGCCGCACAAGGCTATCGCTAGACGCCGTCCTCGTCTTCGTCGAGCGCCCTCCTCAGCGTCTCGTCGAATCCGACCGGCTCGATGTCGAAGAGCTCCGCGCCGGAAGGGTCGGTGACCACGGTCTCGGTCGAGAGCCCCTCCACGAGCGGCCGCGCGACACCTGCATCGACCGGGGTGACGAGGCCGATCCAGAGGGACGAGAGCCACGGGGTGAGAAACGGGACCGGGACCTTGGGGCGCGGCCTCCTCCCGAGCGCCATGGCCATGCGGTCCAGCATCTCGCCGTAGGCCAGCACGTCGGGGCTGCCTATCTGGATCTCGCGGCCGGCCGATTCCGGCACGCTCGGCGCGGCGGCCAGGTATGCGACGGCATCGTCGATCCCGATCGGCTGGGTCGGGGTCTTCAGCCACGCCGGGGCGATCATCGCCGGGAGCCGCTCGACCAGGTAGCGCAGCGTGCGGTAGCCCTCGCTGCGCGCTCCGACGACCATGCTCGCGCGGAAGTAGGTGAGCGGAGGACCCTCGCGCCCCAGTGTCAGCGCGGTCTCGTGGCGGCTGCGCAGATGCTTGGAGCCGGGCTGATCGCCGAGGCCGCCGAGGTAGACCACTCTCCCAACCCCCTCGGCGAGCGCCATCCGCGCGAAGTTGCGGGCGGCGGCGTGCTCCTGCTCGGCGAAGTCGCCCTGGCCGCCGCGGCCCATGCTGTGGACGAGGTAGTACGCCACGTCCACGTCCTCGCCCGCGCCGACCACCGTGTCCGCGTCGGTAACGTCGCCTTCGTGAATCTCTACCCCGGCGCGCACGAGAGCGCCCGCTCGCGCCCGGTCACGGACCAGGCCGCGCACCTCGACCCCGTCGGCGACGAGCGCCTGTGCCAGCCGACCGCCGACGAAGCCGGTCGCGCCGGTTACTAGAGCGCGCATGGAGGGAACCTACCCGGAGGTGCCGGAACGATCGCCATACTGGTCGCGATGAAGCGCGCGGTCGCACTCGCCGCAGTCTGCGGCTCCCTGACCTTCGCGGTCAGCGCCTGCGCGTCCTCGGACTCCGGGGAGGGTTCGGGAGGTCCCGCCGCAGCCGGCTCCTCGGCCCCGGCCGGGCGCGCCGCGGCCACCGGCGTGCGGCTCGTGCGCCTCGGCGACTTCGCGGCCCCCACCTATCTCACCGCTCCGCCCGGAGATCGGACCCGCCGCTTCGTGACCGAGCGGGCAGGCCGCATCGTGTTGCTGCGTGGCGGCCGGCGGACCACGTTCCTCGACATAAGCCCACGCGTGCAGACCGACGGTGAGAGCGGCCTGCTTTCGATGGCGTTCCCGCCGGACTACGCCCGGAGCCGCCGCTACTACGTCTACTACGTGGACTTGGCCGGGGCGATCGTGATCGCCCAATTCCGCGCCACGAGAAGCGGGAACGGCACGGTGAGCGGCTCGAGCCGCCGCGTCCTGCGGCTGCCGCACCCCAACTTCAACCACAAGGGCGGGCAGCTCCAGTTCGGGCGCGACGGGATGCTCTACGCCGGCTTCGGGGACGGGGGTGGGGGAGGCGACCCGGATCGCAACGCCCAGAACCTCTCGCGGCTGCTCGGCAAGATCATCCGCATCGATCCCAAGCCCGGAGGCGGCTACCGCATCCCGAGCGACAACCCGTTCGTGTCCAGGCAGGGCGCGCGCGGCGAGATCTTCGCCTACGGCGTGCGCAACCCCTACCGCTTCTCCTTCGACCGGCGCACCGGGGACATGGCGATCGCCGACGTGGGCCAGGAGGAGATCGAGGAGGTCGATTTCCTGAAGGCGTCGCCCACCGCCAAGCGCCCGCGCGGCGGGGCCAACCTCGGCTGGTCGATCTTCGAGGGTCGCAGCCGCTACCGGTCGGGCTCCGCGCCGGGGCACGTGGCGCCGGTGCTCGAGCGCACGCACGCCCAGGGCGGCTGCTCCATCACGGGCGGATACGTGATCCGCGACCGCGCGCTGGGCGCCCTTCGGGGCACCTACGTCTACGGCGACCTCTGCGACGCGCGGCTGCGGGTCGCCCGCCTGAGGCTCGGGCAGGCGCGGGGCGATCGAGCACTCGGAGTGAGGGTGCCCCAGCTCGTGTCGTTCGGCGAGGATGCCCGCGGGCGCGTCTACGCGGTGTCGCTGGAAGGCGGCGTGTTCCGTCTCGCGCCGCGCCGATAGCCTCCGGCGTCGCCCGTATCGACCAGGAGGAAGCAAGTGACCGGAGTCGTCATCTCGTCCGCCGCCCGCACGGCAGTGGGCTCCTACGGCAAGAGCCTCGCCGGCGTGCCGACCACCGAGCTCGGCGCGACCGCGGTCACCGCGGCCATCGAGCGGGCCCAGGTATCCGCCGGCGACGTCGAGCAGGTCGTGTTCGGCAACGTCATCCACTCGGCGCCCGAGGACATGTACATGGCCCGCGTCGTGGGCATGAAGGCGGGCATCCCCAAGGAGTCGCCCGCGTTCACCGTCAACCGGCTCTGCGGCACGGGCGTCCAGGCGATCGTCTCGGCCGCTCAGGCGATCCAGACCGGCGATGCCTCCTGCGTCGTCGCGGGTGGTGCGGAGAACATGAGCCGCGGCCCCTACTGGATGCCGGACGCGCGCTTCGGGGCTCGCATGGGCGAGACCAAGATGGTCGACCCGGTCGTGGGCGGGTTGACCGATCCGTTCGACAACGTCCACATGGGGATGACGGCCGAGAACCTGGCCGATTCGCACTCCATCTCGCGCGAGGCCCAGGACGCGTTCGCGCTCGAGTCCCACCACCGCGCCGAGGCGGCGATCGCGGCGGGCAGGTTCGCCGACGAGATCGTCCCGGTCGAGATCAAGGTCAAGCGCGACAAGGTCGCCTTCGAGCAGGACGAGCACGTCCGCCCGGGCGCATCGATGGAGGGCTTCTCGAAGCTCAAGCCGGTCTTCAAGAAGGACGGCACGGTCACCGCCGGCAACGCGTCGGGCATGAACGACGCCGGCGCCGCCGTCGTCCTGATGTCCGAGCAGAAGGCCGAGGAGCTGGGCGCCCCGGTGCGCGCCAAGGTCCTCTCCTACGCCTACTGCGGCGTCGACCCCCGCACGATGGGCATCGGCCCGGTCCCCGCCGTCAAGAAGGCGATGGAGCGCGCCGGCCGCTCGCTCGACGAGGTCGGCGTGATCGAGCTCAACGAGGCCTTCGCCTCGCAGGCGCTCGCCGTCATGCAGGACCTCGAGCTCGACCCGGCCAAGGTCAACCCGAACGGCGGCGCGATCGCCCTCGGGCATCCGATCTCGGCGACCGGCGCGGTGATCACGGCGAAGATCCTCTCCGAGATGGAGCGCGAGGACCACGAGCTCGGTCTCGTCACGCTCTGCATCGGCGGCGGCCAGGGCATCGCCCTGCTGCTCGGCCGCGGTTAGGCTGAGCTCTCACTCGCGACCAAGGGGCTGACAATGGCCGAGCCGGTAGAGATCAAGGGCAGTTCGTATCAGGGCAAGATCCGCAATCCGCTGGGAGTAGTCGCCCTCGGCTTCGTCACCTTGGGGATCTACTATCTCGTCTGGTACTTCAAGGTCAACAAGGAGATGGCCGAGCTCGGCCAGGCCAAGGGGACAGAGGAGTGCGGCACCAGCCCGGGCACGTCGCTGATGGCGATCCTCTTCGGCTGGATCCTGATCGTTCCGCCGTTCGTCTCGCTCTATCGCACCTGCAAGCGGCTGAATGCGAGTGAGAAGGCCGTGGGCAACCCGGAGGGGATCGAGGCGCCGCTGCTCTGGCTGCTCTTCATCTTCATCGGGCCGGTCGGCCACTACCTCTTCCAGCGCAACCTCAACCGGGTGCTCGAGGGCCAGACGGAAACGGCCGCGTCGTAGGGACTAGCGAAGAGATGGCCACGGCTGGCAAGGAAGATGTCGCCGTGGCGTGCCTCTGGCACGTGAGGCGGCCGATGACGCCGCCAGGTGCGGCCAGATCGAGCTAGAGGCCGATCCAGACGGTCTTGTCCTCTAGATATGCGTCGAGACCGGCCAGGCCGTGCTCGCGGCCGATGCCTGAGGCCTTGACGCCCCCGAACGGCGCCGCGGCGTCGCTCGGGCCCCAGATGTTCACGTAGACGTTGCCCGCCCTCAGCAGCGCGGCGAGCTTGTGGGCGTTGCCCACGTCGCGCGTCCAGACGCCGGCGGCGAGGCCGTACTCGCTGTCGTTGGCCCGCGCGGCGACCTCCTCGAGGTCCTCGTACGGGGTGGCCACCAGCACCGGCCCGAAGATCTCCTCGCGGGCGATCGTGAGGCTGTCGTCGGTGGCGGTGAAGAGCGTCGGCTCGATGAAGTAGCCACCGCCGTCCGCCGCCTCGGGCGTGCCGCCGCCGGCGACCAGCTCGGCTCCCTCGCTGACGCCCTGCTCGATGTAGCCGCGCACGCGCTGCTCCTGCTTGGCCGAGATCACCGGCCCGAGCTGGGTGCCCTCGGCGAGGCCCGCCCCGACCCGCGCCTTGCCGGCCGAATCGGCCAGCTTCGCGACCACCTCGTCGAACTGGTCCTTCTGGACGAACAGCCGCGAGCCGGCGTTGCAGGCCTGGCCGGTGTTGTAGTAGATCCCCTGGTAGCTGCCCTTGATCGCCGCGTCCAGGTCGGCGTCGGGCAGGATGATGTTGGCCGACTTCCCGCCCAGCTCGAGCGTCACCCGCTTGAGCGCGCGGCCGGCCTTGGCGCCGATCTCGCGGCCGACGGCCGTCGAGCCGGTGAAGGCGACCTTGTCGACGCCGGGGTGGTCCACCAGCGCGGCGCCGGTCTCGCCGTCCCCGGTCAGGACGTTCAGCACGCCGGCGGGGATGCCCGCCTCGAGCGCCAGCTCGCCGAGCCGCAGCGCGGTGAGCGGGGTCTGCTCGGCGGGCTTCAGCACCGTGGTGCAGCCGGCGGCCAGCGCGGGGGCCACCTTCCAGGCCGCCATCAGCAGCGGGAAGTTCCAGGGGATGATCTGGGCGCAGACGCCCACCGGCTCGCGCCGGCTGTACACGTGCAGCCCGGGCTGCGAGACCGGAAGGGTCCGCCCCTCGATCTTGGTTGGCCAGCCGGCGTAGTAGCGCAGGTGCTCCGCCGTCTTGGCGACGTCGACGATCCTGGCGAGCTTCACCGGCTTGCCGCCGTCGAGCGACTCGAGCTCGGCCAGCTCCTCGGCGTGCTCCTCGACCAGCTCGGCGAGCCGGAAGATGAGCGCTGCGCGCTTGGCCGGGAGCAGCGCTCCCCACTTGCCCTCGAGCGCGGTGCGAGCGGCCTGGACGGCGCGGTCCACGTCCTCGGCGCCGCCGAGCGCGATCTCGGCGATCGGCAGCCCGGTCGAGGGGTCGATGGTCGTGAAGCTCCGCTCGTCCGCGGCCTCGACCCGCTCGCCTGCGATCAGGAGCCGGTGAGGGCCGGCGGCGAAGGCGCGCGCCGCGTCGGACAGGGCATTGGGAAGGGTCGTGGCGCTCATCTCGCGGATGCTACGAGAAGCCGATCTCCACGCCGCCGAGGGCGTCCAGCTCGAGGCGCACGCGATCACCCGCCACTACGGCCGGCGGCTGTGCCAGCACGCCGGTGATGATCCGCTCGCCGGCGCGCAGCGAAAGGCCGGCTTCGCCAAGGCGCCCGGCCACGGCCGAGACCATCCGGGCCAGATGGGCGGAGGTCGCCTGCGGCTCCATCCGCGCTCGCTCCTCACCGTTCACGAGCAGCAGCCCCGCGCCCGGCCGATCCACCTCGACCCGGGGGCCGAACGCCACCGCGCGATGGAAGATGTTGCCGGCGAGGATCTCCTCGAGCGGAAGCGAGAGGTCGAGCGGCGCCGCGATCTCGAGCGCCGGCAGCAGCGCGCCGATCGCCGCGCCGGCCTCTTTGAGGCTTGCGCCGGGCGCCACGTCGGCGGCCAGCTCCACGGCCACCTCCGGCTCGACGAGCGCTCCGGTGTCGGCGAGCTGGAAGGTCTCGCCATCACTGAGCAGCCCGGCGCTGCTCAGGAAGCCCACCAGCGGACCGCCGATCCCGAGGCGCTCCTGGATCGCCGGCACGTTGAAGCCCACCTTCCAGCCGATCGGCCGAACGCCGGCCCGCAGCAGCTCGCTCCGCCGCTCCAGCTGGGCGCGCATGCCCTGCTCGATCCGATCCGCCGCCGCTTCCGAATCGGGTATTGCGGTCACGGCGAGAGCACGATCTTCAGCGCCTCGCGGCGGTCGTAGGCGGCGTACGCCTCAGGGGCGTCGTCGAGCGACATGTGGTGGCTCACGAGGGGCGTGGGGTCGAGCACCCCGGCGGCCATGAGCGCCAGCACGCGGTCCACGTGCGCGATCACGTTGGCGTGCCCCGTGTGGATCTCCAGCGCCTTGACCCAGACGAGGCCCATGTGCACCTCCATCCGCTCCGCGTAGACCCCCGTCGCTGAGACCTTGCCGGCCTTGCGAGCCATCCGGCAGGCCATGTCGAAGGCGTCGGGATGGCCCACCGCGTCGACCACCACGTCGGCGCCGCGGCCCTCGGTGGCGGCCTTGACGGCGGCGCGCGGGTCCTCCTCGGTGAGGTGCACGGGCTGAGCGCCGAACCGGCGCGCCATCTCGAGCCGGTCCGGGACGGAGTCGACCGCGAGGACCCGGGCGGCGCCGGCCGCGCGCGCCGCCTGCACGGCGCACAGGCCGACCGGGCCCAGCCCGAGCACGACGGCCGTGTCGCCCGGCTGGAGCCCGGTGGAGTCGATCGCGTGGAAGCCCGTCCCCATCACGTCGCCGGCGAACAGCGCCGCGTCGTTCGACATTCCCTCGGGGACGCGCCGCAGCGTCAGGTTGGCGTTGGGCACCAGCACCTGGTCGGCCTGGGTGCCCTGGAGAGAGCCGAGCGTCTTGCCGTGTCCGAACACGCGCCCCTCGTCGCACTTGTGGAAGGCGCCGCGGCGGCAGTAGAAGCAGCGGCCGCAGGCCGTGCAGTAGCAGCCGAGCACGCGGTCGCCGACGGCCACCTCGGTGACGCCGGCGGCGGCGGAGATGACCTCGCCGACGAACTCGTGCCCGATCGTGAAGCCGGGCTCGACGCCCACCCGGCCGTGGTAGATGTGGAGGTCGGAGCCGCAGACGCCGCTCGCATCGATGCGCACCACGGCGTCGGTCGCGGCCTGGATCTCCGGCTCCGGCCGCTCCTCGACCCGTACCTCGCCCGGTGCCTGGAAGGTGACCGCCCGCATCGCAGGCGAACGGTACTCAGGCGACGAGGTCGGTGGTCGCGTCGACGGAGCCGGCGCCGTCGTAGTGCGTCTCGAGGTGGTCGCTCAGCTTGGCCATCAGCCGCTGGGCGGCGCTGTTGTCGCCCAGCATCATCGCCGTGAAGCGGCGGATCCCGTGGGAGACGGCCTGCTCGGCGAGGGCTCGCGCCAGGATCGTTCCGAGCCCGCGGTGCTGCAGGAAGTCGGCTACGACGATCGCGGCCTCAGCGGTGTCGGGATCCTCGTTGAGCCGGACGTAGCGCCCGACGCCCACGATGGTGCCCGGATCCCTCTCGAGCTCCACGGCGATCGCCACGTGGTCGTGCCCGTCGATCTCGGTCAGGTAGCGCAGCTCCGCCTTCGTGAAGCGGGTCTTCGGTGCGAGGAAGCGCAGCTGCACGGCCTTGGGGGAGAGCCGGGTGAGGCCCAGCTGGAGCTCTCCTTTGTCGCGTGCCTCGATCGGGCGCAGGATCAGCGCCGTGCCGTCGGAGAGGACGTGCCTGGAGCGCACAACCACAGTTTAATACCTAAACCCAGCCCCGGGCAGTGTGACGTCGGGCACAGGGCCCGCCACGCGAAGGGGGCGGGCGCCGGCACATGGCCGGCGCCCACCCTCGCGGCGATTCCGGGCTAGTCGATCAGCCCGCTCTCACGCAGGTACTCGGTGGCCACCTGCTTGGGCGTCTTCTTGTCGAGGTCGACGCGGGCGTTCAGCTCCTGCATCACCTCGTTGGTCAGCCCTCCCTCGACCAGGCCGGCCGTATCGGCCAGGTCGGGACCGGCCTCTTCGATCGTCTCGTCGCGCACGACGAGCGTCGAGTTGTAGGGCGGGAACATGCCCTTGTCGTCCTCGAGCAGCACGAAGCCCTCGCGCTTGATCTGCGGGTCCGTGGTGAACACGATCGACAGGTCGGCCTGCCCCTTGGTCAGGACCTCGTGACGCAGCGCGATGTCGACGGGCGTGAACTTCTTGAACTCGAGCCCGTAGACCTCCTGCAGGCCGAGCAGGCAGTCCTGGCGCTGACGGCACTCGGGGGAGCCGTAGAGGGTCAGGTTCTGCGCCTCGGCCTCGAGGTCGGAGATCTTCTCCAAGCCGAGCTCGTCGGCCGTCTCCTGGGTGACGGCAACCTCGTTCGAGCTGGTGAAGGGCGTCGGCGGGAGGGCGGTCAGGCCCTTCTCGGCGAAGCCGGCCTTCGCATCCTCGAACGCCTGCTCGGGATCCTTCGGGATCTCGTTCGACTTCACGCCGAAGAACGAGCCGAGCGCCGTGCCCGTGTACTCGGGATAGGCGTCGATCTCGCCGCTCTCGACCGCCTTCAGGGCGGTCGTCTCGTCACCGAGGTTGAGCTGCGTGTCGACGGTGTAGCCGGCAGCCTCGAACGCCTGGGCGAAGATCTCGCCGAGCACCTTCTGCTCGGTGAAGTTCTTCGAGCCAACCGTGATCGTGGTGCTCTTGTTGTCGGGGTTCGAGACGATCGCCTCGGACTCCGCCTTCTCGGTGGTCGTGTCGCTGTTGCCGGCGCTATCGCCATCGTCGTCGCCGCATGCGGCGAGCGATAGGGATGCCAGCATCAGCATGGCGAGCAGAACGCCCAGCCAGCTCTTGGTCCTCATGTCGATTCCTGCCTCCTGGTTGGGATCGGTATACGTCTGCGCCGCGACGCGGGTCTGGATTCGAGCTTGATCCCCTCGGGCGTCACGGCGCGTTGCGCTGCGCCGAGGAGGAGCTCCGTGAGCACTGCAAGTGCGGCTACCACCATGGCGGCCGCGAGGCGGCCGGTGTCTCCGTAGCCGGAAGCATTGATGATCGGGTCGCCGAGGGTCACGACGCCCGCGAGGGGCGCGATCGTAGCGGTGGCCACCACGTTGACCGTGGAGGTCCTGATCCCGCCGAAGATCAGTGGGAGCGCCAGCGGCAGCTCGACCTTCCGCGCGATCTCGACCTCGGTCATGCCGATCCCGCGGGACGCGTCGACCGTGTCGGGGTCGACCTGGGTGACGCCGACGTAGGAGTTGGTCAGGATCGGCGGGATCGCGAGCAGCACCAGCGCGAGGGTCACGTTGGCGAAGCCGACGCCGAGGTAGGCGACGAAGAAGGCGATCAGGGCCAGGCTCGGCACCGCCCGCCCGACGTTGGAGAGGCTGATCGCCAGGAACTCGCCGCGGCGGACGTGGCCAAGCCACAGCCCGAGCGGGATCGAGGCGGCGCAGGCGATCGCCATCGCCACGAGCGTCAGCTTGAGGTGCTCCCAGGTGAGCTCTAGGAACTGCGACCCGCCGACCTGGGTGCCCTCGCGGGACGTCTCGCCTTCGAAGATGAACTGGAAGGCGTCGCCGAACTGCCCGAGGAAGGCCAGCGGCGTGCTCACGCGGCCCTCGCCCTCGTCCAGGGGGTGATCATCCGCTGCACGAGCAGGATCAGGGCGTCGAGCACAGCGGCGAGCAGCACCGCCAGCCCGCCGGCGACGACCACGTTCGACTTGAAGTTGACGTCCGCGAAGATCTGCTCGCCGAGCCCCCCGGCGCCCGCGAAGAAGGCGAGCGTCGCAAGCCCGACCGTCGTCGTCACCGCGATCCGCAGCCCGGCCATGATCTCGGGCAGCGCGAGCGGCAGCTCCACGCGCCACAGCAGCTGCCGGTCGGTGAGGCCCATGCCGCGCCCGGCGTCCTTGGTCTCGGGCGGCACGTTGTCGAGCCCGGTGGTGATGTTGCGGAAGACGATCAGCAGCGTGTAGGCCACCAGGGCGATGATCGCCGTCAGGTTCCCCCGCCCGGTGACCGGGAGCAGGAGGAAGAACACGGCGATGCTGGGCAGCGTGTAGAGGATGCCCGTGATCTGCGTGATCGGGGCGATCAGCCAGCGGCGGCGGTGGGCGAGCAGGGCGAGCGCGAAGGAGATCGCGAATCCGATCGCTACGGAGACGACCGTCAGCAGCACGTGCTGCACGAACGGGTCCACGTAGCGGTCGAGGTTGTCGAAGATCCACTCGGGGCAGAAGCCGTTGTCGGCGACGCAGCTCGCGTCTCCGGACGAGCGGTCCTCGATACGCACCTGGGCGAGCGGCGCGAGCATCCCCTCAGCCCTCTCCGAGCAGGGAGTCGGCCCCGCTCGGCACCTTCTCCGGATCCGCCTTGAGCGCGTGCCCGATGATCTCGATCGAGAGGGCGCCCACCACCTGCCCGCGCGCGTTCACCACCGGGCCGTATTGCGCCTCGTTCTGGAGCAGGTCCGAGAGCGCGTCGCGCAGGACGTCGTCGATCTCCACGATCGGCTCCGCGCCGGAGCGCAGCGAGTGCTCCACCCGCTCCCCCTGCAGGGCGCGCTCGCCCAGCCAGCCGACAGGTCTGCCGTCGTCGTCGATCAGCAGGGGGTAGGCCATGTCGGAGGTCTCCATCTTCGCGCGCACCTCGGCGACCGGGTCGCCGATGCGCACCAGCGGGAGGCTCCAGAGGTCGACGTCGCGCACGCGCTGGAGCGCGAGCCGCTTGAGCGCCCGGTCGGCGCCGACGAAGTCCTCCACGAACGCATCGGCCGGCGCCGTCAGGAGCTCGGCGGGGGGCGCGTACTGCGCGAGCTTGCCGCCCTTGCGCAGCACGGCGATGCGGTCGCCCATCTTGATCGCCTCGTCGATGTCGTGGGTTACGAACACGATCGTCTTGCGGATCTCCTGCTGCAGGCGGAGGAACTCGTTCTGCAGCCGCTCGCGGTTGATCGGGTCGATCGCCCCGAATGGCTCGTCCATCAGCATCAGGGGCGGGTCGACCGCCAGCGCCCGGGCAACTCCGACGCGCTGGCGCTGGCCGCCCGACAGCTGCGCCGGATAGCGCGAGCGGGTCTCTCGCGGGTCGAGCTGCACGAGCTCCAGCAGCTCGTCGACCCTGGCTGCGATGCGCTCCCTGCTCCAGCCGAGCAGCTTCGGGACGGTCGCGATGTTGTCGGCGATCGTCAGGTGCGGGAACAGCCCGATCTGCTGGATCGCGTAGCCGATCTCCCGTCGCAGCTGTGCCGCCTTGCGCTCTCGGACGCTGCTCCCGTCGAGCAGGATGTCGCCGTCGGTGATGTCGATCATCCGGTTGACCATGCGCATCGCGGTCGTCTTGCCGCAGCCAGATGGCCCGACCAGGACGCAGATCTCGCCTGCGGGGACCTCAAGGGACAGCCCGTCGACCGCCGGCTCCTCCTGGCCGGCGTACCGCTTCGTCGCGGCGCGGAACTCGAGCGTCGCGGCCCGATGGCCGTCGCCCTGCGGGCTGGACGTGTCGTGGGAGGTCACGTTGAGGCCGGGGAGGGAGAGGTCAACCTATCCGAGTGGACGATCGCGTTGCGAGACGCCGCGGTTGCGACGGCGGCCGGTGCGCTCGGTTTCAGGCCCTGCGGGGCCGCATCAGGCCTGTCCGTCGGCCGAAGGCGCGCCGTCGGCCAGCTGGCCCGGCCCGCGTGAGACCCGGATCTGCGCTCCGGCGAGACGCTCCAGCTCGCGAGCGAGGTCGGCGCGGAGATCCTGGACCTCGATCGCGCTGATCTCGGGGTCCGCCTCGGCGGACTCGATGATGGCGTCCGTCAGCCGCTCGTTGGCATCCTGCAGCTCGCGGCCGGCCGACTCGGGGTCGACCTCCCCGTGCAGGTCGCGAGCGCGCTCCTTGACCTCGATGGCGAGATGCTCCAGCGGTGCGCGCTCCGGCGCCGACATCCGCCGCCAGCGGGCATAGAGAGAGCGCGCCACCTGGATGCCGAGCAGGGCCGTGGCCCACCGCTCCAGCGCCCGGCCGGCGAGGCCGCCGGGGGCGAGGGACGAGCTTCTCTTCCTCGCGCGCGGCATGGCGACATGGTCCCGTCTGCGGTGGACGGATAGCTTCTACTCGTTCACTTACGAGGAGGACGAGGTCAATGAAGGTGATCGGGGCCGGTTTCGGCCGCACGGGAACAATGTCGCTGAAGGGTGCGCTCGAGCAGCTCGGGTTCGGCCCGTCGTTCCACATGATCGATGTCGCGCGCTACCCGGAGCTCCTGCCGCAGTGGCAGGCCGCCGCGGACGGCGGGAGCGCCGACTGGGAGAAGGTCTTCGAGGGCTGGGAGTCGACCGTCGACTGGCCCGCCTGCACCTACTGGGAGCAGATCTGGGAGACCTTCCCGGATGCCAAGGTGCTGCTCAGCGTGCGCGACCCCGAGTCCTGGTACGCCAGCTGCCAGAAGAGCATCCACGCCTCCGCCCAGGCGGCGGCGAAGGGCGAGCTCGAAGGCGGCAGCGTCACCGTCTCCCCCGAGGCGATGAAGATGATCAACGGCGTCATCTGGAACGGCACCTTCGACGGCCGCTTCGATGACAAGGAGTTCGCCCTCGACGTCTACAACCGCCACAACGAGGACGTCAAGAGCAAGGTCCCGGCCGACAAGCTGCTCGTGTACGAGATCAAGGAGGGCTGGGAGCCGCTCTGCGAATTCCTCGAGGTTCCCGTTCCCGACGCGCCGATGCCGCACCTGAACGACGCGACGTCGTTCCGCGCGATGGTCGGCCTGCCGGCCCTCGGCTAACCCGTCGGGCTCACGCTGGTCGCCGGCTCGCGGACGAGCCGGCGATCAGCTCGCCTGCGTCGGCGCGACGGCGTCGACGATCCAGGTCGACGCCGGGGCGATCACCCCGTCGGGCCCGGCCCAGGGCGCCAGGCCCTCGCTCAGCGCCTCGGCGATCGGCTCGTGGAGGTGGGCGGCGCGCTCGCCGGCGAGGCGAATGATCTCTCCGGCCGGCCCGATGCTCATCACCAGCGCGACCGCCTCGTCGACGTCGGTGCCGATCTTGATCGGCAGGTCGCAGCGGCGCAGCGACACGTCCTCGAAGCCGGCGCTCAGCAGGATGCCGCTGGTCGTGTCGGCGTTGCCCATCGAGAACGGGCCGGGGCCGCAGGTCGGATCGTCGTACTGCTCGGGCTTGGTCACGAACCGCTCGACGATCTGCTGCGCCCGGTAGACCCAGTCGTTCTCGACCTTCGCGCGCCAGACCACCATCACGAGCCTCCCGCCGGGGACCAGCGCCTGGCGCACGTTGCGCAGCGCGGCGACCGGATTGGCGAAGAACATCGTGCCGAAGCGCGAGAAGGCGTAGTCGAAGCGCCCGTCGAACGCCGTCCGCTCCACATCGGCGACCTCGAAGCCCACGTTGTCGATCCCCGCGGCCTCCTCGATGGCGGCGCCGATGAAGCGCGGCGAGGCGTCGACGCCGAACGCAGAGCCCTCAGGCCCGACGAGAGTCGCGAGCTGCTGCGTCGAGTCCCCGAACCCGCACCCGATGTCGAGCACGCGGTCGGACCTCCGCGGCGGGTGGATCCGCAGCGCCTCGTCGCCGTGGGAGGCGAGGCCCGCGACCATGATGTGGCGGTACTGGACGAAGCGCTCGAACAACGGGCCGTCCCACGCTTCGATCGCCTCGGCGTTGGCCGTCGCTGACGGCTGCTCGTGCTCGGTCGTGCCCATCTGAGCTCCCTGGTCGACGTTGGCTCTCTAACCGGAGGTGTTACCACCCGAGGCCGGGCGGGGCAAGTGGCGCCTGCGGAGCCGGCGCTACCAGCGAAGCAGCATCAGGCCGACGGTCACGCCGGGCCCGATGGTGATCATCAGCCCGAGCTCGCCGGGGTTGGGCTCGTTGCGCTCGGCGACGCCCTTGAGGACGTAGAAGCTCGAGGGCGTTCCCATGTTGCCGTGGTTGGCGAGCGTGTCGTAGCTCACCTGGACGTCGTCGCGAGAGAGCCCGAGGCCCTCCTCGACGGCCTCGATGATTCCGCGCCCGCCCGGATGGACCATCCAGTGCTTGATGCGGTCCCGCGTCAGGCCGCGGTCGGCGAGGAAGTCGTCCACGAGCCCGGGCACGCCGTCGCGGGCGATCGAGGGCAGCTCGCGGCCCATGTGCATGTAGCTGTCGTCGGCGCTGACCTTGAAGCGCACGGAGCCGAGCGTGTCCTCGACCTGGTGCACCTTTGCGGCGAGCAGGGCGGGGCCCGAGGAGGATGCGTCGCGGGTGAGGACGGCCGCCGCGCAGCCGTCGCCGAAGAGCGAGGAGCCGACGACCTTGGAGCGGTCGTCGTCGGGGTCGACCGTGGTGAGGAAGCCCGTGATGCTCTCCGCGCCGATCACCAGCGCACGCGATTCCGGCTTCTCGAGCAGTGCTTGTGAGGCGAGCTTGAAGAGGGGCACCGCGCTCGCGCAGCCGACGCCGAGCAGGTGGTACTTGTCGGTGTCCGGGTCGAGGCCCAGCTCGTCGATCAGCCTGTGGGCCAGGGTGGGGCCGCCGAGCGAGTAGTAGTTGGCGGTGATCACCGTCGCGATCTCGCTCGGGTCGCAGTCGAGCTTGCCGACCGCCTCGAGCGCCATCTCGAGCAGATGCTCCTCGGAGCGGTCCACGCGACCCTGCAGGCGCTCGGCGAGCAGCTCCGGCGTGATCGCGAACTGGCGCCGCTCGACGCCGCAGACGCTGAAGATCCGCTCGGCGAACTCGTTGCCGCGCAGCCCCAGCATGTCGAGCATCTCGTCCTGGGTGTAGGAGGAGGAAGGGTTGACCGTCGCCAGCTCGTCGATCCGCGCCGCGAAGCGCGGGGAGCCGCCCTCGGGCTCGCGGCCCATGGGGTGCTCCCGCCGCCGCCGGGAGGGCGCTCCGTGCCTGATCTCCGCTCGCGACATCGTCGTAGTTATACCGAGCGGACAACGATCGGCAAAGGCCTGCGACAGCGCGAGAGCCCTCGCGGGCGCCTCCTCGAAGGGGCGGCTGGAGGCTCCGGCGGGCTAGTCTGGCGCCGATGCGTGCAGTCACGATCGCCGATGGTGCCCTCTCGGTCGCGGAGCACCCGGATCCGCGCCCAGGCCCGGGCGAGGTGCTCGTGGCGGTGCGCGCGGCGGGCATCAACGGCGCCGACATCCTTCAGCGCAAGGGCGCCTACCCGGCTCCGCCCGGCGCCCCGGCGGACATCCCCGGCCTCGAGCTGGCCGGCGAGGTCGTCGAGCGCGGCCCGGGCGCCGGCCGCTTCGAGAAGGGGGACCGGGTGGCGGCGGTCGTCGGCGGCGGAGGGCAGGCGGAGCTCGCGGTCCTGCACGAGCGGGCCGCCATGCCCGTGCCCGCATCGCTCGACTGGGCGCAGGCCGGCGGTCTCGCCGAGGTCTTCGTGACGGCGCACGACGCGATCTTCAGCCAGGGCGCGCTGCGCCCGGGGGAGCGGCTGCTCGTCCACGGCGGGGCCGGGGGCGTGGGCACCGCCGCCATCCAGCTCGGTCGCGCCGCGGGCGCGCGCGTCACGGCCACGGTGCGCAACGAGGCGCTGCGGCCGGAGGTAGAGCGCCTCGGCGCCGAGGCGATCCCGGTCGAGGGGTATGAGGAGCGCGGGCCGTTCGACGTCGTGCTGGAGCTGATCGGCGCGCCGAACATGGCGGGCAACCTCAAGGCGCTCGCCACCGGCGGCCGGATCGTGGTGATCGGCGTCGGTGCCGGCTTCAAGGCCGAGGTCAACCTGCTCGCCGTGATGGGCAAGCGCGCCGTGGTGCGCGGCTCGACGCTGCGCGCGCGTCCGCTCGAGGAGAAGGCGATCGCGATGCGCCTCGTCGAAGCTGAGGTCCTGCCGCTGTTCGAGTCGGGCGCCCTGACGGTGCCGGTCGCGGCAACCTTCCCGCTGGACGAGGTGGAGGCTGCCTACGAGCGCTTCACCGCGGGCGGCAAGCTCGGCAAGATCGTCCTGACCATCTAGAGGCGAAGGCCTTCGAGCAGGCCGAGCAGCGCCGGCTCGACCTCCGCCCGCGCGGCCGCGGGATCGGCGGCGTTGGCGATGACCATCCCGGCCTCGCCCATCGCTCCGAGCATCAGGTGCGCGAGCGGGCGGACCGGCTGGGGGCGCAGCACGCCGGTGTCCATCCCTCCCTGCAGGCCCGCGATGACGATTCCCAGGCCATGGCGCATGTCGATCTCGCGCCACTCCTCCCAGCCGAGCACCGAGGGCGCGTCGATCAGCGTGATGCGCGTGATGGCGGGGTCGGTGCACACGTCCAGGTAGGCGTGCGTGCCGACCACCAGCATCTCGAAGGGGTCCGTGCCGGCGCCCGCCATCTGTGCGCCGATCGCCTCCATCACCTCGCCCTCGATCTGCTCGTGGACGGCGCGGAAGAGGTCCTTCTTGTCCGTGAAGTGGTGGTAGAGGGCGCCTCGGGTGAGCTCGGCGCGACGGACGATCTCCTCGGTCCCGACGCCGCCGTAGCCGCGCTCGGTGAACAGCTCCCGCGCGGCGCGGAGCAGCGTCGAGCGGGTCGCCTCGCCCTGCTCTGCCTTGGTCGTCCGGGTTTCCATTGTCGCTCCGAGCCTACTGCTTTGCATCACATACAGACAGTCTGTATGTTAATCGGAGTTGACGGCAAGACAAGCGAGAAGGGATCCACGATGAGCTCCACCATCACCTCCGACCCCACCAGCTGGCGCGCTCCAGCACTCGGGGAGGCGCGCACTCTCGACCTGCCGAGCGGGCCGCTCGCGTACCACGACGTGGGAACGGGGCCGGCGCTCGTCTTCGTCCACGGGCTGCTGGTCAACGCCAACCTCTGGCGCAAGGTCGTCGAGCGCCTCTCGGGCGAGTTCCGCTGCATCGCGCTCGACCTTCCGCTCGGCTCGCACAACGTGCCGCTGGCGGCGGGGGCCCCGAACGGCCCGGTCGAGGTGGCCGCGAGGATCGCCGATGCGATCGAGGCGCTCGACCTGACCGACGTGACGCTGATCGGCAACGACAGCGGCGGCGCGCTCTCCCAGATCGTGGTCACCACGCGGCCCGAGCGGATCGGCCGGCTGGTGCTCACCTCGTGCGACTACCGCGACAACTTCCCGCCGAAGCTCTTCTCCTACTTCAAGCCGGCGGCGATGGTGCCGGGCATGATGTGGGCGCTGCTTCAGCCGATGCGACTTCGGCTCGCCCGGCGCACGCCGATCGCCTTCGGCTGGCTCACCAAGAGGCCGATCGACCGCGCCGCCGAGGACTCCTACATCCTCCCGGCCATCACGAAGGCCGCCATCCGCAACGACGCGCGCACCTTCATCAAGGGCGCCGACACGGCCCAGACGAACGCGGCGGCCGACCGCCTTCCCCAGTTCGACAAGCCGGCGCTGATGGCGTGGTCGGCCGACGACCGGGTGTTCCCGGTGGCCGACGCCCACAAGCTCGCCGCGGACCTGCCGAATGGCCGCGTCGAGCTGGTAGAGGACGCCTACACCTTCTCGATGGAGGACAACCCCGCCCAGCTCTCCGAGCTGATCTCCGCCTTCGTCCGCGAGCCGGGGGACATCAGGGCATGACCGCGGAGGCGCTCAACCGGACAGCGGCTGGGATCGCGCTCGCGGTCGGCGTCGGGGCCTATCTCGCGCCCGAGCGCCTGCTCCGTCTCTATGGCGTCCGGGAGGAGCTGACCGGCGCCGGCGCATTCGGCTGGCGTCTGTTTGCCGCGCGCAACCTCGTCGTCGGGGCGGCCGCCTGGCACGGGAACGAGGCCGCGCGTGCGGCAATCGTCCCCGTGCAGTTGCTCGACCAGGCGGTGTTCGCGTGGGCGGCGAGGACTCGGGCGGTTCCCGCCCCGGCCGCCGCGGCGGCGAGCCTCACGTCGGCCGGGCTGATCGCCATGGCCGTCGCCGCTCGCCTTCCGCCTAGCTCAAGCGCTCGACGATCATCGCCTCGCCCTGACCACCGGCGACGCACATCGTCTCGATGCCGATCGTCTTGTCATCGGTCTCGAGGCCGTTGAGCAGGGTGGTCATGATGCGCACGCCCGTCTGGCCGAACGGGTGGCCGAGGGCGATCGCCCCGCCGTGCGGGTTCATCTTGTCGAGCGCGATGCCGCACTCGTCCATGATCGGGATCACCTGAGCGGCGAACGCCTCGTTGAGCTCCACGGTGTCCACGTCGTCGATCGTCATGCCAGCGCGGTCGAGCGCCTTCTTGATCGCGCCGATCGGGGCGACTCCCATGTACTCGGGTTCGTTGCCCCAGGTCGCGGCCGTGATGATCCGGGCGCGCGGCTTCAGGCCGAGCTCCTCGGCCTTCGTATCGGACATGATCAGCGCGGCCGCCGCGCCGTCGTTGAGCGGGCAGGAGTTGCCGGCGGTCACGCCGCCGCCGCCGAACGCCTCGGGCAGCGAGGCCAGCTTCTCGAGGGTGGACGAGGCGCGCGGGCCGTCGTCCTTGGAGACCACGGTGCCGTCGGGCAGGGTCACCGGGATGATCTCGCGGTCGAAGAAGCCGTCCTCCTGCGACTTGACCGCCAGCTCCTGTGAGCGCTGGGCGTACTCGTCCATCTGCTCGCGGGTGACGCCGTACTTCTTGGCGACGTTGACGGCCGTGTCGCCCATCTGGATGTAGACGTCGGGCTGTCCGGGCTCCTTGCCCTGCAGCTTCTCGTTCTGGTCGGCGCCGCCGGCTACCTCCTGGCGCTCGTTGTACTGCGAGACGAACTCGACTCCGGAGGCGATGTACACGTCGCCCTGGCCGGCCTTGACGTTGTTGGCGGCGTAGCGGATCGCATCGAGGCCGGAGGCGCAGTAGCGCGACACGGTGACCCCGTTGACGCTCTGCGGAAGCTTCTCGGAGAGCAGGGCGATGATCCGGCCGATGTTGAAGGCCTGCTTGCCCTGGGGGAACCCGCAGCCGGTGATGACCTCCTCGACCAGTGCGGGGTCGAGGCCCGGGTTGCGCTCGAGGAGCTGGTCCACGATGAACGCGCCGGTGGTGTCAGGGCGCAGGGGGGCGAGGGAGCCCTTGAACGCGCGGCCGATAGGGGTACGGACCGCGTCGACGATCACTGCTTCAGGCATGAGGGAGGCTTCTCCTGTCGGGGAACTCGAGCGTTTTGGGAGGCGAACTCTACGCGTGCGGCTACTTGGGCGGCATTCGCAGGGCGCCGTCGAGGCGGATCGTCTCGCCGTTCAGCATCGGGTTCTCGGCGATCGTGAGGGCGAGCCTCGCGTACTCCTCGGGGCGGCCCAGCCGCGGCGGGAAGGGCACGCCGGCGCCGAGGGCCAGGCGCGCCTCCTCGGGGAGGGCGGCCAGCAGAGGCGTGTCGAAGAGGCCGGGAGCGATCGTGCACACGCGGATGCCGCGGCCGGCCAGGTCGCGTGCGGCCGGGAGCGTCATGCCGACGATCCCGCTCTTCGAGGAGGCGTAGGCGATCTGCCCGATCTGGCCGTCGTAGGCGGCGATCGACGCCGTCATCACCACCGCGCCGCGCTCTCCCTCTTCGTCGGGCGCGTTGTCGTTCATCGCCGCGGCCGTCACGCGCAGCACGTTGAACATGCCGATCAGGTTGACCCGGATGACGGTCTCGAACGGCAGCAGTTGATGGGGCCCGCGCTTGGAGACGACCTTCTCCGCCCATCCGACCCCGGCGCAGCCCACGGCCAGGCGCAGCTCTCCGAAGGAGTCCGCCGCGGCGGCCACGGCCGCCTGCACCTCGTCCTCGGAGGTCACGTCGCAGTGGAGCGCCAGCGCTCCGTTGCCGAGCTCCTCGGCGAGGGCGCTCGCCTTCTCGTCGTTGACGTCCGCGATCGCCACTCGCGCGCCCCGCGCGGCGAGCGCGCGTGCGGTGGCCTCGCCGAGCCCGGAGGCCCCGCCCGATATGAATGCGCCGACTCCCTCGATCTTCATGGGCGGGAACTCTAGGGGCCCGCTGGACGGGAGTTGGCATAGGGTCCAGCCGATGAGCGAAGCCGCTGCAGCAATCCGCCCTGACCGCAATCTGGCGCTCGAGCTGGTGCGAACCACCGAGTACGCGGCGATCGCCGCAGCCCGCTGGATCGGGCGAGGCGAGAAGGAGTCCGCCGACGGCGCGGCCGTTGACGCCATGCGCCTGATGCTGGACACGGTGCGGATGAACGGCACCGTGGTGATCGGCGAGGGCGAGAAGGACGAGGCGCCGATGCTCTACAACGGCGAGCGGATCGGCGACGGATCCCCGCCCGAGGTGGACATCGCCGTCGACCCGCTCGAGGGGACCGAGCTCTGCGCGCACGGCCTGCCGAACTCGCTCGCGGTGATCGCGCTCGCCGAGCGCGGCACGATGTTCGACCCGGGCCCGTGCGTCTACATGGAGAAGATGGCGACGTCGAAGGATCTCGCGCATCTGCTCGACTTCGATCGCCCGCTGACGGAGACGCTGAAGCTGATCGCCGAGGCGAAGGGCACGCCGATCGGCGACGTGATGGTAATCATGCTCGACCGCCCGCGCCACGACGATGCGGTGCGCGAGATCCGCGAGGCCGGCGCGAGGATCCGCTTCATCCCGCACGGCGACGTCTCGGCGGCGCTGATCGCCGTGACCCAGGGCTCGCCGGTCGACCTCCTCTGGGGCATCGGCGGAACCCCCGAGGGCGTTCTCTCCGCGGCTGCCATCAAGTGCATCGGCGGCTCGATCATCGGCCGGCTGTGGCCGCGCGACGACGAAGAGCGTCAGGCCGCGATCGACCAGGGCTACGACCTCGACGAGGTGCTCGACACCGATCGGCTGGTGGCCGGCGACGACGTCTTCTTCTGCGCGACCGGGGTCACGAGCGGCGACATGCTCGCGGGCGTGCACTTCCAGGGCCCCGAGGGGGCGACCACCGAGTCGCTGGTGATGCGCTCGCGCTCGGGCACCGTCCGGCGTGTGCACGCCACCCATGACCGCGCGAAGCTGCGCGAGCTGACCGGCGACAAGCTCGGCTAGCGGCCTGGCGGCCGATTCGCCCTGAGCGATCCGATCGGGCTCTCCGCGAGGTCGAGCCGCGCGAGGCTGCGCAGGAACGCGTGGGTGACGATGACGTGGATGCGCAGCTGGGTAACGCGGTAGATGTGCCGCCCCACTCGCTCGAACCATCCCCGTCCCGCGATCGCCGGATAGAAGTTGGCCACCTCGGACGTGACCGTGCCGGTCACCATCTCGCCGTCGGCTTCGAGAGCTTCTCCGCCGTCCTCCTCGAGGGGGCGCTTCACGGAGATCCGGAGGTAGCCGCGCCCGCGCCCGGCCGGCGCCACGAGCACTCCTCGCTCGATGCGCCAGGTCACGGCGCCGCCCTCCCGATCGGTCTCGTACTCCGGGCGGCGGAAGCGCAGCAGCACGAAGGGCCGCGTGAGCAGCACGACCTCGCGCGCGTCCTCGCTGTAGAGGACGCGCAGCAGCCCGAGCGAGACTCGGGTGAGGAAGCGCCAGTAGGTCCGCGCGAGGCGCTCGAGGTACTCGGCGCTCCAGATCCGGTCGAGCTCCGCGCGCGGGAGGGTCACGTGGGCAACCTGCTTCGTGGTGACGCTGCCGTCGGCGGGAGCCGAGGACTCCGGCACTCGCGCGATCTCCACTCGGGCCCTCGCTCGGCGCCGGCGGCGCAGCAGCCGCCTCGGATCGCGTCGCCTCATCCTCCGCCCACGATATCGCGGCCGCTCGCGGCGCCGATCGCCCCGAGCGGGTCGCGAAGCTTCCGCCGAACTCGTCCCTAGAGTGGGCTCACGGCCGGAGGAAATCCGCCCAGAGGACACCCCTGTGCCCACCGACCAAGAACGCCGCTCCACTCCACGGTCACGCCCCACGCCATTGCGCGGGCCGCTCGCACGCCTGGACCGCAACCGCGAGGAGCTCGCGAAGTCCTGGCTCGTCCGCCTGATCGAGCGCGCGACGCTCGAGGAGATCAAGGCGCTTCCGACGGGGAAGCTCGCCGATGAGCTCCCGGAGCTGATCTCCGACGTCCTGGCGATCGCCGGGGACGAGAGCAGCGACCCGGTGGAGCTCTCCCCGGCGGCCCACGCCCGCGCCGCGCGGCTCGCCGACCTGCGCGACTCGCGTGAGAGCTCGGCCACGGAGCTGTCGCGGGACGTCGTGGCGATCCACGCGGCGATCCTCGCCGGCCTCGCGCGGGATTCGGAGGGCCTCGACTCGACCGGCGTCGCCGAGCTCGCCGTGCGGATCGCGGAGGCGGTCGGCGCGGTCCAGGCCACCGCGATCGAGAGCCTCGTCGATCAGCGGGTGCGTGAGCTGGAGTCGCTGGCCAACAGCGATCCCCTGACCGGGCTCTCTAACCGCCGCCACCTCGAGGAGCAGCTGCGCAACGCCCTCGCCCTGTTCGAGCGGTACCAGACTCCCTTCGCGCTGCTCGTGCTCGACGTCGACGGCCTGAAGCGCGTGAACGACGCGAACGGCCACCAGGCCGGCGACAGGATCCTCGTCCAGGTCGCCGTGGCGCTGCGCCGCACCCTGCGCTCCACCGACACCGCGGCCCGCGTGGGGGGCGATGAGTTCTGCGTCCTCGCCTCCAACCAGACCGCGGAGGCCGCCGAGCCGCTCGGCCAGAGGCTGGCGGACGCCGTGGAGGTCGAGACGAAGGGCGGCCCCGCCGTCGGCGTGTCGATCGGGGTCGTGTCGTGCCCGGAGCACGGTGACGACACGGATGCGCTGCTCGAGATGGCCGATCAGGCGATGTACCGCGCGAAGGCCGGGGGCGAGAAGGTGGCGCTCGGCGACCCGGATCAGCCCGAGCTGATCAAGGTCGAAAAGGCCAAGGGCGGCCGCTAAGCTCGTTGAGGCCGGTCTGCTGGGTGGCGTTGAGGGCTCTTCGCCATGCGTATTTCGTCGCAGATTGCGGGGAAATGAGGTGCATGTGCGCCGAATGTGCTCAAACGCGTACCCAAATGCTCCACTTGGAGTAGAAGATGGACTGGCTGACTGGCAAGTCAACGGGCTGGGCGCGCGCTCCCGCCGTTTGACTTCACAAGCTGCAGCGTTAGAATTACGAGCGTCTGTTTGAATGGCCCGAGGCGCGACCCGGGCCCCTGAGCAAGGTGATACTGGATGTCGGTAGGGGAACTGCAAGAGCTGGAAGAGGTAAAGCTCCTTCTCACCAAGGGCAAGCAGATCGGCGTGCTCACGTACGCAGAGGTCGCTACCGCCCTTGCGGAGGTGGACCTCGACGAAGGTGACATCGAGGATCTGCACGTCCACATAGAGAAGTCGGAGATCGAGCTGGTCGAGGAGATCGACCCTGCGCTCGCCGCCGGCCAGCAGGTCGAGCGCGCGCCGGACAAGCGCGGCCGTCGCAAGAAGGCGACGATCGACCTCAAGCCCGACATGACCACGGACAGCCTCCAGCTGTTCCTCAAGGACATCGGCAAGGTCCGCCTGCTCACAGCGCAGGAGGAGGTCTACCTCGCCAAGCGCATCGAGCGCGGCGACCTCGACGCGAAGCAGAAGATGGTGGAGTCGAACCTCCGCCTCGTCGTCTCGATCGCGAAGAACTACCGCAACCAGGGCCTGCCGTTCCTCGACCTGATCCAGGAGGGCACGCTCGGGCTCGTGCGCGCCGCCGAGAAGTTCGACTACCGCAAGGGCTTCAAGTTCTCGACCTACGCCACCTGGTGGATCCGCCAGGCGATCGCCCGCGCGCTCGCCGACAAGGCGCGGACCATCCGGATTCCCGTGCACGTCGTCGAGAAGCTCAACAAGATCGGCCGCGCCGAGCGCAAGCTGGTCACCGAGCTGGGCCGCGAGCCCACGCCCGAGGAGATCGCCGATGTGACCGGCATCGATCCCGAGGAAGTCGATTCGATCAAGCGGTCCGCACAGGCGCCTGTCTCGCTGGAGAAGCCCGTCGGCGACGAGGAGGAGTCCGAGTTCGGCCAGTTCATCGCCGACGAGCGGGCCGAGTCCCCGTACGAGCGCGCCGCCGAGATCCTCACCAAGGAAGCGCTGCGCGAGGCGCTCGAGAACCTCAGCTACCGCGAGCGGCGCGTGCTGGAGCTGCGTTACGGGCTCGGCGGGGAGCATCCCCGCACGCTCGACGAGGTGGGTCGCACGTTCAACGTGACGCGCGAGCGCATCCGGCAGATCGAGAACCAGTCGCTCAAGAAGCTGCAGTCGCTGGCTGAAGCACAGAAGCTCCGCGACGTCGCTTAGCCCTCAGGACTCAAGGCATCCGGCTCTCGGGCCGACTAGAGGGGCATGTTCGATCTTGAGCAGGCCCTTCGGCGTGTCGTAGAGGTTGAGGGCTCCGACCTGCACCTGAAGGTCCCCTCGCCACCGATGATCAGGCGGCAGGGCCGCCTGGAGGTCATGGAGGGCACCGAGCCGCTGACCTCGGCCATCATGGAGGGGGTCTTGGCCCAGATGGTCACCGACGAGCGCAAGCTCGCCGAGTTCGCGAGCGACAACGAGGTCGATCTCTCCTATGCGATTCCGGGCCTCGCCCGCTTTCGCGTCAACGCCTTCCGCCAGCGCGGGTCGGTGTCGATCGTCTGCCGCACGATCCCCTTCGACGTCAAGACCGTCGAGGAGCTGCTGCTGCCGAAGGTCGTCTCGGATCTCGCCGAGGAGGAGCGCGGCATCATCCTGCTCACCGGCACCACGGGCTCGGGAAAGTCGACGACGCTCGCGGCGATGATCAACCAGATCAACATGAACACGGCGAAGCACATCGTCACGATCGAGGACCCGGTCGAGTTCCTGCACCAGGACAAGAAGTCGATCATCAACCAGCGTGAGGTCGGTGAGGACACCCTCTCGTTCAAGCGGGCGCTGAAGCGCGTGCTGCGTCAGGACCCGGACGTGATCCTGATCGGCGAGATGCGCGACGATGAGACGGTGCGGACGGCCCTCTCGGCCGCTGAGACCGGCCACCTCGTGCTCTCCACCCTTCACACGATCGACGCCCCGGAGACGGTCAACCGCATCATCGACTTCTTCCCCCAGGTGGAGCAACAGCAGGCGCGCGCGATGCTCGCCGGCACTCTCAAAGGGGTGATCTCCCAGCGTCTGGTGCCAACGCCGGACGGCAACGGCCGCGTCGCGACCTGCGAGGTCCTGCGCATGACCGGCCGGGTGAAGGACATGATCATGGACGAGAAGGAGACCGGGAGGCTCCCCGAGGCGATCGCCGAGGGCGCCTACTACGGGATGCAGACTTTCGACCAGGCCCTGCTGGCCCACCTCCAGGCCGGCCGCATCGGCATGGACGAGGCGATGAAGGCGGCCACGCACCCCCACGACTTCAAGCTGCTGGTCTCATCGGACGGGCAGCGCTCGACGTCGGTCGATCAGGTCTTCGCCGGCAACTAGGGCTCGGAGCGCCGCACGACCCGCATGGGTATGCGGAGCTTGCCGCGGATCAGCGAGCGGGCGTCTCTGTAGACCACCGGTCCCGATCGCTTCTTCGAGAAGGTCGCGTGGATCCCGTCGGCCTGGCCGAGGTCGTGGATGCGACTTGCCAGCTCCGGCACCGAGCGGGGTGAGCGAGGAGCGCCCCCGGAGCCTCCGAAGAAGAACTCGAGCACGTTCTCGGCCCCTCCCCCCAGGGAGTTCGGGGTGGTCCCGCGCAGGGTCAGCACCCGACGGCCCGGCCGTGTCGAGCGGGGGATCCGGTACTGGAAGGAGAGCGGCTGCAGGCCGGCGCGGCTGCGCTGCAGAGCGAGGCGGATGCGCACCAGCTGCCCGGGCCGCACTCTGCGCGGCAGGGCGGCTCCGACGATGAACGACTCCTGCACGGCGGAGCGGATGCCCATGCGGACCGACGCGCGGTTCACGTCCAGCCGGCCGAACTTGAAGCCGTCCACCAGCCCGATCGCGCTCGAGATGTCGCTCAAGGGGCCCTCGCCGTCGAAGTACCGCTTGCAGAAGCCGAGCGGCTTGCGAGCCTGGCGGACGGTCACTCGCAGACACATCGACGTGGTGAAGCTGGGTGGCGCGGAGCGCAGCACGCTGGTCGCCGCCTGCCCGGCCGCCAGGGTGGTGACCAGGTCCAGGCCGGAGCCCAGGCCCAGCCGGCGCTCGTCCGCGACCTGCGAGCGGATGGTGCTGGTGCGCCCGTTGTCGAGGCCGCGCGCGAAGACCGTGACGGGAACGGTCTTCGGCAGCGGCCCGACCCGGCCGACTATCGAGCTCAGCGCATCGTTCGTGAGAGTGCCCACCGGCCGGCCGGGGGTGGCGAGCTTGTAGGTGATCTCGTCGATCGAGCCGGCGGGGTTGTCGATCACCGAGTAGACGTAGGCGTCGAGCAGCGGCAGCGCCCGCCGGCCGTAGCCGTCGAACGGGTGGCCGAACGCCCACAGCCCGCTGCCGTCCCTGTAGGTGACCGTGCCGATGGCGCCCACGGCGATGTCCCCGCTCGAGATGCCGGCGGCGATGGCCCGGCCCGGCTCGAGCGGATACGGGGCATAGCCGAGGAAGGGCCCGGCCGGGGCGGTGAGAAGGGGTTGGCTCGCGCGTCGTGCGCCTGCGAGGGCCGCCTTGCGCATCGGCCCCGACAATCCGGCGATCGTGAGCGGCGTGGCGATCGGGCGTGCCCGCCTCAGAAGGGCAGTTGCCTTGCGGGCGGTGGCCGGCGGCGTGGGTCGGTCGCCGAGGATCTCCTCGATCGGCGTGGCCAGCGCCACGTCGTTCCCGTACTCGCCGACGCTCTCCGAGATGGCGCCGGCGTTGCGCCTGACACCCGCGGAGTCCGTGCAGTAGATCGGGGAGCCGGAGAACCCCGGCCCCACCCCTGTCGCATCCACGGCGGGCCCGGAGACGCGGATCAGCAGGCGGGGGCCGGTGGCGAAGGGGTCGCCGCGGAGGACGTCCACGATCTCGACGTTGAACTCGGACACCGTCGTCCCACGGATCACCGAGAGCGCGGTGCACTGCATCCCCGCGCTGACGCTCGCGAGCGGCATGATCGGGTCGGCTGCCATCGCCGTGGTGGCGGAGGTCGCGACGATCGTGATGAGCGCTGTGGCGAGCGCGATTCGGGACCTCACCAGCGCGAGGCTAAAGCAAGCGCCGGTTTGGCGGTAGCGGTTCCCCCGCTCGAGGGGGCCGACACAGGGGCGCGGCGGCTTCCACGGAGGGCCGGCGCGGGCTGCTCGGAGCGCCCACTCCATAGCTTCACTTCCTGAAGCATTGCGCTAAACTGCGGTTTGCTGTGCCTTTGCGAGATGACGCGACCTGTCCCGTCTGTGCCACCGCAGACATCGTCTGCGGCAAGTGGACGATCCTCGTCATCCGTGACCTGGCGGAGGGCACGACCCGCTTCTGCGAGCTCGAGCGCTCGCTCGCGGGCATCTCGCCGCGGACCCTCTCGCTGCGCCTGCGGGCGCTGGAGGACGAGGGCATCGTGGAGCGCAACACGTTCCCCGAGGTGCCGCCGCGGGTCGAGTACAGCCTGACCGAGAAGGGGCGAGCGCTGCTGCCCCTGATCGAGGACATGCGCCGCTACGGGCGCGAGTGGCTCGGCGGCGAGTGCGGGGGCGAAGCCGCCACCACGGCGCCTGCCACCGCCACCGCCGTCGCTTAGGCCGCGACCGCTTCGCCTGCCGCCGCGCTCGCCGGGCTTGCAGGGTTCTGGGCGTCGGCGCGGAAGTCGCCGATATGCGCAACCGGCAACTTCATGACGCGCTGCGCGCGTTCGCCCTCGAGGCCGCTGCACTGCTGCGTGACGATCAGAACGCGGGCGCGGAGGTCGAGTTCGATCTGGACAGCGGCGATCCCCGCCGCCGCGGGCCAAGCCTCTACCACTACAAGCCGCTCACCGGGAAGTTCATCGCCGATCGCTGGCACAGGCTGCGGTCGCTGCCGAGCCGGCCGGACGCCGCGGCCGCCCTCGGCGCCGGCGCTGCCGCCTACCTGCGAGCCAACGGCCTGCGCGGGGCGGAGGCGGACCCGGCGCTGCAGTCGATGCTCGAGCGGATCTACGAGGAGGCCACCGACCTGACCTTCCCCGAGGAGCGCTTCGAGCGCGTGTACGCGGAGGTGGAGCGGACTCTCTACAACAGCAGCCGCCCGGCGACCGTGCTCGTCCCGGTCCACGGGCTCTCGCTGTGGCCGGAGCAGGTGGATCTCGGCGACGGCGTGGAGCTCGTTCGCGGCGACCGCTCCGACGCGCCCGACGAGGCTGTCTGGGCCGACCCGGTCAACCCGTCGGCCGAAGGCGAGCGCCGGGACCCGAACGCCCTGCTCACGCTCACACGCGAGATCGACCCTGACGATCCGCTGCCCCTCGAAGAGGCCCGCCTGCGCTTTCGCGAGACCCTCACCGGCCTGCGCCTCTGGAAGCCCGGCGGCGTGGCTCTCGGAGCCGTGGCTTGGCGCCGCTCCGGAGATGGCGCATGGCAGCCGTTCGAGCTCGAGTCCACCGGCGTCGCCCGCAGCGAGCCCTGGGTGCTCGCCGAGGGTGAGGCGGAGGAGCTGCGGGAGTTCTTCGCGGCGATCGCGACCGCGCGCGTGAGCGGCTCCGTGGCCTGGGCTCTGTCCCGCTTCGAGATGGGCTGTGGCCGCCGCCTGGAGGGCGAGGCCCTCTCCGACTACCTGCTCGCCCTGCGCGCCCTGCTCGACACCACCGCCGACTCCTCGCGATCGAGCCTGGCGCTGCGCGTAGCCGTCCTCTGTGCCGAGGAGGGTGAGCGCAAGCAGGTGCAGCGCCGCGTCGAGCTCGCTCAGGCGCTCGAGCGATTCGTCATGGGGGACGGGGTGGAGGAGGACTACCTCGACACCGTCGGGTCGGAATCGTCCCGCACGCTGGTCGAGGAGGTGGAGCGCCACCTGCGCGCGCTGCTGCGCGACATCCTGTGCGGGTACCTCGACTCCGATCTCCGCGCCGTGTCCGACGACTTCCTGCTGGAGCCTCCGCGAGCGTCCGTCCCCGAGCCGGCGAGCGCACCCGTCACTGAGCCGGTTAGCGCACCCGTCGCCGCGGTTGTGGCGAGCCGGCGCGAGGAGTGGTCGAGCAAGCCTCAGCCCGAGCTGGACTTCGACGACGCCGACGACGAAGAGGGCGTGACGACCGAGATCGAGGCGATCGAGGCGTCGGGCGAGGAGTTCGGGGTCACCGCGGTCGAGGGCGACCGCGAGGTGGAGTACGACTGGGACGACCCGGCCAGCTACTCCGCGCCGGTCTGATCAGCCTTCGTCCGATCCTTTGAAGAGCCGGCTAGCCACGTAGGCGAGGCCGTCGATGTCGTGCACGTCGCCGGCCAGCTCCGGGACGGCGATCATCGGCGCGCCGCCGAGCCTGCCGCTCAGCGTCTCCATCGCGGCCGCATCCTGATCGGCCAGCCGCTGGCGGTCTCGCAGCGCGAGAACGGCCTTCGCGGCCAGCCGCTCGTCGAGCAGCCCGGCGAGCTCCCGCTCGAGCTTCGGGCCGGGCTCTGCGTCGATCCGCTCGCGGACGCGGTTGACGATCACCCCGCCGAACGGCATCCTCGATTCGACGAGCCGGCGGTGGAAGTACTCGGCGTCATCGATCGCCGCGGCCCGCGGCGAGGTGACGAGCAAGAAGGAGCTCCGCTCGTCGCCCAGCAGGGCCTCGACGTGCTTGGCGCGATCCCTGAAACCCTCGGCCATTCCCCCGAAGGCGTTGAAGAACTCGGCCAGGTCGCGCAGCAGGTCGACCCCCGTCGCGCGGCCGATGACCGAGAACAGGGGGCTCGCGCCGCGCCCCAGGAACCCGAGACCGGTGCGACCGGAGGCCCGGAAGAGCTGAAGCGAGCGTGAGTCGATGAAGCGGGACAGGCGCCCCGGCGCGTCGAGGAAGTCGAGCGCGTTGCGCGTTGGAGGCGTGTCGAGCACCAGCAGGTCGTAGCGGCCGGACTCGTGCAGCTCGTAGAGCTTCTCCATCGCCATGTACTCCTGGGAGCCGGCAACCGCGTTCGAGAGCTGGCGGTAGATCGGATTGCCCAGCACCGCCTCCCGCGTCTCCGGGTCGGGCGCGTTGCGCTCGATCAGGTCGTCGAAGGTGCGCTTGGCGTCGAGCGTCATCGCCCACAGCTCGCCCTCACCTCCCAGGCCCGCGCGCTCGAGGCGGCGCGGGTCGACCCGGTGCTCCTCGTTGCCCATGTCCTCGAGGCCGAGCGAGTCCGCGAGGCGGCGGGCGGGATCGATCGTGAGCACGATCACCTTGCTGCCGCGGGCGGCGACACCGGCGGCGATCGCGGCGGAGACGGTCGTCTTGCCGACGCCTCCGGAGCCGGCGCAGATCACCACCTGCTTGCCCTTCACCAGCCGGGCGACGCTCACAGCCGCCGCCCCAGGACGTCTGCGAGGTGCTCGAGGCCCTCGCGCTCCACCTCGGGCGCGAGCAGATGCGGGAGCGTCGCGACCGGCGCGGTGACGTGTCGCCGCAGCCGCGCCACCTGGGCGCGCTGGGCCTGCGCGCTCGCGCGCGCGTCCAGCGCGGCGCGGAGCGTGGCTTGCGCGGTGGGGGAGCCGGAGCCTCGGGCCGACTCGATCGCCTCGGCCTCGGCCGCGCTCAGCCGCGCCGGGAGAACGCCGTTCACGAGCGCGTGGTCGAGCCCCATGCCGAGCTCCTCGCTCAGCCGCGTCTCGAGCTCGATCGTCTCGTTGACCGGCATCTCCTCGGCGAGCGCGACCGCTACGACCGCGGTCTTGGCCGGGTCGGAGATGAAGTCGCCGATGATCCCCGCCTGACGGTGGACCGGCCCGACGCGGGCGACGTCGACGAAGGTCCGCGGTGCGCGCAGCAGCGCGAGCCCGTGGCCGGTGGCGGGTGCGTCGACGATCACGAGGTCGTAGGGCGAGGAGCTCGCCGTCTTGCGCTCGAGCTGCGCCAGCTCCCAGACCTTTCCGATCGTCACCAGCTCGGCGAGCCCGGGGGCGGCCGCGGCGAGGTACTGGAAGATCCTGCTCGAGTTGACGAGCCCCGCGAGCGTCCCGGAGCGGAGCTGGTAGCGGAGCCACTCCTCACGGGCGTCGGAGGGGTTCACGGAGAACGCGGACAGCCCGGGGGCCACCTCGCTCTCCTTGAAGCCGGTCGGCTCGCGGCCGAACGCCGCGGTGACCCGCTCCTGCTCGGCGACCTCCGCCACCAGCGTCCGCTTGCCCGCGCGCGCGGCGACGAGGCCGAGCGCGGCGGCCACCGTCGTCTTGCCTACCCCGCCCTTCCCGGTGACGAATATGAGCCGCCTGTCGAGGATCCCCGCCACCCCGGGAAAGGTATTGGTCGGAAGGATTCCCCTCTCCACGTGCGAATAGGCACTCGGTAATGGCAATCACGATTTTCAGCCCGTCGATCCGGAGGCACCAGTGACGCCACAGGCCAAGGTCATCGCGTTCACCAATCAGAAGGGGGGCGTGGCGAAGACCACCACCACGCTCAACCTCGCCGCCGCGTTCGTAGAGAGCGGGCATCGCGCGCTCTGCATCGATCTCGACCCGCAGGGCAACCTGACGATGAGCCAGGGGATCGATCCCGACTCGCTCGAGCTGTCGATGTACGACGTGCTCGTGCACGACGTCTCGATCCGGGAGGTCATCCGCAAGCGAGAGGTGGACGTCGCCTGCGCGTCGATCGACCTCGCGGGAGCCGAGATCGCCATGTCCACGAAGATCGGCCGGGAGCGCTCCCTGGAGAAGGCCCTGAAGCCGATCATGGAGGACTACGACTTCATCTGCATCGACACTCCGCCGAGCCTCGGGCTGCTCACGATCAACGCCCTGACGGCGGCTCACAAAGTTATCGTCCCCGTGCAATGCGAGTATCTGTCCATGCGGGGACTGGTGCAGCTCCAGAACACGCTCTCGATGATTCGGGAGAACCTCAACCCGGACGTCGAGATCGAGGGCATCCTGCCGACGCTGGTCGACAGCCGCACAGTCCATGCGAAGGAAGCGATCGAGCTGCTGGAGGAGAACTTCGGCGACCAGGTCTTCGCGTCCCGCATCACCAAGACCGTGCGCTTCGCCGAAGCGCCGGTCAAGGGAATGTCCGTGCTCAAGTACGACCCTGACGGGAAGGCGGCGTATGCCTACCGCCAGCTCGCGAAGGAGGTTCTCTCGAATGGCAAGCGGTAAGCGGGCGAGCATGCGGGAGGGGCCGCTCGCGGCGCTCTTCCGCAAGACCGAGGAAGAGGGCCTGCAGGACGAGGCTCCGCGCAAGGAGAAGCCGCGCGGCAAGGGTCGCGAGGCCGCCTCGGACGAGCGCGCCGGTGAATCGGGCGCCCAGACCCCTGCTGCCAGGGAGCGTGCCGCTCGGAGCGAGGATCGCCCGTCGGTGAGCCGCTACGACGGCGTGCCCACGCCCGAGGAGCGCCTGCGCTCGGTCTTCTCGACCGACATCCCCGAGAACATCATGGAGCGCTCGCCCTCGCGGGTGGATCGCTCGCGGCAGGAGGACCAGGAGCCGATCCACCAGCCTTCCTCGCCGCTCATGCACGATCCGGTGCTGCGCGTCGTGGGTGTCGGCGGTGCCGGCGTCAACGCAGTGGACCGCATGATCGAGGCGCAGGTCGAGGGCGTCCAGTTCGTCGCCGTCAACACCGACCTCCAGTCGCTCGAGCAGTCGAGCGCGCCGACGCGGATCCACATCGGCAGCGATTCCACGCGCGGCCTCGGCTCGGGCGCCGACCCGGAGCTCGGGCGCACAGCCGCCCTCGAGCAGTACGACGAGCTGAAGAGCCAGCTCAAGGGCTCCGACATGGTGTTCATCACCGCCGGCGCCGGCGGTGGAACGGGCACGGGTGCAGCACCCATCGTCGCTCAGATCGCCCGTGAGGTGGGTGCGCTGACCGTTGGCATCGTGACCAAGCCGTTCTCCTTCGAGGGCGTGCGTCGCGGGGCTCAGGCCGAGGCGGGGATCGAGGAGCTCGGTGCCGCCGTCGACACCCTGATCACGATCCCGAACTCGCGCCTGCTGACGGTGCTCGACAAGACGACCTCGATGGTCGACGCGTTCCGCGTCGCGGACGACGTGCTGCGCCAGGGCGTGCAGGGCATCTCCGACCTGATCACGCTCCCGGGCCTGATCAACCTCGACTTCGCCGACGTCCGCACGATCATGAGCGAGGCCGGCCAGGCGCTGCTCGGCATCGGCATGGGCAGCGGTGAGACGCGGGCGATGGACGCGGCCGCGCGAGCGGTCGAATCGCCTCTGCTCGAGACCTCCGTCGATGGGGCTCGCTCCATCCTGCTCTCGATCACCGGCGGTCGCGACCTCTCGCTCTGGGAGGTCAACGAGGCGGCCAAGGCGGTTGCCGATGCGGCCCATCCCGAGGCGAACATCATCTTCGGCGCGATGGTCGACGAGCGGCTCCAGGACGAGGTGTGGATCACCGTCGTGGCCACCGGCTACGACTCCAAGCGTGCACCCCGTCGTGCGCGTCCGGGCCTGCCCGACGACGTCGATCGGGAGCCGCGCGTCACGCGCGCGCGCCGCGAGGCGTCGGTTGGATCGTCGCTAGCCGACATCGACGTGCCCGAGTTCCTCAGCTGAATAGCGCTCCTCGCGCCGCCGCGTAGGCTGTTGCGGCAATGAGAGGGGTGGTGGCAGCCGGGCATCCGCTCACCGCACGGGCGGGGGCCGACGTGCTGCGAGCCGGCGGCAATGCGGTGGACGCGGCCGTGGCCGCGGTCCTGATGTCCTTCGCGGCCGAGTCGCCCCTCACGGGGCCGGGCGCCGGAGGCTTCATGCTCGTCCACACGGCGGCCGGCGAGAGCCACCTGCTCGACTTCTTCGTGGCGGCGCCGGGAAGCGGGGTCGAGGCCGCGGAGCCCGCGCCGCTCGTGCCGATCGAGGTTCACTTCTCGGCCGATTCGACACAGGTCTTCCACGTCGGCGCGTCGTCGTGCGGGGTGTACGGCACGACCTTGGGGGTGGCCGAGGCGCTGGAGCGGTTCGGCACGGTTCCGCTCGCGGACCTGGCCGCGCCGGCTGCGCGAGCAGCGCGCGAGGGGGTCGAGGTGAGCCCGATCCAGGAGTACCTGCTGGGCATCCTGGGCCCGATCTTCCGCTCGACGCCTGAGGCGGCCGCGATCTACGAGCCGAACGGGCGCCCCGCTCGCCAAGGCGAGCGCGTGGTGCTGCCCGAGCTCGGCGACCTCCTCGAGCGCCTCGGCTCGGAGGGGCCGGGCTTCCTCTACGACGGCGACGTGGCCGCCGCAGTGAGCGAATGGGTTCAGGAGCGCGGCGGCCTCATCACGCAGGCGGACCTCGCCGCCTACGAGGTCGTGGAGCGCCGGCCCGTGCGGGCGCGCTTCCGCGGCCGCGAGGTGCTCACGAACCCGCCGCCGTCCTCGGGCGGAATCCTGATCGCGGACGCTCTGGAGCTGCTCGACCGGATCGATCGCCCGGGCGACCTGCGCGCGCTCGCGGAGGTGATCGCCTCGACCAACCGCGCGCGCGACGAGGAGTTCCTCGCGGGCCTCGAGCGGCAGGACTATGTGGACAGCTTCCTGGCGCCCGCGGCGCTCGACGAGGTGGCCGCGGAGATCACATCGAGGCTCGGATCGACTACGCACATCTCGGTCATGGACGGCGAGGGCGCCTGCGTCAGCGTCACCTGCTCGAACGGCACCTGCTCAGGCGTCGTCGTGCCGGGCACGGGGGTCCACCTGAACAACATGCTCGGCGAGGAGGACCTCAATCCCGCCGGGTTCCACCGCCACCGGCCGGGCGCGCGGGTGCCGAGCATGATGGCGCCGACCGTCGTCCTCAACAACGGGGAGGTGGAGATCGCGGTGGGGTCCGCGGGCTCCAACAGGATCCGCTCGGCGATCGCCCAGACGATCGCCGCCGTGATCGACGGCGGGATGAACGCCCAGCAGGCGGTGGACGCTCCGCGCGTCCACGTCGAGGGAGATCTCGTCGACGCCGAGCCGGGAGTCGATCCCGAGGCGCTCGACTGGCTCGCCGGACACGGCTGGCAGCTGCGCCGCTGGGAGGATCGCAACCTCTACTTCGGCGGTGTTCAAGCCGTCATCAAGGACATGGCGGGGGTCCTCTCGGGCGGCGGGGATCCGCGTCGGGGCGGGGCGGTCGAGACCGTCGCGCCCGAGGCCGGATGAGCACCGCGCTCCTCTGGCTCCGCCGCGACCTCCGCATCCACGATCACCCTGCGCTGGGCGCCGCGCGAGCGGGCGCCGAGCAGCTCGTGCCGGTGTTCTGCCTCGACGATCGGCTGCTGCACGGCCGTCACGCCTCCGGCTCGCGCACCCAGTTCATGCTCGAGTCCCTGCGCGATCTCGAGGAGGCGCTGACTGCGCGCGGCAGCGGGCTGGTGATCCGCCACGGCCCGCCCGAGCGGGAGCTGCCCGCGCTCGTGCGGGAGACGGGCGCCACCGCGCTCCACTTCTCGGCCGACGTGACCCCCTTCGCGCGCGATCGCGGCCGGCTGGTGGCGGAGGCCTTGGACGGAGCCGGGGTGGAGCTTCAAGGCCACCCGGGCCTCTACGTGGCGGACAGCCCCGGCGAGGTGCGCACGAAGAAGGGCACTCCGCAGACGGTGTTCACGCCCTACCACCGTGCGTGGCTGGCGGCGGGGCGGCGTGACGTGGCGCCCACTCCGCGCAAGCTTCCGCCGCTGCCCCCGGGCCTCGACGCCGGAAGCATCCCGTCGCTCGAGAGCCTCGGTCTCAGGCAGGAGGTCGAGGATCCGATGCCCGGCGGAGAGCGGGCGGGTCGCAAGCGGATGCGCGCGTTCCTGGCCGAGACGGTCCGCAGCTACGCCGACGACGGGCACGACGCCCTAGGCCGCGACGGCACCTCGCGGCTCTCGCCCTATCTGCGCTTCGGCTGCGTCTCGCCGCTCGAGCTCGAGGAGCAGCTGCCGCGCGGGAAGGGCGCGGAGGCGTTTCGCCGCCAGCTCTGCTGGCGCGACTTCTACGCCCAGCTGCTGCTCCACCATCCCGGCAACGCACGCGAGGAGTTCCGCGAGCGCTACCGCGGCGCGATCGACTGGAGCGACTCCGAGGAGGACCTGGCCGCCTGGCGGGAGGGTCACACGGGATATCCGCTCGTAGACGCCGGGATGCGCCAGTTGCTCCGGGAGGGCTGGATGCACAACCGCGCGCGGCTGGTCGTCGGATCGTTCCTGACCAAGCACCTGGGCATCGACTGGCGCCGCGGCGAGCGGTGGTTCATGCGGATGCTGCTCGACGGCGACGAGGCCAACAACAACGGCAACTGGCAGTGGATCGGCTCGGTCGGCGTGGATCCCCAGCCCGTCTACCGCCGCGTCTACAACCCGGCGCGTCAGCAGGAGCGCCACGACCCCGATGGCGCCTACGTGCGCCGCTACGTGCCCGAGCTGCGCGACGTGCCGGACGAGCACCTCGCCGAGCCGTGGAGGATGTCCGAGGAGGTGCAGCGCGAGTCCGGCTGCCTGATCGGCAACGACTATCCCGCGCCGATCGTGGACCACAGCGAGGCGCGCGAGCACGCGCTCGAGCGCTACCGCGTCTAGGCCGGCCCGGCTAGGCCGGTTTGCGGGCCGAGACGAGCAGGTTGTAGAAGACGGCGGCCGGGAGCCGGGGCTCCAGCAGCGCGCGATCCACCGCCTGCAGAGCGAGATAGCCGTGGTAGGCGTAGCGGCGCCACAGCATCGGCACGTCCTCGGGCTCGGCTGTCGCCTCCAGCGAGCGGTTGGCCCAGCCGAAGATGCTCGCGGCCAGCTCCTCGCCGCGCACGCGCACGTTCTCGAGCCCGGCGCCGCGCGCGTGGTGCGCGAGGGTGCCGGGGGTGAAGGCGTGCACGTCGACGACGCGTTCGAGCGTGTCCTCCTCGACGATGCTCGCGCTGCCGTTGCGCTGGGCGGCTCCGGCGCGCATCAGGACCCGCCAGGCCGGGGCGATCCGGTGCGCCGCGCGCTTGGGGACCTCGGC
This sequence comes from uncultured Solirubrobacterales bacterium, assembly GCA_963715445.1. Lineage (GTDB taxonomy): Bacteria > Actinomycetota > Thermoleophilia > Solirubrobacterales > Thermoleophilaceae > JAAYBF01. The sequence continues at coordinate 1,749,978 of OY970240.1, forward strand.
CAGGCGATCGCCGTAGTGGGAGGGCTCGCCGCAGAAGGCGAGGACCCCGCCCGGCCGCAGCACGCGGCGAAACTCGCGGAACGCCCCGTCGAGGTCGGGCAGGTGGTGCAGCACCGCGTGGCCGAAGACGATGTCGAAGGACTCGTCCTCGAACGGCAGCTCCGAGGCTTCGGTGCAGGCGGTGGCCACCTCCACTCCCAGCGTGTCGGCGGTCTTCTCGAGGACGCTGAGCATGCCCGGGGAGATGTCGCTCGCGGTGTAGTCGTCGATCGCTCCCGCGAGCACGAGGTTGAGGCCGAAGTAGCCGGTGCCGGCGCCGATCTCCAGGCCACGCTCGAAATGCCCGAGCGGGCCGCCGAGCGCCTTCGCGAGCTTGACGGTCACCTGGCTCTGCCCCAGCTCGCCGTAGTCGATCCCCCACTTGGAGTCGTAGTGCTCCGCCGCGAGGTCGTGGTAGCGGACGTTGACCTCGCGGATCTCCTCCGTTGTGGCGGGGGCGGCCATGACCGCGGGAAGGCTAGGGCAATCCGCGCCTCCCTAGACTTCCGCCGCCGTGGCTCCGGCATCCGAATACGTGCAGCGGGATCAGCCGGACGGCGTGCCCCCGCTCGCCCTGACCGGTGAGCGCACGCTTCCCGACGTGCCCGAGGAGAACTACTGGTACCGCCGCCACCTGGCCGTCTACCAGTGGGTCGCTGAGCGCTGCGCGGGGCTCGACGTGGTGGACATGGCCTGCGGCGAGGGCTACGGCACGCACGTCCTCGGCGGCCGCGCCCGCAGCGTGACGGGCGTCGACGCGAACCCGGAGGCGTTCGAGCACGCCAGCGCGCGCTACTCCCGGCCCGGCGTCCGCTTCGAGCGCGACCTGATCGAGCGCTACTCGCAGGAGTGCGACGCCGTGGTGTTCCTGCAGACGATCGAGCACGTCGAGGATCCCGAGAAGGTGCTGCGCAACTTCAAGGAGATGCTGCGCCCCGGCGGCACCGCCTACGTCTCGACGCCGAACGTGCTGACGCTCGCGCCCCCCGGCGCCGAGAAGTCCGACAACCCCTGGCACCTGCGCGAGTACCGGCCGGAGGAGTTCCGCGAGCTCTGCGAGTCGGTGTTCGACGACGTCGAGATGCTGGGCCTCTTCCACGCCCGCAAGCTGCGCGCCCACGAGCTGGCGCTGCGCCTGGGCTGGGACACGGTGCACGCCCGGCTTGGGCTGACCAAGCCCTTCTACGACCGCTTCACCCCGGCGATCGCCGCGAGCGACTTCGCGCTCCGCGAGGAGCCGATCGAGCGCTCGCTCGACCTGGTCGCAGCGTTGCGATGAGCCGGGATCGGGGCGCCCTCTGCCTCGTGCTGCACTCGCACATGCCCTACGTGGAGGGCTTCGGCACATGGCCCTTCGGCGAGGAGTGGCTGTGGGAGGCGGCGGCCTGCGTCTACCTGCCGCTGCTCGACCTGCTCCAGGAGGTCGAGGCGCCGCTGACGCTCGGCCTGACGCCCGTCCTCTGCGATCAGCTGGAGACCCTGCCGGGCGATGCCGGCGAGCGGCTGACCGGGTATCTGCGCGGCATTCGACGCCTCGCGCACGAGGAGGACGCGGCCGGCCTGGCGAGCGCCGGTGAGGAGCAGCTCTCCGCGGAGGTGCTGCGAGCGGCGGGCGACTACGCCAGGGCGGCCGATGCGATCGAGGCGTGTGGGGGCAACATGCTCGAGCTGATCGCGCGCGCGGCGGCGGGGCCCGTGGAGCTGTGGGCCTCCGGGGCGACCCACGCCCTGCTGCCGATGCTGGCGACCGATGCGGGCGTCGATCTCCAGCTGGCGAGCGGCATCGCATCCCACAGGCGGCGCTTCAACGGCTGGAGCGGCGGCCTCTGGCTGCCCGAGTGCGCCTACGTGCCCGGGCTGGAGCACGCGCTCGCCCGGCACGGCGTTCACGCGTTCTGCGTCGATCAGACCACCGCTCACGGCTTGGGGGCGCTGGAGCATCTGGAGCCGGTCGCCACCCCGGCGGGCGCGATTGCCGTGCCGATCGACTGGCAGACCGTGGAGCTCGTCTGGGGTGAGCAGGGCGCCTATCCGTCCCATCCGAGCTACCGCGACTACCACCGCGGGACGGTGCACCACATGCGCCCGTGGAGCAACTCGGGCGGCACCTACTCGCCGGAGGCGGCGAAGGCCGCCGCCCGCGAGCACGCGCACGATTTCGTGGCCCGTGCGATCGACCGCCTCGACGCCTATGCGTCCGGGCGCGGCCGTCCCGGCCTCTTGTGCTGCGCGTTCGACACGGAGCTGCTCGGGCACTGGTGGTACGAGGGCGCGGAGTGGCTGCGCGGCGTGATCGCCGAAGCGGCGGCGCAGGGGCTCGAGCTGGCCACCGTGAGCGATGCGCTCGCGCGCGTGGAGCCGGTCGAGCGCGAGCTGCGCCCATCCACCTGGGGGGCGCGGAAGGACTTCTCCACCTGGGACTCCCCGCGCGTGGCGGAGATGGCGTTCATGGCCCGCACGGCCGAGCTGCGCACGGTCCACGCGGCCGCGCAGCGCCCCGAATCGCGAGGAGCGCTCGAGCGGGCGGCCCGGGAGCTGCTCGCGCTGCAGGCGAGCGACTGGCCGTTCCAGGTGAGCCGCGACCTGGCGGACGAGTACCCGCTCGAGCGGGTGCGAGCACACGCCGCCGCGCTCGACGCCGCATTGGGGGCTCTGGCAGACTCAGAGGTCGGGCCGGAGCCCGCACTCCGCAACCTGGCGCCGGATCTCGCTCTGGCGCCGCTGGCCGGGCCCTCTCCCTGACATGCGCGTACTGATCCTCTCCTGGGAGTACCCGCCGCTCATCGAGGGCGGCCTCGCTCGGCACGTGCGAAAGCTGGCCGAGAACCTGGTCGCCCAGGGCATCGATACGCACGTCCTCACGCGCGGCCAGGAGGGTGAGCCGGCCGAGGAGGACGTGGAGGGGGTGATGGTGCACCGGGTCCAGGAGCCCGAACGCCCGCGCGACCTCGGCGAGTTCGTCACCTGGGTCGAGCACATGAACGCCGACATGCTCGCTGTGGGCGTGGAGGTGGGGGACCGCTACGACTTCGACCTGGTGCATGGCCACGACTGGCTCGTGGCCGTGGCCGGCAACCACCTCGCCAACCGCTTCCGCTGCCCGCTCGCGGTGACGATCCACGCGACCGAGTACGGCCGCCACCAGGGCTGGGTGGACAAGCATCCGCAGAGCCACATCCACGGGGTGGAGAACTGGATGGCCAACCGCGCCGAGCGCGTGATCGCCTGCTCGGCCTACATGCGCGAGCACGTGGCGGACATCTATGGCCTCGAGGAGAGCCGGATCGCGGTGATCCCCAACGGGATCGACCCGGCCGACCTGGTTCCCGTGGACGACCTCGACACGCTGCGCTCGCGCTTCGCCGCTCCCGACGAGCGGCTCGTACTGCTGGTTGGCCGGCTCGTCTACGAGAAGGGCTTCCAGCTGGCGCTCGAGGCTCTCCCTGGCCTGATCGAGCGGGTCGGCAACGTGCGCTTCATCGTCGCCGGATCGGGCACCGCCGAGCAGGAGCTGCGCGAGCAGGCGACCCGCCTCGGGCTCGACGACCACGGCACGTTCGTCGGCTGGATCGGGGACGACGTCCTGCACTCGCTCTACCGCATCGCCGACCTCACGGTGGTGCCCTCGATCTACGAGCCGTTCGGCCTCGTGGCGCTCGAGGCGATGGCCTCGGGCTGCCCCTGCCTGGTGGCCGACACCGGGGGCCTGCGCGAGGTGGTGCCCAACGACGACGTGGGCCTGCGCTTCCACTCCCGCGACCCCGACTCGCTCGGTGAGATGGCCGAGCGCCTCCTCACCGACGCGGAGCTGCGCGACCGCCTGGTGGCCGAGGCCTCCGAGCACGTGCTCACGTTCGACTGGGCCGACGTGGCCCGCCAGACCGCTGTGGTCTACCGCGAGCTGCTCGCGGACCGCCCGCGCGTCACCTGACCTGTCCGCGCTGGCGCTTCTCAGATAGAGCATATATGCTGTTCTCGGGTTGAGGACTGGCAACTGCGCTCGAGGGCTTCCTCGGCGTGCTCTGAGCAGGGGAGGCGTCGTTGATGTTCGGTGGATCGCGGGTTGGGTTGGGGAGGGGCGGTGCGCGGGGCCGTGGGGGTCTTCGAGCTGCACTCGTAGCTACGACCGCTGCCGTGCTTGTCTCGGCGCCGGCTGCGTCCGCGGCGCCGGGTGATCTCGATTTGTCGTTCGGGAGCGGTGGCAAGGTCATTACCGACTTTGGTGGCACCTACGGAGGGGCCTGGGCTGTTGCGATCCAGTCGGACGGCAAGATTGTGGTAGCCGGTGACACCGGGAATGCCTATGAGACACGCTCCATTGCAGTCGCCCGCTACAACGCGGACGGATCGCGCGACGAATCGTTCGCCGGCGACGGCATGCAGACGACCGACGTCGGAGGCGGGTTCGGCAGCGGCGCCAGGGGCCTTGCATTGCAACCTGATGGACGGATTGTGGTCGCTGGCGTAGGTGGTGGAGTCAGCACTGAGCAAGCGGTCGTGGTGCGGTACTCCGCCGATGGGTCGCTCGACTCAAGCTTCTCGACCGATGGCAAGATGACGATCGACTTCGGTGGCACCTACGGAGAGGCCCAGGCTGTTGCGATCCAGCCGGATGGCAAGATCCTCATCGGAGGCGGTAATCCGTCGTACCCCGATGCCTGGTACGGCATTGCTCGCCTCAGCACTTCTGGCGAGCTCGACTCCACCTTCTCGGGCGACGGGAAGCAGACGGTCTCGATTACTGGCGCCTGGGAAAGCGTTCAGGCGCTTGCGTTAGACGGCGTTGGGAGGATCGTCGCTGGCGGCCGGACCGATTCTGACTGGGGGCTCTTCCGTCTCGATTCCAACGGCGCTCTCGATACCAGCTTCTCCGACGACGGGAAGCAGATCACCGATTTCGGCGGCACCTACGAGGACGGCAGTGACAACCTCGCCGACATTGCCATCCAGCCTGACGGCAGGATCATCGGCGTCGGAGTCAGATGGAGCTTTCCAGAGGCTTCTCTGCTTGCTCGCTACCACCCGAACGGCACGCTAGATCAGAGCTTTGGTCAGGACGGCCTTCAGGCAATTGCTGGTAGTGAGATGCCTTCGAACGCCTTGGCACTACAAGCCAACGGCAAAATCGTTGCGGTCGGAGCGAATGGCCTGGTGGGGTTTGTTGTTGCTCGGCACAACCCGGATGGATCTCTTGACGACGGCTTTATGGGGGACGGCCTCGGAACCATCCCATTCGCGGGATATGGCGCTCACGATGTGGCAATCCAAGATGACGGGTCGATTGTCGTTGTAGGCGGGGACAAAGATGAAGGGTTTGGATCGGATGCCGAGTTTGGATTAATCCGTCTTGAGGGCGGAGAGATACCGTTGGATACATCTCCTCCCGGCTCCACGATCACGTTTGGTCCGTCGGGGGTGGTCTCGGATCAGACTCCGACGTTTGGCTTCTCCTCGAGCGAGACGGGTTCGACCTTCGAGTGCCAGGTGGATAGCGGAATGTTCAGCGCGTGCACTTCGCCTCACACCACGTCGACGTTGGGTGTCGGTGCGCACACGTTCTATGTGAGGGCGACCGATCAGGCGGGGAACACGGATCCCACTCCGGCTACGCGCTCGTTCACAGTCCAAGTTCCTAGTCCACCATCCGGTGGTGGCCCAAAGCCGCCACCTGGTGGCGGAGAGCCCGAGCCGCAGCCTAAGCCCAAGCCGACAGTGACCGCCGCGTGCAAGAGCGCCCAGGCATCTCGCACGAAGGCCCAGAAGAGCGCGAAGAAGGCTCAGAGGAAGCTCAACGCGGCCAGCGGGAAGAAGGCAAAGGCCAAGGCTCGGAAGGCTCTGAAGAAGCGCAAGGCCGCGCTGGGCAAGGCCAAGAAGAAGACCAAGAAGGCCTGCGCCTGATCTGAAGCCCGCCCGGCGCTAGTCCGAGGCGAGCATGCCGGCCATCATCCGGAGCGGCGTGTCGGCCTCGTCTGGCCAGTCGGCGACCGCGGCGGGCCACCAGGCGTGCTCGTCGTGCTCGGGGTCCATCGTCACCTCGGCCCCGGGCGCCAAGTGGGCGAGGCCGACAAACAGCAGCAGCCCGCTTGGGATGCGGATGAGGGCCTCGGCGCTGAGGCGCTCGGGCTGGACCGACCACTCCTCCTCGAGCTCGCGCGCGAGGGTGTCCACGGGGCTCTCGCCCACCTCGACGGCGCCACCGGCGCCGAGCGCCCAGCGGCCGGGCCAGCTCGCCACCCAGGCGGCGCGGCGGCCGGCGAGCCAGCGCCCTTCGGAATCGCGCACCACGCAGAGCGAGGAGATGCTGTCCACCGCATCGTCGCCCAGGCGCAGGGCCCAGCGCACCGGCTCCAGCTCGAGCACGAGCCCCTGGCCGTCGTGCTCGAAGCCGGCGCAGCGCGCGCCGAGGCCGTCGTGCGTGGGCGAGCCTCGCCGGCCCAGCTCTTCGATCGCGGCGTCGGCCGCCGCCGTGGCGACCGCGTCCGGCTCGTAGGGCTGCTCGCTCCACCGCGCGGTCACTTCGCCCGCCGCCCATGGGCCGCGGGCGAGGATGCCGGCTGGGCGCTCGTTCACTCCCATCGCATCGCTCGCGGCTCTTCGCGCATCCTGATCACCCGGGCCGGAACCCCGCCGACCACGGCGTTCGCCGGCACGTCCTCGGTGACCACGGCGTTGGTGCCGATCACGGCGTTGTCGCCGACCGTGACCCCTCGCAGGACGCAGGCGCCGTAGCCGATCCAGACGTTGTTGCCCACGCGCACGTCGCGCTTGTAGATGCCCTGAAGGCGGATCGGGCGCTCCACCTCGACCATGCCGTGATCGAAGTCGATCAGCATCACGCGGTCGGCGATGACGCACTCGCGCCCGATCGACACGTGCTGGTAGGCGGAGATGGTGCACTCCTGCCCCAGCACCGTCTTCGCCCCGATCGATACGGAGCCCTCGTGGCAGCGGATCTTCGTGCCGTGGCCGATCCAGGACCAGCGCCCTAGCTCCAGCCGCCCGGCCGGGCCGATCTGGATCACCACGTCCGGTGCGACGAAGGCGATGCCGTCCGCGCGCAGGCGCCTGCCGTAGCGCGTGAGCCACTTCCGCCGGGCGAGCCCCAGGAGAAGGCGCGTGTACTCCAAGGTGAGCATGCGATGCCGGCGCATGAAGCGCAGCAGCGTCAAAGGGCCGCCGTGGAGAGGCGGGGGAGCCCGGCGCACTTCCAGCTCGGGCTGGAGCTCGGTGACCCGTGGCGGCATCGGCCGCGGATCATAGGCGGGCGCAGCCCCGGCGCGGAATGCTTCCCCGCACCACGCCGGGCAGCGACATTTGCCAAAGTGGGATCCATGAACGGATCGAGCACTGACGGGAGCACACCTACCGACCAGGGCCAGATCGTGAGGGCCACCGACCTCTCCCGGCGCTATGGCGAAGGCGAGGCCGCCGTCACGGCGCTGGACGGCGTCAGCGTCGAGTTCCCCGCCGGGGCCTTCACGGCCATCATGGGCCCGTCGGGCTCCGGCAAGTCGACGCTGATGCACCTCCTTGCCGGCCTCGACCGTCCCACCTCGGGCACCGCGGTCCTCGACGGCGTCGATCTGACGTCGCTCTCCGACGACGCGCTCACCCAGCTGCGTCGCGATCGCGTCGGCTTCATCTTCCAGGCCTTCAACCTGCTGCCGGTCCTCGACGCGCGGGAGAACATCGTCCTGCCGATGTCGATCGCCGGCCGCGATCCCGACGATGCCTGGGTCGATCAGCTGATCGACCTCGTGGGCCTGCGCGATCGCATCACCCACCGCCCGAGCGAGCTCTCCGGAGGCCAGCAGCAGCGCGTCGCCGTCGTGCGCGCGCTCGCCAGCCGCCCGGCCGTCGTCTTCGCCGACGAGCCGACCGGCAACCTCGACTCCACCGCCTCGACCGAGATCCTGCAGCTGCTGCGCCGCTCGGTCGACGAGTTCGGCCAGACGATCATCATGGTCACCCACGATGAGGACGCCGCCGCCTACGCTGACCGCCTCCTCGTCTTGCGCGACGGCCAGATCGTCGAGGACCGCGCCACCAACCGGACCGCCGCCCCGGCGTCGGCCTGACCCTCTCCTCCTCCGAAGCGACCCCTCGAGCTCATGCGCAAGATCGCCATCCGTGGACTGCTCGCCCGCAAGGTCCGCCTCGCGCTGACCGCGCTTGCCGTGGCGCTCGGCGTCACGTTGATCTCGGGCACCTACATCTTCACCGACACGATCAACAAGTCGTTCGAGAACATCTTCGTCCAGTCCAACGAGGGCACGGACGTGGCGCTGTCGCCCAACAACGAGCTGTCGGGCGACGAGGACCCGCCGCCGATCCCGGGATCCGTTCTGCGCAAGGTGCAGCAGGTCGAGGGCGTCGCGCAGGCCGAGGGCTCGGTCTTCAGCGCGGGCGGCTCGTTCCGCAAGGCCGATGGCTCCAAGCTCAAGGGCCAGGGCTTCAACGCGATCGCCGGCGCGCACGACATCCAGCGCTTCGAGTCCTTCGCGCCGACCGATGGCCATCTCCCGCAGACGGCCGACGAGGTCGCGATCCCCAAGGGCACGGCGGACACGAACGACTTCGAGGTCGGCGACAAGCTCCAGATCGCCGACGAGGCGCCCAAGAAGCTCTACACGATCTCGGGCATCGTGACGATCTCCGGCGTCGACTCCTTCGGCGGCGGCGTGATCGCGGTCCTGACGCTGCCCGAAGCCCAGCGGATGACCGGCCACGGCGACGCCTTCGACGAGATCGAGGTGGCCGCCAAGCCCGGCGTCACCGCCGATCAGCTGCGGGCGCGGATCGCGCAGGTCGCGCCCCAGGGCGTCGAGGTCCGCACCGGTCAGCAGCAGGCCGACAAGCAGACCAAGGACATCAACGACGACTTCCTCAGCGTCCTGCGGACCGCGCTGCTGGCGTTCGCGGGGATCTCTCTCTTCGTCGGCGCGTTCCTGATCTTCAACACCTTCTCGATCACGGTCGCCCAGCGCACCCGCGAGTTCGCGTTGCTGCGCGTGCTCGGCGCCAAGCGCAAGCAGGTGCTGCGCTCGGTGCTGGCCGAGGGGCTGACGATCGGCCTGCTCGGCTCGGCCATTGGGCTCGGGCTCGGATTCCTGGTGGCCGGCGGGTTGCGGGCCTTGTTCAAGGCCTTCGGCGCCGACATGCCGTCCACCGGCACGGTCGTCGAGACACGCACGATCGTCGTCTCGCTGGTCGTCGGCACGGTCGTCACGCTGATCTCGACGATCGCCCCGGCGATCCGGGCGACGCGCGTCCCGCCGCTGGCCGCGCTGCGCGAGGGCCTCAGCACCGAGCACAAGCGCTCGCGCTGGGCGACGCCGCTGGCAACGGTCCTGACCGGCGGCGGCCTGGCGATCATGGTCATCGGGCTCTTCGCGTCGCTCAAGCCCGGCGCGGCGCTGTCGCTGATGGGCCTCGGCGCGGCACTGACCTTCCTCGGCGTGGCGTTCCTGAGCCCGCGTCTGGTCGGCCCGATCGCCAACTTCGTCGGCGCGCCGTTCCAGCGCTTCCGCGGCGTCACGGGCCGGATCGCCCGCGAGAACACGGTCCGCCAGCCCGGCCGCACGGCGGTGACCGCGGCGGCGCTGATGGTCGGCGTCGCGCTGGTGACCTTCGCGTCGGTCTTCGCCGGCAGCGCCAAGTCGACGTTCCGCGACGCGGTCACCAACGGCTCCAAGGCACAGGCCGTCATCCAGAACACCGACGGGTTCAGCTCGTTTACGCCGCAGGCGGCCAAGACCGTCGCCGACATGCCCGGCGTCGAGGACGTCGCGGCGGTGCGCTTCGGCCAGTCCAAGATCGACGGCAAGAAGCAGGGCGTCACCGGCATCGACCAGCAGACCTTCCCCGACCTCTACCGCCAGGGCTACATCGAGGGCGACGACGACACGCTGCGCCGGCTCGGCCCGGGCACCGTCATCGTCGGCAAGAAGTACGCCGAGGACAACGGCACCAAGGTCGGTGACACGCTGACGCTGGAGACGAGTCTGATGCCCGCGCTGAAGCTGAAGGTCATCGGCATCTCCTATGACAAGGGCGGGCTGACCGGGAACCTGACGGTGGCCAACAGCGTGCTGGAGAAGGACTTCGGGTTCCGCAAAGACGCCTTCATCCTCGTCGGCTACGACGGCTCCAAGCCCGAGGCCCAGGTCAAGGCGGCGATCGACAAGGTCCTCGAGGACCGCTATCCCGAGGCCGAGGCGCTGACCAACGCGGAGTTCATCGACTCCCAGGCCGAGGCCATCGACCAGGTGCTGCTGCTGATCTACGCCCTGCTGGCGATGGCGATCATCGTCTCGCTCTTCGGCATCGTGAACACCCTGGTGCTCTCGATCGCCGAGCGGACGCGCGAGCTCGGCCTGCTGCGGGCCATCGGCATGTCGCGCCGCCAGGTTCGGCGGATGATCCGCTACGAGGCGATCATCACCGCCCAGATCGGCGCCGTGATCGGCCTGGTGCTCGGCATCGTGCTGTCGATCCTGGTGACGCGGGCGATCGACGACTTCCAGCTGTCGATCCCGATCGGCACGCTGATCTTCCTGCTGATCGCCACGGCCATCGCGGGCGTCTTCGCCGCGATCCTCCCGGCCCGCCGCGCCTCACGCCTCGACGTGCTCGAGTCACTGGCCTACGAATAGGCCCGCCACGCCGGTAGCGGCCCTGTGCCCGACCCGCCGCGCGTCACGCTAGCCTGCGGCGGCGCCCATGGCCTCCACCCAGACCGCAGCCGAGCTCGCCGAGCGCCTGTTGAAGGGAGACAAGCGCGCTCTCGCTCGCGCGATCTCGCTCGTCGAGAACGACGATCCCAAGGGCTGGGAGCTGGTGCGCAAGGTCTACCCGAGCACCGGCAACGCCGCGATCGTCGGCTTCACCGGGCCTCCCGGGGTGGGCAAGTCGACGCTGATCGGGAGGTTGATCGCCCACCACCGCAAGCTCGAGCGCCAGGTGGCCGTGCTCTCGATTGATCCCTCCTCGCCCTTCACGCACGGCGCGCTGCTCGGCGACCGCATCCGCCTGACGGAGCACTTCCTCGACGAGGGGGTCTTCATCCGCTCGATGGCCAGCAGAGGCTCGCTCGGCGGGCTCTCGGAGGCCTGCCTCCAGGCTGCGCTCCTGATGGACGCCTCCGGCAAGGACGTGGTGATGCTCGAGACCGTCGGGGTGGGGCAGGCCGAGGTGGACATCATCGACCACGCGGACACCGTCGTCCTCGCGCTAATGCCCGGGTCGGGCGATTCGATCCAGGCGCTCAAGGCCGGGGTGATGGAGATCCCGGACGTGATCGTTGTCAACAAGTCCGATCACCCGCTCACCGACACGATGATCCGCGAGGTGCGCGGAGTGCTCGCGCTCGGCCCGAAGGACGGCTGGCAGGTGCCGATCGTCAAGACCGAGGCCTCACGCGGCGAGGGCGTCGACGAGCTGGCCGAGGCGATCGACTCCCATCGCGAGTTCATCCAGAGCGAGGGGACGCTCGCCGAGCGCCGCCGCAGGAACCTCATGAACGAGGTGCTGGAGCTGGCGGCCGGAAGGCTGCGGCGCCGGCTCGAGGACTCCCTAGCGGGCGATCCGCTCGTTCAGGAGCTGCTCGACGAGGTGGTGGCTCGCCGCCTGGATCCCTCGAGCGCCGCCTCGAAGCTGCTCGAGCGCGAGCTCTGAGCCGCTTCCGTCACGGCCCCGCGAGCGCTCCCGCGCCGAGCAGCACGTCCAGGTAGAGCCAGGCCGAGGCGCCCAGCGTGAGCGCTATGAGCGCGATGCCCGGCCGCGGCAGCCGTCGCAGTCCGAGCGCGACCAGGGGGATCGCCAGCGGCAGCGCTGCGAGCAGGTGCCTGGGCGGGAACCAGGGACCGGACATCGTCGGGGCGAGGAACACGGCGACCATCAGCTGAGCGCCGAGTGCAGCGGCGCAGAGAACGGCGACCCGCTCCATCTCCTGCACCCGCGGCGCCGCATGCGCCAGATGGTCGCGGCGGGAGCGGTAGAGGATCCACAGCCCGACGAAGGCGAGCGCGAAGAGCGGGGCCCAGCGCAGAAGCCCATGGTCCGGGTGGATGAAGAGCGTCGCGAGGCGATCGGTCCGCTCCAGGTAGTCGCCGGCGGAGTCGGCGCCGGTCGCCGTCTGCCCGGCGGAGTAGGGGGTGGGGCCGTTGTAGAGCGCCTCGTTGAAGGCGATGTAGAGGGCTGCGCTGAAGGCGGCGGCCTCGGATGCCCCCAACGCGAGGGTGCGGCGCCTGGCGCCCAGCAGGGCACGGACGGCGAAGACCCCGACCACGATCCCGGCAGGGATGAACTTCGGGTCGAGCCAGGGGAGCGCTCCGAGCGCCAGGAAGCAGCCGAACGCCGCCTTGCGGGACACCCGCTCCTCGAGGCGCAGCGCGAGCAGCGCCGCGCCGGCGAGCGCCGCCCCCGCGGCCAGCGCCGGGTACACCGCCGTCCCGTAGGCGAGGAACGGCGGCGAGAGGCCCACGGCGGCCGCCGCGCCGAGCGCCCAGGGATCCGGCACGGCGCGCAGCGCCAGCAGGTAGGCCAGCGCGACCGCGAGCGCCGCGAGAGCGGCGAGGAAGAGCTCCACACCTACGGGGCCGGCGATCGCGTAGGCCGGTGCGATCAGCAGAGGGAACCCGATCCCGTGGGTCTCGTGGAGGCGCCCGTCGATCTCGCTGCCGTGAGGGGCTAGCTCGTACGGGTAGAAGCTCGCGTAGCTCCGCTCGGCGTACTCGTCCTTCAGGTCGAAGTCGCCGTCGTCCACCAGCGATTCGGCGGCCAGCAGGTAGTGCGGCTCGTCGCCGCCGTAGTCCGAGCTCTCGAAGGCGTCGAGCCCGAGGGTCGCGGCGTAGGCCGCGAAGAGAACGATCCAGAGGGCGCCCGCGCGACGCAAGGGCCTAGGCCCCGAGCGCCCGGGCGATCACCATCTGTTGGATTTCGTCGGTGCCCTCGCCGATCGTGAGGATCTTCGCGTCGCGGTAGAAGCGGCACACCGGGTACTCCTCGATGAAGCCGTAGCCGCCGTGGATCTGCACCGCCTCCTCCGTGGCGCGGACCGCGAGGCGGCCGGACTTCAGCTTCGCCTGCGCCGCGGTGAGGCTGAAGTTCAGCCCGCGGTCCTTCTCGATCGCGGCCTTGTAGGTGAGCAGCCGCGTGGCGGCGATGTCGGCGGAGAGGTCCGCCAGCTTCATCTGGATCGCCTGGTAGCTGGCGATCGGCTTGCCGAACGCCTTGCGCTCCTTGGCATAGGCGAGGGCCTCGTCGAGGGCGCCCTGCGCCAGGCCGACCCCCATCGCGGAGACCGAGATGCGGCCGCCGTCGAGGGTCTGCAGGAACTGCTTGAAGCCCATGCCGCGCGGGCCGAGCAGGTTCTCCTCGGGCACGCGGCAGTCGTCGAATGCGAGCGGGCGGGTATCCGAGGCGTTCCAGCCCATCTTCCGGTAGGACTGCCCGACCTCGTAGCCGGGCGTGCCGTTGGGGACGATGATGTTGGACACCTCGTTCTCGCCGGTGCGCGCGGTGATCGTCACGAACCCGGAGATGTCGGTGCCCGAGTTGGTGATGAACTGCTTGGCGCCGTTGACCGTCCACTCGCCGTCCTCGAGCGTCGCCCGCGTGCGGACGTTGCCCGCGTCGGAGCCGGCCTCGGGCTCGGTCAGGCCGAACGCGCCGAGCCGCTTCCCGGCGGTGAGCTGGGGCATCCACTCCTGCTTCTGGGCCTCGGAGCCGAACGCGTACAGCGGCCATGTGCCGAGCGAGGTGTGGGCCGCCACGGTGATCGCCACGGAGGAGTCGATGCGCGCGAGCTCCTCCACCACGATCGCGTAGGACAGCGTATCGCCGCCTCCGCCGCCGTACTCCTCGGGGTACGGGACGCCCATCAGGCCGAGCTCTCCGAGCTTGGCGACGATCTCGTAGGGGAAGCGCTTCTCGCGATCGAGCTCCTCGGCGATCGGCTTCACCTCCTGCTGGGCGAAGTCGCGCGCGAGGCGCTGGATGCTGAGCTGCTCGTCGGTCAGGTCGAAATCCACGCGCGCAGGCTATAGGGACACGGCGAGGGAGGCAGCGTGTGACGATTTCGACACGAGCGCAACATGGCATATCCGCTTTGTGAAAATGTTTGCGTCGGTTGGCTCTGGGAGCCCGGATTCAAAGCCGGGGCGTCCATGCACGAACGTATGTTCCCATCATGGTTAGGCGGCAAGAGGAGAGACGATGTCCCTGAGGACCGTCCTGGTGCCGGTCGAGCAGATCGGCGCGATCCGCGAGAGCCTGCTCGCGACCCACGGGGAGCTCATCGAGGAGATCGGCCGGCTGGAGCTGCGCGTGGCCGATGGGCAGGGCGCGAGCGCCGCGCTGCTCGGAGCGCGCACGCGGCTCGAGGGGCTGGAGCAGGTCCTCGGGCAGGTCGGCTGGACCGTCGAGCAGGTCTCCTCGCCGCGCGAGGTCACCGGCCCGCTGACCGTGCTCTGGAGCGCCGCGTACGACATCGTCTGCGTCGCCGCCGAGCGCCTGGCCGAGATCTGCACCGCCTACTGGCTCGGATCGATCGCGCCGACCGAGGTCCACGCCGGCATGGCCGATCTGGGCGCCCGCTTCGAGCTGCTCGAGTCGCTCGGCCCGCCGCGCAGAGGGCTGGAGAGCTAGGGGAGAGGGTCGCGGCGGGTCATCTCGTCCTCGGCTGCGAGGACGAGGTCGGAGATCTTCAGATCGAGCGCCACCGCGAGCGCACAGAGCTTCTCCCAGGTGGCGCTGTTGCGCGACCGCTCGATCCGCGAGAGGTAGGTCGAGTGCATGTCGGCCCGGTCGGCCAGCTGCTCGATGGTCAGGCCTCGCTCTAGGCGAAGCCGCCGGATAGCGCGACCGAGATGAGTCCTGGTTGGGGGCGACGCGGGCATGGAGTCGCACAACCTTTCGTGTTGGACCCCATTTGCGCCATAGCGCATATGCTAGCTCGGGCCTCGAGATCCGAAATGGGCCCGATTGGAGTGAAATCGGGGGCAATCGCTGTACTGATCGGCCATTCGGCCTCTCAGACCGCCGCTCGGCCGGGATTCGCCCCGAGAATCTTGGAAGTCCGGCGTCGCCAGCGGATACCGTGAGAGGTGACGGTGGCGACAGAAAGCGAGGATCTCCCCGTATGGCGAGGACAGTGCGCGAGCAGCAGGACAAGCGGCGCGAGGAGAAGCTGAAGCAGGTTCAGCAGCAGGTCGACGAAGGATCCCTCGTGATTCGCAAGATGACGCCCGCCGAGCGGAAGGCCAACCCGGCCCGCCCACCGAAGGAGAAGAAGAAGCGGCGCTGATCCCCTCCCAGGGGGAGATGCAACCCGCAGGTCGGGAGCGGCCCTGGCCGCGCCCTTGACGGCGGGCCGTGCGAGACTGCCGCCAATGGCCGGCGGATACGGGAAGGCACGGGCTTGAAGGAGGCGCTTGCCTACAAGGCGGGTGGCGTGAAGATCCTGGCCGAAGCGGGAATCGTCCGCCCCGTCCGCCCGGACAAGCTCGCCCGCATCGCCATCGCGCTCTCGCGCTGGGGCCGCGGCCCGGCAGCCGGCTACATCTCGGCGGCCGTCGATTCGCCCGGTGCGCCGGCCATCGTCGACGAGCTCGGCACCCTCACCTTCGACGAGGTGAACAGGCGCACCAACGCCCTCACACACTCGCTTGCTGCCGCCGGGGTCAAGGAGGGCGACAGCGTCGGGATCATGTGCCGCAACCACCGCGGCTTCATCGAGGCGACCGTGGCGGTGTCCAAGCTCGGAGCCGACGCGCTCCTCCTCAACACCGCCTTCGCCGGGCCTCAGCTCGCCGACGTGGTCGCACGGGAGGATCCCGCGGCCCTGATCTACGACCAGGAGTTCACGGGCCTGCTCGACGAGGCCGGCCGCGGCCGGGCCTGCTTCGTGGCCTGGAGCGACGCCGGAGGCGACAGCGGAGCCGCCGTCGCCGGCCTCGAGGAGATGATCGCCGCGGGCTCGCAGGAGACTCCGAAGGCGCCGAGCCGGGTAGGCAGGACGGTGATCCTCACCTCGGGCACCACGGGCGCGCCGAAGGGCGCCAACCGCTCGTCGCCGCAGTCGCTGGACCCGGCCATGTCGCTGCTCTCGAAGATCCCGCTGCGGCACCGGCAGACGAGCGTCGTCGCCGCGCCGCTGTTCCACTCCTGGGGCTTCGCTCACTTCACGATCGGCCTGCTGCTCGGCTCGACGCTCGTCCTCAGGCGCCGGTTCGAGCCCGAGGAGTGCCTGGCCGACATCGAGCGTGCCCGCGCCGATTCGCTCGTCGTGATCCCGGTGATGATGCAGCGGATCCTCGAGCTGCCCGATGAGGTGCGCACCCGCTTCGACGCATCGTCGCTGCGGGTGGTGGCCGCCAGCGGCTCGGCGCTGCCCGGCGACCTCGCCACGAACTGGATGGACGAGTACGGGGACACCCTCTACAACCTCTACGGCTCGACCGAGGTGGCTTGGGCCACGATCGCGACCCCGGAGGACATGCGCGCCGCGCCGGGAACCGCCGGCCGAACTCCCCGCGGCACCGTGGTGAAGCTCTACGACGAGCGGGACGCTCCGGTCCCCACGGGTGAGACGGGCCGCATCTTCGTCGGCAATGAGCTGCTCTTCGAGGGCTACACCGGCGGGGGGTCCAAGGCTGAGATCGACGGGCTGATGGCCACCGGAGACGTTGGCCGCATGGACGCCGCGGGGCGCCTCTTCGTGGAGGGCCGGGACGACGAGATGATCGTCTCGGGCGGCGAGAATGTCTTCCCGAAGGAGGTCGAGGATCTGCTGTCGCGCCACGAGGCGATCGCCGACGCGGCGGCGGTGGGCGTTCCCGACGAGGACTTCGGGCAGCGCCTGAGGGCGTTCGTGGTGCTGCGCGAGGGCGAGCGCGTCGACGAGGGGGCGCTCAAGTCCTACGTCAAGGCGAACCTCGCCCGCTACAAGGTCCCGCGCGAGATCCTCTTCCTCGAGGAGCTGCCGCGCAACGCCACCGGCAAGGTCCTCAAGCGGGAGCTCAAGCAGCTCGATCCAGCCGACGGCTAGCCGCGGTCACCGCCTGCCGTGCGGATCGTCGTGTGGCCCGCCGTGCGGAGCGCCGTGCAGGAGGCTCAGCTCTTGGCGAGGTCCCGCGCCGGGTCGATCCCCCAGCGCGCGCCAACGGTCGCCAGGGCCTCTGAGAGCGTCCAGCGGTCGGGCCGCTCCTCACCCTCGTGGTCGGGCACGCCGCCCTTGAGCGCCATGGACCCCGTGTTGTCCCCGATCGCGCGCAGCTCGGCGACCTCGGAGGCATCCAGCAGCAGCTCGGAGGGAGTCGCGGCGAGCTCCTCGCGCTGGTGCTCGATCGTCCGGGCGTCGGGGCCGGCCTCCTGGATCAGCGTCGGCACGGTGCAGGCGACGGGTTCGTGCGCGAGGTTCCACTGGCAGGCGAGCTGGAGCGGGGTGAGCCGGTGGCGCTCGGCGATCGGTCGCATCCGGTCGATCCTCTCGATCCCGCGCTCGACCCAACCGGCGGGGCGGAAGGCGCGGTGGTCGCGCTCGCCGAGCTGCTCCTTCGAGCGCAGCCCGTCCCAGAAGAGCCCGCCGTAGTCCACCACCCGGGTGATCACGCGCACGCCCTTCGCGGCCGCCGCCGGCAGCACGAGCTCGCCCGGCCATGGCTCCAGCGGGTTCAGGATCACCATCGCCCAGTCGATCCGGTCGCCGAACCGCTCGAGGCAGTCGATCAGGTCGAGCGTGAAGCCGTTGGCCGGTCCCGGCGCCACGCCGATCGCTCCCGCGAGGCCCTCGGCACGCAGCTCGGCCATCGCGTCCCAGACGGCTTCGCTCGTGTAGCCGACGCGGTCCGGGTTGTGGAGCAGCAGCAGGTCGAAGGAGTCAACTCCGCAGCGCTCGAGGCTGCGCTCGGTGGCTGCGCGCAGGTACGCGGCGTAGCCGTCGGCCCCGCGCAGGGCTGGATCGGTGAAGCGAGGGAACCCCTTCGCCCCCTGGCGCTCGCCCTCGTAGAAGTCGTGGCCGATCGCGCCGATCAGGCAGTAGTCGTCGCGCGAGAGAGGTGCGACAGAGCGTCCTACGAGCTCGTCGGCGGCTCCCTGCCCGTAGACGTCCGCGGTCATCACCGTGTCGATCCCGTCGCCGGGTCGCAGCAGGGCGAGTAGGCGCTCCTCCTCAATGCTCTCGCCGAAGTGCATGAAGCGGCCTCCGCTCCAGGCGCCGAGTGCGATGTGGCCCGGGTCGCGCATGGCGGTCATGCTAGGGCGGTCGGGTGGTCAGAGGTCGCCGCCGAGCCGGGCGGCAGGTGGTTAGAGGTCGGCGCGGAGCCGGACGCCCGGCCGGTCAGAGCTCGGAGCGCGCCTCTGCGACCTCGTCGGCCAGGTCCGGCCAGATCGGGCGCAGGTTGCCTTCGAGGTCGTCCAGGTACTCGGAAGCGGTCCGGGCCACCACGGGGATGTCCGTGTCCGGCCCTGCACCGGTCTCCTCGAGCGTCTCGCGGACCACGCCGACGGCGGCTGCGGCAGGGGGGTGGAGCGCCTTGGGGGCATCCTGCAGCGCGTTGGCGAGGAAGGCGCGGAGCGCCGGCTTGTCGAGCTCCTGGAGGTTGTCCCTGCGGTCCACCGGTACGAGGCTGGGAACGAGGAGGCGCAGCTCTCCGAGAGCCGCGAGGCCGAACTCGTCGAGCGGCTCCGACTCCAGGGAGCCCGAGGAGACGATCCGCCTCACCCTCGAGTGGAGGCGCTCCGCCTGCGCCGGCGAGGTGCGCAGCGTCTCCTCGGTGTCGATCGAGTCCTCGACGCGGTCGCGCGCGAGGGCGAGTGTGTCCCCCTCGTCGCGGGAGAGCTCCTGCGGCGTTCCGCACGCGGCCAGCGTGGCGGCCGCGGCGAGCGCCGCCAATGCAGCGAGGGCTCGCACCACGTCAGGAGTCCGCGGCGCGGCTCGCGAGCTCGATCAGGGTGCGCACGCCGAAGCCCGAGGCGCCGCCGCCCACGTAGGGCCGGCCAAGGCCCCAGGCAGTCCCGGCGATGTCCATGTGCACCCAGGGCACGTCGCCGACGAAGCTCTCGAGGAAGTGGGCGGCGGTGATCGACGAGGCCTTGCGCCCCTCGGGGGCGTTGTCGAGGTCGGCGTAGGTGCCCTCCACGAGCTTCGCGGTCTCGGCGTGCAGCGGCAGCCGCCAGCCGATCTCGCCGGTCGATGAGCACGCGCCCTCGACCTCGTCGCACCAGTCGTCGTCGTTGGAGAAGAGGCCGGCGTGCGTGGAGCCGAGCGCGGTGATGATCGCGCCGGTCAGCGTCGCGAGGTCGACGATGCGCTCCACGCCCTGCTCGACCGCGTAGGAGAGGGCGTCGGCCAGGATCAGCCGGCCCTCGGCGTCGGTGTTGTTGATCTCGATCGTCTTGCCGTTCATCGCGGTGACGATGTCGCCGGGCTTCATCGCGTTCCCGCTCGGCATGTTCTCCGTCGCCGGGACGACCGCGGTGATCGTCACGGGCAGGTCGAGCGCGGCTATCGCGGCGATCGACTCCAGCACCGCCGCGCCGCCCGACATGTCGAACTTCATCTCGGCCATCTTCGAGCCGGGCTTCAGCGAGATCCCCCCGGTGTCGAAGGTCACCGCCTTGCCGACGAAGCCGAGGTGCGGGCCGTTCGTGCCGCCGGTGTAGCGCAGCACGATCAGCTGCGGCTCGGTGTCCGTGCCCTGGGCCACCGCCGCGAAGGAGCCCATCCCGCGGGCGACGATCCCCTCCCGGCCGATCAGCTCGAGCTCGAGCCGGTCGTGGGTGGCGGCGATCTCCTCGGCGCGGGCCGCCAGGTAGGCCGGGGTGGCGACGTTCGAGGGAAGGTTCTGGAGGTCGCGGGCGCGGTTCACGGCCTCGGCGGCGATCTTGGCGCGCCGGGCGGTCTCCTCGGAGGCTCCCGGGCCGGCGATCTCGAGGGCTTCGAGCCCCTTGGCCTCGTCGTCGTCCTTCTTGCCCGACTTGAAGCGGTCGAAGGAGTAGAGCGCGAGCAGCGTGCCCTCCACGATGCCCGTCTCCGCGCCGTCGTCCGGCAGGGCCCACGAGAGCGAGGTGGCGCCGAGCTCCTTGGCTCGACCGGCGACCGCGGATGCGGCGACGCGGGCGGCCTCGCCGTCGAAGCTCTCGCGCTTGCCGAGCCCGGCGATCAGCACCCTGCGGTGACCGCCGCCGGGAGCCTCCTCGTGGGTCACCGCGACCTTGCGCAGGGCGGGCTTGGCCTCGCCGCGCTCCACGAGCTCGGCGAGCTCCGGGTCGGGGAGGTGCTCGCCCTCGAAGAGGCCCAGCACGCGGGTGTCCGCGGTGGTCTCCTCAGGCGGCCCGGAGCGTGTGGTGACGGCGATCTCAGGCATGGGCGGCAGTGTATGTGACGTGCATCCCGGGGCCACCAGGCGGGATGGCCGTGATGCGGCTCCGGTATCGTCCGCCGCCCGAAGTCCCGCCCAAGGAGCCGATACGACATGCCGAAGACAGTGATCCTGGGCACCGCCCGCACCCCGTTCGGAAAGATGGGCGGCGCTCTGTCCTCGCTGGACGCGACCGATCTCGGCGGTCACGCGATCAAGCACGCGCTCGAGCGGGCGGACGTGGCCGGTGACCAGGTCCAGCACGTGATCGTCGGTCAGGTGCTGCAGGCGGGCCAGGGTCAGGTTCCCTCGCGCCAGGCGCAGATCAAGGGCGGCATTCCGAAGGGGGTCTCCTCCGAGACCGTCAACAAGGTCTGCGCCTCCGGCATCCGCGCCGCGGGGATCATCGACCAGCAGATCAGGGCGGGCGACCTCGACGTCGCCGTAGCCGGCGGCATGGAGTCGATGTCGGGCGCTCCCTACCTGCTGCCCAAGGCGCGCTTCGGCTACCGCATGGGCGACGCGAAGGCCCTCGACGCGATGGTGCACGACGGGCTGACCAACCCCTTCTCCGGCAAGCAGATGTTCGTGGAGGCCACCGAGGTCGGCGACGAGCTCGAGATGACCCGCCCCGACATGGACCGCTTCGCGCTGCGCAGCCACGAGCTGGCGCTCCAGGCGACCGACGAGGGCCGCTTGGCCGAGGAGATCGTCCCGGTGACGATCAGCTCGAGGAAGGGCGACACCGTCGTCGAGGTGGATGAGGCGCCGCGCCGCGGCAGCTCGCTCGAGGCGCTCGCCAAGCTGCCCGGCCTGACCGGGGCCGACGGCTCGCACACGGCCGGCAACGCGCCAGGCGTGAACGACGGCGCCGGCGCGCTCGTGCTCGCCAGCGAGGAGTGGGCGAAGGCCAACGGCAAGCGCCCGCTCGCGCGGATCGTCGCGCAGGCCGCCGTCGCGGACGACTTCGCATACCTCGCTCGGACGCCCGCGAACGCGACCAAGAAGGCGCTCGAGCAGGCCGGCCTCACCGTCGACGACATCGACCTCTTCGAGATCAACGAGGCGTTCGCCTCGGTGGCGATCAACTCGGTTCGGATGCTCGGCATCGACGAGTCGAAGGTCAACGTCAACGGTGGCGCGATCGCCCTCGGCCATCCGATCGGCGCCTCCGGCGCGCGGATCCTCGGCGCGCTCGTGCACGAGCTGCGCCGGCGTGGCGGCGGCCTGGGCGTGGCGGCCATCTGCTCCGGCGGCGGCCAGGGCGATGCCGTGATCCTCGAGGTCGAAGCGGCCTAGACGACCGCGTGTCGCGGCCGGCCATCACGGCCGGTCGCGTACTCTTCGGGCAATGTCCGAGGTCCCCAAGGAGCTGAGTGGGGAGGAGCTCTGGTTTCGCGAGCGGTTCGCGGCCACTCCTCAGCGCGACGAGCTGTTCACCACGATCTCGGGTGAGCCGGTCGAGCCTCTCTACACGCCCGAAGGCGGGGAGGCTCCGCCGGAGATAGGCCTGCCGGGCGAGTATCCGTTCACGCGCGGGGCGTATCCCTCGATGTACCGGGGGCGGCTGTGGACGATGCGGCAGTTCGCCGGCTTCGGAACGGCCGAGGAGACCAACGAGCGCTTCCGCTACCTCCTCGACCACGGCCAGGGCGGCCTCTCGACCGCCTTCGACATGCCGTCGCTGATGGGGCACGACTCGGACCATCACCTCTCCGAGGGCGAGGTCGGCCGCGAGGGGGTCGCGATCGACACCCTCGACGACATGCAGACCCTCTTCGCCGGGATCCCGATGGGCGAGGTCTCGACGTCGATGACGATCAACGCGCCCGCTGCGGTGATGCTCGCCTTCTACGTGGTGGCCGCCGAGCGCCAGGACGAGCCGGTGCCGCCCCAGGCGCTCGCCGGCACGATCCAGACGGACATCCTCAAGGAGTACATCGCCCAGAAGGAGTGGTGCTTCCCGATCGACCCGGCGATGCGCCTGGTCACCGACATGGTCGAGTACTGCACGCGGCAGATGCCCAAGTGGCATCCGATCTCGATCTCCGGCTACCACATCCGCGAGGCCGGCTCGACGGCTCAGCAGGAGCTTGCCTTCACGCTCAAGGACGGCTTCACCTACGTCGAGCAGGCGATCGAGCGGGGCCTCGACGTGGACGAGTTCGCGCCGCGGCTGAGCTTCTTCTTCAACGCCCACATCGACTTCTTCGAGGAGATCGCGAAGTACCGCGCCGCGCGGCGCATCTGGGCTCGCGAGCTGCGCGACACCTACGGCGCCAAGAGCGAGCGCTCGCTCCTGATGCGCTTCCACACTCAGACGGCGGGCGTGTCCCTGACGGCTCAGCAGCCGCTCAACAACATCACCCGCACCGCCATCGAGGCGCTCGCGGCGGTGCTCGGGGGCACCCAGTCGCTGCACACCAACTCCTACGACGAGGCGCTCGCGCTCCCCACCGAGGACGCGGTCCGCACCGCCCTGCGGACCCAGCAGGTCATCGCCAACGAGACGGGCGTGACGAACACGATCGATCCGCTCGGCGGCTCGTACTTCGTGGAGGCGCTCACCGATCGCATGGAGGAGGCGGCGTACGAGTACTTCCGCCGCGTCGACGAGCTGGGCGGGATGGTCAGGGCGATCGAGCAGAGCTACCCGCAGCGCGAGATTGCCGAGGCGTCCTTCAAGTACCAGCAGGAGGTCGAGGCCGGTCAGCGGATCGTGGTCGGCGTCAACGGGCTCACCGAGGGCGGCGACGACCAGATCCCGATCCTGAGGATCGACCCGGAGCTCGAGCGCAAGCAGGTCGGCCGCCTCCAGGCCGTCCGCGCCCGCAGGGACTCCGAGCGGGCCGAGCGCGCCCTCGACGACCTGCGCGACGCGGCCTCCGGAGAGCGCAACCTGATGGACCCGCTGCTCGAGTGCGCGCGGGCTCACTGCTCGGAGGGGGAGATCATCGACTCCCTCCAGCGAGTCTTCGGCAAGTACTCGGAGACGCCGGTCTTCTAGACTGGCCGCCCCCTTCGCCATGGCCGCAGACACTGAGACAGCCCCCGAGCGCCGCGCGACCGAGCGCAAGATCCGCGTCGTGGTGGCCAAGCCGGGCCTCGACGGCCACGATCGCGGCGCGAAGATCATCGCGCGCGCACTGCGCGACGCGGGCATGGAGGTCATCTACACCGGCCTCCACCAGACGCCCGAGCAGATCGTCGAGACGGTGCTGCAGGAGGACGCCGACGCCGTCGGCCTCTCGATCCTCTCCGGGGCGCACATGACGCTCGTCCCCAGGATCGCCAAGCTCTTGAGGGAGGAGGCCGCCGAGGACGTGGTCCTCGTGGTGGGCGGCACGATTCCGTCCGACGACATCCCGGAGCTCAAGGAGCTCGGCGTGTCGGAGGTTTTCACCCCCGGATCGCCGGTCCAGGACATCATTTCCTTCATCGAGAACGCCGTAGACTGACTCGTCAGTCAATAGAGCTACAATCACGCCTGCCTCTCCGAGCCGTGGAGCGGCACCCCCAGGGCCAGGCCCCCGTAGGTCGGGCCCCGCAGGAGCAACAAAGGAGATTCCTTGAAGATCTGCGTCCTCGTAAAAGAGGTACCCGACGCCGCCGTCGAGAAGCGCATCGATCCGGGCACTAAGCGCCTCGATCGTGGTGGCGAGAAGAACCTGAACCCCTTCGACACCCACGCCATCGAGGCTGCCATGCAGCTGAAGGAGGGCGGCGCGGTCGAGGTGGAGGAAGTCGTTGCCGTGACGATGGGCCCTGAGAGCGCCTTCCGTGCGCTCCACAAGGCCGTCTCGCTCGGCGCCGACCGCTCCGTGCACCTCACCGACGAGGCCCTCGCGGGCTCCGACGTGTGCGCCACGGGCTACGCCCTGGCCAAGGTGCTCGAGGCCGAGGCTCCGGACCTGGTCCTGCTGGGCCAGCAGTCGGACGACGGCGAGTGCTACACGATCGGTGCGGTCGTCGCGGAGCATCTGAAGATGCCCTCGCTGACCCAGGTGATCAAGATGGACGTCGTCGAAGGCAAGCTGCGCTGCGAGCGGCAGGCCGAGTACGGCTACGACACCGTCGAGATATCGCTTCCCGCGGTGATCTCGGTCGGTGACGCGATCAACGAGCCCCGCTACCCGTCCCTGAAGGCGATCATGGGAGCGAAGAAGAAGCAGCTCGACACGAAGTCGACCGGCGACGTCGGCATCGAGGCCGGCAAGGTCGGCCAGGACGGGTCGCGCACCGCGGTCCTCGGGATCAACCCGCCCCCTGCCAAGCAGGCCGGCGAGATCATCGAGGACGAGGACACCAACGAGACGGTCGAGAAGATCGTCGCCTGGCTCGATGAAAGGAAGCTGCTGGCATGAGCGGGATCCTCACCTACGCGCTCCATTACGAGGGCGCCTTCAACAAGAACTCGCTCGGCGCCGTCTCCGAAGGCGCGAAGCTCGCCAAGGAGATCGGTGGCGAGTCGGCGGTCGTGGTCATCGGCGGAGACGACCTGACCGACGACTTCTGCGCCTCGCTCGGCAAGTACGGCGCGAGCAAGGTCTTCCGGGTCAAGGGCCCGGAGGGGCTCGCACAGCCGGTGGTCGACGCGATGGCCAAGGTCATCCAGGACGAGGGCTACGGCTACGCGCTGTTCGGCGGCGGCCTGCTCGGCTTCGAGATCGGCGCGGGCCTCACCGCCCGCCTCGGCGCGGGCGTGACGATGGAGGTCACGGCGGTCAAGGCGCAGGGCGGCAAGCTGGTCGCCGAGCGTCCGATCCTGCAGGACTCCGCGATCGTCGACGTCGAGTACGTCGGCGAGCCGGGCATCATCATCGGCCGGCTCAACGCCTTCGACGTGGTCGAGAGCGGCGACGGCGCGGCGCAGGTCGTCGACGTCGACGTCCAGCTCGAGGAGCACTCCACGAAGGCCGTGATGGTCCAGCGTGGCGAGCAGCGCGGCGCCGACGTGAACATCGAGGATGCCGAGCTGCTCGTGGCCGGTGGCCGCGGTCTCGGCAAGGCCGAGGGCTTCCAGCTCTGCGAGGACCTCGCCGGAGCGCTCGGCGGCGCCGTTGCCGCCACGCGCGCGGTGGTCGACGCCGGCTGGTACCCCTACGCCGCCCAGATCGGTCAGACCGGCAAGACGGTCGCGCCGAAGCTGTACCTGGCGGCGGGCATCTCCGGCGCCATCCAGCACAAGGTGGGCATGCAGGCCTCGGAGAACATCGTGGCGATCAACAAGGATCCGAACGCCCCGATCTTCGAGTTCTCGGACCTCGGGATCGTCGGCGATCTCAACAAGATCCTGCCGAAGCTGACCGAGGCGGTCAAGGCGAAGAAGGGCAGCTGAGCGAATGGGTGGTGGAAGCAACAACGGCAAGGTCGCGCCGGCGGCGTTTCCGCCGCCCGTCGACTCCCCTGACGAGTTCGTCAAGCACGGCCTCGATCCCGAGGACGAGCTGATCGAGATCGGCGTAGCGATCGTGGGCGGCGGAACGGCCGGGCTGGCCTGCGCCAACAGGCTGCTCCAGCTGCTCGCCGACGATCCCGCGACGATGGAGAGCCTCGGCGAGGTGCCGGTGGCGATCATCGAGAAGGCGAAGACCTGCGGCGGGCACAACCTGTCCGGCGCGGTCGTCCGCCCGGAGCCGCTCGAGCGGCTGTTCCCGGACCTCACCCGCGAGGACTGGCGCAAGGAGGGCTTCGCCTTCGGCGAGGTGAAGAAGGAGGCGGTCTACATGACGCCGACCTCCAAGCGCTCGCTGCGCATACCGACCCCGCCGCCGTTCAAGAACCACGGCAACGAGGTCATGTCGGTCTCGGCGCTCGCCCGGTACCAGCAGCGGATCGCCGAGGAGAACGGCGCCTACCTGCTGACCGAGACGGCGGCGACGCAGCTGATCGTCGAGGACGGCAAGGTCGTGGGCGTCCGCTCCGGCGACAAGGGACGCGGCAAGGATGGCCAGCCGCTCGGCAACTTCGAGCCCGGCACCGACATCAAGGCGAAGGCGACCGTGCTCGCCGAGGGCTGCTGGGGCCACCTGACCGGTCCCGCGATCCGCGAGTTCGACCTCGGCGAAGGCCGTGAGCCCCAGACCTGGGAGCTCGGCGTCAAGGAGGTCTGGAAGGTCGCGAAGCCGCTCGACCGGCTGATCCACACGATCGGCCCGTGGCCGGTCAGCACCTCGAAGAAGTACGGGCAGGTCGGCGGCACCTGGATCTACCCGATGAAGGACGAGAAGACGGGCGACGACCTCGTGTCGATCGGCTTCGTGATCGACCTCGACTACGCCGACGCCACCACTTCGGCGCACGACCTGCTGCAGACTTTCAAGATGCACCCGCTCGTCAAGAAGATCCTCGAGGGCGGCGAGCGCGTCGGCTGGGGCGCCAAGGCTCTTCCCGGCGGCGGCTACTGGTCGATGCCGAAGCTGACGATGCCCGGCGCGGTGATCGTCGGCGACGCGGCCGGCATGGTCGACACGGTGGCGCTGAAGGGCGTCCACCACTCGATCAACTCGGGCATCCTCGCGGCCGAGGCGATCTACGAGTCGCTGAAGAACGGCAGCTCGGACTTCTCCTCCTACGAGCAGGCGGTCGAGGAGTCGGCCATCGGCAAGGAGCTGTGGGAGGTCCGCAACACCCGCCAGCCCTTCTCGAAGGGCTTCTTCGTCGGCGGCCCGCTGGTCAACCTGATGATCGCCACCAAGGGCAAGATCCCGATCCGGCTGCCCTGGCACCGCCAGGACGAGCGTCAGATGTTCATCGGCAAGACGTCGAAGAAGTACCCGAAGCCGGACAACAAGTACATCTTCGACAAGCTCTCGAGCGTCTTCATCACGGGCAACGCGACCCGCGACGACGCGCCCAACCACATCCGGGTGCAGGAGAACGTGCCCCGCGAGGTGGCCGAGACGTGGAAGTGGATGTGTCCCGCAGGCGTGTACGAGATCCCGGAGGACGCACCCGAGACGGGCAACGTCGACGTGATCGTCAACTACACGAACTGCGTGCAGTGTGGGGCCATCACTGCCAAGGGCGGACGCCTCACCACGCCAGAGGGTGGCGACGGCCCCCTCTACCAGAACACCTGACGCCCCACGACCGTCGCGGCGGGGGATGGGCGCCTGCCGATAGCTTGCCGGGATCGCCCCGAGCCGCCGTCAGCAGAGCCAGCACGCCCGTAGAGCGACCGTGGTCGGCGCGGGGTCCTTCGGCACCGCCGTGGCCCTCCTGCTCGACCGCGCCGGCGTCCGGACCACTCTGCTGTGCCGGACCGGCGAGCAGGCGGAGGCCCTGACGGCTGCGCGAGAGAACGCGCGCTACCTGTCAGGAGTTCCCCTGCCGCCCGCGTTGAAGGTGCGGCAGTTCGGCGCCCGCGACGATCAGTTCCGTCGCGCGGATCTCGTGTTCCTGGCCGTCCCCTCCAAGGGCCTGGGCGAGGCGCTGGCGGAGATCAACAGGCTCGGCGTATCCGGCCACGCGGACATGGTCTCGCTGGCAAAGGGCCTAGTGCCGCCGGAAGGGCACCTGCCGACCGCCGCGCTGGAGCTTGCCTTCGGCCCGGAGCGCAGCGCCTGCGTGGGTGGCCCCGCGCATGCGCGGGAGATGATCGAGTCGGGCGCCGGGCTGGTCTGCGCCTCTCACTCCGAGCGGCTCGCCGTGCGGGCGGCGGAGCTGTTCCAGCGCGCCGGGGTCGTCTGCGAGGTCTCGGACGACCCGGTGGGGGTGGAGCTCGCGGGAGTGGGCAAGAACGCCGCAGCAGTGGCTGTGGGCGCGACTCGGTCCCAGGGCCTGAACGCCGCCGGCATGGCCGCAGCGGACATCTTCCTCGAGGTGCTCTCGCTGGCGGAGCTGTGGGGCGGCTCGGCGCGCACGTTCGTGGGGCGCAGCGGCACGGGGGACCTCGTCGCGACGGCTCTGGCGCCGACCTCGCGCAACCGCAGCGCAGGCGAGCTGCTCGCCGAGGGGGTTCCGGCGGCTGAGATCCCAGAGCGCCTGGGGCAGGCCGTCGAGGCGCTCGAGACGGTGCGGCTGCTCGCGCGGGCGATCGAGCGGGCCGGGCTCGAGGCGCCCGTAACCTCAGCCCTGGCGCGCCTGATCGACGGGACTCTCCCGCTCGAGGACTGGGTCGCGCTCGTGCGCGCCAAGCAGCCTCCGCCCGCGCGCTTTGCGCGACCGCGGACCTGGTTGTCCCGCTTTCGCAAACGCTCCCAGCGGTCCACGGGCGCGAGCGGCTAGACTCATAGGCCGCATGAAGCAAGGAATACATCCCGAGTACGTCGAGGCGCACGTCAGGTGCACCTGCGGCAACGAGTTCGACACGCGCTCCACCAAGTCGGAGCTGCACGTCGAGGTCTGCTCCAACTGCCACCCGTTCTACACGGGCAAGCAGAAGCTCGTGGACACCGGCGGACGCGTCGAGCGCTTCCGCCGTCGCCAGGCACGCTTGCGCGCCGGCACGAACTGACGGAGCTCAGGGACCGAAACTCGGACCGGCGCTCGTGTTCTGGAAGGGCATGGCCGGACGACTCTTCACCCTCGCCGCTCTCGCGGCGCTCTCCCTCGCGGTCGCGACCGCGGCAGCGGCTCCGCCACCGGCGCCTCAATCGGTCTGGGTGCCGAGCGCCGAGTCGGCCACGGTCCGGCTGACCCACTGCTCGCGCAGCGATTCGCCGGGAACCCGCCGAGCCGTCTTCCGCGCTTCGATGAACGCCGCGCCCGGCGCCGAGCGCATGTCGATGCGCTTCATCCTCCAGGAGCAGGTCGGCAAAGGGCCCAAGCGCAAGATCGATGCTCCGGCGCTCACCGGGTGGCGCTACTCGCGTCCGGGCGTGGCCCGCTTCACCTTCCGCCAGCGCGTTCTGCCGCTCGAGCCCGGCGTGATCTACCGCATGGTCGTCAGGTTCCGCTGGCACGACGCCGATGGCGCTGTGGTGGCCAGCGTCCGGCGTCGCTCGACGCGCTGCAGCCAGGGGCGTGCGCTGCCGAACCTGTCCCTGGCGGGCAAGGTGGTCACGAGCCCGGGGCCGAGCCAGCGCACCTCCCGCTACCGCGTGACCGTGATCAACAAGGGGCGCGCAGCCGCCGACGGAGTGGAGGTGGCGCTCCTCGTGGACGGGGCCGAGGTGGATCGGCAGCCGATCGGCTCGCTCGCTCCCGGCCAGCGGCAGAGGATCTGGTTCGTGGGCCCCGAGTGCTCCGCGAGCATCGAGGCGCGGGCCGATCCGGGAGGCGTCGTCCGGGAGTCCTCTGAAGAGGACAACGCAGTCCTCACCGCCTGTCCTGCCGGTTCATAGCTCGCCGGGCTGGAGGCGGGGGGCCGACCTGCCGATGGAAAGTACGATGAGCCCTGTGAGCAGTGATCAGCAGCCCGCCCAAGGCATGTCGGGCAGGGAGCTGAACGGCACTCTCGAGGCCCCTCGCGATCTGCCCGTAGGCGGCCAGGCTGTGCTCGAGGGCGTGATGATGCGCGGCGTCTCCACCTGGGCGGTCGCCGTTCGCAAGCCCACTCCCGAGCAGCTGGAGGAGGGCGAGCTCGATCCGCAGGAGGCCGCCAGGGGCGAGATAGAGGTCATCACCGAGCCGCTCGTCTCCTACGCGAAGGAGCACCGCTGGGCGCGGCTGCCGCTGCTGCGAGGGGTCGTCGCTCTCTTCGAGTCGCTCAGGATCGGCTTCCAGGCTCTCGGCATCTCGGCGAACGCGCAGCTGCCGCCCGACGAGGACGGAGATCGGCAGGAGATCGGCGGCGCGACCTGGGCGGGAACGGTCGCGTTCGCGATGCTGTTCGCGGTCAGCCTGTTCTTCCTGCTGCCGGCCTTCCTCACCAACATCTTCAAGGACGACATCCCCAACTCGATCGCCTTCGTGGTCATCGAGAAGCTCGTCCGGCTCAGTATCTTCCTCGCGTACATCTGGCTCATCTCGCGGATGCGCGACCTGCAGCGCGTGTTCCAGTACCACGGCGCCGAGCACAAGACGATCTCCTGCTACGAGGCCGGGCTCGACCTGACGCCCGAGAACGCCCAGCGCTTCTCACGCCTGCACCCGCGCTGCGGCACCAGCTTCCTGCTGATCGTGATGATCGTGGCGATCTTCGTCTTCGCCCCGCTCGGCAAGCTCGACTGGCAGTGGCTGCTGGTCTCGCGCGTGGTGGGCATCCCGCTCGTCGCGGGCCTGGCCTTCGAAGTGCTCAAGGGCTTCGGCCGGCACCGCACGAAGCTCTGGGCACGCATCCTGATGTGGCCCGGCCTCCAGCTTCAGCGCCTCACTACCCGTGAGCCCGAGCTCGCTCAGCTCGCCGTGGCGATAGCGGCCCTCGAGGCTGTCCTCGCGCTGGAGGATCCGGCCGCGGTCACCGACACCGACCGCGCCGTGATGGAAGTCAGCGCCTAGCCCTCGCCGTGGTCTTCCGTCCAGAGTGCTGGTGGGACGACCTCCTGCCCGCTAGACACAAGGGTGTTCCGAATGCCAGCTGGGGAGTGTGATGAACGGCGAGATGGTCGTACGCGACGCAACCGCCGTGGTCGTTGGTGGCGTCCTCTACGGATACGTGATGCACTCGATCGACCTCCCAGAGGAGATCGCGGTGTACATGGCGGTGGGATTCGGCCTCGGACTGGTCGTCGGACGGTGGCCGATCGTGGCGGCGGGACTCTCCGCACTATCGATCGGAATAGCTGATCCCAGCGCTGACAGGGTGCTGTGGGAAATCATCTGCTTCGTCTATCTGCCCGCTGCCGTGTTAAGCGTCGCCGCTGGGGTCTTGATGCACTTTGCGGCGCACCGTCTAATTGGACGCTGGAGTTCGGCGCGTTGAACGGTTCGCTTGACTAGCCCACACGTCGGTCCTGAGGTGACGCGCGCCACGCGTCGCATGGGTTTGGTTGGATTGACGCTGGCGTTTGGGATGTTCTGGCTGCAAACGCTTCCCTACATGGGGGCGGTATCCGCATGCGAGAATCCCGCCCCAGGCAGCTCACGAGGCGACCTCTGCACTCTGATGTCGCCGTGGGGGCATGTCTGGTTACTTGCCGTGCCACCGATCCTCGTGCTGATCGGCGGTATTTGGGGTCAGCGCGCACGCAAGCTCAGGATTCTCCTGATCTGCCTGCTGGGGGCCGTCATCGCGGGGATGATCCTCCCTTGGATCGCATTCGAAGCCACCTCATCGCGATGAGGAGCGGAGTCCGCTGGGAGGACGACCCGCAGGTGTTTCATGACGGTGTCGGCCAATGCGGCTATCCAGACGGCACTCCACGTTGACGATTCATGAACGGGGAGTTCGCGTCGGTGTTTTAGCGGCCTTGGTAGTTGTGGGGGGCGGGGCACTGCTCTATTTGGCGCAGGAGTTGGACCTTCCTGAGGAGATCGGGGTGTTGATCGCAGCAGCGTGCGCTGCTGGTCTTGTTGTCGGTCGGTGGCCGATGGTGTTGAGTTCGCTGCCGATCCTGGGCCTCCCGTTCTTTCTTGGTGACAAGGCCTCTGATGAGGATTGGCGGATAGCGATGATCATCTACTTGCCGCTCGTCGCGCTCAGCCTCGCGGTTGGGATCCTGCTGCACCTCGCGGTACGCCGCCTGGTTCGATACTGGGGAGAAACGCATTGAGCGGGACGACTCGCGCTGGAGTGACACGGTCACATGAGTGAGCTGAGTTCTCAGGCGGAGCGGGACAAGAGAGGCCGCTGGTGGGTGCTCGCGATCATGGTGGCTCTTGGGTTCTTCCCCTGGTGGGTGACGATTGCGATGCTTGGGATCAACTGTGAGGGTGCCGCCGATCCTGAGAGCGGGGTGTGCGGGGCGTCATCAGTCAGTACATGGTTTGTGCTCCTTCTGGCTCTTCAGACGCCTGCGATCATCAGTTGGATCGTTGCGCGCTCCCGAAATGACTGGCGTTGGTTCGGTCGGTTGGCGTGGTCGGCACTTGGGGCCAATGCCTCCATCGCCGTTCTAGCGGTGCTATGGGCCTCCGGTGACCTTGGGTGAGAGTCGTATCTGGTTGCTGTGCCGCGGTTCTCGCAGCGTCGTTCCTGACCGCTTGCGGGTCCGGCGACGAGGGGGATCCGCCCGCCCGCACGGTGGCAGACGCACCGGCTCCAACTCAGACAGCGCCGGCTCCGGCCAAAACGGCGGCGCCAGGCCAGGAGGGCGAGCAGGCGCCCCCGCCCATCGATGATCCGCACGGTCTCTTACGCGGATACAAGAAGGTCCAGATGCCAGGTGGCGGCCATAGGTACATGCCTCCCCCGCCTCAGGAGACGGAGGCTGTGGCAGAAGACGCGTGTGTTCGTGGCGGAGGCGCTTCAGATGCGCGCGTAAGACCTCCGGCGCCAGGTCTACGGGCGACTCGTGTGGGTGAAAGCCGCGTGCGGATCGAAGCGGATGTCCGGCGCCCCGAAGGCTGTCAGCCGACGTACTTGCGATTGAGCTTCGACGTGAGCGACAACACGTCGCCCGGCGCGAGTTCGTTGATTCGGGTTGGGCGTTTGCGGGGTTCGTTGACGGTGTCCGTGCCCGAGCAGGTGAAGGATGCAGATGTCGCACGTGCCAGTAGCGTCATGAGCAACGGGCTCGGAAGCAGCTCGGTAAGCGTGCAGATCGTGGAAGAGTGACTTGCTGGACCAGACTGATCGCGGCGGGGACAAGCGGGCCTCCGCTCTCCACGAGGAGGCACCCGATTGATAGATAGCCGCTTCGCATATGTCGTGGGCAGCGCTCTACTGAGTGGTGCTGCGTACAACGTTTGGGAAAACCACACAGACATTTGGCCCGCATTGCTCGCCTTCGTGGTGGGGGGCTTCCTGGTGGTGTGTTTCCTTCCTGAATATTGGGCGCTTGCGCTTTTCGCGTTTCCCTTGGCTGGCAGCGCTACCGCGTTGTTTTGGCGCTTCGCTGAGTTAGATAGCTACGACGTTCAGTTCCCGCTCTATGCAGTTTTCCTGTGGGGGCTAGCTGCAGGTGTGTGTGCGCTACCGGGAGTCTTGCTCGGCTTGCTTGCTCGCAAGAGATTCGACGGGCAGCCAAAGTGAGGAGTCTGTTGGATCGGTCTTGCGGTGTGGTGCTGTCCTCCTCGGAGGACGCAGTGACTAAGAGGCGGCAGAAGGCGGGTAGCGAGCAGGCAGGGGTGAGCGTTGGGCCTGAGGGCGCGTCGCGTACTTCGAGTCCTAGTCCTGCGCGGTCCGGGACCTTGGCAGCACTATTGGCCATTGAGCTGATCGCGATCATCCTGTTGAGTCAGCTCGTTGTGGAGTCTTCGCTTCCGAGCGCTTGCAATGAGCCGGCCAGCTCATACAGCTCATCTCAGATATCTGGCTGCGAGTTCCTAGAAGATGGCGGCTATCACGCTGTTCGGGTGCTTCCGCCTTTGATTGTTCTGGGATTCGCTTGGCTGGCTTATCGGCGGCGTCGGATTCTCCCTCTAGTCGTCGGATTTGTCGTAGCATTCACGTTTCTGGTGGGTGCGTTGTTGGTCAATCCGAGCGCCTATCCCTGGGTATGACACGGCGATTCGGGCAGGTGCTGTGGCGAGTTGAGATGGGCGTTTCGCGAGCAAGCGCGGTCGCTCTCACAGCGTCGTTCCTGACCGCTTGCGGGTCCGGCGACGAGGGGGATCCGCCCGCCCGCACGGTGGCAGACGCACCGGCTCCAACTCAGACAGCGCCGGCTCCGGCCAAAACGGCGGCGCCAGGCGAGGAAGGCGAGCATGTGCTCCCACAGGCCCGAGGTCGGGGTGCGACAAGAGATGACCCGGACGATCCGCTGAAGGGGCGTAAGGCGGTGCCTGCTCCAGGCGGTGGCGTCTACTACGCACCAATTAAGCCCAGAGGAGAGACGGCGGCTCCTTCGAAGGCGTGTGAGTACGGTGGAGACGGCGAGTCTCAACCGCCGAGCCCAGGCCTCCGTGCTGTTCGACTGGGTGAGAGCCGATTTCGCGTTCGCGTGATCCTCAAGCCAGTTTCCCGGGACTGTGCACCGGAGTTCATCCGACTGGCCTTCGATGTAAACAGCGATTCGCTCGCTCCATCGATGCCCCTGGCGGGCCCACACATCAAGGTCACGCGCTTTACTCCGTGGCTGGAGGTTTCGGTCCCGGATCGGGCCAGAGACGCTGACGTGCTTTACGCGAGCAGCTTGATGAGCGATGGGCACTCGAGCGATACCGCAAGCGTTCTGATCGCGGAGGACTGAACGCCGATTCCCTCAGTCCTGCGCGGGCGGCGAGTACCCTGCGGGTCGGATGATCGAGAAGCTCGTAGAGCAGATCGAGACCCGCTTCGCGGAGCTCTCGGACCAGATGTCGGACCCCGAGGTGATCGGGGATCGGGAGCGCTATGCCTCGGTGGGGCGCGCCTACAGCACGCTGGAGGCCGCGGCCGAGCTGGCGCGGGAGTGGCGCACCGTCGCCTCCGACGCGGCTGGTGCGCGCGAGATGCTCTCCGAGGATGGGGAGGATCAGGAGATCCGGACGATGCTCGAGCAGGCCGACGCGCGGCTCGAGGCGCTCAACGAGGAGATCCGGCTCGCGATGGTGGAGCCCGACCCGAACGACGACAAGAACGTGATCGTCGAGGTGCGCGGCGGAACCGGCGGGGAGGAGGCAGGCCTGTTTGCCGCCGACCTCTACCGGATGCTCACCCGCTACGCCGAGCGGCGCGGCTTCACGCCGGAGGCGATGAACGTCTCGGACGGCGACTACACCTTCGCCATCAAGGGCCAGGGCGCCTACAGCGTCTTCAAGCACGAGGGCGGCACCCACCGCGTGCAGCGCGTGCCCGAGACCGAGTCGCAGGGACGCATCCACACCTCCACCGCGACCGTGGCGGTCCTGCCCGAGGTGGAGGACGTGGAGGTCCACGTCGACCCGAGCGACCTCCAGATCGACGTCTACCGCTCCTCGGGCCCAGGCGGCCAGTCGGTCAACACGACCGACTCGGCGGTGCGCATCACACACAAGCCGACGGGCGTCGTCGTCTCGATGCAGGACGAGAAGTCCCAGCTCCAGAACCGGGAGAAGGCGATGCGCGTGCTGCGCGCCCGCCTGTACGAGCGTGAGCTCGCGGCCCAGCAGGCCGAGCTGGCCGAGAACCGGCGCTCCCAGGTGGGCACCGGCGAGCGCTCGGAGAAGATCCGCACCTACAACTTCCCGCAGGACCGCGTGACCGATCACCGGGTCAAGCTCACCAAGGGCGAGGTGCAGCGGGTGCTGGCCGGTGAGCTCGACGATTTCACCGCCGCGCTCGAGGCCGAGGAGAAGCGCCTGCGGCTCGAAGCGAGCTCGCTCGTGGAGAGCTGATGCCCGTGGCGGCGATGACCGTGCGCGATGCGGTCGGCGCGGCCGTGGATGCGCTCACGGCCGCCGGCTGCGAGACCCCGCAGCTCGATGCGGAGCTCCTGATCGCCGATGCGCTCGGGGTCGATCGCGGAGCGCTGGTGGTGGACCCGGCGATGGAGATCCCGCCGTCCGCCGCGCGCACGATCGGCGAGCGCATCCGCCGTCGCGTGCAGCGCGAGCCGGTCGCCTACATCCTCGGCCGGAAGGGGTTTCGCCACATCGAGCTGGAGGTGGACTCCAGGGTGCTGATCCCCCGGCCGGAGACGGAGCTGCTGGTGGAGTTGGCGCTCGGGCTTCCGGAGGGAGCGCGGGTCCACGACGTGGGCACCGGCAGCGGCGCGATCGCACTGGCTCTGCTGGACGAGCGGCCGGACCTGCGCGTGTCCGCCTCCGACGCGTCGCCGGACGCCGTCGAGGTCGCGCGGGCGAACGCCGTCCGACTCGGCCTGGGCCTGGAGCTGTCGGTTGCCCGCGGACTGCCGGCGGGCGACTACGACCTCGTCCTCGCGAACCTCCCGTACGTCACCGAGGCGGAGATGGGCGCGCTGCAGCCCGAGATCGGGCGCTTCGAGCCGCACCAGGCGCTCGTGTCGGGGGAGGACGGCCTGGATGCGATCCGCGAGCTGATCGGGCAGGCGCCGTCCGGCCTGCGCCTGGCGCTGGAGCATGCGCCCGGCCAGGCGGCCGCCGTGCGCGAGATGCTGAGCGGCGCGGAGACCCACCGAGACCTCTCCGGTCGTGAGCGCGTGACCACCGGAGAGGCGCCGTGAGCCAGGGCGACGTAGAGGCCTTCGAGCGCTGCATCGAGGCCGGCGGCATCGCGCTGTTCCCCGCCGACACCGTGTACGGGCTGGCGGCCGATCCGGAGTCCGAGGACAGCGTCCGCAGGCTCTACGAGCTGAAGGGCCGAGGGGCTGAGATGCCGAGCGCGGTGATGTTCTTCGCGCTCGATGCGGCGCTCGCGGCGCTGCCCGAGCTGGGGCCGCGGACCCGGGCGGCCCTCGAGCGGCTCCTGCCCGGCCCGCTCACGCTCGTCCTGCCCAACCCCTCGCGCCGCTTCCCGCTCGCCTGCGGGCCGCATCCCGAGCAGCTCGGCATCCGCGTGCCCGCCTTCCGGGACGCGCTCGAGCCGCTGTCCGCGATCGCCTGCCCGGTGCTCCAGTCGAGCGCGAACCACCACGGAGGCGACGATCCACGCCGCTTGGAGGACGTGCCGGGGGAGATCCGCGCGGGTGTCGACCTGGCGCTCGACGGCGGCGAGCTGCCGGGAGTCCCGTCCACGGTCGTGGACCTCACCGCTTACGAGCAGGACGGCCGGCACACGGTGCTCCGCGAGGGAGCCGTGCCCGCTGCGGACCTGGCGCGGTCGCTGTAGGGGACCTTGGTACCTTGGCGAACGTGAGCGATCTGAGCCCCGACTACTTCTCCAAGCCCGTCTCCGAGGTCGATCCCGAGATAGCCGCGGTGCTCGAGGACGAGCTCCGCCGGCAGGGGGAGACGCTGGAGATGATCGCCTCCGAGAACTTCGTTCCGCAGGCGGTTCTCGACTGCCAGGGCTCGGTCCTGACCAACAAGTACGCCGAGGGCTATCCGGGCAAGCGCTACTACGGCGGCTGCGAGCACGTCGACGTGGCCGAGCAGCTGGCGATCGACCGGGCGAAGAGCCTCTTCGGAGCCGAGCACGTGAACGTCCAGCCCCACTCGGGAGCCCAGGCGAACGCCGCCGCCTACCACGCGCTGATCGAGCCGGGCGACCGCATCTTCGGCATGAAGCTCGATCACGGCGGCCACCTGACCCACGGCATGAAGATCAACTTCTCCGGCCGCCTGTACGACGTAGTGGCCTACGGGGTGAGGGACACCGACTCGCGCGTGGACATGGATGCGCTGCAGCGCCTCGCCGAGGAGTTCCGCCCCAAGCTGATCGTGGCCGGGTGGTCGGCGTATCCGCGCCAGCTCGACTTCGAGCTCTTCCGTCAGATCGCCGACTCGGTGGGTGCCTACCTGATGGTCGACATGGCGCACTTCGCCGGCCTCGTCGCGGCGGGCGAGCACCCCAGCCCGGTGCCCCACGCGGACATCGTCACCACCACCGTGCACAAGACGCTCGGCGGCCCGCGCTCGGGGCTGATCCTGAGCCGCGAGGAGCACGCGAAGAAGGTCAACTCGGCGGTCTTCCCCGGCCAGCAGGGCGGCCCGCTGATGCACGTCGTGGCCGCCAAGGCCGTCGCGTTCAAGATCGCCCAGTCGGACCTGTTCCGCGAGCGCCAGCGGCGCACTCGCGAAGGCGCAGCCGTGATCGCCGAGGAGCTGCTGGGCGCCGGCATCGACGTGCTGACCGGCGGCACCGACGTGCACCTCGTGCCGGTGGACCTGCGCAACTCAGAGATCGACGGCCAGCAGGGCGAGGACAGGCTCGACGCGATCGGCATCACCGCCAACCGCAACGCGGTTCCCAACGACCCGCGGCCGCCGGCCGTCTCTTCGGGCCTGCGGGTCGGCACCCCGGCGCTCGCCACCCGCGGCTTCCAGGTCGAGGACTTCCGCGAGGTCGGCAAGGTGATCGCCGAGGCGCTCAAGGGCGACTTCACCGATGCCCGTCGCGCCGACCTCTCTGAGCGCACGCGGGCGCTCGCCGAGC
Source organism: uncultured Solirubrobacterales bacterium (assembly GCA_963715445.1). GTDB lineage: Bacteria > Actinomycetota > Thermoleophilia > Solirubrobacterales > Thermoleophilaceae > JAAYBF01. Next base: position 1,788,342 of record OY970240.1, read on the forward strand.
GCTACCCGCTCTACTCGCACCTTTCCAAGCCCGTCGCGGCTGTCTAGGGTTAGGGGCATGCCGCAGGCTGCCCCACGCTTCGACGTCGAGCAGGCGATCCTCAGTCGCCCGCAGTGGCGCGGCGTTACGCACCAGTGGGCCTTCTTCATCTCCCTGGTGCTCGGAGTGGTGCTCGTGGTGACCGCCCCGCCAGGGCGGGGCACCCTCGCGGCCGCCATCTACGCGGGCTGCGTTGCGCTGCTGTTCGGCACCAGCGCGCTCTACCACCGCGTCACCTGGCGCACGGCCGGCGCCCGCCGCTGGATGCGCCGTCTCGACCACTCGGCGATCTTCCTGCTGATCGCGGGCACCTACACGCCCTTCGCCCTGCTCGTGCTCGACGGCCGCCTCGCCGACGTGGTCCTCGCCGTCATCTGGGTCGGCGCGCTCGGCGGCATCGCGCTCAAGATGCTCTGGATCGACGCGCCGAAGTGGCTCGCCGCACTCATCTACGTCCTGCTCGGCTGGGCGGCCGTCGCCACCATTCCCGACCTCTTCGCCGAGGTGGGCATCGCCGCCTCGGTGATGGTGGCCGTGGGCGGCGCTCTCTACACCGCCGGCGCGGTCGTCTACGCCATGCGCCGCCCGGATCCCATCCCCACGGTCTTTGGGTACCACGAGGTCTTCCACGTGCTCGTGATCGTGGCGGCGGCGCTGCAGTACGCCGTCATCGCCTTCTGGGTCCTCCCTCAGGCCTGAGCGGCGGGCGCCTGGCGGTGTCATCGGTCGCTCGTGTGCTGGCGCACACGTCGCTCCCTGCTTCCTGGCCAGGCTTGCCTCTCAGACCTGAGCAGGTTCTGTCTGCGGTGTCTCGGTTGCTCGCCTGCGCCACGGGTAGGCTCCGGATGCGATGAACGACCTCGACGCGCTCTGGGCGTTCCTCGTCGCCGGTGCAGTGGCCGTGGTGCTCACGCCGCTCACCGCGCGGCTGGCTCGCAGGGTCGGCGCGATCGTCGTGCCGCGCGAGCGGGACCTCCACGATCAGCCGATGCCCAGGCTGGGCGGCCTGGCGATCTTCGCGGGGGTGCTCGCGGCCTCTGCGCTGTTCCTGCCGGGCACCCAGGAGATGCGGGGAATCCTCGGCGGGGCGGCGGCGATCACCCTGGTCGGAGCGCTGGACGACGCCCGTCCCGGCGGCCTCAACCCGTTCGTCAAGCTCCTCGGGCAGTTCGGCGCCGCGCTGATCCCGGTTCTGTGCGAGGTGCGGGTGGGGAACATCACGCTGCCGTTCCTCGACCCGCTCGACCTCGGCGACTGGAGCTATCCGCTGACGCTCATCGGGATCGTCGCGGTGATGAACGTCGTGAACTTCACCGATGGCGTCGACGGCCTCGCCGCGGGCGTGTGCACCATTGCCGCGGCGACCTTCGCCGTCATCGCGCTCTCGCTCGACAGGGTCGACGCCGGCATCCTCGCCGCGGCCACCGCGGGTGCGGCCGTCGGCTTCCTGCGCCACAACTTCCATCCGGCGTCGGTCTTCATGGGGGACTCGGGCTCCAACCTGCTGGGGCTCCTGCTCGCCTGCATCGCGATCCAGGGCGTGTTGAAGACGGCGGCCGTCGTGGCCCTGTTCTTCCCACTGGTGATCCTCGCCGTTCCGGCTGCCGACGCGACCTTCGTCGTGGCCAAGCGGATCAAGTACCGCCAGCCGGTGTACTCGGCCGACCGATGGCACTTCCACCACCGCTTCGCCAACATCGGCTTCTCCCAGCGGCGCACCGTCCTCTACCTCTACGCGTGGACGATCTCGCTCGCGATGCTGGCGCTTGCCCTCCGCTTCGTCCCCTACTCCGAGGACGGCGGCTCGCTCAACGTCGGCTGGGCGCTCGTGATGGTCTGCTTCGGCCTGATCGCCCTCGCGGCGAGCCTGTACCTAGTGCTGGTGCTGGAGATCTTCAAGTTCCGCCGCTTCCGCGAGCGCCAGCTGCGCCGGGCCGCCGAGCGGGGGGAGGCGCCCCCGCTCTCCGAGCACGAGATCGACGAGGAGATCGAGCGGGAGCTGGAGACCGGCGAGTTCGACGCCATCACCTGACCGCTGTCGGCCGACCGGGGCGGTGTCCTCTCTGAGAGGAGACCTCTTACGATCAAGGGATGGCCGTGCTCATCGCCTCCGCCCTCGACAAGGACATCGCGGGCCGTCCCCTGTTCAGCGGCGTCAGCCTCAAGCTCGAGCGCGGCGACCGGCTGACCCTCTCTGGGCGCAACGGGTCCGGGAAGACCACGCTGCTGCGCGTGCTCGCCGGGCAGGCCTCCTTCGACGGAGGCGAGCTGACGGTGTCCAAGGGCGTGCGGGTGGTGCTTCACGACCAGCGGCCGCCGCGGGAGCGGGGCCTGTCGCTGCGCGAGTACGTGCTCGCCGGCTGCTCCGAGCTGGTGGCGCTCGAAGAGGAGCTCACTCGCCTGGAGCAGGCGATGGCCGACGGAGCGCACGACCAGCGCACGCTCGATCGCTACGCGAAGGCACAGAGCCGGCTCGAGCACGCCGGGGGCTACGGCTGGCGCGAGCGGGTGCTCGACGTGGTGAAGGGCCTGGGCTTCGAGGACTCGCAGCTCGACCGTCCGCTCGAGGGATTCTCAGGCGGTGAGCTGACCCGCGCCTCGCTCGCCCGCGCACTCGCCGGCGCTCCGGACCTGCTGCTGCTCGACGAGCCGACCAACCACCTGGACATCAACTCGCTGGAGTGGCTCGAGAAGTACCTGATGGAGATCGACGCGGCCGTGGTGCTGGTGGCCCACGACCGCTGGTTCCTCGAGGCCGTGGGCACCTCGGTGCTCGAGCTGGAGGGGGGACGCGCGCGCTTCTTCTCGGGCCCGTGGCACGCATGGCGCACCGAGAAGGCGGCGCGCGAGCTGGCGCTCGGCCGCGCGATCGACAAGCAGGAGGCGGAGATAGCCCGCATGGAGCGCTTCGTGGAGCGCTTCCGGGCAAAGGCGTCCAAGGCCCGCCAGGCCCAGTCGCGTGTCAAGAAGCTCGACAAGATGGAGCGGATCTCCGGCGGCCCGAAGGACGGTAAGTCCCTCTCCTTCACGTTCGCGAAGGCCGAGCGCTCGGGCAAGGTCGTGTTCGAGCTGGCGGACGGCCGGCTCGAGGTGGGGGGCAGGACCCTGCTCGACGGCGGGGAGCTCTGGCTGGAGCGCGGCGAGCACGTCGCTCTGGTGGGCGCAAACGGGTCGGGGAAGACGACTCTGCTCAACGCCCTCACCGATCGCCGCCCGCTCGACGGCGGCAAGCTCAGCCGCGGCCACAACGTCACGCTCGGCTACCTCTCCCAGCACGCCGAGGAGCTCGACGAGCACGGGAGCGCGCTCGAGGCGGCTCAGCGCGCCACGGGGCTGCCGCCGAACAAGACGCGCGCGCTGCTCGGCCGCTTCCTGTTCTCGGGACGCGACGCCGAGAAGCCGATCAGCGGGCTCTCGGGAGGGGAGCGCCAGCGGCTGTCGCTGGCCATCCTCGTCTCCTCGGGGGCGAACCTGCTGGTCCTCGACGAGCCGACCAACCACCTCGACGTGGAGAGCCGAGAGGCGCTCGAGGACGCCCTCGGGGCTTTCGACGGCACGCTCCTGCTCGTGTCGCACGATCGCGCCCTGCTCGACGCGGTGGGCACCCGCCTGATCGCGTTCGAGGACGAGGGACTGCACAGCTACATGGGCGGCTGGCCCGAGTATCAGCGCAAGCGCGAAGAGGAGGAGCAGCGCCCCGGCGCCGCGAGCAAGCCGCGCAAGGCGGAGAGCTCGAACGGCGGTGGCCGCGAGAAGGCGGGCGGGAAGCAGAAGCCGGCCAGGTCGAAGAACGCGCAGCGCCGCGAGGGCCAGCTCGAGCAGGCGATCGCCGATGCCGAGTCCGCGCTCGCCACCTTGGAGGACGAGCTGGCGGACCCCACCTCGTGGGCGAGCCCCGAGCGCTCAGCCGATTCCACCAAGCGCCACGCAGCCGCCCAACGCGCGGTCAAGAAGCTCTACGCGGAGCTCGAGCAGCTCGCCGCATCCTGAGCGTGGGCTAGAAGAGCGTGGGCTGATCCGGGCCCCGGTCAGCCCGGGCCTCTGAGCCGCTGTCGGGCATGGGCCCGCCGCGGCGCAGCGAATCGCTCCAGCGCTGACGCGGCGGCCAGTCCTTGTGTCGCAGGAGCCGGGAGATCCGGTCGCGCTCCTCGCGGGGCGCGTAGGCGCCACGGGCGTAGAGCTGCTCGTAGCGCGGCACGAGGTCCGGCCGGTGGGTGCGCAGCCAGTCGAAGAAGATCCCCCGGACCTCCCCGCGCAGGTGCAGGCAGAGGCCCCCAGCGCTCGTGGCGCCGGCCTCTCCTGCCAGCCGGAGGATCTCCTCCACCTGTGCGGGCGAGTCGTTGATCCCGGGCATCAGCGGCGCGATCAGGATGCCGGTGGGCACGCCGGCGCGGTTGAGCTCCGCCACGGCCTCGAGCCGTGCCCGCGGATGCGGGGTGTGCGGCTCGGTCGCCCGCCACGCCTTCTCGTCGAGCGTCGGCACCGAGAGGCTGGCGGTGAAGCCCACACGGTCGGCCAGCTCCTTCAGGAGCGGCAGGTCTCGCAGCAGCAGCGGCGACTTGGTGAGGACCGAGCACGGAGTGTCGGTGTCGCGCAGCGCCTCCCAGATGCCGGGCATCAGCTTGTAGCGGCCCTCCACCCACTGGTACGGATCGGTGTTGGTGCCGAGCGCCACGTGCTCGCGCTTCCACGACGGCCGCGACAGCTGAGCGCGCAGCGCCTCCGGCGCGTTGACCTTCACGATGATCTCTCGCTCGAAGTCCCGGCCGGGCGACAGGTCCAGGTACTTGTGCGTCGGCCGGGCGAAGCAGTTGTGGCTGACGACGCCGTTGGCGATGAAGTCTCCGGTGCCGGTCGTCATGTCGTACAGCGGCATGGCCGCCGGTCCGAGCGGCTCGATCGCCGCGACGCCGAGTGGGGCGTTGGTCTTGATGGCGATGCCGTCGATCACGCGCTTGCGGGTTATCGCCGGGTCGACCGTGTGGAAGAACCGCAGCACCTGGGGCAGTCCACCTCGGAGTCGCACGTTCATGACGCGGGTGCTCTCGGGCCGCTCGACCACAGTGGTGAATCCGAACCGCTGGAGGCAGGAGACCGTCCAGCCGATGATCTCGGGGTCGCTGTTGGCGATCCGGACGCATTGGCCATGGCTTCCCTCGGCGTCGAAGATCCCGGCGAGGAAGCCCTTGCGCCACTCGTCGGTCGGTGAGGTCGGCCACACCGTCGCCGCTCGAATTGCCTCGACCTTGTCGCGAGCCGAAGTCCTGATCGCCGTGATCGCGCGCCGGCTTGCAGTCGCGGCATGGAAGGCGAACTCCTTGGTCGGGACGTCGATCGCCGCCAAGAAGTCGCGCGTGCGCCACAGCGCCTCCAAGTCTGCGAGTGCCAGCCGAAAGCGGTGGTGATCGTTGATCGTGCGACCCGGCCGCTGGTACGAGTACGAGCCGAGGTGCCCGTCCCCACGGATCATTCCGCAGAGATAGCCGCGCTGATAGTCGACGGAATGGGGCGGAGGCGCAACGAAGGCGCCGGTGCCCATCAGCTTGCTGTTGACGGTCAGGTGAGGACGCCGTGCGCTCCCCTGCCCGGTGCCCGTGACGTACTTCCACCCACGGCGGGTGAGGAAGCGGTGGTCGCCGCTGGCCACGAGCTCGCGACCGTCTTCGAGAACGACGCGGTAGGCGGGCTTGGAGGTCTTCCAGTGGGCGAGGACCTCTGTCGGGGCGTAGTGGCGATAGGAGCTGCGGCATTCGGTGCCGTAGACGCGATCCCCGACCTCGATCTCGCGCATCGGCTTGGTGCGACCGTTCGCCAGCAGGATCGGGGTGTCGCCGTCTATGCAGTAGGTACACGCATGTGTGCAACCCCTGTAGGGGTTGACGGTCCAGCGGAAGGGCATGCGCGATGCGGCCGGGACGCGGTTGAGCGCAGACTTGGCGCGCACCTCGTAGAAGCGGATGTCCATCGCCTCCGGCGCGTCGAAGGTGCGCACGGTCGCCGGCTCTCGGTAGCCCGGCAGCTGCCGGCTTGCCTCTTCCTCCACCTTGAGCCCGTCCCATCTCATGCGAACACATGTTCGCATAGGTGGAGGACGATACTCAGCCGGTGGCGCTCACTCCCCGTGCAGCGTCAGGGTCAGCATGCGCGGGCCGCCGCGATCGCGGTGCTCGCAGAGGTAGATCCCCTGCCAGGTGCCGAGCACCAGCGCGCCGTCGCGCAGCGGCAGCGTCAGCGAGGGACCCAGCAACGACGCCTTTATGTGCGCAGGCATGTCGTCGGGTCCCTCCAGCGTGTGGCGCCAGTACGGGGCGTCCTCCGGGACGGCGCGGCTGAACCACGATTCGAAGTCCTCCCGCACGTCGGCGCTGGCGTTCTCGTTCAGCGTGAGCGACGCGGAGGTGTGGTGGATGTGCACGTGCAGCAGTCCGGCACGGAGCTCGCTCAGCTCGGGCACCGCCGCGACCACGTCCCGGGTGACCAGGTGGAAGCCGCGAGGTCGCGGACGGAGCTCCAGGTCTCGGCTGAGCCACATGCCGCCCAACGGTAGTGGGCCGCGCTCCTGTGGCGATAAAATAGGATCGGACCTATATTGGGCCGAGGGCAGTAGCAGCGTCAGGCGAGCGCTCTGCCAGCCGACCCACGGCATTGCCAGCGACGATGACTGGAGGAGCATTGGAATCGCCCCTCCGAGAGCGCCTCGGTTGGCGAACGTCGATAGAGGAGATGTCTCTCCCTGGAAGCAGGGCGGCGATGGCGCGCGCCGCTTTCTGGTTCGCAACCGCCGGCATCATCCTGGCGTTGCTCGCCGTCGTACTGCCGCACAGCGCCCGAATGAACACCGGCGAGATCCTGCTGGCCGTGGCCGGTGCGGTCCCGCTCGCCGCCGCCGCGGCCATCGGCTTCGCCCGGCTGCCGCTGTGGGTATTCCACTTCGGGGCCCTGTGGGCCTCGATCATCACCACCGTGGCCATCCACGGCTGGGGCGCGGACGCCTCATACGGCCCGCTGCCCTACCTCTGGGTGACGATCTACGTCTTCTACTTCTTCTCGCTGCCCGCGGCCTTTCTCCACATGGCCGTCATCGGCGTCCTGTTCGGCGTCGAGCTGGACACCCGTGACCTGGATCACGTGCCGCTCGCCGACTGGACGGCGACGATGGGAACCCTCATCTCGGCGGGACTGCTCGTGGCGATCGTCCGGGACCGCCTCACCGGCCTCATCTCCAACCTGACCGACGCAGCCCGCACCGACCCGCTGACGAGCCTCCTGAACCGCCGCGGCTTCGAGGAGGCCTTCGAGGTGGAGCTCGAACGGGCCCGACGCACCGATCGCGGCCTCAGCGTGATCGTGGGCGACCTGGACCGCTTCAAGGCGATCAACGACCGCTTCGGGCACGGGGCGGGGGACGATGTCCTGCGTCGCGTCAGCGAGGCGATCCAAGCCTCCAAGCGGAGCTGGGACTCCGCCGCGCGCGTCGGCGGGGAGGAGTTCGCGATCCTGGCCCCCGACACCGACGAGCACGGCGCGTACCTGCTTGCGGAGCGCCTGCGCCGGGGCATCGAGGAGACCTTCGAGGTGGGCGGCGCCGGGCCGCTGACGGCCAGCTTTGGCATCGTCAGCTTCCCGATCCACGGTCAGACGCCGGCGGCCCTCCTGCAGGCCGCGGACCAGGCCCTGTACGCCGCCAAGCGCCTCGGCCGCAACCGCTGCGTGATCTCGAGCGCCGAGGTGCCGGGGATCCTGGCTCGGGCGCCTCGCGGCCACGACGAGGGGCACGTGGAGCTGGCGATGCTGCTCAATCTGGCGGAGGCGCTCGACGTGCGGGACTCGGGCAGCGCCACGCACTGCCACCGTGTCGGTCGCTACGCCGAGCTGATCGCCCGCGAGCTCGGCCTCTCGCCGAATGCCGTCGAGCGGGTGCGCATCGCCGGGATCCTGCACGACGTCGGGCGAGTGGGTGTCCCGGACGAGCTCCTCAGCAAGCGCGGGCCGCTCGACGAGAGCGATTGGAAGTGGGTGCATTCCCATCCGGAGGTGGGCGCGCGGATGCTCGACACGACCGATTTCAGCGACATCGGGGAGTGGATACGCGCCCATCACGAGCGCCCCGACGGCACCGGCTACCCGGAAGGCCGCGCGGCGGGCGAGGTTCCGCTCGAGGCGTCGATCCTGGCGGTGGCGGACGCCTACGAGGCGATGACCGCGGATCGTCCCTACAGGCCGTCGCTCGAGGTCGCGGAGGCCTGCACCCAGCTGCGCGAGGGAGCGGGCCGGCAGTTCGACGAACGGGTCGTGGAGGCGCTCCTCCGAGTTGTGTAGGAGCGGCACCGGAGGGCGTTCTCTGAGCCTCCTCATATAGAGTCACCGACCCCTTGACCACCCAAGCCGTTGCAACCTCTAAGGGGTCGGACGGGGCCGAATACGTGCTCGCCTTCCTCCGCTATCTCGATCTGCTGGTGCTCGCACTGGCCCTGCCGCTGTTCCTGATTGCGGGGCTGCCGCTGCTCGGCTACGCCGGGATCGCCGCCGCCTGGCTCGCCCAGCGCGGCGTCAACGCGTTCGCCACGCGCCGCGCCGCGGCCACGGGTGACAGGCGGGCCGCAATGGGCGTCATGGCCGGCACGATGGTCGCGCGCCTCTGGCTGGTCGGGCTGTCGGTGCTGCTCGTAGGCCTGATCGAGCGTGAGGCCGGCCTCGCCGCGGCACTGCTCGCCGCGGCCCTGTTCACCGTCTCCTTCAGCACGTTGCTGATCGTCAAGCCGCTCGAGGACATCGGCTCATGAGGACCCGCAACAAGGTCCTGATCGGCTTCGGCATCTGGCTCGCGCTGGCGATCGCCCTCGGCCTGCTGTTCGGCAGCGAGGGCCGCAACGACGCCTTCCAGCCGCAAGAGGAGTTCCGGCTCAACCCCTGGATCGAGCTGCACGTCTTCGGCATCGACATGAGCATCACCAAGGCGGTCATGTACCTCCTGCTCGCCGCGATCGCCACGACCGGCACGATGGTCTACATAGCCCGCCGCATGAAGGCCAAGCCGAACCGCGTCCAGACGGCCGTCGAGGTCGCCTACGACATGACGCGCCACAACATCACCGGGCAGAACATGAGCAGCCCGATGGCCACCAAGTGGTTCGCCTTCATCGCGACCCTGTTCTTCTTCATCTGGTTCTCGAACATGCTCGGCTACCTGCCGCTGCCCACCAACACCGAGCACCCGGTCCACATCTTCGGCGCCGAGATCCCCTCGCTGGCGATCTACGCCGCAACCGCGAACCTCTCGATACCACTGGCCCTGACGCTCGTCGTCTGGGTCGCCTACCACGTCGAGGGCGTTCGGGTGAAGGGCTTCGTCGGCTTCACCAAGAGCTTCGTCCCTCCGGGCATCTCAGGCCCGGGCGCGATCCCGCTGTTCGTGATCGAGGTGATCTCGGACTTCGTCCGGATCATCTCGCTCTCCGTGCGGCTCTTCGCGAACATCCTCGCGGGCCACCTGCTGATCCTGTTCATGGCCGGTGGCCTCGTGGTCTTGCTCGGCTTGTCCGCGCTTGGCGTCTTCACCCTGGGCATGGCGATCCCGTTCTTCCTGTTCGAGATCGGGCTGGTCGCCACGCTTCAGGCGTTCATCTTTGCGACTCTCACATCCATCTATCTCGGCGGCGCGACCGCTGAACACCACTAAGGAGGACAAGTGGACCTGCTGCTCCCACTCGCCCAGTCGGCCGATGCACAAGCGATCACCGACGCCGGCAAGGCGATAGCACTCGGCGTGGGCGCCGGGCTCGGATCGATCGGCGCCGGCATCGGCATCGGCATCATCTTCGGCAAGGAGATCGAGTCGGTCGCCCGTCAGCCCGAGATGAAGGATGAGCTGCAGTCGATTCGCTGGCTCGGCTTCGCGCTGACAGAGGCGGTCGCCTTCTACACCTTCATCTTCGGCCTCATCGCCTTCTTCCTCTAGGCCACGACGTTGGAGGCATTCACCAACATCGCGACGCTGGTCCTGGCGGCCACCGAGGGCGCTGCGCACGTCGAGGAGGAGGGAGGCAGCTTCCTCGTCTCACCCGACGTCGGCCTGATGCTCTGGACGCTGATCGCGTTCGGCGTGTCGCTGCTGATCCTGCGCAAGTTCGCCTTCCCGCTGATCGGCGAGGCGCTCGACAAGCGCGCCGCGACGATCAACGAGTCGATCCAGGCGGCGGTTCGCACCAAGGCCGAGGCCGAGGAGCTGCTCGAGGAGTACCGCGCCCGCTTGAAGGAGGCGCGCGAGCAGGCCGAGGACATCGTGGCCCGCTCCCGCAAGGCGGCCGATGCGCACATCGACGAGACGAAGTCGCAGGCCAAGGAGTACCGCGAGGAGCTGCTGGAGGCCACTCGCAAGGACATCGAGGCCGAGACCCGGCGTGCGCTCGACGAGATCCGCAAGGAGGTCGCCGACCTGACCCTGGTCGCGACCGAGAAGGTCACCCGCAAGTCCCTCGACGACGCCGATCACCGGCGCCTGATCGAGGAGGCGCTGAGCGAAGTGGACTTCTCCGCCCTGGCCGGACCAGAGGAGGGGCGCTCCTAACGCCATGGAGGAGATCGCCGAGGTCTACAGCCGCTCGCTGTTCGAGGTCGCGTCGGAGCACGACGTCCTCGATCGCGTGCACGAGGAGCTGGGCGAGTTCGCCGAAGCGCTCGACGGCAGCCGTGACCTGCAGGTGTTCTTCTTCTCGCCCTACTTCTCCTCGCAGGAGAAGAAGGAGGGGATCGGCGCGCTGATCGAGGGCGCCGACGCCAATTTCGTCCGCTTCCTCGAGCTGCTCGCGGAGCGGCACAGGATGCCCGCTATCTTCCGTATCAGGCGTGAGTTCGACGCATTGTGGCGGCGTGAGAACAAGCTGCTGTCCGTGTCGGTGACGAGCGCCGTGGAGCTTGATTCCGGGCTCGTGGAGGGCATTGGGAAGCGGATCGAGGAGCAGACCGGCCAGCGCGTCGATCTGTCCAGTCAGGTCGACCCGGACGTGCTCGGCGGCCTCGTTCTCCAGGTCGGCAACATGGTGTTGGACGCGAGCGTGCGCAACAGACTCGAGAGACTTAGAAAGCAAGTCGCAAAGGCGGCTTAGAAAGGCCCCCAAGAACTATGCAGATCAAGCCAGACGAGATAACCAGCATCCTCAAGAGCCGCATCGAGGGCCTCGACGACGGCGGCGCGGACCTGTCCGAGGTCGGCACCGTCCTCTCGATCGCCGACGGCATCGCGCGCGTCCACGGGCTCGACAACTGCATGTCGCTGGAGATGCTCCAGCTGCCGCACGACGTGATCGGCCTCGCGCTCAACCTCGAGTCGGACAACGTCGGCGCCGTCCTCTTCGGGGACTGGGACAAGATCGAGGAGGGCGACACCGTCAAGCGGACGGGCAAGCTGCTCGAGATCCCGGTCGGCGAGGAGCTGCTCGGCCGCATCGTCGACCCGCTCGGCAACCCGCTCGACGGCAAGGGCGACCTCAAGACCACCCAGACGCGCCCCGCCGAGTTCAAGGCTCCCGGCGTCGTCCAGCGCCAGCCGGTCGAGCAGCCGCTGCAGACGGGCGTCAAGGCGATCGACTCGATGATCGCGATCGGCCGCGGCCAGCGCGAGCTGATCATCGGCGACCGCCAGACCGGCAAGACCCAGATCGCGATCGACACGATCATCAACAACCGCGACAACGGCGTGATCTCGATCTACGTCGCGATCGGCCAGCGGATGTCGACCGTGGTGCAGGTGGCGGAGACGCTGCGCGAGCACAACGCGATGGACAACACGATCATCGTGGCCGCGTCCGCCGACGAGGCCGCGCCGATCAAGTTCATGGCGCCCTACGCGGGCGCCGCGATGGGCGAGTACTTCCTCTACAAGGGCGGACATGCGCTCTGCGTCTACGACGACCTGACCAAGCACGCGTTCGCCTACCGGCAGATGTCCCTGCTGCTGCGCCGCCCGCCGGGCCGCGAGGCCTACCCGGGCGACGTCTTCTACCTGCACTCCAGGCTGCTCGAGCGCTCGGTCAAGCTCAACGACGAGCTCGGTGGGGGATCGCACACCGCCCTGCCGATCATCGAGACGCAGGCGAGCGACGTCTCCGCCTACATCCCGACCAACGTGATCTCGATCACCGACGGCCAGATCTTCCTCGAGGGAGACCTGTTCCGCTCGGGCGTCCGCCCGGCGATCAACGTCGGCATCTCGGTGTCGCGAGTCGGCGGCAACGCGCAGCCGAAGGCGATGAAGAAGGTTGCCGGCAAGCTGCGCATCGAGCTCTCCCAGTACCGCGAGCTCGAGGCGTTCGCCCAGTTCGGCTCAGAGCTAGACGCCTCGACCCAGGCCACGCTGGCCCGCGGTGAGCGTCTCGTGGAGACGCTCAACCAGGCCGAGCTGAAGCCTTGGAAGCCGGCCGACCAGGTGGCCGCGATCTACTCGGGAACCGGCGGATTCCTCGACCGCATCAAGGTCGACCGCGTCAGCGAGTTCCACGAGACGCTGCTGCAGCGCCTCCACTCCGAGAAGAGCGACCTGATGGCGAAGCTGAACGAGGGCGACTGGTCCGACGAGATCGAGGCCGATCTGGGCAAGTCGATCGCAGAGGCGATCGACGACTTCGGCCCCGACTTCGACTCCGAGGGCAACCCCCTCGAGGCGGGCGAGTCCGACCGCATCCTCTCCGAGGAGGAGCGCCAGGCGCCTGGCCGCACCAGCGGAGATGCGGAGTCAGAGGAGGAGAAGGCTCCCGCCGCCGCATAGCTCATGGCTTCGCAGAAGGACGTCAAGAACCGCATCTCCTCGGTGCGGAACATCCAGAAGATCACGCGTGCCATGGAGATGGTGGCGGCCGCCAGGCTGCGCCGGGCCGAGCAGCGGATCCAGTCCCTGCGCCCCTACGCGTCGGCGATCCGGCGGATGACCCGCCGGACGGTCGAGGCGGTCGACCGCATCCCGAACATGCCGGTGCTCGAGGAGCGCGAGGAGGTGCGCCGGGTGGGCCTCCTCCTGGTGACCGGCGATCGCGGCCTCGCGGGTGCGTTCAACTCGCAGATCGTGCGCGCCGGCAACCGTCGCGCCGAGGAGCTGAAGGCCGAGGGCAAGGAGGTCGTCTGGTACGCCTCCGGGCGCCGCGGCGTCGGCTCGCTGCGCTTCCGCGGCCACGAGGTCGCCACCGCCTGGGAGGGCTTCACCGACCGACCCGCCTTCGCCGACGCCCGCGACATCGCCGGCGACGTATCGAGCGCCTACGTGGACGGCAAGGTCGACCGCGTCGAGGTGATCTACAACGGCTACGTCTCGCCGCTCACGCAGACCGTCACGACCGACGTCCTGCTGCCCCTGCAGGCGATCGAGGACCTGTCGGCCGAGGACGAGAACGGCGACGAGGCGGCCGAGGAGCAAGGCCACCGCACATCTTGGCTCTACGAGCCCGAGCCGGAGGAGATCCTCCAGCGGCTCGTGCCGGACTACATAGAGATCAGCATCTTCCGAGCGCTCCTGGAGTCGACGGCTTCGGAGCACGGAGCGCGCATGACGGCGATGCGCAGCGCGCAGGAGAACGCGAGCGACATGATCGACGACCTCACTCTCGAGATGAACCGCCGGCGCCAGGCGGAGATCACTCAGGAGATCATGGAGGTCGTTGCCGGGGCCGAGGGGCTCTCGTAGCGCCGATCACGACCATTTCGAAGACTTAGACGAGCCAAGGAGAAGACGTGGAAGCCGCAACCAAGAGTCGAGAGGGCGTCAAGGCCGGGCGGGTCGAGGAGATCACCGGCGTGGTCATCGAGGCCGTCTTCCCCGACGAGCTGCCCGAGATCTACAACGCGGTCGAGATCGACATGCCGCCGCTCGAGCCGGGCGGCGACCCGATCAAGCTCGTCTGCGAGGTGCAGCAGCACCTCGGCGACGACCGCGTCCGCGCGGTCGCCATGGACGCCACCGACGGCCTCAGCCGCGGGACCGAGGTCCGCGACACCGGCGGCCCGATCACTGTGCCCGTAGGCAAGGGCACGCTCGGCCGCATCTTCAACCTGCTGGGCGAGCCGATCGATCAGGCCGGCGACGTGGAGTACGAGGAGCGCTGGCCGATCCATCGCCCCGCCCCGACCGTCGAGAACCTGACCCCGACGCGCGAGATCTTCGAGACCGGCATCAAGGTCGTCGACCTGCTCGCGCCGTACGCCAAGGGCGGCAAGGTCGGCCTGTTCGGCGGCGCGGGCGTCGGCAAGACGGTGCTGATCCAGGAGCTGATCAACAACCTCGCCAAGGAGCACGGCGGACTGTCCGCGTTCTGCGGCGTCGGCGAGCGCTCGCGCGAGGGGAACGACCTCTGGCTCGAGATGAAGGAGTCGGGCGTCCTCGACAAGACGATGCTCGTCTTCGGCCAGATGAACGAGCCGCCCGGCGCGCGCATGCGCGTCGCGCTGTCCGGCCTGACGATGGCGGAGTACTTCCGCGATCAGGGCGGCCAGGACGTGCTGCTCTTCATCGACAACATCTTCCGCTTCGTGCAGGCGGGCTCCGAGGTCTCGGCGCTGCTTGGCCGCATGCCCTCGCAGGTGGGATACCAGCCGACGCTGGAGACCGAGATGGGCCAGCTCCAGGAGCGGATCACCTCGACCCGTCAGGGCTCGGTGACCTCGGTGCAGGCGATCTACGTGCCGGCCGACGACCTCACGGACCCGGCTCCGGCCTCGGTGTTCGCGCATCTCAACGCCACGACGGTGCTCTCCCGCTCGATCTCGGAGAAGGGCATCTACCCGGCGGTCGACCCGCTCGACTCGACGTCCACGATCCTCAAGCCGGACGTCGTCGGCCAGGAGCACTACGACGTCGCGACGCGCGTCCAGGAGATCCTGCAGCGCTACAAGGAACTCCAGGACATCATCGCCATCCTCGGCATCGACGAGCTCTCGGACGAGGACAAGGTCGTCGTGCAGCGGGCGCGCAAGGTGGAGCGCTTCCTCTCGCAGCCGTTCCACGTCGCCGAGGCGTTCACCGGAACTCCCGGCCAGTACGTGCCGATCGAGGAGACGGTCCGCTCGTTCAAGGAGATCGTCGACGGTCAGCACGACGACGTGCCCGAGCGCGCCTTCCTGCTCAAGGGCACCATCGAGGACGTCCTCGAGGCCGCGAAGAAGGACGGCTAGGCGCACGATGGCCGGCAGCTCCCCCCGCGCGGGCGGCAGAGGCAACTGATGGCGCGCTCTACGTTTCCCGTGGAGGTGCTGACGCCCGAGGGCAAGGCCTGGGAGGGCGAGGTCGAGATGATCTCCACCCGCACCGCGGTCGGCTCGATCGGCGTCCTCGCCAACCACGCGCCGTTGATGGCGATGCTCGAGCCCGCGGAGCTGCGCCTCTACGAGAGCGGCTCGGAGAACCCGGAGAGCGCGAGCACGATCCGCTTCGCCCAGGGCGAGGGCTACCTCCAGGTGGTCGACAACTCGGCGCTGCTGATCGTGGAGGACGCGATCAAGCCCGAGGACCTCGACCGCCCGGCGCTCGAGGCGCGCCTCAAGGAGGCGCAGGACGGCCTCTCCGCTGCCGAGGACGGCAGCGAGGAGAAGAGCCGCCTCAAGCGCGAGATCGCCCGCTGCCGGGTCTTCCTGGCAGTCGAGTCCTAGCCCCGACTTCGCCCCTCAGATCGAGGTGGCGCTAAGCGGCGTCGCGCAGGGCCGCGAGCTCGTCCTGATCGGCCAGGCGCTGTAGCGCCCGGCTCTCGATCTGCCGGACGCTCTCGGCGGAGAGCCCGAGGCGCCGTCCGGTCTCCCGGAGGGCCACCGCCTCGCCGCCGCCGAGCCCGTAGCGCAGCGTGAGCACGTCGCGGTCGGGGCTGGGAAGCTCGCCGATCACGCGCAGCACCGCCCGCTGGCCGTAGTCGCGCGCCACCTCTTCGTCGGGACCTGCCTGATCGCTCGCGATCAGCTCGCCGAGCGTCGTCTCCTCGGTGTCCCCGACCCCTCGGTCGAGGCTCGCGGGGGACATGTCGGCGGCGACGATGTCGCGCACCTCCTCGCGGGTCAGGCCCACGGCATCGGCGATCTCCTCGTCGGTCGGCTTGCGGTCGAGCTGCACCGCCAGCTCGCGCTCCGCGTCGCGGATCTTGCGCGCCTGACTGGCGATGTGCACGGGCAGGCGCACCGTGCGGCTCGAGTTGGCCAGCCCGCGGCCGATCGCCTGGCGGACCCAGAGCGTGCCGTAGGTGGAGAACTTGAAGCCCTTGCGCCAGTCGAACTTCTCGACGGCGCGGATAAGCCCGAGCATGCCTTCTTGAATCAGGTCGCCCAGTGGCAGGCCCTGGCCCTGGTACTTGCGCGCGATCGATACGACGAGGCGCAGGTTGGAGTTGACCATGCGCTCCTTGGCGGCGAGGTCGCCGCGCTCGATGCGCTTGGACAGCTCTATCTCCTCCTCGGCGGTGAGGAGGGGGTAGCGCGCCGCTTCGTTCATGAACAGCTGGACCGAGTCGGTGGTCAGGTCCGAGGTGATTGCTTGCGTACTCGTGGCGATTCCTCTCATCAGTCGTTACCGAGTCCGGAGTATAGCTTACTTTCGGTAAGCTTGCACCCCTGGGTCGGTCTCGAACGCCTGTCCGGCACGGGGTATCCAGTCTCCAGCCGCCCAATCGTCCTACTGGCACAGAACGGCGAAAGGCGGCCTCGGCGGCCCAGGGGAGGCTCTGGAGCGCGAGTCTGAGTGATTCCTGCGGATCGCGGGTATCCCGAAAGCGTGCAGGCGACTCAGGAGCAGAGCGCGACGCCCGATACGCCGCTGCGGCGTGTGATCACCTCCCGGATGCTCTTGATCTTCGTGATCGGCGACGTGCTCGGGGCCGGCATCTACGCCCTGGTGGGCGCGGTTGGGGCGGAGGTCGGCGGTGCGATCTGGACCGCGTTCACCGCGGCGCTGATACTCGCCGTGCTCACGGCCTTCGCCTACGCCGAGCTGGTGACGAAGTACCCGCAGGCGGCCGGCTCGGCGCTCTACGTCGACCGCGCCTACCGCGTCTCGTTCTTCACGTTCATGGTCGGCTTCGCGGTGATGTGCTCCGGCATCACGTCCGCCAGCACGCTCTCCCGGGCGTTCGCGGGCGATTACCTCGAGCAGTTCGTGGACGTGCCGCTGATCGCGGCTGCGCTCGGCTTCATCCTGGTCGTCGCCGCGATCAACCTGCGCGGCATCGCCGAGTCGGTCAAGGTCAACGTGCTGCTGACCTGCGTCGAGGTGATCGGCCTGCTGCTGATCATCGCCGTGGGCGTGGCCGCGCTCGGTGAAGGAGATGCCGATTTCGGCCGCAACTTCGAGTTCAAGGAGGGCGAGAGCGTCTTCCTGGCGATCATCGGGGGAGCGTCGCTGGCTTTCTATGCGCTGATCGGCTTCGAGGACTCGGTCAACGTCGCCGAGGAGACCCGCGATCCGGGGCGTGCCTTTCCGCGTGCGCTGTTCGGCGGGCTGGCGATCGCCGGCGTGATCTACCTGCTGGTCACGATGACGGCGTCGATGGTCGTCCCGACCGGCCAGCTCAGCGAGTCGAGCGGGCCGCTGCTCGAGGTCGTCAAGGAGGGGCCGCTCGACATCCCGCTCAAGCTGTTCGCCTTCATCGCCCTGCTCGCCGTGGCCAACGGCGCGCTGATCAACATGATCATGGCGTCGCGGCTGGTCTACGGGATGGCGCGGCGCGACATCGTGCCGGCGGCCTTCGGCCGCGTGCTGAGCGGCCGCCGCACCCCGCACGTCGCCATCGCCTTCACGACGCTGATCGCGGCCGTGCTGATCTCGACCGGTGACATCAGCGACCTCGCCGACACGACCGTGCTCCTGCTGCTGGGCGTGTTCGCGATCGTCAACGTCACGGTGCTGGTGCTGCGCCGCGACGAGGTGGATGAGCCCCACTTCCACGCGCCCTCGATCCTCCCGGTGCTCGGGGCGGTGGTGTCGGTGCTCCTGATCGTCGACAAGCTGTCCGACGACGCGACGGTCGGGCTGCGCGCCGGCCTGCTGCTGACCCTCGGCGCCGTGCTCTGGCTGGTCAATCGCGTCGTCTCCGGACCGAGGGAGGTACAGGCATGAAGCGGATCCTCGTCGTCTCCACGACCGGCCTCGATGAGCCGTGGCTGGCGAATCCGGTAGCTCAGCTGGCAGAGGAGACGGGCGCCGAGGTGACTGCGCTCGTGGTGGATGACGTTGAGAGCCAGCGGTTCGCGGCACTGCCGCGCGACGAGCTGCTCCGCCAGGCCATGGTCACCGCGGACCAGATCGCCCGGCACTTCGCGGAGGCCGGTCTCGAGGCGACTCCGGTCGTTCGGCCGGGACCGGCCGTCGAGACTGCGATCGAGTTCGCGGACGAGATCGACGCCGACCTGATCGTCGTCGGCTCCAGCAGGAGGCAGGGCGTGGTCAGGCGCCTGCTCGGCAGCCTCGCGCTCGACCTCGTCCAGCGCTCGGGCCGCCAGGTGCTGGTCGTGACCGCGCCGGACTAGCTGAGGAACGCTGAAAACAAGGCCCCAAACTGAAAGAGGGGAACGCCGAAGCGCTCCCCTCTGTTAGATCGTGGCCAATAACTGGCCTGCGGCTAGTGTAGCGCTGACGATGCTCGATGTGAAGGACACAGCCGGGCAAGATGCTGTGGCGAGGATGCTCGATTTCTTCGGCGATCGGACCTCCTGGCAACGGAGACTGTGGATGGTCGGCTCAGTGATGCGGCTCAGAGAGACCGTGGAGGCGATCGAACTTCTAGAGCCCGTCTCGGCAGCCCAGCTGAGCCTGAGGGACTGTAAGGAGTCGGCGCGCGGCTTCCTCAAGCCTGATCCGGGGGTCGCGGGCCAGGCGGAGCGAAGGAGGATTGCAGGCTTGCTCTCCGGTCCCATTCCAGCGGGGGGAGCTGTGCACGCCCAACTCAATGAGATCGCTGACAGTGCGGATGAGGGCTATCTCTTGAAATGGGCCGCGGCGCTAAAGGCTGGCGAGGTCAATCTAGGGCCGGAGGCAATCGCCAGGTATATAGCTGCATATCTGCTCGACGGCGGTAGCAGCCCAGGACATCTTTACCGCTGGTGGCAGCGCTTTGCTCTCTACAACGAAGGCGAGACCCACGATTTCGCTGATCTTCTCGTGCTCGCGCAGCAGAGCATCGTGAAGCGCACAGCGACGTTTGAACTGATGGTTCTCTTTCGCGGCCAGCCCCAGGCCAAGTACTTGCCTAAGAGCTGGTACTCCGTCGAGGCAGCCTCAGCATGGCTCGCCAAGCACGGCTTTCAGGGCATCGAGGAGAAGGTGGTGGGAGGCATGGCGATGAGCTTCGACGCTCGGGATGCGGGCGCTGCGGCTCGCAGGGCCAGCAACCTGCTCGACATCTATGGATCGCGCATTGCTGTTGGGGGTCGTATCGGAAGCTGGGACCCATTGCCGATTGCGTGGGTAGCAGGGACCAAGCAACCCATCGAGCTACCGCGTAGTCGCCGAGTCGACGTCCCGGTGCTGGCGCGGGAGGGGCAGCTCTTCGCTGACGCCGCCGACGAGCAAGTGGATGCCGGCCTGCAATTGGTCTCCCTCCTCGACGAAGGAACCGCAGCTGCTGCGGTTAGTGGAGCCTGGGCAGGGCTTGAAAGCCTCCTCAAGGCTCCAGGCGATGGGGGAGCGCATGAGGTCGCTCCTCGGCTTGCTGGTCTGGTAGCCGCGTCCTTCTGTCGTTCGGAGCTCACCGATCTCGCTTGGCATCGGATCCGAGGGTCGAAGGACGAGATGTCCAACTCACTCAAAGCAATGAAGACCAATCTTGAGCGCACCGAGGCGATGATGGCGCTTGTTCAGGAGGGCGATACGGGGCTAACCTTCCCAAGCGATCTGGCCGGAGTCACGCGGATCCGCAAGATCCTCGACGATCCGGCAGCTGGTCTCAGAGATGTCCGCACCAGCGCAGGTGATGCGCTACGGCGCTTGTATCGGCAACGTAATTTGGTTCTTCATGCTGGCCGAACCGAGGCCGTAGCCCTTAGGAGCACCCTCAGAGTGGCTGCCCCCCTTGTGGGAGCGGGTATGGATCGGATCGCCCACGGCTGGTTTGTCGAGGACGTATCGCCGTTGCGTCTCTGCGCGCTTGCGGAGATGCAACTTGCGCGCCTCGGGACCGAGGACGCGCTTGACGTGACGCGCTTGTTGGCGCCGGCCTAGCTAGATCGCGAGGGCGCGGGCGAGGATCGCGTCCGCGTCGACGCCCGTCGGAAGGGATCCGAAGGTGCGGCCGCTGCGGCCGGTGAGCCGGCCCACGCAGAAGGCGTCGGCGACTGCCGGCGGGGCGTTGCGGACGAGCAGGGACGCTTGGAGCGCCAGGCCGAGGTCCTCCACGATCTCCCGCGCCTGCCACTGGGGGTCCGAGCCATCCGAGCCGAGCCCCGCGAGGCGCTGCTTGAGCCCCGCCATGTGCGCGTCGAGGCTCGCGTCGGCACCGGCGGCCAGCTCAACCTCGGCGAGGAACGCCGGCAGCCCCTCGGGCTCCTTGGCGAGCGCGCGCAGCACGTCCAGCGCCGCGACGTTCCCGGAGCCCTCCCAGATCGAGTTCAGCGGGCTGTCGCGCAGGAGGCGGGGCATCCCCGACTCCTCCACGTAGCCGTTGCCGCCGAGGCACTCGAGCGCCTCGATCGCGTGCTGCGGCGCACGCTTGCACACCCAGTACTTCATCACCGCGGTGGCGAAGCGGCGGAAGGGGGCGTCCGCGTCGTCGTAGGAGCGGGCAACGCGCAGCGCCGCGGCCGTCGCGGCCTCGGACTCCAGCTGGAGGTCGGCCAGCAGGTTGCGCATCGCGGGCTGCTCGGCGAGCAGCCGCCCGAAGGTCGAGCGGTGCTGTGCGTGATGGACGGCCTGGGCGGTGCCCCAGCGGATCGAGGCCGCCGAGCCGATCAGGCAGTCGAGCCGCGTGTGGTTGACCATCCGGATGATCGTCTGGACGCCGCGCCCCTCCTCGCCGACCATGCGGGCGGGGACGGCGTGGAACTCGACCTCGGACGAGGGCAGCGAGCGCGTGCCGAGCTTGTCCTTGAGGCGCTGGATGCGAAATCCGGGCTGACCTCCGTCGCGGCCGGGGCCCTCGATGAGGAAGCAGGTGAGGCCCTCGTCGGTCTGGGCGAGCGTCAGGAAGATGTCGCACGGGGGGTAGGAGCAGAACCACTTGTGGCCTGTGATCTCCCACTCGTCGCCGCCGACGGGCACGGCGCGCGTGGTGTTGGCGCGCACGTCCGAGCCGCCCTGCTTCTCGGTCATCGCCATGCCCGCCAGCGCGCCGCCCTCGCCGTAGACGGGGTTGATCAGGCGGGGCTCCCACTCGGCCGCGAGCTCGGGGCTCTCGCGCAGCGCGGGGACGACGGCGTGCGTCATCGAGACCGGGCACATCACTCCCGCGTCGACGTGCGACCACACCATGAACAGCGCGGCGCGCAGCGCGTGGGCGCCGGGGCGCGGATCCCGCCAGGGGAGGCCGTGGCACTCCCGCTCGATCGCCTCGCGCAGCAGCCAGTGCCACGACGGGTCGAGATCCACCTCGTCGACCCTGTTGCCGTAGCGGTCGTGCGTGCGCAGGATCGGCTCGTTGCGCTCGCAGCGCTCGCCGTGGGCGATCGCCTCCAGGCTGCCGGCGAGCGCTCCCGCGTCCCGCAGCCGATCGGCGCCCCAGCCCGCGCCTTCGCGCTCCACGGCCTCGCGCAGGGCCTGGTCGGCCTCGAAGACGTTGTACGGCGCCAGCGGCGGGGCCTGGTTGTGCACCTCGTGGGTGGTGCTCGAATCGGCTGCCGACCAGACGTTCATGCTTCGTACGCTACCCCAGCCACGCGCCCTCCGCACCCCCTGGGGAGTGCCGATCCCGCCGCCGGAAGCCTCTATCCTGCGTCACCGTGGACGAGCGCTCCCTCACCGAGCGCCTGATCACCTACGACACTTCCTCGCTCGACGGCATGCATGCCGCGGCGGCCTTCGTCAAGGGCTGGCTCGAGTCGAACGATGTCGAGGTGGTCGGCGAGATGCACAACGGCCGCCCGGTGCTCGCCGCGACGGTCGGCGCGGAGTCGGGGCCGACGATCGTGCTGCACGGTCATCTCGACGTGGTGCCCGGCAACGCGGACCAGTTCCAGCCGCGCCTCGAGGGCGATCGCCTCTACGGCCGCGGCGCCTACGACATGAAGGGCGGCCTCGCCGCGATGATGGCCGCGACCTGCAGGCTCGCCGCCCAGAGCGGGGTGCGGGTCCACTTCGTGTGCGTCTCCGACGAGGAGACCAACGAAGAGGGCAAGCGCGGCACCGACTACGTGGTCGAGCGCGGCTACATCGGCGACTTCGCGATCACCGGGGAGCCCACCAACATGCACATCGGCGTCCAGGCCAAGGGCGTCCTGGCGATGCGGATCGAGGTGCGCGGGCGCTCGGCGCACGGCTCCACGCCCTGGCTGGGGGACAACGCCGTGCTGAAGGCGGTCGACGTGTTCCGCGGCATCGAGTCGCTCCCCTTCTCGCGCGAGTCCTCGGAGCTCTTCGACCGCCCTTCGATCAGCCTCGGCCGGATCGCCGGCGGCGATGCGATGAACCGCGTGCCGGACTTCTGCGCGCTCGACGTGGACATCCGGTACCTGCCGGGGCAGGACCCGGAGGAGATCCTGGCGGCGATCGGCAAGCTCGACGGGGCCGAGGTCGCGAGCGTGTTCCACCGCGTGCCGATCGTCGTCGATCGCGAGAACCCCTACGTGCAGGTGCTCGCCGAGGCGGTGTCGAGCGTCATCCCGCTGAAGGAGAGCATCGCCGTGGGCCGCGACGGCACCTCCGACGTGATCTCGTTTCTCGAGGCCGGGGTGCCGGGAGTGGAGTTCGGCCCGATCGGCGACGGGCACCACGGCCCGGAGGAGTGGGTGTCGGTCGAGTCGCTGGGGATGTACCGCGATGCGCTCGTCGGCTTCGTCACGGCGATTCCCCGCATGGAGAAGGCTCCCGACTTGAAGATCGCCTGAGATGCCCTCCTTCGAGGATCTGCCGCGCCCATCCTTCTGGAAGCGCTTCCTGCTCGGGGCGGTGCTGGTGGTGTTCGCCACAGCGGCCGCCACCGCGGTGACCGCATTCCGCGAGGTCGACAAGGTGGTCAGCGCGCTGAAGGAGAACGAGAGCATCCCCGGCGTTGCCCGGGACATCGCGAAGTCGGCTCCCGGCAAGGCCCAGACGATCCTGCTGCTGGGCTCCGACAAGCGCCCCGACGACGCGACCGACGGCGGCGCGGGCGGGGGGCAGCGCTCGGACACGATCATCCTGGTGCGGCTCGACCCGGAGGAGAACGCGACCGCGCTCATGTCCCTCCCGCGCGACCTGAAGGTCGAGATCCCGGGCTACGGCGTTGACAAGATCAACGCCGCCTACTCGATCGGCGGCCCGAGCTTGACGCTCAAAACGATCAAGCGGCTCACCGGCCTCTCGATCAACCACGTCGTGAACGTCGACTTCAAGGGCTTCCAGAAGGCGATCGACGCGCTCGGGTGCATCTACACCGACGTCGACAGGCGCTACTACAACGACACCGCGGCCTTCGCCTACATCAACATCCCGGCCGGCTATCAGCGCATGTGCGGGGAGAAGGCGCTGCAGTACGCGCGCTTCCGCCACGAGGACTCCGACCTCGTGCGCGGCATCCGCCAGCAGGACCTGCTCAAGGACGCCAAGCACCAGATCGGCGCGGGCCAGCTCTTCGACGACCGCGAGCGCCTGATCGAGATCTTCGCCAAGCACACCACCTCCGACTCCGAGCTCAAGTCGCCCGGGGAGCTGATCCGGCTGCTCAAGCTGGCCGTCTACTCCGTCGGTCAGCCGATCCAGCACGTCCCGTTCGAAGGCGAGGTGGGGATCACCTCCGATCCCGGGGGGCCGAGCTACGTCACCGCCAGCGACGCGACGGTGAAGGCGCTGGCGCAGAAGTTCCTCGGCGTAGAGGAGGGCAAGGGCCCGCGCGGCGAGCTGAAGCCCAAGGGCAAGCGCAAGGGCCGCAACGAGCCCGCGGGGGACGACGGCCTCGAGCGGGAGACCCAGTTCGGCAAGGATCAGGCGGTCCAGGCGATCGAGCAGGGCGCGGGGGGCGGGAAGTTCCCCGTCTACTACCCGACGGTCCGCCTGCGGGGCTCCGAGTACATCGGTCCTCCGCGCGTCTACAAGATCGCCACGACCGACGACAAACGCCGCAAGAGCTACCGGATGGTGCTCAAGTACGGCCTCATCAACGAGTACTACGGGTTGCAGGGCACGCGCTGGCTCGACCCCCCGATCCTCGACGGCGAGTTCGACGAGCGCAAGATCGGCAAGCGGACCTTCGAGCTGCACTACGACGGAGATCGGCTGCGTTTGGTGGCGTGGCGGACGCCCAATGCCGTCTACTGGGTCAGCAACACCCTCCTGCAGACGCTCAGCGCGCGGCAGATGCTGTCCATCGCCCGCTCGACGCGGCTGCCCTAGCCGCCTGTAGCCTCCTCAAGCTTCATGCCTGAAAAAGAGACAATCGGCGTCATCGGCGTGGGCTGGGTGGGGCTCTGCACCGCCGCCTGCTTTGCAGAGCTCGGCCATCCCGTGGTCGCGCGCGACATCCTCCCGGAGAAGGTCGAGTCGCTCTCGCGCGGAGAGGTGCCGATCCACGAGCCGGGCC
Organism: uncultured Solirubrobacterales bacterium; assembly: GCA_963715445.1. GTDB lineage: Bacteria > Actinomycetota > Thermoleophilia > Solirubrobacterales > Thermoleophilaceae > JAAYBF01. The sequence goes on from OY970240.1 coordinate 1,813,043, forward strand.
TGCCCGAGCTCGTGAGCCGCAACAAGGATCGGCTGCGCTTCACCACCGAGATGGGCGATGTGCTCGAGAGCGCGGAGCTCCTGTTCTGCTGCGTCGACACGCCGCCCACCTACTCCGGGGACGCAGACCTCTCGCGGGTCGAGGCGGTCGTTGACGAGCTGGGGGGCTCGAACGATCACGCGATCGTGATGAAGAGCACCGTTCCGGTGGGCACCGGCCGCTCGATCCAGCGCCGTCGTGACGGCGTGGGGTACATCTCCAACCCGGAGTTCCTCAAGGAGGGCTCGGCGGTGGAGGACTTCATGAAGCCCGACCGCGTGGTGATCGGGGCGGGCGAGCAGTCGAACGGCTTCGCCGAGCGGGTGGCTGCCCTCTACGAGCCGCTCGGCGCGCCGATAGTCCGCACGGACGTCGCCAGCGCCGAGATGATCAAGCTCGCGTCCAACGCCTTCCTGGCGACGAAGATCTCGTTCATCAACGAGATCGCGAACGTCTCCGAGGAGCTCGGTGCGGACGTCAACGAGGTCGCCCGCGGGATGGGCCTCGACGCCCGGATCGGCGACAAGTTCCTGCGCGCCGGGATCGGCTACGGCGGCTCGTGCTTCCCGAAGGACGTCTCGGCGCTCAAGCAGCTGGCGGGCAACAGCGGCTACCACTTCCAGCTCCTGACGGCGGTCATCGAGGTCAACGAGCTCCAGAAGCGGCGCACGATCGGCAAGCTGCAGAAGCACCTCGGGTCGCTGGTGGGACGCGAGATCGCACTGCTTGGCGTGGCCTTCAAGCCCGACACCGACGACGTCCGCGAGGCCACGAGCCTCGTGCTCGCGGCTCGGCTGCAGGGAGAGGGCGCGAACGTCCGGGTCTACGACCCCGTTGCTCTCGACAATGCCGAGGAGCTGCTCGGGAGCGCGCACATGGCCGAATCGGCCCTCGACGCGCTCGAAGGGGCGGACGCCGCGGTGCTCGTCACCGAGTGGCCCGAGTTCGCTGAGCTCGACTGGGCCGGCGAGGCGAAGGCGCGGATGGCTCAGCCGGTCGTGATCGACGGGCGCAACTTCCTAGATCGCGACGCTCTGCGGGCGGCCGGATACACCTACGAGGGCATCGGGCGCTGAAGTGCAGGCGCTAGTCCTGGCCGGGGGGCAGGGCACGCGGCTGCGGCCTCTCACCTACACGACACCCAAGCCGGTGATACCGCTGGCCGGGAAGCCGTTCCTCACCTTCATGCTCGATTGGCTCGGTCGCCACGGGGTCACCGAGACGATCCTCTCCTGCGGCTTCCTCTCCGACGACGTGCGATCGGTCCTGGGTGACGCCTATGGCGGCATGAGCCTGCGCTACGTGGTGGAGGACTCGCCACTGGGAACCGCCGGGCCGCTGCGCCTGGCGCTCGACGACGGGCTGCTCGAGGAGCGTCTGCTCGTGCTGAACGGGGATGTGCTCACCGACATGGATTTGACCGCCGAGCTCGCCTTCCACGCCGAGGTCGGCGCGCGCTGCACGCTCGCGCTGATCGAGGTCGAGGACACCGCCAGCTACGGAGTGGTGCCCACCGACGGCGAGGGCCGCGTTGAGGCGTTCCTCGAGAAGACGACCGGTGAGGTGCCGACAAACCGCATCAACGCCGGCGCCTACGTGCTCGAGCGGGACGTCGTGGAAGAGCTCGTGCCCTCCGGGCGGCCGGTCTCCTTCGAGCGCGAGGTCTTCCCGGCCCTCGTGGGGAACGGACTCTGCGGCTGGCACGGAGCGGGCTACTGGATCGACATCGGGACCCCCGAGCGCTACCTCGAGGCGACACACGACCTCCTGAGCGGCGCCGTCGTCTCCGAGCTGCCGCCGCGCGACGAGACCGGATCGCTGATCGGCGAGGGCTGCCTGACGGCCGGGGCCCACATCGGCCCCCAGTCGGTGCTCGGCGCTCATTGCTCGGTAGGCACCGATTCGGCGGTGGAGCGCTCGGTGCTCCACGACGGCGTTCAGGTGGCGGCCGACTGCGTGATTCGCGAGAGCGTGCTCGCCGCCGGCGTGAAGGTCGGCGCCGGCGCGCGGATCCTTCCCGGCGCGGTCATCGGGGCGGGAGCGCGCATCGCCGCCGGCGCGGTGGTGCAGCCCGACGCGCGCATAGAGCCGGACACCATGGTCGAGGCAGGGGAGGCGGTCGGATGATCGAGGACGTTCTGGCGCAGCCACACCAGATCGCGGACGCGCTCTGGCGCATCGACGCCGCGGCGATCCCGCAGAGCGAGGCGGCCGGCGGGCTGCTCGTGTGCGGGATGGGCGGCTCGGCGATCGGCGCCGACCTGGCCGCCGCGGCGATCGGAGCGCGCGCAAGCCGCCCGATTACGACCTTGCGGGGATACGAGATCGGCAGCTGGGTGGGCCCGGACACGCTGGTGCTCTGCGCGAGCTACTCTGGCGCCACCGAGGAGACCCTCGCCTGCTTCGAGGCCGCCGGCGCCGCCGGCGCCCCCCGCGTCGCGCTCACCACCGGCGGGCCGCTGGCCGAGCGCGCTCGGGCTGAGGGCGTGCCGGTGATCGGCGTCCCGTCAGGCCTGCAGCCTCGCGCCGCGGTGATCTACATGACGGTCGGAGCGCTCGAGTGCGCGGCGCTGTGCGGCGCCGCCCCGTCGCTCCGCGACGAGATCGAGGGCGCGCGCCCGGTGCTCGAGCAGGTGGTGGAGAGCGCCGGCGCGGAGGACATCGCCAGGGCCCTGAACGGCACGGTGCCGGTCGTCCACGGCGCCGGCTCCACGGCGGCCGTGGCGCGGCGCTGGAAGACGCAGCTGAACGAGAACGGGAAGCTCCCGGCCTTCGCCAGCGAGCTGCCCGAGGCCAACCACAATGAGATCGAGGGGTGGAAGCACGGCCTCGACATGGCTCCGCTCTCGGCGATCTTCCTGCGCGCGCCGGGGCTTCACCCGCGGCTCGAGCGGCGCATGGAGCTCAGCGCCGAGCGGCTCTCCTCGTTCGGCGCGCCGGTCGTTGACGTGGACGCCCAGGGCGATTCGCCCGTGGCCAACCTGCTCTCGCTGGTGATGATCGGCGACCTCGTCAGCCTGTCGCTCGCCGAGCTCGGGGGCGTCGATCCCGGGCCGGTGGACGTGATCGAGGGCTTCAAGGCCGCACTCGGCAAACCTTGACACGACCGTGGTAAGGTTGCTGCCGAATGGCAGCCCTCACCATCAACGAGGCCGCTGAGACGACCGGCTGGTCGCCCCGAATGCTCCGCTACATCGAGCGGGAGGGGCTCGTCGAGCCGGATCGCTCGGCAGCCGGCTATCGGCTCTACGGGCCTGCTGAGCTGCAGCGGCTCGGCACGCTCCGCGAGCTGCTCAGCGAGCACGAGCTGACCCTCGGAGAGGTAGGCTTCGCCCTTCGCCTGAGAGGCGACGAGAGACTGCGCGAGGCCGTTGAGGCATGGCTTGCGGCCAGCCCCTCGCGCCCGACGGAAGTGGCCGCGGCCGATTGGCTTCGGTTCGAGCAGGAGAAGCACGAGCGGCTGCTCGAGCGCACAGCCACGGCGGTTCCGGCCTAGTCCGGTCGCCGCCGCAACGAGTCCAAACATCGAAGGAGAACGAGTGACCACCAGCACCGCCACACAGGACTACAAGGTCGCCGACATCGGCCTGGCCGACTTCGGCCGCAAGGAGATCTCGCTCGCCGAGGTCGAGATGCCGGGCCTGATGAAGACCCGCGAGGAGTACGCCTCGCGTCAGCCGCTCAAGGGCGCGCGGATCATGGGCTCGCTGCACATGACGATCCAGACCGCGGTGCTGATCGAGACCCTGACGGCGCTCGGCGCCGAGGTTCGCTGGGTGTCGTGCAACATCTTCTCGACCCAGGACCACGCCGCGGCTGCGATCGCAGCGACGGGCGTCCCGGTCTTCGCCTGGAAGGGCGAGACGCTGGAGGAGTACTGGTGGTGCACTGAGCAGGCGCTGAACTGGCCCGACGGTGGCGGCCCGAACATGATCCTCGACGACGGTGGCGACGCGACGCTGCTCGTCCACAAGGGTCGTGAGTTCGAGCAGGCCGGCGCGGTGCCGGACCCCGCCTCGGCCGATTCCGAGGAGTACCGGATCATCCTCGAGACGCTGCAGCGCTCGCTCGAGGAGGACCCGCAGCGCTGGACGAAGATCGCCGCCGCCATCAAGGGCGTCACCGAGGAGACCACCACCGGCGTCCACCGGCTCTACCAGTTCGCCGAGACCGGCGACCTGCTTTTCCCGGCGATCAACGTCAACGACTCGGTCACCAAGTCGAAGTTCGACAACCTCTACGGCTGCCGTCATTCGCTGGTCGACGGCATCAACCGCGGAACCGACGTGATGATCGGCGGCAAGGTCGCCGTGATCTGCGGCTACGGCGACGTCGGCAAGGGCTGCGCCGATTCGCTGCGCGGCCAGGGCGCTCGTGTGATCGTCACCGAGATCGACCCGATCTGCGCGCTGCAGGCGGCGATGGAGGGCTACGAGGTCTCGACGCTCGACGACGTGGTCGAGACGGCTGACATCTTCGTCACCGCCACCGGCAACAAGGACATCATCACCGCCGACGACATGGCGCGGATGAAGCACAACGCGATCGTCGGCAACATCGGCCACTTCGACAACGAGATCGACATGGCCGGACTCGAGTCGCGCGAGGGCGTCGAGCGGATCAACATCAAGCCGCAGGTCGACGAGTTCGCCTTCCCGGACGGCCACTCGATCATCGTGCTCTCGGAGGGCCGGCTGCTGAACCTCGGCAACGCCACGGGCCACCCGAGCTTCGTGATGTCGAACTCGTTCACGAACCAGACGATCGCCCAGATCGAGCTGTTCACCAAGAACGACGAGTACGAGAAGCAGGTCTACGTGCTGCCCAAGCACCTCGACGAGAAGGTGGCGCGGCTCCACCTCGACGCCCTCGGCGTGAAGCTCACCGAGCTCAGCGCCGATCAGGCCGCCTACATCGGCGTGCCTGTAGAGGGTCCGTACAAGCCGAACCATTACCGCTACTAGCCGGGGCGCACATGGACGCGCCCGGTGACTGACAGATCCCACATAGCCGATCCGGGCCTCGCCGCAGGAGGCGGGGCCCGGATCGCGTGGGCGGACGGGCAGATGCCCGTCCTGCGGTTGATCCGCGAGCGCTTCGCGAGCGAGCGCCCGCTCGACGGGGTGCGAGTGGCGGCCTGCCTCCACGTCACTGCGGAGACGGCGTGCCTGATGCGCACGCTGGTGGTGGGCGGGGCGCAGGTCGCGCTCAGCTCGGCCAACCCGCTCTCCACCCAGGACGACGTGGCGGCCGCGCTGGCCGAGGAGGAGGGCATCGAGGTGCACGCCCTCCACGGCGAGGATCTCGACACCTACTCGGCGCACGTCTCCACGCTGGTGGAGGGGCGCCCGCAGGTGACGCTCGACGACGGCGCCGACATCCTCTCGGCGATCCACGCTGCGGGTGGCGCTGCGACCGAGGGCCTGATCGGCGGCACCGAGGAGACCACCACCGGCCTGCTCCGCCTTCGTCGCCTCGATGCCGAGGGCGGCCTGCGCTGCCCGGTGCTGGCGGTCAACGAGGCGCTCGCCGAGCGGACGCTGAACGATCGCTACGGGACCGGGCAGTCGGCGCTCGACGGCATCCTGCGGGCCGCCAACCTGCTGCTGGCCGGCCACACCCTCGTCCTGCTCGGCTACGGCTTCGCCGGCCGCGGCATCGCGCAGCGGGCGCGCGGCGCCGGCGCCGCGGTGATCGTCTGCGAGGTGGACCCGCTGCGCGCGCTCGAGGCGCGCATGGAGGGCTACGAGGTGATGCCCGCGCTCGAGGCCGCCGAGCGCGGCGACCTGTTCGTCACAGTCACCGGATCGCGCTCGGTGCTGCGCGGCGAGCACTTCGAGCGGATGAAGGACGGCGCGGTGCTCGCCAACGCGGGGCACTTCGACGTGGAGATCGACCTTGGCGACCTGCGCTCGCTCGCCAAGGGCGGCGTCAGCCAGGCCCTCCCGCTGGTCGAGCAGTACGACCTCGGCGATCGGCGGCTCAACCTGCTGGCCTCGGGCCGCGTCGTCAACCTGGCCGCCGGCGAGGGGCATCCCGCCGCGGTGATGGACGTGAGCTTCGCGCTGCAGGCCCTAGGCGCCGAGCACCTCGTGCGCGAGGCCTCGAGCCTGGAGGCGGCGGTGCTGCAGGTGCCCCGGGCGATCGACGACGAGGTCTCCCGCCTCAAGCTCGCCGCCCTGGGCGTGGAGATCGACTCCCTCACACCTGAGCAGCGCGACTACCTCGACGGCTGGCGCTCCAACCCCGCCTGAGCTTCCCGCGCTCGGCGCCTGAGTTTCCACCGCTCGGCGTCTGAGCTTCCACCCGCCCCGGCCGCTCAGTCGTCTGGCAGCAGCGCGGTGGAACGGGCGATCGCCTGGGCGACCTCGGTAGCCGTCCGGAAGGAGCGCTCGCTGTGTGCCGAGACGAGGTAGCCGTGGCCGCCTTCGTTCCACATGACGATCGCGTGGTCGCCGTGGATGCCGCCGCGCGGGTAGGCGGGGGCGCGCATGACCGCCGCCGGGCGGCCGTGGATGCGCGTGCTCCCCACTCGACGGGTGGGGCGGGACACCACGAAGCGACCGCCGCCGGCGATCGGCGTCGTCTCGAGTCGGGTCGTCACCCGCAGCTCACCGCCACCGCCCTCGAAGCCGGGTGGGAACGGTCTTCGCTGACCCCCGAACAGGACGTGGAACACCCTGGTGCGGGCGCGGAAGCCCTCCTGCTCCTCGAGCAGGTATGCCTCCCGGCGGTCGTCGTAGAGGCGCAGGTGGACGCGGCCGGGGCGCGACGCCGCCGGCCAGTGGCCGGGGCAGAGGACCTCCAGCGACGGCGTGCTCTCAGCCGCTTCGCGGCAGCCCGCCGTGACTCCATCCGGCGCCGGCAGCAGCCCGTCCCGGGGATCGGTCGCGGGATCGTCGCCACAGCCCGCCGGCGCCACGAGCGCCACGCGCTGCGACCACGGCCGAAGCCCGCGTCACCACTAGAGGTCGAGCGAGTAGCTGCGCCAGCGGTCGCTGGCCTCGCCGCCGACACGGTCGTAGACCGCCTGGGCGCGGAGGTTGTCCTTCGCGGTCTGCCATTCGAGCGAGCGCCCGCCGTGCTCGCGGACGAGCCGCGCGCACTCGGCGATCAGCTCGTCGGCCGCGCCGCTGCCGCGCGCCTCGGGGGTGACGAAGAGGTCGTTCATCACGCCGATCCGCGCCGCCTGCGATGTCGACCACGTCCAGAACACCGTCGCGAAGCCGATCGCGCTGCCCGCCTCGCCGCGGGCGATCAGCTGGACGCCCTCGCGCTCCGGGTACGCGATCAGCGCCCGTGACATCGCAAGCAGGTCCGCGTCGGGGGGAGCGACCTCGTAGAAGTCGCAGTAGGCCCGCATCAGCGGCAGCAGCTGCTCCAGGTCTGCCTCGGTCACGAGGGATACCTGCGCCATCGCCCGAGCCTATTCGGTCGTCTCTCAGAACTTCGGACACTTCGCTACATCCTGGTGTAGCGAAGTGTCCATTCTCCGGCGAGGCTCGTTGCTTCCCCGTCGACAGGACCGCGGCCACCGGCGTTCGGTAGCGTGCCGCCCGATGAAGGCGATGGTTCTAGCGGCAGGTCTCGGCACTCGGCTCAAGCCGATCACCTTCGAGATGCCCAAGCCGATGGTCCCGGTGCTCGACCGCCCGGTGATGGCCCACATCGTGGGGATGCTGGAGCGGCAGGGCTTCACCGACCTGATCGCCAACCTGCACTACTACCCGGACACGATCAAGGACTACTTCGGCGATCAGCTGACCTACCGCTTCGAGGAGGAGCTCCTCGGCACCGCGGGTGGCGTGCGCAACGTCAAGGACTTCTTCGGGGACGACCCGGTGGTGATCGTGTCGGGCGACGCGCTCACCGACACGGACCTGAACGACCTCGTAGACCGCCACAAGCGGGCGGGCGGGATCGCGACGCTGACCGTCAAGAAGGTCGACGACACGCGCGAGTACGGCGTGGTGATCCACGATTCCGAGGGCCGCATCCAGGGCTTCCAGGAGAAGCCGGATCCCGCCGAGGCGCTCTCCGAGCTGGGCAACTGCGGCATCTACTGCTTCTCCCCGGAGATCTTCGACTACTTCCCCGAAGCTCCGTTCGCCGACTGGGCACACGACGTGTTCCCGGCCCTGCTCGAGAACGACGTGCCGTTCCACGTCCACGAGATCGACGACTACTGGAACGACGTTGGCTCGCTCGCCGAGCTGCGCCAGGGCACCTGGGACGCGCTCTCCGGCGCCCTGCAGCTCGACGTCACCGGCACCTCCGCAGCCGACGGCGTGACCGTGGGCGAGGGCAGCGACGTCGACGGTGTGGAGATCGTCGAAGGACCGGTCTGGGTGGGGGCCGGCGTGACCTTCGGCTCCGGGGTCCGACTGATCGGGCCCGTCGTGATCGGCGACGGCTGCACGATCGGCGACGGCGCTGCGCTGCGCGAGACGATCGTCTTCCCCGGCACAGAGGTGTCCGGCGGCGAGGTCCTGATCGGCGCGATCCACGGCGGCGCCGGCATCCTCGGGCGCATGCGCCCGCTCAGCGCTCTGTAAGCCGCTCTTCGAGGCGCTCCCTGCGCCGCTCATCGACCTCGGACTGGTTGAGCATGCGCGCGAAGAGGAGCACGAGCGCGATCACGAACGTCAGCGACTGCTCCACCATCATGATCGCCCCGCCCGCGTTCTGATCTTCGATCGCGCTCAGGCCCCAGATCCTCGGAACCCCCTCGTAGTAGGGGTAGAAGACGTTCGAGGACCACGTCAGGTAGAGGCCGAGGGCGGCGAGGCCGAACTTGGCGCAGCCGATGTAGGTGATCGTCTGCAGGCCCCTGAGCGGCTTGCGCATCGGCACCGGCTGGATCAGGGGCCACCAGACGCAGACACCCGCGGTGAAGAAGGAGGCGTGCTCGATCAGGTGCACGACGGGGTGCTCGAGCGCCGCGTCGTAGAGCGCCGGGATGTGCCAGAAGTACATGAGGCCGAGCCACAGCGCGAGCCCGGTCCAGGGTGAGGCGAACGGGCCGAGCCAGCGCTCCACCGCCATCAGCCTGCGCGTAGCCGGTCGCATGATCACCCGCGAGAGGGAGAGCAGAAGCAGGACAGGGGCGATGTCGCCCAGCAGCACGTGCTGGGCCATGTGCGCCGCGAAGAGGTAGTCCTCGCCGAGGCCGTCGAGCGGTGAGGCGACGGCGGCCAGCAGGGCCAGCACTCCCGCCGCGAATGCCAGCGCCTGCAGCGGCCCTGCCCCGCGGCCGCCCTCCTCGCGCCGCGCGGCGCGGAAGCGGCGGACGTAGACGAACACGAGCAGGCCGATCGGGGCGAGGACACCCGGATCCGCGAGCCAGTGGATCTGGGGATGGCCCGCCGCGGCGAGCGACACAGCGCTGTCGCCGATCACGTGCGGGATTGTCTCATCGGGCTGCTCCCCCGGTGACTTTGGCGGTGGAGCCTGCAGCGGTGCGCCTGCTCGAGCAAGCCCTCGCGGTCGTCGCGCCTCCGTTCTGCTGGGCCTGCGGAGGCGGAGCGCGCCTCGGAGAGCCGCTCTGCCGCCGCTGCCGCGGGCAGCTCGATTGGCTGGATCCGGAGCCGGTGAGCCTCGCGGGCGTCGACGTCTGGGCGCCGGTGGCCTATGAGGGACCGGCCCGCGCGCTGGTGCACGGCCTCAAGTTCCGCGGCGCGCCGGGACTGGCCAGGCCGCTCGCAGCGCAGATCGTCGCGAACGCTCCGCGCGGCCTGCTCGGAGGACGGGTCGCGCTCGTGCCGGTCCCGCTGCACCCCCGGCGCGCGCGGGCGCGGGGCTTCAACCAGGCCGAGCGTCTGGCCGCGGCCGTCGCGCTTCGCACCGGGACGGCGGTGGTGGACTGCCTGCGCCGTGGAGGGCCGGGGCGGGCGCGGCAGATGGGGCGCGGCCGCTCCGAGCGTCTCGCAGGGGTCGACGGCAGGGTCGCTCTCAAGCCGGGCGCGCGGGCGCCCGCTCGCGTGATCCTCATCGACGACGTCGTCACGACGGGGGCGACCCTGGCCGCCTGCGCGCATGCCTTGCGGGCAGCCGGCACAGGCGAGGTGGCGGCCGTGGCCTATGCGCTCACGCCCGGCAGGTAGTCGCCTGGACGAGTGCCCAGGTAGCCGCCCGGCCGAGGACCCCTGAAGCCAATTGGCCGAGGCCTTGCAGCAATTGGACGAAGCCCTTGGATACGGCGGCCGAGAGGACTACCATCGGATGCACCGCGACAGCGACATAGGAGGGACCGCATGCGCATCGAGATGAAGGGGCGCAACGTACCGATCGGCGCCGACCTCAGAGAACGGGTTGACAAGAAGTTCGCCAAGGTCTCCCGGCAGGTCTCTTCGCTAGCGGACATGGAGGTCGAGCTCAGCGAAGAGCGCAACCCGTCGATCAAGAACTCGCAGGTCGTCGACGTCACCCTCCATCTCAAGGGAGTCACTCTCAGGGCCCGCGAGGCGTCCGAGGACATGGTTCGCTCCATCAACCTCGCCGCCGAGGATCTCGCCCGCCAGGTCAAGCGTCATCGGGACAAGCGCCGCAAGCGCCGGGAGGCGCACCGAAGCTCGCCGCGTCTCGCGTAGCGGCTCTCGCCTCCCGCAGCGGTTCTAGCAGCGGCGCAGGGGCCCGCCGTTGCTAGTCTCGGCCCATGTCGATTTTGGACAAGGCGCTGCGGCTCGGCGAAGGCAAGAAGTTCAAGCAGTTCGAGAAGCACGTAGCGCGCATCAACGACTACGAGCCCGAGCTCGAGCTCGAATCCGACGAGGAGCTGCGCGAGCGCTACAAGCGGCTGCGCGAGCGCGCGGTCGGCGGCGAGTCGCTCGACGATCTCCTGTTCGAGTCCTTCGCGATCACCCGCGAGGTTGCCCGGCGGACCCTGGGCCAGCGACACTTCGACGTGCAGCTGATCGGCGGCATGGTGCTCCACGACGGCTCGATCGCCGAGATGAAGACCGGCGAGGGCAAGACCCTGACGGCGACTCTTCCCGTGGTGCTCAACGCGCTCACCTCCCGTGACGCGGACGGCAACCCGGCGAAGGGCAGGGGCGTCCACCTGGTGACGGTCAACGACTACCTCGCACGGCGCGACGCGCTCTGGATGAAGCCGATCTACGACGCGCTCGGGATCACCCTGGGGATCCTCCAGTCGGACGAGCGCGACTGGGACAACAAGCGCGCCTCTTACGAGGCCGACGTCACATACGGCACCAACTCGGAGTTCGGCTTCGACTACCTGCGTGACAACCTCGCCACCGACGCCGCCGAGAAGGCTCAGCGCGGCCATGAGTTCGCGATCGTCGACGAGGTCGACAACATCCTCATCGACGAGGCGCGCACTCCGCTGATCATCTCCGGCCGGCCCGAGAAGCCGGCCGACCTCTATTACAAGTTCGCGAAGCTCGCCCCGATGATGGAGCCCGGCAAGAAGCCCGAGAACATCGATGCGAAGTCGAAGGAGTACGTGGCGGACTTCGACTACGAGTTCGACGAGAAGCACAAGACGGTCGCGATCACCGAGCGCGGTGTGGCCAAGGCGGAGAAGTTCCTCGGCGTCGACAACATGTACCGCGCCGAGAACGGGCATCTCGTCAACCATCTCCAGCAGGCGCTCAGGGCGGAGTCGCTCTACAAGCGCGGCGTCGACTACGAGGTGATCGACGGCGAGGCGAAGATCATCGACGAGTTCACCGGCCGGATCCTCGAAGGCCGGCGCTGGTCGGAGGGGCTTCACCAGGCGGTCGAGGCCAAGGAGGGCGTGACGATCCAGGAGGAGAACCAGACGGTCGCCACGATCACCTACCAGAACTACTTCCGCCGCTACGACAAGCTGGCGGGCATGACCGGCACGGCCCTCACCGAGGCCACCGAGTTCATGAAGATCTACAAGCTGCAGGTCGTCGAGATCCCGACCAACCGCGTGATGTCGCGGATCGATCAGAACGACAAGATCTACAAGACCAAGGGCGGCAAGTGGAACGCGGTGGCGCGGGAGATCGCGGCGCGCCACGACCAAGGCCAGCCCGTCCTCGTGGGAACGATCTCGGTGGAGGTCTCCGAGGTGCTCTCCGCGGAGCTGAAGGAGCGCGGGATCCAGCACACGGTCCTCAACGCGAAGCCGGAGTACGCCGAGCGCGAGGGCGAGATCATCGCGGAGGCGGGTCGGCCCGGCGCGGTGACCATCGCCACGAACATGGCCGGCCGCGGTGTCGACATCAAGCTCGGCGGCAACGCCGAGCACCTCACCGAGATCGCGCTGCGGGGCAAGCACGAGCCGGGCACGCCGGAGTACGAGGAGGCGTGGGACGCGATGCTGCCCGAGTTCGAGGAGCAGGTCAAGCGGGACCGCGAGGCCGTCATGGAGTCGGGCGGCCTCTTCATCCTCGGCACCGAGCGCCACGAGTCGCGGCGGATCGACAACCAGCTCCGAGGCCGCTCAGGCCGCCAGGGCGACCCGGGCGAGTCCCGCTTCTACCTCTCCGCCGAGGACGACCTCGTGAGGCTGTTCGCCGGCGATCGCATCTACCGCATCCTCGACCGCCTGGGTCCGGTGGGCGAGGAGGGCGAGGAGGAGCCGATCGAGGCGGGGATGCTCTCGAAGCAGATCGAGGGCGCCCAGAAGAAGGTCGAGGAGCAGAACTTCCTGCTCCGCAAGCGCGTCCTCGAGTACGACGACGTGATGAACCAGCAGCGCGAGATCATCTACGAGTACCGCGACCGGATCCTCGAGGGCGAGGACATGTCCGACAGCGCTCGCGATCAGCTCGCCGAGGTGGTCGAGCGGATGGCCGGCGAGTACATGGCCGGCGACTTCCCGGAGAACTGGGACATCCCCGGCCTCTACGCGCAGCTCGAGCAGATGTATCCGGTCGGGATCGACCTCGAGGCGATGGACGTCAACCAGATCGATCGCCAGACGCTGGTCGAGCGGCTCCGCGAGGACATCGTGGAGGCGTACGGAGAGCGCGAGAAGGAGCTCGGCGACGACCTCATGCGCCAGCTCGAGCGGTTCATGCTGCTCCAGGTCATCGACGAGCGCTGGCGCGAGCACCTGCACGACATGGACTACCTGCGCGATGGCATCCACCTGCGCGGGTTCGCCCAGATCGATCCCCTGGTCGCTTACAAGAACGAGGGCTTCGACATGTTCACGGCGCTGATGAACTCGATCTGGGAGGAGTTCGGGCGCTACATCTTCGTCGTCGACGTCCAGGTCGAGGGCGAGGGCGCAGCCGCCCGGCAGCAGACGTGGGGCGGCGGCTCGAACACGAGCTCGACCGCGCGGTTCGACTACGCGGGCGGGACGGCGGCCGACCAGCCGAGCGCGCTGGCCGAGGCCGCCCAGGCCGCAGCCCGCGGGGGAGTGCCGCAGGGGATGCAGGATGCGGCCGCATCCGCGTATGACGAGGTCCAGGTGCCAGCCCAGGTGGAGACGCGGGTGGTTCCCGAAGAGGAGCGCATCGGCCGCAACGATCCATGTCCGTGCGGGTCCGGCAAGAAGTACAAGAAGTGCCATGGCGCCTAGCGCCAGTGGCCTCCGCGACCAGCTGAAGCTGCTCGCGGACTCTCTTTGACCCGGACTCGCTTGCCGAGCGCGTAGACGCGCTCGAGCGTGAGATGGGAGCAGCCGGCTTCTGGGACGACCAGGAGCGGGCCGCCGGCGTGTCCGCCGACCACGCGCGCGCGCAGCGTCGCCTGGAGGGCTATCGCGCGCTCGAGCGGGACCTCGGCGATCTCGAGGAGATGGAGGAGATGGCGGCTGACGACTCCTCGATCGCGAAGGAGGTGGAGGAGCAGCGTGCCTCGGTGGAGCGCCGGCTGGCCGAGCTCGAGGAGGCGCGCCTGTTCGGCGGACGCTACGACACGGGCGACGCGGTGGTCACCGTCAACGCCGGAGCGGGCGGCACCGATTCGCAGGACTGGGCGGAGATGCTCCTGCGGATGGAGATGCGCTGGGCGGAGGGGCGCGACATGGCCGTGGAGCTCAAGGAGGCGAGCGCCGGCGAGGAGGCGGGCCTCAAGTCGGCCACCTTCATCGCGCGGGGAGAGAACGCCTACGGCCTGTTCTCGGCGGAGAAGGGCGTCCACAGGCTTGTGCGCATCTCACCCTTCGACTCCGCGGCGCGCCGGCACACGGCGTTCGCAGGGATCGAGGTGGCCCCGCTGGTGGAGGGCGAGGTGGACGTGGAGATCGATTCGGACGATCTGCAGATCGACACCTACCGCGCCTCAGGGGCCGGCGGGCAGCACGTGAACAAGACCGACTCGGCCGTGCGGATCACCCACCGTCCGAGCAAGATCGTCGTTCAGTGCCAGAACGAGCGCTCGCAGACGGCGAACAAGGAGACCGCGATGAAGATGCTGCGCGGCAAGCTGATCGAGGCCGAGGAGCGCCGCCGCGCCGAGGAGATCGCCAAGGAGCGGGGCGAGGCCCAGGACGTGGGGTGGGGCTCCCAGGTCCGCTCCTACGTGCTCCACCCGTACACGATGGTCAAGGACCACCGCACCAACGTCGAGATCGGCAACGCCCAGGGTGTCCTGGACGGCGATCTCGACGAGCTGGTGCGGGCGGAGCTGCTGCGGCGAGCCGGCGCCGCGAACGACGCCGACTAGCCGCAGACGGTCCTCAGCTCAGCAGCCTGCGTTCGCCGCGGCGCGCTTGGCGCTGCGCAGCTCGGCCTTGGTCTTCTTGAGCGCCTTCTTGGCCTTCTTGACCTTCTTCTTGGCCTTCTTGACCTTCTTGGCGGCAGCCTTCTTGGCCTGCTTGCCGGTCGCCGCGGCGGCCTCGGCCTTCGCGGCCTTGAGGTTCGCCTTGGCGCTCTTTACCTTCGCCTTGTCGTTGGAGAGGTTGAACTGGGTGATCTCAACCTTGCGCACGAGGCCGCGGCAGCGCGGGCTCTGGCCGCCGGGGCCGCCCTTCGGGCCTCCCTTGGGGCCTCCGGGGCCTCCCTTGGGGCGCATCTGCGACGCGCTGGCGCTGTCATCGCCCGCGGACTGGGCGACCGCGTAGCTGGGAGCGGCGACTGCGATCGCCGCAAGCGCCGCTACGGGCAGCATCATTGCCTTGCTTGAGATTCTCATCGGCTGGGGTGGTCCTCCTGTGAAGTAAGTGGTCTGGGCCGTCCAACCTAACGCGGATGCTCCGCCCCGGCCACCTCGGACCCTGAGACGGGCGGCTATTGCGTACAGTCGCGTCGATGCGCGATCTGATCCAGCGAGCCCTCGCCGAAGATCTGGGCGGCGGCGACCTGACGAGCAGGGCGGTGGTGCCCGAGGGCACGCAGGCCCGCGCGCTCGTGGTGGCCAAGGCCTCCGGAGTCCTGGCGGGCATCGATATCGCCGCGGAGACGTTCATCGCCGTCGATCCGACCCTGCAGGCGGAGCCGCGCGCTGCAGACGGCGCCCGGCTCGAGCCGGGCGACGAGCTGCTGGCGCTGGCCGGCGATGCGCGCGCGATCCTCGCCGGGGAGCGCGTGGCCCTCAACTTCCTCGGTCGCCTGTCCGGGATCGCGACGCTGACGGCGCGCTACGTGGACGCGATCGAGGGGGCGGGCACGCGGATCCTCGACACGCGCAAGACGACTCCGGGCATGCGCGCCCTCGAGAAGGCGGCGGTGGTCGCCGGCGGCGGGGTGTCCCACCGCGCGGGCCTCTACGACGCGATCCTCGTCAAGGAGAACCACGTGCGCGTGGCCGGCGGAGTGGGGGAGGCCGCGCGCCGCGCGCTGGCGGGCGCCCCCGACGGCGTGAAGGTGGAGGTGGAGGTGGAGAGCCTCGTGGAGCTCGAGCAGGCGCTCGAGGCGGGGATCGGCCACGTCCTGCTCGACAACATGGCGCCCGAGGAGCTGCGCGCGGCGGTTGCGCGCGCCGGCGGGAGGGCCTCGCTCGAGGCCTCGGGAGGGGTCACGCTGGACACCGTGCGGGCGGTCGCCGAGGCGGGCGTCGACTTCATCTCGGTGGGCGCTCTGACCCATTCGGCCCCGGCTCTCGACCTGAGCCTTCTGTTCGAGACTGCCTAAGGCGTACAATCTGAGGCAGAAGCTCACGTCGCCGCGCGGCGACGTTCATTTCGACACCGAAAGAGGTTCGAAACATATGCCGGCCCAGACGATGCCCTCTGCGGGAGCCGCTCCGGCACCCCTGCTTCAGCTGGAGGACGTTCCCGCGCTCAAGGACGAGGTGCGCAGGCTGGCCGACGAGCGCAACGCGGTGATCCTGGCGCACAACTACCAGCTGCCGGAGGTGCAGGACGTGGCCGACTTCGTCGGCGACTCGCTGGCGCTCTCCCGCCAGGCCGCCGCCGACGAGAGCGACGTCATCGCCTTCTGCGGGGTTCACTTCATGGCCGAGACGGCGTCGATCCTCTCGCCGGAGAAGACGGTCCTGCTGCCCGACCTCGACGCCGGCTGCTCGCTCGCCGACGCGATCACGGCCGATCAGCTGCGCACCTGGAAGGCGCAGCATCCGGGCGCGCTCGTCGTGATGTACGTGAACACGACCGCCGAGGTGAAGGCGGAGACCGACTACTGCTGCACCTCCTCGAACGCCGTCCAGGTGGTCCAGCACATCTGGCGCGAGCACGGAGACGACACGGAGATTCTGTTCGGCCCGGACATGTGGCTGGGCGCCTACGTCGAGCGCGAGACGGGGCGCCGCATCCACGTCTGGGACGGCGAGTGCCACGTGCACGCCGGCATCCGCCCGGCCGACATCGCCGACACGCGCGCCGAGCACCCGGACGCCGAGTTCATGATCCACCCCGAGTGCGGCTGCACGACGCAGGTGATGGAGTTCGTCGCCGCCGGGGACATCGACTCCGAGCGCACCCACATGCTCTCCACCGGCGGCATGCTCGCCTTCGCGCGCGATTCCGAGGCCGAGGAGTTCATCGTCGCGACCGAGACGGGGATGCTCCACCCGCTCGAGCAGGAGAACCCCGGCAAGCGCTTCATCCCGGCCAATCGGATGGCCTCCTGCCGCTACATGAAGATGATCACCCTGCCGAAGCTGCGCGACGCGCTGCGCGACATGGCGCCCGTCGTGAAGGTCGACCCGGTGATGGCCGAGCGCGCGCGGGTGCCGATCGAGCGCATGATCTCGATCACCCCCTGAGGGGAGCTCGCGGATAGGGTTCGCTCATGCGTGAGCTGAACTTCTTGGAGCCGGGCAAGCTCGAGTGGCGAGAGGCCCCCGACGCGCGGCTGCAGGGTGACGGCGAGGCCCTCGTGCGGCCGCTGGCCGTGGCTACCTGCGACATCGACACAGCGGTCATCGCCGGCCGCTACCCGATCCCGGGGCCGTTCGCGTTCGGGCACGAGTGCGTCGCCGAGGTGGTGGACGTCGGCGACGCGGTGAAGTCCGTGCGGCCGGGCAGCCTCGTCAGCGTGCCCTTCCAGATCTCCTGCGGGACCTGCGGCCCCTGCACGGCGGGACACTCGGGCAGCTGCTCGGAGACGCCCCGCATGGCGATGTACGGGCTGCCGCTCGGCGGCGAGTGGGGCGGCTTCCTCTCCGACGCCGTGCGCGTTCCCTATGCCGACTCGATGCTGGTGGAGATGCCGGCGGGCGTCTCCCCGGCGGCCGCGGCGTCGGTCAGCGACAACATGGTCGACGCCTGGCGCACCGTGGGGCCGGCGCTCGAGGCCAATCCCGGCGCGGCGGTGCTGATCTGCGGCGGCGCTGGATCGATCGACCTCTATGCGATCGGCATCGCGCGGGCGCTGGGCGCCGAGCGCGTGGACTACGCGGGCGGTCGCGACGATGGGGCGCGCGCGCTGGCGGCGCAGCTCGGAGCCAACCTGCTCGAGAAGGAGTTCCCCGAGCGGCTGGGGAGCTATCCGATCACGGTCGATGCCAGCGCCAACGAGGCGGGGCTCTCCTGCGCGCTGCGCTCGACGATGCCCGACGGCGTCTGCACCAGCATCGGCATCTACGCGACACCCACCACGCCGGTGCCGCTGCTCGAGATGTACAGCAAGAACATCACCTTCATCACCGGGCGCCCGCACGCTCGCGAGACGATTCCCCAGGTGCTCGGCCTGATCGCCGATGGGCGTCTCGATCCCGAGCCCGTCACGAAGCTGCACATCGCCTGGGACGACGCCGCCGAGGCGCTGACGGAGCACCGCGGGAAGCTCGTGATCGAACGCGGGCCCGGCGGGGACTAGCTCGCGATGGCGCTCAACCGCCTCTACCCGAGCCCGGGAGAGACGACCCCCGAGGAGCTCGCCTCGGAGCTCGACCTCGCCGCGCTTGCTCCCCCGACGCGGCCCTACGTGATCCTCAACATGGTCTCGACGCTCGACGGCAGGGCGGCGCTCGGCGGCAACACGCGCGACCTGGGAGGGGAGTGGGACCGGCAGCTGTTCCACGCCCTGCGCAGCACCGGCGACGCGCTGCTGGTGGGCGCCGGGACGGTTCGCATCGAGCGCTACGGGCCGGCGGTCAGGACCGAGGAGCTGCGCGCCGGCCGCGAGCAGCGCGGCCTCGCCCCGGAGCAGCCGACCGTGATCGTCACAAGGCGGATGCTGCTGCCGTCGGACCTGCCGCTGCTGCAGGCCGAGGGCGCACCGGTGATCGTCGCGACCGGCGTCGACCGGGATCTCGAGGGCGTTCTCGCCGAGGTGACCTACGAGCGCACGGGCGACGACCTACTGCTGCTGCTCGAGCGCCTGCGCTCCGAGCACGGCATCCGCTCGCTCGTCTGCGAGGGCGGCCCGACGCTCGCCTCGCATCTGCTCGCTGCCGGGCTCGTGGACGAGCTGTTCCTCTCGATCTCCCCGAAGCTCGCCGGCGGCGGGGAGGAGCCGACGATCACCACCGGCCCCGAGCTCGAGGAGCCCGCGAATGCGGAGCTCGTGTGGCTCTGCGAGGCGGACGGCGAGCTGTTCACCCGCTGGCGCATCGTCACCGTTTAGATCACTGCCCAGGACGTTCCGCGCGCGGGATCTAGCTGGGCGAGGCCTGTCCGGCGGGCCAGCGCTCGATGTCGAGCCAGATCTCGGTCAGCTCGGCGGCGAGCGGAGGGAGCTCTGTGGCGCCGGTGATGAGGCGGTGGACCATCATCTGGTGGAGCCCGCCGACGAGCAGCTCGGGAAGCAGCTCGGGCACGTCTGCGTCTCCGAGCCAGTCGCTCATCACCCCTGTGAGCCAGGTCATGACGGACAGCATGCGCTTGCGTCCTGCCGCACCGGAGCTGGGGGCCTCGATGATGCAGAGCCGCGCGAGGTTGGGCTCCCTGGCGACCCATTGGAACAGCGCGTCTACGACGAAGTCGATCCGCTCCTTAGGCGTCGCACCTTGCGGTTCGTATGCCCTCTCCACGAGTGCGCGCAGGCTCGCCGTTGCGTCGTCGTAGACCGTCAGCACGCACTCCTCCTTGCCGGTGTAGAGCGCGTAGAAGGTCTTGCGCGCGATGCCGGCGTGGGCCAGCAGGTCGGCGACGGGGGTCTCGGCGAAGCCTTGTCTGCCGATGACCTCCACCGTTGCGCGCAGCACGCGTCTGCGCTGCGATTCGGCGACCTCTTCGCGCCCCGGCCTGTGGCGCCCGGGGGTGGCTCGCATCTCCTCGTCGGTCCGGCGTGAACGGGCGGGGGCGGCTTCACGGGGGTAGATCCGTTCGACGGTCATGCCGGGCTCCCAATCAATAAACAGATCACCTTGATTACGGGCAGACGGCCAGCGTAACACCTTGTTCCGACCTCGTGCAAGGCGCATGACGCTTCTTCCGCGCAGGCATATGGAGAAGCAAAAACCACCGTATGCGGGCCAGTTGTGGGGGCCCGCACTCTGTAAACAAACTCAGGTGCTTACCTCACCGCCAGTCCCGCTAGGAGGCGCGTAGCCGGCCGCGCGGACCCTCGGGCGAGCTTGCTAGCGGTTGCGGCCCTTGGGTGGGCCCGGAGCGGCCCGCCCGGCTGCCGGCTCGCCGTTGCCGGCCTGCCCGCTGCCGCTCCCGCGTTTTCCGTATCGGTGCGTGCGTGGGCTGCCCCTGTTCGCGACGGCGACAGCCTCCTCGGCCCCCACGTACGGCGCGAGCGCCATGAAGGTCGCGACGGGCAAGATCTGGAGCAGGTGCTCGGCGCCGCGGCGGCGGATCTGGTTGTAGATCAGGGCATGGATCGCCCCGCCGATCGCGTCGGTCGCGAGTGGGCTCGCATCGGGAGCGATCTCGTAGCCGGGCTGCAGCAGGCCGCGGAAGATTGCGAGGGTCTCGTCGCGATGCTCGAGCCCGCGCGCCCCGACGCTCAGCACGTCCACCATGCCGAGCTGCGCCCACTCCGGTTCGGCGGCAAGGAAGGAGAGGAACGCTTCGAGGCCCGCGCGTATCCCGGTCGGCCAGTCCCGGGCCCAGCGGAAAGGAGGCAGGGCGGCGGCTGCGGCTTGGGCGAACGCGGTGTCGTAGGCGGCGAGGAATGCCTCCTCTTTGTCGCCGAAGTGCTGGTAGAACGTCGTCAGCGAGGCCGATGCGTTCTTCGCGATGTCGTCGAGGGTCATCGCGGGGTAGCCCTTCTCGAGCACCGTCGTAGCGACGGCCTCAAATATCCGCTCCACCTGGTCGTGGACGATGAAGCGAGCGGTCGATTCGGCGGGAGGCCTCGAGCGCGGCCTGCGGATCGGAACCGGGGGGCCTTCGTAGGAAAGCGCCCAGTCGCGCAGCTGATTGGTCAGCTTCGGCAGCTCCTCAGGGCGTCCCCCCAGCACGGAGCGCTGCGCGATCGTGCGAACCCCGCCTACGATCCCCGCGACGACGGTTGGCGGCAGGCTCGCCCGCTCGGGCGACGCTCCGAAGGCCCGTGTGAGCAGCCACTGGAACTCGTTCGCCGCCTGCTCGGCGCGCAGCAACCCGGTCGGGCCGCAGGCGTAGATGTCGATCAGGCACAGGCGCGCCGCGGCGGGCTGATCCACTATCGCGGCGACGAACGCGTCGAAGCCGCGCTGCAAGCGCTCCTTCCAGGAGCCGTCGACTCCGGATGCCTGTCTGACGGAGTCCGTCGTCGTGGCGAGGATCGCGTCGACCGTTGCCAAGAAGCACTCCTCCTTGCCGCCGGGGAAGTGCTCGTAGAAAGTGGTGCGCGAGACCCCAGAGAGCGCCAGCAGCTCGGAGACCGGGGTGTTCTCGTACCCCCGCTCCGCCACGGCGGTGACCGTCGCGGCGAACAGCCGCTCGCACTGGTTCTGGGCTACCACTTCGGGTGGCTGGCGAGGGCCGGGGCGGAGCATCCGCTGATGCAGCTGATCGGCGTCTCCCCAGGGCGTCCGCGTCATCAGGCGAGGGACGATACCCGTCTGTTTAGAGGCTGCCACAGCAACATCCTCGCTGCCTCAAAATGGAAAAGCGATTGTTTATCAAGGTGCGGACCAACCCACTGTAAATCAGGTGGTTATGTCGCGATTGCGGGCCCTTGATTGACAGTTATCGTAGATATCTGTTTAACAGTTGGATAGGGCGGCGGCGAGCTCGACGATTCCATTGGTTAAGGAAGACGGGAAGTGGAAGCTCGGCGTAGAGCGTCAAGCGCACCGAAGGCGTTCCGCTCTAGCTGTCCCCGGGCGCGTCATTTAAGCCCCGAGCGGGAGGCATCCGAGTCGCTGTGCGCCAAGCGGCTTGGGATCTGCTCGGATTCGACTGATCTGCCGCCTGTGTGGCCGCCGCCTGTGTGGCCGCACGCTTCGACAACGTGCGCAGACTCGTGCTCGAACCAGTCGTGAGCGTGTCGATCAACGCCCTCGGTCCTTGGCGCTTGACGGCCGGCAGCTTGCGCCCGGTCGGCAGGGCTTCAAGCCCCGCCCTTCGGGCCGCCTGCGGCGGTCGCTGACGCGACGGGGCTCGGCCTTCGGCCGCCCTCGGCCCTGCGGGCACTCGGGTTCCGCCCCGCCTTTCCCGGTCGCTTGGGGCTGCCTGTCAAGCAGCCAAGGACCGAGGGAGGTTCCAAGTGTCCACAAGCCCCAATCCCATCTGCAGCACCAGCCAACAGCCCGAGCCGGATCGCTTCGAGGGAAGCATCAACCGGCTCCCGCTACGTGGCGATGAAACCGAGATCTACTGCCGCTACTGCGATCAGCTTTGGGAGTTCATGGCAGCCCAGAGGATCGGCGGTGGTCCGCTGCCGGCATGGGTGATCAGCCGGGCTTCACGGCTTGCCTGGTCTGCATTCGCTCGCTATCAGCCCTCTCGCAACGCCATCTTCCACTGGCTGTGTGCGGTCGCCCTCGCTGAGGCACGGCGTCTGTACGAGTTCGAGAGCTAAGGCGGAGGCCAAACAGAGTGCTGAAACAAGCAACGAGTACTGCGTGGAAGGCCACGCTATCGGCAGGTATCTGCTCTGCCGAACAGGGATCTCGTTTATAGCTGGGGGAGGGCCCGTGGGCAGCTGCAGGCTTTATTTTCCTCTGTCTAAAGGCGATGAGACCGCCCTTCAGGACCCCCATACAGAGCCAACTACGGTTCTCAGTTGACAACAACCATAGGACGGTGTTTAGCTATTCGGGTTGTCTTGGCGGCGGATTGTCGCTGTCAGAGGAGCAGGGAGAGAGGGAGAGGAGGCCTTGGACCCATCGATGCGTAGCCATTGCGCCGTCGAGGCTGTTGCCTCGTCAACGCACGTTGCAGTCCGGCCTGTGGGGTTGGCCAGGGGCTGCAGTGGTTCCCAGGGTGGTTCTTTCCCTTCGACGGTCCGGTTGTGCAGGCGGCTCAGGCTCCAGCGGCTTCATCGTTCGCTGACGAGCACAGCGCCCCAGCCAGCAGTTCTCTCGTCCACCCCCCATACCCAGCTTGCAGTTGTTGGTGCTTCCAAGGCTTTGCCTTCGAAGCGGACTGGCGCTGGTCGTTACGGCATTGCCAAAGACTTGAAGTTGCAACGAGGAGAGGGAGTAGTTAGATGAGAGGTTGGAGCGCTGTGAGGTCCCATTCGATACGTTCGAGCCAGACAGGTTCGAAGCTGGGGATCTTGCGTGCGCTTGGCCTCTCTTTCTTCTTTGAAGGGGGTAGTAGGTCTTTGGAGCCAGGCATGGCTGTTGTTCTGCCCTCGTCGGGTTTTGGCTTTTCGAGGGCAGCGGTTAGAGCAGTTCTTGCTCTTATCGCGGCTCTGGTAGCGGTAGCTGCCATGGCCGGTCCTCTAAGTGGTTGTGCTTGGGCGACGACGGGCCATTCGTTTGTGGGCCAGTTCGGAGGATCGGGCAACGGCGACGGCCAGTTCAGCGAGGGCGGCGGTAGGGTCGGGCCGGCTGGTGTTTCGGTGTTGGCGTCGAGCAATGAGATCTTTACGGTCGACTCGGGGGAACGCCCAGGCGCTGCGACGCCTCGGGTACAGCGCTTTAGCGCGGCTGGCGACTTTCAGTCAGCGTTTGCGATCGACTCGCAGTACGGGGTGATCGGCGCGCTGGCGGTGGATTCCTCTGGTTCGGGTGCGGTGTATGTTGCGGTGGGTCGAAGCGACGACGTGTCGATCGGTCGCGTGGTGAAGTACGGCGCGTCTGGGGCTTTGGCCTATGAGCTCGACGCTTCGAGCTCGCAGACGTCGATCAACCCCGTCATTTCCTCTCCTGCGATAGCGGTTGATCCGGTTGATGGAACGGTGTATGTGACCGCGACCAGCGACGTGACCGGGGGCCGGGTTATTGATCGGTTTGACGGGTCGACGGGTGCGTTTATCGGCTCTTTTGATGGTTCTGGTTCGCCGGATGGGACCCCGTTTTGCGGTTCGCTGACGAGCGTTGCGGTTGATGGGTCGCATCGGGTTTATGTTTTTGATTCTTGTAAAGGTCGTGTTGATCGGTTCAGCGCGGCCGGGGTGTGGGAGGCGACGCTTGATCCTCAGCTTCCGTTGCGAGGTGACGGGAGTTCCGAGGCGTTATCTGCGGTAGCGGCGGATCCGGTGTCGGATGAGGTGTATGTGTCGCATACCGGTCCGCGGGGAACCCAGGTCACGCACTTCAGCGCTGGCGGTGCGGGTGTGTTGTACACCTTCGATGCATTGGACGTGGGTGGCGTACGGGGGATGGCGGTCAGTGGCGTGGGGACGGTGTATACGTCTGACGCGACCAAGCCATTTGTAGAGCGGTTTGTCCGGTTTGACGGTCCGACGGTGGTAACGGGTGGGGTGTCGTCGCCTGAGCCACGGTCGGTCGTGTTGGAAGGGACGATTAACCCCGAGGGTGTCGAGTCCTCCTATCATTTTGAGTACGGCACCGACTTGACATATGGCAAGCGTAGCCCGGCTCTGGGCGACACGAACGCGGGCAGCGGTAGCGTGTCAGTGCCAGCGTCGGCACCGGTCGAAGGTCTGGAGCCGAACAAGACCTACTTCTACCGGCTCGTTGGTTCAAATAGTTCGGGTTCGATCGCTGGGTCGTCTGGGTCGTTTATCACGTTGTCGGCACCGCCGGATGTTGGTTCTTCTATTTTTGCGTCGGCGATCACGCCACGTGGTGCGCGGTTGCACGGCAAGATCAATACGAATAACAATTACGCGCACTGGTATTTCGAGTACGGGACCACGACGGCGTACGGTGAGATCACACCCGGAACCGGTTTTTTGGCAGGCTTTCTGGATCCCGATGGGTCCTATCAGGCGGTGTCGTCAGACTCCGCGGGGTTGGATCCGAGCACGACCTATCACTTCCGTCTAGTCGCCTTTGATGGCATGTTTGGTGGTACGCCGGTGTTTGGGGCTGATCAGACGTTTGTCACGGCGCCGGCGGCTGGTGGTGGGGCTTCAAGCGTGACGGCCGGGCGTGCGACGTTGACGGGGACGATCAATCCGCATGGTGTTGCAACGACCTATCATTTCAACTACGGTCCGACCTTGAGCTATGGCCAGAGCACCGCGGAGCTCGCCCTGCCTGATGATGCCCCTATTGCTTATGGAGGTAAGCCTGGTGAGGTCACCGCTTTTGCTCCTGTTGAAGGTTTGAATCCTGATACCACGTACCACGTGCAAGTGGTAGCTACCTCTACCTATGAGGAAGAGAACCCCGTAACGCATGAGATGGAAACCAAAACCGTTACACGTTACGGCGCAGACGGACTCTTTAGCACCGGCGCAGGACCAACTGCGAGAATGCTGGGGCCTTCACCTACAGCTACCGGAACTTCTACTGCAACCTTGGTAGGCGATCTGAATAACCATGGCGTTAATGCCTCTTATCATTTCGAGCTTGTTTCTCGTGACGGTAGCTTCACCCTTTCCACCCCTCCGGCTACAGCACCTGCATCTGCGCAGGAACAGCGTGTTCGGGCTCCCGTGACTGGTCTACCGCCTGGAACCACTTTCGAGGTGGTCCTCGTTGTGGAGAGCAACGATGCGGTTGCTACCAGTGATCCGTCGTTGTTTGAAACAGAAGCTCTTCCAAGGTCGTTTCCGGGCGGTAACTTTGCTTATCCTCTGGCGTCGGTAGAGCCTGCAGCCAGGCCGAGTGTCAAGTTTGTGTCGGGCGTCTTCACTGCGAAGGCACGGAAGAAGGCTTCACGTACCGGCATGCTTCCGGTCAAGGTGTCTTCGACCTCGGCGGGGATAGTTACTCTTACTGCCAAGGCGAAGTTTGGCAAGAAGACAGTTCGAGTAGCTCGTATTTCTCAGAGAGTCAAGGCGGGAGTGAAGACGCAGGTCAACATTGTGCTCAATAGCCGGGCTCGTAAACGTCTACGTTCGGGCAAGAAGCTCCGAGTGACGATCTCAGTACGTCAACTGGGAGCTCGCACCCGATCTACAAGCATTCTGCTACCGGGAGTCACGTCATGAAGCGCTTGATCGGTTCGACCTCTTCGCACCCGACCGGTAGCAAAAGAGGTCGCGGCACAGGAGCGACAGCTCTTGTGGCGATTGTATTTGGGCTAATGATTAGCTTGATTACCGTTCCAGTAGCTTTTGCGGATCTGTGCCCAAATTCAAAAGTTAGGTTGCAAACCGGTTCAACAGAGCTGCCTGACTGCCGTGCGTACGAGATGGTCTCTCCGCCCTACAAGGCAGGCTTTCCGGTCCGGCTCAGTGCTGTGAGCGATGATGGCATGGTCTCGTTCCGGTCGACGGGCGCCTTTGCCGGCAGTCCGCAGGGCACGCTGCTGTCGATCAGCTATTTCGCTGCGCGCACGCCGGCGGGCTGGGCCACGACGGCCCCAGCCCCGCCCGAGGAGGTCTACGACCCCGCGGTCGAGGGAATCCAGGCCGAGTCGGCTGACTTGCGCCAGTCGCTGTGGGCGATGAGCCGCCGCGACGTGCCAGGGGACCCGTTTGGCTTCTGGCTGCGCGGTCCTGACGGTGCCTTGACGCGCGTTGGCGATGCCCTTGTAGGGGGAGTCGCTCCATCCGTCGAGGTCGGGCTCGTGTCAGATGACCTCTCGCACGTCGTGTTCAACTATGGCTTCGGAAGCGCCTTCGTGACGGCGCTTCGGGAGCAGGTGGGGACCGGCAATGGCCCTCCGCGCGCGGTGAGTGTCGATAACCAGGGCCAGCCAGCCGAAACCGATAGCTGTCCCAGAAGCATGTCGGGCGATGGGCGGGTGATCGTCTTCAGTCTGGGAGCAGGATGCAGCGACGGGTCGCTGAGGGCGCGGGTGGGCGGGGCGGTAACGCTCGCGGTATCGGGATCTGAGTGCACGCGGACCGCTGCTGATCCGCGCGGGGCGTGCAACGGTCTCGCGCCGGCGTCATATGCGGGCACGGCTGCTGATGGGTCGCGGGTGTTCTTTACCACCACCCAGCAGTTGGTCAATGACGACAGTGATGCGACCAACGATCTGTATGCCTGTGATATTCCGGCTGGAGTTCCGGCGCCGGTGGGGCTGGCTAATCCATGCGCGTCGCTGACCCAGGTCTCTGGGACGACGCCCAAGGCTCAGGTGGAGAGCGTGGTCGCGGTCTCCAAAGATGGATCACGCGTGTATTTCGTGGCTCAAGGCGTGTTGGCCGGCAATCTCGGCCTCGGGGATACCGGTGCTCGTGCGGGCGTTCCCAACCTGTACCTGTGGGAACGCAATGGCGCGCATCCTGCGGGACAAATGAGGTTTGTGGCTGGACTCGACGCTGGCAACGACCTCGGCGGGGCGCAGATGACCGCGGACGGCCGCTATCTGTTGTTCACCACGGCCAACTCTTTCGTGACCGCGGGCCCTGGCGCTGACACCGACGGGGCGACCGATGTCTATCGGTATGACGCAGACACACCGGCGATCGTACGGGTGTCGGTGCCGATCTCGGGCGTTGGCGGCAACGACGGCTTTGACGCCTCGAACAGCGCACGGCCTTCGATCACGTCTGACGGATCAACGGCGATCTTCAGTACCGCCGAGGCGCTGTCGCAGAGCGATACGAACGGTGTTGACGACGTGTACGCCTGGCATGAAGGACATGTGTCGAAGATCTCTCCGAACGGCGTCATTGTTTCAAACGGCGGCAAGGCCTACGCCACGATCACACCATCGGGCCGCGACATCTATTTTACGACCAATGATGCGGTGCTCGCTGCCGACGGGGATGCAAGCACCGACATCTACGACGCGCGGATCGGGGGTGGCTTCGAGCATGCGACGACGCCATCGCCGTGCTCTGGCGACGAGTGTCGCGGCCAGCGTAGTCAGCCGCCGAGCTTGCCCACCCCCCCTCTAACTAACGGCACAGGAAATGTGAAGCTTGGTAAGAGGTCTCTGATCTCGCTTAAGCGTCTATCAGCTAAAAAGCTGAAGGCAGTGTCTCGAACTGGTGTGCTTCCAGTATCGGTTAAGAGCAACTCTGCAGGAAAGCTGTCGCTTTCCGCTAGAGCTTCTATGGGACGCGTAGCTCGTAAGACGGTTCGTGTTCGCAAGGCTGGGACTGTGAAGACTCGTTTGCGCCTTTCGGGCGCTGCTCGTCAGCGGTTGCGCAGTGGCAGTTCCTTGAGGATCACGTTGAGCGTTTCTAAGAAAGGCGCCCGATCGCGATCTATGAGTGTCCGTCTACCTGGTGCTTCCTCATGAGTTTCTTGAAGGCAGTTTTCAGGCCGTCCAAGGACTATGGGAGAGGTTCAGTGGGTATGCGGAAGCTGGGTAGTAGTGCGCAGGTGTCGGACATGGGACTTACACCTGCCGCTGGAAAAGCGGGAGCTTTTTCCGCGACGACCAGTCTGATGATCAGAGATTCAAACTTTATGGCTGCTCGCCGGGCTGTTGGTCGTCGATCGTTGACACTGCCGCGCTTGGCGGTGCTGGTAGTGGGTCTTGCCGGCTGTGTGTTCTCGCTGGCGTCGGGAGTGGCGGTCGCCAAGCCGCCGTTCGACATCAACGATTTCGTCGCTCGTTCGCTGGACGCTCAAGGCGTTGACTATTCGGTGGCCGGCGGGCGCCCGCATGACGCGGAGGTCTCGTTCTCGATTCCCAGCGATGGCCTTGAACCGCACAACGTAGAGAACGTGAAGTCGACGTTCGTAGATCCCCCTGCTGGGTTTGTCGGCAACGTAGCCGCGGCAGGCCGTTGCACCATGGAGCAGTTGCTGGCTGGGGACGAGCCGGCCTGCCCTGACAGCAGCGCCGTGGGCGTGGTTGAGCTCGACGCCGCCTATGCTATTAGAACGGTGCCGCTGTTCAACATGGTGCCCGAGCGCGGGTATCCGGCCCAGTTCGGCTTCCGTATCGTTGCCACCGCCGTCTTGTTGTATCCACGGCTGCAGCGGCGAGCGGATGGCCAGTATGGGATCACGGTCGCGAGTCCAGGTATCAACGAGATTGGCGTCCGTGGGGTCAGGGTGGTGCTGTATGGGGTGCCATCGCAGCGCCCCCAGCTGGACGGTGGCCCGCCGGTGGGTGGCGCTCCGCGCCCGTTCTTGGCGAACCCGGGCAATTGCCTGATCGCTTCACCGGTGACGAACATCTTTGCGGATTCGTGGCCGCATCCCGGGCGGACGTTGCCTGCCGGGGCGGCAGATTTCGGATTCCCGGATCTGAGTGACCCGATGTGGAAGTCGGCGAGCGCGGCGGCTCCTGCGGCCACGGAGTGCGACAGCCCGGGCCTGGTCTCGCAGTTCGCGCCGACCCTGAACATGCGTCCGACGCCGGGTACGGGTTCGTCTCAGGCAGACGCGCCATCGGGCTATTCGGTTGATCTGACCTTCCCGCAGGCGGCGAATGATCCGACCGATTCGGTTTCGCCGTCAGATCCGTCGGTGCCGAGTGCCCCGACGCTGAAGGATGCGACGGTCACGCTGCCTGAGGGTGTCGCGATCTCACCGTCGGCAGCCGACAAGTTGGATGGCTGCTCTGACGAGGGCCCGGGCGATCAGGTTCACTATGAGACGACCGACCCGGTGAGCTGTCCGGAAGGCTCGAAGGTTGGGTCGGTGACGGCGACCTCGCCGTTGCTCGCCCGCCGTGATCGAGCGACCGACGAGGTCAACGGTGCCGAGCCGGTCGGTGGCGATGTGTACATCGTCAAGCCGCACGCCGGTGATCTCGACCCCGCCGGCGTTCAGGACGGGAAGTTCCGGCTGCTCATCGAGGTCAACTCCAGCAAGCTGGGCGTCAACCTCAAGTTGCCAGGTGTCGTAACCGCCGATCGCGTCACGGGCCGGTTGACCGCGCGGTTCGAGAACAACCCTCAGTTGCCGGGCAAGCAGCTGCGCCTGGTCTTCAAGCCAGGGTCAAGGGCGGCGCTGGTGAATCCGATTTCCTGTGGAGCGGCTACGACGACCAGCGTGCTGAGCTCGTGGTCACAGGGTGGGACGCGCACAGACGGTGTCACCGTCGCGGGCGTTCCGGACGCGACGCCGAGCTCGAGCTACAACGTGAGTTGGGACGGGAACGGCAGCGGTTGCCCCTCGGGCTTGCCGTTCAGTCCGTCGCTCAGCGCTGGCACGGTCGACACGCAGGCTCGGGCCTCCAGCCCGTTTGCGTTCGATCTCACGCGCGGTGATCGCCAGGACGTGATCTCGGGGCTCTCCGCCGGGCTGCCTGGTGGCTTGCTGGCCGCGGTCAAGGACGTGCCGTTGTGCTCGGACGCCGATGCCAACTCCGGCACCTGTCCGGTCGTCTCACGTGTCGGATCGGCCACCGTCGCCGCGGGCCCAGGAGCCACCCCGTTCTACCTGCGCAATCAATCGGTGTCGCTCACGGGGCCCTACAAGGGCGCTCCCTATGGGTTGGCGGTCGCGGTTCGTGCGGTCGCCGGGCCGTTTGACCTGGGCACCGTCGTGGTCCGCCAGGCGCTCCACGTCGATCCCGATGACGCGCATGCCACGGTGGTCAGCGATCCGCTGCCCACCATCCGTGATGGCGTGCCCTTCCGGGTCCGACGCGTTCACGTCGTCGTCGACCGTCCCGGGTTCATGAAGTCGCCATCCTCGTGTGACCCGCTGGCTATCTCGACCAACGTGTTCTCGGCCGGCGGCCAGACGGCGAGCCTCACCACCCCGATCCGGTTCACCGGCTGCGACAAGCTGCCGTTCGCACCCAAGCTCCAGCTCTCCCTAACAGGTAAGAAACAGACGAGGGATGGGGGACACCCCAACCTGAAGGCTGTTGTCAAGCAGAAGCGTGGGGAAGCTGGTATCGAGAAGGCAGTTACCCGTCTGCCTCTCTCGTTGGCACTCGACCCGGACAACGCGCAGGCGTTGTGCGAGTTTGAGCACATTAAGAAGGCGAAGATCGAGGACTTCTGTCCGAAGGGTTCGATCATCGGTCGTGCGCGGGCGGTGTCGCCGCTGTTGAAGAAGCCGTTGGCGGGGAACGTCTACTTCGTCAAGAACCGGCGAATCAACAGCTTCGGGAACTCCGTAGCTACCCTCCCCGCACTGGTCGTTGCGCTACGCGGTGAGGTGGCCATCAATTTGAAGGCGACTTCGTCTCTGTCGCGCAACCGGTTGGTGAACACGTTCGACAACGTCCCGGACGCACCTATCTCCCAGTTCAATTTGAACATCAAGGGAGGTAGGAACGGGATCTTGGTGGTTGTTCGCAAGAACATCTGCAGCCGCCAGGTGGCTGAGTTGGACACGGATGCTCACAGCGGCAAGCGTCATGACCCCGATATCAAGATGAAGACGCCGTGCAACAGCCGTGCAGCGATGCGCAAAGCAGCCAAGAAGCGCAAAGCAGCAGCGGCGAAGCGTCGCGCAGCCGCAGCGAAACGCCGCAGCTAACCAAGCACACAAGAACCAACATTGGGGGCGCCGACCATCCGGTCGGCGCCCCAAGTCGTTCCGGACCAAAAATTTCGCGCGCGCCGCGCCCTTGGCCCAGCGGTTGTGTTGTGAGCATTCGCGGTATAGCTGGGCCGCAGCGCTGACGATTCTGTGCGTTCTCAAGCAGTCGGCCGGTTGCTTATTTGCTTTGCTTGTTTTCGGATTCGTAGCTAGATAAGCGGGCTGTAGTGGTTCCCAGGGTGGTTCTTTCCCGGAGTGAACTGTGGTCGTGAAAGTAGGATGGAGATCTCTCGCAAATATTTGTGTTTCTAACTGGCTTCTTGAGGGGTAGGGTTGTAGTCGAGGTGGTGTTTGGTACGCGGGACGGCTGAGGGTAGACATAGGGGGTTTGCTAGTCAGCAGTAGCTGGCGGGGGGGAGCGCAAGGCGCTCCCAACGATGAGCCCGTGACTGGATGGGGTTACGAAGCTCCGAGGCGTGTGGGTGCGCGCAGGTGGTCTGGGAGCTGTGAATGAGCCGAGGTGTTGGGCAGGGTTCAGTTCGTGTCCTTGAGGAGTTGGTGGACGACCGCAAGCGCGGGTTCGAAGCGTGGAATCCGGAGGAGTCCCGTCCCGGCACCGGAGGTGGTGGGGCGCCCTTCCCCCAAGGTCGGCGGCCATCCGGGAATCGAGGCGTTGGTGACCCAGCAGCCCGAGGAAGCGGGGATCAAAGCGATCACCGTCACCCTCCCACTCAGCCTCGCGCTGGACCCCGACAACGCCGAGAGCGACTCGCTCTGTGAGTACCTCGACGGCC
Source organism: uncultured Solirubrobacterales bacterium (assembly GCA_963715445.1). GTDB lineage: Bacteria > Actinomycetota > Thermoleophilia > Solirubrobacterales > Thermoleophilaceae > JAAYBF01. The sequence goes on from OY970240.1 coordinate 1,844,986, forward strand.
TGAGGAACCAGTGCCCGGCCAAGTCGGTGATCGGCACCGTCACCGCGATCAGCCCGCTGCTGAAGACCCCGCTGCACGGCAAGGTGTACTTCGTCAAGGGCGTGCGAACCGACCCGAAGTCCGGCCGGCAGATCCGGACGCTGCCGACCCTGCTCATCGAGCTACGCGGCGAGGTCAACCTGAACCTGCGAGCCACCAACTCGGTGCCCGACAACAAGCACCTGACCAACACGTTTCAGATGATCCCGGATGCCCCGATCAGCTCCTTCTTGCTCAAGCTCAACGGCGGCAAGAAGGGCATCTTGGTTATCACCGATGGCCACAGCGACATCTGCTCCCATGACCTGTGTATCCAGAGACCCTCCGGGTCTGGCTGGCTAGGCCTCCGCTACTCGGATGTCGGGGGCACTTCGCCCGCACTCACTGCACCCTCCCGCGGTCGCCGTCGCACTCCCGGCGCCGTCGGGTGGTGCCCCGGGCCCGCGGGAGGGTGCGGGCTGGTGTGTGTACTCATTGACGAACCCATAGCACGCTGACAGCCCTAGACGACAATGCCCTGAACGGGGAGAAGGCGTTCACTTATTGGAGCGTCGGGGAAGTCGCACAAGGAGTGCGACGCAACAGGAGTGCGTCGCAGAGGGGACACACGGAACACCCGCCGCCCAAACACGCGCAGGGGCCTAGAACCTCGCCGCCGCGGAGGCTCGCCAAAAGGGCTGAACGATCCTCCATCCAGCCTATGAGGCGCCAATCCTGCTAGGCGCCCAACCAACAGAACGCCCAGCTGAGGCGATGGCCCGAGCGGTGCTTCGCGGCCTGCCCCACCACCAGACTCTTAACCTGGTGGTGGTGACATGTGCGGATCTGACCCCGCTGGCACCCCGCATTCGCTCGAGCCACGCCAGGCTCTGAAGGATCACACCAACGCATCGCGTTGCAGGGTCCTGTCGAGAGCCTCGGGTAGAGCCTGCGGCGCGATGGGGCCAGCCGGCACGATGCCGCGATCGGTCGCGACTTGGACGCGGGGCTCGTAGAGCTCGCGTCTAAGAAAGGCCTCGCCAAGAGCCTCGGCCAAGACCATGTCGCAACTCTCGGTCTCTCGGCTCGACTACCCCCGGGCATCGCCCACTCCGGCACGAGCTATCTGTGCAAGAAGGGTTCCGTGAGGAGGCTGGCGCCAAGGAGAAGAGCGATCGCCTCTGTATGTCCCGTGCTCGATGAAGTCGGTGAGAAGGAGGGACATGCTCTAAGAGTCGCACGCCCTACCCTGACCTGACATGAAGCCAGCAGCCCAAGAGCACCCGGTGGGGCTTCTGGTTAGTGACGACTGATTGATTCTTACTGCTTCGCGTTGCTACATCTCAGCGTCTCCTTGGTAGGTGTCTTGTGGGTCGTCCACGACATAGGTTGGGCATCGCACGAGGGTCGGCTTCGAAAGCAGAGCCTCACGGCTCCCAGACCATGTCTCTTTTGGTTAGGCGCGAGGTGGTCGCGGCGGGAATTCGATCATGAACTACCGAACGGCAGCCATCGGATTCGGCGCCCATCGGGCGCCGAATCCGTCGAGCCGCAGCCGCTTACGCACTCGCCGCAAGGCCCGTGAGACCTGCTCTCGCGGTCGCAGATCCGATTCGCGGGGGTGCACGGGGCATTGCACCGCTGGGCTGCGCGGCGCGCTTGCGCTATCAAGGAAGGCTGCAAATGACTCGTACTCGCACTCGGCCCATCCCCAGCCCAGTCGAGCAGCCCACCGGGAGTGGAGACATTCCCGTCGTGGAGCTGCGCGACGTCTCGAAGGTCTACGACGGCGGCTCCGTCGGTCTTGACCATGCCTCCGTGCGCATCGGCAGGGGCGAGTTCGTGTTCCTCGTGGGGCCCACCGGCTGCGGCAAGTCCACCTGCATCCGGCTCCTGATGAAGGAGCTGGAGGCCTCGAGCGGCGAGGTGCTGATCGCGGGCAAGAAGCTGAGCGAGGTCGATCGCTCCAAGGTGCCGTACCTGCGCCGCAACATCGGAACCGTCTTCCAGGACTACAAGCTGCTGCCGAACCGCACGGTGTACGACAACGTCGCCTACTCGCTGCAGGTGATCGGCGAGCCGCGCCACGAGATCCGCCGCAAGGTGCCGGACATCCTGAGCCTCGTGGGCCTCTCCACGAAGCTGCACAGCTTCCCCGACGAGCTGTCGGGCGGTGAGCAGCAGCGCGTCTCGATCGCGCGGGCGTTCGTGAACCACCCGCCGCTGCTGCTCGCGGACGAGCCGACCGGCAATCTCGACCCCGAGACCTCGATCGGGATCATGCAGCTGATCTACCGGATCAACCGCACGGGCACCACGGTCGTGATCGCTACGCACGACAAGGAGATGGTGGACAAGATGCGTCGCCGCGTGGTGGAGCTGCGGGACGGCCGCATCATCCGCGACGAGCTGTCCGGCCTCTACCGGCCGGACGAGTCCACCACCGAGTTCGCGATCCGGCTGCGCGGCGAGCTCGGCGTGGGCAGCGAGGGGCACCCGAACTAGCCATGGCTCCGAGCTTCTTCTTCAAGGAGGCCATCCGCGGCCTCTCACGCAACTCCGCGCCCGCGCTGGCGGCCATGCTCACCGTGCTGCTCACGGCGCTGGTGCTCGGGGTCTTCATCCCGATCGTCCAGGCCACCACCGGCACCGCGAACGAGGTGCGCGACCGCGTGGTCGTCGACGTCTACGTCGAGGACGGCGCAACCGGCGACGAGCGCCGCCAGCTCGCCTCCGCGCTCGAGGGCACGGACAACGTGAAGTCGATCGAGTTCGTCTCCAAGCAGGAGGGGCTCGCCGAGGCCAAGCGCAACAACCCGGACGCTTTCGATGAGGGCACGAAGCTGCTCGGCGCGAACCCGCTGCCGGACCTGTACCGCGTAGTGCCCGACGACCCCGACGAGGTCGGCTCGATCATCGACAGGCTGGCGCCGGTCGGCGCGAGCGGCAAGCGCGAGCCTTCGCTGGCGGCCATCGACGAGGTTCGCAACCGCGAGGAGGACACCGAGAAGATCCTCTCGGCGACCGGGCTCGTGAAGATCCTCACGGCCGGGCTCGCCGCGCTCCTGATATTCGCCTCGGTGGCGCTGGTAGCCAACACGCTGCGCCTCTCGATCTTCGCGCGTCGACGGGAGGTGGAGGTGATGAAGCTGGTGGGAGCCACCAACTGGTTCATCCGCTGGCCCTTCGTGATCGAAGGCGTGCTGGTGGGATTCATGGGCGGGCTCTTGGCGGTCCTCCTGCTGACGATCGCCAAGGAGACCTTCATCGATCCTCTCGAGGACCGCTTCGCTCTCCTCGCGGCGCCCGAGACGATCGACTTCCCGCTGCTGGTCGTGGTGCTGATGCTCGCCTGCATCGCCGTCTCGGCCGCGGGCTCCGCAGTGACGCTGCGGCGCTTCCTGCGCGTCTGATCCCGGCACGGCGCATCTCACCGCGGCTGCGGCCGCATCTGACGGGCCGAAGGCCCACGGCCACTACTCTTCAGCGCGGCAGCGCAAACGCGTTTGCCCCGTACTCATGAGCGCCTTCCTCAAGACCATCGCACTGGCCCTCGCCGCCCTCGCGCTGCTGAGCGGCGGCATCTGGCTGGGCGGCCATCCCGGCTCGCTCCCGCAGCCGGTGAGAGACGTGCTGGTCGAGGAGAGCCACCGCGTGTTGCGCGCGGAGCTGATCGACAAGATCAAGGACGACTTCTACAAGCCGGTCGAGAGCTCGCAGCTCGAGCAGGGTGAGCTCAAGGGCCTCGTCCAGGGCCTCGACGACCGCTTCTCCCACTACATGACGCCGAAGGAGACCGATCAGTTCGAGGAGTCGGTGGCCGGGCACTTCGAGGGAGTCGGGATGTCGGTCGATCAGGACCAGCGCGGCCTGAAGGTGATCAACGTCTTCGACGGCTCACCGGCCAAGCGCGGCGGGATCAAGAAGGGCGACTACATCATCGAGGTCGACGGCCGCTCCATCGCGGGGATGTCGAGCGATCTCGCGACCGCTCGGATCAAGGGCCCGGCCGGGACCCGCGTGGCGCTCGAGGTGGTGGACCCCACGACCCTCGAGGCGCGCACCCTCAAGCTCAAGCGCGAGCAGATCGACGTTCCCAACGTGGAAGGCCGGATCGTGGAGGAGGGCGGCCGCAAGTTCGGCGTGGTGTCCCTGGCGACCTTCAGCGAAGGCGCGCACGGCGTGCTGCGGGCTGAGATCGACGGGCTGCTCGCGAAGGGCGCCGAGGGGATCATCCTCGACCTGCGCGGGAACGGCGGCGGGCTGCTGCAGGAGGCCGTGCTCGTGTCCTCGATCTTCATCGAGGACGGCCTCGTCGTCTCCACCAAGGGGAGGAACCGGCCCGAGCGGAAGTTCAACGCACAGGGCGACGCGATTCCCTCGGATACCTCCGTCGTGGTCCTCGCGGACCTCACGAGCGCCTCCGCCTCGGAGATCGTGACGGGCGCGATTAAGGACCGCAGGCGCGGCACGGTGGTCGGCACGCGGACCTTCGGCAAGGGCGTGTTCCAGGAGGTGAAGCCGCTCTCGAACGGCGGCCTGCTGGACCTCACCGTCGGCCAGTACTACCTCCCCAACGGCGAGAACATCGGCAACAAGGGGGTGACGCCGAACGTGCGCGCCAAGGACGATCCGACGACCGAGCGCGACGAGGCGCTTCCGGTCGCGCTCCGCACGATCGCCGAGAAGGCCGCCGGCCGTTGAGCGGGCGGCCGCAGGGCCGGCCGACTCGCCTGGACCTGCCTCTCGTCGCCGTGCTCGCGCGGCGCGGCAGGATGCTGGTGGCCGAGCCGCTCTTCAACACGCGCGGCGCGCGGTTCGAGGTGAGCCGGGGCAAGGGCGGCGAGGGAGACCTGGTGCTGGTGGGCTCCGGCAAGCGCGGCGCCCAGGTGACCCGCGTGATCGGCAAGCCGTGGATCGCGCGCGACGTGGTGGAGGCGCTGATGCTGGCCGGCGGCCTGCGCCGCTCCTACCCCCGGCGCGCCGAGACCGAGGCGCTCGAAGCCGCGTCCGAGGCTCCCGCCCGCGGCAGCCGCCTGGACCTGACGGCCCTGCCCACCTTCACGATCGACCCTGACGACGCGCGCGATTTCGACGATGCGATCTCGGCCGAGCGGATCGATGGGGGAGCGATCCGGCTGTGGGTGCACATCGCCGACGTGACCGCCTATCTGCGCCCGGGTGGGCCGCTCGACACGGAGGCTCAGCGCCGCGGTACGAGCACGTACGTCCCCGGGGCGGTCGAGCCGATGCTGCCCGAGGTGCTGTCCAATCAGGCCTGCTCTCTGCGCCCGGGGGAGGACAAGCTCGCCGTCACCGTCGAGATGGAGCTGGTCGGCGTCGACGTGCGCAAGGTGTCCTTCCACCGCACGGTGATCCGCTCCGACACCCGCCTGACCTATGGCTTCGTCGACGACGTGTTCGAGGGGCGGGCGCGTGCCGAGGACCCGTGGGACAAGCCGCTGGCGGCGGCGCGCGAGGTTGCCCGCGCGCTGCGGGAGCGGCGCAACGAGCGCGGCTCGCTGGAGATCAACTCGCTCGAGCCGTCCTTCGAGTTCGACGGGAAGGGGCATGTGGTCGGCGTGAGGCGCGAGGCGCAGACCGAGTCCCATCTGGTGATCGAGGAGCTGATGATCCTCGCCAACGAGCAGGTGGCCGGCTATCTCACCGACCGCCGCCTGCCGGCGCTCTACCGCGTTCACGAGAAGCCCGATCCGTCCGCCGTCGAGGCGCTGATGGACAAGCTGGAGGCCCTCGAGGTTCCGACTCCCGCGGTGCCAAAGGAGATGAGCTCGCAGCAGGCGGCGGATGCGGCGGCCGAGGCGTCTCGAATGGCCGCGGCGTACTCGCGCACGCACGGTCGCGGCGCCCAGACGTTCGGATCGCTCGTGCTGCGCTCGCTGAAGCGCGCTTACTACTCGCCGCGCAACCTCGGGCACGCGGGCCTGGCATCCGAGCGCTACAGCCACTTCACCTCGCCGATCCGCCGCTATCCGGACGTCGTGGTCCACCGCGCGCTGCTCGCGGGCCTTGGGCTCGATGACGCTCCTCCGCGCTCCCACGAGCTAGACGAGCTCGCGATCGCCTGCAGCGACGCCGAGCGCGCGGCGATGCGGATCGAGCGCGACGCCGACGACGTCTGCCTGGCCTTCCTGCTCGAGCGCCGGCTGTCCGAGGCGAAGAAGAGGGGAGGCGAGGCCTCCGCCTGGGAGGGAGAGGTGGTCGGCCTGATCCCCAAGGGCTGGTTCGTGCGCTTCGGGGACGAGGGCTTCGAGGGGTTCATGCCGGTGCACAGGGTGCGTGGCTGGTGGCAGCCCGACGAGCACGAGACGCGGCTGGAGGATTCGAACACGGGCCGCGCGATCCGGCTCGGCGACTCCGTTTCGGTGACGGTCGGGAAGGTCGACGCTCCGCGTGGCCGGGTCGACCTCGATCTCTCGAATCCCGACTGACGCGCCCGGCTGGTCGATACTTCCTCCGATGGCCAAGAAGGGCGGAAAGCGCAAGGCAGCGGCTGGGGACCTGGCGACGAATCGCCAGGCGTCCTTTCGCTACCACCTGCTCGAGAAGTTCGAGTGCGGGATCCAGCTCCAGGGCTCGGAGGTCAAGGCGCTCCGCGAAGGCGGCGTGCAGATCAAGGACGCCTACGCGATGGTCCGCGAGAACGAGGTCTGGCTGCACAACATGTACATCGCGCCATATCTGCCGGCCTCGCGTGAGAACCACGAGCCCGAGCGCGAGCGCAAGCTGCTGCTCCATGCCAGAGAGATCGAGCGCCTCGTCGGCTCGACGCACCAGAAGGGCCTGACGCTCGTGCCCACCCGCGTCTACTTCAAGGGCTCACGGGCGAAGGTGGAGATCGCGCTGGCGCGCGGCAAGGACCAGGGCGACAAGCGCCGCGACCTGAAGGAGAAGGACCAGCGGCGCGATATCGACCGCGCCATCGCGGAGCGGGCCAGGGACTAGCTAGACGTCGCTGAAGTCGCGCTCGATGAACGTCGCGTCCATCCCCAGCGCGAGCAGCACCGCCAGGCCGAGGTATACGCCGGCGACCGCCGCCCGGGTGCGCGGGCGAACCCGCATGTAGCGCTGCTCCTCGGGGTCGTTGCGCTGTCTCCAGCGCCGCCACGTCTCCATGCCGCCGAAGAGCAGGATGAGCAGCATGATCGGGTTCGGGTAGGCGATCGTGATCCCCACGAGCAGGCCGTAGCCGACGAACCACATCCACGGGGTCAGCGCGGCCATCGCCCGACCGCCGTCGAGCGGCAGCACCGGCAGCAGGTTGAAGAGGTTGAGGAAGAAGCCCACGAAGGCGAGCGCCTTGAACAGCTCGTCGCCGGTGAGGTCGAAGAGCGCCAGCGGGATCAGGCAGCCGAGCGACCCGAGAATGGGGCCCGCAAGGGCGACCCGCGCCTCGGCGGCCGCGTCCTTGGGCATCTCCTTCATCGCCACCACGGCGCCGAGGAAGGGGATGAACATCGGAGCGCTCGCCTTGATCCCCTCGCGTCGGAGCTGCAGGACGTGGCCCATCTCGTGGATCAGCAGCAGGAGCACGAAGCCGACGGCGAAGCTCCAGCCCCAGATCAGGGCATAGGCGCCGATCGACACCAGCATCGTCGCCGAGGTGGTGAAGATCTTCAGCTTCGGGATCAGCAGCAGGACGACCTTCAGCTTGGCTCCGAACTTGAGCAGCACGAACCCCGCGGCGAGCGCCACCCCGCCGGCGCGGCGCCACAGGGGCTTGCGCTCGGTCGGCTCGGGCTTGTACCCCGGCGGGTAGTGGCTCGGCACCTCGCCCGTGGGGCTGGTGCTGAGAGTCGGAGGCGTGTAGGGCGGCGTGTCCGCTCGGCTGTCCATCGGCCTTCAATGATGGCAGCGCCGTGTGCGCCCGCCGCCGGCGACGGGCGAGCGCCGTGTCCTTCAGCGAGCCAGGAGGGCGATCATGATCGACTGCGCGATGGGCGGCGGGAAGGTCATCACCGTGTCCTCGCGGTGGCGCTTCACGAACTGCGCTCCCCACCGCGCGCCGCGCAGCCCGCGGGGGATGCCGCCGCGCATGATCAGCCCGTCGCGCGCCGCCTGCGCGCTGTCCTCGAGGAACGCCTGAAGGTCGTAGGCGGGGAGGACGTGGCAGCGCAGGAGGGCCACCTCGTCGCTCGCGCTCGCGATGGCGTGCTTGACGTTGGGGTGCACGACCTGAGGGCCGTCCGCCGGCTCGACGATCGGCTTGGCATCGCCGACCTGGATGCGCGCCCTGCCCTCGAGCACCTCCCAGCGCTCCTCCTGGCGCGGGTGGAAGTGCTCCGGCAGCTTGCCGCCGGGCTCGAGCCAGGTGTAGACCCAGAGGTTGTCGCCGTCCGGCTCGAAGGCGTAGCTCACGCGGTGTACGGGATCGTGGGTGGCGGGCTCGATCATCGGAACTCCTCTCGGGTTGCCCAAATTGTTACCTACGGGTAACGTAGCAACTCAAGTTACTCTTCGGTAACGATGGCCTCCCCGTCCACCCAGCGCAAGCGGATCCCGGCCGCCGAGAGGCGGGAGGTGATCGTCCGCGCCGCCGGTCCGCTGTTCGCCCGCGAGGGCTACGCCGGCACCCGGCTCGATGACATCGCCGCTGCCGCCGGGGTCACGAAGCCGATCGTCTACCGCCACTTCGAGTCCAAGAAGGCGCTCTATCTCGCGCTGCTCGCCAAGCACGAGAACGACCTGCCCACATTCTTCGAGCGGGTGAGCGATGTCCCACCGGATCTGCCACCGGATGCCCTGGTGCGCCTGATCCTCGAGCACTGGCTCGACTACGTGCGCGAGAACAGCCACTCCTGGGTGATGCTGTTCCGCGACGGCTCGGGCGATAGTGAGATCCAGGCGATGCGGCGTGAGGTCAGCGTGCGCGCCCGCCAGGTGCTTGCCCAGTTCATCGCGGTCCGCGCGGGCGAGAGCATTCCCGCCGAGGAGATCGAGCCGACAGCGGAGCTGCTCACCAGCGGGCTCGCCGGGCTCGTGCTCTGGTGGATCGACAACCCGGAGGTCTCGAAGCAGGTCGTGCTGGAGGTGGCCGTTCGGATGAGCGCCCCGGCGCTCGCCGATCAGGGGTAGAGCTTCTCGCCGCGGGCGAGCATCGCCACGAACTTCTCTATCCGCCGCGCCCTGGTCTCGGGCCGCGCTTGGCGTCTTGGACGCGGTAGAGCACCGCGTAGCGGTTGGACCCCGTCAGGGTCTCGAAGAACTCGCGCGCGGCGGGGTTCTCGTCGAGCGCCGCCTGCAGGTCCTCCGGCACGGTGATCGTGCGCTGGCCCGCGTAGGCGGCGTCCCAGCGCCCGTCCTCCTTCGCCCGCTCGGCCTCGCGCAGTCCGGCGGGGCGCATCCGCCCGGCCGCCGTCAGCGCATCGACCTTGTCGCGGTTGATCATCGACCACTTGCTCCTGGCCCTGCGCGGCGTGAACCGCTGCAGGAACCACTCCTCGTCGAGCCCGTTGCGCTGGCCGTCGATCCAGCCGAAGCAGAGCGCCACCTCGAGCGCCTCCGCGTGGGTGACGGTCTCGAACCCGGACGCCTTCTTGGCGATCTTCAGCCACACGCCGCTCGACTCCTCGTGGTGCTTCTCGAGCCACTCCTCCCAGGCCTGTTGGGTAGGGAACGGCAGGACCGGCAGATCGTCACGCGGCATTCCCTGCAGTCAAGCACCTGGCCCGTTAGCGGCGCTAGACTCGGAAGTGCTTCTACGGGGACGACAGGCTTCGACGTGGTCGGTCCGTGGGTGCAGTTGCGAGTCGAGGTCGCCGGTAGGCCTCGTTAAACAACCGGCAAACCATAGTTGCGGATGAGAATCACTCGTTCGCGCTTGCTGCCTAGTTAAAGCTAGCCAGTGAGCTGTCGGCCTCCCCTCGGCCCGTGGGGGAGATGTTCGGCATCAGAAACGGGCTTGCTCCCGACGTGCGCCTCTGGCGGCGGGGGGACTTCTTCCAGAGGCTGGTTTCGAGCAACCCGGCCGGTCAGGCTAGCTCGGGACGAGATCAGAGGGCCGGCTACGCTCGTAGACGCTGTATTCGCACGACCGCGGACGTGGGTTCGATTCCCACCGTCTCCATCGTTGTTGTCTTAATCGAACCGAAGTCCAAGGCCTCCGATCCTTTTGGATTGGAGGCCTTTCTTCGTGGGCTGAGAGCCGGTCATGGCGCCCTCGTACAGAGCCCAGCTTGGCCTTGGTCCGGCCATTCGGCAGGTAAGATAAGGCCCGTCCTAAAGCCAAGAAGAGTTGGCCTACAAGGGTCGATGTTCAGCCGACCTAGACCTCGAATTCGGCCGCAACAACCCCTCATGGGGAACAATGCGGCGCCATCTGTGCCGTCTTGGACATCTCTATGAGCGAGTTGGCTGGCTGGCAGATGAGCTAGACCTTGGACAGCAAAGATTGAAGCGGCTGTGGACCAAATGAATACATCGGAAGCAACTGGCTACACAGATGAGCCACGAACATGGCGCGTGGCGTGTTACCTAGTTGTCCCTTCGTACATCCCCCTTGGCCCTAACGGAGAGCCTCCCGAGCGTCTTGAGCCGATCAGTCGGATAGCCGGCAGTCAAGAGACGAACGTTGCAGGGCACATCGTGTCTCTAAGAGAGGTGGAGGCACCCGACGGGATTCAGCGTGATCTGCGCATCACCTGGGCGGAACTATTCCTCAAGGTTGAAGCAAAAAAAGGATCAGAAGCAATTGAGGCCGCTATGCCGATAATTGAAGAAGCTATCGAGTCGCTTTCATTTCAGCTCCAAGCTGCACTGGCGCCAGCTTCTATGGAGGCGCTGGATATCACACCGCCGGTTCAAGCGGGAGAGGAGCGGCCTAACGCGCTCTTTCCTCTTCCGGAGGGGTATCCGATTCGGAGATTTAAGCCAGCGTCAAACATTATGAGTGGTGCCAGCGCGACCTTGAATGCCTCCTTGGATACAGATCTTGCAGCCCTTAACCGACGCGAGAGGGCCGCTCTTGACTGGTATCTCAAGGCTCTGGCTGCGTCATTCCAAGTGGACCAGTTCATCTTCTTCTGGATTGCCTTCGAGATTTTTTCCGACCAAAGCGGGCATCGACAGGAGGCGCCTCTAGTCCTTCGCTGTCAGCATGAGCTAACGAATTGTCCGGAATGCGGTGCGTCTACATCGAGAACGGTTCAAGGCGCCAGTCGCAAGAAATTCCTCGTTGAGCAGGGAGCAAGTGCTGAGGATGCCAACAAACTCTGGAACGCGCGTCAAATTCTGCACGGTGCCAAGGACTTCGATTCCCAGGTGATGGATGACCTCCCCCGACTCTGTCACTTGTTACGCAGCGTCGTGAACGCCAACCTGAAGAAGGCTTTGGGCGTGGAGGCGGATTCCCTTCCTAGAGTTGACCCAAGTGGCCTCTCCATTCAGCCGCACATAGGGCTTGGTGGCCGTCGGAAGGTCGAGAGAGACGACCTTGGTTAAGGCACGAAGTGCCGGCGGCGCTACTTTGGCCCTTGCTGGCGCGCACCTAAGCCCACCATTCTTCCTGTCTGTTCGGCGAGGCCCTCCATCACGAGTGGGTACTACGGTCTGGGCATGGAGCTGGAGCCCCGCGATGTGGAGACGGAGCCGCTGGAGCCCCGCGACGTGATCCGGGTCGCGATCCTCGAGCGGCGGCCGGTCGCGCTCGAGTACCGCTACTCCGGTCAGGGTCTGCGCACGATCCATCCGCACGCCCTCTATCGCTCGGCAGATGGGCCTCTCTACCTCAACGCCTACCAGGTGGACGGGTACACCTCGCGCCGCCGCTCGCTCCCGGGCTGGCGCCTGTTCGACCTCAACCAGGTGACCGTCGCAGAGCTGCTCGACGGGAGGTTCGACCTTGCTCCCGGATTCAACCCGGACGCCGCCCAGTACAGCGGCGGGGTGGTCGCCTCCGCGTAATTGCTGCGGCGTGCTGAGAAGCGGTGGGCCCTGGCGACCTGTGGCGTGTTGGGAGGCGGCACGCCCTGGCGACCCTGCTTGCGGCGCGTGGGATGATCGGTTCGGTCTGAGGCTTGACGGGGCGATCGAGCGAAGGAGGCGGCATGGCGGGACGGTTCGAGACGACGGTGGTGATCGACCGGCCGGTCGAGGAGGTGTTCGCCTTCCTCGCGGACGGGGAGAACGACAGGAAGTTCAGTCCGCGCGTGCTGGAGATGGAGAAGGCGACGGACGGGCCTCCCGGCCTGGGCACGGTCTACAAGAGCACCGTCAAGGACGCCGGGATGAAGACCAAGCGCGAGTTCGAGCTCACCGAGTTCGTCGTGCCCACCCGCATCCGCTGGGCCGAGCGCTCCAAGAACATCGTCACCGCCCTGGAGGGCGGCTACGACCTCGAGCGCATAGGGGAGGGGCAGACCAGGCTGACCGTCTACAACGTGCTCGAGGGCCACGGCTTCGGCAAGCTGATCGCCCCGCTGGCCCTGAGCGCCGCGCGCAAGGGCGCCGACGAGTTCGGCCGGTCGATCAAGGCTGCCGTCGAATCGTCTTGAGCTCGTCCGTGAGGGTGCGCCAGGCGTCGATGCGCTCCTGATCGATGGCGCCGCGCACCTGGCAGCCCGGCTCGCTGTCGTGCCCGCAGTCGGAGAAGCGGCAGCCCGCGGCCAGGCTGTCGATGTCAGCGTAGGTGTCGCCCGCGCTCTCCCAGAGGCCCACCTCCCGCACGCCCGGCGTGTCGAGCAGCAGCGCACCGCCGGGCAGTGCGATCAGCTCGCGCGTGACGGTGGTGTGGCGCCCGCGCCCGTCGCCCGCCCGCACCGCTCCGGTTGCCTGGCGCTCCTCGCCGAGCAGGGCGTTCACGAGCGTCGACTTGCCGGCCCCCGAAGGCCCGAGCAGCACGGCGGTCGCGCCGGGCTCGAGCAGGGTCCGAAGGGTGGCGATGCCCTCGTCGTCCCGAACGCTCACAGCCACCGCGTCCCTCACGCCGAGGCGCCGTGCCGCCGTCGCCGCCTTGGCGGCGCCCTCGCTGTCCAGGTCGGCCTTGGTCAGGACCAGCGCCACGGGAACGTCGTCCGCGCGCGCAAGCGCGGTCAGGCGCTCCGTTCGCCGCTCGTTGGGATCCGGCAGCGGCTCGGTGACGAGCACCAGGTCGATGTTCGCGCCGAGCAGCTGGGCCTTCATGGACGAACCGGCGGCGCGGCGGGCGATCGTCCCGCGGCGCTCGAGCACAGCCGCTATCTCACCGTCGGCATCGACGGCGACCCAGTCTCCGGTCACCGGCGGCTGCTCCCGCATGCGGCCGCGCGCGGTGAGCAGGCGCGCCTCGGCGCCTCCCGGCTCGGCGACCACCCAGTGGCCGCGGTGCTGGGCCAGCACGCGACCGGCGGTGAGGCCCGGGTCTCCGAGCGCCTCCAGCTCCTCGGCCAGGCCTGTGCGCCGGCCGAGGCCCGCGAAGTCGTCGTGCATCGGCAGAGGGTTGCACCTATGGCGCGCACGGCGCTAGCGTGGCCCTCGGTCCGTCGAGAGGAGAAGCACGCCATGGCCCCACTGACCGAGAAGCAGGAGGAGCTCTGCGCGACGTCGCAATCGGACTTCTCCGATCTGAGCGCCGTCTTCGTCAACTGCACGCTCAAGCGCTCGCCTGAGCGCTCGCACACCGAGGGCCTGGGGGCGATCTCGCAGACGATCATGGAGCGCAAGGGCGTTGCCGTGGAGGTGATCAGAGCGGTCGACCACGAGATCGCGAGCGGCGTCTACCCGGACATGACCGAGCACGGCTGGGAGCGCGACGAGTGGCCGGAGATCTTCGAGAAGGTCATGGCCGCCGACATCCTCGTTCTGATGTCGCCGATCTGGCTCGGCGAGAAGTCGTCTGTCTGCACGCGGGTGATCGAGCGGCTCTACGGAAACAGCAGCCAGCTCAACGAAGCCGGGCAGTACGCCTACTACGGCCGTGTCGGCGGCTGCCTGATCACCGGCAACGAGGACGGCGAGAAGCACTGTGCGATGAACATCCTCTACTCGCTCCAGCACCTCGGCTTCACGATCCCGCCGCAGGCCGATGCGGGGTGGATGGGGGAGGCGGGCCCCGGGCCCAGCTATCTCGATCCCGGTTCGGGCGGTCCCGAGAACGACTTCACGAACCGCAACACGACGTTCATGACGTGGAACCTGCTCCACATGGCGCGGATGCTCAAGGACGCCGGCGGCATACCGGCGCACGGCAATCAGCGTTCTGAGTGGGACGCGGGCTGCCGGCCGGGGTTCGAGAACCCAGAGCACCGCTGAGCCGTTCGCCTGCCTGATCGCCGGACAGGCTCATAGGACGACTAGGCCGGGCGGGACGGGAGCGCTTCAGCGAGCGGAGGAGGGGAGGCTCGCCGCGAGCGCGCCGTTCGTGTCGGAGGCCTCCTCCAGCACGTCGGCTACGTCGCGAGCGAGCGCGGGCCAGGACCAGCGCTCGCGTGCCACCTGCCGTGCGGCGACACCACGCTGCGCGCGCTGCTCGCCATCGTCGGCCGCCGCGACGATCGCATCCGCGAGCGCGGCCTCGTCGTCGGGCGGGACGAGCCACCCGGTGACCCCGTCCTGGACGATCTCCGCGGGGCCGTAGCCGTCGATCGCGATCGGCGGCAGGCCGCACGCCATGCCCTCCACGAGCACGAGCCCGAACTGCTCGCGCACCGATGCGAGCACCTGGGCGTCGGCGGCGTTGAGGAACTCCGGCAGCGCGTCGTGGTCGTGCCAGCCGACGAGGAACACGTTCCCGGCACCGATGCGCTCCACCGTGTCCCAGGGATGCTCGCCCTCCCATTCGCCGGGATGCCCGCCGACCAGCACGAGCGCCACAGGGCGGCGCGTGCGGCTCCTGGCACGCTCGAACGCCTGCACGAGCAGGGGGAGCCGCTTGACCTCGGTGAATCGACTCACGGCCACGAGCACCACGCCCTCGGAGAGCACGGCCACGTCCTCGTCGCTGTAGGCGATGCTGCCGGCCTCGGCGCCCGGGCGCCACCCCTGGGGGTCCTCCACGAGCCGTTGCCGCCAGAACGCGGTGCGATCGACCGGCGCGGGGCGGAAGATCTTGGAGTCGAAGCCGTTGGGCACCACCACGCAGGCGTCGCGCTCCACGCCGAGCAGCTCGACGGCCCGCTCGACCTGGCTGTGGGTGAGCACGATCAGCCGCTCGCACTCGCGCGCCCAACGCCGCATCCGCCGCCCCCACGCATCGGCGTGCGGCCAGCTGGAGGGAGCACCCTCGGCGATCCGCTCGAGCATCAGCAGCTCGGTGCCGTGCAGATGGCCCACCACCGGCACCTCGGGAGCGACCCGTCTCGCGGCCTCGTTGAGGGGCGTCAGGTGGTGCAGGTGCAGTACGTCGGCCTGCGCGGCGCCGGCGTCTTCGAGCGCCTTCGCCCAGGCGGCGACGTGCTCGCAGTAGGCGTCGTCGTCCAAGCGCGCGAAGCACGCGTCCCGTGCGCCGGGGCGATCCTCGTAGGAGGGGTGCATCGGCGCGTCACCCGCGTCGAAGTCCACCGCCCGCACGTCGAGGCCGGAGTAGAAGGCGCGCGCGTCGCCCAGCCCGCCGCCAAGGGAGCCGGACAGCACGGTCACGTCCCAGCCCTGGGCCGGAAGCTCGTGGGCCAGCGAGCGCGCCACCTGGGCCGAGCCTCCTCTGGGAAAGAAGAGGAGTCCGGTGAGAACGCGCATCGCAGACCACTGTATCCCCGCAGGGGAGCGCGCAAACCCGCGAGGGCCTCAGCGTGGGGCGAACACGAGCGCGGTGGCGATCGCACGACCGCCGGGCAGCTTCACTCCGTGGGACTCGCGCGGGGTGTTGCGCAGGCGCCCGCCGCAGACGAGTGAGGTCGAGCCGCCGCCGTCGAGGTTCAGCGCCTCGCGGGCGCCGAGATCGAGCAGCGCCTGGGTGAGCTCTTCGAGGGTGAGGCCCGCCTCGTCGTCGGCGCGGCCGTCGCAGGCGAGCGCGAACAGACGCTCGCCATCGCATCCGAGCGCGGCGCGGGGGTACCGCCCGACGGAGATGTCGGAGTCGAACTGCGCGGCACCCGCGGAGAAGCCCTCGCCCTCGTCCCCGGCGGCCCTCCCTTCGCGCACGAGCAGCGGGCCGGCCTGCAGCAGGTCACCCTCGGCGTTAGCCGGGAGCTCGTCGCGACGGGCGATGCGAACCTCACCGGCTCTCACGTGGACGCAGGCGCGCCGCGCGCCCCAGGGCGCGGTGAAGGGGATGGAGTCGCGCGCGACTCCGTGCGTGCGCACCTCGCCGAGAGGAACGCCCACGGGGGAGGAGCCGGCCCGCTCCGGCGCGGACCGAACGTAGAAACCGCCGACGACCGCCTCCTCCACCTGCTCCGCCCCGCACCAGGCCTCGAGAGGGGTCAGGCCGGGCAGCAGCTGGACGCGCAGCTCCACCTCGTCCAGCGGGTACGTGGCTACGTGCAGGGTGGTCCGAGCACCGTCGCCGAGCGTCAGGCGCAGGCGCTCCAAGTGAGCCGGCGGCTGCGCCTCGCGTGCATCGGGCTGGCGCTCTGGTGGAGGGAGCATGGCGCTGGGAACATCGCCTACTGGGGCCGCGTCAATGTGAAGGTAACGTGACCGGCGGTCTTTCCGCCACTATCGGGTCAGGCGGGCCAGTCCTCCACGAAGAGGTCGAGCGCGAGCTCGCCGCCCTCGGCGGCCGCGTAGCGGCTCAGGTCGGTGACGCCCGCGTCCGTGAGCACCTCGTCGTCCATGAAGGTCTTGCCCGACGCCGTCCCGGGCTCTTGACGCAGGATCTCGAAGGCCGCGTCGGCCACGATCTCGGGGGTGCGGCTCGCGGCCATCGCGGTATCGCCGCCGAGCAGGTTCTGCACGGCGGCCGTGGCGATCAGGGTGCGCGGCCACAGGCAGTTGGCGGCGATCGTCGGCTCGTCGGCGGCGACGCCGAGCGTGATCATCGTCATGCCGAACTTCGACACCGTGTAGGCGGAGTGCCCTTTCAGCCAGCGCTCGTTCAGCGAGAGCGGCGGGCTCAGCGTCAAGACGTGGGCGTGGCCGGACTCGCGCAGGTGGGGGAGGCACGCACGCGTGAGCACGAACGTCCCGCGCGTGTTGATGTCGAGCATCAGGTCGTAGCGCTTCGGGGGCAGGTCGCCCATCGGGGCGAGGTTGATCGCCGATGCGTTGTTCACGCAGATGTCGATCCCGCCGAAGCGCTCCACCGCCTGCTCCACGGCCTTGGCCACCTGGTCCTCGTCACGCACGTCGCCGAGGATCGGCAGCGCGTTGCCGCCCGCCGCCTCGATCTCCTCGGCAGCGGTGTGGATCGTGCCCGGCAGCTTGGGGTGGGGCGTGTCGGTCTTCGCCATGAAGGCGACGTTCGCCCCCTCGCCCGCCAGCCGCAAGGCGATCGCCAGCCCGATGCCCCGGCTGCCGCCGGACATGAAAACGGTCTTGTCAGTGAAGAGGCCCATTGTGCGCGGCAGCCTATGGCTTGCCTCGCTCCGCCGCCCGGCGGGGCGAGCGTCAGGCCGGTCTCAGTCGAGCAGGCCGACCTGGCGCAGGATCGAGACCGAGTCCGAGTACACGTCCTTGCGCTTGATCAGCCCCTCCTCGAAGGGGATCACGTCGAGGCCGTCCCAGCTGACCTCGCGGCCGGTCGGAGGCGCCTCGAGGTCGCCGCGCCGCATGGTGTTGACGTGCGTGGCGGTGGCCGTCCACTCCTGCACGACGAGCCCTTCGCGGATGTAGAGGCGCCGCGTGGTGAACTCCATGCCGGGCCAGCTGCTGAAGATGCGCTCGATGTGCTCGCGCACCTCCTCGCCCTGTGCCGATTCGCCGGCGGTGTGGTTGTGGAAGACCATGTCCGGGGCGTGCATCGCCATCGCCGCGTCGACGTCCTGCGCATTCCACGCCGCGTTGTATGCATCGATCGCCTCGGTGAGGGCTTCGATGCCGTCTCGTTCGCTCATCGGCCGACTCTAGCCCGAGGTGAAAACGCAGGCCGGCGATTCTGGGTAGCGCATAGCAACGCAGCTACTATGGGGGCGTGGAGTTCGACCGTCGCCGGTACAGCTCGGCCAACTGCTCGATCGCGGGGACGCTCGAGCTGATCGGCGAGCGCTGGACGCTGCTGATCATGCGCGAGGCCTTCTACGGGCTCAGGCGCTTCGAAGAGATCCAGCAGGCGGTGGGATGCGCGCGGAACCTGCTCAGCGCCCGTCTCGCGACGCTCGTGGAGCACGACATCCTCAGACGCGAGCCCTACCGCGAGCCGGGCAGCCGCCAGCGCTACGAGTACCGCCTGACCGAGAAGGGGAAGGATCTGTTCCCGATCGTCGTAGCGCTGATGGACTGGGGCGACCGCTGGGCGATCGGGTCCGAGGGGCCGCTGGTGGAGATCCGCCACCGCGGCTGCGACGCCCCGGTGCATGCCGGCTTGCGGTGCGACAACGGTCACGCCGACCTGACCGCGCGGGACACCTACGCGGCGCCCGGCGAGGGCGCCCGCCTGGCCGGCTGAGCGCTCGCTCGGCTCGCTCCGCGAGCCGAGCACTCACGTTGCGTAACCTGCTTGGCTGATCCCGCGTCCCCCCGCCTGAAGGAGGCAGCAGCACGATGACGACACCTGAGAACGGCCACTCCAAGTGGCTGGCGCTGGCGCTCCTCGCGATGACCCAGTTCGTGATCGTCCTCGACGCCTCGATCGTGAACGTCGCGCTCCCCTCGATCGGCGAGGACCTCCACTTCTCGCAGGAGAACCTGTCCTGGGTCGTCAACGCCTACACGCTGACCTTCGGCGGCTTCCTGCTGCTCGGCGGCCGCCTGGCCGACCTGCTCGGCCGCCGGCGCATGTTCATCGTCGGCCTCCTGCTCTTCGGCATCGCGTCCCTGGCCGGCGGGCTGTCCGCGAGCGAGGGCCAGCTGATCGCCGCCAGGGCGATCCAGGGCCTCGGCGCCGCCCTCATCTCACCCGCGGCGCTCTCGATCGTGACCACCACCTTCAGCGACGGAGCCGAGCGCAACAAGGCCCTCGGCGTGTGGGGCGCCGTCGCCGGCGCGGGTGGCGCCGCGGGCGTTCTGCTCGGCGGAGTCCTGACCGAGTTCCTGGGCTGGGAGTGGGTGCTCTGGGTGAACGTCCCGATCGCACTGGTCGCGGCGGGCCTCGCTCCGCGCCTGCTGCTCGAGAGCCGGCATCCCACTGCCACCTCCTTCGACATTCCCGGAGCGGTGTCCGTCACGGCCGGCCTCGCCCTGCTCGTCTACGGGCTCGTGAACACCGTCGACGTCGGCTGGGGCTCCGGCGAGACGCTCGCGATCCTCGGCGGGGCGATCGCGCTGCTGCTGGTGTTCGTGACGATCGAGTCGCGCGCCGAGCATCCGCTGATGCCGTTCTCGATCTTCCGCCTGCGCACGCTCACGGGCGCCAACGTCGTCGGGCTGCTGGTGGGCATGTCGCTCTTCTCGATGTTCTTCTTCATCTCGCTCTACGTCCAGCAGGTGCTGGGCTACGAGCCGCTGAAGGCGGGCCTCGCATACGTGCCGCTGAGCCTCCTGATCATCCTGAGCGCCGGTGCCGCCTCGCAGCTGGTGACCCGTGTGGGGTTCAAGGCTCCCCTGATCGCCGGCATGCTGCTGATCTCGGTCGGGCTGCTGTGGTTCTCGCGTGTCTCGGCGCCCGGCGGCAGCTATGTCGGCGACGTGCTGTTCCCCTCGATGATCGTCGCGGTCGGGCTCGGCTTCGCCTTCGTGCCCGTCACGATCGCGGCCGTCACCGGCACCCGCCCGGAGGAGGCAGGCCTGGCCTCGGGCCTGATCAACACCTCGCAGCAGGTCGGTGGCGCCCTGGGGCTCGCGATCGCGGCGACAGTCGCCAACTCGACGACGGCCGACGTCCTCGCCTCGGGCAGCGCCAACCGCCTGGCGGCGCTCAACGAGGGGTTCCAGGACGCGTTCCTCGTGTGCGCCGGCTTCGGGGTCCTCGGTGCGATCCTCGCGGCGACGCTGATCTCCTCGCGGGACAGCCGCGAGCACGCCGAGGCCGCTCAGCGCGGCGAGGTCGACCCGATCCCCGCCGCCGGCTGAGCACAGGCCGCCGGCAGCGCCCGCACTGGGGCGCCGCCGGGGGGCCGGCTGTCAAAGATGGGCCCCGCCGCTCTTACCCCTCCCTCGTCCCGACCAGGGCTCGAGAGACGAGGCCCGCTCGCAGCTCCCACGCTGCGAGGTGCTCCTACCTTCGAGTCGCGTCAGCTGACGCAGCCCTGACGGATCGATTCGATCCATCAGGATCGCCGCGACGCGTCGACTAGTGGACGATGCGCATTCGGCGTTCCATCGCTGCCGCCGATGCTCCGAACAGCTTGCACATCTGGTCGAAGCGGTCGGGGCGGCCCGCGAGCCGCGAGTAGTGATGGACCATCAGGTACCGGGGCATCAGGATCGCGGCGGCGAAGTTGTCGGCCTCGGACTCGGGGGCCGGCCGGCGGGGGATCTTGACCTTGACCGGAGGGTCGACCGCCGTGGAGCGGCAGTAGATGTAGGGGGCTTGGCGGTGCATGCACCAGTGGCCGAGCTCGTGGCTGATCGTGAAGCGCCGGCGCGCCGGCCACGACTGCGACTCGGCGGAGCTGACCCAGATCTCGCCGCGGTCGGGCAGCAGCAGGCCGGACAGCTGTCCTGAGGAAAGGTCCGGCGCGCCCGGCGCCTGAGAGAGGTCGCGCGCCTCCCGCACGTAGAGGCCGAAGTGGCTGTCGGCGATGTGCTCGATCGGCACGGGGAGGGCCATGCCGTCCCAGACATAGGGAGAGACCCGCGCCAGCTCGGATGCCGCCAGCGCCTCTATTCGCGCGGTCTTCTGGGCCGCCGACTCTCGGGCCTTCGTTCCGCTCCGGTCGGGTTGACGGCGGGTGAGCAGCTCATCCTCCACGGAAGAGGCGATCGACCTCATCCCACTTCCCGGGGTCGGGAGGGGTTGTCGCCTCCGCTGCCGTGGCGGTCTTCGAGGAGCGGCCCTTGGGGCCGGGCGTGCTCGTCCGGGCGAAGGCGGATGCCGGGACGTCGTCAAGGCCCTCGACGGGGTCGAAGGCCTCTCCGGCCGATCGCAGTCGACCGGCGGTCTCGCCGAGAATCGGGCCGAGCGCCTGCAGCACCCGGTCGGAGACGCCGTCCGCGCGCAGCGTGCCCTGCTCCATGCCGTGGTAGTAGGCGCCGACCTTCCCGGCCTGCCCCTCTGCCTCGAGGGCGGAGGCCAGCTGGCTGATCAGCTCGGCGCGGCGCAGCCGGGCGCGGACCCTCAGCCGCGGCAGCAGAGACGGCCACAGCCCGGCCTGGCTGAACATGGAGCGCTCCATGTTCTCGCCCACCTGGCGCGCCGCCGAGAGGGACAGGGCCTCTTCGTCGTAAGCGCGCCGCGGCTCGGTGATGAGGAAGCGCTCGATGCCTCTTTCGAGCTGGCTCCGCTGCAGCCCCTCGACCCGCTCGAGGAAGGCCCGCGGGTTGGGCGACTGCCCGCCGCGGAACTCGGTCTTGAACTGCTCGAGGAGCTGTCGCACGTGTGTCATCTGCCTATAGAGGGGGTGTTGCCCGTGTCGATGATTCGCCGGACCCGCTTGCGGAAGCGCGATCCGATCTGGTGCACGTTGCCCGCGGTCTCGCCGGTGCGGGTCGACGCCTCGGCGGCCGAGTACTGGGAGAAGATGTAGAGATCGACGACGGCCCGGTGCGGCTCGCTGAGCTCGCCGTAGGCGAGCAGGACCGCGTTCCTGAGATCGACGATCGTGCCGTCTTGGGGCTCCACCGAGGGCTCGTCCCCGCGGTTCCCGTTCTCGCCGTCGGACTGCCCGGGCAGCGGGACGAGCCGGGGCTTGCCTTCCCGGCTGCGGTAGTGCTCGGCGATGCGGCGAGCGAGGATCGTGTGAACCCAAGCGCGGAACTCGCCGACCGACTCGCCGTCGAAGGCCGACTTGATAGCGCTCTCCAACGCGTCGGCGGCGACATCCTCGGCGGCCGCTTCGGGCAGCTTGAGCCGGGCGCGTGCGAGCAGGGTGTCGAAGTACCCGAACACCAGGTGCCGCAGGGCGGCACGAGCCACGTCTGCCTGTCCGGCGGCGCGCCCCTCGCGTATTTGCGCGATGAGCTCATCGTCGGTGAGTTGCTGCAGTTCATGCTCTTTCAGGTTCCGATACACGCTGTCCAGTAGGTCGTCTGTCGCGGACCGCCGGCAGCTTCTGACGGGGCCTTGTAAATCCCATCGACCTACAGAACGACGCGTGTCGAGGCTGGTGCTCGGCCTCCGCGCCTGGGGACGAAGGGGCGGCCGGCGCTGGCGCCGGCCGCCCGCGATACGACGGCTCAGTCGTCGTCTCCGCCGCGCCCGTCGGATGAGCCGTGGTCGTCGGACGAGTCGTCGCTGCCGCGGCTGCCGTGGTGGCCGCTGTCGTCGTCTCCGCCACGACCGTGTCCACGCCCTCTTCCACGTCCGCGATGGTGGTCGTCGGTGCGCACACCGGCGCCTGCGGTGCCCGGTGCGTCTCCGGGCCCTTGGTCGGGTGTTCCGTCGTCGTCGCCGGAGGTGGTGGTGCCGGGTGCGTCTCCGGGCCCTTGGTCGGGTGTTCCGTCGTCGTCGCCGGAGGTGGTGGTGCCCGGTGCGTCTCCGGGCCCTTGGTCGGGGGTTCCGTCGTCGTCGCCGGAGGTCGTGGTGTTCTCCGCGGTCGTCGTGTCTTCGGCCGTGGTCGTGCCCGAGTCGTCCGTGGTGGCCGCCTCGAAGCCGTTCGCGGCCGGTTGGGCGGGGGCGGGCGAGGGCGGCACGAGCTGTGAGCCCACGGCCACCGCGGCCATCACCCCGACGGCGGCGAGTACAGCTGCGGTTGCGTAGCGCATCTTGCCCATGGCGATGCTCCTTTCGGGGGTTGGCCACAAGCGTGCCCGTGCCCTCGCCAGTGCTCAGCCAGCGGCGGGTAAGGAGTCGGTAAGGGCTTTCGGCACCATGTGCGAGCGGGGCTACAGTGGGGTCGTGGAACCTCCTGCGGGACGCCCGCGCATCCTCTTCGTGGAGGACGAGCGCTCGATCTCCGAGCCCTTCTCCAAGGCGCTCGCGCGCGACGGCTTCGAGCCGGTGACGGCCTATACCGCCGCCGAGGCGCTCGCACTCGCCGAGCGCATGGAGTTCGACCTCGTGCTGCTCGATCTCAACCTCCCCGACGGCGATGGCCGCGACGTCTGCCGCGCGCTGCGCCGCAAGTCAGACGTGCCGGTGCTGATGCTCACCGCGCGCGGGACGGAGATGGACAGGGTCGTGGGCCTCGAGCTGGGCGCCGACGACTACGTGGTGAAGCCGTTCTCGAGCGCCGAGGTGATCGCCCGCATACGAGCGGTCCTGCGGCGGTCCGGCAAGCGCAAGGAGGCAGCGGGCCCGCAGACGATCGGCGACCTCGTGGTGGACGCCGGCGCCCGGCAGGCGATCTTGGCCGGCAGCGAGCTGGACCTCACGAGGCGCGAGTTCGACCTGCTCGTCCGCCTGGCGCAGGACGCCGGCAACGTGGTCACGCGCGAAGAGCTGCTCTCGAGCGTCTGGGACGCGAACTGGTTCGGCTCCACGAAGACGCTCGACGTGCACGTGGGAACGCTGCGCCGCAAGCTCGGCGACGACGCCGACGATCCGCGCTATATCCACACCGTGCGAGGGGTCGGCTTCCGGATGGCCGCGCCGTGAGCCTGCGCGGCGGGCTCCTGCTTGCCCTCGCCTACGTCCTCCTGCTCGCGATCCTCGCGCTCGGCGTGCCGCTCGCCCTGAACGTCCGCGACCGCGTGGATTCCGAGGTCCGCTCGCAGGCGCGCAGCCTTGCCGATGTCGTGGCGGCCTCGGCGAGGGACTCGATCGACGAGGGCTCGCAGGAGCTAGGGCCGCTCGCGCACGACGCGGCGGAGTCGGTGCGGGGGCGCGTTGTGATCGTCGACGAGCGCGGCCTGGTCCTCGCCGACAGCGCGGAAGCCGCTGCGCGCGGCGACAGCTATGCCACCCGGCCGGAGATCGCCGCGGCACTGCGCGGCGACACGTTCCAGGAGCGGCGCAAGAGCGACACGCTCGACGAGGAGCTGCTGGCCACCGCGGTGCCCGTCCTCCAGGGGGGCAGGTCGGTGGGTGCCGTGCGCGTCACCCAGAGCGTGGAGGCGGTCGGTCGCGCGGTGCGACGCTCGGTGGCGGGCCTGGCGCTGCTCGGCTCGGTGGTGCTGCTGCTCGGCCTCGGCGTGGGAGCGTTGATCGCCCGTCGGATCGCCCGTCCGCTCACCCGTCTCGACGCCACCGCGCGGCAGATCGCCGACGGCGACCTCGATCGGCGCGCACAGGTGGAGGGCACCACCGAGCAGCGCTCGCTGGCGAGCTCGTTCAACACGATGACCGACCGTCTCGCGACTGCGCTCCAGGCTCAGCGCCAGTTCGTGGCCGACGCGTCGCACCAGCTCCGCACGCCGCTCACCGGTCTGAGGCTGCGGCTCGAGGAGGCGCGCGCCGAATCGAGCGAGGTCTCCGCGCGCGAGGAGATCGACCACGGCATCCGCGAGGTCGATCGTATGAGCGCGATGGTGGAGGAGCTGCTGGTGCTCAGCCGTGCCGGGGAGAGCGCCTCGTTGACCGAGGCGGAGACGATCGACCTGGCGGGTGAGGCGCAGGCTGCCGAGCGCCGCTGGGCGGGCCCGGCGCGTGAGGGCGGAGTCGGCCTGAGCGTCCGCCACACAAACGGGGCGCTGCCGGTGAGGTGCTCGCGGCCCGCAGTGGAGCGCGCGATCGACGCTCTCGTGGAGAACGCGATCCGCTACTCGCCTGCCGGGGCGGAGGTGGAGGTCGTGGCCGGGAGCGGCAGGCTCGAGGTGCTCGATCGCGGGCCCGGCCTGGAGCCGGGTGAGGAGGAGCTCGTGCTGCGTCGCTTCCACCGCGGCTCCGCCGGGCGGCGCGGCCCCACAGGCACCGGCCTCGGGCTCTCGATAGCCCAGGAGTTGGCCGGAACCTGGGGCGGACGGCTCGAGATCGCCAACCGCGAGGACGGCGGGGTGCGCGCCAGCCTGACCTGGGAGGAGTCGTGAGCCGCAGGACCCTCATGGGCTGGATCGGCGGGGCGCTGCTCGGCCTGGTCCTGGCTGCCGGCGTGTCGCTCGGCGTTCGCGCGTTCACGACCGATCACGTAGGGCTCTCCTCCGAGCCGATCACGGCCGGTCAAGAGCTTGCTCCGGCGGCGGAGCGCCTCGAGCGCCGCGCCGCGGCACGGCGCGCGGCAAAGCTGCGCGCTCGCAGGCAGGAGGCGCGCCGCAGGGCGGCAGCCGAGCGCCGAGCGGCAGCCGTCCCGGCTGCGCCGCCCGCCAGCGCTCCCTCGACCCCCTCCCCGACGGTCACCGACGATGACGAGTCGGATGACGACAGCGGTCGCGGCAGGGGCCGCGGGCGCGGGCGGAGCGGGGGAGACTCGGGCTCCGACGACGACTCGGGCAGCGGCTCAGACGACGACTGAGGCGAGCGCCGGCGCGGCACTCGGGCGCGACCCTGTGCGCTGGGTCAGCCCTCTACGGCTCGGCGCAGGATGTCCCGCAGGGCCCGCTGGTCCTCGCCGGCGAGGCGGGCGATCTGCTCAGGCGGCTCGTGCATCCGCTCTCGCACGTGCGCGCGGGCCTCGATGCCCTGGGGAGTGAGGGCGATCAGCTTCACGCGGCGATCCTTCGGATCGTCGCGCCGCTCGATCAGCCCACGCGCCTCGAGGCGGTCGACGATGCCCGTCACGTTGGACGCGTCGCAGAACAGCGTCTCGGCGAGGGCGCTCATGGCGGGCTCGCTGCCCGGCTCCAGCGTGTAGAGCAGCTTCAGGCCCATGGGGGAGAGGTCCAGCTCCGCTGCAACGGCGGGCACCCGCGGAGGGCGCTCGGAGAAGAAGATCCCGACGGTGAGGCTCCATGCCTCGGTTGCCGCGTCGATCTTGGAACGGGTCGCCATTTGCACGGATGATACCCGAGAAAGAACCGTAATCGCAAAAGTCGATTGTCAAGCCTCAAAATAGTTGAGAGCGTCAAGCATTCTGCTAGCCTGCCCCAACATGAGCCACCAAGAGCGTCTGGCAAGCATCGAGGTAGAGGGCCTCGTCAAGCAGTTCAAGAAGGGGCCCCGCGCGGTGGACGGGATCGATCTGAAGGTCGACCCCGGCGAGATCTACGGCTTCCTCGGCCCCAACGGCGCCGGCAAGTCGACCACCGTGCTGATGCTCACGACCTTGCTGCCGCCCACCGCGGGAACCGCGCGCGTGGCGGGGTGGGACGTCAGCCGCGACGGCTCCCGGGTGCGCGAGAGCATCGGCGCCGCGCTCCAGGAGGCCGCGCTCGACCCCTTCCTGACCGCTCGCGAGCACATGCGCCTGCAGACGGCGCTCCACGGCCTGCCGAAGGCCGAGCGCGTGCGTCGCGGCGATGAGCTGATCGAGCGGGTGGGCCTCTCCGATGCGGCCGACCGCAAGGTGGGCGGCTACTCGGGCGGGATGCGCCGGCGGCTCGACCTCGCCCTCTCGCTGGTGCACGGCCCGCGGATCCTCTTCCTCGACGAGCCCACGACGGGACTCGACCCGCAGAGCCGCGCCTCGCTCTGGGAGGAGGTCGAGCGGCTGTCGGTGGAGGACGGCGTCACGGTCTTCCTCACGACCCAGTACCTGGAGGAGGCGGATGCGCTCGCCGCCCGCGTGGGGATCATCGACAACGGCAAGATCGTCGCCGAGGGGACCCCCGCCGCGCTGAAGGCGGAGATCGGCGATCCGAGCCTCGAGGTGTCGCCGGTCGATCCCGAGCGCCGCGAGGACATGGCGCGCGTGCTGCAGCGCTTCGGCGACGGCGAGTGCGTCCATCACGAGCGCGGCAGCGTGGCCGTGCGCCTGCGCGGCGGCGACGCGGCCCTCGCGGACGTGGTTCGCGCCCTCGACGCCGAGAGCATCGGCGTGGCGGGCCTGCAGCTCCACGCTCCGACCCTGGACGACGTGTTCCTGGCGAAGACCGGTCGGTCCCTCGAAGGCTCGGGGGACGACGAGGATGGCGAGGGCGCCGTCGAGCCGGGCCTCGCGCCGGCTCGTGAGGCTGCCGCCGAGGGGGCGCCGGTTTGAGCGGCGCGCTGCCGACCCAGATCAGGGCGATCGCCTGGCGCTCCCTGATCCGCACCGCGCGGCAACCGGCCCAGGTCGTCCCCGCGATCACCTTCCCGCTGTTCCTCTTCGCGATCAACGCCGGTGGGCTCGACGCCGCCGCGGGGCTGCCCGGCTTCCCCGCTCCGGACTACCTCACATTCATCCTCGCGGTGCCGTTCATGCAGGCCGGGATCTTCGCCGTCTCCGGGGTCGGCGCCGACCTCGCGCGCGACATCGAAACCGGCTTCCTCGATCGGCTGGCGCTGACCCCGCTCAGCCGTGCCGGCCTCGTCTCCGGTCAGGTGATCGGGACACTGGCGCTCGGCGTGGTGCAGGGGACCATCTTCCTGCTGGTCGGCCTGGCGGCCGGCGCCCGCCTGGAGACGGGCGTCCCGGGCGCGCTGGTGCTGATCGTGCTGGTGGTGGCGATCGTCTTCTCGTTCGGGCTGATCGGCGTCACCGCCGCGTTCCGCTTCGGCAACGGCGAGGCGGTGCAGGGGCTGTTTCCCGTGCTGTTCGTCTTCCTCTTCCTTTCGACGATGGGCCTGCCGAAGGACCTGATCTCCCAGGGCTGGTTCCAGACGGTGGCCACCTACAACCCGGTCAGCTACCTGCTCGACGGCATCCGCAGCCTCTTCTACGGCGGCTGGGACGCGGAGGCGCTGGGCCTCGCGTTCGGCTGCACGGCGGCGATCGCCGCGGTCTTCCTCCCGCTCTCGATCAAGACCCTGCGGGCGCGGGTGGTGCGCACATGAGCGCCCGCAGCCGATCCGTGGCGCTCGGCGTCGCCTGGCGCGGCCTCCACACGTTCTTCCACAACCCGACGCTGGTGGTGCCGGCGGTGATGTTCCCGCTGTTCTTCTTCACCGCCTTCGCGGGCGGGCTCTCGAACATCTCCAACGTGCCGGGCTTCGACTTCCCGGAGAACTACACGACCTTCCAGTTCGTCTTCGTGCTGCTTCAGGCGAGCGCCTTCGGCGGCGTCTTCACCGGCTTCGCGATCGCTCGCGACTTCGAGGCCGGCATCGGCCGCCGGATGATGCTGGCGGCGCCGAACCGGCGCGCCCTGCTCGGCGGCTACGCCCTCGTGGCGATGGGAAGGGCGATCTTCGTCTGGACGCTGCTCACCACCGTCGCCCTGATCGCGGGCATGGAGGTCGGCGGCGGGGCGATCGACATCTTCGGCCTCTACGGGCTGGCGCTGCTCCTGAACCTCACCGCCCTGATGTGGGCGGCGGGCATCGCACTGCGCTTCCGCTCGCTACAGGCCGGGCCGCTGATGCAGACGCCGGTCTTCCTGATCATCTTCCTGGCCCCCGTCTACGTGCCGTACGAGCTCCTCCACGGCTGGGTCCACACCGTCGCGGGCGTCAACCCGATCACGCCGATCATCGAGGCGGGGCGCAACCTGATCTCGGGCGAGACGGTCGACGTCGCGATCGGCTACGCGGCCGTGATCGCCCTGCTGCTGGTCATGGGCGCGTGGGCGCTGCGCGGCCTGCGCCGTGCCGAGACCGCCGGCGGCTGACTCAGCCCTCGTCCAGCAGGCGCAGGAGCAGCTGCGCGTTGCGCGGGGCGAAGGCCTCCCAGTCGTTGTTGAAGTAGGCGTACACCTCCGTCCCGGCGTCGCGCCAGCGCGCGATTCGGGCGGCCCACTGCTCCACCTCGGCGCGCGAGTAGTTGCCGCGCCGGCCGCGGCTGCCGCGGTGGAGGCGGACGAAGGTCCAGCGGCCGACAGGCTCGACCGCCGGCAGGGGCCGCTCCGGGTCGTCCCCGATCACGAGCGCGGCGTCGTGCTGCTCGAGCAGCGAGTACACGTCGTCCGCGAACCAGCTGGCGTCGCGAAACTCGAAGCAGTGCCGCCCGGGCGGCGCGAGCGAGAGCACGTGTGCCAGCCGCTGGTCGTCGCGGCGGAAGTTGGCTGGGAGCTGCCAGAGGATCGGTCCGAGCTTGCCGGCGTCGATCAGCGGCTCGAGCGGCTCGTAGAAGCGGGCGATGCCCTCGCTCAGGGAGAAGCCCTTGCCTGCATCGTCGGCGAGTCGCTTGATGTGGGTCAGGTAGCGGCTTGCCTTGATGGCGAAGCAGAAGCCGTCGGGCGTGTCGGCGACCCAGCGCTCCGCCGCCTTGCGGGAGGCGAGGCGGTAGAAGGTCGAGTTCACCTCGACGGTGTCGAAGTGGCGCGCGTACTCCCGCAGCCAGCGCGCCGGTCCGACTCCCTCCGGATAGAAGCTCCCGCGCCACGAGTCGTAGTTCCAGCCCGAGCAGCCGATTCTGACCATGGCGTATTCCTACCCGGATAGGGTTCGGGCATGAGCAACGTGACGAAGGGCGACGGCTACGCCGTCTCGAACCTGGACGACCTCGGCGACGGCCCCGGCTTTCGCAAGATCCGCCGCGAGCTGGACGTGGCCGAGCTCGGCATCAACGCGATCGTGATGCCGGCCGGGATCGAGTCCGGCTTCCACTTCCACGACGTGCAGGAGGAGGTCTACTTCGTGCACGCCGGGACGATCGAGATCGAGTTCGGCGACGGCACCGTCCACAAGCTGGGCCCCGGCGGCCTCGCGCGCGTGGACGCGCCCGTCCACCGCAAGATCCGCAACAACGGCGACGTCGAAGCGGTCTACGTGATCGTCGGCGGCAAGGACGGCTACGTGGGCCGGGACGGCCAGACTCCTGAGGGAGACCAGCGCGTCAAGTCGATCCACTGAGCAAGGCCCTCCGTTTGCCGAGGGCGGACGGGGGAACCTGACTCCGATGGACATTCGCGTACGGCTCGCCATAGCGGCATTCGGAGCCGTCGTCGTCGGCCTGGCGCTGGCGGACGGCGGTGACGGCCGGCCGCTGCCGAAGGCGCCCGACTGCCCGATCTTCCCGGCCTCCAGCCACTGGAACCAGCGGGTCGACGGGCTGCTCAAGCACCCTCGCTCGGCGGCAATGGTCGCCTCGATCGGAGCCGGCAGCCGGCCGCACGCCGATTTCGGCTCCGGCCGCTACGAGGGGCGCCCGATCGGCATCCCGTACACCGTCGTGGGCGCTCGCCAGAAGCGCGTCCCGGTTCGCTTCGAGTACGCGGACGAGTCGGATCGCGGCCGCTACCCGATCCCCCGCAACGCCCCGGTGGAGGGAGGGCGTGGATCGGACGGCGATCGTCACGTGATCGTGGTGGACCGAGCGCGCTGCCGGCTCCACGAGCTCTACGCGGCCTATCCCAAGGCGGGCGGACGGCGCTGGCGTGCCGGGTCGGGGGCGCGCTGGGACCTGCGCTCCAACCGCCTGCGCCCACGCGGGTGGACCTCGGCCGACGCCGCCGGCCTGCCGATCCTGCCCGGGCTGGCCCGCTTCGACGAGGTCCGTCGCGGCCGGATCGACCACGCGCTGCGGATAACCGTGCCGCGCACGCGGCGCGCCTACGTCTATCCGGCGCGCCACCTCGCGTCGAGCCTCACCGATCCTGACCTGCCGGCGATGGGTCAGCGGGTACGGCTGCGCCGAGGCGTCGACGTCTCGAGCTTCCCGCCGCAGTCGCGCGTGGTCCTGCGCGCGCTCAAGCGCTTCGGAGCGCTGGTGGCCGACAACGGCTCCGCCTGGTACGTGTCGGGCGCACCCTCGCCGGGATGGGACAACGACGACCTCCACTCGCTGCACCGCCTGCGCGGGCGCGACTTCGAGGTGGTCGACACCTCGACCCTGTCGCGCCCCGCGCGATGAGCGAGGCTCGCGCCGCGCTCTGACGCGGTTTGTGAGGGCTGAGCCGGGGGTACAGACGCTGTGACCCCCAGCCCCAGCTACGGGAAGCGAGTCTCGGCCAATGGCGAAGATCGTCTTCGACGGCGTGACCAAGCAGTACTCGGACGGCTACGAGGCCGTTAAGGACATGAACCTGGAGATCGAGGACGGCGAGTTCGTGATCCTCGTGGGGCCGTCGGGCTGCGGCAAGTCCACGGCGCTGCGCATGGTGGCCGGGCTCGAGGACATCACCGAGGGCGAGCTGAGGATCGGCGACGAGGTGGTCAACGAGAAGGCCCCGCGGGATCGCGACATCGCGATGGTGTTCCAGAACTACGCCCTCTACCCGCACATGACCGTGCGCGACAACATGGGCTTCGGGCTCAAGCTCCACGGGACCGACAAGGACGAGATCGCCAAGCGGGTGGAGGACGCCGCGAAGATCCTCGACCTCACCGAGCACCTCGACCGCAAGCCGGCCAACCTGTCGGGCGGTCAGCGTCAGCGTGTGGCGATGGGCCGGGCGATCGTGCGCGACCCGTCCGCATACCTGATGGACGAGCCGCTCTCGAACCTCGACGCGAAGCTCCGCGTGCAGATGCGGATCGAGGTCGCGCGCATCCAGCAGCGAACTGACACCACCACGATCTACGTCACGCACGACCAGACCGAGGCGATGACGCTCGGCGACCGCGTCGCGGTGATGCGCGCGGGGGTGCTCCAGCAGGTGGACACCCCGATGAAGCTCTACAACGAGCCGAAGAACCTCTTCGTCGCCGGGTTCATCGGGTCGCCCGCGATGAACTTCCTGCCGGCGACGGTGGACGGCGACACGGTCAAGCTGCCGATGGCCGACGTGAGGCTGCCGCGGGAGCTGCGCGACTGGATCGGTCAGATCGACCAGGGCAAGCACCTGATCGCGGGCATCCGCCCGGAGAGCTTCGAGGACGCGGGGCTGCTGGGGAACGACGTGGAGGCCGGCGCGACGTTCAAGGCTAAGATCGACCTCGTCGAGTCGATGGGCGCGGAGGTCTACGCCCACTTCACGGTCGCGACCGACCGTGAGCTCGATTCGGACGAGCTGCGCGAGCTGGCCGAGGACGCCGGCTCGGGCGAGTTGTCCGGCGCGGGGAGCGAGGGACACGTGATCGCCCGCCTGTCGGCCGAGAGCCAGGTGCGCAAGGGGGAGGAGGCCGAGCTGTTCGTCGATGCCTCGCACATCCTGCTCTTCGACCCCGAGGACGGCGCCTCGCTGACGGCTGAGCGCTCCTCCGACTCCAACCAGGCCGTCGGCTCCGCTGCCGGCTCGGAAGGCTCAGCCCGCTCGGCCGCCTCAGAAGGCTCCGCCACTTCAGAAGGCTCAACCGGCTCGGAAGGCTCAGAAAGCT
The DNA here is from genome assembly GCA_963715445.1 of uncultured Solirubrobacterales bacterium. Taxonomy (GTDB): domain Bacteria; phylum Actinomycetota; class Thermoleophilia; order Solirubrobacterales; family Thermoleophilaceae; genus JAAYBF01. Next base: position 1,877,222 of record OY970240.1, read on the forward strand.
CGGAAGAGCCCGCCTAGTCCTTCTGCTCCCTGCGCAGGTTGCGCACCATCGTGTCCTCGTCGAAGGAGGGGCGGTTCAGCTCCTCGCGCAGCCGCTCGATGATCCGGTCGTCCCATACGTGGGTCCGCAGCAGCATGTAGCGCAGCGTGCTCACCCGTATGTAGGCCTCGGTCTCGCTGCCTGGGCCCAGCAGGTCCGCCTCCTTCAGCATCGCGACGACCGGCACGTACTCGTCGTGGAACCAGGCGCTCGCGACCTCGGCGCGCGACAGCAGCTCCTGCCTTGCCTGCATCGCCCGGAAGCCCCACGCCTCCACCCCCTCGGCGAGGCCGGCGTAGCGCCACTTGTCCGAGAGCCGGATGCGCTCGCGCGCCTCCGGGGAGAGCGGCACGCGCTCGTAGAAGAGCCGCTCATGGCTCTTCACGGGAAGGTCGCGCAACGTGATCATCCGGTCCGCGCCGACCTCGGTCAGCACCTCGGTCACGTATGCGTCGATGTGGGTGTGGCCGAGCGCCCGGGCCACGGAGACGCGGTGGTGCCCGTCCTCCACGAAGTGGGCGTCGCCGATCCGGTAGACGCGGATTGGAGGCATCGACTGACCGCGCCGCTGGGCGGTCGCGATGCGCTCCCAGCGTCCGCGGACCCTGCCCGACGTGGGGCGGAAGCTGCGGTCGAACTCCCGCTTGCGGTCGACCGTTCCGACGATCGAGTCGAGCTCGATCGAGCGGAGGCCGAGGTGGCGCTCGCCGCGACGCCCGAGCGCCTCGACCACCTCCTCGAAGGGCACGATCGCCATCACGTCGCTCGGCTCGCGGCGCAGCCGGTTCGCCAAGCGCGCGAGTGCTCGGCGCCGCCGGGTGCGGTCGAAGTCGGACTGAGCGTCGGTCTGTGGGAAGCCCGTGTCCTTGGCCACGTGTGGGAGGGTTTTGCCCGGTGGCGCGCTGTTTCGTAACACGAGAGATCCCGGGCAACGCGATGGCGCGGCTCGCTGCCGAGCACGACATCGAGGTGTGGCCCGAGCGGCGCCCGCCCTCGGCCGCGGAGCTGCGCGAGCGCCTCGCCGGAGCCGAGGGGCTGCTCTGCATGCTCACCGACCCGGTCGACCGTGATCTGCTCGCCGCGGCGCCCCAGCTGAGGGCGATCTCCACCTACGCCGTCGGGACCGACAACATCGACCTGGCCGCCGCGAGCGAGCGCGGCATCCCGGTCGGCCACACGCCCGACGTGCTGACCGAGACGAGCGCAGACCTCGCACTTGCGCTGATGCTCGCCGTCATGCGCCGTATCCCCGAGGGCGACGCCGAGGTGAGGGCGGGGGAGTGGCTCACCTGGGAGCCGGCGCGGCTGCTCGGCCACGACCTCCATCGCGCCACCGTCGGGATCGTCGGGCTGGGCCGGATCGGGCGCGCGGTCAAGCGGCGCGTCGAGGGATTCGGCGCGCGCGTGCTGCACACCGGCCGCAACGACGGTGAGCCGATCGAGCGGCTGCTCGAGGAGTCGACCGTCGTCACGCTCCACTGCCCGCTCACCGAGAGCACGCGCGGGCTGATCGATGAGGAGGCGCTGCGCCGGATGCGCTCCGACGCCTACATCGTCAACACCGCCCGCGGGCCGATCGTCGACACCAACGCGTTGCGTCGCGCCCTGGAGGAGGGCTGGATCGCCGGTGCGGCGCTTGACGTGACCGACCCGGAGCCGCTGCCGGCGGACCATCCGCTGCTCGGCACGCCGAACCTGGTCGTGGCGCCCCACCTCGGCTCGGCCTCCCACGAGACGCGCGCCGAGATGGCGGACATCGCGGTCGACAACCTGCTCGGCGCTCTGCGCGGCGACCCGATGCCGCACTGCGCCAACCCGCCGCGCTCCTAGCGCCGGATCAAAGCGACCCCGCCGCACGGCGCGGCGCCGCGCGATGGCCCCGTCCCAGCCGGCTGAGAGACTGGTGTCGTGGACATGGGCCTGGAAGGCAAGGCGTGCGTGGTGACCGGTGCGAGCCGGGGAATCGGCTTGGCCACGGCCAAGCTGCTCGCGGAGGAGGGGGCGAACGTGCTGCTGGTGGCGCGCTCCGAAGGCCCTCTGGACGCGGCCCGCGCCGAGTGCGGCGATGGCGCGCGAGCGCTCGCCGTGGACGTGACCGATCCCGCCGCCGCCGCGCGGGTGGCCGCCGCCTGCGAGGAGGCGTTCGGCGCGGTGGACGTCCTGGTGAACAACGCCGGCACGACCCGTGCGAGGCCCATGGATGAGCTGACCGACGAGGAGTGGCAGGAGCAGTGGGATCTTCACGTGATGGCTCCGATGCGGCTGATGCGCGAGTGCGCGCCGCGGATGGAGCGCCGCGGAGGGGGGCGGATAGTCAACGTCTGCTCCTCGGCCGGCAGGCGCCCCTCGCTGACGAATGTGGCCTATGCGGTGTCGAAGGCCGCGCAGATCTCGCTCTCGCGCGCCTGGGCGGAGGAGTGGACGGGCAGGGGCGTGCTGGTGAACGCCGTCGCGCCGGGCGCCGTGGACACCGGGCTGTGGGTCGACGAGGGCGGCCTGGCCGACCAGGTGGCGGCGGCGAAGGGGGTGAGCAGGGACGAGGCGATGGCGATGCAGGCTGCGAAGGTCCCGCTCGGCCGCTTCGGCACCGAGGACGAGATCGCCGCGGTGATCGTGATGCTGTGCTCGGCCCGGGTGTCGAACGTCGCCGGCTCCCTCTGGCCGGTCGACGGCGGCATGGTGCCGTGACCCCCTGAAGCCCGCGTGGCCGCCGTCCCGTACAAGATCCGCCGCTCGGACCGCGCTCGGCGCGTCCGCATCCAGGTGAGCGCAGAGGGCGTCGAGGTGGTGGTGCCGCGCCGAGCATCGCTTGCGGAGGTCGAGCCTTTCGTGGAGGGCAAGCGGGCGTGGATCGAGCGGACGCTGCTGCGGATGAGGGAGGCCGAGGAGGCGAGGCCGCGTGCGCTGCTGGAGGACGGGGGAGAGGTGCCGTACCTCGGCGAGCGGCTGCGCCTTCGAGTGAGTGTCGAGCCGGGCCGGTCCCGCTCCCACGTCGTCCGGCGCGGCGGCGAGCTGAGCGTCAGCGTCGGGCAGCCGGGCCCGGACGCGGTTCGCGAGGCGCTCGAGCGCTGGTACCGGCGGGAGGCGCGCGCGGAGGTCGGGCGGCGCCTCGACGCGGCCACCGCCCGCGCCGGAAGCTCGTACTCGGGGCTGCAGATCCGGGGGCAGCGCACCCGCTGGGCGAGCTGCTCCTCGAGCGGCGCCATGAGCTTCAACTGGCGGCTGCTGCTCGCCCCGCCGGAGATCCTGGACTACGTGGTGGAGCACGAGGTGGCGCACCTCGACGTGCACGACCACTCGCGGCGCTTCTGGGCGCTGCTCGCATCGCGCTGCCCGGAGTGCCGCGAGCGCGAGGCGTGGCTGCGCGCCAACGGCCAGGCGCTGCGTCTCTAGCGGGCTCTCACTCCCAGCGGAAGCTGCGCACGGCGAAGACGGAGCCCGCGATGCCCCACGCGGCCACGACCGCCAGGTGGCCGAGGTTGTCTCCCAGCCCCTCGCCGGTGACGATCGCCCCGGAGAAGCCGTCGATCACGTGCTTGAGCGGCAGGGCCTGGGCGATCACGTCGAGCACGGCCGGCAGGGAGTCGGTGGAGTAGAAGACGCCGGAGATGAAGATCACCGGCAGGAAGATCGCGTTGACGTAGGCGGCGGCGGAATCGAAGTTCGGGATCAGGTTGGAGAGCGCGATGCCCAGCACGCCGAAGGTGACCACCCCGAAGCCGGTGAACACGGCGAGCGCTGCCCAGTCCCGCGGCCAGTTGACGTCGTAGAGGAGGTGGCCGATGACGACCACCACGATCACCTGCACGAAGGCGTTGGCGACTGCGTTGCCCACGAAGCCGGCGAAGTAGGAGGTGGTGGGCATCGGAGTGCCGAGCATCCGCTTGAGGATCCCCTGCTCGCGCAGGAACGTGAGGTTGAAGGCCATGGCGTTGAAGGTCGTCGCCATCACGCTCATCCCGGCGATGCCCGGGATCAGGACGTCCAGCTCGTCGGCCTCGTTGGAGAACACCGAGCCCACGAGCAGCAGGAGCAGCAGCGGCAGCACGATGCTGAAGAAGGCGGCGCTCGGATTGCGCCAGAACAGCTTGCGCTCCAGGCGGAACTGCTCCCAGGCGAGGGCGAGCGGGCTCACTCGACCTCCTCCTCTGTGAGCTGGAGGTACACGTCCTCGAGGCTGGGGCGGGTCACCTCGAGCGCCTCGAGGCGCTCACCGCGCTCGATCGCCGCGCCGGTCAGGAGGTGCAGCAGCGCGGTCGGGTCCTCTGTCTCCTGCACGACGCGCTCGCCCGCCTGCAGGTAGGACACGCGGTAGGAGGCCGAGCCGGGGCCGAGCTCGGAGGGCGGGCCCTCGGCGATCAGCCTGCCGTCCTTGATGATCGCCACGCGGTCGGCCAGCGTCTGGGCCTCGTCGAGATAGTGGGTCGTGAGCAGCACGGTCTTGCCCATGTCCCGGAGCTTCTCGATCACGGTCCAGGCTGTGCGGCGAGCGGCGGGATCGAAGCCGGTGGTCGGCTCGTCGAGGAACACGATCTCCGGGTCGCCTACGAGCGCCAGCGCCAGGTCCAGCCTGCGCAGCTGCCCGCCAGAGAGCGTGCCGGCGCGCGAATCGGCCTTCTCCTCGAGGCCGACCAGCTCGATCGCCTCGTCGGTCCCGATCGGCTTGGGGTAGGCCTTGGCCATGTGCGACACCGCCTCGCGCACCGTGAGGCGGGGGTAGAAGCCGCAGCTCTGGAGCACGATGCCGATCCGCTGCTGCAGATCGCGCCGGCGCTGCTCCGGATCGTGCCCGAGCACCCGCACCTCGCCTCCGGAGCGGCGGCGGTAGCCCTCGAGGATCTCGACCGTGGTGGTCTTGCCGGCCCCGTTCGGCCCGAGCAGGCCGAAGACCTCTCCCGGCTCGATCGAGAAGGAGAGTCCGTCCACGGCCTCGATGCTGCCGTAGCTCTTGTGCAGGTCGGTGACCTGGATCGCGGGCTCGCTCACGGCCGGGCACTCTATTCAGCGGCGTCCAGCTCCTTCAGCAGGCCGGCCACCCGGGTGCCGATCTCGTCTCGGATTCTGCGCACATCCACGAGCGAGCGGCCATGCGGATCGGCGAGATCCCAGTCGATGTAGCGCTTGCCGGGCACGTATGGGCACTGATCGCCACAGCCCATCGTCACGAGCACATCCGCCCATTGGGCCAGCTCGTCGGTAAGGCGCTGTGGCGTGCGGTCCGAGACGTCGATCCCAAGCTCCGCCATCGCCTCCACAACCTCGGGGTGGACTCGATCGGCCGGGGTGGTTCCGGCAGAGCGGGACTCATGGCGCTCGCCCGCAGCAGCGTCGAACATGGCGCGGCTTATCTGCGAGCGTCCGGCGTTCTGGAGACAGACGAAGAGGACCCGCGCCATCAGCGCTCTCCCCGCACGGCTTGGTAGGCGAGCGCCCCGATCGCCGCTCCAATCAGCGGTCCGGCGAGATAGACCCAGAACTCGGTCCACTCACCGGCGGCGATGGCGGGGCCGAGGCTGCGCGCCGGGTTCATCGAAGCTCCGGTGACCTGTCCACCGAAGAGAGCACCGAGCCCCACCGCTCCGCCTATCGCGATCGCGGCGCCTGCGCCGACCGCCCGCGTGTCGGTGGCCACCGCGACGATGACGAACATCAGCAGCGCCGTCAGGACCAGCTCGTACACGAGTGCGCTGCCCGTGGCGACCCCCGCGGCTGGGACCGTCGCGCCCAGCTGCGCGGGCTGGTCGGGCCAGACGGCCAGCAGTACGAGGGCCGCCGCGGTTGCTCCCATCGCCTGGGCGGAGATGTAGGACGCGGCCTCGCGCGCGGGGAAATGGCGGGTGAGCGCGAACGCGAGCGTCACCGCCGGGTTGATGTGCGCTCCCGACAGGTGGCCGGTGGCGTAGACCATCGCCATGACCACGAGGCCGAAGGTGAGCGCCACACCCACGGCCCCCAGAGCTCCGTCGTAGACGGCATTCGAGATCGCGGCGCCGCAGCCCGCGAAGACCAGGAAGAAGGCCGCGAGACCCTCCGCCGCCGCTCGTCGTGGGAGCGCGGGCCGTGCGAGCGCTGGCGGAGAGGTGGGCGCGGTCGCGGTGGCGGCAGCTTCCATGGCGCGGATTCAATCAATTGACAACCATCACTTCAATAGATATACGTATATAGATGACCGTCGATCTGGAGCTCGCGCCCAAGCAGAAGCGCCCAGCGGGCGTGGTCTGCTGTGAGCCCGTCGTCTATCCGGACGTCGATCGCGCCGAGGCTGAGCGGATGGCGGCGATCGCCAAGGCGCTCGCCGATCCGGTGCGTCTCCAGCTGGTCGACGTGCTGCGCAAGCACGCCGGCAAGGTCTGCGTCTGCGAGCTGGTCCCGCTCTTCGACCTCTCCCAGCCCACGGTCTCCCACCACCTCGGCGTGCTGCGCAAGGCCGGGATCGTCGATTCCGAGCGGAATGGGCTCTGGGCCTACTACTACGTCAAAACGGACGCACTGAAGGAGGTGAGCGCATGGTTGGCACCCGACTGACCGACTCGCACGTTGCACGTGCCGATGGCGGAGGCTGCTGTGACGACGGCGGCTGCTGTTAGCCCGTCCCACCCCTGGCGCCGGTCTGGCACGATCGACGCGTGAGACCGGCGCGCAGGGGGTGGACGCTCGCCATCGTCAGCGCGGCGACGGCTTTGCTGCTGCTCGACGTGACGGTCGTCAACGTGGCCCTGCCGGCGATCGAGGACGATCTCGACGCGAGCTTCTCTGAGCTGCAGTGGGTGATCGACGCCTACGCCCTCACCTTGGCGGTCACGCTGCTGACGGCCGGCTCGCTTGCCGACCGCCGGGGGAGGCGGCGCGTGTTCACGGTGGGCGTCCTCCTGTTCACCACGGCGTCGATCGGCTGCGCGACCGCGTGGTCGCCGGTCGCGCTCGACTTGGCACGGGGGATCCAGGGGATCGGCGCGGCGGCGATGTTCGCGACATCGCTGGCGCTGCTCGCGGAGGAGTACACAGGCGCCGATCGTGGCCGCGCCTTTGGTGTCTGGGGAGCCGTCAGCGGCGCTGCGCTTGCCATCGGGCCGGTGGTCGGCGGCGCGCTGGTGGAGGGCCTGGGCTGGCGATCGATCTTCTGGCTCAACCTGCCGGTGGGCATCGCGCTCGCCGTGCTCGCGACGCGCCGCCTGCGCGAATCGCGGGACCCGGCGGCCGGGCGGATCGACGTACCTGGAGCGCTGAGCTTCAGTACCGGGCTCTTCATGCTCGTGCTCGCCCTGATCCGCGGTAACGCTGAGGGATGGGGAAGCCCGCTGATCGTCGCCCTGCTGGCTGGAGGAGCCGTGTCGCTCGCGGGGTTCGTGTTGATCGAGCTGCGTACCAGCGAGCCGATGCTGGACGTGCGCCTCTTCCGCCGCCGCGCGTTCGCCGGTACCGCGGCGGTCGCGTTCATCCAGTCAGTGGCGCTCTACCCGATGTTCCTGTTCCTGGCCATCTACTTCCAGGACATCCTCGGCTACACGCCGTTGGAGACAGGCCTGCGTCTGCTGCCGGTCACGGCGTCTCTCTTCGTGCTCGCCCCGATCTCTGGCCGCCTGACCGCACACGTGTCGCTGCGCACGCTGTTGGCCGTTGGATTGGCCCTGATCGGCGCCGGCCTGCTGCTGATGCACGGCCTGCACGAGGGCGACGACTGGACGGCCCTGCTAGCCGGCCTGATGGTGGGAGGCGCCGGCATCGGCGTGATCAGCCCGGCCCTGGCAGCCGCGATGGTCGGCGTCCTGCCGCTCGAGCACAGCGGGCTCTCCTCCGGCATCAACAACACCTTCCGCCAGGTGGGCATCGCCGCGGGCATCGCCGGCCTCGGAGCGATCTTCCAGCACCGGCTCGCCGCCGATGGCTTCGTCGCCGGCCTGAACGAGATCTTCCTGGTCGCCGGCCTGACGGCGCTCGCGGGCGCGATCGTCACGGCGATCGTCTTGCGGCCGGGCGACTTCCACCAGCCGCCGCCCGAGTAGCCCGGAGCTTGGAGCGCTGCGGTCGGGTCAGACGCCTGCGCCCGCGCCGCCGCGGCCTTCGCCCGCCGCGAAGCGGGAGGCGCCCTCCACGGCATCGGCGAAGGTGCTGACTCCCGATTTCGACTCGAGCGCCAGTCCTTCGTCGAGGCCCATACCGAGCCCTTCGATCGCGGCGTGGCGGTCGGCGAGCATCGTCTCCTGCGGGAACGCGGCGAGCGCCTCGGCGATCTCGAGCGCGCGCTCGAGATGCGTCCCGGCGCTCACGACCTCGGTCAGCAGGCCCATGCCGAGGGCCTCGTCGGACTCCACGATCCGCCCCGTGAGGATTAGGTCGAGGCCACGGCCGAGGCCCACGATGCGCGGCAGGCGCTGGGTGCCTCCGTCGATCAGCGGCACGCCGAACCGCCGCTCAGTGAAGCCGAGGCGCGCGCCCTCGGCCGCGATCCGCAGGTCGCACCACAGGGCCAGCTCGAGGCCGCCGGCCAGGCACCAGCCGGAGATCGCGGCGATGGTCGGCTTCGAGGGCGTCAGGCGGGTGAATCCGAGCGGGCCGTCCGGGGAGTCGAGCCGCGGCCCCAGCGTCTCGATCGCCTTCAGGTCGGCCCCGGCGCAGAACGCCTCCTCGCCTGCGCCCGTGAGGATCATCACGCGCGCGCCCTCGTCCTCCTCGAAGCTGCGGTAGGCGCCGGCGAGCAGCTCGGCGGTCGCTCCGTCCACGGCGTTGCGCCGCTCCGGCCGGTCGATCGTCACCACGGCGGCCGCGCCGCGGCGCTCGTAGGTCACCTGATTGGAGTCGGTTGCCACGGGTCGCTCACTCTAGCCCGGCGCTTCGGGGTCGGCGCCTCCGTAAGCGGTGATCACAGGAGCCAGAAACAACGCGACCCCGTGCGGGGAAGCCGGGGTCGCGTGCGGTGAGGGAAGAGACTGCGCGACCATCGTGCCGCGCGCGAGGGCGCGCGGTGTGAACAAACGGGTAATGCCCCCGCTGGTTCTCCGGGAGCAGCCAGGCGGCGGCTAGAGGGCCCGCTCTACCAGCCGATCTGCTGGCGCAGATCAGATGCCTTGCGCTCTTGCTTGCGCCGCTCTAGCAGGGCTTGGAGCCAGGAGCCGAGCAAGGCGACGGCGGTGAAGAAGATGACGAGGCCGAGCGAGAAGTAGGTGATGATCTTGTCGTTGGTCTCGCCGACCAGACCCTCGCCGTTGTCACCGGCGAACACCGGTGCGGCGAACAGCAGGCAGGCGGACAGGACGAGGACCGCCGTGAGCGTGAATCGAGCCTTCATCGGCGGCGAGTCTATCGGCTGGTGCCGGCGGGTGGCCGCTCTGACTAGGGTTCGGCGGCCGTGTCCCTCATCGAGGCCATCGTCTTGGGGATCGTCCAGGGGCTCACCGAGTTCCTGCCGATCTCTTCCAGCGCTCACCAGCTGATCGTCCCGGCGATGCTCGGCTGGGAGGATCCGGGCGCGGCGTTCACCGCGGTGACCCAGCTCGGCACCGAGGCCGCGGTGCTCATCTACTTCCGCCGCGACATCTGGTCGATCGCCACGGTCTGGACGCGCTCGCTCTACCGGCCGGTGCTGCGTTCCACGGATCACGCGCGGATGGGCTGGTACCTGATCATCGCGACGATTCCGATCGGCATCCTCGGCCTCACCTTCGAGAGCCAGATCGAGAACGGCGCGCGCAACCTCTGGCTGGTCGGCACGGTGCTGATCGTCTTCGGCCTGGTGCTTGGCTACGCCGACCGGGTCGGCACGCACGACCGCGAGCTGGGTCATATCTCCACGCGTGACGGCGTGCTGATCGGCTTGGCGCAGTCGCTGGCTCTGATCCCGGGCGTCTCGCGCTCGGGCGCGACGATGAGCGCCGGTCTGCTGCTCGGTCTCGAGCGCGCAGCGGCCGCTCGCTTCTCGTTCCTGCTCGCCGTTCCCGCGGTCGTCTTGAGCGGTCTGTTCCAGCTCGCGAGCGTCCTGTCGGGCGAGGAGGGGGAGGGCGAGCCGCTCGGCTACATCCTGCTGGCAACGGTGATCGCCTTCTTCGTGGGCTACGCGGCGATCGCCTGGCTGCTGCGCTACCTGACGACCCATTCGGTGCGGGTGTTCGTGGCCTACCGGATCGCGCTCGGCGCGCTGGTGCTCGCGCTCACGGCGGCCGGCGTCCTCTCCGCCTAGCGCGTCGTTTCCGCGTGGTAGCAGCGGGTAGGGGCCTCAGGGATGGCCGCCGAGTCCGCAACGGAGATGTCGGTGCCCCAGCCGTCGAGGGTGCCGCGTCCGCCCAGGCTGCCGGCGTTCCTGCTCGGAATGGGCCTCGGGGGGTTCATCGACGGCATCGTCTTCCACCAGATTCTGCAGTGGCACCACCTGCTCACCGACACCGGAAGCCACTCCTCAAGCACCGTCGCGGGCCTGGAGTCGAACACCCTCGCCGACGGCTTCTTCCACTTGGCGACCTGGGCGCTCGTCGCAGGGGCGACCACGCTGACCGTTCGTGCATGGCGTCGCGGGGAGCTGGCGCCTCCATGGAGGCTGCACGTAGGCATGCTGCTGGCCGGCTGGGGCGTCTTCAACCTCGTCGAAGGGGTGGTCGACCATCACCTCCTGGGCATCCACCACGTCCGTGACGACCTTGGGGGCCCGCTCGGCTGGGACATCGCCTTCCTCGTCCTCGGCGCGGCCCTGATCACCGCCGGCCTTGCTCTTGCCCGAACCGACAGGACACCGGGGGCGGGATAGGATCGGGGCGTGCCCACCTTCGCGAAGTTCGGCCTGGTCGCGCTTGCAGCGCTGGTGCTCACGGTCCTGCCCGGGGGCGGTCAGGCGCTCGACGTGGCGCTCGCGCTGCTCTCGATCATCTTCTTCACCGCGATAGCGCTCATCGGGTACCGCCTCCACAGGCAGTTCCGGTCCGACTTGTTCAGCCTCACCGATCAGCAGCGTGCGGTGCTCTACGGCTCGATCGGGCTGGCGTTCCTCACCTTCTGCGCCACCGACCGCCTGTTCGACGCTGGGGGCGGGGGGACGGTCGCATGGCTGGCGCTGCTGGGCCTCGCCTCGTACGGGGTGTACTGGGTCTACGGCCGCTATCGCGCCTACGAGTAGGGCATCGACAGAGCGTCTTGTGACTGCTCTGTAGCGAAGCTGTAACGGCGAGGCGCTGACCCGTCCGGCGGTCCGCGAGACGGTGCCGGAGTGGACTTAGTCGCGCGGATCCGGCGATCGGAGCGAGGCCAGGCGAGCGTCGAGCTCGTTGCCGCCTTACCGGCGATGCTGCTCGTGGCCGCGCTCCTCTGGCAGTGCGCGCTCGCCGGCCATACCGCCTGGATGGCAGCACACGCCGCACGTGCCGGTGCACGCGCCGAGGCGGTCGGGAAGGACCCCCGCGCTGCCGCGCGCTCGGTGCTGCCGAACGGCTTGGAGCGCGGCCTCGAGGTCGAGCGCGGGCGTGGTGGATCGGTTGGCGTTCGAGTGCGTGTCCCACTCCTGCTGCACAGCTGGCGGCTGCCGGTGAGCGTGGGCGCCGTCTCGTCCCTGGGGGTCGGGGGATGAGGAACGAGCGGGGGCAGGCGTCGGTCGAGCTCATCGGCGCCCTTCCCGTGCTGATCGCGCTCGGCCTCGTGCTGCTGCAGCTGCTTGCCGTCGGCTACTCCTCGGTGCTCGCCGGCGGTGCCGCGGAAGCCGGTGCGCTGGCCCTGGCGGGTGGTTCGGACGCCCGCGCCGCCGTGAAGGAGGCGCTGCCCGGATGGTCCAAGGCGGATGCCCGAGTCCAGGTCGAGCGTGGCACCGTGCGCGTCAGGCTGAGGCCGCCGTCGCCGATCGAGGCGGTCGCTCGCCGGTTCGAGGTGACTGCCGATGCGGCGGTCGTGCTGCCATGAGCGCGGGGGTCGCGGCTGGCCGCCGCACGCTGCTCACCGCTCTCGTGGACTACCTCGTCGAGCCGCTCGAGGTGTCAGCAGACGATCGTGCCTCGGAGCTCTCGAGCCGTTTCCGACCGACGGTTGCGGTGGTGGGCGTGGGGCCCGGCGGCGGCACCACCACGGTGGCGCGGGCGTTGGCGGTTGAGCTGGCGCTGCGCGACCCGTGCGGAGCGGGGGCGGTCACTTCGGATGCCGTGCCGTCAGGAGGCATCCCGCTGGGCACAGCCGCCGCCGGCCGTCTCGCGCATGGCCTGGAGGATCGGCTGCACGCGCGGACGCGTGCGGCCGGCCGTGTGTGCCTCGTGGGTGCTGTGGAGCGCCCGGCCTTGACCGCGGTGGCGCGCGACTTGGCGCCGCTCGTGATCGATGTCGACGATGCGGCCGACGCGCCGATCGCTGCTTCGCTCGCGGACGTGGTGATGCTCGTGGTCTCGCCCCAGACCGAGCCTTCGCTGGCCCGCCTGCTGGCTGCGTCACTCGCGAGGGTCGGCCCGCAGCCGCAGATCGTCGTCAACCGGGCTCGCGACGCCTCTGATCGCTGGGATGGAAGCCGCGTTCTACGCCTCCCCGAATCTCGAATGGGCGCCCGCCTGGCGCTCGGGGGTCGCGAGGCACGTGGCCCCTTGGGTGAGGCGGTTGCCCGTCTCGCCGACCTCGTCGAGACGGCAGCGTGAAGGCACGTTGGCGTGCGCTGCGCCTTCGGCTGGTCGCCGAGGAGCGGGGCCAGGGGCTGCTCCTGCTGCTCGGCATCGTCACGGTCGTGGTGGTCGCGGTGCTCGTCCTGGTCGCGTTCGGCCAGGCGCTCGGAGGCAAGTCGCGCCACCAGCGCGCGGCCGATCTGTCAGCGGTGTCGGCCGCCCGTCAGATGCGCGATGACTATCCGCGCCTCTTCCAGCCGGCGGTGCTCCCGAACGGGCTGCCCAACCCGCGCCATCTGCCGCTTGCCGCCTACCTGCTTCGAGCCCGCACGGCCGCTGTTCGCGGCGCAGCGCGCAACGGCGTTCGGCTGGGCCTCACCGATGTCACCTTTCCGGGTGGGGGCATCGGCCCGACCCGCGTGCGCGTGCGAGCGCGTGGGGAGGTCAGCGTCCGTGTCGACGGCGACTCCTCGCGCCGCCGCCGGGTTGCGGTGAGCGCCAGCGCGGTCGCTGAGCTGGCGCCGGGCGTGGGCGGCCCCGGGATGCCGGCCAATGGCGGTGGCGGCGGTTACACAGGGGCGCTGGCGTACAGGATGGGCAAGCCGATGCGTCCCGACGTGGCGCAGGCGTTCGATCGGCTCGCCGCTGCTGCGCGGGCTGCCGGTGTGGCCCTCACGGTGACCAGCGCCTTCCGCTCCGATGCCGAGCAGGCCCGCCTGTTCGCCGCCAATCCCGACCCGCGATGGGTCGCGCCGCCCGGCAAGAGCCTTCACCGCAACGGCACTGAGCTCGACCTTGGGCCCACCTCCGCTTATGGCTGGCTCGCTGCCAACGCTCCGCGGTTCGGCTTCGTTCAGCGCTATTCCTGGGAGCCGTGGCATTGGGGATTTGAGCGCTCAGCGGGCTCGGCCTCGCTGGGCTATGGCGCCGCGATCCGCGACGGCCGCAGCGCGATCCCATCGTTCGTCCCACGCCAGTTCGCCGATGTCATCTCTCGCGCGTCCCAACGCTGGAATGTCGGCGCTGCGCTGCTCTCAGCCCAGATCTACGCGGAGTCGAACTTCAACCCGTTCGCCCGCTCCTCCGCGGGCGCCCAGGGGATAGCCCAGTTCATGCCCGGCACCGCTGCCGGCTACGGCCTGCGCAACCCCTTCGATCCCGTCGCCGCGATCGATGCCCAAGCTCACCTGATGCACGACCTTCTGCGCCAGTTCGGCTCGGTGCCGCTGGCCCTCGCCGCCTACAACGCAGGGCCGGGCGCGGTCTCCTCCTGTGGCTGCATCCCTTCCTACCCCGAGACCCAGGCCTACGTCGCGAAGATCCTCGGCCTGCTCGGCGGCGTCGGCGACCTCACCGGCGCCACCTTCGACGTGCGGTTGGTCGAGTAGCTGCAGCGGGCTGGGGTGCTGCCTGCGGGCAGGTCGCAGGGGAGCGGTCGGAATGATCCGGCTCGCCCGCGCGCCGTCAGGCGCGCAACGCCGATCTCGACTACTGGGGCAAGCGTTCAAAGCCCCTAAACGCGCCGGACCCGCCCTCCCACAGAGGCGATCCGGCGGAGCATTGAGAGAGCGTCGAATCCCTTGTCAGGCCGCACTGGACAGATCGAGCGGGAGCTCGCAGAGAGCACGGAACTCGCCGTCGCGGAGCGCGACTTCGAGGCCGCGGCCGTGTACCGCAACCGGCTCATGGCCGCGCGTGCGCTGCTGGAGCGCCAGCGGCTCTCGCTCACGGCGATGGGAACGCTCGACGTGGTGGCCGTGGCCGTGGAGGAGACGGACGCCAACGCGCAGGTCTTGCAGGTGCGCGATGGGGTGGAGGTGGCCCGCCATAGCTTCTACCTGAAAAACCCGGGCTGTTGCGAGGAGACGGAGGTTCTCGAGGCGTTCGTGCTCCAGTACTACGGATCCGAGGTGGCGATCCCTCCGCAGGTCGTGGTGCCGCGCTTGACGACGATCGTGCGCGCGCTGTCCGACACGCTCACCAAGCGCCGCGGCGCGCCCGTGGTGGTGCGCTTGGCCGATCGCGGCGAGAGGCGGGAGATCTGCGATCGCGCGCACCGCTGGGCGCTGCTGGCGCTCGATCAGGATCGGCTCAAGGTGGAGCGGCGCCACCGTCGCCGGACGGAAGGGCTGGCGGGCCTGCAGGCGCACCTTGGGATGACCACGCTGCCCTCGCGCATCGAGTGCTTCGACGTCTCCAACCTCGGGCCGACCCACACCGTCGCCTCGATGGTGGTCTTCGAGGACGGCCGCCCGCGGAAGGCTCACTACCGACACTTCAAGATCCGCAAGGCCCAGCAGGACGACTACGCCTCGATGCGAGAGCTGCTGAGCCGCCGGGTGGCCCAGTACCGGGCAACCCGCAGGATGTCCACGTATGCGAGGCGCTACGACGAGAGCTTCGCTTCGCTGCCCACCCTGGTGGTCATCGACGGCGGCGTTGGCCAGCTCTCGGTCACCCTGCCGATACTCGCCGAGCTGCGGGGGCTCGGGTCCACCGTCATCAGCCTGGCGAAGCGGCGCGAGGAGGTGTTCATCCCCGGTCGCGCGCTGTCGCTGCTGCTGCCGCGCGACAGCCCGCCGCTCCAGCTGCTGCAGGCGGTGCGCAACGAGGCGCACCGCTTCGCCATCGAGTTCCACCGCCGTCACCGCGAGCGGCAGCTGACGAGGTCCTTCCTCGACGACATCCCCCGCATCGGAGAGGTACGCAAGCACGCGATCCTCAGCTATTTCGGCACTCCAGAGCGCATTCTCACCGCTGCTCGAGAGGACTTCGAGGCGGTGCCCGGACTCCAGCCCAAGGTCGCGCGCGACGTGTACGAGTACGTCCAGGACCTCGACAAGACCGCCCTCACTGACACGGTCGACTGGGCGACGGAGTACAACGTGGCATGAAGATGCGTGACTTCGTGATCGTCACCGGGCTGAGCGGGGCCGGCAAGAGCCAGGCGATGGCCTGCTTCGAGGACGCCGGCTACTTCTGCGTGGACAACCTGCCGCCGGAGATGATCAGCGGCCTCGCGGACCTGTTCGAGCACGAGGGCTCGAAGGTGGAGCGCGCCGCCGTCGTCTCGGACGTGCGCGGGGGCATCTACTTCAAGGGCCTCGTCGAGGTGCTGGACGACCTGCGCGAACGGGGCTTCCCCTTCCGCGTCCTCTTCCTCGAGGCCAGCGAGGACGTGCTGGTGAACCGCTACAAGGAGACCCGCAGGCGCCACCCGCTGGCAGAGGCCGCTACCGGCCTGCCGGTCGGAGGGCCGGTGGCCCAGGCGATCCGGGCGGAGCGCGAGCTGCTGGATCCCTTGCGCGCCAGTGCCGACGTCTCGATCGACACGAGCGATCTCAGCGCCGCCCGCCTGCGCAAGGTGGTGGCGGACAAGATGCTGCCGCGCGGAAGCGTCGGAAAGCTCGCCGTGACCTTCCTGACCTACGGCTTCAAGCACGGCGCCCCGCGCGACGCCGACCTGCTCTTCGACGTGCGCTTCCTGCCCAACCCGCACTACGAGGCGGAGCTGAGGGAGCTCACGGGGCTCGATGACCCGGTGCGCGAGTACGTGGAGGCGTCCGAGGGCATCGGCGACTTCTTCGATCACCTGCGGCCGCTGCTCGACTACCTGCTGCCGCAGTACGAGCGGGAGGGCAAGGCCCATCTGACGATCGGGATCGGCTGCACGGGCGGCCGGCACCGCTCCGTGGTGATCGCGGAGAGCCTCGCGCGCACCTACGGAGAACGTGACGAGTATCTCGTCGATGTGGTGCATCGGGACATCGAGAAGCCCCCGCGGCGCGCCTGAGCGATAGATTCAAAGGCCCGTCCAGCTTCAAGAAAGGACCTCAGGAATGTCCCTGAAGGCCGGCATCAACGGCTTCGGTCGCATCGGCCGCAACGTCTTCCGAGCAGCGCACGAGCGCGGCGCCGACATCGAGTGGGTCGGTATCAACGACATCACCGACACGGCGACCCTCGCGAACCTGCTCAAGTACGACTCGATCCTCGGCCCGTTCCCGGGCACCGTGGAGGCGACCGAGAACGGCCTGATCGTCGACGGTCGCGAGCTGCGCGTGTTCGCCGAGCGCGATCCGGGCGCCCTGCCGTGGGGCGAGGTCGGCGCCGAAGTGGTGATCGAGTCGACGGGCTTCTTCACCAAGCGCGACGACGCCGCCAAGCACCTGGCCGCGGGAGCGCAGAAGGTCATCATCTCCGCCCCGGCGACCGAGCCTGACGTGACGCTCGTCCTCGGCGTGAACGACGATGCCTACGACGCCGCGTCGCACGACGTGATCTCGAACGCCTCCTGCACCACCAACTGCCTCGGCCCGGTCGCGCGCCTCCTGCACGACACCGTCGGCATCGAGTCGGGCGTGATGACGACCATTCACGCCTACACCTCCGATCAGCGCCTGCTCGACGCGCCGCACTCCGATCCGCGTCGCGCCCGAGCCGCCGCGATCAACCTGATCCCCACCTCCACCGGCGCCGCCAAGGCGATCGGCCTGGTGATCCCCGAGCTCGCCGGCAAGCTGAACGGCATCGCCGTGCGGGCGCCTGTGCCCACAGGGTCGGTCGTCGACCTCGTGTTCAGGCCGTCGCGCGACGTGTCGGCCGAGGAGATCAACGAGATCATCGCGGCCAAGGCCGACAGCGGTGCTCTCAAGGGGATCCTCCAGTACACCGAGGATCCGATCGTCTCGAGCGACATCGCCGGTTCGGCCTACTCGTCGATCTTCGACTCGCAGCTGACGATGGTCACGGGCGGCCTGGTCAAGGTGATCGCCTGGTACGACAACGAGTGGGGCTACTCCAACCGAGTGGTGGACCTTGCCCAGCGAGTGCTCGCGGGCGCGCCGGTCGCTTCGTAGTGCTGGGCAAGCGCACCGTTCGTGACCTGGGCCTCCAGGGAGGCGAGCGCGTGCTCGTGCGCGTGGACTTCAACGTCCCCTTGGAGCAGGGCCGAGTCACCGACGATGCGCGCATCCGCGCCGCTCTCCCGACGATCGAGCTGCTGCTCGAGCAGGGGGCGCGGCTGATCCTCTGCTCACATCTCGGCAGGCCGAAGGACCGCGAGCCCGAGACCTCGTTGAAGTCCGCGTCGGACCGGCTGCGAGAGCTGATCGACGCGCCCGTTGAGCAGGCGGGGGCGGTTGTCGGTGAGGAAGTCCGGGCGCTGGCCGAGGCGCTCGAGCCCGGCTCGGTGCTCGTGCTCGAGAACACGCGCTGGGAGCCCGGAGAGACCAAGAACGACCCGGGCCTGGCGAAGGAGCTCGCCTCGCTCGCCGACGTGTACGTCAACGACGCATTCGGAGCGGCGCACCGCGCCCACGCGAGCACCGTCGGGGTGGCGGAGCTGCTGCCCGCCGCTGCCGGCCTGCTGCTGGAGCGCGAGGTGACCACGCTGACGGGCATCGTGGAGAGCCCGGAGCGCCCGCTCTGCGTAGTGCTCGGCGGAGCCAAGGTGTCCGACAAGGTCGCCCTGATCGACCGCTTCCTGGATGAGGCGGACACGATCCTGATCGGCGGCGCGATGTGCTTCAGCTTCTTCAGGGCGCAGGGGAAGCCGACCGGCGACTCGCTGGTGGAGGAGGAGGGCGTCGAGCTGGCGCGCAAGGCCCTCGAGAAGGCGGAGAGCAGCGACTGCCGGCTGCTGCTGCCTACCGACCTGGTGATCGCCGACCGCTTCGCCGAGGACGCCGAGCGCCGCGAGCTCGAAGGCACCGACGTGCCGGACGGCTGGATGGGCCTCGACGTGGGCCCGGAGACCGCTGAGACATATGCGCGCGAGGTGGAAGCTGCTGGAACCGTGTTCTGGAACGGCCCGATGGGGGCTTTCGAGATGGAGCCGTTCGCGGCTGGGACGCGCGCCGTGGCCGAGGCCGTGGCGCAGGCGCCCGGCACGACCGTCGTCGGCGGCGGAGATTCCGCGGCCGCGCTCGCCTCGTTCGGCCTCGCCGATCGTGTCACCCACATGTCCACGGGCGGCGGTGCCGCCCTCGAGCTGTTGGAGGGCAAGCCCCTCCCTGGAGTGGAGGCACTCGACGATGCCTGAACGCACCCCGTACATCGCCGGGAACTGGAAGCTCTGGGGCACGCGCGCCGAGGCCACGGCCTACTGCGAGCGGCTGCTCGAGCTGCTGCCGGACGCGGCTCGCCGCCGCCCGGACGTGGGGCTGTGCGTTCCCTTCACGACGCTCGAGACGGTGGTGCGGGCGCTGAATGGCGCGGGCGTCGTCGTCTCTGCCCAGAACATGCACCAGCGGGAGACGGGCGCCTTCACCGGCGAGGTCTCGGCCCCGATGCTGCTCGAGCTCGGGGTGCGGAGCGTCCTGCTCGGGCACTCGGAGCGGCGGCAGCTGTTCGGCGAGACCGACCGCGCGCTCGCGGAGAAGGTCCCAGCCGCGCTCGCCGCGGGGCTGGCTCCGATCCTCTGCGTCGGCGAGACCGAGGAGGAGCGCGAGGCGGGAGACATGGAGCGCAAGCTGCGCTACCAGGTGCAGGAGGGGCTCGAGCGCGTCGCAGAGGATCGGCTTGCCGAGGTGACGATCGCCTATGAGCCGATCTGGGCGATCGGCACCGGCAAGGTCGCGACGCCGGATCAGGCGCAGGAGGCGATCGCGTTCGTGCGCGCTCTCGTGGCGGCCCGCTCGAAGGATGCCGCCGAGCAGGTGCGCGTCCTCTACGGCGGCAGCGTCAAGCCGGACAACGCCGCCGAGATCCTCGAGCAGCCCGACATCGACGGGGCTCTGGTGGGCGGTGCGAGCCTCGACCCGGACAGCTTCGCCCGCATCGTCGCCGCTGCGGAATGACCCTCGCGCCCGGACCCGCGGCAGTTCCGGTTCCCTCGGTCTGCCTGGTGATCCTCGACGGCTGGGGGCTCGGGCCGCCAGGACCGGGGAACGCCGTCGAGCTGGCCCGCACGCCGGTGTTCGACGAGCTGTGGGCCGGCTGCGCGCACACCGAGCTCACGGCCTGGGGCCGCTCGGTGGGGCTGCCGGAAGGCCAGATGGGGAACTCCGAGGTCGGACACCTCAACCTCGGCGCAGGCCAGGTCGTGCGCCAGGACCTGACCCGCATCGACGATGCGGTCCACGACGGCGTGTTCGCGGAGAACGCGGCTCTGCGCGACGCCTGCGCTGCGGCGCGCGAGTCGGGCCGGCTGCACCTGCTTGGGCTGGTCTCGGACGGCGGCGTGCACGCGAGCATGGACCACCTGCTCGCGCTGATCGAGCTCGCCGCCGACCTGGGGGTGCCGGACGTCGTGCTGCACGCGTTCACCGATGGGCGCGACACGCTGCCCAACTCGGGCGCCGGCTACATCGCGACCGCGGAGGGCTGGCTGCGGCAGCACGGTGGGCGGATCGCCACCGTCACGGGCCGCTATTACGGGATGGACCGCGACAGGCGCTGGGACCGAACCAAGCTCGCCTACGACGCGATCGTCCATGGCGCGCCCTCTCCGCTGGGAGACGAGCCGGACGAGGCGCCCGGCCCCGAGGTCACCCCGCGCGCCGATTCCGGCGTCGAGGCCGTCCGCGCGGCTTACGAGCGCGGTGAGACCGACGAGTTCGTCCGGCCGACGCTCGTCGGCGACGAGGGCTGGGTCCGCGAGGGCGATGCCGTGCTCTTCTTCAACTTCCGCCCCGACCGCGCCCGTCAGCTCACGCGCGCCCTCGGAGAGCCGGACTTCGCCGAGTTCGACCGTGGCGCCGCCCCGCGCATCGACCTCACCACCCTCACTGAGTACCAAGAGGAGTGGAGTTACCCGGTGGCCTTCCCGCCAGAGCGTCCGCAGGCGACGCTCGCATCCGTGCTCGCCGAGCGTGGGATCGCCCAGCTCCACGTCGCGGAGACCGAGAAGTACGCCCACGTCACCTACTTCTTCAACGGCGGCGAAGAGGAGCCGTACGCGGGCGAGCAGCACCGGCTCGTGGACTCCCCGCGTGACGTTCCCACCTACGACCTGAAGCCCGAGATGAGCGCCGCTGCCGCCGCGGACGCCCTGGTCGGGGGTTGGGGCGAGGGCGGCTACGGCTTCGGGATCATCAACTTCGCCAACCCGGACATGGTCGGCCACACGGGCGTGATCCCGGCAGCGGTCAGAGCCATCGAGACGGTGGACGAGCAGCTCGGGCGCGTCGTCGCGGCCGTCCACGCAACGGGCGGCGCCTGCATCGTGACGGCGGATCACGGCAACGCCGACCACATGCTGGAGCCCGACGGAAGCCCGAACACCGCTCACTCGCTCAACCCGGTGCCGCTGATCGTGACGGCGAGCGGCGTGGGGCCCCTGCGCGACGGTGGGATCCTCGCCGACGTCGCGCCCACAGTCCTGGAGCTGCTCGGCCAGGAGCAGCCGGCGGCGATGACCGGCCGCTCGCTGCTCGACGGCTAGCGCGCCGTAGGCTGCCGCCGATGCTGGCTCCCTTCCAGATCGACTCCCGTGACGGCTCGGCCCGCGCGGGAGTCCTGCACTGCGCCCACGGCGAGGTTCGCACCCCCGCCTTCGTGCCCCTGGCCTCGAACGCCTCGGTTCGCGGCCTGCATTCGAGCGAGGTCGCCGCGATCGACTACGACATGGTGCTCGGCAACACGTTCCACCTGTTCGTCTCGCCCGGGCACGAGTACGTGCGCGAGATGGGCGGGCTGCACGAGTTCATGGCCTGGGACCGGCCGATCATCACCGACTCGGGCGGCTTCCAGGTGTTCTCCATGGGTCACGGCAGCGTGTCCGACGAGATCAAGGGCCGCCGCGACGGGCGGCGCAGCATGATCCACGAGATCGGCGAAGACGGCGTGCGCTTCCAGTCCTACGTGGACGGCTCGGAGCTGTTCATGGGGCCGGAGACCTCGATGGAGGTGCAGGCGGCGCTCGGCTCCGACGTCGCGCTCGCCTTCGACGAGTGCACGCCCTTCCACGCCGAGCGGGAGTACACGCTGAGGGCGATGGAGCGCACGCACCGCTGGCTCGACCGCTGTATCACCTGGCACTCTGAGCACGCTCCCGAGGGGCAGCTGCTCTACGGGATCGTGCAAGGGGGCGTGTACGAAGACCTGCGGCGCGAGTCGACGGCCTTCGTGGCGGCCGCCGACCTCGACGGCGTGGCGATCGGCGGCTCGCTCGGCCAGGAGAAGGAGCAGATGCACGAGGTCGTCGGCTGGGCGCTGCGCGGCCTGCCCGACGAGCGGCCCCGCCACCTGCTGGGCATCGGCGACGTGGACGACATCGTCCATGCGGTCGCCGCCGGGATCGACACTTTCGACTGCGCGACGCCGACCCGCCTCGCAAGGCACGGCACGGCGCTCGTGCCCGATCCGAGCTCGCGCTGGCGGCTCGACCTCACCAAGGGCACCTCGCGGGCGAGCCGGGAGCCGATCGCCGAGGGCTGCCCGTGCCCGGCGTGCCGCGAGTACAGCCGCGGCTACCTCCACTACCTGGCCCGCAACGGCGAGCTCACCGCGGCGCGGCTCATCACCATCCACAACCTGACCTTCATGGCCGAGCTGATGCGCGGCATCCGCGAGGCGATCGCGGCGGGGGAGTACTCGGCCTACGCCGAGCGCGTGATGGCCGGCCGCGCTCCCTACTGACCGGCGCTCTACCGCCCTACTGATGATCGGCGCCCTACCGACCGGCGCGTGCCGCCCGCTGCCCGGCTACGGCCTGGCGTGGTCGCGCAGGAACTGCTCGATGGCGTCGATCTGCTGCTGCACGTCGTCGCGATTGACGGGCGCGATCTCGCGCGCGTTGTCCGGGTAGAGGAGCAGCAGCGCCAGCGCCGCTGCCACCATCAGCGCGGCGAGGATCACGAGCACGCGGCCGGTGTTGCGCCGCGAGGAGGGCTTGGCCGGCTGTGGCTCGGCGGTGCGTGCGCCATGCCGTGGGTCGGTGGGAGGAACCGGCGGCCGCGCGAGCGCCCCGCCGCCGCGCAGCGCGCGCGTCGTCGCCGTCTGCCCGGCGAGGACGCTCGTCGCGTCGGTCTCGGCAGCACCGGCAGCCAGCCGCCGGGTCACTTCGGTCGCCTGGTCCTGCATTCCCGCGTCGAGGGCGCGGGCGAAGTCGAGCGTCGATTCGTAGCGGTTGGCCGGGTCGCGCTCCAGGCAGACCCGGATGGCCACGTCCAGCTCGTGGGGAACCTCCGGGCGAAGGCTGGAGATCGGCTCGATCTCGCCGTCCTGCTGCTTCAGCGCCAGCTCGGTCAGCGATGCGTACTCGTGCGGCAGGCGTCCGGTGAGCAGTTGGTAGGCGCAGACGCCGAGCGAGTAGGTGTCGGACTTGGGGCCGGCCTCGTCCCCCCGCGCCTGCTCCGGGGAGAGGTATGCAGCCGTGCCCAGGACGGACCCCACCTGGGTGATGCGCGTCTGCTCCGCCGCCTTGGCGATGCCAAAATCGGCCAGCTTCGTGGCCCCCGAGTCCTGTGAGAGGAGCAGGTTGCCCGGCTTCACGTCCCGGTGGATCACGCCGGCGCGGTGGGCGTAGTCGAGGCCGTGGCAGGCGTCGCGGATGATCCGCACGGTCTGCTCGATCTCGAGCCGCTTCTGGTCGCGCAGCATGTCGGCGCAGGAGGGGCCGTCCACGAACTCCATGACGATGAAGTGCCGGTGCGAGCGCTCGTCGAGGCCGGAGTCGAAGACCTGGACGATGTTCGGGTGCTGGAGCCGGGCAGCCGCCAGCGCCTCGCGCCGGAAGCGGGCGATGAAAGCCTCGTCGTCCGCCAGGTGCTCGGCCAGCAGCTTCACCGCCACGGGACGCTCGAGCACGGAGTCGTGCGCGAGGAAGACCGTGGACATGCCGCCGGCGCCCAGGCGGCGCTCGACTCGGTAGCGGCCGGCGATGTCCTCGGGCAGCCTCATTCGCCCCCGTCCCCGGGCGGCGCGTCGACCCCGCCGCCACCCAGGCCGGGAGGCCCTCCGCCATCCGGGCCCTCGCCGGGTGGCGTCTCCCCGTCCTGCCCGTCCTCGGGAGTCGTCTGGGGGCCGGTCTCGGTCTCGGTCGGAGCGGGCGTGGTCTCCGCCGGCTCCTCGGTGGTGGGCGTCGGAGTCGTCGGCTCCTCCTCGGGAGCGCTCTCCTCTTGCTGCTGCCGCTCCCGCTCGTCCTCGTCGGCGATCTCCTCGCACTCCGTGTCGATCAGCTGCTTGAGGCGATCGATGCTCTGCTCGAGAGCGGCCCGGACGTCGGGGTCGACCCTGGCCGGGATGGCGGCCATCGTCGCGTCGATCGTGTCGATGTTGCCGTCGGGGGCCGGCTTGAAGATGTCGTCGCAGGCGCCTCCGTCACGGAACGCCACCCGCTCGCTGATCGACGTGAGCTGGCTGCGCAGCTCGGCGGCGGCGCCGGCCGGCAGCTTCTCGCCCTCCGGGTCCTCGGAGCCGCCACAGCCGGCGATCGCGAAGGCAGTGGCGACGATCGCCAGAGAGGCCGTGAGATCTCGGGGGCTCGGAATCACTGTCCGATGAATAGCCGGTCGGCGAGGTTGCGGGGGAGGCCGGCATCCGTGATGGCCCGTGCCGCCTCCTCGATCGGGTACTCGACCCTGCGCCAGCTCGCCGTCCAAGGGCCGGTGTCGATCAGCATCCAGGCTGCCCGCGGGTCGCCGTCGCGCGGCTGACCGACGCTGCCGGGGTTGACGAGCCAGCTGCCGGTCGAGAGGTCGTGGACCGTTCCCGCCGGAGCCTGCTCGCCGATCAACTCGTCGTTGTCGAGCGTGAAGCGCAGAGCGATATGGGTGTGCCCGATCGCGCTGACGCGCTCGAGCATGTCCTCCATGCACTCCTCGGCCTGCGCAGCCGAGAGGATGTACTCCCAGACCGGGTCCCGGGGGCTGCCGTGGTAGAGGCCGATCGCCTCTCCCGAGCGCATCGGCTCGAGGCCGGCGAGGAACTCGAGGGTCTCGGCGCCGGCGTTCGCGCGGGTCCACCGGGCGGCCGCGGCGGCGGAGGGCGAGAAGCCGGAGATGTCGATCCGCTCGGCCACTCCCATGTCGTGGTTCCCCGCGAGGCAGACGTCGCACCTCTCGATCGCCAGGGCGGCGCATTCGTCGGGATGGGCGCCGTAGCCGACGAGATCGCCGAGGAACCAGACGGCGTCCACCTCCTGGGCTGCGATGTCGTCGAGCACCGCCTGGAACGCGTGCAGGTTGCCGTGGACATCGGAGAGGATCGCGATCCTCTTTGGTGCGCCGTTACTGTCGGGGAGGTGGTGGCTCATCGCTCTCGACTGCTCGTGGCGATCCTGCTGGCGGTGGTCGCCGTGATCGCAGCGACGGCCGTTCTCCGCCCGGGGGGCGACATGATCGAGCCGACCGCCGTGGAGCCGACAGCGTACTTCAGCGCCGCCCAGCTGGAGCGGGCGGCGGATTTCCGCGGAGTGCAGCGACTCTTGGGGCTGGCGGGGCTCCTGGTGACGGCGGCCGTGCTCGCCCTGATCGCGCTGCGGCCACCGCTCGTGGTGCGGCGCGCCCTCGACCGGGCGGCCAAGCGGCCGCTCCTCGGCGGAGCCGCGGTGGGGGCGGGTCTGGCGATCGCCGTCACCGTGGCTGGGCTCCCGCTCGCGGCGTGGCGGCACGAGCGAGCGGTCGACGTCGGCCTGTCGACCCAGTCGATCGGCCCCTGGCTCGGCGACGTGGCGCTCGGAGCGGGCATCGGAGCTGTCTACGCGGCCATCGGCGGCATCGCGGCGGTTGCGCTTCTGCGCCGCTTCCCGCGCCGCTGGTGGATCCCGGGCTCCGGGCTGGTCGTGGGCGCGGCGGTGGTACTGCTCTACCTGCAGCCGGTCGTGATCGACCCCCTCTTCAACGAGTTCGAGCCGCTTCCGCGCGGGGAGCTGCGCGCCGACGTCCTGGAGCTCGCAGAGCGTGCAGGCGTGGACGTGGGGGAGGTCTACCGGGTGGATGCGAGCCGTCGCACGACGGGGGTCAACGCCTACGTGGGCGGCCTCGGGCACACCAAGCGGGTTGTGCTCTACGACAACCTGATCGAGGACCTTCCGCCGCGCCAGGTGCGCTCCGTCGTCGCCCACGAGCTCGGGCACGTCGCCCACCGCGACCTCTGGCGCGGCCTGCTCTGGATCGCGATCGTCGCCGCTCCCGCGATGCTGCTCGTTCAGCGGCTCGCGGAGCGATTCGCAGGCCCGCCGGCGAACGGCGCGGCGCCGCGCGGCCCTGCGTTCCTCCCGTCGAATCGCGCGGCCCCACGCGGCCCTGCGTTCCTGCCGGCGGTCGCCTTGGCCTTCGCGCTCGTCGGATTCTCCGTCGGGTGCGCGAGCAACGTCCTCTCACGCGAGGTGGAGCGGAGCGCGGACTCGTATGCGCTCGAGCTCACGGACGATCCGCAGGCGTTCACCCAGCTGGCGCGCGGCCTGGCGATCCGCAACATCTCCGAGCCCGATCCGCCGGCTCTCTTCCACACGCTCTTCGGCACGCATCCCACGACGATCCAGCGGATCGGCCACGGCGTCGCCTACGAGCGCGAGCGCTGAGGCCGAGAGGGCTGCGAGCCGAGCGGCCGGCTCGCGGGATGGGCCCGCCGCGTCAGCGGTCGTTGGTCTCGGGCAGGTTCTTGATGCCCTCGCGGGTCTGCCACTTCGAGAAGTTGTCCTGCATCGCGTCGATCAGCTCGCGCATGAACTGCGGCGAGAGGTTGATCCGGGAGACGACGACCCCCGGGACCGACTCTTCCTCGACCTCGTGATCCACCCGGGCGAACGTGATCGTGAACTCGTAGTCCGAGTGGCTGACGTTCGCGAAGTTGGAGTAGTGGCCGGCCATCACCTTCGGGTCGGCCTGGATGTCGAAGTGGCGTTCTCCGTCTTGCTCTGGCATGGCCCTAGTATCGCACTGGTCGTGGTGGCTCGATGAGAATTCTGGTGCTGGCGGTGGGCCGGCTGCGGCCGCCGTACGTGGACGACGTGCAGCACTACAAGAAGCTGCTCGCCGGGCATGCACGCCTGGAGCTCATCGAGGTGCGCGCCGACGAGGACGTATCGCGGCGCATTCCCGACCGCTCCTACAAGGTGCTGCTCGCCGCAGACGGCCGCCAGTACGACTCGGAGGGCTTCAGCCGCTTCCTCGAGGATCGGCGCCAATCGGGCCTGAACCTCTGCTTCATCATCGGCGGCCCGCGCGGCCTCGACATCGAGGGCTGTGACATGCGCCTGTCGCTCGGCTCGATGACGCTGCCGCACCAGCTTGCGCGCGTCGTCGTGCTGGAGCAGCTCTACCGCGCGCACAAGATCCTCGCGGGCGAGCCGTACCACTACTGAGGGCAGCCGGCCGGGCCTTGCGCTGCCGGGCGGCCCGAGGGCGTAGGCTGCCACGCCGATGACCGACCCAGTCAGCGAGCTCAACGGCGCGGTCCTCGCCGCCGCCTCTTCGCTGGGCGGCGAGCCCGCCAAGGCGCCGACCCTCGAGCAGCCGCCCAAGGCGGATCTCGGCGACTACTCGACGAACGCGGCGATGCTCCTGACGGGCGTCCTGAAGCAGCCGCCGCGCGAGATCGCCGAGCGCCTTGGCGCCGCTCTCGCCGAGCAGCTCGGCTCTGCGCTCGAGCGTGTGGAGGTGGCCGGGCCGGGCTTCCTCAACCTCTTCATGTCGGACGAGTGGTACCGGGCCGCCGCCGCCGCCGCGCTCGCCGCGGGCGAGGACTACGGCCGTGCGGTCCCCGCGGTCGCCGAGCGGGTGAACGTCGAGTTCGTCAGCGCCAACCCGACCGGGCCGATCACGGTCGCGGCCGGCAGGCACGCTGCGTACGGCGACGCCCTCTGCCGCGTGCTGGAGCTCGCTGGCAGCGAGGTGGAGCGCGAGTACTACGTCAACGACCACGGCGGTCAGGTGCAGCGGTTCGCCGCTTCGATCCGCGCCCGCGCGCAGGGCCAGGAGCCGCCGGAGGATGGCTATCAGGGCGCCTACGTCTCGGAGGTGGCAGCCCGGATCGGCGACGTGTCTCCGCTCAGCGACGACGAACTCGCGCAGCGCGGCGTCGAGATCATGCTCGAGTCGGTCAAGGCGACCCTCGAGCGGTTCCGGGTTCACATGGACCGCTTCTCGAGCGAGCGCTCGTTGCACGAGAGCGGGGCGGTGGACGCGGCGATCGCGCGCCTCGGCGAGCGCGGCCACGTCTACGAGCACGACGGTGCCGTGTGGCTGCGCACCACCGACCTCGGCGACGACAAGGACCGCGTGCTGCGCCGCTCGAACGGCGAGCTGACCTACTTCGCCGCCGACATCGCCTACCACGAGGACAAGCGCGAGCGCGGCTACGACCACGCGATCGGGGTGCTCGGCGCGGACCATCACGGCTACACGGCGCGGATGCGCGCGGCCTCGAAGGCGCTCGGCGGCGATCCGGAGCGCTTCGAGCTCGTGATCATGCAGCTCGTCAACCTGCTCGAGGGCGGACGGCGCGCGCAGATGTCCAAGCGCGAGGGACAGTTCGTGACGCTCGACGACCTGATCGAGGACATCGGCGTAGATGCCACGCGCTGGTTCCTGCTCCAGCGCAGCCACGACACGACTCTCGACCTCGACCTCGACCTGGCGCGCAAGCGCAGCCAGGACAACCCCGTCTACTACGCGCAGTACGCGCACGCCCGCATCGCGAGCATCCTCCGCAAGGGAGGGGAGGGGCGCGTGGACGCGGCGCTGGCGGCCGATCTGGCCGGCAGCGCCGAGGAGCTCCATCCGAGCGCGCGGGCGCTGGTCAAGAAGCTGCTCGACCTGCCAGGCGAGGTGCGGTTCGCGGCCGAGCGGAGGTCCCCTCACCGCATGACCACCTACGTCACCGAGACCGCCCAGGCTTTCTCGGCCTTCTACCGCGACTGCAAGGTGATCGGCGCCGCCGAGGAGGGTGGCGACGAGGATCTGAGGGTCGCGATGTGCGAGCTGACCAGGCGCGTGATCGCGCGCTCGCTGGACCTGCTCGGCATCGAAGCGCCCGCCGAGATGTAGCTGGGCGCCGCCGGCTCAGAGGTCGCCGAAGAAGTTGACGCCGAGGGCGCTCATCGCCCGCTGGGCCTCGGAGTTCAAGGTGGAGAGCTCGTTGGTGAAGAGCATCACGCCCATCGCGATCAGGATCATCCCGGAGGCTGCGGTGATCAACCTGAAGTGGTCGCGGAAGAAGCGGAAGAAGCCGGACACGCGCGAGAAGGCGAGCGCGCTCAGCATGAAGGGCACGGCCAGCCCGAGTGCGTAGAAGGCGAGCAGCACGCCGCCCTGGGACACGGTCTGCTCGTTCGAGGCGGCGGTCAGGACCGCTCCCAGCGTGGGCCCCATGCAGGGCAGCCAGGCGATCGCGAACGCCAGCCCGGCGATGATCGGCCCGCCGGTGCTCGCCCGGGACATCAGCACCTCGGGCCGCCACTCGCGGTTGAAGCGGTCCACGAACAGGGTCGCCACGAAGAACACGCCCAGCAGCGCGATCAGGACCCCGGAGATCTTCCGCAGCAGGATGCGGTTCTCCGCCAGCGCGCTGCCGAGGCCGGTGGCCGTCATGCCGAGCGCCACGAACATCACCGAGAAGGAGAGGCAGAAGAGCAGCGCCGGGCCGAGCACGTGGAGCCTCGACTTGCCCGCCTGGATGTCCGCGAACGACACGCCGGAGACGGCCGACAGGTAGCCGGGCACGAGCGGGAGCACGCAGGGCGAGATGAAGGAGATGAAGCCGACGGCGAAGGCCGCCACGACGGTGGTGTCGACGGTATCTGCGGGCGTCACAGGTCGTAGCGCTCCAGGTCGGCGTCGAGTCGCCTGCTCTCGGCATCGGACGGGGGCGCTCCGTCGCCGGTGCCGGCCTCCCTACGGGCGCGCGCGCCGCGCCGCCAGCGCGGGAGCGCGAACGCGAGCCCTGTCGCCGCCAGCAGGAAGAGGACAGCCGGCACTACGTAAGCGCTGAGGCTGAACCCCTTCGCCTCGGGAAGCGCGAGCACCCCCTCGCCGTACTGCGCTACGAGCACCTGCTTGATCTGGTCCTTGGACTGGCAGCGGTCGATCAGCCGCTGGATCAGCGCCCGCTCGCGGTTAGCCTGCGGGGCCTCCGTGGCCAGCCCGAGAGTGGTGCCGCACACCGGGCACATGACCTCCTGCTCGATCTCACCGAGCGTCGTCTTCGGGCATTCGGCGGCGCTGGCGGCCGCCGGGACGACGAAGGCCAGTGCGACGAGCGCCGCGGCGAGCGTCCGCCTCATGAGCCTCGCACGAGCGGCATGACCCGCTCGCGCATGAAGCTGTCGGTGACGACCCCGCGCTTGGCCGCCGCGATCCTTCCCTGACGGTCGATCACGAACGTCTCCGGGTAGCCGATCGCGCCGAGCGTCTCCAACGAGGACCCCTCGCTGTCTCGCAGCATCGGGTAGGTCAGCCCGTACTCCCTCACGAAGGCCCTTCCGTCGCTCTCGGCGTCGAACACGTCGATGCCCAGCACGGTTCCCTTCCCGTCCCTGCTGAGCCGCTTGTGCCAGCGCTCCAGCATCGGAGACTCCTCCTTGCACGGCTCGCACCAGGAGGTCCAGATGTTCACCACCACGACCTTCCCGCGATGGTCGGCAACCGCCTCCTTGCCGCCGCCCGACAGGCGGTCGAATCGCAGCGCGGGCGCCTTCAGGCGCTCGCCGCGCGCCAGCGCATCGTCGATCGCCCGATCCGGCTCGTTCGACTTCACGCCGTACGCGAGCAGGGCGATCAGGCCGGCCACGCAGACCAAGGCGGCGATGGCGAATGCTGAGGGGCGGCTCTTCATCGGCTTCCCAGAGGGTAAAGAGAGAACGCCCAACGCCCGCCGCTCGAACCCCGCCGCGCTTCCCGCGCAGAAGGCTAGAATCGGCGCCCACGCGGACGTAGCTCAGTTGGTAGAGCGCAAGCTTCCCAAGCTTGAGGTCGCGGGTTCGACCCCCGTCGTCCGCTTTCGCCGCCAATAGGCGTCGCCTCGCGGCGTCTCTTTCTGCTGCGATGCTGGGCGGGTGGATCTGGAGATCACCCAGAGGTTCCTGGGGGAGCCGGGGCAGCGCGCGGGGTTCATGGTGCTGGTCGGCCTGCTCGGAGGGTCCTGTTCATCCGCACGAGCGCCCGGCTGATCCGCATGCAGGTCAGCTGGTGGCCGGGAAACGTGGAGACCTCCAGCGGCCTCCACATCCATCACCTGGTGTGGGGCATCGTCACGATCATGGCGACCGGGTTCCTCACCTTCTCCTTCCAGCCGGAGAGCCCGTGGGTCGAGATCCTGGCCGTCCTGTTCGGCATCGGCTGCGGCCTGACGCTCGACGAGTTCGCGCTCTGGCTGCACCTGGAGGACGTCTACTGGGCCGATGAGGGGCGTGCATCCGTCGACGCGGTGATCGTGGCCGTGATCATCGCGGGGATGCTCGTGGCGGGATTCGCCCCGTTCGACACCGACGACGGCGGGTCGATCGCCGCCATAGCCGGCGTGGTGGCTCTGAACCTGGCCTTCGTGGCCCTCGTGATCCGCAAGGGCAAGCTGCTGTCGGCCGTCCTCGGGGCCTTCATACCGGTGGTCGGCTGGGTGGCGGCCGTGCGCCTGGCGAGACCCGGCTCGCCTTGGGCCGTCCGTAGGTACCCTGAGAACAGCGACAAGCTCAAGACGGCGACGGCTCGAGACAGGCGCGTCACGGCCTTCCAGGACCGGCTCTTCAACCTCATCGGTGGAAAGCCCACGGACGGGCCCTGACGCGAACGGCCAGCGGGCGCCGGGGTCGTCGCAGGTTCCGCGGTTCGCTATCGAAAGGTCGGAGCAAGGCTTGAAGGACGTCCTCGAAGTGCCCAGGAAGCTCGTGCGCCGATCCTGCGCAGCGGGGTTGGCGGTCGCGATGATCGGCCTCGTGTCGGCCGGCTCGGCGGCCGCATCGTCGAGCCAGACGATGGTGTTCCAGGACAACTCCGTCTTCCTCGGGTTCTCCGATCACGATCCCGACTTGGCGATGGCCGAGGTGAAGGCGCTCGGAGTGGACACGATCAGGACCTTCGTGAGCTGGCGTCTCGTCTCTCCCAAGGTCGACGCGCGCAAGCGCCCCGCAGGCTTCGACGTGGGAGATCCCGATTCGCCCGGCTACCAGTGGTGGATGTACGACCAGCTCATCGATCGCGCCCGCAGGCACGGGCTCGATGTGCTGTTCACCCTCGCTCCTCCGATTCCCAACTGGGCATCCGACGAGCCGTCGCGCTGCCCGCATCGTATCGGCGGCTATCGCCGGGAGGGCTTCTCGTGCATGTGGAAGCCCTCGCCGCGGCTGTTCGGGCAGTTCGCGAAGGCCGTGGCGCTGCGCTACGGGAAGAACGCGCAGGGTCCCTACGGAGGGATGGTCTCCCGCTACTCGCTGTGGAACGAGCCGAATCTGGAGCACTACCTCTATCCGCAGCTCAAGACCACGCGCTACGGCACGGTCGACGTGGCCGCCCGCCGCTATCGAGAGCTCTGGAGCGCCGGCTACAAGTCGATCGCCAAGTTCGATCCGGCGCATCGCGGCAAGGTGCTCTTCGGCGAGACCGCCGCGATCAGCTCACCTGTGGACACCCTCTACGCCGCCCTCTGCCTGGACCCGGAAGGGCGTCCCTTCCAGGGGCGCATGCGGGCCCTGCAGGGCTGCGCCCGGCCGCGGCGCCTGCCGATCGGCGGGCTCGCTCTCCATCCGTACAACCAGGAGGCGGTCGGCTCGGTGTTCACGCGCAGCCACACGGAGGACTCGCTGCCGCTTCCCTATCTGGGGCGGATGCACAAGATCCTGGACCAGGCCGCTCGCTATGGGCGGATACCGCCTTCTCGGGGGATCTACTTCACGGAGTTCGGCTTCCAGTCGAGCCCGCCCGATCCGTTCGGCGTGAGCCTGCCGCTCGGCCGTCACGCGGTGGCTCTCAACGAGGCGGAGCGGCTCTTCTTCGGGGACTCTCGGGTCAAGACGGTCGCTCAGTACGAGCTGTACGACGTGCCGGGCAGAGAGGCGTTCAACACCGGCCTGCGTAGGCTGAACGGCCGGCCAAAGCCCGCCTGGGCGGCGTTCCGGATGCCCCTCGTCGTGACCGAGCTCTCACCGAGCCTCGTGGAGG
The DNA here is from genome assembly GCA_963715445.1 of uncultured Solirubrobacterales bacterium. Classification (GTDB taxonomy): domain Bacteria; phylum Actinomycetota; class Thermoleophilia; order Solirubrobacterales; family Thermoleophilaceae; genus JAAYBF01. The sequence goes on from OY970240.1 coordinate 1,909,854, forward strand.
TATGGGGAGCCGTTCGGCCCGCCGACGGGAGCGTTCGTCCAGAGATCGAAGTGATCGGCCCGGGAGGCATGCGCACGGTGCGCCGCCCGCTCACGAACCGCTCCGGCTACTACCGCTTCAAGCTCCGCCGCCGGCACGCCGCCGACCTGCGCTACCGGGCCAGCTGGGTGAGCCCGACCGCCGATGTCATGCGCAGCCGCGTGGCGTCCGCCGGCCGGCCGATCCGGCCGGCGGTCGAGTAGCCCCCGAGCGGCTCGGCTAGTTGCGGTAGTAGGCGAGCTTCTTCGCGGACTTGGCGATCCGGCTGTAGGAGACCGTCCCGGTCAGCGGGTTCTGCCACTTGAGCCGCCAGCGGCCCGATGCCGCACCTGAGCGCCGCTGGGTGATCCGGAACGTGCCGAACGAGTTCAGCGACGGCCTCGCAACCGTGCTGAAGCCGCCACCGCTGCGTGCGAACTGGAGCTCGGGGCGCTCAATCGTCCCGAACAGGGTCCGCGATACGCGAGCCGGCCGCACCTGGCCGTAGACCTCCACGGCCTTCGAGGACTTCTTCGTGATGACGATCGGCATCCGGTACGAGTCGTAGGCGGGCTTCTTGGCGCCGCCGGCGAAGCGCAGGCCGCTGTTGTACTCGCCTTCGTTACGCACGTCCACGAGCTGGTACTGGGCGACGGTCTTGACCCGAGAGTCCCCGAAGAAGAGCCGGTCCGACTCGTTGATGTACTGGGCGTGCTGCCCTGGAGTGACGGTCGAGGACGAGTCGGGCGGGTTGGTCTGGTAGCCGAACTCGGTGATGTAGATGCCACGGCCGCCGGGCGTGCGCTTCTTGCCCGCGGCGCGGTTCATCAGCTTGTGCAGGCGGGGCAGGTACTGCTGGGGCAGCGCGGTCTTGCTCGTGGTCTTGCGCCGCGGAGGGCCGAAGCCACCCTGGTTGTAGGGATGGATCGCGTAGCCGCCGATGGGCAGCTTCGCGGGCCGCTTGGGGCACTTGTGGAGGGCGCGCAGGCGGCCGCGGAAGGCGTTGCCGCTCGGGTCGAGGCAGAGCGCCGTGTACAGCGTGGGAATCGGCTCGCCGATCGCCGCGACCTCGCCGAAGAGCACCTTGCCGCGATGCGCCGGATCGAACTGGGCGATCGCCTTGTTGCCGGCGGTCCACAGCTGGCGGTAGTAGATGCCCGCCGTGTCGACGTTTCCGTACTTGGTCCGCTGAGGGGTCTGAGGAGTGATCCAGGTCTTGAGGTTCGGCTCGTTGTAGAGGGAGTACCAGTCGACCCTGCCGCGATAGCGCTTGGCGACGGCGGCCGCGAACGCCCCGAACTCGCTTGCGCGGGGCTTCCAGGTGCAGGGGACGCTCTTGCAGCGCTTGGGCTGCTCCGAGGCCCAGTGGGGGCCTGGGCCGGTGATCGTGAGTAGGACCTTCATGCCGCTCGCGCGGGCGAGGTTCACGATCCGATCGGTGGGCGCCCAGTTGTAGACCGAGCTGTTCGGGTTGCTGGTGTCGAAGCCGGCCGGCTTCGTGCGCTCTCCGGGCCGGGTGTAGACGCGATAGAAGAGGACGTTGCTGCGGATCACGTCGACTCCGAGGTCTCTCATCTCGCGCATCGCGGCGACGGGGTCCTCACCGCGGTCTCCGAAGAGCTCGGCGTCGTCCTGGAGCAGGCTGAGCTGCTTGGAGCCCGCGCCGGCGGCCTGGGGGAGAACGAGGACGGCGATCATGGCCAGCAGGGCGCAGACAAGCGTTGGGAGAGCTTTGAGGTTCCTCATGAGTCCCTTCAGTCAGAGCCCCGGCGAAGCCGGCGCGAGGCGGTTGACGGTGTCGCGATAGTACACACGGACACCGACCGGAAGTTGCGGTCTAGCGGTACAGGGGAGTGCGCGCGAAGCGCTCGCGGAGGGCGTTCCAGGCAGGCTTGCGGCGGCCTTCGTAGGTGAGCACGCCCTTGTGGTGGCGGATGTTGTCGTTGGGCCCGCCGCCCTCCACGGCGCCCCCTCTCCAGCCGGGGAAGATCTCGAACTCGCGCAGCGTCCAGTGGATCGCGCCCGACATGAACGGCAGGCGGTCCACCAGGTCGATCGTGCGCGCCACATGGGCGGCCTGGAACGCGTAGCTGCCCTTGACCCCGGCCGCGAAGCCGGCCATGTCCGGCCGTCCCTCGGCGCCGAACTCGGTCATCACGAGCGCCTTGTCCGGGTAGTGGTCGCGCATCTGGAGCAGGAAGGGCTCGAGCAGCCGGAAGTCCTCCACCCACGGGTACCAGCCGAAGTACTGGTTGATCCCGATCAGGTCGAAGGCGCCGTAGGTGAACTGCTCCTCCAGGTAGGGGCGGGTCTTGATGTCCACCGCGATCGGGACCGTCGGATCGGTCGCGCGCGCGACCGTGGCCGCGTCGAGCAGGAACCGCTTCGTGGTGCCGAGCTGATCGGGCTTGAAGGTCAGCTCGTTGCCAACCGAGTTGACGATCACCGAGGGGTGGTTGCGCGCGGCCTTGACGGTCCGCTCCACCTGGTCCACGGCGCGGGCGCGGTCGATCTCGTTCCCGAGCAGGTTGGCGCGGTGGTCCCGCTGCCAGACCGGCGCCTGGTTGTAGACCATGATTCCCGCCTTGTCGAGCCGTTGGAGGAGGCCCTCGCTGAGCACGTAGTGCGAGCGGGTCACGTTCGCGCCGAGCTCCTTGAGCTCGCGCACCACGGTGTCCATGTCCTGTCCGGTGGTGGCGGCGCCGTGCCCGGGGAAGTCCTCGTGGATCGAGGCTCCGCGCAGGTTCACGCGGCGGTTGTTGAGGTAAAGCAGGCCGCGCTTGACCCCGATCGAGCGCAGCCCGATGCGCCGGCGCTCGATCTGCGTGGTGCGCCCGTCGTAGGTGACGGTGACGCGCGCGTCGTAGAGCTGCGGCCGCTCGGGGGACCAGAGCTTGGGCGCCGGCACGGGCATCTCGAGGCTCACCCTGCGGCGACCCTTGCGAGAGCCGCGGATCTCGAAGGTCTTCTCGATCGTGCGCGCTCCGGGAGGCTTCAAGCGGATGGTCAGCTCGGGCTGCGGGGGCCGCCAGCCTGCTGCCTTGCGGGGATCCTTCGCCTCCTTGCGTGGGACCTTCTCGCTCTTGCGGGGAGCCTTCGCCTCGGGGAGCTTGTCCAGCACGCCGTCCACCAGCAGCGAGGCTCGGCAGCGCAGCGCCGGCCCCCTGCAGGTGACGTCGGACATCAGCCCCAGGTCGCGCACGGCGGCCTTGCCGATCGGCAGGAGGCTCACCGGGCGGGTGATGCCGCCCCAGTTCCACCAGCCCTCGGGCAGGCGCGGGTCCTTGCGGCTGTCCACGAGCACCTCGAGAGTGTTGATCCTGCCGGGGCGCAGCCCGCGCGCCGGAAGCTCGAACGGGGTGTAGGGGTCGACTCTCACGCCCAGCTGCCTGCCGTTGAGCGAGACGGTCGCGCGGCGGCGCACCTGCTCGAACCTCAGCACCCAGTCGAAGCCCTTGGCGACCGGCGCCCGAAAGCGCAGCCTGTAGAGCTTGACGCTGCCGCCGAAGAAGGCTGATCGGGCGCGGCCCTGGAAGACGCTGGGAACCCGCACCGGCCGCCAGTCGCCCGGAGCCTGCGAGGCGCGGCTGCGCAGCAGCTCGGTGGAGGCGCCGGCCGCGCTCGGCTGACCTTCCTCCGGGGGCTTGGGCTGAGGCTGGGCGGGCGCCGCGGAGACGTCCCGGATCTCCCAGCCCGTCCGCAGCTGCACGGGCTTCGGCACCTTGGCGGCCTCCTTGGCGGGGGCTGCCGCGGCCGCTGCGGGGCAGAGGGCGGCGCACGCGGCCACGATGCCCGCCAGCGCGAGCGAGGCTCCCCGGGCGGAGGGGGCGGCGGGGCGGGACGTCCTGCTCATACGAGGCAGTAACCCTGCTCGGCTGCTGAGGTTGTGGCGATCGGTGGCGGCTGGCACAAGGAGTCCCATCCTTGCGAAGACGGGAGCCGTACGCGTAGGAGCCCGCATCGGGACCGGTGCTCCACGGAAGTGGGGCGCTTGTAGTCATAATCAGCGGCGATGGATCCGCAGCGAAAGCGCAAGGCTCGTCTGGTGATCGCTCTGAGCGCCGCCGTGCTCCTTGCGAGCGCGCTCGTCTACACGAGCTTCAGCGCCTCAACGGAGGCGAGCACCCCCTCCGATCTGCTGGCTAACGCGGAGCCTGGGCGCTCGTACCAGCTGACCGGCAAGGTCGTGCGCGACTCCGTCGAGCGCGACGGCGATCGCCTGATGTTCAAGATTCGCGATCGCGAGGGCCCGGCATCGGTGCCGGTCACCTACGAGGGAGTTGTGCCCGACCCGTTCAGGGAGGGTCGCGAGGTCATCGTGTCCGGTGAGCTGAAGCGAGGCACCTTCCTGGCCGAGCGCGACTCGCTGGTAACGAAGTGCCCCTCCAAGTTCACCAAGGACGAGAACGCCTGATTTGGCGGGCGTCGGCTCCGCCTGTCTACTAGTCGGGCTGTTGACCGCGGCCTACGCTGCCGCCGCTTCCGTCTACGGGGCCCGCAGCGGGCGGCGCGAGTGGGTGGTCTCCGGCCGCCGTGCCATCTACTGCATGGCGGGTCTGATGATCACCGCCACGGTGATCCTGCAGGCGGCCTTCCTGCGCTCGGACTTCTCCTACAAGCTGGTCGCGGACGGCTCCTCAACCAGCACGCCGACCTTCTACAAGGTCACCGCGATGTGGGCCACGCAGGACGGCTCGCTGCTCCTCTGGGCGCTCCTGATGTCCATCTTCTCGAGCGCGGTGCTCTTCCTCACCCGCCGCTCGCTGCGCGACATCGCGCCCTGGGCGACGGCGGTCCTCGCCCTGGTGGCCGGGTTCTTCCTGCTGCTGATGGTGGGGTGGGAGAACCCCTTCGGCACACTCGCCAACCCCCCGGCGGAGGGCGCGGGCCTGAACCCGCTGCTGCGCCACCCGGCGATGATGATCCACCCGCCGATGCTCTACACGGGCTACGTCGGGTTCTCGGTTCCGTTCGCGTTCGCCGTGGGAGCCCTGATCACGCGCCACACCGGAGCCGACTGGATCAGGGCGACCCGCCGCTTCGCGCTCGTCGCCTGGACCTTCCTCGGCACCGGGGTCATGCTCGGCGCGCTGTGGTCCTACAGCGAGCTCGGCTGGGGCGGCTACTGGGCCTGGGACCCGGTCGAGAACGCGTCGCTGATGCCGTGGCTCACTGGCACCGCGTTCCTGCACTCGATCATGGTCCAGGAGAAGCGCTCGATGCTGAAGGTGTGGAACGTCTCGCTGATCATCGCCACCTTCGTGCTCGCCCTGCTCGGCACATTCCTCGTGCGCTCGGGGATCCTGGACTCGATCCACGCGTTCGGCGCGTCCACGATCGGCACGCAGTTCCTCGTCTTCATCGCCATCGTGATCGCGGGCTCCACGGCGCTCGTCGTCTGGCGCCTGGCGGACCTGCGCAGCGAGGCGCGGCTCGATTCGCTGCTCTCGCGCGAGGCCTTCTTCCTGGCGAACAACCTCGTGCTGGTCAGCCTCTGCGTCGTGATCTTCTGGGGGACGTTCTTCCCCCTGATCTCCGAGGCGCTCACCGGCGAGGAGGCGAGCGTCGGGCCGCCGTGGTTCAACCGCCTCACGACACCCCTTGCGCTCGTGCTGGTCGGCCTGGCGGCCGTCGGCCCGATGGTCCCATGGCGGCGCGCGAGCCCTGCTGGCCTTCTGCGCGTGCTGCGCTTTCCGCTCGCGATTGCGGGCATTGCGCTGGTGGCCATGCTTGCGCTGACCTCCGCGGCGGAGAGCCCGAAGGCCCTCGTCATGTTCTGCTGCGTCGCGCTGGTGCTGGCGGTGGTGGCGCAGGAGTTCGTCCGGGGAGCGTCCGCGAGGCGGACCATCACTGGGGATCCCTGGCCGCGTGCGCTCGCCCAGCTCGTGGCGCGCAACCGCCGGCGCTACGGCGGATACCTCGTGCACTCCGGCATCGCGGTGCTGTTCCTCGGAGTGGCGGCCTCATCGGCCTTCATCGAGCAGCGCGACGTACGGCTCTCGCCGGGCGAGTCGTTCAAGGTCGGCGGCTACACGCTCACCTACGAGCGGGCCACGGCCACCCTCGGGCGTGACAAGGCGGGCACCGGCGCGCCGATCTCGTTCGGCGCCGTGCTCACGGCTCGCAAGGGCGACGAGGCCTACACGATGCGGCCGTCGAGGAACTTCTATCCGACGCTCGACATGTCGAAGGGCTCCATCGGGCGCTTCTTCGAAGGCGAGGCGACGAGCGAGGTGGACGTGCGCTGGGGCCTGCGCCGCGACCTCTGGACCGCCGTTCGGCCGGACACCACCGCGCTCCAGCCCGCGATTCAGGAGGCGAACGAGAAGTTCGGCGAGGCGAGCGGCGATGTGCAGGCGGTGGTGATCGCCGCGATCGCGGAGCGCTATCGCCGGGACCCGCCGCCGGCGACCTTCCGCGCGATCGACTCGCCGCTCGTGTCGTGGATCTGGATCGGCGGTGCGATCATGCTGCTCGGCGCGCTGGTGGCCGTCTGGCCCTCGCCCGAGGCCCGCCTGCGCCGTGTGACCAGCGCCTATGCCGCGCGCATCGGCAAGGACCTCTCGCAGGCCTAGCGTGGAGTACGGGATCGCACTCATAGCTCTCGCGGTGCTGGTGGCGGCCGTGGTCGTGAGGCCGTTGATCCGCGGCGTGGACGACGAGAAGGTGGAGAGCGCGAGCCGCGAGGAGCTCTTGGCGGCGAAGGAGGCCAAGTACGGCGAGATTCGCGACGCGCGCCTCGACTTCGAGATGGGAAAGGTCTCCAAGGAGGACCACCGCGAGATGGATCAGGAGCTGCGGGCGCAGGCGATCGAGATACTCACCCGGCTCGACGCGCTGGACGGCAAGTCCCCCGGGGCCTGAACCGCTACGCTGCCGAGCGATGGAAGCGATTCTCAGCGGCCTTCAGATCATCCTGTCCGTCGTCCTGATCGCCTTGGTGCTGCTGCACTCGGGCAAGGATGCGGGGCTTTCGGGCGCCTTCGGCGTCGGCGGCGGCAGCGGCCCGCTCGGGGGAGGCTCGCTGGTCGAGCGGAACCTCACGCGCTGGACGATCTTCTTCGCCTGCGTCTGGGTCGTGAACGTCCTCGTGCTGCTGAAGATCTAGCGCCCCGAGCGGCACCCGCCGGGCTCCGCGCCTCAGCACTCGTGCTGCGGCGACCTTTCAGTCGACTAAGCGCAGGGTGCGCGCCCGCAGCGGTGGGCACATCGCTCCCACCCTGGGCAAAGGCCCCAATCGACGAAAGCCGAGGGGGGTAGTGCGCCGGAACTCTGCCCTACAGCAACAAGAGTGCCGGCTTCGTGCAACAAATCTGCTCGGGTAGATCCCGGCACCGACCGCTCAGCCACCGACTGCGGAGAGCAATCGGTCCATGGCTCGAGGCGTTCGGTAAGGCTCCGCGGAGCCCTTGCCGATGGTGCCGCGTGGCGTCATGCGGGAGGAGGAGCGCGGGTGCAGGCTGTAGCTAGCCGGGATACCGCCACCAAGGACTACGAGCTCTATCGGCGCCCTGTGATGGGGATGCTCGCCAAGCGCTTTCCACGCTTCGACGAGAACGAGCGGCTCGAGATCTACCACGAGGCATGGGCGCGGGTCTTCGTGAAGCGTGAGCGAGGGGAGGAGATCCGGTCCTTGCGCGCCTACCTCCTGCAGACGGCGGCGGCCGAGGCGATGAATGCGGTGACTCGGGGCAGGCCACCGGTGCCGATAGGTCCGGACGACCCGGCGGTGACGGGCCTCGAAGACGAGGGCTCCGCCGTTGAGGACCGCGTGCTGATGCGCGATCAGGTGAGGCTCGCCAGGGAGATGATCGACAGCCTCGAGGGCCGGCAGCGCGACCTCTTGAAGCTGCGCTGGGATCTGCAGCTGAGCGCGAGCGAGGTGCGCGCCGCTCTCGGCCTCACCCACCGTCAGTACCAGCGGCTGGCGGAGGAGGGAGCGGCGGTGATCGCCTCTCGTGTGCGCGACCTGGAGGACGGCACCTGGTCCCGCCGCCAACGCAGCCTCCTGACGGCCTGCCTCATCGACGTCGGCGATGTCGATGGCCTCCGCCCGGGAATCGCCAGCGACGAGCAGCGTGCCGAGGCGCAGCGGCTGCTCGCCTCCGATCCCCATGTGGCCGCTCTCTACCTCGAGGTGCGTGGAGCCATGCGGCGCGCGGCGGCGATCCTGCCGCTGCCGGCCATCCCTCTGGGAGACGGCTTCCTCCATGCCGCGATCGGTGATCGCATCGCCGCCTTCACGGACCAGGTGGGCTCGCTCCTCGATGCCGCGAGGCAGCAGGCCACGGGCGCTTACCTCCGCGCTGCCGACCTGACTCCCTTCGCCGGTGCCTCACCGAGCGCCTTCGCCGCAACTGTCGCCGGCTGCGTGGCTCTCGGCGGCGGCACCTACGTCGCCGCCGAGGGCCTCCCGAACACGACGCCCCCATCGGAAGGCTCTTCACCGATCGCATCAGGGCAAACCGCGAAGGCTGCCCCTAAGACCCCAGACAAGAAGAGGGCAAAGCCTCGCCGCGAAGCGCCGAAGCCAGCGAGACCCAAGCAGGCCAAGCCCGAGTCCCATCAGCAGCGCGCCACTCCGCTGCCCGCCCAACCCACTCTGCCTGACCCGGGGGGCCCACCGTCGGCTCGACCGTCTGAAGATCGGTCTGCACCGCCACCGACGGCTCCCACGAACGCGGGCGCAAAAGAGTTCGGGTTCGAGGGCAAGCCGTAGCACCGGTAGCCGGACGACTAACACGCTGGACAGAACCGAAAGGGAGTGATGTCGCATATCAGTACGAGTGGAGGGCAAGTGATGGGTAGATGGTTCGTTCTGGCTGTAGTCGGTGTGGCTCTGTGGTGTGTTTCAGGCGCCGAGGCAGGGACATATTCGGTGCGCCAATGTGACTACGCGGCGAGTAACTACGTCCGAGGATTTAGTTGGAGCGTCTCCGGCACACCTTCAATTTCAGAGCATCCAAGCAGCGGCTGCACCGAGCTAGGATTGGCCCTTCGTAATACGAATGGTGGTTCTAGCCAGACTCATTCGGCCGGGACCTACGGCGGATACTTTGCTTACGCTCCGCCTGGCACCGTCTTTACTCACTTTTCAGGCTCATTCGGGTCTTCTACTAGCTGTTGCATCAGTGGGTTAGTCCCCCGGGGACGGGCGTGGCAATTTGCCGATGGGACTGGTCTAAACGCGGAAATCTTCCAGGGAGCGGATCTCAGTAACGCGACATGGCTTCCTCCCTCCGGGTCTCAAGGGCCAGTAGTTCGCAGCTGGGATGAAAGCGACGGCGGCTTCTCTGCCAAACGAGTTGGGTTCTACCTATCGTGTGATTCCGGAACCCCATGTGCTCAGAACAGCACCGGAGATGTGCGTCTGCGTGGCCGCTCCTTTGACTTCACGCTGCGTGATGACTCTTCGCCCGCCTTGAATCCACTACTCGGAGGCTTAGTCTCAGGTGCATGGCTGAGGGGCAGTAAGTCTCTTGACTTTTCGGCGTCCGATGTTGGCGGGGGGCTGACCGGGATGTCCTTCTCGGTGGGTGATGAGCTCACCATGTCGGCGCCGTCTAGTTGCGCGACGATCGACGGCCGCTACGCAGCACTTCAACCATGCCCTCTGGCTCGGTCGGGTCAATGGACCGTGGATACGGCAGACCTTCCAGATGGTGTCCACGGCGTAACCGTGAGAGCGACAGATGCAGGTGGAGCAGTTGTGGAACGGACGCTGCCGCTGAAGGTAGACAACAGCGCCCCAGACTCTCCGGATGCCGTGTTGGTGTCTGGTGGAGAGAGCTGGCGTTCTACGAATGCCTTCCCAACGAGTTGGTCTAACCCGACCGAACAACATGCTCCAATCTCGAAGGTGCACTACCGAGTGTGTGCCGTCGAGTCGCCTAGTGATTGTGTTGGCGGATCGCGGGTGCAGGAGGCTCCCGAGAGCATCGAATTCGCGGCTCCGGATGTGGGTGCCTACAACCTGTGGCTTTGGCTTGAAGACGCGGCTGGAAACGTCAGCCCACAACACGAATCTGAGCCAGTCACTCTCCGCTTTGACGATGAAGCTCCAGGCCGCGCTGTCCTCGCTCCTAGCGTTGGTTGGGTGGGCGAGGCTGATGTAGACGGCCCGAGCAAGACGGTTGACTTGGAGGGGGGCGAGTCTCGGCCAGTTAGTGGGATCGCGGCCTACTGGGTTACTACGGATGGGGCGGATCCGGATGGCAGTTCTGACGAGGTGGTGCAGGGTGACCCAGGCAGCTATTCGCTCTCGGATCTCCCGGAGGGGATAACGGAGGTCAGGGTGCGCGCGGTGTCGAACGCGGGAGTTCCGTCGGATGAGGTCGGCTCGACGTTGGTGAGGGTCGACAGGTCGGCGCCGTCGGTGAGCGCTGCGGGTCTGCCCGGCTCCGCGGAGTGGTCGCGAGCGCCGGTGTCCGTGCAGCTCACTGGGTCGGATCAGCCTGGCCTCTCTGGCATGGCTGCGGCGCCCGTCGAGGACGCGGTCGATGAGGGCGGGCACCTGGTCTACACGCTGGACGGGGCTCCGCCGGAGAAGGTGCGCGGAGGGCAGGGCGGATTCACCGTCACCGGTGATGGGAGCCACACCGTGGCCTATCAGGCGGTGGACGCGGCGGGGAACGCCTCTGCTGAGAAGGTGGCGGAGTTCAGGATCGACCGGACCGGGCCTCTCGGGTCCTTCGATTACCAGGATCCGAGCGACCCCCGGAAGATCAGCGTGAGCGCTTTCGACGCCGTCTCCGGCTTGGAGCGCGGCCAGATCGAGTACCGCCGGAGTGGAGCGGCCGCCTACGTGCCGCTGCCCACGACGATGGCCGGCCACAAGCTCGTCGCTCGTCTGGATGACCTTGCGCTTCCCAAGGGTCGCTACGAGTTCAGGGCGAGGGTCTGGGACAGGGCGGGGAACGGCTCGAGTCTCGACCGGTGGCAGGGGGGAGGGGCCGCCGCGCTGACTCTTCCGCTCCGCATCGCCACCCGCGTCGAGGTGGCCGGTCGCACAGCTGGGAAGGCGGTGTGCGTGAAGCGGGCCAATCGAAGGACGAAGGGCAAGAAGCCGGCAAAGGGCGCAGCCAAGCGCAAGCGCTGCGTTAAGAAGCGGAAGGTCCCGATCGTCGGGTCCGCGATTCCGCTGGCCTTCGGCAAGAAGGGCGCATCGACGGGGAAGGTGACCACCGCTCATGGGGTGCCGGTTCCGGGCGTCAACGTGATCGTCGAGGGCCAGTTGCGCTCCGGCGGGTCCTTCACTCGGTTGGGAACGACGAGGACCAATCGCCTTGGAGCGTTCAGCTTCGCCGTGTCGGGAGCTGCCTCGCAGACGATCCGATACCGGTACGAGGGCAGCAACACGATCGCGCCATCCTCCGGCCAGCTCGCCACCAGAGTGCCGGCGGCGCTTCGGCTCAGGCCATCCAGGCGAAAGCTCCTCAACGGCCAGGCGGTCGTGTTCCGCGGGCAGCTGCTCGGGAAGCCCATTCCCAGCGGCGGCAAGGTGGTCACTCTGCAGGCGAAGGTCGGAAGGCAGTGGCGAACGTTCGCAACGCCGCGCGCGAACGCCCGAGGAGCGTTCAAGCATCGCTACCGCTTCACGGCGACCTCGGGGCTCCGGCGCTATGTGTTCCGGGCGGTGGCTACGCGGGAAGCCGCCTACTCGTACGAGCGCGGCACATCGGCGAAGGTCGGCGTGATCGTGAGGGGCCGTTGACCGAGGTCGCTGCGCATACAGGCCCATGAACGACGAAAGCCCCGCAGGTGCGGGGCTTTCGTCGAAAAGTGCGCCCGAGAGGACTCGAACCTCCACGGACCATACGGTCCACAAGGCCCTCAACCTTGCGCGTCTACCAATTCCGCCACAGGCGCCTGAGGAGCGCTGAGTATAGAAGCAGACGGGTTGGGGCTTGATGTCGTCCGTCGGGCGAACTACTCTACGAACACATGTTCGGACTACGGCAACAGAACGCTGACCGGAAGAGGGGCTCGCAGTGGACCTGAAGCTGACGAAGCGCCAGCAGGAGATATTCGACTTCATCAAGCGGTACTCGGCGAAGCACGGGTATCCCCCGACGGTGCGTGACATCGGCAAGGCGATAGGGCTCACGTCCTCGTCCACGGTGCACGCCCATCTCGCGAACCTCGAGAAGATCGGGCTGCTCAAGCGCGATCCGAGCAAGCCGCGGGCGATTGAGCTGCTCGTCGACCGCGCGAAGCGCGTGGTGAGCGGTGGCCCTGGGCTTCCGGTCCTCGGCCAGGTGGCGGCCGGGCAGCCGATGCTCGCGGAGGAGTACGTCGACGAGTACATCGAGGTGCCCAGCATCGCCGGCGGCGACGAAGGCGAGTTCCTCCTTCGCGTGAGCGGCGAGTCGATGATCAACGCGGGTATTCACGACGGCGACCACGTGACGGTCCGCTCGCAGGACACCGCGCGCGACGGGGAGATCATCGTCGCGCTCGTCGGCGATTCGGAGGCCACGGTGAAGCGCTTCTTCAAGGAGAAGGACCACATCAGGCTGCAGCCCGAGAACGACGAGCTGGAGCCGATCCTGACCAAGGACGTCCAGGTCCTCGGCAAGGTCGTGGGGGTCATGAGGAGGGTCTCATGAGCCCCGCTCTCGCGCAGCGCCCGATGCCTCTGTGGGATCACCTTCCCGGCAAGCTCGGTAGGACGGACGGCCCCGCTGCGGCACGTCCGCTCGAACGCTCCAACGGCGGCAGGCTTACGCTCGAGCAGCGGCTCGACAGCGTATGGGAGGGCCTGCGCGCCGGAGGAGCGGCCGAGTGCCCGGTGTGTCACGGGCGCATGGAGCTGCGGAGCTCGGCGCACTGCGCCGATTGCGGCTCCCGGCTGTCCTGACTGCAGGCCGTGTGCCGACCCTTGGCGCACCGACTGATCCGGCGTACCATTGAGGGGCTGGTAAGCAGCCGCGGGCGCCGGAGAGAAAACCGGCGTTCGAGGAAAGTCCGGACACCGTAGGGCGGGGTGGTTGGGAAATCCAACCCGGGGAAACCCGCGGGAAAGTGCCACAGAAATACACCGCCTACGTGGCGGGGCCACACGTGAGCCTCGTCGCCGGCAAGGGTGAAATGGTGCGGTAAGAGCGCACCGGCGTCGTGGTGACACGGCGGCCAGGCAAACCCCACTCGGTGCAAGGCCAAGCAGGAACGATGACGCTGCCCGCAGAGTTCCAGGTAGGCCGCAGGGCCATGAGGCCCGTGTCGGGCCGGCAGCGCTCCTCGAGAGCGCGGTACGGCAAGACGCAGATGGATGGTTGCTCACGACAGGATCCGGCTTACAGCCAGCTAAGGAAAAGCCCCGCTTCGGCGGGGCTTTTCTATTTGGGCGGGCTGTTGTAGCCGGCTTCGGCGGGCATTGGCCGTCCGTGCGTCGCCTGAGTCGATTAGAGTCCCCGGCCGATGGAAGTCATCGCTTTCCTCCTGCCGTTCGTCCTGTTCGGCGTACTGGTCGTCTTCATTGCCTTCTCGGGCGGTCCCGGGGCGGCGCGCGAGGCGTACCTGACGCGCGGCAGCCGCTTCTTCCAGGTTTCGATCGTCGCGATCTACGTGGTCTTCGGCCTGGTGATCCCCGGGCTTGTGCTGGCCAACCGGGAGGACTCAGCCGGTGCGGTTGGCTCCCTTAGGACGGAGAGCATGACCGAGGAGGAGGAGCAGGGAAAGGGCCTGTTCCGCCAGCAGTGCGCCAGCTGTCACAGCCTCGCGGCGGTCAACGCCCGAGGAGTGACGGGGCCGAATCTCGACCGCATCGGGGAGGTCACGCCGGACCGGATCCTCTCCGCCATTCGCCTCGGAGGCACGGGCCAGAAGCGAATGCCCGCGAAGCTGCTCGAGGGCGAAGAGGCCCACGCCGTGGCCGAGTACGTGGCCAAGGTCGCCGGCAGCAACTAGGCGCGCATCACGGCTGGATATCCGTCTCGGCGTTGTCATGGCCGAGTCGATTGGTAGGATTCCGCCCGTCCATCCAGCCAAAGCTCCATTTCAAAGGGGCGTGGGGGAACCAAAGGCCTTCTGGCCAGGGGCGAATCGTCGAGAGTTCGACGTAGCGCAGCTCTTTCAGCGCGAGCCCGTCAGCTAACCCCGCAGGCACGACGAGAGAGAACCGATGACCCCCACCGGTGCCCGCGCAACGCGGGCGGATGATCAAGTACCGATGCCCGCCACCCGCCGCCTTCACCTGGCGGAGGCAGAGGCTGCCCCTGGCTACGCAGGCGGCTACGAGAGCCCTTACTCCCACTCTGAGGGGGGAAGGCGCACCGTGGTCATAACGGGGCATCCCGTGCCGGCCAGGCGCCGTGTACCGCGTGCGCAGGCTCAGATCCAGGCCAGGCCTGATCGCGTGGCGCTGTGGGCGGTGGGCTTGGGCCTGCTGCTCGTCTTCATGGCCGTCGCCACGGCCAATGCCGTGCCCGCCTAGAGCGCCCAGCTCTCCGCCTCGATTCACCAGTCGCTCGCAGGCCTCTCCAAGGCCGCTGCCCAGCCGATCCTGAAAGGGGTTGGCACCCGGGCCGAGTAGGAGTATCCTTACTCTCTGTAAGCGACAGCAGGAAGTGGGCGGCTGATGAAGACGAAGGAGAGCAGGTTCCAAGTCCACGACGAGTTGACCGCGCCTGAGCGCAGCGTGCCCGTTCTCAAGGGAGCGCTGGCCGGAGGGGGGCAGCTCTCGAACATCGTCGGCGTGCTCGCCGGGTCGCCGGCGGCTCTGCGCGCGTATGCCCGCTTCCGCTCGGAGCTGAGGCAGGGGGAGCTGCCGCTCAAGACGCAGCAGCGCATCGCCTTGGCGGTGGCCGAGCATCAGCACAGCGAGTACGCGCTCTCGACGTTGCAGCGCACGGCCCGCGAGTCCGGGCTCGGGCTCGACGAGATCGCCCTGGCGCGCCGGTTCGACTCCGACGACGAGCGCGAGGCGATGCTGCTCCGCTACGTCAAGGCGCTGCTGGAGACCGACGGACCGCCGCCGCTCCACGTACACGAGGAGGCGCGTGAGGCCGGCTGGGACGACGAGCAGATCCTCGAGGCCGTGGCCCACGTCGCGGTGCACAGCTTCGCGAACATCGTGACGCGCGCCGGCAACGTCCCGCGCGACGGCTCGGTGGAAGAGTCGCGGCTCGTACAGGCGGCCTAGATCGTGACCCGGCCCCGGAACCGAGACGCTCACCGGCTGCGCCGGTCCGTCCTCTAGGATTGAACGTCATGGCTGTCGGGGCTCAGACGGCGACGGGACGTGCCTCCAACGGAGGCGAGGCGGATCCGGCGGCGGATGGTCGGAGCCCCTGTTGCTCCCTCTATCACCACGCCGTCGAGCTGATCGGCAGGCGCTGGACCGGTGCGATCCTCCTGGTCCTCACCGACGGCCCGCTGCGCTTCTCCGAGATAGGCCAGCTCGTGCCCGACCTCTCGGACAGGCTCCTCTCCGAGCGCTTGAAGGAGCTGGAGGCGGAGGCGATCGTGGAACGCTGCGTGTACGACGAGGCGCCGGTACGCGTGGAGTACGTCCTGACGATTAAGGGACGCGCGCTCGAGCCTGCGCTGCTCGAGCTCAAGAGCTGGTCGCACCGCTACCGCTGAGCGCCGTACACGAGTCGGGACGGCGTCCCTTGCGGAGACCGTTAGCCTTGTGCGCCTTCCACGCCGCTACATCGAAAGGGAGCCATGGCCATGGCCGATCAGCCCAAGACCGCCGACGACGTCAAGGCAATCGTCGCCGAACGGGACATCCGCTTCATCCGGCTCTGGTTCACGGACATCCTCGGGCAGCTCAAGAGCTTCTCGATCAACGCGGCCGAGCTTGAGAACGCCTTCGAGGGCGGGATGGGCTTCGACGGGTCTTCGATCACGGGCTTCAACGCGATCGAGGAGTCCGACATGGTGGCGATGCCGGACCCCTCGACCTTCGCCGTGCTGCCATGGCGTCCGGAGGACAAGGGCGTCGGCCGGCTCTTCTGCGACGTCCTCACGCCGAACCGCGAGCCCTATGAGGGAGATCCCCGTCACGTCCTGAGGCGCGCGCTCGCGAGGGCGGAGGACATGGGCTTCGACACCTTCAACGTCGGCCCGGAGCTCGAGTACTTCTATTTCCGCAACGCGCGCCCGGAGTCGGGCCGCCCGGAGATCCTCGACGAGGGCGGGTACTTCGACCTCACGACGCTCGACGCGGGCTCGGACGTTCGCCGCGAGACCGTGCTGGCGCTCGAGGAGCTTGGCATCCACGTGGAGTACACCCACCACGAGGTCGGGCCCTCGCAGCACGAGATCGACATGCGCTACGCGCCGGCCCTGAAGATGGCCGACGACTGCATGACCTACCGCATCACGGTCAAGGAATACGCCATGAAGTACGGCTGGCACGCGACCTTCATGCCCAAGCCGCTTTTCGGCGAGAACGGCTCCGGGATGCACACCCACCAGTCGCTCTTCAAGGACGGCCGCAACGCCTTCTTCGACGGTGACGACCAGTACTACCTCTCGGACGTCGGCAAGGCGTTCATCGCCGGCCAGCTCAAGCACGCCCGCGAGATCTCCTCGGTGTTCGCCCAGTGGGTCAACTCCTACAAGCGCCTGGTGCCGGGCTACGAGGCGCCCGTGTACTGCGCATGGTCGCGCCGCAATCGCTCAGCGCTCGTGCGGGTGCCGCTCTACCACCCCGGCAAGGAGCAGACGACCCGCATGGAGCTGCGCTGCCCCGACCCCTCCTGCAACCCCTATCTGACCTTCGCCATCCTGCTGCAGGCCGGCCTGGAGGGCATCGAGAAGGGGTACGAGTTGCCCGAGCCGATGGAGAAGAACCTCTACCACCTGTCGCCCGACGAGCGCAAGCGACTCGGGATCGAGCAGCTCCCGGAGACCCTCGGCGAGGCCATCGAGCTGACCGCCGAGTCCGAGCTGGTGCTGCGGACCTTCGGCGAGCACATCTTCAACCGCTACGTCGAGATCAAGCGCCAGGAGTGGGAGGACTACCGCGTGCAGGTCACGCAGTGGGAGCTCGACCGCTACCTCCCCGTCTTGTAGCCGTCTGGCGGTGTCCTCGGTCGCTCGTGTGCTGGCGCACACGTCGCTCCCTGCGTCCTGGCCAGACGACTCCAGGTAGAGCTCCGAGGTCAGGTGGCGGTGGGTGTGGCAGGCTGCTCGGCCGGCGGCTCGGGCTTCGCGCCGCCGTCGGTGCGGGACAGCTTTGAGGGCCACCAGAACTTCGGGCCGAGCTGCAGCGCGATCGCCGGGACGAGCACGCTGCGCACCAGGAACGTGTCCAGCAGGACGCCGAAGGCGACCACGAAGCCGATCTCGGTGAGGAACACGAGCGGGAGCACGGCGAGCACGGAGAAGGTCCCGGCGAGCACGATCCCGGCGCTCGTGATCACGCCACCGGTGACGGCGAGTGCTCGCAGGATGCCCTGCTGGGTGCCGTGCTTGAGCGTCTCCTCACGCGCCCGCGCGATCAGGAAGATGTTGTAGTCGACCCCCAACGCAACCAGGAAGACGAAGGCGAACAGCGGCAGCGAGGGATCGGAGCCGGGGAACCCGAAGAGCACGTCGAAGGCGAAGTAGCCCACCCCGAGCGCAGCCAGGAAGCTCAGGATCACGGTCCCGATCAGGACCAGTGGAGCCATCAGGGAGCGCAGCAGCAGGACCAGGATCAGCAGGACGACCACCAGGACGATCGGCGGGATCACCTTGGAGTCCCAGGCGGCGGCCTCGCGCACGTCGAACTCGACCGCGGTCGCGCCGCCGACGAGGGTGTCGGGCGCCACGCCGTCTGCGGCTGAGCGGATCGGCTCCACGAGGTCGTAGGCCTCGGTCGAATACGGCTGCGGCTCGAGGGTGGCCTGGACCAGAACCCCGTCCCTGCCCTCGGCCACCGGAGGCGAGACGGCCTCCACGCCATCGACCCCCTCTACCGCGCGGGACACCGCGGCGACGTCTGCGGGGTCGCGGACGATGATGTCGGTGGGAGCGCCGGAGCCCGCCGCGAAGCTCTTGCTGAGGATCTTCTGGCCCTCCACGGACTCCACCGCGGTGCGATAGGCATCGTTGCTGGTGAGGTTCGTGGAGAAGAAGGCGAGCCCCGCGCACATGAAGAGCAGCACTGCGAGCGAGCCCATCATCACCCGCTTGGGCCTCGCCGCAACGCGGTCTCCCACGCGCTTCCAGAGGCCGTGGGTCGCATCGGCGAGGTGCTCGCGGCGGTAGCGGCGCAGCTCGTACGGGCGGAAGAAGACCCTGTCGAGTGGGCCGACGATCAGCGAGGGGAAGCGCCAATCGGTGAACCAGCGCACCACCAGCGCGGTCAGCAGCTTGACCAGCAGGTTGAGCAGAACGAGCGGCAGCAGGACGAGGACGACGAGCCCGGCGAGGATCACTCTGCCGAGCGCGCTTGCCCTGGAGCCCTCGACGATGTGGCGGCGGCTCCAGTCTGGGATGCCGGCCTCCGTCGGCGCGGTGTCGGGCGTCTGGGGCACGAAGGGCCAGAAGGCGCGCCGGCCGAAGACCGTGAGCAGCGCGGGCAGCAGCGTCAGCATCGAGAGCGCCGCGCAGAACACCCCGAGCGCGCCGATCGGGCCGAGCCCCGAGGTGCCGTTGACCTTGGCGATCGTGAGGCAGAAGAGGGCGGCGATCACGGTCGCGGCTGACGCGAATATCGCCGGACCGGCCGAGCGCAGGGCGGTCTGCATCGCCTCGTGCTTGTCGGCGGTGTGGTGGAGCTCCTCCCGATATCGCGCCACGAGCAGCAGCGCGTAGTCGGTGCCCGCCCCGAGCACGAGGATCGACATGATCGAGCTGGACTGCCCGTTGATCGTCACGCCGAGCTCCGAGATGCCGTATCCCAGCGACTGGGAGAGCATCTCGGCGAAGACCACGGCCACGAGCGGGATCAGGAAGAAGATCGGCGATCGGTAGATCGCGATCAGGAGGAAGATCACCAGGCTGACGGCCGCCAGCAGCAGCGTCGAGTCGATGCTCTCGAAGACCTCGATCGCGTCGGCGGCGTAGCCCGCGCCGCCCGTGACCTTCACCTCGAGGCCGTTGCCCGGGTCGGAGACGATGTCGCGCCAGTCCGAGATCGGGTCGAGGATCGTGTCCGCCTCGCCGTCGCCCTTCAGATAGGCCGTGACGATCGCGGCCTTGCCGTCCGGTGAGCAGAGCGGGCCTACGAACGGGGCGTAGCCGGAGGGCTGGCCTTCGACCGCGGTGGTCGGGCTGCCGCAGCCCGGTGGCAGGCTCGCGGCGCTTGCGCTGCCGGGCGGAGCTCCCTCTGCGGCCGCGGGATCCTGACTGCCGGCGGCGTCGCCATGAGACCCACCGGCCGCAGCGGTCGCGCCGTCGGTCACCACGCCTGGGTAGCGCTTCTTGGTCAGGCGAGCGGCGTCCTCTTGGATCTTGCGTCGGTCGGCGGCGGTCAGGCCGGTGTCGCGGCGGTAGACGATCACCGCGGGCGCGAGCTCGCCGCCCTGGAGATCCTCGGTGGCCGTCAGCGCCTTGGTGGACTCCGCATCGCCTGGCAGGAACGAGGTCGACTCGTTCTTCTCGGCATCCGAGAACTTCGTCGGCAGGTCGGCTGGGCCGACGGCGATGAAGATCCCGACGATCCAGATCGCGAAGACGAGCCACTTGGCTCGGCGTCTGGCGGGCAGGGCGAAGATGGAGCGACGCTCAGACATGGCGAGTCATGCTGGCAGATTCGCTCAACGCTGGATCAGCGCTCGCTCGGCAAGGCGCTGCGCGAGCGCGAAGGAGTGGCGATCGAGGCGGGAGACGGTGTCGCAGGCCATGTGGCGGCAGGGCTCGCCGGCCGCGCCCACACCGAGCTTCGCGGCGGGCAGGCCGAGCAGCTCGAACTCGCGGTGATCGGAGTTGCCGGTTCCCTCGTCGCGCACCCAGAAGGCGGGAGTCTCGACACGGCGGCCGGCTCTGAGTAGCGCTTCCTCCACGCGAGGGCGCGGCGAGCTCGCGGGCGAGCGCAACCAGAACGGCCGGTCGCGGCCGACCTCGTCGAGCGAGAGGGCGAAGCGCAGCCGTCGCTTCCCTCCGCGATTGTGCACGCGACGCGCCAGTGCGAGCGCGCCGAGGTGGTCCGGCGAGCCGGTGTAGATGCGCTCCTCGGCCCCGGTTGCGACTAGCCACACGTCGCAGCGGGGGCGCAGGCGCCGCAGCCTTCGCGAGATGGCGACGACCGCTCCCACGCCCGAGGCGTTGTCGTTGGCGCCCGGGCCGGGCGCGGTGGTGTCGGTGTGGGCCATGACCACGTGCAGGCAGTCGCGCGGGGTGGCGAGCACGCCGATGACGTTCCGCGAGCTCCCCTTGCCGGGAACCGGGAAGCCCTGCACCTCCACGCGCAGCCCCGAGCGCCTGAAGGCACCCGCCACGAGCTCGTGAGCCTGCCTCTCCGCGCTGCTCCCCGCGGGACGCGGACCGAGCGTGGCGATGCGGCGTGCGAACTTCAGGGCGTCGGTGCCGCGGGTCTGGGGAAGCGCTGCGGCGCGGGCCACCATTGCAGGCCCGGCGGGGGCGCTCGCGCCGGCCGCCACCGCGGGCTCGACTGGGGCGCTCGTCCCGGCCACTCCGGGGATGGAGCAGAGCAGGCAGGCGAGCAGGGCGCTCAGCGCAGCAGCTCCTCGAGCTCGGCCGGCTCGGTGACGGGCGCCTTGCAGGTAAAGCGCTCGCACACGTAGGCGGCCGCCTTGCCGTCGATCGGCTCGCGGCCCTCGAGCAGCGGCACGCCGTCGGGCTCACCGCCCGCGAGCACGAGGTGCGGCCGGAAGGATCCGCGCACCACTCGCTCCAGCTCTCGGGTGCTCTCGCCCGCCAGGGCCACCTCGCGCACGTCGGCGAGATGGAAGTCGAGCGCCTGGAGGAGGTGGGCGAAGGAGTGCGGATGGCGCTGCGCGAGCTCCGAGAGCAGACGCAGCACGCCGACCGCATGCCGCTCGTACTCGCTCTCCCCGGTCAGCGCGGCGAGGCGCAGCAGGCCATACGCGGCGGACGCGTTGCCGGAGGGTATGGGGTGGTCCTCCGGGTCCTTGCGGCGGGTAACGAGCTGCTCGTGATCGGACGAGGTCTCGAAGAAGCCGCCGCGATCCGGGTCGGCGAAGCGGGCGATCATCGCGTCGGCGGTCTCCCTGGCGGCGTTGAACCAGCGCGGCTCGAAGGTCGCCTCGTACAGCGTCAGCAGCGCCTCGAGCAGGAAGGCGTGATCCTCGAGGTAGGCGTTGAGGCGGCCTTCGCTGTCCTTCCAGGTGCGCAGGAGCCGCTGGTCGCCGTCTCGCAGCTCGTCCAGTACGAAGGCGCCGCAACGGCGGGCGGCCTCCAGGTAGTCCTCGCGCTCGAACACCGCTCCCGCCTCGGCTAGGGCCGAGATCATCAGCGCGTTCCAGGAGGTGAGCCGCTTATCGTCGAGCCCCGGCCATACCCGTTCGGCGCGAGCGTCGTAGAGGCGCCGGCGCAGGTCCGAGAGGTTCGGCGGCTCCTCGGCGCCGCGAGTGAGAATCGTCTTCCCCTCGAAGTTGCCCCCCGGGTGCACGCCGAAGTAGTCGAGCGCGGCGTCGGCGTCGTCGCCCAGGACCTCGCGCACCTGCGCGACCGTCCAGACGTAGAAGAGGCCCTCTTCCCCCTCGGAGTCGGCGTCGAGCGCGGAGTAGAAGCCGCCCTCGGGGCCGCGCATCTCGCGCAGCGCCCAGTCGAGCGTCTCCTCGCAGACGCTCTTGAACACCGCCTCGCCGGTGACCTGCCAGCCGTGGAGGTACGCCCGTGCGAGCAGCGCGTTGTCGTAGAGCATCTTCTCGAAGTGGGGGACGATCCAGCGGGCGTCCACCGAGTAGCGCGCGAAGCCTCCGCCGATCTGGTCGTAGATCCCGCCGGAGGCCATCGCGCTCAGCGCGCGGGAGGCCGGCTCGGACGCGCCGCGGCGCAGCAGGAACTCGATCGCGGACGCAGGGGGGAACTTCGGCGCATCCCCGAAGCCGCCGTTCTGCAGGTCCTCGACGGCTTCGAGCCCCTTGACCGCCGCGTCCAGCATCTCCGCGTCGAGGGAATCCTCGGAGGGCTCGATCCAGGCGGCCCCCGAGAGCCGCTCGGCGACCTTCCCGGCTGTGGCCCGTATCTCGTCCGCGCGCTCCCTCCACGCCTCCTCCACGGAGTGGAGCACCGCGAGCCAGCTCGGCATGCCCTGGCTCTCCTGCGGCGGGAAGTAGGTCCCGGCGAAGAACGGCACCTGGTCCGGCGTCAGGAAGGCGTTCAGCGGCCAGCCGCCCCGGCCCGTCATCGCCTGGCACGCCTCCATGTAGATCGCGTCGAGGTCCGGGCGCTCCTCGCGATCGAGCTTGATGCAGACGAAGTTCTCGTTCATGTACTCGGCGGTCGCCTCGTCCTCGAAGGACTCGCGCTCCATCACGTGGCACCAGTGACAGGCGGAGTAGCCGATCGAGAGGAGGATCGGCACGTTGCGCTCCTGGGCGGCGGCGAGCGCCTCCTCGCCCCACGGGAACCAGTCGACGGGGTTGTCCTTGTGCTGCAGGAGGTAGGGGGAAGTCTCCCCGGCGAGACGGTTGGCCATCGAGGCCAGGCTATCCGCCTCAGGCGCGGAGCTCGGCCCGGCGCGTCTTCCCGCTCGAGGTCTTGGGAAGAGAATCCGCGAACTCGATCATGCGCGGGTACTTGTAGGGCGCGGTCCGCTGCTTGACGTGATCCTGGAGCTCCCGGGCCAGCTCCGGCGAGCTGGCATGCCCATCGCCCAGCACCACCACCGCGCGGACGATCTGGCCGCGCTCCTCGTCGGGCTCGGCCACCGCGGCGGCATCGGCGACGGCCGGGTGAGAGATCAGGGCGGACTCCACCTCGAAGGGGCCGATCCGATACCCGGCGGAGATGATCACGTCGTCGATCCGCCCCTCGAACCAGAGATGGCCGTCGCCATCCTCGCGGACCCGGTCGCCGGTGCGCCAGACGTCCGTTGGGCCGTCGATGAAGAAGGTCGGCACGGTGCTCGGGTCCACGCACAGCTCTCCGGTGCCGTCGGCGTCCGGCTCGTCGATCCAGGCGCGGATTCCCGGCAGCGGCCTGCCCATGGCTCCGGGGCGCACCGGCTCGCCGAGCGGCATGCCGGTCAGCGCCCCGGTCTCCGTCTGTCCGTAGCCGTCGTGGATCGAGACGCCGACCTCGTCCTGCCAGCGCTCGACGATCTCGGGGTTCAGCGGCTCTCCGGCGGCCACCGCGTGGCGCAGTGAGGGGAGCCGCCGCAGCGTGGTGCGCTTGGCGATTGCCCGGTACTCGGTCGGAGCCATGCAGAGCACGTTCACGCCCTCGCGCTCGATCACGTCGAGGCGCTCGTCGGGGTCGAAGCGCGCGTCCTGCAGGAGGGCGGCGGCCCCGCGCAGCCAGGGCGCGACGAACACGTTGCGCGCGGACTTGGACCAGCCGCTGGCGGCCGTGCACCAGGCCAGCTCGCCCTCGCGCGCGCCGAACCAGTGCTCGGCCTGGAGGCGCTGGCCGGGGAAGTTGCGCTGCCCGTGGCGGATCGCCTTCGGCTCTCCGGAGGTGCCGGAGGTGAAGACGATCAGCGCCGGGTCGTCCGGCGCGAGCTCGATGGCGGGAGCGGGGGCGCTCTCGTAGATCCGCTCGTCGGGGACCACGAGCAGCTCCCCGGAGAAGCCGGCTGCCCTCACGGCGTCCTCGTTGCGCTCGTCGGTGAGGACGGCCAGCGGCTCGACCACGTCCATCCTCGCGCGCAGGTCGGTGGGGCGCAGCTGCTCCGTGCAGGGCAGCGCCACCGCTCCGATGCGCAGGCAGGCGAGCATGGCGTGAACCCACTCGGGCCGGTTCCCGATCACGGTCATGACCACGTCTCCACGCCGCACGCCGCGGCGAGCGAGCGTGCCCGCCAGGCGCGCCGACCGATCCGCGACCTCGCCGAAGGTGGCGACATCTCGCGAGCCGTCCCTGCCGATGGCCACCAGCGCGGCTCGCGAGGGCGGGGCGGCGTCCACCACGTCTCGCGTGAAGTTCACCCGGGCTCGATCTCGTCAGCCCGGGAGCGGCGCCCGCCGCTGGGCAGGCGGCTCAGCCCGAGCCAGCTGAAGTCCATCGCGATCCGCACGAGCTGCTCGCGCGTGACCTCGGGATGGTCGACCCACCAGTTGGCGGCGCCCTGCGTGGCGCCCACCACCAGCTGGGCGATGACCTCGATGGTCAGCTCGAAGTCCGGCTCGTCCTCGAGCGACATGGCCGAGGGGTCCTCGGCGATCAGGGTGGCCACGAGCCCCGTGATCTGGGCGACCATCCGCTCCAGGACCGCGGCAGCCTCGGCATCGACCGCTTCGCCGAAGAGGATGCGCCACGCCCCCCGATCGTCCTCCGCGAACTTCAGGAAGGCGTCGAGCCCCGCCTCGAGCCGGGCCGGAGCCGACGGCCCGGGCTTGGCTGCGGTGGCGATCCGCTCAAACAGCCGCTGCGCGTAGAAGTCGATCAGGGAGAGGTGCAGCTCCCGCTTGGACTCGAAGTGCTCGTGGACGAGAACCTTGGAGATCCCCGCCGCCTGCGCGATCTCATCGATCGAGGCGGCGTGGTAGCCGCGCTCGGAGAAGACCTCGAGGGCCGAGTCGAGGATCTCCGATCGCCGCTGCTCGATGCTCAGGCGGCGCCGGGGAGCGGGGGGAGAGGTCGGCACGACTTCGATTCTGGCGCAACGGGGCGTGTCACGCCCGACCACCCGTTAGTTCCAATTGTCACAAAATAGGGAGGTATTCATAAGGTTTCGCGGAACCCCGCCGATATATCTGGTAGCTTGCTCCAACGCCGAATCCGCAGATAAGCGGAACGGGGGAACCAAGGTGGAAAGTCCACTGGGGCGAACTCCTCCCACATGGGGGAGCGCGCAGCTCTTTCAGCGCGAGCCCGACAGCTAACCCCGTAGGCGTCGAAAGAGTTTGTGTCAATTCGCCCTGGACACTCGACCCTAAGCGCGCTCTGCGCGTGCTTTCTGACGGCCTTGGCCGTCCCAGCTTCGGGCGCCGCGGCACCCGCGGGTGAGATGGGCGGTGCTGTTTACGTACCCCCGCCACCGCCGGCCAAACGCGCCCAGATCGTCGATGGGATCGCCATTCCGCCGAAGAGCGCTCCGAAGCGCGTCAAGAACGCCATCGCCGCTGCCAACCGGATCGTCAAGAAGCCTTACGTCTACGGCGGTGGGCACAAGCCCTTCCAGCGCATCTGGCGCAAGCTCGACAGGGGCTACGACTGCTCCGGGACGGTCAGCCACGCCCTCTACGGCGGGCGCTTCCTGAGCAGCCCGCTCGATTCCTCGAGCTTCATGTCGTGGGGCGATCGCGGCAAGGGCCGCTGGATCACCGTCTACACGAACCCCGGCCACGCTTACGTCGTGATCGCTGGGCTGCGTCTCGACACCTCCACCGGAGGCCGCTCCTCCGAGGAGGACGGCACCGGCGACGGTCCCCGCTGGCGGCAGTACAGCCGCTCGCCGCGCGGGTTCAGGGCTCGCCACCCCTCCAACTACTGAGGACGGCGAACTCGCGGCGCCCGGCGCCGCGCGGATCGCCCGGAAGCGCTCCGATCGGAGGGGCGCAGGCACGCCCGAGGCCTTATCCTCCGGCGCAGACTTCGACTCACGAATCAACCGACGGGAGCCCCGAGCGCACATGGCCGTAGCCACTTCCCCCCTGATCGACAAGACCGACGAGCAGAAGGCGATCACCGACATGGTGCGCCAGTTCGCGGACGAGCAGATCCTCCCCAACGCCGAGCACTACGACCACGGCGACGAGTTCCCGGAGCCGATCGTCGAGCAGATGAAGGAGCTCGGCCTGTTCGGGACCACGATTCCCGAGGAGTACGGCGGGATGGGTCTGGACCTGACGACCTACGCGATGATCGTCGAGGAGCTCTCGCGAGGCTGGATCTCGATCTCGGGGATCATCAACACACACTTCATCGGCTCCTACCTGCTGATGAAGTTCGGCAGCGAGGAGCAGAAGCAGAAGTACCTCCCGCGCATGGCCACCGGTGAGATCCGCGCCGCGTTCTCGCTCTCCGAGCCGGAGCTCGGCTCGGACGTCCAGGCGATCAAGACGGCCGCCAAGAAGACCGCCGATGGCGACTACGAGATCAACGGCCAGAAGATGTGGGTCACGAACGGGCTCAGGGCCGCGCTGGTCTTCACCCTCGTCAAGACCGACCCCGAGGCGGACCCCCGTCACCGGGGCATGACCTGCTTCATCGCCGAGAAGGAGCCGGGCGTCTCGGAGAACACCGGCGAGTACGCCGGCTTCACCGTCCCGCCGCAGCTCAAGAAGATGGGCTACAAGGGCGTCGAGTCCACCGAGCTGGTCTTCGACGGCTACCGCTGCCCTGCGGAGAACATCCTCGGGGGCGAGGAGGCCGGGCTCAACAAGGGCTTCTCGCAGATGATGGATGCGCTCGAGGTCGGCCGGGTCAATGTGGCCGCTCGCGGCGTGGGCATCGCCCAGCGCGCCCTCGAGCTGGCGCTGCGCTACTCGCAGGAGCGCAAGACGTTCGGCCGCCCGATCGCCCAGCACCAGGCGATCCAGTTCAAGCTCGCCGACATGGCGACCCAGGTGGACGCCGCGCGGCTGCTGACGATCCGCGCCGCGCGCCTCAAGGACGCCGGTGAGCGCTCCGACCTCGAAGCGGGCATGGCGAAGCTGTTCGCCTCTGAGGCCGGCCGCTTCTGCGTGGAGGAGTCATTCCGGATCCACGGTGGCTACGGCTACTCGAAGGAGTACGAGATCGAGCGGCTCTACCGCGACGCTCCGCTGCTCCTGATCGGCGAGGGCACTTCCGAGATCCAGCGCATGGTGATCGGCAAGAAGCTGCTCGAGCGCCACAAGATCTAGACAGCAAGCCACCGCTCTCGCAGCACCGCGGCAATCCGGGCCGTAACCGGGTTGTCGCGGCTGTCTGTGCGCTCGACGCCGTCGATCGACGTGACCGGTTCGAGGCCCCGCAGCGAGCCGGTAAGGAACACCTCGTCGGCGCTCTGCAGGTCGGGGACCGAGAGTTGCGCTTCGCGCTCGGTGATGCCGAGCTGGTGAGCGATCTCGAGTATCCGGCCCCGGGCGATACCCGGCAGGATCCGGCCGTCCGCCGGGGGGGTGAGCAGGACGCCCTCCCGGATCGCGAAGACGTTGGCGCGCTCCGTCTCGAGAACCGTGCCGTCGGAATCGACGATCAGCGGTTGCGCACCGTCCAGCTCGGCGGCCGCCGATTCGATCAGCCGGCGGTCTGCCCACTTGTGCCTGCCAAGGCCTCGGGGGACCTCTATGGAGGCGAGCCTCGCTCCCTGCTCGAGTGGAGGGAAGGAGACGCTTGGATCGAGAGCCTCGGCGGAGGCCGCGAGATCGAGCGTCCCGTCGCTCGCGGTGGCGAGTGTCAGACGCAGCCGTCCGCGTAGGAGATCGTGCGCCTCGCCCTGGGCGAGGGCGCGCGCCGGGCCATGGGTCCGAGCGGCGGCGGGATCGCCGAAGAGCTCGCGCGCGCTGGCGTGGAGGCGTGCCAGATGGGCGTCCAGCTCGACTGGGCGACCGCCCACGATCATGAGGGTCTCGAAGATGCCTCGCTGGGGATCGGGGCGGGGGAGGTGGGCGGTGGAGAGCGGGCTGTCGACCGTCACAGCCTGCGAGGATCGCATGCTGCGGGGCTCTGAGATGAAGACGCTGCTGATCGACAACTACGACTCCTTCACTTACAACCTCTTCCAGCTTCTGGGCGAGGTCAATGGCGAGGAGCCGGAGGTCGTCCGCAACGACGAGGAGAAGTGGCCGGAACTGGCGCGGCGGGAGTTCGACAACGTCGTGGTCTCACCCGGCCCGGGTCGGCCGGACGTCCCAGCCGACTTCGGTGTCTGCGCGGAGGCGATCCTGCGCACGGAGCGACCGCTCCTCGGTGTCTGCCTCGGCCACCAGGGGCTTTGCTGGGCCTTCGGCGGACGCGTGGTCCATGCGCCCGAGGCCGTTCACGGACGGGTCAGCGCCGTCGTCCACGGGAAGTCCCCGTTGTTCGCCGGGATCCCGCGCGAGTTCCAAGCAGTCCGCTATCACTCGCTCTGCGTGGATCGCGCGCTGCCGGACGAGCTCGCCCCCTTGGCTTGGACAAGCGACGGCGTGTTGATGGCTGTGGCCCACCGCATGCGTCCGCTCTGGGGCGTTCAGTTCCACCCGGAATCGATCTCGACCGAGCACGGGCGACGGCTGCTCGCGAACTTCCGCGATCTCACCGAGCGCTGGGACAAGCCCGGTGGTTGACCTGCCGCCGAGCTTGGAGCTGCGCGTGGAGCGGCTGGACGCGCTCACAGATCCAGAGTGGGTGTTCGCCGACCTCTACGGCGAGAGCGCCAACGCCTTCTGGCTCGACAGCAGCAAGCGCGACGAGCGCTCGCGCTTCTCGTTCATGGGTGACGATGACGGACCCCTCGCCGCCGTCGTCACCTACGACGTCGCGACCCGCACGGTGACGGTCGTCCGTGGCGGACGGACGGAGACCACCCACCAGACGATCTTCGACTATCTCCGGAGCGAGACGGCGCGCCTGCGAGAGCTCGAGGCGGACCTCCCGTTCGACTTCGACTGCGGCTTTGCCGGCTACCTCGGCTATGAGCTCAAGGCGGACTGCGGTGGGGAGGCCGCCTACGCGGCGCCGAGCGCGGATGCGGCCTTCGTGTTCGCCGATCGGATGATCGCCTTCGATCACGAAGAGCGGCGGACCTACCTGATCTGCCTGACCGACACTGACGGGAAGGCCGCATCCGAGCAGTGGATTGAGGCCACGGCCGGAAGGCTGCTCGCGCTCGCCGAGGCTGAGGAGGAGGCTTCGACCCACGCGTCGCCGGCCGGTGGGGCCGCGGCTTCACCCGGTCATGTGCCGGACCGTGAGCGGGTCGCCTTCCGCCTTGCCCGCTCACGCGATCGCTACCTGGAGGACATCGCGGTCTGCAAGCAGCGGCTGCTCGACGGTGAGACCTACGAGGTCTGCTTGACGAACCAGATCGTCGCGGACATGGACCCTGCTCCCGATCCGCTGACCCTCTACCGCACGCTCCGGCGCGTCAACCCGGCGCCCTTCGCCGCGTTCCTGCGCTTCGGGGACATGGCCGTGCTCAGCTCGTCGCCGGAGCGGCTGCTGCGCGTCGGGCGCGATCGCTGGGCGGAGGCCAGGCCGATCAAGGGCACGGCTCGCCGTGGCGCGACGCCGGCGGAGGACGTCCGGCTCGCCGAGCAGCTCCGCAGCAGTGAGAAGAACCGGGCCGAGAACCTGATGATCACCGACCTCCTGCGCAACGACCTCGGCCGCGTCTCCCAGATCGGGACGGTGCACGTCCCTCACCTGATGCAGGTGGAGACCTACGAGACGGTGCATCAGCTCGTATCGACGGTCCGCGGCCTGCTGCGCCCCGGTGTGGAAGCGCCGGACGCCGTCCGTGCCTGCTTTCCCCCGGGCTCGATGACCGGCGCGCCGAAGCAGCGCACGATGACGATCATCGACTCGCTGGAGCAGGCGCCCCGTGGCGTCTACTCGGGCGCGGTCGGCTATTTCGGCGTCGGGGGCGCCTGCGACCTCAGCGTCGTCATCCGCACGATCGTGATCGAAGGCGGGAGCACATCGATCGGCGTCGGTGGCGCGATCGTGATCCAGTCGGATCCGGAGGAGGAGTTCGACGAAGCGCTGCTCAAGGGGGCGGCTCCGATGCGGGCGATCGAGCCGAGGGCGGATGAGTCTGCCCTCGCCCGCGTACTAGACTCGAAGTGAATGTCCGCGACTGAGACCAAAGCCCTGATCGCGACTGCCGTCGAGCAGTTGGGCAATGAGCTCCCGGCCCTCAAGCAGCTGAAGCTC
Organism: uncultured Solirubrobacterales bacterium; assembly: GCA_963715445.1. Lineage (GTDB taxonomy): Bacteria > Actinomycetota > Thermoleophilia > Solirubrobacterales > Thermoleophilaceae > JAAYBF01. Next base: position 1,939,743 of record OY970240.1, read on the forward strand.
GTCGTGCGTCTCGAGCTTCCGAGCCGCGGCCCCGACGCCCCGATCTGGCGCGTGGAGGTTCCGGGCCCGAAGGTCGATCGCGATCCTGCCGGCGACGCCCGTCTCAACGTGACGGTGCAGCGCCAGCAGTTCAACGCCCTCGCCGAGGAGGGCACTTTGCGCCAGTGGGCGCGAGCCCACGAGCAGGGCCATGTGAAGGTCACCGGCGACAGCGCCGTGGTCAAGCTGCTCGCAAACGTGATCGAGCGTCAGCTCGCCCGCGCGCGGTAGCTCTGCCGCGTCAACCGGCGGAGTAGCGCCTCATCGGCCTGTCGGGCCGGTTAGGCTGGGGAATTCGATGAAGGCCAAGGTCCCGCCGGTACTTCAGAAGCCGGTCCTGTTTGTCGATGTAGATGGGGTGATCAGCCTCTTCGGCTTCAAGAGCGCCAACGACCTGCCCGGTCCGTTTCACTGGATCGACGGGATCGCCCACTGCATCCCGCAGGATTTCGGTCCCCGCTTGCGGCGGCTGTCGGAGAGCTTCGATCTCGTCTGGGCGACCGGCTGGGAGGAGAAGGCGAACGAGTACCTGCCGCGGATCCTCGACCTGCCGTTTAGGCAGCTGCCGACCCTGATGTTCGACGGCCGCGCCGTCTTCGGCTCGTCGCACTGGAAGGTCGACGCCATCGACGCGTACGCGGGCAAGCGTCCGGCGGCGTGGATCGACGATCACATCGACGAGACGTGCGCCGCCTGGGCACGCTCGCGAACGGCGCCGACGCTGCTCGTCGAGACCGAGCCCGCGACGGGGATGACCGACGCCCACGTCGACGAGCTGCTGACCTGGGCCGAAGCCACGGTGAGCGCGTGATCACCGAGATCATCCAGAGCGTCACGAGCCTCGAGCTCCTGCGCGTCGAATGGGAGGCGCTGGCCCTCGCCGCGTCGCGGCCCTATGCGCTGCCGGCCTGGCTGCTCGCCTGGTGGGCGTACATGCGCCCCCGCGACGCCCAGCTGCGGGTCGTCGTGGTGCGCAAGGGCGGCCAGCTGATCGGGATCGCCCCCTTCTACTCGGAGAGGTCGCGCTATGCGCTGCTCGGCGGCGAGCTTGCCTCGAGCATCGAACCGCTGGCGCGCGCCGGCCATGAGCACGAGGTTGCCACCGCGGTCGCGTCGGCGCTGGCCGCAGCGGAGCCGCGACCGAGCGCCGTAGAGCTGAAGCTGCAGCCCGAGGTGCCCGACTGGCCTGATCTGCTGAGCGGAGCTTGGCCGGGCCACGCGCCGTGGCAGAGCGCGTCGTCGTCCACCCCGGCCCCAACGGTGAACTTGGACGGACTCGACTTCGACGGCTGGCTGGAGACCAAGAGCGTGAGCTTCCGCCGCTGGACGAGACAGGGGAGGCGCAAGCTCGCCGCCGCCGGCGCGTCGTTCAGGTTCGCGGACGAGGCGACGCTCGAGCGTGACGTGCGGACCCTGCTGGAGCTGCACCACTCGCGTCGCGAGGGGCGCAGCACGGCCCTCGACGGCCCCGGGCTGGAGCAGATGCTGGTGCGCGCCGGGCGTGAGCTGCTGCCCGCGGGACACTTCCGCCTCCTCTGCATCGACATCGACGGGAAGACCATCGGCGCGCAGCTGATGATCGCGGCCGGCAACGAGGTCGCGGGCTGGAACGGGGGTTTCGATCCGGCCTACGCGAAGCTGTCGCCCGCGATGCACATCCTGATCGAGGGAATTCGCGACGCGGCCGATCGCGGCGAGTCTCTGTTCGACCTCGGCCCTGGCGACCAGGCCTACAAGGCCCGCCTCGCCGACGGGGAGCGCCGGTTGCGCTCGGGCGTCCTGCTGCCTCACGGACGCGGCTATCCGCTTGCCCGCGCCCGCTTCGCGCTGCGCTCGGCGCGGCCCCGCCTGCGCCATCTGATCGCCGCCGGCAGCTGATCTGCGCTGCCTGAGCGTCGAACTAGACTGGCTGTGATGCCCGAGCTGAGCGCCGAGACGGTCTGCGATGTCGCAGCGCTGGCGCCGCTGCGTGAGGAGTGGGACGCGCTCGCGGTCGCCGCTTCGCGCCCCTACTCGCAGCCGGCGTGGATGCTCGCGTGGTGGGAGCACTGCCGTCCTGGGGGCTCGGAGCTGCGCGTCGTCGTGGTCCGCGAGGGCGAGCGGCTCGTGGGCATCGCGCCGTTTCACGCGCTGGGGTCGCGTTACCGGATGCTCGGTGCCGAGTTCGCGTCGAACGTCGTGCCGCTGGCGCTGGCGGACAGGGAGGATGAGGTTGGCGCGGCCATTGCCGGGGAGCTGGCCCGCGACGAGCAGTCAGCGCGCGCGATCGGCTTCGATCTGGTCGGTGACTCTCCGAGCTGGCCGACGCTGCTCAGCGCGGCGTGGCCCGGCCCGGCAGAGCCATGGCAGAGGGTCGACGGCACGGTCCCGGCGCCATTCGTGGAGTTCGAGGAGGGGGCCAGCTACGAGGACTGGCTCAGCGGCAAGAGCTCGAAGTTCCGCTACTGGGTTCGCCAGGGACGTCGAAAGCTGGAGGCGGCGGGCGCCGAGTTCAGGATCTCCACGGCCGAGACGCTCGAGCACGATGTTCACGGGCTGCTGCGGCTGCACCGCATGCGTCACTGGGAGGGCGGTTCGATCCTCATCGACGACGGGGGTCCCGAGCGAATGCTGATCGCCGCCGGCAGCGAGCTGATCGCCGCGGGTCGCTTCAAGCTGATGTGCATCGACATCGACGGTCGGATCGTCAGCGCCCAGCTGATGATTTCCGCAGGGACCGAGGTGGGCGGATGGAACGGGGGGTTCGACCCGGCTTACGCAAAGCTGTCACCCGCCCTGCATGGTGTGATCTACGGCATGGAGCTCGCGATCGCCGGCGGCTGCTGCAGACTCGATCTCGGGCCGGGGGCTCAGCCCTACAAGGCGCGGCTCGCCAGCGGAGAGCGGCAGCTGACGTCGTCGGTGCTCGTGCCGCGCGGATCCGGCTATGCGCGGACCCGGCTCGGGCTGGCCTGGCGCGCGGTGCCGGCCGCTGTCCGGCGCCGGCTGCCCTCGAGGGTCAGGAGGGAGCTGCGCAAGGGCGCCGGAAGGGCCTCCTCGAGCCCGACCTCCGCGGCCGGCTAGTCCTCGCGGGTCTTCGCGCGCGGCTGTCGTGCGCCACGCAGGCGGTCGATCAGGCCCTCGCCGGCGCCGGCGAGCTGCGACAGATCCTTGAGCGCGATCGCGAACGGGATCCGCCACCACTCGCGAGCCTCGATCCCGGCGCGTCGCGCGCGTCGCAGCGGCAGGCTGACGTATGCGGCGGCGCCGAGCAGCGCGAGCAGGCGCCCCGCTGGACCGCCCCGCCAGAGCAGCAGCGGACCGCCGGCCCATGTCGCGAGCCTGATCAGGTGGCGCTTGAAATCGCCCTCCACGCGGACGTTGCCGCGGGCATACGAGCGGTACATCCGCACGTTCGCTCCCCAGCTGCGACGCGGGCGCCAGAGCACGACTGCCGCGGGAACCAGCTGGGCTTGGAAGCCGGCCTCCACGATCGCCTGGCTGAACGCGACGTCCTCGCCGGCATATAGGTCCTCCGGGAAGCGCCCCGCCGCCTGCCAGGCGCGGCGCGAGAACGCCATCGAGCGCCCGGTCGCGTGGTCGGCCTCGAAGCGGCGGCCAAACAGTCGCTGCCAGGCGGCCACGAGCGGCGACTCGTCGCCGATCTCGCCGGGGTCGGGATAGAGGGAGACCGCGAGCGCGCGCTCGAGCGGCGTGTGGCCGTCGACGACGTAGATCCCGGTCGCCAGATCGGCATCCGTGCTCTGGAGCGCCTCGAGCCAGCCGGGGACCGGGCGGCAGCCGGCGTCGGTGCAGGCGATCCGGTCGCTCGCGGCGGCCTCGATGCCGATGTTGCGCCCCTCGGAGATGTTGGCGCCGGGAGCCTCGATCACGCGCAGCGGGAACGGGCCGTCCCAGCCGGCGAGCAGCTCGAGCGTCCCGTCGGTCGAGCCGGCGTCGACGACGATCAGCTCCGCGGGCGTGACGGTCTGGTCCGCGAGGTCGCCGAGCAGGTCGGCGAGCGCGTCGCGGTCGTCGCGGACGGTCGTGACGATCGAGGTGGTCATCGCCGTCAAGCCCCGCTCGGGCGGAGGTCGGGGAGCATGTCGAGCAACGCGCGGGCCTCGTCGCGATCGCGGTTGAAGGCGTGTCGCGAGCTGACGAGCCCGGCGATCGTCCGCACGGTCAGCACGTAGCGCATGGCGGCGAGATCGTCGGCGTGGCGGCGACCGACGATCTCCAGCGCGCCGGCGTAGAGCCGCTCTCGGTCGGCTTCGGACTGGAGGCTCGCCCACATCTGCATCAGGTCGAAGCCGGCCGGCCCGCTGTCGGCCAGCTCCCAGTCGATCACCCAGGCCGCGCCGCGCTCGATCAGGACGTTGTGCTCGTGGAAGTCGCCATGGGTCGTGACGCGCGGCAGCCGGCTGTTGGCGGCGATCCCGCGTGCGCGGACGACGTCGCGCGTGGGCAGCGGCGAGCGGGCCATCCGCAGCCGCCGAAGCAGCACCTGCCGGCGGCCTTCCCCGCCGTCGGCGCCCTCGGCCTCCGGCACGTCCGGCAGCTCGAGGCTCGCCAGATGCTCGGCGGCGGCCAGCACGAGGTCGATCGCCGCGGAGCCGCGCAGCGGCTCCTGCTCGATCGCCCGCTCGATCATCCAGAGGTCGCCCCAAGCGACGACCGGGGGAGCGCGCAGCGGGCCCTCGGCGCCGACCGCCTCCCGCAGTCGCGCCTCGATCGCGATCGTCGCGTGGTCGCTCGCGGCGCCGCTGAAGCGGGCGAAGAGCTTGGCGCCGTCGCCCGCGCTGACGCGCATGTACGTCCGCTGGCCCTCCTCCCAGTGCTCATCGACGGTCGCGTCGCGCTCGTCGAGCGCGCGCGAGAGACCGTCGGGGCAGCGGGAGGGAAGCATCGTCGGGAACCGTACCGACCGGCGAGAGCCGGCATCGGTGCTGGGAAGGCTTGCCGGCGTGGCGGGAAGATAGCCTGGCGGGCTGTGAGCGACGGTTCCTCGGCTTCGGCGCGCGTCGCACGCAACACGGCCATCCAGGCCGGGGGCGAGATCGTCAGCAAGGTCGCGTCGCTGGGCTTCTACGTGGTGATGGCGCGCGAGCTCGAGCCGGAGGGCTTCGGAGCGTTCACCTTCGCGCTCTCGCTGGCGATGCTGCTGACGGTCCTGTCGGATCTCGGAACCGACACGATCCTCACGCGCGAGGTGGCGCGTGCGCGCGGCAACATCCACCACCTCTTCTGGAACTCGATGACACTGCGCGCGGCCGGGGGCGTGGTCTCGATCGTGATCGCGTTCGCGATCGTCGTGCTCGGCGACTACTCGAGCGAGACGCAGATCGCCGTCGGCCTGCTGATCGCCGCCGTCCTGATCGAGCTGTTCGCCAAGACGCTCTACGGCGCCTTTCGCGCCTACGAGGACACGGCTCCGATCGCCAGGGCGATCATGCTGCAGCGGATCTTCACGGCCGTCGTCGGCATCGCGGCGATGGTGGCGGGAGGGGCGGTCGTGGCCGCCAGCGTGATCTACCTGATCGGGGCGCTGATCGGATTGGCGGTGGTCGGGCGCGAGCTGGCGCACCGTCACGGCCGGCCTCGATTCCAAGTCTCCTACGGGGCGGCCAAGGAGCTGGCGCTCGTCGCGTTGCCGTTGGGCATCGCGGGCGTCTTCTACACGATGCTGCTGCGTATCGACGCGACGATGCTGTCGCTGATGGAGGGGGAGGAGGCCGTCGGCATCTACGGCGCCGGCTACCGCCTGCTGGAGAGCACGCTGTTCCTAAGCTTCGCGTTCGTCTCCTCGGTCGTGCCGACCCTGTCGCGGCTGACCCGCGAGACGACGCCGACGATCGCCGCGGCTTACGAGAAGGCCGCCAAGGTGCTGGTGGCGGCGCTTTTTCCCCTGGGGGCGGTCTTCGCGCTCTTCGCCCAGCCGATCGTCGATCTGCTCTACGGGGCGGAGTACACCGACTCGGCGACCGTGCTGCGCCTGCTCGGCGGCGCGACCGCGCTCTACGGCCTGTCCTACCTGGCGGGCTACGTGCTCGTTGCGCAGGACCGTCAGCGGATCGTGCCGTGGGCGGTCGGCTCGATCGCGATCCTCAACGTGCTGCTCAACCTCGTGCTGATCCCGGCCTGGTCCTACGACGGCTCGGCGCTCGCGACGACGATCTGCGAGCTGCTGGTCGCGCTCGTGCTCTCCTGGTTCGCGGTCCGCGCCGCCGGCCGGATCTCGCTCGTGAGGGTCCTCGCCGGAGCGGTGGCGGGGACGCTGGCGATGTGCGCCGTAGCCCTGATCCTCGGGCTGGGCTGGGTCGGGTTGATCGTGTCGCTGCCGGTCTACGTGGCGGTTCTGCTGGCCGTCGAGCGGCGGCTGTTTCCCGACGACGTCGAGGTCCTGCTCGGCGCCCTGCGCCGACGCCGGCGGCGCCGGCGCGACCTGAGTTGAGTCCCAGCCGTCGCGCGATCCAGCCAATGTGCTCCTAAACTGTGCCGGTGCGCGCCACCGTCGTTGAGGAGCTCGATGAGCTGAAGGACGCCGGTGCGGACTGGGACGCGCTCGCGCTGCTCTGCCGGCGTCCGTACGCGGCCCCGGCGTGGGCGCTGGCGTGGTGGGAGCACATGCGTCCGGCCGACGCACGGCTGCGGGCAGTGCTGGTCCACGAGGACGAGCGGCTGATCGGGATCGCGCCGTTTCATCGCCATGGCGGGAGCTACGCGCTGCTGGCCGGCGACTTCGCCGGCAACGTCGAGCCGCTCGCCGAGCCCGGTCGCGAGTCGGACGTGGCGTGCGCCGTCGCCGAGGCCCTTGGTGGCATGGAGCCGCGCCTGCGCACGGTTGTCTTGAGTCAGCAGGGCGCCGCCCCCGACTGGCCGGCGCTGCTGATCGATGGCTGGAGCGACCAGCCGCCGCGCGCGCAGGCCGGTGGGGAGGACAGCTGCCCATTCGTGTCGATCGATGGCTTCACCTACGACGGCTGGCTGGCGGAGAAGAGCGGCAGCTTCCGCCGCGAGGCGCGCCGCCGCCAGAAGCGCTTCGACGAGGCGAAGGCGAGCATGCGCTTCGCGACCGCCGAGACGCTCGAGCGTGACGTCGATGAGCTCTTGCGCCTGCATCGCGAGCGGCTGGCCGACCGCGGGACGCTGCTGTCCAAGGACGGCAACGCGCCGATGCTCGTCGCCGTGGGCCGGGAGCTGCTGCCCTCGGGGCGCTTTCGGCTGCTCAGCATGGACATCGATGGCGCGACGGTGGGCGCCCAGCTGCTGATCGCCGGCGGAGGCGAGGTCTGCGCTTGGAACAGCGGCTTCGACGAGCGCTACGCGAAGCACTCGCCGATCATGCACCTGCTGCTGTTCGCGCTGGCCGACGCCATCCAGCGCGGCGACCGGCGGATGAGCCTTGGCTCGGGCGGCCAGGACTACAAGTTCCGCCTCGCTGATGGCGATGACAAGCTCAACTCGACCATCCTGATCCCTCATGGCCGGGGCTATGTCCGCGCGCGGATGCGCGAGGGCGTGCGCTCGGGTGCCGGCGCGCTGCGCCGCCGCTTCGGCTAGCGCGTCAGCGCAGTGCCGTCGTAGAGCTTCTTGACGGTGACGGTCCCGTCGGGCGCGGCGTCCAGGCAGAGCCCGCAGAGCACGCACTCGTCGAGCTGGCGCTCCACGATCTCCACGCCCGAGGGAGTGGCGGCGTAGATGTCCACGGGGCAGACCTCTTCCAGCTTCTTCGCGAGCTCGACGTCGCCCCTGACGGATTCGGCGACCTCGACGTCGATGAATATCCCGGGCATCAGGCCACAGCTCCTTCGTTCCGCTCTTGCAGCTTGCGCTTGACCGCGTCCGGGATCTCGTCGATCCGCTCGACCACCGGGATGCCGGCGGCCTCGAGGCGGGCGATCTTCTCGGTCGCGGTGTCCTCCTTGCCCTCGACGATCGTGCCGGCGTGGCCGAAGGACATGCCCTTCATCTCCTCGTCGTCCATGAAGCGGCCGGCCATGAAGGCGATGATCGGCAGGCGCGAGTTGTTGTCCGCGACCCACTCGGCGAGCTGGGCCTCCATGCGTCCGCCCGGCTCGGTGTAGATGACGATCGCCTCGGTCTGCTCGTCGGCCTCGAAGAGCGGCATCAGCTCGGCGTAGGCGGAGCCGATGATCGCGTCGCCGCCGATCGAGATCGCGGTCGAGACGCCGAGGCCGGCGGCCGTCAGCGTCGAGGAGATCTCGGTCGTCATGCCGCCCGAGCGAGACATCACGCCGATCGACCCGGGCTGGTAGGCCTGCGCCGCGTTCTTGGCGGGTCCGCCGATGCCGCCCATCTTGGCGACGCCGGGGACGATCAGGCCGAGGCAGTTGGGCCCGATGATGCGCGCCCCGCGCAGGTTGGCGAGCTCGACCATCTGCGCCACGTCGCGGCGCGGGATGCGCTCGGTGACGATGACGATCAGCTTGATCCCGCTCTCGATCGCCTCGAAGACGGCGTCCTTGGTGAACGCGGGGGGGACGGTGACGACCGAGCCGTCGGGCACCTGGCCGCCGTTGTGCGCGATCACCTGCTCGATCGTGTCGAAGACCGGCACGCCGTGGACCTCGCGGCCCTTGCGGCCCGGGGTCACGCCGCCGACGATCTTCGAGCCGTAGTCGAGGCACTCGCGCGTCAGGTTGACTGCCTCGCGCCCGGTGATGCCCTGGACGATGAAGGTCGTGTTCTCGTTGATGAGGATCGACATCAGGCGGCCTCTCCTTGGATCTTCGCGACGGCACGGCCCGCCGCCTCGTGCAGCGAGACGGTGCGGTCGCAGTACTCGATCCCGTACTTGTCGAGGATCTTGAAGCCCTCGTCCTCCCAGGCGCCGGGGATCCGGAAGATCGCGACGGTCTCGCCGGGATCCTTGCCGAGCTCGAGGCAGGCCTTGATTACGCCGCGCGCGACGATGTCGACACGGGTGTTCGAGACGATCGACATCATCACCGCGATCTTCTCGACGCCTTCCTTCTCCAGCACCGCCTTGGCGAGGCCGCATGCCTTGGCGACCGACGGGTTGCCGCCAATCTCCGAGTAGTTGGCCGGAGCGCCGCCCTGGGAGCGCACCGCGTCGGTCAGGGTCAGCGAGCCGCCGCCCGCGCCGATCACGAGGCCGATGTTGCCGTGGAAGCCGGTGTCCTTGCCCTGGATCACGCCGCGGTGGTCGGCCGAGTCGATCTCCTTAACGAGCGCCTCGAACGGGGTCGGCTCGTGTCCCTCCCGGGTTCCCTCGTCCTCGGCGATGCCGATCGAGGCGAGCACCTTCTTCTGGCGGCCCATCGCCTCGTTCTCCATCTCCATGTGGGCGTCGAGCGCGACGAAGCTGCCGTCCTCGAGCTGGGCCAGCGGGTTGATCTCCGCGAGGGTCATGTCGCGCTCCTGGAAGAGGCGCGCGAGCCTGGTGAGGATCGGGGTCAGCTTGTTCAGCTCGCTGCCGGTCACCCCGGCGGCGGCGATCACCTGCTTGGCCTGGAAGTCGGAATAGGGGAGGAGGTTCGAGAAGTGGCCGCGCCCGACGTGATCGGGATGCTCCTCGGCGACCTGCTCGATGTCGATCCCGCCCATGTCGCTGAACAGCAGGAGCGGCTGCTTGCGCGTGCCGTCCCAGACGACGCCGGCGTAGTACTCCTGCTTGACCTGGGCCTTCGGGTCCACCAGCACGCCGCGCGGCATGTGGCCGTTGATCTCGAGCACCAGGATGTCCTCGGCGTGGGCGGCGGCCTCGTCCGGCGTGTCGGCGAACTTGACGCCGCCGGCCTTCATGCGGCCGCCGGTCAGCACCTGGGACTTGATGACGGTGGGTCCGCCGATGTCCTCGGCGATCTTGCGCGCCTCGTCGGCGGTCTTGGCGAACCCGTACTTGGTGACGGGGATGCCGGCCTGCTCGACGATCTGGCGCGCCTCGTACTCGTAGAACTTCAAGTGTGAACTCCGGGTCGGGTCTCAGGGCCTGCGGGGCGCGTGAACCCTACCGGAGCAGGGATACCGCAGCCTGACGCGCGGGACCATGTTGGCTAGGCTGGTGCGCAAGGTGGTCGAGCGGAGGGGTATCGGCGTGGTGCGAGAAGAAGCGGTTGCTGCCTGCTGCGCGATCTTCCTGGGCTGCCTGGTCTTCTCCGCTCCGGCGCTGGGCATGGGCGAGCCGTCTCTTGTTCGCAACATCGGTCCCGGGTCCGCGAACGGGGAGATCTTCTCTCTCGCCGAGTTCGAGGATCGGTTGTACTTCTCGGCGAACGACGGCACGGGGACCACCGGACGGGAGCTGTGGTCCTCGGACGGGACCGAGGTCGGAACGACCCTGTTCAAGGACATCAATCCAGGCGAGGATCCGTCACACCCGATTGGGATGACCGACGCCTTCGGCGAGCTGATCTTCAGGGCGGATGACGGGACCCACGGCGACGAGCCGTGGGCATCGGACGGGACTCCCGAGGGCACCGGTCTCGTCACGGACGTCAATCCGGGCCCTCTCGGCTCATCCCCCGACACCCTCACGCTTGCCGAGACCCAGACGTACTTCCGTGCCTACGACGGCGCGGACTACGGGCTGTGGGTCTACGAGGGTTCACCGGGCGAGACGACGCTGGTGAAGAGCTTCGAATCCGAGTGGCCCAGCGTCCAAGGGCCCATGGTCACGGTTGGCGACACGGTGTACTTCGGGGGCGACGATGGGACAGGCCTCAAGCTCTGGAAGTCGGACGGGACGGATGTCGGTACGGAGCCGGTCTCCAGCGATGTCTTCCTCGGCGTGACGCCGCTCGTCTGGGCGGACGGCAAGCTCTTCTTCGCCGGTTGGACGGGGCCCTTCGGGTCCGAGCTCTGGGTCTATGACGCCGCCGAAGGCGAGATCACGATGTTGGACGACATCGAGCAGGGGCCGACGTGGGGCCTGCCGCTCATCCCGAGCGCCGTCGAGGTCGATGGGATGGTCCTGTTCACCGCCAGCGACGGCGGCCCCGCCACCACGCTCTGGAGAACGGATGGGACCCCAGAGGGAACGACGCAGGTCGAGGACGGCGTAGGAGTGCTCGGGGCGCTGACCGTCGTCGACGGGGTGGCGTACTTCGTCGGGGGTGACGGCGGCGGCACCGGCACCGAGCTGTGGAGATCGAACGGCACAGCAGCCGGCACCAGGATCGTCGAGGACATCGATAGCGGGTTGGACTCGTCCATGCCCGAGCAGCTGACGGCGATCGACGACCTGCTCTTCTTCTCCGGCAACAACGGCGTGCACGGCTACGAGCCTTGGGTGTCGGATGGCACCAAGGCCGGCACGAGGATGGTCGCCGACATCAACGAGGGCGATGCCGAAAGCTCCAGCCCGACGGAGTTCACGCAGGTCGGCGACGCCGTCTTCTTCGTCGCGGAGACCGCGGCGGCGGGCAGGGAGCTCTGGATCCTCGGGTTCCCGATGCCTGTCGGCGACGCTGCGACGGTTTCGGAGGATGCCGCCGCGACACAGATCGACGTGCTTGACAACGACGCGAATCCGGGTGGTGACACGCTCTCGGTCGACTCGGTCACGCAGCCCGCGAACGGCACGGTGACGATCATCGGTGGAGGAACCGGACTGACGTACCGGCCCCACGCCGGCTACTGCAACGACGGCGCCCCGACCGACGACTTCACGTACACGCTTTCGCCGGGCGACGCCACCGCGACGGTCGAGGTGACGGTGTCGTGCGTCGACGATCTTCCGACGGCGGTCGATGACGCGCCGACGCTGACGGAGGACGCGCAGGCGACGGCGGTCAACGTTCTCGGAAACGACACGGACACGGACGGCGGCCCGGTCTCGGTCACCTCGGTTACGCAGCCCGGGAACGGCACGGTGGCGATCACCGGGGGAGGGTCCGGCCTGACGTACCGACCGGATGCGAACTACTGCAGCCAGGGCGGTGCGACCGACGACTTCACGTACGCCTTGTCGCCGGGCGGCGACATGGCGACGGTCGAGGTGACGGTGACCTGTGTCGAAGATCCGCCGGTGGCGGTGGACGACTCGTCGACGGTGGCCGAGGACGCTGCCTCGACCGCCATCGCGGTCTTGGCGAACGACACGGATGTGGACGGGGGCGCTCCGAAGTCGGTGGCTTCCGTGACGCAGCCCGTGAACGGCTCGGTGACCATCGCCGATGGAGGGTCCGGCCTCGCCTACCGACCGGACGCGAACTACTGCAACGAGGGCGCCACTGCCGACACCTTCACATACTCCCTGTCACCAGGTGGGGACACCGCCACTGTGGCCGTGCGGGTGTCCTGCGTCGCCGACCCGGGGACCGCGATCGCCGCCCGTACCGCGAATGTGAAGGAGGGCGTGGCGCGGCTGAAGGTCCGCTGCCGCGGCGAGGGCCGCTGCAAGGGGCGCGCCACCCTCACGGCGCAGGTCCGGCGCGGCAAGCGGACCGTTCGCGTGGTGCTCGGCGCCAAGCGCTTCTCCATCGCTGCCGGGAAGTCCAAGACCGTGCGCATCCGCCTGAACCGCGCGGGCCGCTCGCGCCTGGCCAAGGCGTCGTCGGGTCGCCTGCGCGTCAAGCTGCGCGGCGGCGGCGTCAAGCCGCGCGCAGTCGTGCTGAAGAAAGCCGGCTGAGCGGCGAGCGGAGCGGTCGCCGCTAGCCGGCGACCGGCTCGAAGCCGTAGGACGCGGCGAGCTCGGGGTCCTTCTTGGCGAGCATCTCGGCCAGGCCGACCATCACCTTGCACTGCTTCCAGGTGGCGTCGTCCTGCATCTTGCCGTCGATCATGTGCACGCCGCGGCCGTCCGGGATGGCCTCGATCACCTTCTTGGCGAACTTGACCTCGTCCGGGTCCGGCGAGAAGACGCGCTTGGCGATGTCGATCTGCACGGGGTGCAGCGACCAGGCGCCGACGCAGCCGAGCAGGAACGCCGCGCGGAACTGCGCCTCGCAGCCCTCGACGTCCTTGATGTCGCCGTAGGGGCCGTAGAAGGGGAGGAGGCCCGCGGAGGTGCAGGCGTCCACCATGCGCGCGATCGAGTAGTGCCAGGGGTCCTGCTGCGCGGTTGCGCGCGGGGCCTCCGGGTTGTCGGGATCGGGATCGTTGATGACCCGGTAGCCGGGGTGGCCGCCGCCGACGCGGGTGGTCTTCATCCGGCGCGAGGCGGCGAGGTCGGCAGGGCCGAAGCTCATGCCCTGCATGCGCGGGCTGGCGGTGGCGATCTCCTCCAGGTTCACGACGCCCATGCCGGTCTCGAGGATCGCGTGGATCAGGATCGGGCGCTGAACGCCCGCCTTCGCCTCCAGCTGGGCGAGCAGGCGGTCGACGTAGTGGATGTCCCAGGCGCCCTCGACCTTCGGGACCATGATGGTCTCGAGCTTGTCGCCGATCTCGCCGACGAGGCGGGTCAGGTCGTCGAGCACCCACGGGCTCTCGAGCGAGTTGACACGCACCCAGAGAGCGGTGTCGCCGAGCTCCATGTCGCGGCCTACGGTGATCAGGCCCTCGCGTGCGGCCTCCTTGCGGTCGACCGGCACCGCGTCCTCGAGGTTGCCGAGCAGGATGTCGACCTTGCTCGCGATGTCGGGCGCCTTGGCGACCATCTTCTCGTTCGAGAAGTCGAGGAAGTGGATCATCCGCGATGGCTTGAACGGCACGTCGTGGATCGGGTCCGGCGCGCCGGTTGCAAGGGGCTTGAAGAAGTCACGTGGATTGCGCATGGGCACCGGAATCTATCGACGGCTAGCATTCCGCGCCTTCCGATTGACTGACCGATCAACCGACTTGAGGAGCACATGACCGTAGACACAGATCAGGCGACGCGCGAAGCCTCGGGAGCCCGTCCCTACGGGCGCTACCTGGAGGACTTCGAGCTCGGCGCCGTCTACAAGCACTGGCCGGCGAAGACCGTGACCGAGGCGGACGACCACATGTTCTGCCTGATCACGATGAACCACCACCCGCTGCACATCAACGACGTGTACGCCAAGCAGTCGCAGCAGGGCCGCAACGTCGTGGTCGGGCCGCTCGTCTACTCGCTGGCGCTGGGCATGTCCGTCGGCGACGTCTCAGGCAAGGCGATCGCCAACCTGGCCACCGACGACCTCTCGCACCCTGCGCCGGTCTTCCACGGCGACACGCTCTTCTGCGAGTCGGAGGTGCTCGAGATCCGGCCTTCCAAGTCCAAGCTGGACCGGGGCATCGTCCGCGTCCACACCCGCGTGCTCAACCAGGACGGCGTCCTGGTCGCCGAGTTCAAGCGCTCGGTGCTCGTGCCGCGCCGCGAGCCTGGGGCCTAGCGCCTACGACGCCAGACGGGAACCGCTACCGGACGTACTCGTCGGTTCGGTAGCGGTGGAGGTTCTCGCTGATGTAGTCGACCGTGCGCGAGAGTCCCTCGCGCAGCTCGATCGTAGGCTCCCAGCCGATCAGGTCCTTGGCCAGGTCCGGTCCTGAGATCAGCCGCAGGACCTCGCTGGCCGGGGGCCGGACGCGGTTGCTGTCGAGCTGCACCTCGAGCTCGCGGCCGATGATCTCTCCGACCAGCTTCACGATGTCGCCGATCGAGACGTCGTAGCCGGTGCCCAGCTGCACCGTGCGCCCCACGGCCTGATCGCCGGCTGTCGCGGCCGCGACGAAGCCGGCCGCGGTGTCGGTGACGAAGGTCATGTCGCGACGCGGGTCGAGCGAGCCGAGCTGAAGCGGGCCGCCCGCGAGGGCCTGGCTGATGATCGTCGGGATCACCGCGCGCGCCGACTGGAACGGTCCGAAGGTGTTGAAGGGCCGCAGCACGACGGTCGGGAGCTCGAACGAGCGGTTGTAGGAGTCCACGAGCTTGTCCGCTCCCAGCTTGCTCGCCGCATAGGGCGACTGCGGCTCGAGCGGGTGATCCTCGGTGATCGGAATCACCTGCGCCGTGCCGTAGACCTCGCTGGTCGAGGTGTGGACCACTCGCTGCACGCCTGCGTCCAGTGCCGCCTGGACGACGTTGAACGTGCCGAGCACGTTGGTCTCGAAGAAGTCGCGCGGGTTGAGGTAGGAGTAGGGGATGGCGATCTGAGCTGCGAGGTGGAAGACCACGTCGACGCCCTCGATCGCCCGTGCGACCGACTCGAGGTCCCGGATGTCGCCGAGTATCACCTCTACCTGGCCGGACACCTCCGGATCGAGCCAATCGAGCGTCCCGCGCTCGTTCCGCGAGTTGTAGCGAGCCAGGCCGCGCACCTCAGCGCCCTGACGCACGAGCATCTCGGTCAGGTGGCCCCCGATGAAGCCCCCTGCCCCTGTCACGAGGGCTTTGCGCCCAGCCAAGTCAGACATGGCGTGGAACCTTAGCTTTCTTGCGAGGTATCCGAACCCGAGGGCTCGGCTAGTGGCTGCCGAACTGGGCTGTCCAGACCGTTGCGCGCCGGCTGCCGAAGTATCCGGCGGCTCGGCCGATGCCGACGTAGTCGAACGCGGGGTTCAGCAGGAGAGCGGAGTGTCCGGAGGAGTTGCGCCATTGCCCGAGCGGCGATCGACGCATCTGCAGCCTCCAGCCGTAGTGATAGGCGATTGTCTCGCCCAGTAGACGGAAGCGAGAGCTGGCCTGGATGGACGAGGCGTGGCTGAAGTTGTCGGTCACGACCAGCCGGCGCGACCAGGCGCGAGCACTGCGGTTGAGGCTCGCCGACATCTTGAGCGGGCCGACGCCGTGGGCCGAGCGGAACTTGTTGATCCCATTGATCAACCGCGGTACAGCGCCGGGCTCGTGCTTGCGTGCCACAACCTGAGAAGGAAGAAGGAGCAGCGCGACGAACACCAAGCTGATGGGGTAGGCCAGTCTCCGCATCAAGTCGTGGCACGCTAACAGAGAGCCCCGACGGGATTGCCTAAATGCGCGCTCTTCCCGCTCTTTGCGGCATTTTTACGCGCGAGCCTGCCCATATGAGCGCCGCGACCAGCCAGAGGTGGCGCCAGTGGAGGGTGTCGATCACCATCGACTCGACGACCAGCCCGAGCCAGGCGCCCAGCAGGGCGGCCGAGCTGATGCCGTAGGTATCCCTTCCGAGGATGGCGTTGCGCAGCGCCAGCACGAGCGTCCCCAGCACCAGCGCGAGGATCACCAGCAGACCTACCAGCCCCTGCTCCGAGAAGACCCGGATGTAGAGGTTGTGGGTCGGATGGGGGGCGATCACCTCGAACTGGCCCGGCCCGATGCCCAGCGGATGGGTCTGCCCGTACTCGATGCCCCGTCGCTGGGCGGCGAAGCGCTCGACGTCATAGCTCTGCTCCTGGGCCCGCTGCTGGAGGAAGTCGAGCGATCCCGTTGCCGATGTCGCACCGAAGACGGCGAGCCCGCCGATCGTCATCACCACCAGGAGGGTCATCGCCTGTCGTCCGCCGCCCCGCCGCAGGGCGGTGATGCCGAGCATCACGACCACTCCGAGGACGAAGTTGAGGTAGGCGCCGCGGGAGTAGGAGAAGAACAGCCCGAGCGCGAGGACGAACAGCAACGCCAGCTTGGTCAGTCGGCCTGAGCGCAGCAGCTTGGGCGCCAGCAGCTCGTCGACCAGGATCAGCATGATCGGGATCAGGAACGGCGCGTAGACGTTCGGGTCCTCGAACAGCGCCTTCGCGCGCAGCCCGCCGTTGTTCATGAGCTCGCTGCCGGGGAAGGCGAAGAACAGCGACACCGAGCCGAGCACGGCCGACGCCAGGGCGGCCAGCAGGTACATGCGCACGGTCAGGCGAGCTCGTCGCTCGGAATCGAGATAGCCGGCGAACCAGATCGCGAAGACCGCCAGGTAGGCCGTGATCGCGAAGAACATCACGGCGCGCACGGGATCCGTCGCCTCGATGATCGACAGGGTGTTGATGGTCAGCAGGGCGCCTACGAGCACCACCATCGAGAGCGGGGCGCCCTCGAGGTGGAAGCGGCCGGTCACGAGCGCGACGGCCATCACGATCCCGAAGACGGCGTCCGGTGGCGCGGGCTCCACCTGCACGACCCCGATCAGCAGCAGCCCGAGCGCGACGGCCGCGTCGTAACGGGCCACCGCGAGCGCAAGGACGATGCCGAGGCCGACGCAACCGGCGATGACTATCAGCCAAGAGGGCTGATAGCGCTGGAGCGCAATCGCGAGGATCGTGGCCCCGAGCAGGACGCCGATCGCCCCGGCAAACGCCACCGCGCCGCGTTGGAAGGTCGGTGCCCGCAGCTCGGCTCGAGTGAGCGCCTGGCTCATGGCTGTCTGGCTCGGTCGGTCACCACGTCGCTCCCGCGCGAGAAACTAGCGCCCGTCCGCCACGGACTCGTAGACGGCGGCAGTCCCTTCGACCATCCGGTCGAGCGTGAAGAGCTCGTGGTGGCGCGCGCGGGAGGCGACGCCCATCCGCTCGCGCATCGCGGGATCGGCGAGCAGGGAGGAGATCCGGTCGGCAAGCGCGGCCGCATCGCCCGGCGGGCACAGCAGGCCGGTGGTGCCGTCGGAGACGGCCTCTCCCGTACCGCCAACAGCGGTTGCGACCTGCGGAACGCCGCAGGCGAGCGCCTCCAGCACAGAGATCGGGAACGCCTCCCAGAGCGATGGCAGCACGAAGACGTCGAGGTCTCGCAGCTGTCGCGCCGCGGGGCGCCGGAACGGGAAGAAGCGCAGCCGCTCGTCGAGCCCGAGCGTCCGCGCGCGGGCCTCGAGCTCGCTGCGCAGATCGCCGTCTCCGATCACCGCGAGGCGGGCCTCCGGGACCCGCTCGAGGATCGCGGGCGCCGCATCGATGAAGACGTGCACCGCCTTCTGCGGCCTGAGCACCGTGAGGACGCCCGCGAGCGGTCCTTCGGCCGCGAACGCGGCCAGCTCCGCGTCGCCCTCCGGCTCCTCCTCGCAGGCGGCGGCGCCGTTGTGGACGACATGGAGTCGATCCGGGCGGCCGATCTTCGCCTCCATGGCGACTCTTCGCTCATCGTCGGCAACGCAGACGGTGGCTGCCGTCACGCGGGCCAGCACGCGTTCGACCGCTACCGCGGCCGTTCTCCGGAATGCGGGCTGGGGCCCGACGAAGGCGTAGCAGTGGGGGCTGTAGACAGCCGGCACCCGCGCGCGGCGAGCGGCAACCCGGGCGAGCGTGCCGGCCTTCGACGAGTGGGCGTGGAGGATGTCGAAGCGCCCCTCGCGCAGCAGATCGGCAAGCGCCCCGCCAGCAGCGAGATAGCGCTTGGGATTCAGGGCACGGTCGATGTCGAGGCGGACGATCGGGACGCCGGCTCGCTCGAGCGCCGGGTAGGTGATCGCTTCGGCCGGCCCGGCGACGGTGGGCTCCCAGCCGTGCTGTGGCAGCAGCAGGGCGAGCTGGAGCACCTGCTCGGCGACGCCGCCGTCGGGTGGTTCGAATGCCAGGAGGACGCGGCGCACCTGCGGATCGTAGGGGTTCGCCCTGACGGCGGCGGGCCGCGTCGGGCGCTCGCCTGAAGGCCGGATACGCCGCTTCAGTAGCGGATCTTGAAGTGGCGCGTGCGCAGTGGCACCTTCACGCCCGACCGCTTGGAGTAGCTCGCGACGACCACGTAGCGAGCGGGCTTCAGCCGACGCAGGAGGCGGCTGAAGCGGCCGCCGGCCGATACGCGCGTCTTGGCCTTGCGGACCGTCTTCGAGGCGCCGTGGCGGGTCTTGCGCTTGACGACGAGAGTCATCACGTTGCCGTGTCCCGCGGCGCGGACCTTGCCGCGCAGCAGCACCGCGCGCCGCATGCGAGCGGGACGGTTGCGCTTGCCCTTGGCCTTGGCGCCGTTGCCCTGCTTCCTGACGTCGGGCTGGCGCTTGACCGGGTTCGGGACGGGGTTGAGGATGATCGAGCCGGATGGGGCCGGAGCCGTCGTGGCGCCCTTGAGGATCACGCCCTGACCGGCGTCGAGCCTGGTCGTCGGCTGGGCCTGACCGTCGAGGTTGAAGGCGCCTGTAGTCGATACCGAGGCGTCGCCGGCCCCGGGCTGGTTCACGAGCACGTAGCCGAGCTCGAAGTCTCGCCGCAGCAGCCCATTCCACTCGTAGCGCCGGCCCTGGGCGGCGCCGAGGTCGAGCTCGTAGCCGGCCGACCACCAGTCGTCCGGCGTGGTGCGATAGCTCGTGCCGACGCCGTCGCGGCTCTCGTTGACGAGCAGATAGGAGGCGAGGTTGTACTCGGCGCCCGCACGGTCCTCGGCATAGCTGTCGAATACGACCGCCTTGCCCATCGCGTGGAGCTTGTCCACGTAGCCGAGGTAGGTCTCGTAGCCCCAGGTGCCGCCACCGCCGGTGATGCCGCTGTCGTTGACGCCGCGCTCGAGGTCGATGTAATCGGCGGCCTGGTGGGCGCGCTTCACGTACTGGTCGTTCTGATCGGCGTACCAGATCGCGTTGTGGACGATCTCGTGGTTCGGGAAGGCTGCGCGGATCTCCTCGGTGAACTCGGCGACGTAGCGTCGCCAGGTGGTGAAGCTCATCGCCTGGCCGGTCCGCGGGTCGATCGGGTCGGCGCCGTCTCCGTTCCCGTCGCCCACCCGGAAGCGCATGTTGACGTCGTCGATGTAGATGCCCTTGTAGTTGCCCGCGTCGAGGCGCTGGCGCATGCTCGCGATCCAGTGGGCCCGGAACTGCGGGCTGCCCACGTCGCCGGCGAACTGCGGGCAGCTGCCGCCGGAGCAGCCATAGGGGATGTAGAGGTTGCGGCCCTGGGCATCCTTGAGGATCCACTCCGGATGCTGGGAGGCGACGTCGGAGTCCTCGTAGATCGCGTAGAGGTCGCGGTAGCTCCAACCCGACGGGTACCAGGACGTGCGCGAGTCGAAGTACGAGGCGTAGACCTTCGCGCGGTGGAAGCGGCTGCGCATCCAATCGGCCTGGGCCGTGGCGGGACGGCTCGTGTAGCCGTCGAAGTCGGCGCTGGCGTCCTTGACGAAGCGGACCTTGCCTTCTCCCGCGGCGCTGGCGGACCCCGCAGGGACGGCGAGCAGGAGGGCCGTCACGACGGCGACGGCGATCGTGCGGAGGATGTGTGAGAGCGGGGCGGCCATCTCGACTCACCTCATCGGCCCCGGATGGGCACTTGACGCCGTTCCGCTGTCCCAACTGGACGAATCTCGTAGGAGACCGGCGTCTCCTCGGCATCCCGCCGACAGCCGGTCCGTGCGGGCTCTGGGCTCCGGGTTCACGGCAAGTCGCGGGCTGACCGCCCGGCTCGCTAGGCTCCTGCGACCTTGAGCAGTCGAGATTCCAGGACCAGCCTCTCCGTGAGAGCCGAAGAGGGGGTGGATACGCGGCGATATCTCGCGGCGGTCCGCCGCGATCTGCCGCTCATCGCGATGATCGTCGCCGCGGTGACGCTCGTCGTCGTCGTGGCCTCGTTCCTGCTGCCCAAGAGCTACGAGGCGACTTCCACGATCGTCGTCGCCTCGAGCGTCTCAGGCTTCACCGACGTCAACTCCGATGCGGTGCAGCGCCAGCTCGCCACCACGGACGCCCTCCTGACGGCGCCGCGCGTCATGCGTGCGGCGGCCGCCAAGGTCCCCGGGGAGAGCGAGGGCTCGCTCGAGGGGAAGGTGGAGTCTCGCGTCGATCCGGAGGCCGCCGAGGCGAACATCATCGAGATCACGGCGAGCGACGGCGATCCGGAGACCGCCGCGGCGATCGCCAATGCGGTGGCGGACAGCTTCCTGGAGGAGCGCGCGACGTTCGAGCGCGACCGGATCGATGCCGCCCGCACGCAGCTCGAGAGCCAGCAGGACCTGCTGGCGGCCGATCCCGACGCCGAGGACGAGCTGGACCGCATCCGCCAGCGTCTCAGCCAGCTCACGCTTGCGGAGGCGAGCGCCGGGTCCGATCTTCAGGTGCTCGCGGCCGCGGAGCCTCCTTCCTCACCGGCGTCGCCGAAGCCGCTGCGCAACGGCATCGTCGCCATCTTCGCGGCGCTGTTCCTGGCGGTGCTCTTCTCGCTCGCTCGCGATCAGGTGTCGCCGCGTGTCGACGATCCGCGCGAGTTGGGCCAGCTGCTCGGGTCTCGGGTCCTCGCCGGGATCCCCTACGTCCGTCATCGGGGAACCGCGCGCCGACGCCGTCTTCTCACAGGGGCCGAGGCCGAGGCCTACGACACGTTACGCGCGAACATCGAGCTGCTCGCACCGCCCGATTCCAAGCCGGCGATCCTGATCACCAGCGCCGAGACCGGGGAAGGCAAGACGACGGTCACCTGGCGCCTGGGCAACGCGCTGGCGCGCAGCGGGCGGAAGGTGATGCTGATCTCCGCCGACCTGCGCGTCCCGCGCCTGCATGAGCTCGCGGGGATCGACCTCGACCGCGGACTCTCCGACCTGCTCGCCCGGATCGATGCTCAAGGAGCGGTCGACGACGCCTTCCTGAAGCGTCATGTCCGCGAGGTGGCGACCGGAGTCGGCAGCCAGTCACGCGGCTGCCTCCACGTGATCGGCAGCGGCAAGCGCGCGAAGGACCCAGGCCGCCTGATCACCAGTGGTGCTGTGGAACCACTGCTCCAGGCGGTGCGCGAGATGGGATACGAGTACTGCCTGATCGACGCGCCGCCGCTGATCGGCCTCGTCGACAGCCATGTCCTCTGGCGCTATGCCGATCACGGCCTGATCGTCAGCCGGATCGGCCAGATCACCATCCACCACGTGGCCGAGCTGCGCGAGACGCTCGACACCTTCTCCGCAGAGCCGCTGGGCGTCGTGGTGATCGGCGCTCGGGCCGAGCCGTCGCCCTACTACCTGAGCGAACGGCCACCACTGGTAACCGGGAGCGAGTCCGAGCAAATCCTCCGGTGAGCGTGCGCTGATGCGCCCGCTGGTCCTTGCCTATCACGGCGTGGCCGACGTTCGCCGGGAGTTGGACCCCTACGGCCTGATGCTGCCGGTCGCCGTGCTGCGCAGGCATGTCGACCTGCTGCGCGGGCGAGGGTACGAGTTCGTCCATCAGGCGGAGTTCGCTCGCCGGCTGCGGGCGGGGGAGAGCCTCGAGCGAGCGTGCTCGCTGACCTTCGACGACGGCACCGAGGACTACCACTCCCTCCTCTGGCCTCTGTTGAGGGAGCTCGACGTTCCGGCCACCTTCTTCGTATGCCCGGGCCTGCTCGGCAGGGAGTACCCGTTCCTCGAGCCTGGGGCCGGGGTCCGCTTCATGACCCGCTCGGAGCTCCTGGAGGTCGCCGCCGATCCGTTGGTGGAGATCGGCTCCCACACCCGCGAGCACGTCAAGCTGGGGCTGGCAAGCGGCCAGGAGGTCTACGAGGAGCTCGTGGCGTGCAAGGCCGAGCTCGAGGACATGCTGGGCGTCGAGGTGCCGTCGTTCGCCTTCCCCAACTGCGAGTACTCGGCCGAGGCTCCGGCGGCGGTCGAGCGGGCGGGGCACACGAATGCCGTTACCTGCGCCGGCCGGGGCGGCCTGACCGCCTATGAGCTGGGTCGCGAGAGCCCGAGCCCGATCGACGGGCGGCTGACCTTCGAGCTGCGGGTGCGGGGGAGGTACCACTCGGTGCGGGCCTCGGCGCCCGCCCGGCTGGCGCGCTGGGCTACCAGGCCGCTTCGCCACCGGCACTCGGCTCCCGGGGACGGTTGATGGAGGGGCAGGGGGAGAGAGGGGGCCCTGCTCCACGCGTCCTGTTCGTCCTGCCGTTCGGCCAGCGTGGTGGGGCGGAGTCCATGATCTCGCGGTTGCTGAGCGGGCTTGCCGGGTCCGTGGACGCGAGGGCCGTCCTGCTCGACGACGGGCCGTTCGCGTCGACCCTGCGCGACGCGGGTGTCCCGGTCGAGGTGCTGGAGATGCCCGGAAAGCAGGGGTTGGCGCGCTTTCCGATGGCGGCGCGCCGGGTCGCGGAGAGGAATCGCGACGTCGACGTCGTCCACGCCAACGGGACCAAGGGAGCGTTGTTCGGCATCCTGCTCGCGCGCCGCCTGGGGGTGCCGCTGGTGTGGCTGAAGCCCGACCACTTCTTCGACGGCCGCGTGGCGCGCGCCATCGGGCGCCGATGCGATCGCGTCGTCTGCGTCAGCGAGGCGATGGCGGCACAGTTCGGCTCGATCGCCGATCGGGTGAGCGTTGTCTATCCCGGTGCCGTGCTGCCGGATCGTGTCGAGCCGATGGGGGAGGTTCCCCTGATCGCCTGCATGGGCAGGCTAGACCCCCTGAAGGGCTTCGACGACCTGATCCGTGCCGTGGCGGTGCTGCGTGACAGGGGGGTCGCCGCGCAGATCAAGATCGCCGGGCCGAGCGATCGAATGCATCCGGACTACGCGCAGCATCTCGGCGAGCTGGTGGCCGAGCTGGACCTTGGGGACCGCGCTGAGGTACTGGGCTGGGTGGAGGACTACGACGAGCTGTTCAACGGCGCTCGCCTGCTCGCGACCGCCTCGAGGAGCCCCAAGCCGGGGAGCCCCAGCGAGGCCGCTCCGACCGTCCTGATGGACGCGATGGCTCGCGGCAGGCCGGTCGTGGCTCAGCTCGAGGCGGGTACCGCGGAGGTCGTCGGCGACGGGGGAACGCTGGTCGACGGTGTGACCCCGGAGCGCCTCGCCGCCGCCATCGAGCCCTACCTCGTCGATCGGGATCTCGCCGCGGCCACCGGATTGCGGGGTCGCGAGCGCGCCGAGCGCCTGTTCGACCAGTCGATCACCACCGATCGCATGCGCCGCATCTTCCTCGACCTCAGCGGTTGAGCAGCACGATTCCGCTCGCCCCGGGGAGCGAGACCGTGCTCCGGGGCTTGCGATCGAGATCCACGGCGCCCTCGGTGGTGACGGTCGCAGCCGGCCGATCGGGTTGGTTGACGAGCACGTAGCCACGCTTGAAGTCGCGACGCAGCAGCCCGTTCCACTCATAGCGGGGCCCGTCGGCGGCTCCCAGCGCCAAGTCGTAGGCGGAGGCCCACCAGCCGCGCGGCGTGTGCCTGTACTCGGTGCGGATCCCATCGCTCTTCCCGTTTACCAAGAGGTACGCGGCCAGGTTGTACTCGGCCGAGGCGCGCGTGCCGGCATAGCTGTCGAAGACGACGTGCTTGCCCAGCTCGTGGAGGCGGTCCACGTGCGCGAGGAAGGTCTCGAGGCCGAAACGCCCGTCGCCCTCGGTCAGGCCGTCGTCGGTGACCCCCTGCTCGAGGTTGATCCAGTCTGCGGCGTCGTAGGCCTGGCGAACCCACCTGTCGTCGGAGACGAACCAGATCGGGTTGTGGGAGATCTCGTGGTGCGGGAACGCCGAGCGGATCTGCGTGACGAACCGGGCTACCAGCCTCCGCCATGCCGTGAGAGTCATCGGACGGCCGTTGCGCTGGTCGACCGGGGGCACCGCCTCGCCATCGCGGTTGCCAACGCGCAGCGCCATGTTGACGTCGTCCACGTGCAGGCCCGCGTAGCTCCCGTCGTCGAGAGCCCGCCGGGCTCTGCGGATCCAGTATCGGCGGAAGGCGGGGTTGCCGATGTCGCCGGCGTACTGGGGGCAGCTGCTTCCGTTGCAGTCGAACGGGATGTAGAGCCGTCTGCCGTGCTCGTCGCGCAGGATCCACTCAGGGCGCCGGCGGGCGAGCACGGATCCCTTGTAGATCGCATACAGGTCGCGGTAGACCCATCCGCGCCGGAACCAGCGGGAGCGCTGGTCGAAGTACGGCGAGTAGACGCGCTGGCGGTAGTAGTGGCGCCGCATCCAGCGCTTCCTCGAGGTGCTGGGGGCGCGGGTGAAGCGGTCGAAGTCGGATGCGGCGTCGTTGACGAACCGCACGCTGCCGGCGCTGCGGTCGTCCGTCTTGGCCGGCGCCTGGACGGTCGGCGACAGCACGAGATAGCCGATCAGAAGGGCCAGCAGCGGGCATAGGACCAGCAGAGCGCCGCGTGCTCCACGCCGTCCGGCTACGCGGCGTTGCGTGCTACTCGGCGCGATGGAAGAGCGCCGCGATCGTCATCAGCAGGATCTTCAGGTCTAGAGCCAGGCTCCAGTTCTCAATGTAGAAGTTGTCCCACTCGACGCGGTCGCGCAGCGACGTCTTGCCGCGCAGGCCGTTGACCTGCGCCCAGCCGGTGACGCCGGACTTGACGCGATGGCGGTGCTCGTAGTGCGCGATGCGCGAGCCGAAGACGTCGACGAACTCAGGACGCTCCGGCCGCGGCCCGACGAGGCTCATGTCTCCCCGCAGGACGTTGAAGAGCTGGGGCAGCTCGTCGAGCGAGCTCGAGCGTATGAACGATCCGACGAGCGTGCGGCGATCGGCGCCCTCGACTCCGCCGGGAGCGATGTCGCCGACGAGTCCGACTACGCCTCCGTTCTGGTCTCCCAGGGCGGTGGGGGAGGGCTGCCGCTCGGCCGCCATCGAGCGGAACTTCAGCATCTCGAACTCCTTGCCGTCGCGCCCCACTCGTACCTGACGGAAGAGGACCGGGCCTGGGCTGCTGAGCCTGACGGCGAGCGACAGCACGACGAGCACCGGAATGAGCAGGACGACGAGGACGCCGGCGACGAGACGGTCGAGCGCGTGCTTGATCGTGAACTGCCATCCCTTCGGGTCGATCGAGCGGACCCCGAACAGCGGGAGCCCACCGAGGTGCTCGAGGGCGACGTGGACGTTGACGCTCTCGAAGAGCCTCGGCACGAAGGAGACCTCGCATCCGAGGCCCTCGGCGCGTTGGATGAGGGGGATCAGCTCGCTGTCGGGCGCCCCGAGGAAGCCGAACACGATGTGCTCGGCGTGGGTCTCCCGCACCGCCCATTCGAGATCTTCGGGACGGCCGAGCACAGGAGCCTGGCGATCGGGAGTCATCTCCTGGGGGGGAGGATCGGCATCGAGATATCCGATCGGACGAAGCCCGAGCTGCGGCTGTCCGGACAGGTGGCGCTCCACGTGGGTGCCGACCACGCCGGCGCCGATGATCAGCGTCGGCTTGGCGACCAGCCCGCTGCTGCGTCCCCGTCGCTGAGCCCACTCGAGCACGAACCGCCCGACGATCAGGAGAATCGTGCTGAACAGCCAGACTCTGCCCAGCAGCAGGGCCGGGTCGGAATCGGGATCGACGAACGCCGCGCCTGCGATCAGCACGACCGCGGCCAGCGCGGTGGCGGCGACGAACTTGCCGAGGCCGTCGAGGATCCGCGTGTGGGTCCGGTTGTCGTACAGGCCCCGTGAGGCGAGCAGGCCCAGCACAAGAGGCGGGAACAGCCAGACGAGGGTGGAGCCGTCGTCGCCGAGCGAGTCCGGCGCGCCGATCTGGGCGAACACCGTGGCGACGATCAGCAGCAGCGTATCGGCGCCGATGCGCAGCAGACGCCAGCCGGTGCCGTCGAACAGGCGCTGCGCAAGCGAAGGGGTTGCTACGGCACTCTTCGATCCGTGCCCGGAGGAACGGACCTCATCGGCCTGCGGGGATGTCGCTAGCGCTTCCTTCACGATCATCCTTTGGCAGCGCCTGGCACGAGACTCCGCCGAGACGTCCTATCTGTTGCCGTCCCGGCGGAGAGAATGCCTCTCGGTGCCCCTTCCCTATGCGGAGGGTCGAGTGAGTCTGCGCATGCCGAAGCCGAGCGCGACGAACAGCCCGCCCGCTCCAACCAGCAGCGCGACGTCGAGACCCGTGAAGGGCAGGTTCTCGGCGTCCGAGACCTCAACATCCCCAGCCACTTCGTTGGTCGGTGCGGTTCCGGCGGGCTCGCTGGTGGGGCCTTGGTCCACCTTGTCCTGCAGGTTGCCCCCGACGTTGTTGTATCCGTCCACGGTCTGGGCGGGCGCCACTGAGGCGAAGACCAGCGTTAGGGCCAGAACAGCAAGAACTGCAGTTGAAATCTTGGTCATCGTCTCCACGTTCCTTCGAGTCGGATACCCGACCCACAGAAACTGCCGGTCGGCAATCCCCCAATACGTCCTCAGATTCGAGACGCGACTGGGGGGGCAACTTCTTCATAACACGACTATCGGCACATTGCCAATAGTTCTCAAGAGAAGCAAGACGCTATTCAACCCTTGAACGCGCACCTTCGAGGATCCGTTTGTTGACCTCGGCGCTGCTCACGGGCTGCCCCTTTCGAACGTCCGTGAGGATATCACGGGCCACGTCGTCTCTTGGACTTTCGCGCAGTGCGGCGGAAAGCAGGCGTGTGGCGACTTGCCGCCTGCCTTGCTCAGCCGCGATCACGCCGAGTTCCAGCAGCGCATAGGCGACGCGGGGCTGACGCTCGAGCGCCGCCTCGAAGCGGCTTTGCGCCTCCGCCTGATCCTCGACGCGCAGGGCGATGGTTCCGGCCATCAGATCCGGTTGGGGGGAGAGGGGATTCAACGCTCGGGCGCGGTCGAGACGAGAGTAGGCATTGCCGATGCCGGACTGCCACTCTTTCGCGGCGCGGTCGCTCTCTCGGGCGGACAGCCACGGGGCGGTGAGGCTGATGGCCAAGACCCCAAGGCCCACGACGGCGACGAGCGGGACGAGCTTTCTCTGCGGGTTGACCTCCCTGCGCTGGGTGCCGAGGGCGCCCGCGAGTCCGAGCAGAGCGACGGCCGGTCCCGTAAGCGCCGGAAACTCCCAGAACCAGTCGACCGAGGCGTGCAGCAGCCAGTAGACGAACGACGCCGCTGCGGCGGCCGCGGCCGCCGCAGCGGCGGGTGTCGCGCGCAAGCCTCTGAAGGCCGAGACAGCCGCGGCGCCGAGCGCCGCGAAGAACAGCAGGAAGCCGATCAGGCCGGTCTGGGAGAGGACGCCCAACTCGATCGAATGAGGGAAGCGAGGCTCCTCACCGCTCTTGCCCAGGCGCAGGTAGTCCTCTTGGAAGTTCTCCGATCCGATCCCGGTCAGAGGATCGCGTTCGAAGAGATCCCACGCGACCACCCAGAAGTCGTAGCGATTCGTGCCACCCGTGGTGAAGCGCGAGGATCCCTGCTCGGCCTGGTCCTCGCCGCTCTTGAAGTCGTTCCAGGCGTCTGAGGCCTTCGTGGCCGGGTTGCCGACCGCGACCACGACCAGCACGACGGCGATCGCCACCACCGCTGCGACCAAGGTTCCGACGCCGGTCCGGACGAGATCGACGGTCTGGGGGCGTGGATTGGCTGCTCGGTCGGCGAAGCCGATCCCGATCCCGATCAGGAGCAGAACGAGGCTGACCGTGAGGATGTCGCCGGTGGCGACCGAGAGCTTGGCCGCCAGTGTCCCTTCTCCATCGTGTACGTCGAGAATCGGTCCGGCGAGCGCAAACGTCGCGATTCCGATCAGCACCACCGGCCCCAGCGCCCTTACACGGCGTGGCGAGGCGATCAGGTAGACGATGAGGGCGAGCGGCAGGGCGAGTATCCAGCCGCGGCTCTGGCCGAGCAGAGCCAGGGATGCCAGCAGGGTGCCGCCGCCCAGCGCCAAGCCGCGCAGCAGAGGATGGGCCTCACGCGAGGCGGCGAGCATCAGGCAGGGAAACAGCCCGAGTGCCCACAGGGCGACATTCGCGTTGATGTAGCCGGCGGGCTCGGAGAAGCGGGCGTCGATGAAGAACCGGGCCGGGTCGGCGGCGGCGTCCGCGTCGAGCAGCTCCAGGAGCCCGACCGCGGCGAGGCCCAGCCCGACCATGGCGAGGACGATCCGGCCACCTCGGGCGTCGAAGCGCCAGAGCGACAGCAGTGCGAGCAGCACGGCGTAGAACGCCGCCCGGTTGGCGCCGTCCCAGGCGACGGCCTTGTTCTCGGCCCAGCCGATCGACAGGTAGCTCCAAGCGGCGAATCCCGCCAGCAGCGCGATCGCGAGAAGTGCGGCGCGTGGGGCATCGATCCGCTGGCTCAACACCACGAGGCCGACGGCGAGCAGCCCGACCGTGAAGAGCGCGGTTGCGTACCAGATGGTCGGGTAGTAGCCGCCGTCGGCGGTCGCCGAGACGAGCAGGGCTCCGACGGCTCCCATCGCGAGCGGGAGCGAGGGGTTGGCGTTGAGCAGGTCACGCGCCGCCTCGGCCAATCGGCTGCCGGCCGTATATGTTGCTGGCGGGTTTTCCATGGTGCTAAAGATCCTTTACTGGCTGGCCGTCGTTGCGATCTCGCTGATCCTGGTGCTCGGTTTGATCCTCTTCTTGGAGTCTCGCGACGAGTCCTCGCTCGACGGCGCGACGGCTGTTCCCGCGCTCACCTTCCGCGCCTGACGGTCGTGCGCGAGAGGCGCGCGACCTGGCGGGCGAACACGACGATCCGCTGCGCGGCGCTGTACAGGGGATGGCAGGCCGTCAGCACGAGGCGGTTGTAGCCGACGGGATCTGTCACCTCGGTCTGCGAGGGCTCGACGATCTCCGTCTTCTGGACGCGGTACACGAATCGCCCGTAGGGCATCTGCAGGACGATCCGATCGCCACGGTCGAGCTGGTCGACGTTGCGGAACGGAGCGCCGTAGGTCGTCCGATGGCCGGCGATGGCGACGGTCCCTCGCTGCCCCGGAAGGGGAGTGTCCGCGTAGTGGCCGGGCCCCTTGCGGAGGTCGTCCGGGTCGGTTCCCTCGACGACGAAGAAGCTCTGGTCGAGGGTGGGGAAGTCGATCTCGCCGATGGCATCACCAGGCAGGGGCCGCTTGCGGATGACCCGTTCGCGCACCGGCGGATCCGCCAGGGCGTCTTCGAGCTCGGCCTGCTGGCGGCTGGCGAGCAGCGCGCTCACCGGCTCCTGCCAGAGCACCGTGGCGGCGGCGTCGCTCAGCAGCAGGACGCCACTGACCATCAGAACCGAGCCGGCGAAGTGCAGGACGGTGCGCATGGTCAGACCGACCGTGCGTCGCGCAGCTCCGCAAGGCCGGCCGTTACCCCTTCCAGGACCCTGTCCTGGTCGGCGTGCGTGAGATGGGGGTAGAGAGGCAGCGTGAGCTCGCTGCGGGCGGCGAGCTCGCTGCGCGGCAGCTCTCCGCTCGTTCCGGCGTAGGCGGTGAACTCGTGGATCGCCGGATATAGGACGCTCGTCTGGACCTTCCAGCGCTCCTGCAGGAGGTCGCGCAGCGGGTCGCGCAGGGTCGGATCGTCGATCATCACCGGCATCACGTAGCAGGAGGATCGATCGACCTCCTCATCGCGATAGGGAAGCGTGAGGCCCTCGACGCCGGCGAGGTTCTGGCGGTAGCGGTGAACCAGCTCGCGACGACGCTCGATGTCGTCCTCGAGCCCTTTCAGCCGCTCGATCAGAAGGGCGGCACGCGGTTCGTCGATGCGGTAGTTGAAGCCGAGGGCGGTGACGTCGTAGCTCGCGGCGTGTCCGCGATGGCGATCCCAGGTGCCGGATGTCAGGGCATGTGCGCGCAGGCTGCGCGCCTGCTCCGCGACGGCGGCGTCGTTGGTCGCGAGGAGGCCGCCTTCTCCGCAGGAGAGCACCTTGTTCGAGAAGAAGCTGAAGGCGCTTGCCAGCCCGATCGTCCCGAGCTTCCTGCCGTCCAGGGTGGTTGCGCTGGGGCTGTGCGCCGCGTCCTCGATCAACGCTATGCCGCGCGCGTCGCAGAGCTCGCGCAGAGCGTCTATCTCGGAGGCATAGCCCGCGAAGTGGACGGCGCAGACCGCGCGGGTGCGATCGGTGATCCGCGCCGCGACGTCGTCGGGGTCGATTCCCAGGTCGTGCTGCCCCTTCAGCTCCGCGAGCACCGGCGTGCCTCCGCAGTAGCGGACGGCGTTCGCGGTGGCGACGAACGTGATCGCCGGCACGATCACCTCGTCGCCGGGACCAACGCCCGCGGCCAGGTAGGCGAGGTGGAGGGCGGCCGTCGCGCTGGAGACGGCAACGGCGTGCTCGGCCCCCAGGTGCTCGGCGAACGCCTTCTCGAAAGAGGCCGTTCGCGGGCCCATGGTCAGCCAGCCGGAGCGCAGAGCGCTCTCGACGGCTTCCACCTCGGAGTCCTTGAGGCGGATGTCGAAGAGCGGGATCAGCTCGCTCATGTTCGAGCGGGCGGGGCGGCGTTCGGACGCAGGAGCGTGGCCTTCACGCTCTCGAACTCGGCATTTGCCCGTTCGTAGTCGTCGTGGCGCCCGATGTCGAGCCAGTAGCCGTCGAAGGGGTACGACCCGACGGGCTTGCCGGCCTCGATCAGCTGAAGCACGAGGTCGGGAAGGTCCATGTAGCTCTGGCCGTCGACGTACTCGAGCGCGGCCGGATCAAAGATGTAGACGCCCATGCTGACCGTGTAGTCGAGCATCGGCTTCTCCTCGAAGCCCGTGATCGGGACGGTCGGCCCGCCCTCTTCTCCGAGGTGCAGGACACCGAAGTCGATCTTGACCGTACGCCGATGACAGGCGATCGTCAGGACGTTGCCCGACGCGAGGTGGGCTTCGAACAGGGCGCCGTAGTCGAGTGAGGTCAGCACGTCGCCGTTCATGACCAGGAAGGGCTCGTCGAGACGGTCGATCGTCCCGAGCGGGCCCACGGTGCCCAGCGGCTGGTCCTCCTCGTGGTAGTCGATCGCGAGGCCTCGCTTGGATCCGTCGCCGATCACTGCCTGGATCAGATGGGACAGATGACCGACCGCGAGCGTGACGTCGCCGAAGTCGAAGCTGCGCAGCTGCTGCAGGACGAGATCCAGGATGGCCTCGTCGCCGATCGGCAGCAGGGGCTTCGGGATGACGGCGGTGTAGGGGGCCAGGCGCGAGCCCTTTCCGCCGGCGAGGATGACGGCGCGCCGGGACTGTGTGGAGTCGTTTGAATCCATGGCGGAGTTGATCTTATGGGCGTTGCCGAGTGGGCGCGGTACTAAAGTGTGTTGTAGATGGACGTACTACTGATCATCTTCGCTGTCGGTGTCCTGCTTGCCCTGCTGCTGGTGCTGGCCCTCGGCATCGCAGCCAAGGACGCGGACGGCGGCGATCATGAGACAGGTTGGCTATCGGCGCTCGTTTCCCTTCGTAGCCCGAGCGGCAGGCCGTTCTTCGCCGACCGCAAGGCGATGCGTGATTTCGTCGAGACGGTCGACGATGTGAACGACGAGTCCGGCCGCAGCGAGGCCTGACGGCCGGGTCGAGGGCAGTGAGCGGCCCGGCGGAGAGCCGGTGCCGCGCCTTCAGTGACGCTCGTCGTCCGTCGCGGCCGGCGGTCGCGATTCTTCTGCCAGCGAGGTGATCGCCAGCGTGCCGCGGGCGGCGCCCTCGAGCACCTCGGTCGCCTCCTCGATGGAGCGCGCGTAGAGCTCGACCAGCATGTAGACGACGACCTTCCCGTCCTCCTCGTGCTTGTGGAAGCGGACGTGGGTGAAGAACTCGCGCGTGCCGTGATCGCCGAAGGCCGCGAAAGCCAGCGCGTCGGCGGCCTCCGGCCCCGAGCAGCTCTCCACCTGGTCGCCATCGACGGTCACCGTGCAGGAGGCGACCCAGGGCGTGCCGGTGACCATCCGCTCCCAGCGGTCCTCGATTGCCTCGATGCGGCTGATCCGCCGGCCGTCCTCCTCGAAGAAGACGAGCGTCAGGTGCGGCTGGTCGTGCATGCAGTCGAGGCACTGGACGACGGCCTCCTGCACCTCCTCGACCGGCTCGACCGCCTCGGCGGTGTCGGCGTCGACCTTGAGGATGCCCTCGTAGTGAACCTGCACCTCGAGGTTCTGGGACCAGCAGCGGTAGCAGCGCAGCCAGCTCGAGCGCGCGTCGACCGAATCTGGGGCGGATCCCTCCATCGCCCCATTATCCTCATCGCGGTGAGCGGCGTGTCCAAGAGCGTTCCGGCGGCGCTCGCGGGCCTCGTCCTGCTCCTCCTTCCGGGCTGCTCGGCGGATGAGCCGGACACGCCGCCGCCGGTGGCCAGCGGCGCGCCGAAGCAGGTGGCCGCTGTGGTGGAGCGGCTCGAGCGCGCCACCCGCGCCGGAGATTTCGGGGAGATCTGCGATCGGCTGCTCACGCCGGCGGCGCGACTGCGAGCCGGTGGGAGGGGATGCGAGGAGTCCCTGGGCGAAGGCGCCGGAGACCTGCGTCGGCCGCGGATCCAGATCCTCTCGATAGCGATCGACGGCGAGCGCGCCCTCGCGCGCGTGCGCACGCGCGCGAGAGGACAAGCGCCCGTCGAGGAGGCAATCGAGCTCGAGCGCAGCGGCGGGCGCTATCGGATTGCCTCCCTCGCGGGCTGAGCCGGGCCGCGCAGGCGTGAGCCGGACGGGGCGGCAGCGCGAATCGCTCCGCCGAGGGTGGGTCAGCGCTTGAGCAGGAGCCAGACCAGCGTGCCCGTGAAGGCGAGCTGGCCGATGCCGAGGGCCGTGCCGAGGTTGGCGGCGCCCGCCAGCGCCGCGATCGCGGTCGTGACGGCGAAGGCAGCGATCAGGAGCGCGGCCTGCGCTTGAAGGGTCACCGGCCGCTCTCCCGGACGAGGCCGCGCAGCGCATCCAGCAGGCCGGCGACGTCGAGCGCCGGGTCGAGCTTCGCGAGGAGCCGCTCGGACTCGCGCCGGCCGCCGAGGGCTCGCAAGGCGGTCTCCCCGTCCTCGGCGACCAGCTCCCCGAGCGCCATCATCCGCCGGGAGCGCAGCCGCCGCGCCGGCAGGTCGAGGCCCGACCGGTGGGCGTCGAGCGCCTGCACGAGCTCTGTGATGCCGGCGGGCGGGGATATCGATGACACCGCGACCACGGGAACCTCGCGCGAGCCGAGGGCGCGTGCGGCCTGTGTGAGGTCCTGCCTCGCGCGCATGGCGATGTCGCCGAGGTCGGCCTTGGTCACCACGAGGACGTCGGGCACCTCCATGATCCCGGCCTTCAGGAACTGGAGCGTGTCGCCGGAGCCGGGCTGCACCACCACGGCGACGGTGTCGCAGACCTCCTCGACGTCCGTCTCGGACTGTCCGACGCCCACCGTCTCGATGACGACCACGTCATAGGCCGCGGCGAGCGCCTGAGCGGCCTCGCGGGTGGGGGCCGCGAGGCCGCCGAGCCTTCCGCCGGCCGCCGTGGAGCGGATCAGCACGCCGTCGTCCGTGGGCTCGTGCTCGATGCGCGCGCGATCTCCGAGCAGCGAGCCGCCGGAGCGGCGCGAGGATGGGTCTACGGCGAGCACGGCCACGGTGCGCCCATCGCCCCGCCACTCGCGCACGAGCGCGCTGAGCAGGGTGGACTTGCCCGCGCCGGGAGGGCCGGTGAGCCCCACGAGGTGCGCCGGGGCCTCGCCGCCGAGCGCTGAGGGGGAGACCTCGCGCAGCAGAGCGGCGCGCTCCTCGCGGCCCTGGGCCGAGCGGTCCTCGATCAGGTTGAGCGCGGCCGGGGCTGCCGAGCGGTCGCGCTCGCGCAGCCGCCTTCCGAGTGCCGCGCCGTCTGCCACGCGGACTAGGCGGAGGCCGAGCCTGCGGCTGCCGCGACGCCGTTTCGCTCGGCGACGAGGTCGACGATGTCTCCCATGATGCGCGAGACCTCGAAGTCCTTGGGCGTGTAGACGCGTGCGATGCCGGCCGCCAGCATCTCGTCCTCATCGGCCTTCGGGATGATTCCGCCGACCACCACCGGAACGTCGACGCCCGCCGACTTCAGCTCCTCGAGAACCTGCGGGATCAGCTCGCGATGGGATCCAGAGAGGATCGACAGCCCGACGACGTGGACGCCCTCCTGCACCGCCGTCTGGGCGATGCGGGCGGGGGTGAGGCGGATGCCCTCGTAGACCACGTCCATCCCGGAGTCGCGTGCGCGCACGGCGATCTGCTCGGCGCCGTTGGAGTGGCCGTCGAGGCCCGGCTTGCCGACGAGGATCTTGATCCGCCGGCCCAGGGACTCGGACACCCGCTCCACGCGGTCGCGCAGCTCGGTGAGCGCGTCGTCCTCGGGTGCGGCCGCGGCGTCGGTCACGCCGGTGGGCGCGCGGTACTCGCCGAACACCTCGCGCAGCGCGGCAGCCCATTCGCCGGTGGTGGCGCCGGCCTTCGCCGCGACGAGCGTGGGGGGCATGATGTTCGACTCGGGGTCGGCCGCAGCGGCGCGCAGCGCCTCCAGCGCCGTGTCGACAGCGGCCTGGTCGCGCTCGGAGCGCCACTTGCGCACCGCGTCGATCTGGTTCTGCTCGACCGCCGGATCGACGGTCATGATGCCGCCGTCATCGCCCTCCTGCAGGGGCGAGGGCTCGGTGGACGTGAAGGAGTTCTGGCCGATGACCTTCTGCGTGCCGCTCTCGATGGCCGCGACCCGCGTGCGGTGCGATTCCACGAGCTGGGTCTTCATGTAGGAGACGGCCGCCACCGCGCCGCCACGCTCCTCGACGACGGCGATCTCGGCGCGGGCGCCCTCGGCCAGCTCGTCGACCAGGCCGTCCATCACCTTCGAGCCCTCGAAGATGTCGGGGTAGTCGAGCAGGTCAGTCTCGTGGGCGAGGATCTGCTGGATGCGCAGCGACCACTGCTGATCCCAGGGGCGGGGCAGGCCGAGCGCCTCGTTCCAGGCCGGAAGCTGGAGGGCGCGGGCGCGGGCGTCGCGGCCGAGGGTCACCGCTAGGGCCTCGAGGACGATCCGGATGACGTTGTTCTCGGGCTGGGCCTCGGTCAGGCCGAGCGAGTTGACCTGCACGCCGTAGCGCATGCGCAGGAACTTCTCGTCGGTCACGCCGTAGCGCTCACGCCCGATCTCCTCCCAGAGCCGGCCCATGGCGCGCAGCTTCGCGTGCTCCTCGATGAAGCGGATGCCGGCGTTGACGAAGAAGGAGATGCGCCCGAAGACCCGCGGGAAGGTCTCCTCGGGAACTCGCGGGCGAGCCTCGTCGAGCACGGCGATCGCGGTGGAGAGCGCGTAGGCGATCTCCTGCACCGGCGTCGCGCCGGCCTCCTGGAGGTGGTAGCTGCAGATGTTGATCGGGTTCCACTTGGGCACCTGGTCGACCGTGAAGGCGATCATGTCCGCGATCAGCCGCAGCGAGGGCTCGGGCGGGAAGGCGTAGGTCCCGCGCGAGAGGAACTCCTTGATGATGTCGTTCTGGGTCGTGCCCTGGAGCAGCCCGTAGTCGACGTCGTTCTCCTCGGCGACCGTCATGTAGAGCGCCAGCAGCCACGCGGCGGTGGCGTTGATCGTCATCGACGTGTTCATCTCGCCGAGCGGGATGCCGTCGAGCAGGGCGTGCATGTCGCCCTTGTGGGCCACGGAGACGCCTACCTTGCCCACCTCGCCCCGGGAGAGCTCGTGGTCAGGGTCGTAGCCGGTCTGCGTCGGCAGGTCGAAGGCGATCGAGAGGCCGGTCTGGCCCTTTTCGAGGTTGCGCCGGTAGAGCTCGTTCGAGTCCTTGGCGGTGGAATGCCCCGCATAGGTGCGCATCACCCATGGGCGGTCGCGCTCGGGAAGCCTGTGGCCTTCGGTCTGACTCATGGTCGGATTGTATGGTGACCTGCTCGATGTCACGAGCAATCGATGTCATGCACCTAGGGCGCGAGCGCGTGATCTGCGCGTTCGAGGTGGCCGGGATGATCGTCGACCCAGGCCCCGCGTCGTCGGTCGACGCCCTGCTGGACGCGCTCGAGGAGGAGCCGCGCGGGCTGCTCCTGACGCACATCCACCTGGATCACGCGGGCGCCGCCGGAGTCCTCTGCCGGCGCTTCCCCTCACTCACGGTCTACGTCCACGAGCGCGGCGCGCCGCACCTGGCGGACCCCTCGAAGCTGCTCGCCAGCGCCGGCCGCCTCTACGGCGACCGCATGGAGGAGCTCTGGGGCGAGGTGGCTCCCGTTCCCGCCGAGCGGATCCAGGCGCTCGAGGGCGGGGAGCGGATCGAGGGCGGGTTCCACGTCGTCTACACGCCCGGGCACGCCTCGCACCACGTCAGCTACTTCGACGAGGCCACCGGCGACGCCTACGTGGGCGACACGGCCGGAGTGCGCTTGCCGCCGCACGAGTACACGCAGGCGCCCACGCCGCCGCCGGACATCGACATCGATCTCTGGATGCGCTCCCTCGCGCTGATCGCGGCGTGGGAGCCGAAGGCCCTCTGCCTGACCCACTTCGGCCGCTTCGAGGACGTGCCGGAGCACCTCGAGCGGATCCGCGAGTCGCTCATCGTGCGGTCCGAGCGGGCGCGGACGCTCGACGCCGACGAGTTCGCGAGGTGGTCCGAGGCCGAGACGCGCGCCGCCGTGGACATCGAGACGGCCGCTTCCTTCCTGCAGGCGGCGCCGCCGGAGACGCTGGGGCACGGCCTGCGGCGCTACTGGGCCAAGCGGGCGCCCCAGGGGGCGGCGCTGTGAGCGTGACCGTGGAGCTGCCGCGCACCGGCGGCCCGGGCAGCGGCCTCGGCGGCAGCTGGCGCGTGATCGTCCTCAACGACGACCACAACACCTTCGACGGCGTCGCTTCGGCGCTGGCGCGGGTGGTGCCGGGCATCACGCTGGACCAGGGGTACTCGATCGCCGACACGATCCACAAGTCGGGTCGGGCGATCGTCTGGTCCGGGATGCGCGAGCCGGCCGAGCACTACTGGGAGCAGCTGCGCGACGCAGGCCTCACGATGGCCCCGCTCGAACCGGCCTAGACGGCCGTCTCCTGAGCTAGCTGGGCGCTGGGGCGAGGGAGCCCTGGCCGACCATGGAGTGGAAGGTCGGCAGGAGCGGGACCTGGTACAGGTTCTGCACCCCCGCGCGGGCCTCGGAGATCTCCTCCGAGTACCAGTAGCGGTCCCAGTGGTCCTTGGTGGGGAAGTGGGCGTGCTGGGTGAAGTCGAGCTGCCCCTCCTGGGAGCGCATGAGGTCCCAGTAGGTGGCGCCGAAATCGAGCGCCGCCTCGGCCGCCGGGGTCCAGAGCTCCTGGAACTTGTCGCCGCGGAACGGGTTGATCGCCCAGCGGACCTCGACGGCCACCGCGCCACTGCTCATGCGCCGACCTCCGCCATGATCGCTCCCGGGCCCTCCTCGGTCTTGCCGAGTCCCTCGGACTTGGCGCCCACGAGGATCGAGATCTTGCCGAGGTGCTTGTTGTCGCGCATCTGCTGGTGGGCCTCGGCGACGCCGTCGAAGCCGAAGGTCTTCCACAGCACCGGGCGGATCTGGCCGGACTCGATCAGCGCGTTCGCCTTCGTGCACTCCCAGGCGTTGGCGAAGTGCGAGCCGATGATCTGCTTCTGCTTCATCCACAGGTAGCGGACGTCGAAATCGAGATCGAAGCCGGTCGTGCCGGCGCAGATGACGACCTTGCCGAACGGCTTGACCGTCAGCACCGAGGTCGGGAAGGTCGCCTTGCCGACGTGCTCGAAGACGATGTTCGGAGCGTCGCCGAGGATCTCCTGGACGGCCTTGCCGAAGCGGCGGGACTCCTTGAAGCGGGCCTTCTCCTCCTCGGGGGTCTCACCGCCCTTGCGCATCATGCCCTTGAACTCGTTGCGGTCGATCCAGCCGGTCGCGCCTAGCTGCTCGACGAGCTTGCCCTTCTCGGGCGAGGAGACGACACCCACGCACTCGGCGCCGGCGGCGGCGCAGAGCTGAACGGCGAAGACGCCGAGGCCGCCGGCGGCGCCCCAGATCAGCACCTTGTCGCCGGCCTGCAGGTTGCACTGGTCCATCAGCATCCGGTACGCGGTGAAGTAGACGAGCCCGTAGGAGGCGGCCTCCTCCCAGGTCAGGTTCTTCGGCTTGGGCAGCAGCTGCTGGGCCTGGACCTTGGTGAACTGGGCGAACGAGCCCCATGTGGTCTCGTAGCCCCAGATCCTCTGGCTGGGGGCGGCCATCGGGTCGAGGCCGTGGACCTCGGGATCCTCGTAGGAGGCCTGGTTGCAGTGGATGACGACCTCGTCGCCGATCTTCCAGCGTGTGACGCCGTCGCCGACCTTCCAGACGATGCCGGAGGCGTCGGAGCCGCCGATGTGGTGGCCGAACTCGGGGTGGTCGCCGTACTTCATGACCGACACCGGCTGGCCAAGCGCGGCCCAGACGTTGTTGTAGTTCACGCCGGCCGCCATCACGCGGACGATGACCTCGAAGGCGCCCGGCTGCGGGACCTCGATCTCCTCGAGCTGGAAGGCGTCCTCAGGCTCGCCGAAGCGCTCCTCGCGGATCACCCAGGCCGCCATCTTCTCCGGCAGCTCGCCGGGCTCGACGCTGATGTTCGTCGGGTCGGTCAGGTCCAGAGCAGACATCGGTTAGGTAGATCCCTCCAAGTCGTAGTCGTATCCGCGGCTGGGAGGGTACAGGGAGGGCTATGGATGCGAATTCCCTGCGGCGCTCGCGCTTCGTGGTGACGGCCGTCTTCTTCGCCAACGGCCTGGTGTTCAGCTCCCTGTTCGCCCGCTTGCCGGCGATCAAGGCGGACCTCGGGCTCAGCGACGGAGAGCTCGGCGTGACGCTGCTGTTCTCGACGGCCGGGCTCGTCGCAGCCCAGGTCTACACCGGTGCCGCGGTGGTCCGGTGGGGTGTCCGGGACGTGCTGCGGGTGGTCGGGCCCGCCTACGCGCTCACGGCGACCCTGCCGGCGCTCGCGCCGTCGGCGGCGACGCTCGCGGTCGCGCTGCTCGCGCTCGGATCGGCCAACGGCGCCCTCGATCTGACGATGAACGTGGAGGGCGCCGCGGTCGAGCGCCGCTACCGGCGCCCGATCATGTCCTCGCTGCACGCGGCGTTCTCGTTCGGGGCTCTCGTCGGCGCCGGCTCTGGTGCCCTGGTGGCCGCCGCCGGCGTGCCGCCTGAGCCGCACCTGGCGGGAGTCGCGGTGGTCGCGCTTCTCATCGTGACCTCGGCGGCGCGCGACTTCTCGCCCGACCGCTCGGAGGAGTCCGGCGCGCCGATGCTGGCGCGACCCTCCCGCGAGCTGGGAGCGCTCGGCCTGCTTGCGTTCTGCGTGCTGCTGGCCGAAGGGTCGGTCGCCGATTGGAGCGCTGTCTACCTGCGCGAGTCGATGGGCTCCTCCGAGGCGCTCGCGGCAGCTGGGCTCGCTGCCTTCTCGCTGACGATGGCGGTGGGGCGCCTGGTCGGCGATCGCGTCACGGCCGCCGTAGGGCGAGCGACGCTTGCCGGCGCCGGCTCGCTGGTGGCGGCCACGGGGCTTGCGCTTGCCGTCGCGGTGGACGAGCCGGTGGTCTCGATCGTCGGCTTCGCCGTGATGGGCACAGGCCTCGCGACCACCTTCCCGCTCGTGGTGAGCGCGGCCGCCAACCGCGTCGAGGGCTCACCCGGGGCGTCGCTCGCGGCGGTCACCACCGCCGGGTACTCCGGCTTCGTGATCGGCCCGCCGGCGATCGGGTTCCTGTCCGAGGCGTTCAGCCTGCGCACGGCGCTCCTGCTGCCGGTCGTCGCGTGCCTGCTGGCCGGGGCTCTCTCGCCGGTCGTCAGCCGGTCGCGGCCGCGATCCCCCGCAGGGGCCTCGCGCGTGTGAGGCCCGTCGTGGGCAGCCGGCGAATAGGATCGGCGAATGCGCGCAATCGTCTACGCGGTCGCTGGATCGCATCCCGTCCGGGCCGCCCTGCTGATGCTCGACCACAAGGGGGTCGAGTGGCGGCGTCGAGATCTGCCGAACGTCATCGACCGGCCGATGCTGCGGGCGATGGGATTCCCGGGGCCGACCGTGCCCGCGGTGAAGATCGACGGGCGCAAGGTCCAGACCTCGCGGGCGCTCGCGCGCCTGCTCGACGAGCTGATCCCCGAGCCCCCGCTGTTCCCCTCGGACCCGGACCGGCGCGCCTCCGTGGAAGGAGCTGAGCGCTGGGGCGACGAGGTGCTGCAGCCGGTCGCGCGGCGGCTCGCATGGGCCGCGCTCAAGCGCGACCGCTCAGGCCTGCGCAGCTTCATCGAAGGGCCGATCATGGGGATTCCCGCCGGCCTGGCGGCGAAGACCGCCGGACCGCTGGTGGCGGGCAGCGC
The DNA here is from genome assembly GCA_963715445.1 of uncultured Solirubrobacterales bacterium. Lineage (GTDB taxonomy): Bacteria > Actinomycetota > Thermoleophilia > Solirubrobacterales > Thermoleophilaceae > JAAYBF01. The sequence goes on from OY970240.1 coordinate 1,980,444, forward strand.
GCGGATCAACAAGGCGACGGACGACGCGGTGCGCGCCGACCTGATCACGCTGCCCGCGCTGCTCGACCAGGTCGACGACCTGATCGCGAACGGCATCGTCGGAGGCGACCAGCCGAACGCCGCCGACTTCCAGATCTTCGCGAGCGTTCGCCTGCTGACCTGCTTCGAGGATCTGCAGCCGCTCCTCGCGGGGCGGCCGGGGGCGGCCGAGGCGATGCGCCTCGTGCCGGTGTATCCGGGCTGGATCCCGGCGGTGCTTCCGCCGGAGTGGCTGCCGAGCGGGCAGCCGGCCGCAGCCTCCGGCTAGACGCGCGCTCCCGCTAGGGAAGCAGGAGGTCGTTGCTGGAGCTCTTGCGCTCCGGGCCGATCGTGAGCGTGGCGGGCTTGATCTCCCGCTCGACGGCCTGGCTCGATCCCGCGCGCACGGTGTACGTGCCGGGCTCGAGGATCTTCTGGATTCTCGCGGTGTCGTCGGGCTGGACCGGACCGACCCGCTCCCTCACCGACTCGCCCTCGAGCGTCACGGTGTGCGCCGTGTCGTCCTGGTTCGAGATCGTGAGCTCGATCTGCCCGGCACCCTCGCGGGTAGGCGAGAGCGTGACTCTGTCCTTGGTGATGACGCCGCTCAGCTGGACTTGGATCGGCGGGCGCGGGGTGTTGCCCGTGTCGTCGCCACCGCAGCCGGAGACCGCGATGCTCAGCGACGCGCCACCGATGAGGAGGGTCGCCTTCCAGCCAGACTTCTTGGGGGTCAGCCTCATCCCGGGCGCGAACCCTAACCGACCTCACGGACTTACGCGACGTGAGGTGTCGCTTCGAAGGGGAGCGGGACCACCGTCGCCGTGCCTCCGGCTTCCCCTACGAGCACCTCCTCGCCGAGCGCCGCCTCACGGCGCACCAGCGCCAGTGCGATCGGCCCGAAGGCGGGGGAGATGCACGTCGACCCGATCGTTCCGACCTGCTTGTCGCCGACGCGGATCGAGTCGCCGCGCTGCGCCGGAGTGGACAGCCGCAGGCCGCGCAGATGCCGGTTCGGCTTGCCCTTGTAGTGAAGGCGCGCGACGGTCTCCTGTCCGACGTAGCAGCCCTTGGTGAAGCTCACTCCGCGATCGTTGAGCCCCGCCTCCTGGGGGATCGTGGTGTCGCCCATGTCGAGCCCGAGGCGGGGGCGGCCCGACTCGATCCGCAGGCACTCGGCGGCGCCTTCGGATGCGACCGGTAGGTCGAGGTCGGCGCGCGCGGCGGCTGCCTGGCGCTCGCCGCAGATCAGGTCGACGCCGACGTCGGTCGTGACGGCGACGCCGTACGGAGTCGTCAGGTGCGCGTGCTCCAGCTCGCTCGGGGCGGGCGAGAGGAGCTCCCGCGCGGACGGTCCGATCAGCGACAGCACGGTGTGGTCCGCCGAGAGGTCGGCGAAGCTCACCTGGCGCCCGAGGCTGTAGGTCTGGAAGACATGGCGAAGCACGGGGAGGGCGATCCCCTCGGCGTCCACGAGCAGCCGATCCTCCGCGAGGCGCAGGACGCGCATGTCCGTGCGGATCTTCCCCTTGTGGTCCAGCAGCAGGGCGTAGCAGCCGGCGCCCGGCTCGAGGCTCTCCACGTCGTTGCTCACCTGCCCCTGCAGGAACTCGGCGGCCTCTGACCCGCTCAGCTCGAGGACCGCGCGGCCTGGGCGCTCGAGGAGCCCGGCATCGTGTCTCAGCAGCTCGTACTCGTCGGTGGCGATCACCCACGGGATTCTACGGCCTCGGCCCATCGCATTTTCAGTCTTGCCTAAATTATGTTTCAATAGGGCCAGATGTCAGAGTCGGGCAAGCACAAACTCTCACGGCGCAAGCTCCTCGGCACCGCCGCCGGGACCGCCGCCGCGCTGCCGGTGCTGCACGAGCTGCTGCCCCACCAGGGCGTGCACGATCAGCTCGCGCGCGCCGCCGGCGGCGGGGGCGGGCACGCCGGCCACGTGGCGGGAGTGGGCTCGGCGGCCAATCGCGGCGCGGCGCACAGCGGGATGATCGGGAGCGTCGACCCCGCCGTGAACGGCTTCGACCCCCACCTGCTGCTGCGCGACTTCGACACGGGGAAGGTCCGGCGCGAGGGCGGGCGCACGGTGCGCGAGTTCGAGATCGAGGCGACCGACGTGGAGATCGAGGTGGCGCCCGGCGTGAAGTTCGCCGCGTGGGCCTACAACGGGCGCGTACCGGGGCCGACGATCCGCGCCCGCGAGGGCGAGCGCGTGCGGATCAACTTTGTCAACGGGTCCAGCCATCCACACACGATGCACTTCCACGGGGTCCACACTGCGCGGAACGACGGCATCCCCCAAGTCGCGCCGGGCAACATCGGGCCGGGCGGTTCGGTGACCTATGAGTTCGACGCCGAGCCGTTCGGGCTCCACCTCTACCACTGCCACTCGGTCCCCCTGGCCGACCACATCGCGAAGGGCCTCTACGGGGCGTTCATCGTCGATCCCAAGGACGGTCGCCCCGAGGCCGACGAGATGGTGATGGTGATGAACGGCTTCGACACCAACTTCGACCGCGAGAACGAGATCTACGCGGTCAACACCGTCGCCTTCGCCTACCACGACAAGCCGATCCGGGTGCGCCGGAACGAGCTGGTGCGGATCTACCTCGTGAACATCCTCGAGTTTGACCTCCTCAACTCGTTCCACGTCCACGCCAACTTCTTCGACTACTACCCGACCGGCACGAAGCTCGAGTCGCGCGACTTCACCGACACGGTGATCCTCGGGCAGGGCGAGCGCGGCATCCTCGAGATGCGCTTCCCGCATCCCGGCAAGTACATGTTCCACGCCCACGTCTCCGAGTTTGCGGATCTTGGCTGGATGGGCTTCTTCGAGGTCTCTGAGGCCAGATGACCGGCGGATACCTGTGTCATCGGCCCTCGACTTGGCCCGCCAAGCCTTCGGGCCTGCTTCCTTGGTCTCCTTGGTCATCTGACCTCAGAGGGGTTTGCTAGTGGAGGCGGGGCAGGCGACAGGAGGCGAGGGGGTCGTGCGGCGCGCGCCGGCGTGGCTCGTGGGGCTCGTGCCGCTGGTGGCGCTCGGGCTGGCGATCGCCGCGTTCGTCTCGCTCGGGGCGCCCGGGCTGGAGCGCAACGGCGTGCCGGTCGAGGAGATCTCGGTCGAGCGGACGGTGCTGCGCCCCGGGGAGATCGAGCTGACCATCCGCAACGACGGGCCCGACACCGTGGCGATCCGGCAGGTCACGGTCAACGACGCGTTCGTGAGCTTCCGGCAGACCTCCGAGGAGATCGGCCGGCTGGCGGGCGACACGATCACGATCGCCTATCCCTGGATCGAGGGCGAGGCCTACGGAGTGGGGCTCGTCACCGCCACCGGCGGCACCGTGGACCACGCCGTGGACGTGGCCGCTGAGACGCCGGAGGCCGACGTGGGCTTCTTCGGGATGATGGCGCTCGTAGGCCTCTACGTGGGAGTGATCCCGGTGGCGATCGGGATGCTCTGGCTTCCCTGGGTCCGCAGGATCGATCCGCGCTGGGTGCGCTTCCTGCTCGCGCTGACGCTGGGGCTGCTCGGCTTCCTGGCGATCGACGCGCTCCTCGAAGGAACCGAGATCGCCGCCGGCGGCGCTCAGGCGCTCGGCGGGGCCGCGCTCGTGTACCTGGGCGCGGCGGTCGCCTATATCGCGCTCGCGGGGCTCGACGGCTGGATGCGCTCGCGCCACTCGAAGGCGCGCGGAGAGGGCGCGGGCCCATGGCGCCTCGCTCTCCTCGTGGCGATCGGGATCGGCCTGCACAACCTCGGCGAGGGTCTCGCGATCGGATCGGCATATGCGATCGGATCGCTGGCGCTGGGCGCCACCCTGATCGTCGGCTTCGCGCTTCACAACACCACCGAGGGCCTCGCGATAGTCGCCCCGGTGGCCGACGGGGCGCCGGGGCGGCTCTCGGCCATGCTTCCGCGGCTGGTGGGGCTCGGCCTGATCGCCGGAGCCCCGGCGGTGCTCGGTGCGTGGATCGGCGCGACGGCGCTCAACCCGGGCGTAGCGGCGTTCATGTTCGGCGTCGGCGCGGGGGCTATCGCGCAGGTGATCATTCAGATAGCGCCGACCGTGCGCGACGATGACGGCCGCCTGCTCAATCCGCTGACCGCCGGCGGCGTGATGGCGGGATTGGTGCTCATGTACGCGACCGGGCTTCTGGTATCGCTGTAGCCATGGCGGTCGCATCCGACACCGGTGGCGTCTCGAACGCCGTTCAGGACTACGCGAAGGCGATCTACTCGCTCCATCGGCAGGACGAGGAGCCCGTCTCGACCTCGGCGATCGCGGCCCGGCTCGACGTCTCGGCCGCCTCCGCCTCGGCGATGGTCAAGCGCCTCGAGGCGCTCGGCCTGGTCACGCGGCAGCCCTACCACGGGGTCGAGCTCACGGCGGCCGGCAATCGCGTCGCGCTCGAGGTGATCCGCCACCATCGGCTGATCGAGCTCTACCTGGCCGAGGCGCTCGGCATGCCATGGGACCGGGTGCACGAGGAGGCGGAGGTGCTCGAGCACGCGATCTCCCCGGAGCTGTCCGAGCTGATCGCCGCGAAGCTCGGCAACCCGACGCACGACCCGCACGGCGATCCGATCCCCACTGTCGACGGAGAGATCGAGGAGGGGAGCTCGAGGCCGCTGGCGGAGCTCGAGCCGGGAGCACGCGGCGTCTTCGCGCGCGTCTCGGACTCCGACCCCGAGATGCTGCGCTACCTCTCCGAGCACGGCATCGCGCCCGGAGACCGCTTCGAGGTGCTCGAGCGCCAGCCGTTCGACGGTCCGTTGCTCGTGCGCTTCGGCTCCGGCGACCACGCCCTCGGCGGCGCCATCGTGCGGATGATGCGCGTGGACACCGAGGGATAAGGTTTCGGGCGTGGCGCTCGCCGAGGACTTCCAGCGGATCATCGACTCGCTGCCGCCCGATTGGACCGGCTTGGACCTCGACCTGCGGATAGCCGATCCCGAGCGCTACATCGAGACGGCCACGCTGCTCACCCAGGTCAACGCGATGCCGTACTCGCGCAGCGACTGGCACTGGCGCCTGCGGGTGGCCAATCAGTTCGGCCACGCCGCCGCGGCGCCGACGATGCGCGGCACGCTCGCCCTCCTGGATGCCGAGGGAGTGGCGGGAGAGTTGGTGGCGCGCGACGTGCGCTCCGGCCGCGTCGAGGTCGTCAACGACTGGGGGCGCCCAGAGTCCGTCCGCGAGGAGTTCCGCCAGCGCCGTTCGCAGTAGCCGATGGCCCGCATCGCCCTCCTTTCGCCGGACCTGCTGTTCGGATCGAAGGTCCAGGGCGCGCTCGGGATCGCCGGCCACACCGTCAACCGCTTCGAGACGGCCGAGCGGCTGCGCACGGCGGTGCAGTTCCACACGCTGCTGATCCTCGACCTGACGGCCGAGGAGCTCGATGTGCCGGCGCTGGTGCAGTCGATGCGCGAGCGCGGCGAGCTGGGGGAGGTGCCGACGCTCGGCTACTACTCACACGTGGACACAGAGATGCGCGACCGAGCCCGCGCGGCGGGCCTCACCCACGTGGTCCCGCGCTCGCGCATGGCGCGCGAGTGCGTCTCGCTGGCGGAGGGGATGCTGCCGGCGGACTAGGGCAGGAGGTCGGTGCGGAACAGCTCGCGGGTCGAGGGCGCCCGCTCGAGGATCCCGAAGCGCGCGTCGAAGCGCGCCCACGCGGCCAGCGCGGCGGGGCGCAGCACGAGCGGCGGCTCGAATGCCTCGGCCACCGCGGCGAGCTGCGCGCGCACGAGGCCGATCTTCGAGTCCGAGGCGTCAGCGATCAACCGCGATGCGGCGTCGGGGTCGGCGAGTGCCGCGCGCGTCCCCTGCGTGAGGGTGGTGAGCAGGTCGCGTATGAGGTCTGAGTCCTCGGCCAGGCGCTCGCGCTCCACGGCCACCACCAGCTCCGGGTAGCGCGGTGCTCCGTACTCGTCGACGCGGAACTCGCGCGTCCTCACGCCGCGGCGCCTCAGGGCTACCCCCTCGGCGTTCCAGAAGGTGACCACGGCGTCGACCCGCCCAGCGGCGAGGCTCGGGACGGCCGAGAACCCGATCGTCGTGCGGCGCACCTGCTCGTAGTCGCCGCCGTCGGCCTCCACCACGGCGCGCAGCACCGCGTCGTCGGAGGGGAGCCCGGTCACGCCGACCCGCCTGCCCTCGAGGTGGCGCGGGCGGCGAACGTCGCCGCGGGCGATCACGGCCGCGAGCGGGCGCTGCAGCACCGCGCCGATGCCCACCAGATCGGCTCCGCGCTCGCCGGCCAGCCCGAGATCGTGGATGTCCACGATCGCCGCGTCCGCGCGGCCGGTGGCCAGGAGCTTCAGCGAGTCGGTCGAGGATGAGGGGATGCGGATCTGGAGATCCAGCCCGTGCTCCTCGTCCAACCCCTGGGCGGCGGTGTAGATGCCGGCGTGCACGGCGTTCGGCTGGAAGTCGAGCGCGAGCGACACCGGACGGGGCTCCGAGGGGTCCGAATCGCCGTCTCCACAGCCTGCAAGGAACATCGCGGCGAGCAGGAGAGCGCAGGGGATGACACGGCGGAGGCGAAGCATCTGAGGTGAATCTATGTGAAGCCCGGCTCGACCGGCGCTCGTCATAGACTGCCTTCGTCAAATCGGACCATGGGAGGTCGCAGGTGCAGGAACGAGGACGTTCTGCCTACATCGCAGAGTTCATCGGCACGCTCGCTTTGGTGCTGTTCATCACTCTCGCCGTATCGTTGTACGTCACTCCGGGAACACCGGAGAACCCGACGCCATACATCGACTTCGGGGTGATCGGGCTCGTCCATGTATTTGCCCTCTTCATCCTGATCCAGACGCTTGCGGTGGCATCGGGCGCCCACTTCAACCCCGCCGTGACGGCGGCTCTGTTCGCGCTGCGTCAGATCAAGGCGGCCAGCGCGGGCGTCTACATCGTCGCGCAGCTCGCGGGAGGTGTTGCGGGAGCGCTGATCACGAAGCTGCTGCTGCAGCACTTCGACAACGCCGATGCGGTCAACTACGGGGCGGTAGCCCTCTCGGACCGGATCGACGAGAGCATGTCGCTCGGAATGCTCGCCGAGGGCATTGGCACCTTCTTCCTGGTGTTCGTGATCGTCGGTGTGGCGCTCAACCCGACCGCCGCCAAGGACTGGGCCGGTCTCGCGATCGGCTCCGTGCTGGGCCTGGGCGTGATGGTGCTGGCGCCGTTGACCGGGGCGGGCTTCAACCCGGCCCGCGCATTCGGCCCGGCGCTCGTCTCGGGAGAGTTCGGCGGGGCGGACACGTTCCTCCTCGTCTACGTGCTCGCTCCCGTGATCGGCGGCGTGATCGCGGCGATCCTGTACGCGAAGCTCTACCTCACCGAGGGCAAGAAGGGCGTCGGCGGCATGGAGCCCGTCGGCTAGTCACCTCTCTCGAAGCTGTTTCGCACGGGGCCCGCGCAATCGCGGGCCCCGTTGCGTTTCGGCCTCGCTCGTGCCCGGCGCGCGCGGGCGCCCTGGCCGGCACCGCGATGCCATTAGGGTTCTGGCAATGCGGCGCGTAACGTTCTCGCGCAACTTCACGATCTCGCTGTCGCGGACGTGTCGCTGCTACTGCAAGTACTGCGCGTTCGCCACCCATCGCGCGCACCTCTACGCGCCCGACGAGGTGGAGCGTCAGATCGAGGAGGCCGTGCGGCGAAACGCCAAGGAGCTGCTCGTGCTCACCGGCGAGCAGCCCGAGGTCAACGCCGAGGTGGCCGAGCGGCTGCGCTCCTACGGGCACGACGACTTCGTCTCCTACGTCGCCTGGACCTGTGAGCGGGCGCTCGAGCGCGGACTGCTGCCGCACACGAACCTCGGCGTGCTGGCGCGCGACGACCTCGCCCGGCTGCGGGAGGTGACGGCCTCCCAGGGCTTGATGCTCGAGTCGATCAACCCCGATCTGGTGGTTCATCAGGGCTCGCCCACCAAGCACCCCGAGCGGCGCCTGGAGACGATCAGGGCGGCGGGCGAGCTGAAGATCCCGTTCACGAGCGGGATCCTGGTGGGGATCGGCGAGACGCCCGAGGAGCGCATCGGGGCTCTCCGCGCGCTCGCCGAGGTGCACTCAGAGCACGGCCACCTGCAGGAGGTGATCCTGCAGAACTTCGTCCCGCACCAGCGCTACTACGGGGCCGAGCCGGCGGAGATCGCCGACGAGGCGCAGCAGGCGGGGGAGGCCGGCACGCCGGCGCCGTTGCCCGGCTGGGCCACGGAGATCACGCTCGACGACATGCGCGCGCTCGTGCGCGCGGCGCGCGAGCTGATGCCTGACGTGGGCGTGCAGATCCCGCCGAACCTCTCCGACTGGTGGCTGCCGCTGGTGGAGGAGGGCGCCACGGATCTGGGCGGACTCTCGGCCAACGGCGACCACATATCGCCCGAGCACCCGTTCCCCTCGCCGCACCGGATGCGCAAGCAGCTCGAGCCGAGCGGCTACGCGCTCGCCGAGCGGCTCTGCGTCTACCCGCAGTACATGGACTCGGAGTGGCTCGAGCAGGGCGTGCTCGACGTGATCAAGACGGCCTTCTGGAGCTTCATCCCGCGGCGCGGGTCTGGGCGGCGGCAGGACCGCGCAATCCGCAGCGAGCTCGCGCCGGCGGCGATCGAGCGGGCACGCGCCGGCGAGCCGCTGGGCGAGGAGGAGCTGACGGCGCTGTTCGCCGAGTCGCGGCCCGAGGCGATCGAGGACATGCGCCAGGCTGCCGACGAGCTGCGCGCTGATCTGATGGGGGAGACGGTGACGTTCGTCGTCAACCGCAACATCAACGTCTCGAACGTCTGCACCGTCGGCTGCGCCTTCTGCGGCTTCGGCCAGGGTCGCCGCTCGCCCGACGCGTACGAGCACGACCGCGACGAGTTCATCGGCCGGGTGGAGGAGGCCGTCGAGTTCGGCGCGACCGAGATCTGCATGCAGTCGGGGATCCATCCCGACTGGGGCCTCGAGGACTACGAGGGCTGGCTGCGCCTCGCCAAGGAAGTCGCGCCCCAGCTGCACCTGCACGCCTACTCCGCGATGGAGGTGGACGCGATGTGCGCGACGTCCGGGCTGCCGCCGCTCGAGGTGTTCCACCGCCTGCGCGAGGCCGGGCTCGACTCCACTCCCGGCACCGCGGCCGAGGTGCTCCACGACGGCGTGCGCGAACGCATCTCGCCCAACAAGCTCCCCGTGGCCCGCTGGGTGGAGATCATCGAGGCGAGCCACGCGGCCGGCCTGCGCTCCACCGTGACCGTGATGTTCGGCCACATCGAGGAGCCGTGGGAGCTCGCCGAGCACATGCGCGTCGTGCGCGAGCTGCAGGAGCGCACGGGCGGGTTCACGGAGTTCGTGCCGCTCTCCTTCATCCCGTACCACACGCTGCTCGGCCGAACGCACGGGATCGAGGAGCTCTCGCTGGAGGAGAACCTCAAGCACACCGCGGCCTTCCGTCTCGCGCTCGGCCGCACCGTGCCGAGCCTCCAGGCGAGCTGGGTGAAGATGGGCCTCGATGCGGCCACCGAGGCTCTGCGCTGGGGCGTCAACGACCTCGGCGGGACGCTGATGGAGGAGTCGATCAGCCGCCTCGCCGGCAGCCGGCACGGCGTGATGCTGACCCCGGAGCAGCTGATCGCCGCGGCGCACCGCGGTGGGCGCCCGGCGGCCGAGCGCACGACGCTCTACGACATCCGGCGCCGCTACGAACTGCCGCTCGCGGCCTAGGGCTTAGGCGCCGGTCCAGCGAATCTGGGCGCCCGCGACGCTCGAGGACGAGCGGCGCGACGGGACGCGCGCCGCCGGCCGCTCCCGCTCGGACGGGCCCTGTGCGAGTTGCTCGACGATCGCGGCGCGGGCCGCGAACAGCGCGCTCACCCGCTCCGCCAGCCCGTCGCGTACGGCGGTGAGCTCCTCGACGGAGAGCAGCCTTGCTCCCGAGGCGCTGCCGCCACGGCCGGGCTTGGGGTGGGGGGTGAGCATCGGCAGGCTCACCAGCTGCGTTTCGAGCCTTGCGATCTCGTCGCGCAGCCCGCGGCGCAGGCTCGCCTCGTCACCGATCGGCTCGGGCGCGACGAAGGTCCCGCGGCCCTGCTCGGTGACGACCGCCCCTGAGTCCTCGAGCTTCGCGTAGGCCGCGCGGACGGTGTTGACGTTGACTGCCGCCGCGGTGGCCGCGTCGCGCAGGCTCGGCAGCCGGTCGCCCGGCCTCAGCTCCCGGCGATCGATCATCGCCTGCAGGCTCCCGGCGAGCTGCCTGCTCACCGGAACGTCGCTATCGCGGTTGACGCGCAGAGTCGTCACTGGCGTCGGATTGTAGCGACTGTGTGGGCAGAATCTCTCCTTGCACGGCAGCTTTTGCATATCTGTGTGAAGTGTGTGGACTAACTGTGATAGAAGAACACACACAATGTCCTTCGCCTCGAACCGCCCGCCGAGCTTCTGATGGGGCAGTCCCGCGCCTTGGGCCTGCGCGAACTCGTCGCTTCGATGGGCGACATCATGAAGTTCGCCGTCCGCATGGTGCGGGAGGTCTTCGAGGGCCGCGTGCTGGGCTTCTTCGGCGAGACGATGCGTCAGGCGGGGATCCTGATTCTCAGCTCGGCGGTCGTGATCCTGGGGCTCGCGTTCATCCTCGGCCTTCAGTGCGGGATCAACGCCGCCTACTTCAACCGTTCGCTCGGCTCCCCCGCGTACGCGGGCTTCTTCGGGGCGTGGTGCGATCTGCGGGAGGTGCTTCCCTACGCGTTCGGCTACATGATGTCGGCGAAGGTCGGTACCGGCCTGGTGGCGGAGATCGGCGCGATGCGCATCTCGGACGAGATCGACGCGCTCGAGGTGATGGGGATCAGCTCGCTGACCTTCCTATGCGCCACACGCCTGGTGGCGGCATGGATCGTGTTGCCGTTCCTGTACATGGCTGCTGTCGGCGCCGGGTTCTTCGCCACCTATCTCTCGGTCGTGCAGCAGGTCGGTGATGTGTCTCCAGGCGGCTATCTGTTGATCTTCTGGATGTTCCAGAACCCTCCCGACCTGCTCTATTCGACGATCAAGGGCATGACCATGGCGACGATCATCGTCATCGTCGGCTGTTACTACGGCTATACGGCGTCCGGTGGTCCCGTAGGGGTGGGAACTGCGACCGCCAAGTCGATGGTGCTGAACATGGTGCTCGTCCACATCGTGGGTATGGCCGGCACCCAGATCTTCTGGGGCACGAACCCAAGAGCACCAATAGGAGGATGAGATGGCTGCGCCGGCGGCTGATCGCCGGCAGGGAGGGCTAGCGGAAGAGGTCGTCCTCGGGCGGGCGGCGCAGGGCGGCCGCGCCCGGGCCGTCCTCGGCGGTGACGAAGCGCTCCAGCCCGCGCAGGAGGACCACCGGCTGGCTGCCGTCCTTCGTGCGTGCGAGGTCGGCTGCGGCCGTCGCCGCGTCCGCCACGGCGATCACGGTCGCGCGCAGCTCGCGCCCGTGGGCATCACGCCGTCCGCGCCAATCGTCCAGAGGCTGCACCCCGGCCGCGCCGATAGCCACGTCGGTCTGCCCCAGCCGCCAGGCGCGGCCGAACGAGTCGGACACGAGCACGGCCGGCCGGACGCCGCGGGCGGCCGCGATCCCGGCGCGCAGGGCGCGCGCGGACGCGTCGCCGTCGCTCGGCAGGAGGATCAGCTCGTCTGGATCCGCCGCATTCGACTGGTCCACGCCGGCGTTGGCGCAGACGAGCCCGGCGCGCGTCTCGCAGATCAGGACGCCGTGCCCGCTGCGCAGCACCGCGCTCGATTCGTCCAGCACGGCCTGCACCACCCGCGGATCCTTGTCGTGCTCGGCTGCGATCTCTTCGGCGCGGGCGCCCGGCTCGATCTCCGAGAGCCGCCGCAGCCGGCCCTCGGCCTTGGAGACCGCCTTGTGGGCCACGGCGATCACGTCTCCGTCCGCCAGGTCGCCGGGAAGCGCGGCCGCGATCAGCGCGGCGAGGTCGTCGCCCGGGCGCACCTCGGGAAGACCCTCGATGGCGAGGGCGGTCAGTCCTGTCACGGTGCTCAGGCTTGGACCTGGACGTCAGGCGCGGAGCTGCCGGTGTTCGTCTGGTCGGCCGGCGGCGTGGCCGCGAGCCGGTCGATCTGGCGCAGCGCGCCACGCGTCATGCTCGCCTGACCGTGCTGGTCGCGGAGCGCCTCGCCGAGCTTCACGAGATCCTCGGGCGTGTCCACGTCCAGCACGAGCGAGGGGACCTCCTCCACACGGCAGGACACGCCGGCGGTCCGCGCGAGCTCCTGGTGCCGCTCGCAGCTGCCGGGGCCGAAAGCCGGCTCGATGGCGGTCGGAGGTGAGAGCAGGAGGGCGTTCGTGCCCGTGCCGTGGCGGTCCGGCACCACGAGGACGCTCACGTTGTCCCGCTCGGCACGCTCGAGCATCGAGCCGAGCTCCTCCGGATCGAGCAGAGGCGTGTCGCCGGGCACCAGCAGCACCCGTTCGAAGCCCTGGTCCAGGGCGTGCTCGATGCCGATCAGCGCCGCTGCACAGTGGCCGCTCTCCGCTTCGTCCGGAAGCAGCTGGACCCCTTGTCCGCGGGCGGCCTGCTCGGCCACGCGGTTGTCGGTCACGACCGCGATCGCCTCGAGCTGCGGGACGTGTCGCAGGGAGGCGAGGACGTCCTGGAACATCGACTGCGCGAGGGCCTGGCGGGAACCGCTCCCGAGCATGCCTCCGAGGCGCTGCTTTGCGGCGCCGAAGCTCTTGATTGGGAGGATCGCGATCGTTCGCATCTGGCGATCTGACGGCGGGGTCCGACTCTAGCGAGTCGGCGGGCCTGCGTGCCGGTCAGGCCGCGAGCGAGGCTGCGAGCTCCACGGTGCGCACGGCGAGCTTCCGGCGTGCCTCGACGGTGTCCATCAGGGTCGCGATCTCGAGCGCCGGGATCTCCGCGGCGACGGGCTCGTCGGCGACGATGCCGTCGAGCAGGCCCGCGTAGGCGGTGAGCAGCCCGGCGGCGGACGGGGCGATCCCCGCGTGCTCGCAGAACAGGCGGGTCGGGCCCTTCAGCACCTGGCCGCCCACGAACGGGCTCACGGCGATCACGGGCGCGTCGGCGGCCGTGATCGCTTCGCGCATTCCGGGCAGCGCGAGTATCGGGCCGATCGATGCGATGGGGTTGGAAGGGCCGATGACGATCGCGTCGGCGTTGCGCAGGGCCGCCAGCACGTCGGCCGTCGGCGCCGCTTCCGCGGCGCCCTCGAACTCCACAGCTTCGAGCGGGCCCTTGGCTCCGCCGAGGATCATGAACTCCTGAAACGGGACGGCTCGTCCGCCGACGGTGATCCGGGTGCGCACCGGCTCGTCTGCCATCGGCAGCACGCGCGCGCCGACCCCCATCGCGCGAACAACCTCGGCGTGGGCTTCCGTCGGCAGCTGCCCCGCTGCCATCAGCTCGGTGCGGATCAGGCACATCGCGAGGTCGCGGTCGCCGAGCCGAAACCACGCGGGCCGCCCCGCGGCTTCGAGCGCGTCCATTACCGCCCAGGTGTCGCCGCGGATGCCGTAGCCGCGCTCGTCGATCGCGTCGGCGAGCCAGTAGGTCACGAGGTCGGGGTCCGGAGAGACGTGGACGCCGTGGGCCTCCACGTCGTCGCCCGTGTTGGCGATCACGGTCAGCCCGTCCGGCCCGACCACGTCGAGCAGGCCACGGGCGAGCTTTGCGCCGCCCGTTCCGCCAGAGAGGAGGGCTACTCGCATTGACACTGCGGGAGGAGCGCAGCCCGATCGTCGATCGGGCGAGCACCGACCGATGTCATCACCAGAGCTCGGTGGGGAGCCCGGTGAGCTTTACGCCCGCGTGAGTCTTGTTGCGGATGTTCACCGAGATCAGCAGCGGCGTCATCGCCTCGAGGAAGCGGGCGGACTCGAGCGCTCCGGCGTTGACGGGGCGCAGGCCGGGGATCGACCCGACGATCTCTGCGACGCGTTGCTTGTCGCTCTTGCGCTCGCCGGCGATCAGCACGTCCTCGTCGAGCTCCTTGGCGAGGTCGCCGAGCTTCGAGGCGTCGACGGTGTGCAGAGCGCTGACCACCGTCACGCCGTCGGGGACCATCTCCTGGGCCTGCTCGGCGGCGGACCCCTGGGGGACCCCGAGCAGGCGGGTCGCCTTGCCGGAGACGGCGGCCGCCAGCGGGACGGTCGCGTCCACGAGTATCTGGCCGGCCTCGAGCGCGCCCTTCAAATTGGTGAGGTTCTCCGACTGAGCGCGGAACGGCACGGTGAGGAACACGATCGAGCCGAGCTTCGCCGCCACGGAGTTCTCCGCTCCGGCGACCTTCGCGTTCGACACCCGCTCGAGGATCCGCGCAGCCGCTTCCTCGGCGCGCCCGGCGTCCCGCGACCCGATCACCACCTCGCGACCGGCCGCCGCGAGCCGCAGCGCCAGGCCGAAGCCAAGGGCGCCGGTGCCGCCGACGATCGGGATTGGTTCGGTCACGGTCACGGCTCGCGAGGCTATTGGATCTCGCGCCCGTGCTTCCCATAGGGTGCGACCGCATGAGGCTGGAGGGGAAGACCGCGCTGGTCACCGGCGGGAGCGGGGGCATCGGAGCCGCCACCTGCGCCCGGCTGGCGGCCGAGGGAGCCCGCGTCGCCGTCACGGACATCGACCTCGCCGCGGCACGCGAGCTGGCCGCCGAGCTCGACGGGCTGGGCCTGGAGCTGGACGTGTGCTCGTCGGAGTCGATCGCCGCGGCGGTCGCATCCGCAGAGGAGGAGCTCGGCCCGATCGACATCCTCGTCAACAACGCCGGCGTGGCCGGCGAGCGCTTCTTCACGCAGACCCCGCCGGAGGCGTGGGACAGGCTGATCGCCGTCAACCTGCGCGGCACGCTCGCCACCACCCACGCCGTGCTGCCCGGGATGCAGCAGCGCGGTGGCGGGTCGATCGTCAACCTCGCATCGGAGGCCGGCCGTGTCGGCTCTCAGGTGGCGGCCGTCTACTCGGCTACGAAGGCCGGCGTGATCGGCTTCACGAAAGCTGTCGCGAAGGAGTCGGCGCGCTTCGGAGTGCGCGTCAACGCGGTCGCGCCGGGCCCGATCGACACGCCGATGGTGCACCCGACCGAGGACCTCGCCGACCTCGGCGAGCGAGTGCTTCAGGGGATGATCGACTCGACGGCCATGCGCCGCATCGGGACGCCGGACGAGGTGGCCGCCACGATCGCCTACCTGGCGAGCGAGGACGCCTCTTACGTGACCGGGGAGACGATCGGGGTCAGCGGCGGCCTCGGCATGATGTAGGCATGACTCCCGAGCAGGTGAAGATCCGCGAGGTGGGCCCGCGCGACGGGTTCCAGAACGAGCCCGAGACGATCGCCACCGAGGACAAGGTGCGCCTCGTGGAGATGCTGGCGCGCACCGGGCTGCGCCGCCTCGAGGTGACGAGCTTCGTGCGTGCCGATGTGATCCCGCAGCTCGCCGACGGGGCAGAGGTCTTGCGCCGCGCCGAGATCCCCGACGACGTGGCCGTGACGGTGCTGATCCCGAACGAGCGCGGGCTGGACAACGCGCTCGAGCTGCGCGACCGCTTCCAGGAGGTGAACCTCTTCCTCTCGGCCTCCGAGAGCCACAACCGGGCGAACGTGAACCGCTCGATCGAGGAGTCGGTCACGGGTCTCGAGAAGGTGCTCGCCAGGGCGAAGGGCGAGGGCCTGCGCTGCGAGGCCGTGATCTCCGTGGCCTTCGGCTGCCCGTACGAGGGCGAGGTCCCGCCCGAGCGGGTGTTCGAGATAGCCGAGCGCCTGCGCGACGCCGGCTGCGCCGAGCTCGGCTTCGCCGATACGACGGGGATGGCGAACCCCGCGCAGGTCCGGGACTTCTTCGGCGCCGCCTTCGAGCGGCTCCCGGAGGTGGAGCTGACCGCCCACTTCCACAACACCCGCGGCCAGGGCCTCGCGAACGCGCTCGCGGCGCTCGAGGCCGGCTGCCGCTCCTTCGAGAGCTCGTTCGGCGAGCTCGGGGGCTGCCCGGTGCCGAAGGGCGCGACCGGCAACATCGCGAGCGAGGACCTCATATCGATGCTGCACGAGATGGGCTACGAGACGGGGATCGACCTCGAGCGGCTGCTCGACTGCTCGCGCGAGGTGCAGCGCGTGCTCGGCCGCCCGCTCGGCAGCCACCTGCTCACCGCAGGCCCGGTCGACTGGCACCGCTA
Source organism: uncultured Solirubrobacterales bacterium (assembly GCA_963715445.1). GTDB lineage: Bacteria > Actinomycetota > Thermoleophilia > Solirubrobacterales > Thermoleophilaceae > JAAYBF01. The sequence continues at coordinate 1,996,641 of OY970240.1, forward strand.
GGCGAGTCTCGAGCCCTCGCTAGGCTGAGCCGGGTGCCGCCTCCCGACGACCTGGAGCCGGAGGCTCGCGACGAGATGACCAGGCGGCGGGCGCTGCAGGGCGCCGCCGCGCTCGGCCTCGCCGCCGCGGTTCCACCGGTCTTCGGGCTGGGAGCCGACCCGGCGGAGGCCGCCGATCCCCAGTCGTTCATCTCCGCGGCAGGCCCCAACGTGGTCGTCGTGGTGATCGACTCGCTGCGCACCGATCACGTGGGCGCATACGGCGGGCGCCGCGCCCGCACTCCCACGCTCGACGCATTCGCGAGCGAGAGCCTGCTGTTCGAGCACGCCCGCCACGAGGCGCTGCCCACCGTGCCCGTGCGCCGCTCGCTGATGACGGGGAGGCGCCTCTATCCCTTCCGGGGCTGGCAGCCGACGCGCTCGCTGCCAACGCAGCCGGGCTGGGAGGGGATCGGGCGCAGGGAGACGACCTTCATCGACGTGCTGGCCAAGCGCGGCTACCTGACCGGCTACGTGACTGACAACCCGCACATCCTGAAGCCCGCGTTCGCCCCGTTCAGGCGCAAGTTCGACGTGATGCGCTCCGTGAAGGGCCAGATCCCCGGCACCGGCATCCGCCGCGGCCCCGTGCCGCGCGGGCGGCTGCGCCGCCACCTCGCGCCCGAGCTGAACGGCGTCGGCCGCGGCCGCGTGCGCGAGTACCTCGGCTACAACCCGGCGGGGCGCGACGAGGAGGACTACCTGGCCGCGCGGGTCTTCCGGGGTGGGGTCGGCTTCCTCGAGCGGGCGGCCTTCGAGAGCAAGCCGTTCGCCCTGGTCATCGACTGCTTCGACGTGCACGAGCCGTGGGACCCGCCGGACAGCTACCTCGCCCAGTACGCCCGGATCCGCCGCAACGGCTACCGCCCGATACAGCCCTTCCCGACCCCCGTCGGCTTCACGCGCGACATCTCCAAGAAGACGCTCGCGCTCGCGCGGCGCATGTACTCGGCGGAGATCACCTTCCTCGACGCATGGCTCGGCTACTTCCTCACGCGCCTGGACGAGCTCGGGCTGACCAACACCTGGGTCGTCGTGCTGAGCGACCACGGCGTCAACCTCGGCGAGCACGGGATCATCGGCAAGACCTCGCAGGAGATCCACAGCGAGCTGCTCAACGTGCCCTTCATGATCAGGCACCCCCAGCGGGTCGGCGCCGGCCGGCGGTCGGGCTACTTCGCGTCCGCCCACGACATCGCGCCGACGCTCCTGAAGGCTGTCGGCGCGCCGGTTCCGCGATCGATGGACGGGGTCGACCTGAGGCCGCTGCTCAACGGACACCGCGCACGTGCGCGAGCCGTCTGGACCTCCGCCTGGAACGACAAGCTGCTGGCCGGCGACGGGCGCTGGCTGCTGGTGGCCGACAACGAGGGCGGCGGCATCCGCAACGCGCGCCTGCACGACACCCGCGCGGATCGCTCGGAGGGGCGCAACCTGGCCCGCCGCCGCCCTGACGTGGTGCGGCGGCTGTACGGCGAGCTGCGCCGGCAGGCGGGCAAGCGCGGCTTCCCCAATCTCTGAGCAGCCTCGGCTCGGCCCGGATCTGGGAGGGCACGGTGCTCTGAGGCTGCGCGGGGCTAGCGCTCGACCGGGCGCGCCGGCGTTCCGGCCACGACCGTGCCGGGCGCCACGTCCTGGTCCACCAGCGAGCAGGCGCCCACGACGGCGCCCGCGCCCACCTCGACGTTCGCCATCAGCACGGACGCCGTGCCGATCTTGCATCCTCTCCGCAGTACCGGGGCCTGATCGGGCTTGTCGTCTCGGCCCCAGGTGCGGGCGGTGGTGGAGACGTTCACGCCGATGTCCACCTCGTCCTCGACGAGCGTGCGCGGCCCGAGCACGGCGTTGTTGTAGACGCGCACCCGCTCACCGAGCCGTACCCCGACTCCGATAGCCACACCGTGGCCGAGGACCGTGCCCGGCCCGACCACCGCTCCCTCGCGGACGAGCGCGTGGTAGCCCACGACCGCGCCTGTGCGGATCCTCGCGCCGATCGCCAGGATCGCTCCCGGGCCGATGCTGACGTCGTCCTCGAGGACCAGCTCCGCCTCGGAGACCTTCGCCGTCCGCGAGCGGGGGCCGAGCTGCGGCCGCTGCCCGAGGATCGCTCCGTCCTGGATCTCGCAGCCGTCCCCGATCACCACCTTGTCGTGGATCACCACGTTCGCCCCGAGAACGACGCCGCTGCCGAGCCGCGCTCCGGGGGAGAGCGCCAGGCCCGGCGCGAGATCGGAAGCCACCGGAGGCCTCACGCCGCGCCCCGGATCCGATCGACCACGCGGCCCATCGCTGACGCCAGGCGATAGCGCCGCGTCGTGGTGAGCGTCGAGTAGCGCTCCTCGGCGTCGCTCCAAGCCTGCTCCACGTCCAGCACGCGCTGGTGGAGGAAGGTGTTCTCCATCGCCTGCCGGTGCGAGCGCGACTCGGTGGCCCACTGGACGCGCACCAGCCGGGCGAGCTCCCGCAGCGGAACGTCCGGCAGCGGCGCTCGCGGCGCCAGCCCGGCCATCAGCTGCGCCAGCTCCTGGGCGTGCTTGCGCGCGCCGTGATGGCGTACGGCGATGTCCCGGTTGGCGATGCCCATCGCCGGGTCGTACCCGGCGATGGCTGCCCGCAGCGAATCGGGGGTGGGGGAGAAGTCGGTGGACTGTCCGGCGAAGTTGTCGGCCTCGATCGCGGGGTAGGACTCCGGCGTCACCCATCCGTCGCAGCCGAACTGGTCGTACACGTAGACGGCTCGCGAGCAGGCCATGCCCTCGATCGCCGCCTTGCCCTTCGCGACGACGATGTCCGCGTCTCCCATGACGGCCTCGGGCGCGAGCGTCGAGCTCATCGGGACGCACTCGATCCCCTCCGCCCGCCAGGCGTCGGTCAGCATCGTGAGGCGCTCGCCGTGCAGGTAGGTGCCGAGCAGGATCGCCTTGCGCGGCCGCTCGCGGATCGCGCCGCGCGCCGCGAACCGCTCCGTGTCGATCGGCTGGCGCATGCGCACGATCTCCTGGGTGACGGCCAAGGCTCGCAGCCGGTCCGCGAACCGCTCGCTGAGCACCATCAGCGCACTGACGATCCCGGGAAGCTGCGGTGGGAGCTGGAGGTCGAAGAGCTCCGTGGGGCAGCGGAAGAGCTGGGGCGCCGTGGGATACCGATCGGCCATCCGGTAGCTCATCATCGAGTCCTGCACGAGCACGACGTCGGCCTCCGCCGGGAGGTCGCTCTCGGTCTCGGCCAGCTGGAGCCCCCGCTCACGCACGATCTCCACCGCCGGCCCGAGCTCGGCGGCATGGATCGTCACGTCGTGCCCGAGCCGCTGCAGCTGCTCGGTGACGGTCAGCGCATAGGTCTGCGTGCCACCGATCTCGAAGTCGTGCGCGGTTACGACTATGCGCACCCGCTAGCGCCCCGCGAACTCGGGCTGCCGCTTCTCGAAGAACGCCTTCGTGCCCTCGGCGAAGTCCTCGCTCGCCACGAGCGCCTCCTGCGCCTGCACCTCCTGCTCGAGCGTCGCCGCCAGCGCGGGCTTCGCCGCCGCGTCCATCACGCGCTTGGCCAGCGCCACGGCCCGGGGGGCGCAGCCCAGCAGCTCGTTGACGAGGCCGTCGGTGCAGGCGTCCAGCTCGGTGGAGGGCGCGATTCGGTTGGCGAAGCCGATCCGGTGCGCCTCGCGCCCGTCGATCACCTTGCCGGTCATGATCAGCTCCTTGGCGTTGCCGAGGCCGACGATCGCCGGCAGGCGCGAGCAGCCGCCGACGTCCGGCAGGAGCCCGACGCGCACCTCCATGATCCCGGCCATCGCGTCCTCGGCCATCACGCGGAAGTCGGCCGCGAGGGCGAGCTCGAACGCTCCGCCCAGCACCGCGCCGTGGATCTGGCAGATCGTGGGCTTCGGCATCTCCTCGAGCAGGTTCCACCAGGCGAGGATCGAGCGGCGGAAGCCGCGCAGGCCGGCCGGATTCTCGGACAGCTCGCGCAGATCGCCGAGGTCCATCCCCGAGGAGAACATCGCCCCGTCGCCCTTCACGACGACGACCCGCACCGATGCGTCGTCCGCGGCGTCCTCGAGCGCGTGCCCGAGAGCCTCGATCAGCTCTCCGTTGAACGCATTTCGCTTCTCCGCCCGCTGCAGGACCAGGTGGCGGACCGAACCGCGATCCTCGATTCCGATCAGTGACATATAGGCTCCCCAGGCTCGCTAACGCTGACGGGGAGAACGTAGTGGAGATCAAGAAGGTTGGAGTGCTCGGCGCCGGACTGATGGGTCACGGCATCGCCCAGGTGGCCGCCCAGGCCGGCTACGACGTGGTTCTGCGCGAGGCCGATCAGGCGTCCCTCGATAAGGGCCTCGGCAAGATCGAGAAGCAGCTCGCGCGCGCCGTCGAGAAGGGCAAGGCCGAGCAGGCCGACGCCGACGCGGTCCGCGGACGCATCCAGGGCACGGTCGACTACTCCGACCTGGCCGACTGCGATCTCGTGATCGAGGCAATCACGGAGAGCCTCGAGCTGAAGCTCGAGATGTGGAAGGAGGTCGACGGGATCGTCAAGGAGGGCGCGCTGTTCGCCACGAACACCTCGTCGCTCGCGGTGATCGATCAGGCGGCCACCACGTCGCGGCCCGAGAGCTTCTTCGGCCTGCACTTCTTCAACCCCGCGCAGGTGATGAAGCTCGTCGAGGTCGTGCGCGGCATCACCACCTCCGACGAGACCCTCGAGGCGGGCGTGGCGTTCACCAAGAGCCTCGGCAAGCTCGCCGTGCCCACGCAGGACAAGGCCGGCTTCATCGTCAACCGCCTGCTCGTGCCGTACATGCTCGACGCGATCCGCGCCTACGAGGAGGGCGTCGGCACCGTCGAGGAGATCGACGCCGCGATGAAGGCCGGCGCCGGGCACCCGATGGGCCCGCTGCAGCTCGCTGACTTCGTCGGGCTCGACACGATGGGCTCGATCTGCGACGTGATGTTCGACGAGTTCCGCGAGCGCCGCTTCGCCCAGCCGCCGACGCTGCGCAAGATGCTCGCGGCGGGCTGGTACGGCCGCAAGTCGGGGATGGGCTTCTACGACTACTCCGGCGACGAGCCGGTCCAGAACTCAAAGGTGTGACGGACCTCCGCACAGCCCTCGAGCGCGCACGGGCCGGGGGCCCGGCGCGCCATCACGAGAAGTCCGAGCAGCAGGGCAAGCTCCCCGTGCGCGAGCGCGTGGCGCTGCTCGTGGACGAGGGCTCGTTCGTGGAGGACGCGGCGCTCGCCGCGTGGGAGCAGGACGGCTTCGGCGCGGACGGGGTGGTCACCGGCATGGCGACGGTGGACGGCCGGCCCGTCTCGCTGATGGCCAACGATCCGACCGTCAAGGCCGGGTCCTGGGGCCCGAAGACCGTCGAGAAGATCATCCGGGCCCAAGAGGCGGCGTTCGAGCACCGCGTCCCGATGGTCTACCTCGTGGACTCCGCCGGGGCGCGCATCACGGAGCAGGTGGCGATGTTCCCCGGCCGCCGCCACGCGGGCCGGATCTTCTCCACGGAAGTGCGGATGTCCGGCGTCGTGCCGCAGGTCTGCGTGCTCTTCGGCCCGAGCGCGGCCGGCGGCGCCTACATCCCCGCCTTCTGCGACGTGGTGATCATGCGCGACGGCAACGCCTCGATGTACCTCGGCTCTCCGCGCATGGCGGAGATGGTGATCGGCGAGAAGGTCACGCTCGAGGAGATGGGCGGCGCCCGCATGCACACGAGCGTCTCGGGCTGCGGTCACTTCCTCGTCAAGACCGATGAGGAGGGCGTCGCGCTCGCGCGCCGCTACCTCTCCTACTTCCCGACGAACTGGGAGGCCGCGTCGCCCGCGGCCCCGCCTGCCGAACCGGCCAGCGACAGGCCGATCCGCGAGATCATCCCGGAGGACGAGAACAAGCCCTTCGACATGCTCGAGCTGATCGACTCGCTCGTGGACGAGGGGTCCTTCCTCGAGGTTCACAAGCGCTGGGCGAAGGAGCTGCTCGTCGGCTACGCGCGCCTCGACGGGCGTGTGGTCGGCATCGTGGCCAACCAGCCCAAGCAGAAGGGCGGCGTGCTGTTCGTGGACTCCTCGGACAAGGCGGCCCGCTTCATCTGGACCTGCAACGCCTTCAACGTCCCGCTGCTGTTCCTGGCGGACGTGCCGGGCTTCATGATCGGCACCCAGGTCGAGCGCCAGGGGATGATCCGTGCTGGCGCGAAGATGATCTCCGCCGTCACCGAGGCGACCGTGCCGAAGATCTCCGTCGTGGTGCGCAAGGCCTACGGGGCCGGGCTCTACGCGATGGCCGGCCCCTCATTCGACCCGGATGCCTGCATCGCCCTGCCGAGCGCGAAGATCGCGGTGATGGGCCCGCAGGCGGCGATCAACGCCGTCTTCTACAACCAGGTCCAGGCGATCGAGGACGAGGCTGAGCGCGCCGCGTTCGTCGAGAAGCTGCGCAACGAGTACGCGGAGGAGATCGACATCCTCCACCTGGCTTCGGAGCTGGTGGTGGACGCCGTCATCCAGCCCGAGGACCTGCGCTCCGACCTGATCCGCCGCTACGCCCTCTACGAGGGCCGCGTGCGCGATTGGCCCGCGAAGCGGAACGCCGTCACGCCGGTCTGACGGCGCTCGCCGGCCGACGCGGCTGCGACACCTCGAGATCCACCTTTGTCCATCCGCCGAGGGCGGTTAGAGTCGGCACTGCTGGATCAGTGTCAACCAACTCCGAAGGGAAGTACGTGGACACCAACAAGATCAGCATCGGGGAGATGATCGCCGGCGCGAGCGCCTTCGCCCTGTTCCTCTTCATGTTCCTGCCGTGGTACGGGCTGGAAGCGTCGACGAGCGTGCCGGGCGGCAGCGACCTGTCGTTCAGCGGCGCCGACGCGAACGCCTGGGAGGCGTTCTCGTTCATCGACATCCTCCTGTTCCTCGTCGTGATCGTGTCCATCGGCATCGTCGTCGCGAAGGCCGCCGGCTCCCTGCCGGAGCTGCCCCAGCCTCCGGCGCAGATCCTCCTCGGCGTGGGTGTGCTTGCGCTGCTCCTCGTGCTCTTCCGGCTGATCTTCACCCCGGGCGAGGATGTGAGCGGCTTCGGCGTGGAGATCGAGCTGACGCGCAAGATCGGCGTCTTCTTCGGCCTGCTTGCCTCCGCGGGCATCGCCTACGGCGGCTGGCGTGCGACGAGCGAGCCGGCTGTCGCCGGTCCGAGCGATCGCGTCGGCTCACCGCCGCCGCCCGCTCCCGCCGCTTCCACACCGCCGCCCCCTGCAACTCCCGCCGGCGGTGGAACGCCTGCGGCGCCCCCGGAGCGTCCCGCGCCCGCTACGGATCCGACACCGCCCACGCCGCCTCCGGCCGATCCGGTGCCGCCGGCCGCGCCGGTCCCTCCCGCGGATCCGGTCCCGCCGGCTCCTCCGGCCGATCCCACGCCGCCCGCGACGCCCCCGGCTGAGCCCGAGCGTCCGGCGCCGCCCGCTGGAGGCCAGCAGCCGCCGAGTGGCGGACAGCCGCCCTACGGCGGCCCTTCGAACTAGCCCTGAACGTTCGATGGGGCGAGGCCGTCATGGCCTCGCCCCATCTGCGAATCGAGTGCGGCGGGTGGGACTCGAACCCACAAGCCCTTGCGAGCAGCGGCTTTTGAGACCGCCTCCTTTACCAATTTGGACACCGCCGCAACGCGGGTGACGATCTGATTCTAGGTCGTGCGCCCGGAGCTGCGCGCGTTCTTGGGATTCGCGGCCAGTTGGCCGCTCGCCTTGGCTAGGCGCTGAGAGGCTGGGCGCTGCTGTGAGCCGGAGGCTCGGGCCGCGAGTCCTCGATCTCCACCTCGACGTGCCAGTTCTGGCTGAGCGCCCGCATCGCGAACACGACCACAAGCAGCTGGACCGGCACGATGAGGATCGTCAGGAGCCCGAGCAGGGCGGGGTCCAGGCCGGCATCCGCGAAGCCGGGCTTGTCGCGGGCGAACCAGGCCGGCGCCGCGATCGCCGAGACCACCGCGAACAGCAGCGAGCACCCTGCCGCCACCGGAAGGAGGCCGCGGTTCCAGCGGGCGATGTAGAAGGCGAAGACCAGCATGAGCAGGATGTAGAGGATGGCCATCGGCTGCGCGCCCTGGAGGACAGACCATCCACCGGCGATCACGGCCGCGATCAAGGCGGCGCTGGCCACCAGCAGGAAGACGACGATCGACTTCATCGTCTTCGACTCGAGCTTCTCCCGGTTGGGGTGGTGAATCCTCGGCTCAGGCATCTCCGGGCGGAGCCTACATCCTGGCGCGGGCGCGTGCGACGGTTTCAGCCGGCTGTGGACGAGCGCTGATGCTCATGCGGATGGAGGGACTCGAACCCCCACGGCCAAGGCCACCGGCACCTAAAGCCGGCGCGTCTACCAATTCCGCCACATCCGCGCGAGGCCGATTCAAGCAGAGGGCATGGGGGGAGAGCCGGCCGCGACCAGCGCGAGCGCTGGGACACTGGAACGGCCTCTGTCGGTCAACTTGACAAAGAAGACGGATATGTAAAGAATGCGTACGGCAGCCGCAGAACACGTCTACGAGCGAAGGGACCTCGAGCGATGACATCCACAGCGATCGCGCACGATTCGGGAGATGTGGAGCTGACCGTGCCGACCTGGCGGGACGCCAAGCGCTACGCCTGGCTGCTGGGCCTGCTCGTTCCAAGCCTGCCGCTCTTGGCCTGGGCCCTGGTGGACCTGACCGGCTGGGGCGCGTTCTGGTTCATCGGGCCGGTCGTGGTCTACGTCATCTTCCCCGTGCTCGACGTGATCATCGGCATTGACAGGACGAATCCGCCCGACAGCGTGATCGCCTGGCTCGAGGAGGACCGCTACTACCGCTGGTGCACCTACGCCTTCATCCCGCTCCAGTACACGTCGCTCGTGCTCGCCTGCTGGCTGTGGTCGAGCGGCGACCTGTCGCTGGTGGAGAGCATCGGGCTGGCGCTCACCGTGGGCATGGTCAGCGGTGTGGCGATCAACACCGCCCACGAGCTCGGTCACAAGCGCGCCAACAGCGAGCGCTGGCTCAGCAAGGTCGCGCTCGCGCAGAGCGGCTATGGGCACTTCTTCATCGAGCACAACCGCGGCCACCATGTGCGCGTCGCGACGCCCGACGATCCCGCCAGCTCCCGACTGGGAGAGAGCTTCTACGCATTCCTCCCGCGCACGGTGGCCGGCAGCGTGAGCTCCAGCTGGGGCCTCGAGCGCATCCGCCTGGGGCGGATGGGCAAGGGCGCCTGGACGATCCACAACGACATCCTCAACGCCTGGGCGATGACGCTCGTCCTGTTCGGGGCGCTCGTCGCGATCTTCGGGACGGTGGTCATTCCCTACCTGCTGCTCCAGGCCGTGATCGGCTTCTCGCTGCTGGAGGTCGTCAACTACCTCGAGCACTACGGGCTCCTGCGCCAGAAGCGGGATGACGGGCGCTACGAGATCACCCGGCCCGAGCACAGCTGGAACAGCAACAACGTCGCTTCGAACGTGCTGCTCTACCACCTCCAGCGCCACAGCGATCATCACGCCAACCCGCTGCGCCGCTACCAGGCGCTGCGCCACGAGGACGAGGCTCCACAGCTGCCCACGGGCTACGCGGGGATGATCGTGCTGGCAGCGGTCCCGCCGGTTTGGCGGCGAGTGATGGACCACCGGGTGCTGGAGCACTATGGGGGAGACGTGACGCGCGCGAACATCCAGCCGCGCAAGCGCGAGCGCATCCTCGCGCGCTACGGCGCGCGTGCTGGGGCCGAGGGCACGCTCTCTGGCGGGACCGCATGAGCAGCTACCGTTGCCCTGGCTGCGGCTACGTCTACAGCGAGGAGGCCGGCCACCCGCGCGAGGGCTTCCCGCCCGGCACGCCGTGGAGCGAGGTGCCCGAGGACTGGGTCTGCCCCGACTGCGGCGTTCGCGACAAGCTCGATTTCGAGCAGGAGGGCGCGGCGTGATCGGCCCGATCGCCACCAGCCCGCGGGCGCCCTACCCGGTCGCCGCGCGCGAGCTGCTGCGCGAGACGCTGCTCGACGCGGCGGGCGATCAGCTCCAGCAGCGCAGCTGGGCCGAGGTGACGATGGCGGACATCGCGAGCGCCGCCGGCGTGAGCCGCCAGACCCTCTACACCGAGTTCGGCTCCCGTGCGGAGTTCAGCCAGGCGTTCGTCCTGCGCGAGACGGAGCGCTTCCTCGAAGCCGTCGAGCAGGCCGTGCACGCCCACGAAGACGACCCGGCCACAGCGCTCGCGGCAGCCTTCGACGTGTTCCTCTCGGCCGCTGCCGAGCATCCGTTGATCCGCGCCCTGATCTCGGGTGACGGCACGGCCGACAGCCTGCTGCCGCTGATCACCACGCAGGGCAAGCCGGTGGTGGAGAGCGCAACGGAGCGCCTCTCCGCGGTGATCGTCTCCTCCTGGCCCCAGGTCGAGGACAGTGCCGCCCATCTGCTCGCCGAGTGCCTCGTGCGCCTGGCGATCAGCTACGCCGCCCTGCCAACCGGCCCCACCGGCATGACGGCCACCTCGGTCACCACGCTGCTCGGCCCCTTCCTCGAGCAGGTCACAGGCGTCACGGCTGGCAGCGCCTCCTAACGGCGAGGAGAGCGGGGGAGCCGGGATTCGAACCCGGATTCACGGTTTTGGAGACCGTGCGCATAGCCGTTAACTCACTCCCCCGGGGCGGCGGCGAACGATACCGGGGCTTAAGTCGAGCGAGGTGCTCTCGATCCGGCATAGACTCGGCCCGTCGAGCGAGTTGACGACGGAGGGGGAGTGGGATGACGGTCGTTGAGAGCGTGACCGGGCCGATCGGGATCGAGGATCTCGGCGTGACCCTGATCCACGAGCACCTGCGCTTCCGAGACGAGGCGAACGCCGATCAGTGGCCCCACCTCTACGACGAGGACGCGCTCTACGCTACGGCCGTCGAAGCCGCCAATGCGGCGATCTCCGTGGGCGTGAAGACGATCGGCGAGCCGACGGCGATGTTCGGCGGTAGGGACGTCCACCTGATGGAGCGCGTGGCGCGCGATACGGGCCTCCAGGTGATCGCCTGCACGGGCATCTACACCTACGACTTCCTGCCCACCTACTGGCAGACCCGCTCAGAGGACGAGATGGCTGACGCCTTCGTCCACGACATCGAGCAGGGCATCCAGGGCACTGGGATCAAGGCCGGCTTCCTGAAATGCGCCGCCGACCACTTCGGCGTCACGCCGAACGTCGAGAAGGTTCACCGCGCGTGCGCCCGCGCGAGCCTGCGCACCGGCGCGCCGATCATGGCCCACTCGCGCCCCGCCGACGAGACGGCCATACGTCAGATGGAGCTGTTCGTCGAGGAGGGTGTCGACCCGGCCAAGGTCCAGATCGCCCACACGGGCGACAGCGACGACCTCGACTACATCGAGCGCGTGCTCGAGACCGGTGCCTGGATCGGGATGGACCGCTACGGGATCGAGATGTACCTGCCGATCGACCGCCGCAACGCGACCGTGCTCGCGCTGCTGGAGCGAGGCTACGCCGACCGGATGTTCCTCTCGATGGACTCCTGCGCCTCGATCGACTGGTTCAACGAGGATGTCGCCGCGCAGATGGAGGCCGGCGGCGCCGTGAAGGACTGGAACATGACGCTTCTCCACGACCAGGTGATCCCGACTCTGCGCGAGGGAGGCATGACCGACGAGCAGCTCGCGACGATGCTCGAGGACAACCCCCGGCGCTGGCTCGGCGGCTGAGAGCCGCCTACCCGAAGGACCGCGGGTCGCCGATGCGACCTCTCGCCGGCCGGGTGGATGACTGCACGAGGGTCTCGCGGCTGACCGCTCTACAATGCGGCCGGCTGCTCGCGGGCGTGGTGTAAGGGCTGCACAAGAGCCTTCCAAGCTCTTAGTAGGGGTTCGAATCCCCTCGCCCGCTTAGCGACGGATTCAGGTCGAAGCGGAGAGCGTGTCGGGCCCGTGGCGGACCTCGAAGTGACGGGTCTCCGACCAGTTGCGGAAGAACGACCCGGCGGCGTCCGCGTCGAGCGGGCGGGCGAAGAGGAAGCCCTGAGCGCTGTCGCAGTTCTCCTTGCGGATCAGAGACAGATCCTGGGGCCGCTCGATGCCTTCGGCGAGCGTCTCGATTCCCAGTGCCTTGCCGAGCTGCACGAGCGTGCGCAGGACGATCTCGCCCTCGTAGCCCTGGGCGAGCTGGGCGATGAACGAGCGATCGATCTTGAGCGTGTCGACCGGGAAGCGCTGGAGGTGGGCGAGCGACGAGTAGCCGGTGCCGAAGTCGTCAATCGCGATGCGCACGCCGAGGTCCTTGATCGATGCGAGCCGACGGGAAGTCTCCTCGGCGTTGCACATCAGCGTCGTCTCGGTGATCTCGATCGTCAGCGCGGTCGGAACAAGCCCGCTCGATGCGAGCGCACCCTCGACGTGGGGCAGGAGATCGTCCGTATCGAGCTGGCGGCCGGAGACGTTGACGGCGATTCCGAGAGGGAAGCCGGCCGCATGCCATTCCGCAGTTTGGCGGCAGGCCTCTTCCAGCACCCACTTGCCGACCGCCACGATCATGCCCGTCTCCTCGAGCAGTGGGATGAAGTCGTCGGGCTGGACGATGCCGCGAGTCGGGCTGTGCCAGCGGATCAGCGACTCGACGCCCGTGGGGGTCATGTCGCGCAGGTCGAACGTCGGCTGGTACTCGAGGAAGAACTCCTCGTTGTCGAGCGCGCTCTGGAGGTCCATCTCGAGCTCCATGCGGCTTTGCACCACATCCTCCATGCCGGACTCGAAGACGACATAGCGATTGCGGCCATCCCACTTGGCCCGGTACATCGCGATGTCGGCGTCGCGCAGGAGCTCGTCGGCTGAGGAGCGATCGCCGGTGGCGATGCCGATGCTGGCCTTCATCGTCACGCGCGTTTCCTCTGCTCCCTCGAGCTCGAACGGCTCCTTGAGAGCCTCGAGCAGGCGCTCGGCGATCAGCTCGGGTCCCGCCGACAGCGTCAGCCCGTCGGCGATGACCACGAACTCGTCGCCGCCGAGGCGGCCGAGCGCGTCGGTTCCGCGCACGACGGCGCCGAGGCGGTTGGCGACCGAGCACAGCAGAACGTCGCCGATGGCGTGGCCGAGCGAGTCGTTGATGCTCTTGAAGTTGTCGAGGTCGATGAAGAGCGCCGCCACCGGGGCCTGGCTCACTCGCGAGCGGATCAGCATCTGCTCGATGCGGTCGCGGATCAACGTGCGGTTCGGCAGTCCCGTGAGCGCGTCGTGCGTAGCCAGGAACGCGAGCTCCTCCTGTCGCCGTGTCAGCTCCTCGTGAGCAAGCTGGCGCTCGCCCTCGAAGGACTCGCACATCCGCACGAGCGTGACGTCGAGGCTGCGCTGCAGCATCAGCAGCGACTGGTCGAGCGCGGCCGAGGGCAGCGAGAGCTCGCTCGCGCTCTGGCAGATGACATGCGCCGTCGCGTCGCGCCAGCGCAGGCACCGCTTGGTGACTTCGTTCAAAGGCGCGGCACGCTGTGCGGCGAGCTGGCCGAAGATGTGCCACGCCTCGCGACCGACTTCGCGTGCGACGTCCTCGCCCTCGCCGGCCATCCAGCGCGCGATGGCAACCGTCGAGACGGCACTGACGCGTTCGAAGCTCTCTTCCACCACGGCGTCGAGCACCCGTCCCGACTCGGCCGAGAGCCTGACGGTCTCCGCGACGACGTCGACGGTCCGCGTGTTCAGCATCTCCCCAAGACGACGAAGGTCGTCCACCGCCGCGGGGACGATCACAGGCGCTGTCATCTGCTCCCCCCACGAGGAGCTCCTCCAATAGGCCAGCATCTGGCACCTATCGGAGGCGCGCCCGTCCACCTTTAGAATTGCCGCGTTCTTGCTAGAACATATGCAGGCCGGTCGAGGCGGCCTCGTCCTCAGGATCGGGGCTGACATCTACCCAACGAGGCCACTAACATCCGCTCCCTCGGGGCGTGGCGCAGCCTGGTAGCGCACTCGGCTGGGGGCCGAGCGGTCGCTGGTTCAAATCCAGTCGCCCCGATAAGTCTTCTCGAGGTTGCGCGGACTCGCCGCCTCGCCATAGAGTCCGCCGCTGCCCCGGCATCGAGATAGGGAGAGCGGAGATGGCGAGCGTTGAGCAGGGAACGGCGAGTGCCGAGCAGGTCGGGGCCGCAAACGGCGTGAACGGATCCGGGGGCACGGCGGTCACAGCCGGCGACGGAGTCCTGTTCAACCCGCGGACCTATGACGGGGCGGGGCTCGACCCGGAGGCGCGGCGGCTGATGGTGGCGACGATCGAGTTCTTCGAGTCGCGCGGCAAGACGGTGCTCAAGGAGCACGACCGCGACAACGCCTGGTACTCGGACTTCCTCGAGTTCGTCGCTCGCGAGCGGGTGTTCGCGACCCTGCTGACCCCGGCGAGCGAGGCCGGGGACGATCCGAACAAGCGCTGGGACACCAAGCGGATCTGCGCCTTCAACGAGATCACCGGCTTCTACGGGCTCGCCTACTGGTACACCTGGCAGGTCTCGATCCTCGGCCTCGGGCCGATCTGGCAGAGCGAGAACCAGGCGGCGCGCCAGCGCGCGGCGGAACTGCTCGAGCAGGGCTCGATCTTCGCCTTCGGCCTCTCCGAGAAGGAGCACGGCGCCGACATCTACTCGACGGACATGGTGCTCACCCCCGAGGGTGACGGCTTCCGCGCCAGCGGCGGCAAGTACTACATCGGCAACGGCAACAAGGCCGGCATGGTGTCGGTCTTCGGCCGCCGCGTCGACATCGACGGCCCCGAGGGCTACGTCTTCTTCGCCGCCGACAGCCAGCACCCGCAGTACAAGCTGATCAAGAACGTCGTCAACTCCCAGTCCTACGTCAGCCAGTTCGAGCTCGAGGACTACCCGGTGCGCGCGGAGGACGTGCTGCACACCGGCCCGGCCGCCTTCGACGCGGCGCTCAACACCGTCAACGTCGGCAAGTTCAACCTCGGCTTCGCATCGATCGGGATCAGCGAGCACGCGTTCTACGAGGCGATCACCCACGCCGACGCGCGCGTCCTCTACGGGATGAAGGTCACGGACTTCCCGCATGTCCGCCAGGCGTTCACCGATGCCTACTCCCGCCTCGTGGCGATGAAGCTGTTCGCCGACCGCGCGATCGACTACATGCGCTCGGCCGGCCCCGAGGACCGCCGCTATCTGCTGTTCGACCCGATCACCAAGATGAAGGTGACCACCGAGGGCGAGAAGGTGATCGACCTGATCTGGGACGTGGTCGCCGCCAAGGGCTTCGAGAAGGACATGTACTTCGAGATGGCCGCGCGCGACATCAGGGCGCTGCCGAAGCTCGAGGGCACCGTCCACGTGAACATGGCGCTCGTCCTGAAGTTCATGGCGGCCTACCTGTTCGACCCAGCCGAGTACGACGCGGTGCCCAAGCGGGACGATCCGGCCGACGACGACTTCCTCTTCCGTCAGGGCCCCGCCCGCGGGCTCGGGAAGATCCGCTTCCACGACTGGCGGGCCGTCTACGGACGCTTTGCCCATGTCTCGAACGTCGTGCTCTTCACCGAGCTGGCGGACGCGTTCAAGGTCCTCCTGGCGACTGCGCCGCCGACCGAGGAGCAGATCAAGGATCCGGACTTCATGCTCGCTCTCGGTGAGCTGTTCACGCTGATCGTCTACGGGCAGCTGATCCTCGAGCAGGCCGAGCTGAGCGGGCTCGCCACCGACACCGTCGATCAGATCTTCGACGTGCTGGTGCGCGACTACTCCGCCTACGCGGTGTCGATCCACGGCCGCTCGTCCTCGACCGACGGCCAGCAGCAGTGGGTGGTCGAGAACATCCGCAAGCCGGTGGTCGATTCGGAGCGCTTCGAGAGCGTGTGGGGGAAGGCCCGTGCGCTCGCCGGCACCTACGAGATGCGCCCGTAGCCGCCTAGCTGTCTAGTCGCCGAGGGCGGCTGGGTGGTGTCAGGCGCTACGCAGCGCGCGGCGTGCCGAGGGCGCGTGCGTTCCAGGTTCGCTCGACCTGGCGCATGAGGGCCGGGTAGACGATCAAGTACCGGAAGGGCTTGATGAGCGCCATGTAGCCCTTCCCGAACGCACCGCGCGGCTTGACGTAGACGGCCATCTGCCCCTGGTAGCGGCCTTCGCCCTGATCGACCCAGGCGAGGTGCATCACGCCGTGCATGGTCTGGTTGGAGACCTCGGCGGCGAACTCGACGTCGGTGCGAAAGAGGTTCACGAAGGGGAGGGAGGCGAACTCCAGGTCCGCCGCCGTGTCGCGCAGATCATCTGGCAGGCGGCCGACCAGCGAGGTCTCGCTCGTGCCGGGGATGGGCGGCTTGCCTTTGCCGCTGTCGTCGCTGTTCGCCGGGGCCGAGATCCTGCCGAGGTCGAGCAGGCTGCCAAGGCGGTCGCGGACACGCCACAGGGCACGCGTGGGGAGGGAGTCCGCGTTGGCCGGATCGGAGGAGGCCATCAGCTCGAGCAGCGCTTGGAAGTCCTCCGCGCCGCCGTGAACGGGAAGCTCCCATACGTCTTCCAGGGTGAAGTCCCCAGTGATCTCGCGAACGCGCCATGGGCGAGATTCGTGCACTGCGTTCGGAAGCCTCACGCCGATCTCCAATCCATACGTTGTCGTATGGATGCTAGGGCGGCCACTTGCGCTTGTCAATACGGTGCCGTATAGATATGCCGGTGGCCAATGTCCGGACTCCACGCGGCGCTTGGGTAGATGCGGCGCTGCAGGCTCTGGCTGCGGGAGGCCCGGAAGCCATCCGGGTCGAGGCGCTTGCCACATCCCTGGGAGTGTCCAAGGGCGGCTTCTACTGGCACTTCGCGGATCGCCGGGCGCTGCTCGAGGAGATGCTCGACAGCTGGGAGAAGGCCGTGGTCGAGGACGTGATCGCCGACGTCGAGAGTCAGCCTGCGGACCCGCGAGGCAAGATGCAGCAGCTCTTCGAGCTGGCCCAGTCCGTCGACTTCGCCGTGGAGCTGGCGATCAGGGACTGGTCGCGCCGTGACAAGGAGGTCGCCGAGCGCGTACGCCGGATCGATGGCCAGCGCATGGAGTACCTGCGCTCTCTGTTCCGGCAGCTCGACCTGGACGAGGACGACGTCGAGGTCCGCAGCATGCTCGTCATGTCGCTCTTCGTCGGGAGCTACTTCATCGCGACGCGGCACAAGGGCAGGACCCGCTCCCAGGTGCTGGAGCTGGCCGTCGATCGGCTGTTCAGCGAGTCGTGGAGCTGAGTGAGCCCTCGAGAGCGTCCCGTGCTCGTCTTCGACGGAGACTGCGCCTTCTGCACCAGCAGCGTGCGTGTCCTGGAGAGGATCGGTCCGGATGCGGAGATCGTCGCGTGGCAGCTCGCCGATCTGGCCGAGCTGGGGATCACCGAGCAGCAGGCGCGCGATGCCGTGCAGCTGGTTCAGATCGACGGCACGGTCCGCTCGGGGCACGAGGCGATCGCTGCGCTGCTGAGTACCGCCGGGCGGGTTTGGAAGATCCTCGGCCACATGCTCCTGCTGCCGGGGATCTCATGGGCGGCGGCGAAGGTCTACCGGCTGGTTGCGGACAACCGGTACCGGCTGCCCGGAGGCACGCCTGCCTGCGCGGTTCCGCTCAGGCCGGATCGAGAGGACTGCAGACCACGACGTTGATCGTCCGGTCGGCGATCTCCTCGTAGCGCTTGTACGCGCGGGTGAACTGCTTGGCCGTCTCCCACAGGCGGTCGCGCTCCTCGCCCTCGGCGATCCGCGCTCGGTAGGCGCCCTCGCGTCCGCGGGCGCGCAGGCGAACGTCGGGATTCGCCTTGACGTTGTAGAACCAGGCCGGGTGGCGCTCGCCGCCGTAGTTCGAGGCCATCAGGACCACGTTCTCGCCGTCCGAGAAGTAGAGCAGCGGCGAGGTCCGCTGCTTGCCCGAGCGCGCGCCGGTGTGGGTGAGGAAGACGGTTGGCAGCGGCAGGGAGGTGAGGCGGCCGCCGGTGAAGCGGTTGAAGGCCGCGTCGACAGGAGGCGAGATGTTCTTGACGTACCAGGTGCCCACCGGCGATATCGCGATCGGCTCGAGGAAGCGCTTCCTGATCCGGCGTGGCTTGGTGGGGTCAACGGGGCGGATTCGCATCGCGCGACCCTACCCTCAGTCCTCGTCGGCGTGCAACAGCGAGGCCGCCTTGTGCAGCTCGCGCAGCCGGAAGTAGAGGAGCGCCGCGACCAGGGCGGAGAGGGGAGCGGTGATCGTGGTGCCGATCGCGTCGCAGACGACCCGTGCCACCGTGCTGTCCCCGAGCCCGGCGGCCAGCGCGGCGAATGCGATCCAGACCACGAACGAGATCGCCAGCACCATGAGGACCACACCGAACACCTGCCAGCCGTAGCCGCGCACGAGCTCGCGCGAGCGGGTGAGGGACTCGAGCGCGGCCTTGCGCTCGACGACGATCACGGGGGCCACAACAGCCCAGATCGTCGCCAGGAACAGGGCCGGGATCACCACGAGGGCGATCCCCACGAGGAGTCCGAAGCCGATCAGGATCCCCGCGAGGATCAGCTGCCCGCTGAACGGCATCGTCGCTCCTACGAGGCTGCCCGCGGATACGCCTTCGGGCTCATCCTCGGCCTTGTTCAGCAGCGCGACGGTCATCCCCTGGAAGAAGGTGGTGGCGATCACCCTCACCATCGCGGTCACCAGCAGGAAGGCGGACCCCGCCGAGAGGGCGCTGAGCACCGCGACCACGAGGAAGACGCCGAACGCGGCGGGCAGCAGGACGCGGTACCGCGCCGCGTAGATGACGAACGCCTTGCTGAGGGTGTCACCCACCTCGAGCTTGTCCGTCATGCGTTCAATTTAGCCGGGGCCGCGGGGCGCTCGGCAGCGGGGAGGGTCCTGGGCGGCGCTAAGCCTCGATCAGCGCCTGGGCGAGCATCGCCGTGCCCGCCACGATCAGCATGAAGCCGATTGCTCGCAGCAGCGCCTGCTCGGAGAGGCGCCCGGTGAACCTGGCGCCGAGCAGCGCTCCCGGCACGGACGCGGCGGAGCCGAGCGCGAGGATGCCCCAGTCCACTCCCGCGGGTGCGTGCCCGATCACGCCGGCCACGCCCACGCAGGCGCCCACGGTGATGTTCGTGCCCACGGCGCGCTGCACGCTCTCGCCGACGTAGCGCAGCAGCGCGGGCATCCTCAGGGCGCCGAGGATCATGCCGACGAGCCCTCCGAGCACGCCGATCGCGGCGCCGGAGATCACTGCCGCCCGGATGTCCAGCTCTCCGGGCTCGCGCGCTGAGCGGCCTGGGGTATGGGTGGCGCGCCGCGGCCGCACGAGGTCGACACCGAAGTAGAGGAGCGTCACGGCGATCACCACGAGCAGCGCCGTGTCCGGCACCTGGCCGCTCGCATACCCGCCGATGAGCGCGCCCACCATGGACGGCGGCGCCATCCAGGCGAACAGCCGCCAGTTGATCCGGCCGGCGCGGATGTGTGCGATGGACGCGGCGGCCGCCGCCACGCCCGAGATGCCGATGTTCGCTCCGGCGCCGGCGGCCGGGCTGGAGGCAATCGCCACCACTGCCGGGAGGCGGATGTTGCCGAGCACGAGGCCGACGAGGCCACCCGCCGTGGCTACGGCGAAGCACCAAGCCAGGACGGCGATGAGCGCGAGCGGGTCCGAGGTCATCGCGCCTGTCCGCTCAGTGGGAGTGCCCGTGGTGCTCGACGGTCGCGAGCTCCTCGGCGGACATGCGCACCGCGAGGAGGGCGGCCAGCGCCGTGGTTATCGGCACCGCCGCGATCAGCCCGATCGAGCCGACCAGGGTCGCGACGATCTCCTTGGCGATGATCTCCAGGTTCACCGCCTCGAAGAAGCCGATCTGGCTCGAGCTGAAGATCAGCAGCAGCGGCAGGGAGGCTCCTACGTAGGCGAGCACCAGGGTGTTCACGGTCGCGCTCACGTGGTCGCGGCCCACGTCCATCGCCCTCGAGAACAGCTGGCGGAAGCCCTGCGTGGGGTCGGCGGCGCGCAGCGCCAGCACGGTGGAGGACTGGCTCACCGTCACGTCGTCGAGGACGCCCAGCGCCGCGACGATCATCCCGGCGAGCAGCAGCCCGTTGAGCGACACACCGCTGTCGTTGATCTGCAGGAAGGTCGCCTCCTCGCTGGCGAGGCCCGTGAGGTGCGCCAGGTCGGTGAACAGCACGGCCAGGCCAACGGTCACCACCAGCGCGCCCGCGGTGCCGAGGATCGCGGCCATGCTCTTGGGGCCGGTCCCGTGGGCGAGCAGGATCGTCGTGAGCATCACCGCGACAGAGCCCACAACCGCCACTGCCAGCGCGCTCTCGCCGGTGAGGATCGCCGGGATCATGAAGGCGAGCACCACCACCAGGCTGATCCCGAGGCCGATCAGCGAGAGCGCTCCGCGCGCCCTACCGAACAGCACCACCAGCACCGCGAACA
The DNA here is from genome assembly GCA_963715445.1 of uncultured Solirubrobacterales bacterium. GTDB lineage: Bacteria > Actinomycetota > Thermoleophilia > Solirubrobacterales > Thermoleophilaceae > JAAYBF01. The sequence goes on from OY970240.1 coordinate 2,017,116, forward strand.
TCAGGGCCAGCACCAGCATCGGGCCCTTGCGGTTGAAGTCCGAGATCGAGTACTCCCGCCCGGGCACCGGATCTGCGCCCGGCGGCACGACGTTCCTCACCACCTGCAGCTCGTCGCCCTTGGAGACCTCAGGATCCGAGACGCCGTTGTCCAGCACGAGCTCCTTCTCCTTGCCGCTGTTCTCGCCGCTCTCGAGGCGGATCCGCACCTGGCGGCAGGTGCTCGTCTGGAATCCGGAGCAGGCGTACTCGTCCACGGACAGCACGGTCGCGTCGTCCGAGCTGGTGACGATCGCCTCGCCGACCTTCGTGTCCACATCACCCGGCCAGAGGACGATCATCCCCGCGATGGTCGCGAGGCCGAGCACGACGACGAGCGCCGCGAACAACCTGGTGATTCCGCCCTGGCCGATGGGCGAATGGAATCAGGGGCGAGGGACGAGTGCGGCGAGGCTCGTGACCGCTCTCGGGCGTGCCGAACCGACGTTCTGGCGGCATCTCTGTCACCCTTACCGGCCGATGGCCCGCACCACCACCAGCAACGACAAGCGCCGCGGCAAGCCCGGACTCAAGGGCGAGGCGCGCCGCTACTCGAAGCTTCCGCGCGAAGAGATCGAGAAGATCGACTACAAGAACATCGCGTTGCTGCAGCGGTTCATCACCGAGCGGGGCAAGATCCGCTCACGCCGCGTCACCGGCCTGAGCCGGCGCGACCAGTCGAAGATGGCGCGTGCGGTAAAGCGCGCTCGCGAAGTGGGCCTGCTGCCCTACGTGGACCTCACCAAGGGCCTCGAGCGCCCTGGTGGCCGCGGCGGCCGCTCCCGCGACCGCGACTAGCTTCCGCTCTCCGTAGGCCTCTCCAGCCGTATCGGCGGCTGGCTCTCGTGGGCGTGGTCCACCTGGATCGTCGTGTGGTCGATCCCGAAGCGCTCGTGCAGCATCGCCTCTAGCTCTCGGCGGCGCTGGTGGCAGTCGTCGTTCGGCGCCACGAGGACGTGCGCCGTCAGCGCGGGAAACCCGGAGGTGACCTCCCATACGTGCAGCTCGTGCACGCTCACCACACCGGGCTCGGCGGCGAGCGCCGACGCCACGGCCTGGGGCTCCATGTCGCGCGGCGCGGCTTCGAGCAGGATCCGGCCGGAATCGCGCAGCAGCCCCCAGCCGGCTCGGACCATCAGGCCGGCCACGGCCAGCGCTGCCAGCCCGTCCGCCTCGTAGAAGTCGGTCAGGAGCACTACGGCGCCGGCGACAGCGGTGCCGATGAAGGCGAAGAGGTCGGTCACGATGTGCTGGAAGGCGCCCTCCACGTTGAGGCTGCGGCGATCCGCGCCGGCCAGGACCCACGTGGCGATCAGGTTCACGGCCACTCCCACGAGTGCCACAACGAGCACCAGCCCGCCTTCCACCACCGGCGGGTCGAAGAGCCGCCGCACGGCCTCGAAGCCGATCACCGCGGCCAGCGCCAGCAGCGTCGCGCCGTTGACCTGGGCAGAGAGGATCTCCGCGCGGCGCAGGCCATAGGTGTAGCCGCCCTTCGGCGGGCGAGCGGCGAGTCGGGCGGCGCCGAGCGCCAGCGCGATGGCGGCGGCGTCGGTGAGCATGTGGGCGGCGTCGGAGAGCAGCGCAAGCGATCCCGCGACGATCCCCGCCACCACCTCGCCGGCCATCAGGGCGAGGATCAGGGCGAGGGCCACCTGAAGGCGGGTGTGGTCCGCCTCGCTGGTGGGCGGGCCGTGGGGGTGGGCGTGGGAGTGCTGGTGGCTCATGCGGGGGTTCGCTGGGCCCACGGGTTGCGCGAGCCAACCTGAGCCTATGTGGGCGTGCAAGTGATCGAGACTCATTCCCGGGAAGGGGGAGGGCGCTTCTGGGTACAAGTGAGAATAATTCTCAGTATGTTCTCTCGCCATGAGCTCGCTCCGCATTCTGCTCGCGCTGCTCTGCGCTCTCCTGCTCGGGCTCTTCGCTGCGGGCTGTGGAAGCGACGAGAGCTCTTCGAGCGGGGCGGAGGTCAGCGCCGTGGCCACCAGCACGCAGGTCGGGGACCTGGTGCGCAACGTCGGCGGCGACCGGGTGGAGGTCCACCAGCTGCTCGAGCCCAACTCGGATCCCCACTCCTACGAGCCGCGCCCGAGTGACGCGACGGCCGTGGGGGGCGCTGACGTGACCTTCCGCTCGGGTGGCGATCTGGACGAGTGGCTCGGGGACCTGATCGAGGCGGCCGGGGGCGATGGGGAGATCGTGGAGCTGATCGACTCCGTGAGGACGATCGACGGTGACGAGGACGTGGACCCCCACTGGTGGCAGGACCCGCGCAACGCGGTTCTCGCCGCCAACGCGATCCGGGACACGCTGGTGCGGCTCGATCCCGCGGGCCGCAGCGAGTACCGCAGGAACGCGTCGAGGTACGTGGCTCGCCTCGAGCGGCTCGACGCCGACGTGGCGGCCTGCCTGAACGAGGTGCCCCGTAGGCAGCGCAAGCTCGTCACCACGCACGACGCGCTCGGCTACTTCGCGGATCGCTACGACCTCGCGGTGGTGGGCGCGCTGATTCCCTCGCTATCGACTGCGGCGCAGCCCTCCGCGCTCGACACGACGCGGCTCATCGAGCAGATCGAGGAGGAGGGCGTGGAGGCGATCTTCCCCGAGAGCTCGCTCAGCCCGAAGCTCGAGCGAGCGGTGGCGGACGGGTCAGGCGCGAGCGTTGGGCGCGCGCTGTGGGCGGACACGCTCGGCCCGGAGGGATCCGGCGGCGACACCTACATCGGCTCGATCCAGTCGAACACCGAGTCGCTCGTCGAGGGCCTCAGCGACGGCGCCGCGCAGTGCCGGCCAAGGGCCTGAGAGCGGGGCGAGCCTCAGCCCGCGGCGCGGCAGGCCGGGCACTCGCCGTGGAGCGTCACGTCGTGTGCGGCGACGGTGAAGGCGGTCTTCTCCGCGAGCGTGTGGATTGCCTGCTCGAGCGCATCGTCCTCGAACTGCTCGACGGTCCCGCAGCTGTTGCAGACGATGTGGTGATGGTGCTCGCCGCCGGGAAGGGCGGGCTCGAAGCGGGCGACTCCCTCGCCGACGTCGAAGCGCTGCACGAGGCCCAGGCGGTCGAGCAGGTCGAGCGCGCGGTAGATGCTCGCGAGGCCCACGCCGCTGCGACGCTCGCGCAGCAGGTCGGCGATCTCCCTGGCGGTGACGCTGCAGCCGAGCTCGGCGACCGCGTCGATCACCTCTTCGCGCGGTGCGCTGGCGCGGTAGCCGGCCTGGGCAAGGGTCTGCACGGTGTGCTCGGTCCAGCTCTGGCCTGTCGCGGCGATCATGCCCCAAGGGTACTCAGGGAGCGCCGAGTGGCCTGTACGATGGGCCTCGTGACCGGTCGTGATCAGCGCCTGCTGGTGGTGCTAGCGCTCCTCTCCTCTCTGTGCCTGCTCGCAGAGGCCGCGGGGATGCTCTCGCCGGAGCTGCTCTACGCGGCGCCGCTGCTGCTGGCGTTGCCGCTGCTCATGGGCCGCTACGTCGGTGAGGAGCTGATCTCGCGGCGCGCAAGGGCCGTTCGCACGCGCCGTCAAGCTCCGCCCCGGCTCTCCGTGCCCGCCGTTGCGCGCCGTGCCCTGCTCTCGGTGCCGCGCGGTGGCAGGCTGATCGCGGACTCGCTCGCGGTGCGCCCGCCGCCCTCGCTGCTCGTAGCCAGCTAGGTCTCCCGCACAGCGCCGTCGCGCTCCTGCGGGGGCCGACTCAACGCTGCTTCGAGGAGGTCTCGCATGTCCTGCTTCCGCGGTGTGGTCGTGGCGGCGCTCTTGGCGCTCATCGCGACCCCGGCCGCCTTCGCCCACGGCGGAGGCGGCACCGATTACAGCTCGAAGATCCGGTCGGTAACCCCGGCCGTCTCCGGGCTGCGCGTGCACGTCCTCGATCGGGACGACCGCCTCGAGCTGCGCAACCGGAGCGGGCGCACCGCGGTGGTGGAGGGCTACAGCCGCGAGCCGTACATCCGACTGGGCGGGGATGGAACGGTCGAGGTGAACCGTCGCTCCCCGGCGCTCTACCTGAACGAGGACCGCCTCGGCGCGACCGACGTGCCGCCGTCGGCAGACGAGCGGGCCGCGCCCCAGTGGAAGCGCGTGAGCGACTCCGGCAGGTACACCTGGCACGACCACCGCATCCACTGGATGGGCGCGAAACGGCCGGACCAGGTGCGGGATCCGGGTGTGCGCACGAAGATCTTCGACTGGAAGGTGCCGCTGCGAGTCGGCGCTCGCAAGGGGGAGATCGCCGGCACGCTGCTCTGGGTCGGCCGGCCGGGACAGAGCTTTCCGCTCGGGGCCGGCATCGGGCTCGCCGTGGCGATCCTCGGCGGGCTGGCGCTGGTGATCGTCGTGCGCCGCAGACGGCGGTTGGGTTCGAGTGGCGCTGCGTCGCAGCCTGAGCGGGAGGCGTGGTGAAGCTCACGCGCGCTCGCGGCATCCTGGGGACGCTGGCCTGTGCCGGATGCGCGGTCCTGGCCGCCCTTCCTGCGGATGCTGCCGCGCACGCGGTCCTCGAGAGCGCTCAGCCCGCCCGCGGAGCCGCGCTGGAACGTGCGCCGAAGCAGGTCTCGCTCAGCTTCAACGAGCCGATCGAGTCGAGCTTCGGGGCGCTGCGCGTGTTCAACGCCGACGGTGAGCGTGTGGATCGAGGGAGCGCCCAGCGCCCCTCCGGCAGTGCGATCTCCGTGCAGCTGAGGAACGGCTTGTCGGACGGGCCTTACACGGCCACCTACCGCGTCGTCTCGGCCGATTCGCATCCGGTCGTGGGCGGCTACGTCTTCACCGTCGGCAAGGCGGGCGGCCTCGCTGCCGCCTCCGTCGCCGAGCTGCTGGATGCGGAAGCGGGGCCGGTCACGGAGACCGCGTTCGGGGTGGTCAGGGCCGTTGGCTACGGCGCGATCGCGCTGCTGATTGGCGGGCTCGTGTTCCTGACCCTCGTCTGGCTGCCCTCGCTGCGGGCCGTCGGTGGTGCTCGGGAGGGTGCGGGGGAGGCCTTCGAGCATCGAGCCGGGCGCCTGCTCGTGGGCGCCGCGCTCGCGGGCCTCTTGAGCACCGTGCTCGGAATCGTGCTGCAGGGAGCCACCGCGAGCGGCGGGTCTTTCTGGTCCGCGCTCGACACGGGCGTGATCCACGACGTGCTCAACACCCGCTTCGGCACCGTGTGGAAGCTGCGCGTCACGGCTTTCGGGCTGCTCGTGCCGCTGCTGCTCTACCTGCCCGCTCTGCGTGGAAGGCGCGAGGTGAAACGCGAGGCGGCGCTCGAGCTGCTGCGGAACGTGGCGCTCGTCCTGGCGCTCGCCTACCTGGCCGTCTCGCCGGCGCTCGCGGGCCACGCCGCCGCGGGCGATCAGGCCGCGCTGCTCGTCCCGCTTGACGTGCTGCACGTGCTCGCGATGAGCGTCTGGGTCGGCGGCGTTGCGCTGCTCGCGCTGGTGGTGCCTGTAGCGACGCGGCTGCTCGACCCGCCCGATCGGACCCGCCTGCTCGCCACGGCGGTCTCGCGGTTCTCCACGATCGCTCTGGCTGCGGTGGTCGCGCTGCTGGCAACCGGGATCTTCCAGTCGATCCTCCACCTCGACGCGTTCGCCGACCTCGTAGACACGGCGTTCGGCAGGGCGATCCTCGTCAAGTCCTCGATCTTCGTCGCGCTGGTGGCGATCGGCGCCCACAACCGCCGCCGCTCCCAGCCCGCGCTCGCGCGGCTGGCATCGGGGGGAGAGCCTCCCGGACGCGCCGGCCTCGTGCTGCGGCGAGCGCTGCGGGCCGAGGTGGGTCTGATGGTCCTCGTCCTCGGCGTGACGGCCGCGCTCGTGAGCTACTCGCCGTCGGCCGGCGTTCAGAGCGGGCCGTTCTCCGGCACCGCCGAGCTTGGGCCGGCGCGGCTCGAGCTCACGGTCGATCCCGCACGCGTTGGCCGCAACGAAGTCCACGTCTACCTCTTCAACAGGGGCACCGGTGCGCAGTACGACCGGCCCAGCGAGCTGGCGATCAGCGCGGCCGAGCCCGAGCGCGGCATCGGGCCGCTCGAGCTCCGAGTTCGCAAGGCCGGCCCGGGTCACTACACGGCCCCGGTCGCCGAGCTGGTCCCGGGAGGCGATTGGGACCTGACCGTGCGGGCGCGGATCTCCGAGTTCGAGGAGCTGAGGGCCGAGCTGGAGGTGCCGGTCCGATGACCGCTTACCGAACGACCCACGGACTTGACCGAACCCCAAACCGACTTGTCGAACCATCAACAAAGGAGAAGCAGGGATGACCGATCGAAGGAGCAGTAGGACCTGGAGCAGAGCGGTGGCAGGCGCCGCGGTTGGCGCTTCGCTGACGCTGGCACTTGCGGTGCCGGCGGCGGCTCACGTGACCATCGAGCCCACCGAGGGACCGGCGGACGGGTACGCGACCCTGGGAATCCAGGTGCCCCACGGATGTGACGGCTCGGGCACGAAGGTGGTGCGCGTGAAGATCCCCAAGTCGGTGCCGAGCGCGACGCCGCAGGTGCACCCCGGCTGGGAGGTGACGACGAAGGAAGGCGCCAAGGACCCGGTCGAGCTTCACGGCGAGAAGGTCACGAGCGGAGTGAGCGAGGTCATCTGGACGGCGCGCGAGGCGGGTCCGCTGCCCGACGGGCGCCTCGACGTGTTCGGCCTCAGCGTCAAGCTGCCCAACGGCAAGGTGGGCGACCCCGTCTACTTCCCGACGATCCAGGTGTGCGAGAAGGGGGAGACGGCGTGGATCCAGACTCCCGCCGCGCCCGGGAGCGAAGAGGCGCTCGAGTCACCGGCACCGGCCGTGGTCTTGACCACAGCTGATGGCGGTCACGGGGATGAGGGCTCTGGCGAGCACGAGGATGAGGCCGACGCTGCCGCGGCAGGCGATTCGGATGGCGACGACGGCCCGTCCGAGGGACTCGTGATCGCCGCGTTGGCCCTCGGCGGGCTCGGCTTCCTCACCGGCGTCGCCGCGCTGATCGGCGGTCGCCGCAGGGCCGCCTAGCTGGGCGGGGGCCAACTCGGGACATGAGTCGAACACCCCGGAACGACGAAGGGCGGCCACGTGGCCGCCCTTCGCACGTCCGGATCGAGCGGCTAGGTCAGCCGGCTGCGGAGAACCGCTCGGCGACCTTGCCCCAGTCGACGACGTTCCACCATGCGTCGATGTAGTCGGGGCGCTTGTTCTGGTACTTCAGGTAGTAGGCGTGCTCCCAGACGTCCACGCCGAGCAGCGGCGTCTTGCCGTCGGTCAGCGGGTTGTCCTGGTTCGGGGTGCCCACCACGGCAAGCCCGGAGCCGTCGTGCACGAGCCAGGCCCAGCCTGAGCCGAACTGGCCGACGCCGGTCTCCTTGACCTTCGCCTGGAAGTCGGAGAAGGAGCCGAAGGCAGAGTCGATCGCCGACGCGAGGTCGCCGTCCGGCTCGCCGCCGCCGTTGGGCGACATCGACTCCCAGAAGAGCGAGTGGTTGTAGTGGCCGCCGCCGTTGTTGCGCACCGGGCCGCGGATGTTGTCGGGCAGCTGGGAGAGGTTGGCGATGACCTCTTCGATCGGCTTGTCAGCCCAATCGGTGCCTTCGAGCGCGGCGTTGGCCTTGTCCACGTAGGCCTGGTGGTGCTTGTCGTGGTGCACGCGCATCGTGGCCTCGTCGATGTGGGGCTCCAGAGCGGCGTAGTCGTAGGGAAGAGCAGGTACCTCGTATGCCATTTCGGTTCCTTTCGTAGTCGCTTCGAGTCTATTCCCCGCCGCCTCGCCGGCTGATCCCCAGAGCCGTCCTCCCGAAACTGCTTGCAAACGCAAAGACATCTGCTAACTTTGCGTAAGCAATAGTTGCGAATGCAAACAAACTTCGAAGGAGATCAAAATGCCGGTAGCGGAACAGCAGGTAGCAGTTGGGAATTGGACGGCCGACAAGGTCCACTCGTCGGTCGGCTTTGCGGTCAAGCACCTAGTCGTCTCGACCTTCCGCGGAACGTTCGAGGACTACGACGCCGCGCTGCAGGTGGGCGAGGACGGCTCGGCGAAGCTCGCCGGAACGGTCCGCGTGGCCAGCGTCAACGTGAAGGACGAGAACCTGGAGGCCCACCTCCAGTCGCCCGACTTCTTCGACGCCGAGCGCACCCCCGAGCTGCGCTTCGAGAGCGAGGCGTTCCAGGTGGGTGAGGGCGGTGAGCTCACGGTGAAGGGCGACCTCACCATCCGCGGGGTAACCCTCCCGGTCTCCGCGAGCGGCACCTACAGCTACATCGCTGCCGACCTCGGCGGTGCCGAGCGGATCGGCGTGGAGCTCGAGACGGTGGTCGATCGGACCAAGTACGGCCTCGAGTGGAACGCGCCGCTGCCGAAGGGCGGCTTCGCGCTCGCCAACGACGTGAAGCTCCAGGTTCACCTCGAGCTCACCCCCGAGGCCTAGCGATGAGGGTTCTCGCCATATCCGGCAGCCTGCGCGAGGACTCGCACAACACGACCCTGCTCCGGGCGGCGGCGAAGCTGCTGCCGCCAGGGGTGGAGGTCGACTTCTACGACGGCCTGCGCGATATCCCGCCGTACGACCAGGATCTCGAGGACGTGGGCACGGCGCCGGCAGTGGAGCGCCTGCGCAACGCGATCGCCCGCGCCGATGCGGTGCTGGTTGCCACGCCGGAGTACAACGGGTCGATCCCAGGCTTCCTGAAGAACGCGTTCGACTGGGTCTCCCGCCCGCTCGCCACCAACACGCTTCGCAACAAGCCCGTGGCGGTCATCGGGGCGAGCACCGGGATGTTCGGCGCGGTGTGGGCGCAGGCCGAGCTGCGCAAGGTGCTGTCGACGATCGGCGCTCGCGTGGTGGATCGCGAGCTTCCGGTGCCCGCAGCCGCTCAGGCGTTCAACGCGCGGGGCGGCCTGCGTGACCCCGAGCTCGAGTCCCAGCTGCGCGAGCTGCTGCATGCGCTCGTCGACGAGGTCGCCGATCGCGAGCAGGTCATCGCGGCTGCCGCCTAGCCGTGTTCGCTGCGGCAGAGCGGCCCCGAAAACCAGAAAGCCCGACGAAATCGCCGGGCTCTCGAAGTGCGGATGAGAGGACTCGAACCTCCAAGCCCGTTAGGGCACGGCGACCTGAACGCCGCGTGTTTACCAATTTCACCACATCCGCTTGAAGGACCAATCTAGCGTTTGACGCCTACGTTGGCCTCCATGAGCGCAACGCTTGGTCGGCGGTACACGCGAGCCCGCTTCGCGTAGCGCCTGTACTCGACGCCCACTTGATCACAGGTCTCGCAGAAGAGAGCGAGGATGTCGGGCGAGGAGTTGGAGAACTCGTACGAAAGGTATTCATAGGGCCCGGTGCGATTGATGTACGAGCAGCCATCGCTGCGAATGCATCCACGGAGGAACCGCCAAGGATGCTGGGCGACATGACTCTGCTGCCAGGGCTCCAGCGCAATCGGCCGCCTGTGTTTTTGCCCAGGGCCGTGCTGAGGAAAGAGGCACGGAAGATGCGATGAGTAGAGGCTTAGGATCGTCATCGCGCCGTCGTGACGGTAGAGCGATGACACCTTGTTGCTGCCAAAGCAGCGCTCCAGAAGCGCGTGAGACTCCGAAACGATTTCTCCATGACGAGAATCGAGGTAGAGCCGAAAGCGCCAGGTTCGAGGCATCCGAACGAGATAGCCGTCGCCAAGGTAGAGCCCGAGAAGCTCGGAATAGTCGCCAGCGGCGAATGACATCTGACGGGCCGAGCGCCAACAGCGCGGGCAGGCTATGCGCGGCCCTGCCATGGCTCGAGGCTCGTACCGCGGCTTGCGCCAGTCGCGGATCGTGGTTCGCGCGATGCCCGTGCGGCGGGCGACCTCGCAGTCGTTGAAACCGGCCTGGATCAGAGTCAGAGCCTGTTCGCGAACCGCGAAGGAGTGCATGGCACATATGCTTTCCATCAGCGTCTCGCCGCAGGGTTACATCTGCATCAAGTGTGTAACGCGTACCACCGGTGCCCGCGATAGGCAGCGGCGGCAGGGAGTTGCTGAGGCGCCTGGCTAGGGCTCGCGCTTCGCGCGCCGCAGGCGCGTCTGGAACACCACGTCCCACCACGGGGCCGCCACGCCGAAGCCCTTGGTGTCGTCCTGGAAGTGGTGGCGCATGTGGAGCTCGTAGAAGAGCTTGCCGAGGCGGGTCTGCGGCTTGTGGTGGTGCAGGTGGTAGTGCGTCATGTCGTAGGCGAGGTAGCCCACGAGGAAGCCGCAGGCGAACAGGTCGGCGCTCTGCCCCCCGATCACCAGGTGGAAGAGGCCCCAGAACCCGAGCGCCAGCGGCACGCTCACGGAGGGAGGCATGACGAGGCGCATCGGGTCGTTCGGGTGGTCGTGGTGGACGCCGTGGATGATCCAGTGGAGACGGGCGCCGATGCCATCCTCGGGCTCGAAGTGGAACACGAGGCGGTGGAGCCAGTACTCGGTGAGCGTCCAGAAGATCCAGCCGCCCACGATCCAGGCGGTCACCTCGAGCGGAGGCGTGCCCTCCTGGCCGAGAGCGAAGGTCACCGCGATCGTCGGGATGAAGATGACCAGCGGCACCACGGGGTGCACGCGGGACAGCCTGTCGAGGATGGCCGAATCGAACATCCGCGGCGAGGCCCTGAGGGCTTCTGAGCGACGCTGGTCCATCACCTGAGAATCTAGCGCCGCGCGTGGCGGTACGCCAATTTCTCAGGAAGCTAGCCCTGAGCCTCGCGCCGCCCCGGCGGTCTCTGCGCACCCGTGGTCCAGGCAGACCGGATGAACTCGAGCCCGAAACCGGCGGTCAGCGCGTACGCCACGGCCATCGGAAGGCCCTCGAGGCCTCTGCCGGCCTGATCGAAGGTGAATGCCATCAGGACGATCGTCGTTGTCGCCATGAACGCCAGCTGACTGCACCAGCTGATCCTCTTGATTGTCTGTTCTTTCATTACGGCCATGGTCGTCCGCGCGCGGGTGATCGCCGTGATCGCTTCGTAACCGAGGTGTGAAAGACGCGTGAACGTCCTGGGCCCGCTCACGCCAGCCGCCTTGCAGCGGGTCTGTGCCGATGAGGACGCTGCGCCCCGATGTCGAACACCGTTCAGATGGGCACTCGCGAGGCTCGCATTCAGCGCTTCTTCGACGCTGCCACAACGGGAGCCGCGCTGGCGACCCTGCCGGTGATCGTCGGGCTCGCCCTCGACCTCCCCAGCGGCCTGGACGACGCGCTGTGGACGGTCAACTGGCTGCTTTGGGGCGTCTTCGCCGCCGAGCTGGTGGTGATGCTCACGGTCTCGCGAGATCGGAAGGGCTGGCTGCGCGAGCATTCCGCCACGCCGGCGATCGTCGCGATCACCTCGCCTGCGCTCGTGGGGCTCGAGGCGTTCCGGCTGGTGCGGCTGCTGCGAGGCAAGAGCACCGGAAGGGTGATCCGCTCGCTCACCTCGCAGAGTGGGCTGCGCAACCTGGCGATGTTCACGCTGCTGCTGGTAGGCCTCTGCGGCTTCGTCTTCGCCCGCATCGAGCCCGACGTCGGTCCCTGGGAGGGTCTCTACTGGGCGGTTACGACCGCGACCACGGTCGGCTACGGCGATGTCGTGCCGACCACGGACGAGGGCCGCGCGCTGGCCGTGTTCCTGATGATCGTCGGCGCGGCGTTCCTGGCGGTGCTGACGGGTGCCGCGGCCGAGCGCTACGTGTCTCAGTGGCGCGATCGCCATGGGGGCGGGGATCTCGGCGAGGGATCGACGCCCGCTCGTGACGACGCGGTGCTGGCGAAGCTCGACGAGCTCGGCCTGAGGCTCACGGCGCTGGAGCAGGCCGTGCGGCAGAACCGCGGCTGACGATCGGTGGCCATTGGCAGGGGTGCGGCCGCCGCTCAGCTCTGCGCGGCGAAGCTCGGCTCGCGGATCGACGCATACAGCCCGATCTGCGCGGTCTCGCCGAGCGCGGTGAAGGCGATCTCGGTCGTCTCGCCGGTCCACTCGACGCAGTGCCGCCGCGCCGCCTCGAGCGATTCGAAGCCGGTGATGTCCACCGCGTTGTCGGACTCGGGCTCGAGGCCCCGCTCGAGATCCATGGTGAATGCGAGCAGTGAGGGCGTGGAGCCGCCGGCCAGGCTCACGCGCCGATCGTCGCCCTGCCAGAGGAGCACCGCCGTCTTCACCCGGGCATCGCTCTCGGCCTGATAGACGGCGATCGCCCGCTGCCCGACCTGCTCCCAGCTCCAAGGCTCGCCTGCCCCGCGTGCGCGTCTAGCTCGTCCCAGCACTCGGTGCCGACTCTAGTGGCCTGCTCGCAAGGTCACCGCAGCCTGCCCACCAGCGGGACGAAGCGGCCAACGCGGCTCGCGTAGTCGCGGTACGTGTCGCCGTGGACTCTCAAGAGGTAGGGCTCCTCGACCAGGCGGGTCTGGATCTCCAGCGCGGTGAAGAGGAGGATCACGGCCAGCACCGCGACCACGTTCGGCACCAGCAGGGCGATGCCGAGCGACGTGGGGATCATGCCGGCGAATATGGGATTGCGCACCGCTTGGAACGGCCCATCGGTGACCAGCTCGGTCTTCTCACTGTGGTCCACACCGATGCGCCACGAGTCGCCCATGGCGAACTGGGCGATGAGGGTGGTCGCCAGGCCGCCGAAGAAGAGGCCGGCGCCGGCTTGGTGGCCGAAGTTCCCATCGAGCGCGCCGATCGGCTCGAGCACGCCGGCAAGGTCGAGGACGGGCGCCAGCGCGCCCAGCGCCAGCGCGAGGGCGAACAGCACACCGCCCCACCATTCGGTGGAGCCCAGCTTGCCGCTGATGCCCTTGAAGCCGGTCGAGCCGGTGCGAACGCGCATCACGATGCTGCGCAGTCCGAACGCCAGCAGTAGGTAGATGCCCAGGAAGAGGAGGGCGGACTCGGCCATCAGCGGCGGCTCTCCATGTGCCGCCCTGCGCCCAGGGCTTCGAGGCCGGCCCGGCCGGAGTCGGTCATTGCGTAGATGACCATCTTGCCCTCGCGGCGGCTGGACACGAGCCCTTCCGCGCGAAGGAGGCGTAGGTGATGGGACACGAGGTTCTCCGCCCGTCCGACGATCCACGAGAGGTCGCACACGCAGAGCTCATCGGTCGCCGCCAGCGCCGCGGCTACCGTCAGGCGCGTCGGGTCCCCGAACGCCTTGCCTCTTCGTGCGATGTTCTCAGTGGCCTCCGCGCTGAGGAGACCCGCGCGCAGGCGCTCGGCCTTCTCAAGGTCGAGGCAGAGCAGGTCGCACTGATCGGCAGGCACGCGATCATCCTAACATCCGTTGAGATGTTGGTAGCTGGCTGTGGGCGCCACGAAGTACCTGGCCGCTCCTGTCGCGGGTGATGGTCGAGGGACTGTGTCACCTGTGTCGAACCTCTCTGCGTGGACGATCGCGCCCGCCGCATCGAAGCAAGGTTGGAGCCGTTCATGATCGCGGCGGCGCTGTTGGTGATCCCGCTCATCTTCATCGAGGAGGGGCACTACGGGGAGCCTTGGGATTCCCTGGGAGTGTTCCTGAACTGGGGTACATGGGCCGTATTTCTCGCTGAGGTGGTGATCATGCTCTCGGTGGTGCCGAATCGTCGGCACTGGCTCAGGGATCACCCGATCGACGTGGCTGTCGTGGTCCTCACGCCGCCGTTCTTCCTCGCCTTGGCGCCGGTGCGGTTGCTCAGGCTGCTCAGACTCTTGAGATTGCTGCGCCTCGCGCCGCTTGCGCGTCGCCTGCTCTCGACAAAGGGGCTCCGCAATGCCTCCGCCCTCGCCGCCCTGACTGCCCTGGTCGGGGGAGCTGCGTTTGCCGCCGTGGAAACAGGTCATTCGACCGCGGATGGCATCTACTGGGCGCTGACCACGATGACCACCGTCGGCTATGGAGACCTGTCTCCCGAAACGTCGGCAGGGAGGGTCCTCACGGTCATCGTGATGTTCGTCGGCATCGGTTTCGTCGCGCTCCTCACAGGCGCCATCGCCCAGCGATTCATCGTGGAGGAGATCGAGGAGGAGATAGAGAGCATCGACGCCGACCTAGACGAAGCGAACGCCGCGATCCTGGGTGAGCTTCGTGATCTCCGCGCTCGGCTGGCGAGTCTCGAAACCGCGGTCCTGAGCCGCCCAACTGGGCGGCAGACGGATCTAGCTTCGCAACCGCGTTAGGCCGCCGCAGGAAAGGGCGTCCAGCGTGACGAGAGCTGCTGACCGCAGGGCCAGACGACCTGCTCTGCCCGTGCCATGAGCCCAGGCAGGTCATGACAAGCGGCCCGTGCCAGATCCTCGGCGTGCGCATCGGACCCGATCACCAGTCGCGCGACGGCATCGAGGAGCTCCACCTGCGTCAGCGCGGGAGCGGTGCGGTTCGTCGCGGGGATCGCCGCCATGGCGACCGGTGCGCCGTCGATGCAGAACGCGCCCAGGCGGGCGACGAACGCGAACAGGTCGTCGATCTCCAAGTCGGCCTCGTCGACCGTGAAGCGCGCATCCTCCAGATGCCCAAGTCGATAGGCCATCTCCGACCATGCCAGCTGCTCGACCTGCGTGGGCGTGACCCAGGTCACGGCCGCGCGCACCGTCGTCCCGGGGCTGGCGAAGAGGCTGGCGGGTATATAGCCGAGGAGCGGGACCGACGGAACGGCGCCGATGTCCAGGTCGTGCAGGTCGCCCGTCAGCACGAGCACCTCTCGATCCTTCTCGTTCGGGAAGTGTCCGAACTTCATCGCGAGGCGGGCGGGCGACGCGTTGGCGCCGAAGGACAGGATCGGATGCCGGCCCTCGGTGAAGGCGAGGATCGTGGACGCTCGCCTCTCCGGGTCGACATCCCGCAGCAGCGTGACGTCCTCGCCTGAGAGGACGAATGAACCCGGCGGGCGCTCCCACGGGTAGCCGAGCGCGTGCTCGAACGCCGCCGGATCGAACTCGCGGCTTGGCCAGGCGTTCGCGAGGCTCCAGAAGAAGGCGACGAACTGCTCGTCGTCCAGCGCCATGCGCTCGAGCAGCTCTGGCGCAGTGATCGGCGGCCAGTCACGCATCGAGGTGACTCTAATCGGTACGGCGAGTACCGCCACGGGGATTCGAACTGGCTGCGTGCGTTACGCCGCCTCCGCTCTAGAGCCAATACTCACGCACGCCGCGATGCGGACGGAGGACACGTGCCACTGGCTTCCTTAGGGTTCCGTGAGGATGCGCGTCGATTGTCCCTTATGTCTGATGGCTGCACGATCATCGGTGAATGTCGACGGCCTTGCACGAACGGTACGACGGAGACGAGCAACGGCTTATCGAGTCCGCTGCGGACGAGCTTTGGACGAATGAGCTCATTGACTTGGTCGTCGACAGCGCATCACCGATCTTGAACGGGGCACAGTGGGACGGCGTCCCAAGCGACGCGCCGCAGAGGTGGGCAGAGCGTTCGACCGCGATCCTGGCCCTCGCAGCAATGGCCCTGCGGAGTACGCGCGCAGCGGCACTGATGGTTCGTGCTGGCTACGGCCCTGAGGCTTGGCCATACGTGCGGCGATTGCGCGAGGCGGCTGGACATGCACAGCGCGTTGCCGCTGACGAATCCGGCCAATACGCAGAGAACTGGCTGCATCACCGAGGGAAGGCCACAAGCCCGCGCATCGCGTTCGGCTCTGACTCCGAGGACGACGTCCTATGGAAGCTCATGTCTGGCCATGCCCACGCCGCGTTCCCCGCATATGCAAACGCCGTGGTGACGCTCGACGGGAGGCGTCTACTTCACCGCGTAGGTCCTAGTCGGGATCTCGCATGGGACAACATCACGCTCTGGCTGTCGGCGCGAACCTTCACACAGACACTTGCAGGCGTCTTGACGATTCATCCGGAGATCGATCAGCGCGACTTCCTACGAATGGGCGAGGTCGTCGTGAGAGGCGAAGACCGACTTGAGCAGGAGATCGCGACGGTCATGGCCGAGCGTGATCGTCCGGCGGAGGACGAGCCTGAGTCTTCCAGCGGTTCGGGCGGGTCTTGCACACCTTGAGGCACGGCCGGCCGGAACGTTCGGCCAAAGGCCACCGCGCGGCTGAGCGGACGACCAACCGGCCGATGGGTGGCGTCGCGGGGGCCTAACGCGTCTTACGATCCAAAGCGCGGCAAGCGTTGCAGGCGTCGCCTCTCGGCCTCGTGGGTTGCACCTTGGTCTTCTCGATGTTCTCTGGATTCGGTCTCAGATGACACGGCATCCAGTGCCAGACGTCGCTGCCTTTGGCTTGTACGTATTGCGGCATCCGTTCCTCTCTTGTAGGGGAGACCATCCCTGATCGCTAGTCAGTGCTCGGGCTCACGCTCCAAGGAACTCCCGGCCGGGTCTCCCGCTTTAGCTCCGCGCCGCACCGGCATCGGATGCTCTGGGTCGCATTCCATTGCTCTGACCGCTGCTCGTCGTCGCTTCCGACGTTCGTGATGGTGCGGCGGCCGGCCCCAAACGTCTGCGTCGTATGCAGGGCACCGCACTTCGGGCACGCACTTTCACTCATTCCTCAAGGTTATGTGACGTGACAGCCGCCGTGGAACGAGCCGCCGATTAAATCGCAGGAAACAGCGGACAATTCGAGCGGAAGATCAAACGCTGCGCGACTCGTCGGGTAGGTTCCTTCCGGTGAGTGACCCGGGCACGACAGAGGGGGAGTCGCCGGAGGACTCCGAGCCCGCGGCGGAGGTACGCGGTCCTAGCCCACTTGATCCTGATGCGCCGGTATCGACAGAGGGCGACCAACTCGGTCGCCGCCACTTTGCCCGCCGGTTAGCCAGTCAGATTGAGCTAGCACCTCGAACAGGGTTCGTTGCCGCGTTGGTTGGTCCGTGGGGCAGCGGAAAGACGAGCGTCTTGCGGATGGTGGAGAGCCGGCTCACGGAGTCGCAACCCGAGGACGAGCCTACGAGGGTCGTTGTGCCCTTCAACCCGTGGCTTGTGAGCGGTAGTGAGCAACTCGTCTCGCAGTTTGTCGCAGAGCTCGCCGTAGCCTTGCCTCGCGCTCTTGGATGGAGCCGAGGAGCCAAGGCAGGCGACCGCTTGCAGCGATACGCGGGGGGCTTGCAAACGCTCGAGCGAGCCCCGGGCGTGGGCTGGATGTTCCAAGTCGCGGGAGCCGTGTTGAATGAGGCGGGACGCCGGGTCGACGACTCTCCAGCGACGGTCTTCGATGAGAGGGAGCAGGCGTGTCAGGCGTTGAAAGAGCTGGATGTCCATGTCGTCGTTCTAGTTGACGACGTTGATCGACTACAGCCAGGCGAGATCCAAGACCTGATGCGGATGATCAAGCTGGTCGGTGACTTCCCAAACGTCACTTACTTGCTTGCTTTTGATCGCAAGGTCGTGCGATGTGCCCTATCCGCCGAGGGCACGGACGGTAGCGAGTATCTCGAGAAGATTGTTCAGATCGAGTATCGACTGCCTGAGCCGCCTCCGGAGATGCTCGAGAAGCTGCTGATCAAAGGACTAAACCGCGCGGTTGGCACCTTGCCCGACCGTCAACTCGCCTCTGATCGCTGGGAGGCCGTCTACACAGAGATCGTGCGCCCGCTCGTGTCTCGCCCCCGCCATGTACTCCGGTTTACCAACGCTCTGCCGCTCGCGCTCGATCTTGCGGGAGAGGAGATCAACAAGGTAGATGTGATCGCGTTGACTGCTCTCCAGGCCCTATCGCCAGGGTTTCACGGGCAGATCCTTGCCCTTCGCGAGGACTTAACGAGACGTGCGGGCAACCTGCTGATGCTGAGGAAGGACGATGAGGTTCAACAGGCCAGTGCGGCGCGCCTCAACAAAGCCGCCGAGACGTCGGGCATACCCGTCATCGCGCACGCGATCTACAGGCACTTGTTCCCTGCTTCGATGGCGGCCTTATCGAACACCTACTTGGATGAGCAGGCAAGATGGCAAGCGGAGCGTCGCGTGGCCGACAGTGAGGTCTTTGACACCTACTTCACGGCGACGCTCCCGACGGGTGCGGTGTCCGTCGTCGAGGTTCGCGAGGCGGTCGATGCGTTCGCTCACGAACCGGACACCCTTGCGGCTGTGTTGAACGCACAGCCGGCAGAGAAGATCCCAGATCTCTTGCAGCGGATATGGGGGCATGTAGACGAGATCAGCCTTCGGGACATTGACCAGTCGCTGCCGGTCCTTGACGCGCAAGTCGCTCGCCTTCCCGACTCTCCCCCTGGTCTGTGGACGCCAGCCGATCGTGGCCGATCTTTCATCCGCGATCTGGTAGCTCGATTCCCAGAGGGTGAGCAGCGTGACGGGGCGGTTAGGCGGAAGTTCGAGATAAGTAGCTCGCTCACTGAGAAGTTCATGTGGCTGCGGAGCGTGGGGAGCTGGGAGGACCCGGCTGATCCCTTCTGCAGTCCGGACCTGAAGGACGCTTTGCGTACGGAGTTAGCTAGGGAAGTGCTCAGCTCAACTCCGGAGGCTCTCTTGGCAGAGGTGCGTCCGGCATGGTTGCTGCGAACCGCCGAGGACGATGGGGGAGACGATGCGTCGGAGCGCATCGCCGCGCTGCTAGAGGACGGGCGGCTGCTCCCTGCGTATCTCGGGGGGTTCGTTGCCTTGATGGCAGGCTCGGCAAATTACGAGCTGCAGTTCGACGAGCTGGAGAAGCGGCAAGGACGCGACCGGCTGTTGACGGCTCTCGAGCGTGTCGACGCGGCGAGCCTTAGCGACGAGGAGCGAGACAGGACGCGTCAGTTAGCAGAACACTATGGGGGCCAAGCCGACGACGAGCGCACGGAGCAAGGCAACGATCCTGATAAGGACAGCCGGTCGAGCTGAACCCTTCCCAGCGGGGGCGGGACGAGTTCCTCCTCGCAAGGAGCGGATCGCAATTTTTCGGATGTGGGATCGTGGCCTGCTTCAACCAAGCGGCCCCGGCGAAGCGTGAACGTCCCGGGGCCCGGTACAGGAGGTATCAGCTCCGGTCCAGCGCAGCGGCAGCGCGCACGCGGTTCAGCGCGAGCGGAGGGATCTCCGTTCTAGGGCGACCGCTCACGTCGCCGCCCTCCTACGAGGCCGGGCTCAGGTTCGGATGGTTCGCCTGATGCTGAGCGTGATGAGGCGCGCGACGACTGCGCCGACGCGAGGCAGGCCTGCCAGCGCCGCGTCGGCGGGTGCCGGGGGAGGCAAGCCGCGTGCGAACGCTCACCTCGCACGCGCGGCGTAGACGAGTCGCTGCGCTGAGCTGACGATGGCACCGATCGATGAGGGCCAACTGCCGCCGGAAACGACGACGGTAGAACTCCTCCTGATCTTCCGCCAGACGTAGAAACGTCGAAAGCCGTCCCGGCACGAGGATGCCGAGACGGCTCTAAGCCGCTGAGGACGACGTGTCGGAGGATCGCAAGCCCGACGGACGCGTCGTCCCTTGGTGCTCATACGCATTCTCACGGGTCGTCGTCGGCTCCAGGAGGGTCGCGCAGCACCGCGAGGCCGCTAGCGATCTGGTCTAGCTTGCCGCCGAGCGGCGTCAGGGATTTGTCTATCTGCTCGCCGAAGGCTTGTGCCAACCTGCGCTCAGGGTCGGCCGCAAGGAATCGCTCCCGCGCTCCGCTGAGAGCGTCGCGCCAATCGGCGAGCTCAAGGAAGTGCTCGTCAACGAGATGCGTCTTCCCACTGGCGTCCTTCATCGTGCCGGTCAGCGAGACGCCGGCATAGGTCGCTGGTAGCGAGTTGATGTTGTCCGACAAGCCGCCAGGCGGCATGAAGTCTCGCTGCTCGCCGCTGCTGAGAACGTTCTTTCGCCAACGCCGCTCGTCCTTAGCGGTCTCAGCAGCGATTGGCTTGAAGACGATTCGGACATCCACGGCGAATGCAGCTCCCGGACCTACGTTGCGTATCGCGACGGTGACGGTCGCGGGTCCGAGACGATGAAACTCGATGGCCAGCTTCGGCAGGATGGCGCTCTCGCGAGCGAGCTGCATCTCGGCGACCATGCGCCGGTTCTGGATCGCGTAGTAGACGGTGACGGCAATCAACACCGCCGTGAGCAGCGCGGTAAAGGCACCTTGGTGAGCGTCTAGGTAGTCGATCACGGGCGTGATTGGGATCTGCACATCAGTTGGCGCGCGATACATGCGGCGATGCTCTCAGAGCAGGTACAGGTGGCTACGTTCGACGCCCCCGGAGCGAGAAACGACTGCCCATTGTCCCTCCAGCCGTCCCATCACCGCCCCTAGAACGCAAAAACCCGCTCTGGGAGCGGGTCAAGCAGTACCGCCACGGGGATTCGAACCCCGGTTTCCGCCGTGAGAGGGCGGCGTCCTAGTCCCCTAGACGATGGCGGCGCGGCGGTCGATTGTACAACTGGACCGCCGATGCGCCCAGACGCCTCGAAGAAGGGGCAGCGGCGGCGAGCGCGATGGCTGTGTCTGACGCGCGGGTGTAGGCTTGCCGTGTTCATACGGCCGGTGGCCAGGGAAGTCCGGTGTGAATCCGGCGCGGTCCCGCCACTGTGACAGGGCGTTGAAGCCCCGCACGACCGCAAGGTCAGCCACTGAGAGCCCTACGGGCGATCGGGAAGGCGCGGAGCAGAGCCCCAAGCCAGGAGACCTACCTCCGGCCGCGATCAGTCAACCCTCGAGGAAAGGGCGATCTATGCAGATCTCCACTCGACGTTCCCTGCGCGGGCTAGCGGTTTCCGCCTGCGCTGTTACCGCCGTTGCCGCGGCTCCGATGGCGGCCAACGCCGCCACCACCGCCGACCTCCGCGTGGAGGCAGGCGGCAAGACGCTCGTCCCATCCGGCTACTCGTTCGCAACCGACACGGTGAAGGCGAAGACCGACACTCGTCCCGAGTGCGGTGGCTCGGGCAAGAGCGTGACGCTCGACGGGCCCAATGCGCTCGGCCTGCTCGTTGACGCTTCGAGCGCTCGCAAGCCGCTGGCCCCTGTCGGAGTCTCTGACAAGTTCAGCTTCGGCCTGCTCGTCTGCGGCGTTGGTCGGTTCATGTCCGATGCCACGTCGTTCTGGCTCTACAAGGTCGATCACAAGTCGCCTGAGGTGGGCGCGGAGCAGTTCGCGCTGACCGGTGGCGAGGAAGTCCTCTGGTTCCGCCAGTCGGGCGCCGTGAACAGCGGCTCCGAGCTGGCGATCGAGGCTCCCGTGCGTGCGAAGCGCAAGGGTGCGTTCGACGTCACGGTGGTCGCCTACGACTTCGCCGGCAAGAAGACCCCGGCGGCAGGGGCGCAGGTGAACTTCCCCGGTGGCAGCGCCATCGTGGGAGCCGACGGTCGGGCCGAGGTGAAGGTCTCCAAGGCCGGACAGGCCAAGCTCAGCGCCACTCGCGGCATCGACATCCCCACCGGGGCTGTTGAGGTCTGCATCGGCAAGAAGCTCTCCGACTGCTCCGCCAAGCGCGGCAAGCGGATCTTCGGCACGCCCAAGGGCGATGAGCTCAAGGGCACAGGCGGTCCCGACGTGATCAGCGCCGGCGCAGGCAAGGACGAGATCGACGTTCGCCGGGGCGGCGAGGACAAGGTCAAGTGCGGCAAGGGCCGTGACAGCGTCCGCATCGGCAAGGGCGACAGCGCCGCGAAGGACTGCGAGGTCGTGAACGGCGAGCCGCGCAGCGCAGGCAAGAAGTAGTAGTCGAGCGATGAACCTGCCCAGGCTCAAGGCACGCATCGCCGCGGGGGCGCTCGTCGCCTGCGCGGCGGTCGTGCCCGCCTGGGCTGGGCCGCTCGCGACCGGTGCCGCGGCGCCGGTCGCATCGCTCTCCGCGGGACCGTTCCTGGATCACACGGTCGCGTTCCGCGGGAGCAAGGTGCTGGTCAAGAAGGTCAAGGCTCCTGCCGTCACCGTGCGCGTTGGCAAGCGCAAGCGCTGCGCGGTGGCGGCATGGACGCCGCTCGCCGCCCTGGTGCGGGCGAAGCCGGGCAAGGTCCTCCTGAAGGACTTCGGATCCTGCTCGCTCAAAAACGCCCAGGACGGGGCGGGGCTGTTCGTGAAGTCGATTCGTGGCCAGCAGAACCATCGCCAGGACGGCTGGGTCTACAAGGTCGGCCGTCGGCTCGGCACCGCCGGGGTGGCCGATCCCTCGGGGCCCTTCGGTAGCGGCCGCCTGCGCGCCGGTCAGCGGCTCCTCTGGTTCTACTGCGTCTACGAGGACGGGAGCTGCCAGCGGACGCTGGAGGTGAAGCTGAAGGATCAGGGCGGCGGCATCGCCTCGGCGTTCGTCAGGGGCTTCGACGACGGTGGCAACGGGGTGCCCGTGGAGGGCGCCAAGGTCACCGCGGGAGCTGCATCGGCGATCACCGGGGCGGACGGCAGAACGAGCCTGCAGCTGTCGCAGGGCCTGCACGTCGTGTACGCGTCCAAGGCCGGGGCGATCCGCTCCTTCGGCGAGCGACTGACGGTGCGCTGATGCGCCGGGCGCCGCTGCTGTGCTGCCTGGCGGCGATGGCCGCGGTGGCCGGCTGCGGGTTCGGCCCTGGTGACGAGCAGTCGGGCAAGGGGGTCGACCTGCGGGTGACGCGGGACTTCGGCCACGAGCTGCTGTCCTCGGAGGGAAGCCGCCCGATTCGCGAGGGCGAGACGGTGATGCGCCTGCTGCGCTCCAGCAACGAGGTTGGAACGCGCTTCGGCGGCGCCTTCGTGCAGTCGATCGACGGCTTGGAGGGGCGCGGCGCAACCGGGGCGCACGACTGGTTCTTCTACGTGAACGGGATCGAGTCGGACCGCGGCGCGGCCGATTACGAGCTCTCGCCGGGAGACGTCGTCACCTGGGACTACCGGGACTGGGGGGCGGCGATGGGCGTGCGCGCGATCGTCGGCGCGTTCCCGCAGCCGTTCATCGGCGGGCTCGACGGCAAGCGCTTTCCCGTGCGGGTGGAGTGCGAGGACGCTTCAGGAGATCCCTGCGAGGAGGTGAAGGAGCGCCTTCGTGACCTCGGGGTGCCCGCCACGGGCGCATCGCTCGGCGCGCCCGGGACCCAGCGCGTGGCGCGGGTCGTGGTGGCCACCTGGAGCCGCGCGCGCGAGCTGCCGAGCGCGCGCCAGCTGGAGCGCGGGCCGAAGATCAGCGGGGTGTTCGCCCGCTTCGCCGAGGACGGCGCGGCGCTCGAGCTGCTCGGCGAGGACGGCGAGACCGCCCGCACCGATCGCGCCGGTGGTGGCCTGGTGGCCGCGCTGCGGCCGACCGACGACGAGCTGCTCTGGCTGGTCGTGGGAGTCGATGATGAGGGAGTCGAGAATGCCGCCGAGGCCTTCCGGGCGCGAGACCTGCGCGACGCGTTTGCGGTCGCGGCGGGCCCGGAGGGAGTTCACAAGCTGCCGCTGGAGATCGAGTGAGCGCCGGGGGGTGGGGAGGACCGCTGAGCGCCGGGCGCATGGTTCCGGTCTACCGTCAGCGCGCCAGCCCTCTTCACGCCGCGCGCGCGAGCGTCACCGCATCTCTCTGCGCGGCGTTCGCCCTCGTCTGCTCGCTGTACGAGAGCCCATTCGTGCTGCTCACTGTCATCGCGGCGGTGGTCGGGCTCGGGGTCGCGGCGGGAGTGGGGCGGGAGCTCGCGCGCACCGCGTTGTTCTCGGTGCCGCTCGCGCTCCTCGTGATGCTCATCAACCCGCTCGTCTACCGCGACGGGGAGACCCTGCTGATCAGGGGAGGGACCTTCCTCGGCCGCCGCTTCGACATCACGCTCGAAGCCCTGGCGGCCGGCGGGCTGGCCGGTCTGCGGGTGATCGCCTTCGTGATGGCCTTCGGCCTCTTCTCGGCGTGCGTCGACCCTGACGACATGCTGCGTGCCTTCCGCCGCTTCTCCTACCGCTCGGCGCTCACCGCGGCGCTTGCCACCCGTCTCGTGCCGGTGCTCGCGCGCGATGCCACCCGCATGGGGGACGCGATGCGCTGCCGCCCCACCCAGCCCGGCCGGTTGGCGGTTGCGCGGGCCGCCCTCTCCGGCGCGCTCGACAGGGGTGTGGAGGTCGCGGCGGCGCTCGAGGTGCGCGGGTACTCACGAGCCGGGAAGCCCGTGCGCTCGCCACGACCGTGGTCGCGTCACGACCTGCGGGTGGCCACGGCTGCCGTCTTCGTCGCTGTATCGGCGATTGCCCTTCGGATCGCGGGCGCGGGAGCGATCGAGAAGTACCCGCAGATCGATTTCGCGCCCGGCCCCGCCGACGCCGCGCTCTGCGCCTGCCTGCTGCTTGCCGCCGCGCTCCCGTTCGCCGGGCGCTCGGCGCGGCTGGGGGTCGCCCGTGCCTGATCGCGGACAGTCGATAGGCCAGGACACGATGGTCGGCCAGGCGCCGCTCGTTCGGGTGGAGGGCTTCTCCTACCGCTACCCCGAGCGCGAGGTGGATGCGCTGCGCGACGTGACGCTCGAGCTCGGCCCGGGGAGCTTCACCGTGCTGGTCGGCGAATCGGGATCGGGCAAGTCGACGCTCCTGCGCGCGCTCTGCGGGCTCGTTCCCCACTTCCACGGCGGCGATGTGGCCGGGGAGCTGGAGGTCGGCGGGATGAGCGTGCGGGAGCACGGCCCGGGCGAGCTCGCGGCCGTGTGCGGAACCGTCTTCCAAGACCCCGAGGTCCAGGTGGTGATGGGCGGCGTGCGCGCTGAGCTCTCGCTGCCGCTCGAGCACCGCGGCGAGACGCCGGCGGCCGTGGCCCGTGCCGTCGAGGAGGTGGCGCTGACGCTGGGCATCGCGCACCTGCTCGACCGTCGCAACGACACGCTCTCGGGAGGCGAGCTGCAGCGGGTTGCGATCGCCGCCGCGCTCGTCCACCGTCCGGCCCTGCTCGTGCTCGACGAGCCGACCTCCCAGCTCGACCCCGTCGCCGGGGACGAGCTGATCTGGCTGTTGCGTCGCCTCAACGAGGAGCAGGGCACGGCGGTCGTGATCGCCGAGCACCGGCTCGAGCGCTGCCTGCCCGCGGCCGATCGCGTGATCGCGATCGATGGTGGCGCCGTCGTCTGCGACGCGTCTCCGGAGGAGTTCCTCGCCTGGGCGGTGGAGGACGGTGGCGGGCTCGCCACGCCGATCTCGAGGCTCTTCGACCTGACCGGCCTCGGCCCGCTGCCGACTTCGGTCAAGGAGGCCCAGGCGCTGCTCGGTGACGCAGGGCTCGTCCCCGCGCCGGGCGAGCCTCTCCAGCAGACGGCCGATTCCGAGGAGAGAGCGCCGAGGCGCCCATGGCGCCGCCGCGAGCGTGAGCCGGCCGCCGTGGAGGCACGTGGACTGTGGCACGAGCTGGAGGACGGCGTGGCGATCCTGCGCGGCATCGACCTGCGTGTGGAGCCCGGCGAGCTGGTCGCGCTGATGGGGCGCAACGGCGCCGGCAAGTCCACGCTCCTGCGCCACCTCAAGGGCCTCGCCGAGCCGACGCGAGGCAGCATCGAGCGCTCCGGCGAGGTTGCCTTGCTGCTCCAGAACCCGGGCGACTACCTGATCCACGAGCACGCCGGTGAGGAGGTCGGGCTCGCGGGCCTGGCCGCCGCCGGGCTCGCCGATCGGGAGCAGTCCAACCCGCGCGACCTCTCCGGCGGGGAGCGCCAGCGCCTGGCGCTCGAGATCGTGCTGGAGGGCGGGCCCTGCGCCGTGGCCTGCCTCGACGAGCCCACGCGCGGCATGGACCGCGCGCACAAGGATGCGCTCGCGGCCCGTCTTGGCGAGCTGGCGCAGGACGGCGCGGCGGTGATCGTCGCGACTCACGACACGGAGTTCGCGTCCACCTTCGCCACGCGCGTCGTATTGATGGGACAGGGGGTCGTCATCGCGGACGGCCAGCCCGTCGAGGTGCTCGCGGGCGGCTGGCACTTCTCGACCGAGGTGGCGCGCGCGCTCGGCGGCGCCGGTGGAGCGCTGACCCCCGAGGAGGGAGCCGAGCTGATCGGAAGGGAGCTGGCCCGGTGACCTGGCAGCTGTCCTCGTTCGCGATCCTCGCGCTGCTGCTGGTGCTCGGCTTCGGCTGGTACGAACGCCGCCGCCCACCGGCCCGCGTGGTCGCTCTCGTGGCCGTTCTCGCCGCGCTGGCCGTGGTCGGCCGGCTCGCCTTCGCGGCGATCCCGAACGTCAAGCCCACCACGGACATCGTCCTCTTCGCGGGCTACGCGCTCGGGCCGATCCCCGGCTTCGCGGTCGGCTCGATCACCGCGCTCGTGTCGAACGTCTTCCTCGGCCAGGGCCCCTGGACCGCGTGGCAGATGGTCGGCTGGGGCGCCTGCGGCGTCGGGGGCGCGCTGCTCGCGCGGATGTCCGGCGGCCGAGACCTGGGGCGGGTGCCGCTGGCGATCGCCTGCGGCGTCGCCGGCCTCGCGTTCGGAGCGTTCATGGACGTCTACCAGTGGACGCTCGCCGCCCAGCAGGATCTCGCCACCTATCTGGCCATCTCCGGCACCTCGCTTCCCTACAACCTCGCTCACGCCTTTGGCAACGTGGGCTTCTGCCTCCTGATCGGTCCGATCTTCATCCGCTCGCTGCGCCGCTACCGCCAGCGCTTCGAGGTCCACTGGGAGGCTCCGGCTCGAGCGGTCGGCGCCGCGCGGGGCATTGCGGTGGCGGCGCTTGCGGCTCTCGCGATCGCCACGGGGCTCACGGTGCCCACAGAGTCAGCGCGGGCGGGTGGGCAGCACGCAGAGGCCAGCTCTACACCGGCGGCGCAGCTCGCGGCGGCGTCGCCCGCGAAGCGGGCGGTGCGCTACCTGGCGGCGGTCCAGAACCGCGACGGCGGCTTCGGCGGCGGGCGCGGGCTGTCCTCCAACCAGCTCTACACCGGCTGGGTAGCGCTGGGGCTGGCCGCGGCCCGGCGCAACCCGCGCGACCAGCGGCGGGCCCGCGGCCGGGCGGTCACGCGCTACCTGCGCAGCCAGCTCGGCGGCCTGACCGACATCGGCGAGATCGAGCGCACCGTTCTCGTCCTGCGCGCGGCGGGGATCTCGCCGCGCTCGTTCGGCGGGCGCGACCTGGTTGCCGACATCGAGCGCCGCCGCCGCCCGAACGGCTCGATCGCCGAGTACGTCAGCTACACGGCGTTCGGCATCCTCGCGCTGAAGGCATCTGGCGCCCCGGTCTGGGGAACCGCGGCTACCTATCTCGAGCGCTCGCAGAACTCCGACGGCGGCTTCGGCATAGCGCCCGGTACCTCGAGCGACACGGACATGACCGGCGCGGCCCTCCAAGCACTTGCGGTGGTCGGCCGCGGGAGCGGGGAGGCCTCACGCCGAGCGGTCGAGTACCTGGTCCGCCGGCAGAGCCCGAACGGGGGCTTCGGCGCCACCGAGGGGCGCGACCCCAACGCCCAGTCGACCTCCTACGCCGTGCAGGGCCTACTTGCCGTGAAGGGCGCGCCGGGAACGCTGAATCGCGCCATCTCCTACCTGAAGCGCCTCCAGCGTTCGGACGGATCGTTCCGCTACTCCAGCTCGAGCGATCAGACACCCGTCTGGGTGACCGCCCAGGTGCTGATGGCCCTGCGCCGCAAGCCTCTGCCGCTGGCCGCTCTGCCGCGCAAGAAGCGTCCCCGCGCGAGCGCCGCCGCCACTCCGCCTGCCGAGGGGACAGCGCAAGATGGCGCCGCCGCCAAAGATCGGAAAAAGGGCTCCGCCACCGCCGGCAGCTCCCAGTCCCCGGCGGCCGAGGAGAGCGGCGGGACCACAGCCGCCCCGGCCGCCTCTTCGGAGCAGGCCGATTCTCAGCTCGCGAGCGCGGCGGCCGATCGCGCCGACGAGGAGGGCGGCGGGTCAACCACGCTGATCGTCCTCGGCGCATGCGCGGCCCTGATCCTCGCGGGCATGCTGCCCTGGCGCTTTCGCGCCAAGCCTCTCGACGGCTAGCCCCGGCTGTTGGCCCCAGCGGCTAGCGCAGGGTGCGAGCAACGAGCGCGTCGAACCAGCGGTCCGGGATGCGCTTGGCGACCATCCACCGAATGCGGGCATCGCGGCCCACCAGGTAGCGCGTGCGCGGTCGCTTCGCCGTGAGCGCATGGGCGATGCTCTCGGCGACCTCCGAGGGCTCGATGCCCGTCTCTGAGGCGATCTTGACGGACTGCTTGCGAATCGCCTCCACGAGGACGGCGTAGCGGCGCTTCCCCTCCTCCGGAACCACCGCCTCGATCTCGTCGGCGGTCGAGGTGCCCTTTGCCCAGATCGGCGTCTTCACTCCGCCGGGCTCGATCACCGAGACGCTGATGCCCTGCCCGTGCAGCTCGCGGCGCAGGGTGTCGCTCACAGCCTCGAGCGCGAACTTCGAGGCGCTGTAGGGCCCCACCATGGGAAGCGCGATCCGCCCTCCGATGGAGCTGACGTTGACGATCCGCCCGCGCGCTGAGCGCAGCAGTGGAAGGAACGCCTGGATCACCGCGACCTGGCCGATCAGGTTCACCTCGAGCTGTTCGCGGAGCTTGTCGATCGGCATGAACTCGAGCGGCCCGGACACCGCGATCCCGGCGTTGTTGACGAGCCCGGAGAGCCCTGCGGAGCCGACCTTCTCGCCGACCTCCTTGGCCGCGGTCGCGATCGACTCCGCGTCGGTCACGTCGATCGCCAGCGGTTTGACGCCGTGCTCGCGCAGGCGCTCCGCGTCGCCGTGGCCGCGGATGCCGGCGAAGACCTCGAAGCCCTCGTCGCGCAGCCTCTCGGCTGTGGCGAAGCCGATTCCCGTGGATGCCCCGGTGATCACAACCGTCCCGCGCGCCATGGCAGATGACCCTATCCGGTAGCGTCGAGCCCGTGGAGCTGGAAGAGGCGATTCGGGGGCGGCGCACGCACAAGGCGTACGTGCCCGAGCCCTTGGAGCGGGAGACGCTCGATGAGCTGTTCGATCTCGCGCGCTGGGCGCCGAACCACCACCTGACGAACCCGTGGCGCTTCCGCGTGCTCGGCCCGGAGGCGCTCGCCCGGCTGAAGCGCGCCGCCGGCCCCGACGCCGCCGCGAAGCTGGATCGCGCGCCGACGCTCGTCTGCGCGTCGGTGAAGATGTCGGGGGACCCGGTGCAGGACGAAGAGGATCTCTGCGCCGCGGCCTGCGCCGTCTTCATCGTGCTGCTCGCCGCCCACGCGCGTGGCCTGGCCGGCTACTGGCGGACCCCAGGAGTGCTGCGCACGCCCGACGGCGCCGCGGCGGTCGGCATGAACGAGGACGAGCTCTTCGTGGCGCTGATCCACCTCGGCCACGCTCGCCAGGAGAAGGAGCCGCCCGAGCGGCTGCCACCCGCGGACTTCGTCTCCTACCTCTCGTGATCTCCCGCGCCACCGCACTGACCGCCCTGGAGCGCGACGAGTTCGACGTCGTCGTGATCGGCGGAGGGATCACCGGCGCGGGCGTCGCGCTCGACGCGGCCTCGCGCGGCTACACGGTCGCGGTGGTCGAGAAGGCCGACTACGCGGCCGGCACGTCGAGCCGCTCGTCGAAGCTGATCCACGGCGGCCTGCGCTACCTGCAGAACTTCGATCTAGGTCTGGTGCGCGAGGCGCTGCTCGAGCGCCAGCTGCTGGTCAACCTCGCGCCCCACCTGGTGCGGCCGCTGCCGCTTCTGATCCCCGCCTTCGAGGGCCGCCGCCCGGATCGAGTCACCGGCGTCGGGCTGAACATGTACGACGTCATGGCCACCGAACGCCGGCGCCGACGCGGCGGCGGTGGGGCCGACGAGGCCAAGCGACGCCGCTCCAGCGAGGACGAGTGGAGCCCCGAGCGCCACCGCACGATTGACGCCGAGGAGACGCTCGAGCTGCTGCCTGCGCTCGCGTCCCGGAGTCCAACCGCCTCGTACCTCTTCTACGACTGCCAGACCGACGACGTGCGCCTGGTGCTCACGATCCTGGGCGAGGCCGAGCGCTACGGCGCCGTCTGCGCCAACTCGGTCGAGGTGGCGGGCCTCGTGGAGCGCGACGGGCGCGCGGCCGGGGTGCTGTGCCGCGATGCGATCGGCGGCGGCGAGTTCGAGGTCGCGGCCACGAACGTGGTCAATGCCACAGGCGTCTGGGCCGACCGGATCCGACCGGACGAGCTGCACGCAGAGGCCGAGGTGCCGAAGATCCGCCCGAGCCGCGGCACCCACGTCACCGTCTCGGCGGAGCAGCTCCCGGTGGTCGCAGGGGCGATCGTCCCGGCGGGCAGCGGCCGCTCGATCTTCGTCCTGCCCTGGCTCGGCCGCACCCTGATCGGCACTACCGACAACAACTACGAGGGGGGCCTCGACCACATCCCTCCCGCGGAGGAGGACATCGAGTACCTGCTCGACGCCACCAACGAGTTCTTCGCCACCTCCCTGACGGCGTCCGACCTGACCGGCGCCTACGCCGGCGTGCGCCCGCTGATCTCGACCGGGGACCCGAAGAAGTCGGTCGACATCTCGCGCAAGGCGGAGCTCTACGAGACGAGCTCGGGCCTCGTGACGATCACCGGCGGCAAGCTCACCACCTGGCGGCGGATGGCCAAGATGGCGGTCGATCGGATCGTGGAGCGCGAAGGTCGCCAAGCGCCCTGCCGCACCGCCGAGATCCCCCTCGGGATGAGCGTCGAGCCGGAGGACCTGCCGGAGGTCGAGGGCGTGGGGGAGGAGACGCGGCGGATGCTCGCCGGCCGCTACGGCTACGCGGCGCACGAGGTGCTCCAGCTGGCCGCTTCGGATCCGGCGCTGGCGCAGCGGATCAGCCCCGAGCTCCCGGATCTCGTAGCGGAGGCGTCCTTCGCCGCGAAGCGCGAGCAGGCGCGCGGTCTCGCCGATGTCCTGCTGCGCCGCACCCGCCTCGGCCTGCTCGATGCTCCGGCCCTCACTAAGGAGGGCGCCGAGGGCCCCAGGGCGGCGGCTCAGGCGATGGCGACCGTCCTCGGCTGGGACTCGGCGCGGATCGAGGCGGAGCTGCTCGACTGGCGCGACATCGCCGCGCGCGAGGGCCTCGTGCCGGGCGCCCCGGTTCCGCAGCCCGCCGAGTCGGCATGAGGCTGCGGCTGCGCGACGCCACGTTGGACTTGGCGCCCGCGAAGCCGCTCCTGATGGGCATCGTCAACGCCACGCCGGACTCGTTCTCGGACGAGCCGGGGGCGAAGCCGCTCGACGTGCTGGTGGAGCGGGGCTTGGCGCTCGCTGCGGCGGGCGCTGCGATCGTCGACGTGGGCGGCGAGTCCGGCCGCACGGACAGCGAGGCCGTCAGCGAGGACGAGGAGATCTCGCGGGTCGCACCGCTCGTGGAACGCCTGGCCGCCGAGGGCGTCGTCGTGTCGGTGGACACCTGGCGCGTCCCCGTGGCCCGTGAGGCGCTCGCCGCGGGCGCGGGCTTGATCAACGACGTCAGCGGCCTGAGCGATCCGGACATCGCGACGGCCTGCGCCGAGACGGGTGCAGGCCTCGTCATCACCCACACGCGCGCGGCGCCCAAGACGAAGGCGTTCCCCACCTACGACGACGTGGTGGCGGACGTCTGCGCCCTGCTCTCGGAGCGCGTGGCGCAGGCAGAGGAGCGCGGCGTCGAGCCCGACCAGCTGCTGCTCGACCCGGGGATCGACCTCGCCAAGACTCCCGCGGAGTCGATCGAGATCCTGCGCCGCCTGCCGGAGCTCGAATACCTCGGCCGGCCGCTGCTGCTCGCCATCTCGCGCAAGGACTTCGTCGGGGCGCTCACCGGGCGCCCGCCGGCCGGTCGCGGGGCCGGAACTCTCGGCGCCGTGGAGCCCGCACTCGGCTTCGCCGGCGGGACCGTGCTGCGCGTGCACGACGTGGAGGCGACCGCCGACTTCCTCGCAGTCCGCTCCGCGCTGCGCGGCGAGGCGCCGCTTCCCGCGGGCCCCCTCGACGAGCTGCTGCGCCGCGAGCGGGATCCCGCCTGAGCGCTCAGGCGAGCCTCGCCAGTCCGGCGTGCCAGTCGGCCGAGTAGCCTTCGCCGCTCACTTCACGACGACGAACCACCAAGGAGCAGCCTCAGTGTCAGTCCTTCAGCGCAAGGAGCTCGAAGACAGCCCGCTTGCCGATCTTCACGCCATCGCCTCCGAGCTGGGCGTCGAGGGCTATCGCGGGCTGCGCCGCGAGGACCTGATCGCCGCCGTCCTCAAAGTGCAGGGCGGAGATTCCGAGCCCGATTCCGGTTCCGATGTGGACTCCGAGCCCGAGCCGTCCCGCATCCGCAGAGCGAGAAGCCGAGGTCGGGGCAGGGGCCGCGGGCGCGGCACGCGCGATTCCGAGGACTCCGGCGAGGAGGCCGAGTCGGGCACAGCCGCCGCCAGCCCACGTGCCGCCGACGACCGCGAGGACGATGAGGAGCCCGCTGACGCCGCACCCGACGCCGACGCCGAGATCGTCACGGGCACGCTCGACGTGCTCACCAACGGCAGCGGCTTCCTGCGCGTCGAGGGAGAGGGCAAGGACGTCTACGTATCTCCCGCGCAGATCCGCCGCTGCGAGCTGCGCGCGGGCGACGAGGTGACCGGGCCGGTGCGTCCGCCCCGTCGCAACGAGCGCCATCCCTCGCTCGTGCGCGTCGAGCAGATCAACGGGCTCGACGCCGAGGCGCCCGAGCAGCGGGCGAAATTCTCCCAGCTGACGGCCGTCCATGCGACCGAGCGCCTCAGCGCGCCGTCGCTGCTCGAGTCCGTGCCCTTCGGCAAGGGCTCCCGAGTGGCCGTCGCCGGCGTGTCCGGCGCGGGCGCGACGCGGGTCCTGCGCGAGATCGTGGCTGCGCTGACCGCCGATCAGGGCGACCTCTCCGTGAGCGTCGTGCTCGCCGGAGCGCGTCCTGAGGAGGTCACCGAGTGGCAGCGCGAGGGTGGCGCGCCGATCTCCGGCGGCTCCTTCGACATCAGCCCCGATGAAGCGGCCCAGGCCGCCGAGCTCGCGGTAGAGCGCGCCAAGCGAGTGGTCGAGCGGGGCGGCGACGCCGTCGTCGTGGTCGATTCCCTCGCCGTGCTCAACCCCGGTGCCGCGCGACGCCTCTTCGGCGCCGGGCGCAAGGCCGAGGAGGGCGGATCGCTGACCGTGATCGCCGCGGTGGGCGACAACTCGGAGCACCTGCGGATCGCGAGCACGCGCATCGTGCTGGAGCCCGGGAAGTCCGGTCCCGCCGTCGTGGCGAATCGCTCGGGGACGCTGCGCGCAGACCTGCTCAGCTGACCGGAGGGGGTCTGACGGGTGCGCCGCGAGCCTCGCCCGCCGACCACTCCCGATGAGGAGCTCCTGGAGGCCGAGACCCTTGCGGTCCTCTCAGAGCTCGACGACAAGGCACGGGTCGAGAGGGTCAGGGCCGAGCTCGCGGACGGGTTCGCGGCGCTGGCCCACGTCGGCAAGGCGATCTCGATCTTCGGCTCGGCGCGCACGTTCCCCGGGCACCCCGAGTACGAGCAGGCGCGTGCGCTGGCGCGGCGCCTGGGCGAGGAGGGCTTCGCGATCATCACCGGCGGCGGCCCCGGCACGATGGAGGCCGCCAACCGCGGCGCGCGCGACGCCGGCGCGGTGTCGATCGGGCTGGCGATAGACCTACCCCACGAGGAGGGAGCCAACTCCTACGCCGACATCGCCCTCCGCTTCCACTACTTCTTCGTGCGCAAGGTGATGTTCGTCCGCTACGCGAGCGGCTTCGTCGTCTTCCCCGGAGGCTTCGGCACGCTCGACGAGCTCTTCGAGGCCGCCACCCTGCGCCAGACCGAGAAGATCCGCCACTTCCCGATCGCGCTCGTGGGCACGAGCTACTGGGGCGGCCTGGTGGACTGGCTGCGGGACACTGTCCTCGCCGAGGGCAAGATCTCGCCGTCCGACGTGGACACGCTCGAGGTCACCGACGACTCGGAGCGGGTGCTGGAGGCGATGCGCACGGTGGAGCACCGCCGCCCGCGCGTGGTGCCGGAGGACCCGGCCTAAGCCCTAGCCGCGGTAGGCGACGCGCTTCCAGGACGGCTCGGGGGAGAGCTCGATCAGCTCCCAGTCCCGATCCGGCTGGGCGTATCCGAACGAGTGGTCGGCGTCGTCGAAGACGACCTCCAGCTCACCCTCGAGCACGCGCTGATCCAGCCAGGCGCCCCGGAAGACCAGGCGGCGCAGCCAGTGCACGAGCGAGCGGTCGGCGGGGCCGTGGAGATCGCTCCAGCAGTCCATGACGTGCTGGCCGAGACTCGAGTGGGCGTCGGTCACCTCGCCGTTCACAGCCAGGTTGACCAGGTCCTCGCGCTCCTCTTCGCCGAGCAGGCCGCCCACGAACCCGAGCTTGGTGGCCGCCTGCTCCACGCGCTCGGTGAAGTCGCGCTCGTTGAAGGTGAACCGCAGCTCACCGTACTCGAGCACGTAGTCGGCGCCCGACTCGTAATTTCCACGCTTGGTCAAGTCCATGGGGTCAATGCGTTCCGGGCCGAGCAAGAAGAGCGCCCGGCGGGTGGCCGCGTCGGCATCCTAATCCCGATCCCTTCATCTACGGACGTATTGCAACGTCACTTGCACAGGGACGGCGGGGGCCGGGGGAGAACATCGAGCGTTTGGTGCTGAAGAGGGCATGAAACAGTCACTGCTGATCGTGGAGGACGACGAGGCCACGGCCCGCTTCCTCGCTGACAACCTCGCTGCCGACGGCTTCGGCGTCGCGACCGCGTCCGGCGCCGCCGAGGGCGTGCGCCAGATCGAGGTCCGGCACCCAGCCCTCGTGCTGCTCGACCTCTCGCTGGACGACGGCGACGGCCTGCAGCTGCTCGACCGCGTTCGCGCGGCCGACGGCATGGCCTCGCGGATCGATCCCGAGCTGCCGGTGATCGTGATCACCGGCCGCAGCGGGGAGTCCGATCGCGTGCGCGGCTTCGCCCGCGGCGCCGACGACTACCTGGTCAAGCCATACAGCTACGCCGAGCTGCTCGGGCGGGTGCGCGCCGTTCTGCGTCGCGCAGAGGGCCGGCGCCAGCGCGGCGTGGTGAGGGTGGCGGACCTGACGCTCGACCCGGCCACCCGGTCGGTGCGGTTGGCGGGACGGCCCGTGCACCTTTCGGCCAAGGAGTTCGCGCTGCTGCAGCGGCTGGCGGACGATCCGGAGCGCGTCTGCACCAAGAACGAGCTGCTGCGCGACGTGTGGGGATACATCTCGATCGGCCGCACGCGAACGGTGGATGCGCATGCCTGCCGCCTGCGCCGGAAGCTGCAGCCCTCGTCCCGCCCATGGGTGCTCAACGTGCGCGGCGTCGGCTACCGCCTGACGGAGGCGCTGTGAGCACCGCGACGTTGATCGCCGCAGCGGGGGCCGGATGGCTGGCCCTCGCCGGGATGGCGGTGGTGGCGCTGCGCCTCCATCGCCGCCTCGAGCTGGTGGGCGATGCGGCCCACGAGCTGCGGGGCCCTCTCGCGACGGTCTCGCTGGCGCTCAGCTCGCTGCGGCGCGAGCCGGACGGGCCCAGCCGGGCGATGCCCTTCGAGACAGAGCTGGAGCGGATGCGCGCGGGTCTCGCCGATCTCGACGCGGCGCGCGCCGGACAGCGCGCTCCCGCTCGGCCGGTGGTGGTGTCGCTCGAGAGGCTGCTGCGCGGCGCCGTGGACGGTTGGCGCCCGATCGCCTGGGCCAATGGGCGAGATCTGCGCCTGCGCTGGGAGGCGGGCGGGGCGGAGGTGCTGGCGGACCGTGGGCGGATCTCTCAAGCGCTGGGCAACCTGGTGGCGAACGCCGTGGAGCACGGGTCCGGGCCGGTCGAGCTGCATGCGGCGCGCATGAGGGACCAGGCGGTTCGCGTTGAGGTGCGCGATTCCGGTCCATCCTTCCGCGGAAGCCTCAGCCAGCGGCCGCTGAGGGATCGCGGCCGGGGCCTCGGCATCGTTGCGCGCGCGGTGGAGGAGGCCGGCGGGAAGCTCACCGTGGAGCATCACCACGACGGGACCACCGCCGCCGTCGAGTTCCCGCTGGTCGAGACTCCCGAGGAGCATCTCGCCGTCGTCGAGCCGCTGAGGCCTCTCGCGCCGGTCATCGCGCTGCCGCTGCGGCGCCGATGAGCGTGGCCACAAGCAGGCGGCGTCGAGCCGTCGTGCTGCTCGCCCTCGCGATCGCCTGCGGCGGCCTCGCGGCCTCTGAGGTGAGCGACCGGCTGCGCGAGGTCGAGGGCCAGGTCGGGGCTCCGGTCCCGGTGGTCGCGGCCGCAAGGGACCTGCCCGCCGGCAGCGAGCTCGGTCCCGACGACCTCACGGTGCTCCAGGTTCCCGAGCGCTTCGCCCCTCGGGACGCGGCATCGGAGCCCGGCCAGGTGATCGGCCTCAGCACCGCGGGCCCGGTGGCGGCCGGCAGCCCGGTCACGGCAGGAGCGCTGGGCGGCGTCGAGGTGGATGGCGGTTCGGGAGCGCTGCGCCGTGGTGAGCGAGCGCTGGAGGTCGCCGTCGCGGGAGGCGCGGCGCTGGCGGAGGGATCTGCGCCGGGCTCGCGCGTGGACGTGCTGGTGTCCACCGAGCCCAGCACCGGATCGGGTCGCACGTTCGTCGCGCTCGAGGACGTGGAGCTGCTCGCTCTCGGCGGGTCCGGAGGCGTCGACGGCGAAGGCGCCAGTCTCGGAGGCGGGCTCGGAGCGGTGGAGGGTGGCGCGGCGGAGGCGGCATCGGCGATCGCCACCCTGCGCGTGACCCTTCGGCAGGCGGTCTACCTCACGGCGGCTCAGAGCTTCGCGCGCGAGGTGCGCCTGCTCGCTCGGCCTCCCGGCGATCGGCGCCGGCTCGGCCGCGCGACCGTCACCTCGGACGGCCTCTAAGCCCGCAAGCGATTTCACCGCACGCGACCGTGACTGAGCGGCTCTACGCCGAGGGTGCCTGTGCTCAGGCGGGGGTGAGGCGCTCGACGTCGCCCTCGGGGGTGCCGAGCAGGGCGAGCTCGGTCATGCCGATGAAGAGGCCGTGCTCCAGGACGCCGGGCACGCGCCGCAGCTCCTCGGCGAGCTCGTCGGGATCGGTGCCCGCGGGGATCGCGCAGTCGAGGATGTGGTGGCCCTCGTCGGTCAGGAACGCCGAGTCGCCGGCCGTGCGCAGCGTGGGCTCGTCGAGCAGGGAGGCCAGCCGGCGGCGGGTGTCGCGCCAGGCGAAGCGGGCCACCTCCACCGGGAGCTTGAAGGTCTCGCCCAGCCGCTCCACACGCTTGCCCGTCTCGGCGACGACCACGAACCGTCGCGCCGCCGCGATCACGACCTTCTCGCGCAGCAGCGCACCGCCGCCGCCCTTGATGAGCCGCAGCCGGGGATCCACCTCGTCGGCGCCGTCGAGCGCCAGGTCGAGCTCGAACGAGCCGTCGAGCTCGACGATCTCGATTCCCGCGGCGCGGGCCCGTGCGTCGGTGAGTTCGGAGGCCACGACGGCGCGCAGGGGAGGGCCCTCCGGCCAGCGCTCCGCGAGCCGCTCCACGACCCTCCAGACGGCCCGCCCCGAGCCGAGGCCGAGCGTCATGCCGCTCTCGACGAGCTCGACCGCGGCCAGCGAGGCGGCCTCGCGGGCCGGTGAGCGCTCGTCTCCCATGCAGTGCGGTTCTACCACTCCCGTGGGCCGGAAGGCCCTGTTCCGACAGTGCGGCACCCTCTATGATCTAAGCCGACTCGTATCAAGTTCTTTCATACGTGCCATGAGGGGTCCGGCGTGACGCGCTATACTTCTTACACTTCGTAAGCTGAGATGGAGGACGAGGCCATGGAAACCCTGCTGCTCGTACCGGTCGACGATTCCGTCGTCTTCCCGAACATGACCGTGACCCTCGCGGTCGACGTGGGTGATGAGGAGCGCGTGCTGCTCGTCCCGCGCGAGAACGGCGAGTTCGCCTCGGTCGGCACCGTGGCAGAGGTCTCCGAGCACGTCCGCCTGCCGGGCGGGGGCCACGCTGTGGCGCTCACCGGCCTGCACAGGGGCGTCGCGGGCGTGGCCAACACCGATCCCGCGGGAGACCTCCGCGTGGAGGTGACCCCGCACCCAGACGACGAGCCTGTCGACGGCCGCACCCGCGACCTGGAGCGCGAGTACCGCGCCGTGGTCGAGGAGTTGCTCGAGCTGCGCGGCGACGACGGCCGGATCGCGGCATTCGTGCGGTCGATCACCGAGCCGGGAGTGCTGGCGGACACCTCGGGCTACTCGCCCGACATCGGGTACGAGCAGAAGGTCGAGCTGCTGTCGACGCTCGACGTGACCGATCGTCTCGAGCTGGCGCTGAAGCTGCAGCGCGAGCGCCTGGCCGAGCTCCAGATCCGCCAGCGGATCCGCGAGGACGTGCAGTCCGGCGCCGACAAGCAGCAGCGCGAGTACTTCCTGCGCAAGCAGATGGAGTCGATCCGCAAGGAGCTCGGCGAGGATGACGCATCGATCGTCGACGAGTACCGGACGAAGATCGAGGAAGCCGGCATGCCGGAAGCCGTGCGCGAGCAGGCCGAGAAGGAGCTCGGCCGCTTCGAGCGGATGGGAGAGCAGTCGGCCGAGAGCTCGGTGATCCGGACCTACCTGGACTGGGTGATCGCGGTGCCGTGGGCCAAGCGCTCGGAGGAGCGCCTCGACCCGGTCGCCGCGCGCGAGGTGCTGGACGCCGACCACGCGGGCCTCGAGGACGTCAAGGACCGCATCGAGGAGCACATCGGCGTGATGAAGCTGCGCCGCGAGCGCGGCCTCGACGACGAGGGCGAGCGCTCAGGCCGCCGCGGCGAGGGCGCGATCCTCACCCTGGTCGGCCCTCCCGGCACGGGCAAGACCTCGATCGGCGAGTCGATCGCCCGCGCGACCGGCCGCGAGTTCGTGCGCATGTCGCTCGGCGGCGTCCGTGACGAGGCCGAGATCCGCGGCCATCGGCGCACCTACATCGGCGCGATGCCGGGACGGCTCGTGCGCGCCCTGCGCGACGCGGGGACGATGAACCCGGTGATCCTGCTGGACGAGGTCGACAAGGTCGGCGCGGACTGGCGAGGCGACCCATCGGCGGCTCTGCTGGAGGTGCTCGACCCGGCGCAGAACCACAGCTTCCGCGACCACTACCTGGACGTCGAGCTGGACCTCTCGCAGGTGCTGTTCATCGCGACGGCGAACGTGACCGACTCGATCCCGGCACCGCTGCTCGATCGCATGGAGGTCGTGCGCTTCGACGGCTACACGACCGACGAGAAGCTGGCGATCGGGCGCGACTACCTGTGGCCCCGCCAGCGCGAGCGCAACGGCTTGCGCGAGGAGGAGGTCGAGGTTGCCGACGACGTGCTGAAGACCGTGATCACCGAGTACACCCGCGAGGCGGGTGTGCGCGGCCTGGAGCGGGACCTCGGCACCGTGCTGCGCAAGACGGCCACCCGGGTCGCATCGGGCAAGGCGGAGGCGCCCGTGGTCGTGGACCTGGAGGTGGTCAGGGACGCGCTCGGCCGTCAGCGCTTCTTCCAGGAGGCGGCGGAGCGCACCGCGGTTCCCGGCGTAGCCACCGGCCTCGCGGTGACCGGGGCGGGCGGCGACGTCCTCTTCGTGGAGGCGACCGGCATGAAGGGCAAGGGCGACCTGGTGCTGACCGGCCAGCTCGGCGACGTGATGAAGGAGTCGGCGCGGATCGCGCTGTCCTACGTACGCGGCAACGCCGAGAGCCTCGGCATCGACGAGAGCGCGTTCGACGGCCGTGAGTTCCACGTCCACGTGCCGGCGGGGGCGATCCCGAAGGACGGCCCCAGTGCGGGGATCACGATGACGACCGCGCTTGCCTCGCTGCTCACCGGGCGGCCCGTCAAGCACACCGTCGGCATGACCGGCGAGGTGACGCTCCAGGGGCGCGTGCTGCCGATCGGCGGCCTGAAGCAGAAGGTGCTGGCCGCCCACGCTGCGGGCCTGACCGACGTGATCGTGCCCGAGCGCAACCGAGGCGATCTCGACGACGTGCCGGAGGACGTGCGCGAGCAGATGACGTTCCACCCGGTGATGACGATCGGCGAGGTGCTGGACCAGGCTCTCGAACCCGCTCGAGCGACCTCGGTGGGCGCGACCGGCTAGACGGACTGCGTGAGGCCGCCGTCCACGAGCACCGTGGTGCCCGTGACGTAGGCGGCGGCCTCCGAGCAGAGGAAGGCGACGGCGGCGGCGAGCTCCTCGGGCGAGCCGAGCCTCCCGGCCGGGACGTTGTCCTTCGCCCAGGCCTGGGCGTTCTCGAGCGAGCCGGCCATCTCCGCCAGGCGGTCCGTGGCGATCCGGCCCGGGAGGACGGTGTTGATGGTCACCCCGTCGGAGGCGACCTGCCGCGCGAGCGTCTTGTAGGCCGCGAGCAGCGCCGAGCGGTGGGAGTTCGAGAGCATCAGCGCCGCGATCGGCTCGCGCACGGCGCTCGACGAGATGCCCACCACGCGCCCGAACCCGCGCTCGCGCATGCCGGGCACCACCCGCTCGACGAGCGCCATGGGGGACAGGACGAGGTCGCGGTAGGCGGCCTCCCACTGGTCGCGGCCGAAGCCGAGCGCGTCCGGTCCCGCCGGCGGGCCGCCGGTGTTCGTCACCAGCACCTCGAGCGGGCCGAGGTCCGCCTCTACGGCCCCGACGAGGTCCTCGACCCCCGCGAGGTCGGCGCTGTCGTAGACGTACGCCCGCGCCCCGATCTCGGCGGCCGCAGACTCGATCCGCTCCTTCGAGCGCGAGCTGATCGCCACCTGCGCACCCTCTGCCGCGAGCGTTCTGGCAACGGCCAGGCCGAGTCCCTTCGAGGCGCCGGTCACGAGCGCCGTCCGTCCCTTCAAGCCGAGGTCCACGGCTGCAGCGTAGCCCTCCGGGCCGCGCAGCCGGGCGGCCATCCGCGGGATCTGCTTGACTACCCGCTTCGTAAAGACAAGCCGAGTCTCCGTCGCTCCATGCGACGGGGAACGGGGGAACCACTGGGGTCGGCAGCACGCCGTCCCCCGGGGCGAATCACCGCCAGCGTGCGGTGTAGCGCACTTTCCAGCGCGAGCCCGTCAGCTCACCCCGTAGGCACCGGAAAGAGGAGTCAAGAACGTTTTGCGCCCCCATGACGTTGCCGTTCAGCATCTCGACTGCCGCCCGCGCGGCATCTCCCGCCTGGCCCGTGCAGCGTTGGCATTCGCCGTTCTGAGCCTGCTCGGCGCTTCGGCGTCGACCGGCTCGGCGCTGGCGGACGACGTGCAGCCCGTCGGCGGCTCTGCCGGTGCCGCCGTGGCGAGCGCGGAGGAGACGCTTCGCGAGGGCGATCGCGGCCCAGCCGTAGAGAGCCTCCAGCGCCGGCTGCGCCTCCCGGCCGACGGCGTGTTCGGCTCCAAGACCAAGAGCGCCGTCATGCGCTTCCAGCGGCGCCGCGGCCTCGAGGTGGACGGGATCGTCGGACCGATAACCCGTCGCGCTCTGGGACTCGCCCGCTTCAGCTCGAGCAGCGTCCGGCACTCCGAGCCCGACGAGGAGAGCGACGTTCGGATTCCCGCCAGGCTGCGGAAGATCGCCGAGTGCGAGTCCGGAGGCAATCCGCGCGCGGTGTCTTCGAACGGCCGCTACCGCGGCAAGTACCAGTTCTCCCGTGCCACATGGAAGGCGATGGGAGGCAGCGGCCGCGATCCGGCCAAGGCATCCGAGAGCCACCAGGACCGTGTCGCGCTCAAGCTGTTCAAGGCCCGGGGCGCCGCGCCCTGGCCCTCCTGCGGCGCTCGCGCCCGCTTTCGCGCTCGCGCCTGACGCCTCAGGCGCTCTCGCCCCTCGTCGCGCCTAACGCGTGGGCGCTCTCGCGCGTCGTTGCCGGTCAGGAACCCTCGTCCGGCCAGCGGCCGTGCTGCTCGAAGTAGCGCCGTGCGTCCTCTTCGGCGTCTCGGTCCGAATCTCCGCTGACGCCGATCCTGTGCAGCACGTTCAGCAACAGGACGGCGAACCCGGCGCCCGCGAACAGTGAGAACCCCTCCAGCCGCTGGCTCTCCGGCGCCAGCGCCAAGACGAGGATCCCGGCGACGAGGAAGGCGATCGGGATTCCGTAGCGGACAAGGGTCACGAGACTCAGGTTAGAGGCGGGCGAGGCCGGGCGGGGCGAACTCGGGGCGAGCTGCGCCTGTGGTGGGCATGGAGGCGATCGAGGAGCTCGCCCACGCTCTCCGCGAGCGCCTGATCGAGCGCGCGCGAGCGGGAGAGGCCGGGGGCGACCTGAACGAGGAGGTGGCCGCGCTCGTGGAGCGCGAGGCGGCTCCGCTGGACGATGCGCATCGAGCCGAGCTGCGTCAGCGGGTCATGCTGCTCGCGACGGGCTTAGGCCCACTGGAGCCGCTGCTGGCCGACCCGGCCGTCGACGAGGTGATGGTCAACGGCCCCGGCGAGGTCTACGTCGAGCGGCGCGGCCACATCGAGGGCACGGCGGTGCGCTTCGCCTCCGGAGCGGAGCTGATGCACGCGATCGAGCGGATCCTGGCGCCGTTGGGGCGCCGGGTGGACGAGGCCTCACCGCTGTGCGACGCGCGGCTGGCGGACGGGTCGCGCGTGAACGTGGTGATCCCGCCGCTCTCGCTCTCCGGGCCCTGCCTCACGATCCGGCGCTTCCGCCGCGAGGGCTTCTCGCTCGCGCAGCTGGTCGAGGGCGGAACGCTCCCCG
This sequence comes from uncultured Solirubrobacterales bacterium, assembly GCA_963715445.1. GTDB lineage: Bacteria > Actinomycetota > Thermoleophilia > Solirubrobacterales > Thermoleophilaceae > JAAYBF01. The sequence goes on from OY970240.1 coordinate 2,059,527, forward strand.
CGGAAGCCGCCGGCCTGCTCGAGCGGTGCGTCGCGGCTCGGGCGTCGATCCTCGTCAGCGGCGGCACCGGCTCCGGGAAGACGACCACGCTCAACGCGCTCTCGGGGGCGATCCCCACCGGCGAGCGGATCGTAACGATCGAGGACGCGGCCGAGCTGCGCCTGCGCCAGCCCCACGTGGTGCGCCTCGAGGCGCGGCCGGCGAACCTCGAGGGCCGGGGCGAGGTGACGATCCGGGCGCTCGTGCGCAATGCGCTGCGAATGCGGCCCGACCGGATCGTGGTCGGCGAGGTGCGGGGCGCCGAGGCACTCGATCTCCTGCAGGCGCTCAACACGGGCCACGACGGCTCGCTCTCGACCGTCCACGCCAACTCCCCCGAGGACGCCCTGCGGCGCCTCGAGACGCTGGCGCTGATGGCCGGCCTCGGCCTGCCGCACGCCGCCGTCAGGGAGCAGGTGGCCGCCGCCGTGGATCTCGTGGTGCACCAGGCGCGGCGCCCCGATGGCTCTCGCGTGGTCGAGTCGATCGTGGAGGTGGTCCGGGCTGCGGGAGGAGCGGGCACGCGTGCGCTGCTGGCGGAGGGGCTGTTGGGCGAGCCGAGCGAGGGCCCGCTGCGCGAGCGCCTGCGCGCGCGAGGATGAGCCCGGCGCTCACGCTCGGCTTCGCCGCGGGTTCCTTCGGGGCCTGGGCGCTCGTCGAGCTTGCGCTGGCGGGAGTGCCCGCGCTGCGGTTGCGGGTGCCAAGGGCGCTGCGCGGTGCGGAGGGGCTCGTGGAGGTGGTGGTCCGAGCCGGCCGGGAGGGCCGCGACCCGGCAGCGCTCGAGCGCAGGCGCCTGCTGGCTGCGGGTGCGGTGATCGCCTTCTGCGCCGGTGCGGCATTGATGGGACCGGTCCCAGGGCTCGCGTGCGCAGCCGCCGGGCCGTGGTCTGTGGCGCGCGTTCTACGGGCCCGCCGCGAGCGCTACCGGCGAGCCGTCGACGCGGGATCGTCAACCATCGCCGTCGCTCTCGCGGACGCGCTGGCAGCGGGCCACTCGCTGCGCGGCGCTGTGGCGGAGGCGGTTCGCGGGCTCGACGGGCAGGCGGGGCATGAGCTGCGCCGCACAGCGGCCGAGCTGGCGGCAGGCGCGCCGACCGATGTGGCTCTTACGGCGCTTGCCGCCCGCACGCGTGCGCCGCGCCTGGAGGCGATCGTCGCTGCCTGCCTCGTGCAGGGCGGGCTGGGAGGAGACCTGGCTCGGCTCCTGCGCGAGTGCGCCGAGGCCTTCGAGGATCAGGCGCGCCTCGACGGAGAGGTGCGGGCGGCCACGGCGCAGGCGCGCTTCACCGGCCTGATCGTCGTGCTGCTGCCGTTCGGCGGAGCGCTGCTCGCCGAGCTGGCGAGCCCGGGGTTCCTGGGCGGGCTTGCGGGCTCCTTCATGACGGCGTGGCTGGTCGGGCTGGCGCTGGCGATGCAGGTGGCGGCGTCGGTGCTGATCCACCGGCTCGGCAAGGTCCGCTGGTGATCGCGGCCGTCTTGGCATTCGCCGCCGCCGTGCTGGCGGTGCTCGGCCTCTTCTCGTTGGCGCCCGTGAGGATGCCCGCCCGCCGCTGGGGGAGGCCCCGAGGGGATCGAGCGGCGCGGGTGCCGGTGGCGCTGCGCCTGCTGGCCGGAGTGGGCCGCGCGGCCGTCCGTCAGGGTGCGCCGCGCGAGGTCGAGCGCCGCATCGTCGCGGCCGGCCGGCCCGCGGGAGTCGGCTCGTCCGAGGTGATGGCCGCCAAGGTGGGCGGCGCGGTGGCCGTCGGCCTCTGCTCGGTCTCGCTGGGAGCGATGGCGCCGGGACGCCTGGGCCTGTTCATGATCGTCGCGGGGCCGGTGGCGGGCTTCCTGCTACCGGACCTGTGGCTCTCCCGGCGCGCGGCCGAGCGGGCTCGTGCGGCTCGGCGTCAGCTGCCGGGGATGCTCGACCTGCTTAGGGTCACCGTCGAGGCCGGGTCCTCGCTGCCCCGCGCGCTCGCCACGGTCGGCGGCCGCTCACGCGGACCGCTGGCGGCCGAGTGGAGGGCCACCGGGCACGAGGCGGCGCTCGGGGTGCCGCTCGAAGATGCGCTTGCGGGGATGGCAGAGCGGCTGCCGCTGCCCGAGGTGCGCGCGCTGGCCACCGCGCTCGAGCGCACACGGCGGCACGGCGTTCCGCTGGGCTCCACGCTCGCCGCCCAGGCGCGCGACGCCCGCCTCGCCCTGCGCCGCCACGTGCAGGAGGAGGCCGCCCGCGCGGCGCCCAAGATCCAGCTCGTCGTGGCGCTGCTGCTGGTGCCGTCGGTCCTGCTGCTCGTGGCCGCCGCGCTGCTCTCGGCCCTGCTGGGCTCGCCCCAGGGCGGCATCGGCGAGCTGTAGCCGGCTGGTGGTGAGGCGCTGAGGAACTTCGGACAGTTAGAGGGGCTATGGCCCCGCTAAGTGTCCGAAATACTTGGTGGAGGTGACGGCCACCTGGGGCGGAGGCGAAGGAGGCGCTAGTTGACGAGCTTGCGCGTCATGCCGTAGATGGCGACGCGCCAGGCGGCGATGCCGAAGGCGAGGATCGCCGCGAGGTGGCCGAGATCGGCCAGGCCCTCCCAGCCGAACACCGCGTGGCGGACCAGCTGGACGCAGTGGAACAGCGGGTTGAAGTGCGCGAGGACCTGGGCCCACTCCGGCAGCTGGTCGATCGGGAAGAAGGTCCCGGCCACGAGGAACAGCGGCGTGATCACGGCGCTCGTGATGTAGCTGAAGTTGTCGATCGACTTGACGAACGCGGCGACCGAGATGCCGAAGTTCGACCAGCCGAAGCCCGCGATGAAGTTGATCCCCGGCACGGCGAGCATCCCCCAGCTCGGGTCGAGCCCGAACAGCATCGCCACCAGCAGCGGCGCGCAGCCGAAGACGCTGGCGCGCATGGCCATCCAGAGCGACTCGGCGGTGACGAGCTCCTCGGTGTCGACCGGGGCCGCGAGGATCGCGTCGTAGGTGTGCTGGAACTGGTACTTGACGAACGTCCCGAACATGGAGGGCATCGCCGAGGAGAAGAGGACGGCCATGGCGACCATCCCGGTGGCGACGAACTCCTTGTAGGAGATTCCTCCGCCGACGCCCGAGACGAGGGAGCCGAGGCCGAAGCCGAAGGCGAGCAGGTAGATCGTCGGCTCGATCGTCGACGAGAAGGTGGTCGAGCGCCAGTAGGACGAGAAGTTGATCATCTCGCGCACGAGGACGCCGCCGATCGCGCTCGGCTCGAAGCGGTGGAGGCGCCGGGTGGGCGGGGGAGCGGGGCTGCCGGCGCGCTCGCTGGTCACCGTCGCGCCGGTCATGCGTTCATCTCTCGAGTGGCGGTGGCGCCGGTCATGCGTCCATCTTCCGGGTGGCGTCGGCGCCGGTCATGAGATCTCCTCGCCGGTGAGTAGGACGAAGACGTCCTCGAGGTTCGCGGGGCGCCGCTCGCCCTCCGGCGAGTCGCCGTTGGCGCCGCCGCCGAGCACGGTGATCGAGGTGCCGGTCCTGCGGGTGCGAAGGCCCGCCGCGACAGCCTCGGCCTCCACCTCCATGAGCCGCGCGGGTGGGCCGTAGACCTCCACGACCTCGCTGCCGGCGTGCTCAGCCACCAGGTCGGACGGGCGCCCGGTTGCCACGGCGCGGCCGTGGGACATGATCGTGACCGAGTCGGCGAGGCGCTCGGCCTCCTCGATGTAGTGCGTCGACATCAGGATCGAGACGCCCTCTGAGCGCAGCGCGTCGATCAGCGCCCACAACTCCTGGCGGACCTGTGGGTCGAGGCCGACGGTGGGCTCGTCGAGCAGCACGAGCCGCGGCTGGTGCACGAGCGCGCGTGCGATCAAGAGGCGGCGGCGCATACCTCCGGAGAGCTCGTCGGCCCGGGTGTGCCTGCGCTCGGTGAGGTTGGCGAGCTTCAGCGCGCGCTCGATCGCCTGCTGGCGGTCGCGGCGCGGGACGCGGTAGAGGTGGGTGAAGACGATCAGGTTCTGCTCCACCGTCAGCGTCGTGTCGAGGTTGTCCAGCTGAGGGACCACTCCGCACTCGGCCCTCGCCTGCTTGGACTCGCGCGGGAGCTCGTAGCCGAGCACCTCGATCTCGCCCTCATCGGCGATCGACTGCGCGGTGAGCATGCGCATGGTGGTGGACTTGCCCGCCCCGTTGGGCCCGAGCAGGCCGACGCACGTCCCAGGGGGGACGTCGAGGTCGAGGCCGTTCACGGCGGTGATCTCGCCATAGCGCTTGACCACTCCGCGCAGGCGGATGGCTACAGGGGAGGAAGGCACGGCGCGGGATGGTACGCCGCCGGAGGCGTGGGCGCTCGGCTGCATGGAACGTTGCGGCAGCGGGCCGTGCATGCAATTTCCCGTCCAAACGCCCGGGTGGCTGTCGTGGAGGGCCGTGGTGCGGGAGGGCATCCCACCCGTTCCCACGGGAAGGATTCCGCTTCCTGATGCGGAAACTGCGCGCAAGAAGGTGCACGGTCGGTGCGATCCCGATGGACAAGTGGGTAGATGTGTTGCACTGTGGGACAGAGTGGGATAGGGTGGCGCCCAGTCAACAAGGACCGGAGTGGTGGGGCTCCTCCCACTCCGCCACTTCGGTCCAAGTTGCAACTCCTTCTCGGTAGCGGAACACGGAACTCCTGATGGCATACAGAGGCCACTACGAACACTCGCTCGACGCGAAGAACCGGCTCAGCATCCCGGCGCGTTTCCGGGCGACCTTCTCCTCGGGCCTCGTTCTCGCCAAGGACAGCGACGACTGCATCTCCGTATGGACCCCGGAGGGGCACGAGTCGATCATCGAGCGCGCGCTCGCGGGCAAGAACCCGCTCGGTCGCGAGTACAAGGGCGTGCAGCGCTTCTTCCAGTCCAACTCCTTCGACGTCGAGCTCGACTCGTCCGGCCGCGTCACGCTCCCGCCGCCTCTGCTCGCCTACGCGAAGATCGAGAAGGAGGTCGTCGTGGCTGGGGTGGGGGACCACCTCGAGGTCTGGGGCCGCGAGCGCTGGGATCAGGAGCAGCAGGCTCTCGATGCCAGCATCGGGGAGGTGACGGAGAGCCTTGGCGATCCTTCTTGACATGACCCGCGCGCACGTACCCGTCCTGGCCGGTGAGCTGATCGAGCTGACCAACCCGGCCCCGGGCGACAATGTCGTGGACTGCACCTTCGGCGCGGGCGGCCACGCCCGGCTGATGGCGGACCGCATCGGCTCCACCGGCACGCTCGTCTGCGTGGACCGCGATCCCGCCGCGGAGGAGCGCTTCGAGGAGCTCGCCGCCGAGGTGGCGTGCGAGACCCGCTTCCTGCGCATGGACTACGCCGACGCGCTCGAGCTGCTGAGCGCGGAGGGCTTCGAGGCGGACCTCGTCTACATGGACCTGGGCGTGTCCTCGATGCAGGTGGACACGCGCGAGCGCGGCTTCTCCTACTCCTACGACGCGCCGCTCGACATGCGCATGGATCCCTCGCAGGAGCTCGACGCGCGCACGATCGTCAACGAGTACGACGAGCGGCAGCTCGCCCAGCTCTTCCGCCGCTACGGCGAGGATCCCGGGGCCCACGCGATCGCGCGTGAGATCGGCCACCGCCGCCGCCGCGCACCGCTCGAGACCACCGGCCAGCTGGTCGACGCGATCGAGGCGGCCACTCCGGCGTTCGTGCGGCGCAAGTTCGGCGGGGGGCACCCCGCCAAGCGCGTGTTCCAGGCGATCCGCATCGCCGTGAACGACGAGCTCGGCTCGCTGGACCGCGCCCTTCCCGCCGCTTGGAACGTGCTGCGCCAAGAGGGCCGCCTGGCCGCCATCTCCTTCCACTCGCTCGAGGACCGGCGCGTCAAGCGCTTCCTCGCCGAGCGCGCCCGCGGCTGCGTCTGCCCGCCGGACCTGCCGGTCTGCGTGTGCGGCCACGAGCCCGAGGCCGACCTGCTGACCCGCCGCGCTGTGGCGCCCACCCCTGGTGAGGTCGCGGACAACCCGCGCTCCAAGTCGGGGCGCCTGCGCGTGGCGCGCAAGATCAACGAGGAGCGGAGCTGATGGCCCGCGCTGCCGCTGCCCGGGTGCCCGCGCCCGCCCGCCGCGCCTCCACGCGCACCGCTCCCGCACGTCCCGCACGCCGCCCGGCGCCCGCGGCTCGTCCCGCTTCTGCCTCGCGTGCACGTATCGCGGTGCGCTCGCACTCCGCGACGCTGCTCGACCGCCTCCTCCACAGCCCGGCGCTGATCGGCCTCGTCTTCGTGCTGCTCGTTGGGGTCGTCTTCTCCAACGTCGCCCTGCTCCAGAAGAGCCGCGGGATCACGCAGGCGAGCGCCCGCGCGACGATGATCAAGCACGAGAACGCGCGCCTGCGCGCCGAGGTTGCCCGGCTCGGCTCGAGCGAGCGGATCCAGCAGGTCGCCGCCGAGCGCGGCCTCGTGCTCCCGGCTCCCGGTGAGGTGCGCTACCTGCGCTCGCGCCCATCGATCGACGCTCGCAACGCCTCCCAGCGGATCGGCGCGGGGGCAACCGCCGAGCAGCCGGTGCAGTAGGGGCGCCTGTGCGGCTCATCGATCGCCGTATCGGGCTTCTCTTCGCGATATTCATCCTCCTTCTGGGCGCCGCCACGGCGCGCGCGGCCTGGCTCGGCACCGCGAGATCCGGTGAGCTCTCAGAGCGCGCGGTCACCCAGCAGGAGGAGGACATCGAGGTTCAGGCCCGCCGCGGGACGATCACCGATCGCAACGGCGTCGAGCTGGCCGTCTCCGAGGACTCGGTGTCGGTGTTCGCCAACCCGATGCTGATCGACGACCCGGCTGGCGCGGCGTCCAAGCTCGCGCTGCCCCTGGGGATGCTCGAGGAGGACCTGACTGAGCTGCTCAGCGATCGCGAGCGCGGCTTCGTCTACCTGCGGCGCAAGCTCGACCCGGAGGTCCAGGACAAGGTCGAGAAGCTCGGGATCGAGGGTATTGGCAGCGTCATGGAGCCGCGTCGCACCTACCCGCAGGGCGCCCTCGCCGGCCAGCTGATCGGCGCCGTCGGGACCGACAACGAGGGGCTCACCGGCATCGAGAACCAGTACGAGGAGCAGCTCCACGGCACCGACGGCCACCGCAGGATGGTCAAGGACGCTCTCGGAGAGCCGATCTCGATCGTCGAGACCGAGCGCGCCGAGCCGGGCGAGGACATGCGGCTGACGATCGACGCGGCGCTGCAGGAGCGCACCGAGGCCGTGATGGCCGAGGTGGTGACCGGCACCCAGCCGGCCGGCGCCACGGCGCTGGTGATGGACCCGCGCAACGGCGAGGTGCTCGCTCTGGCCAACTGGCCGCGCGTGGACCCGAACGAGATCGGCAGCTCCGCCGAGGAGGCGCGCGAGAACAAGGCGGTGGCCTCGAGCTACGAGCCGGGATCGACCTTCAAGGCCTTCACCGTCGCCGGGGCGCTGGAGGACGGCCTGATCAAGCCGGAGACGCGCTTCGACCTGCCGTCGCAGCTGCAGGTGGCCGACCGCACCATCGGGGAGGCGCACGACCGCGGCGCCGTGAACCTCTCGACGGCCGAGATCCTCGCCCAGTCGTCGAACGTCGGCTCGGTGATGATCGGCATGAAGCTGGGCGCCAAGCGCTTCGACCACTGGGTGCGCCGCTTCGGGTTCGGCTCCCTGACGGGGATCAACCTCCCGGGCGAGTCGGGCGGGATCGTGCCCCGGCCCAGGAACTACTCGGGCTCCTCGATCGGCAACCTGCCGATCGGGCAGGGCCTCGCGGTGACCCCGATCCAGATGGCGGCCGGGTACTCGGCGCTCGCCAACGGCGGCGTGCTGCACCGGCCGCACGTCGTGGCGGGTGAGACGGACGAGGGCCGCAGGATCGTGTCCCCGCGCACCGCGCGGCAGGTGGCGACGATGCTCGAGGGCGTGCTGGCGGCAGGCGGCACCGCCGAGGAGGCCTCGATACCGGGCTACGAGCTCGCCGGCAAGACGGGGACCGCCGAGAAGGCGGACCCCGAGACGGGCGGCTACTCGGAGTTCAAGTTCTTCGCGTCCTTCATCGGCTTCGCCCCGGCCAAGGACCCGCGCCTCATGGTCGCGGTGATGGTCGACGAGCCGAAGGGCATGTACTACGGCGGCGAGGTGGCCGCGCCGGCCTTCGAGAAGATCATGGAGTTCGCGCTGCCCTACATGCGCATCCCGCCTCACTGACCTTCACATCCGCCGACCTTGGCTCGGCGACGAAGGGCTTGCTTTCAGGTTTGGGCGAGTTGCGGCCGCATTGTGGCCGCAACTCGCCCGTCGGCCTTTACACGGTGGCGGGATCCTCAGTTGGGGGCGTGGACGCCGCGGGCGCCGTAGGGGCGCTCGGAGCCGAAGGCCTGGGACTCGAGCGTGGGGCGGCTGGAGTTGTCCGTGCGCGCCACGATCTGGCAGAGCGCTCCGGGGAAGGGCCGCCGTGAGGCCTGACGCCCGTACGGGTCGGTGTACCAGCGGCGTGGGCCGCGGCGGTTGCGGACCGTCGTCTGGTTGAAGTACGTCTCGCGGTGCGAGCCGTCGAAGGGCGAGCGGGGGTCGTCGAAGGCGAGCGGGGCCGCTCGCGTGCCGTAGCCGGTGGCCACGTCGCACGCGCTGCCGCTGGCCCGCTCTCCGCTCACGGGGCGCTCCCAGCAGGCTCCGACGGTCCTGGCGAGGCCGCCGGGCTGCGCCGGATCGAAGTAGCGGGCGGGGTTGAACACCGCGAAGTGGGGGTCCCAGCGGGCGATCTGGCGCCCGCTGGAAGTGGTGAGGCTGTTGGAGGAGGCCCAGTTCTCGTACAGCCCGCGGGCGAACATCGAGAAGCGGTCCGGGGGCACGAGCAGGTAGCGCTCGACGCAGGCGCGGTCTGGGATCCCGCGTGCGCCGGGCCCGGCGGGAAATGCGGGCGCGCCGCCGGCTGGGACCGCCGTGCGCAGGTCGCACGAGCGCGTGAAGCGGCTCGGGCTGCCGAAGCGGGCGAGGGTCGTGGTGAGCAGGCGCGTCCCGTCGCTGCAGGCGACGGCGTAGATCAGCTCGTGGGGGTTGTTGGCGAAGGCGTCACCGGAGTGGGTGCCCTGGTGGATCTTGGCGAGGAAGTCGCAGCGCACGCCGATCTCGCGCCGCCCCTTGCGCGTGGCGCGCAGCAGCGGCACGTCGTTGGCCCACTCCACCTTGTGGCCGACGTGGTCCTCGTGGCGCGTTGGCGTGCCCGGGTTGGCGCGCGTGTATGCGTCGAGCGCCTCGCCGGCCACACCGAACGGGAGCCCGCCGCCGAGGCGCCGGGCAACCCAGCGGTAGAGGTCGGAGCTGCGCGGGTCGCGGCCGTGCTCGTGCCCGAAGGCGCACCGCCGGCCGGTTGCCGGGTCCCTGACCACGGGAGGGTGCCAGCCGGGATAGAGCTTGCCGCCCGGCCCGCGCGTGGCGTAGCGGTCGTGGAGGGTCGCCGGGCAGCTGTCGAAGCGCCCGGGCCGCCAGATGCCGTACGAGCGGGCCGGGCGCGCGCCCGAATCGGGGGTCAGCGTGAGGCCCGCCGAGGCGCTTGCCGGGGTGCGCTCGGCGGCGGGCGCGTCAGCAGGCCAAGCGGCGGGCGCGGCGGCAGGCCAAGCCGCGGGCGCGGCGGCAGGCCAGAGCACGGCCGCGGCCGTCAGAGCGAGCAGGGCTGTGACGTGCGCGGCCGGCATCCCCTCGCTCAACCCCCGAGCCTGCGCCTCGATGCGCTGGGACGCCCGATGGCGGCTTTAGACTGCATGTGTCCATGACCCTCCGAGAGCTGATGGGGAGCGGGGCTCCGGAGGTGGAGATCACGGGGCTCGCCTATTCGAGCAGGAGCGTCTCCCCGGGGGCGCTCTTCTTCTGCGTTCCCGGATTCACGGCGGACGGCCACGATTTCGCGGCTGACGCGGTGGAGCGGGGAGCCGCGGCGCTCGTCTGCGAGCGCGAGCTCGGCCTCGGCGTCCCGGAAGAGCTGGTCCCGGACGTCCGGGCGGCGATGGGCCCGATCGCCGCGCGCTTCCACGGCGACCCCACGGCCTCTCTGCGCGTGATCGGCATCACGGGCACCAACGGCAAGACGACCACCGCCTTCCTCGTGCGCGACGTGCTGGAGGCCGGAGGCGTGCCCGCCGGACTGCTCGGCACGGTCAAGCAGGTGGTCGGCGGCGTGGAGGAGGCGGCCGAGCGGACGACGCCCGAGGCCGTTGACCTCCAGGCGACCTTCCGCCGGATGCTCGACGGCGGCGATTCGGCGTGCGCAATGGAGGTGTCCTCGCACGCGCTCGAGCTGGGGCGAGCGGCGGGCACACGCTTCGCGTGCCGCGTCTTCACCAACCTGACTCAGGACCACCTGGACTTCCACGAGGACATGGAGTCCTACTACCTCGCCAAGCGGCGGCTCTTCGAGGGCCGGGGGATCTCGGTGGTCAACGTGGACGACGAGCACGGCAGGCGGCTGGCCGGCGAGGTGGAGGGAGCGGTGACCTTCGCCATAGACACGGAAGCGAGCTACCGCGCTCGCGATGTCCGCTTCGACATGTCGGGAGCGGCCTTCACCGTGGACACGCCGGACGGGCCGCTCGAGCTGACGACGCCGCTGCCGGGCCTCTTCAACGTTCGCAACGCGCTCGCGGCGCTCGCCGTGGGCCGTGAGATGGGCGTGAGCGCCGCCGACTGCCAGGTCGGCCTCGCGGGGGCGACGCCGGTCCCGGGCCGCTTCGAGCCGATCGACGAGGGCCAGCCCTTCGGTGTGCTGGTGGACTACGCGCACACCCCCGACTCGCTCGAGAACGTGCTGCGCGCCGCGCGCGACCTGACCGAGGGAGACCTGCGCGTGGTGTTCGGCGCGGGAGGCGACCGCGATCGCGGCAAGCGGCCGCTGATGGGGGAGGTGGCTGCGCGGCTCGCCGACGCGGTCTTCGTCACCTCGGACAACCCGCGCTCGGAGGAGCCGGAGGCGATCGTCGAGGAGATTCTTCAGGGCTTGGGCGAGGGCGCGAGCGCCGGCGTCGTGCGCGAGGTCGACCGCAGGCGGGCGATCTCGGTGGCGCTCGGGTCCGCGGAGCCGGGCGATGTCGTCGTCATCGCCGGCAAGGGCCACGAGCAGGGCCAGGAGTTCGTCGATGGGCGCAAGGAGCCGTTCGACGACCGAGAGGTCGCGCGCGAGGCGCTGCGGGAGCTTGCGGGAGGTGGACGATGGAAGGCGTGACCGCGGGCTGGGTGGCCGCTGCCGCCGGCGCGCAGCTGGCGGCGGGCGCCCCGGAGGCGCCGGGTCCCCGCCGCGCGACGGTGGACACCCGCGAGTGCGGGCCCGGCGACCTGTTCGTGGGCCTGCTCGGCGAGCGTGCCGACGGCGGCTCGTTCGCCCCCGAGGCGCTCACCAAGGGGGCGTGGGGGGTGATCGTCGAGCCGGCGCACGCCGAGCGGGCTCTCCGCGCGGCCCCAGCAGGCGCCGCGGTCCTCGTAGTCCCCGACAGCCTCGCCGCGCTCTGGGACCTGGCGCGCTCCTGGCGGCGCGAGCTGGGCCCCAAGGTGGTCGGCGTCACCGGCTCGACCGGCAAGACCTCGACCAAGGACATCCTCGCGGCGGTGCTCGGGCCACACCTGACCACCCATGCCAGCCCCCAGAACTACAACACCGGGATCGGGATGCCGCTGACGATCCTCGAGGCGGGCCGGGGCGTCGAGGCGATGGTGCTCGAGATGGGGATGCGCGGGGAGGGCCAGATCCGCAAGCTGGCCGGGATCGCCGAGCCCGACGTCGGCGTGATCGTCAACGTCGGCCCAGTGCACCTGGAATTGCTCGGGACCATCGAGCGCGTGGCCGCCGCAAAGGCGGAGCTGATCAGGGACCTGCCTCCCGGCGCCAGCTGCGTGGTGCCGGCGAGCGAGCCGCTGCTCGAGGAGCACCTGCGCGACGATCTCGAGACGATCTCCTTCGGTCCCGGCGGTGACGTGATGCTGCTCTCGTTTGCCGCGGGAGAGGGCGCAGGCGGTGCGTTCGGAGGGGTGGCCGAGATCGAGGCCCGCGGTGAGCGGATCCTGGTCGATCTGCCCTATGCAGAGCCCTACAACCTGCTCAACACGCTTGCGGCCGTCGCCGCGGCGGTGGCGATCGGGGTGCGGCCGTCCGGCCTCGTCGACGTCCGCTTCAGCTCGCTCCGCGGGGAGATCGTGGAGCTGCCCGGAGGCGTGACCGTGGTCAACGACTGCTACAACGCCAACCCGATGTCCATGCGGGCGGCACTCAAGCACCTCGCCGAGACGCCCGCGGATCGCCGCGTGGCCGTGCTCGGCACGATGGCGGAGCTGGGCTCCGGATCGGCCGAGTTCCACCGCGAGATCGGCACGGAGGCCGCCGCGCTCGGGATCGACGTGCTCGTGACCGTGGGCGAGGACGCGCTGCCCTATGCCGAGGCCTTCGACGGCGAGCGCTACGCCGCCGGTACGCCTGAGGAGGCGAGTGCGCTGCTCGAGGAGATCGCGCTGCCCGGCGACCGCGTGCTGATCAAGGGCTCCCGCTCGGTCGGGCTCGAGAGGGTGCTGGCCTAGTGGGCGAGATCCTGATCGCGGGGATGGCCTCCCTGCTGATCTGCATCTTCCTCGGCCCGAAGTTCATCGAGCGCCTGCGCGAGAAGGCGTTCGGCCAGCACATCCGCGAGGACGGCCCGGCGGGCCACCACGAGAAGGCCGGCACCCCGACGATGGGCGGGATCATCATCTTCATCGCGGTCGCGGTGCCGTTCCTGATCCTCACCGACTACCGCGCGATCAGCCTGGTGGTCCTCGCGGTAGCGCTGGCCACCGCGACGCTCGGCTTCGCCGACGACTGGATCAAGATCCAGAAGCGCCGCTCGCTCGGCGTGAACGGCCGCACGAAGCTCGCGGTGCAGGCGCTGATCGCCATCGGCCTGTGGCTCGCGGCGACCGAGTACGTGGGGCTGAACGACACGCTGCGCCTGCGCGTGGTCGACGCCTCGGTGGACCTTGGCTACTTCTACCCGGTGCTGATCCTGCTGGTGCTGCTCGGCACCACCAACGCGGTGAACCTCACCGACGGCCTCGACGGCCTGGCGGCCGGCTGCTGCGCCATCGTCCTGCTCGCGTTCACGGCGATGACGTTCATCACGCCGGGCGCGCCGCAGGAGGACCTGGCGCTGCTCTGCGCCTGTCTCGTGGGCGCCTGCGTGGGGTTCCTCTGGTTCAACTCGTTCCCGGCCGGGGTGTTCATGGGGGACACCGGCTCGCTGGGGTTGGGGGGTGCGATCGCGGCGCTGGCTGTGATGACCAAGACCGAGGTGCTGCTGCTGATCACCGGCGGCATCTTCGTCATCGAGGCGCTCTCGGTCGTGATCCAGGTGATCGCCTTCCAGCGCTTCCGCAGGCGCGTCTTCCTGATGGCCCCGATCCACCACCACTTCGAGATGCTGGCCTGGTCGGAGACCAAGATCATCCTGCGCTTCTGGATCGTCGCGGCGATCTGCAGCGCGATCGGCTTCACGCTCTACCAAGCGTCGATCCCCTAGTGGGCGCCCGCCCTCCGCTTCCCGACGGGCCCTTTCTCGTGGTGGGGCTCGCGCGCTCGGGGCAGGCCGCCGCGCGGATGCTGACCGTGCGCGGGGAGGAGGTCGTCGGAGTCGATTCGGGCAGCCCGATCGTGAACCTGCCGATGTTCGACGCGCATCTCGGCGTCGACGGGGTCGACCTGCTGGGCGAGCGGGGCATCCGCACGGTCGTCAAGAGCCCCGGCGTGCCAAACGATGCGCCGGTCGTGGTCGCGGCTCGCGAGCGGGGGATCGAGGTCCTCGGCGAGCTCGAGCTGGCGTGGCGGCTGCTGCCGAACCGCTTCGTCGCCGTGACCGGGACCAACGGCAAGACGACGACCGTCGAGCTGCTCGGCGCGATCTGGCGCGCGGCGGGGCTGCCGGTCGCCGTAGCCGGCAACGTCGGCACTCCGCTGGCGTCGCTCGTGGGCCTGCTGGACCCCGCCGCCACGGTGATCTGCGAGGCGTCGAGCTTCCAGCTCGAGGACACGACCGCCTTCGCGCCCGAGGTGGCCGTGCTGCTCAACGTCACCGAGGATCACCTCGACCGCCACGGCAGCCTCGCCGCCTACCAGGCTGCCAAGGAGCGGATCTTCGCCTCGCAGGGCGAGGAGGACTGGGCGGTGACGCCTCCGGCGCTGCGCCCGCGAGGGCACGCGCGCTGGCTCGGGTTCGGCCCTGGCGCGGACGCCGACGTGGCCGGCGGGGAGCTTCGCTTCCGGGGCGAGGCGCTGATGCCGATCGGCGAGCTGCGCCTGCGCGGCGCCCACAACGTGGAGAACGCGCTCGCCGCGACGGCGGCGGCGTTGGCGGGCTCGGCGCTCGACCCGGCCGCCGTTGTCGAGGCGCTGCGCGCGTTCCCGGGCGTCGAGCACCGGCTCGAGGACATCGCCACGGTCGGCGGGGTGCTCTACGTCAACGACTCGAAGGCCACCAACCCAGCGTCGGCGGTGCGCGGCATTGAGGGGTTCGACGGTGGAGTCCATGTGATCCTCGGCGGGAGCCTCAAGCAGGGCGGCTTCACGGGGCTGCGCGAAGCGATCGGCTCGCGCTGCCGGGCGGCCTACCTGATCGGGACGGCCGCCGAGCGCCTGGCCGAGGACCTCGAGGGCACCGTTCCGCTGGTTCGCAGCGGCACGCTCGAGCAGGCCGTGGCCGACGCCACGGCCGCCGCGCAGGCCGGCGAGGTGGTGCTGCTGTCCCCGGCCTGCGCGAGCTTCGACGCCTTTCGCGACTACGAGCAGCGCGGCGCGCGGTTCAAGGAGCTGATCGCCGCGCTCGAGGCGGCGGAATGAGTTTTGGCGTGCGCGTCGAAGGGGTCTCGGATGGCCGCCGCAGCCAAAGGGTCCCAGCGCCGGAGTCCGGCCAAGAAGGGACGCACCGCGCGGCCGGTGGAGTACACGATCCTCTACACGGCGACCCTCTGCACCCTCGCCGTGGGCGCGCTGATGGTGTACTCGGCGAGCTCCGCCGAATCTCTCCTGAACGGGTCGGGGGACTCGTGGATGTACCTCAAACGCTACGTGTCCCTGGGGCTGATCGGCCTCGGCGTGATGTACGTCGCCTCGCGCCACGGCCTCAAGCTGGTGCGCCAGCTGACCCCGATGCTGCTCGGGGCGGCCTTCTTCCTGACCGTCGCCGTGATGGTGCCCGGAGTGGGCGTGACGGTGAACGGCGCGACGCGCTGGCTCGGCGCCGGCCCGCTGCAGTTCCAGCCGTCGGAGCTCTTGAAGCTGGCGCTGGTGCTCTACACGGCCCAGGTGCTGGCTACGCGGCCGCGCTCGGTCGAGACGCTGGGCGGGCTCTTCAAGCCGCTGCTGATCGTGATCGGCGTGGCGTTCCTGCTGCTGATGAAGCAGCCGGACATGGGCACGTCGATGGTCATCTGCTTCACCGTTGGGTCACTGCTGGTGGCGGCCGGGACGCCGATGCGCCATCTCGGCACGCTCTTCGGCGGGCTCGCTGTGATGGCGCTCGCGCTGGCCGTGGTGGAGCCCTACCGGATGGAGCGCCTGACGGCTTTCATCGACCCGTTCGCGGATGCCGGGGACACCGGCTTCCAGGCCGTCCAGGGGCTGACGGCGATCGGCTCGGGCGGGCTCTTCGGAGTCGGCCTCGGCGAGTCGGTCCAGAAGATCTTCTACCTGCCCGAGGCCCACACCGACATGATCCTGGCGATCATCGGCGAGGAGATCGGGGTGGTGGGCATCGCCGGAGTCGCGGCCCTCTACGGGATGATCGGCTACGCGGGGCTGCGCACCGCGAAGGCGGCGCGCGACCACTACTCGAAGCTGCTGGCGGCGGGCATCACCTCGCTGATCCTCTGCCAGGCGAGCCTCAACTTCTTCGCGGTGCTCGGCATGGCGCCCCTGACCGGGGTGCCGCTGCCCTTCATCTCCTACGGCAGCACCAACCTGATCGTGCTGCTCGGCGGTATGGGGCTGCTGCTGAACGTCGCGGCAACCGGCGGCCTGCCGGCACGGGCAGCCAAGCCGCGTCTGCGGGCGATCGACGGAGGCATGAGCGTTGAAGATCGTGATCGCGGCCGGGGGCACGGCGGGGCACGTGGTGCCGGCGCTGGCCGTCGCCGACGCACTGCGGGATAGCGGAGCGTCGGTCGAGTTCGTCGGGGGCGAGCGGGCCGAGGCCGAGCTCGTGCCCGCCGCCGGCTATCCGCTCCATCAGCTGCGGGTCAGCGGCCTGGACCGCCGCAACCCGCTGAAGGCGGCTCGCTCGCTCGCGATGGCGCTGCGCGCGGCAGCGGCGGCTCGCAGCCTGCTGCGCAGGCTCGACGCCGACGTGGTGCTCGGCGGTGGCGGCTACGTCGCCGGCCCGGTGGGCCTCGCCGCCCGCACGCTGAGGCTGCCGCTCGCCCTGACCGAGGCCGACAGCCATCTGGGGATCACCAACCGCATGCTCGCTCCGCTGGCTCAGCGGGTGTTCCTGGCCTTTCCGCTCGAGGGGCGCAGCGGGTCGCGCTACGAGGTGACCGGCCGGCCGATCCCGGCCGGCACGCTGAGCGCCGACCGCCGGAGCGCCCGCGAGCGCTTCGGGATCGGCCAGGACGAGCGCTGCCTGCTGGTGTTCGGCGGATCGCTCGGGGCGCGGCGCCTCAACGAGGCGACGCTCGAGGCGTTCGGCGAGGTGGCGGAGCCGTGCGCCGTGCTGCACGCGTGCGGCGCGCGCGACCACGCCGACCTGGAGCGCCGCCTGGTCGAGATCGGATCTCCGCCTCACTACCGGCTCCACCCTTACATCGAGCCGTTCGGAGACGCCCTCGCCGCGGCGGACCTCGCGGTCGCCCGGGCGGGGGGCTCGGTGTTCGAGCTGGCCGCGGCCGGAGTGCCGGCGGTGCTCGTGCCCTATCCCCACGCCACCGCCGATCACCAGACGCTGAACGCCCGCCACATGGCAGCGGCTGGAGCCGCCGTGGTGGTGCCCGACGGCGAGCTCGACGGCCCGCGCCTGGCGCGGGAGGTGGGGGCGCTCCTGGCGGCTCCTGAGCGCCTGCGGCAGATGGCCGCCGCCGCGCGCGCGGCCGCCAGGCCGGACGCGGCCGAGCGCATCGCGCACGGCGTGCTGGCGCTCGCCGAGGGAGCGAAGCCATGACGGACGCGCCGTTCGCCTCCCGCCAGCTGCACTTCATCGGCATCGGCGGCGCCGGCATGAGCGGCCTCGCGCTCGTAGCGCGCGCGCTTGGCGCCGAGGTGACGGGCTCCGATCGGGCCGACTCGTCCTACTCGGAGCGCCTGCGCGAGGCGGGGATCGAGCCTGCGATCGGCCACGACGCGGCCAACCTCCCCGCCGGGGCGGAGGTGGTGGTGTCGACGGCGATCCCCGAGCAGAACCCCGAGCTGGCGGCCGCGCGGGCGGCCAGCGCGCCGGTGCTCCACCGCAGCGACCTGCTCGGCGAGGTCTCGCGCCTCAAGCGCTCGATCGCCGTGTCGGGAACCCACGGCAAGACCACCACCAGCGCGATGATCGCCCACGTCCTGACGGCGACTGGCCGCGACCCGGCCTACCTGATCGGCGGCGAGCTGCGCTCCGCGGGCACGAACGCCGTCTGGGGCTCGGGCGAGTGGATCGTGATCGAGGCTGACGAGTCCGACCGTTCGCTCGTGCGGCTCGCCCGCGACGTCGCGGTGGTGACCAACGCCGAGCTGGACCATCACGCCACCTACGCGTCCCTGGCCGACCTCTACGAGGCCTTCGAGGAGTTCGTCGCGCCGTCGGACTTGAGGATCCTCGGCGACGGCGTGGACCTCCCGGGCGAGGGGAGGGCGCTGAGCTACGGGATCGACAGCGGCGAGCTGCGGGCCGAGTCCGTGACGCTGCGGCCGCTGGGCTCGCGCTTCGTGGTGGAGGGGGTGGAGGTCGAGCTGGGCGTGCCGGGGCTTCACAACGTGCAGAACGCGCTCGCGGCACTCGCCGCCTGTCGCGAGGCCGGTGTGCCGCTCGCCGAGGCCGCCGCCGCGCTGCCCGGCTTCAACGGCACCGGGAGGCGCTTCGAGGGGCGCGGCGCGACCGCCGGCGGGGCGCAGGTCTACGACGACTACGCCCACCACCCGACCGAGGTCCGGGCAACGCTGGAGGCGGCGCGCTCGCTGGAGGCCAAGCGGCTGATCGCCTGCTTCCAGCCCCATCTCTATTCCCGCACGCGTGAGCTCGCCGCGGAGTTCGGCCGCGCGCTGGCGATCGCCGACGTGGTCGTGGTCCTCGACGTCTACCCGGCGCGTGAGCGCGCCGAGGACTTCCCCGGCGTGACCGGCCTCCTGATCGCCGAGGCGGCGGCCGATGCCGCGGCGGGACGGCCGGTGTGGTGGCTTCCGTCGATGGAAGACGCCGAGCGGATGCTCGCCGAGGATCTCGGCGAAGGCGACGTGCTGCTCACCCTGGGAGCGGGGGACGTGGACCGGCTGGCTGCCGGCCTCACGGCGGGCGAGGGCGCCCGATGAAGACCCCGGAGGGAGTGCGCAGCGACCATCCGCTCGAGCGCCTCACGACCGTGCGCACGGGCGGCTCCGCCGACTTCTTCGCGCGCCCGGCCGACGAGGCGGCGCTGCGGGACCTGCTCGCCTGGGCAGATGCCGAGCAGATCGAGGTAGGAGTGGTCGGCTCGGGATCGAACCTCCTGATAGCCGATGAGGGGTTCCGCGGACTGGTCATCAAGTTGGACGGCGAGCTCGCCCAGATCGAGCGCGTCGGTCCGCGCCTGCTCTGCGGCGGCGGCGCGCGGCTTCCGCAGGCCGCCGCACGCGCCGCGCGCGAGGGCCTGTCGGGCCTGGAGTTCGGCGTGAACATCCCGGGCACGGTCGGCGGAGCGGTGCGGATGAACGCCAACGCCTACGGCGGAGATCTCTCCACCGTCCTCGAGTGGGTCGACGTCGCGACGCCGGACGGGATCGATCGGCGCGTGCCCTCGGACCTCGGGTTCTCCTACCGGCGCTCCAACCTCGGCCCGCGGGAGATCGTCGCGCGGGCCTCGTTCGAGCTCGCCGCGGCTGAGCCCGAGGACGTCAAGGCGACGCTCGCGGACATGCGCAGGCGCCGCCACGCCGCACAGCCCTCCGGTATCAAGACCTTCGGCTCGACTTTCAAGAATCCCGACGACCCCCGCGCGGAGGGTCGCAGCGCCGGCGTGCTGCTCGACGAGGCCGGCTGTCAGGGCCTGCGGGTGGGCGGCGCGCGCTTCTCGGAGAAGCACGCGAACTTCGTGGAGAACACCGGCGATGCGACGACGGCCGATGTGATCGCCCTGATGGCCGAGGGCCGGCGCAGGGTGCGCGAGCGCTTCGGCGTGAGCCTCGAGCCCGAGGTGCAGCTGCTGGGCGACGTGGATGCCTCGGCCCTCGGGGAGGGCGAATGAGGGCGGCCCTCGCACTGCCGCGCCCGGCGCTCGCCGCCGCGCGCCTGCGCAGCGCCCTGGCGCCCGGGCCGCGCCTGCGCCGCCGCCTGATCGTGGTCGCGGCGCTGGCGCTCCTGCTGGCGGCGTTCTACGCCTTCTGGCTGCGCGACTCCTCGCTCGTGGCGGTGGAGAGGGTGGAGGTGACCGGCCTGACCAGCCGCGACTCGGACAGGGTCCGCTCGGCGATCACCTCGGTGGCCGAGGAGATGACGACGCTGCACCTGGACACCGCTCGACTGGAGGAGACGGCGCAGGCGTTCCCGGTGGTCCGCGCGATCCAGGTCACACCCGACTTCCCCAACGGCCTCCATGTGGAGGTCATCGAGCATCGCCCGGCGGCCTACGTGGTGGCCGCGGGCAAGCGCACGCCCGTGGCCGGTGACGGCAGCGTCCTCGTGGGGCTCCCCGTGGAGGGCTCGCTGCCCACGATCGAGCTCTCCTCCGGCGCGCTGCCCGTTGGCGAGCTGGCGCCCGGCGCCGCGCGGACCGCCGCCCGGGTGGCCGGCGCGGCTCCCGCGGCGATCCTCGGCCGGTTGGAGGCCGTCGCCCTGGAGCCCGCCCCGCGCGGAGTCGTCGTTCAGGTCACAGACGGGCCGGAGATCGTCTTCGGAGCGCCCACGCGCCTCGCTGCGAAGTGGGCTGCCGCCGTGCGAGTGCTCGCCGACGAGGACGCCGCGGGCGCCGCCTACGTGGACGTCAGGATTCCCGGCCGCCCGGCGGCGGGTGGCCTCCCGGTAGAGACGTTGGAGCCGGTTGCCCCGGTTGGCGGGGAGACCCTCGCCACGACGCCCGACGGGACGGCCGTGGTGACCCCCGAGGTCCCCGTGGACGGACTTGCGGAGCCCACGGCGGAGACTCCGGTGGAGGCTCCCACGCCCTCTGTCGAAGCCCCGGTGCCTACGCCCTCGGCGGACCCGCTGGGAGGCGGTGGAGGCGCCACCGCCAGCCCTCAACCTTGAGTTGAGACTCTGCACAACTCTCGATCTCTGATCGAGGGTAAGGATGGACGATCGGTTGAAGGATGTGTTGACAGATCCGTCGAATCATCCGTACAGTGCCGGTTTGCAGCGATTGCTCGACGGCGCAGAAACCCTCGATGATCGCTTGATAGTCGGACAGAAGCTCTGACCGGCACGTAACCAGCATCGGACCCGAGCACACGAGGCGAGGACACAAAGCGATGGACACGGGCAGCTACTTGGCGGTCATCAAGGTCGTCGGCATCGGCGGCGGTGGCACGAACGCCGTCAACCGGATGGTCGACGCAGGTCTCAAGGGCGTTGAGTTCATCGCGGTCAACACCGACGCGCAGGCGCTGCAGATGTGCGACGCCGACATCAAGCTTCAGATCGGCAACGATCTCACCCGCGGGCTCGGCGCAGGCGCCAACCCCGAGGTTGGCTACGGCGCCGCCAACGAGAGCCGCGACGAGATCAAGGAAGCGCTCAAGGGCGCAGACATGGTGTTCGTCACCGCAGGCGAGGGCGGCGGCACCGGAACCGGCGCCGCCCCGGTCGTCGCGGAGGTCGCCAAGCAGGAGATCGGCGCGCTGACCGTAGGCGTCGTGACCCGCCCGTTCGAGTTCGAGGGCACTCAGCGCCGCCGTCAGTCCGACGACGGCGTCAACAGCCTGCGCGACCAGGTCGACACGCTGATCGTGATCCCGAACGAGAAGCTGCTTGCCGTCGTGGAGCGCCGCACCAGCATCCTCGAGGCCTTCCGCGAGGCGGACAACGTGCTGCGCCAGGGCGTGCAGGGCATCACCGACCTGATCACGATCCCCGGTCTGATCAACCTCGACTTCGCCGACGTGCGCACGATCATGCAGGACGCCGGATCGGCGCTGATGGGCATCGGCGAGGCCGGCGGCGAGAACCGCGCGGCCGAGGCGGCCAAGAACGCCATCTCCAGCCCGCTGCTCGAGCAGTCCGTCGAGGGCGCCACCGGCATCCTCCTGAACATCACCGGCGGCAGCGATCTCGGCCTGTTCGAGGTCAACGAGGCGGCGGAGATCATCCAGAGCGCCGCCGATCAGAACTCCAACATCATCTTCGGCGCGGTCGTGGACGACTCGCTCGACGACAACGTGCGCGTGACGGTGATCGCAACGGGCTTCGAGGGACGCGGCTCGAGGCCGCTGTTCACCGAGGACTCGACCGGCCGCCGCCGCGAGCCGCGCCGCCGCGACGTCTCGATGGACGATCGCCAGCGCTCATCGCTGGAGATCTCCGACGACGACATCGACATCCCCGAGTTCCTCAAGGACTAGCTCAGAGGGTCGCCGGGGCCTCGGCCCCGGCTGATCGACGCAGGTCGGCTTCTCTGCGCCGGGGCGGCAGGTAGCCTCTCGGCGGCGTGCAGGCCGCCGCCGACACCCTCCGCCGGACCCCGCTTCACGACCGCCACAAGGCGGCCGGAGCGAAGCTCGTGCCGTTCGCCGGCTGGGAGATGCCGGTGCAGTACGAGGGCATCCGCCAGGAGCACCTCGCGGTCAGGCAGGGCGCCGGGGTGTTCGACGTCTCGCACATGGGCGAGATAGAGACCGCCGGGCCGGATGCCGAGGCGTTCCTGCAGCGCCTGCTCTCCAACGACGTGACGAAGATCCCGGCCGCGGGCGCCCAATACTCGGTGCTCTGTCAGGAGGACGGCGGCGTGATCGACGACCTGTTCACGTATCGGCTGGAGCCGGGCGAAGGCGGCGAGCAGCGCTTCCTGACGGTCACGAACGCCTCCAACCACGCGCGCGACTACGCCTGGTTCGCCGAGCACGCCGAAGGCTTCGACGTGTCCCTGACCGATGCGATCGACAGCTACGCGATGCTCGCCGTGCAGGGCCCGCTGGCGCGCGCCGCGGTCGGGCGGATCGCCGATGGCGAGCTTCCCGCGCGCATGCGCACGGCGGCTCTCTCTGTTGCGGGGGTCGAGTGCCTCGTATGCGGCACCGGCTACACGGGCGAGGACGGCGTGGAGATCCTCGCGCCGCCCGAGCGGGTCGGGGAGGTCTGGGACGCGCTGCTGGCGGAGGGCGTCGTGCCCGTAGGCCTCGGCGCACGCGACACGCTCCGCCTCGAGGCCTGCTTCCACCTCTACGGCAACGACCTCTCGCTCGACCGCGACCCGCTCGAGGCGGGCCTTCGCTGGTGCTGCAAGCTCGACACCGGCTTCATCGGGTCCGACGCCCTGAGAGGCCGCGAGCCGGAGCAGCTGCTGGCGCCCTTCGCCTTCACCGGCCCGGGCATCCCGCGCCAGGGCAACCCGGTCCACACCGAGCACGGCGACGGGGTCGTGACGAGCGGCAGCATGTCGCCCTGCATGGAGATCGGGATCGGCATGGCATACGTTCCCCTCGCGGCGGCCGAGCCCGGCACGCAGATCGAGGTTGACGTGCGCGGCAAGGCGCGCGCGGCCGAGATCCGCGGCAAGCCGTTGTACGAGACACCGACCAAGCAGCCCTAGGAGGAGATGCCCGAGTGGCGGAGAGCAGCTATCCCGAGGATCTGAAGTACCACCCGGAGCACGACTGGGCGCGGCTCGACGGCGATGTCGCCACCTTCGGGGTCACCTGGTACGCGCAGGACGCGCTCGGCGAGGTCGTGTTCTACGACCCGCCCGAGGTCGGCTCGACGGTGTCGAAGGACCAGCCCTACGCGGAGGTCGAGTCGGTCAAGGCCGTCTCGGACGTGTTCTCGCCGCTCTCGGGGGAGATCGTGGAGGTCAACGAGGCGCTCTCCGACAAGCCGGAGCTGATCAACAGCGACCCGTACGGCGAGGGCTGGCTCGTGAAGGTGAAGCTGAGCGACCCGAGCGAGCTGGACTCGCTGCTCGACGTGGCCGCCTATCGCGATCTGCTTAGTTAGGTCTTCGGCCGGAGCCCGAGCGATCCCGCGCCACCACCACCGATGAGCCGCTACACCTCAGCCACCGACGCCGACCGCCAGGCGATGCTCGACGCGATCGGCGTGGGCACCCTCGAGGACCTCTTCGCCGAGATCCCCGAGGCGGTGCGGCTCGGCCGCCCGCTCGACCTGCCGGCCGGCCTGAGCGAGCAGGAGGTGTTCGAGCACCTGTCGGCGCTGGCCGCCCGCAACCGCCACTCCGATGCCGAGGTCAGCTTCCTCGGCGCGGGGATGTACGACCACTACGTGCCCGCGCTGATCGACTCGATCCTCCAGCGCTCCGAGTTCCTGACCCCGTACACGCCGTACCAGCCAGAGATATCGCAGGGCGGACTGCAGGTGATGTTCGAGTACCAGACGGCGATCTCAGAGCTCACGGGGCTCCCGGTGTCGAACGCGTCGGTCTACGAGGGCCCGTCGGCCGTGGCGGCAGCCGGCTACCTCGCGAAGCTGGAGACCAAGCGCTCGAAGCTGGTCGTCTCGCGCGGCCTGCACCCGCACTCGCGCGAGGCGCTCGAGACCCACGCCGTCGGCTACCGGATGACGGTCGAGGAGGCCGGGCTCGATTCGGAGGGCGTCACGGATATCGATGCGCTCGCGGCGCTGGTGGACGACGACACGGCCGCGGTGTTCGTCCAGCAGCCGAACTTCCTCGGCAGCGTCGAGGAGCTGGGTGCGCTCGGCGAGGCCGCCAAGCGCACGGGAGCGCTGTTCGTGGTCGCGGCCGATCCGCTGCCGCTCGGCATCCTCGAGCCGCCGGGAGCGCTCGGCGCGGACATCTGCGTCGGCGAGGGCCAGACGCTCGGCAACCGGCTCGACTTCGGCGGCCCCTCGTTCGGCTTCTTCGCCGCCCAGGAGCGCTTCATCCGCAAGATGCCCGGCCGCATCGCCGGCGAGACGCGCGACATCGAGGGCAAGCGCGGCTTCGTGCTCACCCTCCAGACCCGCGAGCAGCACATCCGCCGCGAGAAGGCGACCCACAACATCTGCACCGCCCAGGCGCTGAACGCCCTCGCGGGCGTGATCTACCTCTCATGGCTCGGCAAGCAGGGCCTGGTGGAGCTCGGCGAGCTGATGCTGCGCCGCACCCACTACGCACGCGAGGCGCTCGGCCTCGAGGCGGTAAACCCCGGTCCGGTCGCGCGGGAGTTCGCCGTGCGCGTGCCCGACATCGACGCCGTCTTCGAGCGCGCCCGCGCCGCCGGGATCAACCCCGGATACCGCCTCGGCCGCGACTACCCCGAGTACGGCGACGGCCTGCTGGTGGCCATCACCGAGCGCCGCACCAAGGCAGACATCGACAAGCTCGCTGAGATCGTCGCCCAGACGCGCGAGGGGGCGGCGGCATGAGCGCGAAGCTCGACCCCCGCCCGACGGAGGACATTCAGACCGTCTTCGAGAAGTCGGTCGAGGGCCGCCGCGCCTTCACCGCGCCGGCCTCCGACGTGCCCGAGGTGCCGATCGAGGAGCTGCTGCCCGCGGCTGCGATCCGCAAGCGCCCGGCCGAGCTGCCGGAGATCTCGGAGCCTGAGATCGTGCGGCACTACAACGGCCTCTCGAAGAAGAACTTCGACCTCGACTCGGGCTTCTACCCGCTCGGCTCGTGCACGATGAAGCACAACCCGAAGCTGCACGAGCGGGTTGCGGGCCTGCCCGGCCACGCCCGCCTGCACCCGCTGCAGGATCCTGACTACGCCCAGGGCGCGCTCGAGCTGATGTGGAACCTCCAGCAGGCGCTGGCCGAGATCGCCGGCCTGCCGCACGTCTCGCTGCAGCCGAGCGCCGGCTCGCACGGCGAGCTCGCTGGCCTCCTCGTGACGCGCGCCTTCCACGAGGATCGCGGCGAGAGCCGTCACAAGGTGCTCACGCCCGACACCGCCCACGGCACCAACCCGGCGACGGTGACGATGGCGGGCTACGACGTTGTGAAGGTGGGGACCGACGAGCACGGCGGCGTCGACCTCGAGGATCTGCGCGCCAAGGCCGACGAGGACGTCGCCTGCCTGATGCTCACCAACCCGAACACGCTCGGCTTGTTCGATCGCAACATCGAGGAGATCGCCTCGATCGTGCACGGCGTGGGGGCGACGCTCTACTACGACGGCGCCAACCTCAACGCCGTGATGGGCATCTCTCGGCCCGGCGACATGGGCTTCGACATCGTCCACTACAACCTGCACAAGTCGTTCACGCAGCCGCACGGCGGCGGCGGGCCCGGTGCCGGCCCGATCGCCGTCTCGGATCGCATCGAGCCGTTCATCCCGCGCCCGCAGGTGGTGCGCTCAGAGGGCAACAACGGGCACGGGCCGCGCTTCGAGCTCGATCTCGACCGGCCCAAGTCGATCGGCAAGCTGCGCGGCTTCCAGGGCAACTTCGGCGTCTTCGTGCGCAGCTACGCCTACATCTGCTCTCTCGGCGCCGAGGGTCTGCGCGAGGCTTCGGAGACCGCGGTGCTGAACGCCAATTACCTCAAGGCGCTGCTCGCCGAGCCCGGCATCGCCGAGTACCTGCCGATCGCCTTCGACCGCATCTGCATGCACGAGTTCGTCCTCTCGGGCCGCGGCGCGAAGGAGAAGCTCGGGATCAAGACGCTCGACATCGCCAAGCGGATGCTTGATCACGACGTGCACCCGCCGACGGTCTACTTCCCGCTGCTGGTGGAGGAGGCGCTGATGATCGAGCCGACCGAGACCGAGACCAAGGAGCGGATCGACCAGTTCGCCGGGATCGTCCGCGCGATCCTCGAGGAGGCCGCCGAGGACCCGGAGATCGCACGCAACGCGCCCTACACGGCACCGGTGCGCCGCCTCGACGAGGCCGGCGCGGCCAAGAACCCGGTCGTGCGCCAGCGGCTTTCGTGAGGATCTTCAGCGGCATCCAGCCCACCGGGCGCAAGCACCTCGGCAACTACATCGGCGCTGTGCGCGGCTACCTGGAAGGCCAGGAGCGGGGCGACCCGGCGATCTTCTGCATCGTCGATCTGCACGCGACGACGGTCTCCTACGAGCCGAAGGAGCTGCGCGGCTACGTCTACGACACGCTGGCGATGCTGCTCGCGGCCGGGCTCGACCCCAAGCGCTCGATCCTCTTCCGCCAGGGCGACGTGCGCGAGCACTCGGAGCTCTGCTGGCTGCTCAGTTCGGTGACCGCCTACGGCGACCTGCAGCGGATGCACCAGTTCAAGGACAAGTCGGTCCGCCAGCGCGAGCTGGTCTCCGCCGGCCTCTTCCTCTACCCGGTGCTCCAGGCGGCCGACGTGCTCGCCTACCGCGCCGGCGAGGTCCCCGTGGGCGACGATCAGCGCCAGCACATCGAGCTGATGCGGGACATAGCCACCCGGTTCAACGCCACCTACGGCAAGGTGCTGAAGGTCCCCGAGCACCGCATCCCGGGCATCGGGGCGCGGATCATGGACCTCCAGGACCCGACGGCGAAGATGTCGACCACCAGCTCCGAGGAGCGCGGCCGGATCTACATCGACGACGAGGAGCAGGCGATCCTCAAGAAGGTGAAGAGCGCCGTCACCGATTCCGGCAGCGAGGTGCGCCGCGGCCCCGGCAAGGAGGGGATCTCGAACCTGATCGACATCTACGCCGTGGTGCGCGACACCACGCCGGAAGCCGTCGAGAAGGAGTTCGAGGGCCAGCAGTACGGGACGTTCAAGGGGGCGGTCGCAGAAGCGGTGGCCGAGTACCTGCGCCCGGTCCGCGAGCGCTACGCCGAGCTGCGCCCCGACGAAGCGGCGCTCGAGGCGACGCTAGCCGAGGGCGCCGAGCGGGCCGGCGCGATCGCGGGCGAGACGCTCGCCGACGTTCGCCGGGCGATGGGGGTCGGCCCGCCCTGAGCGGCCTCGCTCCCTTCGCCGTCATCGACGCCCCGCTCGACTGCTCGGGCGCTGGCCGCGGCGAGGAGCTCGCGCCCGCGGCGCTGCGGGCGGCAGGTCTGGTCGAGCGTCTCGGCGCGCACGACGCCGGTGAGGCCGAAGCGCGCATCCGGGACTCGCGGCGCGATCCCGAGACCGGGGTGATCGGCGCGGCGGACGTGCGCCGGGCTGCCGCGGCGATCGCGGCCTCTGTGCGCGAGGTCATCGCCGCCGGCGAGCGACCGCTCGTGATCGGGGGCGACTGCACGCTGCTGCTGGGCGTCTTCCAGGCGCTGCCGGCCGGCAGCGGACTCTGGTTCGTAGACGGCCACGCCGACTTCTACGACGGTGAGAGCTCGCCGACCGGCGAGGCCGCCGACATGGACCTCGCGATCCTCACCGGGCACGGCCCGCCGGGCCTGCTCGAAGGCGAAGGGCGCATGCTCGACCCGGCAGCCGCGGTGCTGCTCGGCCATCGGCCCTCGGAGCTCGATGAGGACGTCGCGTTCGAGAACGCCCGCCTCGACGCGGCGATCCACGCCCTGACCGCACCTGAGCTGCGCGAGCGCGGGGCCGGGCGGGTCGGTGACGAGGCGGTGGAGCGGCTGTCCGGGCAGCCGGCGTGGCTGCACCTGGACCTGGACGTCCTCGACGGTGCGGCGCTGCCCGCAGTCAGCTATCCGCAGCCGCTCGGGCTCGACTGGTCCGAGCTCCACGAGCTGGCGCGCCCGCTCGCCGCCGCGCCGGGCCTGATCGGCGTGTCGGTGGCCGATTTCAACCCCGACCGCGACCCGGAGGGCGTCCACGCGGCCCGGGTGGTCGAGCTGCTCGAGTCGCTTCTGGTCCCGTGACACGAGCGAGCCGGGCCACTGTCAGGCCCCACCTCTAGGCTTGCTCGCGTGTCCGTCGCCGCGCTAGACCTCGACCTCGAGGTCTTCCAGGGTCCATTCGACCTCTTGCTGACGCTCGTCCTGCGCGAGGAGGTCGATCTGCTCGAGGTGGAGCTGGCCGACGTCGTGCTCGCCTACATCGACCATCTGGAGCGCACCGGCGAGCTCGACCTGGACGCCGCGACCGAGTTCATCGTCCTGATCGCGGCGCTGCTGGAGCTGAAGTCGCGCCTGATGCTGCCCCGCGACGACGACGAGGAGCTCGACCTCGAGCCGGGAGAGGCGGCCGAGGAGCTGCTGGCCCGGATGCTCGAGTACCGCCGCTACAAGAAGGCGGCGGAGTTCCTCATCGCCCGCCTCGCCGAGGAGGACGGCCACCGCTACCGCTCCGCTCCGCTGCCGCCCGAGCTGCGGCGCGTCTCGATCGAGGTGGCCGACGCCGTCTACGACCCGACCCAGCTCGCCGAGGCTGTAGGGGGCCTGCTGCGCGTCCCGGCGAAGCTCGACCTCGGCCACGTCGCCCGGCCGCGCGTGTCGCTCGAGCAACGGCTCGCCCACCTGCGCGATCTGCTCAGCCACGTGACCAGCTTCTCCTTCGACGACGCGATCAAGGACGGCGACCGCCTCACCGAGGCCGTCACGCTGTTCGCGCTGCTCGAGCTCTACAAGTCCGGCGAGGCCGACTGGGAGCAGACCGAGAACTTCGGCCCGATCACCGTCATGGGCCGCCGGGCCTCCCAGGCGCCCGCGCTGCCCACCGCCGAGAACGGGGAGCCCGCGTGAGCCAGGAGCCGGCCGGCATGCAGGACCTCGCTCGAATCGTCGAGGCGCTGCTCTTCCTCTCCTCCGATCCCGTGTCGCTGGATCGGCTAGCCGACGCCTGCGAAGCCGACGAGGACAGGGTCGTGGAGGCGCTTCACCGCCTGCGCGAGCACTACGCAGATGGCTACCGCGGCGTGGTCCTGCGCGAGGTGGGCGGCGGCTTCACGCTCGCCACCGACCCGGTCGCCGAGCACGCCGCTCGGCGCCTGCTCGCCAAGCCGCGCACCCCGCCGCTCACCCAGGCCCAGGCGGAGTGCCTCGGCATCGTGGCCTACCTGCAGCCCGTCTCCCGCCCGGAAGTCGCCCGTATCCGCGGCGTAGCCTCGGAGTCCGCCGTCGGGACGCTGCTCGAGCGCGGCCTGATCGAGGAGTCCGGGCGCTCCCGCTTCGGCGCGGTCCTCTACCGCACCACCGACCTCTTCCAGAAGCTCTTCGGCCTCCAGGCGCTCGACGCGCTGCCCGACATCGCCCAGTTCGACCCCTCACCCGAGGACGAGCAGGAGCTGAGGGATCGGCTCCTCAAGGCCGGCGAGCAGCGCCAGACGAACGACTAGGGGGCGCCCTGGGCGGCGAGCTGGCCGCAGGCCGCGGCGATGTCCCGGCCCCGCGTCAGCCGCACGGTCGCCGGCACGCCGCGCTCCTCGAGCGCCAAGCGGAAGGCGTCGATCGCCTCGCGGCCGGACCCCTCGAAGGGCGAGTCGGTCGGGTTGTACGGGATCAGGTTCACCTTGAACGTGTTCTCGGGCGTCAGCAGCGAGGCGAGCTGCGCGGCCTGCTCGTAGCGGTCGTTCACGCCGGCGAGCATCAGGTACTCCACGTACACCTTGCGCTTGCGCTGCTCGCTCCAGCGCCGGCACGCGTCCAGCACGTCGGAGAGCGGGTAGCGCTCGTTCACCGGCATCAGCTCGGAGCGCAGGGCGTCGTCGGGCGCGTGGAGGGACAGCGCGAGCCGGATCGTCGGCCCCTCGCGCTCGGTCAGCCTGTCGATCCCCGGTATCCAGCCGACCGTCGAGATCGTGGTGCGGCTCGGGTGGACGCCCACGTCCGGCAGGCGCTCGCACGCCGCGAGCACCGAGTCGAGGTTGAGCAGCGGCTCGCCCATCCCCATGAACACGACGTGGTTCACCTCCTCCTTGCGGCGGAAGTGCAGCGCCTGGTCGAGGATCTCCGAGGCGGTCAGGTTGCGCCCGAACTTCATCGTGCCGGTCGCGCAGAAGGTGCAGGTCAGCGGGCAGCCCGACTGGCTCGAGAGGCAGAGCGAGCGCCGGCCGTCGCGATAGCGCATCAGCACCGCCTCGATCGGCCGGCCGTCCGCGGTGGCGAAGAGGGCCTTCTCGGTGCCGTCGGAGGAGTGCGCCTCGTCCTTGAGCGAGAGGGAGGACAGCGGCACCTCCTCGGCCAGCACGCTGCGCAGGCTCTCCGGGAGGTTGGTCATCTCCTCATAGGAGGAGACGCCGCGAGCCGTCCACTCCCACACCTGCCGCGCGCGGAAAGCGGGCTGGCCGCGGTCGGCCAGAACCTTGTCGAGCAGCTGCAAGTCCACGGCCCAAGTGTCGCAGCAGCGCCCGTCTTCCCTCCACCAGCGGCCGCCGGCCGTTCGAATGTGAGCGTCTCGAGCGGCCGGGAGCGGCCGACGTGTTCGTTTCCGCGTCGTGCCTCGGCTAATCTGCTCATGGGTTGAGGGGTGACGATGTCTTGCCGACAGATTCAGTGAAGGGGTCGCGCGTGGACGCCCACGAGGGCGTCTTGGGCGACGGGTTCGTCGGTGTCGCCAGTCCGGATCTCGGAGAGGCCGAGTTGGACGAGGTGCTGGCGACGCTCCAGTCTGGATGGATGGTTGCGGGTCCTCGGGTTGGCGTCTTCGAGCGGCTGTTGGAGGACCGGCTCGGCGGGGGCTACGTGCGCTGCCTGTCGTCCTGCTCGGCTGGTCTGCTGCTCGCGTTGCGCTGCGCAGAGGTCGGGGCGGGAGACGAGGTGCTGCTGCCGGCGATCACCTTCGCCGGCTGCGCCAACGTCATCGAGCAGCTGGGAGCTGCGCCTGTCCTGGTGGACGTCGATCCTCGAACCGGCCTGATCGACCTCGATCACGCAGCCACGCTCGTCGGAGAGCGCACACGCGCGCTGATGGTCGTGCATCTCGGGGGTCGCCCGGTCGACATCGAGCGGTTGAACAGCTTTCGCGAGCGGAATGGTCT
Organism: uncultured Solirubrobacterales bacterium; assembly: GCA_963715445.1. GTDB lineage: Bacteria > Actinomycetota > Thermoleophilia > Solirubrobacterales > Thermoleophilaceae > JAAYBF01. The sequence goes on from OY970240.1 coordinate 2,090,626, forward strand.
CGCTGTCGTGGAGGACGCCGCGCACGCAATCGGAGGCGCGTGGGGAGAGCGCCCAATCGGTGCGCACGGAAACCCTACGGCCTTCTCCTTCCACGCGACCAAGAACATGACGACGATCGAGGGGGGCGCGCTCGTCTCGGAGAGCGAGGCGAAGGCCGAGCGTGTCGGACGGCTCGCGGCGCAGGGCATCAGCGTCTCAGCGTGGAATCGCCACGGCTCGAGCTCGCCGGCGGACTACGACGTGATCGAGCCGGGTTACAAGCTCGCGATGACCGACGTCGCGGCAGCTATCGGAATCCATCAGATCGGGCGGCTCGATGCCGCGATCGACCGGCGCGAGCTGTTGCGTCGTCGTTACGACGACGCGCTCGCCGGGCTGCCGCTCGAGCTCGAGCCGGACGTCGAGCCGGGTGTCCGGCACGCTCGCCATCTCTACGCGGTGCGGGTCAGAGAGGATGCCCCGATCTCACGCGACGCCCTGATCGTAGGTCTCCGCGAGCGAGGCATCGGGGCGAGCGTGCATTTCAAGGGGCTTCACCAGCTGACCTATTACTCGCGCCGCTGTCGTGTCGGAGACGAGGACCTTCCCGCGGCCACCGAGTGGTCCCGGACGGCCGTGAGCCTGCCGCTCTACCCGAGCCTCACCGATGCCGACCATGACCGTGTCGTGCAGGCTCTCACCGACTTGATCGGCCGATGAGCGAGGCCGTCCAAGTCCAGCGTCCCTCCGGCACGGTGCTCGAAGGGGTGCGTACCGAATATCGCCGCTCGGCTCGTCTGCTCGACCTCTCGATCATGCTGCTCGTCCTGCCGTTCCTGGTGCCGGTGGCCGCGCTCGTTGCGCTGGCTGTCGTGCTCGACTCACCCGGCCCCGTCATCTACCGCTCGACCCGTGTGGGCCGCGATGGCCGACGCTTCGAGATGCTCAAGTTCCGCACGATGCTCAACCGGGCAGGTGGCCCGAGGCTCAGCCGGGAGGGCGATGATCGCTACACCCCGATCGGTCGCCTGCTCGCGTCCACCCGGCTCGATGAGCTGCCTCAGGCATGGAACGTCTTGCGGGGACAGATGAGACTCGTGGGCCCGCGCCCGGAGATCGAGTGCTTCGTGCTCGACCAGTCCGACGCCTACCGACGTATCCTCGCCGTGCCCCCCGGCATCACGGGTCCGACGCAGCTGGCGTTCGCCGATGAGGGGCGCCGGCTCGCGCTGATGCACGATCCGGAGCGCGTTTACCGCGACGAGTTGCTGCCGCAGAAGGTCCAGCTCGATCTGACCTATGCCGCCGGCGGGTCGCTGCTCGCCGATCTCGACGCGCTCGCCCGAACCTTTCTCGTCCCCGCTCGGCGGATCGCCTTCACACTCGACCAGTCGGGCCAGCGTCGACGATCGGCGAGCGCTCTCGCTCGAGCCGGAACGTTGGCGATCGGAACCGCCGCGCTGCTCGTGATGTTCGTGGTCGAAGGTGCCGCGACCCTCTAGCGGTCGCCGCGGTTCGCTGCTCGGTCAGCGGGACCTGCGGCGGCTGCGGGCCACGGCGACGCCGAGGCCTGCCCCGACGAGCACGGTCAGGCCGGCGAGTGAGATCACCGCGCTCCGCGAGGGTCCCGGCTCGACCTGCGAGGAGGCCGGCGCGAGAACGGATTTCGTCCCGGAAGCGGCCTCGCCGTTGGTCTCGGCATCGCCATCACGCGCAGGCCCGCCGGAAGAGCTGGAGCTGTCGCGGACCCCGGGAACGCTCGAAGAGGATCCAAAATAGTTCTCGGAGCGGATCGGCGAGGGGGTGCCGGTGGAAGACTCCGGATCAGCGGTGCCGTCGCGACCGCTCGAGTCCCCGCCGCCAGGGGCGGCGTCCTGTCGCGCGTCGTCAAGGGGAAGCTGATAGACGGTGCCCGACGGCGTGTCGGCCTCGGGATCGCTGGGCAGTCGTTCCGATCCCAAGGCGGGCGCAGTCGATCCCACCGCGACCGATAGGCAGATGATGAACGTGCAGGAGCGGACCATCGTGGACGAAGATACTCACGCCGTCGGCATGGGCGCCCCACGACGGCCGGACCTGTCCGGGATCGCCGCGGTGGCGGTGCTCGGTCTGCTGTTGCTGACGGCCACCTGGTTCGAGGGTGCGTTCGCCGTTCGGTACTGGGCGCCGGTGGCGATTCTCGGCTTGGCTGCCCTCTCGGCCGTGTTGTTCGCCGGTGGCGCGATCGTGCGTGGCGCCGCCCCGCGGGCGGCGGTAGCTGCGATCTGGGCGTTCTCGGCTTGGGTGCTGCTCTCTGCCTTGTGGGCGGAGTCCGCCGGCCGGGCGCTCGAGGGGACGGGCCGCACCCTGCTCTACGCGGCGCTGTTCACCGTGGCGGTCGCCGCGCCCGTGAGTGGCCGGACGGCCGCGCGCGCTGGGATGGCGGTCACCGCCGGAGTGCTGGGGCTGGCGGCGATCACGCTGGTACAGCTGCTCGGGGGCGGGACGGCGGAGTTCCTGGCGGGGCGGCTCGACGATCCGGTCGGGTACAGGAACGCGACGGCGTGTCTGTTCGCGGTCGCCTTCTGGCCACTTGTCGCGGTCGCCGCGCGCCGCGGGGTGAACCCCGTGCTGCGTGCGTCCGCGTCCTCCGGCGCCGCGCTCGTGGTGGGTCTGGCGCTGCTCACGCAGGCCCGAGGCGTGCTGCTGGGCCTCGCGCTCGGCGGCGTCGTGGCGATCGGCGTCGGCCCCGATCGACTACGACGAGCGTATGTCGCGCTGCTGTTGATGGCTGGAGCGGCTCTGGTCTCGGACGACCTGTTGACGCCCTACCGGGCTTTCACCGACGGGAATCCGGAGACGGCCGCCGACATCGCGGTGGCCGTCGATGCGGTCGTCGTCCTGGCCATCGGCGCCGCGATCGGCGGACTGATGGCGGCGATGCTCGATGGAGGACTCCGCCTGTCCACCGGTGCGCGGGCGGTCGCGCGGCGGCTGGCGATCGTCGGGCTCGTCCTGCTCGTACCGCTGGGCATCGCGGCGGTCGTTGCCGAGACAGGCAATCCTGTGACCTTTGCGCAGGACCGCTTCGACGAGTTCCGCAGCCTCGAGACCTCCGCGCCGGGCGAGACGCGGTTGGCGTTCGGAGGCGGACAGCGATCCGACATCTGGCGCGTGGCGCTGAACGAGTTCTCCGAGAATCCCCTGACCGGTGTCGGCGAGGGCAGCTATCCGTTCCAGTACTACGAAGAGCGGCGCAACGACCGCAACCTCTCGACGCCGCACAGCCTCGCGTTCGAGCTGTTGGCGGAGAAGGGGCTGGTGGGCGTCCTCGCCTTCCTCGCATTTCTCGGTGCATTGGGCACGGCGGTGGTCGTCCGCTGGCGGGATGCGGACCCGTCGGCGCGCTGGGCCGCCTCCGGCCTGCTGGCCGGCGCTTCCGTGGTTCTGGGGCAGAGCATCGTCGACTGGATCTGGCTCATCCCGGGCCTGATGGGGCTGGCGTTTCTGCTCCTTGGCCTGGCTGTGGCAGCGCTGGCACCGGTTGACCCGCGTCGCCAGGAGCGTCGCGACGGGATGCTCTTCCGGCTGACTGCCGGCGCCCTGGTCGCGGTTGCGGCAGGTGGCGTGCTGCTGCTCTACCTGTCCGACGCCGACGTCCGGCGCGCTCGCGACCCTGGGGCGACGGCCGCCGACCAGCTGAGCGCAGCGCGCAGCGCGGAGACGCTCAACCGCTGGTCGCTCGAGGCGCGCTACCTCCAGGCCGGCGCGCTCGAGGAGCTCGGCCGCGTACGGCAGGCGCGCCGCGAGCTGCTGGACGCACGCGAGCTGGAGCCGGCGAACTTCGTCACATACGGCCTGCTGGGCGATCTCGAGCTGCGCCGCGGCAACAGCGGCGCGGCGCGGCGCTGGTACCGCCGGGCACTGGCGTTGAACCCGCTCGACAGCGGGTTGCGCAAGCTGGCCGGGCGGGAAGGAGGCTAGGCGTGGATCTCGTGCTCGGCACCCACGCGCTCAGCCTTGGCGGCAGCGAGACCTACCTGATCACGCTCGCCGAGCAGCTTCAGCGGCTTGGCCATCGGGTGGCGGTGGTCGCCGTCTCGCTCGAGCAGGGGGCCGTCGTCGCACGCAGGCGGGGCGTGGAGGTATTCGCCCTCGACGCGGAGAGCGGCGAGATCTCGGTGTCAAGGCAGGGCTCTGACGACGATGAGGAGCAGCCACCGAGCGTGTGGGACGGTTTCCCCGTCACCTGCGACGGCATCGTCGCGCAGGATGGGGTCACCGCCTTCCGTCTGGCGCGGCGCTTCCCGGATACGCCGCTCGTGTTCGTCGCGCACAGCGAGGAGTTCGATGAGCAGCTGCCTCCGCAGGTCGACGGGCTGGTAGACGCGGTCGTGGTGCTCAACGACCGCGTCGAGCGCCGCGTGCGCGCGCTGGCGGCGGATCTCGAGGTGGTGAGGCTGCGCCAGCCGATCGACACCCGCCGCTTCAAGCCCCGCTCTCGTCCGGCCGCCGTTCCGCGCCGGCTGCTGCTGTTCGGCAACAACGCCGAGCGCGCGCTGCTCGAGCTGGTGACGGACGTGGTGTCAGAAGCTGGCCTCGAGCTCGTCCGCGTCGGGCTCAAGGGCGCCCCCACCGAGAGCCCGGAACGCACGATGGACTCCGTCGACATCGTGATGGGCTACGGGCGCTGCGTGCTCGAGGGGATGGCCTGCGGCCGTCCCACCTACGTCTACGACCACCTTGGCGGAGACGGATGGGTCACGCCGGACACCTATCCGGCGCTCGAATCGGACGGCTTCGGCGGCAGGGCGTTCGCGACCGTGGTGGACCGCGAGCGGCTGCTGAGCGATCTGCGCGCGTACGAGCCACAGAACGGGCTCGCCAACCGCGACCTCGTGGTGGGCAACCACCGAGCCGAGCACCACGCCCAGGAGATCGTCGCCCTGCTCGACTCGATTCAGGCGCCGCGCCGGCGCAAGACCGACGCCTATGGAGAGCTGGCGCGACTGGTGAGGGCCCAGTGGCGCTCCGATGCCCGCCGTGACGAGCTCGAGGAGATCATCGTTCAGCTCCATGAGCAGATCGTCCGCGAGCGCGGCGAGGCGGCGGTGCTCCACGAGGCGGTGATCACCAGCCGTCGCTTCCGCATCGGAGCGGCTCTCGCCCGGCCGCTCGAGGCCGCGCGTGCGGTGCTGCGTAGACCTGGTTAGCGGCGCAGACGCAGGGTGCGGCGGATGCGGTGTGTGCCCGCGGAATCGGTGGAGACAAGCTCGACCGTGAGCTTCACGTTTCCAAGCCGCTTCAGCTGCCGCACAGCCTTGCGGGTCAGCTTCAGGCGGAGCGGAGCGGTCTTGCCGGCTGCCAGCTTGATGCGCTTGCCCGCGATGCGAACGGCCTTGCGCTTCAGTCCGAGCCTGTGCGCGTCGGCTGGGCGGAGCAGCAGGGACGCGGACACCTTGCAGCGTCTGCCGCAGCGCACCTTCATCCGATAGCCGGATTTCGCCATCTTGCGCAGGCTGCCGGTCTTCGGGGCAACGAGCTCCAGCGATGGTGGTGGCGGCGGGGGTGGCGGTGCCGGAGGTGGCTTAGGCGGAGATGGCGGCGCCGGCGGCCGCGGGCACGGCACGCGCGGTGAGGAGCCGTCGAGCTTTGCTTGGACATAGGCGTCCCAGGCGGGCTTGTGCTCGCCGGCGAAGGTCGTCAGCCCAGTCGTCAGGCCGTCGGCCACGCTCGGCGACTCGTCGTAGAGGTTGAACCAGCCGAGCCCGGACACATAGGAGGCCGATCCGGCGATGGCATAGGCCTTGCGGAGCCAGTCGGCCTGCTGCACGCGGCTGACGAAGAAGCCGAACGCACGGCTGGGGCGGTCGGAGCCAACGGTGAACTCGGACAGCCAGAGCTTGGTTGACTGGCCGAATGCGCTTCGCGCCTCCCCGATCAGGGTGTCGATGTCGCTGATGTCCCGCGCTCCGCTTGCCGGGCCCTGGGAGAGGTCGGGACAGCGATGGGTGAAGGGGTTGTGGCCGTACTCGTCCAGTCGCGGACGCTGACCGCTGGTTCGCTTCATTGCCCCGATCCAGGCGGCGGGCGAGGGCTCACCGTAGGTGAAGGTCATGCCGCCGACGACGACGTTGCTGGCGGACGCCGTCTTCAGCGCCCCGTAGGCGGCGTCGAGCAGGTCTGCGTAGGCGCTTGGCCCCGAGCTCCAGACAGCCTGCCGATTGGTCTCGCCCCAGATCATCCAGCGGCGCACCAAGGGGTACTTCGCGCTTACGGCGGTGAGGAAGTCGGCGTAGTCCCCGACGTCGTCCGGCTTGCGTGTGGCGACCGGGGGACCCGATGACGGATTCGACACTGCCCATGCAGGCGTGCCCTTCACGAGCAGGGCGATATCGATGTTGTGCGTTGCCGCCTCGGCAATCGTGTTGCCGAAGGCACCCGACCAGTTGTAGGCCGGATCCGCGGGGTCGGTTGGGGCAGCAGGCTCCTGGGGTGCGATGGCGGCCCAGTCGATCTGGAGCTGAAGGACATCGACCCCGAGCGCTTCGTAGGAGCCGAAAGCCGAAGTTGTCTGGTCCGCGAGCTTGCTCGGCCCCCAGATCGCCTTCAGCCCGGCGGCGGATGCCGAGCTGGGGAGCAGCACGAGCGCGCTGATCGCCCAGACGATGACGGTGGCGGTGGCGCGGGTCATCTAGGTCTGTTCGTCATCGGTAACCAGACCCATTGTCGTTAGCGCGTCCGGCTACGGTAGACGCCTGTAGGCGCGGTAGGCGGGTTTGCGTTTTCCGTCATGGGTCAGCAGCCCGGTCGTGAGGCCGCTGGCCACGTTCGGGGGCTCGTCCTGGAGGTTGAACCAGCCGAATCCCGACGCTCGCACCATCTTGGCGATGCCGAACGCGTCTCGCAGCCAGCGTGCCTGCGTGGGCCGGCTGACGGCGAAGTCGAACGCGCGGTTCGGCCGGTTTGAGGAGACCGTGAACTCCGAGAGCCACAGAGCGGGCCCGCGGCGTCGGAAGCGCCGCTGTCCGCGGTAGGCGCGCTGCAGCTCGCCCGCGAAGGTGTCCATCTGGCTGATGTCGCGCGCGGCCGGGTAGGCCTTGTAGGCCCCGAGGCGGATGTCGGGACGCGTACGCGTGAAGGGGTTGTGGCCGTACTCGTCGAGCCGTGGGCGGCGACCGCCGGGCAGCCGCATCCAGCGCAGCCACCGCGCGGGCATCACCTCGCCGAAGCTGAACGTCATCCCGCCGATGACGATGTTGCGCCGGCTGCGACGCTTGAGCGCTCCGTAGGCCTGGTCGAGGAGGCGCGCGTAGGTCCGCGGCCCCTGTGGCCGGTTCCGAGGCAGCGGCTGGAACACGGCGGCGCGATTCGTCTCGCCCCAGATCATCCAGCGCCGCACCGACTTGTAGCGCCGGCTTGCCGCGGTCAGGAAGTCGGCGTAGTCACCTGGTGCCGGTGCCCACTCGGGCCCGCGGCCGCCGTTTGCCCACGGCGGCGAGCCGCGCACGAGCAGCGCCACGCGCATTCCGCTTCGCCGTGCCTGAGCCACGGCTTCGTCGACCGTCGCCTGCCAGCGGTAGGCGGGGTCGCTCGGGTTCCCTGGATCGGCGGGCCGCTGGGCGGCCACCTTGTCCCATTGCAGCTGCATCTGGAGCACATCGACCCCTAGGTGGCGGTAGGTCGGAAAGGCGCTGCCGCCGTCGGCCAGGCTGGTGGGGCCCCAGATCGCCTTGCTCGGGACGGAGGCCTGAGCCGGCGCGGCGAGCGCCAGGGCGAGCAGCAGAGTGATCAGGGGAACTTGCCGCATCGCGACGCCGATCGTAGCGACGGGACTAACCTGCCCGCGTTGGCTCTTCCAAGACTTCTGCGTCGGCGCCCGCGACGACGACTGCTGGCCCTGGTCGCATTCCGTGACGAGATGCGGTTCCTCCCTGGGCTGTTCGAGAACCTCGCCGACCAGGTCGACGGGGTCGTGGCCCTCGACGACCAGTCCACGGATGGCTCGAGGGAGTTCGTGGCTTCCCAGCCGCTGGTGCGCGAGCTGCTGGTCGTCGACCACGGGGCTCAGGAGGAGCTCGAGGACGGTCGCAACCACCGCGCGTTGACCGAGGCTGCATGGAGGCACGGCGCGGATTGGCTGTTCGGGATCGACGCTGACGAGCGCGTCGAGCGGAGCTTTCGCAAGCGCTGCGAGGCGGAGATCCGACGGGCCGAGAGTGCTGGCCACGCGGCGCTGTGGGTGCCATTCCGCGAGCTCTGGGACGCTCCAGATCGGATGCGAGTGGACGGCATCTGGGGAGCCAAGCGCAAGGCGTGCCTGTTCAAGTCCGACCCCGGCCACCGTTTCGACGATCGCCGCCTGCACGCGATCTGGGCGCCGTGGCCTCCTTCCGCCGGCGACTATCCGGAGGCCGACCTTCGCCTCTACCACCTGCGGATGATCGAGGCTGCCGATCGCCGCTCACGCGTCGAGCGCTACCGGCGAATCGATCCTGACAATCACTGGCAGGAGATCGGCTACGACTACCTCACCGACGAGGCCGGGCTTCAGGTGCGGAACCTCGAGCATGGACGCGACTACGTCCCGGTGGGTCGATGACCGCCGGGGCGCGCATCTGCAGCTCACAGGCGCGGGGCTGAGACATCGCCATGCGCATCGCGATGCTGCTGCACAAGTCGGTCGAGCACGATTCGCGCGTACGACGCGAGGCGCGAGCGCTCGCAGACGCCGGCCATGAGGTGACCGTGCTGCATCTGCCACGCGTGCCCGGGCAGCTCGACGGCTCGCTCGAGGGGTTCGCGGTGCGCTCGGTGACTCCGCCGCCCTGGGTGCGGCGCCTCCTGCCGTTCGGCCTCTATCGGGTGGTCTTCCTCGGTGCGTTCGTCAGCGCGGTCCGGCGGCTGCGTCCCGACGTGGTCCACGCGCACGACGTCGCGATGCTCGCGCCGGGCTTGTTGGGGGCGCGCCTGACCGGAGCGCGGCTGGTCTACGACTCCCACGAGTACGCGGCCGGCGTTCCCTACAGGGAGCGCTCGTGGGCGCTGTTCGTGACGACGCTCGAGCGGTTGGTGATCCGTCGCTGCGCGGCGGTGATCACGGTCTCGGACGGGATCGCGGACCGACTGCGGCAAGCTCACCGGCTGCGCGAGCGTCCGACCGTCGTCCGCAACATCCCGGATCCGCGCGCCTATGACGGCAGCTTCTGTGCGCCGGACCTCCGCGCTGAGCTGGGCATGCCGAAAGGGGCCCAGCTTGTGATCCACCTGGGTGCCGCGGCGCGTGACAGGGGGTGCGAGACGCTCGTAAGAGCGCTGGCGGACGTGCCTGGGGCTCACCTCCTCTTCCTGGGAGCGGACGACGCCGGGTACGTGTCCAGCTTGGGCGCGGCCGTGGGGGAGGCCGGAGTCGGCGATCGTGTCCACTTCCGTGGATCCGTGCCGGTCGCTCACGTACCGGGATACGTCGGCCAAGCCGACCTGGGCGTCTCACTGCTTGAGGACACCTGCGACAACCACCGCCTGGCGCTGCCGAACAAGGTGTTCGAGTACGTGGCCGCCGGGGTTCCCGTGGTCGCGAGCGACCTGCCCGAGCTGCGGCGACTTATCGAGAGCAGTCGCATCGGAGCGGTTGCCGATTCCGGCAGCCGGGCCGATGTCGCACAGGCGATCGGTGTCGTGCTCGGGCGGCGCGAGGAGCCGGAGCTGATCGCCAGCCTCGACCGTGCTCGGGAGGAGCTGACCTGGGAGCGTGAGCGGACGAAGCTGCTCGAGCTCTACGGGCGCCTCGAGCGCGACCCGGAGGCCGCCCCGAGCGCGCTCCTGCTGGTCCGCAACACCTGCACCCATGACGCCCGCGTCCTACGTGCGGCGGGAGTGCTCCTCGATGCGGGGTTCCGCGCGGGGGTCGTCGCGGTCGTCTCGTCTGCCGAGCGAGAGCGCCGCGTCCGGCTCCATGGGGTGGCGGTGAACCGCCTTGCTCCGTCCTCGCCGCTTGGAGCTCTGCGCCGACTCCGGCCTCGCACGACGTCGGCTGGGGCGGGACCCGCGGCAGCAGCACGGGGCACGGGCGCAGCGGCGCCTCACCCGGCTGCTCGCATGCACCGCCTGCTCGTGACCGCCGACTTCTACCGCCGCGCGCTGGGCGCCATACGGCGCGAGCGACCTGCGCTGCTCCACTGCAACGACTACAACACGATGTGGCCGGGCGTCCTGGCGCGAATGCTATGGAGGACCCCGCTCGTCTACGACTCGCACGAGCTCTGGGCGGATCGCAACGGCCGCACCGAGCCGCGGTGGTGGCTGCTCGCCTGTGAGGCCCTGTTCACGCGCGTCGCAGACGGAGTGGTGACTACCAGCCCCGGCTATGCCGATGTGCTCGCCAGGAGAAACAGGATCGCCCGACCCCGGGTCGTGCGCAACATCCCCGCCGCCGACGAGTCCGCCCTACGCAGTGGGGCTGCCCTCGGCACTGACTCCTCGCTCGGAATGTACGTGGGCGCCATCACCACCAACCGCGGCCTGGAGTACGCGATCGAGGCGCTCGCGCACGAGTCCGGGACGCGCCTGAGGATCGTCGGCCCCGACTTCCGGGGCTTCTCGGACCGGCTTCGGGAGCTGGCCACGCGGCTCGGCGTGGAGGATCGCGTCGAGCTTCCAGGGCCGGTCCCACCCGACCGCGTCGGGGCCGAGCTCCAAGACGCCGACTTCGGGCTGGCGCTGATTCAGCCCTCGTGCCTGTCCTACGAGCTGAGCCTCCCGAACAAGCTCTTCGAGTACTTCGGGGCGGGTGTGCCGGTGCTCGCCAGCGACATACCCGTTCTCGCCGGCGTCGTTTCTGAGTGGGACGCGGGGATCACGTGCCCCCCCGACGATCCGCACGCGATAGCCGGCGCGATGGCCGCGATCTCCGTGCCGGCCGCGAACGCACGGATGCGCGAGCGGTCGATGGCGGCTGGATCGGCGGTCAGCTGGGAGCGCGAGCGCGAAGGTCTCGAGGAGGTCTATCGATCGGCCGTGGCAAGGGCTGCCCGACGATGACCCTCCCGGGACATGGCACCCAGCGCGCCGGCAGGCGGGTGCGCCCGAGGCTGTCGCGAACGGTCGCCCGCCCGCGCTGGCGCGAGTATCGGAGGCTCCTCTCGGAGGCTCTCGCCTGCGGCTACGCGGTGGTCTCGCTCGAAAGCTGGCTCACCGGCGAAGGACGCGACGGTCGCACCCTCGTCCTGCGCCACGACGTCGACCAGGATCCACGCGCCGTGCTGACGATGGCTGCGATCGAGAGCGATCTGGGCCTCACCTCCACGTGGTACTTCCGCTGGAGGACTGCGCACCCGACGGTGATCCGCTTCCTGCGCGCGCATGGCTTCGAGGTCGGCCTCCACTACGAGACCCTCACTCGCATGTCTCTCGAACGGGCGCATCCGCAGGACCAGGAGGTTTCCGTTCCGGCCGCTCGCGAGGTGCTGCGGCGCGAGATCGAGGCGTTCGCGGCGCTCTACGGACCACTCAGGAGCGTGGCTCCCCACGGCGACTCCCGCGTGCCGGAGGTTCGCAACGCAAAGCTGCTCCAAGGCGAGTCCTGGGCCGACTACGGGATCGCCTGGGACAGCAACGAGGCGATGCGCGGCCGCGGCCTCGGCTGTTGGCTGACCGATCGCTCTTCGGCGGAGGGAGGCTGGAAGGACGGGGTCGACGCGGACGCGCTGCTGCGCGACGGCGTCTCCCCGATCCTCTGTCTCACCCACCCGAACAACTGGAGCTCCGGCGCCTCGCTGTGGCGTGACCGGGCGCTGCGTGCGCTGCTTCCTCCATGGACAGCGGCGAGCCCGGCGCGGCCTATCCGATCCGGCTCCGACTCCCCGAGCGGCTTGAGATGAGCTTCGCCCCAATCGCAGACAGCCTCAGAGAAGAGGTGCTGGGCTTCTACGCCGACGGCTCCGCGCTCGCCCCCGGCGTAGCCGGGTTCAACACGCTGGAGACGAACTCGGGCTTCGTCGAACGTCGCGGTCTTCCGCTGCTCACCCTGCTGAGCCGCTCTATGGGCAGGCCGCTGGAGGGGCTCGACGTAGCGGACCTCGGCTGCGGATTCGGCGCGTTGTCGGTCTTCTTCGCCTGGAGCGGCGCGAGCGTGGTGGGACTCGATCCGAACGCGGCCCGCTTCAAGGTCGGCACCGCCGTCGCGCGGCGACACGGTCTCTCGGTGCGCTTCGAGAAGGGGGAGATGGAGAGCATCCCGCTGCCGGATCGCTCGTGCGATGTAGCGATACAGAACAACAGCTTCTGCTACGTCGTCGACCCCGAGCGCCGTCGACGGGCGCTCGCAGAGACGTTGCGGATCCTCCGCCCGGGCGGCTGGCTTGTCGCGCGCAATCCGAATCGCTGGCATCCCGCCGACCAGTTCACCGGCCTGCCGGGCCTTCAGCTGCTCCCGCCGGAAGCCGCGAGGGGGCTCGCCCGGGCCATGCGGCGCGAACGCTCGCTCGTCAGGATCACCTCACCGCCGGCACACCGCCGAGAGCTGCGACAGGCGGGATTCGCCCAGGTCGACCATGTCGCGGCGCCCGGGAGCCGGTGGCCGACCGCCCTCAAGCGGATGGCGCGCTACCACCACTTCGTCGCGATGCGACCCCCGGATGGGTCACGCTGAATGCGCCTATGATGGGGCCATGGCCCCGCGGCGTGCTTCTTCCTGCATCCGTCACCTGACTTGACCTGAGCATGCGTCGCTTCTGGACGCCGGTCATCCGGCCCCTCGTCAGTTCGATGCGCCCGGCCAGCGTGCTCGAGATCGGCGCCCAGAGCGGCGCGCTGACCGAGCTGCTGCTCGAGCACTTCAGGGGAACGCCCACCGTCGTCCACTCGATCGATCCCGTGCCGGAGTTCGACGTCTCGGCGTGGCGGGACCTCTACGGCCCCGACCGCTTCGTCTTCCACGAGGCCAGGAGCCTCGAGGTGCTCGGTGACCTGCCGCCCTTCGATCTCGTCCTGATCGACGGCGATCACAACTGGTACACGCTCTTCAACGAGCTCCGAGCGCTCGAGACGGCCGCTTCGAAGCGCGGGACCGAGTTTCCGCTCGTCGTCTGCCACGACACAGCCTGGCCGTATGCGCGTCGAGACATGTACTACGACCCGGAGACCATCCCCTCGGCATTTCGTCATCCGCACGCCAAGCAGGGGATGACGCCCGGCTTCGCGGGGCTGGTCCCGGGCGGTGGGCTGAACCGGCACCTCGACAACGCGGAGCAGGAGGGCACGGCGCGAAACGGGATCCTTACAGCCCTCGAGGACTTCCAGGTCAGGTCGGAGCTGGACCTCGAGGTGAGGGCCCTGCCGGGCATGAACGGGCTCGGTCTGGTGGTACCGCCCCAGCACGCGAAGACGGGCGGGGCTGCAGACGCGCTCCGAACGTTCACCTCTGTCGGGTTCATGGAGGAGCTCGTCGAAGCTGTTGAGTCCGAACGGCTGCGGATCGAGATCCAGAGCCAGAAGTACCGCCTTCTGCTCAAGCGGGCCCAACACGTGGATGCCGAGGCGGCGAAGGCCGAGCGCGAGCGATTCGTCCAGCTCGGCGCGCGCCTCGCGGAGATGGAGGCTCGGGCGTCGGGCCTTCAGCAGGAGCGCGACGTGCTCAGCCGCTCCATCGAGGACGCCGGTCGGTCGCGAGCTCGCCTCGAGGAGGAGCAAGCCGAGCTCGCGGCGACGGCCGAGCGTCTGACGGGCGAGCGAGCGGAGCTGGAGGAGGAGGTGTCGCGACTCCAGTCGGCCGAGATGGCGCGGGCCAGGCTGGAGGACGAGATGGCGCGGCTCCAAGCCGCCCACGCGGATCAGGAAGAGCGCCTGCGCGAGTCGGAGTACGACCGGCGGCGGCTCAACCGCCGGCTCGACGAGCGAGGGTCGCAGGCGGACCGCCTGCGGGATGAGCTTCGGGTCGGCCAGCAGGCGGCCGCCGAGCTCGCTGCATCGCTGCGTCGGGTGGGCGAGGACGTGGATCGCATCGACGACTCGAAGGCCTGGCGCTGGGGACATGCCGTCACGAGGCTTGCCCGCAGGCTCACCCTCAGGCGCGCGGTGGGCGGTGGCGCGGTCGACTTGGTGCGTGTGAGGGCGCGGGCTGCGCAAGAGGCAGCCACCATGCTCGCGGACGACCTGGCTCCCCGGGGCCTCGCCGGGCGGACCGATGTCGCCGCTCCACACGGCGACGCCGCCGCGCTGGGCGGCATGCCCGGCGAGAGGCAGCGGCCTGTGACCGAGGAAGCCAGCGCTGAGCGAGCGCATCACGAGGGCCTGATCCGTCGGATCGCGGCGGAGGTGCGCAATGAGCGGGCGACCTGGCAGCACGGTGCGCAGCCCGTCCCGACCGACGCTCTCGGGATGCTCGTGTCGGAGCATCCGGCCGCCGCCGAAGGCCCCACCGTCGACGTGGTCGTATGCATCCACGACGCGCTCGAAGACGTCCAGCGCTGCCTGTGGTCCCTTCTGGACCGTCGCGGCGCGGCCTTCAGGTTGATCCTCGTGAACGACGGGAGTGAGCCCGCGACGGTGTCGTTCCTCGAGCGGATGAGGGACAGGAACCCGGCGGTCACCATCGTCACCAACGAGTCCGGCCGCAACGGCTACACGGTCGCGGCCAATCTCGGCCTGCGCGAGTCCACAGCCGACTACGTGGTGCTCCTGAACAGCGACACGGTCGTGACCCACGGTTGGCTCGACCGGATCGTCGCGTGCGGAGAGTCGGATCCCCGTATTGGGGTGATCGGTCCCCTCTCCAATGCGGCCAGCCATCAGTCGGTGCCGCTCACGCGCGAGCACGGCGCATGGGCGGACAACGAGCTGCCGGCGTGGCTGACGGCGGACGCGACGGCCGCGTTGGTGGCCGCGTGCTCTAGCCGCGCGTACCCGCGCTTCCCCTTCGTCAACGGCTTCTGCTACGCGATCAAGCGAGAGGCGTTGAATCGCGTGGGCTACTTCGACGAGGATCGCTTCGAGCGCGGATATTGCGAGGAGAACGACTTCAGCTTCCGGGCGCTCGACGCCGGCTTTCAGCTCGCCGTCGCCGATGACGCCTACGTGTTCCACGCGAAGTCCCGTTCCTACAGCTCAGAGGGGCGCACGGCGCTTGCCCGCTCGCACTACGAGCTCTTTCTCGAGAAGCACGGTGAGGAGCCGGTCAGGCGGCGCGTCGAGGGGCTTGAGGCTGATCGCTCGCTGGAGCCGCTGCGAGCGTCTCTGACGCCGGTGTTCGACGACGAAGCCGAGTTCAGACGTCGCTTCAGTGAGCTCTTCCCTCGTCCGCTCGAGGTGGCGTTCGTCCTGCCGGGACTGGCTGAGGGCAGCTCGGGCGGCGCGCACTCGGTCTACCAGGAGGTGCGTGCGATGCGCAGTCTGGGGATACCCGCGTGGATCGCTCTCGAGCAGGGCGCCTGGGAGCGAGCGTCGAGGGCGTATCCAGACGCCGCCGAGGTCTTCGTTCCCTATGCCGACGGCGAGGACCTTGCCGCGAAGATGCGCTCGGCCGATGTCGCGGTTGCCACCCACTACCGCTCGGTAGGCCTGGTCCGAGAGCTCGTCGAGCGGCGCCCTGAGCTGCTTCCGGCCTACTACGTGCAGGACTACGAGCCGCTCTTCGCCGATCCGTCGTCAGAGGCGTACCAAGAGGCGCTCGACTCGTACACTGCGGTTCCGGGACAGGTGCTGTTCGCGAAGACCTGGTGGCTCTGCGAGTTCGTGACCCTCGCGCGTGGAGTGCCGGTGCGGAAGGTCGAGCCGAGTCTCGATCGCGAGATCTTTCGGGCGCCTCGCCTCCGGGTGGCGGCGAGTGACGGTCGGCCGCTCCAGGTGGTCGCGATGGTCAGGCCCCGAACGCCCCGTCGCAAGGCGGCCCTGACGCTGCGAGTGCTGGTGGAGCTCCAGCAGCAGCTCGCCGGCGAGCTGCGAGTCGTCTCGTTCGGATGCTCCGCGGAGCAGCTGGCGGGGCTCGGCGTGCCCGGTCACGCTGCGGTCGACCACAGGGGGGTCCTGACGCGCGCCGAGATGGGCGAGCTGCTCCAGCAGTCGGACGTCTTCCTGGACTGCTCCGTCTATCAGGCGTTCGGCCGTACCGCGCTCGAAGCGATGGCATGCGGGTGCGTTCCGCTGGTGCCGACCCTCGGTGGGCACCTGGAGTTCGCTCGTGACGGGGTCAACGCGATCGCCGTCGACACCGCGACCGAGCAGACGGTGGTCGACGCCGTGCGGGCGGTGGCCGAGGACAGGGAGAGGCTGGAGCAGCTTCGGGCGCAGGCCGTCGACACGGCGGGCGGGTACTCGGCCACTCGAGCCGCACTGTCCGAGTACCTCCTGTTCGAGGAGGAGCGCCGTCGGCGGAGGCGTGAGCCCGGCGTTCACGCACCGGTGCTGCGCTCGGTGGATGCCGCCGCCGGCCAGTGAGCCTCGATCAGGCTGACGGCGAGGCGCTGCGGCTTCAGATCGAGGCGCGAGCGCGGGCGGAGGCCGAGCTCGAGAGGGTGGAGGGCCTTCTCGGGGTGGTCCGGCGTGAGCTCCGGGCGGCCCGCACGACGGCCCCCGCCACCAGGCGGGTAGCCGCTGCCATGGCGGGGAGCAGCTGGACTCGGAGCGCCGCGATGGCGCTGCGGACACTGCTGCGCCAGGTGCTACCGATCCGAGAGCAGCGCCCGGAGGCTCGCGACGTCGCGCCGGCCGACGCCGAGGCGGTCGCTTCCGAGCGGGCGCGCAGGCGCCAGATCGAGGCCGGGCTGGCGGATCGGCGGCGTGAGCTTGCGCTCGCGGAGTGGCGCCTCCGCGGCTACCAGGACCCGCTCCGCCGAGCCAGGCTTCGCGAGGCTTCCAGGCGTGCGCCGTGGGCGGCGATCCTCCGTCGCCGGCACAGCTCTCGCGAAGTCGCAGCGGTGGGGGCGGTACGCGGCGGCGCTCGATCGGTCGACGCAGGCTCGCGTGCGACCCCCCGCGCCATCCGATCGCCCTCGATCTGCATAGTGATCGGCAGCCGCGACTGGGACGCCGCACGGGTATCGGGCGACCTGCAGCTGGCTGAGATGCTGCGGAGGGCCTTGAGCGCTCGCGGCTGTGCGGCCGTCGTTCACCTCGTGCGCGAGCAGGACGAGGTCGTCGCAGGCTTCGACGTGGCCCTGCACATGCGTGGGCGAGGCAGGCGCCGGCCGAGTTCCGGACAGCTCAACTGCATCTGGGTCATGAGCCACCCGGCCGAGGTCACCGTCGAGGAGGTCTCGGAGTTCGATCTGGTGCTCGCGGCCTCCGAGACCTACGCGCGCCGACTCGGAGGGGCGATCGGCCGCACGGTCCACGTGCTCGAGCAGTTCACCGACCCCGACCTCTTTCACCCCTGTCCGGACCCAGGCGCTCGTCACGAGATGCTCTTCGTCGGCAACTGGCGCTCGGTCTATCGCCGCGCGGTTTGGACGGCCAGGCGGGCGGGCTTCAGCCCCGCCCTCTACGGGGCGGGCTGGCGGCTCCTCGCGCCGGACTGCCTCGTTCGGGAGCACGTGCCCCATGAGGAGCTTCCCGCGCTCTACTCGTCGGCCGGGATCGTGCTAAACGACCACTGGGACGACATGAGGGCCGAGGGATTCGTGTCCAATCGCGTCTTCGATGCCCTCGCCTGCGGCGCGTTCGTCCTGAGCGACGACAACCCCGGCTTGCGGATGGCCTTCGACGGCGGGGTCGAGACGTTCCGCGACGGGGACGAGTTCAAGGCCAAGGCGCTCCGCTACCTCGAGGATCCGGAGCTTCGGGCGAGCGTCGGCGCGCGCGGCCGTGACGCGGTCACCGCCAAGCACACCGCGGACCACCGCGCCGGGCGCCTGCTGGACCTGCTAGCCGACGCCGCTGTCTGACGTCCACGGCTCGGAGCGTGGAGGCGAGAGCCGTGACCACTTGCGGTCCGGCAGAGACCGGAGCTCTTCGACGGCGACCTCAAGCCGGTGTACCTCGAGCGGGGGAACCTTGTCCCACAGCGCTTGGGCGATCGGATCGAGGTCGACCCGGGGGCGCCTGGAGATCAGGTACTCACCGAGCTGAGCGTCCGCGGGCCCGACCGGCTCGAGGCCCTCGAGTTGGCGCAGCACTCGCACCACGTCGCGGCAGAGGTCCGCGGGGGGCGGATGCGCCGCCGCCACCGCAGCGGGGGGTGTCCCGCCTCGAACCACCCGAGCGAGGAGTCGAAGGTCCTCACCCGGCAGCCGTTCGAGGCGCTCGGTCAGGTCGCGACGGGTCCTGCGGGAGGGGATCGCGCCCGAGAGCGAAGCTGCGAGAGGACGGAGGTCCGCTCTCGGGACAACCCCGAAGGCGATGAGCCCCAGCGAGAATCCCAGGATCGCAGTTATTGCGAGCACCGCCTGAGGGACGGGAAGCCAGTCGGAGCCGCGCAGGGAGACGAAGTACCACCCCGCCGCCAACGCCGTTGCGGCCAGCAGCTTGCGCCATTCGAAGGGGATCGGCTGAGGCCCGCGCTGGATGGCCACCACGACGACCGTGGTGGCCGCGAGCAGCGCTATGCACACCGCGAGCGCGGCACCGTACGAGCCGAGAGCCGGGATCAGAAGCCAGGAGAGCACTCCCATGAGGCCGGCCGCCCCAAGCGCGGTGGACCCGTAGATGATCTGCTTCCGTCGGTACCTGGCGGTCCTGTTGAGCAGCACGTATATCCCGTAGCAGACGAGCGACAGCCCGATCAGCGGGATCAGGGGCGCCGCATCCTCGTAGGCGGGGGGCGCGACGCGGACCAGCGCGGTGGCGGCGACGCCGAGCACGAGCACGATGCCGAGGCTCGCCACGACGAAGTAGGTCATGAGCCTGCTCTTGACGAGGGCGGGCTGCTCCTCGAGCGCCGCCTTGTAGGCCGAGGACCGCTTCAGGGGCCCCCACGCCATCAGGTAGGCGCTGATGAAGTACGACGGCACGCTGCCGAAGCGGCTCGCGAGCCGGTACACCCCCAGGTCGGCGCCGTTGCTGAAGCGCGAGAGCCAGAGCAGGTCGGCGTTGCTCAGCGTCCAGAGCGACAGCATGACCGGGATCCTGCGCCCGCCACGCTGGAGGATCTGCCGCAGGTCGGAGCCGCTGACCGCCAGCGTCAGCAGCCGTGGGCCGACTGCGACGCACACCGCCACCGCGGCGAGGGTGCCGAACGTGGTCCCGATCAGGGCGCCGCGTATCCCCTCTCCCGACGCTACGAGGGGAACGGAGATCGCGAGCACGATCAGCGGCCGGAGGCCGTTGATGACGGCGAAGCCGACCGGACGCCGCTCGAGGCGGAACAGGTTGATCGAGACCCTCCAGATCGCGCCGGCGCCCGCCGAGAAGACCGCCCAGACGAGGACGTCACCCGATGCTCCATCGCCGATCAGCCACGACGCGATGCTGTCGGACATCGCGATGAGCGGAACGCTGACCAGGACGATGACCACGAGCAAGGCGACGACTCCGGTGGTCATGGCGCGCCGCTTGTCCCGCCCGGCGGTCGCCTCCTCCTCGTCGGTCTCGCCCTCCTCGTCCGCCGCTCCGTACACATAGGAGAAGGTGCCCTGCAGCGTGACCAGGTTCTCGGCGATCGTGAGCAGCCCGGCGAAGATGAACAGGACCCCGAGGTCCCCGTACTCGCCCGGCGTCAGGAGGTGCGTCAGGACGATCGCGTTGAGCAGGCTCGCCGGGAACACGACCATCAGGCCCAGCGCGTAGATCGCGCTGTCTCGGCTGATTCGGCGGCCGAAGAGCACGACCGGCCGCTTGTCCCGCTGAGGAGCGGTCACAGACGTAACCGCACTCGCCTATATCCCGAGGCAGTTACCGGGTCGGTACAGGATGCTGGTCTCCCCGGCCGACGCCTCGATTGGGCCCAGGCCGGTGAACTCCAGTTGGCGGAAGCCTCGCTGCTCGAGGTAGGAGAGGCCGATGGCATAGCGGCGGCGATGACTGTCGTCCCAGACGATCACGCCGTCGTCGGTCAGGGTCGAGACCCCCTGCCGCGCGCAGTTGACGCGATCGCGCCCGTCGATCACGAGGACGTGGAACGCCCTCTCGAGGCGCTGCGGCGTACGGCAGTAGTCCCCATCCGGCTCGACCGGCACCCTCAGGACCTCAGCGTTGGCCGGAGCAGCCGCAGCGACCTCGGTCGCCCATCCCGGGTCGTGCTCCACGGCCACCACGCTGCGAACGCGTTGCGCCCACCAAAGGGTCGAGTTGCCGCTTCCAAACTCGAACACGTCGAGCTCGGGCGATATCCGTGCAGCCAGGAAGTCGGTTGCGGCGTACCGATACCAGGGCACCGGACGTGACTCGGCATCGACGGCGCTACGCGTGCGGTGGCTGTTGATCCAACCTGACTCGCGCAGGTAGGGCAGCGCCTTTCGAGCCACGGTCCGCTCGCCGGCGCTTTCGGCCTCCTTCGCTGCCGCCGGCGCGGCACTCGGCTCAGGCAGGCCTCTGCGAGCCCTTCTCCGCCGGGCGAGCCGTGCGGCCGCGGCGCCCTCCGTGAGGTGGCGCCACTCCCTCGGCTCGAAGGCGCGCAGCGCGACGTAGATCGTCTGAGCACGCCAGATCGGCATCTCGAAGCGAACCTGCGGCTTCGGTGGGTGGCGTGAAGGATCGAAGTTCCCCTGGTCGCGCGGCGCGTCCTTCGGGAGGATCGAGGGGTGGGTCGAGTCGTGGACCCGTGTCTCGTTGCGGATCATGTACTGCCTGAGCCCAAGCCGATCGAAGATCTCGCAGTAGTCGCTGACCTGGGGATGGACCGGATGCCCCCTCCAGTTCCACCAGTACTGCCTCAGCCCCAGGCTCTCCAGGTACCCCTCGCCCTCGAAGGAGGGGTGTGAGATGAAGAGGAAGTCGGTCGCGGCACGGGCTGCGGAGGCGATCACATCGCCGACCGTCTCGAGGTCTGGCAGGTGCTCCAGGAAGTCGACCATCGAGACGAATCGAACGCCGCAGTCGGGAGGGAGGTTCCTAGCGTCGCCGAGGACCGCCTCGACGCCGCGCGCCTGCGCGATCTCGACCTTGCTCGGGTCGATGTCCACCCCGATGCCGCGCTGGGCGTCAAAGCGCCCTCTGCACATCTTGAGAGATCCGCCCTTCGAGGACCCCAGGTCGATGAAGTCGTAGGAACTCCAGTCGACGTCTTCGAGCGTCCGCAATGCTGGGGAGACGGGTGTGCGCGCGTGGTCTTGCAAGCGCGGCCAGACTCTAGCGGCATCCCACGGCAATCCAGCGGGCCGCATGCCGCCGGGCGGTGGCTAGGATCAGCGCCCCGGCCGCTGGCGATGTCATCGCCGACCGACGCCGACTCACTTCGATGCAAGCCCCCGACTTCCACCCCGACGCCGTGTCCTCCGCCGATCCGAGCCCGGCGCCCGGCGGCGTGGGGCCCGCCCTCTCAACGCCCGTGAACATCTCCAAGAAGCGGGTGCCGAAGCTCACCATGTCCTGGGTGCGCGAGGGCGTGGCTGCTGCCGCTGTTCGCTTCGGCGAGGGAGAGGGGCGCCTGCTGGTGGCGCGGCGGGAGGATCCCCAATCCGTGCAGGTCGCGATAAACAAGTTGCGCCGCCAAACGGGCTTGATCCTGACGCCGGAAGAGGTCTTCGAGGTCAAGGCCTTGGTCATGAACGCCCTCGACGAGGCGGATCTCGTCGGTATCCGTGGGAGCGCCTCGTTCAGCGATGAGCACCTGCTCTGGGTGGACCGGATCGAGCGGATCTTCTCCGAGCGCCTCGCCGGTGGCAGGGAGGCGGCGCACGTCTCGCACTGCCTCTTCAACAACGAGCTGCGAGATGCGCTGCCGACGCTGCTCGCCGGGCAGCAGCAGATCAGCGTCATCTCGTGCCGGGACGTCAAGCACGTGATGGAGCGCGACTTCGGCGTCCCCGACGTGAGCGTGTACCAAGTGCCGTCGCAGTACATCATGCGGCGGGTAGACGATTCATACGAGGCGGCCCTGCACGACGTGCCCATCTGGCCCGATTTCTACCGGCGCCTGCGCGCGGACATCCGTGTGCGCCATCCGGGAGAGATCTTCCTCGTAGGCGCCGGCGTCTTCGGCAAGGACCTGTGCATACGCGTGAAGGAGCTGGGCGGCATCGCGCTCGATCTGGGCTCGTGCCTGGACGGCCTTGCCGGCAAGGTCACGCGAGGCCCCAAGCGCCCCGAGCCGTATCGCCCCGGCTCCGGATAACGACGAGCACCTCATTCCACGTTTCCGTGGCGTGAGCCGAGAAAGGCTGGATGTGGACGCGTTCATATTTATATGTGGCTGTGGGCACAGCGGGACGACCCTGATGGCCAACATGCTGGCGACCCATCCCGAGGTGTACATACCGCTTCGCGAAACGGGGATCTTCCGAACGCACGTGGAGAGCGAGGCGAAGGAAGGTTTCGCGGGCCTGCTCGAAGACGCGGAGGCCTCCGGAAAGCGGTTCCTGGCCGAGAAGACGCCTCGCCACGTCCGCCACATGCGGATCATCCGGACCGTCGTGCCGGGGGCGCGCTTCGTCATCCCGGTGCGGGACGGCCGCGACGTAGCCGCCTCCTACACCCGGCGTACGGGAGAGCCGCCTCTCGGCATCGACCAGTGGATCACCAGCAACTCGATCGTCGCGAGCGAGCAGGGGGCCGAAGACGTGTTCGTCTATCGCCACGAGGACCTGATCGAGGATCCGGAGGGAACCGTCAGGCGCGTCTGCGAGTTCACGACGATCCCGTTCGACGAAGCCATACTGCGCTATCACGAGCAGGAGAACCTCTGGTTCGGGCAGACGGGAGTCTTCGAGGCGGAAGAGGGGCGCTACAACGCGAGCTATCGCAACTGGCAGGTCAACCAGCCGATCTTCGACAATCGGGGACAGTGGACCTCGGTTCTGCACGAGGGCGACTTCCCGCAGCTGCAAGAGGGCGTCGGGCTGGAGCTGATGAAGACGTTCGGCTACGTGGACTAATGAGCGGCCCTTCCGCTCGGCGGTCGGACGACTAGGTGCGAGCCCGTTCACGGTGAAGGACCAGCTCGTGCGAGCGCAGCCACGGCACGCGTGAGAGAAGGGGGTGGGCTGTGCTCGTGAATCGGCCCAGACGCCGGCCGAGCGGAGGGAGCAGCGTGATCGTCCTGCTCTCGGACGGCGCGATCCCGGCCCCCGTCAGGTCTGCCTGCGTGACCCGCCGCGTCGCGTGGTTGAGCGGATTCGGGATGCGCGGCTCGTAGATCACGAGCGCGCCGCCCGGTGCCAGCACCCGCCGTCCCTCGATCAGCGCCGCCCGCACGGCCGCGGAGGGACCCATCGAGGACAGCGACACGACGTAGAGGACGGCGTCGAACGCATCGTCGGCGAACGGCAGCCGTCGGGCGTCGGCCGCTTCGACCGTGGCTCCGGGCACCCGCCGTCGCGCCGCCTTGACTCTTACCGGATCGGCGTCCACGCCGTGAAGCCGACCCGGCTCGACGCCGGCTCCGGCGAGCTCCTCCAGCAGCCACCCCGTACCGCAGCCGCAGTCGAGCAGCGGACCCGTTCCGTGGATCTCCGACTCGAGGAGCCGACGGATGGCGTCGATCAGCTCGGCACGCGCCGCCCGGTTGCCCCGGTTGTCGATCGACCATGCCTTGCGCCGTCGTGAGGGTTGGCCCCCATAGCCTTCGGTAGATCGCATGCGCGTCGTCATTCTGACCCACTACTTCCCGCCCGAGGTCGGAGCGCCGCAGGTGCGCCTGGACGCGCTCGCCCGCGGGCTCGCGGCGTGCGGTGCAGAGGTGTCGGTTCACACCTGTCCGCCGCACTACCCCGACGGCGTCGTCCGGGACGGCTATTCAAATGGCATACGGGCCCGTCACGACCAAGATGGGATTGCCGTTTCGCGCAGCTGGGTGCTGCCCGCCGCCAACCGCGGGGTCGGGCGGCGTCTGCTGGACCACGCCTCCTTCGCCGCGTCGGCCGTAGGCACCGCCGCGTTCGCCGGACGCGCCGACGTGGTCGTCGCCGAGACGCCGCCGCTGCTGCTTGCCGCCGCCGGGCCGCTCTACGCCCGCCTGCGCGGCGCCCGGCTGGTGCTCCACGTGTCGGACCTCTGGCCCGACTCGGTGGTGGCCCTGGGTGCCGTCGAGAGCCCACGGGCGATCGCCGCGGCACGCGCGCTCGAGCGGCACGCCTACCGCCGCGCGGTGCGCGTCGTGGTGCCTACGCGCGGCATGGAGCGCGAGCTCGGTGGCCGCGCCGAGGCGGCCGGCAAGGTGCGGCGGATCCCCCCGGCGGTGGATCTCGGGAGCTTCGCCGCGCCCCCGCTGCGCCGCAGCGGCCCGCTGCGAGTGCTCTACGCCGGCACGGTCGGGATGGCTCAGGGCCTGCGGACGCTCGTCGAGGCCGCCGACCGGGTCGGGGCGGAGCGGGTGCAGGTCACGATCGCGGGGGCGGGCGCCGAGATCGAAGCCGTTCGCGAGGCGGCAGCCCGAGTCGCGAACGTGCGCGTGCTCGGCGCCGTGGGGGTGGACGCGGTGCCGGCGCTCTATCGCGATGCCGACGTGGCCGCCGTGCTGCTGCGTGACCGGCCGATCTTTCGCGACGCCCTGCCCACGAAGACGTTCGAGGCGATGGCTGCGGGGCGCCCGCTGCTGCTGTCCGCTGCGGGCGAGGCCGCCGAGCTCGTCTCGGACGCCGAGGCTGGAGTGGTGGTGCCACCGGAGGACGTCGACGCATTGGCGGATGCGATGTCGGGTCTCGCCGCGATGCCTGAAGCGGAGCTACGCGCGATCGGTGCTCGCGGCGTCGCCCGCGTTGCCGGCTTCGCCCGACCCGCCATGGTCGCGGCCTGGTCCGAGCTGCTGAGCGAGGTCGTCGGCGACGGCGGCTAGGCCGTCCTGCGCCTTACCGCCTCGGCCTGCGAGCCTTGGGGCCGATGCGCCTAGCCAAGTACCTCGCCCACGCTGGCGTCGCATCGCGGCGAGCGGCCGAGAAGCTGATCGACGACGGCCGGGTGAAGGTGGCGGGCAAGGTGGTCACCGATCCGGCGCGGGACGTCGACGAGACGAGCGGCGTGGAGGTCAACGGCCGCCCGGTTGCGCCGGAGCCGCACGAGGTGCACGCGCTCAACAAGCCGCCGGGGGTGGTCTCCACCGCCAGCGACACGCACGGCCGCCCGACGGTCGTGGAGATGATCGGCTCGGACCGCCGGCTCTACCCGGTCGGGCGCTTGGACGCGGACTCGACCGGCCTGATCCTCCTGACCAACGACGGCGCGCTGGCGGACCGCCTGACCCATCCCCGCTACGAGGTCGAGAAGGTCTACCAGGTGCGAGTGCTGCCGCCGCAGGTGTCCGAGCGTGAGCTGCGGCAGCTGCGCAACGGCGTCGAGCTCGAGGACGGGCGGACCTCGCCGGCAAGAGCTCGCGTCGTCGAGCCCGGCCTGATCGAGATCGCCATCCACGAGGGCCGCAAGCGCCAGGTGCGCCGGATGTGCGAGGCGATCGGGCACCGGGTCGTGGAGCTGCAGAGGGTCGCGTTCGGGCCGCTGCGGCTGGGCCGCCTCAACGAGGGCGATTCGCGGCGGCTCTCCCAAGCCGAGGTGGAGCGGCTGCGCAAGGCCGCGGGCGGCTGAGGCCGCCGGCGCGGCGCACTCCACCGGCTCTGGAAGAATCAACGGCTGTGAGGCTCACGGCGCTCAGAGGCGCGATCACGGTTCCGGAGAACGACCCCGATGCGATCCTCGACGCGACGGAGGAGCTGCTGCGCGAGGTGATCGCCCGTAACGAGGTGCAGAGCGAGGACATGGTCAGCTGCCTGTTCACCTGCACGGGGGATCTCGACGCGGAGTTCCCGGCCGCCGCCGCGCGGCGCCTGGGGTTGAGCGACGTGCCGCTCCTGTGCGCACGGGAGATCGACGTGCCGGGCGCGCTGCCCCGCGTGATCAGGCTGATGCTCCACTGCTACGCCGATCCCGCAAGGCCCGCCGCCCACGTGTACCTGCGCGACGCGATCGCGCTGCGCCGCGACCTCGAGGGCGCGCAGTGACCGGCATCGAGTTCAACCGCCACCTCGAGGCGATCCCCGTCTACCCGAAGGCGAAGACGTGGGACTACGAGGGCGAGCTCGTGCAGCTCGCCTCCAACGAGGCGCCGTGGGGCCCGTCGGCGGCGGTGGTCGGCGCGCTCAAGGGCGAGGTCGAGCGCCTGAACCGCTATCCGGACCCGGGTAAGACGCTGCTGCGCTCGCGGATCGCCGACCGCTGCGAGATCCCGGCGGCCCGTGTCGCGGTTGGCAACGGCTCCTGCGAGATCCTGATGGCGGCCGCCGACGCGCTGCTCCAGCCCGGGGCGGAGGTCGTCTACGCCTGGCCTTCGTTCTCGATGTACCCGCAGCTCGCCGCCCAAGCCGGCGCACGCGCGATCGAGGTGCCGCTCGACGAGAACGGCTACCACGACCTCGAGGCGATGGCGGCGGAGGTCACCGCCGCGACCCGGCTCGTGCTCGTCTGCAACCCGAACAACCCGACGGCCACAGCCCTGCCGGTGGAGGCGATCGACGAGTTCGTCGCCGGCCTGCCGCGCAACGTCGCCGTGATCGTCGACGAGGCCTACGTCGAGTTCAACACGCTGCAGGACCCGGGCGATTCGCTCGACCTGCTCGACAAGCACCCGAACCTCGTCCTCCTGCGCACCTTCTCCAAGGTCTACGGGCTCTGCGGACTGCGGGTCGGCTACGCGCTCGGCTCGGAGGAGTTCCGCCTGGCGGTCGACCGCGTGCGCCAGCCGTTCTCGGTCAACACGCTCGCCCAGGCCGCCGGCGCCGAGGCGATCCGCCACCAGGACGAGGTGGAGCGCAGGGTGGAGGCGACCGTCGTCGAGCGCGCCTTCCTGGAGACCGAGCTCGAGGCGCGCGGTCTCACTAGCTCCGAGAGCCAGGCGAACTTCGCCTGGGTCTCGCTCGGCGACCGCGACGAGGACGCGATCGTCGACGGCCTCGCCCAGCGCGGCGTGATCGTCCGGGCGGGCAAGGCCCTGGGCGCAGAGGGAAACCTGCGCGTCACCTACGGCGCGCGGCGGGACAACGAGAGCTTCCTGGCCGCCCTCGACGAGCTGCTCTAGCGCGTTCGGTCGCTTGCAGGCGCTTGCCGGACCGCCACCTCCTCTGCTACAAAGACATGGATGGCTCGCACCGGCACGCCGACCGCCTCACCCGCCCTTACGGGCGCTCGTCGGCTTGCCTCCGAGTCCTATTGGCGATTTAGCTAGGCGTCCGGCAGCGGCGCTTCGCCGTTGACCGAGCAGTCCCTCGCCGGGCGCCGACAGCAGTGCCTTGCTCCGTTGCAGCAGGGCACCCACGCACATCAGGACCGCACAGAACTTTGAGAGGCTTGGAAGAACAGACATGATGATCGGAATGGAGAAGGGGGGAACAGCCGTGGATCGCGTCCGCGACCAGAGGATCGAGCGCGTCGTACCGCTGATCCCGCCCGCACAGCTGCTCGGTGAGCTGCCGCTCGGCGACGAGCGCGAGCAGGCCGTCGTGCGTGGCCGCGCGGAGGTGGCCGCCGTGCTCGGCGGCACCGACGATCGCCTGCTCGTGGTAGTGGGGCCGTGCAGCGTGCACGACGTGGACGCCGCGCTCGAGTACGCCCGCCGCCTGAGCGAGGTGGCCGCCGAGCTGAGCGAGGACCTGCTGATCGCGATGCGCGTCTACTTCGAGAAGCCGCGCACCACGACGGGGTGGAAGGGCCTGATCAACGATCCGCACCTGGACAACTCGGGCGACGTGAACACCGGCCTCCACATGGCTCGCAAGCTGCTGCTCGAGGTGCTGAGCCTCGGCCTGCCGATCGGCGTGGAGTTCCTCGACCCGATCACGCCGCAGTACATCTCCGACACGGTGGCCTGGGGGGCGATCGGCGCTCGGACCACCGAGAGCCAGATCCACCGCCAGCTCGGCTCCGGCCTCTCGATGCCGATTGGCTTCAAGAACCGCACCGACGGCAACGTCCAGGTCGCCGTCGACGCAGTGCGCGCCGCAGCGGTCTCGCACGCGTTCGCCGGCGTGGACGACAGCGGGACGCCGGCGATCCTGCACACCACCGGAAACCCCGATTGCCACGTGATCCTGCGCGGTGGGCGGGGAGCGCCCAACTACGGCGCCGAGGCGATCGAGGAGGCCCTGGCCAAGCTGCGCGCGGCCGGGCTGCCCGAGCGCCTGGTGGTGGACGCCTCACACGACAACAGCGGCAAGGACCACGAGCGCCAGCCCGGCGTGGCCGCCGACATCGCCGATCAGCTCGCCAACGGCAGCACCGCCATCGCCGGCGTGATGCTCGAGTCGTTCCTCGTGGCGGGCAGCCAGAGCCTCGATGGAGACGCCCCGCTGGAATACGGGCAGTCGATCACCGACGCGTGCATGGAGTGGGGCCAGACGGCCGAAGTGCTCGGCGGGCTGGCCGCGGCGGTGCGCGCCCGGCGCGACGGATGAAGATCGCCGTACTCGGCGTCGGGCTGATCGGGGGATCGATCGGCCTCGCCGCGCGTGAGCGGGTGGAGGGGGCCACCGTGATCGGCTTCG
Organism: uncultured Solirubrobacterales bacterium; assembly: GCA_963715445.1. Lineage (GTDB taxonomy): Bacteria > Actinomycetota > Thermoleophilia > Solirubrobacterales > Thermoleophilaceae > JAAYBF01. Next base: position 2,119,135 of record OY970240.1, read on the forward strand.
GGCGCAGCCCGGAGCGGCTCGCCCGCGCGAGGGAGCTGGGTGCGATCGACGAGGCGGCTGAGACCCTCGAGCAGGCCCTCGAAGGAGCCTCCGTTTGCTTCTGCTGCGCCCCCGTAGGCGCGCTGGGCGGTCAGATCGCGGAGGTCCTCGCCCTCGCGGGAGAGGATTGCGTCGTAACCGACGTCGGCTCGATCAAGCTCGACATCGTCGAGGCGCTCGACGACCCCCGCTTCGTGGGCGGCCACCCGATCGCCGGCGCCGAGACGGCCGGGGTGGAGCACGCGCGCGCCGACCTGTTCGAGGGCGCCTGCTGGTACCTCACCCCGAGCGAGCAGTCGTCGGGGATCCTCTTCGAGCGCCTCCACCGCCTCGTCGCGGCGTTCGGCGCTCGCCCCGCCGCGATCGATGCCGAGTCGCACGATCGCCTGCTGGCCACCGTCAGCCACCTTCCGCACGTGCTCGCGAACGTGCTGGTGGCCCAAGCCGCCGGCGCCCTCAGCGAGGAGGACGCGGCGCTCCCGCGGGTTGGCCCGAGCTTCCGGGACGCCACCCGCGTCGCGGGCGCCAACTCGGCGATCTGGACGGACATCTACCTCGCCAACGCCGATGCGATCGCCGACGAGGTGGACGCGACGGTCGGCCGCCTCCAGGAGGTCGCGCAGTCCCTGCGCAGCGGCGACGCCGAGGCCCTCACCGCCTGGAACGAGTCCGCACGTGAGGACCGGCGCCGCCTGCTTGAGGCCGACCTGGCCGGAGGCGAGGTTCACGAGCTGGTCCTATCCGTTCCCAACCGTCCCGGTATCGTCGCCCAGGTGGCTTTGGCACTGGGGAAGGCAGGGGTGAACATCGTGGACATGGCGCTTGCGCCTGCTCCCGACATGCGCTCCGGCGCGATCACGCTCTGGATCTCGGGGGACGACCAGGCGACCCGCGCCCGCACGCTGATCGACGACCTCGGCTTTCCCGTCGCCGAGGCGTGAGCAGCAGGCGCCTCGAGCTGTGACCACAAGTCGCTTCGAGCCCTCCGGCCCGCTGCGCGGGAGCTTCGTCCCGCCGGCCGACAAGTCGATCTCGCACCGCGCCGCGCTGTTCGCCGCGATGAGCGACGAGCCGGTCTCCGTCACCAACTTCCTCGATTCGGCCGACACCCAGTCCACGCTCGAGACGCTGCTGCGGCTCGGCGCCGGGGTGCAGGAGGGCGGCGACGGCCGCCTGCTGATCCGCGGTGTGGGCCTCCACGCGGCGCTCGAGACCACCGGCAGCCTGGTGGACGTGGGCAACTCCGGCACGCTCATGCGCCTGCTGCCCGGCTGGCTCGCGGGGCAGCCCGGCGGCGAGTGGACGATCGACGGCGACGAGTCGATCCGCCGCCGGCCGGTCGACCGCATCGCCGAGCCCCTGCGGCAGATGGGCGCGGGCATCACCGCCCGCGAGGAGCGCCTGCCGCCCTTCACGGTCCACGGCGCCGAGCTCAAGGGCATCGACTACGCGATGCCGGTGGCCAGCGCCCAGGTCAAATCGTGCGTGCTGATCGCGGGCATGCTCGCCGACGGCAAGACGACGATCACCGAGACGCGCCAGAGCCGCGACCACACCGAGCGGATCCTCAGCCGCTCGCGCGTCCCGTTCGAGCGCGACGGCCTGAGCATCTCGGTCGCCCAGGTCGATGAGCTGGAGCTCGACTCGATAGCCGTCCCCGGCGATCCTTCGTCCGCCGCGTTCATGGTCGCCGCGGCCTGCATCGTGCCGGGCTCGCGCCTGGTGATCGAAGGGGTGGGGCTCAACTGGACGCGCTGCGGCTTCTTCGAGATCGCCAAGCGCATGGGGGCCGTGATCGTCGGCGGCCTCGAGCCCCCTGGAACGTTCTCCGACGAGGAGCCGGTGGGCGAGCTGGACGTGGCCTACGGGCCGCTGGTCGGCACCGAGGTCGGGCCGGAGGAGGTTCCCGGGGCGATCGACGAGCTGACGCTCGTCGCCCTGATGGGCGCGGTGGCCGAGGGTGAGACGGTGGTGCGAGGCGCCTCCGAGCTGCGCCACAAGGAGTCCGATCGGATTGCCGGTGTGGTCACCGGCCTGCGCGGCCTGGGCGCCGACATCGAGGAGACCGAGGACGGCTTCGCGGTGCGCGGCGACGGCTCGCCGCTGCGCGGCGGCGTGATCGACGCCCTCGGCGACCACCGCCTGGCGATGCTCGGCGCGATCGCCGGATTGGCCTCACGCGATGGCGTGGAGGTGGTCGGGATGGAGGCCGCGGCGGTCTCCTACCCCGGCTTCGAGGCCGATCTGGGGCGCTTGGTGGCATAGAGGCGGTTGTGTCGAGCCGCTTGCGCTCGATGTGAAAGGGAAGTGAAAGACTGGCTGCCGTTTGCCGCCTCTTCTTCGCAACGGCCTGCACCTGGCGGCGATCTCGTCGTTCGCGATCGCGTGGCAGTACTTCCAGCCGCTCGCCGACGGCCCGGACTTCTTCGTTGAGCGCGGCGCGACCTCGGGCGACGTGCTGCTGTTCGCCTTCGGCCTGGTGCTCGTCCCGCCGCTGGTAATGCTCGCGGCGGAGTGGCTCGCCGGCCTGGTCAGCGAGCGCCTCCGCGACGCGCTGCACCTGATCTTCATCGGCGGGCTCGTGGGGCTCGTCGTGTGGCAGGCGCTCACCGAGGCCGAGGTCGCGTGGTCGATCAAGACGCTCGACGCGGTGGTGGTCCTCGCCGGAGTCGCGGCCGCCGCGCTCTACGCGCGCGCCCAGCTGGTGCGCTCATGGCTGACCGTGCTCTCGTTCTCGCCGGTGCTGGTGCTCGCGCTGTTCCTCGTCTTCTCGCCGCTGCGCGCGTTGGCGTTCGGCGGTGACGGGGCGGACCCCCAGCGCGCGGCCTCGAACGGGGCGCCGGTCGTGATGGTGGTGCTCGACGAGCTGCCGACGGTCTCGCTGATGGATCGCCGCGGCAGCATCGACGAGCAGCGTTACCCAGGCTTTGCGGCGCTGGGCCGCGATGCGACTTGGTACCGCAACGCGGCGACGGTGGGCGACTACACGCAGATCGCCGTGCCCTCGATCCTCACCGGGCGGCCGGTCGAGCCCGGCGCGCTGCAGGTGGCCGCCGAGCATCCGCGCAACCTCTTCACCCTGCTCGGCGGCTCGCATCGGCTAGACGTCTCGGAGGCCTTGACGGACCTCTGCGCTCAGCCCGCCTGCCCGGTCCAGCGGGTCGAGCCCTTCGAGCGGCGCATGCGGCGGATCGCCTCCGACGCCGTCCGGGATGTCCCGGCGCTGCCGCTGAGCCTGCGCACGCGGCTGGCGGATTCCCTGCGCCCGAGCGGCAGCACGGCATCCGAGCGGCCCCGCCCGGCCCAGGGCGAGTCGGTCAGGCGCCTGATGTACGCGACGCAGGACGTGCGCTTCGAGCGCTTCCTGCAGACGATCGTCCCGGCACGCGAGCCGACGCTCAACTTCCTGCACCTGCTGCTGCCGCACCGCCCGTGGCTCTACGAGCCTTCGGGGCGCAAGTACCGCAGCCTGCGCCAGGTGAGCGTCTCGCCCTTCGGCCGCTGGCCGCGCGACCCGCGGGCGGCTGCCTTGGGCTGGCAGCGGCACCTGCTGCAGGTGGAGTACGTGGACCGCCTGATCGGGCGGCTGGTCGCACATCTGAAGCGGATCGGCCTCTACGACCGGGCGCTGGTCGTGGTCACCGCGGACCACGGCGCCGCGTTCCGGCCCGGTGACCACTCGCGTGTCGTCACCGAGGGCAACGTCGCTGAGATCGCCTCGGTGCCGCTGTTCGTGAAGGTGCCGCGGCAGCGTCGCGGCGCGGTCGACGACGCTTACGTGGAGAGCGTCGACGTGCTGCCGACGATCGCCGAGGAGCTCGACGTGAAGGTTCCATGGCCGGTTGCCGGGCTGGCGGCCGGCGAGCTGGACGGGCGCAGCCGCCCGCTGACGATCCACCGCGAGCTGGGCGACGGCAGCGTCACGATCCGTCGTGCGCGGCTGGCGCGCGAGCGCGACGCCGCCGTGGCTAGCCGCCATGCGACGCTGGGCGCACGCGACCCCCTCAACGCCGGCCCTGCGCCCGAGCTGATCGGCCGCCCACTCGGCTCGGTGCGCCGGGCTCCAGGGCGCTTCACGGCCGTTCTCGACGACAAGCGCCGCTACGTCAACGTCCGAGCGCATCTCCTGCCGCTCGATGTCAGCGGTGCCGTCCTCTCCGAGCGGCCACGCACCAGGCCGATCGCCGTGGCCGTCAACGGCCGCATTCGAGCGACGGGGTGGACCCTCGTGCGCGGTGGCGAGGAGTTCTTCACCGTGGTTGTGCCCCCGCGGGCCTTCCGCCCAGGCCGCAACCGCATCGAGGTCGTCCCCATCCCCGTCCGTTAGGCCCAACCCCTAGAACACGATTCTAGAATCTCGTTCTAGTGATGGTGGTCCACAGGCCGGGACACGCCAGGGGCCAAGGGCCGCGCGCTGCGCGGCAGTAGCCTCTCCGACGATGGTCGTGGCTATCGATGGGCCCGCTGGGGCCGGCAAGAGCACGGTGGCCCGAGCCACCGCGGAAGCACTTGACTTCACCTACCTCGATTCGGGGGCGATGTACCGCGCGGTGGGGCTGGCGACGCTCGAGCAGAGCGGCGCCGCCTCCGAACGGGCGAGCGAGTTGGAGATCACGCTCGGGGAGCGGGTCGTGGCCAACGGCAAGGACATCACCGAGGCGATTCGCGCCCCCGCGGTGACGGAGGCCGCCTCGAAGGTCGCGACCAACCCGGCGGTCAGGCAGGCGCTGGTCCAGAAGCAGCGCGAGGTGCTGTCCTCGGGGGACTGGGTCGCGGAGGGACGCGACATCGGAACCGTCGTGGTGCCGGACGCTGCGGTGAAGGTCTTCCTGACGGCCGATCCCCACGAGCGGGCGCGGCGCAGGGCGCAGGAGCTCGGAACAGACATCCAGACCGTGCAGCGCGATCAGGCGATCAGGGACGCGCAGGACCAGACGCGCGAGCACTCGCCGCTGAAGCCGGCCGAGGGCTCGATCGAGCTCGACACGACCGGCATGAGCATCGACGAGGTCGTGGGGCAGATCGTGGGATTCGTCAGCGCCGCAAGGCAAGCGGCGAAGCAGAAGCAAGGCGCATAGGGCCATGGCGCTTCCCAAGGTGGCCGTCGTCGGCTACCCGAACGTAGGCAAGTCGACCCTGGTCAACCGCCTCTCCGAGACCCGGGAGACGGTCGTGCACCCGCAGGCGGGCGTCACGCGCGATCGCAAGGAGGTGGAGGCCGACTGGAACGGCCGCAGCTTCCTGCTCGTGGACACCGGCGGCGTGGACATGGACGAGACCGACGACCTCGCCAAGGCGGTGCAGCGCCAGGCCCGCAACGCCCTCGCGGAGGCCGACGTGGCCGTGTTCGTGGTCGACGCATCGGCGGGCCTGAGGCCCGGCGACGCCGAGCTGGCGAAGGAGCTGCGCGGATCCTCGACGCCGGTGATCGTGGCGGCCAACAAGGTGGACGTGGTGCAGCAGCAGGCGGGGGCGGCGGAGTTCTACGGCCTCGGTCTCGGCGAGCCGGTGGCGGTGTCGGCGGCGCACGGGCTTGGGACCGGCGATCTGCTCGACCGCGTCACCGAGTCCCTCACCGGCGTTCCGGAGGACACCGGCGAGCAGCCCACGCGCCTTGCCGTGATCGGGCGCCCGAACGTGGGCAAGTCCTCCCTGGTCAACAAGCTGCTGGGTGAGGAGCGGGTGATCGTGGCCGACATGGCCGGCACGACCCGCGACGCGATCGACACGCGCGTGGACATCGACGGCCGCCCGGTGATCCTGGTGGACACCGCCGGCCTGCGGCGGCGCACGAAGGTGGCGGGGACGGTCGACTACTACGCGCAGCTGCGCTCCGAGCAGGCGGCCGAGCGCGCCGACGTGGCGATCGTGCTCTGCGACTCCTCCGAGGGCATCACCACCGAGGACTTCCGGATCGCCGAGCTCGCGATGAAGACCCACTGCGCCACGGTGATCGCGCTCAACAAGTGGGACATCACCGACACCGAGCTCGAGGACGCCCGCGCGAGGGTGACCAAGAAGCTGCGCCAGCGGCCGCGGCTGATGGCCGTCTCGGCCACCACCGGGCGCGGGCTGCAGCGGCTCGTGGCCGAGGCGCTCGACCTCGCCGACCGCCTCTCCCAGCGGATCTCCACTCCCGAGCTGAACCGCTTCCTGGCGGACCTCCAGGCAACCCGCCAGCCGCCGGCCCGCCGCGGCAAGCGGCTCAAGCTCTACTACCTGACCCAGTTCGAGACCTCGCCGCCGCGCTTCGCGCTGCAGGTGAACGATCGCTCGTTGGTGACCCGCGACTACGCCTACTTCCTGGAGAACCGCCTGCGCGAGCGCTACGGCCTCGAAGGGGTGCCCCTCGTGATCGACATCAAGACGGCAAAAGGGCGTCGCAGCTACAGCGACTAGATCGAGTTGAAACGTGTGTCGTACTCGTTGGCCACTCGTGTGAGCATCTCGTCGTAGCGGAAGATGTCGCCGGGCTGAGGCGCCGGCGGTGCCTCGACCAAAGAGATTGGGGAGCCGTCGTTAGGGGCTTCCACGACGATGATTCCCAGCCCGTCGAAGCCGTGAGCAGTGGTTCCCGTCCGTCGAGGTATCTCCTTGACCTTGTCGAGGATCCCTAGGGCTGCTTCTGGTTGGCGGTGATTGGAAATGACGCTTCGCCCGCCGTCCCTTTGAAGCTCTGGGCTCACGAAGCTCTCGCTTCCATTGACCATGACGAGGCCGACCGCGAGCGCTTGTGCCGACGCCCCGTGCACCGTGAGATGGCTTGAGTTGAGTTCGTCGTACAAGCGGGGCCGAGCCTTGCTGTGAGCAGTCATGGCCGCCTTGGCCTCGAGCGCAACGAGCACGGCCGATCCGATCACTCCCCCTTCGAGGATGGTGGGAAGCGCATCGAGTTCGTTTCGTTGCTCGGAGGAGAGCTTCACGTTCCAGTGATCTGCCATGTCGTGAAGAGTCCGAGATCGACCTGCCGGCTCTCCGGAAGGTCGAGCGATGACGAGGTCGAGATCCTTCTTGCGCCCGGTGGAGTAGTCGCGCATTTGGAAGTTGACTCCGAAGATGACCTTGCCCTCTACGGCGTGATCTCGAAGCAGCGCGCTCGTACGGAGCAAATCGAAGAACACGCCCCAGCACCCGACCTTGCTGTGGAGATCTGAGCGCGAGTGGTATTGCCACAGCTCCCGACTCGAACCACGGGGCTGCGCGACGCTCATGCTCTCGACGAGGATGCTTGGGCCGTGCACGTTGGCGACCTTACACAGCGGTTCGGCTTCCAAGAGACGAGCTCTTTTCGTTGCGTTGCGCGCGTACAGTGCTTTCGATGCGATCGGCAGCAGCTGCTGCTTCTTCGTGCTCCCATATCCGCACGACCGTCCAACCGGCTAGTTTGAGCCTCATGTCGGAGTCGCGGTCGCGTTGGATGTTGGTCTCGATTTTTTGGCGCCAGTAGGCCTGGTTGGCCTTTGGCCAGGTGCCGTGATCTGGGCAGCCGTGCCAGAAGCAGCCATCGACGAACACGACGACACGCGAGGGGCCGAAGACGATGTCGGCTCGGCGGCGACGATCGGGGAGGACCGCCCGATCGACGCGGAACCTCAGCCCGCGGGCATGGAGCTCACGGCGCAGCTCGATCTCGGGACGGGTGTCCCGACGTCCCGTCCGAGCCATGCGCTGGCTGACAGCGGGAGAGGAAGGAGCGACGGTTCCGCTGTCGGGACCGCGGAAGGTCAGGCCACTTCGAGTTGGGCCTGTGGTGTCATCGCCTTCAGGTGGGCTCGTGTCTCGCAAATGAGATCCTCAGGGATTCGAAGATTGCCACGTGCCGCACGCTTCAGGAAGCCAGCGGTGGCCCTGGCAGAGAGCAGCGCGGGCTCGTGGTCGAGGAACTCGTGCAGGTGCGGACGAGGCCAGGCTACGGGCCACATGCTCAGATCCACTGCTCTTCGTTCCCCGCTGCCGCCCCAAGCGGCGCGGGGCCAGCGCGCGCCCTCTTTCAGGTCGTTGTCGCGTGTGGAGTCATAGACCTCTGACGTCAGTAGCCGTTCGCCGAGCCATTCCGCAACCGGAACGCTGACGGCATTACCAACGAGTTTCCATCGAGACGTTCGCTGCCGACCAGGAATTTCGTCGGCTGCGATGGTCCAGTTGGCGTCGAATCCCTGCAGCCTCTCCGCATCGCGAAGGTCGGGAGTTACAACCTTCTGGCTACCACTCATCCAGATCGCGGGAGGAGAAGGGATCCCGATGGTTGAGCCTCCCTTGAGCGTCGGAACGGCATCGACCGCCCAGCCCAAGCCACGGACACCTTCGGTCCAGTAGAAGCCGCAGGCGAGACCTTCGCGGTCGGCAATTTCGATCTCCCCGTGCTCCTGGTTGAGCAGCACGGGGCGCGGATCCTCTGTTTGCGATGCCAATAGCAGAACACGCTGTCGACGCTGAGGAAGACCGAATGCGCGCGTATCGACAACCCGATAGGCCCAGCTATAGCCGCGTGCCTCAAGTTCGTTGGTGAGCCAGCGCATCGCTCTGCCTTTGTCCAGTGAGAGCATGAACGACACGTTTTCCAGCAAGAGCCAGGAAGGCGTGGGGCTGGCCCCGTCCAGCAAGCGGAAAACGTGCTCCACCAGGCCAGAACGCTGACCCTTGATCCCAGCAGTCCGCCCTGCTTGGCTCAGGTCCTGGCAAGGAAATCCCGCCGTTACGAGGTCGACTACGGGAAGTTCCCCCAGCGTTGCTATGTCTCCCGCCAGTGGAATCTCGGGAAAGCGGTTCGCAAGCACGCGTTGAGCGGCTGCGTCCCACTCGCAGAGAAGCTCTGTCTCGTGTCCCGCCCGCTTCAGGCCTACCTCGATTCCACCGACTCCGGCGAATAGCGCCGCAACACGGAGACCGGGTGTTTGCTGGGGGGGTGTCATCGACGAGAGTCAAACAAGTGGGTCGGTCGGAAGGCTGTCGAACATATGTTCGTACGGCCTATTTCCCTGTTGATCTGGTGGCCGGTCGGTCGAGAAGCCTGCTCACGTTCTGACGAGGCCTGTACTCTTGACCGTCCCTGACGAGCGACTTGGAGCGCGAATTCTCTTCCTATGAGCACCGGCGACTTTGCAGATAACGAATACCTCTTCACCTCGGAGTCCGTGACCGAGGGTCATCCCGACAAGGTCGCCGACCAGATCTCCGACGGCGTCCTGGACGCCTGCCTAAAGGACGATCCGCTCTCGCGCGTCGCCTGCGAGACGCTGGTCAACACCGGCCTGGTCGTCGTCTCCGGTGAGATCACCACCGACACCTACGTCGACATCCAGGAGATCGCGCGCCAGACGATCCACAACATCGGCTACGACGACGCCGAGCTCGGCTTCAGCGCCAAGAGCGCCGCGGTGCTCAACGCGATCGACAAGCAGTCGCCCGACATCGCCCAGGGCGTAGACAAGGCCGACGAGGTCCGCGAGGACGGCTCGACGGACGCTCTCGACGTAGCCGGCGCCGGGGACCAGGGCATGATGTTCGGCTACGCGTCCAACGAGACGGCGAACCTGATGCCGGCTCCGATCACATTCGCCCACCAGCTGGCCGAGCGCCTCGCCGCGGTTCGCAAGGACGGCACGCTGGACTACCTGCGTCCCGACGGCAAGACCCAGGTCTCGGTCCGCTATGTCGACGGCAAGCCGGTCGCGATCGAGAAGCTGCTGATCTCCACCCAGCACGCCGAGCGCGCGACGCGCGAGCAGATCACCGACGATCTCTGGGAGAACGTCGTCCTGCCGGTCCTGCCGGCCGATCTCTACGACGCCAACCAGCTGCGCAAGGAGTTCCTGGTCAACCCGACCGGGCGCTTCGTCATCGGCGGTCCCGTGGGCGACGCCGGCCTGACCGGCCGCAAGATCATCGTCGACACCTACGGCGGCTTCGCCCGCCACGGTGGCGGCGCGTTCAGCGGCAAGGACCCGTCGAAGGTCGACCGCTCGGCTGCCTACGCGGCGCGCTGGGTCGCCAAGAACCTCGTGGCCGCCGGCATCGCCGACCGCGCCGAGGTCCAGGTCGCCTACGCCATCGGCGTGGCACACCCCGTCAGCGTGATGGTCGAGACGTTCGGCACCGAGAAGATCGGTCGCGGCAAGATCGCGGAGCTCGTCAACGAGTTCTTCGACCTGCGCCCCGGCGCCTTCCGCAAGGAGCTGGACCTCCACCGCCCGATCTACCAGAAGACCGCCGCCTACGGCCACTTCGGCCGCGACGACGCCGACTTCACCTGGGAGCGCACCGACAAGGCTGCCGCCCTCGCCGAGGCCGCCGGCCTCGCCGTGCCGGCCGCGGCCTAGCGCCGTCGGCGCGGCTCGAGAATGGCGGTCAGAGCTGGGATGACGCAACCGGGCCCCAGCAAGGTGACGCTGATGCTCGCTCAGTTCGCGCGGGCGACCCCGGACGGCTGCATCGACGTGCTCGGGGCGGGCTGGACCCAGATTCCAGAGGGCCCGATCCTCTACTACATCGCAGGGCTGCTGGAGTTCCCCTGGGAGTCCGGCGGCATCGAGCACACCGGCTACTTCGACCTCCTGGACGACCAGGGGGCGATCGTCAGCACCGCGGGGCCGGACGGCGAGGCGTCGGCGGTGCGGCTGCAGGGGACGTTCAACGTCGCCCCCAATGCCGGGCTGCAGCCCGGCACCCCTCTCGGGATGCCGTTCGTGATGGGCATCGAGGCGCCGCCGCTGAGGCCCGGGCGCTACGAGTGGAGGCTCCAGTTCGACGGCAGGACCGAGGAGGACTGGCGCCTCGGCTTCAACGTCGTGCCGGCCGCCGGCCCGCAGGGCCTCTAGCGCTAGGGGATCGGCGGCCCGCTGCCCGGCGGTGTCCGAGGGGGAGGATTGTTCGGGTCCCTGACCGGCGGGTCTGTGACGGGCGGGTCGGTCACAGGGGGCTCGGTGACCGGTGGGTCGTCGCTGACCGGCGTGTCCGGATCGGGCTCTGGCTCCGGCTCCACGGGATCCTCGGCGGGCGTCTCGGGCTTGCGCTTCCTCGGCTCCGTGGAGTCCGTCTCCGGGGTTGGGGAGGACGCCGGAGGCGAGGAGGCGGGAGTCACCGCTGAGGGCGTGGGAGCGGGGGATGCTTGCGGCGCGGGCTCCTTCTTGGCCTTGGCCTTCGGTTTGGGATCCGGCTTTGGCTCTGTGGCCTCGACCTCCAGCGGCGCCAGCACCGGCTCGGGATCGGTCGAGCGTCTTTCGTCTCCCAGGGCCGTTGCCAGGAGCGCCACGAGCAGCGCGATGCCCAGCCCGATCGCCGCGAACAGGCCGCGCCGCCTGCGTGAGCTCGATTCGATGCCGCTCAGGTATGCGGAGGGGATGCCCGGCAGCATCTGGAGGTCCGCGCGCTTGGACTCGCGCGCCGCGATCTCCGCGCTCCAGTCGGCGCCGGTCAGCTCGGCGGCCTTCGCCATCGTCTCCTTCAGCAGCCACGGCGCGGCGACGATCGGGGTCCAGGCGCGGTAGGAGGCGCCGGCCTCCTGCATCGCCTCCAGCCCGAGGTTGCAGGTGTGGCAGTCCAGGATGTGCGCGTCGAGCCAGTCGGCGTCTTCCGAGCCCTCGTCGAGCTGCCCGTCGTCGCGCATCGCGATCAGCGGCAGCGCGTACTCGCAGTCGGGCGAGGACGCGGCGATCGAGGCGAGCGCCGTGCCGCGCAGCTCGTCGCGGAGCTTTATCCGCGCACGTGAGATCAGCTGGGCGACCGAGTTGCGGTTCATGTCCAGGATCTCGGCGATCTCGTCGTAGGAGAGCTCCTCCAGCTCGCACAGCGCGAGCGCCTCGCGCTGGCGCTCCGGCAGGCGCGAGTTCGCCTCGCGGATCTCCTCCTGCTGCGATTCGAGCAGCAGCTTGCGGCTGGGGTCCTCTTCGGGATCGCCCGGATCGAGGCCCAGGCCGCCGGCTCCGGCGCCCACGGGTGCGGCGGACTCGGGTATCGCGTCGCTCGGCTCGGTGCGCCTGTGCTTCTGGATCAGGTCGTAGGACGCGTGACGTGTCGCGGTGAAGAGGTAGGAGCCGAAGGCGAGCTCGCGGTCCTGGAGCTTGGGAAGCCTGCGCATCACGCTCAGGAAGGCCTCCTGAACGGCGTCGGCGGCGTCGTGCTCGGACCCGGTGACGCGGTAGGCGAGGTTGTAGGCGCGCCGCTCGTAGCGCTCGTAGAGGGTCGCGAAGGCGCTCCCGTCGCCTGCCGCCGCGGCGTGGGCGAGGCGCGCCTCCTCCTCGAGGAGGGCGGCGTCCGCTCTTCTCGCGGTCGCTTCGATCGGCTCCAGCGCTGTGGTCACGGGCTGCAAGGTACTCCCTCCGTGCATCTGCGGCCATGGCAGTGCGAGCCGCCATGGACGGTTGCTGACGTAGCTGGGTGTGACGTGCGCGTATGACATGTCCTGCTCCTCCAACCGGCGGCGGGGCCGGGAATTACGTCCGCGGGCGAAAGGGGCTCGGCGCGCCGGGAAAGAAATTTCGGCGGCGGCGTAATTCGGGGTGGCCTCCCCGGTTGGACGGGTGCCAATCACCACTGCACCGACCAAGGAGGTCACCCAATGTTCCGCAAGCTCACCACCCGCATCAGCCCGGCGTCCCTGCTGGCGTCCATCGCTCTCTTCGTCGCCCTCGGCGGCGTCTCGTACGCCGCCGCGACGATCGGCTCGGCCCAGATCAAGGACAACTCGATCCGCTCCAAGGACGTGCGCAACGGAAACCTGCGCGGCAAGGACCTGCGCGGCGACACGGTCACCGGCAGCAAGGTCGAGGAGTCCACGCTCGGCGAGGTTCCGAGCGCGAGCAACGCGGACCTCGCCGCCAACGCGGCGATCGCCCACTCGCTGGTGGACAACACGGTGAGCAGCTCGAAGGTCCAGAACGGCTCGCTGACCGGTGCCGACGTCGGTCGCCGCGCGGGCAACGTCGCCGTGGGCGTCAACACGGTGAACGCCAACACCTGCAAGAAGCTGGGTGTCGACATCGACCCGACGGACGCCGACATGAGGGACGACGCGTTCGCGATGACCTCGGAGGACACCTGGCCGCTCGGCCTCGTGTTCTCGACCGAGAACTCCAGCTCCGTCGGATACGTGCGGATCAACGTCTGCAACGTGACAGGCGCCAACATCGCCGCCGGAAGCCAGCTGTTCCACTGGGTCGCCTTCGACTCCTAGGGAGCACGGCAGCACCTCGGGCTCGCACGCCCCGATGGACACAGCGGCGGCGCCTTCGGGCGCCGCCGTTCGTCGTTCTGTGGCAGGCCTGCCTGGGCGGCGCCGACTCCGGCCCGTAGATTGCTCTCGGTGATCGTCAAGGTCGAGCCTTTGACAACGGCCCGCGCACTGCGCGGGCCGTTCGACTACCGCCTGGGCGAGAAGCTCGCCGCCGCCGGAGTGGGGGTGGGGAGCGTGCTCGTGGTGCCCTTCGGGCACCGCCGGCTGCTCGGCGTGGTCCTCGAGACGGCCGATCGGAGCGACATCGCTCCGGAGCGGCTCGCCGAGCCCCTGGAGGTGGTCGAGCCGGGCGTTCCCTCAGAGCTCGTGAGCCTTGGCCTGTGGGTCGCGCAGGAGTACGTGTCCACCCCGGCGCGCGGCCTCTCACTCGTCCTCCCGCCCGGCACGGGCACCGGCGGCGGCCGCCCGACCCAGGCGCGCACCTCGCTGTCAGTGGGACTGACCGACACGGGCCGAGCGGCGCTCGAGGACGGGACTCGCCTGGGCCCGCGCCAGCGCGCGGCGCTCGAGGCGCTGCAGGACGCCTCGGCGCGGATCAGCAGGCTCGCCGCCTCCACCGGGATCGATCACGCGGGCGTGCGCCGCCTCGAGGAGCGTGGCCTGGTGGCGATCGATCTGACCGCCGAGCCGCTGCGCCGCCCGCACCTGCAGGGGGTCGGCGCGCGGGAGGAGAAGGACCGGGAGCTGACGACGGCTCAGGCGGAGGCGCTCGAGCAGGTGCGCAGGCGGATGGAGGAGCCCGGCGTTCCCAAGCCGTTCCTGCTGCACGGCGTCACCGGCAGTGGCAAGACGGAGGTCTACCTGCGCGCCGTGGAGGCGGCCCTCGCGCTCGGGCGCACGGCGATCGTCCTCGTGCCCGAGATCGCGCTCACGCCTCAGACTGCGGGCCGCTTCGTGGACCGCTTCGGCGACACGGTCGCCGTCCTGCACTCCCGGCTCACCGTCCGCGAGCGCTACGACGAGTGGTCGCGCCTGCGGGCCGGGGACGCGCGGGTGGCGGTTGGCCCCCGCTCGGCGGTGTTCGCCCCGCTCGAGAACGTCGGCCTGATCGTGGTCGACGAGGAGCACGACTCCTCCTACAAGCAGGAGGGGGACCCCCGCTACGACGCGCGCAACGTCGCCGAGCGGCGCGCGAGCGAGTCCGGGGCCGTGCTGCTGGTGGGCAGCGCCACGCCGCGGCCGGAGAGCGTGCTCGCCTACGAGCGGCTGCGCCTTCCCGAGCGGGTCGATGGGCGCGGCATGCCGCCGGTGGATCTGGTGGGGATGGCCGGCACGAACGGACCGCTCCACCAGGTCACCCGCGACGCCCTGGAGGAGGTCCGCTCCCGCGGCCAGAAGGCGATCGTCCTGCTGAACCGCCGCGGCTGGTCGAACTTCCTCACCTGCCGCGACTGCGGGCGGACGTGGGGCTGCCCGAACTGCGATGTCGTCCTGGTGCTCCACCGCGCCGCCCGGATGATGGCCTGCCATCACTGCGGCCACCGGGAGGAGCTGCCGAAGGCCTGCCCGGACTGCGGCTCCGTGTCCCTCGCGCGCCACGGGATCGGCACCGAGCAGCTCTGGGACGAGCTCACCGCGCTGATGGACCCGCTGCCCGTCCTGCGGCTCGACGCCGACACCGTCGGCGGAGCGGGGGAGACATTGGAGGAGTTCGACTCGGCGCCGGCCGGTGTGCTCGTGGGCACCCAGATGGTCGCCAAGGGGCACGACTTCCCGGATGTGACGCTCGGCGTGGTGCTGGACGCGGACTCCACTCTGCGCTTCCCCGACTTCCGCTCGGAGGAGCGCACGTTCGCGCTCGTCGCGCAGCTGGCGGGACGCAGTGGTCGCGGCCGGCAGGGCGGCCGGGTCGTGGTCCAGGCTCTCGACCCGGAGGCGCGCGCGCTGCGCTACGCCGCCGAGCACGACGCCGACGGCTTCCTCGAAAAGGAGCTCCAGCGGCGGCAGGCGCTCCTGTACCCGCCCTACGGCAGCCTCATCAGGGTCGTCTGCTCGTCCACCCAGGCTGCGCCGGCGATGGCGGCCGCCAAGGAGCTCCGCAAGCTGCTTTCCGTCCCGGGAGCCCGGGTTCTCGGCCCGGCGCCGCTGTTCCGGCTCAAGCAGCGCGAGCGCGTGCAGCTGATGGTGAAGGGTCAGGATCGGGCGGCGGCGATCGTGGCTGTGCGCGGCGCTGTGGAGGCGATTGCCGAGCTCGTGAAGGGCGACGTGAGCCTCGCGGTTGACGTCGACCCGCAGTAGGCATTGGCGCGCCTCGGCGCCGCCATTACAATCGGAGCCGATGGCCGACGCCCGGGACATGGAGATCGAGGACGAGTTCGAGGACGAGCTCGAGCTCGAAGAGGAGGACCTCGAGGGCGAGGAGGAGGACGAGGACCTCTCGCTTGACCCCGAGCGCGCCGCGCGCCGCGTCGCCGCGATGTCCTTCATCCGCCGCCTCGGCGATCCCGTCCTGAAGAGCCGTGCGACGCCGGTGGACCGCTTCGACGAGTCGCTGGTAAGCCAGGTGTCTCGCATGGCCGGGCTGATGGACGATGCGATCGGGCTCGGGCTCGCCGCGCCCCAGCTCGGCATCTCGCAGCGCCTGCTCGTGTACCGCGTCGGCCCGGACGCTCCGCTGATCGCTCTCGTCAACCCCGAGTACGAGTGGAAGAGCGATGAGGAGGAGCCCGCCGAGGAGGGCTGCCTCTCGATCCCCGGCGTCAACGTCCACGTCGAGCGCGCGATCCACGTCCGCGTGCGAGCGCTCGACGAGCACGGCGAGGAGCGCGTGGTCGAGGCGTCGGGCCTCGAGGCGCGTGTGATCCAGCACGAGATCGATCACCTTGACGGGGTGCTCATCCTCGAGCGCACGAGCAGGGAGCAGCGCCGCGAGGCGATGCGGGCGCTGCGCGATCGCGAGCAGCGCGAGCGGGCCGAGCAGGCGGCCTGAGCCGCCCTCTGTGCGCACCGTCTACGTAGGGACGTCGGAGTTCGCCGCGACGGTGCTCGACCGGCTGGCGGCTTCAGCCCACCGGCCGCAGCTGGTGGTCACCCGCCCGGACCGCCAGCGCGGCAGGGGCCGCAGGCTCCACGCGCCTCCCGTGGCCGAGCGCGCGCGCGAGCTAGGGATCGACCTGATCCAGCCGGAGAAGGTCAACGAGCCGGAGTCGCGCGAGCGGTTCGCCGCCGCCGAGCCCGAGGCGGTGTGCATCTGCGCCTACGGGGCGATCATCGGTGACGACCTGCTCGCCGCCCACAGATGGCTCAACGTCCATCCCTCGCTGCTGCCCCGCTGGCGCGGCGCCGCGCCGATCGAGCGCGCGATCGAAGCCGGTGACGGCGAGACGGGTGTGGCGATCATGGAGCCCGTGGCGGAGCTGGACGCGGGCCCCGTCTACCTGATGCGCCCCGAGCCGATCCGCCCCGACGACGACTACGGCACGCTTGCCGCTCGGCTCGCCGACCTGGGCGGAAACCTGCTCGTGGAGGCGCTCGATGCGCCGTCGGAGCCACAGCCCCAATCGAGTGAGGGCATCGTCTACGCGGAGAAGATCGACCGGGACGACCGCCTGCTCGACCCGGCGCTCGACGCCGCTGCTCTCGAGCGCCGGCTGCGCGCGCTGACGCCCCACATCGGCGCCTTCGTCCAGATGGGCGAGTCCGAGCGCCTCGGCGTGCGCCGGGCCGTGGTTTCAGGTGAGGCCGCGCCTCCTCCCGGGGCGCTCCTCTTCCGTGACGGGCGGCTTCTCTACGGCACCGCCGACGGCGCCCTCGAGCTGCTCGAGGTGCAGCCTCCCGGCGGCAAGCCGATGGAGTCCGCCGCCTGGCTGCGCGGCCATCCCGATGCCGTGGAGAGCGCCTGACCGGGGGTGGTCCGGCAGGAGCGACACAATCAAGCCCTGATGGAGGACGAGCAGCGCATCGACCTTGGGCCGATCTGCCCAGCGTGCGGCGAGCCGTGGCTGCGGGCGAGCAACCTCGCCGGACGCTATCGCTGCGTCAACTGCCTGCGCCGCTTCGAGCTGCGCTCGGAGTGCCCCGACTGCGGCTCCCACTCGACGATCGCCCGCATGTCCGACACGGCGAACGTCCGCTGTCGCAGCTGCGGCGGCTCGATGCTCTTACCCGTCTGACCCCGCTCCGCCGGGACAGGTGCGCCCGTATGCAGGGCGGCCCGCGGACCCGAACTGCCTAGGCGGCCTGGGGGAGCGAGTCGAGCATCTCGCGGATCTCGCCCACGGTCTGGAAGTCGAGCCCGAGCGCGTGATCGTGTCGCGCCCGCACGACGCCCTGCTCGTCGACGATCACCACGGCTCGCCGCGTGCCGCGCAGCTTCGACCACGCGTCGTAGGCCTTCGCCACCTTCTGATCGCCGTCGGCCAGCAGCGGCACGGTCAGGCCGTGCTTGTCCGCGAACGCCTGCTTGGAGCCGAGGCCCTTGCCGGAGATCCCGATGACCGTCGCTCCGAGCGCCCCGAAGGCCTCCGCGTTGTCCCTGTATGAGCAGAACTGCCTGGTGCACACGGGAGTGTCGTCGCCCGGGTAGAAGAGCAGCACGACCCGCTCGCCACGATGCTCGGAGAGCGTGAAGGCGCCGTGGGTGCCCTCGAGGGTGAAGTCGGGCGCGTCCTCGCCGATATCGGGGTGTCTCGCCATGTCTGGAGCTCCTGGTTGGGTGCGCGAACGCTATTCGATGACGGTCGGGCCGCCCGCGGCTGCGTCCGGGCGGCGGTAGAGCCCGTACAGCAGGCCGAACAGCACCAGCGCCGCTCCGACGTAGCCGATCTCCACCTGCAGGACGCGGTCTTCGAATTCGGGCGCCAGCAGGAACGCCACGTAGGCGGCGGCGGCGGCCAGCCAGCAGAAGCAGGCCGCGCGTGCGCGAGCCCGGGCGAGCAGCGCCTGGTTCAGCGTCGCGGCGGCCAGGTACAGCCCCATGCCGAGCGAGATCAGCACGAGTCCGAGCCGGTCGTACGCGAAGTCCCCGCCGAACACCACGTCCATGACCGTCGGGCCGATGGCGAGCATCACGAGCGCCACCACCGCGGCGAACACGGCGATCGCCGTCAGCGTCACGTTGACGCTGCGCCGGAAGGGGTCGGTCTCGCCGCCGGCGCGCAGCCGGGTGAGGTGGGGGAGGATCGAGGTCTGGACCGCCTGGAAGAGCTGCAGCGGCGCGCGGGCGATCAGCAGCACGTTGAAGGTGAACCCGGCGAGCGCCGCCCCCTCGGCGCCCTCGGTCGCCTTGACGAGCAGCGGCCCGGCGTTCAGGAAGGTCTGCTCCGCGAGCATGATCCCGACCACCGCGAACGCGAAGCCGGTTCCGTGCGCGAGCGTGAACTCGGGCTCGCCGCCCGGCTCGCCGGCGGCGGCATCGTCCAGCGCGCGCGCCTCCGCGGCCTCGGCCTCCGGGTCCCCCGGAGTGGCCGGCGGGAGCCGGCGGCCTATGGCCAAGGGGACCACGGCCAGCGAGACGATCGGCGCCGCCGCGATGCCGAGCGCCACGACGGACTGCCCCGAGGCGATTCCCACCGCGACCGCGATCGCGAACAGGAGGCGCGAGCTGGCCTCCATCAGCACCAGCCCGCCGTAGAGCCCGAAGCGGTGCGAGCCGGCGAGGAACCCGCGCGCGAAGTAGCTCACGGCATATGCCAGCACCGTCACGATCAGGACCCAGTAGAGGGTCGCCGAGCCGCCGAACAGGTCGTCTTGGATCGGGCCGCGGGCGATCAGCGCGCCGACGGCGAACACGACGCCGAGCGTCAGCTGGATCGTCGCGGCCACGCGGATGTGGCTGCGCCCGCCCTGGCCGCGCGCGTCGCGGTCGGCGATCGTGCGGGAGAGCAGCTGCTCCACGGGCCTGTAGAGCACCGAGACGGTGATGAAGACGGCCGACCAGAGCAGCGTGATGCCGCCGTACTCCGATTCGGACAGGGTGTGGCTGGCCAGCGCGAAGTAGGCGTAGGTGATCAGCCCGGTGACGCCGATCCCGGCGGAGAGGATCGCCGCCCCTCGCCCGTAGCTGCCCCCCTTTGGCACCAGCGGCCTAGAGACGGACGAGGAGCATCGTCCACGGGAACGGCGAGCGTGCTTCCTCGACGGTTCCATGGCGCGACAGCAGCCGCGTGAACGAGCGCTTCGACCAGTGGTTGACGTGGCCAGGGGTGTTGCCCAGCGAGCCCCAGTAGGCGCCGCGCGCCATGTTGAGCCCACGCCACATGGGCTCGCGGGGCACGGACACGAGCAGGTGGCGCTGGGCGACGCGCGCCATCTCCGCGACCGTGGCCTCCGGATCGGGCACGTGCTCGAGCACCTCGATCGCCGTCGCCATGTCGAACTCGCCGTCGGCGAAGGAGAGCTGCGTCGCCTCCTCGCAGCGGTACTCGAGGTTGGGGCGGGTCCGCTTGTCCCACTCGGCGCGCAGCCCCTCGTCGTCGAGGTCGATGCCGACGATGCGCCCATCGCCGAGGCGGCCGGCCCATTCGTGGGTCAGCACGCCCTCACCGCAGCCGACGTCCAGCACCGAGGCAGGCGAGGCCTGCTCCCAGAGCTCGTCGAGCGTGCGGTGGAAGCCGGACATCAGCCGCCGGACCACCGGATTGGTCGAGCCGTACTTGTCGAAGGTGTTACCGGTCGGGACCGAGTCGGCGACGGTCGAGCCCGGAGTCGCTACGCCGCTCATGCGCCGATCGTCTCCCGGTCCGCTCCGGCCTGCCCCTCGGCCTTGCCGGTGGCCGGCCCGGACGCAGCACCCGTGGTCGGGCCTTGGGAGCTCTGCGAGCCTGTCGGCTCGTAGTGCGAGGGGGCGATCCCGAGCGCGAGCTCGATCCGCCGCACCCGCTGCAGCGTCTGGTGCTGGGTCGTGCGGCCGGCGGCGATGATGTCGGCGATCACGCCGAGCGCCACGAACTGCACCGCGATGATCATCAGGGTCGAGCCGAGGATCAGCGACTGGATGTGGCCCACGCCCTCGTCGGTGAAGTAGAACCAGAGGAAGCGCGTCCAGATCACAGCCGCGGGCAGGGCCACGAGCCCCGCGGCGATCATGAACACGCGCAGCGGCTCGTAGAGCGAGTAGACGCGGAAGATCGACACGGCGTTGCGGCGCACGTAGGCCCACATGGAGGGGAAGAGGCGCGATTCGCGCGTCTTCTCGTTGGTCCTGATCGGCACGTGGTCCACGGCCACCAGCACCTTGCCGGCCTGGATGATCGTCTCGAGCGTGTAGGTGAACTTCGAGACCACCTGCATCTGGAGGGCGGCCTCGCGGTTGTAGGCGCGGAATCCCGAGGTGGTGTCCGGGACGGTGGTCCCCGAGGCGCGCCGCACGACGGCGCTGCCGAGCCGCTGCAGGCGCTTCTTGAGCGGTGAGAAGTGCTCGATCGAGTCGGTCTGCCGATCGCCTACGACCATGTCGGCGTTGCCGGCGAGGACGGGCTCAACGAGCTTCGGGATGTCGCCGCCGAAGTACTGGTTGTCGGCGTCGGTGTTCACGATCACGTCGGCGCCGAGCTTCAGGCAGGCGTCGAGCCCCGCCTGGAAGGCCGCGGCGAGGCCCTTGTTGTTGGTCAGGCGCACGACGTGGTCGACGCCGTTTGCCCTTGCGACCTCGATCGTCGCGTCGATCGAGCCGTCGTCCACGATCAGCCACTCCACCTCGTCGATGCCCGGCACCTGGCGCGGGAGGTCGGCAAGCGTGGCCGGCAGCTGCTCGGCCTCGTTGAAGCAGGGGATTTGGATGATGAGCTTCATCTGGCAGCAGGAGGGTAGAGGGCGGGGGCGGTCGAATACCCCCTAGGACCTTGCTAGCCTGCGACGGTCCTAGCCCGACCCCGTTCCCATTGGAGCCCAGCTACATGCATCTTCTCGCATATCTCGATCCCGGCAGCGGCAGCATGATCCTTCAGATCCTCGCCGGTGGCCTCGCCGCCGTCGCCGTGACCGCCAGGCTCTACTGGAGCCGCCTGCTCAAGTTCCTGCGCATCCGCAAGGACGACGAAGCCACCACTCCCGCCGAGTAGCGCCCGGTGCGCCGATAGGCGCACCGAGGTTGCGCCTCAGGTGACGAGGGCGATGGCGAGGCCGTCATGGCCCTTGCTGCCGACCGTCTGAACTCCCGCGGCGCTCACGTACGACGCCGACCGGCCTTCACGCGGGACGGGCACCGTTCCCGTACCATGAGCCGCCGCCGCGACGCGATCCGTCCCAACGCCATGTCCCTTCCCGAGACAGACACCCACGTCAGCCCCAACGGCTCCCAGCTCGAGCCCGGGTCGTTCCGCGACCCCGAGAGCCGGGTCTTCTACTCGGGCGAGCGGGTCTACCGCGCGCTCTCCAAGGAGGGCCTCGAGGACTTCGAGGCGCTCCAGGGCACGAAGCTGTTCGAGCGCTTCACCGCTGACGGCCGGCTCGTCCAGACGAAGCTCGCCGAGGGTGCCGCCGAGGTGCCGGGGCTGCTCGCGAAGGACTGCGCCGGGGTGCTGGAGCACGAGCGCATCCCCTTCATCTCGTACCCCTACGAGTGGCCGTTCTCGATGCTCAAGGAAGCTGCGCTGCTGCAGCTGGACCTGAACCTGGCCGCCCTCGAGGAGGGCATGATCCTCAAGGACTCGACGCCCTACAACGTCCAGTTCAAGGGCTCCAAGCCGGTCTTCGTGGACATCGGCTCGTTCGAGCGCCTGCGTGAGGGCGAGCCGTGGGTCGGCTACCGCCAGTTCTGCATGCTCTACCTCTACCCGCTGCTGATGCAGGCGGTGAAGGGGATCGAGTACCACCCGTGGCTGCGAGGCTCGATCAACGGGATCACGCCGGCGCAGATGCGCGGCATGGTGTCCTTCCGCGACCGCTTCCGGAAGGGCTTCTTCCTCAACGTCTTCATGCACGCCAAGCTCGAGGCGCGCCACGGCAGCCGCGGCAAGGAGGTCAAGGCCGAGGTCAAGAAGGCCGGCTTCAAGAAGGAGCTGATCGTGGCCAACATGCGGCGGATGCGCAAGACCGTCGAGAGCCTCGAGTGGAGCCCGCCCGAGGGCGTGTGGGTCGCCTACGGAGAGCGCAACAGCTACTCCGACGCGGACGCCAAGCGCAAGGACGAGTTCATCCGCGAGGTCGCGACCGCGCAGCCGTGGAACCTCACCTGGGACATCGGCGCGAACAACGGCCGCTACTCCCGGATCGCTGCCGAGGGCTCGAAGGACGTCCTCGCCGTCGATGCCGACCAGGGCCCGATGGAGCTGCTCTACCGCAGCCTCCGCGAGGAGAGCGACGAGCAGATCCTGACGCTCACGATGAACCTCGCGGACCCCTCGCCGAACCTGGGCTGGAGAGGCCTCGAGCGCAAGGCGCTCGCCGAGCGCGGCAAGCCCGACCTCGTGCTCGCCCTCGCGCTGATCCACCACGTGACGATCGCGGCCAACGTGCCGGTCAAGGAGTTCGTCCAGTGGCTGGCCGGTCTCGGCACGTCGCTCGTGATCGAGTTCCCCACGCGCGAGGACGTGATGGTCAAGACGCTGCTCGGCCCCAAGCGCGAGGGCCTGCACCCCGACTACGAGAAGAACAACTTCGAGCGCGTCCTCGCCGACGCGTTCGACGTGGAGCGCCGTGAGCGCCTGAGCTCCGGAACCCGCCTGCTCTACTTCGCCCGCCCCAAGGGCGCGGGCAGCCCGATCGACCTCACCGCTTCCGAGGGCTGATGAGCGGCCAGGAGGCCGCCTCCTCTCCGGCACCGCCGGCCGAGGACAAGAGCAGGAAGGCGCCTCCCGGGGTGCTGCTCTCGTTCGGGCATCTGGCGGTGCTCTCGGCCTTCGCGCTCGCCCAGCCGCTCTTCAACCTGCTCTCGGACAACCCGGAGTTCTTCGCCGCGCGCGGCTCGGAGCCGGCCGAGATCATCGTCTTCGCCGTTCTCCTGACGCTGCTGCCGCCGGCGCTGCTGCTCGCGATCGAGCTGCTCGTCGGCCTCGCTGGGAAGCGTGCCCGCTATGGCGCGCACGTGGTGCTCATAGGGCTGCTGGCGGCGCTCGTGTTCGTCCAGTTCCTGAAGAAGTCGATCGACGCGAGCGACGCGGTGCTGATCGGCGGCGCGCTCGTCCTGGGGGCGCTGGCCGCCGCCGCGTACGTCCGCGCTGAGCCGGTCCGCTCGTTCATGAGCGTGCTCACCCCGGCGCCGCTGGTCTTCCTCGTGCTGTTCCTGTTCATCTCTCCCGTCTCCAAGCTCACGCTCGAGGGCGACGCCTCCGCCAAGTCGATCGGCGGCGTCGCGCCGATCCCGGTCGTGATGGTCGTGTTCGACGAGTTCCCGAGCACCTCGCTGCTAGACGGCAAGCGACAGGTCGACGCCGAGCGCTATCCCGGCTTCGCGAGGCTGGCCAAGGACGGGACCTGGTTCCGCAACGCCCACTCGATCTACGACTCCACCTCCAAGGCGGTGCCGGCGATCATGGACGGGGAGTACCCGGAGAAGGGCGTCCTGCCGACCTCCTCCGAGCACCCGAACAGCATCTTCACGCTGCTGGGCAAGAGCCATCTGATGAACGTCTCCGAGGAGGCGACGACGATCTGCCCACGCGATCTCTGCAAGGACGCTCGTCTCGACGAGCCGTTCCTCGACAGGCTCGGATCGATCGCTGACGACCTCAGCCTCGTATACGCCCACGTCGTCGCCCCGCCCGGGATCGAGCAGGACCTGGACTCGGTCTCCGAGACCTGGGGCGCCTTCGGGGGCGAGGGCGGCTCGGGGGCGGAAGCCTCCGGCGAGGGCGACTCGGCGCACGTCGATGAAGAGGAGCCGAACGCCAAGGAGGGCAAGAAGTCCACCCTCGAGAACCTGCGCGCCGATCGCAGCTCGAAGTTCGACTCGTGGATCGCCGCGATCCGGGACAGCCGCCGTCCCTCGCTCAACTTCAAGCACGCGCTGCTGCCGCACGTTCCCTGGAAGCACCTGCCGACCGGGCAGATCTACAACACGCACGCAGGCGATCCGATCCCGGGCCTCTCCCGCTTCAGCTATCCCGACGAGGGCCAGGTCGAGCAGCTCCAGATGCGGCACCTCCTCCAGCTCGGCTTCGCCGACCTGAAGATCCAGCGGCTGATCGCCCATCTCGAGCGGATCGGCCTCTACGACAAGGCGCTGGTCGTGGTCACCGCGGACCACGGGGTCGCCTTCAAGCAGGGCCTCTTCGACCGCCGCAAGGCGACTCCGGACACGCTCGACGAGATCTCGCCCGTCCCGCTCTTCATCAAGACGCCCGATCAGCGCAGGGGCCGGATCGACGACTCGATCGTCGAGACGACGGACATCCTGCCCACGATCGCCGACGTGCTCGAGATAGACCGCCCGGAGGACGTAGACGGCAGGTCGGCCTTCAGCGATGCCGTGAAGGGGCGAACCGAGGTCAAGATGCTCAAGCGCGACCTCTCCGAGTGGATGCGCCTGCCGGGAGACGAGTTCGACCGCGACAAGCGAGCCAAGCTCGATCGCAAGGTGGGGCTGTTCGGCGTGGGAGCCGACGGTCCCGACCGGATCTACCGCGTCGGTCCCCACCAGGAGCTGATCGGGCGCAGCGTGGCCTCGCTGGGCGCGATCGGCGACAGCGGCGCCAAGGTCGCATTGACCGACGCCGACGCGTACGACGATGTGGACCCCGACGGCGCGGCCGTGCCGATCTGGGTGACCGGCGAGGTCTCCGGCGGCGAGGGGTCGAGGCGCGACATCGCGATCGCCGTCAACGGCACGATCCGCGCCGTGTCGAACACCTTCCAAGTGGCCACGCGCGACGACGAGCTGGTGGCCGCGCTGATCCCGCCGAGCTCGCTGCGCAGGGGCAGAAACGAGGTCGAGGTGCTCGAGGTGACCGGCGCCCCCGGATCCTTCAGCTTCGCCCGCATGGGCGGCTCCTGAGCCTTCTGCCGGGCCGGCCCCTCGGAGGGGCCATCGGCGGCGGTGCCGCCGACCTCGGTTAGGGAGTCGGGTCCTTGAAGCCCTGACGCTCGCGCTTGCGCTGCAGGGTCGCCTGGAGCTTCTCGGAGTCGTAGTAGGGCAGCGGGCCGCCGCCCGTGGCCTCCAGGACCTGCTGGTAGAGGTCCTCCGCAAGTCGCTTGTTGGAGCGGCTCGCATCCCACACGTTCTCGAACTCTCCGGGGTCGAGCGTCAGGTCGAAGAGCTGCCGGTTGCCGCCGATGTTGTCACCGAGCAGGACCCACTGGTCGGTGCGCATGTAGTAGCGGTTGAACATGCCGCCGTAGTGATAGGGCCGCGCCGGTGGCTGCTCGTCGTCGAGCAGGAGCGAGAGGTCGTGGCCCTCCATCCAGCTCGGGACGTCGACGCCGAGCATCGAGAGCACCGTCGGCGCCAGGTCGTGGGTGGAGGCGAAGTAGTCGGTCGTCTGGCCGGCCTTCTTGCCGCTGGGATGCACGATCGTGAATGGCACCTGGGCCAGCTCGGGGTGGAGCTCGCCGGGGATCTTCCCGATCCAGCCGCGCTCGCCGAGCAGGACGCCGTGATCGGACAGCAGGACGATGGCGGTGTCGTCCGCCAGCCCGAGCGAGTCGAAGCGGTCCAGGAAGTCGCCGAGCCAGCGGTCCATCATCGTCACCGACGCGCCGTAGTTCGCATGCGCGCGGCGCAGCTCGTCCTGGCTCAGGTAGTCGGAGGGGCCGTAGTCGATGACTCCGACCTCCGGCCCCTCGTACTCGGGGTCGCCGTAGAGGTCGATGTACTCCTTGGGAGCGGTCCACGGCTCGTGCGGGTTGAAGCAGTCGACCACGAGGGCGAACGGCTCGTCGCGCCGCGAGGCGCCCTCGAGCTGCGTGGCCGCCTCCTTGAACACCCGCGCCGCGTCGCTCTCGGTCTCGTCGCGCCCGTAGCCCGTGTTGGCCAGGTTCTTCTTCATCCCCTGGACGTAGCGCTCGTTGGTCTGGAGCGCCTTCGGGAGCCACTTGCGGACCAGCGCGTCGGAGACGGTCTCCGGGGGGTTGCGAGTGCCGGTGACGCCCTGGATGGACACGAAGACGTCCCACTTCTCGCGGAAGGGGCGGTAGCTCTGCGTGAAGCCGGTGTGGGGGTTGTCGGTCACCTGGACGGTGTAGAAGCCGGCGTCGTCGAACGCCTGCATCAGCGTCTGGTCGAGGTTCTCGATCGCGGTCCAGCCAGGGCTCACGCCCAGGTCCGCCACGGGCTCGAAGTCGCGGAAGGGGAATATCCGCTGGCCGGTGTACATCGAGCGGCGGGCGGGCACCGTCACGAGCGCCTCGGGGAACGCGCGGTTGAAGCGCAGCCCCTTCGACATGAGCGAGTCGATGTTCGGCGTCTGGATGCGGGGAGCCCCGTAGGCGCCGATGAAGTCATGGCGCAGGCTGTCGATGATGATCACTACGACGTTGCGTGGATCGCCTCCCTCGTCGTCGTCGCCACAGCCCACGATCGGCAGCAGGGCGGCGCCGGCTCCCGCCGCACCCGCGGCCTGGAGCAGCCTGCGGCGGCTCAGGCGGGGGCCCTCGAAGGGGGGTCTACTGCTCATTGAGGCACTCCTCCAACTCGATCAGCTGCTGCTCTGGCGCCTCGCGGACGTAGAGCAGCGCCGCGCCGATCTGCTCGGCTCCCTCAGCACCACCCTCGAACTGCCTGGCCTCGGCTTCGAGGGAGGACTGGAAGAAGACGATCCGCGGCCCCTCCTCGCCCTGTCCGATCTGGATGTCCTTCGCGCCGATCGGCCGGGCATCGATGCCGTGACCGTCGCGAATGCACGCGAGCGCGATGCCGCGCTTGTCCTCGGAGGCGGGTGGAGCGGTCGCCGCGGGACGGCTCGACGGGGGCGGCCCCGCGGAGTCGCCGCAGCCCGAAGCGAAGGCGACGAGTGCGGCGCAGAGGAGCGCGGGGATGAGGGTGCGAGCCGCCATCGACGGCGCAGCGTAGTGAATGCGGCGTGAATTCCGGTGGTTCGCCTGCTACTTTGGTCGCCTCTGGCGGGGCTCCAATGCTCCCGTTTCCGTCCGGCGCAAAGCTGTACGGCTCCGCGGAATCCGTTGCTCGCGAAGCTGGGAGCGACCGGCGCAGTGTCCACCGTGCCCACCGATGAACAGACGCTTCGCGCTACTTCAGGCAGTCATCTCTCTGGCCGCCCTCGGCGCGGTGGTCTGGTGGGCGTCAAGCCAGGAAGCCCCGAAGATCCCCTCGGGAACGGATGCGATCGCGTGGCTCGCGGCGGCGCTCGCGCTCTATGCCGTGGCGACGGTGGTCCGCGCCGAGCGCTGGCACGCCATCCTCGCCCTGACGGGCATCGCCGCCAGTCGCGCCGACTGCTACGGGCTCTCGGTGGTCGGCTACATGGGCAACAACGTGCTTCCCGCCCGCGCCGGTGAGGCGCTGCGCGTCGTTCTGCTCGACGCCCGCACCGGCGCCGGCAAGCGCCGCGTGCTCGGGACGATCGTGGCTGAGCGCCTGCTCGACGTGATCGTCCTCGGGGCGGTCTTCGTGGTCACCGTCTACCTCGTGCTGGAAGGGGACGTGGTCCCAACCGACGAGCCGGCGCTGATCGCCGGGCTCTGCTTCGGCTTCCTCGCGCTCGCCTGCGGCGTCCTCTACGTGATCCACCGCAGGGGAGGATTGCAGCGCGTGCGCGAGTTCATCCGCCCGCTCGCCGGCGCCTCGCGCGCGCTGGTCAGCCGCCAGGGCGTCGGCCTGCTCGTGGTGACCCTCGCGCTGTGGACGCTCGAAGGCGGCGTGTACCTCGCCGTCGCCCGCGCGATCGACCTGCACATCAGCAGCTCCGGGGCCATGTACCTCGTAGCCCTGACGAACTTCGTGGCCGCCCTGCCTGCGGCGCCGGGATCGATCGGGACCTTCGACGCGGCCGTCGCGTTCGGCGCCAAGGCGCTCGGGGCGAGTGGCTCGGTTGCCGTGACCTATCTCCTGCTGCTGCGGTTCGTCCTCTACGTGCCGATCACGATCGTCGGCCTCGTCGTGCTCGTGACGCGCTATGGCGGCTGGGCCCGCCTGCGCGACTCGACGCACCTCGAGACGAGCAGCGCCTGACGATTCTCGAATGCGGCGCCTAGCGGCACAGCCCCTACTGCTCCGCCTGCGCGGAGACGCCCACCGCGAGGACGGTGCGGACGGCCGTCCCGCGGGGAACGAGGCCGCCGCCTTCACCGCTCGCCGGCCCTCGGCGCTGTACGTGCTCGCCGGCTGCCTCGCGCTGTCGGCGCTGACGCTGCTGTTCCCGTCCACGCCGACCTACGACCCGTGGGCCTGGATCATGTGGGGCAGGGAGATCCTGCAGCTCGACCTGGTCACCGACGGCGGGCCCTCCTGGAAGCCGCTTCCGGTGTTGTTCACCACTCCCTTCTCGGTCTTCGGGCCGGACCTGGCTCCGTACCTCTGGCTCTGGATCGCGCGCGCCGGAGGCCTGCTCGCGCTGGCGATGGCCTTCCGCCTCGCCAGGCGTCTCACGGGCAGCGGCCCTCTCGGACTGGCGGCCGGCGTGGCGGCCGCGGCCTTCCTCGGCACCACCTACGAGTTCGTGCGCGACGCCGCGCTCGGCAACTCCGAGGCGCTGCTCGCCGCGCTCGTGCTGTGGGCGGTCGAGCGTCACCTGGACGGCCGGCGCGACCACGCGCTGTACCTGGCCTTCGCCGCCGCGCTGCTGCGGCCCGAGGTGTGGCCGTTCCTCGGGCTCTACGGGCTCTGGCTCTGGTTCGTCGAGCCGCGGCTGCGGTTGCGGCTGGTGCTGCTCGCCGCCGCGATCCCGGTGCTCTGGTTCGGCCCCGAGCTGTGGGGGTCCGGCAACGCCCTGCGCGCGTCCGATCGCGCGAACAACCCTAATCCCGGAAGCGCGGCGTTCGCCGAGCACCCCGGGCTCGAGGTCGTCGAGCGGTTCCACAACCGCACCGTCTGGCCGCTTGAGGCGGCCGCTCTGCTGGCTGCCCTGCTGGCCGCCGTCGCCTGGTGGCGGAGCCGAGCGCAGGGAGCGATCCTCTTCGTGGCGGGTGGGGGCCTGGCTTGGATGCTTCTCGTCGCCGCGATGACCGAGGGCGGCTACGCGGGCAACCAGCGCTACATGATCGTCACCACCGCGGCCCTCTGCGTGCTGGGAGGGATCGGCGTCGCGCGCGCGCTCCAGGGAGTACGGGCTCTCGCCGCCCGCCTCACCGGGAACGTGAGGTTCGCATCGGCCGTGACGGCGGCGGCGCTCGTGGCTGGGCTCGTCGTGCTCTCGCCGGTGATCTCGGCCAAGGTCGACAACGTCGACGCGACCCTGGACGAGCTCCGCTACGAGGCGAGCCTCTGGCACACCCTCGACGATGCGATCGAGGTCTCGGGCGGCGCCAAGCGACTGCTCTCGTGCGGCGGCGTCTACAGCGGCCCGTTCCAGACGCAGATGATCGCCTACGAGCTCGGCGTCCACGGCATCGACGTAGGGGCCCTCCGCGGCACACCGGCACCCGGGGTCGCGTTCCGGACGCACACGGTGCCCAAGGGCCCGCTGGTGATCCACGTGGACGACGACCGCTTTCGACAGGCGGGGGCGTCCGGCAGGTGGCTCATCTGGACCGCGCCGCGCAAGGACTCCCTCGGCGATGACTGCCCGGCCGCGGCCGGCGCACCGCGCGTAGCGGCGCTCCCGACCACCCCCGTGCTGACGTCGTCGCGCTGACTAGTCTTCCCGGATGGCCTCGGTCGCTTCACCACGCCCGCGCGCTCTAGCGCGCCTGGATTCGCTCCCCACCGGGGCCCCGGCGATCTTCGCGTTCGTCGCCGCTCTGATGCTCCTCTCGCTGTTCCTGCGCACGCGCGCCCTGGGCGCGTCGCTCTGGATGGACGAGGGCCTCTCGATCGGGATCGGGTCCCAGCCGTTCTTCGACATCCCGGGCGTGCTCCGCCAGGACGGAGCGCCGCCGCTCTACTACATGCTGCTCCATGGCTGGATGAAGGCCGTCGGCAACGGGCCGGGGGAGACGCAGAGCCTCTCGGTGGCGATCTCGCTGCTGGCCGTGCCCGGCGGGCTGTGGGCCGGATGGTCGCTCTTCGGGCGTCGCGCCGGCCTTTTCTGCGCCGCCCTCGCGGCCGTCAACCCGTTCCTCACCGTGTACGCGCAGGAGACGCGCATGTACTCGCTGATCGCCGTCCTGAGCCTCCTGACGACGGCGGCCTTCCTGCACGTCTTCGTCTATCGCAACCGGCGCTACCTGCCGGCCTTCTCGGCCCTGCTCGCGGCGATCCTCTACACCCACAGCTGGGGCATCTTCCTGACCGCGGGCACCGTGCTCACGTTCGCGGTCGTCTACTTCCAGAGCGACGATCGGCGCCCGCTGCTCAAGGACGCGGCGATCGGGTTCGGCATCGCCTTCCTGCTCTACCTGCCGTGGATCCCGACGCTGCTCTACCAGGCGGCCCACACCGGAGCCCCATGGCTCAACTCGCCGCGCTTCGGCGTGGCCATCCAGATCTCCAAGGCGCTGCTCGGCGGCGGCACGGCCACGGTCGCCCTTGTGCTCGCCGCGGGCTCGGGCCTGGCCGCCGTCCTCTTGGGGCGCACCGAGTCCAAGGAGCGCAAGGCCGTCCTGATCGCCGCTGCGCTCTGCGTCTTCACGCTTGCGGTGGCGTGGCTGTTCTCGCAGGTCTCGCCGGCCTGGACCACTCGCTATCTGGGCGTTGCCCTCGGCCCGCTGCTGCTCCTCTCGGCGCTCGGCCTCGCACGCGCCGGCACCCTCGGCCTCGTCGGGCTCGTGATCGTCCTCGGCATCTGGGTGATCCCCAAGACCTCGACGCTCGAGAACAAGTCCAACGCCGCCGATCTCGCGGCGGCGGTCCAGGGCAAGCTGAAGCCGGGGGACCTCGTGGTGACCCTCCAGCCGGAGCAGGCGCCGCTGATGCACTACCACCTCCCCGGCGGGCTGCAGGGCGATCTGCAGGAGGCCACTCAGCTGGGCCCCGTCACCACCAAGGGCGTGATGGACTGGCGCGATTCGCAGGACAAGCTCGAGGCTGCGACTCCTGCGAAGAATCTCACTCCGCTGCTTGATAAGCTGCCCCGCTCGCAGCGCGTGCTGCTCGTCTACCCGGTAACCACCAACCTGAGTGATTGGGACGCGCCCTGGACCGAGACGGTCCGTAGGAGGGCAGCCCAGTGGGGCCGGGCACTCGAGCTGGACAAGCGCTTCACGCGAGACGCCGCGGTTCCGGACTTCTACCGGAGGGCCGGGCGGATCGGGGTGCGAGGCGTTCTCTACACCAAGACTTCCGACCAAGTGAGCGAAACCCAGTGAGCGAAAGCCAGAGCAGCCCCACCCCGAACGTCGAGCCCGCGACCGCAGGCCTGCGCGAGCAGCCGACCTTGATCCTCGGCGCCGGCCCCGCCGGCCTGACCGCCGGGTACCTGCTCGCCAAGCAGGGCTTCCCGGTGATCGTCTTCGAGGCTGAGGACCAGGTCGGCGGCATCGCCAAGACCGAGGTCCGCGACGGGCCGGGCGGCGAGTACCGCTTCGACCTCGGCGGCCATCGCTTCTTCACGAAGGTCCAGGAGGTCGACGACCTCTGGCACGAGATCATGCGCGAGGAGTTCCTGCTCCGCCCGCGCATGTCGCGCATCTACTGGCACAAGAAGTACCTCGACTACCCGCTGCGCGGCGCGGACGTGTTCAAGAAGCTCGGCCCGTTCGAGCTGACGCGCTGCATGCTGTCCTACTTCTGGGCGCAGATAAAGCCCAAGGGCCGCGAGGACACCTTCGAGCAGTGGGTGTCCAACCGCTTCGGCAAGCGCCTCTTCAACCTCTTCTTCAAGTCCTACACCGAGAAGCTCTGGGGTGTCCGCACCTCGGAGATCCGCGCCGAGTGGGCCGCCCAGAGGATCAAGGGCCTGTCCTTCTTCAGCGCCGCGAAGTCCGCCTTCTTCGGCAACAAGGGCAACGAGATCAAGAGCCTGATCTCGGAGTTCCACTACCCCCGCTACGGCCCCGGCCAGATGTGGGAGACGATGACCGACGACATCGAGAAGCTGGGCGGCCAGGTGCTGCTCAACACTCCCGTCGAGAAGCTCGTCTTCGATGAAGGCCGCATCCGCAAGGTGATCGCCGGCGGCAAGGAGTACGAGTCCAACTACGTCGTCTCCTCGCTTCCGCTGCGCAACGTCATCGGGATGGCCGAGCCGCGTCCCAAGCCCGAGGTCATCGCCGCCGCGAAGGGGATCCGCTACCGCGACTTCCTGACCATCTCGCTGGTGCTCGACGGGGAGGACCTCTTCCCGGACAACTGGATCTACATCCACGAGCCCGACGTCGAGGTCGGCCGCATCCAGAACTTCCGCTCCTGGAGCCCGTGGATGGTCCCGGACCCCACGAAGGCCTGCATCGGCATGGAGTACTTCTGCTTCGCCGGTGACGAGCTGTGGGAGATGGACGACGAGAAGCTCGTCGAGTTGGGCATGAAGGAGCTCGAGCAGCTCGGCCTGGCGACTCCCGACAAGCTGGAGTTCGGCTTCGCCACCCGCGTGCCGAAGGCCTACCCGATGTACGACATGGACTACGGGGACCGCATCGTCGCGATCCGCAGCTTCCTCGACGGCATCGAGAACATGCAGCAGGTCGGCCGCAACGGCCTGCACCGCTACAACAACTCGGACCACTCGATGCTGACCGCCATGCGCGCGGTCGACAACATGGTCAAGGGCACCGAGCACGACATCTGGGCCGTGAACGCCGAGTCGGCGTACCACGAGGAAGAGACCCAGGACGAGCAGCAGCCCTACATCGAGGCGCCCGAGACTGCCGCACAGAAGGCCCCCCTCAACCACTGAGGGCCGGATGGCCGTCGCCTGGCGGTGTCCTCGGTCGCTCGTGGGCTGGCGCCCACGTCGCTCCCTGCGTCCTTGCCAGGCTCGGCCCCCGACCCTCAGTAGGTCGGGACCTACGGGCTCCCTGCATCCTGCTCTTACTTGCCTCCCGACCCTCAGTAAGTGGGTCGGTCAGGCGTCCAGTGGCCAGGTAGGGGGCCGCAACCTAAAGGTGTCTGCGTGGTTGTCGATAGCTGAGTCTGCGGGTCGCCGCGCCAAGACGGCGTGACGGCCTCGCGCCAACCAGCTTCGATGATCCCCAAAGCCCAACGTCTACTTCTCGCCGGCATGGCTGCCGTGCTCCTCGCCCTCGCGGTGGGGTCCGGCGCCACGGTCACCGCCCAGCAGCCGATCGACCCGCGTGGAGTCGACCCGGCGCTGCCGAATCCGCTGGAGGGGGTCTCGTGGTTCATCGACAAGACCTGGGCGCCTCAGTACGAGCAGTACGCGAAGTACGTCCGGCGCGGCCAGCGCGGCAAGGCCGCGCTGATGGCGAAGATCGCCCTGCAGCCCCAGTTCAAGTGGTTCGGGCGCTGGAACGAGGGTGACAAGGGCGGCACCGAGGGCGCCGCGCGCAACTACATCGCCCGCGTGCAGGAGGAGCAGCCCGGCTCGGTGCCCCAGATAGCGATCCTGCGCCATCAGGGGAAGGCCTGCCACAAGCGCTACACCGCCGGCGGCCCGGCGGAGGACGCGCGCACGATGCGCTGGTACGACGCCTTCGCCCGCGGCCTCGGCGACGCGCGCGTCGTGATCGGGTTCGAGCCGGACTCGCTCGGGACGGTCGACTGCCTCGCCGTCAGCCGCCGCCGAGCGCGCCTGAACGTCCTGCGCTATGGCATCGACGTCCTGTCCAAGCTGCCGAACGCGACGATCTACATCGAGGCGGGCGCCTCCGACTGGGAGCCCGCCGCGCGAACCGCCAAGCAGCTCCGCTACATCGGCATCGACAAGGTCCGCGGCTTCATGCTCAACGTCACCCACGACGACTGGACCAAGGCCAACATCAAGCACGGCCTCGAGATCTCACGTGCGGTGGGCGGCAAGCACTTCATCATCAACACCGGCTCCAACGGGCGCGGGCCGGTGCACTACATACGCTGGATCAGCACCGATCCGCCGCGCTGGCGCCGTGCCACGGTCTTCTGCCATCCGCTCAAGCGCGGTCTCGGCATCTCGCCGACCACCGACACGCACAGCAGCAAGGTCGACGCCTACCTCTACATCGGGCGCCCGGGCTTCTCCGGCGGCTCCTGCAACGGCGGCCCGCTGCCGATCGGCAGCTGGTGGGAGGAGTCGGCGCTGATGCACGCCCGCTATGCCACGAACTGGCTGCGCCAGCCGCGCGGCTACGCCAACGGGTGGCCCCGCGGCAAGTACTCGATCCGCCAGCTCGCGGGCGATCAGTACCGCCCGTTCGGCCGCTGAGAGCCTGCGCCCTGCCTCAGCGGCGCCCCAGCTCGCGCTCGAGCAGCGCGATCGTCTTCTCGAGCTGAGCGTCGGTCGCGTCGCGCACCGAGCTGACGCCGACCGCGCGATTCACCCTGGCATTGACGGCCCTGTGCTCCTCGCCGCTCGCCCTGGCCGCCTCCGCCACCAGGGCGGCCCGCTGCTCCCTGAGGCGCTCGCGCCGCACGTAGGCGGGCTCGGGCTCCGGCGCGAGGTCCTCCTCCTGCTCGGCCGCTGAGCCCGCCGTGTGGCCCGGCGTCGAGTACTCGGGGCTCTCCGCGTCCGCGAACAGGTGCAGCGAGTCGCCTGGCTGGGTTGTCGAGAGGATCACGTCGTCCAGCCGGGCGCTGGAGGAGAGTGCGACGAAGCCGTCGCTGGCTGCCGCCCGGTCGGGAGGGGCGTCTCGCTCCTCGAGCTCGGGAGCGAGCTCCAGGGCGTGCCGGCGCTCCTCTTCGATGCGCCCGGCCAGCCGCTTCAGCTCGGGGTCTGCGGGAAGCAGCAGAAAGCTCATCTGTCGGCGTGGGGAGGGGGTGCGCCGCACGAAGCGGCCCACGACCTGCCGGAAGAACAGCTCCGTGCGGGCCGATGTCGCGTACACGCCGACCCGCAGGCGGGGAATGTCTACGCCCTCGCTGACCATCAGCACCGAGACGAGCCACCGCTCCGTCCCGCGCGCGAAGCGCTCGATCGCGGCCGAGGCGCCGGGGTCGTCGGACGTGACGACCGAGGGGGTCTCGCCGGCGATCCGCGCGAGCCGTCGGGCAATCGCGCGCGCATGCGCCTTGTCGGCCGCCACGATCAGGCCGCCGGCCTCGGGATGGCCGTGCGCGCGGCACTCGGAGAGCCGTGCGTCGGCGTCGCGCAGCACCTCTCCGATCCAGTCGCCGTCGGCGTCGAGCGCCGTGCGCAGCCGCCGGGCGGCCTCTTGGCGCGGGAGCGCCACGTCGAAGTCGAAGCGGCGCTCCCGACCGTCGGAGATCCACTCCATCTCGCCGCCGTAGGCGAGGAAGGTGATGGGCCGGCAGACGCCGTCGACCAGGGCGTCCGTGTAGGTGTAGGTGTGATCGGCCGCGCTGACGCCGTCGTCGTCATAGGCGATCCAGGGGATCGCCGTGTTGTCCGAGCGGAACGGCGTGCCCGACAGGAGCAGCCGGAAGGCGGCGCTCGTGAACGCGCTGGTCGCGCTGACTCCCCAGGCGGCGAGCTCCCCCATGTGGTGCGGCTCGTCGGCGAGCAGCAGCGTCCGCCGCCCCGCGCAGGCGGCCGCGTGCACCTTGGGCCCGGCGGCGACCGTCTGGTAGGTCACGGCGACGCCGTGACGGTCAGCCGGCTCGCGCCCCTCGGCGTTCGAGCGGTTCGGCTCCAGGTCGATCCCGCAGCGCGCGGCGTCGGCCGCCCACTGGCGGGCGATGTGGGTGGTCGGCGCGACGACGCAGACGCGCTCCACCAAGCCGCGCCGCAGCAGGTCGTGCGCCACGCGCAGGCCGAAGGTCGTCTTGCCGGCCGCGGGTGTGGCGGAGGCCAGGAAGTCCCCGCTTGGCGCCGTGAGCACCTTTTCGAGGGCCGCCTGCTGCCAGGCCCGCAGCGGCCGGTCGGCGGGCCAGGGTGATGGGGCGCGGGTTGCTCTGGCGGTAGAGGCGGCTTCCATCCGGGGCGCGGCACGATAGGCCGTGGACCCGTCGGAAGCGCGGTTGGGGGAGCCCCCGTTGGTAGGATTGACTCGCGAGTCAATCCTGGTTCGCGGCACTTTCCAATGGCCCCGACGACCGCTACCGAGCGCGACGCGCGCCACCTAGAGCGAGCTATTGAGCTGGCCGTCCTGGCACGTGGCTGCACCACTCCGAACCCGCTCGTCGGCGCGGTGGTGGTGAAGGAGGATCGGACGATCGGCGAGGGCTTCCACACCCGCGCGGGCGAGCCCCACGCCGAGCGCGTGGCGCTCGACTCCTGCTCGGAGGATCCCGCGGGCGCGACTCTCTACGTGAGCCTCGAGCCGTGCTGCCACGAGGGGCGCACCCCGCCCTGCACTGACGCGATCGTCGCCGCGGGCATCTCCCGCGTCGTCGTGGCCTCCGACGATCCAACCGGCAAGGCCTCGGGCAGAGGGCTGGGCATCCTTCGCGACGAGGGCATCGCGGTGGAGATGGTCGAGGGGGACGTGGCCCACGCCGCGCGGCTCCTCAACCAGCCCTTCCGCAAGCACTCGCGGGTCGGCCGGCCGCTGGTGATCTTCAAGTCTGCGATGACCCTCGACGGGAAGGTGGCCACCCGCAGCGGCGACTCCCAGTGGATCTCCGGTGAGTCGAGCCGGGCCCGAGCTCACCGCTGGCGCGCCGAGTGCGACGCGGTGGCGGTGGGGATCCACACCGCCACGATCGACGACCCGCTGCTCACCGCCCGCATCGAGGGCGTCTCCAGTCAGCCCAGCCGGGTGGTCTTCGACTCGGAGGCGAGCCTGTCGCTCGATTCGCAGCTCGTGCGCAGCGCCACGGAGGTGCCGGTGATGCTCGTCTGTTCGCGCGCTGCGGCGCGGACCTCGGTCGATTCGCTGCGCAACGCCGGGATTGAGGTCATCGTCACCTCGGGCGAGAACGAGGCGGCCCGCGTGGCCGCGGCGCTCGACGAGCTCGGCGCGCGCGACGTCCAGTCGCTGCTCCTGGAGGGCGGTCCCCACCTCGCGGGCGTGTTCCTCGAGGCGGGCGAGATCGACGAGGCGCGGATGTTCATCGCTCCGCTGCTGGCCGGCGGCCGCGAGGCCAGAGCCGCGATAGAGGGACAGGGCGTCGAGCGCATCGGAGATGCCATGCGCGCCGTCCGCACCGATGTCGAGCGGATCGACGAGGACGTGCTGATCGTCTCCAGACTGCGGGAGTGGTGATGTTCACCGGCCTGGTGGAGTCCAAGGGAGCCGTGATCTCCGTCGAGCGCGACGGTGGCGGCGCGCGGATCGCGCTGCGGGCCGCGCTGGCGGGCGAGCTCAGCAACGGCGACTCGGTCGCCGTCAACGGGGTCTGCCTGACCGCGCGCGACGTCGATGGAACGAGCTTCGGCGCCGACGTGATGGAGGAGACCCTGCGGCGCTCGTCGCTCGGCCCGCTTGCCGCGGGCGACGAGGTGAACCTCGAGCTGCCCGTTCGCGCGGGAGGGCGCCTCGGCGGCCATGTCGTGCAGGGGCACGTCGACGGCGTCGGGACCGTGGAGGAGGTGCGCGAGGAGGGCTTCGCGCGCGTCGTCCGGGTCACCCTCCCCGAGGGCCTCGACCGCTACGTCGTCGACAAGGGCTCGGTGGCCCTGGATGGGGTGTCCCTGACCGTCTCGAAGGTCGATGCGAGCGCCCTCGAGGTCTCGCTGATACCCGAGACGCTCGAGCGCACGACGTTCGGCGCTGCCGCGCCGGGCCGAGAGGTGAACATCGAGGTCGACGTGCTCGCGAAGTACGTCGAGAAGCTCCTGTCCCGTACCGTGGAGGCACAGTGAACGAGACCACCTTCAGCACCGTCGAGGACGCCATCGAGGATGTCCGTGCAGGCCGCATGGTCGTCGTCGTGGACGCCGAGGATCGCGAGAACGAGGGAGATCTGGTGCTCGCCGCCCAGTTCGCCACGCCGGAGAGCATCAACTTCATGGCCAAGGAGGCGCGCGGGCTGATCTGCCTCGCGCTCACCCCGGAGCGCTGCGACGAGCTGGGGCTGGACCTGCTGCCGGCCAAGAACGAGTCGCATCTGGGCACCGCGTTCACCACCACGATCGAGGCGCGCGACGGGGTGACCACGGGCATCTCCGCCGACGATCGCGCCCGCACGATCCAGGTGGCCGTCGACCCGGGCAGCAAGCCCGACGACCTCGTCCAGCCGGGCCACATGTTCCCGCTCAAGGCGAAGCCCGGCGGGGTGCTCGAGCGCACCGGGCACACCGAGGCCGCCGTCGACTTTGCCCGCCTCGCCGGCCTCAACCCGGCGGGCGTGATCTGCGAGATCCTCAACGACGACGGCACGATGGCCCGCGTGCCGGACCTGATCGGGTACTGCGAGCGCCACGACCTCAAGATGGTCACGATCGCCGACCTGATCGCCTACCGTCGCCGGCACGACAAGCTGGTCGAGCGCGTGGTCGAGACCGGCCTGCCGACCTCATTCGGCGAGTTCCGCGCCGTGGGCTTCCGCTCGCTGGTGGACGACAAGCACCACATGGCGATGGTCAAGGGCGACGTCGACGGGGTGGAGGACGTGCTCGTGCGCGTCCACTCCGAGTGCCTGACCGGCGACGTGTTCCACTCGCTGCGCTGCGACTGCGGCCAGCAGCTCGAGGACGCGCTCGCTCGGATCGAGAAGGAGGGCAGCGGCGTGCTGCTCTACCTCTCCCAGGAGGGGCGCGGCATCGGCCTGCTCAACAAGCTGCGCGCCTACAAGCTCCAGGAGGAGGGCCTCGACACCGTCGACGCGAACCTGGAGCTCGGCCTGCCGGCCGATCTGCGCGACTACGGCATCGGCGCCCAGATCCTCGTGGACCTCGGCCTCAGCTCGATCCGGCTGCTCACCAACAACCCGAAGAAGATCGTCGGCCTCGAGGGATACGGCTTGCGCGTGACGGACCAGATCCCGATCCAGCACGAGTCGAACCCCCACAACGAGGACTACCTCCGCACCAAGGCCGAGAAGATGGGCCACCTGCTCCACCACCAGGGGCTCGCGCTCGACGAGGAGATGATCCACGAGGAGCGCCTCCAGGATCGGGCGCGCGGCAGGGGAGAGGGCACGCCCGATGCCTGACACCTGGGCGATCGCCGTCGGTCGCTTCTACGGAGATCTCGCCGAGCGGCTCGTGGAAGGCGCCGCCCGCGTCTTCGGCGAAGCCGGCGGCGCCGTCGAGGTCCACGACGTCCCAGGCGCGTTCGAATTGCCGCTTGCGGCGAAGTACTGCGCCGATTCCGGGCGCTACGCCGGTGTCGCCTGCCTCGGCGCCGTGATCCGCGGCGAGACCGACCACTACGACTTCGTCTGCTCCGAGACCGCCTCCGGGATCGCCCGCGTGTCGCTCGACACCGGCGTCCCCTGCTCGTTCGGCGTCCTCACGGTGGACACCATGGAGCAGGCTCTCGCCCGTACCGGCGGCGGCAAGCGCCACCAAGGCGAAGATGCCGCCCAAGCCGTCCTCCGCATGGCCGAGCTTCGCCGCCAACTCGCCTCCTGACCTCGTCCTGCTAGCCTTCCGCGCCGTGCCGAAGGTCTGTTACTCATGCGGAAAAGGGCCTGCCTTCGGGCAGAGCCGCAGCCACTCCATGGTCGCCACCAAGCGCCGCTTCAATCCGAACCTCCAAAAGGTCCGGATCAACGTCGGTGGCACTCCCACGCGTGAGTACGTCTGTACTCGCTGCCTCAAGGCCGGCAAAGTCCTCAAAGCCGTCTGAGGGCCGCCTGGCGGTGTCCTCGGTCGCTCGTGGGCTAGCGCCCACGTCGCTCCCTGCGTCCTGACTTTCGGTGGGAATGTCGATTTCGGCGATCCTTGTTCGTCGCATGGGTAGAGAGGGGCCCGAGGTCGTTCGATCGATCGGCGGTCCGCTCCGAACCCACAACCACGAGGAGTCACCACGATGCGATTCATGATGTTCATCCTTCCGGGCGGCGAGCTGCAGGAGACCGGTGACTGGGGGCCGCCGAGCGTCGAGGACGTCGGCCAGATGGGCAAGTACAACGAGGAGCTGACGAAGGCCGGCGTGCTGCTGGCGCTCGATGGGCTGCAGCCGCCCTCCAAGGGCTCCCGCGTCACGTTCTCGGATGGGGCGAAGAAGGTCACCGACGGCCCGTTCGCCGAGGCGAAGGAGATCGTCGGCGGCTACTGGCTCATCGACGTGAAGTCGAAGGAGGAGGCGGTGGAGTGGGCAACGCGCTGCCCGCTCGGCGAGGGCGACGTGATCGAGGTCCGGCAGGTCTTCGAGATGTCGGACTTCTCCGAGGAGGTGCAGAGCGCGGCCGAGCTGTCGCAGGCTCCGCCCGAGCAGACCCAGGCGCGGTAGGCCCGCGGGAGCCTGTCTGAGCATGGTCTCCGGGACGCGGCGCGGGCCGTCGAGATGACGGACCCCGCCGCGTCCCGTGCGATCGAAGCGGTCTGGCGGATCGAGTCGGCCCGGCTGATCGCCGGGCTGGCGAGGAT
Organism: uncultured Solirubrobacterales bacterium; assembly: GCA_963715445.1. Taxonomy (GTDB): domain Bacteria; phylum Actinomycetota; class Thermoleophilia; order Solirubrobacterales; family Thermoleophilaceae; genus JAAYBF01. Next base: position 2,159,803 of record OY970240.1, read on the forward strand.
GACCGGCGACGTCGGGCTCGCCGAGGACCTGGCGCAGGACGCGCTGGTCGCGGCGATGGAGCGCTGGCCGGAGACGGGCGTGCCGGACAACCCGGGCGCCTGGCTCACGGCGACCGCCAAGCACCGCGCGATCGACATCTTCCGCCGCGGCGAGCGGCTCGAGCGCAAGCAGGAGCAGATGGCGCGCGACATCGGGATCCAGCTCGCGATGGACGGGGCGGACCTCGACGCGGCGCTCGACGACGAGATCGGGGACGACCTGCTCGGCCTGATGTTCGTCTGCTGCCACCCGGTGCTCTCCACCGACGCGCGCGTGGCGCTCACGCTGAAGCTGCTCGGAGGCCTCAGGACCGAGGAGATCGCGCGCGCCTTCCTCATCCCCGAGCCGACGGTCGCGCAGCGGGTCGTGCGCGCCAAGCGGACGCTTGCGGCGGCGCGGGTCCCGTTCGAGGTGCCCGCCGGCGAGGAGCTGGAGGCCCGCCTGCCGTCCGTGCTCGAGGTCGTCTACCTGGTCTTCAACGAGGGATATTCGGCCACCTCCGGTGACGACTGGATGCGGCCCGACCTCTGCCGGGAGGCGCTCCGCCTCGGGCGTGTGCTGGCCGAGCTGGCGCCGAAGGAGCCGGAGGTCCACGGCCTGGTTGCGCTGATGGAGATCCAGAGCTCGCGCACCGGTGCGCGCACGGGCCCGGACGGCAATCCGATCCTGCTGCTCGAGCAGGATCGCTCGCGCTGGGATCCGCTGCTGATCGGCCGCGGTGTGACGGCGCTCGAGCGCGCGGAGCGGCTCGGAGGGGCACTCGGGCCCTATGCGCTCCAGGCCGCGATCGCGGCCTGCCACGCCCGTGCCCGCGATGCGCGGGACACCGACTGGGCACGCATCGCCGCCCTCTACGACGCCCTGGCTCAGATCGCGCGCTCACCGGTGGTCGAGTTGAACCGCGCGGTCGCGGTGGGAATGGCATTCGGCCCGGCGGCGGGCCTCGAGCTGGTGGACCAGCTCGTCTCCGACGGCTCGCTCGAGCGCTACCACCTGCTGCCGAGCGTGCGCGGCGACCTGCTGGAGAAGCTCGGGCGTCTCGAGGAGGCCGGCGCCGAGTTCGAGGATGCCGCCGCGCTTACGCAGAACGCCCGCGAGCGCCAGCTGCTGCTCGACCGCGCCACCGCCTGCCGCGGGGAAGCTGCGGCCGGGGGCTGAACGGAGCTTCGCTAGGGCGAATCGCCGGTGGGGTGGACCGCAGCCGCTACAGCGCGGCCGCGGCGTACCAGGTGCCGAAGAGGAGGCTCAGGGAGGCGAGCAGGGGGACGAGGCGCTCGAGCGCGCGGTTGGCCGGGCCGAGCGTGAGGGCGTAGCCGAAGCCGCCCGACACGAGGGCCATGGAGAGAGCCGAGGCCGAAGCGAACAGCAGCAGCGCAAGCACCGCCGCGGCGCCGCCCGATATGCCGCCTATGAGCAGGATCCCGACGCCGGCGGAGCCGCCCACGCCATGCACCGCACCGACTCCGTAGGACTCCAGCGGCGTGCGCCCGAGCCGCTCGGCATGGGAATGGGAGTGGGCTTCCGCATGAGGCGCCGGGTGCCGCTCGCCGCGCGGATGCTCGTGGACGTGCGGATGGGCATGGCGGACGCCGTCGTGCTCGTGGGGATGGACGTGCAGGTAGCCGCGCCGCCAGCGAACGAGCAGCCGCAGGGCGAGCGCGACGATCACGAGTCCGACGGCGAGCTCCGCACCGCGCTCGATCGCGGCGGGCAGGTCCCGGTCGAGCAGCACGAGCGGCAGGCCGATCGCCAGCAGCGTGGTCGCATGGCCGAGCCCCCAGCAGAGGCCGAGCAGGCTCGCCCTCCGGGCCTGGCCCCGCTCGTCGGAGAGGACCAGGCTGGACACCGCGGTCAAGTGATCCGGGTCGGTCGCGTGGCGAAGCCCGAGCAGCACCGCCGCGATCAGTGCGAGCAGGACGCCGCCATCTCCGAGCCCGGCGATCGCGTCATCGAGTCCGCTCACGTAGCCGAGAGCCTAGTCGCGCCTCGTGCTCGGAGAACGGCACTGTGTTTAGCCGGACGACGGGTGGGCAGGCACTTGAAGAGCGGGTTTCACCGACGAAGGGGAGCTGCGATGGCGGGCGAGCTGATGTTCTTCGAGCTGGGGGTCGACGATCCGGCGACCGGGCGGGCCTTCTACGAGGGTCTCTTCGGCTGGAGCTTCGAGCCGGGACCGTCGGGGAGCGGGTTCGCGATCGCCGCGCCGAACGTGAACGGCGGGATGCACGGCGGCGACGCCGGCGCGACCCCGTACGTCTTCTTCGCGGTCGACGACATGGAGTCTGCGCTCGAGCGCGTAAGGGAGCTCGGCGGCGAGGTCGACGACGCGAACGTCGAGGGCGACGAGGCGTCCGTCGCGAGGTTCGGGCGCTTCAGGCTCTGCCGCGACAACCAGGGCTCGCCCTTCGGGCTGCATCAGGCGCCGAGCGAGGCGTAAGTCGCGCACTCAAGGGCAGGCCTGGCTGAAACCGGTCCGCCGATCGGTGTAGAACCCTCACGTGCCTGACGAGAGCCTCGTTCGTTTCAGAAGAGTCGTCGCTGCGTCGCTCGCGGAGCTGGAGAGCCGCCGCGACGAGGTAAACGACCTCAACGTCTTCCCCGTCGCCGACGGAGACACCGGCGACAACATGGCGATGACGATGCGCGCCGTCCTCGACGAGCTGAACACGCTCGACGGGCAGCCGCTGGACGTGATCGGGCGGGACCAGCTCGTCGCCGCGGTTGCGCGGGCCGCGCTGCTCGGGGCACGGGGCAACAGCGGGGTGATCCTCTCGCAGATCGTTCGCGGCGCCGCCGAGGAGCTGGCATCGCGCCCGGGCGAGCTGGTGGACCCGGTGCTGGTGGCCGCCGCCTTCGCACGCGCAGCCGATGCCGCCTACGACTCGGTCCGCAACCCCGCGGAGGGCACGATGCTGAGCGCCGTCCGCGCCATGGCGCACCGGGTCGCGCAGGACCTGGCCCACATGGACACGCCGAGGCTGGGGCAGGGCGCCACCGCCGAGGAGCAGGATGCGCTGATCGCCGAGGTGCTCGAGCGGGCGCTCGAGGCCGCCGAAGAGGCGGTTCAGCGGGGCCCGGAGCAGCTTGCGGCGCTGCGCGACGCGGGAGTCGTCGACGCGGGCGCCTACGGGCTGACGGTCATCGTCGCCGGCTTCGCAGCGGCTCTGCGTGGCAAGGATCACATCGATCTCTCCCATCAGGCCGCCCCGCGTGCGGTCCACGCCACCCAGCACGAGTCCTCGACCTATCGCTACTGCACGAACTTCGCGGTCACCGGCGAGGAGCTCGACAGCCAGGGCTTCGTGCCGCTGCTCGAGAAGATCGGGGACAGCGTCCTGGTGGTCGGAGACGAGCGGACCCTGCGCGTCCACGTGCACACCGATCGTCCTGAGGACGCGACGGCGATCTTCGGCGGGGTCGGCGAAGTGTCCCTGCTCGAGGCCGCCGACATGCACGAGCAGGTCGCCGAGCGCGAGGCACGGCTCTCCGCCCGCGACGGGGCGTCGGCGGACCGGGGTTGCGCCGTCGTGGCCGTGGCCACCGGGGAGGGGATGAAGCGCCTCTTCGAGGAGCTCGGCGCCGAGGTGATCGAGGGCGGGCAGACGATGAACCCCTCCACGAGCGAGCTGCTCGAAGCGATCGAGCGCTCCTCCGGCCGCGAGGTCGTGGTCCTGCCGAACAGCCCGAACGTGATCATGGCGGCGGAGGGAGCGGCCCAGCTCGCCGGCCGCCCCACGCGGGTGGTGCCGACCCACGCCCCGCAGGAGGGGCTTGCCGCGCTGCTGGCGCTCGATCCCGAGCAGGGGTCCGAGCGCAACGCCGGCGCGATGTCCAAAGCCACCGCCGGCCTCGCGGTCGGCGGGGTGGCGCCGGCCGCCCGCGACGATCCGAGCGGGCGCTTCCATGTGGGGGACGCGGTCGGGTACCGGGACGACGAGCTGGTCGCCTGGGGAACCCCCGAGCTGACCCTGAAAGAGACGCTGGCCCAGCTCTCGGAGGGCGCCGAGCTGGTCACGTGCATCGCCGGACAAGGCGCTCCGCTCGATCAGGGCGCGATCGAGGCCGCCCTGCCGGATGGTGTGGAGCTCGACTACCACGATGGTGGCCAAGGAGCCTGGTGGTGGCTTCTGTGTGCGGAATAGTCCGCTAGCCATCCGCGCGACCGACTATCACCACCCCATTCCCACAAAGTTCGCAAGCACCGAGAGCCTTGACCCGAGCGCAGCCGCAGCGGTTGCGGTGCGCTCGATGCCGCGCCCGAGCCGGCTGACGAAGCCGCTCGACGTGCAGGGCCAGACGGCCGTCGCGCTCGATGCGCTCGACATCGTCACCCACGGCGACCTGATCGAGCACATGCCCCATACCCATCGCGACCGCAGGTCCACGCGGACCGTGTCGGCGGTTGGGGTGGGGGAGGAGGCGACCGTCGCGGTCACCGTGCGCAGCACCAGCGTCAGGTCGATGCGCAATAGGCGCCGCAAGCGGGTGGAGGCGCGCGTCTTCGACGAGACCGGGCCGATGCTCGCGGTGTGGTGGAACCAGCCCTGGATCGCGCGCCAGCTCGAGGAGGGCACCGAGGTCCTGCTCCACGGCAAGATGCGCAAGCGCAACGAGTTCTGGGTCACCGAGCACGAGCTGGTCGGCCAGGGGGCGCCGCTCCACACGGTCGGGCTCGTGCCCGTCCACCCGGTCGTGCAGGGCATCACGCCGGCGACGCTGCGCGAGCTGGTCTGGGAGGACCGGCTGCTGATCCACGACGCCGTCGAGCCGCTGCCGGCCGCGCTGAGGGCGAGGGAGCGGCTGGCCGAGCGGTCCGCGGCACTGCTGGGCGCGCACTTCCCGACCTCCGAGGACGAGGAGGCCGGGGCCCGCTACCGCCTCGCGTTCGAGGAGCTGTTCCTGCTCCAGCTTGCCGTCGCCGGCCGCCGCCAGGGCCGCGTGGAGCACCGCCGGGCCGTCTCCCTCAGCCCGCGTGGGACCGTCATCAAGAACTGGCGCGAGACGCTGCCGTTCCCGCTGACGCGCGACCAGCTGGCGGCCTGCGACGACATCGACGCCGACCTCGCCGGAGATCGGCCGATGCAGAGGCTGCTGATGGGGGAGGTCGGCTCGGGCAAGACGGTGGTTGCCCTGCACGCGATGCTGCGCGCGGTCGAGAACCGCCATCAGGCGGCTCTGATGGCCCCAACGGAGACCCTCGCCGAGCAGCACCTCGTGACCCTCGACCGCCTGCTCGGAGGGCTCGTGCCGGTCGAGCTCCTGACCGGATCGACCTCCGCTCGCCGCCGCCGCGAGCTGCTGGGGCACCTGGCGGCCGGGGAGCTGTGCGTGGTGGTGGGGACGCACGCCCTGATCGAGGAGACCGTCGAGTTCCGCAACCTCGCGGTCTGCGTCGTGGACGAGCAGCACCGCTTCGGCGTGCGCCAGCGGGCCGCGCTCGACGCCAAGGCGCCCGACGGGCTCAACCCGCACATCCTGCACATGACGGCCACGCCCATCCCGCGCACCCTCGCCCTGACCGTCTACGGAGATCTCGAGGCGACCGTCCTGCGCCAGCTTCCCGCCGGGCGCAAGCCGGTCGAGACCCATGTCGTGAACAGCGAGCGCGAGCGGGCCCGCGCCTACGAGCGCATCCGGGAGGAGATCGCGGCAGGGCGCCAGTGCTTCGTCGTGTGCCCGCTGGTCGAGGAGTCCGAGGCGCTGCAGGCCACTGCCGCGACCGCTGAGGCCGAGCGCCTGCGCAAGACGGAGTTCCGCAAGCTGCGGGTGGACCTCATCCACGGCCAGATGCGCTCCTCCGAGAAGCACGACGCGATGCGGCGCTTCGCGGCCGGGGAGGCAGACGTGCTGGTGGCCACGAGCGTCATCGAGGTGGGGATCGACGTGCCGAACGCCAGCGTGATGCTGATCGAGGCGGCGGAGCGCTACGGGCTCTCCCAGCTGCACCAGCTGCGTGGCCGCGTAGGCCGTGGTGAGCACCGCTCGCTCTGCATCGTCGTCGGCGATCCGAAGCTCCCGCGCCTGAAGGCGCTGGCCGAGGAGAGCGACGGCTTCAGCCTCGCGGAGGTCGATTTGAAGCTGCGCGGCGCCGGTGAGATGCTCGGGACGCGACAGTCGGGCCTGCCGGAGTTCCGGGTCGCCCGCCTTCCGCAGGATCAGGAGCTGCTCGAGCGGGCGCGCCTGATCGCCGACGACATCATGCGCCGGGACCCGCTGCTGGCCGAGCCCGAGCACGCGCTCCTGCGGGACGCCGTGATCGACCGCTTCGGGCCCGAGAACGACCCCATCCCGGCGTGAGAGTCATCGCCGGAGAGCTCGGGGGTCGCCTTCTGCGGGCTCCCCAGGGACGCGGGACCCGGCCCACCGCCGATCGCGTGCGGGAGGCGATCTTCTCGATCCTCGGCGACGTGACGGGTCTGCGAGTGCTCGATCTGTTCGCCGGATCGGGGGCTCTCGGCATCGAGGCGCTGTCGCGCGGAGCGGACGAGGCGGTCTTCGTGGACAACGACGCGCGAGCGATCACGGCGGTCCGGCTCAACCTCGCTGCGCTGGACCTCGCAGCCCAGGTGAGCAGGGGAGACGCGCTCGCATTCCTCGCCGACGCAGCGCCGGATGCCCCGCCTTTCGACCTCGTATTCGTCGACCCCCCATATAGTTCCGCCAATCGGCTGGCGCCTCAACTCGCCAAGCGGCTCACTCCCGTGCTTGCCGAAGACGCTGTGATCGTTACCGAGTCCTACAAACGCGAGCCGCTCGAGCTGCCATTCGCGCTCGTCCGCGAACGCACCTACGGCGACACCCGCGTGGCGGTGCACCGCCATGGGTGAGCGCACCAGCGGCACCGCGGTCTGCCCGGGCTCCTACGACCCGGTGACGCTCGGCCACCTGGACATCATCACCCGCGCCGCCGCGGTCTTCGACAAGGTCATCGTGGGCGTCGTCGACCAGCCGGTGCGCAAGCAGAAGACGGTCTTCACGGCGGCGGAGCGCGTGGCGTTCCTCTCCGACGAGGTGAGCGCGCTCGGCAACGTCGAGGTCAAGGCGTTCGACAACCTCCTCGTCGAGTTCGCCCGCAACAACGGCGCCAAGGCCATCGTCAAGGGCCTCCGCGCGATCTCGGACTTCGAATACGAATTTGAAATGAATCAGCTCAACCGGAAGATGGCCCCGGATATCGAGAGCACCTACCTGATGGCAGCCCCGCAATTCAGCTTTCTAAGCTCAAGCGGCGTCAAGGAGCTGGCGATGTTCGGAGGGGATCTGACCGGATTGGTGCCTCCGCAGGTAGCCTCTCGCTTGCAGGAGGCGCTCGAGCGCTGACGAACTGAGGTTCACCTATGGACGTCCTAGTACTCATCGACAAGCTGGACGACACCGTCCACAACGCCAAGCCCGTGCCTCTCACGGACCAGGTGCGCGTCGACAAAGAGGAGATCTACGACATCCTCGATCAGATGCGCGCCACGATCCCCGAGGAGATCAAGCAGGCGCGCTGGATCGTCAAGGAGCGTCAGGAGATGCTCGCCGAGGCCAAGCGCGAGGCGGAGCGGATCGTCAAGGAGGCGCGCGAGGAGCAGACGCGCCTGATCGGCGAGGAAGACATCGTCAAGCAGGCCGAGCGCCAGGCAGAGGAGATCATCGAGGACGCCCGCGCTCGTGAGCGCGAGATCCGCCTCGGCGCGGAGGACTACGCCGACGACATCCTCAACACCCTCGAGGTCAACCTCGAGAAGTTCATCGCCGCCGTCCAGCGCGGGCGGGATCGGCTTCAGGGCCGCGAAGAGGCTGAGGTCAGCTAGACCACCTCTCCCGGTTGGCGCCTGCTGGCGCTAACGTCGGGTCTTGATGACGAAGCAGTCTGTGGACAGCATCCACATCGGGGCGCTAGGGCTCTCGTCGGGCGAGGGTCGCTCGATCGATCTGCTGGTGCCTGTGGAGGACCTCACCTTCGGCGAGCAGCAGTACTCCGCCGGTGGGAGCGCCGCCGCGACCTTCGACGTGTCCCACACGACGAGCGGGTATGCGCTGCGCCTGCGGTTCACGGTCGAGCTCGCGGGCCCCTGCACCCGCTGCTTGGAGAATGCCGGCGCGTCGGTGCCGGTCGATGCGCGGGAGGTCGATCAGCCGGGTGACGAGGACGATCTGCGCTCCCCGTACGTGGAGGACGGCCTGGTGGATCTGAGCGCGTGGGCGCGCGACGCCCTGGCGCTGGCGCTGCCGACCCAGATCGTCTGCTCGAACGACTGCCGCGGCCTCTGCGTCGTCTGCGGAGCGAACCTGAACGAGGACCCCGAGCATGCTCATGAGCGCGAGCCTGACCCCCGTTGGGCGAAGCTCGCCGAGCTGAAGCTCGAGGAGTAGCTACACTCCCCGGCCTCATGGCCGTCCCAAAGCAGCGACAGTCGCACGCGCGCACGAACAAGCGTCGCTCCCAGCACAAGATCGTGCCGCCGAGCCTCTTGGCGTGCCCGAAGTGCGGAGAGCCGCGCCTGCCGCATCGCGTCTGCTCCTCGTGCGGCAGCTACGCCGGCCGGCAGGTCACCCAGCCGGCTGCCAGCACCGACGACGAGTAGCGCCCTCCGCGTGATCGCGGTTGACGCCAACGGCGCCGACGCGGGACCCGCAGCGGTAGCCGAGGGAGCGCGTCTCTCCGGCGAACGAGTTTTGCTCTTCGGGCCTGCCTCCGAGCTGGGCGACCTCGGTCCTCGGATACAGGTCGTGGACGCCCCGATCGGCATCGGGGGCGATGAGGAGCCGGTGCGCGCGGTGCGCTCCAAGCCCGAGGCGTCGATCGTCCAGGCCTCCCGCGCCGTGGCCGATGGAGAGGCCGAGGCGCTCGTGAGCGCGGGCAGTACCGGCCCCACGCTCGCCGCGGCCACGCTCGCCGTCAAGCGCATCAGGGGTGTGCACCGCCCCGCGCTCGCGGCGCTGCTGCCGGTTCCCGGTGGCTCCGTGCTGCTGCTCGACGCCGGCGCCAACGTGGAGGTGCGTCCCGAGCACCTCGTGCAGTTCGCCTACATGGGCTCGGCCTTCATGGAGCACGTGTGCGGGGTCGAGCGGCCAAGGGTCGGGCTGCTCTCGGTGGGTCGGGAGCCCGGCAAGGGCACGCCGGACGTGATCGAGGCGCGCGGGCGCTTGGAGGGCGGGCCGCTCAACTTCCTCGGCAACGTGGAGGGCTTCGACCTGCCGGACACCACCGTCGACGTGGTCGTTACCGACGGCTTCACCGGCAACGTCGCGCTGAAGGCGATGGAGGGGACTTCGAAGGTGGTTCGCGACGCGATCAGGGACGCGGTCCGCTCCGGGCCGATCTCCACGGTCGGGGGCCTGCTGATCCGCGGCTCGGTGGCGCGCCTGCGCGAGCGGCTCGACCCCGAGCGGGTCGGGGGAGCGATCCTGCTCGGCCTGCGCCGCCCGGTGGTCGTGGGCCATGGCAGCTTCGGGCCCGAGGGGATCGCGAGCGCCATCCGCATGGCGCGGCGCGCGGTGGACGAGCAGATGGTCGAGCGGACGGCCGCCGCGCTCGATGCCGGCGGGGCGATGAGGTCCGCGCCCGCTGGTAGCTTCGACTCCCCATGAACGATCTGATCGAGAGCCGCCCGTGGGGGGCGCGGAGAGGGTTGGGTTGCAGCGCGAGGAAATCCTGAGCCGGATCCGCGAGCACCTCGCCACCGAGCTGGAGATCGACCCTGCCCGGATCGAGGACGGCACGCGCTTCAGAGAGGATCTCGAGGCCGATTCGCTCGACCTCGTGGAGCTGACCGTCGAGCTCGAGGACAGCTATGGGATCCGCATCCCCGACGACCAGGCAGCGAAGATCCTGACGGTCGGCCAGGCCGCAGACTTCGTATTCGCCCATGCCGAGTTCGACGGCGACTGAGGGCGGGGAGAGCCTTGCGGAACTGCTGGGGCAGCTGCCGGAGGACCTCGCAAGGCAGGCCTTCACCCATGCCTCCTGGGTCGACCGCCGCGCTGACTCGTACGAGCGGCTCGCCTTCGTGGGGGACGTCGTCCTGAGCCTCGCCGTCACCACCCACCTCTACCCGCGCTTCGAGGACTACGGGGCGGGCCCGCTCACCAAGGTCCGCGCCCAGGCGGTCAGCGGGGCCTCCTGTGTGGAGGTCGCGCTGGCGCTGGACGTGCCGGGGCGCCTGCGCGAGCGCGCGCCCCACGCGGACAGTCAGGGCTTCTCGAAGCTCCTGGAGAGCGAGCGGGTGCTCGCGTCGGTGTGCGAGGCGGTGATCGGCGCCGTGTACTTCGCCTTCGGGATCGAGCGCACCGCCCCGGCCGTCGTGGACGCCTTCTCGGAGCAGATAGAGGCGGCCCTGGAGCACCCGGTGGATCACAAGTCGGTCCTGCAGGAGGTGCTCGCCCGCCGTGCCGAGGTCCTGGAGTACGTGATCGTCTCGGCTGAGGGTCCAGCGCATGATCGGCGCTTCGTCGCGGTCGCGCAGTCCGCCGGGCGTGAGCTCGGGCGCGGCGAGGGCAAGAGCAAGAAGAGCGCGGAGCAGGAAGCCGCGCTCAAGGCGCTCGAGGGGTTGGGTCTGGCCTGATGCACCTGCGCTCGATCACGATGAAGGGCTTCAAGTCCTTCCCCAATCGCACGAAGCTCGAGTTCGGCCCCGGGGTCTCCGTGGTGGTCGGGCCCAACGGCTCGGGCAAGTCGAACATCACCGACGCGGTGCTCTGGGCGCTCGGCGAGCAGAGTCCCGTTGCCGTGCGCGGCCAGACGATGCGCGACGTGATCTTCGCCGGCGGCCATGGCGTCAAGGGCTCGAACGCGGCCGAGGTCGAGGTCGTGATCGACAACCAGCGCACCGAAGGGGAGCGCGGCCACGAGCAGGGCGAGCAGGAGTTCTCGGAGCTCTCGATCGTGCGCCGGCTCGGACGCGACGGTGAGGGCGAGTACCGGCTCAACGGCGCGCGCTGCCGCCTCGCCGACGTTGCGGAGGCGCTGTCCGACACCGGCCTCGGCAAGGAGATGCACTCGGTCGTCTCCCAGGGCCGCGTCGAGGCGATCGTGCTCTCGCGTCCGCGTGACCGGCGGCTGCTGATCGAGGAGGCGGCGGGCCTCGGGAAGCATCGCCGCCGCCGTCGTCGTGCCCAGCTGAAGCTGGAGCGCACCTCGGAGAACCTCTCCCGCGCGCTCGACGTGGAGCGCGAGGCACGCTCGCGCCTGCGTCCGCTCAAGCGCCAGGCAGAGGCGGCCGAGCTGCACGCGCGGCTCGAGCGCCAGACCTCCGAGGCGCGCTACGAGTTGGCTCGCGACACGGTCCGAGCGGCCGCGGTGAAGCTGGCCGAGGCGGAGGCCGCCGCCACGGCGGCTCGGGCAGAGCGAGCGCGGGCGGAGGGGCTGCTGGCCGAGGTGGCGGCTCGCCGCGAGCGCGCGGAGGCGGCATTCGCCGCCCAGAGCCGCGAGCGCGAGGAGCTGCAGGCTCGCCTGTATGCGGCGCGCTCTGCCACCGACAGGATCGGCATGCGCCTCGACCGCGCTCGCGATCAGGGGAAGGCGGCGGCCGAGGGAGCCGAGCGCCGCGCCGCCCACCTCGAGGTTCTTAAGAGCGAGCTCGCGGAGACGGGCGATCCGGCGGCGGGGGCCGCAGAACGGATCGCGGAGCTCGAGGGCGAGCTGGAGGCGCTCGAGGGGCGCCGTGCCGAGCGCCTCGAGCAGGAGCTCGCCGAGCTGCGGACCGAGCGGGAGCAGGCCGAGGCGCGTCACGCCGAGCTGGCCGCCACCGCCGAGGCTCGGCGCCAGGCGCTCCAGGAGGCCGAGGCGGCGGCGGAGGCCGCACGCGTCGAGCGTCGCGAGGCCGAGCGGGCGGCTGAGGCGGCCCGCGGAGCGGCTGCGCAGGCGGGAGCCGAGCTGGCCGGGGTCAACCAGTTCCTGCGCGCCGCGGAAGGCGCCCCGGGGGGCGCCAGGGCGCTTTCGGAGCATCTGGAGGTCGAGCCGGGTTATGAGCTTGCGCTCGCCGCGGCGCTCGGGCCGCGGCTTGGGGCCGGAGTGGTGGACAGCGTGGGCGCTGGGGAGCGGCTGCTCGACGGGGCCGGTGACGGCGGCGGATTCGTGGTCGTCGCGGGCGGGCAGCCGAGCAAGCGGGGCGGAGCACCGCCCTCTCCGGGCGCGGCGCCGCTGATCGATCACGTACAGGCCGACAGCGAGGCGGCGTCTCTCGCCGTCCGGCTGCTCGACGGCGTCTGGGTGGTCGATTCCCTCGCCGAGGTCCCCGAGGACTTCGCGGGCATGGCCGTCACCCGCGCCGGGAGGGTCTGGCTGCCGGGCGCCGGCGAGCTCCGCCAGGCGCCGGCCGGTGGCGCCGAGAGGGTGCTCGAGCAGCGCAACCGCCGGGTCGAGCTGGTGGCCGCCTCGGAGCAGGCGGTGAGGGCCGAGGCCGAGGCGCGGGCGAACGTCGATCGCGTCGGCGAGCTCGTCCTGGCCGCCGACGCCCGGCGCGAAGAGGCCGAGACGGCCGTCCGCGCCGCCGCTCGCGAGGCTGAGGACGGGCTGGAGGCCACACGCCGCCTCGAGCGACAGATCGCCCACCGCAGCGATGCCCCCGAGGAGGGGCCCGACGCGGTCCGCCGCGCCGAGCTGGCGGCCGAGCTCAGGGCCGATCGCCGGATGGTCGACGGGCTGCGCCGGGAGCACGCCCAGCGCGTCGATCGCGTTTCCGGGCTGGCGGCCCGGATCGAGCGCGACCGTGCGCTCGCCGGGGACGCCGAGCGGGCCTGCGTGGTCCTCGCCCAGGCGCTCGAATCCGTCTCCCAGAGGCTTGCCGTGCTCGAGGCGGAGCTGGCCGCGGGGGCCGAGGCCGGCGAGCGGACGGGCGCCGAGCTGCGCTCCTGCGCCCACGAGGAGGCGGGCCTGCAGGGAGTGCTCAGGGAAGCCAGCGAGCAGGTCACGGCCGCCGAGGTGATGGCCCAGCAGGCGCGCGACCAGGCAGGGGACTCAGGTGCCGAGCTGCGCGAGGTCGCAGAGCGGCTCGGCTTGGAGGCCGAGCCCGCCGTCGAGCCGCTGAGCGCCGAGCGCCGGACGGAGCTCGAGGGGCAGATAGAGCGCCTCGCCCGCCGCCGCGAGCAGCTCGGACCCGTCAACCCGCTCGCCGCGCAGGAGTACGAGGAGGCGATGGCTCACGTCGAGGAGCTGGAGTCCCAGCGCGAGGACCTCGAGGGAGCCCTCACCGAGCTGCGCGGGTTGATCCGCGACACAGACCGTCTGATCCGGGAGAGCTTCGAGGAGACGTTCGAGGCCGCCGCGAAGAACTTCGAGGAGGTCGTCGCGCACCTGTTCCCCGGCGGCCGCGGGCGGCTGCGGCTCGTTCACCCGGACCAGGGGCCGCGTCCCGTCCTCGGCGGGGAGGAGCCACCAGCCGAGGAGGCACCGGAGGATGCGGCCGATAGCGGCTCGGACGACGAGGACGCCGGCCGCCCCAGCGCCTCGGAGCCGGGTGTCGAGATCGAGGTCACCCCGGCCGGCAAGTCCACCAAGCGCCTGTCGCTGATGTCCGGCGGCGAGAAGTCGCTCGTAGCGCTCGCCTTCATGTTCGCCGTCTTCCTCGCCCGCCCGTGCCCCTTCTACATCCTCGACGAGGTCGAAGCCGCGCTCGACGATCTCAACATCGACCGCTTCCTCCAGCTGGTGCGGCGCTACTCGGACAGGGCCCAGTTCATCGTCGTCACCCACCAGAAGCGCACGATGGACGCGGCCGATCGGCTCTACGGCGTGAGCATGGGCGGCGACGGCGTCTCACGCGTCGTCTCGCGCCGGCTCGGCGGCGAGGCCGGCGAGACGCTGTTCGACCAGGCGGTCCCCGCTCAGCCGGGCGCCTCGGTCGGCGCCGCCTGAGCGGCAGCCCCTACCTATCCTGAGATCCGATGGCGCGCGAGTGGAACGAGCTGTTCGTGTCAGGGTCCGATCCGCTCGCGGCGCCGAGTGACGGCCCGGGCGCAGGTGAGGAAGAGAGCACGGACGGCGAGGAGGCCTCCGGCCGGGACCGGCGCGGCTTCTTCCGGCGCCTGCGCGAGAACATGTCGAAGACCCGCCAGGCGCTCGGCGCGGAGCTCCAGGCGACGATGTTCGAGCGGCTCGACGAAGCGGCCTTCGAGCACCTGGAGGAGACCCTGATCTACGCCGATGTCGGCGCGCCCACGACGGCGGCGATCGTGGGGCGTCTCGAGGCGGAGGCGAGCAGCGGCGAGCTGGAGAGCGGGGAGGACCTGACGCGCCGTCTGCGCGAGCTCCTGGCCGACACGGCGCGCGTGGAAGGCGCGACGATCGACCTCGCGCCGAAGCCCACGGTGATCCTGATGGTGGGCGTCAACGGGACCGGCAAGACGACCACCGCCGGCAAGCTCGCCTGGCACCTGCAGCGGGAGCTGGGACGCTCGGTCCTGCTGGCGGCGGGTGACACCTTCCGCGCCGCCGCCGCCGAGCAGCTCGAGACTTGGGCGGAGCGCGCCGGCTGCGACATCGTGCGCGGCGCCGAGGGCTCCGATCCCGGCGCTGTGGTCTACGACGCCCTCGAGGCCGCCGTGGCGCGCGGGCACGACGTCGTGGTGTGCGACACGGCTGGGCGCCTGCACACCCAGCAGCACCTGATGGAGGAGCTGGCGAAGGTGCGCAAGGTGATCGCTGCGAAGCTCGACGGCGCTCCCCACGAGACCCTCCTGACGATCGACGCGACGACCGGCCAGAACGGCCTGCGCCAGGCCGCGCTCTTCCGCGAGACGGTCGATCTCGACGGGATCGTTCTCACCAAGCTCGACGGCACGGCGAAGGGCGGCATCGCCCTCGCGATCGCCAAGGAGCTCGGCGTGCCGGTCAAGCTGATTGGGATCGGAGAGGGCATCGAGGACCTCCGGCCGTTCGATCCCGACGACTTCGCCAGCGCGATCCTGGAATAGCGCACTAGGATCGTCGCATGACGGACTGGGTCATCTGGATGATCGCTGCGGGGGTGCTCGCCGTCGGCGAGATGTTCACGCTCTCGTTCTTCCTCGGGCCGATCGCGGTTGCCGCCGCGCTGGCGGCGGTCGCCGCCTTGGTGGGCGGTGGTACCGCGGTGCAGCTGATCGTCTTCATCATCGGCTCGGCCGCCTCGCTCGCGGTGCTGCGCCCGATCGCCAGGCGCCACCTCCGCACCCCTTCACAGCTGCGCACCGGCACCGCCGCCCTCGTCGGCAGGACCGCCGTGGTGCTCGAGCGGGTGGACGGGCGCGGCGGAACGATCAAGCTGGTCGGCGAGATCTGGTCGGCGCGTTCCTTCGACGATCAGGTGATCGAGCCCGGAGTGGATGTCCAGGTGCTGCAGATCGACGGCGCCACGGCGCTCGTTTCCAACGGAATCGACTAGGAGGCTGACGTGGCCGGATTGATCGTTCTCATCGTGATTGCCGCTGTCGTCCTCGTCACGATCGCGCAGGGCGTGCGGATCGTCCCGCAGGCGCGGGCCGGGGTCGTGGAGCGGCTCGGCCGCTACTACCGCACGCTCGATGCCGGCCTGGCGATCGTCGTCCCCTACGTGGACCGCGTCAAGCCGCTGATCGACCTTCGCGAGACGGTCGTCTCGTTCCAGCCTCAGCCCGTGATCACCGAGGACAACCTCGTGATCAGCATCGACACGGTCATCTACTTCCAGGTCACCGATCCGAAGGCCGCGACCTACGAGATCGCCGACTACATCGGCGCCATCGAGCAGCTCACCGTCACAACGTTGCGCAACGTGATCGGCGGGATGACGCTCGAGGACACGCTCACCTCGCGCGACAAGGTCTCGGCGGCGCTGCGCATGGTGCTCGACGAGGCCACGGGCCGCTGGGGCATCCGCGTCAACCGCGTCGAGCTGAAGGCGGTCGATCCGCCCGCTTCGATCCAGGAGGCGATGGAGAAGCAGATGCGGGCAGAGCGCGACCGCCGCGCCGCGATCCTCACCGCCGAGGGCGTCAAGCAGTCCCAGATCCTCACGGCCGAGGGCGAGAAGCAGAGCGCCATCCTGCGCGCCGAGGGCCGGCGCGAGGCGCAGATCCTCGAGGCCGAGGGCCAGTCGAAGGCGATCGAGACGGTCTTTGGGGCGATCCATCGCGGCGACGCCGACCCGAAGCTGCTCGCCTACCAGTACCTGCAGACCCTGCCGCAGATCGCCCAGGGGGACGCGAACAAGCTCTGGATCATCCCGAGCGAGTTCTCCAAGGCGCTCGGGCAGATCACAGCGGCGCTCGGCGTGGGCGACGATCAGGACGAGGACGCGCCGCCGCGGCCGCCCTCGCCGCCGGCTCCGCAGGGCTGATGAGGCGAAGCGATAGCGCCCTGAGCCCGCCGCCGGCCCGCTAGCCTGCCAGACGTGTTCGAAACGCTTGCAGACCGCCTTCAGGGCGCGCTCGGAGACGTTCGCTCGCGCGGTGCGCTGACCGAGGACGACGTGGCCAAGGCGATGCGCCAGGTTCGCCTGGCTCTGCTCGAGGCGGACGTCAACTTCCGCGTCGTCAAGGACTTCACGACGGCCGTGAAGGAGCGGGCGACCGGGCAGGACGTGCTCGACTCGCTGAACCCGGGCCAGCAGGTGGTGAAGGTCGTCGCCGACGAGCTGACCCAGCTGATGGGCGGCTCGAGCCGCGACCTGGTGTTCGCCAAGGCGGGGCCGACGGTGATCCTGATGGCCGGGCTGCAGGGCTCGGGCAAGACGACGGCCTGCGGCAAGCTGGCACGGCATCTGAAGGAGGAGAAGGGACTGGACGTCGCCGTGGCGGCCTGCGACCTGCAGCGGCCCGCAGCGGTGGACCAGCTCGTGAAGGTCGCGAGCCAGGCCGGCGCGACCGTCTACGAGCAGGGCACCGGCCGTGACCCCGTCGACGTTGCCGAATGGGCGCTCGGCCAGGCCCGCTCCGAGAAGCGGGACGTGCTGATCGTGGACACCGCGGGCCGCCTGCACGTGGACGCCGACCTGATGGACCAGCTGAGCCAGGTCAAGGCGCGCACCAAGCCCCACAACGTCCTGCTGGTGGTGGACGCGATGACCGGCCAGGACGCGGTGACGGTGGCGGAGAGCTTCGCCGAGGCGACCGCGTTCGACGGCGTGATCCTCTCCAAGCTCGACGGCGACGCCCGCGGCGGCGCGGCGCTCTCGGTAAAGGCGATCACCGGCAAGCCGATCCTCTACGCCTCCACCGGCGAGAAGCTCGATGCGTTCGAGCGCTTCCATCCCGACCGCATGGCCCAGCGGATCCTGGGCATGGGCGACGTCCAGACGCTGATCGAGAAGGCCGAGCAGCGGATGGACGAGCGGCAGGCGCAGGAGCTCGAGCGCAAGATCCGCAAGAACGAGTTCACGCTCGACGACTTCCTCGATCAGATGCAGCAGGTACGCAGCATGGGGCCGCTCCAGAACCTCCTCAAGATGCTCCCCGGGGTGGGCCAGCAGCTGGGTGCGCTGCAGGTCGACGATCGCGAGCTCGACCGTCTCCAGGCGATCATCACCTCGATGACTCCCGCCGAGCGGACCAACCCGAAGATCATCGACGGGTCGCGCCGACGGCGCATCGCGCAGGGGTCAGGGACGAGTGTCCAAGCGGTCTCGCGGCTCATCAAGCAGTTCGCTCAGATGCAGAAGATGATGCGCCAGATATCACGCGGGAAGATGCCCTCGCTGCAGCAGCTGGCCTCGGGCCGCTAACGTTCCACGGCCCGCCGTACTCCCGAAAAAGGTGATCTGAGACTTGGCAGTTCGAGTCAGGCTGACCCGCGTTGGCAGCAAGAAGAATCCGATCTGGCGCGTCGTTGTCGCGGATGGTCGCGCCCCGCGCGACGGCCGCTTCATCGAGATGATCGGCCATTACAACCCCCAGACGGAGCCTTCGCAGATCGTCATCGATCGCGAACGCCTCCAGCATTGGCTGGATCGCGGCGCTCTGCCGAGCAACACGGTGCGCAAGCTGATGCGCGCCGAGGCGCGCGGCGTGCCGGCCTCTCCGGAGGTTGCGGCCGAGGCTGAGGTCGAGGAGGCCGCTGCCCCCGAGGTCGTGGCCCCCGACGCCGCGGACACGGCAGCGGAGCCCGCGGCTGCGGCCGAGCCCGAGGCCACCGAGGCTGCGGCTGAGCCGGAGACGGCGCCGGAGCCCGAAGCGGCTGCCGAGCCCGAGGCGGCTGCGCCTGCCGGTGACGACAAGCCTGCCAAGGACGCCGCGGACGCGAAGAGCTAGCGGAGGGCGGGCGTGGAGGATCTGCTCGCCTACCTCGCCCGCGCCCTCGTCGACGAGCCCGACGGCGTGTCCGTCGACTCGTTCGAGGAGGAGGACGGGACCGTCGTCCTCGAGCTGCGCGTCCCGGAGGGCGAGGCCGGCAGGATCATCGGCCGTGGCGGCCGCACGATCAGCGCGCTGCGGACGGTCGTCAAGGCGAGCGCGGTCAAGAGCCGTCGCCGCGTGCTCATCGACGTCATCGACGACTGACCGCCCGTGACCGTCGAGGCTCGCCTCGTCACCGTCGGAGCCGTGGGCAGGTGGCACGGCCTCGATGGGGGCTTCACCGTGGAGCGCCCCAGCCATCCCTTTGAGCCCGGGACGGAGGTCGAGCTGGCCGGGGTCGTCCGTCGCGTGGAGCGGCGCGGCGGCACCGACAAGCGGCCGCTGCTCCGCCTCTCCGGCATCGTGAGCCGAGAGGAGGTGGCGGCTCTGCGCGGCGAGGCGCTGCTCGTGCGCCAGGCGCTCGGAGAGGGGGAGTGGCTCGCCGAGGACCTCGTGGGCTGCCAGGTCAAGGGTCTCGGGGCGGTGAGCCGGATCATCGACCTGCCCTCCTGCGACGCGCTCGAGCTCGAGGACGGGATGCTCGTGCCGCTGATCGGCGACGCGATCGAGCGCCTCGACCTCGAGGCCCGGGAGATCGAGGTCAACCGCGCCTTCCTCCGCCTCGAGCCCCTGGAGGAGGAGAAGTGAACATCGACGTCTTCACGCTCTTCCCGGCGTGGTTCGACTGGTTCGCCACGCAGCGCCACGTCACCAATGCGATCTCGCTGGGACACCGTTTCGAGGCTGTCGACCTGCGCGCGAGCACTCCGCTCAAGGCCGGCCAGGTGGACGACACGCCCTACGGCGGCGGCGCGGGGATGGTCATCCGCGTGGACGTGGTCGAGGAGGCGCTGCGCAGGCGATGGGACGCCGATCCTGTGGAGGAGCGGGGCGGGCGCCGGGTGATCGCGCTCGCGGCCGGGGGCCGCCGCTTCGACGACGCGCTGGCCACGGAGCTGGCCGGCGAGGAGGAGCTCGCCTTCCTCTGCGGGCGCTACGAGGGCTTCGACGAGCGGGTGCACGATCACCTGGCCACCGATGTGATCTCGATCGGCCCCTACGTGCTCGCGGGCGGCGAGCTCGCGGCGATGGTCGTCTGCGATGCCGTGCTGCGCAAGCTGCCGGGCGCCCTCGGGCATGAGGACAGCGCGATCGAGGAGTCGTTCTCGCCGGCCTTGGACGGGGCCCCGGAGTACCCGCACTACACGCGTCCCGCGGTTTGGCGAGGGCATGGGGTGCCGGATGTCCTGGTGTCCGGCGACCACGGCCGCGTGCGCGACTGGCGGCTCGAGCAGAGCCGCGCCCGAGGGGGCATCGAGGGCTAGGCGGCACCGTCCCGGCCCCGACCGCTACCATTCGCCGCCGCGCGGGGAGGCTTCACCGGCCCCGGCGCATTTCTCTTGCCATGAGCACCGTAATCGACAGCATCGAGCGCGCCCAGCTGCGCCGTGTTCCCGTCTTCCAGGCGGGCGATCGCCTGCGGGTCCACTTCCAGGTCGTGGAGGGCACCCGCAAGCGCACCCAGGTCTTCGAGGGCGTTGTGATCAAGCGGCAGGGAAGCGGCGCACGCGAGACCTTCACCGTTCGCAAGCAGTCGTTCGGCGTCGGCGTGGAGCGCACGTTCCCCGTCCACTCGCCGAAGATCGAGCAGATCGAGGTCGCCGCCCGCGGCGACGTGCGGCGCGCGAAGCTCTACTACATCCGCGATCGCGTTGGACGCCGCGCCCGAGTTCGCGAGCGCCGGTTCACCGCCGCCGAGCAGGAGGCCTTCGTGGAGGGCACGATGCCGCCGCCGGAGACCGACCGGATCGACTCCGCACCGGAGCCCGAGGCGCCTGCCGCTGACGCACCCGCTGCTGACACCGAAGCGCCCGTCACCGACGGTGAGACGTCTGCCGCCGACGTGCCCGCTGCTGACGCGGAGGCACCCGCAGCCGACGCCGAGAGTGCCGAGCCGGCGAAGGCCGAGGCCGAGGAGCCTGCTGCCGAGGCCGAGCCCGAAGCGGCCGCAGAGCCTGAGGCGGAAGCCGCGCCTGAGTCCGAGGCATCAGCCGAGGACCAGCCGGACGAGTCGGACGCCGGCGACGGCGAGTCTGCCGACGACAGCTCAGCCGACAAGCCGAGCGCCTAGCGCACTGAGTCCTCTGTCGTGACCGGCGAGGGCAAGCAGGCCGGTGGCTCTCTGATCGAGCTCGTCGCGATCGTCGCGGTCGCGCTCGGAGTGGCGCTCGGAATCCAGGCCTTCCTGGTCAAGCCGTTCAAGATCCCGAGCGAGTCGATGGTTCCGACTCTGGAGATCGGACAGCGCGTCCTGGTGAACCGCGCCGGGCTGCACTTCGGGGATCCCGAGCGCGGCGACGTGATGGTCTTCAAGCCGCCGAAGGGCGCCGACGGCGCGATCTGCGGCACCGCCCATTCGAGCCGGCAGGGCTGCCCCAAGTCGACCGAGGGCAAGTCGGAGACGAACTTCATCAAGCGGGTCGTGGCGGTCGGCGGCGATCGCATCTCGATCAAGGCCGGACGCGTCTACATCAACGGCAAGCGCCAGGCCGAGCCTTTCATCAATCCCAGCCCGGACTGCCAGGTCTGCAACCTCCCTGAGGAGGTCAAGATCCCGGCGGACCACTACTACATGATGGGCGACAATCGCGGGCAGAGCTCGGACAGCCGCGACTGGGGTCCCGTACCGAGGGACAACATGATCGGCAAGGCGTTCGCCACGTACTGGCCGCCGGGCAAGTGGGGCGGGCTCTAGGCCCTAGCGGTTCGTTTCGAGGGCTCTGGCCTTCGCGGTTCCGCCGTGGCCCTGCCTATGATCCGACGCGGATCGTGGGAGACGCCACCACAGCTGCCGATGTGACCCCGGAGGCCGACCCCTCGCCAGGGCAGGAGGCCTCGGCCTCCAACCGCGCCACCAGGCGCCGACGTCGACGCAGCGTCCACACCGGCAGGCGCCTCTTCGCGTTCGATCGGGAGCTCGGCCGCCGCTTCGTCGCCGGTGCCGACGAGGCCGGGCGGGGATGCCTCGCGGGACCGCTGGTCGCGGCCGCGGTGTTGTTCGACCTGGAGCGCCTGACGCTCGCCGATCGCCGCACGCTGTCACGCCTGAACGACTCCAAGCAGCACACCGAGGCCTCGCGGGAGGAGCTCTATCCGCTGGTCATGCGCGCGTGCTCTCGCTCGGTCGTGGTCTCGCGCAGCGTGCGCGCGGTCGATACCCGCGGCCTGCACGTGACCAACCTGGACGCGCTGCGCTCGGCCCTTCTGGGGGTTGCCGTGCCGGGGACCATCTGCCTCGTCGACGGCTTCGCGGTCCCTCCGTTCGAGTTCGAGCAGCGAGCCGTGATCGACGGCGACTGCCGCAGCGCCGCCATCGCGGCGGCCTCGGTGCTCGCGAAGGTCACGCGCGACCGCTACATGCGCCGCGCGGCGGAGCTCTACCCAGGGTGGGACTTCGAGGCGAACGTCGGCTACTCCACGCCCGAGCACCGTGCCGCGATCGCGGCAAACGGGGTCTCCCCGCTGCACCGGATGTCGTTCAACTCGACGGCCTACCAGCAGCTGCGGCTCAGCAGCTGATCACCGCCGCCTAGAAGGCGTTCTCGACGTGCTCGAGGGCGAGCAGCTCTCCGGCCTGATCGACGGTCACGCCGATCGCGTCGAAGCGGATCGAGCGCAGGCGGCGGCCCCGCGGAGGGCGCTCGCGCAGCCATTCGGCCGCCAGCCGCCGCAGCCGGCGCTGCTTGGCCGGTCCGATCGCGTCGAGCGGGCCCTCCGGACCTCTCCGCGACGAGGCGACCCTGGTCTTCACCTCGCAGAAGACGAGGCACTCCTGGGTCGCGGCGACGATGTCCAGCTCCCCGAGCCGTCCGCAGCGCGCATTGCGGTCGAGCACCTCATAGCCCGCGCGCTTCAGGTGGGACTGCGCGATGTGCTCGCCGAGCGCGCCCAGCCGTATGCGTGAGTCGGACGAAGGCATCGGTCCGACGCTAGGCGCCGCTTAGCGACCGGTGGGTGCAGAAGTGTTACGAGTCTGCACCCAAATACGTCCGGTTCGTCGCGGAAGCGTTACCCAGCAGTCCCGCTCGGCGCCCACCGGCTCATAGCTTGCTGGAGGTGCTTGCCAGCGTCCCCACATTCGCCATCGAGGGCGTCGATGCCCGCCAGGTCTTCGTCGAGGTCGACGCTCGCCGAGGGCTGCCTGCGTTCACGGTCGTCGGCCTGCCCGACGCCGCGGTCCGCGAAGCGCGCGAGCGGGTCCGCGCCGCGCTGCTCAACTCCGGGTTCGACTTCCCCCTCCAGCGGCTGACCGCGAACCTCGCGCCCGCGTCTGTGCGCAAGGCGGGCCCGAGCTTCGATCTCGCCTTGGCGGTCGGGGTGCTGGCCGCAACGGGCCAGGTCCCGGCCGAGGCGGTCGAGAGCTGCGCCGTATCGGGAGAGCTCTCGCTGGGCGGGGAGCTGCGCCCGGTCCACGGTGCCCTGGCGATCGGGCTCGGGTGCCGCGCGGCCGGCCTTCCGAGGCTCGTGGTGGCGCCGGGAAGCGCGGCCGACGCGTCGTTGGTCGAAGGGGTGGAGGTGCTCGCGGTGCCCAGCCTGGCCCGTCTCGTCGACCTGTTCCACGGCCGCTGGTCCCCGGAGCCGTCGTCTCCACGAAGTCGTCCGACGCCCGCCGCCGAGGGCTCCCTGCCCGACCTCGCGGACGTTCACGGCCAGGTCGATGCCAAGCGTGCGCTCGAGATAGCCGCCGCCGGCGGACACAACATGCTGATGGTCGGCCCGCCGGGAGCGGGGAAGACGATGCTGGCTCGCCGGCTGCCGGGGATCCTGCCGCCTCCGAGCATCGAGGAGGCGCTCGACATCACCTGCATCCAGGGGGTCGCCGGGATCGGCGGCGAGGGCTTGGCGACAGATCGTCCCTTCCGGTCGCCGCACCACACCACCTCCGCTCAAGGGCTTGTCGGCGGGGGCGCCCGCCCGAGGCCGGGGGAGATAACGCTCGCGCACCGTGGCGTGCTCTTCCTCGACGAGCTCGCGGAGTTCTCGCGGCCCGCGCTCGAGGCGCTGCGCCAGCCGCTCGAGCGGGGCGCGATAGAGATCACCCGCGGCCAGTCTCACATCCGGTTCCCGGCGCGGTTCATGCTCGTCGCGGCGTCGAACCCCTGCCCCTGCGGCTCCACGGGCGGGGAGTGCCGCTGCGGGCCGGCTGCGCGTGAGCGCTACCGGGCGCGGCTGAGCGGGCCGCTCATCGATCGGATCGACCTCGTCTGCCAGGTGGCCGCGCTGAAGCCGGCCGGCGTCGTCTCAGGGGGCGCTGCGGGAGAGAGCTCGGAGGCCGTGCGCGAGCGGGTGGTGGCCGCTCGGGAGAGGCAGGGCGTTCGTCTCGCGGGGACAGCGGCCACCTGCAACGCGGAGTTGAGCGCACGCGCCACGCGCTCGGCTGCCGGACTAGATCCCGGGGCGTCGGCTCCGGTGCTCGATGCGCTCGAGCGCGGCATGCTGACCGGCCGCGGGCACGACCGCGTGCTGAGGGTGGCGCGCACCGTTGCCGATCTCGCGGGGCGGGAGCGGATCGGCGAGAGCGATGTCGCCGAGGCGCTCGGCTATCGGGTCTTCGACACGGCCTCGCTCGCGGCATGAGCGAAGCCTGCGATGCGTGCCTGCGGCGCGGGCATCTGGTCGGCGTGCTGGCGCCGTATATCGCCGGTGTCCTCGATCGCAGGCGCAAGCGGCCCTCCGGCCTGCTCTCGCTGTCCGACGAGGATCTCATCGAGGCGGTCAGCTCGGAGGAGGCGAAGAAGCGCGCCCACCCGTTTCTGGAGAACTTCGATCCAGGCCGTGCTCGCGAGCGGCTGAAGGCGGCGGGCGTGGGCTCCTGTTGCGCACACGAAGGCGTGTATCCGGAGGCGCTCTCGGTGCTGATCGATGCACCGGCTGCGCTCTTCCACATCGGGCGGAGCGAGCTCCTGCAATCCGTCGACTCGGAGCCCGCGGCAACGATCGTCGGAACGCGTCGCGCCTCCCCTTACGGGTTAGGCGTCGCGCACGAGCTGGGGAGGGGGCTCGGCGCCGCGGGAGTCACCGTCGTCAGCGGGCTCGCGCTCGGCATCGACGCGGCGGCGCACCGCGGGGCGCTCGAGGCCGGCGGGAGGACGGTCGCGGTGCTGGCCTGCGGGCCCGACATCACCTATCCGCGCAGCCATGCCTCGCTCCACGAGCAGATATGCAAGGAAGGGCTGGTCCTCTCGGAGATGCCGCCGGGCACGTCTGCGTTCAAGTGGAGCTTTCCGGCCCGCAATCGAATCATGGCCGCGTTGGGGCGGGCGACGATCGTCGTTGAGGCGGGCGAGCACTCGGGAACGCTCATCACGGCAGAGGTCGCTCAGGACATCGGCCGTACCGTCGCCGCTGTGCCCGGGCGTGTCACGTCTCGCATGGCGGCGGGCGGCAACCGCCTGCTGCGCGACGGTGCCGCCGTGGTCAGGGATGCGCAGGACGTACTTGACGAGCTGCTCGGCGTCGGATCGAGGACTGTGCCGGAGCCCGCCGGGGCGAGCCTCGATCCGGTCGAGCGCCGTCTGCTCGACGCGGTGGAGGCCGGCCTCGACATCGACGAGATCTGCGCGGCGGCAGCGGTGACCGCCGGTGAGGCGCGCGCCGGGCTCGCAGGCCTCGAGGCGAAGGGGCTCGTGCGGCGGCACGGGCTTGCCGCCTGGGAGCGGGCCGCGTTGCGCTCGTGACGCCCGCTAGCGGCCTGCTGCACGCGATGTGGTCGCGCATGGCGGCTGCCCTATCCTCAGTTCGTCGATGACCGCCTCGCGCCCGCCCCGGCTGCTGTCCATCGCCGGCTCCGATTCCGGTGGTGGCGCGGGCATCCAGGCCGACCTCAAGGCCTTCGCCAGCTGTGGGGCACACGGCATGACGGCGATAACCGCCGTCACCGCCCAGAACACGGTCGCGGTCACGGCCATCCACCAGCTGCCCGGCGAGATGGTCGTCGCCCAGGTCCGAGCGGTCGTCGAGGACATCGGCGTCGACGCGGTGAAGATCGGGATGCTCGGCTCCGTCGAGACGATCGAGGCGGTGTCCCAGGCGCTCGACCTCGTCGGCGAGGTCCCGGTGGTGGTCGACCCGGTGATGGTCGCCGAGAGCGGGTCGAGGCTCCTCGCCGCTGACGCCGAGGACGCGCTACGCGCATTGATCCTTCCCCGCGCGACGGTCGCGACCCCGAACCTGCCCGAGGCACGGGCGCTCACCGGCGCCGATGAGGATGCCGGGGCGGTGGTGCTCGCCAAGGCGGTGCACGCACTCGGGCCCTCGGCGGTGATCGTCACCGGGGGGCATCGCAACGAGATCGTCGATGTCTTCTTCGACGGCTTCGAGGTGGTGGAGATCCCGGGTGAGCGCCATCCCGAGGGCGCTGCGCACGGCTCCGGCTGCACCCACTCGTCGGTGCTCGCGGCCCAGCTCGCGCTAGGGCTCACGCCGGTCGAGGCCGCCGGGCACGCTCGGCGGGCCGCTTCGGCCGCGGTTCGGGACGGCCTACGCGGCATCGGCGCGGGGGCGGGGCCGGTCGACGTCCTGGGCCTGGCGGCCGGCCGGGGCGGGAACACCCCTCTGGCATAATCGCCCGACGGGCGGCTCTGACACGCTGGCCGTCTACGGAGCAAGGAGATCGAGATCAAGTTCCTGCGCATGAAGCCCGGCCACGGCGAAGTCCTCCTCGCGGAGGGCGATCCCAAGGTGCGCGAAGAGGAGGAGCTGCTCGTGGAGGAGTTCCGTCGGCAGCTCGACGAGGGCATGTGGGCCGCCGTCCCAACCGAGAATCCCGGCAGCGGGCGCCGCGAGGCGCAGATGGTGAAGGACTACGCGGAGATCCCGCCCGAGGCGGAGCGCGTCATCTTCTTTCCCCGCGCTTCCGGCGGCTGAGCGCCAGAGGTGCTGCTCGCTTTGCTCGCAACGGGGCTGGTCGCGACGGTGCTCGCCGCGCCGGTGGTCGTTCGCACCGCCGGTCGCGTGGGCGCCGGCCGGGGCTCGCGGCCCCGGAATGCCGCCGTGCCTTCGCAGCCGAGGTTCGATCCGGGCCGGGAGCGCCGTGCCGAGCAGCGCGCCCGCGAGCTGCTGCGCTCGTGCGTCAACGAGGAGGAGTGGGGGATGTACCGCGACCTCGGCTTCATCAGGCTCGACGGCAAGCAGCGGCACGAGGGGAGCCGATCCTCCGATGAGCCGGCCCCTTACGCCTACCTCATCTACCCGCACAAGCCGATCGTCGCCTACGTGCCCGAGAGCGGCCGCCTGCTGAGCGAGTACTGCGTCGAGTTCCCCGAGGTGAGCGGTGGGGAGCGGTCCAGGCTGCCCGCCTCCGACGATGTGCTCGCGAAGTGGATGGCGCTGACCTCCGACGAGACGCGGGTGATCGGCAGGGCGAACATGCACCTGATCGGCAGGCAGCTCGATCCCGCGCGCGTCCGACGCGACCTCTGGAGGCTCTCCGAGTGGGGGCGCCGGCGCCCATCGGAGCAGTCCAGCCAGCGCCTGGCGGAGCAGTCCATCGAGGCGGGTGCGGCATGAGCCGAGATCTCCGCGAGCGCAGCAAGGTGCAGCTCGACGGCCCGGACCGGGCCGCCGCACGCGCCTACCTCAAGGGCATCGGCCACGACGACGAGTCGCTGAGCCGCCCGATCATCGGCATCGCCAACACCTGGACCGAGGTGATGCCCTGCAACTTCCACCTGCGCCGGCTCGCCGAGCGGGTCAAGGACGGGGTTCGCGCGGCCGGCGGCACGCCGATGGAGTTCAACACCGTCGCCATCTCGGACGGGATCACGATGGGCACAGAGGGGATGAAGACCTCGCTGGTCAGCCGCGAGGTGATCGCCGACTCGATCGAGCTGGTCGCCCGTGGGCACCTCTTCGACGGGGTGATCGCCTTGTCCGGCTGCGACAAGACGAGCCCCGGTTGCGTGATGGCCCTCGCCCGCCTCGACCTGCCGAGCATCATGCTCTACGGAGGCTCGATAGCTCCCGGCAGGTTCCGCGGCCAGGACGTGACGATCCAAGAGGTCTTCGAGGCCGTCGGCGCCCACGCCGCCGGCAAGATCTCCGATGAGGATCTCGCCGAGCTCGAGTCGGTCGCCTCGCCAGGCGCCGGCGCCTGCGGCGGCCAGTTCACGGCCAACACGATGGCGCTCGCCTTCGAGACGCTCGGCATCTCGGCGATGGGCAGCTCGATGGTGCCGGCCGAAGAGGGCAAGAAGGGTCAGGTCGCCGAAGACGTCGGCCGCCTGATCATGGACGTGCTCGAGCGAGACCTGCGCCCGAGCAAGATCATCACGAAGGCGTCGCTCGAGAACGCGATCGCGGCGGCGGCGATGACCGGCGGCTCCACCAACGTCGTGCTGCACCTGCTCGCGGTGGCCAACGAGGCCGGCGTCGAGCTGGGGATAGACGATTTCGACCGCATCGCCGCCGCCACTCCTCTGCTGGCGGACCTCAAGCCCTTCGGCAGGTACGTCGCGCCCGACCTCTGGCGCGCCGGCGGCATGCCGCTCGTCGCCAAGCGCCTCGACGAGGCCGGCCTGCTCCACCGCGATTCGCTCAACGTGACCGGCCTGACGATCGGCGAGGAGGTGGACGCCGCCGAGGAGGCCGAGGGCCAGCGCGTCGTGCTGCCGCTGGCCGAGCCGCTGGCGCCCCGCGGCGGCTTCGCGATCCTGCGCGGCAACCTCGCTCCCGACGGCTGCGTCGTCAAGCTCGCCGGCCACGGCCGCCGCGAGCACCGCGGACCGGCGCGCGTCTTCGCGGGCGAGGAGGCTGCGTTCGCGGCCGTCAAGGCCGGGTCGGTCAAGGCAGGGGACGTCGTCGTGATCCGCAACGAGGGCCCGTCCGGCGGCCCGGGGATGCGCGAGATGCTCGCCGTCACCGCCGCGATCCAGGGAGAGGGCCTCGGCGACTCGGTCGCGCTGCTCACCGACGGCCGCTTCTCCGGCGCCACACACGGCTTCATGGCCGGCCACGTCGCCCCGGAGGCCACGCGCGGCGGTCCGATCGTCGCCGTCCAGGACGGTGACACGGTGATCCTCGACGTCGAGGCGCGCGAGCTCAACGTGGACCTGCCGGCGGAGGAGATCGCCCGCCGCGTCGCCGCCTACGAGGTCCCGCCGCCGAAGTACACCTCCGGGGTGCTCGGCAAGTACGCCCGCCACGTCGGCTCGGCCGCCGACGGCGCCCTCACCACCTGATCGGGGCTAGGCGACCTTCTCCGAGGTCGAGGCGTCGGGCTCGTCCTCGAGCTCTCCCTGGCTGACCTCATAGTGGAGGAACTGCTCGAGGTGGTCGTTGAAGGTCCGCGGCCGCTCGATCATCGGCACGTGCCCCGTGTTCTCCAGGATGAGCTTGCGCGAGCCGGGCACGAGCTCTACGAACTTGTCGGCGTCGCGCACGGGAATGACCGTGTCGTGCTTTCCCCACACGACGAGGGTCGGGCACCCGATCCGCGGCAGCCGGTCGCGGAAGTCGTAGTCGAGGCAGGTCACCAGCCCGTCGAGGAACCCCGGCGCCCCGGTTCCCTTCAGCATCCCCTCGTAGGCCATGTCCGGGTGGATCCGGGTCGGGTGGCGAACCACGCCGCTGAAAGCCCAGTGCCGCAGGTTGGGGCGCGTGGCGAAGACCCGCTGCGGCCCCGGCGTGCCCTGGATGAAGAGGCCGATCAGCCGGGCGGTGGCGAGCGCCGGCAGGCGCGGGACGTTGCGCTGCGAGATTCCGGCCGAGGCGAGCAGGAGCATCCGCTCGACCGTCTCGGGGAACTCGATGGCGACCTCGGCCGAGACGTAGCCGCCCATGGAGTTCCCGACGAACACCGCCGGGGCTAGGTCGAGCCGGCGGCACAGCTCCTCGACCACGCGGCCGAAGTAGTCGATCGTGATCCGCTCTTCGGGCATCGGGGAGAGGCCGAAGCCGGGCAGGTCCATCGCCACGACCCTGCGCTGCTCGGCGAAGCGCGGGATGTTCTCGAGCCAGTTCTGCCACTGGCCTCCGAGGCCGTGGACGAACACGATCGGCCGCGCATCGCCCTGCTCGCCGATGTCGACGTAGTTGACCTGAGTGCCGTGGATCTCCACCGTGTGGAGATGCGCGCTCCAGTCGATCGTGCGCCAGTCGGGCGTATCGCTCAGGCCGTAGTCGTCCCCCGCATTGCGCGCTGCGCGGCGGCGGGCCGGGGGAACCCTGGGAAGGACGACGTTCATCCTCGCTCCACGGTATCCGATCGGTTTGCGCCTCCTTCCGGGCACGATCGACCCGCAAGGTCGGTTGCACGATGAGGATGCTGCCCGGAAGGGGTCGAAAGCAGGTCTAGACTGAACGAGGCTGCTGGTCTCGGAGGTCACCCCATGCGATCAAAGCGATTCATCTTCGTTGCGACCTTGGTCCTGGTCATGGTCGCCGGGGCCGTGGCCGCATACGCGTACGACTCCTCGCGCGAGGAGACGATCGCCAAGGGCGTGTCGATCGGTGGCGTGGACGTTGGGGGCCTCAGCGCGGACGAAGCGCGGGAGACCGTGAGGCGGGAGGTCGAGACTCGGGTCGAGCGGCCGATCGTCGTCGCCCATGAGGATGTCCGCTTCACCCTCTCCGCGGCCGATGCCGGCCTGAGTGCGGACGTCGGCGGGATGGTCGACGAGGCCCTTGCGGCGAGCCGCGAGGGGAACATCGTCGCAAGGGTGTTTCGCGACGTGACCGGTGGGGAGGAGGACGTCCAGGTGGCGATCCAGGTCTCCTACTCCCAGGACGCCGTGGCCAAGCTCGTGAAGCGCGTGAAGGGCAAGCTCGACCGTCCGGCCAAGGACGCCTCGCTCGACTTCCCGTCGCTGGATGCGGTCGAGGAGCAGGACGGCCTCGAGGTCAAGCGCGGCCGACTGCTGGCGAGGGTGCAGAGCGGGCTCATCAGCTCCCGCCAGGACCGCACGATCGAGGTCCCGGTCCGTCGCACCAAGCCCAAGGTGACCCGCGCCGAGCTCGCCTCCAAGTACCCGGTGGTGCTCGTGGCCGACCGCTCCACCTTCGAGCTCAAGGTCTACAAGGACCTGAAGCTCTCCAAGGACTACAGCGTGGCCTTCGGCGCCGTTGGGTTCGACACCCCCACGGGCCTCTACAACATCCAGAACAAAGCGATCGACCCGGCCTGGCACGTGCCGCAGAGCGACTGGGCGGGCGATCTCGCCGGCACGGTCATCCCCGGCGGCACGCCCGACAACCCGCTCAAGGCCCGCTGGCTCGGCATCTATGACGGCGCCGGCATCCACGGCACGAGCGACACCGGCTCACTTGGCAGCGCCGCCTCCCACGGATGCATCCGGATGGCCGTGCCGGACGTGATCGACTTGTATGACCGCGTTCCCGTCGGCGCCCCCATCTACATCTCCTGAGCTCCTAGAGGAGTCGCCTGGCGGCGTCATCGGCCCTCGACTTGGCAAGCCAAGCCGTCGGGCCTGCTTCCTGGCCATGCTCGCTTCTAGAAGCTCAGTCTCTGTCGAAACCCAAGTTGCGGCCGTATGTTGGCCGCAACTTGGGTTTCGATGCTGAGGGGGCTTCGTTCCGCGGGTGGCGCGGGGAAGTCCTTTGCGCGCGCAGCTTGCGAGCACGGAAAGGAGCTTCCCCGTCGTCAGGACCCGCGGCCAGCAACGTCAGGGCTGAGGGGTCAGGGAGGAGCCGATCGAGTCGATCGGAACCTCGGACCAGCCGGCGGCCTCCAAAGAGGCTTGGCGGCCCGTGTGCCGAATGCAGAGGGTGCCGATGAAGACATCCCGCTCACGCTTGCGCAGCACCACGTACCACATCGTCGAGGCGTCGCTGGGGCCTTGGATCGGATGCCAGGGCGCCACCGGCTTGTCGTCGGAACCCGTGAGGCCGGCGTCCGCCAGCTGCGTCCGTGTGGCGACGTGCCCATCCTGAGTGTTGATGAAGAACCTCGACATCTCGATGCCGGAGACTAGTTGGGGCCCGTGGCTGCAGACGTTCGACACCGCCCTGCGCACGCGCGGCATGGCGGAGAAGACGCGCCGAGCGTATGGGAACGACCTCGGTCAGCTCGCCGAGTGGGCCGGTGCGCAGGGCCTCGGGCCGATGCAGCTCGACGCTCGGACCCTGCGGCGCTTCGCCGGGGTGCTCTCCGAGCGGGGCGCGTCGCGCTCCACGGTCGCCCGCAAGATCGCCGCGATCCGCGCCTTCTACCGCACGTTCGTCGACCGCGGTGAGCTCGAGGCGAGCCCGGCGGACCTCGTCTCGACGCCGAAGCGAGACCAGCACCTGCCGACGGTCCTGAGCCGCGGGGAAGTCTCTCAGCTGCTCGATGGGCTGCCCGTGGGGACTCCGCTGGAGCTGCGCGACCGGGGGATGTTCGAGCTGGCCTACTCCGCGGGCCTGCGCGCCGAGGAGCTCGTACGGCTCGACCTCGACAGCCTCGATCGCGAGGCCGAGGAGCTGCGCGTTGAGGGCAAGGGCTCGAAGACCCGCGTCGTGCCGGCCGGCGAGCAGGCGTGGCTCGCGCTGCGCGACTACATCGAACGCGGGCGGCCGCTGCTGGCCGCCGAGCGCGATCGCGCAGAGTCCGCTCTGTTCCTCTCGAAGAGTGGCCGGCGCCTCGCGACGGCTGATGTGCGGCGCCGTCTCCAGGTGGCCCTGCGACAGGTCGGGCTGGCGTCCTCAGCCTCTCCGCACGCGCTGCGGCACTCCTTCGCCACCCACCTGCTCGACGGCGGCGCCGATCTGCGGACGATCCAGGAGCTGCTCGGCCATGCATCCATCAGCACGACTCAGACCTACACTCGGGTAGAGTCGAGGCGTCTTAGGAAGGCTTATGCGCTGTCGCATCCGCGGGCGTAGATCGGTACGAGGGTGGAAACAAACCTCAAGTCCATCGAGTTAAAGGATCTATGGCGTCGTTACAAAGACGACGGCGATAGGCAGGCGCGCGAGCGCTTGGTGCTCGCCTACGCACCTCTCGTCAAGTATGTAGCGGGCCGTATGTCCAGCGGACTGCCGGCGCACGTCGAGGAGTCCGACCTCATCTCGTACGGCCTGCTGGGCCTGATCTCCGCTATCGAGCGCTTCGAGCCTGCGCGCGAGATTCGCTTCGAGACCTTCGCTGTGACGCGCATCAAGGGCTCGATCATCGACGAGCTGCGCTCGCTCGACTGGGTGCCGCGCTCGGTGCGTGCCAGGGCGCGAGAGATCGAGCAGGTCAACGCCAAGCTCGAGCACAAGCTGCACAGGGCCCCGACCGACCAGGAGATGGCGTCGGAGATGGAGATCACGCTCGACGATCTCAACGAGTCGCTCGTGCGGATCTCCAACTCCTCGGTCGTCGCGCTCGATGAGCTCTGGACGGTCTCCGACTCCTCCGGCGACCAGGTTTCACTGCTCGACACGATCCAGGATCCGAAGGCCACCGATCCGGCTCAGGAGATGGACCTGACGGAGATGAAGGATCGCCTGGCCGACGCGATCGCCAGGCTGCCCGAGCGCGAGAAGCTCGTGATCGCCCTCTACTACTACGAGAACCTGACGCTGCGCGAGATCGGCGAGGTCCTGGGCGTCACCGAGTCGCGCGTGTCCCAGCTCCACACCAAGGCCGTGCTGCGGCTCAAGTCGCGGCTCCAGGGCGATCTGCTCGGCGAGGGAGTGGCTTAGCCGCTCTGTCGGGCAGGGAGCGGCCCAGCCGCTCCGCGGGAGCATCAGAGCGGCGGTCCGGGTTGCGCGGCGGGGTATCTTGGGAGGCGAGAAGCCGAGGCAAGGAGCCGGATGGCCCATCACCCCGCCGAGATGATCCGCAACGTCGCGCTCGTCGGCCACCGCGGCAGCGGCAAGACCTGCCTGACGGAGGCGCTGCTGTTCGAGGCGGGGGCGATCAACCGGATGGGCTCGGTCGCTGAGGGCACGACGGTGTCGGACTGGGCGCCCGACGAGCAGGCGCGCTGCATGTCGATCGCATCGAGCCTCGCGTCGCTCGAGTGGCGCGGGCACAAGGTGAACCTGATCGACACGCCCGGCGAGCCGAGCTTCGTGGCCGATGCCGCCGCCGCGCTGCGCGTCTGCGAGTGCGCGGTGTTCGTGGTCAACGCCACGGCGGGCGTCGAGCCCACGACCCGGCGGCTCTGGGAGCGGGCTGAGGACCTCGGGCTGGCGCGTCTGATCTACGTGAACATGCTCGATCGCGAGCGCGCGGACTTCTTCAGCGCGCTCGACTCGCTGAAGGACGCCTTCGGCGTCCACGCCGTGGCCACCGAGATCCCGATCGGCGCGGAGCAGGGCCTGGAGGGGGTGATCGACCTCGTGGACCTCAAGGCGTTCAGATATCCCACCGCCGAGCGGGGGGCCGCCGAGGAGGTGTCGATCCCCAGCTCGCTCGCCGCCCGCGCGGACGAGTACCGGGACAAACTGATGGACGAGGTCGCCGAGGTCTCGGACGAGCTGATGGAGCGCTACCTGGAGGGAAGCGAGATCTCTCACGAGGAGACCGTGACCGCGCTCGAGGCCGGCGTCGAGAGTGGCGCCATCTTCCCCGTCACGTGCGGTGCGGCGACGCGCAACCTGGGAACCGACCGGCTGCTCGACGCGCTGGTCGAGGACCTTCCCTCGCCTGCTCAGCGGGGCTCGATCGAGGCGGGAGCGGTGACTCTCGAGCCGCGGGAGGACGCCGAGGCCGTCGCGCTCGTCTTCAAGACGCTCGCGGATCCCTACGCGGGCCGGATCAACCTCTTCCGCGTCTACCAGGGGGTGCTGCGGCACGACTCGCACGTCTACAACTGCCGCGCCCACGCCAAGGAGCGCATCGGCCAGCTGCTCGTGCCGCAGGGCAAGGAGCACGAGCACGCCGAGGAGTTCGGCCCGGGGGACATCGGCGCGGTGCCGAAGCTGAAGCAGACCCACGCCGGCGACGTGCTCAGCTCGGTCGACGAGGAGGTCTCGCTCCCGATGCCGTCGCTTCCGCGTCCCGTGATGGCGTTCGCCATGGAGCCGCGCTCCAAGGGGGACGAGGACAAGGTCGCGATCGCGCTGCACCGCCTCCAGGAGGAGGACCCGACGATCGACCTGCACCGCGACCCGGAGACGGGGGAGCAGATCGTCGCGGGGCTGAGCCAGATCCACGTGGAGGTGATCGTGGAGCGGATGCGCGAGCGCTTCGGCGCCGAGGTGGAGCTCAAGCCGCCGCGCGTTCCCTACCACGAGACGATCAGGGGCCGCGCGAGGGCTCACGGCAGGTACAAGAAGCAGACCGGTGGGCGAGGCCAGTTCGGCGACTGCCAGATCGAGGTCGAGCCGTTGCCGGGTGGCCGGGGGTTCGAGTTCGTGAACCACGTCAAGGGAGGCGCCATCCCGTCCGGGTTCATCCCCGCGGTCGAGAAGGGGATCGCCGAGACGATGCGCCACGGGACCGTCGCGGGGTTTCCAGTCGCGGGGGTGAGGGTGACCCTGGTCGACGGCTCCCACCACACCGTCGACTCATCGGAGATGGCGTTCAAGGTGGCCGGCTCGCTGGCCTTCAAGGAGGCCATGTCCAACGCGAGCCCGGTCCTCCTGGAGCCGATCATGGACGTCGCGCTCAGCGTGCCCGAGGACTGCGTGGGCGATGTCATCGGGGATCTCAGCTCTCGCCGCGGGCGGCCTCTGGGGATGGAGCCGGGCTCCTCTCTGACGAAGATCCAGGCCGAGGTGCCGATGGCGGAGATGCTGAGCTACGCGCCCGACCTGCGCGCGATCACCGCCGGTCGGGGCGAGTACGCGATGGAGCTCGCGCGCTACGAGGAGGTGCCGGCACATCTCGCCCCGCGGGTGATCGAGGCCGCCGTGCCCGTGTAGCATCGGGCCGGTGAAGAAGGAGCTGCGACCGGTACACGACCTCGTGTCTTGCGACGTGTGCGGGCGGACGATCCTCAAGGGGGAGCGGACCGAGGCGTTCCTGGCTCCGGGCGCGCATCGCAACGTCGTCTGCGAGCTGTGCTTCGTCCGCGCGGAGCACGCCGGATGGATCCGCGAGTCGGCGGCTGACCAGCTGCCCGCGCGCGGCCAGCGCCCGCTGGAGCGGCGGCAGCTGCTCGGGCGCTTGCGTCGCCGTCGCGAGGATGTGCTCAACGGCAGCCGCCAGCCCAGGGAGACGGGCCTCTTCACGGAATCCGAGAACGGCGCCTCCTCACACGAAGAGGCTCCCGCAGAGGATCTCGGAGCGGAGCCTCCTGCCTTCGAAACGCCGTCCAGCCCTGCCGCGCCCCGCCGCGCGGTGCCGCAGGACCCTCGGCATGTGCGCGCTGTGCCCACCACCGCCGAGGTCAAGGTCCAGCGCGCTCTCGACCTCTTCAACGGCTCTGAGCATCAGCGGACCGTCGCCGGTCTGACCCGCACGCTCGGGTATCCCTGGGCCACCGCGGTGCCGGATTCGGTTGCGCCGAGCGCGGTCACGGTCGTGGTCGCGTGGGAGCTGTCGTGGTATCGCTATCGCATCGACCTTGGGGACGCGGCCGAGCCCGTAGCCCTCCAAGAGAAGGGTGACGAGTTGAACGACATCGATGAAGCGCTGCGTCAGTGGAACGCGGCGATGGACGCTGAAGGGCGCCTAGTGGTGGAGGAGGTGGGCGGATGATCTACTGCGTCGTCCCACGTCCCCTGGCGGACGATCTCTTCGAGAAGCTCTCTGAGCACTACAGCGACGAGCCCAACGTGGAGGTCATCGTCGACCGTCGCGCCCAGGGCGGAGAGCCGGGAACTCATGATTCGTGGTCCGATCGCCGCCGCCGCCGCGTGGTGGGGACGTTCCCACCGATCGAGCCGCCAGCCAAGGGCTGAGCGGGTGGAGCGGGTCGTTGTCAACGTTGACGGTGGCGCGCGCGGAAACCCCGGTCCCGCCGCCGTCGCGGCTGTGGCCACCGATGGCTCGGGCGAGGTGCTCGGCGAGCGCGCCGCCTACATCGGCGAGACGACCAACAACGTCGCGGAGTACCGCGCGCTGCTGCTCGGCCTAGAGCTGGCACGCGAGCTGGGCGCCACCGACGTCGAGGTCGTAGGGGACTCCGAGCTCGTCATCAAGCAGGTGTCCGGCGAGTACCGCGTCAAGCATGCCGGGCTGAAGCCGCTGTACGCGGAGGCCATGGCGGCCTTGCGCGAGTTCTCGCGCTGGCAGGTGCGCGCCGTTAGGCGTGAGGCCAACGAGCGCGCCGACGAGCTGGTCAACGACGCTCTGGACGAGGCGCTCAAAGCCGGGATGTAGCCGCGGCGTCCTGCGCTCGCACCACCACCAGCTCCTCCTCTCGCTCTCCTGGACGCAGCAGGCCCCGTTCCTCCAGATCGCGCGCACGCGCGGTCAGCAGAGGCCCTAGGGGCCCGCGCCGGCGTGCCTCCACGCGTGCCTCGAGCCCTGTCCGCTCGATCTGCTCGAGCGTCGGCTCCACTCCGCACAGGGAGGACTGCACGAGCAGGAGCGTTCCCCCTGGGCGCAGGTGCCTGACCGCGTCGGCGGCGATCCGGTCGATCAGCGTCCTGCCGGCGAGGCCTGCGTCCCAGGCGCGCTCTGGCCCTTTCACGGGCAGCCGGTCCGTGGCCGCCGGGACATACGGCGGATTGCTGACGATCACGTCGTAGCGGTGGCCCGCAAGGGGCGCGAACAGGTCACCGCGCCGTGCACGCACCCGGACGCGGTTGAGCGCTCCGTTGAGGGTCGCGGCCATGACGGCCCGTCGCGACACGTCGACGGCTGTGACCGACCTCGCTCCCGCCTGGCCCGCGGCCACCGCCAGAGCGCCGCTGCCCGTGCATAGATCGAGAACGTCTCCGCCGGGTATACGTTGCTCGCGGTGGAGGAGCTCGGCAAGCATCCATGTGTCGCTGTGGGGGCGGAAGACTCCGGGCGGTACGACGATGCGCATTCGCTAGGCGTATCCCGGGCGCTTGCGATCCAAACCGACGCCGATTCGCTGCGGGCGCTGCTCGATGGCGACGGGCCGCTCACAGTCGGGCTCGAGGAGGAGCTGATGCTGCTCGATCCCGAGACGCTCGACCTCGCGCCCGTCGCTCCGGCCGTGATCGCCGCCGCCGGCGGTGTCGCCAAGGGAGAGCTTCCGCAGGCCCAGCTGGAGGTGGTCAGCGCTCCGTCGCCCACAGTGGGCGAGGCTGCGCGC
The DNA here is from genome assembly GCA_963715445.1 of uncultured Solirubrobacterales bacterium. Classification (GTDB taxonomy): domain Bacteria; phylum Actinomycetota; class Thermoleophilia; order Solirubrobacterales; family Thermoleophilaceae; genus JAAYBF01. The sequence goes on from OY970240.1 coordinate 2,197,282, forward strand.
GATCTGTCCATCGCACGGGCGCTCGTCGCCCAGGCGTGCTCTGGGCTCGCGATCCCGGCAGCGGGCGCAGTCCACCCGTTTGCGGGTCCCGAGGGGGAGCTGAGCGATGCCGAGCCGTACCGCTGGGCGCGCAAGGAGTACGGCCCGGTGGCTCGCCTCCAACTGGTGTTCGGGCTCCACGTCCACGTCCGCGTGCCAGGCGCCGGGCGAGCGCTCGCCGTGTACAACGCCATGCGCTCCTATCTGCCAGAGATCGCCGCGCTCGCGGCGAACGCGCCCTTCTACGCGGGCCGGGACACCGGGATGGCCTCGGTCAGGCCGAAGATCAGCGAGCTCCTGCCGCGTCAGGGCGTCCCCCCGGCATTCGCGAGCCTGGACGAGCTCTCCGAGGCGCTCGCATGGGAGGAGCGCGCCGGCACGATGCCCCATCCCCGCCACTGGTGGTGGGAGCTGAGGCTGCATCCCCGCTACGGGACGCTCGAGGTGCGGGTCCCGGACCAGCAGACGACGGTGGCCGATACGGCCGCGGTCGCGGCCTTCGCGAAGTCGATCGTCGCCTGGCTCGCGGCGCGTCACGACGATGGGGAGGATCTGCCAGTCCATCCCACGTGGCGGATCGAGGAGAACCGCTGGTCCGCCGCTCGCCACGGGCTGACCGGGTCGCTCGCCGATCTGGACACGGCCACGCGCCGCCCGACTCGCGAGCGCGTCTTCGAGCTGCTGGACGTGCTCGCGCCGCTGGCGGAGGGGATCGGCTGTGCCGCCGAGCTGCGGGCCGCGGAATCGCTCGCCCGCAAGGGAGGGGCCGAGCGGTTGCGAGAGGCCGCTGCGGGAGACCCGCGCCGGGCGGCGGCTCACATGGCCGAGCGGTTCCTCGAAGAGGGTGATTGAGAGCGCGGCGGTCGGGGCAGAGAGGTGACGTGCCAGTGCTGCCAGAGCCACGGGGCGAGCTGAGCGGGCATCTCTTCGAGAGGCTCGCCTCGCCGGCGCGCGCGATCGGCCCGATGCCGGTCTCGGACCCCGCGGACGCTCTCTGCGACGAGGATCTCCAGCTGGCGCTCTACTGCTGCTACGAGCTGCACTACCGCGGCTTCGAGGGCGTGGATGAGCGCTGGGAGTGGGAGCCCTCGCTGTTTGCCTGGCGGTGCAAGCTCGAGGAGCAGTTCGAGGAGGCCGTGCGCGCGGCGGTGGGGGAGCCGCCCGAGGCGGTCGAGGCCCGGGAGACGGACGTCGCGCTGCGCGCCATAGCCGCTGCCGACGACGGGCCTTCGCTCTCGATGCACCTCGACAGGGAGGGGACGCTCGATCAGCTGCTCGAGTTCGTGGTCCACCGCTCGGCCTACCAGCTCAAGGAGGCCGACCCTCACTCATGGGCGCTCCCGCGGCTCAGCGGCCGGCCGAAGGCCGCGCTCGTGGAGGTCCAGGCCGACGAGTACGGCGGCGGCCGGCCGGAGCGGATCCACGCTGAGCTCTTCGCGCGCAGCATGGAGGCGCTCGGTCTCGACCCCACCTACGGCGCCTACCTCGACCGGATCCCCGCCGCGACCCTCGCGACCGTGAACCTCATGTCGCTCTTCGGCCTGCACCGCCGCCTGCGCGGCGCGATCGTTGGTCATCTCGCCCTCTTCGAGATGACCTCCTCGATCCCGAACGGGCGCTACGCGAGGGCGCTCCGGAGGCTCGGCTTCGAGGGGGAGGCGACCGAGTTCTTCGACGAGCACGTCGAGGCGGATGCCATCCACGAGAACATCGCCGCGGTCGATCTCGCCGGCGGGCTGATCAGTCAGGAGCCGGCGCTGGCGAGGGACGTCCTCTTCGGCGCTGCGGCCCTCGTGGAGCTCGACGCGCGATGGGCGCGCCATGTGCTGGACCGCTGGAGCGCGGGGGACAGCTCACTGCGCGCTCCGCTCGCCGCCGCCGCGGCCTAGCCCTTCGTCCCGCGGCCTTTCTCTCTGGCGGAAGGCGCCTTGAAGCCGATCAGCTTGTGCGAGCCGTCGCAGAACGGCCGGCTGCGCGACTTCCCGCAGCGGCACAGCGCGATCGTGCGGCGCTCGTTGCCTATCTCGTCGCCGTTCTGATCTTCGAGCTTGAAGTCCCCCCGCACGATCAGCGGCCCATCGCGATAGGGGGTGATCGTCACGTCGCTCTTGCTCTCCATTGCAGCGCTCTACCCCGACCGGGCCGCGGCCATGCAAGCCAGCCTCACCTGGGTGGGCGCTCAGCCTTCCCTCGGTGCGTAGCGGCTGTGGAGCATGAGCCCATTGCCGTCCGGATCCTGGAAATGCGCCATGTGGCACACGCCGCTGTCCATCGTGTCGGCCGCGAACACGACGCCCTTCGCCTCGAGCTCGGCTCTCGCCGCGGCGACATCCTCCACATGCAGCGCGACCGGGTGGGTGTGCGCTTGGAACTCCAGGCCGAACGCGTCGGACTGCATGACGGCGATGGTGAGGCTGCCCGTCTCGAACTCCATCGCGGGCATCTCTCCCCACTGGATGGAGGGCCTGAGCCCGAGGACGTCGCCGTAGAACTCCTTGGATCGGTCGAAGTCCTGGGTCGGGACGGTGATGAAGTCGACTCCGCTGACCAGCTCAGTCTGCGTGCTCATGGACTGCCTCCTATGCGGCCAACCCGCTGGGCAGTCGCAAATAATCTGCTTTGCAGGGCTTTCAGGCCCCGGGAAGGTGCTTGAGCGGCCATCGTATCTGAGGCGCCGCATCAGTCGGCAGGTGCTTACGTTAGTAATCGCTTATACTTGGCACATGGAAGCAGCGCTCCGAGCGATCGCCGAGCCTCGCCGGCGAAGGATCCTCCAGCTCGTCGGCTCGGAGGAGTTGAGCGCGGGGGAGATCGCGTCCCACTTCGAGATCACGAGGCCGGCTGTCTCGCAGCACCTGACCGTCCTCAAGGGAGCCGGCCTGTTGAGCGAGCGGCGGGCCGGCACGCGCCGCCTGTACAGCGTTCGCCCGGAGGGCCTCGTCGAGCTGCGCGACTACCTGGACCAGTTCTGGGCCGAGGGCCTAGATCGCCTGAAGGCTGCCGCCGAGCAGGCCGAGCAGAGGGGAAGCCGATGACGAGCAGCGAGGCAGGCGCTCTCGAGCGCGAAGTGAGGATCCGAGCCCGCCCGGAGACGATATTCCCGTTCTTCACCGAGCCGGAGCTGATGATCCGCTGGATGGGGACCTCAGCCGAGGTCGATCCGCGCCCCGGCGGGATCTACCGCGTCGACATCAACGCCGGCCGGGTGGCCCGTGGCGAGTACGTCGACGTGTCGCCACCGGACCGCGTCGTCTTCACCTGGGGCTGGGAGGCGGAGGACAGCCCCGTGCGACCGGGCGCCTCGACCGTCGAGGTGACGCTCACGCCCGACGGCGATCACACGATCGTCCGGCTGGTCCACCGCGACCTGTCCGGCAAGGAGTCATCCGACGCCCACGCGGTCGGCTGGGAGCACTACCTGCCGCGGCTCGAGGCAGCGGCGGGCGGGACAGACCCTGGGCCGGACCCTTGGGCCCGGCAGACGACCGACACGACTGACCAAATCAACGAAGGAGAGAGATGACGAACTATCTGCTGGCTTACAAGGGCGGCTCCACTCCGGAGACCGAGGCCGAGCGCGCAGCTGTGATGACCGCTTGGACCAACTGGTTCGGTGGGCTGGGCTCCGCGATCGTGGATCCGGGCAACCCGTTCGGGCCGTCGAAGGCTGTCGACGCCGGCGGCTCGGTCAGCGAGAGTGCGCCGTCGGGCCTCACCGGCTACTCGGTTCTCACCGCCGAGAGCCTCGACGCGGTCACGGAGCTGTCCAAGGGCTGCCCGGTCCTCGCGGCCGGCGGCAGCGTGGAGATCTACGAGACGTTCAGCGTGATGTAGCCGTCGCGGTGCCCGAGCGTCTCCGGGCCCTTCGGATCTGTCTCCGGCACGTCGGGTGAGCCGGGATCGGGCTGCTGGGGCGGTGACGGCTCGGGAACCGCGGGGCCCTCGGGCGGCGGCGGGTCCGGCGAAGGGCTCGGCCGCCCGGGGTCGTCGGGCTGGGGCACCGGCTCGCCCGGCGGCGGCGACGGCACCTCGAGCGTCAGAGGATCCATGCTCTGCGCACGCGGACCCCGACGTCTGATGCCTTCTTGAAGACGAGGTGTGCGCTGCGCACGCAGCACGTCGCGCACAGCTCCAACCGCTCTCGCGTACCTGACCTGTCCCACCGCAGCCCCTCCTTCGAATCTCTGGGTCTGGGCGGCCTACCCGTCCCGCATCGCTCCAAACCGCGGTGGGTTCCGGGTCCTGCGTCCGGCTCAGGACTTCTTCTTGGGCGGCTTCACCTTGAGGGTGATCGACTTCTTGCGCTTGACGGCCTTGCCGTCCTTGGGGGTGAAGGTGACCTCCATCGTCGCTTTCAGCTTGCCCTTGCCGGCAATGGCCTTCCGGGCGGCCTTCGAGATCGGGACCTTCAGGCTGACCTTCCCGGCCTTGGTCACTCGCAGCGTCTTCTTGCCGATGGGATAGCGCTTCGGCTTCTTCTTGCCTTTCTTCTTCGCGGCCGAGGCGGTGATCGGCGCGTTGCCGTACACGCTGACGGTCACCTTCCCGGCGCTGCTGACCCTGGTGACGACCTGACAGGTCTCGCCGTTGAGGAAGAACAGCGACGTGCCGGAGATCGTCACCTTCGGCTTGGGCGGCAGGGGAGGATTGACCGGCTGCGGCGGATCCTTCTTCGGCCCACCACCGCCGCCCGTCGGAGGAGGCGTGCTCGTCCCGGGATCACCGACGAACACGGCCATCGCCATGTCGTACTTGTTCGCCCAGGCCGCGGCTCCGTAGCTCTCCCAGGTCCCGTCCACGTTGCCGTCCTTGAACAGGACCCCGGGGCACTCGCCTGCCGGAGCGCTTGGACTGGCGACCAGGACCGAGAGGTTGCTCGAGGGGCTCACGCGCTTGACCGCGAGCGCGTAGAACTGGCCCGCGGTGACCTGCAGCCCTGGTGAGAACGAGGCGTCGACGAAGTTGTCTGCCAGCGGCGTGAAGGCGGCGTTCGGACGGGCGGGCAGGTTGGCCAGCGTGGTCGTGGCCAGCGCGGGGCCGGTCAGCAGGCCGCTCCCGCTGTCGACGGCGTAGATCGATACCTCGAGCGTTACCGTCGTCGTGGTCGCCATGTAGAAGCGCGCCTTGGTGAGCGGGCCGGTGTGCTCAGCGGTGAAGGTCTGCGCCCAGGCGGGCGAGTCGGGCGCGAAGTGAGTCCACGAGTCGCAGTGAGCATCGGGAACCTGGGCAGCCTGAGCGGGTGCAGCACCGATCAGGAATCCGCAGGCGAGTAGGGCGGTCATGCCGCATCGGAGGGCCATGCCCGGAAGGTACCTGCTCCGCTCCCCGGAAAGACGGAATGCCGCTCTCAGAGAGGGCTTCCCGGGGGAAGCGGCTCGCGGGAAGTTGATCGGTGTGGCGAGGCGCGCTTAGGATGCCCCGGTGAGATCAAACGAGCAGACACCGCCGATACGCCAGCTTGGCGACCCCCTTACGGCCGAGGGCCACGTAGCGGCACGCTTGCCGGGGAAGGCCGTGTTCGCGGCGCTGACCTGTACGGCGGCTCTGCTCGGCTCCGCAGCACCGGCAGCCGCTGAGACGGAAGTGCGAGACCCTAGGGTCATGGCGGAGTGCTTTGGCAGCTTGGGTCCTCCGGGCCTCAACCGGGTCGAGATCCGTCCGGAAGCGCGTGTCTCCGCCTTCCGACCCGAAGGTGACACAAGCGATGACCCGTACTTCTATCTCCAGTCGAGGATCAAGCTCCGCGAGCGCTACGGCCGGAAGTGGAAGCAGCGGCCGAAGCGGACGGTCCGCGGACCGTCGCAGGGTGAGGGCAATCTCACTTATTCCGACGCATCCAGCTTCCCGGTTCTGCGGCGCACTTACGGGTCCCGGGCCCTAAACGGTCCGAAACGCCTCAGGGCCGTGAAAGGCACCGCGACGCTGGAAGTCAGGATGGTCGGCACGGGAGCCCTGCTCGCCAAGGTGGGACCCATCCGCTTCTCGGAGCGGTTCCACTCCAGTTCGATCCCCGGCTTCGGCAGCATGTACTCCTGCGAGGTGTCGTTCGGCATCGGCTAGCTGTCCGTCGTCCCCCCATGACCTCTACCGGTGCCGTCCAAGCGGACCTTCCCCTCACGACCGCGCAGGAACTGCCCGGGGCGCAGGTCGCTGAGAACCTCGGCCTATGCTTCGGTCTGGTCGTGCGGTCCATGGGCCTTGCCAAGGGCTTCACAGCCAGCTTCTCGGCGCTGCGGTCGGGTGAGGTCACTCAGTACACCGAGGTACTCGAGGACTCGCGCCGTCACGCGGTCGACCGGATGATCGCCAATGCCCACGTGCTAGGCGCCGACGCGATCATCGCCGTTCGCTTCGACTCCTCGGAGATGGGTCAGAACCTGACCGAGATCCTCGCGTACGGAACCGCGGTGAAGCTCGCCCGGTGAACGGCGCCGATGCCGCTGCGGCGGAGCTCGGCCGCCACTATGTGGCGGGTCATCTGGAGGCCGACGAGCTCGACGAGCGGCTGGGCCGCCTCTACGCCGCGCCCGGGTCTGCCGCGGTGCTGCTGGACGACCTGCCGGGCCTCGAGGCCGCTGCTCCCGCTCCCGTCGCCAGCCGGAAGGGCTGGTGGCGCCTCCGGCACGGTGAGAGCGAGGGGCCAAATCCGGGCTGGCTACCCACGTCCGAGCGCTTTCTGGACCCCACGACCGACCGGCTGATGCGCGTCTGGTTGGACCCGGAGACCCGCATGCGCAACTACGTGCCCGAGTCACGCTAGCCAGTCGAGCGATCCGTAGGCTGGGACAGCGTTTCGCGCCCTAGCCCCTAAGAACACGAAAGCCCCGCCGGAGCGGGGCTTTCGGTAAGCGGCTGATGGGATTCGAACCCACGACCTTCTGCATGGCAAGCAGACGCTCTAGCCAACTGAGCTACAGCCGCACGAGTCGAGGATCATAGCCAGGCCCAGCCGTCGCTGGCAGCGGGCCCGGGCTCGACGAAGAGCGCCTCAGTCGAGGAGCTCGGACTCCACGGTCATCTCCGGCACTCCCGCGAGAGCGACCGAGACGGCGCACTCCTTCTTCATCCGCTCGGCGTAGGAGGCGAAGGTCTCGGCGTCCATGCCGGGAACCTTGCCCTCGACCCGCAGGTCGATGCGCCGGATCGGCGGGCCGCTGTCGGGAGAGCGGAGGTGAACGGCCGCATTCGCGCGGATCGACTCGGGCTCGTGGCCCTCCTGGAACAGGGCGTTGTTGAGCGCCATCGCAAAGCAGGCGGCGTGAGCTGCGGCGATCAGCTCCTCGGGATTGGTCCCCTCGCCGTCCTCGAAGCGGGACTTGGCCGAGAAGGCGCCCTTGAAGGCCCCATCGCCCACCTCCAGCTCGCCGCTGCCGTTGAAGAGATCGCCCTTCCAGATCGCGCTGCCGTTGCGTGTTGCCATCCCGTTACTCCCCTGTTGCGATTGCTCGTCTGCGGCCGATCGTAGCTCCCGGAGGCCGATCAGCCTGAGGGTCCGCTACCGTCCCCGACCCCAGCAAGGAACGTCAGCCACCTAGGAGTTAGCCCCCGTCGTGAGCCAGACAACCGTGCCCACCGAGAACAAGAAGCTCCTCGCGTGGGTGGAGGAGATCGCCACCCTCACCCAGCCGGACGAGATTCATTGGTGTGACGGATCGGCGGAGGAGTACGACCGCCTCTGTCAGCAGCTGGTCGACGCGGGCACCTTCAAGCGCCTCAGCGACGCCAAGCGCCCGAACTCCTACCTCGCCTGGTCTGACCCCAGCGACGTGGCGCGGGTCGAGGACCGGACCTTCATCTGCTCGGCCGACGAGCAGGACGCCGGCCCGACGAACAACTGGCGTGCCCCGGCCGAGATGCGCCAGACGATGAACGAGCTGTTCGCTGGCTGCATGGAGGGGCGCACGATGTACGTGGTGCCGTTCTCGATGGGTCCGCTGGGCTCCGACAAGTCGCACGTCGGGGTCGAGATCACCGACTCGCCCTACGTCGTCGTCTCGATGCGGATCATGACCCGCATGGGCGACGGCGCCCTCGATGTTCTCGGCGAGGACGGCGAGTTCGTTCCGTGCATTCACTCGATCGGCGCGCCGCTCGGCCCCGGCGACACGGACGTGCCGTGGCCGACCAACGCTGAGGTCAAGTACATCGTCCACTACCCCGAGACCCGCGAGATCTGGTCGTACGGCTCCGGTTACGGCGGCAACGCGCTGCTGGGCAAGAAGTGCTTCGCGCTGCGGATCGCATCGATCATGGCGCGCGACGAGGGCTGGATGGCCGAGCACATGCTCATCCTCAAGCTCACCTCGCCCGAGGGCGTCGTCAAGTTCGTCACCGGCGCGTTCCCGAGCGCCTGCGGCAAGACCAACCTGGCGCTGATGGTCCCGACCATCGAGGGCTGGACGGTCGAGACGATCGGCGACGACATCGCCTGGATGAAGTACGACGACGAGGGTCGCCTGCGCGCGATCAACCCGGAGAACGGCTTCTTCGGCGTTGCGCCCGGCACGGGCTACAGCAACACGCCCAACGCCATGGCCGCCCTCGAGAAGGGCGCGATCTACACGAACACGGCGCTCACCGACGACGGCGACACGTGGTGGGAGGGGATGACCAAGGAGGTCCCCGAGCACCTGATCGACTGGCACGGCAACGACTGGACGCCGGAGGCCGACGCCCCGGCCGCCCATCCGAACTCGCGCTTCACGGTGCCCGCGACGCAGGTGCCGTCGATGGCGTCGGAGTGGGAGGACCCGGCCGGCGTGCCGATCGACGCGTTCCTCTTCGGCGGCCGCCGCGCCTCCGTGGTCCCGCTGGTTCGCGAGGCATTCGACTGGGAGCACGGCGTCTTCCTCGGCGCCACGATGTCGAGCGAGATGACCGCGGCCGCGTTCGGCACGGTCGGCCAGCTGCGCTTCGACCCGTTCGCGATGCTCCCGTTCTGCGGCTACAACATGGCGTCCTACTTCGAGCACTGGCTCGCGATGGGCGAGAAGGCCGGGGCGCAGCCGCCGCGGATCTTCTACGTCAACTGGTTCCGCAAGGGCGCCGACGGCAAGTTCCTGTGGCCGGGCTTCGGCGACAACTCGCGCGTGCTGGAGTGGGTCTTCCGGCGCCTGGAGGGCAAGGTCGAGGCCGACGAGACGCCGGTCGGCCTGGTGCCGCGCAAGGGCGACCTCAACGTCGCGGACCTCGACATCGCCGACGCGGCGCTCGAAGAGGTCCTGTCGGTTGACGTCAACGCCCTGCGGGACGAGCTGCCCCAGGTCAAGGAGCACCTCGCCAAGTTCGGCGATCAGCTCCCGGCCGAGATCCGGACCCAGCTCGAGGAGCTAGAGCAGCGCCTCGGCTAGGCTGGGCGCCCACCCGGCGCCGTGGCGGAGTGGTTACGCAGCGGCCTGCAAAGCCGCGTACACCGGTTCGATTCCGGTCGGCGCCTCTAGCGAAAGCCGTGGAGGCCAATGCACCGATTGTTCAGACAGCAACTAGATGGCGCATCGGGGCGTTCCGAGTTCGTCGTTGTCCATAACCTTGACATTCGTGGTTTCTCCGACTGGAGTTTGGGTGTCGACTCAGCACAGTCTGCGCTGTACATCAAGAAGGTCTACGCGAGGCTGATCGACGAGTACTTCCCCGATGCTTCGTTCATTAAGCCAACGGGCGACGGGCTTTTAGTTGTACGTAGTTTTGGCGAGAACGAACTACGAGAAGTTCTAACCAAGGCAGTGGCAAGCGCTGTTCAAATCGTGAACGCCTTTGGATCCATAGTCGATGATGAGCCCCTGATCAATTTCAGCGTGCCCAAGAATGTTGGTATCGGTATCTCACGGGGTGCAGCCTCGTGCTTGGCGTCAGAGAAGCGGACCCTTGACTACTCGGGTCGCCCGCTGAACCTTGCATCAAGGCTTATGGATCTCGCACGTCCTCAAGGAGTGGTGTTTGATGCGAGCTTCGGGGCGGATCTGATCCCCGAGGAGTTAGCTGCGATTTTTAAGGAACGGAATGTCTATTTAAAAGGGGTATCTCCCGACGAGGCTTTAGCTGTGTACTGCTGGCCTGGGGATATGCACATACCTACAGCTAATCTACGCCCCATCGGGGAGCAAAAATGGGAAACGAACAGTACGACGGTTACTTTTCGTGAGCTTGAGCAGTCTGACTCACAGTACTTCAGGTTTCCATTGGATCCGGAGCCATTGCCGAATACCACGCTTGAGTGCCTCGTGCGGCATGACGCTGTAACGCCAGGTAAACGCCGCAGCAAGACTAGGACCACACACTTCTCTCATCCCATAACGAGGGCAGAGAGCGGTGGGAAGAAGTATGGGCGCTTCGACCAGCAGTTGCTCGCCAAGAGGTTGCAAGAGAATGGAGTAGGGCCGACGTGGCCTGTCTTGGTGGAGGTTACGTACAGAAGTTCCTGATGTTTGTTTCGTCGGCCTCTAGGGCCCTGCTTCAGGGCTGGAGCAGCACCTTCACCGCTCCGTTCGCCTTCTTCTGGAACATCTCGTAGGCCTTCGGGGCGTCTTCCAGCGGGACTTTGTGGGTGGCGAAGCCCTCCACGCCGAGCGGGTCGTCGTCGTTGAGCAGGGGCAGGATGTCGTCCACCCAGTGCTTGACGTTGGCCTGGCCCATCCGCAGCTGGATCTGCTTGTCGAACATGGTCAGCAGCGGCAGCGGGTCGGCCATGCCTCCGTAGACGCCGATCAGCGAGATCGTGCCGCCGCGGCGGACGATGTCGATCGCCAGGTGCAGTGCGTGCAGACGATCGACGCCCGCCTTCTGCATCAGCCGCTCCGCGAGCGAGTCCGGCAGCATCCCCGTGAACTGCTGGGCGAGCTTCGCGCCCGGTGCGCCGTGCGCCTCCATCCCCACGGCATCGATCACCGAGTCCGGGCCGCGCCCGTCGGTCATCCCGCGGATCACGTCGGCGAGGTCGTCGTCGTGCTCGCGTAGGTCCACCGTCTCGGTGCCGCGGCCGCGGGCGCGCTCGAGCCGCTCATCGACCAGGTCGATGCCGATCGGCCGATAGCCGCGGTGTGCCGCGACCCGGCAGCACATGTCGCCGATCGGGCCCAGACCGAGCACCGCCACGCTGCCGCCGTCGGGCACCGCCGCGTACTCCACGGCCTGCCACGCCGTCGGCAGCACGTCCGAGAGGTACACGAAGCGCTCGTCCGGCGGCCCCTCGGGCACCTTGATGGGGAGCGTGTTGCCGAACGGGACGCGCAGGAACTGCGCCTGGCCACCCGGCACGCCGCCGTAGAGCTTCGTGTAGCCGAACAGGGCGGCGCCCATTCCCTGCTCGCGCACCTGGGTCGTTTCGCACTGGGAGTGCAGGCCCTGGTCGCACATGAAGCAGGTCCCGCAGGAGATGTTGAAGGGGATCACCACGCGGTCGCCGGCCTTCAGCTCGGTGACTTCCGGGCCGACCTCCTCGACGACCCCCATCGGCTCGTGCCCGAGCACGTCTCCCTCCTGCATGAAGGGCCCGAGGATCTCGTAGAGATGGAGGTCCGAGCCGCAGATCCCCGAGGACGTGATGCGGGCGATCACGTCGGTCGGCTCGAGAATCGAAGGGTCGGGAACCGAGTCGACCCGCACGTCGCGCTTGCCGTGCCACGTCACTGCCTTCATCTCATCCCTCCGCCTCGCGTTGCTCTGCCGCCGGCTACGACAGCCCTACGAAGGCGATCTCCGGGGTGTGCCGATCTAAACCGGTCGTGGGATGCCCTGGACGCGTCATCGGGTAGAACAACACGGCCACCGACGAGGAGGAGCAGATGGAAGCCGGCACCGCGCCTGAGACCGAGCGACAGATCGCAGAGCTGCTCGATCAGGAGAAGTTCGACCCGCCCGCGGAGTTCGCCGAGCGCGCGCTGCTGAACGACCCGTCGGTGTACGAGGAGGCCGAGCGCGATCCGCAGGCGTGGTGGGCCAAGCAGGCGGAGGACCTGCACTGGTTCGAGCCCTGGGAGACGGTGCTCGACGAGTCCGAGGCTCCCTTCTACAAGTGGTTCGGGGGCGGCAAGCTGAACGCCTCCTACAACTGCCTCGACCGCCATGTCGAGGCGGGCAACGGCGATCGGGTGGCCTTCCACTGGCGCGGCGAGGAGGGGGAGGAGCGCGACATCACCTACGCCGACCTCCTGCGCGACACCCAGCGGCTCGCCAACGCGCTCAAGGATCGCGGCGTGGGCAAGGGCGACGTCGTTGGGATCTACCTCCCGATGATCCCCGAGGTGGTGGTGGCGATGCTCGCGTGCGCGCGGATCGGCGCGCCGCACAACGTCGTGTTCGGCGGGTTCGCTCCCGAGTCGGTCAGGGAGCGGATGGAGTTCTCGGACGCGAAGGCGCTGATCACCGCCGACGGCGCGCGCCGCAAGGGCAAGGCCGCGCCGGTCAAGCCCGGCGTGGACGAGTTCCTCGGCAGCCTGCCGGCGATCGAGACCGTCGTCGTGGTGCGCAACACCGGTGGCGAGGTCTCGATGGAGGAGGGGCGCGACGTCTGGTACCACGAGGCGCTGGAGCAGGCCGATGCGGACTGTCCCGCCGAGCCGCTCGACGCCGAGCACCCGCTCTACGTCCTCTACACCTCGGGCTCCACCGCGAAGCCGAAGGGCATCCTGCACACCACGGGCGGCTATCTCACCGGCGTTGCCTGGACCACGAAGTACCTGTTCGACCTGCGCCCCGAGGAGGACGTCTACTGGTGCTCGGCCGACGTCGGCTGGGTCACCGGCCACTCCTACATCGTCTACGGGCCGCTGATGAACGGCGCGACGTCGGTGATGTACGAGGGCGCGCCCGACTACCCCGACAAGGACATCTGGTGGGAGCTCTGCGAGCGCTACGGCGTGACGATCTTCTACACCGCGCCGACGGCGATCCGCGCCTGCATGAAGTGGGGCACCGAGTACCCGGGCCGGCGCGACCTCTCGAAGCTGAGGCTGCTCGGGAGCGTCGGCGAGCCGATCAATCCGAAGGCGTGGGTCTGGTACCACCTGGTGATCGGCGGCGGGCGCTGCCCGATCATCGACACCTGGTGGCAGACGGAGACAGGCCACACGCTGATCAGCCCGCTGCCCGGGGTCACGCAGACCAAGCCGGGGTCGGCCACGAGGCCGCTGCCCGGGATCGATGCCGCCGTCGTGGACGAGGACGGCAACGAGGTGGAGGACAAGCAGGGCTTCCTGATCCTGCGCCGGCCGTGGCCGGGGATGCTGCGCACCCTCTACAAGGACCCGGAGCGCTTCAAGGAGACCTACTTCTCGAAGTACGGCCCCACCACCTACTTCGTGGGCGATGCGGCGCGCAAGGACGCCGACGGCTACATCTGGGTGATCGGGCGGGTCGACGACGTGATCAACGTCTCAGGCCACCGTCTCTCGACGGCCGAGGTGGAGTCGGCGATCGTCTCACACCCCAAGGTCGCCGAGGCGGGCGTCATCGGCCAGCAGGACGAGGACACCGGCCAGGCGATCTGCGCCTTCGTGACGCTCGAGGGGGACATCGAGGGCGACGACGCGATGGTGGCGGAGATCCGCGAGCACGTCGCCGGGCGGATCGGCAAGCTCGCGCGGCCGAAGCGGATCATCTGGGCCGACGACCTGCCCAAGACCCGCTCCGGCAAGATCATGCGGCGCCTCCTGCGCGACATCGCCGAGGGTCGCGAGCTGGGCGACGTGACCACCCTGCGCGACCCGGGCGTGATGGCCGAGCTCGAAGGGCGGATCGCCGCCCGCCGGGACGACGCAGACGCGTAAGTGGGCCGTACTGGGCTCGAACCAGTGACCTCCGCCTTGTCGAGGCGGCGCTCTCCCAACTGAGCTAACGGCCCGCGCGGTCGCCGAGGATAGCGGGCACGCTCTCGGCGCCGCAGACTTGACGCGCGGGTAGGGTCGGGCCCGACCAGGGAGGTGGGGAGATGAGCGTCGAGTTCGAGCACCTGAGGTACGAGCAGGACGGCCCGGTGACGATCATCACGATCGACCGGCCGGAGCGGATGAACGCGATCGGGCCGCAGACGCACGAGGATCTGGTGGCGGCGTGGAGTCGCTTCCGCGACGACGAGTCGGCACTCGTCGGCGTGCTGACCGGGGCTGGGAACGAGGCGTTCTGCGCCGGCGGGGACCTGAAGGCCGCCTTCTCCGGCGAGCCGGTGGGGCCGCTGGACCCCGAGGAGCGCGCCGCTCACGTCCGCGGCGAGCGGCCCGGAGTGCTCGGGCCGAGCCGCTGGACCGATCTCCACAAGCCGACGATCGCGGCGGTCAACGGTGTCGCCTACGCGGGCGGGCTCGAGTGGGCCTGCTGGACGGACATGGCGATAGCGGACGCACACGCGACATTCGGGGTCACCTGTCGGCGCTGGAACATCGGGCTGGCCGACGGTGGCACGCAGCGGCTGCCGCGCATCGTCGGCTACCGGCGCGCGATGGAGCTGATCGTCACCGGAAGGGTGATCCAGGCGGCGGAGGCGCTGGCGATCGGGCTGGTGAACGAGGTCGTTCCCTCCGGCACCTGCCGTGAGCGAGCCGTCGAGCTCGCGCACTCGATCGCCAAGCTGCCCCAACCCGCGATCCGCACCGACAAGGAGGCCGTGGCACGCGGCTTCGGAGAGACGCTGGAGGAGGGGCTGCGGATCGAGGCGGAGTGCTTCGATCGCCTGCTCGACACCCCGGAGATCCTCGAGGGCCTGCGCCGCTTCAACGAGCGCGATCACCCCGATCGCGATCCCGAGACCCCCGCAGCGACCCCCGGCCTCAGCAGGCCAAACGCGTCCACCTGATCCGCGCCCGCCTCGCCATCCCGCTCAACTGGTAGCTTGGCCGCGCTGTGCCGGTGCCTCCGCGCGCCCCGGCGGCAGTAGAGAGAGCCTGACCTCATGCGCCTGTCAATCGCACCACGCGACCGAGAGTTCTTCGACCTCTTCGAGGAGGCCGGCGGCAACATCGTTCGCGCGGCCGACCTGCTGGACCGGATGCTGCGCTCCTTTCCCGAGCGCGGCGGCGATCTGGCGCGCGACATCCTCATCTGCGAGCAGGACGGGGACCGGATCACCCACGACATCATCCGGCGGCTCAACGAGACCTTCGTCACGCCGATCGACCGCGAGGACATCTACGAGCTCGCCTCCGGCCTCGACGACATCGTCGACTTCACCGAAGAGGTGGCCGACTACCTGATCCTCTACAAGATCGAGGCGCCGATGGAGCAGGCCCAGCGGCTCGCCCACGTGCTGCTCGACTGCGCGCGCCAGATCGCCGAGGCGATGCCTCGCCTGCGCGGCTTCAAGGACATCTCGCACTACACCGTCGAGATCAACAGGCTCGAGAACGACGGCGACAGGATCGTGCGCGAAGCGATCGCCTCGCTGTTCGACACGGGGATCGACCCGATGGTCGTGATTCGCTGGAAGGACATCTACGAGCGGCTCGAGGCGGCCATCGACGCGACCGAGCGCGTGGCCAACATCCTCGAGGGCATAGTCATCAAGAACTCGTGACCGGCCACTAGCCGGACCGCCTCATGGAGAGCGACCTCATCCTGATCATCGTCGTGGCGACGGCGCTGGCGTTCGACTTCACGAACGGGTTCCACGACACGGCGAACGTGGTGGCGACGTCGATATCGACGCGCGCGATGTCCCCGCGTATCGCTGTCGCCTACGCGGCGGTGTTGAACTTCTTCGGCGCGTTCCTGTCGCTCGAGGTGGCCGCGACGATCGCCAACGGCATCGTCGACGCCGAGCTGATCACTCCGCTGATCGTGTTCGGCGGGCTGATCGGGGCGATCGCCTGGAACCTCATCACCTGGTACTTCGGGCTCCCTTCGAGTTCCTCCCACGCCTTGATCGGCGGAGTCGTGGGCGCGGCCTTCGTGGCCTCCGGGCCCGACGCGATCATCTCCGGCGGGCTGCTCGGCAAGGTCGCCGTCCCGGCCGTGCTCGCTCCGACGCTCGCCTTCCTGGTGGCCGGGCTCAGCATCCTGCTCATCTACCGCATGGTCGGGCGCCAGCGCCCGGGGCCAGTCACGCGCGGCTTCAAGATCGGCCAGGTCATCTCCGGCGGGCTGCTCGCGCTCGCCCACGGCACGAACGACGCGCAGAAGACGATGGGGATCATCACGCTCGCCCTGATCGCCAGCGGCGAGCTCAGCGCCGGCGCCGACCCGCCGTTCTGGGTCATCGTCTCCGCCGCCAGCGCGATCGCGCTCGGCACCTACTTCGGCGGCTGGCGGATCATCAAGACAATGGGCAGCCGGATCATCAAGATGGACACGGCGCAGGGCTTCGCCGCCCAGGGCAGCGGCGCCGCGGTGATTCTCGCCGCCACGCACGTCGGATTCCCGCTCTCCACCACGCATACGATCTCCGGCGCGGTGATGGGCGCGGGCGCCGCCAAGCGGGTCTCCGCGGTGCGCTGGGGCCTCGCCGGCAACATCGTCGTGGCCTGGGTGCTCACGCTGCCGGCCGCTGCGGCGATCGGCGGCGCCACCTACGGCGTGACGCGGATCTTCGGCACCGGCGCGCTCGGCCCGCTTGTCGTCTCCGCAGCCCTGCTCCTGGTGATCGGCTTCGTCTTCGCGCGCCGTCTCCGGCAGGGTCCCTCGCTCACCGCGGCGGAGGGCTGAGACGTGGCGCCGCTTGCCCAGGTGGTCGATGTGGGAGACATCGTGAGCGTCATCTGGACGTCCCTGGTGGCGGGCATCGGCGTCTGCGCCATCTTCTCCCTCGCGATCATCGGCTTCGCCCGCACGATGGACATGCAGCGGGAGGGCCACGCCTTCGCTGCCGGCGCCTACGCCGTTCTGACGCTGCTGGCCTTCGGGGCCGTCCTCGCGGTGGCCGGGTTCGGCGTCGTCGTCATGACGGCGAAGTAGCCGCGGCGCCCACCAGCCGCTCGATCTCCTCTTCGCTGGTCCAGGCGCCCACGGAGGCGCGCACGTACGGCGTGCCCGGCAGGTCTCTCACGAGGAGTCCCCGCTCGAGCAGCCGGGTGGCTTCAAGGGCCGGCTCGTCTGCCTGCCACGAGACGAGCGTTGAGGCGCCACGCGGTGCAACGGTCAGCCCCCGCTCGGCGAGCATCTCCGCCAGCTGCGCCGCGAGCCCTGCCGCACGCGTGTGCACGGCGTCCATCCCGGCGCTCTCCAGCACGTCGAGGGCCGCGAGCGCCCAGGCTGAGTGGTGGGCGGGGGGAAGGGCAGTGTCGAAACGCGCCGCGCCCGGCACGAGGGGCAGCTCGAGCGCCCGCAGCGGATCGGCGAGGGTGCCGTAGCCGGGCGACGTGGGGGAGAGCTTCTCGACCAGGTCCCCGCGCACATGGAGATAGCCGCTGCCGATCGGCCCGCAGAGCCACTTCTGCCCCGAGGCCGCGTAGTACTCGCAGCCGAGCGCTCGCACGTCCACCGGCACGGCGCCCAATCCCTGCGCGCCGTCGAGCAGCACCGGCGCCGAGCCGGCCGCGAGCGCCTCGGTGTCGGCCACGCGGCCGCTGATCCAGGACACGTGCGAGCAGGCCACGAGACGCGTCGCCGGGCCCACCGAACCGGCCACCTCGTCGAAGGGCACGATCCTCAGGGTCACTCCCCGTCGCTCCCGGGCGAGGGCCAGCGGGGCGAGCAGTCCGGGGTGCTCCTCGTCACTCGTGACTATCTCGTCGCCGGGCTTCAGGTCGAGGCCCGCGAGGACCGCGTTAACCCCGTCGGTCGTCGAGCCCGTGAGGGCGACCTCGCCGGCGTCGCAGCTCATCAGGTCGGCCACGCGCCCTCGCAGCCTGTCCGCCAGCTCGCCCATCCGCTCGAAGTGGGCCTTCCCGCCACGACCCTCCTCGGCCTGGAGGGCCAGCTCCCGATGCGCCGCCTCGAGGGCGGCACTGGGCATCGGTCCCACGGACCCGGCGTTGAGGTAGGCCAGGCGCTCGAGGACGGGGAGCTGGGAGCGCAGGGAGGCGAGGTCCATCGCTCCGATACTACGTCCGCTCTACGCTTGCGCGATGCCGCCGATCATCGAAACCTCGATGCACCCCGCCTTCCTCTCGAACGCCTACCTGGTGGCGGACGAGCCGGGGGGCACGGCCGTGATCATCGATTCCGGCGCACCGCCCGAGCCGCTGATCGAGTCGATTGAGCGGCAGGGCCTCACGCCCACGCACCTGCTCCTCACGCACCACCACCACGATCACGTGGAGAGCACTCCGGTCTTCAAGGAGCGCTTCGATCTGGAGGTGCTCGCCCATCCGCTCGAGGCCGAGCGCCTGCCGGACGTCGACCGGACGATCGAGCCGGGCGAGGTGATCCTGGAGACCGGCGGCCTGCGGATCGGCGCCCTGCACACCCCGGGCCACACCGACGGCATGCTCAACTTCGTGGTGAACGGGGAGGACGTGTTCACCGGCGACACGCTCTTCAAGGGCTCGGTGGGAGGCGTCAAGGCGCCCGGCGCGACGACGTTCGCGGATCTGAAGTCATCGGTGATGGACACGCTGATGGGGCTGCCGCCCGAGACCCGCCTGCATCCCGGCCACACCGACCCGACGACCGTCGCGCAGGAGTGGGAGCACAACGCCTTCGTGCGCGTCTGGCGCGGCCTGGACCCCGAAGGGTCGGACCGCTGCACGGTGTGGGAGCAGGGCGCGACCCTCGTGCTCTGGGCGCCCGACTACGACGGCGGCCACAAGGCCTGGATCCGCTGGGACGAGTCTGGCCAAGACGACATCGTCCCGGGGTCCCAGGTCGTCCGCTAGGGAGCGCGCTTGGCAGCCCGCCAGGAATTTCGGACACTTAGCGGGGCTATAGGCCCGTCAAGTGTCCGAAGTTCTGCGAGCCGCGCGCGAGTCGCGGCCGGCTAGGCGCCGCAGACGGGCCACTGGCCCGGACCGGAGCGCTCGTAGAGGATCGCCGCGCGGAGATCCTGCTCGGCCTCTGAGGCGGCTGCCGGATCGCCGCTGCCGCCCACGCCCTGCCAGGTGGCCACCGAGAACTGATACTTGCCGCGGTAGAGGCCGCCGCCTCCGATGGCGCGAGGGTCGCCGCCCGACTCGCAGGCCGCGATCGCCTGGAGGTGGGGAGGTACGGGAGCGGGCTTCGGCTTGGGCTCGGGACGGGCACGGCGCAGCGCGATGCGCATCTTGCGCCGGGCCTCGCGCGCGTCGAACTGGTCGGCGAGCGGGCCGGAGGCGATCAGGCTGCCGGCGATCAGGCTGCCGGCCTCGATCGGGGGCGTGCCACCGCCTGATGGCTTCTCCTCTCGGGGGTTGGCGCTCGAGACGGTTGCCGCCAGCGGCACCAGGGAGAGCATTGGAATGAGGGCGAGCTTTCGCATGGGCGAGGGGAGGACCTCCGGGGCGTCGAGGGCATCTGCCGGCGGAGCCGGCGCACTCCGCGCGGTTGTCGGCGAAAGCGCCTGCGCGGGGTGGAATAAGGAACCGGTGAGGCGCTATCTGGCGCCCGTGCTTGCCCGGCTCTGGGACCCCAGGGTAGGTGCGGGAGGCTCCGAAACCGTGACGAGCATCACACTCGGGCGGGGCGTCGCGCGCGGCATCTGCGCGGCTGCGAACGGCACTTGCGGTCTGTGGCGGCGCTCTCGCGCTAGGTTCCAGGCGTTGCCATGACGATCCACCTGCCCGACGACACGACGCTCGATCTGCCCGAGGGCGCCAGCGGCATGGACGCAGCCCGCGCGATCGGCGAGGGCCTGGCGCGCGCCGCGCTCGGCATCCGGGTGGATGGCGAGCTGCGCGACCTCGGTGCGCCGCTCGAGGATGGCGCGCGGATCGAGATCGTCACCTCCAAGAGCGGCGACGACGCGCTCTGGCTGATTCGCCACGACGCCGCCCACGTCCTGGCAACCGCGGTCACAGAGCTCTACCCGGGCGTAAAGGTCTCGATCGGCCCTCCGATCGAGGACGGCTTCTACTACGACTTCGACTTCCCGGAGGGCGTCAACCTCTCGGATGCGGACTTCGAGCGCATCGAGCAGAAGATGCGCGAGCACATCAAGGCCGACGAGGCGTTCGAGCGCTCGGAGCTGCCCGTCGCCGAGGCGATCGAGCGCTTCCGCTCCGAAGGGCAGGACTACAAGGTCGAGCTGATCGAGGACCTGGTGAAGAACGAGGGCGTCGAGAGCGTCTCGCTCTACCGCAACGGCCCGTTCACCGATCTCTGCCGCGGACCGCACGCGCCGGGGACCAAGCGGATCAAGGCGTTCAAGCTGACCAGCATCGCCGGGGCCTACTGGCGGGGTGACGCCGAGCGCCAGATGCTGACCCGCATCTACGGGACCGCATTCCTCTCCAAGGAGGATCTCGCGGCTCACATGGAGCGCCTCGAGGAGGCGCGCAAGCGCGATCACCGCAAGCTCGGCAAGGAGCTCGACCTGTTCATGTTCAGCGAGCTGTCGCCGGGCTCGCCGTTCTGGCAGCCCAACGGCGCTCAGATCTGGACGCAGCTGACCGACCTCTGGCGCACCGAGAACGCCAAGCGCGGCTACCGCGAGGTGCGCACGCCGATCCTCTACGACGTCGAGCTCTGGAAGCAGTCCGGGCACTGGGACGTCTACCGCGAGAACATGTACTTCACACAGGTCGAGGACAAGCCCATGGGCCTGAAGCCCATGAACTGCCCGGCCCACATCCAGATCTACAAGGCCGATCGGCATTCCTACCGCGACCTGCCGATCCGCTACTCGGAGGCCGGCCTCGTCCACCGCCACGAGCCGAGCGGCACCCTGCACGGGCTTCTGCGCGTCCGCCACATCACCCAGGACGATGCCCACATCTTCTGCGCCGAGGATCAGGTCAAGGAGGAGGTCCAGCGCTGCCTGGACTTCGGCTTCTTCATCTACGACATCTTCGGCTTCGAGCCGCGCCTCGAGCTCTCGACGCGTCCCGACAAGCGCGTCGGCAGCGACGAGATGTGGGATCGCGCTGAGGCAGCGCTCGAGGCGGCGTTGACGGAGAAGGGGCTCGACTTCGAGGTCAACGCGGGCGACGGCGCCTTCTACGGCCCGAAGATCGATCTCCACATGACCGACTCGATCGGTCGCTCCTGGCAGCTCGGCACCGTCCAGCTGGACTACTCGATGCCCGAGCGCTTCGACCTCACCTACACGGGGGCGGACAACGCCGATCACCGCCCGGTGATGATCCACCGAGCCCTGATGGGCAGCTTCGAGCGCTTCATCGGGATCCTGATCGAGCACTACGCAGGCGAGTTCCCGCTCTGGCTGGCGCCGGTTCAAGCGCTGGTGCTGCCGATCGCCGATCGCCACCAGGAGTACGCGGGGCGCATGGCGCAGGAGCTGCGCGACGCCGGGCTGCGCGTCGAGGTGGACGAGCGGACCGAGTCGATCGGCAAGAAGATCCGCGAGGGCGAGCTGCGCAAGGCTCCCTACATGCTCGTCGTGGGGGACCAGGAGGCCGAAGGCGACACGGTGGCGATCCGACGCCACGGCGAGGGAGACCTCGGCAGCGCGACGATCGCCGAGTTCGCCGAGCGAGCGCGGGTGGAGATCGAAACGCGCCGGTGATGGACGGCGCCGCTATACTCGCCACCTACTTGAATGACGGGCACCCACATCAGGCGCATCTCTCGACGCGCCCGTGCTCGCACCCGACACGCCTCCTGCCTTTGACGTCTAGCAACATCTCCGCCTAGTGCCGGTTCCGCGCAGGTTCGATCGGCGTCCGCCCGACCGGGACGACACTCGCATCAACGAGCGCATCCGCGTTCGCGAGGTTCGTCTGGTGGGAGACGACGGAAATCAGATCGGCGTTACGCCGATCGACGAGGCGCTCGCTTACGCACGTGAACGCGATCTGGACCTGGTGGAGGTCGCCGCCGACGCGCGCCCGCCGGTCTGCCGCGTGCTCGACTACTCGAAGTACAAGTACGAGCAGGAGCAGAAGGCCAAGGCCGCGCGCAAGCACCAGAAGCAGGTCAACGTGCGCGAGATCAAGCTTCGGCCGAAGATCGCGAACAACGACTACGAGACCAAGAAGAACCACGTCGTCCGCTTCCTGAACGGGGAGGACCGCGTGAAGGTCACGATCATGTTCCGTGGTCGTGAGCAGAGCCACCCCGAGCGCGGCGTAGCCCTGCTGCAGCGCCTGGCGGAGGACGTCGCGGAGATCGGCACGGTCGAGCAGCGTCCGATCCAGGACGGCCGCAACATGACGATGGTTCTGGCGCCGGTGCCGAAGAAGGCGTCGGAGCCCGAGGCCCCCGCATCCGAGGATTCCGCGGCCAAGCCCGAGGCGGCTGACGGGGAGGTGGCCGCGGCGAAGGTCGAGAAGCCGAAGGTCGCGCCTGTGGCCGGAGCAGCCACGCCAGAGGCGCCGCCCGAGGCCGCAGCGCCTGAGGCCAAGTCCGAGGCGCCGCCTGCCGAGGAAGCCGCGCCTGAGGTTGAGGCCGCTGCTCCCGAGGCCGAAGCGGCGGCGCCTGAGAAGGCTGCCGAGGAAGCTGCGCCCGAGGCCGAGGCTGCGCCCGCCGAGGAAGCCGCGCCCGAGAAGCCTGCAGAGAAGGCCGCACCTGCTGCGAAGCCCAAGGCCAAGCCTGCCGCAAAGCCGAAGGCGGCCGCCGCGAAGCCGAAGGCAAAGCCCAAGGCGAAGGCCGCCGCTCCGAAGGCGAAGGCGCTCGACGGCGAGGCCGAGAAGCCCGCGGCCGAGCCCGCTCCGTCTGACAGCCCCGCTGCGAGCTGACCGCCGCCCGCTGCCGTCTGCTTGAATCCCACTTCGCCATGCCCAAGATGAAGACCCATTCCGGCGCCAAGAAGCGCTTTCGCAAGACCGGTACCGGCAAGCTGAAGGCTCGCCACGGCATGACGAGCCACATCCTCGAGAAGAAGAGCGCCAAGCGCAAGCGCAAGCTCGGACGGCCCGTTCAGGTCGCGAAAGCGGATGAGCAGCGGGTCAAGGGGATGTTGAACGGATGAGCCGCGTAAAGCGCTCAGTCCACGCGCGCAAGAAGCGCCGTAAGGCACTCGATCGGACCAAGGGCTACCGCGGTCAGGCGCACTCCAGCTACAAGCGGGCCAAGGAGGCCCTGCTCAAGGCTGACAGCTACGCATACCGCGATCGGCGCAACCGCAAGCGCGATTTCCGGCGGCTCTGGATCACCCGCATCAACGCTGCCGCCAGGCGCGAGGGCATGACCTACGGCACCTTCATGCACGGCCTGAAGCTCGCCGGCGTGGAGCTCGACCGCAAGGTCCTGGCCGACATCGCCGTGCGCGACCCCGAGACTTTCCGACGTTTTGCCGAGACCGCCCGGGAGGCGGCTGCTGCCTGAGCAAGGGGCAATGGCCGATCGAAGCTTCCCGGGGCGCCCTTAGTGGCGCCCCTTTTTGTTCCCCCACGACCAGGTTCCATCGCATGATCACCTCCAGAGACAACCCACAGCTCAAGCAGATCCACAAGCTCCAGCGCAAGAAGGAGCGGGATTCCACCGGGCTGTTCGCCGCGGAGGGCGAGGACCTGGTGGAGGCCGCCGAGGCCGCCGGCTGGACACCGGAGATCCTGCTGCGCTCGGGCGAGGACGTGGAGCCCGACCTGCTCGACCGGGTCAGCGCGCTTGGCTCGGGCGCACGGGTGATCGGCGTCTACCGTCAGCGGTGGTCCGAGCCGCGGGGGGATATCTGCGTGTACCTGCACGGGGTCGGCGACCCAGGCAACGTCGGCACGATCCTGCGCGCCGCTCACGCCCTCTGCGACGGACCGGTCGTGCTCGGGCCGGGCTGCGCGGACCCGTTCGGCCCGAAGGCAGTGCGGGCCAGCATGGGATCGCTGTTCGCGCGGCCTCCCGCGCGGGCCGAGCTGGCCTCGATCGCGGCTGCGAAGCTCGCTCTCGACGGCGGAGCGCAAGACGACCTGCGGACGGTAGCGGCCGGCTTGGAGGGCCCGCTCGTGCTCTGCGTGGGCGGTGAGCGGGAGGGCCTGCCGCCGGAGCTGATCGCGGCCGCTGACGCCGCTGCGCGGATCCCGTCCCGGCCCGACGGCCCCGATTCGCTGAACGTGGCGATGGCGGCGACCGTCGGCCTGTACGAGCTCGGCAATAGGATGGCCGGCCATGGCTGACGCCCCGGCCCGGCTGAAGGAGATTCGCGGCGAGGCCGAGGAGGCGATCGCCGCGGCCGGCTCCGCCGCGGAGCTCGAGGAGCTGCGCATCCGGTACCTCGGTCGGAAGGCCGAGCTGACGCAGATGCTGCGCTCGATCAAGGAGCTCCCGCCGGAGCAGCGCGGGCCCGTGGGCAAGGGCGGCAACGAGGTCAAGCAGGCGCTCGAGGCGCTGCTCGACGAGCACACCACCTCGTTCGAGACGGCCGAGCTCGACGAGCGGCTGCGCTCCGACTCGATCGACGTGACGCTGCCGGGCGATCCGCCGCGGCAGACGGGCCACCTGCACCTGATAACCGAGACGCGGCGGGAGATCGAGGACGTGTTCCTCGGCCTCGGCTTCTCGATCGCAGAGGGCCCCGAGGTGGAGTTCGACTACTACAACTTCACCGCGCTCAACCACCCGCCAGGGCATCCGGCGCGGATGCTCCAGGACACCTTCTACTTCTCCGAGGACGTGCTGCTGCGCACGCACACCTCGCCGATGCAGATCCGGGCGATGGAGGTCCAGGAGCCGCCGATCTACGTGATCGTGCCGGGCAAGGTCTACCGGCGCGACCACGACGCGACGCACACGCCGATGTTCCACCAGATCGAGGGCCTCGCGATCGACGAGGACATCACTCTCTCCGACCTCCGGGGCGTGCTGCTCGAGTTCGTGCGGGCGATCTTCGGCGCCGAGCGCGAGATCCGGCTGCGGCCGCACTACTTCCCGTTCACCGAGCCGAGCGTCGAGGTCGACGTGTCCTGCTTCAACTGCCAGGGCAAGGGCTACGTGCGGGACGGATCGCGCTGCAACCTCTGCAAGGGATCGGGCTGGATCGAGATCCTCGGCTCCGGCATGGTCGATCCCAACGTGCTCGGCTTCGTGGAGCACAACGGCTACGACCCCGAGAAGGTCCAGGGCTTCGCCTTCGGCATGGGGATCGAGCGGATCGCGATGCTGCGGCACGGAGTGCCCGACCTGCGGCTGTTCTTCGACAACGACGCCCGGTTCCTGGAGCAGTTCGGCTCATGAGGATCCCTCTCACATGGCTGCGCGCCTACTGCGACCCGGGCCTCTCGGCTGGGGAGATCGCCGAGCGGCTCGATCTGACGGGCACCGAGCGCGAGCGGCTCGAGCAGGTCGGCGTCGGCGGCGCGGACGGGTTCATCGTCGGCAAGGTCCTCTCGGCGGAGCAGCACCCCGACGCTGATCGGCTGCGGGTCTGCCAGGTGGACGACGGCTCGGGAGAGCCGCGCACGATCGTCTGCGGGGCGCCGAACGTCGCCGCGGGCCAGACGGTGCCGGTGGCGCTGCCCGGCGCGGTGATGCCGGACGGCACGAAGCTCGGCGAGGCGAAGCTGAGGGGTATCAAGTCCAGCGGGATGATCCTGTCCGAGGACGAGCTCGGGATCAGCGACGATCACGACGGCATCTTGGTGCTGGACGACGGTCTCGCCGCGGGGACGCCGCTGATCGAGCACCTGCCGATCGTCGACGAGGTTCTCGAGCTGGAGATCACGCCCAACCGGCCGGACTGCCTGGCCGTCTACGGGATCGCGCGGGAGGTGCACGCCGCCACCGGCGCGTCGTTGGCCTCCGACCCGACCGCCGAGGACGCGCAGCCGAGCGGCACGGACGCCGTGGAGGACCACGCCGCGGTGGAGATCGCCGACCCGGAGGTCTGCCTGCGCTTCACGGCGCGGGTGTTCGAAGGCGTGAAGGTGGGCCCCTCGCCCTCGTGGCTCAAGCAGCGGCTCGCGGCCGCGGGGCAGCGCCCGATCTCGAACGTCGTGGACATCACCAACTACGTGATGCTGCTCACCGGCCAGCCGATGCACGCCTTCGACCTCGACGAGGTGCGCGGCGCGCGGATCGTCGTGCGGCGCGCCGGGGACGGCGAGACGATGACGACGCTCGACGACGTGGAGCGGCGGTTCGACTCGTCGATGGCGCTCGTCTGCGACGCCGAGGGCCCCTCGGGGATCGCCGGGATCATGGGCGGCCAGATATCGGAGGTCTCGGGCGCCACCACGCGGGTGCTGATGGAGGCCGCCACCTGGGTCGGCCCGAACATCCTCAAGACCTCCAAGGAGCTCGGCCTGCGTTCCGAGGCCTCGACCCGCTTCGAGAAGCAGCTCCATCCCGAGCAGGCGCTGGCCGCTCAGCGGCTGGCGGCGAGGCTGATGGTGGAGCTCTGCGGGGCGCGGCTCGTGCCCGGGACGATCGACGAGTACCCCCGGCCGATGGAGCCGAGGGTCGTGAGGCTGCGGCTCGAGCGGCTCGAGCGGCTGCTCGGCGAGCGGATACCCGACGCCGACGTGGAGCGGATCCTCGCGAGCCTCGGCTTCGAGATCGCGCGGGACGGCTCGCAGCTCGCGGTGACCGTTCCGCCCTGGCGCGACGCCGACGTTCAGCGCGAGGCCGACCTCGTGGAGGAGATCGCGCGGGTCTACGGCCTCGACAAGCTGCCCACGACGCTGCCCTCCCGGGAGCAGGCGGTGGGCCGGCTCACCCACAGCCAGCGGCTGCGGCGACGGCTGGAGGACGCGCTGCGCGACCGGGGCCTCGACGAGGTCGTGGCATGGAGCTTCACTGCGCCCGAGGCGCTCGATCGGCTGCGGCTCGCCGACGCGCCGGTGCTGAGGCTCTCGAACCCCCTGAGCGAAGACAACTCGGTGATGCGGCCGCTGCTGCTTCCCGGCCTGCTCGACGCCGCGCGCCACAACGCCGCCCACGGCAAGGCCGGTGTCGCCCTGTTCGAATCGGCCCACGTGTACCGGCCCGGCGGCTCCCTCGACGCACCCGCCGGCAGCCCGGAGGGCGCGACCCCTGCGGCCGAGCGCCATCACCTGGCCGGGCTGCTCACGCAGTCCGCCCCCGCGACTTGGCGCAGCCCCGAGGGCAAGGCCGACTTCTACGCAGCTAAGGGCCTCGTCGAGGCCCTCGCCGCAGTCTCCGGCCTCCAGCTCGTGTTCGAGCCCGCGGCACAGCCGTTCCTCCACCCGGGCCGCGCCGCTCGAGTGCTGGTGGCCGCGGGTCCTGTCGACGGTGGGCGATCTTCCGTGCTCGACACTGCGCGCGCAAGCTCGCCCACCGCGCCACCCGCGGACGCAGAGACGACGGCGGACGACAACGTAATCGAGGTCGGTTGGGTGGGGGAGATCCACCCGCTGGTGGCACGCGAATGGGACGTCGAGAGCGCGGTTGCGTTCGAGCTGGATGCTGAGGCGCTCGCGGAGCTCACCGAGGGCGCTGTGGCCACCTACGCCGACGTGACTAGCTTCCCGGCCGTGCTCCAGGACATCGCCGTGGTCGTGCCGATGGAGGTGAGTGCCGCGACCGTGGAGGAGGCGGTGCGCGCCGGCGGCAGCGACCTGCTCGTGGCGACCGGAGTGTTCGACGTCTACGAGGGCGAGCAGGTGGGGGAGGGCAACCGCTCGCTCGCGCTGCGGCTCGAGTTCCGCGCGCCCGACCGGACCCTGACCGAGGACGAGGTGGTTGCGCGCCGCGCGGCAATCGAATCGGCCCTGACTGACATTGGAGGACGGATTCGTGGCTGAGAAT
The DNA here is from genome assembly GCA_963715445.1 of uncultured Solirubrobacterales bacterium. Taxonomy (GTDB): domain Bacteria; phylum Actinomycetota; class Thermoleophilia; order Solirubrobacterales; family Thermoleophilaceae; genus JAAYBF01. Next base: position 2,224,978 of record OY970240.1, read on the forward strand.
CGGATCGCAGTTGTCGGCGCGGCCGGGTTCGGTGGAGCGGTCGCGGCCGTGATCGTCGATCGGCACCCCTCGCTGGAGCTGACCGCCCTGACTGCCCGCAGCGATGCCGGCAAGCGGCTGCGGGACGTCTACCCGCGGCACCGGGTCGATCTGACGATGGAGGAGTTCGACGCCGACGCGGTGGCCGAGCGTGCCGACGCGGCGATCGTCGGCTACCCGCACAAGGCGGCCGCTCCGGCCGTCAAGGCGCTGCGCGAGCGGGGCCTGAAGGTCGTGGACCTCTCGGCGGACTTCCGGCTCTCACGGGAGCTCTACGAGCGCGAGTACCAGCCGCACGAGGCTCCCGAGCTGCTCGACGGCGCGGTCTACGGCCTGACCGAGCTCCACCGGGACGAGATCGCCGGGGCCGAGCTCGTGGGCGCCCCCGGCTGCTATCCGACGGCGGCGCTGCTCGCGCTGTGGCCGCTGCGGGACCTCGCGAGCGACGCGATCGTGGACGCCAAGTCCGGCGTCTCGGGCGCGGGCCGGGATCCGAGCGCGGCCACGCACTTCGTGACGGTCGACGAGAACGTGGCCGCCTACAAGGTCGAGGGGCACCGCCACCGGGCCGAGCTCGAGCAGGAGCTGCCCGAAGGGCTGCCCGTGACCTTCACCCCGCATCTGCTGCCGATCGACCAGGGACTGCTCGCCAGCTGCTACGTGACGCCGAAGAGCGCGGTGACGGCGGACGAGGTGCGCGACCTGTTCCGCGCCGCCTACGAGGACGAGCCGTTCGTGGAGCTGTCCGACACGCCTCCCGGCGTGCGGGACGTGCGTGAGACGAACCTCTGCCGGATCCACGCGACGGTTGAGCCCGCCACCGGGCGGGTGCTCGTCTTCGCGGCGATCGACAACCTCTGGAAGGGCGCGGCCGGGCAGGCCGTGCAGGACCTCAACCTGATGCTCGGGCTGCCAGAGACCGAAGGCCTGCTGTGAGCGGCCCGGACGCCGAGGAGAAGGGGAGCGGCTTCTTCCGGTCGCGGTGGGTCGAGCGGCCCGCCCACGTCACAGAGCTCGATCCGGCGGCGCTGCCCCAGGGGTTCCGCGCGTCCGGAGTGCACGCCGGCATCAAGCCCGAGGGGCTCGACGTCGGCCTGCTGGTATCGGACTCCGAGCGGACCGTCTCCGCCGTTCGCTTCTGCGACAACGCCCTGGTGGGCGCTCCGGTCGCCGTCACGAGCGAGGCGCGGCTGGACGGCCTGCGGGCCGTGCTGGCGAACTCCGGCAACTCCAACGTGGCCGACGGCGCCCGCGGCTTGGAGACCGCGCGCGCCTCGCAGGCCGCCGCCGCCGAGGCGCTCGGCCTGGACACGGAGCTGATCGGGCTCGCCTCGACCGGGGTGATCGGCCGCGAGCTGCCTCGAGACGCCCTGCTGAGCGGCGCGCGGGCCTGCGCCGAGCGGCTCGGAGCCGACACCGAGGACTTCTGCGGAGCGATCCTGACCACCGACTCGGGCCCCAAGCGGGCCTGCCTCGAGGTGGCGCTGCCCTCGGGCGCGACCGTGCGGCTTGCCGGACAGGCCAAGGGCGCGGGGATGATCTCGCCGCGCTTCGCGACGATGTTCTGCTTCGTCGAGACCGACGCCGACCTCGGGCAGGAGACGCTCGACCTGCTCACCGGCGTCTGCGTCAAGCGCTCGTTCGACCGGATCTCGGTGGATGCCCAGCTCTCGACCTCCGACACGGTGATCGCGTTCGCCAACGGCGCCTCGGGCGTGCGGATCGAGCCCGAGTCCGCTGACGAGCTCGCGCTCGGCGAGGCGTTCGACGCCCTGCTGCGCCAGCTGGCGCTCGAGATGGTCGCCGATGGCGAAGGCGCCCTGAGGGTGGGCCGGATCGTCGTGAAGGGTGCCTCCGAGACGGTGGAGAAGGTGGCGCGGGCGATCGCCGACTCTCCGCTCGTCAAGACCGCGCTGCTCGGCGCGGACCCGAACTTCGGCCGGATCCTGCAGGCCACGGGCCAGGCTCTCGGCGGCGGGAGCCCCTTCGTGGTGGACCTGGAGATCGAGGGCCTGCAGGTCGCATCGGCCGGCGTCGTGCTCGATCTGGATGCCGACGCATGGAGGACGCTGGAGCGGGCGGTCGAAGCAAGCGAGGTGGAGATCCTCCTGACGCTCCCCGGCGAGGGCGGCGAGACCGAGGTCTTCTTCAGCGACCTGAGCCACGAGTACGTGACCATCAACTCCGAATACTCGACGTGAGGCCCAAAGTGAGAGATGTAGAGACCCTTCTCGAGGCGCTTCCCTACATCAGGGACTTCCACGGCCGCACGGTCGTCATCAAGTACGGCGGCGCCGCGATGACCGATCCCGAGCTCAAAGAGGAGTTCGCCCGGGACGTCGTGCTGCTCAAGTACGTCGGCATGAACCCCGTCGTGGTTCACGGCGGCGGCCCGGACATCACCGCCTACATGGAGCGGCTGGGGATGAAGGTCGAGTTCGTGGAGGGCCTGCGCGTGTCCGACGAGGCCACAGTCGAGGTCGCGAAGATGGTCCTGGTCGGCAAGCAGAACAAGGACATCGTGCTGCGCATCGGCCGGCACGGCCAGCCCGCGGTGGGCCTCTGCGGCGACGACGGACGGCTCTTCACCGTGCGCAAGCAGCTGGCCGGCGAGGTGGACATCGGCTTCGTCGGCGAGATCGAGCATGTGGATGTCGGCGTACTGCGCCACATCGCGGAGGACTACATCCCGGTCATCGCCTCGGTGGGCGCCGATTCCGCGGGCACCTCCTACAACGTCAACGCCGACACGGCCGCAGCCGCGGTGGCCTCGGCGCTCGGCGCATCGAAGGTCGTGTTCCTCACCGACGTCGTCGGCTGGCTCGCCGACCCGGCGGACGAGGGCTCCCTGATCGCGCAGGCGGCGCTCGACGAGGTCCGCACCAGGCTGACCGAGGTGCACGGCGGGATGCGGCCGAAGCTCGAGGCCTGCGTCGCCGCGCTCGAGGGCGGTGTCCCGAACGCCCACATCGTCGACGGCCGCCGGCCGCACTCGCTGCTGCTCGAGCTCTTCACCGACAGCGGCATCGGCACCAAGCTCTCGCGGTGAGGTGGCGGTGACGCTCACCGACCTCCAGCAGCTCGAGGCGCGCTCGGTGATGGGCACCTACGCTCGCAACCCGGTCGAGTTCGTGCGCGGCGAGGGAACCTCGCTTTGGGACGCCGAGGGCAACGAGTACCTCGACTTCCTCGGTGGCATCTCGGTGGTCCAGATCGGGCACGCCCACCCGGCGCTCGTGCGGGCGGTGACAGAGCAGGCCGCGCGCCTGATGCACGTGGGCAACCTCTACTACACCGAGCCGGCGCTGAAGCTCGCCGACCGGCTCTCGGAGCGCTCCCTCGGCGGCAAGGTGTTCCTCTGCAACTCCGGCACGGAGGCGATCGAGTGCGCGTTGAAGCTCGCCCGCCGTCACCGGAGCGGGGGAGGGTTCGTGGTGATGGAGGGCGGCTTCCACGGCCGCACGATGGGCGCCCTCTCGGCCACCCCGCAGGAGGCCAAGCAGGCTCCGTTCGCGCCGCTCGTGCCCGGCTTCAAGGCTGTGGCTCGCAACGACGCGGCGGCGCTCGCCGATGCCGTCGGCGAGACGACCGCGGCCGTGCTGCTCGAGCCGATCCAGGGGGAGTCGGGGATCCACCCGATCTCAGAGGACGTGCTTCACGCCGCGCGCGAGGCGTGCGACCGTCACGGGGCGCTGCTGATCTTCGACGAGATCCAGTGCGGCATGGGCCGCACCGGAGACCTCTGGGCGTGGCAGGGCGCCGGGGTGCGGCCGGACGTGATGACCGTGGCGAAGGGCCTCGGCGGCGGCCTGCCGATCGGCGCCTGCGTCACCAATCCCGAGCACGCCGACACGCTGCAGCTGGGCGATCACGGCTCGACCTTCGCGGGCGGCCCGGTGCCGACCGCGGGTGCGCTCGCGGTGCTCGACGTGGTGGACGAGCCAGGCTTCCTGAGCGAGGTCGCCTCGAAGGGCGAGCGGCTGCGGGCCGGCCTCGAGGACCTCGGCCTGGAGGTGCGCGGCCGCGGCCTGATGCTCGGGTTCGACTTCCCCAGCGCGCCCGATCGCGCGCGCCGGCTGCTGCTGGAGAGCCGGCTCGTGGTCAATGCGACCGGCCCCGAGACGATCCGCCTGCTGCCGCCGCTGACCGTGTCCGCGGCGGAGATCGACGAGGCGCTGGCGCGCATCGGCGCCGCGCTGCGCTGGTAGGTTCAGCGCCCGATGAGCGAAACAGACGCACAGAACCCGATCGGCGCCTACGAGGCCGCTCCCGGCGACGTGGGGCGCGTGCTGCTGCTCTACTCGGGCGGCCTCGACACCTCGGTGATGGTCAAGTGGATCCAGGACCACTACAAGGCCGAGGTGGTCGCGCTGACCGTCAACCTCGGCCAGCCCGGGGAGGACTACGACGTCGTGCGCGGCAAGGCGCTCGACCTCGGCGCGCTCTCCTGCGAGGTGGTCGACGCCCGCGAGGAGTTCGCGCGCGACTACGTCCTGCCGGCGATCAAGGCGAACGCCCGCTACGGCGGCGGCTACCCGCTCTTCACCGCGCTCGGAAGGCCGCTGATCGCGAAGATCGCCGTCGAGAAGGCGCGCGAGCACGGCTGCGACGCGATCGGCCACGGCTGCACGGGCAAGGGCAACGACCAGGTGCGGATCGACTCGACGGTGCTGGCGCTGGCGCCCGAGCTGAAGATCGTCGCGCCGGTGCGCAACTGGCAGATGGGGCGCGAGGAGGAGATCGCCTACGCCCGCGAGCACGGGATCCCCGTCAAGGGGGGCACCGAGGCGCCGCCGTACTCGATCGACGACAACATCTGGGGCCGCTCCTCGGAGGGCGGCCCGATCGAGGATCTCTCGCAGCCGCCGCGCGACGACGTGTTCGAGCTCGTCACCGACCCGCGCAAGGCGCCCGACGAGCACGAGGACGTGGTGATCGGCTTCGAGCAGGGCCGGCCCGTCTCGCTGAACGGCGAGCGGCTGGGCCTCGTGGACCTGATCGATCGCTGCGCGGAGCTCGGCTGCCGCCACGGCGTCGGCATCGTGGACCACGTGGAGGACCGGATCGTCGGCCTCAAGGTGCGCGACCTCTACGAGGTGCCCGCCGCCGAGATCCTGCTCACCGCGCACCAGGAGCTGGAGAAGCTCGTCGGCACGATCCACCAGAACGAGTTCAAGCACATCCTCGACCGCAAGTGGGCTTTCCTCTGCTACGCCGGCCTGTGGCTCGAGCCGCTGATGGCGGACCTGAACGCCTACATGGACAGCGTCAACGAGCAGGTGACGGGCGAGATCACGATGCGCCTCTACAAGGGGCGCGCGGTCGCGGTTGCCCGCCAGTCGCCGAACGCGCTCTACGACGAGGCGCTCGCGGGATTCAGCGAGTCCGGCGGCCTCTTCTCCCAGCACGCGAGCCCCGGCTTCATCGAGCTCTGGAGCCTCCAGACGCGCATGGCCTACGGCATCCGCCAGCGCAACGCAGGCGGGGGCGCGGGGAGCGGTTCCGGGAGTGAAAGTCCCGAAAAGGGGTAACTGCGGATCGTGGGCAGCAAGGGCTACACGATTCTCGGCTGGATCACCTGGCAGGTGGTTTCGCGCGCCGCACGGCGCGAGATCAAGCAGAACCGGTTGAAGCTCGGGGCTGCGGGAGTGGTCCTCGCAGTGGTGATCGCAGGCCTCCTGGCGGGGCGCTCCAGCAACGACGACTAGCTCGCGGCTTCAAAGAAGCCGCTCGTAGCGCAGGTCCATGCTGACCTGTCGGCGGTCGGTCTTATATTCGGTCGCCCGTGAGTTGCGCCCACCTCCACGTCCACTCCGAGTACTCGCTGCTCGATGGCGCCTGCAAGATCGACAAGCTTGCGGAGCGCGCCGCCGCGTTCGATCAGCCGGCGCTCGGCCTCACCGACCACGGGGTGATGAACGGCGCCGTCGAGCACTACAACGCCTGTCGCAAGCACGGGATCAAGCCGATCATCGGCTTCGAGGCCTACTACGTGGACGACCGCGCGACCGAGGCCGTGCGCTACGAGCGCAACCACCTCACGCTGCTCGCCGCTGACGACGAGGGCTTCCGCAACCTCGTCAAGCTCACCTCGGCCGGCTTCATCGAGGGGTACAAGCGCGGCAAGGCCAACGTGGACCTGGAGCTGCTCCAGCGCCACGCGAAGGGCGTCATCGCCCTCACCGGCTGCCTGCAGTCGCGCTTCTGCCAGCGCCTGATCGCGGACAACCCCGCCGAGGCCCGCGCCCACGCAGACCAGCTGATGCAGGTCTTCGGGCCGGACAACGTCTACTTCGAGGTGCAGAAGAACGGCCTCGACATCCAGGACAAGGCGAACGAGGGCATCGTCAAGATCGCCCGCGAGGTGGGCCGGCCGCTGGTCGCCACCGGCGACGTCCACTACCTGCGGCGCGAGGACTACGAGAACCACTCGGCGCTTCTCTGCGTGCAGACCAAGAGCACGCTCGCCGAGCCGAAGCTGACCTTCGACACGAACGAGTTCTACTTGAAGGACTCGTCGGAGATGAACGACCAGTTCGCGATGTGGCCGGAGGCGGTGCCCACGACTCTGGAGATCGCCGAGCGCTGCGCCGTGGACATCGAGCTCGGGAAGATGCTGATCCCGCGCTACGAGACTCCGTCTGGGGAGGCGGAGGGCGCCTACCTGCGCCGTCTCGCCGAGGAGGGCCTGCGCCACCGCTACGGCGACCCGCCGCCCGCCGAGGCCGTCGAGCGGCTGGAGATGGAGCTCGAGGTGATCGGCCGGATGGGCTTCGACGCCTACTTCCTGATCGTCTGGGACTTCGTCAAGTACGCCAAGGACCAGGGCATCGCCGTAGGCCCGGGTCGTGGCTCGGCCGCCGGCTCGATCGTCTCGTACTGCCTCAACATCACCGAGGTCGATCCGCTCGCCTACGGCCTGCTGTTCGAGCGCTTCCTGAACCCCGAGCGGGTGTCGATGCCGGACATCGACATCGACTTCTCGGTCAAGGGCCGTGAGCAGGTGATGCGCTACGTCTCGGACAAGTACGGCAAGGAGTCGGTCGCGCAGATCGTCACCTTCGGCAAGATGCTGCCGCGCAACGCCACGCGTGACGCGGCGCGCGTGCTCGGGTTCGACTACGGCACCGGCGACCGGCTGGCGAAGCTGATCCCGGAGCCCGTGATGGGCCGCTCGCTGAGCTTCGACGAGTACCTCAAGCACGAGCCCGACTTGAAGCGCGCCTACGACACCGAGCCGGACGCGCGGCGGGTGATCGACACGGCCAGGGGTCTCGAGGGCATCGTCCGCAACGCCGGCATCCACGCCGCCGCCGTCGTGATCGCGGACCGCCCGCTGACCGACATCGTGCCGCTGCAGCTGATGGAGGATCGCGGCGCCACGACGGTGGACGGCGAGCGCGCCTACCGCACCGTCACCCAGTACTCGATGAAGCCGATCGAGGAGATCGGCCTGCTGAAGATGGACTTCCTCGGCCTGCGCAACCTCGACGTGATCGAGGACTGCCTGACGATCATCGAGGACTCGGGGCGGCCCAAGCCGGACATCCCGGCGCTGCCGCTGGACGACCCGAAGACCTACGAGATGATGGCCCGCGGCGACTCCGTCGGCGTGTTCCAGTTCGAGTCCGACGGCATGCGCGACGCGCTGCGCAAGGTCAAGCCGACCGAGTTCGAGGACCTCGTGGCGCTCGTGGCGCTCTACCGCCCGGGGGCGATGCGCCACATCGACACCTACGCGCTGAACAAGCGCAACCCAGGCTCGATCAGCTACATCGACGACCGCCTGCGCCCGATCACCGAGGCCACCTACTCGGTGATCCTCTACCAGGAGCAGTCGATGCAGATCGCGAAGTCGGTCGCCGGCTTCACCGGCGCCGAGGCGGACGACCTGCGCAAGGCGATCGGCAAGAAGAACCGCGAGGCGATGGGAGCGCTGAAGGAGCGTTTCTTCGAGGGCGCCCGGGCGAGCGGGACCGACCAGCGGGTGATCCAGGAGCTCTGGGGCGTCAACGAGGCCGCCGCGGACTACTCGTTCAACCGCAGCCACGCGGCCTGCTACGCGCTGATCTCCTACCGCACGGCGTGGCTGCGCGCCAACTACCCGGCCGAGTACATGGCCGCGCTGATCTCCTCGGTGATGTCGACGAAGGACAAGGTCCCGTTCTTCGTCAACTGCTGCGAGGACATGGGCATCGAGGTCCTGCCGCCCGACGTCAACGAGTCGCGCAACAACTTCGAGGTCCACGAGCGGAACATCCGCTTCGGCCTCAACGCGGTGAAGAACGTCGGCTCGGCCGCCGTTGACGCGATCATCCGCGCCCGCGAGGCCGATGGCCGGTTCCCCTCGCTCTGGGACTTCTGCCGCCGTGTCGATGCGCGCGCGGTGAACAAGAAGGCGATCGAGTCGCTGATCAAGTGCGGCGCATTCGATTCGACCGGCGCGACCCGCGCGGGGATGCTCGCCGTGATGGAGCACGCGCAGGCGTCCGGGGTCAAGGCCCAGCAGGACGCCCAGGTCGGCCAGGGCTCGATCTTCGAGCTCGACGACTCCTCGAACGGCTCGACCCCAGGCGGCGGGCAGCCCGACCTGCCGATCCCCGCGCTGCCCGACGAGCGCGCCCAGGTCAACGCGTGGGAGAAGGAGACGCTCGGCCTCTTCCTCTCAAGCCACCCGCTGAAGGAGGCCCGCCACGCGCTGCGGCGCCACACCGACTGCACGATCGCCGAGCTGGCCGACCGCAAGGACCAGGAGATGGTCACGGTCGGCGGCATCGTCACCGAGTGCAAGCGGATCCGCACCCGCAAGGGCGATCCGATGCTGTTCGCCACCCTCGACGACCTGGAGGACCAGGTGGAGATGATCGTGTTCTCCAAGTCCTACGAGGGCGCGAACGACAAGGTCGACGTGGACAAGGTCATCATCGTGCGTGCCCGCGTGGACAAGAAGGAGGCCGGCGAGGTCAAGCTCGTGGCCCAGGACATCAAGGAGTTCGCGCCCACGCCCCAGGAGATCGAGCTTGCCGCGGTGGAGGCGGCTGCGCAGCCCAGCGTGGAGCTGATCAAGCGAGTGACGCTGGACGTCCTGCCCGGGGCGCCCGAGGCGCTGCTGGAGGACCTGATGGACGTCGTCCGCGGGTTCCCCGGGGAGCACCAGCTGCTGCTGAACGTGGGCCGCCGCCGGCTGCTGCTCGGCGCCGAGTACCGCGTGTCGGCCGATACCGCCTGCCGCGCCGAGCTCGAGGCGCTGCCGGGCATCTCGATAGCCGCCTGACCGTCGCCGTTCGAGTGCGCTGAATCAGGCCGAGCCGGGGCTACACTGAGTCGATGGAGCGAGCCCCGGTCCTCGACCTGCGTGAGCGACACGAGTGTCGCCAGTGCTGCGCCTTCTGCGACCGCGTGGTCCATCCCTCCGGGTGCATCGAGAGCGGCTGCGCCTTCCTCTACCTCTACGACGACGAGGAGACCGGCCAGCGCTATATGGGCTGCCTGAACAAGGTCTTCCGCGCCGAGATCGACGTGGAGGTGTTCGATGCTGCGCAGCGCACACGCCACGGCTACGGCGGCGTGAAGATGACCGGTGTGCCGCTGAGCCAGTGCCGCTCCTCCGTGGAGCGCGCGTACAGCGGGCACGGCGACCCGTTCGACTGCGTCAACCCCGCCTTCTTCGAGAAGCCGGAGCCCGCCGACTTCGCGACGGACTTCGACCTCCGCGATCAGCTCTAGCCGCTCCGTCCCGCACGCGCCTAGGCTGCCCGGCATGACGCGCGAGATCGAGATCCGTGGGGAGATGATCCGGCTGGGGCAGTTGCTGAAGCTCGCCGGGGTCGTGGATGCGGGCGGCGAGGTCAAGTCCTTCCTGGCCACCAATGAGGTGGTGGTCAACGGCGAGCCCGAGAACCGCCGCGGACGCCAGCTCCATCCCGGCGACGAGATCCGGGCCGGCAGCGAGCACCTGCTCATCCGCAGCGCCTGATATCGCAGACTTGCTATTCCCGTAAGGATGGGATAGCGTCTTTGCTATGACGCCGGCGGGGCCGATAAAGCGGCTCAGAGACAGCGCCCGACAGAGGCCCGTCGACGAAGAAGGGGAGCGGTGGAGGTCTATTGCGGCGCAGGTCGCGGACCAGCGTCGGGCTAGGGATCTCTCTCAGAACGAGCTTGCAGAGCTCTGCGGGACGACCCAGTCCGCGATCGCCCGTCTGGAGCGTGGAGCGAGGCCTCCGAGGCTGGACACCCTGCTGCGCATAGCGAACGCCCTCGACTGCGAGCTGAGCGTCGAGTTGAACCCACGCACCAAACCGAAGAGGAGCGCCAGTGACGACACGCGTTGACGTAGAGGAGATCGAGACCACGAAGGGGGAGAAGCTCCTCGCGGCTGTTCTCGCCGCATTCGTGCTGATCGGCCTGCTGTGGGCGTACTTCAACATCGATGTGGAGCACCGGTTCAACAGCTACGAGTTCTCGGAGCCCAGCCTGTCCATGGCCGACCGCTCCGCGATTAACGAGCGCGCCCGCACCGAAGCCGAGCTCAGCCGTGCGCGACAGGGCGAATCGCAGGCCCGCCAGCAGCTCTTCGACGTCCGCGAGGCGTATCGAACCGCGCTCGACGCCGGTCAGAGCAATCCGGCCCTCGCGAGCAACTACCGGGTAGCGCAGCGCACCTACGCCGAGGCGCAGGAGCGCATGCGCACGGCGGCGCGTGAGTACGCCGCGGCCATCCCCGCGGCGCGAGCCGCCGAGCGGCGAGCGTCGGCTGCCGGAGACGATGAGCAGGAGCGGAGGGAGAGCCAGCGGCGCCACGACGACCGGGTGACGCTTGCGCGGCGGCTTGCGCTCGTCCTGCTCAGCCTCGCTGCCGCCTACATGCTGCTCTCGAGGCTGCGCACACGGCGATCGCGCTACCTGCCAACCGGCATGGCGGCTGTGGCGGCGGTGGCGCTGCTGGCGCTCGTGATGGCCATCGACTACATGGCCGACTACGTGGAGATCACGGACCTGGGAGTGCTGCTGCTCGCGCTGATCGGCGCGCTGATGACACTCGGGGCGTTCGTCGTGCTTCAGCGCTACCTCGCGGGGCGTATCCCGGAGCGGCGTGTGCGCAGGCGCGAGTGCCCGTTCTGCGGCTATCCCGCCCACGGCAACGCCCATTGCGAGGGCTGCGGGCGCGACGTGATCGCCCAGTGCACCGCCTGCGAGGCGCCGCGCCGCGTAGGCACGCGCCGCTGCGGCACGTGCGGCGCGGCATGAGGTCGGGGGTCGCCTTGCGCCCGGCGCGCTCCCCTGGGAGAGTCCTTGGCATGACTGCTTCCGCCTCCGCCACGACCGACCCGCCGACCGACGTCTCCAGCGGCGACCTGATCCGCTGGTCGTTCGAGACGCTCAACAAGCAGGACCTGCCGGCTCTCAAGCGGATCTGGGCCGACGACATCGTCGAGCGCTTCCCCGACGAGACCTGCACCGGCATCGAGGAGGTCGGCGCTCACTTCCAGGGCCTCTTCGACGCGGTCGACGAATGGCGCGTCGAGGTGATCCACATGATCGACCAGGGCGAGGACGTGCTCGTGCGCTGGCGCATGACCGGCATCCACACCGGCACGCTGCTCGGGATCGCGCCGACCGGCAGGCCGATCGCGATCGACGGCATGGACCACTTCGTGGTGCGCGACGACAAGGTCGTCTCGAACTTCGTGGTGTTCGACCAGATGGAGTTCGCCCGCCAGATCGGGATGCTGCCGCCCGACGGCTCAGCCGTCGACAAGGGCCTCAAGGCCGCTTTCAACGGCCGCACGAAGCTGGTCGAGAAGCTCAAGCAGCGCTAGCGCCGCAAGTGCCGCCGGCGCGGCCCAGGCCCTAGCCGCGGCGCTTGCGGGAGCGCAGGCCGCTGGCGCGCAGCTTGCGCGCCTGCTTGATGTCCGCGGCGGTGGGCGCCTTGCCCTCCATGCCGGGCCCTTCGAAGATCGCCGGCAGCTTCTCGAAGCGCGGCTCCGATAGGAACGCCGCGCAGCCCTTCGTGCCCAGCTCGCCCTCGCCGAGCGGAGCGTGGCGGTCGCGGTTGGAGCCGAGCGGCATCTTCGAGTCGTTCACGTGCAGGCAGCGCAGGCGCCCTTTGCCGACGAGGGAGACGCAGCTGTCCATCACCTCGGCGACGCCGTCCGCGGTTCGCACGTCGAACCCGCTGGCGAGCAGGTGGCAGGAGTCGAGGCAGAGGCCGAGGCGCTCGTGCCCGTCGCCCAGCTCGATCAGGCGCGCGAGCTCCTCGAACGAGCGGCCGAGCGTGTTGCCGGCGCCGGCGGTGTCCTCCAGCAGCAGCGGGCAGGAGTCCGATTCGGCCAGCGCCTCCTTCAGCACGTCACCGACCCGCTCGAGCGCCTCCTCGTGCGGCTCGCCGACGGTGGAGCCGGGGTGGAGCACCACGCCGTCGGCTCCGATCTCGTCGCCCATGCGCAGCGAGTGGGTAAGCGAGGCGAGCGACTTCTTGCGGATCTCCGGGTCCTTGGAGGCCGGGTTGACCAGGTAGACGGCGTGGATCACGATCGACTTGATCGGCCCGTCGGCCATCAGCTCGCGGAAGGCGGAGACGTCGTCTTCCTTCCAGCGCGTGGGCTTCCACATCCGCGGCGACTGGTTGAACACCTGGATCGCGTCGGCGCCGATCTCCACTCCGCGCTCGTGCGCCTTGACGAGGCCGCCGGCCGTGGACACGTGAGCCCCGATTAGCATGGCGTTCCCGGGCACTCGCCCGCTTCATCGGCCCAGGAAGAAAGCTCGCAGGTGTCCATCAGAGTTCGATTCGCTCCTTCGCCCACGGGCGCGCTCCACATCGGCGGCGCGCGCACGGCGCTCTACAACTGGCTCCTCGCCCGCGGGTCCGGGGGCGACCTCGTGCTGCGGATCGAGGATACCGACAGGGAGCGCTCCACCAAGGAGAACGTCGACCAGATCCTCGACGCCCTGCGCTGGCTCGAGCTGGACTGGGACGAGGGCCCGATCTTCCAGTCAGAGCGCGCCGAGCGGCACTCCCAGGCGCTCCAGCAGCTGATCGATTCCGGGCACGCCTACCGCTCCAACGCGACCTCGGACAGCGTCAAGGCTTGGAAGGAGAGCCACGGCGGCGCGGGGTTCCGCGGCGAGGCCGAGAGCGAGGGCGCGATCCGGCTGCGCGTGCCCGCCGAGGGCGCGACGGTCGTGCACGACGTGATCCGCGGTGACACCCGCTTCGAGCACCAGCACATCGACGATCCGGTGATCGCTCGCGCGGACGGGTCCGTTCTCTACAACTTCGCCGTCGCGATCGACGATCTTGACGCCGGTATCACCCACGTCGTCCGCGGTGAGGACCACCTCTCGAACACGCCCAAGCAGCTGCTGGTGCTGGAGGCGCTCGGCGCCGAGGCGCCCATCTACGCCCACCTGCCGCTGCTCCACGGGCCGGACGGCAAGAAGCTCTCCAAGCGCCATGGCGCGGCATCGGTGCAGGAGCTGCGCGAGGCCGGCTACCTGCCGGAGGCGGTGCGCAACTACATCGCGCTGCTCGGCTGGGGCCTCGACGACTCGACGACGATCATGTCGACGGAGCAGATGGTGGAGGGCTTCGATCTCGCGCGTGTGTCGAAATCGCCGGCGGTGTTCGACGAGAAGAAGCTGCGCTGGATGAACGGCCGCTACCTGCGCGAGTTGCCGCCGCAGGAGCTGACGCGGCGGCTTGAGGAGCGCCTGGGGCGCAGCGGCCTCGAGCCGGCGGTGGCGATCGCGCAGGAGAAGATCCAGACGCTCGACGAGTTCTGGCCGCTCGCCGGCTTCCTGGTGGAGCGCCAGCCCTACGATGAGATTTCGTGGGAGAAGGTGATGGTGGAGGGCGCTCGTGAGTCGCTGGCGGCCGTGCGCTCTGTCATCGCCTCTCTGGAGCCGTTCGACACCGACGGCATCGACGCCGCCCTGCGAGGGTTGGCCGAGCAGCTCGGCGTGAAGCCCAAGGAGGTCTTCCAGCCGGTGCGGGTGGCGATCAGCGGGAGCACGATCTCACCCGGGATCTTCGAGTCCGTAGCCGCTCTGGGCCGGGAAGAGACGCTCTCGCGCGTGGACGACGCGCTGGCTCGCCTCTGACCCGCTCGACCCCCGCGACTCTCAACATTTACTGCGGGGGTGCCGATAGGTGGGTGAACACTCAGCCGGCCTCCGCCATCGGCCGGATCAGTCCCGCCTTTCCCAACGATCCCTCCCCCTTAGACCTGTGGAAGCCCTCATCAGCCAGACACCCTCGACGTCTGCCGGCGGTCTCGGCGGCCAGAGCGAGGGCCACGGCCGCCGCCTGACTGCCGCTTTCGAGGCCCTCGAGGCTTTCCCCGCGCTTGCCGAGTCGCGCAGCCGCGTGCTGCGGGTCGTGCGCGACCGGCATCCGTCCAACGGCGACGTGGTGGCCGCGGTGGAGTCCGACGTTGCACTCGTCACCGCCGTCCTGCGGATGGCGAACAAGGTGCCCTCGCCGAAGAAGGGGAAGATCTCCAACATCCCCGCCGCGGTTGCGGTTCTCACGCCCGGGGGCGTGGAGCAGCTCGCCAAGCGCGCCCAGACCTACGACTTCTTCGAGCGCAGCCCGGGATGGGACCAGCTCCCAGAGCAGTTCCGCCTGCATGCCGTCGCCACCCAGTCGGCCGCCGAGCGCCTCGCGCGTGAGATCGGCTACAACGAGCGGGACGACCTGCTCACCTCGGCGCTGCTGCACGACATCGGCAAGCTGGTGCTCGTCCGCTCCTACGCCGCCTATCCGGAGCAGGTGCACGGCAAGGCCCGCACCCCCGGTGAGCGGCTCCATCAGGAGCGTCTCGAGCTCGGTGTTGACCATGCGCTCGTGGGCGGCGTGCTCGCCCGCCGCTGGGGTCTCCCCGGCAGCCTCGCCTCGGCGATCGAGCGCCACCACTCAGAGGATGCGACCGGCGAGGCGGCGATGCTGCGCCTGTCCGACATGCTGGCCCACTACGCGCACGGCCAGCCCGTGGACCCGAACGAGCTGCTGGAGGCCGCCAAGGCCCTCGAGCTGACCTCCAAGTGCCTGCGCGGCTTGATGTTCGAGCTTCCCCAGGGCAATGGGGGCAACGGCCGTCGCCACGTGGATCCGTGTCCGCTCTCGGGCCGCGAGCTCGACGTGCTGCGCAAGCTCGCCGAGGGCAAGGTCTACAAGCAGATCGCCGGAGAGCTGGAGCTCTCCACCAGCACGGTGCGCACGCACCTGCACAACACCTACGCGAAGCTCGGCGCGAACGATCGCGCCCAGGCGGTCCTGATCGCCACCGACCGCGGCTGGATCTAGGCCTTCCGGCTAGCTCCTGAGGGTCGCCTAGAGGCGTGTTCTAGGAGGCGTCCTGCGCGCGCTGGTAGCGGAGGTAGACGACGCGAGAGCCGAACGTCCTCGTCTCGAGCAGCTCCAGATCGATCCTCTCGCTCAGCTTCGGGAAGTAGGGCGTGCCACCGCCCAGCACGACCGGGCTGACGAAGAGCCGGAACTCGTCGATCAGGCCGAGCTCCATGAAGCTGGCGGCCAAGCTGGCCCCGCCTACGGACATGTCCTTCCCCGGCTGCTCCTTCAGCTGCGCGACCTCTTCGGCCACGCCTTGGCTCGCCAGCCGGGCGTTGCCCTCGACCTTCTCGAGGGTGTTCGAGAACACGACCTTTGGCTTCTCCTGCCAGATACGAGCGAACTCGAGCTCGTGCTCCGGGATCGAGGGGTTCTCGTGGGCGGTCTCCCAGTAGACCATCACCTCGTAGAGCCGCCGCCCGCAGAGCTGCTCGCCCGTCTCGCGCGTCTGCTGGTTGTGGAACCGGTGCAGCTCCTCGTCCGGCACCGACCAGTCGAGCTCGCCGCCCGGCCCGGCGATGTAGCCGTCCAGCGAGACTCCTATCGAGTAGATCACTTTCCGCATGACGGTCTCCCTCCTTGGTCTGGGTGAGTCCTTCGCCGGCTCAAGCGGCCGCCGCAGGTTCGCGCTTGCGCGGGCGCTGAAGGCGGTAGCGGGTGATCAGGCGCGTCGCCGTCAGCGCTCCGGCCGAATCGATCAGCACATCTCGCCAGGTGCCTACGCGCCCGTCGACGAACGTCTGGTGGATCTCGTCGGTGATGGAGTAGCCGAGCGTGATCAGCAGAGCGGGGAGGAGGGCCTTGCGCGCATCCATCCGGGTCTGCAGCGCCCACCACCAGAGGCCCATCAGCGTGAAGTACTCGAGGAAGTGCGCGAGCTTGCGCGTGATCAGCACGAACAGGCCCTTGTCATCGCCGTCGCTCGGCATGCCGGACATGAGGAAGATCAGGCCCATCAGAAGGAGCGCCGGCACGAATGGCGCGGCGGTGCGGGCGTGGTTGCGCATGGCCATGAGGCTAGTGAGGGTGGCGTTGCGGGCCTTTGGTCCCTTCCTGGCGGCCGACTAGACTCGCCTCGTGCTGGCGATCACCACCAAGTCCCCGTACGCCGTGCGCGCGCTGACCGAGCTGGCCCGCCGCGGCGATTCCCAGCCCGTGCCGATCGGCGAGATCGCCAAGGCCCGCGACATCCCCGTCCAATTCCTCGAGGGCCTCTTCGCCTCCTTGCGCCGCGCCGGGATCCTCCAGAGCCAGCGCGGCGTGAAGGGCGGCTACCTCTTCGCCCGCCCACCCGCCGAGGTCACAGTGCTCGAAGTCGTCGAGCTGCTGGAGGGCGAGCAGGGGGTGGAAGCTCCGGACGCGGGCGCCGTGTGGGTCGAAGCGGTAGCCGCTTTGAAGGGCGTCCTCAGCGGCACCACCATCGCCGAAATCGCCGAGCGCGAGGCCCAGGCCGTGTCGCCGATGTACTACATCTGACACGTCTACCTGGCTGACCTTTCCGCAGCACATATTCCATGCGGGAGTTAGCATCGCGTGATGGGATACGTCTGGAGGTTCGTCGAAGGGGTGGGAGTCGGCGCCGGCTATGTTGGCGCCGCTGTGTTCATCCTGCTTATGTTTGCCGGCGGTATCTACCGGACGGAGTGCACGCTCGATAACGGCCGGCACCTCTCGGGCTGGGGCCTTCAAGGAGACATCCCATACCTCTGGGATCCAGGTGAAGGATGCGAAGCTCACACGCTGACGCGCTACCTCAGCGGCAAGGTTGGCCTGCAGGAGGAACTTCCAGAATGACTATGAGGCTCCTGCAGTTCGTGGCCATAGCAGTGGTTGCCATGAGCGGAGTCAGCTGCGCGATTACCACTGTCGAGACAAGCTACGACCAGGCGCTCATCGACGAGCTCGGTGCTGGCTCCGAGGCGTTGCAGAACATCTTCGATGTGATGTCGCCTCCGAACATCCAGCCGGACTTCAACGACGCCGCAGCGGAACTCATCTTCCGCGGCGAACTGGACAAGCTGACGGCCGAGGACTTGAAAGCTACCGTGGCCATCAGTCGGGAGAACGAACGGCAGTTTCGCCGCGTTCTTCGACGCTTGAAGCCGGTTGCCGGTGAGGTGCGTCGCGCGCAGGTGGAGGTCGCAGCCCATAGTGACCTGTCAGAGGGGGCACAGGAGTTCATCCGTGCGTGGAACGACTACCTGTCCGTCAATGCGGACCGCACGAAGCGATTGCGCCGCTCGCTTGGCGGTATGAACGTGTGGTTTGACCGATACGAGGAGCTGGTCCAGGCCGTACGGGAGACCGCGCGGCTGGGGTCGACCGTTGAGTTCGCCCGTATGCGGGATGACATTCTTGAAGACGTGACCGCGGATGCGAGAGGGCGGAAGAAGCTCTTCGAACGCATCTTGGCGGAGACGCCGGTGGAGCAGCGCATTCGGGACCTCGTCAACAACGACCAAGAGGCGAACGCCATGGTGGAACGCGTCAATGACGAGTACCCAGATGGCTTCCTCGCGGACGTTATGAAATGAGAACGCTCGTAGGCGCCGTCATCGCGCTTTCAGCGGTCGCAGCCGTCATCTTCGCAGGCGTGCTCGTCACGGAGCTCAACTACGTCTTCGACCATCCCTACGCATACGGACCCGCAAAGGTCATTGCGTGGTGTGCGGGTGCCGGCGCCGTGCTTGCGACAGCCGTGGGATTCCTTGCCTTCGCGCTGACCCGCGGCCCTCATGGAAACCCGGAATCGCGTAGGTCGGAGTCCACGCATTAGCTAGGTTTGATTCGGATTACGATGGCGCGAGGCGCCTGCCCTAGAGCAGATATGCTCTAGCGGTGATTAGCCGGATTGACAGAACGCTTGACCTCTTGGCGGGATTCGCCGGCATGGCCTTAGGCCTTGTCTGGCTGATCATCCTGTCGACGACGAGTGTGGGGGCGGTTCGAGAGCACTGCGCCGATCTCCAGGCATTGGATGCCGGCGTTGTGGACATCGACAGCCACTGGACATACGTCCTATGGCCTCCCTCAGTGTTCGCGAGCCTCGATCCCGCTGGGGGTTGTGTGCGCCTATCGCCCCTTAGGGAAGGGCTAGGCGCTCTCGGAGTCTGGGAGCTTCCCTCGGCGCGAGAGCAGGTAAAGCGCCATATCGAAGATCAGGTCGAGACGGCGTCGGAATGATCGCTCCGACGCTGTGACGTGGTTTCAGTAGGACTCACAAGCTGTTCCATCGCCGTCGGAGTCGAGGTCGTAAGGATCGCCTCCGATGACAGTGACTTCGCCGGTGTACTCGGGTCCGTCTCCGCTCCCGCCTTCGCAATCGACATCTGATGCAACCGGCACGCACCCGCTGTAGTTGGAGTCACAGTCAGAGGTCTCTTCAGCCTCGAGGGCTTCCTCTTCCGCTGCCCTCTCTTCCTCGGCTGCGAGCTTTGCTGCGCGTCGTTCTGCTCGCCGCTCCTCGCGCGCGATGCGTGCCGCGAGCTTACGTTCACGCCTTCGTTCGGCTGCCGCACGACGTTTGCGGATTTGCTCGCGTTTGGCTGCGATCTCTGCCCGGGACAGTTTGCGTTCGACGGTCAACAGCACCGATACCGCCCGGCGAGTCCCCACCCTTGCGCTGGCTGCAAGCTCGTGCGTGCCGACATCCTCTAGATCGACTTCAAGAGTGAACTCGCCGTTGGGGCTCACATCTGCGGTCTCAGGGGCAACACCATCGACTGCTACCTCGACAACGGCTCGGGCCGGTAGAACGGTGCCAGAGACCACGACGGCGTCCGCCTTCACCACTGCTGGTGGTGAAGAGATCTGGAGGTCGACTTTGGGGAGGGGCTTGGCTTTCGCCCCCGCGTCCTGGTCAGGGTCCTCTACAAGGATGCTGACGAGCACCAGAACGCCCAAGACGCCTAACGCCCACTTCCACCAGTTCTTGCTCACAGCGGCCATCCCCCTGTCGTTGCTACGAGTCCGTGCGCGAGCCTAACTGGTACTTGACGTTCGTGACGGGAAATTGTGCGTTTGGCTCTGGGCGCTCCGTTCGATCCAATGGAAGATCAAATTCGACGACGACCGTCACGGTAGAGCCCGTAGATGCCAGATTCTGGGGTCGGAGGAGCAACGCAAGGATCTGGGTAGTGCGTGTCCCGGTACCCTCGGCCAATGAGCAGTAGCCCCACCAGCAGGGCAATCCCCAGCAATCCGGCCGATCTGATCGGGAATACGCCGATGGTGCGCATGGAGCGGATCGCGCCTGGGTGCGGGGCGGAGCTGATCGCGAAGCTGGAGTCGAACAACCCGGCTGGGAGCGTGAAAGACCGAATCGGCGTGGCGATGATCGATGCGGCCGAAGCTGAGGGCCGGATCGAGCCGGGCAAGACGACGATCGTCGAGGCGACATCGGGCAATACGGGGATCGCGTTGGCGTTCGTCTGCGCCGCCCGGGGCTACCACCTGGTGCTGGCGATGCCGCAGGGGATGAGCCGCGAGCGCGAGGGGCTACTGCGCCTCTACGGCGCTGAGGTGCAGATCACCGAGTCGATGGGCGGCATGAACGAGGCGGTGGAAGCCGCGCAGAAGATCGCTGACGAACGCGCACCAGCATTCATCCCCGATCAGTTCTCCAATCCCGCCAACCCGGAGATCCACCGGCGAACCACCGCCGAGGAGATCTGGAGCGACATGGACGGGAAGGTCGACGTGCTGGTTGCGGGCGTGGGTACGGGCGGAACGATTACCGGTGCCGGGGAGCGGCTCAAGGAGCTCAATCCCGAGCTGCGGGTGGTGGCCGTGGAGCCGAAGAGCTCTCCTGTCATCTCAGGCGGTCAGCCGGGGCCGCACAAGATTCAGGGAATCGGCGCTGGCTTCGTGCCCAAGGTGCTCAACCGCGATGTGCTCGACGAGGTCATTGCCGTGAGCGACGAAGATGCGATCGACACGGCCAGGCTGTGCGCGCTGCGCGAAGGGGTGCTGGCTGGGATTTCCTGCGGCGCCGCGCTGTGGGCGGCGATCGAGGTTGGGTCGCGGCCGGAGATGGAGGGGCGCCGGATCGCGGTGATCATGCCCGACTCCGGCGAGCGCTACGTGAGCACGCCGTTCTTCGCGCCGTGAGCGGTCAGGAGTGCCTCGCTGCTGCGCGGGTGTTGGTGGTCGGTGCCGGGCCGCTTGGTGCCGTCGCTGCCGCGCATCTCGTCGCTGCGGGTGTAAGGGAGGTCGGAATAGTCGATGGGGGCAAGGTGGAGCAGGAGGACCTCCGGGGGTCCGCCGTGTACCTCACGCCCGACATCGGGCAGCCGAGGGCGGACATCGCTGCGGTGAAGCTCGGCCTGCTGAATCTCGACGTGCTCATCGAGCCCTATCCGGTGCCGATCGAGGGGGCCAACGCCGAGGCGATCGTCATGGGGGCGACCGTGGTTCTCGACTGCAGTGGCGACGAGGAGATCCGCCTCGCGGTGAACTACGCCTGCTGTGCTCAAGGCATCCCGCTGGTGGCTGGTGGTAGCGGACCTCTCGAGGGCTGCTTCATGGTGATCGTCCCTGGACGTTCCGCATGCTGGTGTTGCCTTGCCGATCGGGCGCCCCAGCTTGCACCAGGATCGGTCGGGCCGCTGGATGGCGCCATCGGTTCGATGCAGGCTCTCGCTGCTCTTCGAATCATCGAGGGCTCAGCGGCGCTACATCCGGGGCAGTTGGTCCGGCTTGACGCGCACACACTCGAGCAGGTTGCCGGGATGATCGAGCGGCAGCCCGATTGCGCCGCGTGTGCCGAGGTGGCTGCTGCGCCACAATCAGGGGACTGACATGCCGGGCTTTCAGACATTCAGCCGCGTTGCTCGCGAGGTTCACCAGGATCTGGCGGCCGTACAGGCGCGCGATCCCGCTGCCCACGGCGTAGGGCGGCTCGAGATCCTGCTCACCTACGGCGGCGTGCAGGCGCTGCTGGCCCACCGCGTGGCCCACGCGCTCCATGAGCACCGCGTGCCGATCCTGCCGCGCTTCCTGGCGAACGTCACCCGCGTGCTCACAGGGGTGGAGATCCACCCGGCGGCGAAGATCGGCGCGGCGCTCTTCATCGACCACGGGGCCGGCGTGGTGATCGGCGAGACGGCCGAGCTGGGGGACAACGTGACGCTCTACCAGGGGGTCACGCTGGGCGGCACGGGCTTCGAGGGCGGCAAGCGCCATCCGACAGTGGGGGACGACGTGGTCGTCGGCTCGGGGGCGAAGCTGCTCGGCCCGATCGAGGTGGGGCACTGCTCGAAGATCGGTGCGAACTCAGTGGTGATCCACGACGTGCCGCCCGATTCGACCGTAGTGGGCAACCCCGGTCACCCGGTGCGGGTGAACGGCAAGAAGCCCGAGGGTCCCGACGCCGACTGGGCTCACCTGCCCGATCCGGTCGCTGACGCCTTGAAGGGCCTATCCGCTCGCGTGAACGAGCTGGAGGGGATGCTCGCCGAGGTGACCGGCAAGCGGCACGAGCCGGGCGAGGTCACCCCGCTACGCCGCGGCGCGGGCAACGACCCAGCTCAGGGCTAAGCACCTTTCACGCTGCCTGTCCCACTACGCGGTACGGTGACATGCCGTGACCTCGACTTATCGCCCAGCGTTGCTATCGGATGCGCCTGACGCACGGGTTGTAGGTCTCGTTCAAGCCGCGAAACAACGCCGGTTGGTCCTTTATTTAGGGGCTGGTATCAGCATGTCGCCCCCCGCTTGCGGACCGAAGGGATTCGCCGTTGCGGAGACGCTGCGACCGTTCGTTGCACAGATGCTCAAGGTTGAGGAGGGGGAGTTGGACAACCTCTCTCTTGAGGATCTCGCACAAAGAGTTTCTGACGAGGCGAGCGATCGACTCGACGAGTTAAGGGAGCAGGCGTCGCAGGCTTTCGAGTTTCGGCGCATAGAGCCGAACTTTGGACATGAGGCTGTCGCACTGTTGCTACGCGAGGGCTTAGTCCAAGCCATCACGGTCAATTGGGACTGTGGTATTGAGCAAGCAGGCCTAGGTATGGCCATTGGCATCCAGGGAGTTGCCAATCTCAAGGAGAGCCTTGAGCTCGCGCACCAGCTTCCTCTGTACAAAGTCCACGGGTGCGCGACCCGGTCTAAGACCCTGGCCATTACCCAGGACGAGGTCGATTGCCCCCAGGCATGGGCCGTAGGGAGGACGCAAGGGGCTCTAACCGGAGGTGTGGTGGTTTTCGTCGGCCTGGGGACTATTGGCCTATACGTGCAGGAGCCGTTCGCACAGTTGGTGTCGGCATGGGCATCTGAGGCGGCGACAGTGGCAGTTGTGGACCCTGACCTGCACGACAACTGGCGGAAGGTCTTGGGTGCGGATCAGGCGGAGAGTATGCACCTGTCTCGTGGGGCCGACACTTTTATGGACGAGTTGCTCCGCGCGCTCGTGCGAGATGCGCTCGATACTGTCGACAGGCTCGCGCGCGAGATGGCCCAGAACGAGGAGTGGGGAAAGAGCGTCGTCGCTGGTCTCGTTGAGTTGAGACATGCCTTTGATCAGGCCACGGCGAACGGAATCCTGCGTTGGTGGCGAGACGGCGTGATGGAGAATCGCTCTGGCGGCTCCCCGTTCATAACTGAATTGCCTGGACATAAATGTTTACTCACAGTTGCCCAACTCACTGCTAACGATGGTGGCGGGGTTGAGGTCGCTGGCGCTCCAGGGCGTCAAACCGTTGCAACTGGGGCCCAGTACTTTGAGATTGTGTGTCGGTCAGGACAACACATCGGTCAAGTGCAAATAGTGGCGAGAAGCCGTATCGATCGCCGTAATGATGAAGGCGTCTACTCGACGATAAAGCCGGTCACGGTAGTCGTCGTGGATGCGTTGGGCGAGTTCCCGTCAGAGGCAGCCCCAACCGATATCTCGGTGGTAGATTCCGATCATGCTGACATCGCCGCGGGCGGTGAGTCAATCCTCATTCGCTTCGTAGCCGCTGAGGATGGCGTTCGAGGAAAGCTCGCGGCATGACCACTCGCAACCTTGCACGCCTTTCCGATGTCGCGGAGTTGCTCAACGGGGCCGGTTATGAGATCGGGATTCGGAACCTAGCCGGCCATGAGGCGGTTCTTGGTGAGACGCCGTACGCCCTCGTCGCGTCAGTCGAACTTGACGGATGGGATCGCCTGGACGAGAAAGTGTTTGACGTGCAGGCTGGGCTGACGCAGATCGCCGCTGAAGTGCCATCTGCCCGTACGTGGGACCTCTACCTTGTTGTTCTTCTCTTGGTACTACCTCCTGATGCCAGTCACCGTGCGTTGGCCGAGACGATTGAGGCTGATACGCGCTATGCGCGTAAGTTTGTGCGACCGGCCCTTCTACGCGGTGATCTGGATCGCGCCCTCAGACCCTTGCTCCCGTTGCGCCCACCAACGGGCTTGGAGATCGCGGATCCTTTAGGCGAGCTTCGATTAGAGCTCTCTGCGCTTGAGGTGTCCGAGGAAGTCATCAATGCTGCGATTACGACCTTTCAAGAGACCGACACCGTGGAGATCCCGTGAGCCAGTCGTCTCGGCTCCTAGCAATCGAGTTGGAGGCGTTTAGGGGATTCGCTGCTAGGCAGCGTTTAGATCTCGATGCCGACATTGTCCTAGTTCGCGGTGACAATGGCACCGGTAAGACATCAGTCGTTGATGGGATGCTCTGGCTGTTTACGGACTCCCTGCCGCGTTTGATTGATCGGGCTAAGGGGAGGCGTAAGGGCCCCGATCCGATCGGTAACTGCTACCGACCCGGGACGGCAGCTCGAGTATGCCTGACTGTTGGCATGACCGACGGACGAATAGTTAAGTTCGAGCGGACAGGCGGGAGTGATAAATCAGAGCTGCTCGCTTGGGATGGGGATAAGAGGGTTGACGACGCGGCTAACTTGCTTGCGCAGGCGTTTGGTGCATCGGCTCCAGCACAAATGGTCCAAGCGGTAAGTTCGTGGGGAATCCTTCAACAGCATTCATTGCTTGCGGCGCTTGACAGCGGGGCCGAGCTTCATCAGCGACTGGCAGAAGTCATCGGCCTTGAGCGCGTTACTGGTTTCGCAGACAGCGCTAGCGAGGTCGCTAAACGCATAAGTCGGGACTGCAAGCAACTCGAGAATGTCCAGAAGTCGTTGGTGGAGCGCCGTGCTGCCGTGGCAGCACAGCTCGTCGCGGCACGTGCCGAGGCTCAGGAGCGAGTGGACAGGGGCGTACGCATCGCCGGTCTTGTTGAGAAGGGCATCACGGAGTTGCCAGTCGGCTTGGCTTTACGGCGTTTGCCGGCTCTAGCCGAGGAAGTCGCTGCGGCCGGACGAGAGGTGGCAATGTTGTCGGAGTTCGGACGCGAGATTTCGTCGCATCACGGGGACTTATCCCAAAGCGGCTCGGCGGTCGCGGATGCGGTCGATCTAGTAGAGCGCGAACTCGACGTTTTGATGAAACGCGCAGACGATGCGGTGAAGCGGGCACCCGTACAGGTTCAGCTCGCGAGTGCTGCGCTCGAGCTAATGGGGGATGACTGCCCCGTGTGCGGCCAGGCAATCGACGCTGCGTCTGTGCGCACCCATATGACGGAGCTACTCCAGACCGCCAACCGCGAGTCCGCGGCCGCCGCGGCCGCGCAACTTGCCGTGGCGGAGGCTCAAACTCGCTTGCAGAACGCGCGGCAAGCTGAAGAACGGCGAAAGGCGGCTAGGACTCGATTGGACGGCGCCATTACGCGGATGCAGGAGTACCTTGCCGGCACAACCTGGATCGTGATTGCTCCCGACTGGCAAGCCCCGGAGAAGGCCGGGGAATTGTCCGCCCATTTGATGGGGCTCCAAGCAACTCTCCACTCGGCACATGCCGAGGCACAGCGCGACGCGAACGAGCGAATAACTCGGTTCATCTCTGAGATCGAGACGTTTGACGCTGAAGTCCAGCGCGGTGATGCAAAGCTGGGGGAGTTGCGACTACGGGCCAGTCATGCATCCAGCCTCGACACGGCCGCGCGGCGAGCAGCGGAGCGCATTGTGGAGCGGGCCTTGAAGCGGTTGGGTCCCAGCTTTGCGGAAGTTTTCGATCGCCTCGCCCCACATCCCACGTTTACGGAGTTGAGAGCTTCCCAAGACATCTTTTACGGGAAGAACCAGGTGGTGCCAGAGGTGTATGACTCGGCGGCTGATATCTCAGGCAACCCGGCGCTCATTTTCAGTGAGGGTCAGCTCAATGTGGTGGCATTGTCGTATTTCCTCGGTCTGGCTCTCAACGCTGGTGATGCAGCCTTGCCGTTTGTTGTGTTGGATGACCCCCTTCAAGCTATGGACGTGCTTAGCGTTCTTGGCTTCGCTGATCTCTGCCGGCGGCTACGTGAGCGCCGACAGATCATCGTTACCACACATGATCGGCGCTTTGCTTCACTGCTCGGGCGCAAGCTCGCCCCACGCGAGGCCGGGTCTCGCACCGTCCTTCATGAGTTCGAGGGGTGGACTGCTGAGGGACCCCAGATCCAGAGCACGGACGAGCCCCTCGCAGATGTCATTCCGCTGCTTGCGCGGCGGGCGTCATAAGGCTGGCTACAGACTTGGTACTAGTTGCGTAGCGGTTGATAGATCGTTTTTGCGTTTCGGAGGGATAGAGGTTCCCGCCCAACCACTTCCTGGCTCCGTTGCCATGCAGGAACGGGTGGCCCACGCCACCTGCGACCTGTTCTTACGCGTGACTAGTACGCCGTAGTTCGAGTGCGGTGGCGGGGAATGGCCTTGTAGTGCGGCTGCTGGCCGCGGTTCCAGAGCCAGTTGTCGAGGAGGCGTGGCGGGACATCGAGCCCAGAGGCGATCAGCTCGCAGGCGTGGAGTCCGCAGGCGCGGATCTCGCGTTCCTCAGAGCCCGGAGCCAGTAGCTCCCCGGAGTCGATTCGCCCGGCAAGCTCGGGCGTGTACGTCAGCACACCATCCACCCGCAGGACGTGGGGCACGAGGTTGTCGGCGAAGATCGTCAGGCGGTCGAGGTCGGGGAACTCCGCGACGCCTGCCAGAGCGAGATCGCTCGGCACGATCTGCGCTCGCTTGTAGAAGCCAAGGTCTTCGAACATCGGCATGCCGGCGGCAAGCTGCGAAGCCAGCCGCTCAGCTGAGCCTTCAGTCGCAGCGACAACACCCAGCGCCGAGCGGTCGCCGAGGAAGGCGCCGAGCTGACGCAGGGCCTCGGCGTAGAGCGCCATCAGCTCGTGGTCACGCTGCTGGCCGAGGACGTCGGCTACCTCATCGGCGTCGAACGCCCGAAGCTCCTCGGCGTTCCATGGCCCGTCAGCCCGGAAGCGATCGGTCAGAGCCCAGGCGACCGTGTAGTAACCCGAGCAGCCGGGGCGCTTGCGCAGGGTGGGGAACCAGCCCGAGCCGAAGTTGATCGCGTCGAGCGTCAGCGTGTACATCGCCACGTCCTCGGCGCTGCCCTCGAGGTAGTGGCACTCCGGATCGAGCTCCGGGGGCGGGCCGGGAGCGATGTCGCCGAGCCGATCGAGGTCGATCTGAACATGCGTCGCCGAGGCTGCGATCGCGGCGCAGCTGGAACGCACGTCGTCGCACAGGCCCACGGCGCGAGGCTATCCGTCCCTGAAGGGCTCGACAGATGCTGAGACAATGGCCTAGTGGAAATCGCTCGGATCACAGACGTAGAGCCGCTGGAGCCGCATTGGCTCCGCCTGACCTTTGCTGATGGAAGCGTTCACGAGGTCGACATCGGCGCGCTCGACATGGGCGTGTTCGCGGGAATCCATGAGGATCCGGAGCTCTTTGCTCAGGTGCGGGTGAACCCGGAGTCGGGGACGATCGAATGGCCCGGCGGCATCGATCTGGATCCCGACGTGCTTTACGGCAGCCACGCGCCCGCGAGCGGCCGGTCTTACCCGCGTCGAGTGGTGCGCGCCGCCTGACGCAGGCTTCGGGCCAACGGATGGAGAGTTGTAGGGGCTGGAGGCCCCACAAACGTTCAGCCGAGCGCGCCGGAGAGCCGGGAGCAGAGCCCTAGAGGACTCGGCCGGAAGCGGCCCTATCCTGGAGGGTGTGACTGTCACTGCCGAAGGAGCGAGGACCGCAGTGCCCGGTAGCGATCCTGAAGCGCTACTGGAGGGCCTCAACGAGCCGCAGCGCCAGGCGGTCGTGCACGGTGAGGGGCCGCTGCTGATCCTGGCTGGGGCGGGCTCTGGCAAGACGCGCGCGCTCACCAGAAGGATCGCCTACCTGGTGGGCACCAAGCAGGCGATGGCGAGCCAGATCCTGGCGATCACCTTCACGAACAAGGCCGCCGCGGAGATGCGCGAGCGCGTGGAGCTGCTGGTGGGCGCCCGTGCGCGGGCGATGTGGGTCATGACCTTCCACTCCGCCTGCGCGCGGATCCTGCGCTCCGATGCCGACAAGCTCGGCTTCACGCGCGGCTTCACGATCTACGACGAGGCCGATTCGGTGCGCCTGGTCAAGCAGTGCGCCGACGAGCTGGGGGTGGACACCAAGCGCTACTCGCCGCGCAGCATCAAGCGCCAGATCTCCGACGCCAAGAGCCAGCTGCTGGACGCCGAGGCCTACAAGATCAAGGTCGATCACTACTACGAGCAGGCCGCCGACGTGTACGAGCTCTACGAGAAGCGGATCCACTCGATGAACGCGATGGACTTCGACGATCTGCTGCTCCAGTCGGTGAACCTCTTCCAGCGCTTCCCCGAGGTGCTGGCGCGCTACCGCACCGCCTTCAAGCACGTCCTCGTCGACGAGTACCAGGACACCAACCACGCGCAGTACAGCTGGCTGCGGCTGCTGGCCGACGAGCACCGCAACCTCTGCGTCGTCGGCGATGAAGATCAGTCGGTCTACGCGTTCCGCCACGCCGACATCCGCAACATCCTCGATTTCGAGCACGACTTCCCCGATGCGCAGGTGATCCGCCTGGAGCAGAACTACCGCTCCACACAGACCATCCTCGACGCGGCGAACGCCGTGATCGTGAACAACACGCAGCGCAAGGGCAAGACGCTCTGGACGGCGATCGAGGGGGGCGACCCGGTCCACGTCCGCGAGCTGGAGGACGAGCACGCCGAGGCCCGCTCAGTCGCAGGCGAGATCGAGCGCTACGTGGAGAACGGCGGCTCGCGCAACGACATCGCCGTCTTCTACCGGATGAACGCGCAGAGCCGGGTGCTCGAGGACACGCTCGTGCGCTATGGGGTCAGCTACCAGGTGATCGGCGGCACGCGCTTCTACGAGCGCGCCGAGATCAAGGACGCGCTGGCCTACCTCACGCTGCTGGTGAACCCGCAGGACACCGTGTCCTTCCAGCGGATCGTCAACTCGCCGCGGCGGGGCATCGGGCAGACCTCGCAGGGCCGCATCGTGTCCCACGCGAACACGATGGGGGAAGCCGTGTTCGACGTGGCGAGCACGCCGGAGGATGTCCCGGGGCTGGGCGCGGCCGCCGTCAAGGCGGTCGGCAGGTTCATGGACACGATGGAGCAGCTGCGCGCCGGCATGGGCGGCTCCGGGGTGGGCGACCTGCTCGCCGAGGTGCTCGACCGGACGGGCTACATGGAGGCGCTCGAGGACGAGCGCACGATCGAGGCCCAGGGCCGCATCGAGAACCTCGAGGAGCTGATCGGCGTGGGGCGCGAGTACGACGCGACCGCCCGGCGCGAGGGCGAGGACGGCCCGTCGGTGGAGGAGTTCCTCCAGCAGGTGTCGCTCTTCTCGCAGCAGGACGAGCTGCAGGACGACGAGGGTGTCGTGACGCTGATGACGCTGCACAACGCCAAGGGCCTCGAGTACGACATGGTCTTCATGATTGGCTGCGAGGACGGGGTGTTCCCGCACTCGCGCTCGATCGAGGCCGGCGACGTGGAGGAGGAGCGGCGGCTCTGCTACGTCGGCATGACGCGCGCGCGCAAGCTCCTCTACATCACTCACGCGCGCACCAGAGCCCTCCACGGGTCACGCAACTGGAACATGCCGAGCCGGTTCCTCAGCGAGATCCCGATTGAGCTCACCGATGCGCGCGACCAGATCGGAGCGCTCGCCCAGGCGACGAGCTGGAGCGGCGGCCCGGCCGTCTCGACACCCGCCGCTCCGCGTGAGCCGTCGTCGCCGGGAGCGTCCTTCCACGTCGGCGAGGACGTGGTCCACGCGCGCTTCGGCAACGGAGTCGTCACCGGCACCGAGGCCGGCGGCTACGTCTTCGTGCGCTTCTTCGAGGACGGCGCCGAGCGCAAGCTGATGGCGGACTACGCGCCGCTCAAGAGGAAGGGGGGCTGAGCGATGGCCGCAACGGTTATCGACGGGAAGGCCGTGGCCGCGAAGGTCAAGGAGCGGGTGGCGGGCCAGGTGGAGGAGCTGCGTGGCCAGGGAGTGGTGCCCGGCCTCGCCACGGTACTCGTGGGCGACGACCCCGCTTCGGCGGTCTACGTGCGGATGAAGCGCGAGGACTGCGAGCAGGTTGGGATCGACTCCTTCCACCACGAGCCCGGCGGCGACATCTCCCAGGAGGCGCTCGCCGACCTGCTGAAGGACCTGAACGCGGACGAGCGCGTGCACGGCATCCTGCTGCAGCTGCCGCTGCCCGACCACCTCGATCAGGACACGCTGATCCCCCTGATCGACCAGGTGAAGGACGTCGATGGGCTGACGCCGATGAACGCGGGGCTGCTCGCGCACGGGCGTGAGGAGGCGATGGTGGCCTGCACGCCCGCCGGAGTGATGGAGCTGCTCGACGAGGCCGGGGTGGACCTGAACGGCGCGCGAGCCGTGGTGATCGGCCGCTCGATCCTCGTCGGCAAGCCGCTTGCGGCGCTGCTCCTGGCGGCGAACGCGACCGTCACGCACTGCCACTCGCGCACACGTGACCTCGCGGCCGTCTGCCGCGAGGCTGACGTGATCGTGGCGGCTGTTGGACGCCTCAACACTGTCACCGCGGACATGGTCCGCGAGGGGGCGGTGGTGATCGACGTGGGCACCAATCGCACCGACGACGGCCTTCGTGGCGATGTGGACTACGAAGCGGTGCGTGAGCGAGCCGGGTCGATCACGCCGGTTCCCGGCGGTGTCGGCCCGATGACGCGGGCGATGCTGCTGGCGAACACGGTGCGCGCCGCGCGGCTGCAGGCGGGCGTCTCGCCCGCGACTGCGGCCCGCGGCTAGGCTGCCCGGCGATGGACCTGCGCAGGCTCAGGAAGGGTGAGTGGATCGCCGCGATCTCCGGCGTCGTGCTGCTGATCTCGCTGTTCCTGCCGTGGTGGAGCCTGCCCGCCTATTTCGAACGCTCCGCGGACCTGGCCGAGTTGAACGCGTGGGAGGTTCTCTCGGTTGCCGACATCCTCTTCGCCCTGCTCGGAGTTCTTGGGATAGCCGTTGGAGTGATCGCTGCCCGGGCTTCGGCCGCCGGCCCGGGCGTAGCCGCGGAGGCACTGGCGGCCCCGTTCGCGCTCGTCATGGCGATCGTCGGCCTGACACGGGTAGTGGGCACGCCGGGAGCCCTCGAGCTGCCGGGGCTCGAGCCGAGCACCGAGTACGGCGCGTGGATCGGCCTCGCCGCGATCTTCGGCGTGCTGGTGGGGGTGCTCGTGGGGATGCGGGACGAGCGGCTCAGCACCCCCGATCAGACGACGGATGCGACCGGTGTTCCGGCCGCGCCGCCCGAGATCGAGACGCTGCCAGGCCCGCCGGCAGCCTGAGCGGCTCGCTCACGCCTAGAATCGCCGCTCGATGATCGACCGCGAGCAAGCCCTCCACGTCGCGCGCCTCGCGCGCCTGCGCCTCGAGGAGGAGGAGATCGAGCGGATGACCGGCGAGCTCTCCACGATCCTCGACCACATCGAGAAGATCGGCGAGCTCGATCTGGACGGTGTGGAGCCGACCTCGCATGTGGTCGAGCTGGAGAACGTGCTGCGCCCGGACGAGCCGCGCCCGAGCCTGCCGCGCGAAGCAGCGCTCGCGCAGGCGCCCGACACAGACGGCTCGGGCTTCCGCGTGCCGAGCCCGGGCGCATGAGCGGCGGCATCCTCGAGCTGACCGCGGCAGCGGCCGCCGAGCGCGTGCGTGCCGGTGAGCTGTCGCCGGCGGAGCTGTGGCAGGCCTACCGTGAGCGGGCTGCCGCCGACAGCCTCAACGCCTTCCTCTGGGTCGCCGACGAAGAAGCGCCTGCTGTGGCGCCCGACGCTCCCCTCGGCGGCGTCCCCCTCGCCGTCAAGGACCTCTTCTGCACCGAGGGCGTTCAGAGCGCCGCCGCCTCCAAGCTCCTCGAGGGCTACCGGCCGCCCTACACCGCCACGGCGGTGGAGCGGCTGGCTCAGGCCGGGGCGCCGATGCTCGGCAAGACGAACATGGACGAGTTCGCGATGGGCTCGTCGAACGAGAACTCCGCCTTCGGGCCCGTCAAGAACCCGTGGGACGAGTCGCGCGTGCCGGGTGGATCCTCGGGCGGCTCCGCGGCCGCCGTGGCCGCCGGGCTCGCGCCGTGGGCGATCGGCACCGACACCGGCGGCTCGATTCGCCAGCCCGCCGCGCTGTGCGGGATCGTCGGGCTCAAGCCCACCTACGGCTCCATCTCGCGCTACGGGATGATCGCCTTCGCCTCGTCGCTCGACCAGGCGGGCCCGCTCACTCGCGACGTGACCGACGCGGCGCTGCTGCTTCGCCACATGGTCGGGCGGGACGCATGCGACTCCACCTCGATCGGGCACGCCGACGAGGTTGCGCTGCCCACCGCCGAACGGCTCGACGGCCTGCGCTTCGGCGTGCCGCCCGAGCTGACGGGCGAGGGCCTCGAGCCCGGGGTGCGCGCCGTGTTCGAGGAGACCTTGAAGCGGATCGAGGAGCTCGGCGGCACCGTCCAGGAGGTCGGCCTGCCGCACTCCGGCCACGCGATCTCCGCCTACTACGTGATCGCCCCGGCCGAGGCCAGCGCCAACCTCGCCCGCTTCGACGGCGTGCGCTACGGCCGCCGCGCGGGCAACGGCGACCTGCGCTCGCTCTACGAGGAGACGCGCGAGGAGGGCTTCGGCGCTGAGGTCAAGCGCCGCATCATGCTCGGCACCTATGCGCTGTCCTCCGGCTACTACGACGCCTACTACGGCCGCGCGCAGCGGGTGCGCACGAAGATCGCGGAGGACTTCCACAGCGCCTTCGAGTCTGTCGACCTGATCGTCACGCCGACCTCGCCGACCGTCGCCTTCGGCCTCGGCGAGCGGGTGGGCGATCCGCTCGCGATGTACCTCTCGGACGTCCTGACCGTGCCGATGTCGCTCGCCGGCATTCCGGCGATCTCGATCCCGGGCGGGCTTTCCGAGGGCCTTCCCGTGGGCGTGCAGATCGCGGGGCCGGCTTTCAGCGAGAACCGCATCCTCGACGCGGCCCACGCGCTCGAGCAGTCGATCGGCTTCGATGGAGCGCCGGTCCGTGGCTGACGTGGCCTACGAGCCCGTCATCGGGCTGGAGATCCACGTCCAGCTGCGCACGCGCACAAAGATGTTCTGCGGCTGCGCGCTCTCCTTCGGCGAGGAGCCGAACACCCGCACCTGCCCGGTCTGCCTCGGCCTCCCCGGCACGCTGCCCACTCTCAACGCCGAGGCGGTGCACTTCGGTCTGATGATCGGCATGGCGCTCGGCTGCGAGATCGCGCCGCGCTCGATCTTCCACCGCAAGAACTACTTCTATCCCGACCTCCCCAAGGGCTACCAGATCTCCCAGTACGACATCCCGCTTGCGCGCGAGGGCCGGCTTGGCGAGATCCGCATCCATCGCGTGCACCTCGAGGAGGACGCGGCGAAGCTGATCCACGCCGGCGCATCCGGGCGCATCCACTCCGCGGAGGCGAGCGTGGTGGACTTCAACCGCGGCGGCACGCCGCTGGTGGAGATCGTCTCCGAGCCCGACGTCCGCTCGGCCGCCCAGGCGGCGGAGTGGCTGCGGCTGCTGCGCGTGACGCTGCGCCGCCTCGGAGTCTCGGACGTGAACATGGACGAGGGCTCGCTGCGCTGCGACGCGAACGTGTCCCTGCGGCCTGTCGGCGACCCCACGCTCGGCACCAAGACCGAGCTGAAGAACATGAACTCCTTCCGCTTCTTGGAGCGTGGGGTGGATGCCGAGATCGCGCGCCAGGAGGCGATCCTGCGCGACGGCGGCCGAATCGAACAGGAGACGCTCCACTACGACCCGCGGACCGGCGCGATCAGCTCGCTGCGCTCCAAGGAGGAGGCGCACGACTACCGCTATTTCCCCGAGCCCGACCTGGTGCCTCTCGCCCCGACCGAGGCGATGCTCGAGCGCGCACGCGCCGAGATCCCCGAGCTGCCCGCCGAGCGCGCGGCGAGGCTGGAGGAGGAGCTGGGCATCGCGAGCAACCACGCGAAGCTGCTCGCGTTCCGGACCGAGGTGGGGGACTACTTCGAGCAGACCGTGGCCGCCGCGGGCGAGGGCGCCGATCCGCGGTTGATCGCGAACTGGGTCTGCGGCGAGCTGCTGGCGCGCCTCGAGGACGGGCAGGACCCCGCGGAATCGAAGGCGACTCCCGCCGCGCTGGCCAAGCTCGTGGGGATGGTCGCCTCCAAGGAGGTGGCCCAGTCCGCTGCCAAGGACGTGCTCGGCGCTCTGATCGCCGAGGGCGGCGATCCCGCCACGATCATCGAGTCCAAGGGGCTCGGGCGCGCCGACGAGGGCGAGCTCGCGGAGATCGTCGAGCGGGCGATGGCGGCCGACCCGGATGCCGTCGAGAAGATCCGCGCAGGCAACGGCAAGGCGATCGGCGCGATCGTCGGGGCGGTAATGCGTGAAACCAAGGGCCGCGCCGACGGCGGCGAGGTGCAGCGACTGATCCAAGAGCGCCTCAGCTAGCCTCAG
This sequence comes from uncultured Solirubrobacterales bacterium, assembly GCA_963715445.1. Taxonomy (GTDB): domain Bacteria; phylum Actinomycetota; class Thermoleophilia; order Solirubrobacterales; family Thermoleophilaceae; genus JAAYBF01. The sequence goes on from OY970240.1 coordinate 2,259,223, forward strand.
CCGCCATGGCCTCCAACGTCGTAATCGCGGGCGGGGGCTTCGGCGGCCTTCATGCGGCCCGCCGCCTGGAGCGCCGACTGCCCCGCCACAGCGCCCGCATCACGCTGGTCGCCGACCAGAACTTCCTGCTGTACACGCCGCTGCTCCCCGGAGCCGCGGCGGGCTCGCTCGAGCCGCGCCACGTGGTGGTGCCCCTGCGCGAGGAGCTCGACTGGGCCGATCTGCGCGTGGCGCGCGTCGTGGGCGCCGAGCCTGACGCGAACCGCCTGAACGTGGTGACGCTCGACGGGCGCGAGGAGAGGATGGAGTACGACCATCTCGTGGTCTCGCTCGGCTCCGTCTCGCGCGTGCTGCCGATCCCGGGCCTCGCCGAGCACGGCGTCGGCTTCAAGACGCTGCCGGAGGCGATCGCGCTGCGCAACCGGGCCATCCTCCATCTCGAGACCGCGGAGGCGATCGAGGATCCCGACGAGCGGCGTGCCTACCTGACCTTCGTCTTCGTCGGGGCCGGCTATGCGGGAGTGGAGGGCATCGCGGAGCTGCAGGACTACGTCGCCGACGCGATCGACCGCTATCCGCGCTGCCGCCTGGCGGGCACCCGCTGGATCCTCGTGGAGGCCACCGAGCGCCTGATGCCGGAGATCCCCTCGGGCCTCGCCGACTTCGCGACCCGCGAGCTGCGCAGCCGGGGCATCGAGGTGCGCACCGGCACGCGCGTCGAGGCGGTGGCCGAGAACAGCGCGCGCCTCTCCACGGGTGAGGACGTGGCCACCCGCACCGTCTGCTGGACCGCAGGGGTCAAGCCCGCCGCGGTGGTGCGCGAGCTCGGGTTGCCGCTCACCGCCGCCGGGCGGATCGAGGTCGACGCGACGATGCGGGTCGCCGGCCGGGAGAACGTCTGGGGGATCGGCGACGCTGCCGCGGTGCCCGACCCCGCTCGCAGCGGCAGCCCCTGCCCGCCGACGGCGCAGCACGCGATGCGCCAGGGACGCGTCGTGGCCGACAACGTGGCCTCGGTGCTGGCAGGCGGGGAGCCGCGCAAGTTCCGCTACCGCACGCTCGGCGTGTTCGTGGACCTCGGCCAGCACAAGGCCGTGGCGACGATGCTGGGCGTCCGCCTGCGCGGCTTCCCAGCCTGGTTCGCCGCCCGCACCTACCACCTCGCGCTGATGCCGGGCTCGGCCCGCAAGCTGCGCCTGATGGTCGATTGGTCCGTGGGCCTGATGTTCGGCCGCGCCTCCGCAGAGCTCAGCGGGCTCGGCCACCCGATCGGCCTCGGCGAGCAGCTGGAGCCGCCGCCGATGGGCGGCATGGAGGCCGGCGCCCACGTCGCGAGCGCGGCCGAAGGATCGGGGGAGCGGCCGTGAGCGCCGAGCCCGTCCCGTCGGAGGAGCTCGCCTTCCGCGAAGGGCGCCTGCGCGACCTGCGCACGACCTTCGACATCTCGGCCGTGGCGATCCACGACGCCGCCGTGAGGTTGAACGTGTCCGTCGGCGAGCCGCCCACGCCGGCCGACATCGAGGCGGAGTGGGAGCGCCAGCGCGAGCTGATCGAGTTCATCGCCGCGCAGGAGGGGGGCAGCTACTGGATCTGCGAGGACGGCGGCAGGCCCGTCGGATACGGCCGGGTCTGCCGGCTCGGCGAGATGGAGGAGCTGACCGAGCTGATGGTGCTGCCGAGCCATCACCGCCGCGGCATCGGCCGCTCGCTGCTGGAGCGCTGCTGGCCGACCGACCCGACGCCCGACCTCGGTCGCCTGGTGGTGGCGGCGGGTGCGCCGGCCGACCTGACGCTCTACACCCGCTTCGGCGTGATGCCGTCCGTGGGGCACTGGCACGTGCGGGCCAAGGTGGCCGATTACGTGGAGCGGCGCGCGCAGGAGATCGACGCGAACGAGCCTGCCGTGCACGCGCTCGAGGCCGAGCGCGCGGTGGCGCAGTGGAACCTCCTCGAGCCGCCCGCCATCGGCCAGCGGCGCCCCCAGCTGCACGAGTTCTTCGGGCGCACACGCACCTGCCTGGCCACGATGGACGAGGAGACAGGCGGCGCGAACGGCCTCTGCTGGGTCGGCAACGACGGGGAGATCGGGCCCGCCGTCGGCGCCACACCCGAGGATCTCGTCCCAGTGGTCCTCGGCGCGCTAGACCGGATCGCCAGCACCCGCCAGCCGGAGACCTTCGGCGTCTACTGCGCCACCGACAGCTGGTGGCTCCTGCGCCGTCTGCGCGGGCTGGGCTTCCGCGTCTACTGGCCGAGCTGGGTGATGAGCTCGATCCCGCTTCCCGGGCTCGACCGCTACATGCCCACCCGCCCGCCGCACCTGCTCTAGCCGCAGGGCGGACCACTAAGCTTCCGGCCATGGGCGAGAAGGCGACTCAGGCCGGCAAGAAGGTTCTCGCCCTTGGCGTGCTGCTCGTTGCCGCCTGGATCCTCTTCAAGGTCGTCCTCGGCTTCGTCACCGCGGTCGCGTGGATCGCCGTAGTGGTGCTCGCGATCATCGCCATCGTGTGGGCGCTGCGAGTCCTCTGACGGGCGGGGGAAGGTAGGCGGCGTGGAGCTGCTCGTGATCCTCTTCTTCTTCGGCCTCTCGGCCGGGGTCGTGGCGAAGATCAAGGGCTCGTCGTTCCTGATCTGGTTCATGATCGGGTTCGCGATCCCGATCATCGGGACGATCGCCGCGGTGCTCTACCGCAACGAGCGCCTGGTGGCCCACGAGCGCTGCCCCGAGTGCGGCAACGTCGTCGCCGTGCATGACCAGGTCTGCACCCGCTGCGGTGCCGACTTGTAGGAAGGCACCCCCGAAGAGGAGAAGGGGGTGGGTACGGGGAATTTCCCCTGTTATCCTCGACCAGTCGGCGGTCCCGATCGGATCGCCGGGAGACCCCAATCCCTACAAGGGAAGGAGCAGTACCCCAGTGCGAGCAGTCGACGCCATCATGGAGTGCCTGAAAGCCGAGGGCGTCGAGCATGTCTTCGGCATCCCCGGAGGGGCCAACCTCCCCACTTACGACGCCCTCTACGACGCGGGCCTGCGGCACATCCAGTGCCGCCACGAGCAGGGCGCCGGCCATGCGGCCGAGGGCTATGCGAAGGCTTCCGGACGAGTCGGGGTGGCGCTCGCCACCTCGGGCCCCGGCGCCACGAACCTCGTGACGGCGATCGCCGACGCGATGATGGACTCGGTGCCCACGGTGTTCATCACCGGCCAGGTGCGCACCGACCTGCTCGGCACCGACGGCTTCCAGGAGGCCGACGTCACCGGCATCACGATGCCGATCGTCAAGCACTCGATCCTGATCCAGGACCCGCTGGACATCCCGGCGTCGATCCACGAGGCGTTCCACATCGCCCGCACCGGCCGTCCCGGCCCGGTGCTCGTGGACATCCCGCAGGACCTCTCGCGGGCGGACATCCCGTACGAGCCGGTCGATTCGGTCGACCTTCCCGGCTACCAGCCCACGACGGAGGGCAACACCAAGCAGATCCGCCTGGCGGCGAAGGCGCTCGCCAACGCGCGGCGCCCGGTGATCTACGCCGGCGGAGGCGTGGTCAACGGCGACGCATCGAAGGAGCTCGTCGAGCTCTGCCTCTCCGACCGCCTGCCGGTGACCTGCACGCTGATGGGCCTCGGAGCCTTCCCGGCGCCGCACGACCAGTGGCTCGGGATGCTGGGCATGCACGGAACCCGCGCGGCCAACTACTCGATGGACGAGGCCGACCTGATCGTGGCGATCGGGGCGCGCTTCGACGATCGGATCACCGGCAAGCTGTCCGAGTTCGCGCCGCGCGCGAAGTTCATTCACATCGACGTCGATCCGGCGGAGATCTCGAAGAACGTGCCCGCACACATCCCGATCGTGGGTGACGCCAAGAGCATCCTGCCCAAGCTGACCGCCGAGTACCGCGCTCTGGCGGCCGACTCCGCCCGCCTCGACGGCTGGTGGCAGCGCATCGCGGGCTGGCGCGAGAAGCACCCGCTCGGATACGAGGACTCCGAGGGCTCCGAGATCAAGCCGCAGTACATGATCGAGGCGCTCTACGAGGCCACCGGCGGCGACGCGATCGTCACCTCGGACGTCGGCCAGCACCAGATGTGGACGGCGCAGTACTTCCACTTCCCGGCGCCGCGGCGCTGGATCAACTCCGGCGGCCTCGGCACCATGGGCTTCGGCCTTCCCGCGGCGATGGGGGCGAAGGTCGCCTGCCCGGACAAGGACGTCGTCTGCGTAGCGGGGGACGGCTCCGTGGTGATGAACATCCAGGAGCTCGCCACCTGCGTGACCGAGAAGATCCCGATCAAGGTGTTCATCATGAACAACGGCTATCTGGGCATGGTGCGCCAGTGGCAGGAGCTGTTCTGGGAGAAGCGCTACAGCTCGGTGAAGATGGGCGACAGTCCCGACTGGGTCAAGCTCGCCGAGGCGTTCGGTGCGACCGGCATGCGCGTCGATGACAAGGCGGAGCTGCCCGGCGCGATGAAGGCGGCGCTCGAGGCCGAGGGTCCGGTGGTCTGCGACGTGCGGGTCACCCCCGAGGAGAACTGCTACCCGATGATCCCGGCCGGCCAGGCCGCCCGGGACATGGTGGGCTGAGCCATGGGCGAGCCGGCAACACAGGACATATTCAGCCTCGACGAGCTGCAGGCCTCGGGCGGCGGCCACACCGGGCGCAAGCACGTCCTGTCGCTCCTCGTGGAGAACAAGCCGGGCGTCCTGGCCCGCATCGCGGGCCTCTTCGCCAGGCGCGGCTTCAACATCGACTCGCTCGCGGTGGGTCCCACCGACGACACGGCGATCTCCCGCATCACGCTGACCGTTGACGGAGCGGCGCACCCGATCGACCAGGTGACAAAGCAGCTCCACAAGCTTGTCAACGTGATCAAGATCCGCGACCTCGAGCCCGAGGAGGCCGTGGCGCGGGAGCTGGCGCTGTTCAAGGTCAGCGCCGACGGCGACGCGCGCGCCCAGATCATGCACTTCGCGGAGATCTTCCGCGGGCGGATCGTGGACGTTCACAAGCGCTCGGTGACGATCGAGGTGACGGGCTCCGACGACAAGATCGAGGCCTTCGAGCAGATGATCCGACCCTTCGGCCTGATCGAGATGGTCAGGACCGGCGAGATCGCCGTATCCCGTGGTCGCGGGACCACCTGAGCCGAGCAAACTCCTGAAGTGAAGCTCGCCGACCAGCCCTTCGCGTTGGACGGTGCGGCGCTGACGCGCTTCGAGGAGCGGATCGGCGCCGCGTTGGAGCTGGCGGCCCGGGGGAGAGAGCGGACGCTGGCCGCGGTCACCGTCCCGGTGCCGGCGAGTCTCGACCTCTCGGCCGTGGTGCTGGCTGCGCGGCGCGCGGAGGACCGCTACTTCTGCTTCGAGCAGCCCGACAGGGACGGCTACGGGGTCTGGGGCCTGGGAGCCGCGGCGGTGGTCGAGAGCTCGGGGCCCAACCGCTTCACCGAGGCCGCGGCGGCGTGCCGGGCGCTCGCGGCGCGGGCGGTGTGCGGCGATCAGGGCCTCGATCCAGGTCGCCCGGCCGGCTCCGGGCCGGTCTTCCTCGGCGGCTTCGCCTTCGCACCCGAGGGCGGCAGGACGCCCGAGTGGTCCTCGCTAGCGCCCGCGCTGCTCGTGCTGCCGGAGGTGTCCTTCGCGCGGCGGGGCAGCGAGGCGCGCATGACCGTCTCCGTCGTCGTGGACGGGAGCGAGGCTCCGGAGGACGTGCTGGCGGGGGTGCGAGCCCGGAACGCGGAGCTGCGCCCGGCTGGGATGCCGCTGCTCGACCCGGATCCCACCGTTCGCCCGCGGGTGGCGGGGGCCGCGCCGCCGGCGCACTTCGAGGAGGCGGTGCGCCGCGCCGTGGAGCAGATCGCGACAGGCCGGCTCGACAAGGTCGTGCTGGCTCGCGAGGTGCGTGTGCATGCCCGCCTGCCGATCGACCCCGGGGCCGTCCTCGATCCCCTTCGCTCGGCCTTCCCGGCCTGTTACAGCTACTGCGTGGGGACGCCCGAGATGGCGTTCGTGGGGGCGAGCCCGGAGCTGCTCGTGCGGCGCGACGGGGAGCGCGCTCAGACCGTCGCTCTGGCCGGCACCACCCGCCGCAGCGCCGACCCGGCCGTGGACGACCATCTCGGCGAGCAGCTGATGCGCAGCGAGAAGGACCGCGGCGAGCAGCGGATCGTGGCCGATCGGATCGAGCGCACGCTGGCGCCGGTGAGCCTGTGGGTCGCTTCCGCGGACGACCCGGTGCTCGTGAAGGTCCAGAACGTCCAGCACCTCGCCACGCCGATCAGGGCGCAGCTCTCCGAGCCGGTGCCAGCGCTGGAGCTGGCGGGCGTGCTGCATCCCACGCCGGCGGTGGGGGGCGAGCCGAACGAGGTGGCGCAGCCGCTGATACCAGCGCTCGAGGGCCTCGACCGCGGCTGGTACGCGGGCGCGGTGGGCTGGACCGATCTGGCAGAGGACGGTGAGCTCTGCGTGGCGCTGCGCTGCGCTCTCCTACGTGGCGACGTCGCGCGGCTCTACGCCGGCTGCGGGATAGTCGCCGACTCCGTGCCCGCCGAAGAGCTGGCGGAGACGGAGGTCAAGCTTCAAGCGCTTCTGCCACTCCTGACCTAGAGGGGTCGCCCAACCTGGAGGGGTCGCTCCCCAGCGGCACCGGAGCCTGACGGGCTGGGCCCGCGGTCCGGTAGAGCGGGACCTGCATGCCCAAGCGCCCAAGGCAGCGCGGGCAGTAGTCCTTCGCGTCTTCCTGGTTGTCGGGATCTCTCATCTTGAGCCAGCAGCGGGGACACACGGCGTAACGCATCTCGCCTCTCCTCCGGTTGGGAAGCGGGTTCGCGTGCCGCCTCCCGATGGACGAGCGCTCCACGCTTCCGGTTGCGAGCGTGAGGCACCTAGATGCCCACGGCTCGCTGGGGGGCGCATACCCAATCCCCCCATTTCTCACACATCGGACGATCAGGCGGGAGAAAAGCCCTCTACAGAGGCATGTATCGCCTCGATCAGCTCGCGATGGCCCTTGACGTTGACCGCCCGATCGGTGCGAACCTCCACGAGGCCGGGCTCGGCGGTGGCTGCCCGGATCTCCTCGACGGTCGACGCCGTTCGGTGCTGGATCCCGGCCACCGCGGCGACGGCGGCCAGGTCCACCTCGGACGGTGTCGACACGTGCTGCTCGAAGGCCGCCGGATCCGCGTGCTCGGCCACGGGCAGAAAGTCGAAGATGCCGCCGCCGCCGTTGTTCACGCAGACGATGTGAAGCTTCGCTTCGGCGCGCGAGGCGGCGATCAGGCCGCTGATGTCATGGAGGAGAGCGATCTCGCCGGTCAGGAGCCACGTCGGGGAGCCCGTCGCCAGGGCGGCGCCTGCCGCGGAGGAGACGACACCGTCGATGCCGTTGGCGCCGCGGTTGGAGAGGAAGCGGATCTGCCGGTTCGACCGGGGGAAGAAGCTCTCGACATCGCGGATCGGCATCGAGGAGCTGAGCCATGCGATCGCGCCGTCCGGGAGCACCGGCTCGACGGCGCAGTAGGCACGCGGCTCCAGCGTCTCGAGGGAGTCGATGCCGGCGAGGGCCTCCGGCACCAGATCGTCCGCCGTGCGCCACGCCTGCAGCCATGCGGGGTCGGGTGAGGGGGAGCGCCGCCCCAGCGCCTCCACCAGCGCGCCGCACACCTCGGCGGGGTCGGCTTGGATGAGCGTCTCGGCCACGCGGGTCGGCTCCTGCCAGGCGCCGTGGGGGTCGATGACCACCTGCGGCGCTCCGGCAAGCCAGGAGCGCAGCGCCTTCGAGGTCGGAGGGTCGCCGATGCGCAGCACCAGGTCGGGGAGGCTGTCAGCGGCGAAGCTCTCCGAGCGGAGCAGCGGGTCGTAGTGGGCGATCACATGGTCGCGGTCGTGTGCTCCGCAGCGCAGGCCGGACATCGGATCGGCCAGAACCGGCCACCCGGCTCGAGCGGCGAGGGCCGCGACCGGCTCCGCGAGATCCTCGCCGGCCGATCCGCAGACGATCGCTCCCCGCGGCGTCGAGGCGATCCGCTCTGCCAGCGCCTCCACCTGCTCGTCGGCGAGCGCTCCGGCTGCTGCCCGGACCTCCACCCAGGGGCGACCGTCGGTCCTGCCCTGCCAGGCCACCGAGTCCATCTCCTCCTCGACCGGCGCCAGCGGCTCGCGCAGCGGGAGGTTGAGGTGCACCGGGCCGGGGCGGCCCTGCGCGGCGGTCCACCACGCCCGGCACGCGAGCGCCCGCACGTGAGTTGCCCAGTCGGCGCCCGGATCGCCGTTGCCGACCTCCACGAACCACTTGGCGGCCGAGCCGAAGAGCTTGATCTGGTCGATCGCCTGGCCGGCGCCCACGTCGCGCAGCTCGGGCGGCCGGTCGGCTGTGAGAACGATCAGGGGCACGCGCGCCTCGTGGGCTTCGATCACGGCTGGGAGGAGGTTCGCCGCGGCGGTGCCCGAGGTGCACGTCACGGCCACGGGGCGCCCGCTCGCCTTCGCCATGCCCAGAGCCATGAATCCGGCTGCGCGCTCGTCGATCACCGACACCGATTCGATGCGCTCGTCGGCCGCCAGGGAGAGGGCGATAGGAGCGTTGCGCGAGCCCGGAGAGGTGACGGCGTGGCGCATTCCGCAGCGCGCCAGCTCGTCGACGATCGCCTGTATCGGCGCGTAGGTGCGGTTGATCGGGATCATGTGCCTGTGACTGAGAGCGCGCGCGGACCGACGGTGGTCTTCATACCGGGCTTCATGCAGCCCGCCGAGGCATGGGCGCCGGTCGCCGAGCGCCTGCCCGAACGCTACCCGAGCGTGCTGCTGCGCCACCGCGAGCGCGAGCGGGAGGGACGCCTGGAGGAGATCCGCGCGGCCGCGGAGGCGGCGCCCGGCGGAGCCGTCCTGTGCGGCTACTCGCTCGGAGGGCGGCTCGCGCTGAACGCGGCCGTCCGCGATCCGGCGCGCTACGCGGCGCTCGTAACCGTCGGGTCGTCCGCGGGAATCGAGGAGCGGACGGCGAGGGCGGCGCGCGCCGAGGCGGACGCGAAGCTCGCCGGGTGGATGGAGACCCAGCCGATCGAGCAGATCGTCGAGCGGTGGGAGCGCCAGCCGCTCTTCGCCGACCAGTCCGACGCGCTGGTGGAGGAGCAGCGGCCCGGCCGCCTGGCGCAGGACCCGCTCTCGCTGGCCCTGCTTCTGAGGACGGCCGGGCAGGGCGCGATGGACCCGGTCTGGGGGCAGCTGCACACCCTCGAGATGCCCGTCTTGGCGATGGCGGGAGCGCGCGACGAGCGCTATGGCGAGCTGGCCGGAAGGATCGCTGCCGCTGTGCTGAACGGGAGCGATCACCTGGTCGAGCACGCCGGCCACGCCGCCCACCTGCAGCGCCCCGAGGATGTCGCGGAGGCGCTAGTCGCGTTCCTCGACGAGCACTTCGGCCAGCATCTCGGCTGACACGTCCATGCCCAGCCCCGGTCCCTGGGGAACGGCCATCAGGCCTGTCTTGGGGCCGGGAAGCGCGCGTGCGATCTCGGCGTCGAAGAGGTCGAGCGTCGCAAGCCCGCAGGCCAGCGTGACCCGCTCTCCGGCAGCCAGCTGGAGCGCCGCGGCGATCGCCCACGGGCCGTCGAGAGTGCTGGAGAGCCAGCCTTGCATTCCGGCCTCGGTAGCCGCCCGCAGCGCGTCGCGCGCCGGCCGGTAGCCGCCGCTGCCCGCCAGCTTGACGTTGACCGCGTCGCAGGCCTCGATCGCGGCCGCGCGGCGCACGTCGTCGGCCGTTCGGATCGACTCGTCGGCGGCGATCGGCACGTCCACGCTCTCGCGCACGGAGGCCATCTCCTCGAGGGTCGGGCACGGCTGCTCCACCAGCTGCAGGTCGAACTCCACGAGCCCGGCGATCCGCTCCACGGCCTCCGCCGCGCCCCAAGCGCCGTTGGCGTCCACGCGCAGGGCGGGCCACGGCCCGATCGCCTCGCGCACGGCGGCGGCGCGTTCGTGATCGTCCGGCAGCCCGACCTTCAGCTTGAAGCACGAGAACCCGGCCGCTAGGCCGTCCGCCGCCGCTTGGGCCACCTCCTGCGGCGGTCCCGCCGGAAGCGTGCAGTTGACCGGGATCGCATCGGCGCCGGCGTCGCCGAGCGACCGCCCGCGCCGGCGCGACTGGAGGTCGAGCTCCGAGAGCTCCCACGCGGTGCGCGCCTGGGGCGGCGCGTCACGGGCTGGCGGGCCGTCGATGAGGGAGTGCCAGACGTCGTCGATGCTCACGCCGTCGTAGGGCTCCAGCGGGCCGGCCTCTCCCCAGCCGACGGTGCCCTCGTCGTCCTCGAGGCGGATCGCGACCAGCTCCCGCTCGGCGACCACCCCGTTGGAGGTCACGAAGGGCACCCGCAGGGGGATGCGCAGTCGCAGGAGCGAGCGTCTCACGACAGCAGGATGCCCGCCGCGAGCAGCAGCGAGAACACGGCGAGCAGGCGTCCCGTGTCCGCCAGCGCCCCGTTGAGCGACGGCCCGTCGGAGCGCTCGGCGACGGTCTTGCGCAGCGGGATGGCCAGCGGGGCCGAGAGCAGGGGCAGCGCCACCCAGAACGAGAGCCCGCCCGCGGCCGGGACGGCCACGACCACGGCGTAGGAGGCGATCAGCATGGCCGTGAACAGCGAGCGGGCGCGCTCGCGTCCCAGCCGCACGGCGAGCGTGCGCTTGCCGGCACGCCGGTCGGTGTCGGCGTCGCGGACGTTGTTGACCACGAGGATCGCCGAGGCGAGCAGCCCGACGGGGACCGACAGCGCGAACGCCTCCCAGGGCAGCTGCTCGGCCTGCACGTAGTAGGAGCCGACGACGGCGACCACGCCGAAGAAGAGGAACACGAACAGCTCGCCGAGGCCCTCGTAGCCGTATGGCTTGGGGCCGCCTGTGTAGAGGACGCCGGCCGCGATCGAGGCGGCGCCCACCACCAGCAGCTCAGGTCCCGTGATGGCGGTCAGGTAGATCCCCGCGGCAACGGCGACGCCGAAGGCGACCCAGGTGCCGATGAGCACGCGGCGGGGAGGCATCAGCCCTCCCGCGGTGACGCGCACCGGCCCGAGGCGGTCCTCGGTGTCCGCGCCGCGGCGGGCGTCCGAGTAGTCGTTCGAGAGGTTGGTGCCGATCTGGATGAACACGCTGCCCACCAGGGCGGCGAGGAAGGCCAGCGCGCGGAACTCGTCGTCGGCGATCGCCAGGGCGGTGCCCACGAGCACCGGCGCGATCGCGGCGGGCAGGGTGCGAGGCCTGGCGGCGAGAGCCCACAGGCGCAGCGCCCCTCCGGCGACCTGGGCGTTGGCGGCCGCCGTCACGGGCGGCGCGGGAACTTCCCGAAATCGGGCTTGCGCTTCTCCCGGTAGGCCTCGCGGCCCTCTTGAGCCTCTTCGCTGCCGTAGAAGAGGAGGTTGGTGTCGTGCGCGAGCTGCTGGATGCCGGTCATCCCGTCCTCGGAGGCGTTGAAGCTGGCCTTCAGCAGGCGCAGCGAGAACGGCGAGAGGTCGAGCATCTCGCGGCACCAGCCCACGGTCTCTCGCTCGAGGTCCTCGAGCGGCACGACGGTGTTCACGAGCCCCATCTCGAGAGCCTGCTCGGCGTTGTACTGGCGGCAGAGGAACCAGATCTCCTTCGCCTTCTTCTGGCCGATCTGCGCGGCCAGGAGGCTGGCGCCGAAGCCGCCGTCGAACGAGCCGACCTTCGGGCCCGTCTGTCCGAAGCGGGCGTTGTCGGCGGCGATGCTCAGGTCGCAGACGATGTGCAGAACGTGGCCGCCGCCGACGGCGTAGCCGGCGATCATCGCCACCACCGGCTTCGGCAGGCGCCGGATCTGGACGTGGAGGTCGGTGACGTGGAAGCGGCCTACGCTCGGCACCGCCGCCTCGGGGTCGGTGAGGTACCCGGAGTCTCCGCGCACTCGCTGGTCTCCTCCTGAGCAGAAGGCGAGCGGCCCCTCGCCGGTGAGCACGATCACGCCGACCTCGGTGTCCTCGCGGGCTACCTCGAGCGCGTGGGAGATCTCGACGATCGTCTGGGGGCGGAAGGCGTTGCGCACCTCCGGCCGGGCGATCGTGATCTTCGCGATTCCCTCCGCCGTCTCGTAGCGGATGTCCTCGTACTCGCCGGAGCCGCGCCAATCCGCCGCCACGGCGATCGTGCGCTTCTCCTGCTTCGCGGTCCAGTCGCTGCCCGCGCGGGTCTCTTCGGTGGCCGCCATTCGGGCGACGGAGGATAGTCCGCGCCGCCTTGCCGCCGCCACCAGCCGCCGCCCGCGTATGTTGCGTGCATGGAGGACTGGCTGACCGTCGCGGCGCGTGAGCGGCCGAGCCACGCGGCCGTGGAGGCCCCCGACGGCGCTCTCAGCTACTCGGAGCTCGACGCCCGGGCGGACGAGGCGGCCCGCCGCCTGGCGGCGTTGGGCGTGGAGCGCGGGGGCCGGGTGGCCACGAGCCTCGCGCCCTCCACCGAGTTCTGCGCGCTGATGCACGGGGCACCTCGGATCGGCGCGGCGATAGTTCCCCTCAACACCCGCCTGCCCCATGAGGTGCAGCACCGTCAGGCCGCCATCGCCGGCGCCGACGTGGTGGTGGACCGCCCGCTGGACGGCATGGAGGCGGCCGTGGACCTGCATCGCGAGGTCGATCCCGCGGCGGTGCACACGGTCCTGTTCACCTCCGGCACGACAGGCGCGCCGAAGCGGGTGGAGCTGAGCATCGGGAACCACGACGCGTCCGCGGCGGCGTCTGCACGCCTCTTCGGCAGCGAGCCGGACGACCGCTGGCTCTGCGCGCTGCCGCTCTTCCACATAGCGGGTCTCGCGATCCTCACGAGGAGCGCCCGCGCGGGCACGACGGCGGTGCTCCACGACGGCTTCGATGCGGAGCGCGTCGCGGATCTCCTGTCGCGCGGCGAGGTCTCGCTCGTGTCGCTCGTGCCGACTCAGCTGCGGCGCCTGCGCGAGGCCGGCTTGCGCACCGCTCCCGGCTTGCGCGCGCTTCTGCTCGGCGGCGGCCCGATCCCGCCGGACCTCCTGGAGTGGGCGCTGGCCGCCGGCCTGCCGGTGCGCTGCACCTACGGGATGACCGAGACGACTTCGCAGGTCGCCGTCACCGGGGTCTCGGGGTCGGCCGCGGAGCCGCTCGATGGGGTGGAGCTGCAGATCGCGGACGACGGGGAGATCTTCGTCCGCGGCGCGATGGTCTCGCAGGAGACGCTCTCGGGCGATGGCTGGCTCCACACGGGTGACAGCGGCCGCCTCGACAAGGACGGTCTGCTGCACGTGGAGGGCCGGATCAAGGAGATGATCGTCACCGGCGGGGAGAAGGTCGCGCCGGCGGTGGTGGAGGCGGTCGTGGCCCAGCATCCCGCCGTGGCCGATGCGGGCGTCACGGGCACCCCGGATCCGGAGTGGGGGGAGGCCGTCACCGCGTTCATCGTGGAGCGCACCCCGGTCAGCGATTACGACCTGCTCGCCTTCTGCCGCGATCGCCTCGCCGGCTACGAGGTGCCCAAGCGCGTCGTGAGGCTCGAGGCCCTGCCGCGCAACGCCGGCGGCAAGCTGCTGCGCTCCCAGCTCGGGCCACCGCCCGAAGAGGCGAACAACTAAAGTCCTCCGCCGTGATCTACGACAACGACGCAGACCTCTCGAAGCTCGACGGCAAGACCGTCGCAATCCTCGGCTACGGCTCGCAGGGCCACGCGCACGCGCTGAACCTGCACGAATCCGGCGTGAACGTCGTGGTCGGCCTGCGCGAGGACTCCTCATCGGTCGAGAAGGCCAAGGCCGACGGGCTCGAGGTCGCATCGATCGCCGACGCGGCCAGCCGCGGCGACGTCGTGATGATCCTGCTGCCCGACGAGAAGCAGGGCAAGCTCTGGGAGGAGGAGATCAAGGACGGGATCGCCCCCGGCAACCTGCTGCTCTTCGCCCACGGCTTCTCGATCCACTTCGATCAGATCGACCCGGGCCCCGGCGTCGACGTCGGCATGGTCGCCCCCAAGGGCCCCGGCCACCTCGTCCGCCGTCAGTTCACCGAGGGCGCCGGCGTGCCCGGCCTGATGGCCATCCACGCCGACGAGAGCGGCACCGCCCGCGACCTCGTGCTCGCCTACGCCAAGGGGATCGGCTGCACCCGCGGCGGCGTCATCGAGACCACCTTCAAGGACGAGACCGAGACCGATCTCTTCGGCGAGCAGGCCGTTCTCTGCGGCGGTGTCTCAGAGCTCGTCCAGGCCGGCTACGAGACGCTCGTCGACGCGGGCTACGACCCGCGCCTCGCCTACTTCGAGTGTCTCCACGAGCTAAAGCTGATCGTCGACCTGATGTACGAGAAGGGCATCACCGGCATGCGCTACTCGATCTCCAACACCGCCGAGTACGGCGACCTCACCCGAGGCAAGCGCGTCATCACCGACGACACCCGCCAGGCGATGCGCGACATCCTCGGTGAGATCCAGTCGGGCCAGTTCGCGCGCGAGTGGATCGCCGAGAACAACGCCGGCCAGGAGAACTTCCAGCGCATGCGCGAGGAGCAGGCCGGCAAGCAGATCGAGCGCGAGGGCAAGCAGCTCCGCTCGATGATGGACTGGATCGATACCGAGTTCTAGGAGCGCCCGGCGTTGTTCCCGCCGGGTATCGGAGCGGTGTACTACACTCGCCGGGCCGTCGCGACTGGCGTCTTGAGGTGGAGTTCACCACCGGGGAGCGGCGGATGAAGAGCCGTACGCCTGGGCACAGCACCGCACTGAAACTCGATAGCCGCGGAGGCCAGCCTTGCCCGTGACGACGCCCCAGATTCCCGCCGATCTCAAGCCCGCCGACGGTCGCTTCGGCTGCGGGCCGTCCAAGGTCCGCCCGGAGCAGCTCCAAGCTCTCGCCGAAACCGGCAAGGCGATCATGGGCACCTCTCACCGCCAGAAGCCCGTCAAGGAAGTGGTCGGCCATGTGCGCGGCGGCCTGTCCGAGCTGTTCTCGCTGCCCGAGGGCTACGAGGTGGCGCTCGGCAACGGCGGCACCACCGCCTTCTGGGACGCGGCCACCTGTGGGCTCGTCCGCCGCCGGGCGCTGCACCTGACCTACGGCGAGTTCTCGCAGAAGTTCGCCACGGCGACCGCCACCGCGCCCTTCCTCGAGGAGCCGATCGTCGTGTCGGCCGACCCGGGCGATGCTCCGGCGCCGACGGCGGATCCCGACGCGGACGTGATCGCGTGGGCTCACAACGAGACCTCGACCGGCGTCATGGTCGGGGTGGAGCGCCCCGCCGGGGCCGATGACGCCCTGGTCCTGATCGACGCGACCTCCGGGGCCGGCGGCCTGCCGGTGGACGTCGTGCAGGCCGACGCGTACTACTTCGCTCCGCAGAAGGGCTTCGCCGCCGACGGCGGGCTCTGGCTGGCGCTGCTCAGCCCGGCCGCGATCGAGCGGATCGAGGAGCTGGGCGCGGCGACCGATCGCTGGCGCCCCGAGTTCCTCTCGCTGACCACCGCGCTCGACAACTCGCGCAAGGACCAGACCTACAACACGCCCGCGCTCGCGACGCTGCTGCTGCTCGCCGACCAGGTCGAGTGGATGCTCGAGGGAGGTGGCCTCGACTGGTGCGTCGAGCGGACCACCGCTTCCTCGCGCCACCTCTATGAGTGGGCCGAGGCATCCCCGGTCGCGACGCCGTTCGTGGCCGATCCGGACAAGCGCTCGCTCGTCGTGGGCACGATCGACTTCGAGGAGAGCATCGACGCCGCGGCGATCGCAGCGGCCCTGCGCGCCAACGGCATCGTCGACACGGAGCCGTATCGCAAGCTGGGGCGCAATCAGCTGCGCGTAGGCATGTTCCCGGCGATCGAGCCGGGAGACGTGGAGGCGCTCACGGCGTGCATCGACTGGGTCATCGAGAACGTGGGGGAGGCAACCCGATGAAGGTGCTGGTCAAGGAGAAGATCGGTGACTCGGGCGTCGAGCTGCTGCGCGAAGCGGGCTTCGAGGTCGAGCTGGGGGCCGATTGGGAGGACGGTGAGCTCGAGCGCAGGATCGGCGAGTTCGACGGCATCCTGATCCGCTCTGCCACCAAGCTGACCGCGGACCTGCTCGAGAAGGCCGACAACCTGAAGGTCGTCGGGCGCGCGGGAGTCGGCATCGACAACGTCGACGTCGAGGCTGCCACCCGCCGCGGCATAGTGGTCGCGAACGCGCCGCAGTCGAACGTCATCACGGCGGCCGAGCACACGATGGCGCTGCTGCTGGCGCTCGCCCGCAACGTGCCCCAGGCCCACGCCTCGCTCGTCGGCGGCGCTTGGGACCGCTCGAAGTACAGCGGCACCGAGCTCTTCGAGAAGACGCTTGGCGTGATCGGCTTCGGCCGCATCGGCCAGCTCGTGGCCCAGCGGGCGCGCGGCTTCGGCATGCGCGTGCTGGCCTTCGACGCCTACGTGGCCGAGGAGCGCTTCCGCGAGCTCGGGGCCGAGCGCGCGAGCAGCGCCGACCAGGTGTTCGCCGAGGCGGACTTCCTGACGATCCACCTGCCCAAGACGCCCGAGACCGAGAACTACCTGAACGCCGCCGCCTTCGCCAAGATGAAGGACGGCATTCGGATCCTCAACGTCGCGCGCGGTCCGCTGGTGGTCGACGAGGACTTGAAGGACGCGCTCGACTCGGGCAAGGTCGGCGGTGCGGCCCTCGACGTCTTCCGCTCGGAGCCGATGACCGACCATCCGCTGTTCGGATACCCGAACGTGGTCGTCACGCCGCATCTCGGCGCATCCACGGCCGAGGCCACCGATCGCGCCGGCTACCAGTCGGCCGAGCAGGTCGTCGCGGCGCTCACGGGCGGGGCGGTGACGAGCGCGGTCAACGTGCCGACGGTCGCGGGGGAGGACCTCGAGGCGCTCGGCCCGTTCCTCCCGCTCGCCTCGCATCTCGGCCGGATCGCCACGAGCATCGCCGGCGGGACCTCCGTCGACGCCCTCGAGGTGGAGTACCGCGGCGGGATCGCGGAGCGGGACACGCGCTTCCTGACCGTTCAGATCCTGAAGGGCGTTCTCGCCGGGCACACCGAGGAGGACGTCAACGACGTCAACGCGCCGGCGCTCGCCGATGAGCGCGGGATCGCCGTCACCGAGACGAGCAGCGAGCGGGCACGCGACTTCACCGATCTCGTCCGCGTCACCGTGGTCAGCGGCCAGGAGCGCTCCAGCGTCGTCGGCACGGTGCTCGGCAACCGCGACCGCCCGCATCTGCTCGAGGCGTGGGGCTCGCGCTTCAACGTCCAGCTCGAGCAGCACTTGGCGATCTTCCGCTACCGCGACCAGCCGGGGAGGATCGGCCGCGTGGGCACGGCGCTCGGCGAGGCCGGCGTGAACATCGTCTCCGCCGCGGTCGGTCGCCAGCCCGACGGTGCTGACGAGGGCGAGGCCGTGATGGTCGTCACGGCCGACTCGTGCGTGCCGCAGGACGTGATCGACGCGATCGTCGCCTCGGACGGCTTCGTGGCGGGCCGCGCAGTCAGCCTGTAGCCGTTTGGGCACAGGCTCTGCCTGTAGTACGCTGACCCGGATGTCGTTCCAGCTCGACCTGCTGCTTCTCCTCCTCCCCCCTCGGGGGGAATAGCGCGTGGCGGCCGCCGGAAGCCGCATGTACAGGAGAAACGGGTCGAGTAGGAGAATCAGGAGCGAACGACATGGCAGCGGAGATCACACGTAGCGAGGCAAACCGGGTACGAGTCTTCGACACGACCCTGCGCGACGGCGAGCAATCCCCCGGGATCTCGCTGAACACGCAGGAGAAGCTCGAGATCGCGCATCAGCTCGCGCGGCTCGACGTGGACGTGATCGAGGCCGGCTTCCCGATCGCCTCGCCGGGCGATTTCGAGGCGGTGCAGGCGATCGCCCGCGACGTGCACGGACCCGTGATCTGCGGGCTGGCGCGCACGGGCTTCCAGGACATCGACGCGGCCTGGAACGCGGTCAAGGACTCCGAGCGCCCGCGCATCCACACCTTCATCTCCACCAGCGACATCCACATCGAGCACCAGCTCCAGACGACTCGTGAGGACGTCAAGGGCCAGGCGCGCGCTGCCGTGGCGCACGCCAGGGGCTACTGCGAGGACGTCGAGTTCTCGCCGATGGACGCGACGCGCGCGGACCTCGAGTTCACCGCCGAGGTGCTGCAGATCGCCCTCGACGAGGGCGCGACCACGATCAACGTGCCCGACACCGTGGGGTACTCGATGCCCGACGAGTACGCCGCGATGTGGCGTGAGCTCTATCGCCTCGTGCCCGACCTGGCGAAGGTGACGACCTCGGTCCACTGCCACGACGACCTCGGGTTGGCCGTGGCGAACTCGTTCGCCGGCGTGCAGGCAGGGTGCCGGCAGGTGGAGTGCGCGATCAACGGCCTGGGGGAGCGTGCCGGCAACGCGTCGCTCGAGGAGATGGTGATGCTCCTGCGCGTCCGCGAGGCCGAGCACGGGCTCTGGAGCGGTGTGGAGACGACGGAGATCGCCCGCACCAGCCGTCTCGTGTCCCGCCTGACCGGCTACCAGGTGCAGCCGAACAAGGCGATCGTCGGCCGCAACGCCTTCGCCCACGAGTCGGGCATCCACCAGGACGGCGTGCTCAAGGAGCGCACGACCTACGAGATCATGGACGCAACGACGATCGGACACCAGTCGAACTCGATCGTCCTCGGCAAGCACTCCGGCCGCCATGCGCTGCGCAAGGCTCTGGAGGAGCTTGGCTTCACGGTGGACGGTGCGGCGCTGAACACGGCCTTCAAGCGCTTCAAGGAGGTCGCCGATCGCAAGAAGACCGTCACGGCGCTCGATCTGGAGGCGATCGTCTCGGACGAGATGCGCCAGTCCGAGAGCGCGTTCCTGCTCGAGTCCTTCGACATCGAGGCGGGCTCCGACCGCTCGCCGTTCGCCCGCGTCCGGGTGCGGATGCCTGCCGGCGACGTCGCCGAGGGGGAGTTCACCGGCGATGGCCCGGTGGACGCGTTCTTCAGCGCCCTCAACATGGCGACCGGCCGCGAGGCCCGGCTGAAGGAGTACCACGTCTCCGCGGTGACGGCCGGGCGCGACGCGCTCGCCGAGGTCACCGTGCTGCTGGAGCTCGACGGCACCACCGCCCAGGGCCAGGGCGTCTCACCGGACACCATGGAGGCGTCCGGCCGGGCCTACCTGCGAGCGATCACCAATGCGCTCGCGGACTCGCCCGTGGCGGAGGCCGAGCACCACATAGACGCGGCCGCCAAGAGCGCAACCCCCTAACCGGGTTGGCCGGCCCGCGCCGGCGGGGCACAATGGACAGATGAGCCGCGCATTCACCTGGATCGACGGCGAGCGCCTGATCCGCTTCGCTCGAGGAGCGGTGCGCGAGGCTCCCGAGCTGCTCGCCGGCCGGGGCTTCGAGGGCTACGTGCTGCTGAGCACTCAACGGGCCGAGGAGGCCGCTCCGATACTGGTCGAGGGCGCGGCCGCGGTGCTGCGCGTCCCGCCTGGCGCGGTGCCCGAGGCCGCCGCTGCCGTCCGGCCCGGTGTCCAGGGGCGCCCGATCGTCGCGCTGGGTGGAGGCCGGGTCGTGGACGCCGCCAAGGCGATCGCGGCGACGGACGGGCTCGCGTGTGCGGCCGTGCCCACGACGCTGGCAGGCTCCCCGCTGACGCCGTTCCACCGCCTGCCGGCCGGAGCCACCGCCCCGCGCATGGTCAGGCCGGCGCTGGTGGCCTGGGACCCGGACCTGATCGCGACGCTTCCCCGTCCGCAGCTCGCGGCAACGGCGATGAACGCCCTGGCGCACGGGTTCGAGGCCCTCTACACCCCGCTGGCGAACCCGGTCGCCGAGATGGCGGCGCTGCGGGGAGCCAAGCTGCTCTCGCGCAGCCTGCCGCTCGAGGAGCCCGATCGCGAGGCCGTGGCACTCGCCGCGCTGCTCTGCAGCTACGCGGTGGGCACCACGGGCTTCGCGGTCCATCACGCCCTCTGCCAGACGATCGTGCGCGTCTGCGGAACCCCGCACGCGGAGACCAACGCCGTGATGCTGCCGCACACGGTCGGCTTCATGGCCAACCGCGCCGCCGGCCCTGTGGGGCGCTTCTCGCTCGCGCTCGGCGATGCCGGGGCGGATCCCGTGAACGCCGCGGGACGCGTTGCCCGGCTGACCGCGGAGACCGGCGTCGAGGGGCTGGCGCAGCTGGGCGTGAATGCCTCCTCGATCGCGAAGGTCGCCCAGGCGGCGATCGCCCATCCGGCGATGGGATCCACTCCGGGAGGGCCGCCCGGCGAGGACGACCTCATCGCCCTCCTGCGTGCCGGGCTGGACGGCGAAGCCAAGTTCGGCATGAGCAGCTCTCGCGCCGACCAGTAGCTCTGGCGGGGGGCTAGCATCGGTCCCATGAGCAAGCCTCTCGAGAACCAGGTGGTCGCGATAACCGGCGCGTCATCGGGAATCGGCGAGGCGACCGCGCTCGCCGCCTCCGCGGCGGGAGCCTCCGTAGCGCTCGCGGCGCGCAGGGCGGATCGGATCGAGGCTCTGGCCGAGCGGATACGCACCGAGGGGGGCAAGGCGCTCGCGATCGAGGCCGACGTCTCGGACGAGCGGGCAGCGGGCGAGTTCGTGCGCGCGGCCCACGCGCAGCTCGGGCGTCTCGACGTCCTGGTCAACAACGCCGGCGTCATGCTGCTCGGCCCGGTCGAGGGCGCCGACACGGAGGAGTGGCGCAGGATGGTGGGCGTCAACCTGCTCGGCCTCCTCTACTGCACCCACGCCGCGCTGCCGCTGATGCGCGAGGGCGGGGGAGGGCATGTGGTGAACGTGTCGTCGGTGGCCGGGCGGTTGGCGGGAGCCGGCGCGGCCGTCTACAACCTGACCAAGTTCGGCGTCACGGCCTTCTCCGAGGCGCTCCGCCAGGAAGCTCTGCACGCCGGCATTCGCGTGACGTGCGTCGAGCCCGGCTTCGTGGAGACCGAGCTGCAGGGGCACAACGAGAACCCGATGGTCAAGGAGAGCCTGGAGAAGTCGCGCGAGCAGATCGGAGAGCCGCTGCAGGCGGAGGACATCGCCAACGCGATCCTCTACGCGATCGAGCAGCCGCCCCACGTGAGCGTCAACGAGGTGCTGGTCAGGCCGACGATGCAGCGTCGCTAGTCCAGCCTCGTTGCATCCGGCGGGACTTCAGAGTTAGGGTGATCGAGTTCTGTCGGTCGCGCCTATCTCGGAGGGCTGAAGGTTGAGCTCGATGTCCGCTTCACCGCTTCGCACGTTCGTCGCTTCGACCTGCTCGGCGATCGCCGTCGGCCTGCTCCTGACCGCAGCCCCTGCGCTCGGCGCCACACAGACGTTCTCCAACGTCAACGCGATCACCGTCCCCTCCGGCGCGCCCGGCACGACCTCCGGCAACGCATCTCCGTACCCGTCGTCCATCTCGGTCAGCGGGATGGGTGGGAGCATCACCGACATCGACGTGAATTTGGACAGCTTCACCCACACCAACCCCGACGATCTCGACATCCTCCTCGTCTCGCCCAGAGGGGACAGCACCGTCCTGATGTCCGATGCGTGCGGCGGCACCGATACGTCGAACTTCGACTGGACCTTCGATGACGATGCCGCGGCACTCATGCCCGACGCGCCGGCAGGGGCATGCGTGAGCTTCACCTACAAGCCGAGCTCCTACGACAGCGGCGACACCTGGCCCACTGCATTCCCGGGGCCACATGGCACGACGATGTCGCGCTTCAACGGCGAAAACCCCAACGGCGCATGGAACCTCTACGTGCGCGACGACGCGGGCGGAGACGTGGGCGATATCGAAGGCTGGTCGATCACCATCACGACCGGTCCCTTCAACAACCGCATTCCCGCGACTGGGACGTCGGGCAAGGCGTCGCTCTACCCGGCCACGCAGAACGTCGCCGGGCGCACCGGGATCGTCGACGACGTGAACCTCTCGTTCGCCGGACTCTCGCATCAGCACCCGGACGACCTCGACATGCTGCTGGTCGGCCCCGAGGGGCAGAAGGTCCTGTTCATGTCGGACGCGTGCGGCTCGTACGACATCAACAGCTTCTTCTGGACCTGGGACGACGAGGCGGCGGCCCTGATGCCCGACTCCGGCAGCACGAACATCTGCGGCGCATTCGGTCACAAGCCGTCGAACTACGACGGGAACCCAGACACATTCCCCGCTCCGGCTCCCGCGGGGCCGTACGCATCGACGATGTCGGCGTTCGACTTCACGGATGCCAACGGGGTGTGGAGCGTCTACATCAATGACGACGGAGCCGGCGACGAGGGATACCTGGTCAGCCCGTTCACCCTCGAGATCAGCACACGCGAGAAGGCAGGCACGAAGTTCTCCCCGGCCACCGCGAAGCTCGAGGAGGGAACCAGCAGCTCGCTCACGATCACGCGCTCGGCCACGAGCGCCGTCGGTCCGGCCACGGTGCTCGTGAACAGCACGCCCGGCACGGCGACCTCCGGGGTCGACTATGCCCGCCTGACCGACGTTCCCGTCTCGTTCGCCGCGGGGGAGGAGAGCAAGACCGTTGAGATCGCGGCGCTGAACGACTCTGTGCGCGAGGGCGACGAGACGTTCAACGTCACGCTCTCGTCTCCCACGGGCGACGCCGTGCTCGCCTCGCCTACGACGGCCGTCGTGACGATCCCGGGCGACCTGGCGAAGCCTCAGTTCTCGATCGCGTCGAAGAAGCTGACGCTCGGGAAGGGCCGCAAGGTGGGCGTCAAGGTCGGCGCCGCGACCAACGAGACCAAGGCCACGAAGGTCAAGGTGGTGCTGAAGGCCAAGCTCGGGAAGGGCAAGGCCAAGTCCATCGGGAGCAAGAAGGGACTCAAGGGCCAGCCCGGCAAGTCGCTGGCGGCGAAGGTCAAGATCAGCAAGAAGGCCGCCGCCGCGTTGAAGGAGAACGGATCCCTGAAGGTCACGATCGAGGTGACCGTCACCGACGCTGCCGGCAACGTGACGAAGCAGACGAAGAGCGTCAAGCTGAAGCCGAAGCCCGCGAAGAAGAAGAAAAAGAAGTAGCCGGCGCTTGGCCTGCCGCGCTCCTCCCGCCCGGGGCGCGCAGCAGGGTTGCCCGGACGTCTGTCCGTGATAACGTACAGACGTGATGAGCGCCTTGGCAGAGCCGCAGCTGGAGATCGGATCCCGCGTTCGCGCCCTGCGCGAGGGGATGGACCTCTCGCTGCGCGACCTGGCGGAGCGCAGCGGCGTCTCTGCGCAGATGCTGAGCCAGGTCGAGCGCGGCGAGACGAGCCCGACCCTGGCGGTCGCGGCGCGAATGGCGAGTGGCCTGGAGCTGACGCTCTCGCAGCTGCTGCGGCTCGACGAGGGCGGCGCGGTGTCGATCGTCCGGGCGGGGGAGCGCCTGCGCGGCGCATCCGCCACGCGCGGGCATCGCTACGAGGTGCTGACCCCGCCGCTGCCGGGTCAGCGTGCCGAGGTCTCGCTGCACAGCCTCGCCCCGGGCGAGGCCACGGGCGGCCCCGGCGATCCGCCGATGCACGAGCCTGGCGCTCGTGAGACTGCCGTCGTGGCGGACGGCGCGGTGACGCTCGTCTGCGACGGCGTGGCCCACGATCTGCACGAGGGCGACGCGGTCACCTTCGACGCCGACCTGCCCCACCACTTCGAGAACAACACCCGCGCCGACGCGCGCTTCTACGCGGTTGTCGCCGCCGGACTGAGGAGGTCCTGATGCCCAAGACCCTGTTCGACAAGATCTGGGAGGCCCACGAGGTCGCCGAAGGGCTGCTCTACATCGACCTCCACCTGGTCCACGAGGTCACGAGCCCGCAGGCGTTCGAGAGCCTGCGCCTGGCCGGGCGCCCGGTCCGCAGGCCGGACCGCACGCTTGCGACCGCCGACCACAACGTGCCCACGGACGGCTCCACCAGCCTGCCGATGGTCAGCGACCCGCTGTCGCGCAAGCAGATCCAGACGCTCGAGGACAACTGCCGCGAGTTCGGCGTGCCGGTCTACTCGATCGGCTCGGCGCGGCAGGGGATCGTGCATGTGATCGGCCCCGAGATGGGGGTCACCCAGCCCGGGATGACGATCGTCTGCGGGGACTCTCACACCTCCACGCACGGCGCGTTCGGTGCGCTCGCGTTCGGCATCGGCACCAGCGAGGTGGAGCACGTCCTCGCGACCCAGACGCTCCAGCAGCGCAAGCCGCAGTCGCTGCGCATCCGCTACGAGGGCGAGCTGGGCCCCGGCGTCACCGCCAAGGACCTGATCCTCGGCACGATCGGGCGGATGGGCGTGGACGGCGGCGTCGGCCACGTGATCGAGTACGCCGGACCGGCGATCGAGAGCCTCTCTATGGAGGGCCGCATGACCGTCTGCAACATGACGATCGAGGGCGGCGGCCGCGCGGGGATGATCGCCCCGGACGAGACGACCTTCGAGTGGGTCGAAGGCCGCGAGGCCGCTCCGGAGGACTTCGAGGCCGCCGTCGCGGGCTGGCGCGAGCTGTACACCGAGGACGGCGCCGAGTTCGACCGCGAGGTCGTGATCGACGCGGCAGCCCTCTCTCCGCAGGTCAGCTGGGGCACCAACCCGGCGATGGTCACCGACGTCACCGGTGCGGTTCCAGAGCCTGCCGGCGAGGGCGATCAGCGGGCGCTCGAGTACATGGGCCTGGAGGCCGGCACGCCGATCCAGGAGATCCGGCTCGACCGGGTCTTCATCGGCTCCTGCACCAACTCGCGCATCGGCGACCTGCGCGAGGCGGCGGAGCTCGTCAAGGGCCGCAAGGTCGCCTCCACGGTAAGCGCGATGGTGGTGCCCGGGTCGGCTCAGGTGAAGGCCGAAGCCGAGGCGGAGGGGCTCGACGAGGTGTTCCGCGCGGCGGGCTTCGACTGGCGCTCGGCGGGCTGCTCGATGTGCCTCGGGATGAACCCCGACACGCTCGATCCGGGCGAGCGCTGCGCATCGACCTCTAACCGCAACTTCGAGGGCAGGCAGGGGCGCGGCGGGCGCACCCATCTCGTCAGTCCGAAGATGGCCGCCGCTGCGGCCATCGAAGGCCGATTCGTCGACATCAGGGAATGGAGCTGAGCATGGAGCCGATCAACGTCATCGAGGGCGCCGTATCGGTGCTCGACAGGGTGGACGTCGACACCGACCAGATCATGCCCAAGCAGTTCCTCAAGCGGGTCGAGCGCAGCGGCTTCGGCGAGTTCCTCTTCTACGACTGGGCCAAGGAGCCGGGCTGGGATCTGCCGCGCAACCCGATCCTGGCCACCGGACGCAACTTCGGCTGCGGCAGCTCGCGCGAGCATGCGCCGTGGGGCTTCGAGGACTACGGCTTCAAGGCCGTCATCGCCCCGAGCTACGCGGACATCTTCTACTCCAACTGCACGAAGATCGGGCTGCTTCCGGTGGTGCTGGCGGAGGACGAGGTGAAGGCCGTGATGGAGGCGGGCGAGGCCCGGATCGACCTCGATGCGCAGACGGTCACGGCGGGTGGGCGGTCGTTCACGTTCGAGATCAACGGTGAGACTAAGCGCCGCCTGCTGAACGGGCTCGACGACATCGGAGTGACGCTGCTCGAGGCCGACGCGCTCGAAGCGTACGAGCGCGGGCGGGAGCGCCAGGGGCCGGTCACGACCTCACTGCTGCAATGACGGGCTCCGCGGGGCCCCGGGACTGGGACGCCGCGACATACGACCGGGTCTCCGATCCGCAGGTCGCGATGTCTCGGCCGGTGCTCGATCGGCTGAGCTTGCGCGGAGACGAGACGGTGTTGGATGCCGGCTGCGGCTCGGGCCGCGTCACGCGGCTGCTGCTCGATCGCCTGCCGGACGGACGCGTGATCGCGGTGGATGCGGCGCCGTCGATGGTCGAGCAGGCGGCGGCTGCGCTGGGCGAGCGGGCGACGGTGCTCGAGCGCGACCTCCAGGACCTGGACCTGCCGGAGCGGGTCGACGCGGCGTTCTCGAACGCGGTCTTCCACTGGGTGCCCGATCACGAGCGTCTCTTCGCGGAGCTGTTCGAGGCATTGAAGCCCGGCGGCCGCCTGATCGCGCAGTGTGGGGGAGAGGGCAACGTGGAGCGGTTCCATCGCGTCGCCGCGGAGGTGGGCGGCGAGCCTCCGTACGCGGAGTACCTGGCCGGCTGGTCGGGTCCCTGGAACTTCGCCTCGGCGGAGCTCACGCGGCAGAGGCTGGAGCAGGCCGGGTTCGAGCAGGTGGAGACCTGGCTCGAGCCGTGGCCCGTCGAGCCGCCGGAGCCGCTCGAGTACCTGCGCACCGTCTGCCTCGGCCACCACCTGATGGCGCTGCCGGAGGCGCTGCGCGAGCCCTTCGCGAGCGATGTCGCGGCCCGCTGCGGCAGCCCGCTGGAGCTCGACTACGTGCGGTTGAACATCGCCGCCACGCGCCCGCCGGCCGCGGCAGGCCGATAGGTTGCCCGTCATGCCAGCGCGCATCGTCATCCTGCCCGGCGACGGGATCGGCCCCGAGATCGCGGACGCCGCGCTGGAGCTGCTCCGGCGTCTCGGCGACTTCGAGTTTGACGAGCGCCTGATCGGCGGCGCTTCGATCGACGCGCACGGAACCGCGCTCACGGACGAGGTGCTCGAGGCTTGCCGCGCCGCCGACGCGGTGCTGCTCGCCGCCGTCGGCGGGCCCAAGTGGGACGCCGCCGTGGCGGCCGACCCGTCTGCTCCGCGTCCCGAGCAGGGCCTGCTCGGGCTGAGGAAGGGTCTTGGCCTCTTCGCCAACCTGCGCCCGGTGAGGCCGAGCCCCGCGCTGCTCGATGCCAGCCCGCTGAAGCGCGAGCGGATCGAGGGAACCGACCTGCTGGTGGTGCGCGAGCTGACCGGCGGCATCTACTTCGGCGAGTCTGGACGCGACGGCGACACGGCGCACGACGACTGCGCCTACAGCGTGTCCGAGGTCGAGCGGATCGCACGCGTCGCGTTCCAGAGCGCGCGCACGAAGGTGACGAGCGTGGACAAGGCGAACGTGATGGAGACCTCGCGCCTGTGGCGCGAGACGGTTACCCGCGTGCACGCCGAGGAGTTCCCGCAGGTCCCGCTCGACCACCTGCTGGTGGACAACGCCGCCATGCAGCTCGTGTCCCGCCCATCGGACTTCGACGTGATCGTCACCGAGAACCTCTTCGGGGACATCCTCAGCGACGAGGCGGCGATGCTCACGGGCTCGCTCGGCATGCTTCCAAGCGCCTCGATCGGCGGGGACGGGCCCGGCCTCTTCGAGCCGGTGCACGGCTCCGCACCGGACATCGCCGGCACCGGCAAGGCGAACCCGCTGGCCATGTTCGGGTCGGTCGCGCTCATGCTGCGTCACGGACTCGCTAGGGAGGATGCGGCTGCTGTCGTAGAATCGGCCATCGATCGTGCTCTGGTCGGCGGCCTGCGAACCGCCGATCTGGGTGGCGATGCAACCACCGAGGACGCCACTCGAGCTGTGCTCGAGGGCATCTGAGAAGGGAAGAGCCGGCCTTGAACACAGCGGACCTGATCTGGATGGACGGCGAGTTCGTCGCCTGGGAGGACGCCAAGGTCCACGTGCTTTCGCACGCCTTCCACTACGGAACGAGCGTCTTCGAGGGCGAGCGCGCCTACGAGACCGAGTCCGGCCCGGCCATTTTCCGGCACCAGGAGCACCTCGACAGGCTCGAGGCCTCGGCGAAGCTCTTCTACATGGACCTGCCCTTCACCAAGGAGCAGCTCCGCCTCGCCACGCACGAGCTGATCGCACGCAACGGCTTCAGGAGCTGCTACATCAGGCCGCTCGTCTTCCGCGGCTACGGCCCCATGGGCCTCGATCCGGAGGACAACCCGATCCACGCGATGATCGCCGTGTGGGAGTGGGGCGCCTACCTCGGTGAGGAGGGCAAGCGCAACGGCGTCCGGGCGAAGGTGTCCTCGTGGCGGCGCATTTCCCCGCAGTCGCTGATCCCGCACGCAAAGGCCGGCGGCCAGTACCTCAACTCGGTTCTCGCGAAGATCGAGTCCAAGCGCGCGGGCTACGAGGAGGCGATCCTGCTCGACGACAAGGGCCACGTCTGCGAGGGCACCGGCGAGAACATCTTCGTGGTCAAGGACGGCGTGATCGCCACGCCGCCCCAGACGGCCAGCATCCTCGACGGGATCAGCCGCAAGTCGATCATCGAGATCGCCGGGGACCTCGGCCACGAGGTCGTCGAGCGCGACATCGCCCGCGCCGAGCTCGTACTGGCCGACGAGGTGTTCCTCGTCGGCACGGCAGCCGAGCTGGTGCCCGTGCGTGAGATCGACGACATCGAGATAGGCCCGCCCGGGGAGCTCACACGCGAGCTCCAGAGCACCTACGACGACGTCCTCCACGGGCGCTCCGAGCGCTATGCCAAATGGCTCGACGTGGTCCCGGTACCATCGAAGGCGTGAACGCGCAGCGAGCATCGGTGAGCGGCGGCGCCTGCCGCAGCCACGACGAAGAGCGAATTACGGGGGCGCCGGCGCGCTAGCCAGCGCGACGGTGCGGGCCTGCGGACGCAGGCCAAGGCCCGTTTTCCTCGAAGTTCAGCACTCGAAAGGCGTTCATCCAGATGCCAGAGCAGGTACTCCTCTACGACACCACTCTCCGCGACGGCATGCAGGGGGAGGGCATGTCCCTGACGGCCGGCGAGAAGGTCCGGGTCGCGCACGCGCTCGACGACCTCGGCATCCACTTCATCGAGGCGGGCTTCCCGAGCTCGAACCCCAAGGAGGCTGCGCTGTTCGACCTCCTCTCGCGCGAGTCGTTCGACCACGCGGAGATCGTCGCGTTCGGGATGACGCGGCGGCGCGACACCGCGGCCACCGACGATCAGGCCCTGCGGATGCTCGCGGACTGCTTCGCGCCCGTGTGCACGCTGGTCGGCAAGACCTGGTCGCTGCACCTCGAGAAGGTCACGCGGGTGGAGCCAGAGGAGAACCTGCGGATGATCGAGGAATCGGTCGCGTTCCTGCGCGAGCAGGGCAAGCGCGTGATCTACGACGCCGAGCACTTCTTCGACGGATATGCGGACGACCCGGCCTATGCGCTGCGCTGCCTGCGCGCCGCAGTTGACGGCGGCGCCGAGAACGTCTCGCTCTGCGACACGAACGGGGCGACGCTCCCGGGGGCGGTGGCCAACGCCACCGCCGCCGTCCTGGCTCAGCTCGGCGGCGAGGTGCAGGTGGGCATCCACACGCACGACGACGCGGGCTGCGGAGTGGCGAACTCGCTCGTCGCGGTCGAGCAGGGCGCCAGGCTGGTGCAGGGCACCGTCAACGGTTACGGCGAGCGCTGCGGCAACGCGAACCTGATCACGATCCTCGCGAACCTCCAGCTGAAGCTCGGCTACGAGTGCGTGGACCCCCAGCTGATCGGCCGGCTGACCGAGACGGCGCGCGTGGTCGACGAGCTCTCGAACGTGGCGCCGAACCCGAATCAGCCCTACGTCGGGACGAACGCCTTCGCGCACAAGGGCGGGATGCACGTCGCCGGGGTCAACCGCGACGCGCGCACGTTCGAGCACATCGACCCTGCGCAGGTCGGCGCGGATCGGCGCATGCTGATCTCCGAGCTGAGCGGCAAGGGGACCGTGGAGGCGAGAGCGGGGGAGACGGGCGTCGAGCTGACCCCGGACGCGACCGCCCGCGTGGTGGAGCGCGTCAAGGAGCTCGAGCACGAGGGCTACCACCTCGAGGCGGCCGACGGCTCGTTCGACCTGCTGATCCGCAAGGAGGCCGGCGACTACGAGCCGCTGTTTCGGCTCGAGTCCTGGCGGGTGATCGTGGAGAAGCGCGAGAGCGGCCGGGTGGAGACCGAGGCGACGATCAAGATCTGGGTCGACGGCGAGCGCTACGTGCGCACGGCTGAGGGCAACGGGCCGGTGAACGCGCTCGATACGGCCCTGCGCGACGCGATCGGCGAGACCTATCCCCACCTGCGAGACATCGAGCTCGTCAACTTCAAGGTCCGGATCCTGGACGAGAGCAAGGGCACCGGCGCGGCGACGCGGGTCCTGCTGGACGCCGGAGACGGCACCGAGACCTGGGGCACGATCGGGGTCTCCGAGAACATCATCGAAGCGAGCTGGGAGGCGCTGGTCGATTCGCTCGAGGCGGGCATGTTGCCCGGGCGGGCGGAGCGCGTTCGCGGAGGTCCCGGCTCCGGGGTCGCATCGCCTTGAGCGAAGACGGCGCCGTGCAGATTCCGGTTGCGCGGCCTCAAGTCGGCGAGCGCGAGGAGGAGCTGGTGCTCGACGCGCTGCGCTCGCGCCGCCTCTCCCTGGGCCCGATGCTCCCGGCCTTCGAGGAGTCGCTCGCGGAGCTCCTCCACGTGGATCACGTCTCGGCCGTCTCGAGCGGCACGGCCGGCCTGCACCTGGCCCTGCGCGCAGCGGGCATCGAGGCGGGCGACGAGGTTGTGACCTCGCCCTTCAGCTTCGTCGCCTCGGCCAACTCGGTCCTCTACGAGGGCGCGCGGCCGGTGTTCTGCGACATCGACCGGCGAACCCTCAACCTCGATCCCGCGGCGGCCGCCGCGGTGGTGGGGGACAAGACGGCGGGGATCCTGCCGGTTCACATCTTCGGCTACCCGGCCGCGATGGGCGATCTCGAGACGCTGGCCGCGCGGCGCGGCCTCTGGATCGTGGAAGACGCCTGTGAGGCGCTCGGCGCGGTCCACTCCGACGGCCGGACCGTGGGCGCGCGCGGCAACCTCGCGGTCTTCGGCTTCTACCCGAACAAGCAGCTGACGACTGGGGAGGGCGGAGCGGTCGTGTCTCCCGACGCGGCGGCCAAGCAGCGCATCGACAGCGAGCGCAACCAGGGCCGGGCGCCCGACATGGACTGGCTCGACCACGATCGGCTCGGCTTCAACTACCGGCTGTCCGACATCGCCTGCGCCCTCGGGCTGGCGCAGCTCGAGCGTCTCGAGTCGATGCTCTCCGCGAGGGCTCGGATCGCCGCTCTCTACACGGAGACGCTGGCCGGGATCGAGGGCCTCGACACTCCCTGCCCGGACCTCGGCGGCGACCGCCGCAGCTGGTTCGTCTACGTGGTCCAGCTCCCGCCGGAGGTCGATCGCGATGCGACGATCCGCGAGCTGCGAGCACACGGCATCGAGAGCAAGCCATACCTCCCCGCGATCCACCTGATGAGCTTCTACCGCGAGCGCTTCGGCCATCGCGAGGGCGAGTTCCCAGTCTGCGAGGACATCGCTCGCCGGTCGATCGCGCTGCCCTTCTTCCCGGAGCTGACAGAGACTCAGGTGGACAAGGTCACGAGCGCGCTGCGGATGGTGCTCACAGCAGCTCGCACCGCCGGCTCTCGCAGCTAGGGCTCCTAGCGCTCCCTCCTGCAGCTAGGACCGCTTACTGCCGGCGCTCTAGAGGAGGCCCATGCCGCTGAGCGTGGTGCGCAGGCCCTCGTCCAGCGGCGTCGGCTTCCACCCCAGCTCGCGCTGTGCCTTGGAGGAGTCGGGCGCGGCATTCCAGAGGAGGAAGTGGAGCTGCCCCTTCGGCAGCAGCGGCGCCTTGCCGGTCACGCGGGCGAGCGGCTCGCCGAGGGCCGCCATCGCCTTCGCAAGCGCGACGGGCAGGGTGGGAGGGACGCGGCCCTGGCCCGCGATTCGCACGGCAGCCTCGGCCAGCTCGCGCATCGTCATGTGCCCGTCGCAGAGGATGTAGCGCTCGCCCGGGACGCCGCGCTCGGCCACGAGCAGATGGCCCTTGGCGGCACCTTCCTCGAACACGAGCCCGAATCCTCCCGGCGGCAGCGCGGGGGCGGCGGAGCGGCGGCCCTCCACGACGGGCCTCAGCAGGTCGCGCTCGATCGACGCGCTGCTCTCGAGGCTCGGCCCGTAGACGGCCGCCGGATTCGCGAGCACGACCTCGATGCCCTCTTCCTTCCCGGCGGCCAGCACCAGCTCGTCGGCGCGCTGCTTGGAGCGCTCGTAGGCCGTGCCCTTGGGGTAGTCGGCCACACGGGACTCGTCGAAGCGGGCGCCTCGATCGGCGTGGAAGACATCGATCGTGCTGGTGTGCACCACCCGTCGCGCGCCGGCACGCGCAGCGGCCCTGACCACGGCCTCCGAGCCGAGGGCGTTCACGCGCTCGAAGAGGCCGTCGTCGGCCAGCCACTGCTCGGGCAGGCCCATCGCGTTGAAGACGAGCTCGCAGCCCTCGGCCGCGGCCAGGATCGAGGCAGGGTCCGTCACGTCACCGGGAACCGGCTCGACCCCGCTCGGCAGCAGCGCGCTCGCCCGGCCCGGATCGCGCACCAGTGCGCGCACGGCATCCCCACGCTCGATCAGGGCACCCGCTACGGCGTTGCCCACCTTGCCGGTCGCACCGGTCACCAGAGCTCTCATTCCCCGATCCTATTGCCGCTCACGATCCGGGAGGCGCGCCGTGGAGATCACTTCCCGGCAATACACTCCGGCACTCATGTCGCGCTTCTCCGAGCCACAGGATCCGCTGTTCCAGGCGCTGAACTCCTCGATCTCATTCGACTTCCGGCTCGCGCCCTACGACATCGCGCAGTCGCTGGCGCACGCGCGGATGCTGGCGCGCAGCGGGATCATCAGCGAAGAGGACTGCGCCTCGATCGAGCGCGGCCTGGAGCAGGTCCGCGACGAGGTGGAGGAGGATCGCTTCGAGATCCGGGCGGACGACGAGGACGTCCACATGGCCATCGAGCGCCGCCTGACCGAGATCACGGGCGATGCCGGGGCGAGGCTCCACACCGCTCGCTCGCGCAACGACCAGGTGGCCACGGACGTCGCGATGCTCGTGCGGGCGCACAGCCTCGACGCGAAGTCCCTGCTGATCGACCTGATGGGCACGCTGGTGGAGCTGGCCGAGAAGCACCTCGACTGGCCGATGCCCGGCTACACCCACCTTCAGCGCGCGCAGCCGGTGTATCTCTCG